>NZ_AP035909.1:0-4082191 GCF_059731105.1 Type-F symbiont of Plautia stali | reverse complement strand
TTATACGCAGTAAAAGAGGGTAGTTATCCACAAAATAATCGAGCGGAAAAGGATAAAATCAGCATCTTCCACTGGGGATCGTCACTATTTCGCGATCCCCGTCCGCGATTCAGATCGCGTTTTTCCACGTTTCCAGCCAGGCCTCTGCCGGATCTTCAGGGATCTCATGCTCCAGCACGTCAATCTCCAGACGATCGCCTATCCGCTGCGCCCCCTGTGCGGTCAGCAGCGCATCAATCTGGCGGATCGCGCCGCAAAAGAGATCGTACTCATGGTTGCCGAGTCCGACAGCGCCAAAGCGAACCTGAGAAAGATCGGGCTGGCTGTCGCGGATAGCTTCAGCGAGTGGCAGCAGATTGTCAGGGATATCGCCGGCACCATGCGTTGAGCAGACCACCAGCCAGATACCGGTCTGCGGCACCTCATCCAGCTCCGGGCCATGCAGCAGCTGCGTGGAGAAGCCTGCTTCCTGTAATTTTTCTTCCAGATGTTCAGCCACATACTCGGCGCTTCCCAGAGTACTGCCACTGATTAAGGTAATATCGGCCATCTTGCTCTCCCGGACAGTAAGGCGAGCATTGTACGCTGTGATCAAGCGGTGATCCACCTGTGGACAACAGGGTTAATGGATCGGGAAAGGCGAACGCAGCCGTTGTCAGCCGCCACATTCGTCAGGGATAAGATTATGCACAGGGAAAGGAACGATCAGGGCTTGATGGTACGCATGATTGGGTTTTGCAGCGAGATCAGGGTTTCGGTTGACTGAATTTCATCAATGGTCTGGATCTTGTTGATCAGCACCTGCTGCAGGGCATCGATTGACCGGCACATCACCTTAATAAAGATGCTGTAGTGACCGGTGGTGTACCAGGCTTCAACCACCTCATCCAGCGCATCCAGTTTGCTCAGCGCCGCCGGATAGTCACGCGCGCTCTTCAGGATAATGCCGATAAAGCAGCAGACATCAAACCCCAGCTGGCGCGGATCGATATCCACCCGCGTGCCCAGGATAATACCCGCCTGCTTCATCTTCTCCACGCGCACATGAATGGTGCCGGGACTGACATTAAACTGCTTTGCCAGCTCGGCGTAAGCGGTGCGCGCATTCTCCAGCAGGGCATTCAGAATGCCGCGATCCAGGTTGTCGAGCTGCAGATGTTCGGCCATGGCCATCCTCGTTGTGGGTCTGCTTAAGTGAACAAGGGTGAATGTGCAGCAAAATAGTGGTTCAGGCAACTCCCGGCAGCGACGGGCGCCGCTGCCGGGTTGCTTAGCGTTTGCGCCAGACGGTGACCTGCGCCAGCGTATGCTGGAACTTGCGGGCCGTTTCGCGGATCACGAACGGCACATCCTGCGGTTCATCGATCAGCTCGAAGTCGGCGGCCAGCAGCCGTTGCAGCGCCTGCAGGGTCGTCAGGGCCTCTCCGTTTTCCCGCACGCCGCCCAGCCAGTTCTCTTTCGGCGTGAAATCTTCCAGCCAGGTGTAAGGCGATGAGAGCAGCAGAATGCCGCCCGGACGCAGCATCGGCGTCACATCCTGCAGGAAGCGCGCGGGCTGACGCAGACGATCGATCAGATTGGAGGCAAGCACCAGATCGTAACCGGCCGGTTGCGGCTTCAGGTTGCAGGCGTCCCCCTGCACAAAGCGGATTCGCTGCGCCAGATCGCTCTCCAGATCGAAATCTTTCAGGCGAACCTGACGATACTCGACCAGATCGCCCTCCTGAGGCAGGAGATAGCGGAAATCTTCACCGCTGGTCAGCTGCAGCGCCACATCGATGAAGCGCGCCGAGTAGTCCATGCCGGTGACGCGTTCGAAGTGGCGGGCCAGTTCGAAACTGGCGCGTCCGGTCGCGCAGCCGATATCCAGGGCGTCGCCCCGGGCGCGGGTGTAATTCAGCGCCAGCTTCACCAGGCTTTCGGCATAGTTTTCCACGCCGAAATAGCGCGGGCCATACTGGAAGTCGAGATACTGCGACACCATGGCGTCAGACTCATACGGATTCAGCGCCATGCTCTCCCTGTGCCCGGACACCACATAGCGGAAACCGGCATGCTGGAAGAAGTGGCGGCGAAACGCATAGCGTGCCGATTTCAGGGCTTCATTGCCGGTGGATATCCAGCTGCCCCCTTTGATCAGCGAGTGTTTACCATCAAACGTCGGCGTCGAGAAATCGTCGTAAAGCGGATGGACCCGGAAGCCTTCGAAGCCGTTAATTGGCGTGGTGGTCCACTGCCAGACGTTGCCGACGATATCGAAGAAGTCGCCCTGGGCGAACAGATCGACCGGTGACGAGGAGGCCCAGTAAGCCAGGTTAATGTTGCCCGGTGCCTGCTCCCATTGCGGCTGGTCGCCGGCAACCTGTTCGCGCAGCTGAGTCCACTCCGCTTCGCAGGGAAGCTGAATCGCCAGCCCCGTCTGATCTGCTTTCCAGCGGCAGAAGGCGGCGGCTTCCAGCTGATTGACCTCGGCAGGCCAGTCCCAGGGCATCGCCACCTCTTCACACATCAGACGCAGTTTCAGCTGATCGGGCATCGCAGGTGTGCCAACCCAGAAGGTGGGCATCTCTGCTTTGGCAAACTGACACCAGCCCCAGCCTTCATCATCCCACCAGCGACGATCCTGATATCCTCCCGCCTCGACGAAGGCCAGAAATTCTGCGTTGCTGACCAGCATTTTGCTCGCCTGGAACGGCTGCAGCGTAATCTGCTGGCGGCCATACTCATTATCCCAGCCGTAGGTGTCGTCAGTTTTACCCAGCGTGACCGTGCCGCCGGGCATCGGCAGCAGGGCGTTGGCCGGAACGGCCTGACGCTGGTGGCGCGCCAGCGGACAGATGGGCCATGCGGACTGCGGCTTAACCCACTCAATCGGAAGCTGGCGGATCAGCACGCTGGAGGTTTCCAGATGGATGCGCTCATGCTCGATGCCCATCAGGATCACCCAGGCCGGACTTTCCCAGTCGATCGGCAGAGTGAGCGGCATGGTCTGGATGAGATCGCTGACCAGGGCTTTCACGCGTCCCCGGTATTCACGCACTTCATCGACGGTGGGCCAGTCGTAGTGACTGTCGTTGAGATCGTCCCAGCTCATCTCATCCACCCCGATCGCCATCATCGCTTCGATGCGATCGTTCAGACGCGCGTCGATGAGACGTCCGGCCATCAGCTTATTAATGTAGAAGGTCGCCGTGTGACCGAAATAGAAAATCAGGGGGTGGCGCAGCGGAATGGCTTTGGTGAACCAGGCCTGCGGATCCGCCAGACAGGTAAACAGACTCTCATACTGCTCCCAGGTCTGATGGAAATAGGCCAGCAAATCGGCACGTTTTTGTTCGCTATTCTGGCCGGAGAGCAATAACGTCCGCGTAGGTGCAGGCAGATCGCGGTGGGGTTGAGCAAGCGTCACAGGAAGCTCCAGATTGCTGAGTAAGTGAAACGGTAAACTATAGCAAAGAAGCTTTTCTGCCAGATGACTTAACGGCGCCAGTGACGCAGAAGGCGGCTTTTCATGCCGGTATCGAAACGCCAGATATGGTCGAAGATGCGCAGAATACCGGGTTTCCCGTGGGCCGACATGGCCACCGCGTGAAAACGTTGCTGATTGTGTCGCTGGCGCTGTTTTATCGCCCCGATCACCTCTTCCGGCAGACGCTGGGCGATGAAATCGGAGACGATGACCGCATCCGCTTCCTGCCACAGTGCGCCCTCCATCCGGTTCACCACCGAGGAGAGGCAGGCGGCCAGATCGGTGCCGCCACGAAAGCGCTGGCTGAGAAAGCGAATCGCCTGTTCCAGCCCATCTTCCCCGGTCAGCTCGTAGCCGATGACTTCATGGGCAAACAGCATGATGTAGCAGCGACGCCGGTCGGCCAGCGCGACTTTCAGCAGCGCCAGACAAAACGCTTTTGCGCAGCGCTCGTTGAAGCCCCCCATTGAGCCGGAGGTATCCACGCAGACGATAAACGGCCCGCGGGGCTGCTCCTCATGCTGCTGATGGCTGGCCGGCCGCATCGTCACTTTTTCGTGCCAGGCCTCGCCCTGCAGACGGTAGGTCAGCAGCCGTTTCTCAACCAGGCGCCGGTAAAACTCCAGCTCCAGTTCGCTGATGCTCAGCGCGGCTAACTCCGGCGGCAGCAGACGCAGTACGTCATCGCTCTGATGAATGCCGCTCACCTCTTCCGGCACGGACGCGGGCTCCTGCACCAGATGGTGAAAGGCCTCCATCGGGGCATCCTGTGACGGCACCGATTTAGCCTCCCGACTACGGCCCAGCTGCTGTGCCAGCTTCAGCAGCTCCGGTTGCTGCGCGAGAAAATCACCATATTGCAGCATCAGCTGATAGTCGCCGGGCTGCAGTGACGCTTTGCTCATGTCCCATAACCGGCCTGCCGCCGCTTCATCATCGTCGCCCAGGATCGGGGCCAGCTGACCGCTCAGCGCCATGCGCTGCTGCAGCTCCGCCAGCAGGCGTTCGCGCTGCTGCTCCAGCAGCTGCTGATTCAGTGTCAGGGTCTGTAAGGTCAGACTCAGCCGCCAGCGCTGCAGAAAAAGCTGGTGCTGCGCGCTGCTGAGATGGTGGATATCGGTGTGCTGCAACAGCCGGTTCGCTTCATCCAGGAAGGGCGAAGGCAGGCTTTGCAGCGCCTGAAGCGTCGCATCCAGCTGGTGGATAAATTCACGATCGCTGAGGAGCTGAACCCGCTGAAAGAGCTGAAACTCCTCTGCCAGCGTGGCCGGAACCGGGGTGGCTTTGAGTTCCGCGTTGATCTCGGCCCGCCAGCGCGGCACATCACGCAGCAGCGCTTTTTTCAGCCCGGGAAACTTTTCAAAAAACAGCGCAAGCTGTGGGGAGGCCAGCAGGGCGACGATCAGCTCTTCAATCAGTTCGGTCTCCCCCACCGAGAGCAGGGTGCTGAGCGTCTCCACGGAGATCATTTACGCGCCTGTTTCAGCTGCTCTGCCACATCCTGCAGGCTGGTTTCGACCCGCGCCAGCCAGTCGTCGCTGATAAACAGGCAGCGCTGATGCTGACTGAAGAGATGCCGCTGGGTGCGCAGTTCACTCTCCAGTGCATCCAGCGCCTCGGTAATCTCACCGGGCAGCGGCTCGCTGTTGCTGACGCCGGGCAGGGTCAGCCGCGATGCCTGCAGACTGACATCGCGGATCGCCAGGCAGTGCTGCGCATCCACCTGAAGATCCAGGCTCTGAGCAAAGCCGATGCCGTTGAGCTTGCCGCGCACCTCGCCCCCTTTCTGCAGCCACTGGTTCAGCGCATCACGCGCGATCACCAGGTGGGTAACCTGCATATCGTGCAGCATCAGCGGCTTTTGCAGCATCAGCGTCAGCTGCTCATCGGTGAGGCTTTCGGGCATATCGTAGTGCGGCTTGCGGCTGAACATGCCGCTGTGCTTCTCCAGCGTGATGGCCTGCGCCACGCTCTGCTGTTGCTGCAGCGCCAGACGACGGGCTTTGATCTGATGCAGTTTCAGCAGCATCGGCTGCTGCTGCCAGGCGTGTTGTGTCATCAGCTGGTCGATTTCGCGTTCCAGCAGCTGCATGGACGCCACGTCGTGCCAGAGGCAATCTTTCAGCAGGATCAGGTCTATCGGCGCAATCGCGCTGCGTCCGCTGTAAAAGGCGCTGGCCTGTAACAGGTGAATGGCTTTTTTCCAGCGACGATCGGAAATGTAGGGGGCGGCAGGCTGGCTCTCCAGCTGCTGACGCAGCTGATAGATCAGCTCGAAAACGGCATCCGGCAGCCCCACCTGGCTGATGCTGAGCTGCCACTGCGCATACTCCTCATCGCTGATGCGCAGAGATTCCGCCACCGGATTGGCGTGTTCATCCTGCTGGTGGGTCAGCATGCTGCGGAAGTTCTGCTTCTCATGCACGTTATCCAGCCACAGGCGGATCAGCATCCGGTCATAGAGCGCCTCAAGACCGCTGTCCGCTTCCGGAAGTTCATTGGAGGCGGTGACCAGCAGACGCATCGGGATGGTCTCTTCGCTGTCACCATTACGGAAGCGGCGTTCGTTGATGGCGGTCAGCAGGGTATTCAGAATCGCCGGGCCGGCTTTCCAGATCTCATCCAGAAACACAATCTCTGCGTCGGGCAGATACCCTTTAGTGAGGCGCTGATAGCGCCCTTCATCCTTCAGCGCCTGAATAGAGAGCGGGCCAAACACCTCTTCCGGCGTCGAGAAACGGGTCATCAGATATTCAAAGGCGCGGGCGTGCTGAAAGGCATATTTGAGGCGGCGTGCTATCAGGCTCTTGGCGATGCCGGGCGGGCCCAGCAGGAACACGCTTTCACCGCTCAGCGCCGCCAGCAGGCAAAGGCGAATGGCATGATGCCGCTCATACAATCCTTTTTCTAACGCATTGCTCAGGCGAGAAATTCTTTCTGCCAAAAGATGGGGTTGAGCCATAATCACTTCAATGTCCTTACGATCGACGGGCCGCCGCGCTTAAGCAAGCGCCTTACTCTATAGATCATCATGCGTGAAAGCGTTGATAGCTGTCAGCTTTTTTGTATCAGAAGGTTTGCCTGCTATCACGCGGTATCCACTGACATTTTACCGCCTGAAGCGCCCCCGTTATCCGGCGAGCAAGGCGAAGCGGGTATAGGAATTTTCACCAATACGTGCATACTGTGCGCTTTTTGATGGCCTGAGCGAGGGGTGTTTGCGCCTCTCAGACTCCAACAAAAGATAACTCTATGAGCTCAGATAATAAGCAGTCCCTTCCCGGATTAACGCTGGCCGCGATTGGTGTTGTTTACGGGGATATCGGCACCAGTCCGCTCTATACCCTGCGTGAATGTCTCTCCGGACAGTTTGGTTTCGGCGTTGAACGGGAAGCGGTGTTTGGCTTTCTGTCGCTGATTTTCTGGCTGCTGGTGCTAGTGGTCTCACTCAAATATATCAGTTATGTGATGCGCGCCGACAACGCCGGAGAGGGCGGTATTCTGACCCTGATGTCGCTGGCGGGCCGCCACACCGGTGCGCGCGCCACGGCGGTGCTGGTGATCATGGGACTGATTGGCGGCAGCTTCTTCTACGGGGAGGTGGTGATCACTCCGGCCATTTCGGTGATGTCCGCGATTGAGGGCCTGGAGATTGCCGCGCCGTCACTGGATCCTTTTATTGTGCCGATGTCGATTGCGGTGCTGACGCTGCTGTTTGTGATTCAGAAACATGGCACCGGTATGGTGGGCAAACTGTTCGCGCCCGTGATGCTGATCTGGTTCCTGGTGCTGGCGGTCCTGGGGGCCTGCGGCATCATGAAAAACCCGGAAGTGCTGCACGCACTCAATCCCGCCTATGCCATTGAGTTCTTCCTGCACTACAAGTCGGTCTCGTTCTTCGCGCTGGGCGCTGTCGTGCTGGCGATTACCGGCGTGGAGGCACTCTATGCGGATATGGGCCACTTCGGCAAAGTGCCGATCCGGCTGGCCTGGTTCTCGGTGGTGCTGCCGTCGCTGGTGCTGAACTACTTTGGTCAGGGCGCGCTGCTGCTCAGCGATCCGAAAGCGATTAAAAACCCCTTCTTCCTGCTGGCCCCGGACTGGGCGCTAATCCCGATGCTGATTCTGGCGACGCTGGCCACCGTTATCGCCTCACAGGCGGTTATCTCTGGCGTCTTCTCGCTGACGCGTCAGGCGGTGCGACTGGGCTATCTGCCTGGGATGCGTATCATCCACACCTCTGAGCGCGAGTCGGGTCAGATCTATATTCCGGCCATCAACTGGGTGCTCTATTTCGCCGTGCTGATTGTGATTATCAGCTTTGAGCATTCGAGTAACCTGGCGGCGGCCTACGGTATCGCCGTGACCGGCACCATGGTCCTGACCTCGATCCTCGTCTGCACCGTGGCCATTAAAAACTGGCACTGGCAAAAGCTGGCCGTCGGCCTCATCCTGGTGCTGCTGCTCTTTATCGACGTGCCGCTGTTTACCGCCAACCTGGTGAAAATCTTCTCCGGTGGCTGGCTGCCGCTCTGCCTCGGTCTGGTGATGTTTATCATTATGACGACGTGGAAAAGCGAGCGTTTCCGCCTGCTGCGTCGCATGCATGAGCACGGTAACTCCCTGGAGGCGATGATCGCCTCGCTGGAGAAATCGCCGCCGGTTCGTGTGCCGGGCACCGCGGTCTATATGTCGCGTGCGCTGAATGTGATTCCGTTTGCCATGCTGCATAACCTCAAGCATAACAAGGTATTGCATGAGCGCGTGGTGCTGCTGACGCTGAGAACGGAAGATGCGCCCTACGTTCACAACGTGCGGCGTGTGACGATTGAGCAGCTCTCACCGACCTTCTGGCGGGTGGTCGCCAGTTACGGCTGGCGTGAAACGCCTAACGTTGAGGAGATTTTCCATCGCTGCGGGCTGGAAGGGCTGAACTGCCGCATGATGGAGACGTCGTTCTTTATGTCGCACGAGTCGCTGATCATCGGCAAACGCCCCTGGTATCTGCGCCTGCGCGGCAAACTCTTCCTGGCGCTGCAGCGCAACGCACTGCGCGCACCAGACCAGTTCGAGATCCCGCCAAACCGGGTTATCGAGCTGGGCACCCAGGTCGAGATTTGACGGGTCGCGCCCGCCTTACGGGGTGGGCGCGGACCAGCGCAGCGTGACGCACAGGCCGCTGCCGGGACGCTGGCTGAAGCTCACCTGCATCCCGTGCAGCTGGGCAATATTACGCACAATCGAGAGTCCCAGTCCGCTGCCACTCTTCTCCTGACCGGGCGGTCGCCAGAAACGCTCACCAAGACGCTGGCGGTCGGCTTCACTCAATCCCTCGCCGTTATCCTCCACCGCCAGGCTGTTCGCCTGTAACCGCACATCAACTTCACTGCCTGCTGGCGTATAACGAATGGCGTTATCCAGCAGATTACGCACCAGCAGTGACAGCAGCAGCGCATGCCCCTGAATCTGCGGATCGGCGTCGGCATGCAGCCGCAGCGTCACGCCCGCTTTATCCGCCAGCGGCAGCTGGGCGGCCAGCGTCTCCTGAACCGTGCGCTTCAGCGCCACCGGCCCGAAGGCACTGCGCGCATCGTCGGCTTCCACCCGCGAGAGCGTCAGCAGCTGATCCACCAGCCGCGTGGCGCGCAGGATCCCCGCATCCAGCTGCTGCAGCGCATGGGTGCGCATCACCTCATCATCCGCCGTCAGCTGAATGACTTCGCTTTGCACCTGCAGTGCAGCCAGCGGACTGCGCAGCTCGTGCGCCGCGTCGGCGGTAAAGCGCCGTTCGCGCTGCATCATGGCGCTGATGCGGCGGAAGAGGCCATTCAGCGCCACCATCAGCGGCTGGACCTCTTTCGGCACCCGCCCGGCCTGCAGCGGCGTATCATCATCGGGCGCGCGCTGCGCCAGCTGCTTCGCCAGCCTCTTCAGCGGGCGCAGTTCAGACCAGACCAGCCCCATCAGCAGCAGCAACATAAACGGCAGCGCGATCAACCAGGGCAGCACGCTCGCTTTCATTACGTCCTGCGTCATGTCATCCCGGTACTCCAGCTCCTGGCCGACCACCACGCGAAACTGCTTGTCGGGAGTGGTGAGCCAGACAAATCGCCAGCGGTCATCATCATTCGTGAGCTGACCTTCATGGAATCCCTGAGATGCTGCGTCGAACGGCAGATAGCGACCATTATCTCCATCGTTCATCACCTGCCTGCCGTCATGCGTGAAGACGGCAAACGCCAGGGCGTCGTCATCCTGTTCGCCGCGATGGTGGCGCAGGATCGCTTTGGTTTTTGGCAGCGTGGTGTTCTCCAGCGTCGAAAAATCCAGTGTCAGCAGACGCTTTGCCAGCAGCATCTGCTGGGTATCGAAGAGTTCATCCAGGGTTTCACGCGTCTGATGCCAGGCACTGAGGCTGGCACTGACCCAGCAGAAAGCGACCAGCAGCACAAAACCGATGCCAAGCCGCAGAAACAGGCTCATTGATCGCATTCGGCGGCTCCCAGGGTATAACCGACGCCGTGCAGCGTGCGGATGAACTGACTGCCCAGCTTTTTACGCAGATGATGGATATGCACCTCCACCGCATTGCTGGAGACATCGGCATCCCAGCTGTAGAGCTTCTCCTCCAGCTGGCTGCGCGTCAGCACCCGACCGGGATTTCGCATAAACAGCTCCAGCAGCGCCAGCTCCCGGCTTTTCAGCGCAATGGTTTCGCCCTCACGCATCACGCTGTGACCGCCGGGGATCAGCACCACATTGCCGTGACGAAGTTCAGGCTGAAGCTGGCCGTGCCGGCGGCGAATCAACGCCTGCAGGCGCGCGGCCACCTCGGTCAGGGCAAAAGGTTTACACAGATAGTCATCGGCACCCTGCTGCAGCCCTTCGACCCGCTGATCGAGCGCATCGCGCGCGGTAAGGATTAACACCGGAACATCTTTGCCCTGCTGTCGCCACTGTCGCAGAATATCGAGCCCGTCGCGTTCGGGCAGAGAGAGATCCAGAATCACCGCATCCCAGGGGGCCGCGTCCAGCGCGTTAAAGCCCGCCTCACCGGAGGTAAACCAGTCAACGCTGAAGCCCAGCCTGCTCAGCCCTGCCTTAATACCGTCACCAATTAAGCGATCGTCTTCAATCAGTAAAATACGCATGATGTCTCCCTGTTCCGATAGCGTTTTATACGAAGCCACCTCCTGCTTGTACAGCGGATTCCGGCAAATATCGTCTATTTTTAATGCTTAAGAAGCTGTTAAGAACTCTGTGGTCAACTGGGCCTGTTCCACCCGGACCGACCACTAAAAAAGGGGTACACCATGAAAAAGCACGCTGCTATTCTGACCGTCGTTATGCTGGCTTCCGCGCCGGTTTTTGCTGCACAGCAGGGCGGATTTGTTGATCCCAGTGCGCCCGCCGCACAGACGAAGGCTGCCGCTGGCCAGGGCGGTTTTCGTGCCGACCAGACCAGTGTGGTGACGGTGAAGCAGGCGGAAGAGATGAAAGATGACAGCTGGATCACCGTGCGCGGCAAGCTGGAGAAACAGATCGGCGATGAAGATTATCTGTTCCGCGACCAGACCGGCACGATGAAAGTCGAAATCGACCACAAGCACTGGAACGGCCAGACCATCTCACCGAAAGACAATGTTGAGTTGACGGGTGAGCTGGATAAAGATTTCAACAGCATTGAGATGGACGTCAAACAGGTTAAGAAACTGCCTTAATCTTTTTTTCAGGCCCGCGCCTCTCCTGGCGCGGGACGCTTTCCTCCTCTGTCCATCTCCTCTCTGTTTTGTGCTGAACCCTTGCTGCCCGTTTTTTCCGGCGTTAAGTTTGCCAGCCGCCTGAGACTGCCTTCACGATCCTTTTTTCAGCCCCTCTCCTGCCCTAATTCAAATTCTCGCCCGCGTAAGCGAAACGTTTCGATAGCGATCACAGATTTCTTCTTTGCCGGTTGAGTTGATGGCGGCATTTCATACACTCCTGTCAGCGAAACGTTTCGCTGTGGAGTGAAAAGATGAAAAAAGGTCGCCTGTTAAACGCTGAACTCTCTCATGTGATTGCCCGCCTGGGACACACGGATACGCTGACGATTGCGGATGCTGGCCTGCCGATTCCGGCCGGTCCGCAGCGTATTGATCTGGCGCTCACGCCGGGTACGCCCGATTTTATGCAGGTGGTGAATGCGGTTGCCCTGGAGATGCAGGTAGAAAGCGCCCTGATGGCGGAGGAGATTCAGCAGCACAATCCGCCTCTTCACCGTGCGCTGATTGCCGCACTCGAAGCCCTGCAGCAGCAGCAGGGGAACGTCATCACCATCCGCTACCTCTCGCATGAACAGTTCAAACAACACACGCAGCGTAGCCAGGCGGTCATTCGCAGCGGGGAGTGCTCTCCGTTTGCCAATGTCATCCTCAGCGCCGGTGTGACCTTCTGAGGCCGCTATGCAACCTTTACTGCAACTCGACGGCATTGAAAAATCCTTTCCGGGGGTGAAAGCCCTTAAGGGTGCCTCGCTGAATGTCCGCGCAGGTCGCGTGATGGCGCTGGTCGGAGAGAACGGCGCAGGCAAGTCCACCATGATGAAAGTCCTGACCGGGATCTACCAGTATGATGCCGGTACGCTGCGCTGGCTCGGCAAAGAGACCCGCTTCAGTGGGCCGAAAGCGTCGCAGGAAGCGGGCATTGGCATCATCCATCAGGAACTGAACCTGATCCCGCAGTTAACCGTGGCGGAGAACATTTTTCTTGGTCGCGAATATGTCAGCCGGTTTGGCCGCATTCAGTGGCAACGCATGTATGCCGAAGCCGACGCGCTGCTCAAACGCCTCAATCTGCGCTTCAGCAGCCACAAGCTGGTGGGCGAGCTGTCGATTGGCGATCAGCAAATGGTCGAAATCGCCAAAGTGCTGAGCTTTGAATCGCAGGTGATCATCATGGATGAGCCGACCGACGCGCTGACCGACACCGAAACGCTGTCGCTGTTCCGGGTGATCAATGAGCTGAAAGCGCAGGGCTGCGGCATCGTCTACATCTCGCATCGCATGAAAGAGATCTTTGAGATCTGCGATGACGTCACGGTGTTCCGCGACGGGCAGTTTATTGCGGAGCGTCCGGTCAGCGCGCTGACCGAAGAGAGCCTGATCGAGATGATGGTCGGGCGCAAACTGGAAGATCAATATCCCCGTCTGGATCAGGCGCCCGGCGACGTGCGGCTGAAAGTGGAAAACGTCAGCGGACCGGGCGTGGATAAGGTCAGCTTCAGCCTGCGCAAAGGCGAAATTTTGGGTATCTCCGGCCTGATGGGCGCGGGCCGTACCGAACTGATGAAGGTGCTTTACGGCGCGCTGCCGCGCCACGAAGGCAAACTGTGGCTCAGCGGCCGCGAAGTGGTAACGCGTTCGCCACAGGATGGGCTGGCTAACGGCATCGTCTATATCTCCGAGGATCGTAAGCGCGACGGCCTGGTGCTGGGCATGTCGGTAAAAGAGAACATGTCGCTGACGGCGTTACGTTATTTCAGTCGCGGCAGCGGGTCACTGAAGCACGCGGCAGAGCAGCTGGCGGTCGGCGATTTTATCCGGCTGTTCAATGTGAAAACGCCCTCAATGGAGCAGCCGATTGGCCTGCTTTCCGGGGGTAACCAGCAGAAAGTGGCGATTGCCCGCGGACTGATGACCCGGCCCAACGTACTGATTCTGGACGAACCGACCCGCGGTGTGGATGTCGGCGCGAAGAAAGAGATCTATCAACTGATTAACCAGTTCAAGGCCGAAGGGCTGAGCATCATCCTCGTTTCCTCGGAAATGCCGGAAGTGCTGGGCATGAGCGACCGGATTCTGGTGATGCATGAAGGCCGTATCAGCGGCGAATTTTCCCGGGAAGACGCCACTCAGGAACGTCTGATGGCCGCCGCCGTAGGCAAGCAACACAGCGAGGATTTAGTGGTATGACAACCCAAACGTTACCTGCCAGCCGCCGCTGGTTTAGCAAAAGCTGGTTACTGGAGCAGAAGTCGCTGATTGCGCTGATGGTGCTGATCGCCGTGGTCGCCAGTCAGAGTCCGAACTTCTTTACCGTCGCGAACCTGTTCAACATTCTGCAGCAGACCTCGGTGAATGCCATTATGGCGGTCGGGATGACGCTGGTGATCCTGACTTCCGGTATCGACCTCTCTGTGGGATCGCTGCTGGCACTGACAGGTGCGGTAGGCGCGTCGCTGGTGGGTATGGAGGTCAATGCCCTGGTGGCGGTGGCTGCCTCGCTGGCGCTGGGGGCGGCAATCGGTGCCCTGACCGGCACCATCGTGGCGCGCGGCAGGGTACAGGCGTTTATTGCCACGCTGGTCATGATGCTGCTGTTACGCGGCGTTACCATGGTCTATACCGACGGCAGCCCGATTAACACCGGATTCAGCGCCAATGCCGATTTGCTGGGCTGGTTTGGTATTGGTCGCCCGCTGGGTGTGCCTGCACCGGTCTGGCTGATGGCGCTGGTCTTTATCGCCGCCTGGTACATGCTGCAGCATACCCGCCTGGGCCGTTATATCTATGCGCTGGGCGGTAACGAAGCGGCTACCCGTCTCTCCGGCATCAATGTAAATCGCGTCAAAATCATCGTCTATTCACTGAGTGGCATGCTGGCGGCGCTGGCGGGCACGATTGAAGTGGCCCGTCTCTCTTCGGCACAACCTACTGCGGGCACCGGCTATGAGCTGGATGCGATTGCCGCGGTGGTGCTGGGTGGCACCAGTCTGGCGGGCGGTAAAGGGCGTATTTTCGGCACGCTGATCGGTGCGCTGATCCTCGGCTTCCTGAACAACGGCCTGAACCTGATGGGCGTCTCTTCTTACTACCAGATGATCGTTAAAGCGGTAGTCATCCTGCTGGCGGTGCTGGTGGATAATAAAAGCAGTAAATAACTCTGACCTTACACAGGATAATAAGATGAAAAAGTTAACCGCACTGGCCATCATCCTTGGCGCAACTCTCAGTACCAGCGCCATGGCAAAAGAGACCATCGCTCTGGTGGTTTCGACCCTGAATAACCCCTTCTTTGTTTCGCTGAAAGAGGGTGCGCAGAAAGAAGCCGATAAGCTGGGCTACAACCTGGTGGTGCTGGATTCACAAAACAATCCGGCGAAAGAGCTGGCAAACGTGCAGGATCTGACGGTGCGCGGCACTAAACTGCTGCTGATCAACCCTACCGACTCGGATGCTGTAGGCAATGCCGTGAAGATGGCTAATCAGGCGAACATCCCGGTCATCACACTGGATCGCGTCGCGTCACAGGGCAAAGTTGTCAGCCATGTCGCCTCCGATAACCGGTTCGGCGGTAAAATGGCCGGTGACTTCATCGCCAAAAAAGTCGGTGAAAACGCGAAAATTATTGAGCTGCAGGGCATTGCCGGGACCTCCGCGGCCCGTGAACGTGGCGAAGGTTTCAAACAGGCTGCCGATGCGCATAAGTTCCAGATCCTCGCCAGCCAGCCCGCTGACTTTGACCGCACCAAAGGGCTGAACGTTATGCAGAACCTGCTGCAGGCCCACCCGGATGTGCAGGCCGTCTTCGCGCAGAACGATGAAATGGCTCTGGGTGCTCTGCGCGCGCTGCAGACCGCCGGTAAAACCGGTGTGATCGTGGTCGGTTTTGACGGCACGGCGGATGGCGTGAAAGCGGTAGAAAGTGGCAAACTGTCCGCGACCGTGGCACAGATGCCGGACAAAATTGGCATGATCGGCGTGGATACCGCTGATAAAGTGCTGAAGGGTGAAAAAGTGCAGGCGATCAATCCGGTCGACCTGAAGCTGGTCACTCAATAACTCAAAGAAAAGCAGGGCACCGCGCCACCCTTCCGGTGGCGCACTTATTCCGGACTCCCCTAATGAGCAAAAACGCAAAACTGGCCGTTCTTGGCAGCATTAACGCTGACCACATCCTTAATCTGGCGCACTTTCCTCGTCCCGGTGAAACGGTGATCGGGCAGAATTATCAGATTGCGTTTGGCGGTAAAGGTGCGAATCAGGCGGTTGCCGCCGGTCGCGCAGGAGCCGATATCGCCTTTATCGCCTGTGTGGGCGCTGACGACATGGGTGAACGGATTCGTCAGCAGCTGGCGCAGGACAATATTGATACCACCCCGGTTGAAGTGGTTGCGGGTGAGTCCACCGGCGTGGCGATGATTTTCGTTAACGGTGACGGCGAAAACAGTATCGGTATCTACGCCGGTGCCAACGCGGCGTTAACGCCTGCCTGTGTGGCGCGTCATCAGCCGGTCATCGCTGCAGCCGATGCGCTTCTTATGCAGCTGGAGTCACCGCTGGAGAGCGTTCTGGCCGCGGCCACGTTTGCCCGACAGCATCAGACTCAGGTGATTCTCAATCCGGCCCCGGCCACCCCGCTCTCTGACGACCTGCTGGCGCTGGTCGACATTATTACGCCGAATGAGACTGAAGCGGAGAGCCTGACCGGCATCGCCGTCAACAGCGATGAAGATGCTGCCCGCGCCGCGGCAGTGTTACATGCAAAGGGCATCGGCACGGTGTTGATTACGCTGGGGCGCCGCGGCGTCTGGCTGAGCGAACAGGGTGAGGGCCAGCGCATTGCAGGCTTCAGCGTGAAGGCGATCGATACTATCGCGGCGGGCGATACCTTTAATGGTGCGTTTATTACCGCACGACTGGAGCAGAAGCCGATCTATGAGGCCGTACGATTTGCCCACGCCGCCGCCGCGATTGCCGTGACCCGCTCGGGTGCGCAGCCCTCCGTGCCGTGGCGCGCGGAGATCGATGAATTTTTGCAGCAGCAGGGCTAAGCGCTTGAGTACCATGAAAGATGTCGCTCGCCTGGCGGGCGTCTCTACCTCCACCGTCTCGCACGTCATCAACAACAATCGCTTTGTCAGTGAAGGCGTGCGGGAAAAAGTCGAGCAGGCGATACGTCATCTGAATTACGCCCCCTCGGCACTGGCGCGCAGTCTGAAGATCAACCAGACCCACACGATAGGCATGCTGCTGACCACCAGTAGTAACCCGTTCTATGCGGAGGTGGTGCGGGGCGTCGAAGAGAGCTGCTATCAGCGTGGCTACAGCCTGATCCTCTGTAACACCGCCGGGGATGAGGAGCGGATGAACCGCAGCCTTGAGACGCTGATGCAAAAGCGCGTCGATGGCTTACTGATTATGTGCACCGAAAGTCACCTCCCTTCCGCAGACATTCTGAATCGCTATCCCTCTATCCCGGCCGTCATGATGGACTGGGCGCCATTTGAAGGGCGTGGTGACATTATTCAGGATAACGCCCTGCTGGGAGGCGAACTGGCAACTCAGCATCTTATCGACAGCGGCTATACCCGCATCGCCTGCATCGCCGGCCCGCAGGATAAGACCCCGGCCCGCATGCGTCTGCAGGGGTATCGCAACGCCATGACAAAAAGCGGCCTTGAGATTCTGCCGGGCTACGTGGTGAGCGGTGACTTTGAATTTCAGGGCGGTTACAACGGGATGGTTGAGCTGCTGGCACTGGACACGCCACCGGATGCGGTGTTCACCAGCAACGACGCCATGGCGGTCGGCGTTTACCATGCGCTCTATCAGGCGGGACTGCAGGTTCCACAGCAGATGGCGGTCATGGGCTATGACGATATCGAACTGGCGCGTTATCTTTCTCCGCCACTGAGTACCGTTCATCAGCCAAAAGATGCCCTGGGCGAACTGGCGATAGACACCTTAATCCATCGTCTCAGCGATCCCGACGCCAGCCAGCAGACGCTGGTGCTGACGCCGGAACTCGTGGTGCGTGGGTCGGCTTAAGACTTTTTCTTCCTGTCGCGATTGGTGATCAGATTACGTCCATCCCCGTTTTTCAGCAGCATAAAGGTCAGCCCGGAGAAGACGGTTATCACGCCCATGGTCAGAAACGTGGCGTGAAACTGTGAAATGGTGCTGGTTTCAAACTCCTGATAGAAGCGCAGTACCGCGGCGCTGACGGCCACACCAAAACTGATCGCTAACTGCTGGGTCACGGCCAGCACGCTGTTGCCGCCGCTGGCGTTGTCATCATCCAGATCAGCCAGCGTGATCGTGTTCATGGCCGTGAACTGTGTCGACATGGCCATGCCGAGAATAAACAGCGGCAGTAACAGCACAATAATGCTCTCAGCAGGCGACTGCAGGGAGAAGCTGGCGATCAGAATGCCAATGATGGCGGTAATGCCGACCAGCAGGCGGCGGTATCCCAGCCAGCGCAGCAGTTGGGTCACCGTGGATTTCGCCAGGATAGAGCCAATCGCGGTGGGAGCCATCATGCAGCCTGCGATAATTGCTGAATAGCCAAAACCGACCTGCAACATCAGTGGCATTAAAAAGGGCACGCAGCCCGTGCCGAGACGTGACGCGATGTTACCACCGATGCCGACTGAGAAGGTGCGGGTTTTAAACATCGGCAGGCTGATCAGCGGTGAAGGGTGACGCCGGGCATGCACTATATAGAGAAGCAACAGCACAATCCCGCCCAGTAATATCCCGCCAGCCAGCCAGGCTGAGACAATCCGCTCGCCAAACAGCTCAATACCGATTGAGATCATCACCAGTCCGGCCCCGAATAATAGGAAGCCTGCAAAGTCGAAGCGGCGCTTGGGGGTGGTGAAGTCCGGCATATATTTGCGTGCAAAGACAATACCGAGAATGCCTATTGGAATGTTGATCAGGAAAATCCAGTGCCAGGTGGCGTAGGTGACCAGAACGCCGCCCAGCATCGGTCCCAGTATCGGACCCACTAATCCTGGCATGGTGACAAAGTTGAGCACCGGCAGCAGCTCACTGCGCGGATAGGCACGCAACAGCGCCAGCCGGGCAACCGGCATCATCATGGCGCCGCCGACGCCCTGCACGATGCGTGACATAACCAGCACCGACAGCGTAGGCGAAAGCGCACAGGCCAGTGAGCCCAGGGTAAACAGTGACACGGCAACGATAAACACCTTACGCGTGCCGAAACGATCGGCAAGCCAGCCGCTGACCGGAATCAACATAGCAACAGTCAGGGTGTAGCTGATAACGGCGGATTGCATGGCCAGGGGAGAACGATCGAGGCTGGAGGCGATGGCGGGCAGTGCAGTATTCAGTATGGTGGCGTCGAGTGACTGCATGAAAAAGGCCATGGCAGCTATCCATGGCAAACCGGCCATGCTGCGCGCGGATCTTATCATTGAGTGTCCTTCTGGGGTTATCCTGCGACAAGAAGCAAAATAATAGCACCCGCAATCCGCCACGGCAGGTCTCTTTACAACGTTTAATGGCGGTTTTTGTGCGTTATTCAGGCATGAAACGTCTGTTTTTAACCCGTTCGTTTAAAAAAGATGCGCTCAGCAAATTAATTCAAAGAAACACTTGTCAGCCCGCGGAAACTCCCTATAATGCGCCTCCATCGACACGGCACACCGGCAACGGGAAGCGGGTTGAAGGTTCAGGAGACTGAGCCGCCGGAGAAAAACTTCTGAAAAAGAGGTTGACTCTGAAGGAGGAAAGCGTAATATACGCCACCTCGCGACAGGACGCTAACGCACTGTTCGCACTGCTCTTTAACAATTTATCAGACAATCTGTGTGGGCACTCGCAGGATTGATATCAGCGTCCCCGGACGCACAAAAATATCAAAGCCTCACGAGTGAACACATAATGAAATTCATTATGACGTTTTACAGATGAGCACCGCTGAACTCGTTTCAGCAAATCAAACTTTAAATTGAAGAGTTTGATCATGGCTCAGATTGAACGCTGGCGGCAGGCCTAACACATGCAAGTCGGACGGTAGCACAGAGAGCTTGCTCTTGGGTGACGAGTGGCGGACGGGTGAGTAATGTCTGGGGATCTGCCCGATAGAGGGGGATAACCACTGGAAACGGTGGCTAATACCGCATAACGTCGCAAGACCAAAGAGGGGGACCTTCGGGCCTCTCACTATCGGATGAACCCAGATGGGATTAGCTAGTAGGCGGGGTAATGGCCCACCTAGGCGACGATCCCTAGCTGGTCTGAGAGGATGACCAGCCACACTGGAACTGAGACACGGTCCAGACTCCTACGGGAGGCAGCAGTGGGGAATATTGCACAATGGGCGCAAGCCTGATGCAGCCATGCCGCGTGTATGAAGAAGGCCTTCGGGTTGTAAAGTACTTTCAGCGGGGAGGAAGGCGGTGAGGTTAATAACCTCGCCGATTGACGTTACCCGCAGAAGAAGCACCGGCTAACTCCGTGCCAGCAGCCGCGGTAATACGGAGGGTGCAAGCGTTAATCGGAATTACTGGGCGTAAAGCGCACGCAGGCGGTCTGTTAAGTCAGATGTGAAATCCCCGGGCTTAACCTGGGAACTGCATTTGAAACTGGCAGGCTTGAGTCTCGTAGAGGGGGGTAGAATTCCAGGTGTAGCGGTGAAATGCGTAGAGATCTGGAGGAATACCGGTGGCGAAGGCGGCCCCCTGGACGAAGACTGACGCTCAGGTGCGAAAGCGTGGGGAGCAAACAGGATTAGATACCCTGGTAGTCCACGCCGTAAACGATGTCGACTTGGAGGTTGTTCCCTTGAGGAGTGGCTTCCGGAGCTAACGCGTTAAGTCGACCGCCTGGGGAGTACGGCCGCAAGGTTAAAACTCAAATGAATTGACGGGGGCCCGCACAAGCGGTGGAGCATGTGGTTTAATTCGATGCAACGCGAAGAACCTTACCTACTCTTGACATCCAGAGAACTTTCCAGAGATGGATTGGTGCCTTCGGGAACTCTGAGACAGGTGCTGCATGGCTGTCGTCAGCTCGTGTTGTGAAATGTTGGGTTAAGTCCCGCAACGAGCGCAACCCTTATCCTTTGTTGCCAGCGATTCGGTCGGGAACTCAAAGGAGACTGCCGGTGATAAACCGGAGGAAGGTGGGGATGACGTCAAGTCATCATGGCCCTTACGAGTAGGGCTACACACGTGCTACAATGGCGCATACAAAGAGAAGCGACCTCGCGAGAGCAAGCGGACCTCACAAAGTGCGTCGTAGTCCGGATCGGAGTCTGCAACTCGACTCCGTGAAGTCGGAATCGCTAGTAATCGTGGATCAGAATGCCACGGTGAATACGTTCCCGGGCCTTGTACACACCGCCCGTCACACCATGGGAGTGGGTTGCAAAAGAAGTAGGTAGCTTAACCTTCGGGAGGGCGCTTACCACTTTGTGATTCATGACTGGGGTGAAGTCGTAACAAGGTAACCGTAGGGGAACCTGCGGTTGGATCACCTCCTTACCTGAAGATACCTTCCCGCGCAGTGCTCACACAGATTGTCTGATAAAAAGTAATGAGCAGGACGGCTGCGAAGTCGTGACACTATCGTGTCCCCTTCGTCTAGCGGTTAGGACTCCGCCCTTTCACGGCGGCAACAGGGGTTCGAATCCCCTAGGGGACGCCACCTGCTTGGTGACAGGTGAAAGGTGTCTCCATACAGTATCTCAAAACCGTTTCCGCTGCGCGAGCAGGGAGACGCGTCTGAGATATTTGCTCTTTAACAATCCGGAACAAGCTGAAAATTGAAACGACATGACGCGTTATTCCTCCGTAATAAGGAATAGCAAGGCGACATGTTCGAGTCTCTCAAATGCTTACAGCACGCAGCGTTGAAAAACGCCTGTGGGTTGTGAGGTTAAGCGACTAAGCGTACACGGTGGATGCCCTGGCAGTCAGAGGCGATGAAGGACGTGCTAATCTGCGTAAAGCGACGGTAAGGTGATATGAACCGCTACAGCCGTCGATGTCCGAATGGGGAAACCCGGTGCACTCAGTGCATCATTGCAGCATGAATACATAGTGCTGCAAGGCGAACCGGGGGAACTGAAACATCTAAGTACCCCGAGGAAAAGAAATCAACCGAGATTCCCCCAGTAGCGGCGAGCGAACGGGGAGCAGCCCAGAGCCTGAATCAGCATGTGTGTTAGTGGAAGCGTCTGGAAAGTCGCAGGGTACAGGGTGATACTCCCGTACACAAAAGCACACACGCTGTGAGCTCGATGAGTAAGGCGGGACACGTGGTATCCTGTCTGAATATGGGGGGACCATCCTCCAAGGCTAAATACTCCTGACTGACCGATAGTGAACCAGTACCGTGAGGGAAAGGCGAAAAGAACCCCGGCGAGGGGAGTGAAACAGAACCTGAAACCGTGTACGTACAAGCAGTGGGAGCACCCTTGTGGTGTGACTGCGTACCTTTTGTATAATGGGTCAGCGACTTATATTCTGTAGCAAGGTTAACCGTATAGGGGAGCCGCAGGGAAACCGAGTCTTAACTGGGCGTTAAGTTGCAGGGTATAGACCCGAAACCCGGTGATCTAGCCATGGGCAGGTTGAAGGTTGGGTAACACTAACTGGAGGACCGAACCGACTAATGTTGAAAAATTAGCGGATGACCTGTGGCTGGGGGTGAAAGGCCAATCAAACCGGGAGATAGCTGGTTCTCCCCGAAAGCTATTTAGGTAGCGCCTCGTGAACTCATCTCCGGGGGTAGAGCACTGTTTCGGCTAGGGGGCCATCCCGGCTTACCAACCCGATGCAAACTGCGAATACCGGAGAATGTTATCACGGGAGACACACGGCGGGTGCTAACGTCCGTCGTGAAGAGGGAAACAACCCAGACCGCCAGCTAAGGTCCCAAAGTCATGGTTAAGTGGGAAACGATGTGGGAAGGCACAGACAGCCAGGATGTTGGCTTAGAAGCAGCCATCATTTAAAGAAAGCGTAATAGCTCACTGGTCGAGTCGGCCTGCGCGGAAGATGTAACGGGGCTAAACCATGCACCGAAGCTGCGGCAGCGACACTATGTGTTGTTGGGTAGGGGAGCGTTCTGTAAGCCGTCGAAGGTGTGCTGTGAGGCATGCTGGAGGTATCAGAAGTGCGAATGCTGACATAAGTAACGATAAAGCGGGTGAAAAGCCCGCTCGCCGGAAGACCAAGGGTTCCTGTTCAACGTTAATCGGAGCAGGGTGAGTCGACCCCTAAGGCGAGGCCGAAAGGCGTAGTCGATGGGAAACAGGTTAATATTCCTGTACTCGGTGTTACTGCGAAGGGGGGACGGAGAAGGCTATATCAGCCGGGCGACGGTTGTCCCGGTTTAAGCGTGTAGGCGGAGGGTCCAGGTAAATCCGGACTCTTTTAACGCTGAGGCGTGACGACGAGGCACTACGGTGCTGAAGTGATAAATGCCCTGCTTCCAGGAAAAGCCTCTAAGCATCAGGTAACACAGAATCGTACCCCAAACCGACACAGGTGGTCAGGTAGAGAATACCAAGGCGCTTGAGAGAACTCGGGTGAAGGAACTAGGCAAAATGGTGCCGTAACTTCGGGAGAAGGCACGCTGGCGCGTAGGTGAAGGGACTTGCTCCCGGAGCCGAAGCCAGTCGAAGATACCAGCTGGCTGCAACTGTTTATTAAAAACACAGCACTGTGCAAACACGAAAGTGGACGTATACGGTGTGACGCCTGCCCGGTGCCGGAAGGTTAATTGATGGGGTTATCCGTAAGGAGAAGCTCTTGATCGAAGCCCCGGTAAACGGCGGCCGTAACTATAACGGTCCTAAGGTAGCGAAATTCCTTGTCGGGTAAGTTCCGACCTGCACGAATGGCGTAATGATGGCCAGGCTGTCTCCACCCGAGACTCAGTGAAATTGAACTCGCTGTGAAGATGCAGTGTACCCGCGGCAAGACGGAAAGACCCCGTGAACCTTTACTACAGCTTGACACTGAACATTGAGCCTTGATGTGTAGGATAGGTGGGAGGCTTTGAAGCGCGGACGCCAGTCTGCGTGGAGCCATCCTTGAAATACCACCCTTTAATGTTTGATGTTCTAACGTGGCCCCGTGATCCGGGGTGCGGACAGTGTCTGGTGGGTAGTTTGACTGGGGCGGTCTCCTCCCAAAGAGTAACGGAGGAGCACGAAGGTCAGCTAATCACGGTCGGACATCGTGAGGTTAGTGCAATGGCATAAGCTGGCTTGACTGCGAGAGTGACGGCTCGAGCAGGTGCGAAAGCAGGTCATAGTGATCCGGTGGTTCTGAATGGAAGGGCCATCGCTCAACGGATAAAAGGTACTCCGGGGATAACAGGCTGATACCGCCCAAGAGTTCATATCGACGGCGGTGTTTGGCACCTCGATGTCGGCTCATCACATCCTGGGGCTGAAGTAGGTCCCAAGGGTACGGCTGTTCGCCGTTTAAAGTGGTACGCGAGCTGGGTTTAGAACGTCGTGAGACAGTTCGGTCCCTATCTGCCGTGGGCGCTGGAGAATTGAGGGGGGTTGCTCCTAGTACGAGAGGACCGGAGTGAACGCACCACTGGTGTTCGGGTTGTCATGCCAATGGCACTGCCCGGTAGCTAAGTGCGGAAAAGATAAGTGCTGAAAGCATCTAAGCACGAAACTTGCCCCGAGATGAGTTCTCCCTGACCCCTTGAGGGTCCTGAAGGGACGTTGAAGACGACGACGTTGATAGGCCGGGTGTGTAAGCGCAGCGATGCGTTGAGCTAACCGGTACTAATGACCCGTGAGGCTTAACCTTACAACGCCAGAGGCGTTTTTTGAGAGACACGATTTTCAGTTTGTGACGGATAAAGAATTAGCAGAAGCGAAGAATTTTTCGTTTCGTGCACCAAGATTTGCCTGGCGGCTTTAGCGCGGTGGTCCCACCTGACCCCATGCCGAACTCAGAAGTGAAACGCCGTAGCGCCGATGGTAGTGTGGGGCCTCCCCATGCGAGAGTAGGGAACTGCCAGGCATTATACAAGTGAAGAAGCCCCGCACTGATGTGCGGGGCTTTTTTACGTCTGCAGATCGTGAAAAATCGCAGTGCAATACCATCCTCAGCGGCTTTTCAGCCACTCAGCAATGAAATCTGCAACGCTGCCCGGACAATTTATATCCAGAACCGGTACGTTCAGCGCTAATTTCTGGTCAGTGGCAACCGCTATTGTCCGCGCATCGAGCAGCTCTTCGATCCCACCCTTAACCCCCTCGCGCCATAAAACAATCTTTGGAACAGGTTCATCTTTGAAGCCTTCGACCAGCACCACCTCAAGTAAAGCGTGATCCATGCGGCTGACCAGATAAGACAGATCAATCGACGGCTGATCCGACGTTTCACACATCAGCGCCCAGCGTTCTGAACTGGCGACCATGACCTGACTGGCCCCCGCCTTTCTGAGCAGATAGCTATCTTTACCTGGGGTATCCACATCCATCTGATGATGGGTATGCTTGATCAACCCCGCGCGAATGCCTTTGCCACTGAGAAGCGGAATCACCTGCTGCAACAGCGTGGTTTTACCGGTTCCACTCCAGCCCACAATGGCAAGTAAGGGTAGTGACATATCAGGTTCTCTCTTTCAGATCGTCTGGCGTATTGATGTTGCGGAAGGCGGATTCATCATCATCCAGTGCGACCGCATGACCACCATGATCGCGCAGGAATTGCATGAGGCGCCGCTCTCCGGCCTGCAGATAGTCAAAAAGGGCTTTTGCCATATCACGGTGAATCAGGGCGAGTGTAGGGTGATCGCGCGTCTGCGAGCGAACCCATACTGCGGGTGCTTCTCTGCGTTGATGGATCAGTTTTTCCACAAAGTTAAGAGGAATCGCCGGGGTATCGCAGGAGCAAAAAACCGCCCATTCTCCTTCTATGGCGATTAAGGCACTGTAGATGCCAGCCAGCGGGCCCGGGTAATCGTCAAAAACATCCTCTATAACGCGACACCCGCTTAGCTGATAGCGATCAATATTACGATTCGCATTAATCATGACAATGTCGACTTGTGGCCTGAGCCGCTCAAGAACATGCTGGTAAAGTGGTCTGCCGTCCAGCTGCACCAGCCCTTTATCCAGCCCCCCCATACGGCGGCCCTGACCACCCGCCAGAATGATGCCGGTTAATGCTGTCATGACGGTGCCCTCGCTGATTACGTACCTGGAGAAAACGAAATGAAATGCCATCGCCTGAATGAATTGCTGGAATTGCTGCAACCCGCCTGGCAAAAAGAGCCTGACCTTAATCTGGTCACATTTTTGCAGAAACTGGCTCAGGAATCTGGTTTCCGTGGCCCGTTAAGTGAATTAACTGACGATATATTAATTTACCATCTCAAAATGCGTGACTCAGCCAGCGATGATGCCATTCCGGGGCTGAAAAAAGATTATGAAGTCGATTTTAAAACGGCACTCCTCCGCGCGCGGGGTGTCATTAAACCGGACGAGTAGTGTTATCCTTGGCAGCTACATGCAAGGGCAACCACAGGTAACAGAATGAGCGACGCTGCTTTCAACTTCCAGACACTGAACCCCGACGTGCTGCTTGATGCGCTCTGGGGTACAGGAATCCGCGTCGAATCGGGACTGACAGCCCTGAACAGTTATGAGAACAGGGTCTATCAGTTCAGCGATGATGAAAAACGTCGCTATGTCGCCAAATTCTATCGTCCACAGCGCTGGCGTGCCGAACAGATTGCGGAAGAGCATCAGTATGCCCTTGATCTGCTGGCTGACGAGGTCCCTGTTGCGGCACCGCTGCGGCTTCAGGGCGAGACGTTGCACAGCCATGCGGGCTTTTTCTTTGCGCTCTTTCCCAGTCTGGGCGGGCGGCAATATGAGACCGACAACGAAGATCAGATGGAGTGGGTAGGTCGTTTTCTGGGGCGTCTTCATCAGACCGGTCGCAAAGCGCTGTTCAGTCACCGGCCAGTCATGGGACTGGATGAGTATCTGCACGAACCGCGTCAGGTGCTGGAGCAGGCTCAGCTGGTTCCTGATTCACTGAAAGCCATGCTGCTACAGGCGGTTGATAAGCTGGGAGAGGCGCTGCAGCAGCACTGGCATACCGGATGGCAGCCGCTACGATTACATGGTGACTGCCATCCGGGAAATATTCTGTGGCGCGATGGACCGCTGTTTGTCGATCTCGATGACGCCCGTAATGGTCCGGCGGTGCAGGATCTCTGGATGCTGATCAGCGGCGATCGACAGGAACAGCGTATTCAGTGGGATATCCTGCTGGAGGCTTACGGTGAATTCAGCGATTTTGATATTAATGAATTGTCACTGATTGAACCTTTACGCGCGATGCGCATGGTTTATTATCTGGCCTGGGTCGTCAGACGCTGGCAGGATCCCGCTTTTCCGCGTGCGTTTCCCTGGATGACAGATGAAGATTTCTGGCGCAGGCAAATTTCGCTATTCACCGAGCAGGAGAAGCTGTTGCAGGAACCTCCTCTGCAGCTGACACCGCAATATTAATGACGTAGTCAGGAGAGTGTTTCACGATGAAAAAGATTTGGTTTGCACTGATGGGTTTAGTGCTGGCATTCAGCGCGTCTGCTGCCCAGTTCACTGAAGGTAAACAATATGTCAGTCTGCAGAAACCCGTGGCCGGCGAACCTCAGGTGATGGAGTTCTTCTCGTTTTTCTGCCCGCACTGCTATCAGTTTGAACGCATTTATCACGTTAATGACGCGGTTAAAAAGAACCTGCCTGCTGACACCAAACTGGTGAAATATCACGTCGATTTCCTCGGCGGTGATCTCGGGCCGGTCGTGACTCAGGCCTGGGCGGTAGCGATGGCGCTGGGTGTGGAAGACAAGGTTACGGCACCGATCTTCGACGGCATTCAGAAAACGCAGACCATTACCGATCCTGCCAGTCTGAAAGAGGCCTTTATTCAGGCGGCCGGGATCTCCTCTTCTGATTACGATGCGGCCTGGAACAGCTTCGCAGTTAAAGCCTTAGTTGCCCAGCAGCAGAAAGCGGCGGCTGATGTCGATCTGCGTGGTGTGCCTGCGATGTTCGTTAATGGCAAATACATGGTGAACAATGGCGGGCTGGATACCAGCTCTATGGATAATTTCGTTGCAGACTATGCCAACGTCGTTAAATTCCTGGTAAGCCAGAAGTAATCAGCCTTCTGCACCCGTGAAACGCCAGCGCCTGCTGGCGTTTTTTTTATGCTTCTTAATTGCGCGACGGTTTTGTCCATCTCCAGGGCATAAATTTAATATCCACACAAGGGATCACGCTATTGAAAATGGCGATCACGTCACGGTAATTGATAAAGCACATGAAAAATAAGCATTTTATTTGCTCATAAATTGCCTGATCGCCTGAGGGATCGCGCGTTATCATTTTTACGCACAAAGTTATCCACAACCCGATCGTTGCGATCCTGCCTCCGGAAATGTGAAAAAACGTCCACGCGGCACGCCTTAGTTCACCATTTCTGCCAGGTTGTGGCATCCTTATAGTCCAACTCACAGCAACGAAGACTACACAGACTTATGGCGCAAATTGCAGAAAATCCCCTGATTCTGGTTGATGGCTCATCCTATCTTTATCGCGCGTATCACGCGTTTCCGCCGCTGACCAACAGTGCAGGTGAACCGACTGGCGCCATGTACGGCGTGCTCAACATGCTGAAAAGCCTGCTGGCACAGTATAATCCGAGTCACGTTGCTGTGGTGTTCGATGCCAAAGGCAAAACCTTCAGAGACGAACTGTTCGAGCATTACAAATCTCACCGCCCCCCAATGCCTGACGATCTGCGCGCGCAGATTGAGCCGCTGCATGAGATGGTACGGGCGATGGGGCTGCCGTTGCTGGCGGTGAGCGGTGTGGAAGCGGACGATGTGATCGGTACGCTGGCGCTGGAGGCTGAAAAGAAGGGCCGTTCAGTGCTGATCAGCACGGGCGATAAAGATATGGCGCAGCTGGTTTCGCCAGGGATTACGCTGATTAACACCATGACCAATACCATTCTCGGGCCGGAAGAGGTCGAGCAGAAATATGGTGTCCCTCCCGCGCTGATTATCGACTTCCTTGCCATGATGGGCGACAGCTCAGATAACATTCCCGGCGTACCGGGCGTGGGTGAAAAAACCGCACAGGCGCTGCTGCAGGGGCTGGGCAGTATGCAGACGATTTATGACAACCTGGATAAAGTGGCCGATCTCTCGTTTCGCGGTGCCAAAACGATGGCGACCAAACTTGAGCAGAATCGTGAGGTGGCCTTCCTCTCGTATCAGCTGGCGACCATCAAAACCGACGTTGAGCTGGCACAGCCCTGTGAAGAGCTGACGGTGACCGATCCCGATATTGAGGCACTGCAGTCTCTGTTCAGCCGTTATGAGTTCAAACGCTGGCTGAGCGATCTGCAGGACGGTAAATGGCTGCAGGGGAAAAAGAGCAATACGCAGGCGCAAAAAGCCCTGTCCGATGAGCCGGCACCCGTGGTGGAAACCAGCAGCGTATTGCCAACCGATAATTACGTGACCATTCTGGATCAGGCTCTCTTTGATAGCTGGCTGGAGAAGCTGAAAAACAGCGACGTCTTTGCCTTTGATCTGGAGACTGATGCGCTTGATACCCTGAGTGCAAATATTGTCGGCATCAGCTTCGCGGTGGCGCCCGGTGAAGCGGCTTATCTGCCGGTTGCCCATGACTATCTTGATGCGCCTGAGCAGCTGGATCGCGCCGCCGTTCTGGCGCAGCTTAAGCCCCTGCTGGAAGATGCCAGTGCCTGGAAAGTGGGCCAGAACCTGAAATACGATCGCGGCGTCCTCAGGAACTACGATATTGAACTGGCCGGTATCCGGTTCGACACCATGCTGGAGTCATACATCCTCAATAGCGTGGTGGGCAAACACGATATGGATAGCCTGGCTGCTCGCTGGCTTAAACATAAAACGGTCACTTTCCAGGAGATTGCCGGTAAAGGTAAAAATCAGCTGACGTTCAATCAAATCGCGTTAGAGCAGGCAGCCCACTATGCTGCCGAAGATGCCGATGTCACGCTGCAGCTGCATCTGAAGATGTGGCCTGAGCTGGAAAAAGAAGCGGGCCCGAGAAACGTCTTTGAGCAGATTGAGATGCCATTGCTGACGGTCATCTCCCGGATAGAGCGTAATGGCGTCTTGATCGACCAGGCTATTCTGGCGCAACACTCGAAAGAGCTGACTGCCCGACTGGCTGAGCTGGAATCGAAAGCGCATGAGCTGGCAGGCGAGCCCTTCAACCTCTCCTCCACGAAACAACTTCAGGTGATTCTGTTTGAAAAACAGGGCATCAAACCCACGAAGAAAACACCGGGTGGGGCACCGTCAACCAGCGAAGAGGTGTTAGCCGAACTGGCGCTCGATTATCCGCTGCCTAAAGTGATCCTGGAGCATCGCGGCCTGTCGAAACTGAAATCGACCTATACGGATAAGCTGCCGCAGATGATCAATCCGCTGACCGGACGGGTGCATACCTCCTATCATCAGGCCGTTACCGCCACCGGACGCTTGTCCTCTGCCGATCCTAACCTGCAGAACATCCCGGTGCGTAATGACGAGGGGCGCCGAATCCGTCAGGCCTTTATTGCCGATAAAGGTTATCGCATCGTCGCAGCCGACTACTCCCAGATTGAACTGCGTATCATGGCGCATCTCTCTCAGGATAAAGGCTTACTGGACGCCTTTGCCCAGGGTGAGGATATTCACCGTGCCACGGCATCGGAAGTGTTTGGTGTCGCGCTGGATAAGGTGAGTGGAGAACAGCGTCGCAGCGCCAAAGCGATTAACTTTGGTCTGATTTATGGCATGAGTGCCTTTGGCCTGTCACGTCAGCTCAACATCGGTGCAGGTGAAGCGAAAAAGTATATGGACCTCTACTTTGAACGCTATCCGGGCGTACTACGCTATATGGAGAACACCCGGCAGCTGGCGGCGAATAAAGGCTATGTTGAAACGCTGGAAGGGCGCCGGCTCTGGCTGCCGGATATTAAATCCAGCAATGCGATTCGCCGCAAAGCTGCAGAGCGTGCCGCCATCAATGCGCCAATGCAGGGAACGGCAGCAGACATCATCAAACGCGCGATGATTTCCGTGGATGAGTGGCTTCAGCAGCAGAATGACAGCGCAGTAAGAATGATCATGCAGGTTCACGATGAACTGGTGTTCGAAGTGAAATCGGAGGCGGTGGAAGCGGCCAGCCAGAAAATCCGTGCGTTAATGGAAGGCAGTGTGAAGCTCGACGTACCGTTACTGGTTGAAGTCGGCGTCGGTGACAACTGGGACGAAGCACACTGATTAGCGCCTCCGGGCCGGTTCTGTCGCACAAAACTGGCCCTGATTCAGGCATAAGTAATTCGTTTAGTTGAGCGGTCAGCTGTAACCGGGCGACACCGGGAGCGAAAGCGCGTTTCTAACTGCTTATCGGCTAAACATTTTTTTCGTCATTAAACTACATCACAACGCTATTTTTGTGACGGGTATGGTAAAAAAAGTCCTGTTTTGATGTAAGTAAGCAACAAAAAAGCCTTTGTCAGGCACAAAAAATCAGGTAAAGTTCGTCGCGTAGGGTACAGAGGTAAGATGTTCTATCTTTCAGACCTTTTACTTCACGTAATCGGATTTGGCTGAATTTAGCCGCCCCAGTCATTCTGTGACTGGGGCGTTTTTTATTGGGGTTTTTGTTACCGCAGTGTCAGCGGATCAGCGATGCTGCTCACGCGTCCCCGTGCTGATCCTCAGTCGCCTCATCAGGCATCGCATACCAGCTGTCCAGTTTCTGACGAACCTTATCCACGCCGATTTTCTTCAGCGATGAGAAGAGCTCTACCTGGATATCGCCGCCGAAGCTAAGCGCCGCCTCACGCACGACGTTGAGCTGGGCTTTGCGGGCACCGGAAGCGAGTTTATCGGCTTTGGTGAGCAGCAGCAGAACCGGAATTGCGCTTTCCACCGACCACTGAATCATCTGGCGGTCGAGATCTTTCAGCGGATGACGAATGTCCATCAATACGACCAGCCCCTTCAGCGCCTGACGCTTTTGCAGGTACTCGCCTAACGCACGCTGCCACTTCAGCTTCATCTCTTCCGGCACTTCGGCATAACCGTAGCCTGGCAGGTCGACCAGACGCTTCCCTTCTTTAACTTCAAACAGGTTGATCAGCTGGGTACGTCCCGGTGTTTTACTGGTGCGCGCCAGGCCTTTCTGATTGGTTAACGTGTTCAGCGCACTCGATTTTCCCGCGTTCGAGCGGCCAGCAAAAGCCACCTCAATTCCGGTATCGGCAGGCAGATGACGGATATCCGGTGCGCTCATGACAAAGTGGGTAACGTGATAATTCAATTCAGACAAGGTAACACTCCAGAAAACGCATTAGGGCAATGGCGGCGATTATACGCGTTATGGCGCGAAAGTGCTCAATCGCGTCGTGATAACAGTCCATGTAAGAGATTGACCATTCGCGCTGCGGGTTATGTCGATTTTTACGCGGATTTCTGAAAATAAAATCATCATAATTTCAATGATTTAATAAGTTTTGCTCTTTTTTTAAGCCAACTATCGGTGGCGCTGACTTGAGGCTTTTACCAGTTGGTCTACATTATTGTGCAGTGAATGGCAGCACACATCAGGATGATGCGCTCAGGGATGTCAGGATGGCAATGAGCGATGGAATGGAACAGGTCAGGGATATGGCCAGACAGGGACAGGGAATAGCTCAGGAGTTGAGCAGGCGCGGGATTGACCGGGATGTTACGAGCCGAAAAGGATTTAAAACATGATTCCTTCTTGTGAAGGTATGAAATAAGGCGACAGCTTGAGCTGTCGCCTTTTTTCTTTGTCGGGTTTCTGCTAGATTTCGCCGCAATTCTATACTGAATAAAAAAGCCAGGACCGAATACTATGAAGCAACCTGCACGAGCTGCCCACGGCAAACCTGCCGTCAAAGCCAAACGCAAATCGCGTGACGAAATTAACCTTGAAGCGCGCGATCGTAAACGCGATAAAAAGCATCGCGGACATGCATCTGGCAGCCGTGCTAATCCGGCGGCGTCGGACAGCAATGGCGCACGCCAGTCAGCCCCGGCAAAAGATCCGCGCATCGGGAGTAAGAAGCCGGTGGCCCTGATCGCCGATGGCAAAACCACCGCCGTCAGGCCACAGAAAAGTGCAGATAAACCGGCAGCCCCGAAGAAAGTGCGCCTGACGCCGGAAGAAGAGCTGGCGAAGCTGGAAAACGATGAGCGTCTGGATGCGCTGCTGGATCGCCTGGAAAATGGCGAAACGCTGTCGGCAGAAGATCAGGGCTGGCTGGATGCCTCGCTGGATCGCATCGACGAACTGATGGAGCAGTTAGGCATCGTGATGGACGATGGCGAAGATGAACAGGCAGAAGAGGATATGTACCGTCTGCTGAAGGGCAACTAAGCAAATTTGATCGGCATGCGAGTTCCGCATGCCGTGCTTCTCAGGTAAACGACAATGTTTTGGCCTGGATCAATTTTCGCGCTGCTGGCGACATGTTATCTGCTGTGATTATTGTTTAAACTACGGCGCCTGTCGCGTCTGAAGCAACGTTTACGTCGGGTCTCATCCCGCTCACCTTTCATCCCTTCTTCTTCGCGACCTTCTCTCAGACGACGTCACCGGAAGGAGTGAGCATGCCATCGCTGCAGATTGCCTGGGATCAGGCGTTAATTGAAAAGTACAATTACGCCGGGCCACGTTACACCTCCTATCCCACTGCGCTGGAGTTCAGCGAAGACTATACGGAAACCGATTTTCGGCATGCCGTGGCACGCTATCCGGGGCGTCCGCTGTCGCTTTACGTTCATATCCCTTTCTGCCACCGTCTCTGCTACTTCTGCGGCTGTAATAAGCAGGTGACGCGTCAGCGCCATAAAGCGGACCGCTATCTGGATGTGCTGGAGCAGGAGATTATTCAGCGCGCGCCGCTGTTCCGCCAGCGCCGGGTGACAAAGCTTCACTGGGGCGGCGGCACACCGACCTTTCTCGACAGGCAGCAGGTTTCGCGGCTGGTGGGCTTGCTGAAGCAACACTTCAATGTGACCGATGATGCCGAAATGTCGATCGAGGTCGATCCGCGGGAAATGGCGCCGGATATGATCGATCATCTCCGATCGCTGGGCTTTAATCGTCTCAGTATGGGCGTGCAGGACTTCAACAAAGCGGTGCAGGCGCGGGTTAACCGGGTGCAGGATGAGGAGGTGATCTTCAGTCTGATGGCCCGCGCTCGTGAACAGGGCTTCCGCTCAACCAGCATCGATCTGATCTACGGTTTACCTCTGCAGACGCCTGATAGCTTCGCATGGACGCTGGAGCGGGTCGTGGCGCTGAATCCGGACCGTCTCAGCGTCTTCAACTATGCGCATCTGCCGGCGCTGTTTGCTGCACAGCGCAAAATCAAAGAGGATGAACTCCCCTCGGCCCGGCAGAAACTGGATATTTTACAGCAGACCATCGCGACCCTGACGCAGCAGGGCTATCACTATATCGGCATGGATCACTTTGCGAAGCCGCAGGATGAGCTGGCTGTCGCGCAGCGCGACGGGAAGCTGCATCGCAATTTTCAGGGTTACACGACGCAGGGTGACAGCGACTTGCTGGGGCTGGGTGTCTCTGCCATCAGCATGGTGGGTGACAGCTATGCGCAGAACCAGAAAGACCTTAACAGCTGGTACAGCAGTGTGGAACAGCAGGGGAGTGGCCTGTGGCGTGGCGTCGCCTTAACCCGCGATGACTGTCTGCGGCGGGATGTGATTAAAACACTGATTTGCCACTTTTCGCTCGATTTTGCCGCAACAGAGGCGCAGTGGGGAATTTGCTTTCATGACTACTTTGCTGAAGATCTGGCGCTGCTGAAACCCTTGATTGCCGACGGGCTGGTGGAGCAGACGACGACGGGGCTGGAAGTGACGGGGATTGGCCGGTTGCTGGTCCGCAATATCTGCATGTGCTTTGATCGCTATCTGCGGCAGAAAGCCCGTCAGCAGCAGTTTTCGCGCGTGATCTAGAGAAACGGGCTGGCAGACCTCGCCAGCCCGAACTGAACCCCTATTCCATCCCCAGCTCTTTCAGCTTGCGCGTCAGGGTGTTGCGTCCCCATCCCAGCAGACGTGCGGCTTCCTGCTTGTGGCCCTGGGTATGGCGCAGCGCCGTAGTCAGTAGCGTCCGCTCCATCTCGGGCTGGGCTTCTGACAGCAGATTCTGATGACCGGAACGCAGCGCGCGGTCGGCCCACTGAGCCAGCAGCGTAGCCCAGCTGTCAGGCAGTGACTGCACCGGGTTTTCCGGTGTGCTGGACTCAAACAGCTCGCCGGGCAGATCCTGAATCAGCACTTCCTGACCGGCCGCCATCACGGTCAGCCAGCGACAGGTGTTTTCCAGCTGGCGCACGTTACCTGACCAGTGCAGACGGGTCAGCGCCGTTTCGGTTTCCGGATGCAGAATCTTCGCTTCTACCCCCAGCTCACGGGCCGCCACCTGCAGGAAATAACGCGCCAGACGCGGGATATCTTCACGACGCTCACGCAGCGGCGGCAGATGCACACGAATTACATTCAGGCGGTGGAACAGATCCTCACGGAACTTGCCTTCCTGCACGCGTAATTCCAGGTTCTGGTGGGTAGCCGCAATGATCCGCACATCCACTTTGACCGGCGCATAGCCGCCGACGCGATAGAACTGACCATCGGCCAGCACGCGCAGCAGTCGGGTCTGCACATCCAGCGGCATGTCGCCAATCTCATCCAGAAACAGCGTGCCCCCATCGGCCTGCTCAAAACGGCCCTGGCGGATCTGGTTTGCACCGGTAAAGGCGCCTTTCTCATGACCGAACAGTTCTGACTCAATCAAATCTTTGGGGATCGCCGCCATATTCAGCGCGATAAACGGTGCTTTGGTGCGCGGGCTGTGCCGGTGCAGCGCATGGGCGACCAGCTCTTTACCGGTGCCCGACTCACCATTGATCAGGACGCTGATCGAAGAGCGCGACAACCGCCCGATGATGCGGAACACATCCTGCATCGCGGGCGCTTCCCCGATAATATCGGTGGTCGGTCCGCTGACCGGCTGATTACGCGGCTGCTGCTGCTCCTGATAGTGACTGATGGCACGCTCTACCAGCGCAACCGCCTCATCAATATCAAATGGCTTAGGCAGGTAATCAAACGCCCCCTGCTGATAGGCGCTGACCGCGGCATCGAGATCGGAATGCGCCGTCATAATGATGACCGGCAGCATCGGATGACGCTGTTTAATCTGTTTCAGCAGCGCCAGGCCATCCATACCGGGCATGCGAATATCTGACAGTAAAACGTCCGGGGTTTTGGTTGAGAGGGCATCCAGCACCTCACCTGCGCTGTCAAACGTCGCACAGCTCAAACCGGCTCCAGTGAGCGCGCGTTCAAGCACCCAGCGGATGGAGCTATCGTCATCGACGATCCAGACTATCCCTCGTTGCATAGAAACCTCACTGGCGAATAGGCAGGTAGACCGAGAATTCGGTGTGGCCCGGCCAACTGTTAAATTCTATTTTTCCTGAATGCTGATCAATCAGGCTACGGGCGATGGAGAGACCTAAACCGGTTCCGCCTTCACGTCCACTGACCATCGGATAGAAAAGCGTATCCTGCAGCTGGGCCGGAATACCGGGGCCATCATCTTCAATATCTATTCGTGCTACCAGGCGATAACGGGTGCCGTGCAGCGTCAGCTGAAAAGCCGTACGGGTGCGAATAACAATCGTCCCGCCGTCGTCGCCCAGCGCCTGAAGCGCATTGCGTACGACGTTAAGCAGCACCTGTTCAATCTGGTCAGGGTCGTGCGGCAGTTCCGGCAGGCTGGGATCGTAATCCCGCACCAGGGAGACATTCTCCGGTAGCTCCATCGACACCAGATTGACCACCCGCTCAGCCACCTGGTGAATGCTCTGGGTAATGTGCATCCCCGGCTGCTGTGGCCCTAACAGACGATCCACCAGATTCCGCAACCGGTCGGCCTGTTCAATAATGACCCTGGTATATTCATTCAGCGAGGGATCGGGCAGGGCGCGTGATAAAAGCTGTGCCGCGCCGCGCAATCCTCCCAGCGGATTCTTTATCTCATGGGCCAGACCGCGAACCAGATCGCGTGCAGCCACCTGCTGGGCGTGCTGTAACTGCTCCTGACTGAGGCGACGCTGGTTATCCATCGGCGCCATTTCCATCAGAATCAAGCCATCGGGTAAACGCTGTGCGGTCAGCGACATAATATGTGCGCGACCATCGACTACCAGCGTGACCTCACTGTCAGTGAATCCCTGGCCAGCCTCAAGACTCTCGCGCATCACCTCAATATTCAGCGAAAAGTAGCCGGTTAAATCCGGTAACGGCGTGCCGAACAACTTGCGTGAGCTCTGCGCCAGTAATTGCTGCGCCGCCGGGTTGGCGTAATGAATAACCAGGTCGTTATCCACCAACAAAATACTGTTGATTAAAGCGTTGAGAATCTGCCCGGCGTCGGGCAGAGAGCCAGTTGCCATACAACGTTCCTCTGCACTAAATAGGTGCATTCTGGTGTTTAAGCCGAAAAGCGGGAGAATGAACGGTGAATTCGCGGAGAAAAAAGCCCATCCGAAGATGGGCTAAAAGTTTCCACGGCAACAAAAACGTCTGATCAGTTAAACGCTGTAGTACAGCTCGAACTCAACCGGGTGTGGCGTCATGCGAACGCGGTCCATCTCAGTTTTACGCAGTTCGATGTAAGCATCGATAGATTCATCAGTGAAGACACCACCGCGGGTCAGGAACTCGCGATCTTCGTTCAGTGCATTCAGCGCTTCTTCCAGCGAGCCTGCAACTTTTGGAATCTCAGCTTCTTCTTCCGGTGGCAGGTCATACAGGTTTTTATCCATCGCATCGCCAGGGTGGATTTTGTTGATGATGCCATCAAGGCCAGCCATCAGCAGTGCGGTGAACGCCAGGTATGGGTTAGCCGCTGGATCCGGGAAGCGCGCTTCAATACGACGGGCTTTCGGGCTGGCCACTACCGGGATACGGATAGACGCTGAACGGTTACGGGCAGAGTAAGCCAGCATAACCGGTGCTTCGTAACCCGGAACCAGACGCTTGTAGGAGTTGGTGGTCGGGTTCGCCAGGGCGTTGATCGCTTTAGCGTGCTTGATGATACCGCCGATGTAGAACAGCGCCATTTCAGACAGGCCGCCATACTTATCGCCCGCGAACAGGTTCTGGCCACCTTTAGAGAGTGACATGTGGCAGTGCATGCCTGAACCGTTGTCGCCAAACATTGGCTTCGGCATAAAGGTCGCGGTCTTACCGTAAGCGTGCGCGACGTTGTGAACGACATATTTGTAGATCTGAATTTCGTCAGCTTTTTTGGTCATGGTATTGAAGCGGGTCGCCACTTCGTTCTGACCCGCAGTCGCCACTTCGTGGTGATGCGCTTCAACTACCAGACCCATCTGCTCCATGGTCAGACACATGGCAGAACGGATGTCCTGTGATGAGTCAACCGGTGGAACCGGGAAGTAGCCGCCTTTCAGACCTGGACGGTGACCTTTGTTACCGCCTTCGTACTCTTTACCGGTGTTCCATGCCGCTTCGATATCGTCGATAGCAACGTGTGAGCCGGAAGTCGATGAACCGAAACGGATGTCATCGAACAGGAAGAATTCAGGTTCTGGTCCAAACAGGACGGTATCGGCGATACCGGAAGAGCGCAGGAAATCTTCAGCGCGTTTGGCGATAGAACGTGGATCGCGGTCGTAGCCCTGCATGGTGCCTGGCTCGAGAATGTCACAACGGATGATCAGCGTAGAATCTTCGAAGAAAGGATCCATGACCGCCGTGGTAGCGTCAGGCATCAGCACCATGTCTGATTCGTTGATGCCTTTCCAGCCGCCGATAGACGAACCATCGAACATTTTGCCTTCTTCGAAGAAGTCAGCGTTAACCTGGTGAGCAGGGATCGTAACGTGCTGTTCTTTACCTTTGGTATCGGTAAAACGCAGGTCAACAAACTTAACTTCATGCTCGTTCATCATCGAGAGAACGTGTTCAGCGGACATACTCAACTCTCCTGGAAATGGTCTTTCATTATCTACATGGCGAGGAAACGTCGTTTCCGGAGGGCGTGGCGGGAAAGGAAATTCCTGACCACTCTTTTCCGGCACGCTCTTCAACCGACATCTGACTGGCGTTTACGCTTGTTACGGATAAAGCGAATTCTGTGCCAACTTTTTTGATGTTGCTTAAATCGCCTTATGATGCACCTTTTTGTCGTAATGCGGCTGCACCACGATGGTTTTAATGCACCATAACAGTGCTGAAGGTGAATTTACAGGCACCATTTTGGTGCATAGGACCAACTTAGTGCATTTTCTGCACCGGGAACAGTGCGAATTTGCGTCAATGCAATAATCTTTCAGTGAAAAGTGTGATCGTGTTCAGTCTTCCGCTTAATCCGTGTACAATAGCGCGCTATTTCTAATGCCTGAGGCAAAGCTGTGATCGAAAATTTGCGTAACATCGCCATCATCGCGCACGTTGACCATGGAAAGACCACCCTGGTTGACAAACTGCTGCAACAATCCGGTACTTTTGATGCCCGTACCGAAGCAACCGAGCGCGTGATGGACTCCAATGATTTGGAGAAAGAGCGTGGGATTACCATCCTCGCAAAAAACACCGCCATTAAGTGGAATGACTACCGTATCAACATCGTTGATACCCCAGGACACGCCGACTTCGGTGGTGAAGTTGAGCGCGTCATGTCCATGGTGGACTCGGTGCTGCTGGTTGTAGATGCGATGGATGGCCCTATGCCGCAAACCCGCTTCGTGACCAAAAAAGCGTTCGCGCATGGTCTGAAGCCGATTGTGGTTATCAACAAGGTAGACCGCCCGGGCGCACGTCCGGATTGGGTTGTGGATCAGGTGTTTGACCTGTTTGTTAACCTGGATGCGACTGATGAGCAGCTCGACTTCCCTATCATTTTCGCCTCTGCGCTGAATGGTATTGCAGGTCTTGACCACACCGACATGGCTGACGATATGACCCCGCTGTACCAGGCCATCGTTGACCACGTTTCACCTCCACAGGTTGAAGTTGAAGCGCCACTGCAGATGCAAATCTCGCAGCTGGACTACAACAACTACCTGGGCGTGATCGGCATCGGCCGCATCAAGCGCGGTAAAGTGAAGCCTAACCAGCAGGTCACTATCATCGATAGCGAAGGCAAAACCCGTAACGGTAAAGTCGGCAAAGTCCTGACTCACCTGGGTCTTGAGCGTATCGACAGCGATCTGGCTGAAGCGGGCGATATCATTGCTATCACCGGTCTGGGTGAGCTGAACATCTCTGACACCATCTGTGACACGCAGAATGTGGAAGCGCTGCCAGCCCTGAGCGTCGATGAACCTACCGTAACCATGTTCTTCAACGTCAACACCTCACCGTTCTGCGGTAAAGAAGGTAAGTACGTGACGTCGCGCCAGATCCTGGAGCGTCTGAACAAAGAACTGGTTCACAACGTGGCACTGCGCGTTGAAGAAACCGAAGACTCGGACGCATTCCGCGTTTCAGGTCGTGGTGAGCTGCACCTGTCTGTTCTGATCGAAAACATGCGTCGTGAAGGTTTCGAACTGGCGGTATCCCGTCCGAAAGTTATCTTCCGCGAATTCGAAGGCCGTAAACAGGAGCCATTCGAGAACGTCACGCTGGATATCGAAGAAACGCATCAGGGTTCCGTTATGCAAGCCATGGGTGAGCGTAAAGGTGACCTGAAAAACATGGATCCGGATGGTAAAGGCCGCGTACGTCTTGACTACGTGATCCCAAGCCGTGGTCTGATCGGCTTCCGTAACGAATTCATGACCATGACTTCCGGTACCGGTCTGCTTTACTCCACCTTCAGCCACTACGACGACATTCGTCAGGGCGAAGTGGGTCAGCGTCAGAACGGCGTCCTGATCTCTAACGGTCAGGGTAAAGCGGTTGCGTTCGCCCTGTTCGGTCTGCAGGATCGCGGTAAGCTGTTCCTGGGTCACGGTGCAGAAGTCTATGAAGGCCAGATCATCGGTATTCACAGCCGTTCTAACGACCTGACCGTGAACTGTCTCACCGGTAAGAAGCTGACCAACATGCGTGCTTCCGGTACAGATGAAGCCACCACCCTGGTTCCACCGCAGAAAATGACGCTGGAGCAGGCTATCGAGTTCATCGATGATGACGAACTGGTAGAAGTGACTCCGCTGTCAGTGCGTATCCGTAAACGCCATCTGACCGAAAACGATCGTAAACGTGCTTCACGTGGTCCTAAAGACGCGTAATCACGCTTTAGCGTAATAAAGAGCCCCGCCATGCGGGGCTTTTTTTTGCCTGCGATTCCGCGCCTGCCCGCCGGACCAGCCAATTATTGTCTGCTGTGACACGCTTTTTGCCCACCCGCTGCCGTTTACGCTTTTCTCTCCGGTGCTGGCTGTTCAGCCTGCGTTTTTGCCGCTAGAGTGAATACTCCAGGGAACCGAAGGAGGCGCACCATGCTGTATATCTTTGATTTAGGCAATGTGATTATCGATATCGACTTTAACCGCGTGCTGGGCGTCTGGAGTGACCTTAGCCGTGTGCCGCTGGCCTCACTGCAAAGCCATTTCCGGATGGATGAGGCGTTCGAACAGCATGAACGCGGTGAGATCAGCGATGAAGATTTCGCGCTGGCCCTCTGCGAAAAGCTGGAGATCGCTCTCAGCTATGAACAGTTTGCTGCGGGCTGGCAGGCGGTGTTCGTTGACGTGCGTCCGGAAACGCTGGCGCTGATGAACCGGCTGCGGCTGGAGGGGCATCGGGTCGTGATCCTCTCTAATACCAATAAGCTGCACTGCGCCTTCTGGCCGACGCAGTACCCCGACGTGCAGCAGGCGGCCGACAAGCTCTACCTGTCACAGGAGCTGGGCATGCGGAAGCCGGAAGCCCGCATTTATCAGCATGTGCTGAATGCGGAAGGGGTAACGGCCGACCAGGCGGTCTTTTTTGATGATAACGCAGAAAATATTGAGGCGGCCCGGGCGCTGGGTATCGAAAGCGTGCTGGTGACGGACAGCCGGACGGTTCCCGACTGGTTTGCAGGTCGACAGTAACGCATGAAGTCACGAACATTTCGTCCCGGGCTGCATGCCTTCTGGCTGTGGCTCAGGCTGCTGTGGAAACGTATTGACGAAGATGGCATGACAACCCAGGCGGGCAACCTGGCCTATGTCTCACTGCTGGCGCTGGTGCCGCTGATTGCGGTAGTGTTTGCACTGTTTGCGGCGTTTCCGGTCTTCTCCGACATCAGCGTGCAGCTGAAGCAGTTTGTCTTCAACAACCTGATGCCCGCCGCAGGCAATACGCTGCAACGCTATCTTGAGCAGTTTGTGGCTAACGTCAACCGGATGACGGCGGTCGGGGCCGTCGGCCTGATTGTGACGGCCCTGCTGCTGATGCATTCGGTCGATACCGCGCTGAATACCATCTGGCGCAGCCACAAGAAGCGGCCGATGGTTTACTCTTTTGCGGTCTACTGGATGATCCTGACCCTCGGCCCGCTGCTGGCCGGTGCCAGCCTGGCGATCAGCTCCTATCTGCTGTCGCTGCGCTGGATTAATGCTACCGGGGTCACCAGCCTGGTTGATCAGATGCTGCGTATTTTTCCACTTCTGCTCTCGTGGCTCGCCTTCTGGCTGCTCTACAGTATTGTGCCCACCCAGCGCGTGCCGCCGCGTGATGCGCTGATTGGTGCACTGGTCGCCGGGGCGCTGTTTGAGCTGGGCAAAAAGGCCTTTGCGCTCTATGTTACGATGTTCCCCTCTTATCAGTTGATCTACGGTGTTCTGGCCGTAATCCCGATTCTGTTTCTCTGGGTCTACTGGACCTGGTGTATTGTGTTGCTGGGCGCTGAAATAACCGTGACGTTAGCCGACTACCGGCAGCTGAAACAGCAGCACAAAGATGAGCAACGCGAGGAAAGATGATTGCATTGATTCAGCGCGTAACGCGCGCCAGCGTCAGCGTCGATCAGGATGTGACCGGTGAAATTGGTGCCGGACTACTGGTCCTGCTGGGGGTGGAGAAGGGCGATGACAATGCGCGTGCGGAACGTCTCGCAGAACGCGTACTGGGCTATCGCATCTTTAGTGATGAGCAGGGCAAAATGAACCTGAGTCTCCGCCAGACGGGGGGAAGCGTGCTGGTGGTGTCACAGTTTACGCTGGCCGCTGACACGCAAAAAGGGATGCGCCCCTCCTTTTCTGGTGGCGCCGAGCCGGCTGAGGCTGAGCGTCTGTATGAGTACTTCAGCGACTGCTGTCGGCAGCAGGGCATTACCACGGCGAATGGCCGTTTCGCGGCAGATATGCAGGTTTCACTGGTGAACGATGGTCCGGTGACGTTCTGGTTACAGGTGTGAGATCGTCAGCTGAGCGGCAGGGAACAGGCCACACCTCCGAGCGGGAGAAACATTTTATGTATCACCTTCGTGTGCCTCAGACAGCGGAAGAGCTGGATATCTACTATCAGTTCCGCTGGGAAATGTTACGTAAACCGCTGCGTCAGCCGCAGGGGTCTGAACGTGACGCCTGGGATGCCTTAGCGCATCATCAGATGGTGGTGGACGAGCAGGGAAATCCGGTCGCCATCGGTCGTCTCTACATTAATGCCGACAACGAGGCCGCGATCCGCTTCATGGCCGTTCATCCCTCCGTGCAGGGCAAAGGGCTGGGAACGCTGGTGGCGATGACGCTGGAGTCAGTGGCGCGTCAGGAAGGCGCAAAGCGGGTGACCTGCAGTGCCCGGGAAGATGCTGTCGCTTTCTTCGCGAAACTCGGCTACGTCAATCAGGGCGAGATAACCGCGCCGCAGACCACGCCGGTTCGTCACTTTCTGATGATTAAGCCGGTCATTACGCTGGATGACATTCTGCACCGCGCCGACTGGTGCGGGCAGCTGCAACAGGCCTGGTACGATCACATCCCGCTCAGCGAGAAGATGGGGGTCCGCATTCTGCAGTTTACCGGGCAGAAATTTATTACCACCATGCCCGAGGCGGGCAACCAGAATCCGCACCATACCCTGTTCGCCGGCAGCCTCTTTTCGCTGGCAACACTGACCGGCTGGGGATTGATCTGGTTGCTGCTGCGCGAGCGTCATCTCGGTGGAACGATTATTCTGGCAGATGCCCACATTCGCTATAGCCATCCCATCAGCGGGCGGCCCGGCGCGATTGCCGATCTGGGCTCATTAAGCGGCGATCTCGATCGTCTGGCGCGTGGCCGTAAAGCGCGCGTGCAGCTTGAAGTGGAGCTGTTCGGCGATGATGAGTGTGGCGCAGTGTTTGAAGGCGTTTATATCGTGCTGCCCGCCGATCCCGACGGACCGCTGGAAGAGGGCGGTTCCGGCGCACGTATCAATTAATCAGCAGGGCCGCACCCGCGGCCCTGCTGCGATTATCGGACCTCACCGGCCTGCATGGTCTGCTGCAGCTGCTGACTGTCGGTTGTCACCGACAGCGTGCCATTTACCGTCGGACGGAGTGGCTGATCAGCGCGTAACGCACCGTTGAGTTGCAGCTGCATATTGCTGTCTCCCGTTAGCGGCAATGCGGGCCATCCCCAGTTCTGCAATACGTTCGCCGGCACCGCACGACCGGTCAGCTGCAGCGTCAGCGGACGGGCGGATTGCTGGCCCACGGTGGCCGTTCCTTCGAGCAGTCCCTTGTTACTGAACGCGCTCAGCTCCGTCACCTTAATCTGCTCTGCATCAGCACTCAGCGCAATGGATGGGTGACGCAGATCGGTACGGTTAAAGGTGGACTCCGCCGCGTTCAGGCTCAGCTTACCCGACCAGATCCCCCACTGATGCTGCTGCGCCAGTCGCAGATTCTCACCCGTGCCATCCAGTGATGTCAGCTGGAAAGGAAAGGCCGGATTGATATCGATAATCAGGTTCCGGTTCGACATAAAACGCGTTACCTCTACACTCTCCAGCCACGCGGGCAGGGTTGCCTGCCAGCGGTCGCGCCAGTCCTGCGGCAGGGTATATTCCAGCCCGGCAACGGCCAGATTTTTCAGGGTCAGGCGTTTATCGCTGCGCGACCAGTCACCGTCAGCCCGAATCACACCGTTCGCCCAGCGTGAACTGAACTGCGTCAGTGCGATGCCCTGCGGAGAAAAATCCAGGTTAACGATAGGGTCGTTAAGCTCGAAACCCCCGTTGATAAAATTGCTGGCATTCAGCGCCAGTGAACCATCATTACTCTGCCAGTCGTCTCCCTGCCAGTTAACGTTTCTCAGCGTCAGGTCGAGGTCAGTTACCGCCCAGTCCGGTCCCTGCAGACGGGCATCGGTCAGATCGAGGCGCGTAATCGCGATGGAGGGAACCACCTGCAGGCTGTGCAGGAAGTCTTTCAGGCTGCTGGCGGTCTGCAGACGGATATCGTTCAGTCGCAGCTGGTTGATTTTCCAGTTGCCTTGGGCATCCCGTTCACCGTTACCGGTCATGGAGCCGCGCGCCAGATCGGCACCGATATTGTCAAAGCGCATCCGGCCCTGGGAAACACTTCCCTGAATCAGTACGTTCTCGCCCGCCACATTGTTCAGCGTCATGCTGCCGGCGCTCATCTGGAAGCGGGCATCGCGGCCCAGCATATCGCGGGCGGTCGGTTTCCACGGCAGAATGCCGCCATTCACCTGCTGAGCAAACAGCGGTAACGCGCTGCCGGGGCTGTCGAGACGCATGTTATTGAGTTGCAGGCGGTCAGCCTGAATCGGAAGCGCGCTGTCTGGCGTCAGGTTGGCCAGATTCACTTCCCCGTCGCGCAGCTCAAGGCTGCTGAAATGCAGCGGGTCGCTGAACTGAATCAGGGCCAGACCTAGATCGACCCGCTTTGCTACCAGCACCGCCGGCTGCCCATCGTGACCAAAGCTGAAATCATCCAGAATGATGTGAGAGGGCGAGGAGAAATTGTGTTCAATTTTACTCAGGGAGAGATGCCATTCGGTTTTGTCGCTCACCCACCGGCTAAACCAGCCTGCACCCCACTGTGTCTGCAGCAGCACATAGATCACCACCAGGGTGAAAAGCAGCAGTAACAGTATGGTGAGGAAAAACTTTCCAAGAAATTTCATCGCATCCTTCCCGCGTTCAATCCGGTGAGAGGTTGTTATGCCTGAATTACCGTTACAGCTCAACAGCCTGGATGTAAATACGAAGAAATAGCAGGCAGGCCGAAGCCTGCCCGTGGACTTACTTCTCTGGCGGGAAAATCAGGTTGAGCAGGATAGCGGTAATACCGCCCGCGGCAATGCCCGAAGAGAGCAGGGTTTTCAGCCAGTCAGGGGCAAACTGCAGGATCAGTGGCTGCTGGGAAACACCCAGGCCCACGGCCAGCGACAGCGCGATGATCATGATGGCGCGGCGGTTGAGCGGCTCGCGTGACACGATGCGAACGCCCGACGCAGCAATGGTGCCGAACATCACAATGGTGGCACCGCCAAGCACCGGCTCAGGGATCAGCTGCACCAGACCACTGACCGCCGGGAACAGCCCCAGCACAATCAGCATCAGCGCCACCACAAAGCCCACGTAGCGGCTGGCCACGCCGGTTAACTGAATCACCCCGTTATTCTGCCCGAAGCAGGAGTTAGGGAAGGTGTTAAACAGCGCAGAGACAAAGGAGTTCAGGCCATTCGCCAGCACGCCGCCCTTCAGGCGTTTCATATAGAGAGGGCCGCTCACCGGCTGCTCTGATACATCCGAGGTGGCCGTGATGTCGCCGATGGTCTCCAGTGAGGTCACCATAAACACCAGCATCAGCGGGATGAGCAGGTTCCAGTCGAAGCCCAGTCCGTAATAGAGCGGGCTGGGCACCCTGATCAGCGGCTGATCGGCCGGGAGACCTGATGCAGGCAGCATGCCCATGGCCCAGGCCAGCAGATAGCCGACCGCCATCGCAATCACCAGGGAGGCGACACGCAGGTAAGGGTTTTTCTGCCGGTTAAGCAGCACGATCACCAGCAGCACCGCGCCGGCCAGCATCAGGTTTTTCGGCGCGCCAAAGGTGTGATCGTTAATCGCACCGAATCCCCCGCCGATAGAGGTGAGTCCCACCTGAATCAGCGACAGGCCGATAATCATGACCACGATACCGGACACCAGCGGGGTAATGATCCGGCGTGCCAGGTGCAGGACGCGGGACAGCACCATTTCAGTACAGGAGGCCACCATCAGCGTACCAAACAGGGCCGCCATCATGGTGGGAACATCCGCACCGCCGTTTTTCAGCGCCATCCCCCCCATGATTAAGGGGGTGACGAAGTTGAAGCTGGTTCCCTGAATCGACAGCAGGCCCGAACCGACCGGCCCCCAGGTTTTGATCTGCAGCAGTGATGCCACGCCCGAGGCAAACAGCGACATGCTGATAATGTGCCGGGTGTCTTCTGCGGGCAGGCCCAGAGCCTGACAGATCAGTATCGCGGGCGTGATGACGGCAACAAACATGGCCAGCAGATGCTGAGCGGCAGCAAACAGCGTCTGCGGAAGGGGAGGACGATCGTCGAGGCGGTAAATCAGTTCGCTTTGCAGGGCGGAGGGCTGGTCTGGCTGCGGATTGGTGGACATCTTCTGCTCTTCCCGAAAAAGTGTGTGGCGATTGTAATCATCCGCAGGCCAAAAGCAATCGTTTGCCCGTCTGAGGTGAAAAGTGGGTGCGGGCAGGGGCGTGACTCAGACGTTGGTATAACGGGTATTTTCCGGCAGCCAGCGTTCAATCAGGGCGCTGGCCTGTTCGGGATAGTGCTGGTGGATGTGACGCGCCACACGCTGAACTTCGGGCACCATCGCCTGATCGCGCAGCAGGTCGGCCACTTTAAACTCGGCGTTACCGGTCTGGCGGGTGCCCAGCAGTTCACCTGGCCCGCGTATCTCCAGATCGAACTGGGCAATGACGAAGCCATCGTTGCTGTCTCGCAGCACCTGCAAACGCTTCTGCGCCGTCTTGCTGAGCGGCGCTTTGTAGAGCAGCACACAGTGTGAAGCCACCGCACCGCGACCGACCCGGCCCCGCAGCTGATGCAGCTGTGCCAGGCCTAACCGTTCCGGATTCTCAATAATCATCAGGCTGGCGTTAGGCACGTCTACCCCGACTTCAATCACGGTGGTCGCCACCAGCAGTTGCAGCTCGTTCGCTTTAAACGCCTGCATCACCGCCTGTTTCTCGGCGGGTTTCATCCGGCCATGCACCAGGCCAATGTTCAACCCAGGCAGCGCCGTTTTAAGGGCTTCCCAGCTCGCCTCTGCCGCCTGCGCCTCCAGTAATTCTGACTCTTCAATCAGGGTGCAGACCCAGTAGGCCTGACGCCCTTCGCGGCAGGCGTGTTCCACCCGTGCGACGATCTCATCCCGTCGGGAGTCGGGAATGGCCACGGTGGTCACCGGTGTGCGTCCCGGCGGCAGCTCGTCGATGGTTGAGGTATCCAGATCGGCATAGGCGGTCATCGCCAGGGTGCGCGGAATGGGGGTGGCGGTCATGATCAGCTGATGCGGATGGAAACCCTGCTCCTCACCTTTTTCCCACAGCGCGAGGCGCTGGTGGACGCCGAACCGATGCTGTTCATCAATGATGACCAGCGCCAGTCCCTTAAACTGCACCTGTTCCTGAAACAGAGCATGGGTGCCGACGACCATCGCCACCTGACCGCTGGCGATCGCTTCCTGCTGCGCCTGACGCGCTTTGCCTTTCTGTTTTCCTGCCAGCCAGCCGACTTCAATTCCCAGCGGTGCAAACCACTGACGGAAGTTACTGGCGTGCTGTTCAGCCAGTAGTTCGGTCGGTGCCATCAGCGCCACCTGTTTACCGTGGGCGATCACGTTCAGCGCCGCGAGCGCAGCCACCAGCGTCTTGCCTGAGCCAACATCACCCTGCACCAGCCGCATCATCGGAAAGTCATTCGCCAGATCGTTTTCTATCTCCGCCACTACCCTTTTCTGCGCCTGGGTGGGCGAGAAGGGCAGCGCGGCCAGCAGCTGGTCACTCAGGTTATGGCGCGGCGGCATGGGCAACGCGTAATAGCGCTGCGCACCGGCGCGCACCGCCAGCATACTCAGGTTGTGCGCCAGCAACTCTTCCAGAATCAGACGGCGCTGGGCCGGATGGCGGCCACTCTCCAGTTCGCTGAGCCGGAGGTCGGGCGGTGGACGATGCAGCGTGCGTAAGGCATCGGGCAGGCTGATCAGACCGCCGCTCAGCTCCTGCGGCAGCAGTTCGGCTATCGGGCAGCTCTCCAGCAGCGTCAGCGCCTGATCGGTCAGATTACGCAGCGTGGCCTGGCGGATACCTTCGGTGGTGGGATAAACCGGCGTTAAGGTCTCTTCCAGCGTTACACTGCTCTGTTCGCCCTGGATGCGGTATTCAGGATGGATAATCTCAGCACCACGCTGGCCGCGCTTGATTTCACCATAGGCGGTAACGTGACGACCCGGCGACAGGTTGTTCTTCATACCGGCATTGAAATTGAAGAAGCGCATGGTCAGCACGCCGCTGCCATCGCTGATCTGGCAGACCATCATCCGGCGGCGACCAAAGGTGATATCCGTGTGCAGCACTTCGCCTTCTACGGTGGCCCAGATGCCAGGCAGCAGATCGTTAATGGCATAGAGCTGAGTGCGATCTTCGTAGCGCAGCGGGAGATGAAGCAGAAGATCCTGGATGGTGTGCAGGCCTAATTTGGCCAGCTTTGCTGCCTGGCTGGCACCGACGCCGGTCAGGGTACTGAGCGGGATGGCATCCAGCAGACGGCCTTTCATCGTCTTTTACCGGTCGATTGCATCGTCGCCCACCAGCTGAGATCGGCGTCGACTTCACCCTGAGCGTTGATGCGCGGATAAGGCAACCCTTTCTGTCTGGCGACGCGTGCCAGCACCGGGAATCCGCCTTCGAACAGCAGGCGCTGCTGTTCCTCTTCGTCCAGCAGGCTGTAGTCGCGCAGATAGAGCCCCGCATTCTGCCGCTGCCGCTGTGCTTCGTACAGGATCAACGCGCAGGCGACCGAGACATTCAGCGACTGAACCATCCCCACCATCGGAATAACGATCTGCCGATCGGCCAGCGCCAGTGCTTCTTCGGTAATCCCGGTTTTTTCCTGTCCCATCAGGATGCAGGTCGGCAGGGTGTAATCGATCTCGCGGAAATCAACGGCATCCGCAGAGAGATGGGTCGCTAAAACCTGCATCTTCTGCTGTTTAAGCTGTTTTACGGCATCGCCGATGGTGGGATGGGTGACCACTTTCACCCAGCTGTTGCTGCCGGCAGAGGCAGAAGCCTGCGTGCGCATCCGCTGGCTGGGCCAGACCGCATGCACTTCGTGGATGCCCACGGCGTCGGCCGTGCGGATCACTGCAGAAACATTGTGCGGCTTATGCACCTGCTCCATACAGACCGTGAGATCGTGCTGGCGCAGTGCCAGCATCGCCTGAATCCGGGCAAAACGTTGATCGTTCATGCACTAATTACGGTTACGGTGGACTTTAATCACATCCGGCATCACGCGGATTTTCCGCATAATGTTGGCCAGATGGACGCGGTCACGGGCGGTCAGGCGGATAAAGGCGCTGTAAACGCGGCCATCGCGCTCTTCGGTATTCAGGCTCTGAATATTCGAGCCGGCGGTATTAATCGCCGCCGTCAGGTTAGCCAGCGCGCCCTGATGGTTAAACATGTCGACCTTGATCTCCGCCACGAACTCCTGCTCGGTGACTTTGTCCCACTCGACCGGCATGAATTTTTCAGGCTCTTTCTGATAGCCGCGAATATTCCGGCAGGATTCGTGATGCACCACCAGCCCTTTTCCGGGGCTGACGTGGGCCACAATCGGGTCACCAGGAATAGGGCGGCAGCATTTGGCGAAGGTAATCAATACGCCATCAGCGCCCTTGATCGGCAGCTTACCGCGTTTGCTGTTGCTGATCGTTTTGTTGTCAGCCTGCAGCAGGTTCTTCGCCACCACCACGCTCATCGCGTTGCCCAGACCGATCTCGGCCAGCAGATCGTCGAGCGAGGTCAGCTTCATGCGATCCAGCTCCTGGCGGATATTCTCAGCCGGGATTTCAGCCAGTTTACGGCTGCCGCCCAGCGCATGGCTGAGCAGACGGCGGCCCAGATTGACCGAGTCTTCGCGCTTAAGATTCTTCAGCAGCTGACGGATTTTGGCACGGGCTTTGGAGCTGACGACGAAGTTAAGCCAGGCGGCGTTAGGCCGGGCGCCTGGAGCGGTAATGATCTCAATCGTCTGCCCGCTGGTCAGCGGCTGCGACAGCGGATAAGGCTGGCGATCGACGCGCGCGCCGACGCAGGCATGACCAATATCGGTATGAACCGCATAGGCGAAGTCCACCGGCGTCGCGCCGGTGGGCAGTTCCACAATGCGGCCTTCAGGCGTAAAGACGTAGATCTCGTCAGGAAAGAGATCGGACTTCACGCTCTCAATAAATTCAAATGAGCTGCCCGCACTCTGTTGCAGCTCCAGCAGGCTTTGCAGCCAGCGCTGGGCGCGAATCTGTGCGGTGGTGCCACTTTCGCCCGCCTGTTTGTAGGCCCAGTGCGCAGCAACCCCCATCTCCGCCATCTGATCCATATCCTCGGTGCGAATCTGCACTTCAACCGGCACGCCGTGCGGGCCAATCATGGAGGTATGGAGCGACTGATAGCCGTTAGCTTTGGGGATGGCGATGTAATCTTTCACGCGACCCGGACGCGGCTTATAGAGGCTGTGCATCTGGCCCAGAACGCGATAGCAGGTATCCAGGTCTTTCACGATGACGCGAAAGGCGTAGATATCCATAATCGAGTGAAAACGCTGCTCTTTCAGCGTCATTTTGCGGTAGATCGAGTAAAGATGCTTTTCACGGCCGCTGACGCGGCAGGGGATGCCCGCTTCCTGTAAACGGCCATCAATCTCAGAAAGAATCTTCTGGATCATCTCTTTACGGTTACCGCGCGCGGCTTTCACCACCTCTTTAATCACCCGATAGCGGTTCGGATAGAGGGCCTCAAAACCGAGCTCTTCCAGCTCCGTTTTCAGATGGTGAATACCCAGGCGGTGCGCCAGCGGACTGTAAATCTCTAACGTCTCCAGCGCGATGCGGCGACGTTTGTCCGGGCGTAATGACCCCAGGGTGCGCATATTGTGGGTGCGGTCAGCCAGCTTGATGAGAATGACGCGGATATCCTGCACCATCGCCATAATCATCTTGCGGAAGTTCTCTGCCTGCGCCTCTTTCTTGTCGCGGAATTTCAGCTTATCCAGCTTGGAAACGCCTTCGACCAGTTCCGCCACGCTTTTACCGAACAGCTGTTCCATGTCCTGGTAAGTGGCAGGCGTATCTTCGATGACGTCATGCAGCAGCGCGGCCATGAGGGTCTCATGGTCGAGCTTCATTTCCGCCAGAATACAGGCCACGGCAACCGGATGGGTGATATAAGGCTCACCGCTGGAGCGTGTCTGTCCCTCGTGGGCATCACGTGCGACAAGGTAGGCTTGCTGGAGGCGCTTGATCTGCTCCTCTGGCAAGTATTTTTCAATCAGTTGATTGAGGCTCTCAAACAGATACAAGGGCGACCTGCAGGTGGCTGTTAACGACGACCTTCAGCGATAGCGGTAACGGCCTGTAACTCAGCGGCTTCCTGCTCTTGCTGTTCCTGACGATCACGCACATCTAAAATCTGATTGGTGACCAGACCTTCTTCGATTTCGCGCAGAGCGATAACGGTAGGTTTGTCGTTCTCTTCCGGAACCAGCGGATCTTTACCGCCAACCTGCATCTGACGTGCACGACGTGCAGCGACCAACACCAGGTCAAAACGATTACCAACTTTTTCTACTGCGTCCTGAACGGTTACGCGTGCCATAGGTGTGCTACTCCACAGATGAAGAAATGACTGCGCATCATACTGAAACTGTATTCAGACTGCCAACAGTTTGCTGATTAAAGCATCGTGACGCGCCTTCTGACGTGCCATGCGCAGACGTTCTGCGCGAATGATGGTTTTCAGATCGGACAGCGCCAGATCGAAATCATCATTCACAATTAAATAGTCATATTCGGCGTAGTGGCTCATTTCCGCGACGGCCTGCGCCATGCGGCGCGTGATGACCTCTTCGCTGTCCTGGCCACGACCGCGCAGACGGCGATCGAGCTCTTCTTTCGACGGCGGCAAAACGAAGATGCTGCGTGCGCCGGGCATTTTCGCGCGAATCTGCTGCGCGCCCTGCCAGTCGATATCGAGAAAAACATCCACGCCGGTCGCCAGCACCTGCTCAATTGCCTGACGTGAGGTGCCGTAGTAATTGTCGAAAACTTTGGCGTGTTCGAGAAAAGCTTCTTCCTCAATCATCCGCTCAAATTCATGTTTTTCAACAAAGAAGTAGTGTTCGCCATGGGTTTCACCCGGACGCATACCGCGCGTCGTGTGCGAAACAGAGACCTGCGTGTCATACAACGGCTGGGTCTTTAACAGTGCCTGAATCAGGCTGGATTTACCTGCGCCGCTGGGAGCAGAAACAATATAGAGCGTGCCTTGAGCCATGGTTTTTTTGAATTGATTAAAAGCGGAGTCGATTTCCTGCACAGTATACACAGCTTCCGGTTGCCACGCAGCGTTTGCGCAGCGGCAATCGCCAGTTTTTGCGCATCCTGACGCAATGACCTGTCGTGCCGCTGCAATAGCGGGCAGATGACGACAGCCTCTCTTCCATCTTTGTACATTGCCGCTGGCTGCTGCTGATGGCCTGAGGTTGAATGCCACAAAACCTCAGGAGAGAGAAGATGAAAGGAGTTGGCTGGAGGCTGTTTGGGGTGGCGCTGGGGTTCGTCCTCTGTCCGGCGCACAGCGCCCTGTGTCCTGTCTGGACCCCCATCCGGGCGGAGAAAGAGATCGCTCGCCTGCAGCAGCAGCTGCAACACTGGGACGAGGCCTACTATCAGCAGGGGCAGAGCCCGGTGGCGGACAGCGATTACGATGCGCTGCAGCAGCGCCTGAATCACTGGCAGCATTGCTTCAGTCCTTCGCTGCCTGCTTATACACCGCAACTGCCGAACAAGGGAGAACATCTGCATCCGGTTGCGCATACCGGCGTGAAAAAGCTGCGGGACAAGCTGGCTCTGGCCTACTGGATGCAGGGACGGCACGATCTCTGGGTACAGCCGAAAGTCGATGGCATTGCTGTTTCGCTGGTTTATCGCCAGGGCCGGCTGGTTTCCCTGTTGAGTCGCGGCGATGGCTTACGCGGTGAAGAGTGGCTGAGTAAAGCCGCTGAGATTCCGGCGATCCCACAGCATATCGACACCCGCCTTGACGAGGTGGTGCTGCAGGGTGAGCTCTTCCTGTCGATGACCGGTCATCAGCAGGCAACGGATGGCGGCAGGAATGCGCGCGCTCAGGTGGCGGGTGCCATGATGAGCAAAACGCGGGCTCCGCTGCGGCAGTCGCTCAATATCTTTATCTGGGCCTGGCCCGATGGTCCCGCCGCAATGACGGAACGCCTGCAGCAACTCAGCCGCTGGGGACTGGGTGTGGCGGAAAAATGGAGTCACCGGGTAAACGACGAAGAGGATGTCGCCGCCTGGCGAACGCGCTGGTTCTATGCTGCGCTGCCTTTTGTGACTGACGGTGTGGTGGTACATCAGGCCCGGCGACCTGCGGGTAAAAACTGGCTGCCGGGCGAGGGGAGCTGGGCCGTTGCCTGGAAATATGATCCTCCTGAAGTGAGCGCGGAAGTGCTTTCGGTCGATTTCTCCATCGGCCGGACCGGGAAAATCGCGGCGGTTCTCAATCTGCAGCCGGTTCAGCTGGATGATAAGACCGTCAGACGGGTCAGCGTCGGATCGCTGCGTCGCTGGCAGGAGATGGACATCGTTGCAGGCGATCTGATTACGCTGAGCCTGGCGGGCCAGGGTATTCCCCGGCTGGAGCGGGTGATCTGGCGCGTGGCAGAAAGGCACTACCCTCAGCCTCCCGATGCGGCGCGCTATACGCCGCTGAGCTGTTTCACCTTCAGTGCCGCATGTCAGAAACAGCTGCTGGCAAAATTACGCTGGCTCAGCCAGAAAGCGGTGCTGAATATTCCGGGCGTAGAGCGCAGCACCTGGCTGCGCTTACTGGAAAGCGGCGCAATGACGCACCTCTTTGGCTGGCTGACGTTAACACCGGAACAGATCGCCGCCGCAACAGGCCTCTCTCCGGAACGGGCAATGGCGATCTGGCACCGCTTTAATCTCACCCGCCAGCAGCCCCTTCGCCGCTGGGTGGCGGCGTCAGGCGTTTCGCTACCACGCAAGGCGCTGAACACGCTGCCCGACAGGCAGTGGGAAAGCTTAACGCAGCGGGATGTGATGGCCTGGCAGACCCTGCCAGGTGTGGGCGCAGCACTGGCCCGGCGCCTCGTTGCGCAGTTTCATGATGCCCGGCTGCAGGCCGTGATCGCGTTCCTGCAGCAGCAGAACATCCCCGCTTCCTCAATGCTCGGGATGGGGATAGTTGAAAATGGGCAAACCGAGACGGAAGCGCAGCGCCAGTAAGCGCGCAAGGAATCCGAACAGCAGAGTAATGATGATGACGGCTTCATGCGCCAGGGTTGTTTTCAGCAGCAGGATATACATCCAGCCCGAGGCGAAGGCGATACCGGCGTAGAGCTCTTTCTGAAACACCAGCGGAATGCGATTGCAGAACATGTCGCGCAATACGCCGCCGAAGACACCCGTAATCACCGCGCTGATGGCGGCAATAATCATGGCATGTCCGGAATCCAGCGCAACCTGTGCGCCAATGATGGAGAAGACCACCAGGCCCAGCGCATCCAGCACCAGAAACACTTTGCGCAGGTGCGTCATCAGGGGAGCCACGAATGTCGTCACCACCGCTGCTGCCGCAACGATCATGATGTATTCAGGGTGCTTCACCCAGCCCAGCGGATAGTGACCGAGCAGAATATCGCGCACCGACCCGCCGCCAATGGCGGTCACCGAGGCGATAATAATGACGCCGAACAGATCCATTTTGCGGCGACCGGCCGCCAGCGCGCCGGTCATGGCTTCGGCGGTAATACCAATGATGTAGAGAACAGTCAGTAACATAGCAGGCTCCAGTGAGACGGCGACAAGGCTACGGCATTACCTTAGCGCCAGCGACTGAGATTTTCTGGCGAGCGGCGTCCGGTATGAGCGCAGTTTATACCAGCCAGCGATGGCGTCAGCATATAAAGGCTCTCTGACGAGCGGACTGAGCTGAACGCATGAGAAAATCTGAGATGAAGGCGCAGAGATCCGGGGCAGGTTTCTGTCCGGATTGCGCTTACGCAGAACGGGGGACGTCGTGACCGCAAAGGCTTTTTCGCTACCCGGTGGAGATTCATCCGGACAGGAAAGAATAAGCAGAGGTGAGGATAGAGGAAATAACCGGTCAGAGGGAAAAGATATCCGGCGCAATAAAAAAGAAAGGCGTGCTGGTTAACAGCACGCCAACGCATCGTTTCGGATGCTCAGAGCCCACCTTACAGACTTATTATATTATTTGTTTCTTGCACGAATTTTAGCAAAGGCATTCAGACTAAAACGATATTCTGGCTGGAACCATGAACGACCGTAGTAGCAGTAAATCAGCATGCGAATAGACGCCATCGCCAGATAACCCCAGATTGCACATAATACGGAAGGTGTCAGCCAGACGGTAAATAAGGTCACGCCCAGTCCGGCCAGTACTGACGATGTTTCCGCAAAGGCGATACGGGTGTACTGTTTTTCGCGCTGTAATATCGCACGATAATGCTGGCCCTGTGGAATAATAATAAAGACCACGGAGACCATCTGTAGCATTAATGCCAGCTCGGGCTGATCAAACAGGTTACTGAGCAGATGGCTGCCAGAAAAAAGCAGGCCAAATATTGCCACACCCACCAGGACATTCCCCCAGTAAAGGATGGACAGATCATTGATCGAGAGCATGCAGCAACGGATCAGTGAGTTTGAGAAGCCCCGATCGGCCAGCGTATCGATAGCCAGCAGAGCAATCACGGCGATCGCCAGCAGGTTAAGTTCGTTTGCCTGCAGAATCTGCGCCAGCAACGAAAGCTGCAGAACGCCGATGCCAATAATTTTAATGGAAGAGAGCAGAGACCATTTTGCGCTATTAAGACTGCTTTCGCGTATTGCCATAATATACTCGTTAGAGTCCGGCGACTCTGTGAGAATGTTGTCTTTGTGCAACGGCAAGAGATGATTGCTGTGACACCGTTAATGAGTGCAATTCTTTCTGAGCGGAGTCCTGGAAAAATTTATCAGGCTTGCCCTGTTATTATGTGCTGCTTTAAATAATCCTGGAAAGTATCCCTGGTAAAGTCCCTGTTTCGTGTCATGGCGGAATTCCCTGCTGTCACAAAGAATTCCGCCAGATCACGAATAAATCCTGTTGTTGTTTTATATTCCCCTGCCAGCATCCTTGCGGCAAACTCAACGCTTTCATTTAAAGATTCGCTGAGCGGTCCATGACTTTTTACTGCTTTATCATTATGGGTATTGCTGTGTGTGAAATGATTTATACATTGTTTTATTTAATTTAACACCATAAGAAAAGTCTGATAACGGGGCCGCAGAAATAAATGGTTTCACTTTGTGCATGATAAATATTAAATCCTCAGTGGTGGCATAATAAACGCCGATTAAGGATTAATGTGTGCAGGAAACAATCAAAACATGCAGGAGACATTAAAAGCCCTGAAATCCCGGGGAATCCCTGCTTCTGACAGGGTTTTCCCAGGAATTTTCCTGGAAGGGAAGCTTAAGCAGGGTTGTTACTAATGGTGAAGGCGCGGTCATCAATCAGATAAGTGCTTTATGCTTTATTCGCGCAAATTTTTCTGTTTTTTTTTCATTACCGGCCAGCCATAACTACAGAAAGAAATCGCGCTAAGTTATTGATTTACTGAGTCAGCAAATGATTAAGTTTTTCCAGATCGTTGCTAACCCATTCAATATGCTGCTTAAATTTCTCATCAGAGGTAAATGGCTGGCGATAGACTGTCACCATCACTTCGGCGCCCTGTTCATTCGCTATCACGCGCATAGGCACGTAAATCTCTCTGCCAGAGCCGCTATCAATCCAGTGATCCATCACACCAAACGGATTATGGGGCGAGAAACGGAGCTTCACATTTCCCTGCGGGCCTTTAGCACGCCAGCGATTGCCATCAGGTTCTAACGCGCTGTGCGTCAGGCCGGAAGCCCACTTAGGAAAAAATTCGGGCTTCCAGATGGTTTCATAGAGATCTAACCAGTGGCGCGGAATCGTCAGGCTCAGCGTGCGCGAGGAGAGCATATAACCTCCGGGGGAGAAGCAAAAAAGCATTAAAGCACGGCCACCGGTATGTTAAAACGTTGTAACGACAGAAGTGTGGTGCTGGCAGGGTTTCGTACAGGGCGCAGACAGCGTAAGGTGCTGTCTGCAACGGATTCAGATGAAGTTACCGCGCGCAGACACCGCCTGCTCTTCACTCTGGCCGGTGGCGTGACGCAGAACAAAGCCATCTGACTGGGCCATTACGGCGCAACTGTGATTGGGGAAAATGCGCAGCAGCGTGCCGACTTCAGGGCGATGATGCTGATAAAGCAGGAACCCATGTTCTTCCGATAGTTTCGTAACCTCATAGGTCTGACCTGCTTCATCCACGGCAATGCCAAAGCCGCTGGCATTGGTGCCGTGCGGCCCTTTATCCGAACTCAGCATTTTTGATCCTGCATCCACAATCACAAAGTGATCGTTCACCGCGACCACACGGGTAATCACGCTCATTGCCAGCTGATCGACGCAGCTTAAACCGAGACGGCAGGCGGTCAGGTCCAGCAGGGCATAATTGCCGGGCCGGATTTCCCTGGTGCCGGGCGCAATATCTGCCGCCAGTGCGGTCGGGGTTGAGCCGACAGAAACAGGGCAGTCATTAAACCCGGCAGCCTGCAACTTTAACTGCAGTCGCTGCATCAGGGCCATTTCCTGTCGGGCAATCTCAGCAATGGCCGTGGCATCACCGGCACCATAAGCGTGACCGGCATGCGACACCAGTCCGGCAAAACGTAACCCTTTGTCCTGCAACGCCTGCGCTATCTCCACAGCTTCATCGCTCTCAGGATTAACGCCAATCCGGTGTAAACCGACATCAACTTTAATCGCCACCGCCAGTTCGCATTGCGGTTGCTGCTGCCAGGCCGCAGCTATCGCCTCCACACCCTGTAGTCTGTCCGCAATCAGTGTGACTTTCGCCTGGTGCTGCACGGCGAGACGCAGTAATTCTGCCACGCTCTGTGGTTGTACCACCGGATAGGCTAACAGCAGATTGCGAATGCCACCCTGAATGAAGGTGATGCCTTCGCTGGGTTTAGAAACGGTGACGCCCTGTGCGCCGAGCGCAAGCTGCTGCTGAGCAATCCAGACGCTTTTATGCGTTTTGATATGAGGGCGAAGCGCAATGCCGGCCGCCTGTGCTTTTTGCTGCATTTGCTGCAGGTTCTGCTCCAGTCGCGCTGCATCCACTTCAATATAGGGGGTGAGGCGGTCATCAATCAGCGGACGCTGCCACTGCTGTTTATCGTTGATATCCATATGAAGGTCCGGCCTTGAGGTAATAAGGGTGTTTATGATTGCTGAATTAACGATCTGATACCAGTCTGCCCACTCGCCGCGTGAGGCCGGACAACAGAAATGACAGGAACAGGTTAAGCAAAGCCCGACAGGGAACCGGAAGAAGGCGCGAACGCCAGACTGCAGGAAGGAGAAGCTGAAAAAATAAAGCAGGCGCGTGGCCTGCTTTATCCGTTAATTCAGACGTAGAGCGATGCTTCGCCCGGTGGCCGGGTTTTGAAGCGACGATGCAGCCAGAGATACTGCTCGGGCGCTCGCAGGATCTGATTCTCAATGACTTTATTCATATAAGCCGCGGCCGCTGCCTCATCCGTATGCGGGTAGTTTTCCAGCATCGGTTCAATGATCAGGTGGTAGCCATAATTATCGGGATTACGGATCAGCATAATCGGCACCATCGCGGGCTTCGCCAGACGCGACAGGACAAATGTCCCATTGGTGGTGGCGGCTTTTTCTACCGCAAACAGTGGCGCAAAGGTGCTGCCTTTAGGGCCGTAATCCTGGTCCGGTGCGAACCAGACTGATTCACCCTGTTTCAGCGCATGCACCATACCGCGCAGGTCGCGACGGTCGATCATCGCTTTGTTTGAGCGCATCCGACCCCGGGTCTGTACATACTCCATTGCCTGATTGTTATGCGGGCGATACATCGCCATCATCGGCTGGCAGAGACCGCTGATGCGACCGCCCAGTTCCAGCGACATAAAGTGCACGCCAATCAGCATCACACCACGCTTTTCGTTCTGCGCCGCATGAAGATTTGCCATCCCGGTGACATTAAACAGACGCCTTACGGCGCGATCGGACCAGAACCATGCGATACCGGTTTCTGCCAGTGCCATGCCCAGTGAGGCAAAATTGCCGGCGATCATCGCCTCTGTTTTTTCTTCACTGATGCCCGGAAAGCAGAGTTCAATATTCCGGCGAGTGATGCGCTCGCGACGCTGCAGGAAATGACGGGAGATCTTGCCTGCACCGGCACCCAGACGCATAAGAAGAGGGTAGGGAAGCTGGACGATGAGCCACAGCACACTAAGACCAAACCAGGTAAACCAATAACGCGGATGCAGCAGCGAGCTGCTAAATTTTCCGGTGTTTTTCATTAAAACCTTCATGAGATAAATGGATGCATCGCATAAAGAACACTTCCATAAAGTCTCCAGGCGCTACAGCTGTACTGATTTCGACCAGCACTTTATCAAAAAGTGCCTTCAAAGAAAGGGAAACTACTGACTCCACAGGATTGACCAGTTTCATGGAACGAGCGCATTGAGGGTGTTCAGACGGGTTTTTTGTGAAAAAGTATTTTTAATTCAGTGCATTAGGAGGCATGCCCCTGAAAGGGAAAACGTGACAAACGACCGTTCAGGAACAGTCCGGAAATGATTATTTATCTATCTTTACGAAATCCCGCGGCACTTAAGCAGCACGATCCTTCTGTATGCCACTACATCTCAGCCCACCCTGTACAAAAAGTGAGTAAGCTGCCATCGCTGACGCTTACTCACTTTCCATCGAATAAAGGCTTACGTGACATTAAGAATCTGAACGTTGATTAATATTTAAATATCATTAATTTTCAATTACTTAATTTGATTTATATGGATAGTTAAAGTTTCACTCCTCAATTAACCCCTCCATTTTTTGCAGTGACTATCTGGTCATCTTAAGGCTCTAATGGTGGTCGTAAATCGTTCACCCTTGATGAGTTCACCAGAAGGTTTTCGATAGTAAGATTCACCATCAAAACGATAGTAAGTGTAGCCATCCTTAGTTTTAGTAATGTCCATGAGCCAGTTTGATTTGTCTATACAATTTTCTTTTGTCTTCATGTCATCGAAGCAAAACAAGTAATCAATATCATGATCTGGAAATAAGCCAGAGTTCTTAGGGGCAAGCTTTTGATACTTACCGTTAAAGTTCCAGATTGAAACATTGTAAGTTTCAGGCGAAGAGATGGTTTTAACACCATTGTTATCCCACCATTTTATTTTATTACTATCAGTGAAAGGGATGTTTTCAGCTAACAGTTCTCTGTTAACACCCGAGCCGTGAATAGCGATAATTTTAGGAGAGTTAAAAAACATTAAGTAAAAAAAAGAAAGTAAGATTAATAAAAATATGGAGATTAAAATTTTTCTGGTTCTCATCGATTCCTCCGGCCACTAATTTCTAATACTGCTTTCATATTTGTAAAAAAGGGTTTGTAGGCGAACTTTTCCCATCGTTGAAGTACAAACCAGATACGAAATGCTCTTATATAATGAAACTTCATACTTGTGATATCTGTTTTGTCGAGACCAAAATGATCTTGTCCTGTAAAAGTTACTTTAGCTACATAACCACTATCAGTTATATCCAGTTGTGTGAGTTGTATATTCGTAGCATATATATCATGTATTGACATGCCTAAACCATTAAAGCTATCAGCCCATCTGTTGAATCTGGGAAGTCTTGATTTACTTATTCCCACAGTTAATGCATTTTTAGCATCATCAGATAAGCCATTTTTTGAATCATTGGCAAACTTATCCAGGATTGCCTGGATAATTGAAAGAGGTGAAGATGCAGAGGATTTACCATTCAATATTAAACTCTCATATGCCCTATCCAGAAAGGGGCTGGAATAGCTTTTTCCATTGCCGTGATAAAGATGCTTTACGAGATTGTTGAATATTTGATGCTGTCCAAGATAATATGCAGGCATAGAAACACGAAGAAACTCATTGAAAAGAAGTTCAGCCATCTCTGCTCTGGATTTTTGACGGGTATCCCGGAATGAGTTGAAGATTGATACTTCTTTTCCAGTCCAGGGATCAACCACTTCAGAAACATCATCCAGACCCAAATCGCCTCTGAGTTGCTTCTCAGTAAGATCACCACACTTCATATCATCAGTACTATAATCGTTAAACTTATGCTTTGTTTGATAGATCGTAGCAGGCAACGTTAATACTGACATGATAACCTCCTTGTGATATCAATATTTCGTACTCTATTTTAATATAATTAAAACTTTCAGAATCGCTACATCTGTAAAAACTGAACCCTTGTTTATTACAGTTCAGTTCATAAAGCTACCACTCTAAAGATAGAACCGATCCCTGCAATGTTAAACGGCATAATTGAGAAAGTGAAGTGGTGTGTGTCTCACTTTTCATTTTGATTCGGTTTTTCCTGCTGAATTAACCGGAACTCAGGACCTATTTAAAAGCCCATTTAACATGGACTTATGGATATTCATGGATGGGAGTGGAAATTACTCGATATTCTGAATCTGCTCACGCATCTGCTCGATCAGCACTTTCAGCTCAATGGCTGAAGCGGTGATATCGGCGTTAATCGATTTTGACGCCAGCGTGTTTGATTCGCGATTAAACTCCTGCATCATGAAATCGAGACGACGGCCCACGGCCTCTTTCTTTTTCAGGATGTTGTAAGTCTCTTTAACGTGCGCATCCAGACGATCCAGCTCTTCAGCGACGTCAACACGCTGCGCCATCATCACCAGCTCCTGCTCAAGGCGATTATTTTCCAGCTGGACTTCCGCATCTTCCAGCTTAGCGACGAGGCGCTCGCGCTGCCATTTGATCACTTCAGGCATCTGTGCGCGAACCTTACTGACTTCCTGTGAAACGCCTTCCAGACGCTGTTCAATCATCGCTTTCAGCGCGGTGCCTTCGCTTTCGCGAGCTGCAACGAAGTTATCCAGCGCATTGTCCAGCGCCTGCAATAACTGCGTGTTGATGGCATCCAGATCCTGCTCCTGGGCAGACATCACGCCAGGCCAGCGCAGAATATCCAGCGGATTAATCGCACCTTCATCGCTCTGCATTTTGACCCAGTTAGCGGCCTGAACCAGCTGTTTTGCCAGCGTTTCGTTCAGCATCAGCTCGCCCTGTGCGCTGGGATCGGCGTCATAACGCAGATTGCACTCGATTTTCCCGCGCGTCAGACGCTGGCGAATGCGCTCGCGGATAACCGGCTCCAGCCCGCGAAACTGTTCCGGCAGGCGGATGTAGGTTTCCAGATAACGCTGGTTCACGGAACGCAGCTCCCAGGCGGCGCTGCCCCATTCGCCTTTGGCTTCGCTGCGGGCATAAGCGGTCATACTGCGGATCATAAGTGGCACTCTTTTACGGAAAGATGGGTGAAGTATAGCGAGGCGAGCCACGGCATAACAGGCATAAGCGTCTCACAGGGCAATAACGAACGCTTTACGCCTTCAGTGACAGCCACTTATGATGACCACTGACCCCCTGTGTGAGGATTACTGATCGATGTCTCGCGTGATTGCTCTTCCCGTTATGCTGGCGCTGCTGCTGTCAGGTTGCCAGACTCGCCATCCGGCACCCACTAAACCGCAACCGATCTGCGCGGGTGGCGACATGATGATGCAGACCACCTTGTGGTTTGGACTGAGTAAGCCCGATGGCGGTACGGTCAGCTCACTCGACTGGATGAACTTCGTGGACAATGAGGTCACGCCACGCTTCAAAGCGGGCATGTCGGTCTATGACGCTAAAGGTCAGTGGCTGGGGGAAAACGGGAAGCTGGCACGAGAAAACAGTAAAGCGCTGATGCTGATCCACGGCATCGATCCCGCCATCAACCATGATATTGAGGCGCTACGCAGCCTCTATAAAAAACGCTTTCATCAGGAGTCGGTCATGCGGGTGGATGCGCCCGTCTGTGTCGGGTTCTAGGGCGAAGGGGCGGCAGAGCCACCGCCCCTGCATCATCAGATAAACAGACCGGCAAAGGCCGCAGAAAGCAGGCTGACCAGCGTAGAGCCGTAAACCAGCTTCCAGCCAAAGCGGGACACCACATTACCCTGCGTCTCGTTCAGGCCTTTTATCGCTCCCGCCACGATGCCGATTGAGGCGAAGTTGGCGAAGGAGACCAGGAAGACCGACAGAATCCCCAGTCCGCGTGCGCTCATACCTGCCGCTACCTTCTGCAGCTCGATCATCGCCACAAACTCATTTGCCACCAGCTTGGTCGCCATAATGCTGGCCGCCTGCAGGGCATCGGCTTTGGGAATGCCAATCAGCCAGGCCAGCGGATAGAACAGATAACCGAGCAGTTGCTGGAAGCTGTACCCGAACAGCGCCGCGAACAGCGCATTAACGGCGGCAATCAGGGCGATAAAGCCAATCAGCATAGCCAGGATGATCATGGCCACTTTGAAACCCGCCAGAATGTACTCGCCGAGCATCTCGAAGAAGCTCTGCTCTTCATGCAGTTTTTCCAGGGCGATAGGCTGCTCATCCTGCTGTTTCATCGGGTTGATGATCGACAGGATAATAAAGGTGCTGAACATGTTAAGCAGCAGTGCGGCAACCACATACTTTGCTTCGATCATCGACATGTAGGCGCCGACAATCGACAGCGACACGGTAGACATCGCGGTCGCCGCCATGGTGTACATCCGGCGCGGCGGGATATCACCGAGGATCCCTTTGTAGGCGATAAAATTTTCCGACTGACCGAGAATCAGCGTGCTGACGGCATTGAACGATTCCAGCTTACCCATGCCGTTAATTTTCGACAGCAGCGTCCCGAAAATACGGATCAGCAGCGGCAGGATACGCCAGTGCTGCAATATGCCGATCAGCGCGGAAATAAAGACAATCGGGCAGAGCACGCCGAGGAAAATAAAGGCCAGCCCCTGTTTGCTCATGCCGCCAAACACGAACTCCGTGCCCTGTGCAGCGAAGCCCAGCAATGTCTCAAAGAAGCCGGCGAACGAACTGACCAGCGCCAGCCCTCCGGCGGAGTGAAGGAAGAACCAACCCAGCGCGGCTTCCACCACAATCAGTTGAATAATAAAGCGCAGGCGAATCTGTTTACGGTCATGACTGACCAGCAGCGCAAGGGCGAAAATCACCACCAGCGCCAGCAGGAAATGAAGAATGGCGGCCATATGTCTTTTTAATCAGAGTGAAAGGAACGCGCATTTAGCCACAGCTGGCGCGGAATTTCATCTGGAGCCTGCGCCCGACCAGCGCAAGAGACAGCGGGCATGGAAGTCCGTATAATGCGCAGCCAATCATTAGCAAGCCGGAGATAACCCATGCGTCCAGCAGGCCGTCGCGCACAGCAGGTGCGTCCAGTCACATTGACCCGCAATTACACCAAACACGCAGAGGGTTCCGTTCTGGTGGAGTTCGGCGAAACGAAAGTGCTTTGCACTGCCTCCGTAGACGAAGGGGTTCCGCGTTTCCTTAAAGGGCAGGGCCAGGGCTGGATAACAGCTGAATATGGCATGCTGCCGCGTTCGACCCACAGCCGCATGGCGCGTGAGGCCGCAAAAGGCAAGCAGGGTGGCCGCACGCTGGAAATTCAGCGTCTGATTGCCCGCTCACTGCGCGCCGCCGTCGATCTGAAAGCGCTGGGGGAATTCACGATTACACTCGACTGTGACGTGATCCAGGCCGATGGCGGCACCCGCACCGCGTCCATCACCGGTGCCTGTGTGGCGCTGGCCGACGCGCTGAACAAACTGGTCGCCAGCGGCAAGCTGAAAGCCAATCCGATGAAAGGCATGGTCGCCGCTATTTCCGTAGGGATTGTGGCGGGCGAAGCGCTGTGCGATCTGGAGTATGTGGAAGATTCAGCCGCAGAAACCGACATGAACGTCGTGATGATGGAAGATGGCCGCATGATTGAGGTTCAGGGCACCGCCGAAGGCGAGCCGTTCAGCCATGAAGAGCTGCTGGCACTACTGGCGCTGGCACGCGGCGGAATTGAGGAGTTAATTCAGGCGCAGAAAGCGGTACTGAACAGTTGATGTAACAGGCGACCACAGAGTCGCCTTTTCTTTATTTGAGGAGTGAGAAATGAAAGCCTGGCAGCGTCAGTTTATTGAATTCGCCCTGAACAAACAGGTGCTGAAGTTCGGTGAGTTCACTTTGAAGTCCGGACGTAAAAGTCCCTATTTCTTTAACGCCGGTCTGTTTAACAGCGGACGGGATTTAGCGCTGCTGGGACGCTTCTACGCGCAGGCGCTGGTGGATGGCGCTGTCGATTTCGATCTGCTCTTTGGCCCGGCCTACAAAGGTATTCCGATTGCGACCACCACCGCGGTGGCGCTGGCCGATCATCATGACCGCGACGTGCCTTACTGCTTCAACCGCAAAGAAGCCAAAGATCACGGCGAAGGCGGCCTGCTGGTGGGCAGCCCGCTGCAGGGCAAAGTGATGCTGGTTGATGACGTGATCACCGCAGGTACGGCGATTCGTGAGTCGATGGATATCATTGGCGCGCACAACGCTACGCTGGCGGGCGTGCTGGTTTCGCTTGATCGTCAGGAGCGTGGCCGCGGTGACATGTCAGCCATTCAGGAAGTGGAACGTGATTATGGCTGTAAGGTGACGGCGATTATTACGCTGGCAGACCTGATTACGTGGCTGGAAGAGAAGCCGGAGATGGCCGATCACCTGGCTCAGGTGCGTGCCTATCAGCAGGCGTACGGGATTTAACACGGGCGGGCGTGATGCCCGCCTTTGCTCAGACCAGCTGGGCCGCGATAAGTGGCCAGCGGCTATCGAAGTCTGCGGTAGGACTGAAGCGAAACTCCGAGCGGACATAGCGCGACAGTAAGCCTTCACAGAAGGCCAGCAGCTGACTCGCCAGCAGTGCTTCATCAGCCTGAAAGGCTTCACCCTCACGCATTTTACGCTCACGCATGACCTGTCGCAGCTGCACTTCAATCCGCTCAAACAGCTGGTTGATGCGTCCCTGCAGCCGGTCCTGCTCAAACATCAGCGCATGACCGGTCAGAATGCGCGTCAGTCCCGGATTACGCTCACCAAAACCCAGAATCAATTGCACGATCAGACGCAGGCGCGTCATGGTCTCTTTTTCATCTTTGAGGATCAGATTGATGCGGGTAATGAGACTGTCTTCGATAAACTCGATCAGACTGTCGAACATCCGTGTTTTGCTGGGAAAGTGACGATAGAGCGCCGCTTCGGATACGCCCACGTTGGCTGCCAGTTTGGCTGTGGTAATACGCTGACTGCCATCACCGGACTGCAGCATCTGCGCCAGCGCCTGCAAAATCTCTTCACGACGATTTCGCTTCACGACTTTTTTTTCTGCCATGACCTTAAAAACCCCTGAAATTCACCTGAAACAGGCAACACCTACGCATCTGCCACAAGAACGCGTCTCATGGCGATGAGGAAAAATAACGGGCGTAAGTGAAAGTCGGTATTACGGGTTACTGGCGGCCTGAGTGGCCGAAGCCGCCTTCGCCGCGCAGGCTGGCGTCAAACTCTTCTACCAGATTAAATTCCGCCTGCACTACCGGAACGAAGACCAGTTGCGCCATGCGGTCGCCAGGCTGCAGTGAGAAGCTTTCCTGACCGCGGTTCCAGACGGAAACCATCAGCTGTCCCTGATAGTCGGAGTCAATCAGACCGACCAGGTTGCCCAGCACGATGCCATGCTTATGGCCAAGGCCGGAGCGCGGCAGGATGACCGCAGCCAGATCGGGATCGGCAATATGAATCGCCAGACCGGTCGGAACCAGCGTCGTGGTGCCCGGTGCGATGTCGAGAACATCATCAATACAGGCGCGTAAATCTAACCCAGCGGAACCTGACGTAGCGTAGGTCGGCAGCGGAAATTCTTTGCCGACGCGCGCATCGAGGATTTTAACGTCTATTTTTTTCATCATAACGGCTGACAATCTCGTCTATTAATTGTTGGCCAAGGAGAGACTTATCGCTGAGCGGTAAGCGCTTTTCTCCATCCTGCCAAAAAAGGTGAAGAGCATTGGTGTCGCTATTAAACCCCTGTCCGGTTTGAGCGACGTTGTTAGCGCAGATCAGATCCAGATTCTTGCGCACCCGTTTTTGCCGGGCGTATTCTTCCACATTCTGTGTTTCAGCAGCAAATCCAACGACGAATGGCCGGTTTTCCTGAAGTGCGGCGACGCCGGCAACAATGTCGGGATTCTTTATCAGGTTCAGCGTGACGGTATCATCGCCGCCCTGTTTCTTGATTTTATCGGCCGCAATATCGGCTGCCCGGTAGTCTGCCACGGCTGCGCTTGCAATGAAAATATGTTGTTTATCTATCTCACCCATCACGGCGGCCTGCATCTCCAGCGCGCTGGTGACATCTATGCGCCGCACGCCGGCAGGGGCTGACAACGTGACCGGGCCGCTGACCAGCGTAACCGTTGCGCCGCGTCGGGCGGCGGCGGCGGCAATTGCAAACCCCATTTTTCCGGAGCTGTGGTTGGTGATGTAGCGCACCGGGTCCAGCGCCTCACGGGTCGGACCGGCGGTAATCATAATGTTGAGATGTTGCAGATCGTTGACGGGGGTGGCCCACGTGACCGCATGGTCCACAATCGCCAGCGGATCGAGCATCCGGCCGGGGCCGACATCGCCGCAGGCCTGGCTGCCGCTGTCCGGTCCCCAGATCAGCACGCCACGCGCCTGTAACAGCTCCAGGTTGTGCTGCGTCACCGCCGCGCGATACATCTGCTGATTCATGGCGGGTACCACGGCCACGGGCGAGGCGGTCGCTAACACGGCGGTGGTCACCAGATCGTTTGCCATACCGGCGGTGATACGGGCTATCAGGTCAGCCGTCGCCGGTGCCAGTACAATCAGGTCGGCCCACTTTGCCAGCTCAATGTGACCCATCGCGGCTTCCGCCGCCGGGTCGAGCAGATCGTCAAACACCGGATAGCCGGAGACGGCCTGTAAGCTGAGCGGCGTAATAAACGCCTTCGCGCCCTGCGTCATCATGACGCGGACATCGGCACCGCGATCGCGCAGGCGGCGTACCAGCTCCGGAGTTTTATAAGCAGCAATGCCGCCGCTTACGCCAAGAAGAATTTTTTTGCCGGCTAATCCCATCATGATGTTGGCCTCACTAAGCTCTCTGCCGCACGGGGCGGCGAATGCACGGACTTTATCACAAAAGTGCGGATGCGCCTTTTCACGGACTGCGTTTGCGAGCCGCCTCGAAGATTGTGGCTGCGCTGATGGCACCCCGGGCATGGCTGGGTCATGCTGAGGTTGATCTCAGGGAGAGCAGACATGAAAAACAGTGGACCACGGGAAAAACTGCAGAAGCTGGGCGCGCATGCCCTCAGCGATACCGAACTGCTGGCCATTTTTCTCCGCACCGGCTCGCCCGGGCAGAACGTCATTGAGCTGGCCGGACAGATGCTGCAGGAGTTTGGCTCGCTTTATCAGCTGATGACATCGGGCAAGGCGGCTTTCAGTAACATAAAAGGCGTTGGTGATGCCAAACTGGCCCAGCTGCACGCGATTGCCGAACTGGCGAAGCGTTTCTTCGCCAGCAAGCTGGCGCGCGAAAGCGTGATGGAAAATCCCCAGATCACCCGCCAGTATCTGCAAAGTTTATTAGCCCATCAGGAGCGCGAGATCTTTATGGCGCTCTTTCTGGATAATCAGCACCGGGTGCTGCGGGCACAAAAAATGTTCTCGGGGTCGATTAACAGTGTGGAAGTGCACCCACGCGAGATCGTCCGGGAGGCGCTGAAGCTCAACGCCGCCGCGCTGATTCTGGCGCATAATCATCCGTCGGGCATGGCGGAACCGAGCCGGGCTGACCGCCAGGTAACCCATAAAGTCAGCGAAGCCTGCCAGCTTCTCGACATCCGCCTGCTCGATCATCTGGTGATAGGTCATGGCGAATATGTCTCCTTTGCTGAGCGGGGATGGCTCTGATAGCGGGAAAATTCGCGCCAGGTGGCGGCTTTTTGCCCGATCATTCGGGATCTTTATCTGTTCGGGACTTGAGCACTTGGGCTGAGCGGCGTATACTACGCCACCTTTGAGAATCTCGGGTTTGGCGGTTAGGCCAGCTTAGCGGGTTCCATGGAACTCGCCTGGCGGGCTGCAAGCCTGACGAGGCGGCCAAAACCTAATTTTTAAAGCTCGAGCTGATTTGATTTTTGGAGAATAGACATGTCACGAGTCTGCCAGGTAACTGGAAAGCGTCCGGTGACCGGTAACAACCGTTCCCACGCAATGAACGCGACGAAACGCCGTTTCCTTCCGAACCTGCACTCACACCGTTTTTGGGTTGAGAGCGAGAAGCGCTTCGTTACTCTGCGTGTATCTGTAAAAGGTATGCGTATTATTGATAAAAAGGGCATTGATACGGTGTTAGCCGACATGCGTGCCCGTGGTGAGAAGTACTAAGAGTACTAAGGAACTGAATCATGGCTAAAGGTATTCGTGAGAAGATCAAGCTGGTTTCCTCTGCTGGTACAGGTCACTTCTATACCACCACGAAGAACAAACGTACTAAACCAGAGAAGCTGGAACTGAAAAAGTTCGATCCGGTTGTACGTCAGCATGTGATCTACAAAGAAGCTAAAATTAAGTAATTTTAGTGTTCTGCTAAAAACCCGGCTCCGGCCGGGTTTTTTGTTTGTGTAAAACGCTGAGGAGAGGGTATGCCAGAGTTGCCAGAGGTTGAAACCAGCCGCCGCGGTATTGAGCCGCATTTGGTGGGTGAAACCATCCTTCACGCCGTGGTGCGTAATTCCCGTCTGCGCTGGCCTGTTTCACAGGAGATCCATGCGCTGAGCGATCAGCCGGTGCTCAGCGTGCAGCGCCGGGCTAAATATCTGCTGCTGGAGCTGCCGCATGGCTGGATCATTATCCACCTGGGCATGTCCGGCAGCCTGCGCGTGCTGCCGGAAGAGCGGCCTGCGGAGAAGCATGACCATGTTGATTTGGTGATGAGCAACGGCAAAGTGCTGCGCTACACCGATCCGCGGCGTTTTGGTGCCTGGCTCTGGAGCAGCGAACTGGCAGGCAGCAGCGTGCTGGCGCATCTGGGACCGGAGCCACTGAGCGACCAGTTTGACGCGGCTTACCTGTTTGAGAAGTCACGCGGCAAGCGAACGGTGATTAAGCAGTGGCTGATGGATAACAAAGTCGTGGTGGGGGTGGGCAACATCTACGCCAGCGAGTCACTGTTTACCGCCGGGATCCTGCCCGATCGTGCCGCCGGCAGTCTGTCGCAGGCGGAAGCAGAGCTGCTGGTCAACACCATCAAGGCGGTGCTGTTACGTTCCATTGAGCAGGGCGGAACCACGCTGCGGGACTTCTTACAGAGCGACGGTAAACCGGGCTATTTTGCGCAGCAGCTGCAGGTCTATGGCCGGGCAGGTGAGCCCTGCCGGGCCTGCGGGACACCCATTATCAGCGGCAGGCATGGGCAGCGCAGCACCTACTGGTGCCCCCGCTGCCAGCACTAAGCCAGCTTAGCCAGCAATGCCTGATGGACGGGCGCGGACAGGAAGGCGGAGACATCACCGCCGTGACGCGCCACCTCTTTGACCAGCGAAGAGGAGATAAACGAGAAGCCCTCAGACGGCATCAGGAAAACGCTCTCCAGCGTCGGCAGCAGGTGACGATTCATCTGCGCCAGCTGCATTTCATACTCAAAGTCTGACACCGCACGCAATCCGCGCACCAGCACATTCGCCTGCTGGTCTCGCGCAAAATTGGCCATCAGGTCGCTGAATCCTACCACCTTAACGTTGGGCAGATGGGCCATCATCTCACTCGCCAGCGCCACGCGCTCCTCCAGACTGAACAGCGGCTTTTTGCTGGGGCTGGCGGCAACGGCCAGAATAACCTGATCAAACATCTGTGCGGCCCGCGTCACGATGTCGAGATGGCCAAGGGTGACAGGATCAAATGTTCCGGGATAGATGGCTTTCGTGCTCATACCTGCCCTTTTTTCGCAGCCTGATTCAGCGCCCAGAGGGCGGCATATTTGTTAAAGGTATATTGTGCGTTGACCACCGCCAGTATCCAGCCCTGCTTTCCGTCGAGAAAACCGGCGCGCAGCAGCAGCGTTTTCACAAACGCGCCCAGCGTATGACCGAACAGCGAGAACAGACCGCAACGCTTACCACGCTGGTGGCGTTCCGTGGCCCAGGCTTCGGCATAGGCCAGTTGCTTACGCTGAAAAGCGATCAGATCGCGGCAGGTCAGATGCTGTAAATCGCCGGGTAACGCCACCACCGGTGCGCCGTCACGCTGCAGCGATTCATGCACCAGATTATCATTGTAGCGAAAGGTGCGCGGATAGAGCCGCATCACGCGGTCAGGGTACCAGCCGCTGTGGCGCATAAAGCGCCCCAGAAACAGATTGCTGCGACTCAGGCTGTAAATCGTGCGGCCCGGCGGCGCGATAAGCACCTGCTCAATCGCCGCGCGCAGTTCCGGTGTGACGCGCTCATCGGCATCGATCATCAGAATCATATCGCCGGTGGCATAGTGCTGCGCGCGCTGTCGCTGGATACCATACCCCTGCCAGTCATCGCTGTGGTAGACCTTCGCGCCAGCCTGCGTGGCGATATCGGCACTGTTATCGTGACTGCCTGAATCCAGCACGATAATCTCATCCGCCCAGCTGACTGAAGCCAGACAGTCGGGCAGCAGTTCCGCTTCATTTTTAGCGATCATAACGACTGAAAGACGCTGGCGTGCTGACATCAGTGAGCCCGTGGAGGTAAATGCGGTTCAAGTAACTGGAGCAGACGCTGTAACGCACCCTGGTTCTGGTGCAGCACGTCCACGGCATGACGGCCGTAATAACGACGATAGTCATCATCCTGCAACAGGTTGGTGACCTCTTTTTCCAGCGAGAACACGTCGGTGACAGTAATCAGTCCCTGGCCTTCCTGCAATTTGCCGCAGATATCTTTGAAGTTCCAGATATGTGGCCCCATCAGAACCGGAATCGCGTGCGCTGCAGGCTCCAGCGGATTGTGTCCGCCGCGCTCCACCAGGCTGCCGCCGACAAACGCCAGATCGGCAATGCCGTAAAGCAGCATCAGTTCACCCATCGAGTCGCCGATGACCACCTGGGTGGAGCCCGAGGGGATCTCGCCGCTGCTGCGCAGAATAAAGCTGAAGCCGCGCGACTGGGTCAGTTCACGCGCATCGTTAAAGCGCTCAGGATGACGCGGAACCAGAATCAGCAGCAGATCAGGGAATGTCTGCAGCAGGCGGCGGTGGGCATCCAGCACAATGGCCTCTTCGCCTTCGTGGGTGCTGGTGGCAATCCAGACCGGACGGCGTGGCGCCCACTGGCGACGCAGCGTGACGGCTCTGGCGGCCAGTTCTGGCGTGACAGAAATATCAAACTTCAGGCTGCCGGTGATCGCCAGCTGAGAGCGTTTCAGGCCCAGCTCCAGGAAGCGGTCGCCATCTTCACTATTCTGCGCTGCTATCAGCGTGATGCTCTGCAACAGCCTGCGCATGAATTTACCCAGCTTGCGATAGCCTTTGGCGGATCGGGCTGAGAGACGCGCGTTGGCGATCACCAGCGGAATGTTACGCTGATGCAGAATGCGGATGATGTTCGGCCACAGCTCGGTTTCCATGATGATCACCAGCCGGGGGTTGACCGTGTCCAGAAAACGATTAATCGATCCGGGCAGATCGTAAGGCAGATAGACGTGGTGCACATCTTTGCCAAAGGCTGACTGTGCACGCTCAGAGCCGGTTGGCGTCATGGTCGTGACGGTAATCGGCAGGGTCGGGTAACGATGACGCAGCGCGCGCACCAGCGGCACCGCGGCCAGGGTTTCCCCCACGGAAACCGAATGCAGCACAATGCCGTCGGGCTTCACTTTGCCAACGCAATAGCCATAGCGCTCCGCCCAGCGTTTGCGATACGCCGGTGCTTTACGACCGCGCAGCCACAGGCGCAGCCAAATCAGTGGCTGAATAAAGTAGAGCAATGCGGTGTAAATGGTCGTCATAGTTACCGTTACAGCAGGTTCGCGTCTAAAAACAGGTTAAAATCAGATGGCGGCATGTTATCAGAAACCCCGCATGCACTCATCCCGGATTGTCAGTTGGTACTCAATACCTGTTGATAAAGCGAAGTCAGCGCCTGTGCCAGCCGTTGCGGGCTATAGGGTTCAACTTTACGCCGGGCCGCATCACCCATGCGTGAATCTTCCGTCAGCGGCGGAATGGCGCAAACGGCCTGATTTAATCCGTTGATATCCAGCGCATCACAGACGAAGCCCTCCTGACCGGCGGTAATAAACTCAGCCCCCCCGCAGCCGGTGCTGGTAATAACCGGCAGGCCGCAGGCCATCGCCTCCAGCACCACGTTAGGAAAAGGATCGTAGAGCGTGGGCAGCAGCAGGCCGTCCGCCGCGTGATAAAACGGCTGCACATCCTGCTGTACGCCAACAAAGCGCAGGCGATCCAGGCAGTTCAGCTGGTTAGCCAGCTGCTGATAACGCTGCAGCTGTTTATCCTGACCCACCACAATCAGGTAACGGTCACTGGCGGCCAGCGCCTGAATCGCTGCTTTCAGCCCTTTACGCTCAAAGCCGGAACCGACGTAAATCAGTACGGTGGCCGCATCCGGCAGCCCCAGCTGCTGGCGGGTCGCATGGCGGGTCGCTTCCGTGGCAGGCTGAAAACGACGGGCATCGATAGCGTTATGGATGACGTGAATTTTTCCGGCGTCGAGTGAGAAACAGCGCAGGATATCGCGCTTAACCATCTCAGAATTGCAGATCACCGCTTTCAGCGTCGGCGAATTAAACATCTCCGCTTCCGCCTGCAGAACGTAGCGATGATAGGGACTGAGGGTTGCGCTCAGTCGTTGCCACGGTGAGACGATGCGGGCGCGCTGCTCCAGCCAGACGCGATGCACGCCATCACCCGCGCGAAAGATGTCACAGCCAGCGATGCGTTCATGACTCTGCACAATATCGAACTTTTCACGCTCCCAGCAGGCGCGTGCGGCACGGGCAAAGCCGCGCTCGCGGGAAACCCTGCCCAGCTTTGCAGGATTACAGATATGGAGATGCCAGTCCGGATTGGGCGTGCCCTGCCAGCTGCGGGTAATGATGTTGAGATCGAGCTGTTCGCTGCCCAGGGCTTCCAGCGCACGGGAGATAAAACGCTCAGCACCGCCATCCGGCCGGTATTTCTGCCGGACAATCGCCAGCCTTAACTTACTCATTCAGGAAGCTCCTCGCCGCCGCGACCACATCCTTCACCGGAATGGCTGACAGATAACGCTGATCCGTTCGGGTGTCGATAGAATCGGGTGAGGGCAGTGGGCCATAATCCCCCGCCCAGATGACATGGTTGTTGTTTCCCCATGGCCGCCAGTGCTGCAGCTTGGTCGGGCCAAACAGGGCGATACAGGGCGTTTCCAGCGCTGCCGCCATGTGCATCGGCGCGGAATCGACCCCGATAAACAGCGTGGCGTGATCGATAAGCGCCGCCAGCTGCGGCAGCGTAAACTGACCCGCCAGCGACACGACATCCGGCGAGGCGCACAGCGCGCGGATGCGGTTGATCATCGCCAGCTCCTGTTTGTCCGGCCCGGCGGTCAGCACCACCTTCCGTCCAGCCCGTGCCAGCTCATCGACCGTGGCGGCCACGCTCTCCTCTTCCCAGCATTTAAAGCCCCAGCGTGAGGTAGGCTGAACCACGATATAGGGGGTGGTCACCTGATGTTCTGACAGGCGGGTCAGCACGATCTGCTGGTCAGCGTCACTGTAGTGCATCGAAACGCGCGCATTGTCGCTGCTGATACCGAGCGGGGCCAGGGCGGACATGTTCTGCTCAACGGTATGCAGTCTGCTGTGATTATGCGTCGGGACCAGCCGGTTGTGACACCAGCGCCACAGGACGTTATCGCGTTTTTTAAAGGCGAAACCAATGCGCACCGGCGCAGCGGAGAGCCGGGTGATCAGCGCCGCACGCCACTGGTCTGCCAGATTAATCACCAGGTCATAATGGGCGTCACGTATGGCACGGATTAATGCCCGTTCATGGCCCAGCTTGCGCAAGGTGCCCTCCTGCTTCCATTTCCGGTCGATGACGTGCAGATGGCGGATAGCCGGATGCGCTTCCAGCATCGGGCGTGTCTCCTGATAGAGCAACACGTCGATGCTGGCCTGCGGATAACGCGCATGCAGCGCATTGATGGCGGGCGTGGTGAGCAGCATGTCGCCATGATGGCGCAGCTTAATCAGTAAAATACGTTTTGGAGAGATGTTTGCTGGAGTCAGGCTGGCCATAAACAAAGGTTCTCAGATTTCAGTGAACCGATTGTAGGGCAAACGCTTTTTAGGATAAAGCCAGCCTCAGGGGTTATTTATCGCGCCAGCGATAGAGCCGTCCCAGCCACAGCAGTAACTGATACCACTGCTTAATGCCGCGGGCGTTGCGTAACATGCGCCGGTGTGTCCGGGTCGCGAACAGATCGGCGATGATCGCCTGGCGTGCGCGGGCATCAGGCTCACGTCTCACGCTATGGCAGACACTGAGCGCTTCATGCGTCACCTGAGCGTGAAACGACGGGTAGATCCGCACGCGGTCACGATAGCGGATATTAATCTCTTCCAGCAGCCGCGCAATCTTCAGGTAGTGGCGCTGATATTCGACGTTGCGCTCGCCGGTGCGTTTGCGGTTACTGATCGACGCGTCATGCATATAGTAGCGGTAGAGCACCGCATCGGTGTAACGCACGCGTTTTGCCAGCAGCATAAACTCGGTGGTCCAGGGAATATCCTGATGATGCAGGCCCGGCTCGAACTGCAACTGATGCTGCTCGATTAGCGACCGGCGGTAGATGCCCAGCCAGACCACATGCATATAGCGGCGGGTTTTCAGCGCGGTATTGAGCCAGTCAGCGCCGCTCAGCACCGGCGTGCTGCGCAGGCGATCCAGTGGTATCAGGGGTTTTACCCGCTGGCTGTGTTTGAAAAACCATTCGGCGTTGCACTGTGCCGCATCCAGATTGTCCGTTTCCGCCAGCGTCACCAGCGTCTGGTACATCCCGGGCTGCATGGTGTCATCCGCATCCGGAAAGGTGACATATTTGCCGCGCGCTATCGCCAGCCCGGCGTTACGGGCACGCGACACGCCGCCATTTTCCTGATGAATCACGCGAATGTGGGAGTGATGTTCTGCATAGTGGTCAGCGCGCTCGCTTGAGCCGTCAGTAGAACCATCATCGACGATGATGATCTCCAGCGAGGTCAGCGTCTGCGCCAGCAGTGCCTGCATGAACTCATCAAACATGCTGCCCGCATTGTACATCGGGGTAATGATACTCAGCAGAGGAGAAGTACTCATGACAATATCTGCACCAGCATTCTGTTCACTGTCAAAGGGCGTTGCCTCGTCATAAATCATTTCCAAATCAGCAGAATGGCATACATTAATCCACGATTATAAAACGGTGTCGCCTCCCTGCTTCACGAAAAACCACGCGCGCGCGTAATAATGCACTATCTGCCTCTTTTTTACGCAACGCGGCCGCGCCGGTAAACAGCATAGTGTGCCTGGGGTTTATCAGCAGCATTTTAAAAAGGATCTGGCAGACAACGGCGGGGGCACTGACGAAGAGGGCGGCGCGGCAGTCACCGCGCCCGGATCGGTTTGACAGGTGGAGAGCGCTGACTAAAAAAATTTGAGCCTGACGTAATGCATCATCCAGCTCACGCTTTCTGCATACTGCTTCTGATGCCACTTGATACGGGCAAAGCGCTTCATCTCTTTATAATGTCTGGGTAAATCAAGCGGCTGAGAAGCCCAGGGCGAGCGCTGGTAATAGCTGTAGTAGAGCAGGGACAGGTCGCTGCCGGCCCAGGCATGCCAGGGCTTACACTTACCGGTGTAGTGAATCATCACGGTGTCAGCGGGTACGCGGGAGTGGTCCCAGACCTTGTTCGCGATGATGTCGTAGATATAGTTGTAGCGATCCGGCAGGATCAGCACCTCATCCTCCAGCACAATATTCAGCGCATCCTGGTCAGGAAAACCGAACGCTGCGCCCCGGGTCACCAGAACCTCAGTAATCCGCGCGGTAGTCTGCCTGGCGAGCCAGCGTGGAATATTGATCAGCATAAAGCCGGAGTTGAAATAGTCATGGCGCTGCAGCCCGAGTCGCGCGCACTGGTTATGACGCGCACGCGGGGTGTCGTTGCAGGCTGCCAGCGTGTAGTCCGTGATATCCAGCGTGAACAGAGGAGAGTAATCGCCGACGACCAGCGTGTCCGCATCAATGTAGATTACCCGATCGCTGTAGCGCGCCACCGTTTCAGGGATCAGAAAGCGGTAATGGATACTTTTGGGATAGCGCCCGACCGCCGGCAACTGATCGACCCAGGCACTGTTAAAAATATGCAGAGTGATGGCCAGACGATAGCCCGACGCCATTGAGCGCAGCTTTTCCACATCCTCTTCCTGCAGCGAGTCAGAGAAAATATGGGCGTGGAAAGCGGTGTCGGGGTGATGGCTGAGAAGTGAAAACAACGTAATACCCAGACCACGCGCGTAAGCGTGGTTGATGCCAAACGCAACGTGAACCGGATTATCATCCGCATCCGCAAGCGTGTTGACCAGCAGCTGACTTTGCTGAACGGCATCAGCAAGAGGGGTAATTGCCATTACGCTTCACTATTCCAGATTATGAGTAATAAACGTTTGTATTCTAGTCAGTTTGTCGGCATCCAGCCCGAATAATTTTTCAGCGGGCTGATCAAACTTAAATCGCGTGGCAAAAACAAAGGTCGATGCGGCGATATTGTCCGGTCCGATAAACAGGACATTATTAACCGGGCGCTGTTCCCTGATCTCACAGGGGCCATAGAGCATAATGACCGGTATCTGTCGGGCGTCAGCAATATAAGCATTACCGGAATCCGATGAAATATAAAAATCCATCTGCGAGATGGCCCATGGCACCTCTTCCAGCTTCAGCGCGCCAATCAGGCTGACAATATTCTCCTGCGGGCCGGTCAGGCTCAGTAATTCATCCAGCCACGGCTGCTCGGCTGGTGGACCAAAGACATAAAAGGTGCAGGGCAGCTCAGCCAGCGACGCCATCAGCTGCTGCCAGATGGCGGCAGGAATGGTTTTGGCCCGATTCCCGGCAGAAATGCTGATACCGATTTTAATCCCGCTGCGCGGATGCAGCAGCGCGGCGGGAGGCGCAGGCGGCTGCCAGAGCGGTGACGTAGCGTGCTTGGGAAAATCGGTGTAGCGGTAGTCCCGATTAATCAGCTTCAGATAGCTGTCGAGCGTCAAATCCGTTTTTGCGTGGTCGACGATGCCACTGGCGCTGCGATAGAAGATCGCATGATAGGATTTACGCACATAGGTGCGCAGAAACTGTTTGTTCGGTGCGTTGCACAGCGCCGCAAAAAAGAGGTTAACGCTGTTGGGCTGAACCAGATAAACATGGTCATAACGGTTCATTAGCGTAAAGGCGAGTCTGAGTTTGGCAAAAAAGCTGCGCTTCGCCTCTTCAATCAGAAAATAGCGGCTGACCGTGTCATCGTGACGCGCCAGCGGCTCTACCGATTTGCTGATCAGCAGTTCAGACTGACCCAGGGCGCGCAGCATCGGGGTGATGTTAATAAAATCCCCGATCTTCGCCGTCTGAATCACCAGACTGCGGCCGGTGGGCCGGTAAAAGAGCCGCATCAGGGTGCGGAAAGGCAGCAGCAGCAGATAGATCAGCACATAGTTCATGGCGCATTTTTCCCGATAACGGCCTGCAGTTTCTCTGCCACGGCGCCAGCTGTCAGCTCCGCCAGATTGTGATTCGGGGCGCTCAGCGCCTGTTGGTTCTGCCCGTAGCCGCCAATCAGACCCGGATCGGTCGGGCCATACAGCGTGAGATTAGGACGATCCAGTGCGGCGGTCAGATGGCTTAAACCGGTATCCACAGAGACCACCGCGCGTGCACCTGCCAGCTGTCGGGCGATCGCTTCCAGCGTCAGCTTAGGCAGCACCTCGACATGCTCAAAACCTTCAGCCAGGCGCAGCGCACGCTGATGCTCATGTTCGGCACCCCAGGGCAGCTTCACCCGCAATCCGCTGGGCTGCATCTGCTCAATCAGCTGTCGCCAGTGGGATTCCGGCCAGTGCTTGTTGTCACGCGTTGTGGCATGCAGAAAGACCAGATAGTGATGCGCATCTGCGGACAGATGATGCAGGAAATGCCCGGCAATCGCGTAGTCACCCTGGGTTTGCGGCTTTTCATAGCCCAGGCTTTTGGCGAACAGCTCGCGCGTCCGCTCAACGGCGTGCTGGCGTTTGCTGATCTCATGGCGGACGTCATACCACCAGCTGGCAAAAGGTTCACGCGCGCTGCGGCTATCCTGCCCGTGCTTTACCCCTTTGGATAAACGGGTCACCAGCGCGGCGCTTTTGATCAGCCCCTGGGCATCAATCACGATATCGTACTCGCGCGACTGTAACGCGCGCTTAAACTGCACGCGCTCTTCACGCTGCTGACTGCCAAACCAGTGTTTGCGCCAGCGGCGAATCGCGACCGGTAACACCTGATCCACGGCAGGGTGCCAGCCAGGGATCTGGGCGAAATTCTCTTCCACTACCCAGTCAAAACGGATGCCGGGAATGGCATGCATCGCATCGGTCAGAGCCGGCAGCGAATGCAGCACATCCCCCATTGAGGACGTTTTAACAATCAGGACGTGCATGGCACCTCCTGCGGCGCAAGGAGCTCATTCAGCGTCTGAAGAACGCGCTCAGGCTGAATATCAATCAGGCTCTGGTGATACCCCTGTTCGGCATCGCCCTTACGCACTTTGTGATAGCCGGTAATCAGGCGAATAATGCGCGCCTGGCGGGCCAGCGGTGGCGTAAAGTCAGGGCTGCTGGGTCCATAGAGTGCCACCAGCGGACGATCCAGCGCGGCGGCGATGTGCATCAGGCCGGAGTCGTTACTGACCACGGCGCGGCATTGCGCCAGCAGGATGACCGCCTGCTCCAGCTGGGTTTCACCCGCCAGATTGCGGCAGTGGCTGCGACTCTCTTCCGGCAGTGCCGCGATGATCTCTTCACCGGTCGGGCGATCTTTGGCGGAACCAAACAGCAGGATCTGAAAGCCTTCGGCGATCAGCTGGCGGGCCAGGGCGGCGTAGTGGTAGTGCGGCCAGCGTTTAGCCGGGCCAAATTCCGCGCCCGGACAAAAACCGATGATCGGACGCGTTGCGGTGAGCTGAAACTGTGCGGCCGTTTCCCGCATCTCCCGCTCTTCAACCTGCAACTTGGGCCACAGGAGCGGCTGCGGCAGCTGCGCCGCCGAGGCGACAGGCGTGTCGTAGCCCAGCGCCACGTAGCGCTCAACCATCAGCGGGAACGCGGCTTTATCCAGCACCCGCAGATCGTTCAGCAGGCCATAGCGCATCTCCCCCCGCCAGCCGACGCGGCGTGGGATGCCGGCAAAGAAGGGAACCAGCGCCGACTTAAAGGAGTTAGGCAGCACGTAGGCCCGGTCATAATGGCTGTCGCGCAGTGCCTTGCCCAGCCGGCGACGCTCGCCAAGTTCCAGCGCGCCATGGCCCAGGGGCATGGCCAGCGCCTGACTGACCTCCGGCATGCGTGACAGCAGGGGACGGCACCATGCCGGTGCCATCACGTCTATCACCGCATCGGGATGTTCGGCCTTGAGGGTGCGATAGAGACTTTGCGACATCATCATATCGCCGACCCACGACGGGCCGATTACCAGAATTTTCATCGCCGGAGCAGCTTCCTTTATGCGTTGCGATTCAGCCAGACCATATAGTCAGCGACGCCCTGCGCCACCGTTTTAAACGGCTTGTCATAGCCCGCGGCACGCAGCTTCGTGAGATCGGCCTGGGTGTAAGCCTGATAACGGCCTTTGAGTTTTTCCGGGAACGGGATGTACTCAATCTGCCCTTTCTGATGAAACTTCAGCACGGCGTCGGCCACTTCCTGGAACGATTCGGCGCGGCCTGTGCCACAGTTGTAGATCCCGGAGACGCCGTTTTCCCAGCACCACAGGTTTACGGCTGCCACATCATCAACGTGGATGAAATCGCGTTTGAAGCCGTCACTGCCTTCAAACAGTTTTGGATTTTCATCGTTGCTGATCTGGGTGTTCAGATGGAACGCCACGCTTGCCATGCTGCCTTTATGGCCTTCACGCGGCCCATAGACGTTGAAGTAGCGGAAGCCACACACCGGCGAGTTCGCTTCCGGCAGCATCTGACGAACATAGTGGTCGAACAGCATTTTGGAGTAGCCATACACATTCAGCGGCTGCTCATACTGACGCTCTTCGATGAAGTTTTCATTGCGGCCGCCGTAGGTCGCTGCAGAAGAGGCGTAAAGGAACGGGATCTCGCGCTCCAGGCAGTAGTGCAGCAGCTCTTTGGAGTACTGATAGTTGTTCTCCATCATGTACTTGCCATCCCACTCGGTCGTGGAGGAGCAGGCACCCTGATGGAATACCGCTTCAATCGGGCCTAAATCGTCGCCCGCGATCACGCTCATCAGAAACTCTTCTTTGTCCATGTAATCGACGATATCCAGGTCGACTAAATTGGCAAACTTAGTGCCATCCTTCAGATTATCCACCACCAGAATGTCGGTGTGACCGCGATCGTTCAGCGCTTTGACGATGTTGCTGCCAATCATTCCTGCGCCGCCAGTTACGATAATCATGTTGTTACCTTCAATGTTGTGGGGTGAAACAGGAGGTTTCACACACGAATACCTCACATCATAACATTTCATCAGGGTGCAGACAGCCAGATGACTCTGTAACGCCAGGGAGCTACCACCTCGCGGCGTGAACTATGCTGCAAAAATGACATTCTGTTGGGCGTTTTATCGTGAAGAAGCGGCCTGTTCAGTAAGATATGCCAGGTTTTTGCCATCTGAGGAGAGCAATGATGCCTGCGCAATTTTATCAACAACTTCGTCAGCAACTCGATGATGCACGTCAGGAAGGGCTGTTTAAACAGGAGCGGATCCTCACCTCTGCCCAGCAGACAGAGATAGCGGTAGGTCACGGTCCGGCAGTGATTAACTTTTGCGCCAACAACTATCTGGGGCTGGCCAATCATCCGGCACTGATTCAGGCCGCGAAGGCGGGGATGGATTCGCACGGCTTTGGCATGGCGTCGGTGCGCTTTATCTGTGGCACGCAGGACAGCCATAAGCAGCTGGAAAAGCGGCTGGCCGCGTTTCTCGGTATGGAAGATGCCATTCTCTACTCCTCCTGCTTTGACGCCAACGGCGGCCTGTTTGAAACGCTGCTGGATGCGGAGGATGCCATTATTTCCGATGCGCTGAATCACGCCTCCATCATCGACGGCATCCGGCTCTGCAAAGCACAGCGCTACCGCTACGCGAATAACGATATGGCGGCGCTGCGGAACTGCCTGCAGCAGGCGCGTGATAAAGGCGCACGCCATATCCTTATCGCCACCGATGGCGTTTTCTCCATGGATGGGGTCATCGCCAATCTGTCCGCCATCTGCGACCTGGCTGAAGAGTTCTCTGCGCTGGTGATGGTGGATGATTCCCACGCGGTGGGTGTTGTCGGGAATGGCGGACGTGGCACCCACGAATATTGTGACGTGATGGGCCGGGTTGACATCATTACCGGCACGCTGGGCAAAGCGCTGGGCGGCGCCTCCGGTGGCTACACCGCAGCAAAAGCGGAAGTGGTGGAGTGGCTGCGCCAGCGTTCCCGTCCCTATCTCTTCTCCAACTCGCTGGCCCCGGCGATTGTGGCCGCCTCGCTGCGGGTGCTGGATCTGCTCAGCGAAGGCGATGGGCTGCGTCAGCGTCTCTGGGATAACGCCCGTTTCTTCCGGCAGCAGATGACCGCAGCGGGCTTTACGCTGGCCGGGGCCGATCACGCCATTATTCCGGTGATGCTGGGTGAGGCCAGCGTCGCGCAGCAGTTTGCCCACCTGCTGCAACAGGAAGGCATTTACGTTACCGGCTTCTTCTATCCGGTCGTGCCAAAAGGGCAGGCACGCATTCGCACGCAAATCTCTGCGGCACATACCCAGCAGCAGCTGGAACGTGCGGTGGCCGCCTTTACCCGTATCGGCAAACAGCTGGGCGTCATCGCCTGAGGAGTCCGTTATGAAAGCACTCGCCAAACTGAAGAGGGAAGCGGGCATCTGGATGGTGACTGATGCGCCGATTCCTGAGCCGGGCCACAACGACCTGCTGATTAAAATCCGTAAAACCGCTATCTGCGGTACCGATGTCCACATCTACAACTGGGATGACTGGTCGCGCAAAACCATTCCGGTGCCGATGATTGTCGGTCATGAATATGTGGGTGAAGTCGTAGCAACAGGTCAGGAGGTAAAGGGCTTCACGCCTGGCGATCGGGTGTCGGGAGAGGGGCATATCACCTGCGGGCATTGCCGCAACTGCCGCGCCGGGCGAACGCATCTGTGCCGGAACAGCATGGGCGTGGGCGTTAACCGTCAGGGCTGCTTTGCGGAATATCTGGTCATCCCGGCCTTTAACGCCTTCAGAATTCCCGACAACATTTCCGATGAGCTGGCCGCGATCTTTGACCCGTTTGGTAATGCCGTGCATACCGCGCTGTCGTTCGATCTGGTTGGCGAGGATGTGCTGATCTCCGGCGCGGGGCCTATCGGCATCATGGCCGCGGCGGTCTGTCGCCATGTCGGCGCGCGTAACGTCGTGATCACCGACATCAATGACTACCGACTGGCGCTGGCGCGAAAAATGGGCGTCACCCGCGCGGTCAATGTGGCCCATGAAAATCTGCGCGACGTCATGCATTCGCTGGGGATGACGGAAGGATTTGATGTCGGACTGGAGATGTCCGGTGCGCCTCCTGCGTTTCGCGCGCTGCTCGACGTAATGAATCACGGCGGGCGGATTGCCCTGCTGGGTATTCCGCCGGGTGAGATGGCTATCGACTGGAATCAGGTGATCTTCAAGGGGCTCTTTATCAAGGGCATTTATGGCCGGGAGATGTTTGAAACCTGGTACAAAATGGCGGCGCTGATCCAGTCCGGTCTCGACTTAACGCCGGTCATTACGCATCGCTATGGGATTGACGACTTCCAGCAGGGCTTTGATGAGATGCGTTCAGGACGCTCGGGAAAGGTAATACTGAGCTGGGATTAACACACCGGCCGCCGCAGCGGCCGGATAATCAGCGTTGCTTCTTCTCTTCGTCGGTCAGATAGCGCACCTTGCGCGTGTAATCCTGACCTTTAAAGTGGAGCGGCTGTTGCGGATCGGCCAGATATTTTTGCCATTCCGACAGCGGAAAGCCGCCGTGTGCGCCGACCACTTCCGCCGGGATCACCGCAGACTGACCGCCGATTTTCTTGGAGACCGGCCAGTTAGCCCATTCGCCCAGATTGACAGTTTTAATGTCCAGCATATCCAGCAGCACCGCGAGCGGCAGCTGATCGGTCGGCGGCTGACTGTCGTTCATCAGATGCCAGGTGTCATTGAACAGCGTCAGCCACAGCGGTGAAATACGCTGCCAGACCTCACGGGTCGCCGCCAGATAGGCACCGTTAACGTGATCCACCAGATAAGGCCGGATACTGTGCGGGTAGTAGGCAGGAATCGCCTCCTGTGGCGCATCAGCCAGCTTGGCAATCATTTTCCCCTGACGAAAGCTGGAGTAGAGATGGCCAGGTTTCATCATGATCTCCGGCATCTTTAGCAGATTGAGGTCGGAATCGATCATCAGAATGCCGTCGCCTTTTGCCTGCAACGGGGCCTGCAGTTTGATTAAGCGACTGCGATAGATCTGCTTGTAGCGATAGTGCTCTTCGCGCTGCGGTACATCCAGCGTGGCCACGCGGGTTTTAGCGGGCAGGCTGCCAAAGGCGTCGGCAGGCTGATCGCTGACAATCACAATCTCCTCTGCCTGCGTGGCAAAGCGCGCCGCAAAATCGGCACTGAGCAGCGCCTCTTCGATATAGTCCGCGCCCGTGCAGGGGATCACAACAGAGGTAACCGGTACCGAGCCCTGAACTTCTTTTAGCGAATAAGGCAGGTTATGGCTCGCCCGGATATGGCGATAACGGGGATTTAAAAAATTAAGCATGAGGTTTCTTATTAGCGACACTTTGCAGAATATTTTCAACGCCGCTGATGTAGGTTTCAATGGCGTACTGTTCACGAACGCGTTTCGCTGCCGCATTGATCAGGCGCTGACGTAAGCCGGCATCCTGCCACAGCGCGGTTAAGTGCTGGGTCAGCTGCACCACGTTGCCATAATCAAACAGCAACCCGGTTTCGTCATGACTGATCAATTCGGCAGTACCGACCACACGGGAACCGATGACGGCGGTATTCACCAGCATCGCCTCCAGCACGACCCGAGGTAAGCCCTCACTGCGTGAGGCAAGAATAAACGTATCAAAGGCGGTGAGGTAATCCAGCGCATTGTTCTGAAAGCCCGTAAAGACCACATGCTGCTGGATATTCTCCGCCGTTGCGAGTTGCAGCAGGTGCTGGAGTTCCGGGCCGGCACCGACAATCACCATCCGCCAGTCTGCGTCGGGATGAGCCCGTTTGAAACGGCCCAGCGCCTGCAGAATGTGATGATTGGATTTACGTAATATCAGTGAGCCGATGGTGCCAAACACAAAGGTGGTCGGGGAGAGTTTAAAACGCTGGCGAACGTCGAGGCGGTCAGGTAAAGGCTGGTGGATGTCGATCGCATTGTTGACGGTAAAACAGCGTTCCGCATCAACACCGTGGCTGATCAGCGTCTTATTTACCCCCTGCGACACGGCAATAATCGCCTGGCAGTCCTGGTTCACCATGCTGACCAGTCGTGGTTCCAGCACCGGGTCGATACGGCAATGCTGCACCACCGCCACATCCAGGCTGCGCGCGGCCAGATAGCCCTCCACATTGGTGCTGGGCTGGTTATTCATGTAGAGCGTGTCGAATTTTCCCAGCTGGAGCAGGGAGTTAATTTTGCTGGCGTTGGGCATGATGCGCCAGCGTGTATCGATCTCATCGATAGCCCGCTTCTTCAGCTTTTTATTAAAAAACAGCAGCGCCCGCACGGCCTCTTTGACAAATTTTGCCCAGCGCGGCTGCCTGATCTGCGGGATAAAAAAGACCGGAATGGCCAGCGCGTTGAGCGTGGCCTCAATGGTTTCGTCGTTGCCACGGCTGTAGTTGTGATAGAAGCAGCAGGTAATATCAAATTTCTGACGATCGATACGTTTCAGCAGCTCCAGCATACTGTTGGTGCCGCCTCCCCACTCTCTGCCGTTATCCAGCAGCAGGATTTTTTGTTTATTAATCGTCATCCGTCTTACTATTCCCGCACCGCATGTTATCGCCCGACCGGGATTATAGTAATTTTTACCTGCAATTGAACTTTAAGCTTAGCACTTAGCATTCATGGCAAATTCAGAACAGACTTTTCAGGGTGCTAAACAGCGGGCTGTGACTCACGCTTTCGCCTACCACCGTTAACGCCCGGGTCGCCGGAACCGGCGCCAGCGGCTGTTTCACTTTACACAGTTCTGCTGGCTGGAAGCGCGGTTTCGCCGGTTTCACCGGAACCGCTGGCGTCCGTGAGCCGCTGTGGCGTGTTTCGTTCAGCAACTGGCTGGGGCGAACCAGCGTAATGTCTGCGGGCAGCGAGGGCAGCATCTGCTGCAGCACCCGAACGGTGTTGGGGTGGGGATGACCGATAGCAATGGCATACCCGTCGCGCTGTGCCAGCTTCACCGCCCGGCTGAACTGCTGGCGGATAGCGTTAATATCCTGACTGTCATCCAGGAACACCCGGCGTTTCAGAACTTTGACCTGGGTGCCCTGCGCGGCAGGAATCGCCTGACTGTTGGCGATGGTCATGCTATCCAGGAAGTAGAGGTTATAGTGATTCAGCGCCTGCATCACCTTCTGCATACCGGAAAGGCTCGAGGTCATCCTGCTGCCCATGTGGTTGTTCAGGCCGACTGCGTAAGGCACGTTGCTGACCGCATTGCGCATAATGCGGGTGATCTCTTCGCTGCTCATCTCCGGGGTCAGCGTATCTTTTTCCAGCGGCTGTTTGCTGAGTGGCGCCATCGGCAGATGGATCAATACTTCGTGTCCACCCTGATGGGCTCTGGTGGCCATCTCCCGTGCATGAGGTGCGTTGGGCAGAACAGCCACTGAAATCGCCTGCGGCATCTGCAGAACTTTGTTCTCTTCGGCAGGCCGGTAGCCCACATCATCGATAACAATAGCCAGCTTGCCTGCCTGCGCCGCGAAGCTGAACAGCAGCGCGCTGAATAAAACGGAGATTTTTCGACGTTGCAGCAAAACTTATTTTCCTAACCACGGGAGTGGATTGACAGCCTGTCCCTGACGTCGGATTTCAAAATAGAGCGACGGGGTACCGCGCCCCCCGCTGGTGCCCACCAGGGCGATAGGCTGTCCTGCCTTCACCTGTGTCCCCACGCTCACCAGTGCACTCTGGTTATAGCCATAGAGGCTCATGTCGCCTTTACCGTGCTCCAGCACCACGACCAGACCGTAGCCCTGCAACCAGTCGGCCATCAGGACCCGCCCGTCGGCAATGGCTTTCACCTCGGTGCCTTCCCGCGCATCAATCACCAGGCCTTTCCAGCGCAGTTCACCCTGCAGCTGTTCACCAAAGCGATGTTCGATGCGTCCGCGCACCGGCCACAACGCCTGTCCGCCCGCGCGACCGAGTCCTCCGGTACGGGCAACCAGTTCGCGTTCGCTCTGGGTCGGCTGATAGCTGGAGCCTTTGGCTTTGGCCTGCGCCTGGCGCTGGCGCACTTTTTCTGCCTCACGGGCTTCGCGCGCCGCGCGCTCACGCGCTTCCCGTTCTGCCCGGGCGATCTTATCCTGCAGACGGCTTTCGTTCTGACGCATCTCGACCAGATCGGCCTGATCTTTTTCCAGCGCGCTTTCCAGCGACGTAAGGGTTTTCCTGCGCGCGTCGCTCGCCTGTTGCAGCTTCTGCTGCTGGCCCTGCTGCTGGGCTAATAGTGCTTTCTGCTGCTGTTGCTTCTGCTCCAGCGTAGCGCGTTGCTGATCCAGGTCCTGACGCGTCTGTTGCAGTGAGGCGATACTTTTCTGGCGCGCCGCGTTCAGATAGCCAAAATAGGCCAGAATACGCTCGCTGCGCTGGCTCTCTTCTCCGCCCATCAACAGCTGTATACCGTTGTGCTGGCCCTGACGAAATGCGGCATCAAGCTGTTGCGACAGCAGGCTTTCCTGCTGGCTTTGCTGCTTCTCAAGCCGGGCGATGGAGGTGGTGAGCTGTTTAATATCGTTATTCAGGGCGGTGAGGCTGTTGCGGGTTTCGCGCAACTGACGGCTTGCCTGGGCGATGATTTTTTCCTGACTCTGCAACTGATCCAGTAATTTGCTGCGCTGCACTTTCTGCGCCTTAACGCTTTTCTCTTTTTCAGCAATGTTCTGCTGAATGGATTGCAGCTGAGATTTACTGTCTTCCGCACTCTGCGCCACGGCCGGCAACAACAGTGCTCCCGCGCAAAGCAGGCTGAGGGAGAGGGTGGACAACGGTGTGAACAACGGCTGATTTTCGCCGCTGGAACGGGTCCTTGTGTGCAAAACGGTAGTTTTTCCCTTCATAGGCCAATGATTATTCCACGATGAATCGCCGCTTACCAGTGCTCCCCACCGGCATTTGCTTTACCAGTTATGTCCGCTTTCACAATGAGATGGATTAAGCCTTACGCCATTTTTGCTATTCAGCCACTTTTTTTGGAAAATGGCGCACAAATCGATACTCTCGCCGCATAGCATCTGTACATGCGAAGTGGCGCAGGTATACTCAGAACCCTTGTTTTAGCTTATTAGCCCGGTCTGGAGTCGTTACCCCTCATGCAAGAAATTATGCAGTTTGCAAGCAATCACCCCATCCTGAGTCTCGCATGGGTCGTTTTACTCATTCTGGTGATTGTGACTACCGTTAAAGGAATGTTCTCTAAGGTAAAAACGATCAGCCGTGGTGAAGCGACCCGCCTGATTAACAAAGAGGACGCGGTGGTTGTCGACGTGCGTTCGCGCGACGATTTTCGCAGAGGGCATATTTCAGGTGCGCTGAATGTGGCAGCCGCTGAGATTAAAAAAGGCAACGCAGACGAACTGGAAAAGCACAAAGCGCAGCCCATAATTGTGGTATGTGCAACCGGACAAAGCGCGGCTGATTCCGCTGCACATCTGAGTGCTGCTGGCTTCCCGCAGGTCTTTGTTCTGAAAGATGGCATCAGCGGCTGGAGCGGCGAAAATCTGCCGTTAGTTCGCGGTAAATAACCTGTAACCTGACAGAGGTGCGTAGCATGGCAAATGTTGAAATGTACACCAAGGCCACCTGCCCTTACTGCCATCGGGCGAAAGCGCTGTTAACGCAAAAAGGCGTGTCGTTCCAGGAGATCCCCATTGATGGAGACATGGCGAAACGCGAAGAGATGATCAAGCGTAGTGGCCGCACCACCGTGCCTCAGATTTTTATTGATGCGCAGCACATTGGCGGCTGCGATGACTTATTCGCACTCGATAATCGCGAAGGTTTAGATCCCTTACTGCAGGCGTAAGTTTACGCCGGACAATCTCATACATAGGATTTGGTCACATGTCAGAACATAACACGAACGAAATGCAATTCCAGATTCAGCGCGTCTTCACAAAAGATATCTCTTTTGAAGCGCCTAATGCCCCGCAGGTTTTCCAGAAAGAGTGGGAACCGGACGTCAAACTGGATCTGGATACTGCATCTTCTCAGCTGGCTGACGATGTTTACGAAGTGGTACTTCGTGTGACTGTAACCGCCAACGTGGGTGAAGAGACCGCTTTCCTGTGTGAAGTTCAGCAGGCCGGTATCTTCACCATCAGCGGTATCGAAGGAACGCAGATGGCACATTGCCTGGGGGCTTACTGCCCGAACATCCTGTTCCCGTATGCCCGTGAATGCATTACCAGCCTGGTATCACGTGGCACCTTCCCGCAGCTGAACCTGGCACCGGTCAACTTTGATGCACTGTTCATGAACTATCTGCAGCAGCAGCAGGGTGAAGAAGGTGCTCAACAACATCAGGATGCCTGATGACCACTCACGCTTCGATTAGCGTCATCGGTGCCGGCTCCTACGGCACCGCTCTGGCGATTACGCTGGCCCGTAATGGCCATCCGGTACTGTTGTGGGGACATAACCCGGCGCATCTGGCGCAGCTTCAGACCGACCGCTGCAACACGGCTTTCCTTCCTGACGTTCCGTTTCCCGATAACCTCTCTCCTGAACCCGACCTGCAAAAAGCCATTGCAGCCAGCCGCGACATATTGATCGTGGTGCCGAGTCATGTCTTTGGCGACGTACTGCAACAGATAAAGCCTCATCTGCGGTCTGACTCGCGGATTGTCTGGGCGACCAAAGGGCTGGAAAAAGAGACCGGACGCCTGCTGCAGGATGTAGCGCGTGAGATTCTGGGCGAGTCCATCCCGCTGGCCGTGATCTCGGGGCCGACCTTCGCCAAAGAGCTGGCCGCAGGCTTACCGACGGCTATCGCGCTGGCCGCCACGGATGCGCAGTTTGCTGACGATCTGCAGCTGAAGCTGCACTGCGGTAAAAGTTTCCGCGTTTATAACAACCCCGATTTTGTCGGTGTCCAGCTGGGCGGCGCGGTGAAAAACGTGATTGCTATCGGAGCCGGGATCTCTGACGGTATCGGATTCGGCGCCAACGCGCGAACCGCGCTGATCACCCGTGGACTGGCTGAGATGAGCCGGCTCGGTGCTGCACTGGGCGCCGATCCCACCACCTTTATGGGGATGGCGGGCCTGGGCGATCTGGTCCTGACCTGCACGGACAATCAGTCGCGCAACCGCCGGTTTGGCATGATGCTGGGCCAGGGCGAAGATGTAGATAGCGCACAACGCATTATCGGACAAGTTGTAGAGGGCTACAGAAACACCAAAGAAGTCAAAGCGTTGGCTTCAAGATTCGGTGTGGAAATGCCGATTACCGAGCAGATTTATCAGGTGCTGTATTGCGAAAAACCGGCGAGAGATGCAGCATTGAGCCTGCTGGGACGAACAAGGAAGGACGAAAACAGCACTGGCTAACGCAGGACGCGTAGCATCATCACCTGCAGCGCCCATTCAGGCGCTTTTTTTATCGGGAGAAAGCAGCAATGTCGTCTGATGAGTTAGAACTGGTCTGGAATAATATCAAAGCAGAAGCGCGAGCCCTGGCTGATTGTGAGCCGATGCTGGCCAGCTTCTTTCACGCGACATTGCTTAAGCATGAAAATCTCGGTAGCGCACTGAGTTATATGCTGGCTAACAAGCTGGCAAATCCGATTATGCCCGCCATCGCCATCCGCGAAATTGTTGAAGAAGCCTACCGTGAAGACCCGTCGATGATACTGTCAGCGGCTTACGATATTCAGGCGGTGCGTCAGCGCGACCCGGCAGTCGATAAATACTCCACGCCGCTGCTCTACCTTAAAGGGTTTCACGCCCTGCAGGCGTACCGCATCGGCCACTGGCTATGGAATGAGGGCCGTCGTGCGCTGGCGGTTTATCTGCAGAATGAAATCTCCGTCTCGTTTGCAGTCGACATCCACCCCGCTGCCAGCATCGGTCACGGTATCATGCTCGACCACGCCACAGGCATCGTGATCGGTGAAACCGCCGTAGTAGAGAATGATGTCTCTATCCTGCAGTCGGTGACGCTGGGCGGCACCGGTAAAACCAGCGGCGACCGTCATCCTAAAATCCGTGAAGGGGTCATGATTGGAGCCGGTGCGAAAGTGCTCGGCAACATTGAAGTGGGCCGGGGGGCGAAAATCGGTGCCGGTTCTGTGGTGTTGCAGCCTGTGCCGCCGCACACCACGGCAGCAGGCGTACCCGCCCGTATCGTCGGCAAGCCAGGCAGCGATAAGCCATCAATGGATATGGATCAGCACTTCAACGGCAGCCTGGCGGGTTTTCAGTTCGGCGACGGCATCTAGTCTTTAATCAGCGCGCCGGCATAATCCAGCTGGCGCCACGCTTCATACACCACTACCGAAACGGCGTTCGACAGGTTCATGCTGCGGCTTTCTGCCCGCATCGGGATGCGGATTTTCTGCTGCGCGGGTAACGCCGCCAGGATCTCAGTCGGCAGTCCACGGCTCTCCGGTCCGAACAGCAGATAATCGCCCGCCTGATACGTCACAGCACTGTGTGCAGGCGTGCCTTTGGTCGTCAGCGCAAACAGACGTTCTGGTGCCTCTGAGGCGAGAAACGCCGCATAATCCGCATGGAATCTGATGGCCGTAAATTCATGGTAATCCAGCCCGGCGCGGCGTAAGCGCTTGTCATCCCAGGCGAAGCCAAGCGGCTGGATCAGGTGAAGCTGAAAGCCACTGTTGGCGCACAGGCGGATGATATTGCCGGTATTCGGCGGAATTTCTGGTTCAAACAAGACAATGTTAAGCATTAAGGCCCCCGATGACAGGGGCCGAAGCATAACAAATTATTGACGACCGGAGGAGTAGAGCGGTAACCAGAGGGTCAGTCTCAGACCGCCCAGTGGGCTGTCATCGGCTTTCACCCAGCCGCGATGCTGCTGCACGGCCGTGTCGACAATGGCCAGGCCCAGCCCGGTGCCGCCCGATTCGCGATCGCGCGCTTCATCGGTCCGGTAGAAGGGACGGAAAATCTGTTCCCGATCTTCCGGGCTTACGCCAGGACCATCATCATCGACGTGAACCGTGATACCGGAAATATCGACGGAGAAGCTGACGCTGATGTGAGTGTGTGAATAGCGCAGCGCATTGCGCACGATATTTTCGAGCGCACTCTCCAGAGCGTGCGGATTGCCATAGAGCGGCCACGGGCCCGGAGGATAGGGGATATCCATCTTCTTGCCCATCTGCTCAGCTTCGAAACGGGCATCTTCCAGCACCCCATTCCACAACTGATTGGCCTTCATCGCTTCGCTGACCAGCGCATTCTTGTGCTGTGTGCGCGAGAGCACCAGCAGGTCGTTGATCATGCCATCAAGGCGTTGCGCCTCCATCTCAATGCGTCCCAGCTCTTTACTTTCACCCTGGCGACGACGCAGCAGTGCGGTTGCCAGTTGCAGGCGGGTCAGCGGCGTACGAAGTTCATGACTGATGTCCGATAGCAGGCGCTGCTGACCGGTCATCATCCGCTCCAGCGCACTCACCATCTGGTTGAAGCTCGATCCGGCGGCCAGAAACTCCTGCGGGCCTGACTCCAGTTCCGGATGCTGGCGCAGGTTTCCGCTCGCCACCTCATCGGCGGCATATTTCAGCTTACGCGCCGGGCGCGCCAGGCTCCAGGCCAGCCACAGCAGCAGCGGGGAGCTGATCAGCATCGTCACGATAAGCAGCAGTAACGGGCGGTCAAACAGCAGATTGACAAAATCGAGCTGGGAGCTGTTGGCGGGACGGATCATGTAAAGCTGGTAGTTGTCTTCGCCATCCTGCACGGAGAAAGGCCCGACCAGCTCCACCCGACCATATTTCTTTTTCTGCGGATGATCGGCATTGTCAGACTGGCCGATAAAGTTACGGATCACCTGCATTTCGTTATGTTGCGCGCCAATCACCCGACCTTCGCTGGTGACTAACAGCAGCCGCTGACCTGGCGGTGCCCATTTTTCGACAGCACGAAACAGACGACGCCACCACATCAGATCGTTAGGGGGATCCTGTGACAGTTCGGCTTCGACGTGCTGCTCAATCATGATGCCCTGCCGCTGTTCACTTTCCAGCAGCGAGGTCATCTGACGTGAATCGAGTTTGGGCACCATGAGCACCAGCATCAGCACCAGCGCCAGGGTTAACCAGAAGATAGCGAAGATGCGGGTGGTCAGACTGCCAATCATGATGCCGAAACCATCAGATAGCCGCGGCCGCGTAACGTTTTAAACCAGGGATGACCATCACGGCGCTCAGGCAGCTTGCGACGCAGATTGGAGATATGCATATCAATGGCGCGGTCAAACGGCGTCAGACGCTTGCCCAGCACTTCCTGACTCAGGTGTTCGCGTGAGACCACCTGGCCCAGATGCTGCGCCAGCAGATAGAGCAGGGTAAATTCCGTGCCGGTCAGATCCAGCGTCACATCATCAAAGCTGGCCTCCTGACGACCGGGATTGAGACGCAGGCAGTCCACTTCCAGCGTCGGTGAGCTGTTATCGTGTTGCTGTTGCTGTTCACTCCAGTTCGAACGCCGCAGAATCGCGCGGATACGGGCCACCAGTTCACGATCGTTAAACGGCTTAGGCAGATAGTCATCTGCACCCAGTTCGAGGCCCAGCACGCGATCCAGCTCGCTGCCGCGCGCGGTCAGCATGATGACGGGAGTCTGATGTTGCTGTCGCAGTTCTTTCAGGGTGTCGATACCGTTTTTCTTCGGCATCATGACATCCAGTAAAAGCAGATCAATAGAGTTGTCGAGCAGGTTCAGCGCTTGTTCACCATCGCTGGCCACTACCACTTCAAACCCTTCCATTTCTAACAGTTCTTTCAAAAGCGAAGTTAATTCGCGGTCGTCATCTACCAACAGGATTTTATTCATTTTTGTAGCCCTCCGCAGGCAAAATACCGTGTTCCTGGCGCACCTATCCATCGCTTTACGTAGTTTTACACCCCCTGACGGATGTTTGCAGCTGTCGCCGTACACTGGCTCTCGTTGAATCGCAAAACGGAACGAACTGGAGTACACGATGCGCAAATTAACCGCCGTCGTCCTTGCCTCAGCGATGACCCTGAGTATCGCCAGTGCAGGTGCTAAAGATGCGACGACGATTGACGAGATGCATCATGGCGGATTTCCGACAGGCAGTATGACGCAAAATCCGCAAAGCCACATGTTCGATGGCATTGAGCTGACTGAAGAGCAACGTCAGCAGATGCGTGACCTGATGCAACAGGCCCGACATGATCGCCCGGTGGTTCATATTGACGATATCGCAGCACTTCATGAGTTAGTGACTGCAGACCAGTTTAACGAAGCGGCCATCCGCAACAGAGCGGAAATTATCGCCAGAGTTCAGGTTGAACAGCAGGTTGAGATGGCACGCGTACAGAATCAGATGTTTCAGCTGTTAACGCCGGCCCAGCAGGCCACGTTACAGAAGAACTACCAGCGGCGGCTGAACGAGCTGCGCCAGTTTTCGAATTTGCAGTCGGCCTCATCGCTGCAGGCAGTGAGTAGTACCAGCAGTAACCAGTAACATAGTATCCCTGTTTTCCTTGCCATAGACACATCCCTGTCTTCCCCCGCCATGATGGCGGGGGTTTTTTTTATCTTTTTTTCACTTTTTCTGTTTTGACCCGAATCATCACCGCACAACAAAACCCCGGTTTTGTTAGCGCCTGTTGGCCCTTTACCGGCTTTTAGTTGCTGAAAGATGAACTGACCGGGGTTCTGATTGCGTTTAAGCGCACTGGCAGGGCAAAACAGGGAAAAAATATTTTAACCCGTTGAAAAGAGTATATTTATTCGTCTGGTCGGAAAAATAAATACTATTTTTCAGTAAGATAGGGATTTTACCGTTGCGCTTGCTGGCGCCCTGGCTTTATCTACACTTAATCCTGTCACTGCAGGGAAGTGAAGTGATTTCGCGAAGTCTCAGGGAGCAACAACCACATTATGTAATCCCGAATGAATCTATTAACGGAGTAAATTATGGCAGAGCATCGTGGTGGTTCAGGTAATTTCGCAGATAATCCGCAAAAGGCCTCTGAAGCCGGTAAAAAAGGCGGCCAGAGCAGCGGCGGCGGAAACTTTAAAAACGATCGTGAAAAAGCATCAGAAGCCGGTAAGAAAGGCGGCAAAAAGTAACAGCTGCAACGTTTCCTGAACAGACCTGAAACTCAGGGTCTGGCACTGATGTGTATGACACGCTGCCCCGTCCTTTTCAAAGGCCGGGGCTTGTTTTTATCGGTCGCCCCCGCCGTAAAGAACCTCTCTCCGTTGCGCCTCCTTAAGCATTGCCCGCCTCAGGGTGTTAGACTTCAGCCTTTCTTCCATCTGAATACGCCTCATCTGATGATGGGGTGCAGGGGATCCGGCATGCAACCCTCTTATGGCCGACTGGTAAAGCGTGCTGCGCTGGCCGCTACCCTTCTCGCGTCGGTGCTGTTGATCGTGAAAATCTTTGCCTGGTGGTACACCGGTTCGGTGAGTCTGCTCGCTTCGCTGGTGGACTCGCTGGTTGATATTGCCGCGTCGCTCACGAATCTGCTGGTGGTGCGTTATGCGCTGCAGCCCGCCGATGAAGACCATACGTTCGGGCACGGTAAAGCGGAATCGCTGGCGGCACTGGCTCAGAGCATGTTTATTTCGGGCTCGGCGCTGTTTCTGTTCCTGACCGGCCTGCAACATCTGGCGTCGCCGGATGTTCTGCGGGCTCCCGGTGTCGGGATTGTGGTGACGGTTGTCGCGCTGAGTTCAACCCTGTTACTGGTGGCCTTTCAGCGCTGGGTGGTGCGGAAAACCCGCAGTCAGGCCATTCGGGCTGACATGCTGCACTATCAGTCCGATGTCATTATGAATGGCGCGATTCTGATCGCGCTGATGCTGAGCAGCTATGGTTTTGCAAGAGCAGATGCCCTGTTCGCGCTGGGAATAGGCATTTTTATTCTCTACAGCGCGTTGCGTATGGGCTACGACGCAGTGCAGTCCCTGCTGGATCGCGCATTGCCGGAAGAGGAGCGTCAGCAGATTCTGACGCTGGCGACGAACTGGCCGCAGGTGCAGGGGGTGCACGATCTGCGTACCCGCCAGTCCGGCCCGACAAAATTTATTCAGCTGCATCTGGAGCTTGAAGACCAGCTGCCCCTGGTGCAGGCGCACCGTGTGGCCGATCAGGTTGAGAGGGCGTTACGCGACGCATTTCCCGGGTCAGACGTAATTATCCATCAGGACCCCTGTTCTGTGGTACCGTTCGAGAAGGAGGATTCTCCAGGTTTTTAACCTAAACGAATCAATTTGATACGTAAGGGACGACGTAACGCTAACATTGCTGCAAAAAATAGTGAAAAGTTGTCTGACCTGAATCAATTCAGCAGCAAGCCTTTGATATACTATCTGCCATCACATGTCGCGCTGGCCTTTAATGATGTTCAGCAGCGATCGACAGGCAGGATTAACCCTTCGTTTTAAAAATCCAGAGGTTGTCATGATCAAAAAAATTGGTGTATTAACCAGCGGCGGTGACGCCCCAGGCATGAACGCAGCTATTCGTGGAGTCGTGCGTTCCGCGCTGAGTGAAGGACTGGAAGTTTTTGGGATCTATGATGGCTATCTGGGATTGTACGAAGACCGCATGATCAATCTCGATCGCTACAGCGTCTCCGACATGATCAACCGCGGCGGCACCTTCCTGGGTTCTGCGCGTTTTCCTGAATTCCGTAATGAAGATATTCGCCAGGTGGCCATCGAGAACATGAAAAAGCGCGGCATTGACGCGCTGGTGGTGATCGGCGGCGATGGCTCCTACATGGGGGCGAAACGTCTTACCGAAATGGGCTTCCCCTGCATCGGCTTACCGGGCACCATCGACAACGACGTTGCCGGAACGGATTACACCATCGGTTACTTCACGGCGCTGGAAACCGTGGTGGAGGCCATTGACCGCCTGCGTGATACCTCTTCGTCGCATCAGCGTATCTCCATCGTTGAAGTGATGGGCCGCTACTGCGGCGATCTGACGCTGGCGGCGGCCATTGCGGGTGGCTGTGAGTTCATCGTGCTGCCGGAATTCCCTTATACCCGTGAAGAGCTGGTCGCGGAAATCAAAGCGGGCATCGCCAAAGGGAAAAAGCACGCTATCGTGGCGATTACCGAACATATCTGCGATATCGACGATCTGGCGCGCTTTATCGAAACAGAAACCAAACGCGAAACCCGTTCCACCGTGCTGGGCCATATTCAGCGTGGTGGCGCGCCCTGTGCCTATGACCGTATTCTGGCGTCACGCATGGGCGCTTACTCTATTGAGCTGCTGATGCAGGGCTACGGCGGTCGTTGTGTTGGTATTCAGAATGAGAAGATGGTGCATCACGACATCATCGACGCTATTGAAAACATGAAGCGTCCGTTTAAGCGCGACTGGCTCGACACCGCGAAAAAACTCTACTGATCCCTCTGCCGGGGTGTGCGTTACCGCACGCCCCGACATCGCCAGTCTATATTCCCCACAGTTATAACCACTTATTTTTAATTCTTTAAGCTCTGTATTGGTTTATGTCACGCTACGCCCATAACGACATTGGGAGAGTGCGTAATGAACAAGTGGAGTATCGGCGTTACCCTGTTGCTGGCCTCAACCAGCGTTCTGGCAAAAGACATTCAGCTGCTTAACGTGTCCTACGATCCAACGCGTGAGCTGTACGAACAGTACAACAAAGCGTTCAGTGCGCACTACAAACAGGAAACCGGCGACAACGTCGTGGTGCGTCAGTCCCATGGCGGCTCCGGCAAGCAGGCAACCTCCGTGATTAACGGCATCCGGGCGGATGTGGTGACGCTGGCGCTGCAATCCGATGTCGATGCCATTGCAGAACGCGGGCGTATTGATAAAAACTGGCTTCAGCGTCTGCCGGACAACTCCGCTCCTTACACCTCGACCATTGTCTTCCTGGTACGCAAAGGCAATCCCAAAGGCATTCATGACTGGAGCGACCTGATCAAACCAGGTGTCTCTGTCATCACCCCTAACCCGAAAACCTCCGGCGGGGCACGCTGGAACTATCTGGCGGCCTGGGGCTGGGCGCTGGATCACAACAATGGCGATCAGGCTAAAGCGCTGGCTTACGTCAGAGCGCTGTTTAAAAACGTTGAGGTGCAGGATTCCGGTGCGCGTGGCGCGACCAACACCTTCGTTGAGCGCGGCATTGGTGACGTCCTCATCGCCTGGGAAAACGAAGCCTATCTGGCGGTGAACAAGCTGGGCAAAGATAAGTTCGAGATTGTGACGCCGAGTGAATCCATTCTGGCTGAGCCGACCGTGTCGGTAGTCGATAAGGTGGTGGACGAAAAGGGTACGCGTAAGGTTGCGGACGCCTATCTGAAATACCTCTATTCGCCGGAAGGCCAGACGATTGCCGCGCAGAACTACTACCGTCCGCGTGATGCTGAGATTGCGAAGAAATTTTCCAGCACCTTTGCGCCTGTGAAACTGTTCACTATTCAGGACAAGTTTGGTGGCTGGACACAGGCTCAGAAAGCCCACTTCGCCGATGGCGGCAGCTATGACCAGGTCATGAAACCGTAAGGCATGGCGGTCAGCGCATCTCTGCGCTGACCGCTTAACGCGACACCTCTCTTCTCCACCCCTGCTGCGCTATCAGCCAGAATTCCCCGTGACATTCTTTTCCCGCCAGGCGAGGATGCAGGCTGCGAAGCCACTCAGGAAGCGTTGTTATGCCGATACACCGTCATGCAGCCCGCGGGATGGCGATCCTGCTGGTGCTGGTCATTGCGGGGATGCTGGCGGCCGCACTGCATTTTAAAAAGAACAGTGATGCGCTGTGGCAGATCGTCAGCGAGAAATGTGTGCCCCACCAGCAGAGTAGTGGCAACCCTGCGCCCTGTCAGCGTGTCGATCGGCCACATCGTTATGCCATGCTGAAAGATATCCATGGGCCACTGCAGTTTCTGCTGATTCCGCTCGACAGGATCACGGGCATAGAAAGCCCGCGCTTACTTCAGCCCGCCACACCCAACTATTTTGCCTTTGCCTGGCATGAACGCTATCTGTTAGCCCAGCGGCATGGCTCGCCGATTGACGACCGGGTTCTGTCGCTGGCTATTAATTCAGAGTATGGCCGCACCCAGAACCAGCTTCATATTCACCTCTCCTGCCTGCGCCCCGATGTGCGTCGGCAACTCGATACGCTGACGCCGCAGCTTAACGGCCAGTGGCAGCGCAGCACGCTGCGTCAGCATCACTACTGGCTGCGTGCCCTGACGCCAGCCGAACTGGCGCAGCAGAGTGCCTTTATCCGTCTGGCCAGTGAGCGGCCACAGGCGCGCACAGAGATGGGGAAATATGGACTGGCGCTGGCGCAGTTAAGCGACGGGCGACTGGTGCTGATGGCGATAGAGCGAAACTGGCTGCTGCTGAATAGCGGGTCGGCGGAGGAGGTGCAGGATCATACCTGCCAGCTGATTGCGCCCATAAAAAAGGCGGCTTAAGCCGCCTTTAATCTGTGTATCAACGCTTAGGCGCTTTTTGCCGCCGCCGCCGCTTTCACGATGACCGCAAACGCGTCAGCTTTCAGTGACGCACCGCCAACCAGCGCACCATCGATGTCAGGCTGGGTGAACAGCTCTGCCGCATTTTTGTCGTTAACGGAGCCGCCGTACTGAATGATGACCTGCTCCGCGACTGCCGCATCTTTCTTCGCGATATGGTCACGGATGAATTTATGCACGGCCTGAGCCTGCGCAGGGGTCGCCGATTTACCGGTACCGATAGCCCAGACGGGCTCATAGGCGATGACCGCACCGTTGAACGCTTCAGCGCCCTGGGTTTCCAGCACGGCATCCAGCTGACGAGCGCAGACTTCTTCGGTTTTACCCGCTTCGTTTTCTGCTTCGGTTTCACCGATGCAGAGCACGGGAACCAGACCCACTGACTTCAGCACCGCGAATTTCTTCGCGATGAACTCATCGCTCTCTTTGTGGTAAGTACGACGCTCTGAGTGGCCGATAATGATATATTTCGCGCCGATATCTTTCAGCATCTCTGCGGAAACTTCACCGGTGAAAGCACCAGACAGGTTAACGTCTGCGTTCTGTGCACCCAGTGCAATGTGACTACCGGAGAGGGCGTGTTTTGCCTGCTCGAGATAGAGTGCCGGCGGTGCAATGGCAACGCCACAACCGTCAACGCCAGACAGTTCCTTGCGCAGACCGGCGATCAGTTCAGCTGTGATCTGCTTGCTGCCATTCAACTTCCAGTTACCCATAACCAGTGGATGTCGCATTCTATCCTCCGCATAACGCGATACATGAAAAATCGCTGCCAGCCGGCAGCGTTGTCTGCCAGACAGTATAGAGATCAAATGTTGCGATGGCTTTGCTTTTCGTCATTTTCGGCCACATCATCAGGGGCTGGCGAGCGCCAGTTTGACCGGCTCAATCGCAAAGGTCAGCCCCTTGTCACCGCTGTCAGAGACGACAAATCGCAGCGCGCCGTCGACCTGCGCATAGTAGGGTGAATCCTTGCCGGCATTCAGCAACGCCTCCAGCTTTTTACGCCCCTCTTCGGCACTTAATCCCGGCACAAAGAAGCGCAGCAGGGCGGTCATGTAGGACAGCGCCTTTTGCTGCGAGGCGCTCTGATCCGGGCCAGGTAACGGCAGCCAGGTAATCTGCAACGTTTTGATTTTGCCGGTGCCGGGCTCCAGCGCCGTAGAGGCGTAGAGCGTCTCATTGATTTTGCTGGCAGCCCGCGTCAGGTTGCTTTTGTCACCGCGATTATCAATAGCGCGATACTCCGGCAGGATGAGCGCGGCATTGGCCAGATTATACTTTTCGCGAAACTGGCCGATAGTCATATCAAAGGTGGGCGCACCCGCCAGCAGATAGGGGGCGGGAGGCAGCGCATCGGTCCGCTCCTGCGGTGGCGGATCGGCGGCAAAGACCGGAACCGTCAGCGCAAACGATAACAGCAGTGCGCCAGGCAAATTCTTCATTTTGTCGATCCTGTCCCGTAAACTCAGGCGCAAATTAAAACGGTTTTTATCCGCGAGGTCAAAAGCGCGGCAGCTCTCTTTTCCGGATGATAAAGCATGACGTTACAACAATGGTGTTTTTCCTGGCGCGGCCGGCTGGGACGACGTGATTTCTGGATCTGGCAGGCGGTCTGGCTGCTGACAACGACACTGCTCTTCGTGCTGGCGGCTAACGACTGGCTCGATACCCAGATGGCGGCCTTTGGGGTGGTCTGCCTGCTGTGGCCTGCCAGCGCAGTGATCGTCAAACGGCTGCACGATCGCGATCGTCCCGGCTACTGGGGGTTGCTGGTGATCGTGGCCTGGCTGCTGGTGGTGGGGAACTGGAGCATGCTGGCGGGCATCCTGCCCTGGCTGCTGGGACGCGCCATTCCCTTTGTTTTAATGGCGGGCCTGCTGCTCGACCTCGGCGTTTTTCGCGGCTCCCCCGGTGCTAACCGGTTTGGCCCGGCGACCCAGCCGGTGCGATACCGCTCAACGGCTCACCAGTAATGTTCGCTGGTGATATGTCCCGGCTTACGCTTAAGGTGTTTGCGCATCTCACGTGTCTCTTTCAGGAGTTGCTGAGTATCACGCACCATCTGCGGGTTACCGCACAGCATCACATGGCTGCTCTCTGCATCCAGTGTCAGACCGGTGGCCCGCTCCAGCTCGCCATTCTCAATCAGCGCAGGCACCCGGCCAGTCAGCGAACCGGCAATCTCTTCGCGACTTACCACCGTCTGAATCTGTAGCTGACCCTGATAACGCTGCTGCAGCTGCTGCATCAGCGGTAAAAAACTCAGGTCGGCCGCATAACGCGCGGCATGCACCAGCACGATATTTTCAAAGCGTTCCAGTCCTTCGCCCTGCTGCAGCATCGACAGGTAAGGACCAATAGCGGTGCCGGTCGCCAGCATCCACAGCGTCCTGCACGGCGGAACCTCATCCAGCACAAAGAAGCCCGCGGCTTCTTTGGTGACCATCACCTGATCGCCTGGCTGAAGGGCCTGCAGATGCGGACTGAGCTTGCCCTCTGACACCGTAACCAGATAGAACTCCAGCAGATCGTCTTTCGGCGCGTTGACGTAGGAGTAAGCGCGCTGTACGCGTTCCCCCTCAATTTCCAGCGCCAGTTTGGCGAATTGCCCGGCGATAAAGGGATCGACCGGTGCCGTCACCCGCAGACTGAACAGCGCATCCGTCCAGTTTTTGACTTCCTTAACTTCAGCATTGACCCACTCAGCCATACTCACTCCCTGGTTGTTGATGATTCAGGCAGGTCACTATTTTCGCGGCTGCCCGGCGCGATTGCCAGCCTGCGCCCTCGCAAAGGCTCGAATCGACAAACCGTTGCATTCCCTTTACAGGCTGGTGCATAAACTTGACAGGCGCAAGCCAGGACCTTTTCGTCTGCCTCTCGCTTTGTCACCTAATCCTGATATTTTGCCCGCCATAATAAGACGTCCGGCGGGTGAACCGCTGTTTTAACCTCCTTTCACAGAAAGATATTTTGTATAACCATGATGACGAAACTGGAAAATCGCCCGCTGCTGGTGATGCTCATTGTGCTGGTGGCCGTGGGTCAGATGGCGCAGACCATTTATGTTCCGGCTATGGCGGTAATGGCCGATGCGCTGAACGTGCGGGATGGCGCGCTGCAACGCGTGATGGCGGCCTATCTGATGACCTATGGCGGATCGCAACTGATCTACGGCCCGCTGTCGGACAGCGTGGGGCGGCGCCCGGTGATCCTGGCAGGCATGCTGATCTTTATGATCGGGGCGGTGACCGCGCTGATGGCGACCTCGCTGGATATGCTGGTGCTTGGCAGCGCCGTGCAGGGGCTGGGAACCGGCGTGGCTGGCGTGATGGCCCGCACCATGCCGCGCGATCTCTATGAAGGTCACGCGCTGCGTCGTGCTAACAGCCTGCTGAATATGGGCATTCTGGTCAGCCCGCTGCTGGCACCGGTGATTGGCGCGCTGCTGACCCAGCTCTTTGGCTGGCATGCCTGCTTTGCCTTCCTGCTGCTGCTCTGCCTGACGGTCACCGGCGCGATGGCGCGCTGGCTGCCGGAGACCCGGCCGCAGAGTGCGGAAGTGACGCCCTTCTTTAAACGCTATGTCCGTCTGCTCAGCGACGCGAATTTCGTCCGCTACATCGTGCTGCTGATTGGTGCGCTCGCCGGAATTGCGGTATTTGAGTCGAGCTGCGGTGTATTACTGGGCGGCGTGCTGGGCCTGCACAGCCTGACTGTCAGTATCCTGTTTATTCTGCCGATTCCGGCGGCCTTCTTTGGCGCCTGGTTTGCCGGACGCGAGCAGGGCTCCTGGCATAGCCTGATGTGGTGGGGCGTGAACAGCTGCCTGCTGGCGGGCATTCTGATGTGGATCCCGGCGTGGTTCGGCGTGATGAATATCTGGACCCTGCTGGTGCCAGCCGCGCTCTTCTTTTTTGGTGCCGGTATGCTCTTTCCGCTGGCAACCTCTGGCGCTATGGAGCCTTATGCCTGGCTGGCGGGTAGCGCGGGCGCGCTGATTGGCGGGCTGATGAACCTGGGCTCGGGTCTGGTCGCATGGCTGTCAGCGATGATGCCGCAGCGCGACCAGTTCAGCCTGGGGATGCTGATGTTCTTCACGGCGCTGGTGATGCTGCTCTGCTGGTTGCCGCTCTCACGTCAGCCGGAGCGCGGCAACCAGGCGGTTACAGGATAAACGGATGAAGCGCCGGATCCTTGCGGTCAAGATAGTGAATCGACTGGATACGGCGGATGGTGCGTGATTTACCGCGAATCAGCAGGGTTTCGCTGGTGGCGATATTGCCCTGACGCGTAATGCCTTTCAGCAGCTCGCCACTGGTAATGCCGGTGGCGGCAAAGACCACGTTGTCGTTGCGCGCCATCTCACTCAGCGTCAGCTTTTTCCCCGCCTCAATCCCCATCTCTGCACAGCGCTGCAGCTCCTGCTCGCCGAGCAGACGGTTTTCCGCGCTGTCGCCCTTAACGTGATGACGCGCCAGCAGCCGGCCCTGCATATCGCCGTCCAGCGCCCGGATGACGGCCGCAGAAACTACGCCTTCCGGCGCACCGCCGATGCCATACATCACATCCACTTCGCTGTCCGGCATGCAGGTCAGAATGGAGGCGGCCACGTCGCCATCCGGGAAGGTGAAAACCCGCACACCCAGCTGCTGCAGCTGACCAATCACCGCGTCATGACGGGGTTTTGCCAGAATCGACACGGTTAACTGCGACAGCGGCTTGTTCATCGCGATAGCGATATTACGCAGGTTGGTTTCCAGCGGCAGGTCGAGATCGATTGCCCCGTGGGCGGCCGGTCCCACAATCAGCTTCTCCATGTACATATCGGGTGCGTGGAGAAAACTGCCCTTGTCGCCCACGGCCATGACGGCCAGCGCGTTAGCCTGACCCAGCGCCGTCATGCGGGTGCCTTCAATCGGATCGACCGCAATATCGACCGCGTCGCCGCGACCGGTGCCGACCTTTTCACCGATATAGAGCATCGGGGCTTCGTCGATTTCGCCTTCGCCGATCACAATCTGGCCGTCGATCTCAATGGAGTTGAGGACGTGACGCATGGCATGGACAGCCGCGCCATCGGCCGCATTTTTGTCGCCGCGCCCTAACCAGTGATAGCCCGCCAGAGCGGCAGCTTCGGTTACGCGGGAAAATTCAATGGCAAGTTCTCGTTTCATGGTCTCTGCCTGACAAAAAACAGACAGGCAGTGTAACACAGCGGGAGAGTGGGGCGGGGAAAAGGCCCGCGACGCAGACGGTCGCGGGCCCCGGTATTACTCTTCTTCTTCCCACGCCTGCGCACGGGCGACGGCTTTTTTCCAGCCGGCATAGCGGAAGTTACGTTCAGTGGTTTCCAGGCTTGGGCGGAACTCACGTTCAATCACCGATTTTGCACGGACTTCATCCAGATCCTGCCAGAAGCCGACGGCCAGACCCGCCAGATACGCTGAACCCAGCGCCGTGACTTCACGCACTTCCGGACGCTCAACACGGGTGCCGAGGATGTCAGACTGGAACTGCATCAGGAAGTTGTTGGCCACCGCGCCCCCATCCACACGCAGCGCCTGCAGACGGGTGTTCGCATCGTTCTGCATCGCTTCCAGAACGTCGCGGGTCTGATAAGCGATCGACTCCAGCGTGGCGCGGATGATGTGGTTAGCGTTCGCACCGCGCGTCAGACCAAAGATCGCGCCACGGGCATACGGGTCCCAGTAAGGTGCGCCCAGACCGGTGAATGCCGGCACCATGTAGACGCCGTTGGTATCTTTCACTTTCATCGCAAAGTATTCAGAGTCAGCGGCATCGCTGATCAGCTTCATCTCATCGCGTAGCCACTGAATCGAGGCACCCCCGATGAACACCGCCCCTTCCAGCGCATAGTTCACTTCACCACGCGGGCCACAGGCGATGGTGGTCAGCAGGCCATGCGTTGAGGTTACCGCTTCAGTACCGGTGTTCATCAGCATAAAGCAGCCGGTGCCGTAGGTATTTTTCGCCATGCCAGGCTGGACGCAGAGCTGGCCATAGAGCGCCGCCTGCTGGTCACCGGCAATACCGGCGATAGGAATACGCGTGCCGCCTTTACCGCCGATGTTGGTCTGACCATAGACTTCAGACGACGATTTCACTTCCGGCAGCATTTCACGCGGGATATCCAGGATATCCAGCAGGCGCTGATCCCACTCCAGCTTGTGAATGTTGAACATCATGGTACGGGAGGCGTTGGTGTAATCGGTGATATGTACGCGGCCCTGGGTCATTTTCCAGACCAGCCAGGTATCAACGGTGCCGAACAGCAGCTCGCCACGTTTCGCACGCTCACGCGCGCCTTCAACGTTATCGAGGATCCACTTCACTTTGGTGCCGGAGAAGTAGGGGTTAATCACCAGACCGGTGGTGTGCTGGATATACTCTTCCAGTCCCTCTTTCTTCAGTTTGTTACAGTAGTCTGCGGTGCGGGGATCCTGCCAGACGATGGCGTTATAGACCGGCTTACCGGTCTCTTTGTCCCAGACGATAGCGGTTTCACGCTGATTGGTGATACCGATAGCGGCAATTTCATCGGAGCGAATATCGGCGTGTGCCAGCACTTCAACCAGCGTGGAGCTTTGAGAGGCCCAGATATCCATCGGATCATGCTCAACCCAGCCCGCTTTTGGGTAGATCTGGGTAAATTCACGCTGCGAGACGGCGACGATGTTGGCGTCGTGATCGAGGATCACGGCGCGTGAACTGGTTGTGCCCTGATCGAGCGCGACAATGTATTTTTTATCTGTGGTAGTCATAAATTCAGTCCTGATGATAAAAGGTGAAACTTACGCTTTACGCTGCTGAGCGCGTGCAACCGGTTTGTCTGCAGGAACACTGGCAGGTTCCTTCGCGGTGCCTGGCAGATAGCGGCCAATCAGTGCGCGATAACCTACGGCACCCAGGCAGGCACCGACCAGCGGACCAAAAATCGGTACGAGGAAGTAAGGGATGTCACGACCGCCGGTGAAGGCAACGTTACCCCAGCCTGCCAGCCATGCGAAAATCTTCGGTCCGAAATCACGTGCCGGGTTCAGGGCAAAGCCGGTCAGCGGACCCATTGCGCCACCAATTACCGCGACCAGCAGGCCGATCAGCAGGGGTGCCAGTGGGCCGCGTGGGATGCCGTTACCGTCATCCGTCAGACCCATAATGACCGCCATCAGTACCGCCGTGATGACCATCTCAACCAGGAATGCCTGACCGACACCGATGTGCGGGTTAGGATAGGTTGAGAAGATGCCCGCCAGGTCGAGACTCTCAACCGTGCCGCGCACCATCTGATGGCTCTGCTCATAGTCAATAAAGAGGCTGTAGTAGAGGCCATAGACCAGCGCTGCGGCACAAAAGGCACCGGCAACCTGTGAGATGATGTAAGGCAGAACTTTACGTCCTTCAAAATTAGCAAACAGGCAGAGCGCCACGGTAATGGCCGGGTTCAGGTGCGCACCCGAAATGCCTGCGGTGAGGTAGGCGGCCATGGAAACGCCCAGCCCCCAGATGATGCAGATTTCCCACTGACCGAATGCGGCACCGGCGAGTTTCAGTGCGGCCACACAGCCCGCGCCGAAGAAAATAATCAAGCCTGTCCCCAGAAATTCGGCAATACACTGACCTTTGAGCGTGTTAGTTGTCTGACTCATAATAGTGGTTCCTGAAGCGAGGTTAAATTTTATCAGTTTTTGTTCTCATTCCATGAGTCGCCCAGCTTTATTGTAGGGTTGGTGTGAATTTATCGTTAACGAACATAAACGAGAAATAGCGAAATCATTTTTTGTGTACTGTGTCATAAAAATGCGCGTTTTCGCGTATTCCGGCTTTCTTTCGCCCTTAAATGCGCCGGATAGCGGGCGTGGCGGAGAGATCTCTGTGTGCCGTTGATCTGAGCACAGCATAAATTCAGGCATAGACTGAAAAGTGTTACAGACTACGCCCGACGCGCCCGCGTTGCTGGACTTGCGGGGTGAGGGTACATACAATCGGGACAACGTTGCTGGCTAGCGCTGGCATCATCAACGCCTTGCAGGAATTTAGGAGAGGTCAGAAAGATGTCATTTGAAGTGTTTGAGAAACTGGAAGCGAAAGTACAGCAGGCGATTGATACCATCACCCTGTTGCAGATGGAAATCGAAGAGCTGAAAGAGCAGAACAACTCACTGCGTAACGATGCGCAACAAGTCGCGGGCAACCACGATGCGCTGATGCGTGAAAATCAGCACCTGAAAGAAGAGCAGCACGTCTGGCAGGAACGTCTGCGCGCACTGCTGGGAAAAATGGAAGAGGTTTGAAGCCTCAGCTGATGTGAAAAACGGGTGCTCAGGCACCCGTTTTCATGTCTGCTCCCGGTTGCTGTCGGACCTTATTCGAGGTCCAGCGCATCCTCTGACAGAATGATACCGGTATTGTCGGCATAGAGATGGTCACCGGAAAAGAAGGTCACGCCGCCGAAATTGACGCGCACATCGCTTTCGCCAATCCCTTCACCCGCCGCGCCGGCCGGAATGGCGGCAATCGCCTGAATGCCAATTTCCAGCTCTTCCAGCTCGTCAACCTGACGTACTGACCCGTAGATGACCAGGCCTTCCCACTCGTTAGTGGCTGCCAGACGTGCCAGTTGCGCATCCACCAGCGCCCGACGCACGGAACCGCCGCCATCAATCACCAGCACCCGACCGCGGCCATTTTCTTCCAGCAGGTCGTAGAGTAAGCCGTTGTCTTCAAAGCATTTCACTGTGGTAATCTGACCACCGAATGAAGTGCGCCCACCAAAGTTTGAAAAAAGCGGTTCAACAACATTCACTTCTTCATGGTAGATATCGCAGAGTTCAGATGTATCGTATTTCATAAGGGTTTCGTCTGTTTGCCACAGGAATGCTAAGTATATCGCTATATGCAGATTGTTGGCAAAATCATCACCCTGAAAAAAGCATCGTTCGATCAAGAACATGCATAAAAAAGCCCAGCCGGTTCGGCTGGGCTTCTGAAAAGTGCGACATCCGTGAATCAGAGAATGAAGCGGCTCAGGTCTTCGTCAGCCACCAGTTCATCCAGATGTTTACCCACATAGTCAGCATCGATGGTGACCGATTCACCGTGACGATCGCTGGCGTCATAGGAGATATCCTCCATCAGACGTTCCAGTACGGTATGCAGACGACGCGCACCGATGTTTTCGGTGGTTTCGTTAACCTGCCATGCGGCCTCAGCGATCCGGCGGATACCATCCTCGGTGAACTCAATATTCACGCCTTCGGTATTCATCAGCGCTTTGTACTGCACGGTTACAGACGCGTTAGGCTCTGTCAGAATGCGCTCGAAATCATTCACGGTCAGCGCCTGCAGTTCAACGCGGATAGGCAGACGGCCCTGCAGTTCCGGGATTAAATCGGACGGGCTGGCAACCTGGAACGCCCCCGAAGCGATAAACAGAATGTGGTCCGTTTTCACCATACCGTGCTTGGTTGAGACCGTGCAGCCTTCCACCAGCGGCAGCAGGTCGCGCTGAACGCCTTCGCGTGACACATCCGGACCGCCAGCATTCTGGCCGCCGCGCTTACAGATTTTGTCGATCTCATCGATAAACACGATACCGTGCTGCTCGACGGCATCGATGGCGTCCTGTTTAAGCTCTTCCGGATTCACCAGTTTTGCCGCTTCTTCTTCGATCAGCAGCTTCATCGCTTCTTTGATCTTCAGCTTGCGAGGTTTCTGCTTCTGGCCGCCGAGGTTCTGGAACATCGACTGCAGCTGGCTGGTCATCTCTTCCATTCCCGGAGGCGCCATGATTTCGACGCCCGGGCCGCTTGCAGCCAGGTCGATCTCAATCTCTTTGTCATCCAGCTGGCCTTCGCGCAGTTTTTTACGGAACGACTGGCGCGCCGCAGAAGGTTCCGCGCTCTGCTCTGACTGGCCCCAGTTGTTTTTGGCTGGCGGAATCAGAACATCCAGGATGCGCTCTTCCGCCATCTCTTCTGCACGGTATTTGTTCTTTTCAATCGCCTGGCTGCGCACCATCTTAATGGCGGAGTCGGTCAGGTCGCGAATGATCGAATCGACTTCCTTACCGACATAACCCACTTCGGTAAATTTGGTCGCCTCGACCTTGATAAAGGGCGCATTCGCCAGTTTAGCCAGACGACGGGCGATCTCTGTTTTACCGACACCGGTCGGTCCGATCATCAGGATGTTTTTCGGAGTCACTTCATGGCGCAGCTCTTCATCCAGCTGCATGCGACGCCAGCGGTTGCGCAGTGCAATAGCCACGGCGCGCTTGGCGCTGTCCTGGCCGATAATAAAGCGGTTCAGTTCGCTGACGATTTCGCGTGGAGTCATCTCAGACATAGTTATACCTTTACGCCCTGGAGGTTAATTCTTCGAAATTAACGTTATGGTTAGTGTAGATGCAGATATCGCCTGCGATGTTCAGCGACTTCTCAACGATGTCGCGCGCGCCCATGTCGGTATTCTCCAGCAGCGCACGTGCCGCGGCCTGGGCGAAAGGTCCGCCGGAGCCGATGGCAATCAGATCGTTTTCAGGCTGAATTACATCACCATTACCGCTGATGATCAGTGAGGCGGACTCATCCGCGACCGCCAGCAGGGCTTCAAGCCGACGCAGCATACGGTCAGTACGCCAGTCTTTAGCCAGTTCCACCGCGGCTTTCACCAGGTGGCCCTGATGCATTTCCAGTTTACGTTCGAAAAGCTCAAACAGGGTGAAGGCGTCTGCGGTGCCGCCAGCAAATCCGGCAATCACCTTATCGTTGTATAAACGACGCACTTTTTTAACGTTGCCTTTCATCACGGTATTGCCGAGCGTAGCCTGGCCATCACCGCCAATCACTACCTGGCCGTTGCGTCGTACACTTACTATTGTTGTCACGGGCAGACCCCTTGTTGCAGTCGGAAAAGGACTCCGCGCACGGGGCGCGGAGTATCATGCAACAGATATGGGGCGGGTTTGACGGGTTTCAACCCCCGATTGAGAGGGGAATGCAGCCGGAGTGGCCGGAACTGCGCAGACGCTTCAGTGTGCTGTCCGCAGAGGCGCGATCTTTATACGGACCAATCACCACGCGATTCCAGCCGCCACCGGTCGTAATGCGGCTTTCAAATCCTTCAAAGGCTAAACCGGCACGCACTGACTCCGCCTGGTCGGTGCCTTTGAATGACCCGCACTGTACCATCCAGCGCTGCGAAGAGGCTTTCTCCGCCGGTTTCGCTTTCGCGGTCTCCTGCGGTTTTGACTGCACCTCGGGTTCCCGCGTAACTGGCGCAGGCTGCGTCTGGCGCTGAACATTTTGCTGCTGCTGCTGCTGCTGCTGCTGCTGACGTTGCTGCTGTAACTGCAGCTGCTGCTGACGCTGCTGTTGTTGCTGCAACTGCTGCTGGCGCTGTTGCTGCTGTTGAGCCTGCAACTGCTGACGTTGCTGCTGCAGCTGTTGTTGCTGAACCTGCTGCTGCTGACGTTGCTGCTGTTGCTGGAACTGCTGCTGCTGGCGTTGCAGCTGCTGTAACTGCTGCTGATGCTGCAGCGTCTGCTGACGTTGCGCCGGTGTCTGTTCGTTCCACGGCACTTCGTTCAGCTGCGTTGGCTGCTGGCGCATATCCGCCTGCATCTGCTCCAGCAGCTGGCGCTGCTCGTCAGTCAGCTGCGTCTGCGACTTCACCTCGCCACCCGAAGAGGGTTCGATAGGGGTCGGCACGGTAACCTGACGGTTCTCCAGCTCTTTAATATATTTCCAGCGCTCTTCGGGCTTCGGCGGTAAGCCATTGCCGTTGGCTTTATGATCCGTAATGACCGGCACGTCCTCTTTCTTGTGATGCGCCAGGAACCATAAACCACCGGCAAAGGTCACCAGCACGGCGACCGCCAGTACAATCATCAGTTTGGATGTTCCCGAACCGCCTTTGCTCTTCTTGCCGCGGCTGGGGCTTTTTTTGCGACGCGTCCCTGTTGAACGCCCGCGGCCTACGTAATCTTTTTGTGCCACTCTCGTTCTTATACCCTTCAAAAATAGTGCCAGATGGGCGAAATGATGATTTTTACGCGCCCGGCAAGGAGTCCGCCATGTTACTCAAGGGTCGGAACTTTGACCAGCAGTGTTCGCTTTAAGAATCTACTGAAAAAGCGCGGCGAATACGCTTATTTTTCACGCTTTTTTGCGCGCGCCGTGCTGCCCCGAATGGTCAGACCCGCGTCCAGTAGCCGCGAACCGCTGATGACCCGTTTGCCATTCAGCTCATCCAGCAGCAGCAGCATCGCTTCCCGGCCGATCTGATAGCGCGGCTGGGTAACAGTAGTCAGCGGCGGCTCGCAGTAGCGCGACAACTCGATGTCATCAAATCCCACCACAGAGAGATCGTCAGGTATCCGCAGCCCGCAGCGTCGGGCCTGATTCATTGCTCCGAGCGCCATAATGTCGCTGTGGCAGAACAGCGCGCGCGGTGGCTGCGGCAGGGTCATCAGCTGATTCATCGCGGCAACGCCCGCTTCAAAGGTGAAATCGCCGCGCACAATATAGGTGGGATCGACCGTCAGGCCACTGCGCCGCATCGCCTGGACATAGCCCTGTAACCGATACTGACAGAGCGGCATCTCTTCCGGCCCGGCGATGCAGGCAATCTGTGTGTGACCTAACTGCAGCAGATGATTAACCGCTTCAAACGCGGCGGTCAGGTTGTCGATGTGCACCGAGGGCAGTGACATTTCGGGCGCAAACTCATTCGCCATCACCATCGGCGGCAGGTTGCGCTGCTCATCAATGCCAGCATCGAAGGGCAACTGTGAGCCCAGCAGGACCATGCCATCTATCTGGCGTGTCACCATCAGGTTGAGAAAGGTTCGCTCCTGCTGATTCTGATGGGCGCAGTCGCCAATCAGCACCAGATAACCCTCTTCGGCTGCCGTGACTTCAATGCCGCGGATGATTTCACTGAAGAAGGGATCGCAGATATCAGGGACAATGACGAGGATGGTTCGGGTCTCATTGCGACGCGCGTTGCGTGTTGGACCATGTGCTGCATAGCCGACGGCGGCAACAGCCTGTTCGACTTTCTGTCGGGTGGCCGCAGAAACTTTCTCCGGATTCATCAGCGCACGCGATACGGTGGCGGTTGAGACACCCGCATGTTCCGCGACATCCTTCATCGTGGCGGCGGGCGGTTGTTGATTCTGCTCCAACACATGCTCCTGACGCATTATGGCGTGTTCGATTCTGTTTTTGCCTGCTCAGAGGCAAACCAGCCACATTGTTAACGATTGCGTGGCTGGTTGTTACTTAATTTGCATAAAAATTGTGACTTATGCGACATTTTTCGATCTGGCTCGCAACGTCAGCGGAGATCAGCTCTCGGTAGGGTCAATATCCAGCGTCCATTTCACTTTGCGCGCGGCGGGCAGGGTGGAAATCAGCGGTAGCGAACTGCTCAGCAACTGCTGCAGACGCTGCCGGGAAGGGTGCTGAACCAGCAGTTGCCAGCGCCAGCGGCCGCTGCGTTTTGGCTGCAGGGCCGGGACCGGCCCCATAAACCACATGGCCTGATCGTTGAGTGGACTGGCCTCCAGCAGGTTACGAAGCTGTTGCAGAAATTCAGCTGCCTGCTGATTATCCATATCTTCAGCGCGAAACAGCGCATGGCGGCTCCAGGGCGGCAGGTGAACCGCCTGGCGCTCCAGCAGTGCCTGCTGCGCAAACGCCGTATAGCCCTGGTGCAGCAGGGTCTGAAGCAGCGGATGTTCCGGATGGTGGGTCTGCAGCAGGACTTCGCCCTGCTTACCGGCACGCCCGGCACGGCCGGCGACCTGGGTGTAGAGCTGAGCAAAGCGCTCCGCCGCCCGGAAATCGGCGGAAAACAGCGCCCCATCGACATCCAGTAGCGACACCAGCGTCACGTCAGGGAAGTGGTGGCCCTTCGCCAGCATTTGAGTACCAACCAGAATGCGCGCGCCTCCGCGATGCACATCGGCCAGATGCTGCTCCAGCGCCCCTTTACGGCTGGTGGTATCACGATCGATTCGCGACACCGGCACGCCAGGGAACAGCGTGCCGAGCTGCTGTTCCAGCTGTTCCGTGCCGACACCGACCGGCAGCAGGTGAGTTGAGCCACATTGCGGGCACTGATGAGGAAGCGGACGCTGGCTGTCGCAGTGGTGGCAGCGCAGCTGGCGATGATGCTGATGCAGCGTGTAGTAGCGGTCACAGCGGTGACACTCGGCAATCCAGCCGCAGTCGTGACAGAGCAGGGCGGGCGAAAAGCCGCGGCGGTTAAGAAACAGCAGCACCTGATTATCCGCCTGCAGATGCTGACGCATTTTGCCAATCAGGCCCGGTGCCAGGCCGCCGATCAACTGCACACCTTTTAAGTCGATCAGCTGTTGCAGCGCCGGTCTGGCATTGCCTGCGCGTTTTGTCAGGTCGAGCTGGCGATACTTGCCGCTGCGCACATTGTGCAGCGTCTCCAGCGCGGGCGTCGCCGAACCCATTACAATCGGGATATTTTCTTCATGGGCGCGAAACACAGCCAGATCGCGCGCCTGATAGCGCCAGCCCTCCTGCTGCTTGTAAGAGCTGTCGTGCTCTTCATCAATGATGATGACCCCCGGTCGGGCCAGCGGGGTAAACAGCGCCGAGCGGGTGCCAATCACAATCGCCGTTTCCCCGCGCCGCGCACGTAACCAGACGGCCAGCCGCTCACTGTCGTTTAAGGCGGAGTGCAGCACGTCAATCGGCGCATCAAAACGCTCCCGGAAACGGGCAATGGTCTGCGGGGTCAGGCCGATCTCCGGGACCAGCACCAGCGCCTGTTTTCCCCGAGCCAGCACATTCTCCAGCACGCTGAGGTAGACCTCCGTTTTGCCGGAACCGGTGATGCCCGCCAGCAGCCAGGCGGCGTAATGTTCGTCATCTGCCCGAATTGCACCGACCGCCATCGCCTGATCGGTATTCAGACGCAGGCGTTCGCCTTTAACGGCGAAGGTGGTTCGCCAGTCGTGCCGCTGCGGCTGATGCTCATACAGCTCGCACAGCCCTTTGGCGCGCAGAGCCTGAAGCGTCGCCTCCGTCAGGTCGTGTTCGCTGACCTGATGGCGATAGAGCGGCTGCTGACGCAGGGCAGCCAGCGCCTGCTGCTGTTTGGGTGCGCGTTTTAAACTCTCCGGCGTGGTCGCCCGGCCCTGCTCGGTAATTTCCCAGCGCCATAATGGGTTATCCTGCGCGGGTTTGCCCTGACGCAGCAGCACCGGAATGGCATGGTTCAGCACTTCGCCCAGGGGAGAGTGATAGTAGCTGGCGGCCCAGTTAAGGATGCGCCACAGCGAAGAGGGATAGAGTGACTCGCTATCCAGCACCTCAATGACGCGCTTGAGCTGTCCTTCGGGCAGATCGCTGCTCTCACGCAGGGCGACCACAATGCCGATCATCCTGCGATTGCCAAAGGGCACACTTACGCGACCACCAATGATCGGCTGCGCGCCCTGTGGCGGCAGATAATCAAACAGGCGGGGCAAGGGGACGGGCAGGGCAACCTGGACAACGGGCATAACTCTCTCTTTCCGGCTCGGGCATCGGGAGGGCTAGTGTACACGCTGTACCCGGATGGCGGGTATCCCAGGATAAATTTGCAGCAATGATAACTTCTCTGTATAATATGCCGCCTTCGGTGAGAAAGACCTTGCCGGAGTACACCCTATAATGTTCAACCGCGTGTGGTGCTGTGCAGGTTTACGCCTGGCACGGAGAGCGACACGGCCTTCTATGAGGTTTCCCATGAAACAAGGTATTCACCCGAAATACGAAGCAGTTACTATTAAATGTACCTGCGGCAACGAGATCCACACCCGTTCAACACTGACTCACGAACTGAACCTGGACGTCTGTGGTAAATGCCACCCGTTCTATACCGGTAAGCAGCGTGAAGTGGCAACTGGTGGCCGTGTTGACCGCTTTAACAAGCGTTTCAGCGTGCCAGGCGCTAAAAAATAAGATTAAAAGGCACCTGAACCTGCGGGTTCGGCGGCAACAAAAAACCCAGCCTCGGCTGGGTTTTTTTATGGCCCGGTTACAGGCTGGAGTCTGTTTCAGGCTTGTTCAGCTCCAGAAGCTGCGTGGTGTAATCACCATCTAAATCAGCAATGGTAGTGATCTTAGGGGCTGAAATCGAAATTTTATCCGCTTTCATGGTGCCCTGCCTGCACAATAACCACAGCCGGCAGGATGTGTTACTGATTTTCCCATCCGTTGTCAGCGCCAGGGTTGCCGCCTTCAGGGTACCCTTATTAGAAATTCCACTTTTACCGGTCACGCTTAACCGCTCAGTCGCCTGCATCACACCCTGATTGCTGAAGTCGTCAGAAACGAGAGAGGCATTCTGCGCTGTGAGGGTTCCGGCGTTAGAGACAGTTACGGCAGAAACAGAGGCTGTGCTCTGTGCGGTAACATCGCCTGACCGGAGGCTGACCTCTTTAACGGCGTATAAGCCAATAGTGTCCGCCTGAATCGAGCCGGAGTTAATCAGGCTGGTGTTGGCGACAGGCGTGATAACGCCATTCACCGTGCTGTAGCCGGTCTGCATTGTCAGGGCTCCAGCCGTGCTGATGGTGCCTTTATTTTCGATATCTCCCGCCAGCGAAAAAATGCTGACGGTGCCATCGCCACTGATCTGCCCTTTTTCGTTGTTAGTCACTTTTCCATAACTCACGATGCTGGCGTAATTGGTGGCTTTAACAGTGCCTTCATTCGTGAATGTATTTGTTGTCTGCAGAGCAGCCTGGCTGGCAGAAAGCGTCCCTTTGTTCGTCATGCTGCCGCTGGCTGCGATGCTCATCACGCCAGCGTCAAGCGTTCCGTTGTTGGTTAACGTGCCATTGGTTGAGATATACAGGCTGTTGGCATTCAGGACGCCATTGTTGTTGACGCCCGCACCGGCTTCCGTGGTTTGCAGCTGGATCAGGCCTGCTGTTGCTCCGCCCAGCGCGCTGACATCGATGCTGTTGCCGCCAGTCCGGCCTGTCGTGCTGGCTGTGGCCTGACCCGAGGCCCTGTTATAGGTGTATTTACCGGCAATCGCTTTCAGCTGGGTTGTCTCAACTTTGCCATTGAGCGTAATTTTCTGCGCCAGCAGGTCCGTATAATCGGCGCCTGTCAGCCCTTTGCCTTTAACCGTAAGGGTGCCTTTCGTCACATTAAAGCCCGTCAGTGCACCATCGGTTAAAACTGGCGTGCCGGTGGTCAGGGTGGCGCGTCCGGTATTGATAAAATTACAGCCGGAACAGGTGATCCCGTTTGGGTTGGCGATAATGACATCGGCCTTCTGACCTGCGACTTCAATAAAGCCGTTCAGTGAAGAAGCTTTATTTGAGATGACCTCGTTCAGAATCAGACTGGCTGAGCTATTCAGATTGCTGTTCCGGGCAATATTACCACTGTCGCGAACCATATCTGTGGTGCTGTTATTCAGTACCAACCCCTTTTCGGAGACGTTGAAGCTCTGATACATATTATGTGACAGACCATTCGCATCCGGCTGATTAATATCCACCACGGTCGAACCATTTGCATGCTGATAACTGTTCAGTGCAGAAAGCGCAGGCTGACTACACAGGGTGGCGAGCGTCGCCAGGAATAGCAGATTAAACTTATGCGTATTCATTTTTTTCCTCTGGATGTGTGTGTTTATTTTCAAACTCTTTTTATTTAACGCTTTACTTCTTACTAATATTTCCACTGCAGTGAAAAACCGAGCGTAACGGGATCGGTGTGGAAAGCCTGGGGTTTTTTAACCGGGGTGCCGGCAAAAAGATCAAAACGTGTTTTCAGGAATGTTCCCCGCAGGCCAGCCACGCTGCCTGTAACAGTTTTTCCGGCATATTCCTGCTGGCTGCTATTACCGTAGACCTGGCCTGCGTCAATACCGATATAAGGCTGAACCGGTTTGTCAGGGAAAATCCAGCTGATATCGTTGCGCCAGAACCAGCCTTTATTATCCTGAAGCGCGTATTCGCCATCGAAGCCACGAACCGTCCAGCGGTTTGCCAGCGAAAAGCGATTCAGCGAAGAGAGGGTGTCGGGTGAATATTGCACACTGACATGGGGTGAGTAGTTCAGCCAGTTATCTCCTAACTGGAAATTAACCGAACCTTTCAGATCCAGCGTCATAATCCGGCCCTGCGTATCAATGAGCCGATACGTCTGTTCAACGGTATGGCTGCTGTTAAACCAGGGCATCTTCCGTTGATAGCTCAGGGTCGTCGTCAGCGCCGCGTTATCGTCATGCATCTCATGCTGCAGCAACGCTTTCCAGCCCGCACTTTTTTTATGCATGCTGATGAGGTCCCGGTCATTAAGTGAATAACGCGATGACGTGTTGAAGATTTGCAGGCCAGCTGTGGTGGTCTGAAAGAGGGTTCGCGAAAGCAGTCGGTTGAGCTGCGCACTGTAGTAGCTGTTCTCATTATCCAGTGCCCATTCTGACCAGTTTCCGGTCAGGCGTTGCTGATAATGACTCTGGCTGGCATAGAGATCGAGCCACCAGAAACCCCATGGCACCGAATAACCCATCGATTTATTATCATTGCCTTTGCGGGTCTGTTTCGGCGCAATATCGTGGCCGTAAGATACGTAAAATATGTCACTTAATGACGCAATGTTGTTTAAATAGAGTGCGGTTCCCCCCTGATAACGCCCCGTCGCCGCCGAGCCGGCATCATTCAGCCAGGCGCTCATCTGCCAGTATTTATCCTGTTCGCGCTGGATAACGATATCGCTTTCACCTTTGCTGCTGCCTGGCAATAACTGAACGTTAACCCGCGATCCCGGGACGCGCTGAAGATTAAGGCTGCCCTGTTCCAGATCGCTGAGTTCGAGCAGATCACCCGCGCTGAACGGCAGGGTACTGGTCAGATTAATGTCGTCGCCACTCGCCTTATTTAGCACGATTTTTCCGACGTGACCGGCATGAATATCAAACGTTAACGTACGGCCCGACAGATTCTGTTCGGGAAAATTAACACGCGTTGTAATATAACCCATCCGGATAATTTCATTCTGCAGCGTTTTAGCGAGAAGTTTTATTCCGTTAATGCCCAGGCACTTCCCTTCTGCCTGTGCGGTAAAATAGCGTAATTTTCTGAGGTGCAGTTTTTTACTGTCCTGATTCAGCGAAATATTATCGATCGGATAGCAATTTTCCTCATGCGGAAACGGAATCGCTTCCGGTCTGAAGTCCTCTTTTTCAGACATGCCAGGCGGCAGGTCAGGCGTTAATTGCGCTTTGCGCTCCCGATCCTGTTGCCGGGCATTAATATTCTCATTTTGCACCGTTATAGCCGGTGCCACGCTGGATGCAGAAGTGAAATAACTGGTTGTGCCGGTGATGAAAAGAATAAAAAAAGTGGGTGCGAAGGATTTTATTTTATATTTGATGCTCATTGGCTTTCCGTGAAATTGTCGCTCTGACAAAATCTTACGGATGCGCATAATAGTGAACAATAGTAATAATTCTATTGTCCGGATAAAACAATATTCTTATTGCAATGGAAATAACGCAATAATAAGGAAAAGAGGGTAGATCTTTCTGATACGTCTGGCAGGCAATATGCAGGCGATGGCGTCAGGCCGGAAGAGATGAGCGTCACAGGGGGCAGAACGGATCAGAAAAGCGGCTCCCTGAGCGGAGCCTGCTTCTCTGCAGCGAGGTCAGGCGACAACGGCGCCGGGGATCAATATTCCCATGTATCCGGATCAACACCCATCTGGCGCATAATTGCTTTCGCTTCTTCCGGGATCTCATCGCTGCGCTCTTTGCGCAGGTCGACGTCATCCGGCAGCGGTTGACCCGTAAAGGCATGTAAAAAGGCTTCGCAAAGCAGCTCGCTGTTGGTGGCGTGACGCAGGTTGTTCACCTGACGACGGGTACGCTCATCCGTTAAAATCTTCAGCACGCTCAAGGGGATAGACACTGTAATCTTCTTGACCTGCTCGCTCTTCTTACCGTGCTCAGCGTACGGGCTGATATATTCGCCGTTCCATTCAGCCATGGGTTACCTTAATTAATAAACGTTAAATGTGAGGAAATCAGCGGATTATGCCTGATTTTTTCCTGCCTGACCCCTGATATGGCGGGTTTTCTTCGTTCACTGCCTCTGTATTTCAGAGAGGAACGCCAGGCGATGACGCATAATTTTAGCGGGTATTGCGTTTCTGCTCAATCTATACGCAAAGACATTTAGATGTCCAGATGTATTGACGTCTAATTAGAGGGTGATATTCTGTGAGCCACATTTTATTCACTTTTCAGGAACAATTCGCTCATGACGCGTAAACCGGCAACCATCGCAGTGCGTAGCGGTTTGAATGATGACGAACAGTATGGCTGCGTTGTCCCGCCTATCCATCTTTCCACAACCTATAACTTCCTGGATTTTAATGAGCCGCGTGCGCATGACTATTCCCGTCGGGGTAACCCCACGCGTGATGTCGTGCAGCGTACGCTGGCGGAACTGGAAGGCGGTGCGGGCGCGGTATTAACCAATACCGGGATGTCGGCGATTCATCTGGTGACGACGGTGTTCCTGAAGCCTGGCGATCTGCTGGTTGCGCCACATGACTGCTATGGCGGCAGCTATCGGCTGTTTGACAGCATGAATAAGCGCGGCGCATATCGGGTGAAATTTGTTGATCAGGGTGATCCGGTGGCACTGCAGGCGGCACTGGATGAGAAACCTAAACTGGTGCTGATCGAAAGCCCCAGCAATCCGCTGCTGCGCGTAGTGGATATCAGCGCGATTTGCACCGCTGCCCGGGCGGCGGGTGCCATCAGCGTGGTGGATAACACCTTTATGAGTCCGGCCCTGCAGAATCCGCTGGCGCTGGGGGCAGACCTGGTGATCCACTCCTGTACAAAATATCTCAACGGTCATTCCGACGTGGTGGCAGGCGCGGTGATTGCTAAAGATCCGCAGCTGGCGACGGACCTGGCCTGGTGGGCAAACAATATTGGCGTCACGGGCGCGGCCTTTGACAGCTACCTGCTGCTGCGCGGGATTCGCACACTTTCACCACGCATCGCAGCGGCGCAGCGCAATGCGCTGGCGATTGTGGAGTATCTGAAGCAGCAGAAACGGGTGAAAAAGTTGTATCATCCTTCGCTGCCGGAGAACGCCGGACACGAACATGCCGTTCGTCAGCAGCGCGGCTTTGGCGCCATGCTGAGTTTCGAGGTTGACGGTGACGAGGCGCTGCTGCGCCGCTTCCTGAAAGCGCTGCGGCTGTTTACGCTGGCGGAATCGCTGGGTGGCGTTGAGAGTCTGATCTCCCACACCGCCACCATGACGCACGCGGGGATGTCGGCAGAGGCACGCGCTGCAGCGGGCATTTCCGATACGCTACTGCGGGTTTCTGTTGGTATTGAAGATCACGAAGATTTAATTGCCGATCTGGATAATGCATTCCGGGTCGCAGCCGAGGGTTAAGCATGACGATTTCAGCAGGCACGGGAACGCCGACTATCAGGCAGTTGCATAAATTTGGCGGCAGTAGCCTGGCCGACGCACGCTGCTATCAGCGTGTGGCCAGCATCATGGCGGATTACAGTCAGCCGGGCGACATGATGGTGGTCTCTGCGGCTGGCTCGACCACCAACCAGCTGATTAGCTGGCTGAAGCTGAGCCAGAGCGACCGGCTCTCCGCGCACCAGGTGCAACAGGCTTTACGGCGTTACCAGAGCGAACTGATCGGTGCGCTGCTGCCTGCTGAGATGGCGGAACCCTTAACCGCGGCATTTATTCGCGACCTGGAAAAGCTGGCCGCGCTGCTGGATGGACCGATAACCGATGCGGTCTACGCCGAAGTGGTCGGCCACGGTGAACTCTGGTCGGCGCGCCTGATGGCAGCGGTGCTGAGTCAGCGCGACATGCAGGCCTGCTGGCTGGATGCGCGTGAGTTTCTGCGTGCTGAACGTGCGGCCCAGCCGCAGGTCGATGAAGGCAAATCCTGGCCGCTGCTGCAGACCCTGCTGGCACAGCATCCGCATCAGCGCATCGTGGTGACCGGCTTTATCAGCCGCAATGATGCGGGTGAAACCGTCCTGCTTGGCCGCAACGGTTCCGACTACTCCGCCACGCAGATTGGTGCGCTGGCAGGTGTGGGACGGGTCACGATCTGGAGCGATGTGGCGGGCGTCTACAGCGCCGATCCACGCAAAGTTTCTGATGCCTGTCTGCTGCCGCTGTTAAGGCTGGACGAAGCCAGTGAGCTGGCGCGTCTGGCGGCCCCGGTGCTGCATACCCGCACCCTGCAGCCGGTTTCCGGCAGCGATATCGACCTGCAACTGCGCTGCAGTTATCAGCCGGAGCAGGGTTCCACCCGCATCGAGCGGGTGCTGGCCTCCGGAACCGGCGCACGCATCGTGACCAGTCATGATGATGTCTGTCTGATTGAAATCCAGCTGCCGGAGCAGCATGACTTCGCCCTCCTGCACAAAGAGATCGACCTGCTGCTGAAGCGGGCGCAGCTGCGTCCGCTGGCGTTTGGCGTCCATCCTGACCGCCAGCTGCTGCAGCTCTGTTACACCTCTGAAGTGGTCAACAGCGCCTTTACGCTGCTGCAGGATGCCGGACTGCCGGGCCATCTGCAGCTGCGTGACGGCCTGGCGCTGGTGGCGCTGGTGGGCGCAGGCGTGACCCGCAATCCGCTGCATACCCATCGCTTCTGGCAGCAGTTAAAAGATCAACCCGTTGAATTTATCTGGCAGTCTGAAGAGCACATCAGCGTGGTCGCGGTGCTGCGTGTCGGTCCCACTCAGCATCTGATTCAGGGATTACATCAGTCACTGTTCCGTGCAGAAAAGCGTATCGGCCTGATGCTGTTTGGCAAAGGCAATATCGGCTCACGCTGGCTGGAGCTGTTTGCCCGCGATCAGGAAACGCTCTCAGCGCGCACCGGCTTTGAATTTGTGCTGGCGGGTGTGGTGGACAGCCGTCGCAGCCTGCTGAGTTATGACGGACTGGATGCCAGCCGTGCGCTGGCCTTCTTTGACGACGAAGCGGTGGAGCGTGACGAAGAGTCGCTGTTCCTGTGGATGCGCGCCCATCCCTTTGATGATTTAGTGGTGCTGGATGTCACCGCCAGTACGCCGCTGGCGCAGCAGTATCTCGACTTTGCCAGCCACGGTTTCCATGTCATCAGCGCCAATAAAGTGGCCGGTGCATCCGACAGCCAGACCTGGCGGCAAATCCGTGATGCTTTTACCAAAACCGGGCGTCACTGGCTCTATAACGCCACTGTCGGTGCAGGTCTGCCGATCAACTATACGGTGCGCGATCTGCGTGACAGCGGTGATACCATCCTGGCGATCAGCGGGATCTTCTCCGGCACGCTGTCATGGCTGTTCCTGCAGTTTGACGGCACGGTGCCCTTCACCGAGCTGGTGGATCAGGCGTGGCAGCAGGGCCTGACCGAACCCGATCCGCGGGCCGATCTCTCAGGGCAGGATGTGATGCGCAAACTGGTGATCCTGGCGCGTGAGGCGGGCTATAACATCGAGCCGGATCAGGTGCGGGTCGAATCGCTGGTGCCAGACAACTGCCAGCAGGGCTCGGTTGACCATTTCTTCGAAAATGGCGATGAGCTGAATGAGCAGATGCTGCAGCGACTGGAAGCGGCGCGGGAGATGGATCTCGTGCTGCGTTATGTTGCCCGTTTTGATGCCAACGGCAAGGCGCGCGTCGGGGTTGAAGCGGTTCGTCCGGAACATCCGCTGGCCTCGCTGCTGCCCTGCGACAATGTCTTCGCCATTGAGAGCCGCTGGTATCGCGACAACCCGCTGGTAATTCGCGGGCCGGGTGCAGGCCGGGATGTCACCGCCGGTGCTATCCAGTCAGATATCAATCGCCTCGCACAACTGCTCTAGTCCTCCCCTCAGGCGCTTCGGCGCCTGTTTTCAATGCGTTACCGCTGCCTGTTGAATCTCTTTCATGCTGGTTGAAAATTGATCATCGCTGTTCACGATTTATTCGTTGACGGCACGATCGGATTGGGTCATTTTGAACATCTGGACGTCTAAACGTTCAGATGTTCGCGGTCCAGTTTTTAACCGATGAGGATGCAGGATGAGTTTCTTTCATGCCAATCAGCGCGAAGCGCTAAACCAGAGCCTGGCTGAGCTGAACGGGCGCATTAACGTCTCATTTGAGTTCTTCCCACCGCGGTCTGGTGAAATGGAAGAGACCCTGTGGCGTTCCATCGACCGTCTGAGCAGCCTGAAACCGAAATTTGTTTCTGTCACCTACGGTGCCAACTCAGGCGAGCGCGATCGCACGCATAGCATTATCAAAGGCATTAAAGATCGCACCGGTCTGGAGGCGGCCCCTCATCTCACCTGTGTTGATGCCACCCGCGATGAACTGCGCGCTATCGCCCAGGATTACTGGCATAACGGCATCCGTCACATTGTGGCGCTACGGGGCGATCTGCCAGAGGGAGGCGGCAGGCCGGAGATGTACGGCAGCGATCTGGTGGCGCTGCTGAAAGAGGTCGGCGATTTTGATATCTCCGTCGCGGCCTATCCGGAAGTCCATCCCGAAGCGAAAAGCGCCCAGGCCGATCTGATTAACCTGAAGCGAAAAATCGATGCAGGCGCAAGCCGCGCCATTACCCAGTTTTTCTTCGACGTGGAAAGCTATTTACGTTTCCGCGATCGCTGTGTCGCGACCGGCATCGACGTTGAAATTGTGCCAGGCATTCTGCCGGTTTCTAACTTCAAACAGCTGCAACGCTTTGCCACGCTGACCAATGTGCGCGTGCCGGGCTGGATGAACGCGATGTTTGCCGGACTGGATGAGGACCCGGAAACACGGAAAATGGTCGGGGCAAACATCGCGATGGACATGGTGAAAATCCTGTCACGCGAAGGGGTGAAAGATTTTCATTTCTACACGCTGAACCGCGCTGAAATGAGTTACGCCATCTGCCACACGCTGGGCGTGCGTCCGGTTGCGGTGGCGGCTTAACCGCTCTCCTTCAGGCAATAAAAAAGTCGGGACAGTCCCGACTTTTTTTATGGCGACGTTCAGAGGGCGCGGACGCTACGCCGCGCCTGCGCGCTAACCGGTGTTACGCATGCCTGCTGCCACGCCCGCAATGGTCACCATCAGGGCCTGTTCAACGCGCGGATCCGGCTCATCGCCGCGTGCTTCCTGAGCGCGTGAACGATGCAGCAGCTCCGCCTGGAGGACGTTAAGCGGGTCGGTGTAGACGTTACGCAACGCAATTGACTCGGCAATCCACGGCTGGTCGGCCATCAGGTGCGAGTCGTTGGCGATGGTCAGCACCGCTTTGATATCGGCATCAAGCTGATCGCGCAACTGCTTGCCCAGCGGCCAGAGGGATTTGTCGACCAGACGCTGATCGTAATACTCTGCCAGCCACAGGTCCGCTTTTGCGAACACCATCTCCAGCATCCCCAGGCGGGTAGAGAAGAAAGGCCAGTCACGGCACATTGCTTCCAGCTGATCCTGATGACCTGCCGCCATCGCCTGCTGCAGGGCCGCACCGGCACCCAGCCAGGCAGGCAGCATCAGGCGGTTCTGCGTCCAGGCGAAAATCCATGGGATGGCACGCAGCGACTCCACGCCGCCGGTCGGGCGACGTTTAGCCGGGCGTGAGCCGAGCGGTAATTTACCCAGCTCCTGCTCCGGCGTGGCTGAACGGAAGTAGGGAACGAAGTCGGCATTTTCACGCACATAACCCCGATACATCGCACAGGAGTCAGCGGAGAGCTGATTCATGATGTCACGCCATTCGCGTTTTGGCTCCGGCGGTGGCATCAGGTTCGCTTCCAGAATTGCGCCGGTATAGAGCGACAGACTGGCGATGGTGACGGCCGGCAAACCATATTTGAAGCGAATCATCTCGCCCTGTTCGGTGACGCGCAGACCGCCGCGCAGACTTCCTGGCGGCTGCGACAGCAGCGCGGCATGAGCCGGTGCGCCGCCACGGCCAATGCTGCCGCCGCGTCCGTGGAACAGGGTCAGTGAGATGCCCGCTTTCTCGCAGGTTTTGATCAGTGCATCCTGCGCCTGATATTGCGCCCAGCTGGCGGCCATCACACCGGCATCTTTCGCCGAGTCAGAGTAGCCAATCATGACCATCTGTTTGCCCTGAATAAAGCCGCGATACCAGTCGATGCTCAGCAGCTGGCTCATCACATCATTGGCGTTGTTCAGGTCATCCAGAGTTTCAAACAGCGGTGCAACCGGCATCGCATAGCTGATGCCCGCTTCTTTCAGCAGCAGATGCACGGCCAGCACGTCAGACGGGGTTTTCGCCATGGAGATCACGTAGGCGGCGATGGAGCCCTGTGGCGCTTCAGCCGCGACGCGGCAGGTTTCCAGCACTTCACGCGTCTCGTCGCTGGGTTCCCAGCTGCGCGGCAGCAGAGGACGCTTAGAGTTCAGCTCACGGATCAGGAAGGCCTGCTTGTCCGCTTCAGACCAGCTTTCATAGTCGCCCAGTCCCAGATAGCGGGTGACTTCGGCAATCGCTTCGGTGTGACGGGTGCTCTCCTGGCGCAGATCGATACGCACCAGCGGCACGCCAAAACATTTCACGCGGCGCAGCGTATCAAGCAGCTGACCGTTGGCGATAATGCCCATGCCGCACTGCTGCAGCGACTGGTAGATGGCAAATAGCGGGTCCCACAGCTGATCGTTGGAGACCAGCAGGTCGGCCGGACGCGGCAGACGCTCGCCTTTCAGGCGATGTTCCAGGAATGACTGCGTGCTCATGAGCTGGCTGCGCAGACGCTTCAGGATCACACGATAAGGTTCGATCGCTTCCGGATCGCCGCTGAGTTCACGGATCTCATCGCTGCACTCCGACATCGACAGCTCGGAGATCAACACGCCGATATCGCGCAGGAACAGGTCAGTGGCTTTCCAGCGGCTCAGCTGCATCGCATGACGGGTGATTGACGCCGTCACATTCGGGTTGCCGTCGCGGTCGCCGCCCATCCAGGAGGTGAACCGGACCGGGACGAAATCCACCGGCAGCTTAATGCCAAACGCCTCTTCTACCTGTTCGTTCAGCTCACGCAGAAAGGCAGGAACGCCTTCCCACAGGCTGTTTTCCACTACGGCAAAGCCCCATTTGGCTTCATCGATAGGGGTGGGACGGTATTTGCGGATTTCATCGGTGTGCCATGCCTGCGCGACCAGCTGGCGCAGGCGGCGCATAATCTGGTTACGTTCGTAGTCAGAGACATCGCTGTGGTCGAGCTGTTTCAGGCAGCTGTTAACTTCGACCAGCTTGTGAATCAGGGTACGGCGGGTGATTTCGGTCGGATGCGCGGTCAGCACCAGCTCCAGCGACAGCGACTCAATGGCCGCCAGAATGTCGCTTTCACGGATATCTTTCTGCTGTTTCAGGGTCTCAAAGGTTTTTTTCAGCAGTTCCGGGTGATTCGCCCCTTCGCCACTCTGGGAAATGGTCTGATACTGCTCGGCCACGTTGGTAAGGTTAAGAAACTGGCTGAAGGCGCGTGCAACCGGCAGAAGCTCTTCGTTGGAGAGATTCTGCAGCGTATTGAGCAGTTCTTTACGATGTGTGTCATTGCCTGCACGGGATGACTTGGAGAGCTTACGGATGGCTTCAACCTGGTCGAGGATGTTCTCGCCCAGAGCTTCCTTAATCGTATCCCCGAGCAGTTTGCCGAGCATACTGACATTACTTCGCATTGCGGAATATTGTTCGTTCATTGGACCCTGACACCCTTATCGTCTTGAAAAACTTCTACACCCGACCTTTCAGGCAGCAGAAAAATCGGCAACGTTCTGCTCCCGCTAATCTACAGGGAACCGGCTCCGTTGCCGCCTGTCAGCATTCTGAAACGTTCTGGATAGTCACCCGGTGGGCATAACAACGTCTTTTATCTAGCCACGTAATGTTGCGTTCGTCAAATGCGTTAAAGTGGGCTGAACAGGTTGCTAAATAACGGAAATTCGAAGAATTTATCGGGAACAAAGCGGGATAAGTTATTCTTATTGGTAAATCCCGCAGAATGAGGGGGCATTTTACTGTTAATACAGTGAAATGCCCCATTTACTGTCAATCAGTGACAGAAATGCTGCACAACCTGACTGATAAGCGCCCGTGTCGGCTTGATAAATGCAGTATCAATAAATTCATCTGGCTGATGGGCCTGATTAATGGACCCTGGCCCCAGCACCAGCGTCGGACAGAGCTGCTGAATAAAAGGGGCTTCGGTGCAGTAGTTGACGATTTCGGTCGGCGTGCCCAGCAGTTTTTCCACCACACTCACCAGCTCATGATTCGCCGGACACTCATAGCCGGGAATCGGCGGATGCAGTTCGGCCACCGTGACACGGCCTGGCCAGCGTGCGCTGATCGGAGCCAGCGCCTCGTTAAGCAGCCCATCCAGATCGCTGAGCGACAGGCCCGGCAGCGGACGGATATCCATATGCAGTTCACAGCAGGCGCAGATACGGTTAGCGGCATCACCGCCATGAATATGGCCGAAGTTCATGGTGGGATAAGGGATGGCAAAGCCATCATGGTGATAACGCTCCTGCAGGGTCGTGCGCAGTTGCATCAGATGGGTAATCGACTCATGCATCAGTTCAATGGCGTTCACGCCGCGTGCCGGATCGCTGGAATGGCCCGATTTCCCTTCAATACGGATCACATTCGACAGGTGTCCTTTATGTGCCCGCACCGGCTTGAGTGAGGTGGGTTCACCGATAATGGCGCAGTCGGGGCGCAGTTGCGTCGATTCAGAGAAATATTTCGCGCCGGCCATCGTGGTCTCTTCATCGGCCGTGGCAAGAATATAGAGCGGCTTGCTGAGGGTGCTGACATCCACATCCCGCAGCGTATCGAGAATAAAGGCGAAGAAACCTTTCATGTCTGCCGTACCCAGGCCATAGAGCTTGTTGTCGTGCTCAGTCAGGGTAAAGGGATCGCGTGTCCAGCGGCCATCATCAAAGGGAACGGTATCGGTATGCCCGGCTAACAGCAGGCCGCCCGCGCCGGTGCCGGTCCGCGCCAGCATATTAAATTTATTGCGGGTGCCGGGTACAGGCTGCACTTCCACGCTGAAGCCGAGGTCACGAAACCAGCCTGCCAGCAAATTGATTAAAGTTTCATTACTCTGATCCAGAGCCGCATCGGTTGCGCTGATCGACGGTGTGGCGATTAACTGGCGGTAGAGTTCAATAAAAGGCGGTAATTTTGTCTTCACTGTTGACGGTCCTTGGGTTAGGATGTATCCATATTCATGCATTAATAGTGAATAAAAATACATTAACGTCCTCTGCAAGGGAACCTTAAATCACTGCAGAAGACCGAGTGGGTTACGGGGCAAGGCCGCGGCCCGGGACGTGCGACTGTAAAAGGGGTTACAGCCTGATGTTGAATACGCTGATCGTTGGTGCCAGTGGTTATGCTGGAGTAGAGCTTGCCACCTTCCTGAATCGTCATCCACATATCAACATAACCGCTTTAGCGGTTTCGGCGCAAAGCCCTGATGCATGTAAGCGCTTGTCCGATCTTCATCCGCAGCTGAAAGGCGTGGTGGATCTTCCGCTGCAGCCACTGAGCAGCGCGGCGGAGTGGGCAGACAAAGTGGATGTGGTCTTTCTGGCGACGGCGCATGAAGTCAGCCACGATCTGGCTCCGGAATTTCTTAAGGCGGGTTGTGTGGTGTTCGACCTGTCGGGCGCTTTCCGGGTCAATGACGCTGAGTTCTACACCCACTTCTATGGCTTCACCCATCAGCATGGCGACTGGCTGGACAAAGCCGTTTACGGCCTGGCGGAATATCAGCATGAAAACATCCAGCAGGCGCAGCTGGTGGCCGTGCCGGGTTGCTATCCGACTGCCGCGCAGCTGGCGCTGAAACCGCTGGTGGATGCCGGACTGCTAAACGACGCGCAGTGGCCGGTCATCAATGCCACCAGTGGCGTGAGCGGTGCCGGCCGTAAAGCCAATGTCGGCACCAGCTTCTGCGAAGTGAGCCTGCAGCCTTACGGCCTGTTCAATCATCGTCATCATCCGGAGATTGTGGCCCACCTTGGCACCCCGGTGATCTTCACCCCACATCTGGGCAGCTTCCCGCGCGGTATCCTGGCGACCATTACCTGCCGTCTGAAAGCGGGTGTCAGCCGCGAAGATATTGCCGCCGTTTTCCATCGCGCCTATGACAATAAGCCGCTGGTGCGTTTCTATGACCAGGGTGTGCCGGCGCTGAAAGCCGTCGTGGGCCTGCCTTACTGCGACATCGGATTTGAGATGCAGGGCGAGCATCTGATTGTCGTGGCAGCCGAAGACAATCTGCTGAAGGGTGCGGCATCGCAGGCGGTGCAGTGCCTGAACATCCGGTTCGGCTTCCCAGAAACGCAGTCACTGATTTAACGGACAAATAAACCATGACCAATCCATTGATTATCAAACTGGGCGGTGTGCTGCTGGACAGCGAAGAAGCGCTGGCCCGCTTGTTTGAAGCGCTGCTGAAATATCGCAGCACCCATCAGCGTCCACTGATCATTGTCCACGGCGGCGGTTGCCTGGTGGACGAGCTGATGAAAAAGCTGTCGCTGCCGGTGATGAAGAAAAATGGCCTGCGCGTCACCCCAGCCGATCAGATTGACATCATTACCGGTGCGCTGGCGGGAACCGCCAATAAAACGCTGCTGGCCTGGGCGAAAAAATCGGGCATCAACGCGGTTGGCCTCTGCCTGGGTGATGCGGGCATCGTGAATGTCACCGCCTTTGATCCGGAACTTGGCCATGTGGGCCACGCCATGCCAGGCGATCCGGCACTGCTGAATACGCTGCTGGCGGCGGGTTACATGCCGGTGGTGAGCTCTATTGGCATCACTGAGGGCGGCGAACTGATGAACGTCAACGCCGATCAGGCGGCGACGGCACTGGCTTCAACGCTGGGCGCGGATTTAGTTCTGCTCTCCGACGTGAGTGGTATTCTCGACGGTAAAGGTCAGCGCATCGAAGAGATGACCGCTGACAAAGCGGAGCAGCTGATCACCCAGGGCATTATTACTGATGGCATGATTGTGAAAGTGCACGCGGCGCTGGATGCCGCGCGTACGCTGGGCCGCCCGGTCGATATCGCCAGCTGGCGTCACGCTGAGCGGCTGCCTGACCTGTTTAACGGCGTGTCGATTGGCACCCGGATTCTCGCTTAACGACTCTGATTCAAGGATTACGAAATGCAAACGCAAAACATCAAAAAAATCGTTCTGGCTTACTCCGGTGGTCTTGATACCTCGGCAATCATTCCATGGCTGAAAGAGAACTACGGTGGCTGTGAAGTGGTCGCTTTTGTGGCGGATATCGGTCAGGAGCGTGGCGATCTGGAAGGTGTTGAGAAGAAAGCGCTGCAGTCTGGCGCCTCGGAATGCCACGTTGTCGACCTGCGTGAAGAGTTTATCAGCGATTACGTTTACCCGGTGCTGCAGACCGGTGCGCTCTATGAAGGCACCTATCTGCTCGGCACCTCAATGGCCCGTCCTATCATCGCGAAAGCGCAGGTTGAGCTGGCACTGAAAGTAGGCGCGGATGCGCTGTGCCACGGTGCAACCGGTAAAGGGAATGACCAGGTGCGTTTCGAAACCACCTATACCGCCCTGGCACCGCAGCTGAAAGTGGTTGCCCCATGGCGTGAATGGAACCTGCGTTCGCGTGAAGCGCTGCTGGACTACCTGAAAGAGCGCAATATCCCGACCACCGCCTCACTGGAAAAGATCTACAGCCGTGATGAAAACGCCTGGCATATCTCTACCGAAGGCGGCGTGCTGGAGAGCCCGGCCAATGCGCCGAATAAAGATTGCTGGGTCTGGACCGTCGATCCGCTGGAGGCGCCCGATCAGCCTGAAGAGGTGACCGTGACCGTCGAGAAGGGTCGTGTTGTGGCCGTTAACGGCGAAAAACTGAGCCCGTTCCAGTGTCTGGAAAAACTCAACGTGCTGGGCGCAAAACATGGTGTCGGCCGTATCGACATCGTGGAAAACCGTCTGGTCGGGATTAAGTCCCGTGGCTGCTACGAAACCCCGGGCGGCACCATCATGGTCAGCGCGCTGCGTGCCGTTGAACAGCTGGTACTGGATCGCGACAGCTTCAAATGGCGCGAGCAGCTCGGCCACGAGATGTCCTATGTGGTCTATGACGGTCGCTGGTTTGCCCCGCTGCGTAAGTCGATTCAGGCTGCTGCCGAATCGCTGGCGGAAGAGGTAAATGGTGAAGTTGTGGTGCAGCTCTACAAAGGCCACGCGACAGCCACCCAGAAACGCTCGGCTAACAGCCTCTACTCGGAAGAGTTCGCCACCTTTGGCGAAGATGAGGTTTACGACCACCGTCATGCAGGCGGCTTCATCCGTCTGTTCTCGCTCTCTTCACGTATCCGTGCGCTGAACGAGCAGAAGAAGAAGTAATATTTCAGGCGAGGTGCGCCTCGCCTCACAGATTCAATCCAGGGGCGGCATTTATGCCGCCCCTTGTTTAACGATTCAGAGGAGTTTTCACATGGCACTTTGGGGTGGACGGTTTACTCAGGCAGCGGATCAACGTTTTAAACAGTTCAACGACTCGCTGCGCTTCGATTACCGCCTGGCAGAGCAGGACATTATTGGCTCTGTTGCCTGGTCCAAAGCGCTGGTGACGGTAAACGTGCTGACTCAGGATGAGCAGCAGCAGCTGGAAGCGGCCCTGAATACGTTGCTGGGTGAAGTGCGTGAGAATCCTGAGCAGATTCTGCAGAGCGACGCCGAAGATATTCACAGCTGGGTTGAAGGACAGCTGATCGACAAAGTGGGCGCGCTGGGTAAAAAACTGCATACCGGCCGCAGCCGTAACGACCAGGTCGCGACCGATCTGAAACTCTGGTGCAAGATGCAGGTTGAGGCATTGCTGGGCGCGACACGCGATCTGCAGCAGGCGCTGGTTGTCACTGCGGAAGCGAATCAGGATGCAGTGATGCCGGGCTACACCCATCTGCAGCGTGCGCAGCCGGTGACCTTCGCGCACTGGTGTCTGGCCTATGTGGAAATGCTGGCGCGTGATGAGAGCCGTCTGCAGGATACCCTGAAGCGTCTTGATGTCAGCCCGCTGGGCTGCGGCGCACTGGCCGGAACGGCCTACGAAATCGATCGTCAGCAGCTGGCAGGCTGGCTGGGTTTTGCCTCCGCCACGCGCAACAGTCTCGACACCGTCTCCGATCGCGATCATGTGCTGGAGCTGCTCTCTGATGCGGCGATCGGCATGGTTCATCTGTCGCGCTTCGCCGAAGATATGATCTTCTTCAACACCGGTGAAGCGGGCTTTATCGAGCTGTCAGACAAAGTCACTTCCGGCTCATCGCTGATGCCGCAGAAGAAAAACCCGGATGCGCTGGAGCTGATTCGTGGCAAATGCGGTCGGGTGCAGGGCGCACTGACCGGCATGATGATGACGCTGAAAGGTCTGCCGCTGGCGTACAACAAAGATATGCAGGAAGACAAAGAGGGGCTGTTTGACGCGCTGGACACCTGGCTCGACTGTCTGCACATGTCCGTGCTGGTGCTGGATGGCCTGCAGGTGAAACGTCCGCGCTGCCAGGAAGCCGCAGAGCAGGGCTACGCAAACTCCACTGAACTGGCCGACTATCTGGTCGCCAAAGGTGTGCCGTTCCGTGAAGCTCATCATATCGTCGGCGAGGTCGTGGTAGCGGCCATCGGGCAGGGTGTGGCGCTGGAAGCCCTGTCGCTGGCACAGTTACAGCAGTTCAGTGCGGTGATTGACGATGATGTCTATCCGATTCTGGCACTGCAATCCTGTCTGGATAAACGTAATGCGCAGGGGGGCGTCTCGCCACAGCAGGTTGCCCGCGCCATCGGTGACGCGAAGCAGCGGCTTGCCTGACAGAAAAGTGGGCTGCGCTAACGCATAGTCCGTTTTTCTCAATCGAAACCACGCCCTCCGGGCGTGGTCATCGACGATAAACCCGGCTCTGATTAATTTTTTGCGGGTAAAGCTACAGGCGTTTCGATTCGTCATCGGGCATATTGCAGGCCGAATCATATTTAACGTGATGGATGCGCCGGGTCGTATCCCTGTTCCCGTAGCAGTTGTGAACCGCGGATAAATTATTGCTGGCTGACTGCACACCAATAAAAAAGGGCGCAGGCGTGCTGTTTCAGACGCGATACGCCCTGTCACTCATGTCTGCCGGAATTAACCGATAGTATCGCCGTGATTAACGTCACCCGGACCGAAAGCGTTCCGGTATTCTGCAAGCAGATTCTGAATTGTCTCAGTGTCCGTTATCGCGCCCACGACAAAGCCTGCTAATCCGCCCATGATGGTGGGAATAATCAGGCCAAAAAGTTGTGAGATGCCGCCGACGATGAAACCGCCCGCGCCACCCCATTTTCCACCAATCGCCATGCCTGTTGCTGCACCATCAAACAGACCGATGATTGCCCCTTCCATGTCAGCACCACTGACGGCATTCATTTCTTCGCATGACAGCGTACGCATAATTATTTCCCTTTAAAGTATGGTTAATTTTCGATGAAATTAAATCGCCTCTGAATGCATATGATTCAGATGGCAAGCGCTCACCTTATCCGATTGGCTTTCTATGGAAAATAGAACAACTTCTATTTTAAATTGCTGGCTGAGTTATATTTCTGTGCTGGTGTTTTATATTCAAAAAATGAAATATGAAAGGGGTTTTTAATTGGGGGCGATTTATTTGAGGGTGTATCAGTTTTACGTGGACAGGATAATTTTATTCCCGGCATCTTTTTCTTGCGGCATTGTTCCCCGGCAAAGCAGGCAAAAAAAAGGCGGGCACAACAGATGCCCGCTAACCTCTAGCTTCAGAATTACTACTTTATTATAGGCACATCATCAAAGCGCCCGCTCTCCCGGCCGACGCTAAGATTCTCTTACGCTGACAGCAGGAACTGCTGCAGATCCTCACTGCCGCCAATATGACGACCGCCCATGAAAATCTGCGGCACCGTCGCCCGGCCTGATACGGCTCGCAGACTTACGGTTGTGGCATCCTGACCCAGCACAATTTCTTCATACTGGATGCCATGATCCAGCAGCATTTGTTTTGCCTGGGCGCAGAAGATGCAGCCAGGTTTCGTAAAGATGGAGACCGACTCCTGTGCTTTGCACTCCGGGGCCAGATAGCGCAGCATGGTGTCGGCATCGGAGACCTCAAAGGGGTCGCCAGGCTTGTTCGGCTCAACAAACATTTTCTCCACCACGCCGTTACGTACCAGCATGGAGTAGCGCCATGAGCGCGGGCCAAAACCGAGATCGGCTTTCTCAACCAGCATCTCCATACCTCGGGTGAACTCGCCGTTGCCATCAGGAATGAAGGTAATATTGTCTGCCCGCTGTTCTGCTTTCCAGGCGTTCATCACGAAGGTGTCATTGACCGAGACGCAGAGAATCGTGTCCACGCCATGTTGGGCAAACAGGCCCGCTAGTTCGTTGTAACGCGGCAGATGACTGGATGAGCAGGTAGGGGTAAAGGCACCCGGCAGGGAAAAAACAATCACCGTTTTGTCTTTGAACAGTGATTCTGTGGTGACATCGACCCAGCTATCGTCCTGGCGCGTATGAAACGTGACGGACGGAATGGCTTTACCTTCCTGACTTGCAAACATTTTTTCTCCTGATAACCCCTTTCCATTTGATGCGCGCATTATTCCGAACCGCCCTTGATAGGGCCAATCGTTCATTGCTATTCTATCTATCGCCACGGGCTATCGTGGTTTGGAGGGTAATAATGAATATTCGTGATCTTGAATATCTGGTCTCACTTGCTGAATATCGCCATTTCCGCCGTGCGGCAGATGCGTGTCATGTCAGTCAGCCAACGTTAAGCGGGCAGATCCGCAAGCTGGAAGATGAGCTGGGTGTGATGCTGCTGGAGCGCACCAGCCGTAAAGTGCTCTTCACCCAGGCCGGCTTGCTGCTGGTGGATCAGGCGCGCACGGTTTTGCGTGAAGTAAAAGTGCTGAAAGAGATGGCCAGTCAGCAAGGGGAAGCGATGTCAGGTCCGCTGCATATCGGCCTTATCCCGACCACCGGCCCCTACCTGCTGCCACAGATTATCCCGATGCTGCACCAGACGTTCCCGAAACTGGAAATGTATCTGCATGAAGCGCAGACGCAGCAGCTGCTGGCACAGCTCGACAGCGGCAAACTGGACTGCGCGATTGTGGCGCTGGTCAAAGAGAGCCAGGCCTTTATTGAGGTTCCGCTGTTTGATGAACCGATGAAGCTGGCGATCTACGAAGATCATCCGTGGCGCGACCGCGATCGGGTACCGATGTCCGATCTGGCGGGCGAGAAATTACTGATGCTGGAAGATGGGCACTGTCTGCGTGACCAGGCGATGGGATTCTGTTTTGAGGCGGGTGCCGACGAAGATACCCATTTCAGGGCAACCAGTCTGGAAACGCTGCGCAATATGGTGGCAGCAGGCAGCGGCATTACACTGTTACCGGCGCTGGCGGTTCCGCCGGAACGTATCCGCGATGGGGTCTGCTATCTTCCGTGCTACAAGCCGGTACCACAACGCACGATTGCGCTGGTCTATCGGCCGGGTTCGCCTCTGCGCAGCCGTTATGAACAGCTGGCAGAAGCAATCAAAACCCACATGCAGCACTATCTCGACACGACGTTAAAACAGGCGGTTTAAGCCGTTTAACGCCGCCACGCGATAGGCTTCCGCCATCGTCGGATAGTTAAAGGTGGTATTCACGAAGTACTCAATCGTGTTGCCACCATTTTTCTGCTCCATGATCGCCTGACCGATGTGAATAATCTCGGCGGCACGCTCACCAAAGCAGTGGATCCCCAGAATCTCTTTGGTTTCCCGGTGGAACAGGATCTTCAGGCTGCCGACGTTCATCCCCACAATCTGCGCCCGCGCCAGATGTTTGAACTGCGCGCGTCCCACTTCATAGGGCACTTTCATGGCGGTCAGCTGCTGCTCGGTTTTGCCCACGGAGCTGATTTCCGGAATGGTATAGATACCGGTCGGAATATCTTCAATCAGATGCGCTGACGCTTCTCCTTTAATAATCGCCTGCGCGGCAATGCGGCCCTGATCGTAGGCGGCAGAGGCCAGACTCGGATAGCCAATCACGTCACCGACCGCATAGATGTGCGGCTGCGCGGTCTGATACATGCTGTTGACTTTCAGCAGGCCACGGCCATCCGCTTCCAGACCGACATTTTCCAGCGACAGGGAATCGGTGTTGCCGGTTCGGCCGTTGGCGTAAAGCAGGCAGTCCGCTTTCACTTTCTTGCCGGATTTCAGATGGATGATGACACCATCTTCCACGCCCTCAATCTTCTCAAACTCTTCGTTGTGACGAATCACCACGCCGCTGTTCCAGAAGTGGTAGGAGAGCGAATCAGACATCTCCTGATCGAGGAACGCCAGCAGACGATCGCGGGTATTGATCAGGTCAACCTTGACGTTCAGACCGCGAAAAATCGAGGCGTATTCACAGCCAATCACGCCTGCGCCATAAATGATGACGTGGCCCGGTTCGTGATGCAGGTTGAGAATGGAGTCTGAGTCATAGACGCGGGGATGGGTAAAGTCGACATCGTCAGGATGGTAAGGACGTGAACCACAGGCGATGACAAATTTCTCTGCCGTCAGCCGCTCACGCGTCCCATCAGGTTGTTCAATCTCAATGGTGTTGGCATCAACAAAATGCGCATCGCCCTGGTACAGTTCGCAGCGGTTACGCTCGTAGAAGCCCTGACGCATGGCCGTCTGCTGGCTGATCACGTTTTCCGTGTGATTGAGAATGTCGGCAAAAGAGGAGCGAAGGAGTCGGGTGTGATCGCTGTAAAGCGGGTTCTGATTAAATTCGATAATGCGACTGACGGCGTGACGGAGAGCTTTAGAGGGGATGGTGCCCCAGTGGGTACAGCCGCCGCCGATGTTATGGTAGCGTTCGATCACGGCGATGCGCGCTCCCTGTTTTACCAGCCCCATCGCCGCCCCTTCACCGCCGGGCCCTGAGCCAATCACAATGGCATCGTAATCGTAAGACTTTTGCATACCGATACGTCCTATTATTTATACATTTTTACAACGAGATTCTAACATCTCGTCGCGCACTTCTGAATTCTATCAGCGATTTTCATCACAGTTTGACAAAGAGTGAGGTTCACAGGCGGTGACAAAGATTGCCAATCTGTACGCTGAAATTTTTGATATAGTGCCTGCCTAACACCGCTAAAGGCAGAGAGAATGGGCGTCAGAGCGCAACAAAAAGAACGTACACGACGTACACTGATTGAAGCAGCGTTCAGTCAGCTCAGCGCCGAACGCAGTTTTGCCAGCCTGAGTCTGCGGGAAGTTGCCCGCGAGGCAGGTATCGCACCCACCTCCTTTTATCGTCATTTCAAGGATGTCGATGAGCTGGGCCTGACGATGGTGGATGAAAGCGGGCTCATGCTGCGACAGCTGATGCGCCAGGCGCGCCAGCGTATCGCCAAAGGCGGCAGCATCATTAAAACGTCGGTGTCGACCTTTATGGAGTTCATCGGCAACAACCCCAACGCTTTCCGCCTGTTACTGCGTGAACGTTCCGGCACCTCCGCCGCTTTCCGTGCCGCCGTGGCGCGTGAAATTCAGCACTTTATCGCTGAACTGGCTGACTATCTTGAGGTCGAAAATCGCATGCCGCGCAGTTTTACCGAAGCGCAGGCTGAGGCGATGGTGACCATTGTCTTCAGCGCCGGTGCAGAAGCACTGGATGTTGATGCTGAGCAGCGTCGTAAGCTTGAGGATCGGCTGGTGTTACAGCTGCGTATGATCGCCAAAGGCGCCTATTACTGGTACCGCCGGGAGCAGGAGCGTCTCGCGGTTACCCTGGAAAAACCCGAAGAGTAATGAGTAAGGATCCGTCCATGACCCACCCAGCTTCCCGCGATAAAGGCACACTGGCCCTGGCTTTTATTACCGGCTTAGCGATTAACGGCTCATTTTCTGTGCTGTTCAGCGCCTTTGTTCCCTTTTCCATTTTTCCGCTGATTGCACTGGGCCTGGCGGCCTGGTGTCTGCATCAGCGTTACCTCAACACCAACATGCCGGAGGGGATGCCGGGCCTGGCAGCCGCCTTTTTCCTGCTGGGAATTCTGGTTTACAGCGCGCTGGTGCGGGCAGAATACCCGGACATGGGCTCCAACTTCATTCCCACCGTTCTGATGGTGGCGCTGGTGTTCTGGATTGCAACGCGATTTAAGCGCAAGCGTAATCAGTAAAAAAAACGGGAACCGCAGGGTTCCCGTTTTTGTTTATGCTTCAGGCTTTACGCGTCAGCAGAACACCGCATTCCATATGATGGGTGTAGGGGAACTGGTCAAACAGCGCCAGGCGCGTAACGTCGTGCGTTTGCGCCAGCGTCTGCAGGTTGTCGCTCAGGGTCTGAGGATTGCAGGAGATATAGAGGATGCGCGGATAAGCCTGCACCATCTTCACCGTCTCGTCATCCAGTCCGCTGCGCGGCGGATCGACAAAAATCGTCTCGCAGTCGTAGCTGGTCAGATCAATGCCTTCCAGACGATTAAAGCTGCGGACACCGTTCATCGCCTGGGTAAACTCTTCCGCCGCCATGCGAATGATCTGCACATTATCGATCTGGTTAGCGGCGATATTATATTGCGCCGATGCCACGGAAGGTTTGGCGATTTCCGTTGCCAGTACACGGCGGAAATTGCGTGCCAGCGCCAGCGAGAAGTTGCCGTTGCCGCAGTAGAGTTCCAGCAAATCCCCCTGTGAATCCCGGGTGACATCCAGCGCCCACTCCAGCATCTGAATATTCATTGCCGCGTTAGGCTGGGTAAAACTGTTTTCAACCTGGCGATAGATAAGCTCGCGGCCCGCCACCGGCAGACGTTCGTCAACGTAGTCGCGATCGAGACAGATTTTCGTTTTGGTTGCGCGGCCAATCAGCTGCACATCCAGCCCTTCGGCACGCAGCCGATCGCGCAGCGCAGCGGCGGCCTGCTGCCACTCGTCGTCCAGCTTGCGGTGGTAGAGCAGCGAAATCACAATCTGATTGCTCAGGGTCGAGAGATAGTCGATCTGGAACAGCTTGTGGCGCAGAGTACGGTTATCGCGGATCGCGGCGATCATCTTTGGCATCAGCTGGTTGATCAGCTGGCTGGCCGCAGGGAACTGATCGACACGGATCCGTTCGCGCGTCTGCTGATCGAAGATGATGTGATAGATATCATCACCGTCGTGCCACAGCCGGAACTCTGCGCGCATCCGATAGTGGCTGACCGGTGAACGGAACACCTCCACGTCGGGCGCAGCAAACGGCGTCATCATCGTCTCTAAACGACTGACTTTTTCCGCCAGCTGTGCGTCATACTCTTCAATGGGGAGATGTTCGGGTGTCATGAGCAATCCTGATTAATAGCTTACCAGCGGGCGATTGTAGGCATTCACTTGCTGATGTCCAGTCCCGCAGAGCGATGATTTCCGGCTATCTGGACTTCCGAATCGCCACTCCGTAGACTGCAGACGCCGGCCTCAGCCTGAGTTAATAGGGAATCCAGTGTAAATCTGGAGCTGACGCGCAGCGGTAAGGAATGTCGTGATGAGTGCAATAGCAGACACTGTCCTGCGGGATGGGAAGTCATCATCATTTATGGTTCCCAGCCCGAAGACCTGCCGGTGTAACGTCGCTACTCGTACAATCATCGCGTGCTATCGATTGTCGGCCTGCGGCATCCTGCTTAGTCTTATGGATGCGATTTAAAAATGATAAAAAAAAGTGTATCGCTGTTCGCTCTGAGCGCAACGGCGGCTTCTCTCTGGGCGCAAAACGGGTTTGCTCAGGCAAATGATGAGACGCAAATCGTGACCGCTAACCGTTTTGCCGAACCTGTCTCCGGCGTGCTGGCACCCACCACCGTCGTGACGCGCGATGAGATTGAGCGCTGGCAGGCTAAAAGCCTGGCGGATGTGATGCGCCGCCTGCCGGGTGTTGATGTGGCGCAAAACGGCGGGTTAGGTCAGCAGAGCTCCCTGTTTATTCGCGGCACCGAGTCCCGCCATGTCCTGATCCTGATTGATGGCATCCGGCTGAATCAGGCCGGAATCAGTGGTTCGTCCGATCTCAGCCAGATTCCGCTGACCCTGGTGCAGCGTATCGAATATATCCGCGGGGCACGTTCTGCCGTCTACGGTTCTGATGCCATTGGCGGCGTAATTAATATCATCACCGGCCGGTCGCAGCCGGGAACCACGCTGACGGGGGGCATGGGCTCCAATGGCTATCAATCTTATGATGGCTCTACCCAGCAGAGGCTGAGCGACGCCACCACGCTGACCCTGGCAGGCAACTATACCTACACCAGAGGATATGATGTGGTGGCGGGTTATCCCAGTAACTATGGCCCGGCACAGCACGATCGCGACGGATTCATGAGCAAAACCCTTTATGGCAATCTTGAGCATCAGTTCAGCGATGAGCTGAGTGGGTTTGTGCGCGGCTACGGATTTGATAACCGCACCGCCTATGACGGGTCATACAGCTACGATGAGAATTATACCAACATCATCGGTCTGCCGGACACCCGTCAGCTCTATAGTCAGACCTGGGACACCGGTTTACGCTTTAACCGTGATTTCTACTCGACTCAGCTCATCGCCAGCTATGGCCATACCAAAGATATCAACTACGACCCGCGCAATGGCCGCTACGGCGCGGCTTCCACGTTTGATGATGTCACGCAGTACAATCTGCAGTGGGGCAACACGGTGCAGATGGGGCAGGGCGCGGTGAGTGGGGGTGTCGACTGGCAGAAAGAGACCACTGAGCCAGGCACCAATTTTCTGTCAGAGGGGTATGAGCAGCGTAACACCGGCCTCTACCTGACCGGCCAGCAGCAGTTCGGCACGGTTAGCCTGGAAGGGGCGGTACGCGGTGACGATAACAATCAGTTCGGCTGGCATAACACCTGGCAGACGGCAGCTTCCTGGGAGTTTATCTCGGGCTACCGTGCATTCGCCTCTTATGGCACCGCCTTTAAAGCGCCGAATCTGTCACAGGTTTACAGCCCGGCTTATGGTAATCGGGACCTCGAACCGGAAAAAAGTAAACAGTGGGAAGGCGGCTTTGAAGGGCTGAGCGGGCCGGTCAGCTGGCGCGTGTCGGGCTACCGCAATGACATCGATAACCTGATTGATGGCGATCCGGCGACCTTCCGGTACTACAACATTAAGCAGGCGCGTATTAAAGGCGTGGAAGCGACGGCAGGCTTTGATACCGGGCCACTGACGCATCAGCTCTCTTATGATTATGTCGATGCGCGGGATGGCAGCACCAACCAGCCGCTGGTTCGCCGGGCAAAACAGCAGGTGAAGTATCAACTCGACTGGACGCTGTATGACGCGGACTGGTCCGTGACCTATCACTATCTGGGCGACCGCTACGATACGGATTTCAACAGCACGCCCAGCCGCCGCGTCAGGGAAGGTGGCGTCAGTCTGTGGGATCTCGCCGTCTCATATCCTGTCACTTCACAACTCACAGTTCGTGGTAGAATTGCCAACCTGTTCGATAAAGATTACGAGACAGCGTATGGCTATCAGACTCCAGGACGAGAGTATTACCTCAGCGGCAGCTACAGCTTCTGATTTGCGACCCACCGTGCTGGTATTTGACTCCGGCGTCGGTGGGCTTTCTGTCTACGATGAGGTCCGTCAGCTACTGCCGGATCTTCATTATCTCTACGCCTTCGATAACGCCGGCTTCCCTTATGGTGAGAAAAGCGAATCCTTTATCGTGGAGCGGGTGGTCGCCATCGTTGAGGCCATTACCCGCCGCACGCCTCTCTCATTAGTCATCATCGCCTGCAATACCGCCAGCACGGTTTCGCTGCCTGCATTGCGTGAACACTTTTCGTTTCCTGTTGTAGGCGTTGTTCCGGCGATTAAACCGGCTGCGCGTCTGACGCGTAATGGTGTCGTGGGCTTGCTGGCGACAAGAGCAACCGTTCGCCGTCCTTATACCCATGAGCTGGTGGCACAGTTTGCTGGCTCCTGCAAAATTGAGATGCTGGGATCGGCGGAGCTGGTGGAGCTGGCGGAAGCCAAGCTGCATGGCGGGGAAGTGGCACTGGATGAGGTAAGGCGTATTGTTCAGCCATGGCTGCGGATGGCGGAACCGCCTGACACGGTGGTTTTAGGCTGCACTCACTTTCCTTTACTGCGCGAAGAGCTGCAACAGGTCCTGCCGGAAGGAACGCGCCTGATTGATTCCGGTGCGGCAATCGCCCGACGTACGGTCTGGCTGCTGGAGCATGAAGCACCTGAGGTGCGTTCCTCACAGCAGAACGTCGCGTTCTGTACGGAGCTGGATGGCGAAGCGGTACAATTATCACCCGTTTTACACCGTTATGGCTTCCCATTGCTGGAAAAACTGGCGCTTTAGGGACTTTTAGCTGAAAAAAACAGCACTCGGAATTTTATTTGAAATTAGCACTTGTCAGCCTCCGAGAACTCCCTATAATGCGCCTCCACTGACACGGCACAACGGCTTACGAAGCGTCGCGTTAAGTGGTTCGAAATCATACGAACCAGTGAGTTAAGCGAAAATAAATGCTTGACTGACAATGCGGAAAGCGTAATATACGCAGCCCGCGCCGCAGGAAAACGCGGCACTGCTCTTTAACAATTTATCAGACAATCTGTGTGGGCACTCGCAGGATTGATATCAGCGTCTTTGGACGCACAAAAATATCAAAGCCTCACGAGTGAACACATAATGAAATTCATTATGACGTTTTACAGATGAGCACCGCTGAACTTGTTTCAGCAAATCAAACTTTAAATTGAAGAGTTTGATCATGGCTCAGATTGAACGCTGGCGGCAGGCCTAACACATGCAAGTCGGACGGTAGCACAGAGGAGCTTGCTCCTCGGGTGACGAGTGGCGGACGGGTGAGTAATGTCTGGGGATCTGCCCGATAGAGGGGGATAACCACTGGAAACGGTGGCTAATACCGCATAACGTCGCAAGACCAAAGAGGGGGACCTTCGGGCCTCTCACTATCGGATGAACCCAGATGGGATTAGCTAGTAGGCGGGGTAATGGCCCACCTAGGCGACGATCCCTAGCTGGTCTGAGAGGATGACCAGCCACACTGGAACTGAGACACGGTCCAGACTCCTACGGGAGGCAGCAGTGGGGAATATTGCACAATGGGCGCAAGCCTGATGCAGCCATGCCGCGTGTATGAAGAAGGCCTTCGGGTTGTAAAGTACTTTCAGCGGGGAGGAAGGCGGTGAGGTTAATAACCTCGCCGATTGACGTTACCCGCAGAAGAAGCACCGGCTAACTCCGTGCCAGCAGCCGCGGTAATACGGAGGGTGCAAGCGTTAATCGGAATTACTGGGCGTAAAGCGCACGCAGGCGGTCTGTTAAGTCAGATGTGAAATCCCCGGGCTTAACCTGGGAACTGCATTTGAAACTGGCAGGCTTGAGTCTCGTAGAGGGGGGTAGAATTCCAGGTGTAGCGGTGAAATGCGTAGAGATCTGGAGGAATACCGGTGGCGAAGGCGGCCCCCTGGACGAAGACTGACGCTCAGGTGCGAAAGCGTGGGGAGCAAACAGGATTAGATACCCTGGTAGTCCACGCCGTAAACGATGTCGACTTGGAGGTTGTTCCCTTGAGGAGTGGCTTCCGGAGCTAACGCGTTAAGTCGACCGCCTGGGGAGTACGGCCGCAAGGTTAAAACTCAAATGAATTGACGGGGGCCCGCACAAGCGGTGGAGCATGTGGTTTAATTCGATGCAACGCGAAGAACCTTACCTACTCTTGACATCCAGAGAACTTAGCAGAGATGCTTTGGTGCCTTCGGGAACTCTGAGACAGGTGCTGCATGGCTGTCGTCAGCTCGTGTTGTGAAATGTTGGGTTAAGTCCCGCAACGAGCGCAACCCTTATCCTTTGTTGCCAGCGATTCGGTCGGGAACTCAAAGGAGACTGCCGGTGATAAACCGGAGGAAGGTGGGGATGACGTCAAGTCATCATGGCCCTTACGAGTAGGGCTACACACGTGCTACAATGGCGCATACAAAGAGAAGCGACCTCGCGAGAGCAAGCGGACCTCACAAAGTGCGTCGTAGTCCGGATCGGAGTCTGCAACTCGACTCCGTGAAGTCGGAATCGCTAGTAATCGTGGATCAGAATGCCACGGTGAATACGTTCCCGGGCCTTGTACACACCGCCCGTCACACCATGGGAGTGGGTTGCAAAAGAAGTAGGTAGCTTAACCTTCGGGAGGGCGCTTACCACTTTGTGATTCATGACTGGGGTGAAGTCGTAACAAGGTAACCGTAGGGGAACCTGCGGTTGGATCACCTCCTTACCTGAAGATACCTTCCCGCGCAGTGCTCACACAGATTGTCTGATAAAAAGTCACGAGCAGAAAAAACCTCTACAGGCTTGTAGCTCAGGTGGTTAGAGCGCACCCCTGATAAGGGTGAGGTCGGTGGTTCAAGTCCACTCAGGCCTACCAGATTTCTTCTCATGCTGCGTTATGCGCGCGGTCGTTTACCTGAGTAAACGTCCCTTCCGCATGCCTTGCCTGAAAAGAAATTGCATCCTTCTCATGAAGAATGTAACTCGGTTGAGTGGTAGTAGTGGTCTCTGCAGTAACTGTATGGGGCTATAGCTCAGCTGGGAGAGCGCCTGCCTTGCACGCAGGAGGTCAGCGGTTCGATCCCGCTTAGCTCCACCATACCTGCTGTTTTTTCTGAAATACCTCAGAGCGTACCGGCGACGGTGTGCTGTGACGTATTATGCTCTTTAACAATCCGGAACAAGCTGAAAATTGAAACGACATGGCGCGTTCATTCTCCGTAATAAGAATGAAATGGCGACATGTTCGAGTCTCTCAAATGCTTACAGCACGCAGCGTTGAAAAACGCCTGTGGGTTGTGAGGTTAAGCGACTAAGCGTACACGGTGGATGCCCTGGCAGTCAGAGGCGATGAAGGACGTGCTAATCTGCGTAAAGCGACGGTAAGGTGATATGAACCGCTACAGCCGTCGATGTCCGAATGGGGAAACCCGGTGCACTCAGTGCATCATTGCAGCATGAATACATAGTGCTGCAAGGCGAACCGGGGGAACTGAAACATCTAAGTACCCCGAGGAAAAGAAATCAACCGAGATTCCCCCAGTAGCGGCGAGCGAACGGGGAGCAGCCCAGAGCCTGAATCAGCATGTGTGTTAGTGGAAGCGTCTGGAAAGTCGCAGGGTACAGGGTGATACTCCCGTACACAAAAGCACATATGCTGTGAGCTCGATGAGTAAGGCGGGACACGTGGTATCCTGTCTGAATATGGGGGGACCATCCTCCAAGGCTAAATACTCCTGACTGACCGATAGTGAACCAGTACCGTGAGGGAAAGGCGAAAAGAACCCCGGCGAGGGGAGTGAAACAGAACCTGAAACCGTGTACGTACAAGCAGTGGGAGCACCTTCGTGGTGTGACTGCGTACCTTTTGTATAATGGGTCAGCGACTTATATTCTGTAGCAAGGTTAACCGTATAGGGGAGCCGCAGGGAAACCGAGTCTTAACTGGGCGTTAAGTTGCAGGGTATAGACCCGAAACCCGGTGATCTAGCCATGGGCAGGTTGAAGGTTGGGTAACACTAACTGGAGGACCGAACCGACTAATGTTGAAAAATTAGCGGATGACCTGTGGCTGGGGGTGAAAGGCCAATCAAACCGGGAGATAGCTGGTTCTCCCCGAAAGCTATTTAGGTAGCGCCTCGTGAACTCATCTCCGGGGGTAGAGCACTGTTTCGGCTAGGGGGCCATCCCGGCTTACCAACCCGATGCAAACTGCGAATACCGGAGAATGTTATCACGGGAGACACACGGCGGGTGCTAACGTCCGTCGTGAAGAGGGAAACAACCCAGACCGCCAGCTAAGGTCCCAAAGTCATGGTTAAGTGGGAAACGATGTGGGAAGGCACAGACAGCCAGGATGTTGGCTTAGAAGCAGCCATCATTTAAAGAAAGCGTAATAGCTCACTGGTCGAGTCGGCCTGCGCGGAAGATGTAACGGGGCTAAACCATGCACCGAAGCTGCGGCAGCGACACTATGTGTTGTTGGGTAGGGGAGCGTTCTGTAAGCCGTCGAAGGTGTGTCGTGAGGCATGCTGGAGGTATCAGAAGTGCGAATGCTGACATAAGTAACGATAAAGCGGGTGAAAAGCCCGCTCGCCGGAAGACCAAGGGTTCCTGTTCAACGTTAATCGGAGCAGGGTGAGTCGACCCCTAAGGCGAGGCCGAAAGGCGTAGTCGATGGGAAACAGGTTAATATTCCTGTACTCGGTGTTACTGCGAAGGGGGGACGGAGAAGGCTATATCAGCCGGGCGACGGTTGTCCCGGTTTAAGCGTGTAGGCGGAGGGTCCAGGTAAATCCGGACTCTTTTAACGCTGAGGCGTGATGACGAGGCACTACGGTGCTGAAGTGATAAATGCCCTGCTTCCAGGAAAAGCCTCTAAGCATCAGGTAACACAGAATCGTACCCCAAACCGACACAGGTGGTCAGGTAGAGAATACCAAGGCGCTTGAGAGAACTCGGGTGAAGGAACTAGGCAAAATGGTGCCGTAACTTCGGGAGAAGGCACGCTGGCGCGTAGGTGAAGGGACTTGCTCCCGGAGCTGAAGCCAGTCGAAGATACCAGCTGGCTGCAACTGTTTATTAAAAACACAGCACTGTGCAAACACGAAAGTGGACGTATACGGTGTGACGCCTGCCCGGTGCCGGAAGGTTAATTGATGGGGTTATCCGTAAGGAGAAGCTCTTGATCGAAGCCCCGGTAAACGGCGGCCGTAACTATAACGGTCCTAAGGTAGCGAAATTCCTTGTCGGGTAAGTTCCGACCTGCACGAATGGCGTAATGATGGCCAGGCTGTCTCCACCCGAGACTCAGTGAAATTGAACTCGCTGTGAAGATGCAGTGTACCCGCGGCAAGACGGAAAGACCCCGTGAACCTTTACTACAGCTTGACACTGAACATTGAGCCTTGATGTGTAGGATAGGTGGGAGGCTTTGAAGCGCGGACGCCAGTCTGCGTGGAGCCATCCTTGAAATACCACCCTTTAATGTTTGATGTTCTAACGTGGCCCCGTGATCCGGGGTGCGGACAGTGTCTGGTGGGTAGTTTGACTGGGGCGGTCTCCTCCCAAAGAGTAACGGAGGAGCACGAAGGTCAGCTAATCACGGTCGGACATCGTGAGGTTAGTGCAATGGCATAAGCTGGCTTGACTGCGAGAGTGACGGCTCGAGCAGGTGCGAAAGCAGGTCATAGTGATCCGGTGGTTCTGAATGGAAGGGCCATCGCTCAACGGATAAAAGGTACTCCGGGGATAACAGGCTGATACCGCCCAAGAGTTCATATCGACGGCGGTGTTTGGCACCTCGATGTCGGCTCATCACATCCTGGGGCTGAAGTAGGTCCCAAGGGTACGGCTGTTCGCCGTTTAAAGTGGTACGCGAGCTGGGTTTAGAACGTCGTGAGACAGTTCGGTCCCTATCTGCCGTGGGCGCTGGAGAATTGAGGGGGGTTGCTCCTAGTACGAGAGGACCGGAGTGAACGCACCACTGGTGTTCGGGTTGTCATGCCAATGGCACTGCCCGGTAGCTAAGTGCGGAAAAGATAAGTGCTGAAAGCATCTAAGCACGAAACTTGCCCCGAGATGAGTTCTCCCTGACCCCTTGAGGGTCCTGAAGGGACGTTGAAGACGACGACGTTGATAGGCCGGGTGTGTAAGCGCAGCGATGCGTTGAGCTAACCGGTACTAATGACCCGTGAGGCTTAACCTTACAACGCCAGAGGCGTTTTTGAGAGACACGATTTTCAGCTTTGTGACGGATAAAGAATTAGCAGAAGCGAAGATTTTTTCGTTTCGTGCACCAAGATTTGCCTGGCGGCTTTAGCGCGGTGGTCCCACCTGACCCCATGCCGAACTCAGAAGTGAAACGCCGTAGCGCCGATGGTAGTGTGGGGCCTCCCCATGCGAGAGTAGGGAACTGCCAGGCATCAAATTAAGACCAGTACGCTGGTCGTGACCACTCCGGTGACGCGGAGCGGGCGAAATACCTGAAGTCAGCGCAAGCGGACCTCAGTACAGAATCGGTGGAGCGGTAGTTCAGTTGGTTAGAATACCTGCCTGTCACGCAGGGGGTCGCGGGTTCGAGCCCCGTCCGTTCCGCCACCCTATTTAGGGGCGTAGTTCAATTGGTAGAGCACCGGTCTCCAAAACCGGGTGTTGGGGGTTCGAGTCCCTCCGCCCCTGCCAGAAAACGATCCTTTGCTTCGGCAAAGGATTTTTTTTGCTTATAAAAAAGCAAAAAAGAAAAACCAGCTAAATCTAACTGGTCTCTGATCTCTTCTTTCTGCATGCCTGCCTGCTAATTCAGCTGTTTTGCCTGACCAGAATCGGGTATTTAAGCAGCTGACGGATATGCGCCTGCTGATCGCTGTTCTGCAACCAGACCGCATAAAGCGGACGAACGGCGACCGGTGCGTCCGGCATCACCATCAGTTCACTGTATACGCTTTGCCAGAAGTCTGGCAGAAACGCGCATGCACCCGTCGTGTAGAGCAGTTCACGGGTGACATGTGCCGATGTCGTGGTCAGCACCGGCACATCATCAGCGCCAGAGAGGTAGCTCTGATGCTGATGGAAATCGGCTCCCCACTCCAGCTTGATGTAGTCATACTTTTCGCGCTTTTCGCTCTGGCGGGCACAGAACAGTGCCAGCGAAATATGGCCAATCTGCTGGCTGGTTAATTCATCCATCTTAGGCGCTTCAGTGGTAATCAACAGATCCAGCTGACGCTCATGAAGCTGCTTAACCAGCAAATGCCGCTGCGCCACGCGTGCTTCTAAATGCAGGCTCTCACGATTCTCATACAGCGTCTGAAGCCAGGGCGTCAGATAGGCCTCCCAGAGCGATGCGCTGGCACCTATCGAGAGCTCATGGTGCTGCTCAGTATGAGAAACCTCTTTCTTCGCCATTATCCAGGTGCTCATCAGGCTTTCCGCATAAGGAAGCAGTCGCTCCCCGGCGGCAGTCAGACGTATGTTGTTGCGATGCCGGGTAAAAAGGTTAACGCCGAGCTGATTCTCCAGCTGACGGATGCGAAAACTGACAGCAGATTGCGTAAGGTAAAGGGCTTCAGCAGCACGCCCGAAATGACGTGTTCTGCTCACTTCAAGGAAAGTTTTCAGTAATTCCGTATCCACAACGCGCTCCCAAAAATTGTTTGTCGTATAGATTTAAATGTTTTGTTTTACACTCTGTCAAGCCTATCTAATACTCCGCGCCATTAACAGCACGGCATTAGAGAATCAGGAGCGTGTAACATGGCGGAAAGCTTCTTAACAGAGAATCGTTTCTTTGATAACAAACATTACCCGCGTGGTTTCTCACGCCACGGTGACTTTACTATTAAAGAAGCCCAGCTTCTGGAACGCCACGGTTTCGCCTTTAATGAGCTGGATTTATCGAAGCGTGAGCCTGCAACAGAAGAAGAACGTTTGTTTATCGAAGTGTGTCGTGGCGTGCGTGAGCCGCAGACGGAAGCTGAGCGTGTATGGTCAAAGTATATGACCCGCATCAAGCGTCCTAAGCGTTTTCACACGCTGTCTGGCGGTAAGCCGCAGATGGACACCGTTGAAGACTACAGCGACAGCGACGATTAACAGAAAGGGGCGAGAGCCCCTTTTTTATTGCAGGCTGTTATGCAAATGGATCATTAATCGATCAATCGCGCGATAGCTGACCGCCTCCTGCAGATGGAGGCGGGTAATCTCTTTCTCTCCGGCCAGATCGGCCACGGTGCGCGCCACCTTTAAAATTCGCTGCCAGGCTCGCACAGATAACCCTAGTTTCTCCAGCACAGACTCCAGCCATTCGGCATCCTCTTTTTCAGGCTGGCACCAGCGCAGGATTTCCGCATTATTCAGATGCGCGTTAATTTTACCTGCGCGGGCGAGCTGGATCGCTCGCGCCGCAACGACCCGCTGACGAACCTGCTCAGAGCTTTCTGCGGCCGGTCGCTGGCCACTGAGCATGCCACCGGGCAACAGCGGCACCTCCAGTGAAAGATCAAAGCGATCCAGAAACGGCCCTGATAACTTACTGAGATAACGCAGGATCTGCTGAGGCGAGCAGCGATTATGCTGTCCCTGATAATGCCCGGTTGGCCCGGGATTCATGGCAGCAATCAGCTGAAACCGTGCCGGGAACGTGACCTTTGCCCGGGCTCGCGAAATGGCGATGACGCCTGACTCCAGTGGCTCACGCAGTGAATCCAGCACCCTGCGGTCAAATTCCGGTAATTCATCCAGAAACAGCACGCCATTATGCGCCAGGGAGATCTCTCCGGGCCGCGGCAATGACCCTCCGCCAACCAGAGCATAGAGAGACGCGCTGTGATGAGGCGACCTGAAAGGCCGGCTGCGCCACTGTCGGTGCAGGGCAGTGCTGTTTATCAGGCTGGCTATCGCCGCACACTCCAGCGCTTCCTGGTCGCTTAAGGCGGGCATGATGCCAGGCAGACGGGTTGCGAGCATCGTTTTACCGGTGCCAGGCGGCCCAATCAGCAACAGGTTATGCCCGCCCGCCGCGGTGATCTCCAGTGCTCTGCGCCCCTGCTGCTGACCGATGATATCCGCGAGATCGTCACCAGGCGTGGCATGCTGATGCTCAGGGTAGGGAGCCGGTGATAATGTCAGCGCATCACGGAGAAAAGCGCAGACCTCACTGAGGTGAGCGGCGACCAGTGACGCTCCCTCACGAATCAGCCCGGCGTCACGCTGATTTTCCGCAGAGAGAACCAGCTGTCGTCCAGCCTGAAGGGCCATCATGGCCGCAGGAATTGCCCCCTGAACGGCACATAGCGCGCCATCCAGCGCCAGTTCACCCAGAAACTCAAAGTGCATCAGCTTATCCGCAGGAAGCTGCTCTGAGGCGACCAGAATGGCAATTGCCATGGGCAGGTCATAGCGCCCGCCCTCTTTGGGTAAATCCGCTGGTGCCAGATTGATGGTGACCCGTCTGGCCGGGAAGGTAAAACCGCTGTTGATAATGGCGCTGCGAACCCGCTCACGCGCCTCTTTGACCGTGGTTTCAGGCAGACCCACCAGCGTCAGTGCAGGCAGGCCATTACTGATGTGAGCCTCAATGGTCACCAGCGGCGCTTCCACGCCTAATGCTGCGCGGGTCAGAACTTTAGACAATGACATACTCACTCCTTGTTGCCATCAGTCTGATCAGCACCCAAAAGGAAAGCGAGTACGCCTTCTGACGATTCCGACGCACTGCACAAGAAATTGAGGTCACTTTCACTGGCTCTCATCGTGCTGCGAAACTGCACGTAAATTCAGCAGAACATCATTACGTCAGTAAAGTGATGAATATTTATCATCTTGTAATTATTACTTGTATTACAAACCGATAGGACGGGATTTAATCTCTCGCGCTAAAAAAAACCTGCAAAAAAAGTTGTGTTATGGCCCCTGACTATGATAACTCTGTAGGCATTACTTCGAACACGTAAAAGAATTGAACAACACATGAAAGCCCTTCTACAAGTGATTAGCCTGGTCGTGATTAGCGTGGTGGTGGTTATTAACCTACCGTGCGGGGCAACGCTTGGAGAAAGAAAGGCTTAAAAATCAAGCCTCGAATCCGAAAAAACCCCCGCACCGAAAGGTCCGGGGGTTTTTTTTCGACCCGGGGAAATATCAGTAAATCTGCAAGGAACAAACAATGAACAGTAGCATAAAATTCTGTTGTTCCCGTCAGGACACAGGAGAATAGCGATGACAGGTGCTCAGTGGGTAGTTCAGGCTTTACGCGCGCAGGGTGTTGATACCGTATTCGGTTACCCGGGCGGCGCCATCATGCCGGTTTACGACGCGCTATACGATGGCGGCGTGGAACACCTACTGTGCCGTCATGAGCAGGGGGCGGTTATGGCCGCGATTGGCTATGCGCGCTCCACCGGCAAAACCGGTGTCTGTATTGCCACCTCTGGTCCTGGCGCTACCAACCTGATCACCGGTCTGGCTGATGCCATGATGGACTCCGTGCCGATCGTTGCGGTAACCGGTCAGGTCTCGTCTGCGTTTATCGGTACTGATGCTTTCCAGGAGATCGACGTGCTGGGACTCTCCCTGGCCTGCACCAAACATAGCTTCCTGGTTGAGTCGCTGGATGAGCTGCCCGCTATCATGGCTGAGGCTTTTGCCATGGCGCAGTCAGGGCGTCCGGGGCCGGTACTGGTTGATATTCCCAAGGATATTCAGATTGCGCAGGGGGAACCCGCGCCGCATCTGGTTTCGGTGGAGGAGGAAGAGTCGCTGCCGCATCATGCTATCCGCGAGGCGCGGGCAATAATGACCCAGGCCAGAAAACCGATGCTCTATGTTGGCGGAGGCGTGGGCATGGCGCAGGCGGTTCCGGCACTGCGTGCATTTGCAGAAGAAACCGGCATCCCTGCCGTTGCGACCCTGAAAGGTCTGGGCAGCGTCGATGCGCAGAGCGAGGTTTATCTGGGCATGCTGGGGATGCACGGCACCAAAGCCGCTAACTATGCTGTTCAGGCGTGTGACCTGCTGATTGCGGTCGGTGCCCGTTTTGACGATCGGGTGACCGGCAAGCTGGATACCTTTGCGCCGCACGCCAGCGTGATTCATCTCGACATCGACCCCGCAGAGTTAAATAAGTTACGTCGCGCGCACGTCTCACTGCAGGGCGATCTCAACGCGCTGCTGCCCGCGCTGAGTCAGCCTTTGCACATCGACGCCTGGCGCGACGAGGTGAAGGCACTCAAGGCCAGTCACGCCTGGCGCTACGATCATCCAGGCGAGGCAATTTATGCACCGCTGCTGCTGAAGCAGCTCTCCGAGCGCAAACCGGACAGCGCGGTGGTCACCACCGATGTCGGACAGCACCAGATGTGGACGGCCCAGCATATGGCCTTCAGCGCGCCGGAGAACTTCATCACCTCCAGCGGCTTAGGCACGATGGGCTTTGGTTTGCCTGCCGCCATCGGTGCACAGGTCGCCCGTCCGGAAGATACGGTGATCTGCGTCTCGGGCGACGGCTCAATCATGATGAATATTCAGGAGCTGGGCACCATTAAGCGTGGAAAGCTGCCGGTCAAAATCGTGCTGCTGGATAACCAGCGTCTGGGCATGGTGCGTCAGTGGCAGCAGCTCTTCTTCGACGGTCGCTACAGCGAAACCAATCTCTCTGACAATCCCGACTTCCTCACGCTGGCCAGCGCTTTCAACATTCCCGGCCAGCGCATTACCCGTAAAGATCAGGTCGACGCCGCACTTGATGCTCTGCTGAACAGCGAAGGTCCTTACTTCCTGCATGTTGCAATTGATGAGCATGAAAACGTCTGGCCACTGGTACCGCCGGGTGCCAGCAATGCAAACATGATGGAGAAAACCGTATGAACCAGCATCAATTGTCTATCGAAGCCCGCTTCCGCCCTGAAATATTGGAGCGCATTTTACGCGTCGTGCGCCACCGCGGTTTTCAGGTCTGTTCTATGAACATGGCCTCAGTCGCCAACGCGGAAAACATTAATATTGAAATGACCGTTGCCAGCCAGCGCTCCGTCGATTTACTGTCTTCGCAGTTAAGTAAATTGATTGACGTTGCATGCGTTCAGATTCAACAACAGACAACACAACAAATCCGCGCCTAGCCGCGAGAGGGAATAACAATGAGCACGAAGAAAGCAGACTTTATTTGGTTCAATGGCGAGATGGTTAAGTGGGAAGAGGCGAAGGTCAGCGTCATGTCCCACGCGTTGCACTATGGCACGTCGGTGTTTGAAGGCGTCCGCTGCTACGACTCTCACAAAGGACCGGTTGTGTTCCGCCACCGTGAACACATGCAACGTCTGCACGACTCCGCCAAAATCTACCGTTTCCCGATTAAAAGCAGCGTTGATGAGCTGATGGAAGCGTGCCGCGAAGTCATCCGCGTGAACAAACTGAAAAGTGCTTATATCCGTCCGCTGGCCTTCGTGGGTGATGTGGGCCTGGGCGTGAACCCGCCAGATGGCTTTACCACCGACGTGATCATTGCAGCCTTCCCGTGGGGCGCGTACCTGGGTGCGGAAGCTCTGGAAAACGGCATTGATGCGATGGTCTCCTCCTGGAGCCGTGTGGCGCCGAATACCCTGCCAACTGCCGCAAAAGCGGGCGGTAACTACCTCTCCTCACTGCTGGTGGGCAGCGAAGCCCGTCGTCACGGCTATCAGGAAGGTATCGCGCTGGATACCAATGGCCTGATCTCAGAAGGTGCGGGCGAAAACCTGTTTGAAGTGAAAGATGGCGTGCTCTTTACCCCGCCATTCACCTCTTCAGCTCTGCCGGGCATCACCCGCGATGCCATCATCACCCTGGCGCGTGATATGGGCATTGAAGTGCGCGAGCAGACCCTGTCGCGTGAATCCCTCTATCTGGCTGATGAAGTGTTTATGTCTGGTACCGCTGCAGAAATTACCCCGGTGCGCAGCGTTGACCGCATTCAGGTGGGCGAAGGCAAATGTGGTCCGGTGACCAAACGCATCCAGCAGGCCTTCTTTGGTCTGTTCACCGGCGAAACCGAAGACAAATGGGGCTGGTTAGATCCGGTTAATCCATAATCAGATACAGCGCGGACGTCATCTGACGTCCGCGAGCTTTTTCTTACTGGAGTAAATAGAGCATGCCTAAGTACCGTTCCGCCACCACCACCCACGGCCGTAATATGGCGGGTGCCCGTGCCTTATGGCGCGCGACAGGAATGACCGATGACGATTTCGGTAAGCCGATTATCGCTGTGGTTAACTCATTCACCCAATTTGTCCCGGGCCACGTTCACCTGCGTGACCTTGGTAAACTGGTCGCCGAGCAGATCGAAGCATCAGGCGGTGTGGCTAAAGAGTTCAACACGATCGCGGTGGATGACGGTATTGCCATGGGTCATGGCGGCATGCTGTATTCACTGCCTTCGCGTGAACTGATTGCTGACTCGGTCGAGTACATGGTGAACGCACACTGCGCCGACGCCATGGTCTGTATCTCCAACTGCGACAAAATCACGCCGGGGATGCTGATGGCGTCACTGCGCCTCAATATCCCGGTGATCTTCGTTTCAGGCGGACCGATGGAAGCCGGTAAAACCAAGCTTTCTGACCAGATCATCAAACTGGATCTGGTGGATGCGATGATTCAGGGCGCCAACCCGAACGTCAGCGACGCCGACAGTGAGCAGATCGAACGTTCTGCCTGTCCGACCTGCGGCTCCTGCTCCGGCATGTTTACCGCGAACTCAATGAACTGCCTGACCGAAGCACTCGGCCTGTCGCAGCCAGGCAACGGCTCCCTGCTGGCCACCCACGCCGATCGTAAAGAGCTGTTCATCAACGCCGGTAAGCGCATCGTCAGCCTGACCAAACGTTACTATGAACAGGATGACGTCAACGTGCTGCCGCGGAGCATCGCCAACAAGGCCGCTTTCGAAAACGCCATGACGCTGGATATCGCCATGGGCGGTTCCACTAACACCGTACTGCACCTGCTGGCAGCCGCGCAGGAAGGCGATATCGACTTCAATATCTCTGACATCGATCGCCTGTCACGCAAAGTGCCTCAGCTCTGTAAAGTCGCGCCAAGTACCCCGAAATACCACATGGAAGATGTGCATCGCGCGGGTGGTGTCTACGCGATTCTCGGCGAGCTGGATCGCGCAGGTCTGTTCGACAGCAGCGCCCGAAATATCCTGCAGCAGACGATGCGTGAAACGCTGGATCAGTACGACATCATGCTGACCAGCGATCAGGCGGTAAAAGAGATGTTCCGTGCCGGTCCGGCAGGCATCCGTACCACCCAGGCATTCTCGCAGAGCTGCCGCTGGGACACGCTGGATGATGACCGTGCTGAAGGCTGTATCCGTACCCGCGAAAACGCCTATTCGCAGGATGGTGGTCTGGCCGTACTTTACGGCAACATCGCAGAAGATGGCTGTATCGTTAAAACCGCAGGCGTAGACAAAGAGATCCTGACCTTCACCGGCCCGGCTAAAGTCTACGAAAGTCAGGATGATGCTGTTGAAGCGATCCTGGGCGGCAAAGTGGTGGCGGGCGACGTGGTCGTGATCCGCTACGAAGGGCCAAAAGGCGGGCCGGGCATGCAGGAGATGCTCTATCCGACCACCTATCTGAAATCGATGGGACTGGGCAAAAGCTGCGCCCTGATCACCGATGGTCGTTTCTCTGGTGGCACCTCCGGTCTCTCTATCGGTCACGCCTCACCTGAAGCGGCAAACGGCGGCACCATTGCGCTGGTGAAAGATGGCGACACCATTGAGATCGACATCCCGAACCGCGGCATCAGACTTGCCGTGCCGGATAACGAACTGCACGCCCGCCGTGAAGAGCAGCAGGCACGTGGCGATGCGGCCTATACGCCGATCAATCGTCAGCGTGAAGTCTCGTTCGCGCTGCGTGCTTACGCCTCACTTGCGACCAGTGCTGATAAAGGCGCTGTCCGCGATAAGAGCAAGCTGGGAGGCTGACCATGGCCGAGTCTCAACCGCTACCCGACGCACCCTGCGGCGCCGAGTATTTGCGCGCGGTGTTGCGTTCACCGGTGTACGAAGTCGCACAGGTAACGCCGCTGCAGAAGATGGAAAAAATCTCATCGCGTCTTGGCAACACCATTCTGGTGAAGCGGGAAGATCGCCAGCCAGTGCACAGCTTCAAGCTGCGCGGTGCTTACGCGATGATTGCCGGCCTGAACGAAGAGCAGAAAGCGCGCGGCGTGGTAACGGCCTCCGCCGGTAACCATGCACAGGGCGTGGCGCTCTCCGCCAGCAAGCTGGGCATTAAGTCACTGATCGTGATGCCGCTGGCGACAGCCGATATCAAGGTGGATGCGGTGCGCGCGTTTGGCGGTGAGGCTTACCTGTTTGGTGCCAACTTTGATGAGGCGAAAGCCAAAGCGATCGAACTGTCGGAACAGCGCGGCTACACTTTCGTGCCACCGTTTGACCATCCGGCAGTGATTGCCGGACAGGGCACGCTGGCGATGGAGCTGCTGCAACAGGATGCGCATCTGGATCGGGTCTTTGTCCCGGTTGGCGGGGGCGGTCTGGCAGCCGGTGTGGCGGTGCTGATTAAACAGCTGATGCCGCAAATCAAAGTGATTGCTGTGGAGTCAGAAGATTCAGCCTGTCTGAAGGCGGCGCTGGAGGCGGGTCATCCGGTCGATCTGCCCCGCGTCGGGCTGTTTGCCGAAGGCGTGGCGGTGAAGCGTATTGGCAGCGAGACCTTCCGCCTGTGCAAAGCGTATCTTGACGACATTATCACCGTCGACAGCGATGCCATCTGCGCAGCGATGAAGGATCTGTTCGAAGATGTCCGTGCCGTGGCGGAGCCTTCCGGGGCGCTGGCGCTGGCGGGCATGAAGAAGTATATCCAGCAGCATGAGATCAAAGGCGAACGGCTGGCGCATGTCTTATCCGGGGCCAACGTCAATTTTCACGGTCTGCGATATGTCTCTGAGCGCTGCGAGCTGGGCGAACAGCGAGAGGCGCTGCTGGCTGTGACCATTCCGGAACAGCAGGGGAGCTTTTTACGCTTCTGCCAGACGCTGGGTGGGCGTGCCATCACGGAGTTCAACTACCGCTACGCTGACGCAGATAAAGCCTGCATCTTTGTTGGTGTCAGGCTGACCCGTGGCGTCGAGGAGCGCAGCGAGATTATCAGCGAACTGACCCAGGGCGGCTATCAGGTGGTCGATCTCTCTGATGATGAGATGGCAAAGCTGCACGTGCGTTACATGGTGGGCGGACGACCTTCCAAACCGCTGCGTGAACGGCTTTTCAGCTTTGAATTTCCGGAGGCACCCGGCGCGTTGCTGAAGTTTCTGCAGACGCTTGGCACGCACTGGAATATCTCGCTGTTTCACTACCGCAGCCACGGCACTGATTATGGCCGCGTGCTGGCGGCCTTTGAACTGGGCAGCGATGAGCCGCGTTTCGAAGAGCATCTCACCGATCTGGGCTATGACTTTCATGATGAAAGCCAGAACCCGGCGTTCCGCTTCTTCCTGTCAGGCAACTGATTACAGCTGGCTCCAGAAGGCACTGATCAGCGGCTCACCGAGCCGCTTTTTTTGTACGCAGATGCCGAGTTCAAACGGCGCGACCGATTCAACATTTTCCAGCATCATCACGCGGTTACGCACCGGTTCCGGGCTGTTTTCCAGCACCACATGCGGCAGCAACGCGATGCCGCATCCCAGCGCCACCATTGAGACAATCGCTTCATGCCCCGACACCGTTGCGTAAATCAGCGGGTTAGGAATGCGATAGCGGCGGAACCAGAGATCGATACGCCGCCGTGCCGGGCCCTGGTCCGGCAGAATAAACGGAATCTGTGCCCAGTCTGGCTGTGGCTGTGTAGCCTGAGTGCGAACGGCACAGGGTAAGGCGGGCGCAATCAGGACCAGCGGGATCAGCCCCAGTGGCATAAAATCAATGCTGGCTGGCAGCGTTTCAGGGCGTCCGGCAATCGCCAGATCGGCATCACCGGAGTGAACTTTTTCCAGCGCATCTGCGGCATCGCCGGTATTCAGTTTAATTTCCACCTGCGGATGTTCGGCGCGAAAGCGGTCGAGGATGGGCGGCAGATGGCTGTAGGCCGCCGTTACCGAGCAGAACAGCCGCAGCTCGCCACTGAGCGACGGACCATTGAGATCCATGACATGACGCAGTTGCTGGTACTGCAGCAGCGTCTGCTGGGCAAACTGACGCAGGCGCTCACCCGCCTCCGTCAGCGTGACGGTACGGTTATCACGCAGAAACAGCGCATGGCCGACATCCTCTTCAAGCCGCTGGATCTGGCGTGACAGCGTGGAAGGGCTGACGTGCATAGCACGCGCGCTGCGCCCGAAGTGGCAGCTTTCTGCCAGATGAAGAAACAGTTTCAGATCCCGTAAATCCATGTGCGCGTCGCCTCTGGGTGGTGTTGCATTTATTGCAATGTGACGTTGTTAATATATCAATTTAAGCAACAGAATTCCTGTCATATGATGGGGTCATTCGCGGCGCTGCATGACACGCCGTTCCTGAACAAAAAAAGCAAACACAACTTACCGGAGTACCCATGGCTAACTATTTCAACACACTGAATCTGCGCAATCAGCTGGCGCAATTAGGCAAATGTCGTTTCATGGCGCGCGATGAGTTCGCAGATGGTGCGAGTTTCCTGAAGGGCAAAAAAGTCGTTATCGTTGGCTGTGGCGCACAGGGCCTGAACCAGGGTCTGAACATGCGTGATTCCGGTCTGGATATCGCCTATGCACTGCGTGCTGAAGCGATTGCTGAGAAACGCCCTTCATGGCGCAAAGCGACCGATAACGGTTTCAAAGTGGGAACCTACGAAGAGCTGATCCCGCAGGCGGACCTGGTGGTGAACCTGACGCCAGACAAACAGCACTCCGCGGTGGTTCAGGCTGTTCAGCCGCTGATGAAAGATGGCGCTGCGCTGGGCTACTCACACGGCTTCAACATCGTTGAAGTGGGCGAGAGCATTCGCAAAGATATCACTGTCGTCATGGTGGCACCGAAGTGTCCGGGTACAGAAGTGCGTGAAGAGTATAAGCGTGGCTTCGGTGTTCCGACCCTGATCGCTGTTCACCCGGAAAATGATCCAAAAGGCGAAGGCATGGCGATTGCTAAAGCCTGGGCAGCCGCAACCGGTGGCGATCGTGCTGGCGTGCTGGAATCCTCTTTCGTGGCAGAGGTCAAATCTGACCTGATGGGTGAGCAGACCATTCTGTGTGGCATGCTGCAGGCTGGTTCACTGCTCTGCTTCGACAAGCTGGTGGCGGAAGGTCATGACGCGGCTTACACCGAAAAACTGATTCAGTTCGGCTGGGAAACCATCACCGAATCGCTGAAGTTCGGCGGCATCACCCTGATGATGGATCGCCTCTCAAATCCGGCAAAAATCCGTGCATACGCGCTGTCTGAGCAGCTGAAAACCATCATGGCTCCGCTGTTCCAGAAGCACATGGATGACATCATCTCGGGTGAATTCTCTTCCGGTATGATGGCCGACTGGGCGAACGACGACAAAAACCTGCTCACCTGGCGTGAAGAGACCGGTAAAACTGCGTTTGAAAATGCGCCGCAGTTTGAAGGTAAGATCGACGAGCAGGAGTACTACGACAAAGGTGTCGTCATGGTCGCGATGGTCAAAGCGGGCGTGGAGCTGGCGTTTGAAACCATGGTTGATGCGGGCATCATCGAAGAGTCTGCTTACTATGAATCCCTGCACGAGCTGCCGCTGATTGCTAACACCATTGCCCGTAAGCGTCTGTACGAAATGAACGTGGTTATCTCGGATACCGCCGAATATGGTAACTATCTGTTCTCCTTCGCGGCTGTACCGCTGCTGAAAGAGTTCATGACCACGCTGCAGCCAGGCGACCTGGGTAAAGCCATTGAGGGAACGCAGGTAGACAACGCGCAGCTGCGTGACGTCAACGAAGCGGTTCGCCAGCATCCGATTGAAATCGTGGGCCGCAAACTGCGTGGCTACATGACCGACATGAAGCGTATCGCTGTCGCAGGCTGATAAGCGGCACCCCCGTTTTCAGCAAAACAAACCCCGGCTTGCCGGGGTTTTTTGTTTGCTGACAATGTCTGAGAAGTTCGCTGGTGGAATGGTGCCTGCACTGTCTGCTTCGCTGTGAGACCGAGCCTGCACAGGCAATACGGTCAGATCGGAAAGGCGCTTAAGCCAATCCCTGGCCGCTCGGCCCGCGCGATTACGCACCTCATCCCTGAGGTGCGCCCGTAAAAGGGCCAACGCGTTGCGTTGTTTAAAAACGCTCCCGGCGTTTTTGTCCCTGCGCGGGACGCTTTCCTCTTCTGACCGTGTTCCCTGTGCCCTTAAGCTTCTGCATTGCTGCCAGAATAACCCTGCCCATTAGCACGATGCAGGATCTTCAAACAGACAGCCAATCAACTCAAAGCGATGGGAGCATACGCCTGTAGCCAAAGCATAGCGGGCCAGGGATGGCCCGCGCTGAGCCCGCCAGGGATAGCGTCTTTTGCGTCTTTGCGAAAGGCGTATGCTCCCTGAGCCTGTCGGCTAACCTCAAGGCGACACTTTAAACCCTGCGAAGTAAATGTATGCTCCCTGAACCGCCCTTTATTTACTAAACCCAACCCATAAAAAAACCCGGCATCTGCCGGGTTTTACTGACCTTCATCCCACCGGACTATACGTCATACAGCGTCTGGTGACGCGTCTCTTTACAGGCGAGCAACGCAATCAGTGTCAGCACCGCCATCGACGCCAGATAGAACCCTACCGCCTGTAAGCCATAACTGGCATTCAGCCAGGTGGCGATATAAGGCGCAACCGAGGCACCCAGAATCGAGGAGAGATTGTAGGAGAACGAGGCACCGGTATAACGCACTTCGGTCGGAAACAGCTCCGGCAGCAGTGCGCCCATCGGGCCAAACGTCAGCCCCATAATGCTCAGACCCAGCAGCAGGAACGCCATCACCAGCGCCTGTGAACCCGAACCGAGCATCGCCGGGAACAGGAACGAAAACGCGATAATCATCAGCGTGATGGTAATCATGGTCTTGCGACGACCAAAGCGATCCGCCAGCACGCCCGCAATCGGCACCATCACGCCAAAGCCAATGACCGCCAGCATCAGCATCCACAGCATACTGTTACGCGGAATGCCCAGACCCGCTGGCGCTGGCGTGGTGCCGTAACTCATTGAATAGACCGTCATGATATAGAACAGCGTATAGGTCGCCAGCATGATAAAGGTGCTGAGAATGGTGGCAGTCAGGTGCCTGCTCAGCAGCGCCGCAATTGGTACCCGAACCTGCTTCTGCTCTTTCTGCACTTTGGCAAACACCGGACTTTCATGCAGCGAAACGCGCACATAGAGGCCAATCAGCACCAGTACGGCAGAGAGAATGAAGGGAACGCGCCAGCCCCACTGCATAAACTGCTCGTCAGTCAGCAGCCACGAGAGCAGCAGAAAGGTGCCGTTAGCAAAGAAAAAGCCGATCGGCGCGCCCAGCTGCGGGAAGGAGCCATAGAGCGCACGCTTCTTCGCCGGAGCGTTTTCCGTTGCCAGCAGTGCTGCGCCACCCCATTCGCCGCCCAGCCCCAGCCCCTGACCAAAACGCGCCAGCGCCAGCAGCAGCGGCGCCATCACACCAATGGTTTCATAGCCCGGCAGCAGGCCAATCACCACGGTGGAGATCCCCATGGTCAGCAGCGAGGCAACCAGGGTGGCCTTACGGCCCACGCGGTCGCCAAAGTGGCCAAACAGGGCAGAGCCAATCGGACGCGCAATAAAGGCGATAGCGAAAGTGGCGAGCGACTGTAGCGTGGCGACGGTGGCATCACCCTGCGGGAAGAAAATATGGGGAAAAACAATCACCGCAGCCGTGGCATAAATATAAAAGTCGAAGAATTCGATGGCCGTGCCGACCAGTGAGGCTATCACCACTTTACTGCGTGAGTTAACCGGTGCGGGGTCCTGCTGTTTGTCGAGTGTGTCTGAGAGGGAGGCTTGCATAACTGTTTCTTATTTGTAAATACAGACAAAGAATCTTACGCACCTGACTGACCGCATTCAATGGCGAAAACCCGCGCCGCGCCTGGCTTCAGCGGGCAAAAAGAGGATAATTTCTGTGGTGCGGCGAATGCCGGGTGATACCGGGGTAAACCGGACGATATCTGGCGGGATACTCTGTGAAAGGGCTAAATAAAAGTGACCCCTCAGCTATTCATCCTGTTATCTGAATAAAAAATAGCCGAGGGGAGGTGTTTTCCGCTGTTGTTAACAGATCAGGACGTTTTGCGTCGTGCTGCGCTGCCCGCTTCAGGCATCTGCGGATCGTCTTTATATTTAGCTGTGGCGATCCAGGCCGCACAGAACAGCGTCAGACGGGCGAAGAAGTAGAAGAACGCCATCAGGCCGAGCACGGAACCAAAGGCCGCTCCTGAAGGGGAGGTTGCCAGCTTTGGCAGGGTCAGCGTCATGACAAACTTGATCACCTCAAAACCGATGGCCGCCAGCAGCGTCCCGCGGAACAGCGCCTTCTTGCGTGGCTTATGTCGTGGCAGGATCCAGAAAATCCAGAGAAACAGCAGGTAGTTAGCCAGCACAGAAATCGAGGTGGCGATAATGGTCATCGCAGGCCGCAGCCAGTCGATGCCATCCAGCCCCAGGGCGCTCACGATGGTCGCCTGGGCAGACCCCGCTACTGAGGTCAGCGAAAGCGTAATGATCAGGGCCAGCATCAGGCCGGTCAGTGACAGGAAATCGCGGATGTAGCGTTTCCAGATCTTCTCCTGGTCATCAGGATTGCGTTCCCAGACGTCGCGCGACTGGGCACGAATGGCTTCCCGCAGATTCCCCATCCAGTTCAGACCGGAATAGAGCGCCAGCAGTAAACCGGAGATCCCCACCGTGGCGCGCTGCTGAATGGCGGTATTCACCGTATTCTTCAGCGTGGTCGCCAGCGTCGGGTCGCTGATGCTGCTGACGATTTTATTGATGATATCGGTCAGCAGATCCGGATTGGAGGCGAGTACAAAACCGACGGCGGCAAACGACACCATCAGAATCGGGATCAGCGATAAAAATGAGAAATAGGTAATGGCCGCACCAAACTGGCTGCCGAGCCGGTCGTTAAAGCGCTCAAGGGCACGGATAAAATGCGCCACCGCCGGAATGGCCTGAAACCAGGCGGCAAAACGCGACACGCGGACAATCGACTGGTCCACGGTCTGATTGCCGGTTTTAATGTCGATAAGCGGTTTCTCTGGCTGTGTATCCTGCGAATGTTCCTGCTTGTCTGTCATAGACCTTCACTGTCCTGTTTGTCATTAAAATCAGAGTATAGTCGCTCAGGTGACGTACTCCTGCAGCACCTGACTCAGCCACTCCATAAAAACCCGCACGCGACGCGCCACATTGCGCCGGTGTGGATAGAGCAGGTGGATCGGCATGGGCCTGGCGGGGAAGCGATGCAGCACCTCGACCAGCTCGCCGTTTTCCAGCAGGGGCTGAATGCCGGCCGCTGGCACCTGAATAATGCCTAATCCTGCCAGACAGGCGGCGCGATAGGTTTCAGTGCTGTTCACGGTCACCGTGCCGCCGGTGTGAACATAGTGGCACTGTCTGCCATCAAAATATTCAAAGCCCGGTGCGGCCTGGCCCAGCTGCTGGCTGTAGTGGACCATCGCATGCTGCGACAGCTCCTCCAGCCGGACCGGCATCCCGAAACGCGAAAGGTAGCCAGGGCTGGCGCAGTTGATCAAGGTGTGGGTGCCAATTTTTCGCGCGATCAGTCCCGAATCCTTCAGCTCGCCGACCCGGATAACACAGTCAAAGCCTTCCCGAATCACATCCACCTGACGGTCACTGCTGCTCAGTTCAATCTCTACGCCAGGGTAGTGCTGCAAAAATTCCGGCAGGCGGGGAAGGATAAAACCGGTCGCCATCGCGACGGACATATCGACCCGCAGCTTGCCGCTGAGCGTGGCGGGATCGTGCTGGAACAGACTGTCCAAATCGTCAATCATCGACAGCAGGTCCAGACAGCGATCGTAATAGACCAGTCCATCCTGAGTCAGTTGCACCCGGCGCGTAGTGCGATGCAGCAAACGGGTTGCCATTTGATTCTCCAGCGCCTGTATCTGCCGCGATACGCTGCCTTTAGGCACGCCTAAACTCTCTGCCGCGCGGGTAAAACTGCCCATTTCGGCCACCCGCACAAAAACCTGCATTGCGTGAATTTTGTCCATGTTGTTCACCGATTGTTGTTTTTATTGAAACAGTGATGCGCTTTTTACACTGTTTATAGATCAATAATTCGCGAATATCCTTAACACGTGTTCAACTTTTCAACAGGTGTGAGAGATGAATCAGAAAGTTGCGTTAATTACCGGTGCAAATCGCGGTTTAGGCCGTAACGGCGCGTTAAAACTGGCTGCCAGAGGCACCGATATCATTCTGACCTACCGCACTCATGCCGATGAGGCGCAGGCGGTTGTCAAAGAGATTGAGGCGGTGGGACGGCGTGCAGTGGCGCTGGCGCTGGATGTCGGCGACACCGGTCAGTTCGATCGCTTTGTCGGGCAGGTGAAAGAGGCCCTGCAGCAGCAGTGGCAGCGGGATCGCTTTGACTATTTAGTGAACAACGCCGGGCACGGTCACTATAAGCCGTTTACCGATACCACGGAGGCGGAATTTGACGCCCTGGTGAATGTCCATTTCAAGGGGCCCTACTTTCTGACCCAGAAGCTGCTGCCGCTTATCAACGACGGAGGCCGCATCCTGAACATCTCCAGCGGTCTGACCCGGCTGGTCTATCCGGGCTCTGCGACCTATGCATCGATGAAAGGGGCGATGGAGGTGCTGACCCGCTATCAGGCGAAGGAGCTGGGGGCGAGACGGATTCGCGTCAATATTCTGGCACCCGGGGCGATAGAAACGGACTTCGGCGGAGGCCGGGTGCGCGACACCCGGGAGATTAACGATCAGATTGCTGCACTGACGGCGCTGGGCCGGGTGGGGTTACCGGATGACATCGGCGATGCCATCAGCGCGATTCTCAGTGATGAAACCGGCTGGATCACCGCGCAGCGCATCGAAGCCTCAGGCGGGCAGGGCATTTAACCCCCGGCGGCATCGCGGCAGACCGGCCCGCCGATGCCGCCAGCCTTACAGCGCGATTGTGCCGTCGATGACGGTGACGGTATGGCCGCCAATCCAGATCGTGCCACTATCGAAGGTCACGTTTACCCGACCGGCACGCTGCAGCGCCGTGCCCTGACGCACACGATAGCCCGTGGTCTGTCCCGCCATGGCAAAGTAACGCGCCAGACAGGCGTTGGCACTGCCCGTCACCGGATCTTCGGTCAGGCTGCCATTCTCGACCAGCAGGGCGCGTACTTCATACTGCTCCTCTTCTCCCTGCGGCAGGCGGCCAAACACCATTATCCCCGATACGTCCGCCTGTTTAAGCAGACGATCAAGTTCGCTGACGCTGGGCTGCAGCGCCAGCACCGCGTCGGCGCTGGTCATCGGCACCAGCAGCCAGCGGATACCCATATCAACCACCGTCGGGCTTTGCGTCAGATCGAAAGCCTCGCTGTTTAACGCTTTCGCCATCAGTGCATCCTGCCAGGGTGTCAGCGTGGCAGCCGGGGCGGCAAACGCCAGTTCACCCGTCTCATTAATCTTCACCGTGACGTTACCGACACCGCACTCCTGCACAATCTCACCGGGTGTGCGGGTTGGCCAGCCGGCCTCCAGCAGGGCGTGCGCCGTACCCAGCGTGGGATGACCGGCAAACGGCAGCTCGCCTTCAACGGTAAAAATGCGCACCCGATAGTCGGCTTCCGCATGCTCAGGCGGCAGCACAAAGGTGGTCTCCGACAGGTTAGTCCAGCGGGCAATGGCGGCCAGCTGGCTGTCGCTTAACCCCTGCGCATCCATAATGACCGCCAGCGGATTGCCGTTAAAGGCTGATGAGGTAAACACATCGACTTGCTTAAACGCGACCTGCATGGTGACTCCTTACTGAGGGTGTTCAGGGTGGCCTTTTCTCTGCCAGATGATTGCTTATAACAGCTAACAGCGTTATCAATAAGTTAAAGATTCTACCGGAGACTCTGCATGCTAACGATCCTGGGACGCGCCTCCTCAATCAACGTGCGCAAAGCATTATGGCTGTGTGACGAGCTGGATCTGGATTACCAGCGCGAAGAGTGGGGCGACGGTTTTCGCTCCACGCATCTGCCGGAGTTCATGGCACTCAATCCGAATGCGATGGTGCCGGTGCTGAAAGATGATGACCTGGTCATCTGGGAATCTAACGCCATTCTGCGCTATCTGGCGAATGCCTATGGCGGCGAATGGCTTTATCCGCCCAATCCGCAGGCGCGTGCACCGGTCGATCAGTGGATGGACTGGCAGGCCACAGAACTGAATACCTCCTGGCGCTACGCTTTCATGTCGCTGGTAAGAAACTCTCCGGCTCATCAGGATCCGCGCCTGCTGGCAGCGGCCTGCAAAGGCTGGGCGCACACCATGAGCATCCTTAATCAGCAGCTGGAAAAAACCGGTCGCTACGTTGCCGGACGCAATTTCACCCTGGCCGACATTCCGATTGGTCTGGCGGTAAACCGCTGGTTTGAGACGCCGCTTGAGCATCCCGATTATCCGGCGGTTCGCACCTATTACGAGCGCCTGACCGAACGGCGTGGTTACACTGTCTGGGGCCGCAACGGGACGCCCTGAGCCTCGCCAGCCGGGAGTCCTGACAGTTCACAGGCAATCTCTCCGGCGCGCTGAATCGCTCTGCTATAGCGCGCATCAAACGGATAACAGCAGGAGAGACGCAGCGCATGGTTGTAACGCTCGCTCAGGGAATAGAGCGCGCCAGGCGTGACGCAGATCTGCTCCTGCAGCAGCCGGTCAAACATCTCCGTGGTCTTCACGTTGCCGGGTAACTCGACCCAGAAGACGAATCCTCCGCGCGGCAGCGTGGCGCGGGTGCCCTGCGGGAAGTAGCGGGCGATCAGTCCCCGCGCCTCATCCAGATTGGCTGCGTAGCGACGGCGCAGGGTGCGCAGGTGGTGATCGTAACCGCCGGACGCAAGAAACTCCGCCAGTGTTTCTGACAGCAGGGCCGATTCAGCCATCGACGAAACCGCTTTGAGCCGGGCAATCGCGTCGTGAAAACGGCCGGCAGCGGTCCAGCCAATCCGGAAGTCGGGTGCCACGGTTTTGGTGAAGCTGGTGCAGTAGATTACCCAGCCATCGCGATCAAACGCTTTCACAGCGGGCGAGAGGGGCCAGTCGAACTGCAACTCGTCATACAGTCCATCTTCGATCAGCGGAATATGGTAAGTATTCACTAACTTTGCCAGCCGCTTCTTGTTTGCCAGCGACATGCCGCAGCCCAGCGGGTTCTGCACACCGGGCATGGCAATCAGTGCCTTGATGCGCTGCTCCTGCAGCAGCATCTCCAGCGCATCCAGCGACAGGCCATGCTGCGGATCGGTGGGGATTTCCAGCGCTTTAAGGCCCAGCGACGCCAGCAGTGGAAACAGGAAGAAGTAGGTCGGCGACTCCAGCCCGACACAGTCGCCGGGCTGCGTGACCGCACGTAATGCCAGCTGAAGGGCTTCCATGCAGCCGTGGGTCAGGGTGATCTCATCGGCGGTCAGCCGCTGTCCGGCGTGCAGCGCCCGGCGCGCAATCTCCTCCCGTAAGCGCTCACTACCGGGCGGAAGCGCATAGCGCCCGATCAGATTGGGATGACGGCGCAGCAGTGAAGCCGTGATCCGGGCGATGCGGGTCGCAGGGAAAAGTTCACTGTCCTGCGGGCAGGCCAGCGAGATATTGACGTAGTCGGGATGGTTCTGTGCGGCAAACACCTTATCAATCAGGTCGAGTTTACCGCTGCCGGGGTCGCGTACCCGGGTCTTATGCTCACCGTGACGGGTCACGGCGGGCAGCACGCCGCGCACGTAGTAGCCCGACTGCGGCCGGGCCTCAATCAGACCGCGATCTTCCAGCAGCTGCCAGGCATTCAGCACCGTATTCACACTGACCTGATGGGACTGAGCGACACGCCGGATCGCTGGCAGGCGTTTGCCAGGTTTCAGCGTGCCCTGGTGGATAGCCTCAGCGAAGCTGTCCGCCAGCTGCTGATAAAGACGCTGATCGGAAGAGGGAGCAAGGGACACAGTAGCCTCCGGATTGGATGGGTACAATTACTGCAAACGTAAACTGTAACCATCACAATAGTGATTTTGTGTCACTGTTACCATTCTTTTCCGCGCCGTAGCATAGAGCTCTGTCCACTTTCAGGAGCGCCACTATGCTTGATCCCTCTTTCTTCAGTTATGTCACCGTCATGTCGATTACGCCAGGCCCGAACAATCTGTTGCTGGCGACCTCCGGGGTCAATTTTGGCATGCGTCGCACCCTGCCGATGATGTTCGGCATTTTACTGGGCTGTGCGGTGCAAACGGTGATTGCCGGAATGGCGCTGGAGGTGCTGCTGCACTGGATGTCGGCGATTCGCCTGCCGCTGACGCTGGCAGGCTGCACCTATCTGTTGTGGCTCTCCTGGAAGATCTTTCGTGCTGCCGCTCCCGAAACGCGCACCCGGCCGCAGCCGATGACGCTGCTGGGTGGCGCCTGTTTCCAGGCGATTAACCCCAAAGCCTGGCTGATGGCCAGCAACGTGGCACTGCTCTACAGCGCCAGCAGCGGCGTCGTCACGGTGATGATCTGCTTCATGCTGCTTAATCTGCCCTGCATCCTGATCTGGGCTGCGCTGGGCGACCGCCTGCGCAGCCATCTGCAGATTGCCTGGAAGCGCCAGCTGTTTAACAGCCTGATGGCGCTGTCGCTGGTGGCGACCACCGTCTGGATGGTGACCGACGCGCTGCAGGCCGCTTAGTCAGGCGCGCCTGGTGCAGTGGCGGATGGCCATTTCCAGTTCTGCACCTCCGGCAGATCCTCGCCATGTTCGCGGACATACTGGTGATGCGCGGCCAGACGCTGCTGCAAATCCTCCAGCAGCGCGGGATGAGCATCCGCCAGCCCGGGCACGCGCAGAATCGCCTCCTGCGCCAGATGATAGCGGTCCAGCTCGTTGAGCACCGTCATATCAAATGGCGTGGTGGTGGTGCCCTCTTCATTGAAGCCACGCACGTGGAAGTTGCGATGATTGGTGCGCTGATAGGTCAGGCGATGCACCAGCGTCGGATAGCCGTGGAAGGCAAAAATCACCGGTTTATCCTGCGTAAACAGCGCATCAAATTCCGCGTCGGATTTGCCATGCGGGTGCTGATCCTGCGTCTGCAGCGCCATTAAATCGACCACGTTTACCACCCGGATCCGCAGTTCAGGCAGCATCTCGCGCAGCAGATCGACGGCCGCCAGGGTTTCCATGGTGGGCACATCACCGGCACAGGCCATCACCACATCCGGCTGTGCATTATCGGGCGTGGTGCCCGCCCAGCGCCATTCGCCCATGCCCGCTTCGCAGTGGGTTATGGCACTGGCCATGTGGAGCCACTGCGGCGCAGGCTGTTTGCCCGCCACAATGACATTAATGCGGTCCCAGGTGCGCAGACAGTGGTCGCCTACCCAGAGCAGCGTATTGGCATCGGGCGGCAGATAGATACGCACGATGTCCGCTTTCTTATTGGCAACGTGATCGATAAAGCCGGGGTCCTGATGGCTGTAGCCATTGTGGTCCTGGCGCCAGACGTGCGAAGAGAGCAGATAGTTGAGTGAGGAGATGGGTTTACGCCAGCCCAGCTTACGCGTGACTTTCAGCCACTTGGCATGCTGGTTAAACATGGAATCGATAATGTGGATAAAGGCTTCATAGCAGTTGAACAGCCCGTGACGGCCGGTCAGGAGATAGCCCTCCAGCCAGCCCTGACACTGATGCTCACTGAGAATTTCCATGACGCGGCCATCGCGCGCCAGCTGCTCGTCATAGGGCTCTGTTCTTTCCAGCCAGGTGCGGCTGGTCACGTCGAAGACCGGCGTCAGGCGGTTTGAGGCGGTCTCATCCGGGCCAAACAGCCGGAAGTTGTCGCGGTTTCGCTGAAACAGCACGCTGAGGTAGCGTCCCAGATGCTCGGTGGCCTGCGCCATCTGTGAACCCGGTTCGCCGACCTCGCAGGCAAACGCGGCGAGCTCCGGCGTCTCCAGCTCACGGCGCAGCAGGCCGCCATTAGCGTAAGGCGAAGCCCCCATGCGCTTGTCGCCCTCCGGCGCCAGCGCCTGCAGCTCCGGCTTCAGGCGACCCTGTTCATCGAACAGATCATCCGGCTGGTAGCTTCGCATCCACGTTTCCAGAATCTGACGATGACCTTCATCTTCACGACAGGCGGCGACCGGCACCTGATGCGCCCGCCAGAAATCCTCTACTTTTTTGCCGTCGACCGTTTTGGGGCCGGTCCAGCCTTTGGGGCTGCGCAGGATAATCATCGGCCAGCGCGGCACATCGGTCTTGGCGTTGCCCTGGCGCGCCTCACGCTGGAAGGCGGTGATTTTTGCCAGAGCATTGTCCAGCGCTTCCGCCATCAGCGGATGCATTTTCTCCGGCTCATGCCCGCTGACAAACAGCGGTTCATAGCCGTAACCGCTGAACAGCTGTCGCAGATCTTCATCGCTGCTGCGACCCAGCAGCGTCGGGTTAGCAATCTTGTAGCCGTTGAGATGCAGAATAGGTAACACCGCGCCATCACGTTGCGGATTGAGGAATTTAATGCCGTGCCAGCTGGACGCCAGCGGTCCGGTTTCCGCTTCGCCGTCGCCGATGACGCAGGGCACCACCAGGTCGGGATTATCGAAAGCCGCGCCAAATGCATGAGAGAGCGAATAGCCCAGCTCCCCCCCTTCATGAATTGAGCCGGGCGTCTCCGGGGCCGCGTGGCTGGGAATGCCGCCCGGGAAGGAGAACTGTTTAAACAGGCGCTGCATGCCCGCCGCATCCTGGCTGATGTGCGGATAAATTTCGCTGTAGCTGCCCTCCAGCCAGGTGTTAGCCACCATGCCGGGGCCGCCGTGCCCGGGTCCGCAGATGTAGATCATGTTCAGATTTTGCTGCCGGATAATCCGGTTGAGGTGGGCATAGATAAAATTCAGCCCTGGCGTGGTGCCCCAGTGGCCCAGCAGGCGCGGTTTGATATGTTCCGGCCTGAGTGGCTCGCGCAACAGCGGGTTATCCATCAGGTAGATCTGCCCGACGGAGAGGTAGTTCGCCGCCCGCCAGTAGCGGTCAAGCAGCGTGAATTCCGGTGAAGCAGGGGAGTAAGACATGCCTTTTCCTCCTGAGTGTTCAGCTAAAAGATCTCTTAACCCTAATAGAGAAACCCCAAGACGACCAGGCAACCGCCCAATAAAAAAGGCCCCGCTGTGCGGAGCCTTTTTATCAGCGGTGCGGAATTACTTACCGACAACGAACGCGGTTTCACGTCCTTCATCGTTTGCCGCCATCGGTGTCACCGGCGAGTAGTCGAGCTGCAGAATACGGCTGGTTTCGGCCAACACTTTCTCTGTCAGGGCCACGTCACCGTTCAGCTTACGGCCCCATGAAGGGATGACGGCGCGGATTTTATTCTGCCATTCCGGTGTGGCCATCTGCTCAGGACAGACCTTATGCAGCAGTTCCAGCATAATCGGTGCCGCTGTCGAGGCGCCCGGTGAGGCGCCCAGCAGTGCTGAAATCGTCCCATCCTGTGAGGCGACCACTTCGGTGCCGAGGCGCAATACAGCACCCTCTTTCTCATCCTTCTTGATGATCTGCACACGCTGACCGGCCGTCACTAACCGCCAGTCCTCCTGCTTCGCCTGCGGCACATAGGCGCGCAGGGCGTCCATACGGTCGCGATCGCTTTGCAGCACCTGATCCATCAGGTATTTCACCAGATCGAAACTTTTCAGCCCCACTTTCACCATCGGCAGCATGTTGCTGCTGTTCAGAGAGGTGAACATATCCATCAGCGAACCCTGCTTCAGGAACTTGGTGGAGAAGGTGGCGAACGGGCCAAACAGCAGCACCTGCTTGCCATCCAGTACGCGGGTGTCAACGTGCGGCACGGACATCGGCGGTGCGCCGACGCTGGCTTTGCCGTAGACCTTGGCCATATGCTGCGCCACTACCTGCGGATTTTCCGTCACCAGGAACGAACCCCCTACCGGGAATCCGGCGTAGCCGTTCGCTTCCGGGATACCGGCCTTCTGCAGCAGCGGCAATGCCGCGCCGCCAGCGCCGATAAAGATTTTGCCCGCTGTCAGCGTGCGGCGGTTGCCGCTGTTCAGACACTGCAGCGTCACCTGCCAGCGCCCGTCAGCAAGCTGCTTCAGGTCACGCACTTCCTGACGCAGACGCAGGCGGAAGTTCGGCTTCTTCTCTAAGGAGGCGATCAGCTGACGCGTTACTTCACCGAAGTTCACATCGGTGCCCATCTCCGTCCAGGTCGCGGCCACTTTCTGACGGCGATCGCGGCCATTCATGACCAGCGGGATCCAGCGCGCAATCTGCTGCGGATCTTCGGAGTAGGCCATGCCCCGGAACAGGGTGCTTTTCTGCAACGCCTGATAGCGTTTGCGCAGGAATTCGACGTTGTCGTCTCCCCAGACAAAACTCATGTGTGGCGTGCTGTGAATAAAGCTTTTGGGATTGCGCAGATTGCCTTTCTGGACCTGATAGGCCCAGAACTGGCGGGAAATCTGGAACGATTCGTTGATCGTCACCGCTTTAGAGATGTCGATGCTGCCATCCGCCTGCTGCGGCGTATAGTTCAGCTCGGCCAGGGCGGCATGACCGGTGCCGGCGTTATTCCAGCCGTTGGACGACTCCTCGGCCACGCTGTCCAGCCGCTCCACCATTTCGATGGACCAGTCCGGCGCTAAATCCTGCAGCCATGCACCGAGTGTAGCGCTCATCACACCTGCGCCAATCAGCAGCACGTCAACGTCTTTGCGCTCCTGCGCGATAGTGGTGTCCTTTGCCATGGCACTCATCGCGAGCGCAAGGTTTACAGCTGAATTGCACATGAGGCGACATCTCCTCTTCTGTTGACCTGAAGCCCAACAGTTTTGCAGGCGAAATAGTCACGCTTCTTGCGAGCGCGTTGCGCTATTTCTCAAAGGTTAAGTCTCAGGTATAGGTTAAAGCGGTGATAACGGGTTAACTGCACGTTATGCTTTGTCATCCGAATATAACATTCTCACCCCTGAATTAAACATTTGTTTATTTTTTAAATGCAGAAATGATTCAGCATAAGAATTAATCATCAGCATGGCTGCGCGATTAGGGATTTTTTATTGTTAAGTCAGGGGGTTAACCCGGAAAGGATGTTGCGGAAAAGCGCCATGATGGTGCAACGGCAGAATCGATATGAACGGTGCGGAATTATTTAATTATCTGAATTTTAGCGATTTATTATGCAATGCGGAATAGTTTGAATTGTTGATAAAGCAGCCAGATAGGCTCTTGTGTAAAAATAATGTTACATTTTTGTGAGTCTGAAAATGCGCGCGCAGCGGCGCACGCATCGGTTTCACTTATGACGCATTCGCACTGGCAGGCAGCTTTTTCAGACTTATCGCCATGCGGTTGTAGGTGTTCATCAGGCCAATGGCGATGTTCAGATCGACAATCGCTTTGTCACTGAAGTGCTCCCTCAGCGCGGTATAACTTGTTTCCGGCGCACCATGCTGTGCAATCAGCGTCAGGCACTCCGCCCACTGCAGGGCCGCTTTCTCTTTTTCACTGAACAGGGTGCCGGATTCGTGCCAGACCGACGTCAGTACAATTTTATCCCAGCCGATCCCCGCCTTGTTCAGCGCTTTTGTATGCATATCAATGCAGTAAGCGCAGCCGTTAATCTGCGATATGCGCAGGAACAGCAGTTCCAGTAAAGTGAGCGGCAGATCGGTTTGTGACAGATAACCGTATATGCCGCTCAGTGCTTTCATGCCTGCCGGTGCTGCCTGGTGAAAATCGATACGTTCGCTCATCTTATTGCCTCCTGGGATTGATGAGGCGATTTTCGGCCTTTGAATGGAGCAGATAAAGTGCCAAAAAATGAGAGTCTGACTGGTCCATCGCCCCTTTTCTCGCTGACGCTGCAGCGCGGTACGTCGCGTGGTCTGAGCGAACAGCTGCGCCAGCTGATTGAGCAGGCGATTGGTGAAGGCCGTTTACAGCCGGGGGCGCGTCTGCCTTCCTGTCGCGATCTGGCCGCGCAGCTCGGTGTTGCCCGCGGCACCGTCCGTGCCGGTTATGACATGCTGGCCGATGGTCAGTTTCTGGAGACCCGGGGCGCGGCGGGCACCTTCGTCAGCACCCTGCCGCCATTAAAATCGGTCCGATCCGATGCCGGGTGCCTTCCGCCGCACTCTGAAGGGATCGAGGCGTTTGATGCCCCGCCGCTAACCTTCCAGATGGGGACGCCCGCCAGCGATGCGTTCCCGGCCAAAGTCTGGCTGCGCATCCTGCAGCGGCAGGCGCGAATGCAGGTCAGCCGGCCAGCCAGCTATCCCGATCCGCGTGGCAGTCTGGCACTGCGTCAGGCGCTGGTGGCCTATCTGGCGGTGGCGCGCGGTCTGCGCTGTCAGGCGGAGCAGATCATCATTACCAGTGGCTATGCAGGCGCGATGGGGCTGATTGGCCTGGCGATGGATTTTCAGGGCAAAACCGCCTGGCTGGAAGATCCCGGATTCTGGCTGGCGCGCGGCGCGGTGGAAGCGTTGCGGGTCAGCCCGGTTGCGGTGCCGGTCGACGAGGAGGGGATGCAGGTCGCTGCCGGGGTGACGCGTGCGCCGGACGCCGCTTTCGCGCTGGTGACGCCGGGCCAGCAGGCACCGCTTGGCATGACGATGAGTCTGGCGCGCCGCCATGCCCTGCTTGAGTGGGCCAGCCGCGAACAGCGCTGGATTATTGAAGATGACTATCTGGGTGAGCTCCAGCCTGGTCATCGCGCCGCGCCAGCGCTGGCCGCACTCGACAGCGAGGGACGGGTCCTGCATATCGGCACGTTCAGCAAGACGCTGACGCCACAGCTGCGGCTCGGTTTTATGGTGGTGCCGCCCGCACTGGCTGCCCGGTTCGGTGAGGTGTGCGCGTTACTGGCACCGGCATCGGCAGGATTGCTGCACAATGCGGTCGCGGAGTTTCTGCGGGAAGGTCACTTCATGCGGCATCTGCGGCGGATGAAGCGTGTGTATCACGAGCGGCTGGAGCAGATGGTTGCTGCGCTGCACCCCCATTTTCCGGACCTGCAGCGCGCCGGGCTGGCGGTGATCGTTCGCCTGCCCTCCGGTTCCCCGGACCAGCTTATTGCTCAGCAGGCGGCAGAGTGGGGGATGGCACCCTCGCCGCTGTCAGTCTGGTATCAGGATGCGGATCAGCGCTGCGCAGGCCTGTTGCTGGGCGCGGCACATCTGCCGCGCGAAGGCTATGCCCGCAGCGCCGGACAACTAAAAGCGCTGGTGGACGCCCATTGTGCCGTCAGGCCCTGAACCAGCGACGCCAGACAAAGCGGATAACGAAAAACTCCAGCGCGCCCAGCAGTAAAAACCAGATACAGAACACGACCGTGTAAAGCTGATTAAGATCCTGCAGATGGAACAGCTGCAGCAGATGCTGCGCCACGGTCAGGCTGAAGGCAGGGGCGGGCAGCAGCAGCGCCGAGAGAAAACCCAGCAGCAGAATGCCACCAGGCACGATCAACGTTTCAAAAGGGTTATTCATTACCGGTATCCCATCATTATCAGCCCGGCATTTTCCGGTAATTGGTCGCGCGGTTCAATGGCGGTATCGGGCGCAAAGGCGAAGGGAGCGGGGATTCAGGCACTCAGAGTGGCCAGAAAACGCTTTGCCACCATCGACTTAGGTCCATTCATAGCGGAAGATAAGAGTTATAGCCTTTGCTATACTTAAATCCCTGATTTTGCTGTCTTTTTATCTGCGGGTTTGCATGGTAGACTGCGCGCACTTTTTCATAACTGAACACTTTGTGTGGTGAATTCAGCGTGAATAGCCGCTTTTTCGCCCCAGGTGAATAAATCATGACCTTTATTGCTACGTTAATTCTTGCGCTGGGTATGTCGATGGACGCATTTGCTGCTGCGCTGGGCAAAGGTGCGACGCTGCATCGTCCTGGTTTTAAAGAAGCGCTGCGCACCGGTCTGATTTTCGGCTCTATTGAAGCACTGACTCCGCTGATTGGCTGGGCACTCGGCCTGGCAGCCAGCCGTTACATCATGGCGTGGGACCACTGGGTCGCGTTTACACTGCTGGCGTTCCTGGGTGGCCGTATGATGATGGAAGGCTTCCGTCAGACTGCGGCTGCCGAACCCTGTGAAGCGCCAAAAAGCCACGGCTTTGTGGTACTGGCGACCACTGCGGTAGCCACCAGCCTTGATGCGCTGGCGGTCGGCGTTGGCCTGGCCTTTTTACAGGTGAACATCATCACCACCGCGCTGACGATTGGTGCCGCGACCACGGTAATGGCGACGACCGGTGTCCTGGTCGGGCGCTTTATTGGTCCGGTGCTGGGTAAATGGGCGGAGGTGCTCGGTGGCCTCGTCTTAATTGCCGTTGGTTCCACTATTCTGCTGCAGCATCTCGGCTACACCGCATAGGTTTTATGGCGCGGGAAGCCGTAGTTTTGTGATCGGGTTCAAATTTATTTGCTGTTAAAACGCACAGAAGTTATACTTTTTCAGTATTTCTTCAACTTAATTTGAATCAGGTGCTCCATGAAACGCATTTTCAAATACGTGTTCCGTGCTTACGTTGAGACGTTCAAACACGTACCGCCGGGTGCCATCTCCTGAGCACCCCGCAGGAAACCCTCGATAATCGCGGTCAGGGATCGACCGGTGATTATCACCTCTCTGTTTTGCTTCCGCTGACTGAAACCCGCTTTTTCTACGCCTGAGGTCTGTTCAGGTTGCCGCCTCCGTTTCTCCGTTCCCTTTCTTAAACCCTGGATCGGTTCCATTCCGAAGCATAATTTTCAAATTCGCTTATCTGACAGGGATCGATAACGTATTTGACGTGACAGGTCATCATTCTCCTCCGGGTATAAGAGATTGAAAATTTTATTTTTTATATTCGACTTCAACCTTTTTTCATCATCATTTTAAAAAGCGGCTTCAGCCTTTTTCGCTTTTCGCCCGTCTGCGGTTCATGAACTGGCCGGTACATGTCGGCATAATTTGTGAGTGACATCTTGTTTACATAATAAACAAGCTCATAACACTGGCATCAGCGCCAGTGTCGTCGATATAGTGATTTCATCATGTACACCTGAGTTTTACTTAGTAAAACAGACTGTGAGGCAGGCTATGTTCGCTGATGAGACACCGCTGATTCACCACAGAGACGCACACGTGCGCACGGATTGTGTCAGCCGGGTTAAGGGATTCACTGAAAAGGACACCATTCTATGACTTATCTGACGCAGGCGGATGTCAGGGAGACATCAATTTTTACCCGGCTGCCCGACCACTTTCGTTCCCCTGATCGCAATAATGTCTGGGCTGCCGCCAATCGTGGAGGACAGCTTACCGACTCTTTTCTGGAAGGGCCGGTCTGGCACCCTTCCGGTTGTCTGTACCTGACCGATATCCCGTATGGCCGGATATTCCGGGTCGATATGGCAGGCAACTGGGATCTCGTCGTGCAATATGATGGCGAACCGAACGGCATGAAACTCGTCGATCCGGATACCCTTCTGATTACAGATTATCATCACGGGCTAATGAAGCTCTCGCTTAAAACGCAGGACGTGACGCCGTGGCTGCCTCGCCGCCACAGTGAGAGCTTTCGCGGTGTGAACGATTTAACGCCCGACAGCCGGGGAAACCTCTATTTCACCGATCAGGGTCAGACGGGACTTCACGATCCGACTGGCCGTGTTTATCGTCTCAGCCAGGACGGACGACTGGATATCCTGCTGGATAACTGTCCAAGCCCAAACGGGCTGGTTCTGTCGCCAGATGAAAAAGTGCTTTATGTCGCGATGACGCGCGGCAACGCCATCTGGCGCGTGCCGCTTCAGCGTGATGGGTCGGTCAGCAAAGTGAGTCAATATTTTACCTCGCACGGGCCCAGCGGTCCCGATGGACTGGCCATCAACGCGCAGGGTGAGCTACTGATTGCCAATCCGGGGCTGGGCCGCGTCTGGCTGCTAAACGATCTGGCTGAGCCTGCCGAAATCCTCACCAGTCCCGCCGGACGCTCCACCACCAACCTCTGCTTTGGTGGCGAAAATTTACAGCAACTGTTTATTACCGAATCGGTCAGCGGCAGCATTCTTACCTGTTCAATGAAGACGCCCGGCCATCCACTGTCCTTTATGTCCACTGCATTTCTCTAAGAACAACTCTGCGTTCTCTGAACGCAGCGGAGGCACTCATGAATCTGCATACTGTAAGCACTGGCTCACCTGCGGAGCCGGAAACCGTGTCCGGCGATCGTGAAGAGATGAATCAAAAGGATTTTGAACAAAGTGAACAGGCAGCCGGTAAAGCGTTTCGCCGTATCCTGCCTTTTATTTTCATCTGTTATGTCGTCAGTTATCTGGATCGCACCAACGTCAGCTTTGCGGCGCTGGGCATGAATGCCGATCTGGGCATCACGGCTGAGCAGTTCGGATTCGGCGCCGGGATGTTTTTTATCGGCTATTTTCTGTTTGAAGTGCCCAGCAACCTGATCATGCAAAAAGTGGGCGCCCGTATCTGGATTGCCCGCATCATGATCTCATGGGGACTCATCTCCATGGCGACCGCCTTCGTGTCCGGCCCCCTGAGCTTTGCCTTTGCCCGTTTTTGTCTGGGGGTGGCCGAAGCCGGATTCACGCCCGGTATTTACCTGTTCTTCACATACTGGTTCCCCGGAAGCTGGCGCGCAAAAATTACGGCCGCCTTTTTAGTCGGGATCCCCGTGGCCAATATCATCGGCGCTCCCTTATCGGGGATGCTGATGCAAATCACCGGGCATGAACATATCCGTAACTGGCAGTGGCTGCTGCTGCTGGAAGGGTTCCCGGCGGTGATCCTCGGCGTGCTGTGCCTCTTCTTCCTTAACGACCGCCCGGAGAAGGCAAACTGGCTTAGCGACACGGAAAAGTCCCTGCTGAGCAGACGACTGAAGAACGAGCAACAGCAGATTGAAAAAGCACATGGTTCCAGCCTGCGCGATGCGCTGCGGAATCCGCTGCTTTATCTGCTGGCGTTTATTAACTTCTGCGGGATTGTCGGTTCGATCGGGGTGGGCCTGTGGATGCCGCAGATCATCCGCCAGCTTGGCGTCAGCCACACCACCACCGGTTTCCTGACCGCATTACCCTACATTTGTGCCGCGTTCAGCATGCTGTTCTGGGCACGGCGGGCCAATGCCTCCGGACATCGCATTCGCTGGATCAGTGGTGCACTCGTTATCGCCGCCTTTGCGCTGGCCTGCAGCGCCGTCGTGAATGAGCCCGTTCTGAAGATGCTGGCACTCTGCTTTACCGTCAGCGGCATTCTCGCTTTTCAGGCCTCATTCTGGGCTCTCCCTTCGGGCTTTCTTACCGGCAGCGCAGCGGCAGGTGGATTAGCGATGATCGTCTCTGTCGGGAATCTGGGCGGCTTTGTCGGCCCCTCCCTTATTGGCTATATCCGCCAGAGCAGCGGGGGATTTACCTGGGCACTGCTGGCGGTCTCTGCCGTGCTGCTGATTGGGGCGTTCTCCGTGGCATTAATCAAAGATCCCTATCGCAAAGCACAGTAAAAAGAGGGAAAAGGCGCGCTGGCGCCTTTTCCCCTCTCCGCGAATCCAGGGGCTGAAGACACGCTTTCCGGCGTCCCGCCTCCCCGCAAGAGACACGCTGAACTTTTCCTCGCCATGACACCGATAAACCGCCGCCAACCCGATCCCGGCCTACACTGAATTATTCTCCCCGAAACAGGAGCAGTGGATGATCCAGAAGCAGCGACGAAAACAGGCAGCGATGGTGGCAGGCGTGGGATTAGGTGTGGCGGCCACCCTGTGGGGCATGAAACGCTGGCAGCAGCTGAAACAGACACCGCCGGTGTCACCGCGCAGCCACCATGCCGGCATGGCCGGTTACTTTCAGCAGGTGGGCGACTGGCGGATGTTCACCCGGGTCACGCCCAATGAGGATAAGGGACTGCCGGTGGTGCTGATCCACGGACTGGTGATGTCAGGCCGGGCGATGGAGCCGCTGGCGCTGGCGCTGAGCCGCGACTATCACGTGCTGGTGCCGGACCTGCCTGGTTTCGGAGCCAGTACGCTGCCCGCTTCTGCGCCGGTGATGTCAGTCGACCAGCAGGCGGAGGCGCTCTGGTTATGGCTGCAGCACAACGGCTTTCAGCGCGCAATCTGGGTCGGTAACTCGTTTGGCTGTCAGATTCTGGCCGCGCTGGCGGTGAAGCATCCGCAGGCGGTGGCGGGGCTGGTGCTGCAGGGTCCGACAGTGGACCGCCATGCCCGCAGCCTGCCGCGTCAGCTGTGGCGCGACTGGCGCAATGGCCGGCTGGAAACCCGGCGACCGCCGGGGCCGCTGGCCCGCATCGATTACGCTAAAGCGGGTCTGCGCCGCGCCTTTGGCACGATGCGTGAGATGATGCGCGACCACATCGAGCATCGCCTTACCTACATCAATGCGCCCACGCTGCTGCTGCGCGGCTCGCGCGATCCGGTCTGTCCGGCACGCTGGCTGGATGAGCTTGCCGCGCTGATGCCGCACAGCGAACTGATTACACTGCGCGACGGCACGCACACCCTGCATTACGTCTATCCGTGGAGTTTCTGTCACGCCATTCGCCCGTTCCTGGCGCGCATTCAGCAGGAGAATCAGCATGAGTAAACCCCCGAAAGGTATTGCCCGTTTTGACTCCGCCGCAGCGATGCTGCTGGCGCTGGCGAATGCGCTGCACGATCGCCCCTTTGCCAGTCCCAGCCAGTCTCCGACGCTGGATCGGCTGCTGCCGTCGCTGAACCGGCTGCCGACCGGACTGCGGGAGTGGGGCTACGCGCTGGGCGGGATGGCAGAGGGCATCAGCCTGCGCCAGGCGGGGGAGCTGGATGTGGAGGGCATCGCCGAATGGATGGTCAGTGAGTATCCCCAGCAGGATTATCCCGCCGCCTTTATCGGCTCGTCGAACGGTGCGCTGATGCATCTGGCGGCGGCGATGGGCGTGCCCTGGCTGCCACAAACCTTTCTCTGCCCGGTGCGGGCAACCAGCAGCGATCCCGATGATGCGCAGGCAGGTTTTGAGGAGGGTAAAGAGATTGCCGCTGCGCTGCTCTCGGCCTGGCCGCGGCTGGCGGTTCACCATATGCAGGACCCCAATCAGGATCGGCTGATGCTGGACCAGATGCGCTATTTCCGGCTGAAACTGCGCGACCTGCCGCTGGCCTTTAACGAGTTCCTGATGGGCAGCCTGCCTGCCGGATCCACCCTGTTCATTAATCACTGTACCCGCCAGTGGCCGGTCACGCGCACCAGCGATCGCTCCTTCTTTCAGTTTGGCGCGCTCGGCGGGGCAACCGAGCAGGAGTATTTACAGGGTGGTCCGCGGGTTGCGGAGTATCTGGCACGTTATGGCGTTGACCGCGAGCGCTGGACACCGCCCGCCATCACCGATCGGGTGCCGGAAGCGGAGTGGGGGCTGGATGGCTATCTCATCTCACCACTGAAAAAGCTGGCGGAAGCCCAGAACTGGAAGCTGATGGAGATTCGCTATGAAGATCCGGAAGCGATGAGTTATGTGGTGGCAGAGATCTATCGTGACTGGTATCTGGCTGCCGGTATTTTACCGACCCGTCTGACGGTGGACAGTTTCCTGCTGATGGACCCGTGGAGCAGCATCCGACAGCAGGCTATCCCGTTCTGGCTGGTGTTCTGCACCGAGCCGTCAGCGGCGGCCCTGCAACGCTTCCTGGAAAAACAGCCGCCGTTCCGCAATATCGACATGATGCTCTTTTCTCACGGCACCGACAGCATCGGGCTGGCGGAGATTGATCGCTGGCGGGCGCTGCTGGACCATGCCCGTGATGAGGGGGTCTTCATCGGCGTGGATGAAGAGCGGTTCCCGCGCGATTTTGCTACCTTTGCCCGCTTCGACTCGGCGCTGCGTGAAAGAGCACCGCTGCTGCCACCGCCACCGCCGCTCAGCACGGAGAAGGTGATCGCCGGTATTCAGCGTTACGGGGCGAAACATGGGGTTACACTGACGACGCTGAGCTGACCGCCGCGCCGTCAGCGGGGGTTATTCGCCGTCGGTGATCGGCTTACGCACCAGCAGCAGATAGGCGAGGGCGCCGATGAGCGTGACACAGGCGCAAATCATCAGCGCCAGGCTGAACGATTGGGTGGTGTCGAGCACCCAGCCGGTAATGACCGGCGCAAACGAGGCAAAGATAAAGCTGGCGAAGTTCTGAATGCTGCCGACCGAGGCGGTCATGCGCGCGGTAACGTTGGCGTGGATCAGCCCCCAGCACGACGTACCGGCAAAGTGGATACAGAACAGCGCCATGCCGATCAGCGTCACGGCGCTGGTGGTGTCGGTCGCGCGGGTGACAACGGCGGTAAATCCGGCTGACAGCAGCATGCCGCTGACGATGCAGACTTTGCGGGTTTTCACCGCGTTAAACCCGCGGCGTACCAGCGTATCGACCACATAGCCATTCAGCAGCATACCCGCCGCGCCGAACAGGAACGGAATCGCCGCCAGCAGGCCCGTGCTTTTGAGATCGAGGTGATAAGTCGACTGCAGATAGCCCGGCAGCCAGGCGATATAGAGCCAGGCGGTGTAGTTGATGCCGCTGAAGCCAATCATCATGCCCCACATGGTGCGCTGCTTAAACAGGCCGCGCCACTCCCTGAAGCTGATCGGCTCTTTGCGTGACGCCACGCTGCCCGCCTGCAGATAGTGGATCTCTTCGGCGCTCAGGGTGCGGTTATCGCGGTCGCGATAGACCATGTACCAGCCAATGGCGAGGAAGATGCCGAGGATGCCGATGGTGACAAACATCCCCCGCCAGCCCATCACCAGCATCATTGCCGCCAGAATCGGCGGTGCAACCGACAGCCCAATCATCGAGGCGGCGTTAAACATCCCCATCGGCATGCCGCGATCTTTGATATTGAACCAGTCGTTGATCACTTTGACGCCGCACGGGTTCATCGGCGCTTCGCCAATGCCGAGGCCGATGCGCACCAGCACAAACTGGGTGAAGTTGTGCACCAGGCCAGAGGCCGCCTGAAACAGTGACCAGATGAACATGCCAATGCCGAGCATGATGCGTGGCCCTTTGCGATCCAGCAGCGCACCGCACGGCAGCTGCGCCAGACCATAAGCCAGCGAAAAAGCGGAGAGCAGAACGCCGATTTCGGTGGCGCTCAGTCCCATCTCCTCACGGATAGTCATATTGGCCACCGACAGCGAGCTGCGATCCAGATAGTTGATGACGGCCGCAAACAGCAACAGCAGCATCGCGGTGATCTGAATCTTACGGATGCGCGGTGAGCGCACCACGTCGCTGCGCATGGGCACGAAATCCTGGTCTGGTGTCATCTCACCGGACGCGCGATCACGGCCGGATACTGAGGTCTTTTCCATTGCACTCTCCCGAAACTGGCTGGTTATCGTTATGGTGAGAAGGGTCTGCGCGCAGCGGCAAAAGGCCGCCGTGACGTTACCGTCGAGACTAAGAGCAAAGGGAAAAGGATGTTGCAAAGATGTTTCTGAAGCGTGCGGGAGCTAATGCTTTGTGGTTTTTAATCGGTTTTTAATTGTACTGGCTGATTGATCGCACCATGGAGGTTTTTGCGGTGGCCAGATGGTTGTGCAGGGCGCAGAGCGCGTCGACATCCTGACGGCCAATCAGCGCGGTCAGAATCGCCATATGCTCCTCCAGCGCCACGATATTGCGCTGCTTAAGATCGCTCTCATCCCACTGATAGTGCGAATGAAAGATCACCGAGATGATCTCCAGCGACTGATTAAAGAACGGATTGCTGGCGGCGGATAAGATCAGGGAATGCATCTGCCGATCCAGCGCGGCAAAGTGGCGATAGTTGCTGGCGATGGTGTCGCGCATCGATCGATGGCGATCCAGCAGATCCCGCGCCTGAACCCAGCGCTCATCACTGGCGGGCAGATTCAGGAAGCGGCTCAGGGCGTGGGTTTCCAGCATCTCGCGCAGTTCAAACAGCTTCTCCGCGTAGTCCTGGGTGAATTTCTTCATCCGCCACTGGCCGCGTTTAACCGGCTCCAGCAGGTCATAGCGCATAAAACGCAGCAGAAATTCACGCACCACGACCGGACTGACCTTCACCTGCTGCGCCAGCTGCAGTTCGCTGAACGTGTCACCCGGCACCAGCTGCCGCTGGTTAATCAGATTAAAAAACATCTGCTCTACGTGGCTGGCCTGCTGCTCAATCGGCGGCGTGACGGCGCTGAAACTGTCCTCTTCGCGCGGCTCGCGCACGATAACCCAGGTCTGTTCAACCTTATCCAGTACGCCGCACTGGTGCAGGTAGTGCAGGGTATGGCGCACCGTGGTCCGGCTGATATTGAACATCTCCGCCAGCGCCGCCTGTGGCGGCAGCGGGGAGCGAATATGGCGCTGAGCAATACTTTCCAGCATCTGGTTAACCACGTTCTGACGCAAATTCTGGCTGCGGCTCATCGCACTCTCCGGTTTTTTATGCATTAAAAACCATTCAGAGCCCAAAAAAACCGTGGTGCTTCACACTTCCGGCAAGCGAGACCCGCGTCCGCTGCCGGATTCGGCATAACTGCCTGCAGGACAACCGGAGACTCACCATGACAACAATGAAAGCACTGGTCATCGCTGAACCACGCAGAATGGTCTGGGCCACCCGCGACAGGCCAGCGCCCGCCGCGGGCGAGGCGCTGATTAAAATTCTCACCGCCGGGATCTGCGGAACAGATATTCACGCCTGGTCCGGCAATCAGCCCTTTTTCAGCTATCCCCGGGTGCTGGGCCATGAAATCTGTGCGGAGGTGGTCGCGCTGGGCCGTGGTGCTGAAGGTGTTCAGCCGGGCCAGCGGGTGGCGCTTATGCCCTACATCGCCTGCCTGCACTGCGACGCCTGCCAGAGCGGTAAAACCAACTGCTGTGAGCAGATCTCCGTGATTGGCGTCCATCAGGATGGGGGATTCAGCGACTACTTAAGCGTGCCGGTCAGCACGCTGCTGGCGGTGGATGAAGTGACACCGGAGGCGGCTGCGCTGATTGAGCCGTTTGCCATCAGCGCGCATGCGGTGCGTCGGGCTGGCGTGACCGCTGATGAGCAGGTGCTGGTGGTGGGGGCGGGGCCGATTGGCCTGGGTGTGGCTGCCATTGCCGCTGCCAGCGGCGCGCAGGTGATCGTGACGGACACCAGCGCATTTCGTCGTCAGCATGTCGCTGACCAGCTTGGCCTGGTGGCGCTGAACCCGGCAGACGCGGCATTCGATGCGGCGCTGCGCGAGCAATCGGGCGGGCGGCTGCCGCTGAAAGTGATCGACGCCACCGGCAGCCCGGCGGCCATGAACAATGCGGTCAGCCTGATACGGCACGGCGGCACGGTCGTCTATGTCGGCCTGCACAAAGGCGATCTGGTGATCCCGGACAGTGAGTTTCACAAAAAAGAGGCCACCCTGCTCGGGAGCCGGAACGCTACCCGCGAAGATTTTGATCGGGTCTGCTCCCTGATGGCCAGCGGTCAGCTGCGCGCCAGTATGATGCTGAATCACTCTCTGGCGTTCTCCACGCTGGATGAAACCTTTGAACCGCAGGTCATCAACAATCGCGAACTGATCAAAGGCGTGATTCATTTCGACCGGTAACGCGGCCAGCCAGCGCGTCAGGGCGCGGTGAGGGTGTTAAAGAAGTGCGCCCGCACCGCGTCAGCATCCACGCCGAGCGCGATGCGCTGGGCGGGCAGACCGGCAAACGGGTCCTGCCGGGAGGCCAGTGCGCTCAGCCTGCGCACAGTCTGACCGCAGGCGATCCCTTCGGTGATCGCCCGCAGCGGGCTTTCGGCCAGGGTAAACGCCTCTGGCAGACTGAGCCATGCCACCGCCAGGGTGTCGTGCAGCGCCATGCCGTTAAATCCCTCTTTCGCCAGACTGTAAGCCAGGTAAGGGCGACAGATGGCGCTCAGCACCGGCTGATTCAGCCGCTGAACCTCTTCGCCGGTGATCAGGACCTTGTGGGTAACATCCAGCGGGATCACCACCACATTCAGCGCCGAGGTGAGCACCTGATCGGCAGCATGCGGATCTTTCCAGATATTAAATTCGCTGAAGGGCGTCACGTTGCCACTGTGTCCCCCGGTGCCGAACGCACCGCCCATGATCACCAGCTCTTTCACCAGCGGAATGATGTCGGGTGCCTGATTAATGGCCGAGGCGATGTTGGTCAGCGGACCGATCGCCACCAGGGTGATCTGATGCGGCTGTGCCCGCACGCTGTCGATAATAAACTGCACTGCGCCGGGGGCCTGATCGCTACAGCTGTTTTCAAACGCATCACCCAGCCCGTCCTGACCGTGCAGGGTGGCGGGGGCCGACGGGGCCTGGGCCAGCGGCCGCGCGCAGCCGCGATAAACCTCTGCGTCGATCGCCATCTTCTGGCAGAACAGCCGGGCATTTTTCACCGCCTGACCCACCGCCACGTTGCCGAAAACGGTGGTAATGCCCAGCAGATGCTGGGTGCGCGCCGCATAAGCCAGCGCAAAAGCATCATCCACGCCGATATCAGTATCAAAAATCAGGGTTCGCATCGCCTCTCCGTCACCGACTCTCATCCCTCAGCATTACCCCGCCCGCAGCGTGGGCGTCAAGCATTTACGCCAGCCGGGCCGGTTTCCCGGCGCAAGGTTGCCAGCCTGAAACGGGCGTCGTATTATCACCGGCTCAAGGTGATGGCGTGCCACCTTTCCCAACCGCCGGTGGGCTTAACACCGGCTGATGACGCCTGACACTCAATCCTTTCGCGGGAGCTGAGGCGTCAGGCGCAGTTTATCTCTGCCTCTCCTCTCAGCCCGGCGTTAATCTGCAATCAGGAGCAAGTTATGTTGAAACCGTTACTGGCGGTGATGATCGGCGGCTCGGCCGGCTGTGTGCTGCGCTGGCTGTTCGCGATGCGCTTTAATGCGCTCTTTCCCAATCTGCCACCCGGCACGCTGCTGGTGAATCTGATCGGCGGGCTGGTGATTGGCGGTGCGATGGCCTGGTTTGTTCGCCACCCCGACATCGACCCGATCTGGAAACTGCTGATCGTCACCGGCCTGTGCGGCGGACTGACCACTTTCTCCTCCTTCACGGCAGAATTAATGGTGTTGCTACAATCAGGTAAGTATCTCTGGGCGATGGCCAGCGCGCTGGTCCATGTGATCGGTTCACTGCTGATGGCGTTTGCCGGTTTTGCGCTGGTGACGCTGCTGGGCTGAGCCGGTTAACCGGCCCCTGTGCGCCAGAGAAACAGAGGGGTTCAGGTCACGCCCGTCTCTCACCGGGGGCATGACCTGAACATCACCGATTATTCCGGACGATTAAGGAGCCGAGCAATGCGAACCAACCCCACCTTCCTTAACCTGGTGTTGTTAAACGGTGAACCCGGCCAGAAACTCCAGGCGGCGCGTGACGCCGGTTTCGATCAGGTGGAGATCTGGCGCGAGGATGTTGAGGCGTGCGAGGGCGGTGCGGCGGCGCTGGCTGAGATCGCGGCCCGGCAGGGACCCGGCTTTACCAACCTCCAGGTGCTGCGCGATTTCACCGGCGCACCCATGGCACTGCGCGCACAGAAGCGCGAAGAGCTGCGTCAGTTTATTCAGATCGCCCAGGCGCTGGGCTGCGATACCCTTCAGGCTCCGGCCAGCACCCGGGAAGATTGCTGTGCCGAACTGATCGATGATGACCTGCGCTGGATGGCCTCTGAAGCCGCGCGCTACAACATGCGCATTATGTACGAGCCGATGGCCTGGTGCAGTGTGGATAACACGCTGCCGCTGGCGTGGCAGCGGTTGCAGCGGCTCGACCAGCCGAATATCGGTCTGGTGGTTGACCTGTTCCATATCTGCGCGCGCGGGGGCGACGCCGCCCATCTGGATGGCATTCCGGCCGACCGCATTTATGAGGTGCAGCTGTGTGATATGGCCGCCGTTCCGGCTCAGGACAAACAGAGCCTGATGGCGATGGCGAAGCATCAGCGTCTGCTGCCTGGCGACGGCATTATCGACGTGGATCGCTTTGTCGATAAGCTCAAAAGCGCAGGCTATCAGGGGCCGCTGGGTATTGAAGTCTTCAATGACAGACTGAAACGCCTGCCGCCTGAGGTGGCGGCGGCGCAGGCCTGGCAGGCGTTAGACCGCTACCGGCGTTAATCCTGCAGGCACTGTCCGATAAAGGCGGCGGCGTGCATCGCGCCCGGGCCTGAAATGGTGTGGCCGGTGGCCGGTTCAAAGCGCGCGTCGACCGGCACCCCGGCGGCTCTGAGTCGTGTCGCGGCCGATTCGCTCTCCTGCCACGGGATCACCTCATCGGCCTGGCCGTGGATCAGCAGCGCGGGCACATGAGCCTGCGGAGTTAATTGCCCCTCAACGGCCAGACGACCGGAAAAGGCAACCACGCCTGCCAGCGGATAACGGCCCGAGGCGAGCGCGTCCAGCGCCATAATCGACCCCTGTGAAAAGCCGACCAGCACCACATCCTGCCAGCGGTCGGCGAAGCCATGCTGCTCAACGATAGCGTTCAGGGTTGCGTCAAACGCGGCGCGTGCTGCCCGCACCCGGCCTGGCCGATTTTCTGGCGTCACGTCGGTCAGGCTGAACCACTGCCAGCCAAACCCTGCGGCAAAACGTTCAGGCGCATTGGGCGCGGCAAAAATCACATCCGGCAACAATGTCGCCCAGTGGTGGCCCAGCGGGGCCAGGTCATCGCCGTTACTCCCCACGCCATGCAGAAAAATCACCAGTGCCTTTGCCATCATTGCTCCTTTAAAAACCGTATTCGCTCATATCCGGGCCCGCCGGCACGATGCCGTTCGGGTTGAGCGCTTTGATCGAGTAGTAACCCTGTTTGATGTGATCGATGTTGACCGTCTCACGCACGCCGGAGACCGACAGCATGCTCTTAAGATAGCGGTTGAGCAGCGTATAGTCGCGTAAGCGGCGCAGGTTGCATTTGAACAGGCCGTGATAGGCCACGTCAAAGCGGATCAGGGTCACAAACAGGCGAATGTCGGTTTCGGTCAGCCGTTCCCCCAGCAGAAACGTGCGGCCATCGCTCAGCAGCGCCTCCAGCTCATCCAGCTGGCTGAAGACGTCGTTAAACGCCTGCTGATAGCTGATGGCGGTCGTGGCAAATCCGGCGCGGTAAACCCCGTTATTCAGGCGCGGATAGAGGCTCTCATTGAGCGCATCAATCTCAGCGCGCAGCGCGGCGGGATAGAGGTCGATGCGGTTATCGGCCAGATCGCCAAAGCCGCTGTTGAACATGCGCACGATGTCTGCCGACTCGTTGCTGACAATGGTGCCGGTTTTCTTGTCCCACAGCACCGGCACGGTGGCCCGGCCCGTGTAATCGGGTGCCACGCGGGTATAGATCTCATGCAGGTACTGCGCGTTATTCAGCGGGTCCTGCTGCGCGCCAGGAAAATCACCGAAGCGCCAGCCCTGAGCACCGAGCTGCGGCTCCACCACCGTGACGCCGACGAGCGACTCCAGCCCTTTGAGCCTGCGGGCGATCAGCGCACGTGATGCCCATGGGCAGATCAGCGCCACATAGAGATGGTAGCGGTCGGGCTCTGCCGGGAATGGCGTTGAGCCATCGCTGCTGATGAAGTCGCGGAAACCGGATGTCTGGCGGACGAAACCGCCCTGTTTATCGGTAGCCTGCACCGGATGCCAGTCACTACTCCACTTGCCTTCTACTAACATTGTGCGACTCCTCTGTTGAGATGAGAAGCAGCATAACTGATGACTAAAAGGCTGATAATCCGGTCCTGAAGACAATCATTTCTTCCATATTGGAAGAAATCAGACGGGTGGAAAATGAATGAAATGGGTGACCAGGAAGTCGATAAGCAGGCGCGCCCGGTGGGGCAGATGGCGGGCGGGCGGATAAACCGCAAACAGACCCAGTGGCGGCGTCTCGAAGTTCTCCAGCAGCCGGACGATATCACCGCGTTGCAGCGCAGGGGCCGCGATAAATCCGGGCAGGCGCGCGATGCCCAGGCCCGCGATAGCCGCCTGCAGACAGGCTTCGGTGTTGGCGAAGCGCAGACGGCCCTGCACAGGCACGGTCACGACCTCACCGTCGGAACCGGCAAACGGCCAGTGCCGGGAATCGCGAAAATTGGTGTCGATAATGCACTGATGCTGAGCGATCTCCTGCCAGTGCTGCGGGGTGCCGAACTGTTCAAGATAGGCCGGTGAGGCGGCGAAGCGCACGTGAACCTCGCCCAGCCTGCGCGCCACCAGGCTGCTGTCGCTCAGGTTGCCGATGCGGATCGCCATATCAAATCCTTCATCGACGATGTTCACGGCCCGATCTGAAAAGCTGACGTCCAGCTCAATCAGCGGATAGCGGCGGGCAAAGGCGACCAGCACCTGAGAGAGCACCGCCGTGCCAAAGGAGCCGGGCGCGCTGATTTTCAGCCGGCCGGTCGGCGTCATGGCGCTTTCGCGCACGCTGGCATCCAGCGTCTCAAACGCGTCGAGCAGGTGTTTGACCCGTTCGTAATAGGCGCGCCCGACATCGGTCGGCGACAGGGCGCGGGTGCTGCGCTTAAACAGCTGCACGCCGAGCTGCTGCTCCAGCTTCGATACCAGCTTTGACGCCTGACTGCTGCTGGTGCCGAGACGTAATGCCGCCGCAGAAAAGCTGCCGGTTTCCAGCACCGTGACAAACATCCGGTCACAATCGAGTCGATCCATGGCGATGTCCTGTGGGATAAAGTCGCAGTATAGGGGCTGTGCTCAGCGGATGCAGCCTTCACTTTGCGTGCCTTAGCCCTTTCGCTGACGCGCAAAACCTGCTTGACTGCATCTCTGCCCGCCGTTGTCTGGAGTAATTCATGTCGCTGATTCACCTGAACTCGCTGACGGCGATTCCCGCCGCTGAGTGGGATGCCCTGTTGCCGGATGACCAGCCGTTTCTGCGCCACGCCTTTCTGCTCACGTTAGAAGAGAGCGGCAGCGTGCGGCCTGCATCGGGCTGGCAGCCTGATCATCTGCTGTGGCAGGAAAATGGCGTGACCCGCGCCGCGCTGCCGGGCTACCGCAAACGCCATTCCCAGGGCGAGTATGTCTTTGATCACGCCTGGGCGGATGCCAGCCAGCGCGCCGGGATTCGCTACTACCCGAAGTGGCTGGGGGCGATTCCCTTCAGCCCCGTCAGCGGTGCCCGTCTGCTGGGTGATCCCTCTGCTGCCGCACACCTGCTGGCGGCCCTGCCTGAGCACCTGTTGCAGCAGGGCTTAAGCGGCGCGCACATCAACTTTACCGACGCGCAAGCCAATACCCTGCTGGCTGAGCAGCCCGACTGGCTGTCGCGGCTCGGCTGTCAGTATCACTGGCACAACCGGGGCTACCGTGATTTTCAGGATTTCCTCGATACGCTGATGTCGCGCAAGCGCAAACAGCTGCGCAAAGAGCGTGAACAGGTGGCGCAGAGCGGCTTCGAATTTGACCGCTATCCGGGCCATCAGCTGCGGGAAGATCAGTGGGATTTTGTCTATACCTGTTACGCCAACACCTATGCGGTGCGCGGCCAGCGCCCCTACCTGACGCGGGATTTCTTCAGCCTGCTGGCGGAGCGGATGCCGCAGAATATTGTGGTGGTGATCGCCCGCTTACAGCAGCAACCGGCGGCGATGGCCTTTTATCTGCGCGACAGCAACACGCTCTATGGCCGCTACTGGGGCTGTCTGGCGGAGTTTGACCGGCTGCACTTCGAAACCTGTTTCTATCAGGGGATGGATCTGGCTCTGGATGAAGGGCTGGCGCGGTTTGATGCGGGTGCGCAGGGTGAGCACAAGCTGGTGCGCGGCTTTGAGCCGCAGATCACCCACTCCTGGCACTATCTGCTGCATCCCGGCCTGCGCGATGCTGTCGCCGATTTTCTGCAGCAGGAGCGGGAAGGCGTGCGCGGCTGGGCGGAAGAAGCGCGCGACGCCTTACCCTATCGGCGTGGCGATTAATCGACGCCGACAAACCCCCCGGTCTGATGCTGCCACAGCCGGGCATAGAGGCCGTTTTGCGCCAGCAGTTCCTGATGGCTGCCCATCTCGGCGATGCCGCCCTTATCCAGCACCACCAGCCGGTCCATCTTCGCGATGGTCGACAGGCGGTGCGCGATGGCGATGACGGTTTTACCCTGCATCAGCGACTCCAGACTCTCCTGAATCGCGGCTTCCACTTCTGAGTCGAGCGCCGAGGTAGCCTCATCCATGATCAGAATCGGGGCATCTTTCAGCAGCACGCGGGCGATCGCCACACGCTGACGCTGACCGCCCGACAGCTTCACCCCGCGTTCGCCCACGTGGGCGTCCAGGCCGGTGCGGCCCTGCGGGTCGGAGAGCAGGGGAATAAACTCGTCGGCGCGGGCGCGGCGGATCGCAAGCTGGAGCGCCTCTTCACTGGCGTCGGGACGGCCATACAGCAGGTTTTCGCGGATTGAACGGTGCAGCAGCGAGGTGTCCTGGGTGATCATGCCAATCTGGCTGCGGAGGCTCTCCTGCGTCACGCTGGCGATATCCTGATCGTCGATCACAATCCGGCCACCGTTCAGGTCATAGAGCCGCAGCAGCAGGTTGACCAGCGTCGATTTGCCGGCACCCGAAGGACCAATCAGACCAATCTTCTCGCCGGGCTGAATGGTGAGGTTAAGGTGGTTGATGACCTGACGACCGCCACCATAGTCGAAGCGCACATCTTCATAGCGAATCTGGCCGCGCGTCACCTTCAGCTGCTTCGCCTGCGGCGCATCCTGCACGCTCAGCGGCTGGGCGATGGTGTTCAGGCCATCCTGCACCATGCCGATATTTTCAAAGATGCCGTTGACGACCCACATGATCCAGCCGGACATGTTCACCAGGCGGATCACCAGACCGGTCGCCAGGGCAATCGCCCCGACGCTAATCAGCGACTGGCTCCATAGCCAGAGCGCCAGCCCGGAGGTGGAGACAATCAGCAGGCCGTTCAGCGCTGACAGCGTCAGATCCATGCTGGTGACCATGCGGCTGGCGTGCTGGGTTTTATCGGTCTGCTCCTGAATGGCCTCGCGCGCATACTGACGTTCCAGATCGCTGTGGGCGAACAGCTTGATGGTGGCGATATTGGTATAGCCGTCAACGATGGTGCCCATCAGCTTAGAGCGTGCTTCTGAGGAGACCACCGAACGCGCCTTGACGCGCGGCACAAAGAAACGCAGTGAGGCGCTGTAGGCCACCATCCAGAGGATCAGCGGGATCATCAGCCGCCAGTCGGCATCGGCAAACAGGATCAGCGAGGTCACGGCGTAGATCAGGACATGCCAGATGGCATCCACCAGCTGCACCGCCGAGTCGCGCAGTGAATTGCCGGTCTGCATGATGCGCTGGGCGATACGACCGGCGAAATCATTCTGAAAGAAATTGAGACTCTGACGCAGCACGTAGTTGTGGTGCTGCCAGCGGATCATACTGGTCATGCTCGGGCTGATACTCTGGTGCACCAGCATGTCGTGCAGGCCGATAAAGATCGGCCGCAGAATCAGCGCCACCGCCCCCATCCAGAGCAGCAGCGGCCAGTTATCCCGGAACAGCGTGGCGGGCGTGGCGTGATTGACCATATCAATGAGGCGGCTCAGATAGCCAAACAGCGACACCTCGATCAGCGCGGAGACCAGGCCTACCAGCAGCAGCGCCGCAAAACTGGGCCAGACCTGGCGCAGATAGTAGAGGTAAAAGGGCCAGACCGTGGAGGGCGGTGAATCGGTCGGCGCGTCATGAAAAATATTGATAAAACGCTCAAAACGGCGATACAACATAGCGAGGCTCTTTTCATCCGGTAAAGAGCTACAGCTTAGTGCATGAACCCCATCCGGCTAACAGGAGAAAATATGGAAATTGTCATACGGGCACGGGAACCGCAGGATGCTGCCGCCTATCAGCGGCTTTACAGTCACCCCGATGTTTACCCCTGGACACTGCAACTGCCGTTTCCCAGCGTCGCCCTCTGGGAGAAAAAATTCGCCAGGATGGATGCAGAGGGTTTTGTTGCGTTTGTCGCCGAAATCGACGGCGTGCTGGCCGGTGAGCTGACGCTGTTCGTCGACAGTAAGCCGCGCACCCGCCACTGCATCAGCTTTGGGCTGGGGATACATCCTGACTTTGCCGGACGCGGCGTCGGCGAGCGCCTGATCCGCACCGCGATGAACTATGCCCGCAACTGGCTGGGGATCACCCGGATGGAGCTGGAGGTGTTTCACGACAACGAACGGGCGCTGCGGCTCTACCAGCGGCTGGGCTTTGAACGGGAAGGAATGAAGCGCCAGGCTGCCCTGCGTGACGGGCAGCTGCGCGATGTCGTGATGATGGCGAAGCTGCTGAACGACGCGTAATAAATGGCGCGGTCACGCGGCCGCGCCAGTCTGCGTCACGGATTCTTCGTGCTGTATTGCTGCATATTCTGCTGCGTGACCAGCTCAAACGGGATCCACTGATGGGACGCTACCTTCTGGCCTTTAATCATCTGCTGCGCCACCTCAACCGATTTTCTGCCCTGACCCACGGCATCCTGGAAAACCGTGACCGCCAGTTTGCCGCTCGCCAGCGCTTTCAGGCCATCCGGCGTGGCATCAATACCGCCTACCAGAATGGTTTTCTTCGGCTTCGCCTGCGCGATCGCCATAGTGGCACCAATCGCCATTTCATCGTTGTTGGCGGCGACAATATCGATATCTTCGCCGTTCGACAGCCAGCTAAGCATTAAATCCATTCCCTCGTTGCGCGCATAGTTGGCGGTCTGTTTCAGCACCACTTTCATCCCGGGATACTTTGCGACCACCTGCTCCACATCCCGGGTGCGCTGCAACGCACCCGCATCGCTAAGATTACCGATCATAATGGCGACCCGGCCACGATAGCCGGCCTGTTTTGCCAGCGCCTCCATCTGCAGCGTGCCCGATTCGCGCTCATCTGAGCCGACAAACACCACGCCCGGAGGCAGGGTTTTATCGCCCGGCGTGCGGTTAACGTAAACCAGCGGAATGTGAGCCTGCTGCGCCAGGCGGGTCAGGGCAGGGGTGCTGGCGGAGTCGACCGGATCGACGATAATCGCATCCACTCCGGCGCTGATAAAGCTCTGCACCTGATCGGTCTGACGACCCACATCGCCGCGCGCATCTTCAAACTGCGCATCCAGCTTTTGCGCTTTTGCCTCCTTGTCGATCGCCTGGCGGATAAGGGTGAGAAAGTTCTGGTCGAAATAGGCCATCGACACGCCAATTTTCTCTGCCAGCGCCGACGTGGAAAGAGCGAGCAGACAGAGAATTGCCCATGCACATTTTTTCATTGCGGACTCCCGAGGTTAACCGGATGGAATGGATTTTTCATTTATTTTGAGAATGGACAAATAAGATCATTTGCAGCTTATGAAGGAGAGCCAGCTTTGACAACCGCCTCTTTTCACTCTTGCTGGCGCCGCCACACTTTGCCGGAAAAGCGTGGCGTTATTGCTGCGCGCACTGCGGCAGAGAGACAGGGTTTTCGCGCTTTTGTGCAGCGCCCTGTCTGAATTAAGGCAGCAGCAGACTCAACATTCCGGCAGCAACAAAAAACGCCGTCGCGGTAACCCACAGGTAATAGAAAAACATCATCCAGGCCTGGAGGTTTACATCAGGTTCATCGAAGAAAGAGCAGGCAGGATCATCATGACGCATAAATAAGATTCTTTTTTTATGCGATAGCCTGATAAAAAAGCGTATCACTATAATGGCACCAAAAAATCCCGTCATATGATGAAACGAGGCCGGAGCAGGAAAAAGATATTTTTCTTTATATCGTGCTATCAGATAATAATATTCTTCTCTTTTTAAGAGATAAACAATTAAAGAAAGCAATATCATTGCACTGCCTGATAATGCAAAAAAGAGTCCCATTTCCGCTATTATTTTATTTGTCATTATAAAATGATTAACCACTTTTCGGAGCCTCTGTCTGCTGTGCCTTCCCCGGCAGGCGCTGCGCAGGGAGTTACGCTGACGCCAGCACGGGCTTTAAGGCAAAAGCAGACCAAAAACAGCGAACAGGATATAACATGCCGTAGCGGCAAACCACAGCAGCGAATAAAGTTTCATCCAGGAATGAATCTGATGTTTTTTGTCATCAAAAAAGGCATAACCGGGATCGTTAAGGGAAATAAATCGTATTTTCTTTCTTTGGCTTAATTTTATGAAAAATCGTAAAAGCGGAAACACGCCGAAAAATCCCATCGTGTAATAAAAGGCGCAGGGGCCAGGCAAGGTATATTTTTCCCGATAAGAGGAAACAAGACCATAATAATCCTGTCTTTTGATCAAAAACAGAACAAGCGACAGCACCAGAAGGCAGCAGCCCAGCCCACCAAAAAATAACGCTGTATCAGCCAGTAATGCGTTAGTTATCATAATATTCTATTACTTTCTTAAATATAGCATCTACGCCTGAGCCGACAGCATATCCACCAGCAACAGATCCTACAACTGCGCATGCAACACCACCTGCCCCTGCTGTCGCTATTCCAATAGCTGCACAACCAGCCAGCGCAACAGAACTACCCCATACACCTCCGAGCATTCCACCACCTGTGGCAAGGGCAAATTTTGAATAATCTTTGACAGCAATATTTCCACATTCTCCTTCACGCCCTTTGCTGCAGGCATCAACCACATCATTAGTCGTTCCTGCAAAGGCAAATCCAATACCGATAAGTCCACCCATCTTTAAAAAACGCGCCGCTCTGGCCGCATTGCCGACATAGTATGAATATCCCGGAATGCCTCCTATACCAGCGGTGGACCACTCGTGGACAATCGAACGGCTGGAAAGATTTAATGCGCGCTTCATGTTTTCATATTGTCTGAATTTAATGGTATATCTCGCAAGGGATTTTAACAGCGGCTTATTAACCAGTTCTTTTAGCTGATGCAGTAACTGATTACGTTCAACGAAGAACTGCTGGCCGATTAACGATCCCTGCGTGCGATATTGATTCTGATAGCTGGCCTCGATTTTTCTCAGGATCTGTTCGATAGCATTAAAATATTTTTCACCTGCATCCCCCGCAGTGCTGAAGATCTTGTCTCCGGCACCTGTCAACGCAGCGATTATTCCATAATGTTTTTGCATAAAACTGGCATCATCGCCGTTTACACCAACGAATGCTGAATTGGTCTTATTCTTAGCCTGCCGGAGGGTTGCCAGCATCTGCCTTGTAAGCGAATCCGGCGTGTCAGGATCAGCCACAATGAGGATTTGTCCAGGTTTGAGATAGGGTGTATCCGCATTAAGTGTCATAAACAGACTGGTAGCCGGTGAACGGATATCTCTGAATAGCTCTCGCGCCTGATATTCCAGTGTTCCAGGGTGTTCCACCACGCAATATCCGGGGGCCAGGTTATGTGCCATGCTTCCATTCTCCGCCGTTCAAAACAGGGTTAAGAATATCCTTTTAGTACCAATTATATTCAAGAGATCTGCGTGATAAATCGAAGTAATCCTACTCAATTCTTGCAAAAAATACGTGGTGTGTGATGCATTCTTAATTGTTATGGATACATAATTTTTCTAAGAATTCACCCTTACAATTATGCCATTCGTTAAGAATAGGAGGGCAGGCTTAACCATCCGGCGCCTGTGTGGAAGTGCTAAATCTGACCTGAATGATTACGCGTTTTGATCTGCCTGGTACGAATCCGGGCATTGATCTGTCGTTCTGTTTGAGGACAATCACCTCTCCTCTGACCACTCCCCTGAACGCCGCCGCCGCACAAAACAGCCTGAAGAAAATTTGTCCAGCTGCCGATATCACCTTATCTCCCTCGCTGAGCTTAAGGAGTGATAGCGTGATAAAGCTGATTACCATTGATGAACTGCGCCCGGGGATGTTTATCCACAAGCTGGAAGTCTGGTGGATCAAAGACCAGCGCATTCGTAATGAGATGCTGATCGCCGATCCACGACAAATTGCCCTGTTACGCAGTGAAGGGATCCGCCAGCTCTGGATCGATCTCGATCGTTCAGTGCAGGCCCCGATCGCCACCGTGGTCGCGAAAAAAACCATTGGTCGTACCCCCTTTTTTCAGGAACTCGATCAGGCCCAGCAGATCTTCCAGCAGGGCAAACCGAAAGTCCTGGCGATGTTCAACGAAGCGCGGCTGGGTAACGGCCTGAAGCTCGATTATATGATGAATCTGGTGGATGAAATCGCCGGATCGATCACGCGTGAACCTTCCGCCATGCTGAGCGTGGCGCGGCTGAAGAATCATGATGACTATACCTACCTGCACTCCATGGCGGTCTGCGGGCTGATGATTGCGCTGGGTAAAACACTCGGGCTGAACGACCAGCAGCTGCGGCGGGTGGGCATGGGCGGTTTACTGCATGATGTCGGTAAAGCGGCCGTGCCGCTGGCGATCCTCAACAAAGCCGGCAAGCTGACTGACGAAGAGTTCAGGGTGATGCGCGAGCATCCGGTGGTTGGCACGCAGATGCTGATAGAAGCTGACGCCGATGACGATCTGCTGGATATCGCCCTGCATCATCATGAGAAATATGATGGCAGCGGCTACCCGCACGGCCTGAAAGGGGAGGCGATTTCGCTCTATGCCCGCATGGCGGCGGTGTGTGACGTCTATGATGCTGTGACCTCAACCCGTGCCTATCGCAACGGCTGGACGCCTGCTGAAGCGATGCATCAGATGCTGAGCTGGCGCGGCCATTTTGACCCCGGCCTGCTGCACACCTTTGTGCGTACCATCGGCATCTATCCGGTGGGATCGCTGGTGCGTCTCGCCTCCGGCCGGGTGGCGCTGGTGGTCAGAGCGGGTGAAAAGTCGCTGATGCGTCCCTGTGTGCATGTGTTCTGGTCGCTGCACGCCCAGCGCGAAGTTAAACCGGAGGAGCTCGACCTTGGCGACAGTTTCTGCACTGACAGCATTGTCGGCGCAGAGGACAGCACGCTGTGGGGTAATGTCGATCTTAATCGTATCTGGGCGCTGGAAGTCGCCTGATATTTCGCCATTTTTACACTATTTTTACGCCCGCCCGCTGCATTTTAACCCCTTCTTTATACGCCTCCGCGCAAGCTATGCCCTAAATCCAAACCTCTGGAGGTTCCTGTGAGCGTGGGCGTAATAACCGGCATTCTGCTGGTGGTGTTGTTACTGGGCTATCTGATCTATGCCCTGTTAAATGCGGAGGCCTTCTGATGGCGGCCAATGCTTTCTTACTTATCGCCGTTTATCTGCTGCTGCTGATGGTGCTGGCGCAGCCGCTCGGCCGGGGTCTGGCGTCGTTAGTGGCGGATAAGCCGGTGTTTGCCCGCCTTGAAGCGCCGCTGTGGCGACTGCTGGGGGCACAGCAATCTGACATGCGCTGGCCGCACTATCTGCTGGCCATTCTGCTGTTTAATGCGCTGGGTTTTGTCGTGCTGCTGGCGATTCTGCTGATGCAGGGGGCGCTGCCGCTCAATCCACAGCAGCTGCCTGACCTGAGCTGGCATCTGGCGCTCAACACCGCCATCAGCTTTGTTACCAACACTAACTGGCAGTCCTACAGCGGTGAGAGCACCCTGAGCTATTTCAGTCAGATGGTGGGCCTGACGGTGCAGAACTTCCTCTCTGCCGCGACCGGCATTGCGGTGGCATTTGCCCTGATCCGTGGCTTCGCGAATCGCAGCATCGCCACGCTGGGCAACGCCTGGCGCGACCTGACGCGCATCACGCTCTACGTCTTACTGCCCATCAGCCTGCTGATGGCGCTGTTCTTTGTCAGTCAGGGCAGCATTCAGAACGTCCTGCCTTATCACAGCCTCTCCACGCTGGAAGGCGCGCAGCAGACGCTGTCGATGGGGCCGGTGGCGTCGCAGGAGGCGATCAAAATGCTGGGCACCAACGGTGGCGGCTTCTTTAACGCCAACTCCGCCCATCCGTTTGAAAACCCGAATGTGCTCACCAACTTCGTGCAGATGCTGAGCATCTTCCTGATCCCGGCGGCGCTCTGCTTCGCGTTTGGCGAAAGCGTGCGTGACCGTCGTCAGGGCCACATGCTGCTGTGGGCGATGACGCTGATGTTTGTGGCGGCGGTGGCGGTGGTGATGTGGGCCGAACTGCAGGGCAACCCGCACTTCCTCCAGCTGGGGGCTGACAGCGCCGTCAATATGGAAGGCAAAGAGACGCGCTTTGGCATTCTTAACAGCAGCCTGTTTGCCGTGATCACAACGGCGGCCTCGTGCGGTGCGGTCAATGCCATGCACGACTCCTTTACCGCGCTGGGCGGGATGGTGCCGATGTGGCTGATGCAGCTGGGCGAAGTGGTGTTCGGCGGTGTCGGAGCCGGCCTCTATGGCATGCTGCTGTTTGTGCTGCTGGCGGTGTTTATCGCCGGGCTGATGATTGGCCGCACGCCGGAGTTTCTGGGTAAAAAAGTCGATGTCTGGGAGATGAAAATGACCGCCCTGGCGATTCTGGTCACCCCGGCGCTGGTGCTGATCGGCACCGCTCTGGCGATGATGACCGACGCCGGACGCAGCGCTATGGCAAACCCGGGCATTCACGGCTTTAGCGAAGTGCTTTACGCCGTCTCATCCGCGGCCAACAACAACGGCAGTGCCTTTGCCGGACTCAGCGCCAACACGCCGTTCTGGAACCTGTTACTGGCCGTCTGCATGCTGCTGGGCCGCTTCGGCATCATCATTCCGGTAATGGCGATTGCCGGGGCGATGGCGGCGAAAAAAGTGCAGCCGGTGGGCAATGGCACGCTGCCTACCCACGGCCCGCTGTTTATCGCACTGCTGATCGGTACGGTGCTGCTGGTCGGCGCACTGACCTTTATTCCTGCTCTGGCGCTGGGCCCGGTGGCTGAGCATCTGCAACTTGTTCAGGGACAATCCTCATGAGTCGTCAACAACAGGCGTTATTTGACGCAGCGCTGCTGCGCACCTCAGCCTGGGATGCGGTGAAAAAGCTCGATCCCCGGGTGCAGTTCCGTAACCCGGTGATGTTTGTGGTCTACCTCGGCAGCATCCTGACCTCGCTGCTGGCGCTGGCGATGCTGGCGGGCCGGATCGACGGCAGCGCCAGTTTTACCGGAGCGATTGCGCTCTGGCTCTGGTTTACCGTGCTGTTCGCCAATCTGGCGGAGGCGCTGGCAGAGGGGCGCAGTAAGGCCCAGGCGAGCAGCCTGAAAGGGGTGAAAAAGACCAGCTTTGCCAAAAAACTGTCAGCGGCGCGCTATGGCGCAGAGTGGCAGCAGGTGGCCGCCGATCAGCTGCGCAAAGGCGACGCGGTGCTGGTGGAAGCGGGCGACATCATTCCCTGCGACGGTGAAGTGCTGGAGGGTGGGGCCTCGGTGGATGAGAGCGCCATTACCGGCGAGTCCGCCCCGGTGATCCGCGAGTCGGGCGGGGACTTTGCCTCCGTGACCGGCGGGACCCGCATTCTCTCTGACTGGCTGGTGATCACCTGCAGCGCCAACCCGGGTGAAACCTTCCTCGACCGGATGATCGCCATGGTGGAAGGCGCGAAGCGTCGCAAAACGCCAAACGAGATTGCCCTGACCATCCTGCTGGTTTCGCTGACTATCGTCTTCCTGCTGGCGACCGTGACGCTCTGGCCTTTCTCGGCCTGGGGCGGAACGCCGGTCAGCGTTACGGTGCTGGTGGCGCTGCTGGTCTGTCTGATCCCGACCACGATTGGTGGCCTGCTGTCAGCAATTGGGGTGGCGGGGATGAGCCGGATGCTGGGCGCTAACGTCATCGCCACCAGCGGCCGTGCCGTTGAGGCCGCTGGCGATGTGGATGTGCTGATGCTGGATAAAACCGGCACCATCACCCTGGGTAACCGTCAGGCGACGCAGTTCCTGCCCGCGCCGGGCGTCAGCGAGGAGCAGCTGGCCGACGCGGCGCAGCTGGCGTCGCTGGCCGATGAGACGCCGGAGGGCCGCAGCATCGTGGTGTTGGCTAAACAGCAGTTTAACCTGCGTGAACGCGATCTCAGCAGCATGGGGGCTACCTTTATTCCCTTCTCGGCGCAGACCCGCATGAGCGGCGTCAACGTGCAGGACCGGCTGATCCGTAAAGGGGCGGTGGATGCGGTGCGTCGCCACATCGAAGCCAGTCATGGCCGTTTCCCGGCCGAGGTGAATGCTCAGGTCGAAGAGGTGGCGCGCACCGGGGGCACCCCGCTGGTCGTCGCCGAGGGCGCAAACGTGCTGGGCGTGGTGGCGCTGAAGGATATCGTAAAAGGCGGCATTAAAGAGCGCTTTGCCGAGCTGCGCAAGATGGGTATCAAAACCGTGATGATCACCGGCGATAACCCGCTGACGGCGGCAGCGATTGCGGCGGAAGCGGGCGTGGATGATTTTCTCTCTGAGGCGACGCCGGAAGCGAAGCTGGCGCTGATCCGCCAGTATCAGGCGGAAGGGCGTCTGGTCGCGATGACCGGCGACGGCACCAACGATGCGCCTGCGCTGGCACAGGCCGATGTGGCGGTGGCGATGAACTCCGGTACGCAGGCGGCGAAAGAGGCGGGCAACATGGTCGACCTCGACTCGAACCCGACCAAGCTGCTGGAAGTGGTGCACATCGGTAAACAGATGCTGATGACGCGCGGTTCGCTGACCACCTTCAGTATCGCCAACGACGTGGCGAAATATTTTGCGATCATCCCGGCGGCGTTTGCGGCGACCTATCCGCAGCTCAACATGCTCAACGTCATGCAGCTGCACTCGCCCGCCAGCGCAATCCTCTCAGCGGTGATCTTCAACGCTCTGGTGATTGTCTTTCTGATCCCGCTGGCCCTGAAAGGCGTCAGCTACCGGCCACTGAGTGCCGCTGCGCTGCTGCGCCGCAACCTGTTGATTTATGGGCTGGGCGGCCTGCTGGTGCCGTTTGTCGGCATCAAAGCTATCGATCTGCTGTTAGTGTTATCAGGCATGGCCTGAGGAGCAAAAAATGAGTCAGTTACGTCCGGCAATTTTACTGTTGTTACTGCTTACCCTGGTCACCGGCGTGGTTTATCCTTTCCTCACGACCAGCCTGGCGCAGTGGCTGTTTCCGGCGCAGGCGAATGGATCGCTGCTGGAGGAGGATGGCGTGGTGCGCGGATCCGCGCTGATTGGTCAGAACTTCACGCAGCCCGGTTATTTCTGGGGCCGCCCTTCAGCCACCAGCGACAAACCCGACAATCCGCTGGCCTCAGGGGGCAGCAATCTGGCAGCCAGTAACCCGGCGCTGGACAAAGCCGTCGCGGAGCGCGTCGCGGCGCTGCGGGCTGCTAATCCGCAGGCACCCGCCGCGGTGCCGGTTGAGCTGGTCACCACCTCAGCCAGCGGGCTGGACCCGGATATCTCGGCTGACGCCGCGTTGTGGCAGGCACCGCGCATCGCCGCCAGCCGGAAGCTGCCGTTGGCGCAGGTCGAGGCGCTGATCGACCAGCAGACGCATCGTCCGCTGACGCCATTCCTCGGCTCGCCGACAGTCAATGTGCTGCAGCTCAATATGGCGCTCAACGATCTGTAAGGGTGTTTCTGTTATGCCATTAAGGAAGCTATGAATCACGAACCCCAGCGTCCCGATCCCGACGCGCTGCTGCAGGCTAACCGCGAAACCCATCGCGGTCAGCTGAAAATCTACTTTGGTGCCTGTGCCGGTGTGGGCAAAACCTACGCCATGCTGCAGGAGGCGCAGCGGCTGCGCGCGCAGGGTCTGGATGTGCTGATCGGCGTGGTGGAGACCCATGAACGGCCGGAAACCGCGCAGCTGCTGACGGGATTACCCCTGTTGCCGCGTCGTGCGACCGGTCGCTCGCGTCATGCGGAGTTCGATCTCGATGCGGCACTGGCTCGCCATCCGGCGGTGATCCTGATGGATGAGCTGGCGCACACCAACGTGCAGGGCTCGCGCCATCCCAAGCGCTGGCAGGACATCGAAGAGCTGCTTGAAGCGGGCATCGACGTGCTGACCACCGTCAACGTGCAGCATCTTGAGAGCCTCAACGATGTGGTCGGGGGCGTCACCGGCATTCAGGTGCGCGAAACCGTGCCCGATCCCTTTTTCGACAGCGCCGATGAGGTGGTGCTGGTCGATCTGCCGCCCGACGATCTGCGTCAGCGGCTGAAAGAGGGCAAGGTCTACATTGGTGACCGGGCAGAGCGCGCCATCGAAAACTTTTTCCGCAAAGGTAACCTGTTCGCGCTGCGTGAGCTGGCCCTGCGCCGCACCGCCGATCGGGTGGATGACCAGATGCGCGCCTGGCGCGATCAGCAGGGGCGGGATCGCGTCTGGCACACCCGCGACGCCATTCTGCTCTGCATCGGCGACGACAGCGGCAGTGAGAAGCTGGTGCGCACGGCCGCCCGGCTGGCGGCGCGGCTCGGCAGTGAATGGCATGCGGTCTATGTCGAAACGCCCCGTCTTCACCGGCTGCCGGAAGGACGGCGGCGGGCGATTCTGCGCACGCTGCAGCTGGCGCAGGAGCTGGGGGCGGAAACCGCCACCCTCTCCGAGCCGGATGAAGCCGAAGCGGTGCTGGGCTACGCGCGTGAACATAATCTGGGCAAAATCGTCACCGGCCGCCGTCCGCTGCGGCGCTGGCGGCGTGACAGTTTTGCCGAGCGGCTCGGCCAGCTGGGACCGGATCTCGACCTGCTGGTGGTGGCGCTGGATGAACCGCTGAAGGATGCGCCGCATCCGCTGCCGGATGGCCGCCCGACCAGCGATAAATGGCGGATTCAGCTGCGTGGCGTGATGATGGCGCTGGTGCTCTGCATCGCCGTTACCGCCGCCGGGCAGTCGGTGCTGATCAACTTCGATCCCGCCAACTGCGTGATGATCTACCTGCTGGCGGTGGTGATCGTGGCGCTGCGCTACGGGCGCTGGCCGTCGGTGATCGCCACGGTGATGAATATCGTCGCCTTCGACCTCTTCTTTGTGGCCCCCACCGGCACGGTGGCGGTCTCCGACCTGCAATATCTGGTCACCTTTGGTGTGATGCTGGCGGTCGGGGTCATCGTCGGCAACCTCACGGCGGGCGTCCGCTATCAGGCGCGGGTGGCACGCTACCGTGAACAGCGTGCGCGACAGCTCTATGAGATGGCGAAATCGCTGGGCAGCGCCTTAACGCCTCAGGATATCGCGGCGACCAGCCAGCGGGTGCTGGATGCCACCCTGCAGGCGCGCTGCCTGCTGCTGCTGCCGGATGAGCAGGGCGAACTGCAGCCGGTCGGTGAGGCGTTACCGGCCAGCGAACCGGACCGCGCTATCGCGAAGTGGAGCTACAGCAAAGGCCAGCCGGCGGGAGCGGGCACCGATACGTTACCGGCGGTGCCTTATCAGATCCTGCCGCTGAAAAGCGGCGCGCACTGCCGGGGCCTGCTGGTGGTGGAGCCGCAGAATCTGCGTCAGCTGATGATCCCTGAACAGCAGCGGCTGGTGGAAACCTTCACGGTGCTGATTGCTAACGCGCTGGAGCGGATGGCGCTGTCGCACAGCGAGGCGGCATCGCGGCTGTCGGCGGAGCGGGAACAGCTGCGCAATGCGCTGCTGTCCGCCCTGTCACACGATCTGCGCACCCCGCTGACTGTGCTGTTTGGTCAGGCGGAAATGCTGATGCTCGACCTGGCCAGCGACAACTCAAAATATGTGCCGCAGGCCAGCCAGATCCGCGAGCAGACGCTGAGTACCATCCGGCTGGTCAGCAATATGCTGGATATGGCGCGCATTCAGTCGGGCGGCCTCAATCTGCGTGAAGAGTGGCTGGCGCTGGAGGAGGTGATTGGCGGGGCGCTGAGCAGCATGGCGCCGTCGCTGAAAGGGCATGAGGTGCAGCTCGACCTGCCGGACGATATCGTGCTGATCAAAGGCGACAGCACACTGCTGGAGCGGGTCTTCACTAACCTGATTGAAAACAGCCTGAAGTATGCCGGTAACTGTGCGCCGCGCGGCATCCGGGCGTGGCGTGCCGCAAACCGGCTGGAGATCTCGGTCTGGGATGGCGGGCCGGGCATCGCTGAAGGGGACTTAAGCCGGATATTCGATAAGTTTTCGCGCGGTGATAAGGAGTCTGCCGTACCGGGCGTCGGGCTGGGGCTGGCGATCTGTAAAACCATCATTGAGAGCCACGGCGGCCAGATCTGGGCGGAGAATCGGACCGAAGGCGGCGCGGCCTTTCGTCTCTCGCTTCCCCTGCCGCCGGTTCCGGAAATTTCTGACGACGAGCTGAAATAACTTCACAGTGAATCGGTTATACTCCCGGACCTGTCTGATTACGTGTGGGATTGTATGGAACGTTTTACCGAAAACCTGATGTATGCATCGCGCTGGTTGCTGGCCCCGGTTTACATTGGACTTTCGCTGGGATTGCTGGCGCTGACGATTAAATTTTTCCAGGAAATAGTCCACCTGCTGCCCAACATTTTCAGCATTGCGGAAAACGATCTGATCCTGCTGCTGCTGTCGCTGGTCGATATGACGCTGGTTGGCGGTCTGCTGGTGATGGTGATGCTGTCAGGCTATGAGAACTTTATCTCGAAGCTCGATATCGACGAAGACAAAGAGAAGCTGAGCTGGCTGGGCAAGATGGACTCCGGCTCACTGAAGAACAAAGTGGCCGCCTCTATTGTCGCCATCTCTTCGATTCACCTGCTGCGGGTGTTTATGGAAGCGCGCAACGTCGATAATGATAAGCTGATGTGGTACGTGATTATCCACCTGACCTTCGTGCTCTCCGCCTTTGTCATGGGCTGGCTCGATAAGCTGTCACGCTACGATAAAAAGTAACGCATTCCCTTTCCGGCGCGCCGCTAATGCGGGCGCCTGCTCTGCCTCCTCCTCCCGCGTCTCTCTACCCAAATCCGCTAGCTGTCTCCGTTGTTACTCCGCCCTGTCTGAGTGAGCCGGTTGTGAGGCCGGACGGGTGCCGGTCAGCTGCGGCATCACCTCTTTGATCATGGCAAAGAAGTGTTGCAGCCTGGCCGGGTAGTAACTCGCCCACGGATAGGTCAGCCACACCGGCAGCGGCGGGGCCTGCCACGCGGGCATCAGCTGAATCAGTTTGCCCTCCGCCAGATCCTCCTGCACCGCCCACGATGAGACAATCGCCGCCCCCATGCCGGCCAGTGCCGCTTTACGCACGGCGTAAAGGCTGTCGCTGCTCAGCCGCGGCATAATCGGCAGGTTCAGCGGCTGGCCGTCATCTATTTTCTGCAACGCCACTTCATTACGGTAAAAGCTGGTGAGCGCCAGCCACGGCAGATCGCCCAGCTGTTCCACCCGCTCAATCGGCGGAAACTGGTCCAGCAGGCGCGGCGCCGCCACCACGAAACGCGGCACTTCTGCCAGCAGAACCGCCACGACCGACGGATCGCTGGGCGCGCCGACCTGAATGGCACAGTCCACATTCTCCGCGATGAAGTCGGGTGTGCGGTCATTCAGCATCCACTCTATATTGAGTCGGGGATAGCGGTGCAGATAGTCCACCAGGGGATCGATCAGCTGATCCTGACCAAAGGCGTGCGGGGCGCGAACCCGCAGCGTGCCGATGGGTTCGTCACTGGCCCCGGTCAGCTCATCTTCCAGCGCATGCCACGTGGCCAGCAGCTGCCGCGCCTGGGCGTAGCAGCGTTCGCCATCATCGGTGAGCTTCAGCGCATGGGTCGTGCGCAGAATGAGCTTCAGGCCGAGCCGCTGCTCCAGGATTTGCAGCCGCCGGCTGACGGTAGGCTGGGTGGTGCCGAGCTGTGCTGCAGCGGCGGAGAGGCTGCCGCTCTCAACAATACGGATAAAAGTCTGCATCAGTTCGATGCGGTCGCTGCCACTGGAATGATTCATACGCTCCACGCATAACGGTTTTGCCTGACGTCAGTCTACCGCGTATAACCGCAATGCGCTTAAATAGCGGCACGAAATGATGAGGATGACACCATGTCAGCAATAGAAAACCCAACCCGAAACGAACCGCTCTCCGCTCCGCTGGTCTTCACCCTGGCCGCCGGGGCCGGGCTCAGCGTGGCTTCGATTTACTACAGTCAGCCAATGCTGGATATCATCAGTAAGCAGTTCAGTGCGGGGATCGGCGCGGTCGGCATGGTGCCGATGCTGACGCAGGCGGGCTATGCGCTGGGCATCCTGCTGCTGGCCCCGCTGGGCGATCGCCATGACCGGCGCACGATTATCTTTATCAAGGGTCTGCTGCTGGTCGCCGCACTGCTGCTGTGTGGCTTTTCCGCGGGGCTCAGCGCGCTGCTGATCGCCAGCTTTGTGACCGGCCTGACCGCCACCGTGGCGCAGGATATTGTCCCGGCGTCGGCGGCGCTGGCTCCGGAACGCAGCCGGGGTAAAACGGTCGGCACGGTGATGACCGGCCTGCTGGTGGGGATTCTGCTGTCGCGGGTCGTCAGTGGCGTGGTGGCAGAGTATTTCGGCTGGCGCACCATGTATCTGATTGCGGCGCTGTCGGTGCTGCTGATTACGCTGACGCTCAGGCGGGTGCTGCCACGCTTTACGCCGGGCACCACCGTAAGCTATCCGCGCCTGTTGCTGTCGCTGGTGCATCTGTGGCGTCACCACCAGACGCTGCGCCGCGCCGCCCTGGCTCAGGGACTGCTGTCGGTAGGGTTCAGCGCCTTCTGGTCGACGCTGGCGTTAATGCTCAGCGATCGCTTTCATCTGGACAGCGCCGTGGCCGGGGCCTTTGGCTTAGCCGGGGCGGCGGGGGCGATGGCGGCCCCGCTGGCGGGCAGTTTTGCCGATCGCATCGGCCCGGCGCGGGTCACCCAGGCCGGTGCCGCCCTGGTGACGCTCTCTTTTGCGCTGATGTTCCTGCTGCCCGTGCTGCCTGTCCCGGCGCAGCTGGCGCTGATTGTGATTTGTACCATTGGCTTTGATCTGGGCGTGCAGGCCACGCTGGTCGCGCACCAGACGCTGGTTTATGGCCTGGCACCTGAAGCACGCAGTCGCCTCAATGCGCTGCTGTTCACCGTGGTGTTTATCGGTATGGCCAGCGGGGCGGCACTGGGCAGCCTGGCGCTGGCGCACTGGGGCTGGAATGGGGTGGTTGCGCTCTCTACCTTAGCCGGGGCGGCCGCGCTGGCGGTGCGCTTCGCCAGTCGCCACCTGAAAAACTGATCGTCTCGCCCTTCAAAAAATGTGCCAGGCTTATTGATAAACCCGAAATAAGCTGGAGCATTATGAACTTTTTAGCCTGGACAGCAGCGACGGGCGGCCTTCTGCTGCTGATGTCGCTGGCTTCCGGTTGGATTCACCGGGGGCCAGTCACCTCATTTGGTCTGTTTCTTATCGCGGGCATACTGTGCGGCCCGTGGGCGTTTGATGTGGTCCACATCGATATCGTCACTCATTCCGAGGCCGTGGCCCACATTACCGAAATCACCATGGCCGCCTCGCTGTTTATCACCGGACTCAAGCTGCGTCTGCCGTTACAGAATAACTGCTGGCACACCGGACTGAAACTCGCCTTTCCCGCCATGCTGCTGACCGTGGCGGCAATGACCCTGCTGGCCCATTTCCTGGTGGGATTAGACTGGCCGGTTGCGCTGGCGTTTGGTGCCATTGTCGCGCCGACAGATCCGGTGCTGGCCAGCCTCATCTCGGTAAACGATGCGCAGGATGATGACTCGCTGCGGGTGGCGATCTCCAGCGAAGCGGGCATGAACGACGGCTCCGCGCTGCCGCTGCTGGTGCTGGCGCTGCTGCTGTTCAATGGCGAGAGCCTGAGCGGGGGGATGCTGGCTCACTGGGGCGCGGTCGAGGTGATCTGGGCGATTGGCGCCGGGCTGCTTATCGGCTTTGTCATGGGGCAGATGATTGGTGTGCTGACGACCCGGTTGCGCAATGCCAACGGCGATGTGGCCCCCAACGATTTCCTCGCGCTGGCGCTGATCGCGCTGAGTTATTCGCTGGTGGAGTGGCTGGGCGCCTCTGGCTTCCTGGCCGCCTTTGCCGCCGGACTGGGGCTACGCCGCGCCGAGCTGGGGGTGTTTCGCCGTCATCAGCCTGAGGATCTCTCTGATGATGAACGCGTTCTCCCCTCTGAGGCGCTGGTCAATCCCAATAAGCGGCTGGCGCACCAGGGCAATAACAATATGGTGAAGTCGATTGGGTTTGTAGTAGGCGACGCCCTCTCTTTTGGCGATACTATTGAACGTCTGCTGGCGGCTGGCATGATGGTGGTGCTGGGCGTGACGCTGGCACAGCACTGGAATATCTACGGCGTGCTGCTGGGCCTGGTGCTGTTTGTGGTGGTGCGCCCGCTGGCCGTCTGGCTGGTCACGCTGCGCGCCGGGCTGCCGCTGGGTCAGCGTCTGCTGATTGGCTGGCTGGGCATCCGCGGAATCGGCAGCCTGAACTATATTGCCTATGCCTGGACGCACGGCATGGAAGGCCCGCAGATGGAAATCATGACGAATATGGCGTTAACGCTGGTGGTCTGTAGCGTGGTTGTCCACGGCACCACCGTGTCGCCGCTGCTGAACTGGCGTCAGAAGCGCATCGAAGCCCTTCAGCGCAAAGTTTAATCCGAACAAACAGGAGTGAAGAATGAAAGTAACCCAGATTATCCTGCTGAGCCTGCTCGCCTCCGGCAGCGCGCTGGCGGCGGACGACGCTGACACCGAACAGAATGTCTACGCCAGTCAGCTGTGTCACATCGTCAGCAGTGAAAAAAAGGTCGCCAGCGCGGATCAGTATGTGGAGCAGATGAAATCTGACGTGGCGCGCAGTAAATCCTCATCGGCGATGAATCAGCCCGAATTTGATGAAGAATCGGCGCGGGAAGTCGCCAGTGCCTGGCTGCAGCTGGGTGACGATGAACGCGCCAAACTGCGCGTCAACGAACAGCAGTGTGAGCAGGCTGTGATGGCGCAGTTCCAGCAGGAAGATTAACCGGGCCGCACGGTATAAAACGCGCCTGCGGGGCGCGTTTTTTTATGGCTTTTCACCCGGCATTGCGTACATAATCGCCAGCGTCTGGCACCAGACTTGCATCTGTTGATTCTTTTGCAGCACACCGCAACGGTCTGCTCTCTTACTGGCATCACTTAACAGGCACTATGATTACGCGTCGACGCTTTATTCTCGGCACGGGAGCGCTTGGGCTCTCCATGACCACCGGCAAATTATTTGCCCGCGATGACATTATTCCCCTCTGGCCGGACGACCCGCCCGGCGGCGGTGGCCCGTCGGGCCAGCTGCATATTAACAGCAGCGGTTCGTGGTCCAATATCGTCAGCCCGGCGATCCAGCGTTTCAAACCGGAAAATCCCAACGGCGAAGCGGTGCTGATCGCCGCAGGCGGCGGCTATCGCTGGATCGGCATGGGGCGCGAAGCCTGGCCGGTGGCGCGCTGGCTGAACGCCAATGGCTACACCGCCTACGTGCTCAGCTACCGGCTGCCGCATGAGAAGTGGCAGGCGGGGCGGCTGGCTCCGCTGCAGGATGCGCAGCGTGCTATCCGGCTGGTGCGATCGTTTGAGCGCAGGGTGCATGTGCTGGGCTTCTCGGCCGGTGGCCATCTGCTGGGGCTGGCGGCGGCGCGCCCGGACTTTGAATCCTATCCGGCCATCGACCCGCTGGATGAAGTGGTGCCCGTCGTCGACAGCGTGGGCCTGATCTATCCGGTCATTACCCTGGAAGCGCCCTATCAGCACACCAGCACGCATCTGATGATGGTCGGCAAAAATGCCACCCCACAGGATGAGGCAAACTGGTCAGTGCAGAACTTTGTGACCCGGCGCTATCCGCCCACCTTCCTGGCGCAGGCGGAAGACGATCACACCTCCAACCCGTTTAACACCGAGCTGATGCGCGACACCTGTCGGCGTAATCGCGTGCCGGTTGAGCTGATTCAGATCAGCAAAGGCGGGCATGGGTTTGGTCTGGGCAAAGCGGGAACGCCCGCGGCGTTGTGGGATCAGGCCTATGTTAAGTGGCTGGAAACTCCTCATCAGGCTGCGTCCCCGGCCCTGTAATGTTTCCCCCTGCGGCTGACGTAAAAAAAGCTGGCATGAGCCAGCCTCGCTAAGTGCGTGTTGTCAGGTATGAAGCCATGCTGCACAAAACAGGAGCAGCCGGGTCAGAACTGATAGGTCAGGCCCAGACCGATACTGTTTTTCGTCGTAATGCCGGTGGCACGCGTAAAGTCGTTGTCCTTCAGCAGGTTAATGCGGTAGTCCACGTAGGTCAGCATGTTCTTGTTGAAATAGTAATAGGTGCCCACCGCAATATATTTCTGCATCGTCTGGCTGCCTCCGGCAAAATTCCCTGCGCCCTGCAGGTTTTCGCCACGCTGCATGACAAAACCGACAGAAGGGCGCAAACCGTTCAGGAACTGGTACTGCGCAATCGCCTCAACGTTATGGGTTTTGTCGGCGACCTGTGCCAGCTGTCCATAAGGCGTAACGTCACTGGCTTCGCCATACATGGCGGCCAGATAGAGCTGGCTGGCATCATATTTTGCAGAGGTGACCCAGGCGGTGGCATCGTCTCCCTGACCGTCAGCTTGCTGGATCAGCGTCCGTTTTGCTTTCATCCCTGCCGCCGCAATGCTCAGCCCATCGGTAATGCTGTAAGTCACGCCAGCACCGTAGCCATCCCCGTTAGCCACTTTAGCGGTGGCGCGGTCATTTTTTCCCTGATACTGCAGGGTCAGCTTTAACCCACCCCACGCCGGAGAGTGCCAGGTCGCGAGGCCGGTTGAGCGTTTTGACAGGAAGTTATCGTTGGTAGTCATGGTGCCGGAACCGTAGACCGGTGCCATATCCGTATAGGCAGAGGCAACGTACAGCACCCCAAAGCTACGGCCATAATCGAACGAGCCGAAGTCGGCCAGTTTCAGACCGGCAAATCCTAAGCGTGTGGCATTACCCGTTTGCGCGTCGCTACCGCCTTCACTGTGATTCAGCGGGAAATTATATTCCCATTGACCATAACCGCTAAGCCGATCGTTAATTTGCGTCTCACCTTTAAAACCCAGGCGTGCGTAAGAGTTGTCGCCATCTTCTGCAATATTATCTGAGAAAACATGACGCGCATCGACTTTACCGTACAGGTCGAGCTTATTTCCATCTTTATTATAAATCTCAGCGGAGTATGCAGAAAATGAGGCCAGAAAACAGATTGCATACGGCGCGGCGGCTTTTATTTTATTGTGCATATCATCTACCCTTATCCGTTAACTTAAGCATGAGGAGGTGACCGCTCAGAGCGGCATTTATTTCACTATGACTTTCGTCTTCCAGAATGGCTAAATAATAAAGGCGTTATAGCGGCCATAAAGGTTATGGCCATTTTTATAATGAATTTCCCTGGTGTTACGGGTTTATGGCTGAGAACGTCCTGAACAATTTTTTATTCAGAATGCTAAGTCGGGGATATCGCTTAATACCGTTTGCGCACCCGCATCAATATATTTTCTGGCAAGAACCGGGTCATTGATCGTGGCAATCGCAAATTCAATACCTGAACGAGCCAGTCGCGTCAGGTCTTCGTCCGTCGCGAAGTCACCCAGGAAATGCAGGATCTGGCAACCCGTTCTGGCGAGGAGCGCCTCGGGGTCTTTGGGCGGGACGCAAACTGCCAGGCCGCGCGGGACGTCAGGCATAAGCTGTGCGGCAACCTGCAGCGAAATCTCCGAGAAGCTGCTGATAAAGAGCTTCTTCTCATCTGCAGGCCACAGTGACTTCAGCTGAGCGATAGCAATCTCCGCCGTTTCCACTTCCTGTCCGGAGGTGGGTTTGATCTCCAGTTGCAGCCCGACGCCTTTATCCAGAACAAACGCCACTGTTTCAGCCAGCGTCGGCACTTTTACGCCTCTGAAAAGGTGGCCATAACACACGCCCGCCTCCAGCGATCGGATCTCATCCAGGGTTAAGTTCGCCACATAGCCTTTGCCATTTGTGGTCCGGTCCACGGAATCGTCATGAATGATGACCGGGTGTCTGTCTTTGGTGAGTTTGACATCCACCTCTATCCACGTCGCTCCGCGTTCAACAGCCGCCTGAAACGAAGGCAGCGTGTTTTCCGGTGCCAGCAGCGGTGCTCCCCGATGGGCAATCAGGCGTGAATTCACTACGCGTGCAGGGGTTTTTTTTGTCGACATTCCTGGCTTTACCTTCTGTTAGGGTTTTATCGCAGGTCTACCTGAGCAAAACCTGGTTAGAGAATTCGGTTCTGACTTCATCACCCAGCGGTTTAGGCATGAACTGGGTGCCATGAACGCGCTCTTTGCTGTCGATCAGCCCGGCATCACGATTCACTTCTCTGTTCTGCGGCGTAATGCCATAAACCTGCTGGAATAGCCGCTGGGTGCTGGGCAGCGTCAGCCAGTGGATAAACAGCAACGCTGCCGCTTTATGGGGGGCATTTTGCGGTATCGCCACCATATTTCCGCCGCCGGGCATGCCGAAATCGGGGACATAGAGCCGGATGGTTTTCGGGACTTCACCGTGGTTTTCTAATCCCACCAGGTAATCTTCCCAGGCGGGAACCAGCAGGAATTCACCGCTGACCAGTCGGGTGACGCTGTCGGCGTTGGAGGCCGTAATGATGTAGTTGGGACGCTGCTGTCTGAACCAGTTCCAGGCGGGCTGCAGAGCCGTCAGGCTTTTTACATCCGCGTCGCCTTTGGTGAAATCAAAACCCGGCACCTGCGTGCGCGCCACCGATTCAATAAAGGCCGGGCCGGAACCGCCGTTTTCAACGTTGAAGCCAAATTCCTGAGGATGAGCCTGCAGGAAGGCCGTGAGCTGCGGCAGGGTTCGCGGCAACTCACTTTCTTTCAGGCGGCGCGAATCGTAGGCCAGACCGGTCTGGTTGCCCCAGAATGCCACGCCATAGCCTTTACTGTCCGTTCCCTCAATGGTGTAGTTCAGGGTTTTGCCTTCCGGCAGCAGTCTGTTAATCGGGCCAAAAAACGTCTGCTCAGGCGAGACGGTTCCGAATGCGCCCCCGCCAATCGAAAACAGATCCATATCGCCCATTTCCCGTCCCCGGTCAGCCATGAGCTTATTAATGTTGCCCTGAAGTGTGCCTTCAGACAGGGTAACGTTAATACCGTACTGTTTTTCAAACAGGCTGACCTGCTCTTTTAACCGATCCTGGTAATACCATTGATACCAGGTCAGTTTCCCCTCCTTTTTCGCCTGTCCGACAATCTGTTCCCAGTTCATTGTGTTTAAATCCTGAGCCGGGCTACAGAAAGCCCCGGCCAGCAATAATATTGCAGCAGCGAGTCTGAACATATTTTTCCCCAATAACGCGTATTAAAGAGTGTCAGCCTTTTCCCGCAAAGGAGGCGACAGGATTTTTTGTCAGTAATTTTTCTGCAATCAACATTAAAATGACATTCGGTACAACCAGCATTAAAGAAATGACCGCCGCATTGGGTCGGATAAAGTTATAACCCAGATAAGAATAGAGAATGGCAGGGACGGTAATAAAATCGGGTGAGCCCACAATAAAACTTATGGCGAACTCCTCTATGGATAACGTAAAGACAATAATTAATGCGGCAAATATTCCTGGTCTGAGGGTGGGCAGGCAGGCCACTAAAAACCGGTTCATCGCCGAAGCGCCCATATCTCGTGCCGCATCGAGCGTGTCCTGGCGTATCTGCGAAAACGACAGGGTCAGAATGCGCACGGCATAAGGCATCAGGATAATCATATGCCCCAGCAAAATGCCGCCAAACCGGCTGTGAATGCCCACTACGTTGAGCAACATGGAAAAAAACAGCGCGACGACAAAGCCCGGAACGATAAGCGGCAATAAGATCGCATTCTGTAGAAGGTTTTTGCCCGTAAACGACATTCTGCCAAATGCCCACGCGGCAGGCAGAGACAACATCAGCGTGCAGACGGAGACGGCTGCCGCCAGTAAATAGCTGTTCCTGAGCGCCTGCGGTAACGCGGTCGTGGTCCAGACCTCCACCCAGCGTCCCAGTGAGAGAACCGGCGGCAGGGCATCTGGCCATGCCCACGGATGGGTTTTATCGACCAGGGACCACAGCACGGTCAGCATAAAGGGAATAACCAGCCACAGCATAAACAGGGCGGTGATAAGGGTCATCATGACGATACGCAGCGGGGATAAGGTCGCTCTGGCTCTCATTATCTCTGTTCTCCGGCTTGTTGCAGCCACTTCGCCAGGGCGGCAAGCACGACTGCACCGACAAAAGCCGCCAGCATTAAAATCACCGCGACAACGGCCGCAAGATTCCAGCCCTGTGCGCTGATTTCAGGAAAGCGCAGCATGTATTGCGAAAGAGAGAACACGCTGGTTGGCCCCGCAACGACCTGGAAGGAAAAGTCACCCAGGGCGCCGATGAAGATCAGCACCAGCGATACCTGAACGGATCTGACAGATAAGGGCAGGATGATCTGTAACAACCGGGCACGCTTGCCGGCACCTAAATCCCGCGCGGCATTGAAAATTTCATCGCCAATCGCGCGCAGGCTGCCGGTCATGATCAGCAGCGCATAGGGAAGCTGTTTCCAGACCTGCAAAATAATCACGCCAATGCCCCAGCGGTCATTCTGCATTCTGATGGGGTGAGAGAGGATCCCCAGCCGGACCAGGCCCAGGTTAATAAAGCCCTGCCAGGAAATCAGGTTAATAAACAGCAGCGCAGCCACCAGCCCGTGTACCATCAGCGGGGCTTTGAGTAAGCCGCTCATCAGCATTGAGCCGGGGAAAGGCTTTCTCAGCCAGAGTGCCAGCGGAAGCGCCAGGGCAACGGACAGCACCGCACTGATCACCCCGATTCTGAGCGAGTAGCCTGTCGCGCGCCACAGCTGGCTGTCATTCAGAATGGTTTGCCAGTAATGAAGCGTAAAGCGCGCCGGGGCGCCAAAATTAAACAGGCCAACGGACTGCGCCAGTGCCATGATCACAATCAGCACCAGCGTGATGACGACCGGCGCGACCGCAGGCAGGACCAGCAACCAGCAGAGCCTGTTCCGGGTGCGCGTTTTCATGAATAGCTTTCCCGTAAAAAGCGGATCTTGTCTGGCGGAAGAGAGAAATTAACGTTGTCCCCTTCGCGGATGGCGCTTTTACCGACCAGCTGGATGCACCACTGATATTCCGTTTCTTCATGGCCCAGCGGATGAACCTGGAGTTCAGAAAGGTTGCCCAGAAAACTCACCGCGCCGATCTCAAAGGCCCGCGTATTTTTCCCGGCACGCTGTTCGCTGAGTACGGCATCCTCAGGGCGCCAGAAGGTATAGACCTCGTCCGATACGGGCGGTACAGGGCTATGGATTTCCATTTCGCCCAGTACGCACGCAATGCGATAAATACCGGTGCTGCTGTCGCTCTCCAGTACGCGGGCTTTCATGACGTTAGCCTGACCGACGAAACCGGCGACAAAGCGGTTTACCGGGGAATAGTAGATCTCATCCGGCGTTCCGGTTTGCTCAATCTTTCCGGCATTCATGACCACCACAATGTCAGACATCGACAAGGCTTCTGCACGGTCGTGGGTAACATAAATGGCGGTAAACCCATGGACGCGCTGAAGCTGTCTGATCTCCAGTCGTACCTTGTCGCGTAATCTGGCATCCAGATTTGACAATGGCTCATCAAACAACACGATTTCCGGACGCACGGCCAGCGCTCTGGCCAGTGCTACACGCTGCTGCTGACCGCCGGATAACTGCGCTGGCAGTTTAGACAAATGCGCATTCAGCGAAACCTGTGCGGCGGTCTGCGCGACGCGAACATGAATGTCTGTTTTTTCCATCTTCCGTTGCCTGAGGCCGAACCCGATATTTTCAGCAACGGAGAGGTGAGGAAACAGCGCATAGGACTGGAAGCACATCGCCGTATCGCGATGTTCAGGTTTGACATGATGCATGTCCTGCTGGTGTATCAGGACGTTGCCACTATCAAGCGTGTAGAAGCCGGCAATAACTTTAAGCAGCGTGGTTTTGCCACAGCCAGAGGGGCCAAGCAGGGAAACAAATTGCCCTTTTCTGGCCTGCAGTGAAATGCCGTTCAGCGCGACAAAATCGTCGAACGTCAGCATGGCATTGTGAATTTCTAGCGTGTTCACGTTGAGCGGCTCCGTCATAGAGTGCCAGGGACTTTTTAATTAATGCGAGGCGCATAATAATTTGGCGTATCGGAGTTAAGCAATTTCAGGCGGGTTAAGAATTTATTAACTTTTTAAAACCTATATATAACAGTTTCGTAGGTGTTTACTTTAGAATCGTACGTTTAACACGCTAACCATTTTCATGCGTTGTAATTAATATTCGGGGCAGAGGGCCGGGTGAACATGCATAGTGGGCAGGACAGCGGGGGCACGCTGTCCTGAAATGCCGTGATGAGGTAAGCCGGAGGCAAGGCGTGGTCAGGCGGGCGTAAAACGCGGGTAAGGGATAAACCGGGCGGAGAGGCGATTCATTTCGGCCGTCCCGACACTAACATGTGTTCTGCTCTTTTCCTCTGAACCGGCAAGATGCGCATCCAGTCCCGCTGCTTTACAGAGCGCATAACCCGCAGAAACGTCCCACATGCTGCTAAAACATTCCTGATAACCGTCGACGTAACCCAGCACGCTAAAGCTTAAACCTGCGGTGGTACAGCGATAGCGCACCACATTCCAGCCGTCGTCCCGATACGCCTTTTCAATACAGAGCTGATGGGTGAAATCCCATGATGGACTGTCGCCAATCGCCACGGTTTTCAGCGCTTCGGCGTCCACAGGACGTTGAAAGGGCTCGCCATTCAGATAAAGCCCTGTCTCCTTGCCGCCGCTCAGCATGAGGTTTAAAGCCGGATGGACGATCACGCCCATCACCGGCTCGCCATCGATCACATAGCCAACAGAAATCCCCCACAGGGATGAGCCGCGCAGGAAGTGACTCGTACCATCAATCGGACCAACAGACCAGTAGCTGGCGCCGGGCTCACCACCATGCTCTTCCCCGATAATGGCATCCTGTGGGAAGTGATGTTCCAGGCGCTGCCGAATCAGATTTTCCACTTCCCGATTGGCTTCACTGAAGAGATCCTGCGGCCTTTTTTCGCCGATCTCTGACTCACTTAGCCGTCTGAAATAGTCCAGAGCCAAAAGCGAGGCCTCCTGCGCGATGCGTTCAGCAACCTTTAAGCGCGTTTCCATTGTTCACCTGATGCACAAAAAAAGTGTGAATGAAGGCAGAGCCCTGTGCACGGTGAAAGTGCCAGTCCGTACATAAGGCACGTTTTTAATATCATGCTCATTGCATGATATTGAAGTCTCCCCTCGTAATGTTTCACTATTATGACGCTTTTATGATCGTGTAAGGCAGGGCAGCAGAAGCTGAATATCGGCACATTTAACGAAAATGCCAGGGCAGGGTCTTTAACTATTCGCTATGCATAAAATCATGCTAGGTTGTTAACAGAAGGCATGATTAAACAGGGTGAGGAGAACGCTGTGGTTTATGGATATTCCGCTGGTCATGAAGTCGAACTTAATCGCAGTGAAAAACTCATTCTTGAGCTTGTCCGCCGCAACGATGGCATTTCCCGCTCCTCGCTGGTTTCGCAAACCATTCTGAATCAGTCATCTGTTCACCGCATTGTTGATACGCTGACCGAAAACGGCTTTCTCAGCCTGGGGGAATCGCCATCCCAGGGAAGAGGCAAGCCCAGCCCGTCGTTATCCCTCAATGCGAACGCGCGTTATGGTTACGGCATCTCGATTAATTCAGACAGCGTGGCCGCCAGCCTGATTAATTTCCGGGGCGGCATTACAGAATACTGCGTACTGGATACGCACCCGCGCGATCCTGCCCGGACCTTACTGAATATCAGACATCACTATCTGGATACCTTAAAACAATATGGTATTTCGCCAGAAAAAGTCTGTGGGGTGGGATACAGCATGGCGGGCTTTCTTTATGAATCACGAAAGTATTTCAATCCGCCTGAACCTTTAAAAGCGTGGATGGGCATCGATCTGCATCGTGAAATTACCATGTTATTTGATCGACCGGTATGGATTGAAAATAACGCCACAACGGCGGCGCACGCTGAAGCCTTTTTAGGCGCCGGGCTGAAATATGATACGTTTGGCTATCTCTCTTTTAATTATGGTTTTGGCGGTGGCATCGTGATTAACGGCAAACCGTTCCAGGGGGCATTCGGGAATGCGGGGGAGATCAGCCGTATTTTTACGCCGGAAGAGGGCAAGCTACGCCCGGCCCTCGGGATCCTGATCGATCGGTTACGTGATGGCGGTATTGAAATCAAAGATATACGCGATCTCAATGATAAATTCGATCCGGCCTGGCCGATTGCGCAACAGTGGGTAGAAGACGTAACGCCAAATCTGCATCGGGCAATGGATGCCATGAATGCGGTGATTGATCCCGGCGCCATCATATTAGGGGGTGAAATTCCCCGTCAGCTGGGCGAGATGTTTTTAGCCATGCCGCGCACGAGCTCGGGTGAACGCTGGGGCATTTCTGCGGAATATCCGGATATTCTGCTCAGCGCCATTGAGGGGGACAGCTCGGCACTGGGTGCGGCATTAACGCCGTTGCGGGAAACCTATTTTAATTAAAGCCGCTACCCGCAGAGCAATGTGTCAGCGGGTAACGGTCAGTCATGCGCAGGGGGAGATTGCTAGCGCATGGTCACAAACTCTTCCGCTGCGGTCGGGTGGATCGCCACGGTGTTGTCGAAGTCTTTCTTCGTCGCACCCATTTTCAGCGCCACGGCGAAGCCCTGCAGCATCTCATCCATGCCGAATCCGATACCGTGAATCCCGACAATCTTCTCATCGGCACCCACACAGACCAGCTTCATGCGGCACGGCTGACGATGCTGCGTCACGGCGGTGTACATCGCCGTAAACGACGATTTGTAGACCTTCACCTGATCGTCGCCATACTGTTCACGCGCCTGCGGCTCTGTCAGACCGACGGTGCCAATCGGCGGATGGCTGAACACCACGGTCGGAACATTGCTGTAGTCGAGATGCTCGTCCGGCTTGTTGTTAAACAGGCGCTCAGAGAGGCGACGGCCCGCTGCCACCGCTACCGGGGTCAGTTCAACCGCACCGGTGTTATCACCCACGGCGTAAACGCCTGACACATTGGTGTTCTGGAACTTATCGACGCGGATGTAGCCTTTCTCATCCAGCGCCACGCCCGCGGCCTGAATATTGAGATTGTCCGTTTCAGGCTCACGGCCAATCGCCCAGACCAGGCAGTCCACGGTGTAGTCGCTGCCGTTTTCCAGCTGCAGCGTCAGGCTGCCATCTTCGTTTTTAATCACGGCTTTCGGAACGGCTTCGGTATGCAGCATCGGCCCTTCGCTGTTCATCACTTCTACCAGCGTCTCGCTGAGCAGGGGATCAAAGCTGCGCAGCGGGGCGTGTTTACGCACGAACAGATGGGTTTCCGATCCCAGCGCATTCACCACACCGGCCAGCTCCACCGCGATGTAGCCCGCACCGATCACCGCGGTGCGCTTTGGCAGGGCGTCGAGTTCGAAGAAGCCGTCAGAATCAATACCGTACTCCGCACCCGGAATCGAAGGATGAACCGGGCGGCCGCCCGTGGCGATCAGAATATGGCTGGCTGTGATAATCTCGCCGTTGACTTCCACGCTGTGCGCATCGACAAACCGGGCAAAGCCTTTGATCACTTCGACTTTGTTTTTACCCAGCACGTTGTCATAGGAGTTGTGGATACGGTCGATATAGGCGCTGCGGTTTTTGACCAGCGTGGCCCAGTCGAAACGATTCACGGTGGTGTCGAAGCCATAATCCGGCCCGTACAGATGGATAGCTTCGGCGATTTGCGCGGCGTGCCACATGATTTTCTTCGGCACACAACCTACGTTCACGCAGGTGCCGCCCAGCTCTTTGGCTTCAATCAGGGCACATTTCTGGCCATACATGGCCGCACGGTTAATTGAAGCGATGCCGCCGCTGCCGCCGCCAATGGCGAGATAGTCGAAATGTCGGGTCATTGAAGTATCCATCCGGTTGCATAAAAATTTGGGGTTGAGTGTAACGCTGTCGGTCGAAATGACGCAAAGATTGCGCCTATGATTGTAATAGGGTTCTGTTTTTTCATCGCTTTCAGGGAAGCATACTATGCACCTTACTTTTCTCGGCACCGGCGGCGGTGCGCCCAGCCTGCAACGCAACGTCACCGCCATCGCCTTCACCCGCGCACTGAGCGGGGAAACCTGGCTGTTCGACTGCGGCGAGGGCACGCAGTTACAGTTTATGCGCTCCAGCCTGAAACCGGGCAAGCTGGATAAGATTTTTATCACCCATCTGCATGGCGACCATATTTTTGGTCTGCCGGGGCTGCTCACCAGCCGCTCAATGGCCGGGTTAACCACCCCGATGACGGTCTATGGCCCGAAAGGCTTAAAGACCTTTGTTGAAACGGCGCTGGCGATCAGCGGCTCCTACACCGACTATCCGCTGAACATTGTTGAGATTGAGGCGGGCTGGACGCTGGATGATGGCGAGTTCCGGATCAGTGCCTGGCCGCTGAACCATCCGGTTGCGTGTTTTGGTTATCGCATTGAGCAGCACGACAAACCCGGCCTGCTGGATGCCGCGCGGCTGAAAGCGGAAGGGGTTCCGCGCGGGCCATGGTTTCAGCAGCTGAAACAGGGGGAATGCGTGACGCTGGAAGATGGGCGGGTGGTCAATGGCGCGGATTATCTCGGCCCGTCGACGCCGGGCAAAAAGCTGGCCATCTTTGGCGATACGGCGCCGACCGATGTCGCGTTGCAGCTGGCGGCGGATGTTGACCTGATGGTGCATGAAACTACGCTGGAGGCGGCGATGGAGGAGAAAGCCAACGGACGCGGACATTCTACTACCCTGCAGGCGGCCGACGTGGCGAAGCGCGCCGGAGCCAAACGGCTGATCGCCACTCACTTCAGCTCCCGCTATCTGGCAAAGGATATGAGCCGCCTGCTGGCCGAGTGCCAGACGATTTTCCCCCGCACCGAGCTGGCGAGCGACCTGGCGGTCTTCACCGTTTAGTGTTGCAGCGCGGGATAGGTGAACAGCAGAAGATGGGTAAGATTCAGGGCAAAGTGCAGGAGGGTCGCCAGCCATAAGCGGCCGCTCCAGTGCCACGCCAGACCGTACAATCCTCCCGCCAGGGTGGCAAAAATCACCAGCAGCACGCCGCCGGGGGCGTGCACCAGCCCGAACAGCAGCGCGCTGAGCAGCAGCGCGGGCATCCCCCCCAGCGCCTCTCTCAGCCGCTGTTGCAGATAACCCCGGAACAGCGCCTCTTCGGCCAGCGAAACAAAGAAGAGATTCGCCAGCACAAACGCCCCCAGCCACGGCGGAAAGTGGGGCTCAATCGCCAGGCCGCCCGGCAGCACGGCGCTACCGAGCAGCAGCGGAACCGCGGCGATTAACGCCAGCGCACTGAGCCAGCGAAAGCGCGGCGGGTGGGCAGGGGCGCGGAAGAGGGTGGGCAGCGCGGCCAGCAGCACAAAGGGAACCAGGGCTTTATCGAAGTTAAAGGAAAAACTGAAAGGCACGCTCTGCGCGCCAGCACGCACCTCATCCACCTGGCGGGGATTATCAAAGCCGGGGAACAGATGGAGAAATAACCCCACGGCAATCACTACCAGCAGGGCTTCGCTGAGGCGGTGCCGCCGGGAAGGGGCCGGATGCCAGAGACACAGCGCGGCCAGCACCCCGGTGCCGGCCAGCAGCGGCAGCACCGGCCACGTCAGAACATGCTGATAGAACCCCACTCCGACGGCGAACGCTAACAGCAGGAGAGCCAGCCGTCGGGCGGGTTGCAACGCGGCCAGCGCACCGGCCAGCAGGAGCCACATCAGGCCGGACGCACTTATTCAGGTACGATCTGGTTCACGACCGCGTGGCCGGTTCCGGCGGGCACCAGCTTCTGATGCAGCCACGGCAGCAGGGTTTCCATCTGTTGCGCCAGCTTCCACGGCGGGTTAATCACGATCATGCCGGAAGCGGTCATGCCGCGCTGATCGCTGTCAGGACGGGTCGCCAGTTCAATCTGCAGGATATTGCGGATACCGGTGGCTTCCAGATCGCGCAGCATGTGTTTGATCTGCTGACGTAACACCACCGGATACCACAGCGCAAAAACGCCGGTGCTGAAACGCTTATGGCCTTCCTGAATGCCTTTCACCACCGCCTGATAATCGCTTTTCATCTCGTACGGCGGGTCGATCAGCACCAGACCACGACGCGACAGCGGGGGCAGCTTCGCTTTCAGCTGCTGATAGCCGTCGGCACGATCGACGCGCGCGCGCTTATCTTTGCTGAACTCGTTACGCAGCAGCGGGTAGTCGCTGGAGTGCAGTTCCGTAAGCTGCAGTTTGTCATCTTCACGCAGCAGGTGACGGGCAATCAGCGGCGAGCCGGGATAGTAGCGCAGCGTGCCACTGCGGTTCAGCGCAGCAATCGCATCAAAGTAGGGCTGCAGCAGTTCAGGCGCATCGGGCTGCTGCCAGATGCGGGAGATGCCTTCCAGATATTCGCCGGTGCGCTCGGCGTGTTCACCGCTGAGCTGATAGCGGCCCGCGCCTGCGTGGGTATCCAGGTAGAAAAACGGTTTCTCTTTCTCTTTCAGCGCCGTAATGATCAGACTCAGCACGGTGTGCTTCAGTACGTCGGCGTGGTTGCCAGCATGGAAGCTATGGCGATAACTCAGCATTGTTTATCCTGTTGAATGTATAAGGTTTTAATCGATGGGAAATCAATTTGTACCAATTATTACCTCACGTATTACCCACAGAACGACGCACAGCACCCGACGCAGGAAAAGCATGAGAATCCGCGATTATATCAGGGATGGGCGGGCGATGTGCCAGAAGCGTGACAACAAATCGGGGCGCGCCATCCGGCGGTTTCTTCCTCACCTCATCCTGCCTGCCATTGATTTTCGCTACACTAAGCCGCATGTTATTGAGATTGCGTTGCGCGACCCGCTGCGCCCCATACATCCATAAAGGACTGCGCTATGACCAATCCGCTACTGACATCTTTTACGCTTCCCCCTTTTTCTGCCATCCAGCCTGAACATGTGGTGCCTGCCGTGACTGAAGTGCTCAGTCAGTGTCGCGCAGAAGTTGAAAAGGTCGTGGCGCACGGCGCGCCTTACACCTGGGATAACCTGGTTCAGCCGCTGGCTGAAACGGATGACCGCCTGAGCCGTATCTTCTCGCCGGTCAGCCATCTCAATGCCGTGAAGAACAGCCCGGAGCTGCGCGAAGCCTATGAGCAGACGCTGCCGCTGCTGTCGGAATACAGCACCTGGGTGGGTCAGCATGAGGGACTGTATCAGGCGTATCGCGACCTGAAAGAGGGCGATCAATACGCGACCCTGGATCTGGCGCAGAAAAAAGCGGTAGATAACGCCCTGCGCGATTTTGAGCTTTCCGGTATCGGTCTGCCGAAAGAGAAGCAGCAGCGCTATGGCGAAATCGCCGCGCGCCTCTCCGAGCTGGGCTCGGCGTACAGCAACAACGTGCTGGATGCCACCATGGGCTGGAGCAAACTGATCACCGACGAAAGTGAGCTGGCCGGTATGCCAGAAAGTGCGCTGGCGGCGGCGAAAGCGCAGGCCGAAGCCAAAGAGCAGGAGGGCTGGCTGCTGACGCTGGATATCCCAAGCTATCTGCCGGTGATGACTTACTGCGACAACGCGGCGCTGCGTGAAGAGATGTATCGCGCCTATGCGACTCGCGCCTCCGATCAGGGGCCAAACGCCGGTAAATGGGATAACGGCCCGATCATGGCGGAAGAGCTGGCGCTGCGTCACGAGCTGGCACAGCTGCTGGGCTTTGACTCTTACGCCGACAAATCGCTGGCGACCAAAATGGCCCAGAGCCCGTCTCAGGTGATCGACTTCCTGAATGACCTGGCCGAACGCGCCCGTCCGCAGGGGGAAAAAGAGCTGGAGCAGCTGCGCGCCTTCGCGAAAAAAGAGCATGGCGTTGAAGAGCTGAATCCGTGGGATCTCACCTATTACGGGGAAAAGCAGAAGCAGCATCTCTATACCATCAGTGATGAGCAGCTGCGCCCATACTTCCCGGAAGCGCGTGCGGTCGCTGGCCTGTTTGAAGTGGTCAAACGCATCTACGGCATCAGTGCGAAGCAGCGTAACGACGTTGAGGTCTATCATCCTGACGTGAAGTTCTACGATCTGTTCGACGAAACCGGCGAACTGCGCGGCAGCTTCTATCTCGACCTCTATGCCCGCGAACACAAACGTGGCGGCGCCTGGATGGATGACTGCGTGGGTCAGATGCGTAAAGCCGATGGCACCCTGCAGAAGCCGGTCGCCTATCTGACCTGTAACTTTAACCGTCCGGTGAAGGGGAAACCTGCGCTCTTCACCCATGACGAAGTGATTACCCTGTTCCATGAGTTCGGTCACGGTCTGCACCACATGCTGACCCGCATCGAAGCGCCTGGCGTGTCCGGTATCAGCGGTGTGCCATGGGATGCGGTCGAACTGCCAAGCCAGTTTATGGAAAACTGGTGCTGGAAGCCGGATGCGCTGGCGTTTATCTCCGGACACTATGAGACCGGCGAACCGCTGCCAAAAGCCCTGCTGGATAAAATGCTGGCGGCGAAGAACTATCAGGCCGCGCTGTTTATCCTGCGTCAGCTGGAGTTCGGCCTGTTCGATTTCCGTCTGCATACCGAATTCAACCCGGAAAAAGGCGCGCAGATTCTGGAAACCCTGCGTGAAGTGAAAAGCCGCGTGGCGGTGGTGCCGGGACCGGAATGGGGCCGTTTTCCGCACGCCTTCAGCCACATTTTTGCGGGCGGCTATGCGGCAGGTTACTACAGCTATCTGTGGGCGGACGTGCTGGCGGCGGATGCCTATTCCCGTTTTGAAGAGGAGGGGATCTTCAACCGCGAAACCGGCCAGTCGTTCCTGGATAACATCCTGACGCGCGGCGGTTCGGAAGAGCCAATGGAGCTGTTTAAGCGCTTCCGTGGCCGTGAGCCGCAGCTCGATGCGATGCTGGAACATTACGGCATTCAGGGATAAGTCGGTTCGTGAAAATCTGTTTGCTCGATGAATCAGGCGCCGGAGACGGCGCCTTGTCACGTTTAGCGCAGCGCTGGCAGCTGGAGCAGGATGACACCGCGCTGCTGGCGCTGGTGCAGACCGCAACCCATCTTGAACTGCGAAAGCGGGATGAGCCAAAGCTGGGCGGTATTTTTGTTGATTTCGTCACCGGCGCCATGGCCCACCGCCGTCGTTTCGGCGGAGGACGCGGTGAAGCCGTCGCCAAAGCGGTCGGCATCAAAGGCAGTTATCTGCCGGATGTGGTTGATGCGACCGCCGGTCTGGGACGCGATGCGTTTGTGCTGGCAGCGCTGGGCTGCCGGGTACGGATGCTGGAGCGCCATCCGGTGGTGGCAGCACTGCTGGAAGATGGTCTGCAGCGTGGCTATCAGGATGCGGAAATCGGTCCCTGGCTGCGCGAGCGGCTGACGCTGATTCATGCGGCCAGTGCCCAGGCACTGGGTGATATCACGCCACCACCTGACGTCGTTTATCTCGATCCGATGTATCCCCATCGCCAGAAAAGTGCGCTGGTGAAAAAAGAGATGCGGGTCTTTCAGTCGCTGGTGGGGCCGGATGAGGATGCGGATGCGTTACTGGAGCCTGCCCGCCGGCTGGCAAGAAAACGCATTGTGGTAAAACGGCCAGACTATGCGCCGCCGCTGGCGGGTGTGATTACGCAGGCCGCCGTGGTGACTAAAAGTCATCGCTTTGATATTTATCCCCCGCTTAGCGAATAACGCATGTCAGCGCGAGTGGCTGTTTCGTTTTCTGTTTTTGCTTAAAGAGCATGCCTGATAACGTTTCAGGCATGCTTCAGCCTCTCCTGTTTGCGCTATCGTACAAACAGGGTAAATAAATCAGGCCGATATTGTCGTCAGGAAGCCGGAAAAGGCGGTCAGAAAGCTTTTGGCCACGTTCAGGCCGAGGGCTCTGAAGGTCAGACTCAGTCGCTCTCCGAATGTGGTGCTTTCCTTCAGCGACGTCAGGGTGCTGTCCAGTAAGCCCGAAACGTCCGTCAGTGCGCTGTTCACGTCACCCAGAAATTCAGGCAGGCCAGCACCGCTTACCGCCGCAATTTCTTTCTCGTTAATTTCTCTCATTGTTAATGTCCTTATTGATTAAATAGATCAGATTATCTTTTTCCTGCTCTCTCTGATGTAAACAGATCGGAGAGCAGGCGAAAGATAGCGAATGGGAAAAAGGTTGCCCATAGTAAAATTGTGATAAACAGCGCGCTGCATGTAATAAAACGATTCGCATTAGCGAATCAATAATTCATTAATGTAACGCCGGTTTTAATATGATCTTCAGATAAGCGAAATGAAGCGGATAAATGCGGGGGCCGGGCCGAACCTGAAAGAGACGACAGAGAAAAGCCGGCTGACGCCGGCTTTCAGAAAAGGATTTATTCGTCGTCGGCATCGCGCAGCGGCACAATCAGCATATCGATATGCACCGTGTTAATCAGCTGACGGGCCGAAGACATCAGCTTGCTCCAGAAATCCTGATGATGACCGCAGACCACCAGGTCGACGTCATACTTCTTAATGGCATCGACCAGAACCTGACCCAGGTCGCCGCTGCCGCTCAGCGTTTCACTGATCGGATAACCGGCCGCCTCTGATAACCCTTTCAGGGCAGTGTGCGTCTCTTCCGAGATACGCTTCTGCATATCCCCCAGGTTAACGTCGATCAGACCGGTGTAAAGGTCGGAGTAGTTCACGTCGACGTGAATCAGGGAAATGCGGGCATCGTACGGGCGAGCCAGCGAAACGGCCTTATCCACCAGTAACTGACTTTCGGGGGAAAGGTCTACTGCAATCAGGATATGTTTATAAGCCATGATAAAACTCCTTTCGCGAGATTAAGGATGGCATCCGGTGTTCCTGCCGCGTCACAGCTGAGCGAAATCCCTTGCGCGAGCGGGCGATGAGCGCCACCAAAGTGTCTGCCTGCGTTGCAGGTGATGTAGTTATGCCCTGAGTATAGTCTTCTCTCACCGTAAATGCTGTGGTTGCCGTCTGGCTTGTGAATAAGATCAAGGCTGTGCCGGATTTACTCGCGCTGAACGAAAATCATCGTTGGAAAAAACGTAAAGATTTCTCCTACACTGAAAAAAGGCGGTCCGATTCGCAGCCGCTCAGGGGGTCGAAAACTTTCGCAGTCCGGTGATTCAGTGGCTGGTGATGACGGCAGGTTTGCTCAGGGATTTATCGCTGGGTCAGCGACTGCGCCGCCAGTCGGGAGGGGGAGAATATGATCAGCACGGTTGCGCTTTTCTGGGCGCTTTGTGTGGTATGCATCGTGAATATGGCGCGCTATTTTTCATCTCTGCGCGCACTGCTGGCGGTATTACGGGGGTGCGATCCACTGCTCTATCAGTATGTCGACGGCGCGGGCTTTTTTACCTCTCATGGTCAGCCGAGCAAGCAGGTGAGGCTGGTAACCTATATCTGGGCTAAGCGCTATCTCGACCATCATGACGATGAGTTTATCCGGCGCTGCGAGCGGGTGCGGGGGCAGTTTATTCTGACCAGCGCGCTGTGCGGACTGGTCATTATCAGCCTGGTGGCGCTGGCGATCTGGCATTAAAAAAGGGCGACCGGAGTCGCCCTTTTTAGCTGGCATTACACCAGTTTTAACGCAATCCAGTAGAGCGAACCTGACAGCACAATACAGACCGGCAGGGTGAAGACCCACGCCATCGCGATGTTCTTGATGGTCCGGCTCTGCAATCCGCCACCGTCAACCAGCATGGTACCGGCAACGGATGAGGAGAGGATGTGCGTGGTCGAAACCGGCATACCGGTGTAGCTGGCGACGCCAATCGACAGCGCGGCCGTCACCTGAGCTGACATGCCCTGCGCATAGGTCATGCCTTTTTTACCGATTTTTTCACCAATGGTGGTGGCGACACGACGCCAGCCAATCATGGTGCCGGTGCCCAGCGCCAGCGCCACAGCCATAATGATCCAGACCGGCGCATACTCGATGGTGCCGAGCAGGTCGCTTTTCAGCTTACCGAGGAAGCGTTTGTCATCGGGCGTGGTCTCCGGCAGTTTCGCCGCCTTGTCAGCAGTGTCGGAGATGCAGAGCAGCAGACGACGCATCTGACCGCGCTGTTCAACCGTCAGCTGATCGTAGCTCTGCAGGTTATTCAGCAGTCCCTGAGCACGCTGAACCGCCTGCAGCGCGCGGGCGCTGTCACAGTGGAACTCCTGCGGGCTGGTGGCCGGCACTTCTTCCGGTGTCGGCAGTTTTGGCGGTGCCATCTGGATGATATGCGTCAGCGAGGCGCTATGCTGCTGATAATATTGCTCCAGGTGATTGACCGCATCGCGGGTGCGCGTGATGTCGTAACCGGAGGCATTCATGTTGACCACGAACCCCGCCGGAGCCACACCAATCAGGACCAGCATGATCAGACCAATGCCTTTCTGGCCGTCGTTTGCCCCGTGCGAGTAGCTGACACCGATTGCCGATACAATCAGGGCAATACGGGTCCAGAACGGCGGCTTCTTCTTGCCGTCGATCTTCTCACGGTCAGCAGGCGTCATATGAATACGCGCACGCTTTTTGGTGCTGCTCCAGTAGCGGCGCAGAATAAAGATTAAGCCACCCGCAATCACCAGGCCGATGATCGGCGACAGGATCAGAGAAAGGAAGATATTCAGCACTTTCGGGATGTTGAGGGCATCAACGACCGAGGTGCCGCTCATCAGGGCGTTGGTCAGACCGATACCGATAATGGCGCCGATCAGCGTATGGGAGCTGGAGGCCGGCAGACCGAGATACCAGGTGCCGAGGTTCCAGATAATCGCCGCCAGCAGCATAGAAAACACCATGGCGAGACCGTGTGCCGATCCCACATTTAACAGCAGGTCGGTGGGAAGCATATGAACAATAGCGTAAGCGACACTCAATCCACCGAGCAGCACGCCAAGGAAGTTGAATACGCCTGCCATGACCACAGCAAGCTGGGCACGCATGGCACGGGTATAGATGACCGTCGCAACCGCGTTGGCCGTGTCGTGGAAACCGTTGATCGCTTCGTAAAACAATACAAACAGCAGGGCAAGAACCAATAACAGACTCGTACTGAGGTCTAGACCAGCAAACAGATGTAGCATAAACGTTACGCCATTTTTGGAGGACATGAACGCGGCGCATTATCCGCGACAACGTGCTGTATGGGAAAGGAAAATATAGCCCTAATTTGACCTTTCGTTGTAAGCCTGACGCGTAAGTCAGCGAAAAAGGGTTAGATATTAAGCAGATACATTATGACACATTTACGGCAATTTTTTGACGCTGGCGTCTCAGTGAGCAGATCACTACAATCTGCGCCTTTCCTGTTATATGAGTGAGCTGCAGTGGAACAGTTTGACGTTATCATCATTGGTGCCGGGGCCGCAGGCCTGTTCTGTGCCGCCCAGGCCGGACAGCGGGGACGCCGCGTATTACTGCTGGATAATGGCAAGAAGCCGGGCCGCAAAATTCTGATGTCTGGCGGCGGGCGCTGCAACTTTACCAATCTCTACACAGAACCGGCGGCTTATCTGTCGCACAATCCCCACTTCTGCAAGTCGGCGCTGGCCAGATATACCCAGTGGGATTTCATCGATCTGGTTAATCGCCACGGCATCGCCTGGCACGAGAAAACCCTGGGCCAGCTCTTCTGCGACGACTCTGCGCAGCAGATCGTCGATCTGCTGATGGCCGAGTGTGACAGGGGCAATGTCACTCTGCGGCTGCGCAGTGAAGTGCTCAGCGTCACGCGCGATGAGCGCGGTTATACGCTGCAACTCAACGGCAGCACGGTGCAGGCTGAAAAGCTGGTGATCGCCAGCGGCGGCCTGTCGATGCCGGGTCTGGGTGCCTCGCCGTTTGGCTACAAAATTGCGGAGCAGTTCGGGCTGAGCGTCTTCCCGACGCGGGCCGCACTGGTGCCCTTTACCCTGCATAAACCGTTGCTGGAGCAGTTGCAGACGCTCTCTGGCGTCGCGCTGGACACCACCATCGATGCCGAGGATGGTACCCGCTTTAAAGAGGCGATGCTCTTCACCCATCGCGGGCTATCCGGCCCGGCGGTGTTGCAGATCTCCAGCTACTGGCAGCCGGGTGAGTTCGTGACGGTCGATCTGTCGCCCGCCACCCCGCTGGCATCGTTTCTGACGGCACAGCGCGACGCCCATCCTAACCTCAGCCTGAAAAACAGTCTGGCCAAAATCCTGCCGAAACGGCTGGTGGAAGTGCTGCAGGCGCTGAACGTGGTGCCGGATGTCACGCTGAAGCAGCTCAACAGCCGACAGCAAACGGAACTGGCGCAGACCCTGCACGCCTGGCGCATCCAGCCAAACGGCACCGAGGGGTACCGCACCGCCGAAGTGACGCTGGGCGGCGTGGACACCACGCAGCTCTCCTCAAAAACCATGGAGGCGCGCGCGGTGCCGGGACTCTACTTTATTGGTGAAGTGGCGGACGTGACCGGCTGGCTGGGGGGATATAACTTCCAGTGGGCCTGGAGTTCCGCCTGGGCCTGCGCCCAGGCGTTGTAACGCCCGTTTACCAGCGCTGATGCACGTGGGGCGCGATCTTCTCCTGATAGAGCTGCTTCAGCGCCGCCATCGTTTCCGCAGAGAGCGCGTTAACGCCGCTGGCACGCGCATTCGCTTCCGCCTGCTGGCGATTTTTCGCACCGGGAATGACCACGCTGACATCGTCGTTCATCAGGATCCAGCGCAGCGCGAACAGGGCCATCGTGATGTCGCCCGGAACAAAGCGGCGTATCTCCTCAACCGCCTCCAGCGCCACCTCATAAGGCACGCCGGAAAAGGTCTCTCCTTTATCGAACGCTTCGCCATGACGGTTAAAGGTGCGGTGATCGTCAGCGGCAAACACGCTGTCGGCATGCATTTTGCCGGTCAGCAGGCCTGATGCCAGCGGCACACGGGCGATGATGGCCACATCTCGGCTTTTTGCCTCATGCAAAAGCCGTTCAGCCGGACGCTGGCGGAAAATGTTGTAAATCAGCTGAATGGACGCGACGTTGGGAAACTCCAGCGCCTTCAGACCCTCTTCGACTTTCTCAACGGATACGCCGTAGTGACGGATTTTTCCGGCGGCCACCATCTCATCCATCACCGCAAACACCTCCGGGCTGTAATAGACCTCGGTTGGCGGGCAGTGCAGCTGGACCAGATCCAGCGTGTCGGTTTGCAGATTATCCCGCGAGCGGTCAATGAAATCGTTGAGGTTTTTCGCATTGTAGCCTTCAGCCACATGGGGAGAGAGGCGCCGCCCCAGTTTGGTAGCCACGAAAGGGCGTTCGCCGCCGCGCTGTTTCAGCACTTCGGCAATGATTTTTTCGGAGCGGCCATCGCCATAGACGTCGGCGGTATCGATAAAGGTGACGCCCGCATCCAGCGCGGCATGCAGTGCGGCTCTGGCATCCTCTAGGCTGACCTCTCCCCAGGTTCCGCCGATAGCCCAGGCGCCAAAGCCAATTTCAGAGACGCGCTGACCGGTACGGCCCATTGTTCGTAGTTTCATGCAAACTTTCCTCGATGCGTTTCAGACAGGGTAAGAGTACGCGGATGACCCTTTAGCTTAGTCTTTCCTGGCCGGGAGAGAGAGCCGCGTCCCCGCAGCTCAATCCAACAGAACAGGAGGCGTCTGCGACGCCAGGCCGCTGGTAACGTTGAGGTTTTCAGGAAAAAATCGCCGGAAACAACGCCTTACCGCTTCGCTAATTAGCTGATTTTAAGAAATTTCCCCTGAAATTAATTGGGCGAGAGTGTGGATTCAGTCACATACTTCTTTTTTTGACTCACAAGTGGATCGCTATGTTCAGGTTTGTTAAGTCGGTCTTTGCCAGTCCCGAGAAATTTCTGCAGATCATGACCCGCCAGGATATCAACGACTCGATTGCCGAAGGTGAACGCATCATCATTGATGAGAACGGCAATATCTCGGTCAACACGCTGAGCGAGGAAGTCCACGAAGATTTTTCCCGCCATGTGAACGCGTTAAAGGGAGTCTGAGGTGGGTACCGCAATATTCATGGTCCTGATGGTGAGTGGTTACTGGTACACCAGCCGCGATCTCAACAGCCGTTTTAAAATCCGCCGCTCATCAGGCTGGGACGTCTATTTCCTGGTCGCGCTGTATGGCTGTATTTTTGTCCTGCAGGGGGTCTTTGCCACCGGCCTTGTCTGGCTGCTGCTGCTGGGCATCTCCGCGCTGGCAAATGCTGTTCAGGTCATACCGGGCGCCCATCTGAAGTGGCAGGTGGAGTTCATGAACTGGAGCTTTCTCGGCATCCAGGCTCCGGTCGTCATTATGCTGGCTTTCGCGATCCTGCTCTGTCTCTACCGCTCCAACTGGGCGGGCAGCGCACGGCTGAACGTTTCAGGCCGTAAAGATCTCTATCAGCGACTTTCCCGGTCTAATGGCGTGGAGCAACTGCTGTTTCAGTGCATGGAAGAGGGTGAACTGGCGTGGATCACGCTGAAGTCCCGCCGTATCTACATCGGCATGGTTCACGCCTCCACGTTCGAATATGAGAGCACCAAAAACATTGTGCTGATTCCGATGCTGAGCGGCTATCGCGACAGCAAGACGCTGAAGCTGGCGGTGGAGCACAACTACAGCAAATGGTATGCCGAGCATGACATCACCCTCAACTCGAAACCCAAAGATGCGATGTCGTTTCGTAAGGTGATCATGGTTGACCAGATTGAAAGCCTGTCACTGTTCGATCCGGCCAGCGCCACGGCGCTCTCAATGGGCCATCCCCAGGAAGTGGAGAAGAGCCAGGGGAATGAGAACGGCGACAGTCCGGATGATAAAAGCCGGGACACGCAGGGATAATCAAAACCCGCTCTTTTCCCTTCATCAGGCGCGCTCATCAGGCGCCTGAAACCTGCCTTCATCCCCTCTGCGAGCAGCGAAAAGTTACCTGACGTGCGGTGGCCCGGCGAAAAAGCACGGCGGGCCGCGCTCTGCGCCGATTTGCCGTTAAGCTTGTGATGAGACCACTAACGAGGAGTGAATATGGCTCAGCAAAATAAGGTACTGGTTATCGGCGCCTCACGCGGTATCGGCCTGGCGGTGGCGCAGGCGTTCGCCGGGCAGGGCTGGCAGGTTACGGCCACCCATCGCAGCGGCATCCCGGCGCAGGGCAACCGGCCCGAAATCCGCTGGCACGCGCTGGATATGACCCAGGCGTCAGCGGTGGAAGAGCTGGCTGGCCAGCTCACCGGTGAGGGGTTCGATGCCATTCTGATTAATGCCGGCATTTCCGGGCCGTCGCACCAGAGCCTGTCGCAGAGTGACGATCAGGAACTGGCGCAGCTCTTCCTGACCAATGCCATCGCGCCGGTACGCAGCGCAGAGAGATTACTGCCACTGCTGAAGCCGAGTGGTGTGCTGGCACTGACCTCCTCCCAGCTCGGCAGCCTGAATGAAAACCCGGATGCGCAGATGCCGATTTATGCTGCCAGCAAAGCGGCACTGAACATGTTAAGCCGCACCCTGACCGCTGCTGTGGACGCGCAGGGCGGAACGCTGCTGACGCTGCACCCCGGCTGGGTAAAAACCGACATGGGTGGCGAAAGCGCGCCCCTGACGGCAGAAGAGAGCGCGGAAGGTATTGTCCGGCAGCTGACCCACTGGCGCGGTCGTGGAGGACATCACTACGTCGATTACGCCGGCCAGTCATTGCAGTGGTAAGCCGCGTCGGGGCGGTTACGCCCCGATATCACGCAGCGCTTTGCCCTTCATCAGATTGCGTTCGATGTGCTCCAGCGTCACATGTTTGGTCTCCGGCACCAGCATCATCGTCAGCACGATAAACACCAGATTCAGCGCGCCGTAGAACCAGAAGGTGTTGGCATTCCCCAACTGATCGAGCAGGGTGAGGAAGGTTGCCCCTACAATCATATTGCCGACCCAGTTGGTGGTCGTGGAGGCAGTAATCCCGAAGTCGCGCCCTTTCAGCGGCTGGATCTCGGAACAGAGCAGCCAGACAACCGGACCGGCTGCCATCGCAAAGCCCACGATAAACATCAGCAGCATCGCCACCGCAAAATATTTGCGGAAGTCGGTCTCAACGCCGATGTGCAGCAGCGTGCCCAGCACCCCCATCCCCACGGCCATCACCAGAAAGCTGGTGGTAAGCATGGGTTTGCGGCCCCAGCGATCCACAAAGAAGATGGCAATCAGCGTCGCCAGCATGTTGACCAGCCCGACAATCACCGTGCCCCACATCTGCTCACTGGTGCTGGAGAACCCGGCGATGTTGAAGATTTTAGGGGCGTAATACATCACGACGTTCATGCCGGTAAATTGCTGCATCACCTGCAGCAGCATGCCGAGCCACACCGCGCGGCGGAAATTGCCATTCGAGCGGAACAGTGACCAGCCGCGCTGCTTCACCTGCAGGCTTTCCCGGATCTCCTCCAGCTCCTCTCGGGCCTGCTCGCTGCTGTTACGCAGCCGGTCCAGAACCCGCTGCGCCTCATTAAACCGACCGTGTGCCGCCAGCCAGCGCGGGCTATTGGGCAGAAACAGCACGCCGATAAACAGGATCACCGCCGGAATCGCGATGACCCCGAGCATGCCGCGCCAGTTACCGCTGTAGCTGAAAGCCGTGTCGGAGAGATAGGCCACCACGATGCCGGTGGTCAGCATCAGCTGATACATGGAGATCATTGAGCCGCGAATACGCTCAGGCGCAATCTCGGCCAGATAGAGTGGCGCGGTGTAGGAGGCGATGCCTACCGCCAGTCCCAGAATCACGCGCGCGCAGACCAGCGAGGTCACATCCGGTGAGAAGGCTGACCAGAGCGAGCCAATCACAAACAGCGTCGCGCCTGCCAGCATACTTTTCTTGCGTCCCAGCTTTGATGACATCCAGCCCGCCGCCAGCGCACCCAGCGCCGCGCCAAACATCATCGAACTGACCACCCACTCCTGCTGATGGTTGGTGATCTGCAAATCCTTCGCCAGAAACGGCAGGGCACCGGCGATGACGCCAATATCCAGGCCAAACAGCAGGCCGGACAGCGCAGCCATAAAACAGACGAACCAGGTAAAGCGGTTCTGCGTACTTCCCGATTTTTTTGCCGCGCCCATGCGAGTCTCCTTGCGGTAGTCCAGTGTCAACATTGTTAATGTTATGTAAACATAGTCGACGTCAGTGTGTTACCGATCACACTTCCGACCACTGTTACCGCTCAGTCAGACAGAGCCGCAAAATAAAGCATGAGAGATCAATGGGGTGGCGACGAAGGCAAAACAGGGGCAGGGGCACGATTACACAAAGCCGCGCAGATTTTGCAACTCGTCACTGGCGGCATTACACTGCCGCTTTCCTGCTATTGATTGAAGGTGTTTATGTCTGAACCTTTCCAGCGTCAGCCGCTGCCTCTGCCGGGCGGTCACAATAAAGTCCTGCTGCACTCCTGCTGCGCCCCCTGTTCGGGTGAGGTGATGGAAGCGATGCTGGCATCCGGCATCGATTACACGATCTATTTCTACAACCCGAATATTCATCCGCTCAAAGAGTATGAGCTGCGCAAAGAGGAGAATATTCGTTTTGCTGAAAAATTTGGCGTGCCGTTTGTGGATGCTGACTACGACCGGGACAACTGGTTTGAGCGGGCGCGCGGTCTGGAGTGGTCTCCGGAGCGCGGTGAACGCTGCACCATGTGCTTTGATATGCGCTTTGAGCGAACCGCGCTCTATGCGCATGAAAACGGCTTTCCCGTTATGACCAGCTGTCTGGGGATTTCACGCTGGAAAGACATGAAGCAGATTAACAGCTGCGGTGTCCGTGCAGCGGCTGCTTATCCCGATCTGCTCTACTGGGAATTTAACTGGCGTAAAGGTGGCGGGTCGGCGCGCATGATCGAAATCAGCAAGCGCGAAAGTTTCTATCAGCAGGAATATTGCGGCTGTGTCTATTCACTGCGCGACACCAATCGTCATCGCGTTGCTCAGGGACGTGAGCGGATTCAGATTGGTGTGCAGTATTATCAGCCGGATGAGTGATTAACCGGCATCGCGGAAAGTGTCGGCCTGCGCATAACCGTGTGCCGGGCGCGTAACAGGGCGCACCGTGACGGCACAGCGCGGCTGAATCTCCGCGTCGGGCCGCGCGTAGCCGCACAGGGCACAGGGATTCTGCGCGTCTGCCAGCGCTGCGCTGCTCCCATTATTCAGCGGACGCTTGCGGCAGGCGCTCGGCGTGCAGCCCATCATCTGTTTGAATGAGCGGGTAAAGGATTGCTGGCTTTCAAAATGGTATTTCAGCGCCAGGCTGATAATGGGTGTACGGCTTTTTTTTAAATCATGAATACAGGCGTTAAGCTTTTTTCTGCGGATATAGCGCGCCAGTGTTTCATTATGATAGCGGGCAAAAAGTTTCTGCAGATACCATTTGGAATAACCCGCCTTTTCCGAAATATCATCAATACTTAAACGCTGATCGAGATTGTGATTAATCCACTCAGTGATGGAGACAATTACGCTTTCATTATATTTATTGTCGTTCATAGGCACCCCCCGTTTAACGTGCGGGCATTCTGAATTATTTATCTTAATGTGCTTATTCTTTGCGTAAAGATTCTTCAGGATTTGAATCGCAACCTCTCATGAGGTTCATTTAAACGGTGCTTATTAATAAATAAGATGAGATGTAATTAATCTGTTGGTTTTTTTGGCGGAATAAGGCGGCGACCGGCGCGGATGCAGCGCCAGCCCGGGTGAGCACTTCGCCACCGCACAGCGCATCAATAGATTTTTTTCCGCGACCTGCCAGGCTTACGACTCACCTTTAACCTGGAGAATCCCGGATGGGCCCGACATTTCTGCTGAAGAAACCGCTTGCTGTGCTGCTGACCTCGCTGACCTTACTGACCTCCCTCCCCACCCGTGCCGCCACAACCTATGGCGAACAGCTGGAAGGCTTTCACTACCCTTATCCTCTGCACCATTTTGATTTTTTATCGCAGCAGCAGTCGCTCAGCATGGGCTATATGGATGTGAAACCCGTCGCGCGTGCCAACGGGAAAACCGTGGTGCTGATGCACGGTAAAAACTTCTGTGGTGCCACCTGGGAAGAGACCATCCGCGCCCTCAGTCAGCAGGGATACCGCGTTATCGCGCCCGATCAGATTGGCTTCTGCAGCGCCACCAAACCCGCCCGCTATCAGTACAGCTTTCAGCAATTGGCCGACAATACGCATCAGCTGCTCGCCCGTTTGGGTGTGGAGAAGGCGGTAATTGTGGGTCACTCCACCGGCGGGATGCTGGCGACGCGCTATGCGCTGATGTACCCGCAGCAGACGCAGAAGCTGGTGCTGGTTAATCCGATAGGGCTGGAGGACTGGAAAGCGAAAGGGGCGCCGTGGCGTTCCGTCGATCAGTGGTATCAGCGGGAACTCAGGCTCAGCGCAGAGGGCATTAAGAAGTATGAGCAGCAGACCTACTACGCGGGCCGCTGGAAACCTGAATATGACAAATGGGTCGATATGCTGGCCGGACTCAACAGCGGGCCGGGGCATGAGAAGGTGGCGTGGAACTCCGCCTTAATCTACGACATGATTTTCACGCAGCCGGTGTTTTATGAGTTCGGCGATCTGAAGGTGCCGACCACGCTGATGATCGGTACGTCCGACACCACGGCTATCGGCAGCGATATCGCCCCACCGGCGGTGAAAGCGCGGCTGGGCGATTACAGGGTGCTCGGTAAAGCGATCGCAAAACGCATTCCGGGGGCGCGGCTGATTGAGTTTCCGGGCCTGGGGCACGCGCCGCAAATGGAAGAGCCTGCAAAGTTTAATCAGACCCTGCTCGACGATCTGGCGCGTCCCTGACCCTTCAGCCGCGGCGGCGGCTGAGGTTACACCGCGACACGCTTCTGCTTTTTACTCTGGTACATCCGCTCATCGCTGTCGTGCAGCAGCTGTTCCAGCGACTGCGGCTGCGCCGGATCGAATTCGACGATGCCGGAAGAGAACTGCAGGTGGTAACGACGATTCAGGCTGATCGACTGCTGACGCAGATAGCAGGCAAACTGCTGTAACAGCGCTTCGCTCTGCTGCTGCGACATGCCATTGAGCAGCACCACAAACTCGTCGCCGCCCAGTCGGGCAAAGAGATCGGAGTGTTTAAACACCACTTTCATCGCGTCGGCAAAGTCCATCAGCGCACGGTCGCCTTCGCGATGGCCCAGCGAGTCGTTGATCTGCTTGAACTTGTCGAGGTCGAGAAACGTCAGCGAGGCTGGCCGGTTCTTCATCCGGCACTCGTTCAGCACCATCTGTCCCAGGGTCATAAAGCCGCGGCGATTGGTTATCTGCGTCAGTTCGTCGCAGGTGGCGGTCTGAAAGGCGACCAGCTCCGCTTCAGCCATCGCGGCCAGGTCACGCATGGTAGCCTGATCCTCTTCATCAAACTGGCGCGGCTCGCGTCCGATGATGCAGAGCGTACCCAGTTTGGCGCCGCCCGGTGCACGCAGCGGACAGCCGGCATAAAAACGGATGTGTGGATCGCCGGTGACGAGCGGGTTGTCGTGAAAACGCTCATCTTTATGCGCATCTTCAACAATCATGATCTCATCCTGCAGGATAGCGTGTCCGCAGAAGGAGATATTGCGCGGCGATCCCGGCGGTGCAAAGCCCTGAGCCGATTTAAACCATTGATGGTCAGCTTCCAGCAGGCTGACTAACGCGATAGGCACGTCAAACAGGCGGCGGGCCAGACGGGTTAAACGATCAAAACGTTCCTCCGCGGTGGTGTTCATGATGTTCAGCGCACGCAGCTGCGATAAACGTTGTGCCTCGTCGGCAGGAATGTCAGGTGCTTTCATCACAGAGACCTTTGTTGGTTTAGCCGAAGCCAGGTTCTGGTGTTTGCCTTTTGGCGGAGAAGAAGAGCGTGACATCGCGATCACGCTCTTTATGAGGAGGGGATCAGAGCACCTTTTGTTCGGCGAGATCAAGAGCGAAATAGCTGAAAATCAGGTCTGCACCGGCACGTTTTATCGCCCCGAGGCTTTCCAGCACCACATTACGCTCGTCAATGGCACCGGCCGCTGCGGCAAACTTGATCATCGCGTATTCGCCACTCACCTGATAAGCCGCCAGAGGCAGTTCGGTGCGCTCACGGATGTCACGCAGGATATCCAGATAGGCACCTGCCGGTTTCACCATCAGTGAATCTGCGCCCTGAGCCGCGTCGAGCAGTGATTCACGAATCGCTTCACGGCGGTTCATCGGGTTCATCTGATACGTTTTACGGTCGCCTTTCAGCGCCGTACCCGCGGCTTCACGGAACGGGCCGTAGAAGGAGGAGGCAAACTTGGTGGAGTAGGACATGATTGCGGTCTGGGTGAAGCCCGCCGCGTCCAGCGCGCGACGAATCGCCTCAACCTGCCCATCCATCGCCGCCGACGGGGCGATAAAATCGGCTCCGGCTGCGGCAGCAACGACCGCCTGCTTACCCAGGTTTTCCAGGGTGGCATCGTTGTCGACACCGTGATCGCAGAGCACGCCACAGTGGCCGTGGCTGGTGTATTCGCAGAAGCAGGTGTCAGACATGACGATCATCTCCGGCACGGTCTCTTTGCAGATGCGCGACATGCGGGCCACCAGACCGTTTTCGTTCCACGCATCGCTGCCGGTGGCATCGGTGTGGTGCGAAATACCAAAGGTCATGACCGAGCGGATACCGGCTTTGGCGATACGCTCAATCTCATAAGCGAGACGTTTTTCCGGAATACGCATCACGCCAGGCATCGCCTGAATCGGTTTGTAGTCGTCGACCTCTTCTTCAACAAAAATGGGCAGAGCCAGATCGTTCAGGCTCAGGGATGACTCCTGGAACATTTCACGCATTGACGCGCTGGCGCGCAATCTTCTTGGGCGCTGGATAAGGGAATAATCAGACATTTTCATTCTTACGCAGGTGAAAAAAGTGACAACAGTTTACTCCCTTTGCCCGCAGGGCATGAAGGATTGTGTGCGGTAGGGAGGGGGAAAAATGCTCTCCCGCCGGGCGGCGGGAGAGCAGAACGATTACTCGTTGATATCCGGATGCTGCTGCACCAGATTTTTACGTTTCGCTTCCAGACGGGCGATCTCTGCGTCGATATCTTCGATTTTATTCTCGATGTTATCGTGATGCTCCTGCAGAATCTCGCGCGCTTCTTCCATATCCGACGCGGCCGGTGTGGCCCCCTTCAGCGGCTTGTTCGCAGTCTCTTTCATGAACAGACCGGTAATCAGACCAATCACGGCCACGACCATCAGATAGTAGGCAGGCATGTAGAGGTTGTCGGTTGACTCGACCAGCCAGGCGGCCAGCGTAGGGGTCAGACCGGCAACCAGTACCGAGATGTTAAAGGCACTGGCCAGCGCACTGTAGCGGATGTGGGTCGGGAACATGGCAGGCAGTGACGAAGCCATCACACCGGTGAAGGAGTTCAGGATCACCGCCATCAGCAGCAGACCACCAAAAATCATCCCCAGCACGCCACTGTTGATCATCATGAAGGCAGGGATCGAGAAGACCATCAGGGCGAGACTGCCGATGATAACAAACGGGCGGCGGCCAAAACGGTCACTCATCATGCCGATCATCGGCTGAACAAACAGCATCCCGATCATGATGGCGATAATAATCATCACACCGTGATCTTCGCTGTAGTGCAGGTTATGCGACAGGTAGCTCGGCATATACGTCAGCAACATGTAGTAGGTGACGTTTGTGGCGATGACCAGACCGATACAGGAGAGCAGGCTGCGCCAGTGTTTGGTCGCAATCTCTTTGAAGGAGACTTTCGGGCCATCCTGCAGACCTTCGCGGTCACCCTGTTCCAGCTTGTCCACGTGCTGCTGGAATGCCGGGGTCTCTTCCAGCGCATGACGCAGGTAAAGACCGATGATGCCCAGCGGCAGCGCAACGAAGAATGGCAGACGCCAGCCCCACTCAAGGAAGTTCGCTTCCCCGATAATGGAAGAGATCAGCACGACCAGACCCGCACCCAGCACGAAGCCGGCAATGGAGCCAAAGTCGAGCCAGCTTCCCATGAAGCCGCGTTTGCGGTCAGGCGAATATTCGGCCACGAAGATCGAGGCACCGGTATATTCACCGCCCACCGAGAAGCCCTGTGCCATCTTCGCTAACAGCAGCAGAATCGGCGCCCAGATGCCAATAGAGGCATAAGAGGGGATCAGGCCGATACAGAAGGTACTGACCGACATGATGATAATGGTGATGGAAAGAATTTTCTGACGACCATATTTGTCGCCCAGCATACCGAAGAACAGACCACCCAGCGGTCGGATCAGGAAGGGCACAGAGAAGGTACCCAGCGCCGCGATCATCTGAACGCCTGGCGACGCATCCGGGAAGAAGACTTTACCCAGCGCATAGGCCACAAAGCCGTAAACGCCGAAGTCAAACCACTCCATCGCGTTACCCAGAGAGGCCGCCGTGATGGCTTTACGTAAACGGGCATCATCAATGATGGTGACATCATTGATCCCAATTGGTTTTACACGCTTCCTACGCAATTTCATAGAATTACCCTGTAATGGAACACGAAAGTTCTCAACGGCGCGAGCCGGATGAATCGTACAGACCGCCACGTTGAGAAATTTAAGCATAGCCGTAAATACGCGCTGTTTTAGCGCCCGTTAACACAATAATTACTGTTGTGATTATTGCGAACAGCGACAGAGTATACCGTTTTTGTGTGATATCTGTCATGTTTGGGCTACATGTAGCCTCTTTTTGCCACTGATAAGGCTATTTCTCTCCGCAAAAAAATTATCACTCTGCGTGACAATCGCCGCTTTTTTCAGCACTTGAGCGGCGGTCCTCACGCTTTTCCGGACGGGAGAAATGACGGGCTGGAGGAGGGAGGGAGCGCGAAGAAGATGACCCTGACAAAAAAGATAATCGCGACGGGCCAATCGGCTATCGGCGTTCTGTCGTCAGACGCCGGTAGCCGGTCAGGTCGTAAGGGCCAGGTCCGGCTCCACGGGCTGGTCGCCCTGTTCGGCCAGCCAGGCGATCAGTCCCGCATTGTCCAGCGGGCGCGCGTAATAGTAGCCCTGAATAAAGACCACGCCGCGCTGTTGCAGATAACGGAACTGCAAGGCGGTTTCGACCCCTTCGCCCAGGACTTCCAGCTCCAGCTCATGACTGAGCTGGATAATGGCATCCAGAACGGGTGTTCTGCCCTCAAGCGACTCGATGGTGTTGATAAAGCCCCGATCAATCTTGAGATAATCCAGCGTGAAGGTCTGTAAATAGCTCAGCGAACAGTGACCCGTGCCAAAATCGTCAATCGCGACTTTCATGCCGCAGTGACGCAGGTGTTCCAGTTTGCGTGCCACCGCCGCGCCCTCTTTGATCAGGCTGCGCTCGGTCAGCTCCAGCGTAATCAGGAACTGCTTATCCCTGACCTGTTCAGCAAAGTGCAGCATATCGTCGACAAAGTCAGGATGCTGCAGGTGCTCCGCCGCCACGTTAATTCCCAGGTGGAAATGGGGCTCTACCTGCCAGCTCCGGACATCCTCTGCGACCAACGCCAGCAGGTGGCGGGTCAGCGGCACAATCATGCCTTCCGCTTCTGCGGCACCGATAAAAATATCCGGCCGCACGCCGTTGCCGTCCGGGGTTGTCCAGCGCAGCAGCGCCTCAACACCGACGCAGCGCTGCAGCCGGTTGTCATAGACCGGCTGATAGTGCGCCCTGAACTGGCCGCTGGCGATAGCGCGCCGGATCTCATCGCGCCAGGAAATACGTCGCTGCAGCCAGTTCGCCATTATCATCATCAGCAGAATAGAGAAGATTGCCGCCATCGGCATAATGATAAACATCACCTGACGCCAGGCCGAAATCAGCTCCGTGGGCGAGGCTATCAGCGTGACCGTCAGTGGATAGCGCTGGGAGGATGCCTGATAAATCGACGGTTTGAACCAGCTGTCGGCGGCGATTTGCGGATCGCCATAGGAGATGGGCGCACCATCACTGAAATCCATGCTGAAATGGTAGCGATGGGTGCTGCTGATGGCGCGCATAAAATCGATCAGATACTGCCCATCGATCACCGCCCAGAAACTTTCGCCGTCGGGCAGGTCGCGCACAAAAATCACGGCGGGACGCGTCGGCACACCGGCGGTACCGGCAATCGACAGGCTCCACCAGGCTTTACCGGTGACGGGGGCATCACGCAGGATCATCGCTTTCAGCGGGGCAGGACGTGAACCATACACCGATGAACAGGCAATTTTTCCCTGCTCCATTTTACCGATAGCGCGAAAGTAGGGATTAAGTGAGCCGATGCGCTGCAGCTGGTTTTCAATCTGGCTGCAGGGCACCTGATCAAACTGGCGCAGCTCGGTAATCATATCCCAGGCGCTGTCGCTCATTCTCTCCGCCTGGGATAGCAGGGTTTCTGCCGCGCTCATCTGCTGCTGATGAACGGTGTGGCGCGCATCCAGTGCGGTAAAAAACAGGCCAATAACCAGAGGCAGCAGGCCGGAGATAATAATCACCAGCCTGGCGTAGTCGCGTTTTCGTTTCAGTAGCGGCACCGCAAAATCCTCTGAATATTATTGGTGTTATCAGGAGGCGCTAATCCGCTGCGCAGAATAACATCTCTCCGGGCGGAGCAGATTAGCGTTTTTGCAATCAATCAGACTGACTCAGGTCAATTATCGAACAGTGCGTGTCATTTATGTGACGTTTGTTTTGTCTTTATTGCGATTCAGCGACACAAATTCAGCAGGCAGGACGCGGGGGATAACGGGCGATGCGCAGCGGTGGGCGAAAGGCCCTGCGCCGTCACGGGACGGTCGCAGGGCGGGCGCGTGAATGAAGAATTAATCAGTAAAAAAGATCTGCTTCAGCGCCACTTCCACCCCGCGCAGTTCAGCCAGTCCTTTCAGGCGGCCAATGGCGGAATAGCCGGGGTTGGTGCGTTTATGCAGGTCATCCAGCATCTGATGGCCGTGGTCGGGGCGCATAGGAATGGCCCGCAGGTTGCCCGCCCGACGACGGCGCTGCTCTTCGGCCAGAATGACCCTGATCACCCCCACCATATCGACATCCCCCGCCAGATGCGCCGCCTCATGGAAACTGGCGGGATTCTCTTCACGCTTCGTGGCGCGCAGATGGACAAAGTTGATGCGGTCGGCGTAGGTTTCCGCCATCTCAACCAGCGCATTGTCGGCCCGCACGCCGTAGGAGCCGGTGCAGAAACAGAATCCGTTGTGCAGGCTGTCGACGGTTTCCTTCAGCCACTGCATATCTTCCTGCGTGGAGATAATGCGCGGCAGGCCCAGGATAGGACGCGGTGGATCGTCCGGGTGCACCGCCAGTTTTACGCCAGCCTCTTCCGCCACTGGCACGATGGCGCGCAGGAAGGTCGCCATATGTTCACGCAGTTTTGCTTTGTCGATGCCGTCATACTGCGCCAGCTGCGCCTGAAACTGCTCCAGCGTGTACCCCTCTTCGGCGCCGGGCAGGCCCGCGATGATATTGCGCACCAGCGTGTTTTTCTCTTCCTCGCTCATCGCGGCAAAGCGCGCTCTGGCCGCCTGCTGCTCGGTCGCGCTGTAGTCCTGCTCTGCACCCGGACGTTTTAACAGGCAGAGTTCAAACGCGGCGAACGCGTCGGCATCGAAGCGCAGCGCCTTAGCGCCATCGGGCAGCGTCCAGGCGAGGTCGGTCCGCGTCCAGTCCAGCACCGGCATGAAGTTGTAGCAGACGGTATCAATGCCGCAGGCGGCCAGATTGCGGATCGACTGCTGATAATTGGCGATATAGCGCAGGTAGTCGCCGCGCTGGGTTTTAATCGCCTCATGAACCGGAATGCTCTCCACGACTGACCAGACCAGCCCTTTTTCCGCCAGCAGGGCCTGCCGGGCTTTGATCTCCTCAACCGGCCAGATCTCGCCGTTGGGAATGTGATGCAGTGCGGTAACGATGCCGGTCGCGCCTGCCTGACGCGCATCATCCAGTGAAACCGGATCGTTCGGGCCGTACCATCGCCAGGTATGTTCCATGTTTGCTCCTTAACTGTGATGTGGCCCAGTGGTCAGGCCGCTGGACCAAGAGTATGATAGTGTGCAAAACAAGGCCGTGATCCGGATCGCAGCATCATAAACTGCATCGGCCAGCGGGCCGATTGAGCAGGACAGGAGGAGAGGACAATGACCCTGGCAGCCATTAAAACGGAGCGGCTCTACCGTCAGATAGCCAACGCCATTATGGCCGGTATCACGCGTGGTGACTTTGTCGCTGGCGGGCTGCTGCCGCCGGAGCGCGAGCTGGCAAAACAGCTGGGCGTCAGCCGATCATCCGTGCGTGAAGCGCTGATTGCGCTGGAGATGACCGGCTGGGTCGATATCCGCACCGGCACCGGGGTGTTTGTCGCCCAGCCGCTGCCGCAGGCCGGGGACACGCAGGAGAGTGAGGCCTGCAGTCTGCAGGATCTGTTGCAGGCCCGTGAAGCCTTCGAGGGGATGCTGGCGGGCTTTGCCGCCCGAAACGGCACGCCGGCACAGCGGGCGGCCCTGCTGGCGCTGGCCGCTGAGCTGCAGCAGCATCAGGAAAACGATGCGGCCTTTCTGGCTAAGGACAAACGCTTCCACCTGCTGATCAGCGAAATGAGTGGCAATGATGTGCTGCGCGACCTGCTGGAACAGCTCTGGAACAAGCGCCACAGCCCCCATGTCGAGCGGCTGGAGCGCCATTTTGCTGATAACAGCTTTGCGCTGGAGATGAACGCTGACCATCAGCAGATTGCCAGCGCGATCGTGGCGGGGGATGAGGCGGCTGCCCGTCAGGCCATGGAGAACCATCTGCGGCACGTCCAGCAGCGCTTACTTGGTTAAGCCCCGCACCCGTTTAGGTCGCCCGGTGCCCAGCAGAATGGCCAGACGGCTGCCGCCGGGCGTGGTTTCCATCAGGATTTTCGTGATGCTGGTAAGCGGCACCGACAGCAGCATGCCAACCGGGCCCAGCAGCCAGCCCCAGAAGACCAGGGAGAGGAATACCACCAGCGTCGACAGGCCCAGACCCCGGCCCATCAGGCGCGGTTCCAGCATATTGCCAAACACCATATGAATGGCCGTAAACAGGGCGGCCACCATCGCAGCATCAAACAGGCTGTTCAGCAGGAGCGCCTGCAGGAAGGGCGGGATACCGGCAATGATCGGGCCGATGTTGGGAATGAAGTTGAGGATAAACGCCACCACGCCCCACAGCAGTGCGAACTTCACATCCAGCAGAAAGAGCGTCAGCCAGACCGCCACGCCGGTGATCAGGCTCACCAGGGTTTTCAGCGCCAGATAGTGGGTCACCCCTTTCAGCGCTTTGTGCAGCCCGGCGATGCGAATCTTGGGATTCACCAGCGCGTTACGCATTTTGTAGGGCAGGTGATGGACCTCAAACAGCATAAAGACGACGGTCAGTACCAGCAGCACGGTGTTAGTCATCGCGCCGGAAAAGCCGCTCAGCGCCACCGTGGCCAGATTCATCATGGTGTTGGGGTCGAAATGTTTGATCAGGACGTCGGTTGAGATGTTGAGATGAAAGCCTGCGGCCAGATGCTGCAGCACCGTCATTTTCTGCTCCATGGTGGCGCGCAGCTGCGGGTAGAGATCGGAAAACTCACTCATTGAGCTGGCGATGATGGCGCCCAGCAGCACCATGACGCAGAAGATCACCGTGATCACCAGCCCGATCGCCAGCCCACGGCGGAAGCCACGCCGCATCAGCATCGTCACCAGCGGGTTGAGTACAATGGCAAAGAAAGCCGCCAGCAGCAGCGGGACCAGAATGTCGGACGCTGCCCGCACTCCGGCGAGGATAATGACCAGCATTGCCAGTTTGATCAGAATATTTTGTCCGATCTTTTCCCGTTGCAGCTCGCTCATTCCCTCTCCCGTGACGTAAATTGGCTGTTGACAGTGTAGCTGAAAGAAAATTAACAATCTGATTTATCAGAGAAACGGTAAAGCGCGGCGGCAGAAGGGGGCCTTAATCAGCGCCACCACACTCCACTTTCGCGGCAGGGTTTTTGTCCGGCACGCTGCATCCGGTTGATGGCGCAGCGCCGATACGTCAGCGGTGAAAGCGGGTATAGTCGACGGATAAACCTTATCATTCAGTCTAATACGAGCGGGATCTCTCATGCCTGAACAGCCCACAGTGGAACCGGCCACCCCAACCGGCAATCTCCGCCTCACGCTGCTGATCCTCTCTATTGTGGCCTATAACTTTGCCAGCTATCTCACTATCGGTCTGCCGCTGGCGGTTCTGCCGGGATGGGTACATGACCAGCTGGGATTCAGCGCCTTCTGGGCGGGGGTGGTGATCAGCCTGCAGTATGTGGCGACGCTGCTGAGCCGCCCCCACGCCGGGCGTTATGCCGACCTCTGGGGACCAAAGAAGGTCGTGGTGATCGGGCTGGTGGGCTGCCTGATCAGCGGTCTCTGTATTCTGCTGGCGGCGCTGAGCGACTCGCCGATGACAAGCCTGACGCTGCTCTGTGCGGGACGGGTGATTCTGGGTCTGGGCCAGAGCTTTACCGGCACCGGCACCTCGTTATGGGGCGTTGCGCGGGTCGGTTCGCTGCATATTGGCCGGGTCATCTCCTGGAATGGCATCGTCACCTATGGCGCGATGGCGATTGGCGCGCCGCTCGGCGTGGTGATCTTCCGGGCGGGTGGCCTGCTCTGGCTGTCGCTGGTCATTGTCGCTATCTGTGTGGCGGGCATTGTCTGCGCCGTACCACGTCCGGCCGTCAAAGCCAGCCGGGCCAGGCCGCTGCCGTTTCGGGCGGTGCTGGGAAAAATTGCCGGCTTTGGCGCGATACTGGCGATGGGCTCGGCGGGGTTCGGGGTTATTGCCACCTTTATTACGCTGTTCTATCAGGATAAAGGCTGGGAGGGTGCCGCCTTTGCCCTCTCCCTGTTCAGTGCCGCCTTTGTTGGCACGCGCCTGCTGTTCCCGAATGCCATTAACCGCCACGGCGGCCTGCGCGTTGCCAGCCTCTGTCTGGCGGCGGAAGCTGCCGGACTCTTTCTGGTCGCGGCGGCGGGCGACCCCTGGATGGCAAAAGCGGGCGCGTTTCTGACCGGCGCCGGTTTTTCGCTGGTCTTCCCGGCGCTGGGAGTTGTGGCGGTGAAGGTGGTGCCGCAGCAGAATCAGGGCAGTGCGCTGGCGACTTACACCGCGTTTATGGATCTGTCGCTGGGCATTACCGGGCCGATCGCCGGATTTATCATGAACTATGCAGGCGTGTCGCAGGTGTATCTGCTCACGGCGCTGCTGGTCTGCGTGGCGTTTGTCTGCACGCTGCGCCTGCAACGGCGTCAGGCGCTGTCACCGGCAGCCGACGAGACTGCGCCGTAAAACGCGCCCGGGCGGGCCATGTTTTCAGCGCCTGCCAACACCGGCTTCAGGCCTGCAGCAGTTCGATACTGTGGCGGATCTGCCGTTCCGTTTCATCCGGTGTCCAGCTGTTGAGCTGGCTTGAGAAGGGCTCAAAGGCGTAGATCCCCTTATAGCCCAGCATCTCCAGCCGTTTAACCTGCACGACGCTGTTCAGCACATCGCTGTCACTCAGCATAATGCGCTCCTCATCGGTCAGCTCAGCGGTGGGCCGCCGATCTTCCACGCCCGACAGGTGAACCAGCCCAATCTGTTGCACGTCGACACCCGTGAGGAACTCCTCTTCCGCCTTTTCATAGAGATGGTGATGGAAGGTATCCAGCACCAGCTTAAAGGGTACGCCCGCGGCGGCGATGAGTCGCTGCGCCTCTGCGGCCGAGCGCAGTGAGCTGACCGGGAATCCCAGCGGCTCCACCAGCCCCTGAATGCCATAATGTTCAAAGCGCGGCGCCAGCTGCTGCATCGCCGCCTGCGTCTCCTGAGGCGACAGGGCAATCCCCTCATTCAGTGGACACATCACCAGCGCCTTCGCACCCGTCTGCTGTGCGGTCTGCAGCAACAGCTCTGCGCGGGTCAGCAGATCGTCATCAATACGGTTAAACGGATAGAGCGCATTAATGGTGACGATATCAATCTGATATCTGTCGGTCAGGGCGCGCAGCTGCTCGGGCGTCAGATCGTCTGTCACGCTGCCACCCGGCATGTCATTGCGCAACTCAACCTTGCTCAGCCCCAGGCGATGAACCAGCTGAAAAAAGGCCTCCAGCGAGAGCCGGGGAGCAATTTTGCAGTTGATACAGAAACGGGTCGGATCGATAGCCATGTGATTACCCCGAAACAGAAGAAGATTGCGACTAAAGAAAACATTTATTTCATTAATAGTGAATTATGAAATGGAGATTATTGGATCTGCCTCGCATTAATTTCATATTTCGTTTCAGCCGGGTGCTGTTTCGCGGGGTTTATCCCGCAGAGAACCGCGCCGTGATCGGCCTAAACCGCGCCTGCCGGGCTGAGGATTGCGGCAATGGGCGCTCTCCGGACGTCAGGAGCGCGCCAGGCGCAAGCCGACGGAGAAAATGCGATCTGTGCCGCTAAAAGCAAATCTTCCAAAAAGAATTATTTGAAAAATTTATTCCAATGCAATAGCTTCATAGCACGCTTTCAGCTTTGCCTGGTCAGGCAGCGCGGCAGGTCGCATGGTTCGTCTGCAGGGAACTTAACCATCTAAAGAGGCAACATCATGACAATCACAGGTAACTTTATTGGCGGCAAAATTACGTTCAGCGCCAGCAACGAAACCATTCCTGTTTACGACCCGGCAACCGGCAAAGTGGTACGTGAACTGACGCAGAGTACCGCCGATGAAGTGGCTCAGGCGATTGGCGTCGCGCATGCGGCCTTTGCCGAATGGTCAAAAACCTCGCCCCTGCGCCGTGCCCGTGTCCTGTTCAACTTTAAGGCCCTGATGGAGCAGCATCGTGACGAGCTGGCGGCGCTGATTGTGTCTGAGCATGGCAAAGTCTGGTCTGATGCGCTAGGTGAACTGACGCGTGGCATTGAAGTGATCGAGTTTGCCTGCGGCATCCCGCACCTGCTGAAAGGCGAATACTCCCCTAACGTCGGCGGCGGCGTTGACAGCTATTCGCTGATGCAGCCGGTCGGCGTCGTGGCGGGCATTACGCCGTTTAACTTCCCGGCGATGGTGCCGCTCTGGATGTTCCCGATCGCACTGGCCTGCGGCAACACCTTTGTCCTGAAGCCACCGGCGCTGGATCCCTCGGCGTCTGTGCGGATGGCTGAACTGCTGACCGAGGCGGGCCTGCCTGATGGGGTCTTCAACGTGGTGCACAGCTCAAATGAAGACGCGGAGCAGCTCTACAAAGATCCGCGTATCGCCGCCGTCAGCTTCGTCGGTTCCTCCGGCGTGGCTGAGCACATCTACAAAACCGCCAGCGCGCATGGCAAACGGGTGCAGGCATTTGGCGCGGCGAAGAACCACGCTATCGTGATGCCGGATGCCGATCTGGATGCCACCGTCAACGCCATCATGGGCGGTGCCTTTGGTTCTGCCGGTGAACGCTGCATGGCGCTGCCGGTCGTGGTCGCCGTGGGCGATGATACCGCCGACAAGCTGATTGCCCGCCTGACCCCGCTGGTGCAGGCACTGCGCATCGGCCCCGGTATGAATCAGGGGGCTCTGGAGAATGAGATGGGGCCGGTGGTTTCAGCGGCGCACCAGAAGAAGGTGCTGGGCTACATCGACAAAGGCGAACAGGAAGGCGCGAAGCTGGTGGTCGATGGGCGTCATGTCCAGGTCGAAGGGCATGCTGAGGGATACTACGTCGGCGGCACGCTGTTTGATAACGTCACCTCTGACATGGTGATCTGGCGTGAAGAGATTTTTGGTCCGGTGCTGAGCATCATGCGCGCGGCGGATTACGACAGTGCGCTGCAGCTGGTTAACAGCCATGAGTTTGGCAACGGCAGCGCCATTTTTACCAGCAACGGTCACACCGCGCGTGACTTTGTGCAGAACGTTGAAGCGGGCATGGTGGGCGTCAACGTGCCGGTTCCGGTGCCGATGGCATTTCACAGCTTTGGCGGCTGGAAGCGCTCGGTGTTTGGCGCGCTCAACGTGCACGGGCCGGATGGCGTGCGTTTCTACACCCGCATGAAAACCGCCACCGTGCGCTGGCCATCCGGTCAGCAGACCGTGTCTGAATTCAGTATGCCGACCTTAGGCTGATTTATTTCCACGCTGGCAGGATGCGCGACCGGCAGATCCCTCTGCCGGTCTTTCTGTTCGCAGGCGGGCTGCACGTCACGCCCGCGCGGCAACTGCAGCGATAACCGTGACAGAGAGGAGGATCAGGATGTCTTTACTGTCGAAAGCCCAGGCCCCTGATGCGCAGGGTCGTATTCAGCATGTGACGCCTGAACGCGCCGGCTGGCGCTATGTCGGGTTTGATGCTTATCTGCTGAAAAAAGGGGAAACCCTGCAGCTTACCAGCGGGGATAAAGAGCTCTGTCTGGTGCTGGTGGCCGGACTCGCCTCGGTGAAAACCCGTCACGCGGCGTTTCCCGGGATTGGTCAGCGCATGTCGCCCTTTGAGCGCGTGCCGCCTTACTCCGTTTATGTGCCGCACGATGATGAGGTGGTGGTTTACGCTGACAGCGATCTGGAGCTGGCGGTCTGCAGCGCGCCCGGTCACGGGCATCTGCCTGCACGACTGATTGCGCCCGCAGACGTGGGCGTTGAGCATCGCGGCAAAGGGCGCAATCAGCGTCTGGTGCACAATATTCTGCCCGATGACAAACCGGCTGACAGCCTGCTGGTGGTCGAGGTTTATACCAATGAGGGCGACACCAGCTCTTACCCCAGCCACAAGCATGATGAAGAGAGTGAAAACGAAACCCTTCTGGAAGAGACTTACTATCACCGTTTCGATCCGGAACCCGGCTTCGCCATGCAGCGCGTTTATACCGACGATCGCTCACTGGATGCCTGTATGGCACCTTACAATCGCGATGTGGTGATGGTGCCGCGCGGCTATCATCCGGTTGCGACGCTGGCGGGATACAACAACTACTATCTGAACGTGATGGCGGGGCCTGTGCGGCTGTGGAAGTTTACCTGGGAGAAAGATCACGCCTGGGTGAACAGCGAGAATTATCCGCGTAACACCTAGCCCACGGCGGCGTCAGAAAAGCAGTCGCTCAGCTATGAGGGCAGCGGGTCATGCTGCCCTTTTTTGCGCCCTGAAATCAGCTGGTGCCGACGTTGTTGAGCGCCAGCGACACCGCCAGCGTCTGCGCCAGGCAGAGAGAGGCAACCTGCGAACGGAAGCCATCCACCTGGGCTTCACGCACGACAAAGCAGACGTCGCTGAAGGCGGCCAGCGGACTGACCTGGCTGTCGGTAATCGCAATCTGATGTGCGCCGCGTCGGGCGCCCATCTCCACCACTTCGACCGCTTCACGCGCATAGGGTGAATAGCTGATGGCAATCACCACATCTTTAGGGTTAACGAGGCTGAGCTGCTCGGTAAACATCCCGCCCAGGCCATCAATCAAAAACGCGCGCCGCTCCAGATGACGCAGCGCGTAGACCAGATAGGAGGCGACGCTGAAGGAGCGGCGCAGGCCAATCACATAGATATTCTCTGCCTCGCTCAGCAGTTTTACCGCCTTGTTCAGCTGTTCAGGATTCACCTGCATCGCCAGCTGCTGCAGCGCCTGGCTGTTTACCATCGTAAAGACGTTGAGGATCTCTGACGGACTCTCAGGGGCGCTGGCGTTGTCATCGGTGGATGTCTGACGGAACAGACGCGCACGCTCGGTGTAGTTGACCGTCTCTTCCATCAGGTGCTGACGAAAAACCTGTTTCATTTCGTTGAAACCGCTGAAGCCAAAAGCATTAGCAAAGCGAATCAGGGTAGAGGGGGGCACATCGGCCTGCTGGGCAATCGAGGCGACGGTATCAAACGCAATACTGTTACTGTTATCAAGAATGTAGCGCGCAACCTGTTTAAGACGTTTGCTCAACGTTTCGTAGCGGCGACGAATATCGTCCTGCAACAGAGAAAGTTGGGTGGGATTATTGTTCATCACTTCTGCCCGAATAATTAGAATAATGGCTGTATAATGAGCGCTATAGTATCAGATGGATGGAAAATTTCATTTGTTTGCGTCAATCGCGCGGTTTATTTCATGGCTTTATGAAATGGTTCACAGATTGGCTTGAGAGCCCGGTATGCGCCTCTTCACAGGCGATAAGCGGGTGAAAACCGGCGTTAAATATCTGTGGCGGGTGAGAAATGCGGTCAGGATCTATCTGGCAACAACGCATCAGCCAGATGAGCAGGGAACACGGTCAGAAGAGGAAAGCGTCCCGCGTCAGGGATGACGCGGGCCGAGCATGCCATGGATGGCGGGTGTCGCGTCTTTCCGATCTGACCGTGTTCCCGGCGTCTGCACTTTCTCAAAGCGGCTTTTAGCAGAACAGCATCAGGCGCGCGCCGCGCGCCAGTATTCAATCAGCCGCAGATAGTTTCCTTTGACGCGCGCAATCAGCGCCTGATCGTCCAGTTCCCCCTGCAGCCACTCGCGTGAAGGCTGACCAAAAATAGTCCGGCCCACCGCAAAGCCTTTTACCCAGGGCGCGCTGGCCGCTGCGGCAAAACCCGCTTTCAGCGTCTCTTCGGGCGCATCCAGACCCAGTAGCAGAATGCCGCGACAGTACGGGTCCTGCTGCTCAATCAGCGTCCCGATCGCCTCCCAGCACGCTGCGGACAGCGGCGGCAGTTTCCACCAGTCAGGCTGGATGCCCAGAGAGTAAAAATGGCGCAGAATGTCCACGTAATGCGCTTCATTCCTGTCCGGATTGCTCTCAGGCAGGATCACTTCCAGCAGCAGCTCATGGCCGCTTTTGTTACAGCCCTGCCAGACGTCGAGTATCAGATCATCCTGCTCTTTGCGCAGTTCTGCGCTGTCGTGAGGATGGTAAAACACCAGACACTTCACCACATGCTCGGCGGGCCAGTCGATCAGCTGCGAACCGATATTGCCATGCTCCAGACGCAGCGGACGTGAGCCGGGCTGCTCAATCGGACGGCCAATCCACCACTGCTTACCGGTAATCGCATTTAGCGCTTTCTGCCCGTAGGTGGTATCCGCCAGAATCCCGCTTTTATTCTCTAACCCCGCCTCTTCGGCAGCCTGCTGAGCGGCTTTCAGCAGCAGCAGCTTCAGCGGCGGGATCCGGCTGGCATCCACGCCCGCCTCCTGTGCCATCTCTGCCAGCTGCTTGCGGTGGTCAAAGGCAAAAACATTCAGCTCCGGCCACTGCTGTTTGCGGGTGGTGACCCGGTGCAGATGATTCAGACGGCTGTCGAGATCGGGGCGCTTCACCGCATCGTCGCGGCTCAGGAAATCATCCAGTTCGGCTTTGGTCGGCATGGCGGGTGCACAACCGTGGCGTGAGACCACCAGCGCCCCACAGGCATTGGCGTAACGGCACGCCTGCTCCCAGCCTTCATCATTCAGCCAGCCGCGCAGCAGTCCCGACATAAAGGCGTCACCTGCACCCAGCACGTTGAGTACGTCGACGCGCACGCCGGTGTGCAGGCGGGTCTCTTCCCAGCTATCCGGGATCGCTCCCTCAAACACCACGCAACCCAGCGGACCGCGTTTGCAGACCAGCGTCGCCTGACTCGCCTGACGCACATTTTTCAGCGCGGTCAGGGTGTCCGTGCTGCCACCGGCGATGTGAAACTCCTCTTCGGTGCCCACGATCAGATCGAAATAGTGCACCACTTCCTGCAACTGCTGCGTCACCTGGGAGGATTCAATGAAACGCGTTTCACCGTCACCCGGCGAGGTCAGCCCCCATAATACCGGGCGGTAATCGATATCCAGCGCGGTGCGAAGGCCGTTCTGGCGGGCAATCTGCAGCGCTTTCAGCACCGCTTCACGGGTCTGCGGATGGGAGAGGTGGGTTCCGGTCACCGCCACGGCGCGGGCTGAGGTAATGAAAGCCTCATCCACGTCATCCGGCACCAGGCCCATATCCGCGCAGTTATCGCGGTAGAAAATCAGCGGAAAAGTCTCTTCATCTTTGATGCCGAGGATCACCAGCGCGGTCAGGCGCCGCGGATCGGTAATCAGCGCATCCGTGTTACAGCCGACGCGCTGCAGTTCTTCACGCAGAAAGCGACCATTGTGCTCATCCCCGACCCGCGCCAGCATGGCCGATTTCAGCCCCTGAATCGCGGTGCCATAGGCGACGTTGCCTGACGATCCGCCCAGATACTTCGCAAAGGAGGTGACATCTTCCAGCCGTGCTCCAATCTGCTGACCATAAAAATCAACGGCAATACGCCCGATACAAATCACATCAAGCGGCTTCTGTTGTGCATTCATACCTGTGGTTTCCTTCTGTGACTGGCAGAGCCGGCGGGCAAAACGCGCGACGTCAGATGCGCGCTGCGTTCGGGTCTGTAAGAGCCTGACTGGCGATGAGGGCAGTATGAGGAATAAAAATTCCACATTCAATGTGAAATGAAATATCCATCGCAAATTTGTGAACCAGGTAAAAATCCTGAATCTCCTCTCTCCGCCTGCTTGCTGAGAGGATGATGCCCGCTGCAGCAGGGGTATGAAGGCGAACGCACCTGCTGGCTTGCCGTTCAGCCAGGCGGTGGAAACGGAATGAATTTTTTTATCGTACCCGGCTCATGGCTAAACGTTCCGCTTTTCACCCTCGCGACAGCCCGCCGGGGCTGTCGCAGCGGCTAAATTTGATCTCACTCGCAAAATGAAATGTTTCTTCTGTAAGCGTGTTTTATGAAAAATATATTTGTTTATAATCGCCTCACGTTTCAGTTATTCCGGTCGCCTTTTCCGCCGATGACAGCGCCTGGCGCGGTGTTACGGGAGTCGGGGTCCGCCAGCATGTAAAGGAAAAGCATATGGGCACAATCAGACTGACCACGGCACAGGCGCTGGTTAAATTTCTGGATAACCAGTTCATTGATGTTGATGGCACTGAGACGAAATTCGTCAAAGGCATCTTCGCCATCTTCGGTCATGGCAACGTGCTGGGGCTGGGCCAGGCGCTGGAACAGGATAGCGGCGATCTGGTGGTCTGGCAGGGGCGTAATGAGCAGGGGATGGCCCATGCCGCTACGGGCTTTGCCCGCCAGTCGCTGCGCCGGCAGATTATCGCCTGCAGTTCGTCAGTGGGACCGGGTGCAGCCAACATGATCACCGCCGCGGGCACCGCGACGGCCAACCGCATTCCTCTGCTGCTGCTGCCCGGCGACGTCTTCGCCACGCGCCAGCCCGATCCGGTGCTGCAACAGATTGAACAGAGCTACGACCTCAGCATCAGCACCAACGATGCGTTCCGCGCGGTCAGCAAATACTGGGACCGCGTCAGCCGTCCGGAGCAGCTGATGTCCGCCTGTATTAACGCCATGCGGGTGCTGACCGATCCCGCTGAAACCGGTGCGGTTACCCTGTCGCTGCCGCAGGATGTGCAGGGCGAAGCCTGGGATTACCCCGACTACTTCTTCCAGAAACGGGTGCACCGGCTCGATCGCCGCCTGCCCGTCGCCGCGCAGCTGGCGGATGCGCTGACCCTGATTTCCCGCAAGCGTAAACCGCTCATTATCTGCGGCGGCGGGGTGAAATATTCTGAGGCGGGTGAGGCGCTGCGCCAGTTTGCCGAGCGCTATCAGATCCCCTTTGCGGAAACCCAGGCGGGCAAGGGCACGCTGGTTTCTGACCATCCGCTGAATGTCGGCGGCGTCGGTGAAACCGGCTCGCTGGCCGCTAACCTGCTGGCGAAAGAGGCCGATCTGGTGATCGGCATCGGCACCCGCTACACCGACTTCACCACCGCCTCCAAATGGATTTTCCGCCATCCTGATGTCAGCTTCCTGAACATCAACGTCAGCAACTTCGACAGCTACAAGCTGGATGGCGTGCAGTTGCTGGCCGATGCCCGTGAGGGGCTGACAGCGCTCACCGCCGGGCTGGCATCACAGCACTACAGTAACGACTGGGGCAGCCAGATTGAAGAGGCGCAGAGCCAGCTGCTGAAAGAGACGCAGCGCGTCTATCAGGTGGCCTGGCATGATGGCGACTTTGTGCCGGAGATTGCGGATCATCTCGACCGCGACGCGGTGTTTGCTGAGTTTAACCAGCTGACCCACTCCTGGCTGACGCAGAGCAGCGTGCTTGGCACCCTGAATGAACAGCTGCCCAAAGAGGCAGTGGTGGTGGCGGCGGCGGGCAGCCTGCCGGGTGACCTGCAGCGCGTCTGGCGCACCAAAGATTACAACGCCTACCACGTCGAATATGGCTACTCCTGCATGGGCTATGAGGTCAATGCCGCGCTGGGCGTGAAGCTCGCCCAGCCGCAGCGTGAGGTCTATGCGCTGGTCGGGGATGGCTCCTTCATGATGCTGCACTCCGAACTGGTTACCTCCATTCAGGAGGGGGCGAAGATCAACGTGGTGCTGCTGGATAACATGACCAACGGCTGCATCAATAACCTGCAGATGGAACATGGCATGGACAGCTTCACCACCGAGTTCCGCTTCCGCAACCCGGAAGGGGGCAGGCTCGATGGCGGCTTTATCCCGGTCGATTTCGCCGCGATTGCCGCAGGCTATGGCTGTAAAACCTACCGGGTTACCACGCTTGAAGAGCTCAGGGCGGCGCTGGAAGATGCCCGCACCCAGACGGTTTCTACCCTTATCGACATCAAAGTGCTGCCAAAAACCATGATCCACAAATATTTCAGCTGGTGGCATGTCGGGGTAGCGCAGGCTTCGCAGACCGAACGCGCCCAGGCGGTAGCGGACAAGCTCAACACGCATCTCGGCCAGGCGCGAAAATATTAATGTCAGGGCCGTATCGCGGCCCGTTTTCCTCTTCTCCGTACGAACCCTACACAGGTGTAATTATGACTTTGAAACTTGGCGTCATCGGTACAGGTGCAATCGGTCAGGAACATATTCGTCGCTGCAGCCATGTGCTGCAGGGGGCACAGGTGGTGGCGGTCTCTGACATTAATGTCGAGGGTGCGCGTGCCGCCCTGCAGCGCCTGAACATTGAAGCGGAGGTTTTCCAGAACGGTCACGACGTGATTCAGTCACCGGATGTCGAGGCGGTGCTGGTCACCTCATGGGACCCCACCCATGAAGAGTTCACCCTGGCGGCGATTGCCGCCGGAAAGCCGGTGTTCTGCGAGAAGCCGCTGGCGATGAGTGCCGAAGGCTGCCGCCGGGTGGTGGAGGCGGAGATGAAGGCGGGAAAACGGCTGGTGCAGGTCGGCTTTATGCGGCCTTACGATGCGGGCTACCGCGCGCTGAAAAAAGTGATCACCGATGGCGATATTGGTGAGCCGCTGATGCTGCACTGCGCGCACCGCAACCCGACGGTGCCGGAGAACTACACCACGCCGATGGCGATCACTAACACCCTGATCCATGAGCTGGATGTGCTGCGCTGGCTGACAAATGATGACTACAAAACGGTGCAGGTGGTCTTCCCGCGCGTCACATCGAAGACGCATGGGCAGCTGAAAGATCCACAGATCGTTCTGTTCGAAACCCGGAAAGGGGTGCGCATCGACGTCGAGATTTTTGTGAACTGCGCCTACGGCTACGACATCCAGTGTGAAGTGGTGGGGGAGGAGGGCATTGCGCGTCTGCCCGAACCCTCCTCCGTGCAGCTGCGCAAAGAGGCGCGCCTGTCGAACACGATCCTGGTCGACTGGAAAGATCGTTTTATCGAGGCGTATGACGTGGAGCTGCAGGCCTTTATTAATGACATCAGAGCAGGCCAACTGACCGGCCCTTCGGCCTGGGATGGTTTTGCCGCCTCGGTGGCCGCCGATGCCTGCATCAAAGCGCAGAACAGCGGGGCGATTGAGCCGGTAGAGATGCCGCCACGTCCTGATTTCTATCGCTGATTCAGCCCTGTATGCGGCCTCGCCGCGCTCCGTCCGGGAATAAGATGATGAACAAAGAAAATGTAAAACTGGCGATCGCGCCGATTGGCTGGACCAACGATGACATGCCAGATCTCGGCCATGAAAACACCTTTCAGCAGACCGTCAGTGAGATGGCGCTGGCGGGCTTTACTGGCAGCGAAGTGGGCAGCAAATACCCGCGCGATCCGGCGATCCTGAAACCGATGCTCGATATCCGCGGCATCGAAATCTGCAACGCCTGGTTCAGTACCTTCTTCGCCAACGGCGATAAAGCAAAAACCATCGATGAGTTCATCAATCACATGAACTTTCTCCATGCGATGGGGGCGCGGGTGATTGGCTGTTCTGAGCAGAGCAAAAGTATTCAGGGCACCCCGCTGGCGGTGTTTGAGCAGAAACCCATTTTCAGTGATGAGGAGTGGCAGTTAACGGCCGACGGCTACAACGAACTGGCACGCCTCGCGGCAGAGAAGGGGATGCGCGTCACGCTGCATCACCACATGGGCACCGGCATTCAGACCACCGAAGAGATTGACCGCTTTATGGCCATGACTGACGATCGGGTCGGATTGCTCTATGACACCGGCCACATCTACTACTCCGAGGGGTCACAGCAGCAGATGCTGGCGGTGCTGGAGAACTATCTGCCGCGCATCTTCCATGTTCATCTCAAGGATGTACGTGATGAGGTGGTCGCGGCGGTTCGCGAGAATCATCTCTCCTTCCTGGAGGGGGTGAAAAAGGGCACCTTCACCGTTCCGGGTGATGGCGTAATCGACTTTAAGCCGGTGTTTAAAATTCTGGATGAGTATGGCTATCAGGGCTGGATGGTCGTGGAAGCGGAGCAGGACCCGGCACTGGCTAATCCGTTTGAATATGCGGTCAAAGCGCGAAAATATATTCGTGAGAATGCGGGGTTATAAACAGCTCTGAGAATGCTGGCCTCCCTGCAATGCAGAGAGGCCAGCGATCGGCTTATTTCAGCGAGATGCTCTTCACGATGTTGTCAGCATCGCTCTGCGCCTGCTGCTGATTATCGCCTGGCAGCGTAATCTGCAGCGTCACCAGCTTGCCGTCCACCTTCGCCAGTACCACCGAAGACCAGGAGGTCTGGTTGTTGGCAGAGATCACCGTATCCAGCTGCTGAGCAGGCTGATCTTTCAGCGTTACCGCTTTGTTCGACACCACCTGCAGCTGCGGGTCGCGGTTACGCTGCTGCTGCTCCATACGCTGCGACAGCACATCCAGCGCTTCGCTGGTCGGCTCACCGGCAATCACGATGATGGCGCGGGCTCCGGTTTCATCCGCATAGACATGCATATTGGTCGTCTGCGAACCCAGTTTGCCGCTTTTGTCTGACATGCCTGGCGGCAGTGAGAAGCTCAGTTTGCCATCCATCAGCGTCACGGTTTGCGCCGACTGACTGGCGCTGACGCCGTTGTCATTCGCCGCGTCATCTTTCTTCTGATCGCAGGCCGCTAAGCCCAGAACCAGTAAGCCCATTCCTACATATTTCACCAGGTTACGCATCAGAATCCCTTTTTAAATTTCCGGTCAGGCATCAGTACAACAGGAATCAGGCTGCAAACGCAACCTGATGATTGTCAGAAGATCTTAGCGGGTAATGGCGGAAAAATGTATGGCGGATTAGCCGAAATTTACCTGGCGGGCAGTCTGGCGCTCAGCCAGACGTTTCAGCGCGGCGTTAAGCAGCACACCGTAAGCGGGCAGGAAGAAGACCATGCAGATCAGCACCTTGAAGCTGTAATCCACCAGCGCAATCTCCACCCAGTGCTGCGCCATAAACGCATCGGGACTTTTATAAAAGGCGATAAAGAAGAAGGCCAGCGTATCGCTGATATTTCCCAGGAACATGGCGCAGCCCGGTGCGACCCACCACTGCGGCAGGCGGCGCAGGCGGTTGAAGACGTGAACGTCGAGGATCTGCCCCAGTGCGTAGGCCATAAAGCTGGCGCAGGCGATGCGGGCCACGAACAGGTTCATCTCTTTCAGTGCCTGCCAGTCCTGCCACTCTCCCTGATAAAACAGCGACGAAACGCCGTAAGAGATAAACAACGCCGGGATCATCACCGCCAGGATAATACGACGGGCCAGCGGTGCGCCAAAAATACGCACGGTGAGATCGGTCGCCAGGAAGATAAACGGGAAGCTGAACGCGCCCCACGTGGTGTGGAAGCCAAAGACAGAAACAGGCAGCTGAACCAGGTAGTTGCTCGATGTGATCACCAGCAGGTGAAACAGCGACAACCAGAAAAGCGCATGCATGCGCTGACGCGAAGAAAATGCGAGCATAGTCAACCTTTTTAATGTTGGGGTGAGGGAACCCATTGCGGGACACCGTTCGGGCGGTGCCAGGCAGTTTTATGAGCAAAAAGCGGCGGCATATTACCGCGTTGTGCTTTTTATGCAATGGTTAATTTTAGCGCAATCGTTATCGCCTTGCGTCACGGTCAGCACGCGCTAGAATGAGCGCCCCTGACCTGAAGCGAGTTGAATATGAGCGATCTTTTTTCCTCTGCCGACCATCAGCTGGATGCCCGCGGCCTGCGTTGCCCGGAGCCGGTGATGATGGTGCGCAAAACCGTACGTGGCCTGCAGGAGGGTGAGACCTTACTGATCATTGCCGACGATCCCGCCACAACCCGCGATATTCCCGGCTTTTGCCGCTTTATGGAACATGGTCTGCTGGCGCAGCAGACGGAGACGCTGCCCTATCAGTTTCTGATCCGCAAAGGGATGGCGGGATAACCCCAGCCGCACCGGCCGCTGTTATCCCCGGCCCCTGGCCAGCGCTGCGCGCTCAGTCGCGGTGGCGCAGCAGGCGCAGCGCGTTGGCCGTCACCAGCGCGGTCGCACCGGAATCCGCCAGCACCGCCAGCCAGAGTCCGGTCAGGCCCAGCAGGGTCGTGACCAGAAAAATCGCCTTCAGCCCCAGCGCAATGCCGATATTCTGACGGATAATGCGGCGTGTCCGGCGCGCCAGCGCAATCATCGGGGCCAGTTGCGTGAGCTGATTCCGCGTCAGCGCCGCATCGGCCGCTTCCAGTGCCACATCGGTGCCGCTGCCCATGGCAATGCCCAGCGTTGCTGCTTTCATTGCCGGTGCATCATTGATGCCATCCCCGACCATCGCCAGCGGCTGCTGCTGACTCAGCTCACGGATAGCGGCCACTTTATCGGCGGGCAGCAGGCTGGCGCGATAATCGATCCCCAGCTCGCGGGCGAGCGTCGCGGCGGCGCGCGGGTTATCGCCGGTCAGCATCAGGCTCTCAATGCCGAGCCGGTTCAGCCCCTGAATGGCCGCCACTGCATCGCTGCGCAGCCGATCGCGCAATGCCAGCGCACCCAGCGCCTCACCGTCGCGCATCAGCACCACCAGGGTGTTACCTTCCTCCTCCTGCTGTGAAATCTGCCTGCGCTGCTGTGCGGTCAGCCCTGGCGCATGAGCGGGCGTCAGCAGTTCAATCTGCTGCTCTGCTACCCGGGCCCGGATGCCGCGTCCGGCCAGAACCTGCTGATCCCGTGCATCCGGCATCGGCAGATGACGCGCCTGGGCGGCCGCCACAATGGCGCTGGCCAGCGGATGGGTCGCTCCCTGTTCGGCTGCGGCGCTCAGCGCCAGCATCTCCGCTTCACTGGCCGCGCCAAACCGCAGGATCTGCGTCAGCTGCGGCTTGCCCGGCGTCAGGGTGCCGGTTTTATCAAACGCGACTCTGCGCAGCGAACTCAGCCGCTCCAGCGCCGCGCCGCCTTTGATCAGCGCACCCTGCCGTGCTGCTGCCGCCAGCCCGGAGGTAATGGCCGCAGGGGTGGAGATCACCAGCGCACAGGGACAGCCGATCAGCAGCAGGGTCAGGCCTTTGTAGATCCACGGCTGCCAGTCGCCTGCGCCGAGCAGGGGCGGCACCACCATCACCAGCAGCGACAGCAGCATCACCAGCGGCGTGTAGAGACGGCTGAACTGGTCGATAAAGCGCTCGACCGGGGCACGGTGTGTCTCCGCCTCTTCAATCAGCTGCAGGATACGGTCAATAGCGCTTTCACCCGGTTCCGACACCACTTCCAGCTCCACCTGGCGATCCACGCTGGTGGCACCGGCAGGAATCGTTTCGCCGCTGGCTCGCGTGACCGGCAGTGACTCACCGGTCAGCGCGCTCTCATCGAAGCTGGCGAGCGGGCTGATTAACCGGCCGTCGACCGGCAGTCGGCTGCCCGCCGCCACTTCAATCCGATCGCCGGGGCGCAGCGCCGTGAGGGGAACTTCCGTGCGCTGACCCCGTTGCAGGCGGATCGCGGATTCAGGCCGTAACGCCATCAGGCGGGTCACCCCGCTGCGCGCTCTGGCGGCGGCATAGCCTTCCAGCTGTTCACCCAGCTGAAACAGCAGCAGCACCATCGCCGCTTCGGCGTGGGCGCCAATGATCAGCGCGCCCGCCGACGCCAGCGTCATTAATGTTTCGATGGTAAACGGCGATCCGCTGCGCAGGCGCTGCCAGGCGCCGCGTGCCACCGGTGCCAGCCCGATGAGCGTGGTCAGCACAAACAGCCGATCGCCCCAGGCGGGTGCGAACTGGCCGAGAACGCTGCTGAGCAGTACCAGCAGCGCCAGTAAAAGCAGCATCCGGTTTTGCTGCCAGCCCGGACGGGCGGCGGGAGTGACTGAGGAGGCTGATGAGGCCGTCAACTCAAATCCGGCTTTCCTGACCGCCTGTTCGACAGCGTTCCGGACATCCTGGCTGGCGCTGACGACGAGCTTCTCACTGCTGAACAGGACGCGGGCGTCGGTGACGCCGCTTATCTGGCGCACGGCCGTCTCAATGGTGCGGGCGCAGCCGGGGCAATCCATCCCGCTGACCTGCCAGCTAAAGGGGTAACCGGCGTCTCGCCGGTCGCTTTCCTCTGCGGCGTCGGCCTCCGTGCCAGGGCTGCTGTTGCTTTCACAGCAGCAGCCTGCCGTATCAGCCGTTACGGGTGTCGCAGCATGAACAGAAAGGGAGAGGGGACGGGCCTGGCGAACCTGGCACAGCGGTTTTGCTGCAGCGTGACTGGCACGGGGTTTGCCGCAGCCACAGGCGTGATGTTGGTGCATATGACCTCCGGAGCGTAAGAAGAGCGGGATGAGCCATGCAGCTCATCCCTTATCCTACACTCTGGAGTGGACTCCAGAGTCAAGCCGCTTTTATCACACCACCCACAAGGAGCGCACGATCATAAAGTGACCGGCAAAATAGCAGGCGGCGACGATGGCGCTGTCGGCGGTGAAGCGACGACGGTAGTGAGAGACAAACCAGATGATGTTTGCCAGCAGCAGCAGCGCTGAACCCACCATGATGGAGAAGCTGTAATCCGTCGGACGGAAGAAGTACTGCTCGGTGGCGATCCAGGTCATGACCAGGGTCATGCCGATGAAGGTGCAGACGGGCCAGCGCAGATCTTCCAGTCGGCTCCACAGCACGCCAATCAGGGCGACACCGATGATCAGCAGCGTCAGCGGGATCGGCCAGAAGAAGGTCATGGTCATGCTGGCGGCGAAGCAGAGCGTATAGAGCAGATGCGACAGGAAAAAGGCCCCTACGGCATAGAGCATCTGCTGACGCGGCAGCAGCGTCAACGCATCACCGATCAGGGTTGCGATCAGCCCCGCCAGAATCAGGTAGTCCGTGGTCTGCAGCACCGGTGCCTGCCAGGCCAGACCCACCAGCAGCAGCAGGGTGACCGGTTTAAACAACCAGCGTTGCCACTGCGGGCCGCGATAGGTGGCATCGACATAGAGCCAGCCGGAGAAAAGGACAGCGAGGAAAGACCAGAGCATTGTTTCTCCCTTTTTTATTCAGAATGATGAAAGATCCCAAAATATCCCTTCCAGTTTAGGTTACGCCTCAGAGATGTGACAATCAGGCAACTCTGGTTGTATCCTTTGCTCCCTGTTTCATCATCTCCTCAGGCACAGATTCACCATGAGTAAACCCCCGCTGATTTTTATTATCGTCCTGGCGGTTATCGCCGTGCTGGCCACGCGTCAGTTCATCAAGCAACGCCGCGAAGGCGCGGTCAATGACGCGTCACCGGTGCGGGCGTTGCAGGCTGAAGTCAGAACCAAACGGGAATTTCCGGCACCCAATCGCCGTTCACGGCAGCGGGAAGTGATCGCCGGCGAAGAGATGCGGTATGAAGCCCTGTTTCATCCGCTGAACGGGGCCAGCGATATTAAGGTGCAGATTAAAGAGGCGGAGTACCATCAGCTGGATAAAGGGGCGAAGGGCGAACTGAAGATGCAGGGCACGCGCTTTATCAGCTTCACGCCCGTGCAGTAACTGGCGGGCGTGACGCCCGCCCGGCACTATTTTTTGCGCGGGAAATGTTTCTTCTGCCAGGCGACCAGCTCGAAAACCCCGAACAGAAAGACTTTGATCTGGGTGACGCGATCGATAGGCGGCGCGTCTTTAGTCTGCGTGGCGCGCAGCAATACCAGCTGCAGACCGTGCATCATGATCATGAAGAACAGCGCCACGTTGATAAAGTAAGTCAGCGGTTTCGGGTAGGGATGCACCACGTTAGCCAGTAAAAATCCCCACACGCAAAGCATCAACAGACGCCCCAAATTAAGTAACATCCTGCGTCTCCTGTTGACGTTGATACAAACGATAAGCCACCTGTCCGGCTATTTTCTCGCGATAAAGATCCCACGCTGGCGGCACCGGCGGTGCGCCATTTTCCACTTCGCTCTCGACATAAATCAGCGCCTGATCGGCCAGCCAGTGATTCTGCTCCAGCAACTGCAGCGTCTGGGCCAGCAATCCCTGACGAAACGGCGGGTCGATAAACACCACATCGAAGGGTTCGCCCGGCTGCGCCAGCCAGTTTAGCGTATTGGTCTGGATGACGGTGCCGTTGCTGGCGCGCAGAGTCTGCAGATTTTTTGTCAGCTGCTGCGCCACCGGACGTTCCAGCTCCAGCAGGGTCGCCGATCCAGCATAGCGTGACAGCGCTTCCAGGCCTAATGCGCCGCTTCCGGCAAAGCAGTCGAGGCAGCGCGCCTCGGGCAGCACCGGGGCCAGCCAGTTAAACAGCGTCTCTCGCACCCGGTCGGTGGTGGGGCGCAGTCCGGCACTGTCCGGCACCGGCAATTTACGTCCGCGCCACTGGCCGCCAATGATACGGATCTGCCCGGTTCCGCCTGTACTGCGGGGGTTTTTATTCATCTTGCTCACAACTCGTCATAATTTGTTGCGTAGTTTAACGGGCGAATCGGTGAGAAGAAACGTTAAAAAAGGGTGCTGTGGTGAGCTGGCTGGAAAGTGTTAGACTACTGAGTTGCTGAAGTCATGCATTATTCTGCGGTTTACGCCGGTCTGGCGATGACCAACTTTCATTGATTTACCCCTGGAAACCCTGCGCGACCGGGACAAAGCCATCGAGGAGTGTAGTCACACAATGGCAAAAGAGAAAAAACGTGGCTTTTTTTCCTGGCTGGGATTTGGCAAAGAGGAAGAGAAACAACCTGCAGCGGAAGAGCAGACACAACAGGTCGCAGAACCCGCTCAGCAGCAGCCAGAACAGGAAGCCCCGGCTTTAAGTCAGGCAGAAGCACAGGCGGAAGAGACGGTTGCCATTACCGAAACGGTGGCCAGCGAGCAGCATGAGGCGGACGTGACCGCGGCCGCGCCATCTGAAGCGGCACCGGCGGCGCTGGATGACGCTGGATCTGTCGTTACCGAATCTGACGCTATCACTGAATCTGCTGCACCTGAACATGACGACGCGCCGGTCATTGACGCCGACGCGGTGGTCATGCCGGTTGAGGATGCCGTCTCCTCAGACGCACCGTTAAGTGACGAGGAGCTGACGGCGCTGGCACTGGGCGATGCCGCCGTCGTTGAAACGACACCGGATGACGCCGTGGCTCCGCTGAGCGAAGCGGAGCTGACCGCGCTGGCGCTGGGTGACGCAGAGATTATCGACACGCCGCATAGCGACGCGGATGCCCTGTACAGCGAGCAGGATTCTGCCGCACGGGCAGAGGACGATGCGGATACGGAAACCCTGCCCGGCGAGGCCGACGCGCCGCTGAGCGAGGAAGAGCTGACCGCGCTGGCGCTGGCCGACGCGGAGGTGATCGCTGAGGAACCGGCGGACGAGAGCGCCTCTGATACCGTCAGCGATCTGCCGCTGGCCGCTGCGCCATTCATCGCCCAGGAGCAGGAGCGTCCCGCCAAAGAGGGCTTCTTTGCCCGCCTGAAACGCAGCCTGGTGAAAACCCGTCAGAACCTCGGTTCCGGTTTCATCAGCCTGTTCCGGGGCAAAAAGATTGATGACGATCTGTTTGATGAGCTGGAAGAGCAGCTGCTGATTGCGGATGTAGGTGTCGATACCACGCGCCGCATCATTACGCATCTGACCCAGCAGGCAAACCGCAAGCAGCTGCGCGACGCGGAAGCGCTCTATGGCCTGCTGAAGGCAGAGATGGCGTCGATTCTCGCCAAAGTCGACGCGCCGCTGGACGTTTCAGGCAAAACACCGTTTGTGATCCTGATGGTGGGCGTCAATGGCGTGGGGAAAACCACCACTATCGGTAAGCTGGCGCGCCAGTATCAGGCCGAAGGCAAATCCGTGATGTTAGCGGCGGGCGATACCTTCCGTGCGGCAGCGGTTGAGCAGCTGCAGGTGTGGGGCCAGCGCAACAACATTCCGGTGATTGCCCAGCACACCGGCGCAGATTCCGCCTCGGTGATCTTCGATGCGATTCAGGCGGCGAAATCGCGCGGCGTGGATGTGCTGATTGCCGACACCGCCGGGCGTCTGCAGAACAAATCGCACCTGATGGAAGAGCTGAAAAAAATCACCCGCGTGATGAAAAAGCTGGATGAGTCCGCGCCTCACGAAGTGATGCTGACGCTGGACGCCAGCACCGGACAGAATGCGGTCAGCCAGGCCCGGCTGTTTAACGAAGCGGTCGGCCTGACCGGTATTGCGCTCACCAAACTGGATGGCACCGCTAAAGGCGGCGTGATCTTCTCGGTGGCCGATCAGTTCGGTATTCCGATTCGCTACATTGGTGTCGGTGAAGGCATTGAAGATTTACGACCGTTTAAGGCGGACGATTTTATTGAGGCACTGTTTGCCCGAGAGGACTAATTAGGATGATTCGCTTTGAAGAGGTCAGTAAGGCATATCTCGGCGGACGTCAGGCGCTGCAGGGGGTAGATTTCCATCTGCGCCCCGGCGAAATGGCGTTTCTCACCGGCCACTCCGGTGCCGGTAAGAGTACCCTGCTGAAGCTGATTTGTGGCATTGAGCGCCCGAGTGCCGGAAAAATCTGGTTCAGTGGCCATGACATTTCCCGTCTGCGGAACAGTGAAGTGCCGTTTCTGCGTCGTCAGATCGGCATGATCTTCCAGGACCACCACCTGCTGATGGATCGCTCGGTCTATGACAACGTGGCGATCCCGCTGATTATCTCGGGTGCCAGTGGCGAAGATATCCGTCGTCGCGTGTCGGCCGCGCTCGATAAAGTGGGTCTGCTCGACAAAGCGAAAAGTTATCCGATTCAGCTTTCTGGTGGTGAACAGCAGCGTGTCGGCATCGCCCGTGCGGTAGTGAACAAACCGTCGGTGCTGCTGGCGGATGAACCGACCGGTAACCTCGACGACGCGCTGTCAGAAGATATTCTGCGCCTGTTCGAAGAGTTTAACCGCGTTGGCGTCACCGTCCTGATGGCAACGCATGACAGCGGCCTGATCGCCCGACGCAACTACCGGATGATGACGCTGAATCAGGGACGCCTGCACGGAGGCCACGATGGTCAATAAACGCATTAAACGTCCGGCGGCACCGAAAGCAAAGCAGCCGTCGAAGAGTAAAGCGCTGAAGGGTGGCTGGCAGGAGCAGTGGCGCTATGCGCTGCGCGGCACCCTCTCTGATATGTGGCGTCAGCCGCTGGCTACGCTGCTGACGGTGATGGTGATCGCCATCTCCCTGACGCTGCCCAGCGTCTGCTACATGGTGTGGAAAAACGTCAGCCAGGCGGCGACCCAGTGGTATCCGGCACCGCAGTTAACCGTCTATCTCTCCAAGACCCTGGATGACAGCGCAGCCGAAAATGTGGTGGCGCAACTCAAGCAGGTGGAAGGGGTGGATAACGTCAACTACCTGACGCGCGAAGAGGCGCTGAACGAGTTCCGTAACTGGTCAGGCTTTGGCGGCGCGATGGATATGCTGGAGCAGAATCCGCTGCCCGCCGTCGCGATTATTACGCCGAAGCTTAATTTCCAGAACTCCGACACCATGCAAAGCCTGCGCGACCGCGTGACGAAAGTGCAGGGCGTGGATGAAGTCCGGATGGATGACAGCTGGTTTGCACGACTGGCCGCGCTGACCGGGCTGGTGGGGCAGATCGCGTCGATGATTGGCGTACTGATGATCGTGGCGGTGTTCCTGGTGATCGGCAACAGCGTCCGGCTCAGCATCTTCGCCCGGCGTGACACCATTAACGTTCAGAAGCTGATCGGCGCGACGGATGGCTTCATCCTGCGGCCTTTCCTCTATGGCGGGGCGCTGCTGGGCTTCAGCGGCGCGGTGCTGTCACTGCTGTTGTCAGAAGTGCTGGTGCTGCGCCTGCAGTCGGTGGTTGCCAGCGTGGCGACCGTCTTCGGCACCACCTTCTCGCTGGAAGGCTTCTCCTGGGATGAAGCGCTGCTGCTGCTGCTGATTGCGGCGATCATCGGCTGGGTGGCGGCCTGGCTGGCCACGGTACAACATTTACGCCGATTTACGCCACAGTAAACGCCTGCAACATTTTTTTGTTATAATGGTCCTCTGCTACCGACAGTGTATGCAGAGGACCTTTCCCCTCTTCCCTTCCTGTCATCTGTGTGTAAAATATTCACTGCTATAATTGAACTTGTGGATAACTTTCACACTCTAAGTAGCACAGATTGCTTTCGGATTTCGCGCGACGTTGACTTACTGTATCGTCTGCGCAGGGAAATGTGCGGCAATTCCATTGAATTTGTGAGGGTTTGAATGACCAAAGAAATGCAAACTTTAGCTATTGCTTCTCCGGGTACCCTGGATTCTTACGTCCGGGCTGCCAACACCTGGCCGATGCTGTCGGCAGAAGAGGAAAAAGCGTTAGCTGAACGGCTGCATTACCAGGGCGATCTGGATGCAGCTAAGACGCTGATCCTGTCACACCTACGCTTTGTAGTTCATATCGCTCGTAATTACTCCGGTTACGGCTTGCCACAGGCTGACCTGGTTCAGGAAGGTAATATCGGCCTGATGAAAGCGGTGCGCCGCTTCAACCCGGAAGTTGGCGTGCGCCTGGTTTCATTCGCCGTGCACTGGATTAAAGCCGAGATTCACGAGTACGTGTTGCGTAACTGGCGTATCGTGAAAGTCGCGACCACCAAAGCACAGCGTAAGCTGTTCTTTAACCTGCGTAAAACCAAGCAGCGTCTGGGCTGGTTCAATCAGGACGAAGTTGAGATGGTTGCGCGTGAGCTGGGCGTAAGCAGCAAAGACGTACGTGAAATGGAATCGCGTATGGCTGCGCAGGATATGACCTTTGATATGTCTGCCGACGATGAGAGCAGTGAAGGCCGCTCCATGGCCCCGGTGCTCTATCTCCAGGATAAGACCTCTGACTTTGCTGATGGCATTGAAGAGGATAACTGGGACGCACACGCCGCTGACAAGCTGAGCTATGCGATGGAAGGCCTGGATGAGCGCAGTCAGCACATCATCCGCGCCCGCTGGCTGGACGAAGATAACAAAACCACGCTGCAGGAGCTGGCCGATCAGTATGGCGTCTCAGCCGAACGAGTCCGGCAGCTGGAGAAGAACGCCATGAAAAAACTGCGTATGGCGATCGAAGCGTAATACCCACAGGGGCGACAGCATGTCGCCCCTGCTGCTTTCTGTCACCCCGGACTGTCACGCCTCTTCCGCCATCCCCTCTGCGTCATCTGTTGCCCGTATCCAGCCGTCACTCTGCGCCCGAAAACCGCACGCCTGCATAAACGCCGCCCGCACCTGCTGATCGTCACTGCCATCATCGGCAATCCACCAGTCCGCTATCGATCCGTTCTGCGCAATCGTCTCTTCCAGCAGATAGTGGCCCACACCGCGTCGCCGCGTCACGTCACGCACCGCCAGCCGGTGGATCTTGCCGTGCGTACCGGAGATTTCCAGCTGTAACCCCGCCAGCAGCCGATCGTTAAAGCGCGCCGCATAGAGACGATGGCGCTCATCCAGCCGCTGTTCCAGTTCCTGAATGTTCAGATCGGGCCAGACCTTGCCCAGATCGATGTGGTCCTGCGGCGTCAGCGTGGTTAAACGCTGGATAGTCAGCTTCATAACAAAAACCTCTAAAAAAGGGGAAAGTGCAGCGAAAGTATACAACCAGAGCGCCACCACATTTTCATCAATAAAACAGGTCAAAAGATGGCCTGGGTGCCAGGATAATAGGTGTAAACAGGTTAAGCCTGCGATCAACCCAGCATAATGCGCTGGCAAAGTGGTGAAAAACCGGCCATTGCCTCCAGTGTATTATGCTGTTTCACTCAGTCAATTCTGAATATGTCAGTTGATTTACAGAAGAAACATCCTGTTTAATAACCTGAAAAATAAAGCCTTATTACTAAAAAATGCCAGAAAAGTACGCTAACTCCTTCATGATCAATCAGTTTTCGACTTTATCTGGCAATGCACGCACTCACAACATACACGACAAAACAGATGGGGTAGTCAGGATGAAAATGAAAGGTCGCGCATTACTGGCGGGATGTGTAGCACTGGCGATGAGCCATGCGGCGCTGGCTGAAGATATTAAAGTGGCGATTGTTGGCGCAATGTCAGGTCCGGTGGCGCAGTACGGCGACATGCAGTTCGCGGGCGCTACTCAGGCGATTGAAGATATCAACGCCAAAGGCGGCGTTAACGGCAACAAACTGGTTGCGGTGAAATATGATGACGCCTGTGACCCGAAACAGGCCGTTGCGGTCGCGAACAAGGTGATTAACGACGGTATCCGTTATGTTATCGGCCATCTCTGCTCCTCTTCGACCCAGCCTGCGTCTGACATCTATGAAGATGAAGGCGTGCTGATGATTACCCCGGCGGCGACCGCACCTGACCTGACTTCCCGCGGCTATAAACTGATCATGCGCACCACCGGTCTGGACTCTGACCAGGGGCCGACCGCAGCCAAATACATTATGAGCGAGCTGAAGCCGCAGCGTATCGCCGTGGTACACGACAAACAGCAATATGGTGAAGGCCTGGCGCGTTCCGTACAGGAGAGCCTGAAAAAGCAGGGCGCGAACATCGTCATGTTTGAAGGGATCACCGCAGGCGACAAAGATTTCTCTACGCTGGTGGCGCGCTTTAAGAAAGAGAACGTCGATTTCGTCTATTTCGGCGGCTACTACCCGGAGATGGGCCAGATCCTGCGTCAGGCGCGGGCGGCCGGTCTGAAGACGCAGTTTATGGGACCAGAAGGGGTGGGCAACGCCTCCCTGTCGAACATTGCCGGTGCGGCGTCTGAGGGCATGCTGGTCACGCTGCCGAAACGCTACGATCAGGTTGAAACCAACAAACCGATCGTTGACGCGCTGAAGGCGAAGAAACTTGATCCGACCGGTCCGTTCGTCTGGACCACCTATGCCGCGCTGCAATCGCTGACCACCGGCATGGAACGTAGCAAGAGCGAAGAGCCGGACGCTATCGTGAAGAACCTCAAAGAAGGGGCTGCGGTGCCAACCGTCATGGGCAACCTGAACTGGGATGAAAAGGGCGATCTCAAGGGCTTTGAATTCGGCATCTTCAAATGGCATGCCGATGGTACCTCGACCGCAGTGAAGTAAACCAGGCGGTTTTCTGGTGAGCCGGAGGCCAGCTAAGCGGTCTCCACTGACCGGCGACACGAACGCCTGGCACGCCGCTGCCAGGCGTTTTTTGTACCCCGATCGCCTGCGATCGGATAAGTAAGGGTTAAGGTATGTCCGAGCAGTTCCTCTATTTTATTCAGCAGATGTTTAACGGTGTCACCCTCGGGAGCACCTACGCGCTGATCGCCATCGGTTACACCATGGTTTACGGCATTATCGGCATGATCAACTTCGCCCACGGCGAGGTGTACATGATCGGTAGCTATGTCTCCTTTATCGTGATTGCCGCCCTGATGATGATGGGCATCGACACCACCTGGCTGATGATTGCGGCTGGCTTTGTGATGGCAGTCATTATCTCCAGCGCTTACGGCTGGAGCATTGAACGCGTGGCCTACCGGCCCGTACGTTCCTCTAAGCGCCTGATTGCGCTCATCTCCGCCATCGGGATGTCGATCTTCCTGCAAAACTATGTCAGCCTGACTCAGGGCTCACGCGACCTGGCGCTGCCGAGCCTGATCACCGGACAGTGGACGGTGGGGGAGAGCAACGGGTTTGCCGCCACCATCTCAACCATGCAGATTGTTATCTGGGTGGTGACCTTCCTGGCGATGCTGGCGCTGACCACCTTTATCCGCTACTCCCGCATGGGCCGCGCCTGTCGCGCCTGCGCTGAAGATCTGAAAATGGCCAGTCTGCTGGGCATAAACACCGACCGCGTGATCTCGCTGACCTTCGTGATCGGGGCCGCGATGGCCGCGGTAGCAGGCGTGCTGCTGGGCCAGTTCTACGGCTCGATCAACCCCTTCATCGGCTTTATGGCGGGGATGAAAGCGTTCACCGCCGCCGTGCTGGGCGGGATCGGCAGTATTCCGGGCGCGATGATTGGCGGACTGGTGCTGGGTATCGCTGAAGCGCTGACGTCAGCCTATCTCAGCACGGAATATAAAGATGTGGTTTCGTTTGCCCTGCTGATTGTGGTGCTGCTGGTGATGCCGACCGGGATTCTGGGTCGTCCGGAGGTTGAGAAAGTATGAAGACCTCGTTTATCAACGCCCTGATCGCCTCGGTGATGCTGCTGATACTGGCCACCTTCTTTATGGGACTGCGCCTGACGCTGGATGGCACAAATCTGGTGGTGCAGAACGCGGGCAGCGTGCGCTGGAACTGGATCGCCGCAGGCTGTGCGGTGGTGTTTCTGTTCCAGCTGCTGCGTCCGGTCTGGCAGAGCAGCCTGAAGAAAGTCTCCGGTCCGTCGCTGGTGTTGCCGGGCTTTGATGGCTCAACGCCGAAGCAGAAGCTGGTGATGGCGGTGCTGATTATCGCCGCCGTCGCCTGGCCTTTCCTGGTGTCACGCGGCACCGTGGATATCGCCACGATGACGCTGATCTACGTGATGCTCGGCCTGGGCCTGAACGTGGTGGTGGGCCTGTCGGGCCTGCTGGTGCTGGGCTACGGTGGCTTCTACGCCATCGGTGCCTACACCTTTGCGCTGCTGAACCACTACTACGGCCTTGGCTTCTGGCAGTGTCTGCCGCTCTCCGGCATCGTGGCTGCGCTGTTTGGTCTGCTGCTGGGCTTCCCGGTGCTGCGACTGCGCGGCGATTATCTGGCCATTGTGACGCTGGGCTTCGGTGAGATTGTGCGTATCCTGCTGCTGAACAATACCGCGCTGACCGGCGGACCTAACGGCATCAGCCAGATCCCTAAACCGACCCTGTTTGGCCTGGAGTTCGGGCGTACCCCGCGCGAAGGCGGCTGGGATACCTTCCACAACTTCTTTGGCCTGAAGTACGATCCCAGCGACCGTATCATCTTCCTCTATCTGGTGGCGCTGCTGCTGGTGGTGGTGACGCTGTTCGTGATCAACCGGCTGTTGCGGATGCCGCTGGGCCGCGCCTGGGAAGCCCTGCGTGAAGATGAGATCGCCTGTCGCTCTCTGGGCCTCAGCCCGACCCGTATCAAGCTGACCGCCTTTACTATCAGTGCCGCCTTTGCCGGATTCGCCGGCAGCCTGTTCGCGGCGCGCCAGGGCTTTGTCAGCCCGGAATCCTTTACCTTTGTCGAGTCCGCCTTTGTGCTGGCGATTGTGGTACTGGGTGGCATGGGATCGCAGTTCGCGGTGATCCTGGCTGCCATTCTGCTGGTGGTTTCCCGCGAGCTGATGCGCGATCTCAATGAGTACAGCATGCTGGTGCTGGGTGGCCTGATGGTGCTGATGATGATCTGGCGTCCGCAGGGCCTGCTGCCGATGAAGCGTCCGCATCTGAAGCTCAGAACCGGTAAACAAGGAGAAGAGGCATGAGTCAGCCTTTATTAGCCGTTGAAGGCCTGATGATGCGCTTCGGCGGTCTGTTAGCCGTAAACAATGTGGCGCTGGAGCTGCGTCCGCAGGAGATCGTTTCGCTGATTGGCCCTAACGGTGCCGGGAAAACCACGGTGTTCAACTGCCTGACCGGCTTTTACAAGCCAACCGGCGGCAGCATCACATTGCGTGACCAGCATCTGGAAGGCCTGCCGGGTCAGAAGATTGCGCGCATGGGCATTGTGCGAACCTTCCAGCACGTACGCCTGTTCCGTGAGATGACGGTGATTGAGAACCTGCTGGTGGCACAGCATCAGCACCTGAAGAGCGGCCTGTTTTCCGGCCTGCTGAAAACGCCCGCGTTTCGCCGCAGTGAGAGCGAAGCGCTGGATCGCGCGGCGACCTGGCTGGAGCGGGTCGGCTTACTCGACCTGGCTAACCGTCAGGCGGGCAATCTGGCCTATGGTCAGCAGCGCCGGCTGGAGATCGCGCGCTGCATGGTGACGCGCCCGGAGATCCTGATGCTGGATGAGCCGGCAGCGGGCCTCAACCCCAAAGAGACCCACGAGCTGGATGCGCTGATTGCGGAACTGCGTGGCGAACACAAGGTTTCGGTGCTGCTGATCGAACATGATATGAAGCTGGTGATGGGCATCTCTGACCGCATTTACGTGGTCAATCAGGGAACGCCGCTGGCTAACGGAACGCCGGAAGAGATTCGTAATAACCCGGATGTCATTCGCGCCTATTTAGGAGAGGCCTGAGATGGCAAATGCGATGTTAACCATTGAGAACGTCAGTGCGCATTACGGCAAAATTCAGGCGCTGCACAACGTCAGTCTTTACATCAATCAGGGCGAAATCGTCACCCTGATTGGTGCCAACGGCGCCGGAAAAACCACGCTGCTCGGCACGCTGTGCGGCGAACCGCGCGCGACCCAGGGCACCATTACCTTTGATGGCAAAACCATCACTGACTGGCAGACGGCGCGCATCATGCGTGAAGCAATTGCCATCGTGCCAGAGGGGCGGCGGGTCTTTTCGCGCATGACGGTGGAGGAGAATCTGGCGATGGGCGGCTTTTTTGCCAGCCGTCCGGACTACCTGTCGCGGATTAAGCGCGTGTATGAACTCTTCCCGCGTCTGGCGGAGCGTAAAATCCAGCGCGCCGGCACCATGTCCGGCGGTGAGCAGCAGATGCTGGCCATTGGCCGTGCGCTGATGAGCCAGCCGCGCCTGCTGCTGCTGGATGAGCCGTCGCTGGGACTGGCACCGATCATTATTCAGCAGATCTTCGACACCATTGAGCAGCTGCGCAGCGAGGGGATGACCATCTTCCTGGTGGAGCAGAATGCCAATCAGGCGCTGAAGCTGGCGGACCGCGGCTATGTGCTGGAGAACGGGCATGTGGTGCTGGAAGACACTGGTGCAGCCCTTCTCTCCAACGAAGCCGTCCGCAGCGCTTACTTAGGTGCCTGATGGGGCACGGCCTGGCTTGCTTGCCAGGTTCCGGTTGGGCAGTGCTCGCCATCCTCACGTACTACGTGTACGCTCCGGTGGCTGCGCGCTGTCCGCCCGCAACCTGCCTGCGCCGCCGACGGCCTTTGAAAGTGATGCGGAATGTGCCGACTACGGCCTTCAGCTTCAGTGAAGTGAAAGTCGCAGTCAGGCCTTTTCAGCGTCTAATCGCGCTGCAATTTATGTAACTAAAAACTGGCAGCGTGGGCGTTTTGCCGCCGCGCTGCCAGCGTCCTCTTTTCCTGAATAAAGCCTGTCACCCGCCTGTCATCTGCCTGTTATTAATCCGTCATTTCCCCGTGTCATGTTACTTCGCGAACCAGAAATCCGTGATTTCACGCGTATTTACCTGCACAGGAAAATTCTATGTCCGTCGTTACCTTTCGCCGTAGCCTGATGAGCGCGCTGCTCGGTCTGACCCTCAGCGGCCATGCCATCGCCGCCACCGAGATCCCTTTCTGGCACTCCATGGAAGGCGAGTTAGGCAAAGAAGTCGATTCGCTGGCTCAGCGCTTTAACCAGACCCATCCCGATTACAAAATCGTTCCGACCTACAAAGGTAACTACGAGCAGAGCCTGGCGGCCGGGATCGCAGCAGTGCGCAGCGGCAAAGCGCCTGCGGTGCTGCAGGTTTATGAAGTGGGCACGGCTACCATGATGGCTTCACAGGCGATTGTGCCGATGCATCAGGTTTTCAAAGATGCCGGCATCCCCTTTGATGAAAAGCAGTTCGTGCCAACGGTCGCGGGCTACTACAGCGACAGCAAAGGCCAGCTGATCTCTCAGCCGTTCAACAGCTCTACCCCGGTGCTCTACTACAACAAAGATGCCTTTAAGAAAGCGGGTCTGAATCCCGATCAGCCCCCGAAAACCTGGCAGGAGCTGGCCACGGATGCCGCCGCGCTGCGCAAGTCGGGCATGAGCTGCGGCTACGCCAGCGGCTGGCAGGGCTGGATCCAGATCGAAAACTTCAGCGCCTGGCATGCGCTGCCGGTCGCCACGGAAAATAACGGCTTTGACGGCCTGGATGCGGTGCTGGAGTTCAACAAACCGGTGCAGGTGCGTCACATCGAAATGCTGGAAGCGATGAACAAAAAAGGGGACTTCACCTATTTTGGCCGCAAAGATGAGCCGACGGCGAAGTTCTACAACGGCAACTGCGGCATCACAACCGCCTCCTCCGGTTCGCTGGCCGATATCCGCCACTACGCAAAATTCAACTTCGGCGTCGGCATGATGCCGTATGACGACACCGTAAAAGGCGCGCCGCAGAACGCCCTGATCGGCGGAGCCAGCCTGTGGGTGATGAAAGGCAAAGATGCGGCAACGTATAAAGGCGTCGCGGAGTTCATGCAGTTCCTCGCGAAACCGGAAATCGCGGCGGAATGGCACCAGAAAACCGGCTACCTGCCGATTACCACTGCCGCCTATGAGCTGACGAAACAGCAGAGCTTCTACGACAAAAATCCGGGTGCAGATATCGCCACCCGTCAGATGATGAACAAGCCGCCGCTGCCGTTCACCAAAGGCATACGTCTGGGCAATATGCCGCAGATCCGTGCCGTGATTGACGAAGAGCTGGAGAGCGTCTGGACCGGTAAACAGTCGCCGCAAAGCGCGCTGGATAACGCGGTCAAACGCGGCAACGAACTGCTGCGTCGCTTCCAGCAGCAGGTGAAGTAATCTGCCCGACAGGGCCAGTGCAGGCTGGCCCTCTCTCTTTCTGAATCAGAGTGCGCTATGTCTTCTTCTCGCCCGGTTTTTCGTACCAGCCTGCTGCCTTATCTGCTGGTGCTGCCGCAGCTACTCATCACTGCGGTCTTCTTTCTCTGGCCTGCCGGTGAAGCGCTGTGGTACTCGCTGCAAAGCCTCGATCCCTTTGGCCTCTCCAGCCGCTTTGTCGGACTGGAAAATTTCAGACGCCTGTTTGCCGATCCCTACTATCTCGATTCGTTCTGGACCACTCTGACATTCAGCGGCATGGTCACGGGGTTCGGCATGCTGTTTTCGCTGCTGCTGGCGGCGCTGGTCGATTATGTCGTGCGACTGCGCCGCCTCTATCAGACCCTGCTGCTGCTGCCCTACGCCGTTGCGCCAGTGGTGGCCGCGGTGCTGTGGATGTTTCTGTTCAATCCCGGTCTGGGCCTCTTCAGCTACCTGCTGCACCACATCGGCTATGAGTGGAACTATGCGCAGAACAGCGGACAGGCGATGTTCCTGATTGTTCTGGCGTCGATCTGGCAGCAGATGAGCTACAACTTCCTGTTCTTTTTCGCTGCTCTGCAGTCGATCCCGAAATCGCTGGTGGAAGCCGCCGCGATTGACGGTGCCGGGCCGGTGCGACGCTTCTTCAACCTTTCCCTGCCGCTGATTGCGCCGGTGAGCTTCTTTCTGCTGGTGGTGAATCTGATCTATGCCTTCTTCGACACCTTCCCGGTGATCGACGCGGCTACCGGCGGCGGGCCGGTACAGGCGACCACCACGCTGATCTACAAAATCTACCGCGAAGGCTTCACCGGTCTGGACCTCTCCTCGTCGGCGGCGCAGTCGGTGGTGCTGATGCTGCTGGTCATCGGGCTGACGGTCATCCAGTTCCGCTTTGTTGAACGTAAGGTGCAATACCAATGATTGAGAATCGACGCGGGCTGGATCTCTTCAGCCACCTCGTGCTGGTACTGGGCGTGCTCACCATCCTGTTTCCGCTCTATGTCGCCTTTGTCGCCGCAACGCTGGATAACGAGGCGGTCTATCAGGTGCCGATGACGCTGGTGCCCGGCACCCATCTCTGGGAGAACGTCTCACGCATCTGGACTCACGGCGTCAACGGCAGCGGCCCGGCATTTGGTCTGATGCTGCTTAACAGCATGATCATGGCGCTCGGCATTACCTTCGGCAAAATCACCGTGTCGATGCTGTCGGCGTTTGCGCTGGTCTGGTTTCGCTTTCCGCTGCGCACGCTCTTCTTCTGGCTGATCTTTATCACCCTGATGCTGCCGGTGGAGGTGCGTATTTTCCCGACGGTGCAGGTGATTGCCGATCTCAATCTGCTCGACAGCTACAGCGGGCTGACCCTGCCACTGATGGCTTCAGCAACCGCCACCTTCCTGTTTCGTCAGTTTTTTATGTCGCTGCCGGATGAGCTGGTCGAAGCGGCGCGCATCGATGGGGCCAGCGCGATGCGCTTCTTTATCGACATCGTGCTGCCGCTCTCCAGAACCAATCTGGCGGCGTTATTTGTTATCACCTTTATCTACGGCTGGAACCAGTATCTCTGGCCGCTGCTGATTATCAATGACGCCAGCCTCGGCACGGCGGTGGCGGGGATTAAAAGCATGATCTCCAGCAGCGGTTCGCCGACCCAGTGGAACGAAGTGATGGCAGCAATGTTATTAACCCTGATCCCACCACTGGTGGTGGTATTGGTCATGCAGCGTGCCTTTGTGCGCGGTCTGGTTGAGAGTGAGAAATAAGATGGCAGGCGTAACCCTTCAGGCAGTGACCAAATCCTATGACGGTAAAAATCAGATCATTCAGCCGCTGAACGTCACCATCCACGACGGCGAATTTATGGTGATGGTCGGCCCTTCCGGCTGCGGAAAATCGACCCTGCTGCGCATGGTGGCCGGTCTGGAGCGGGTCAGCTCCGGCGATATCTACATCGATAACCGGCGCGTCACCCAGGAGGAGCCGAAAGATCGTGGCATCGCGATGGTGTTCCAGAACTATGCACTCTATCCCCACATGTCGGTAGAGGAGAACATGGCGTATGGCCTCAAAATTCGCGGCATGGGCAAAGAGCAGATTCGTCAGCGGGTGCTCGACGCGGCGCGCAGTCTGGAGCTGGATCATTTGCTGACGCGGCGGCCGCGGGAGCTCTCCGGCGGACAGCGTCAGCGCGTGGCGATGGGCCGCGCTCTCGTGCGCGAACCGGCGGTCTTTCTGTTTGATGAGCCGCTGTCGAATCTCGACGCCCGTCTGCGGGTGCAGATGCGGCTGGAGTTGCAGCAGCTGCATCGCCGCCTGCAGACCACCAGCCTCTATGTGACGCACGACCAGGTTGAGGCGATGACGCTGGCGCAGCGGGTGATGGTCATGAATAAAGGGGTGGTCGAGCAGCTCGGCACCCCGGTGGAGATCTATGAGCGTCCCGCCAGCCAGTTCGTCGCCGCGTTTATCGGCGCTCCTGCCATGAACCTGCTGAAAGGGCAGTTCAGCAGCGATGGGTCGCGCTTTAATCTCGACGCCTCGCACGCGCTGCCGCTGAGCGAGAGCAAGGCGAAATGGGCCGGCCGGCCGGTGGTGCTGGGCATCCGGCCAGAGCATATCCGGCAAAGCAGCCGCGAGGAGGGCGGCATCCCGCTGCGGGTGGACACGCTGGAGATGCTGGGTGCCGATAATCTGGCCCATGGCCGCATCGGCGACACGCCGCTGGTGGTACGCTTAGCCCACAGTGAACGGCCGGAACCCGGCACGACGCTGTGGCTGCATCTACCGTCAGATGCGTTACACTTCTTCGATTCAACCCATGGAAAGCGTCTGGAATGAGCACACAACACTGGCCCTATCCCCGCATCGTCGCCCACCGCGGCGGCGGTAAACTGGCACCGGAAAATACTCTGGCAGCCATCGACACTGGCGCGAAGTTTGGACATCAGATGATTGAATTTGATGTCAAACTCTCGGCCGATGCGCAGATTTTTCTGCTGCACGACGACACGCTGGATCGCACCAGTAACGGCTGGGGCGTGGCGGGTCAGCTGCCGTGGGAAAAGTTATCACAGCTTGATGCGGGTGGCTGGTTTGGCAACGCCTTCTCAGGCGAAAAGCTGGCGCGGCTGGATGAGGTGGCGGCGCGCTGCCGTCAGCATCAGATGATGGCCAACATCGAAATCAAACCCACCACCGGCAGCGAGACCGAAACCGGCCGTGCCGTGGCGCAGGCCGCGGCGATGCTGTGGCAGGATCAGACCGCGCCGCTGCTCTCGTCGTTCTCTTTTGAGGCGCTGGAAGCCGCCATGCAGGCAGAGCCGCAGCTGCCGCGAGGGCTGCTGTCGCACAGCTGGGACCCGCAGTGGCGGGAAAAGACCACGGCGCTGGCGTGCGTCTCCATCCACCTCAACCATAAAGTGCTGACCGCAGAGCGGGTTGCAGAGCTGAAAAGCGCAGACCTGAAGATTCTGGTCTACACCGTGAACAGTCCGGATCGGGCGCGGGAGTTACTGAAATGGGGCGTCGATGCCATCTGTACCGACGCGATCGACATCATCGGCCCCGACTTCGGTTAGTTCTGATTTGAATTCTGATTCTGCTGCCCCGGCTGCGTGGTGATTACCCGCTGCCGGACGCTGTCGCGCTGTTCCTGCATTTTACGCTGCATATCCTGAGTCTGACGCTGCTGATCCTGGCGCAGCTTCAGCTGTTGCTGCTGCTGCTGGGTCTGCATCTGTGACTGCATCCGCTGCTGGCTGGGATTATAGCCCGGCCGGTTCGGGTCATTAGTGCTGTTCAGCGTGTTCGCCTGACTGGCGAAAGGCAGCAGGGCGGCTAAAACAATCATCCACTTTTTCATCACTCCTCCTTTCTGAACGCCACAGGGTTATGGGTGCACAACGGCGCACACCGGCTTCTGGGTCGCAACCATAAGTTTACCCGATATCACAGACCTGACTTTCAGATGTATTCCTGATTTGACTTAACCCTGACACTTTTGCTGTATTTGTAAGCACTTGCAGAAATGATAAAAAAATGTAAATAACAACACGGGATGGTGACAGGATGAAAATGCAGCAAACGGTGCGTCAGCTTAGCTGGTCGCTGGTGATGAGTTTTACCGTCGTGGCGGGCGCTAATGCCGCGCCGACGCAGGCGCCGCCCGTCTCCTATGGCGTGGACAGCGACACGTTTCACCCGGTCAAAGCGCAGCACGGCATGGTGGCGTCGGTAGACGCGATGGCGACCCAGGTCGGCGTAGAGATTCTGCGTCAGGGCGGTAATGCCGTTGACGCCGCCGTCGCCGTGGGTTTTGCGCTGGCGGTTACCCATCCGCAGGCGGGCAACCTTGGCGGAGGCGGCTTTATGCTGCTGCGCACCGCCTCGGGCCGTGCCACCGCCATCGATTTCCGTGAAATGGCACCGGGACGGGCGTCGCGCGATATGTTTCTGGATAAGCAGGGCAATGCCGACAGCAAGCTGTCGCTGACCTCACATCTCGCGTCCGGTACCCCCGGCACCGTAGCGGGTCTGGCGCTGGCCGCACACAAATATGGCACTCTGCCGCTGAGCACCCTGCTGGCTCCGGCCATCCGGCTGGCGCGGGACGGCATTCCGGTTAACGATGCGCTGGCCGATGACCTGAAAACCTACGGCAAAGAGGTGCTGATCACCCATCCCAACAGCAAGGCGATCTTCTACAAACCAGACGGCACGCCGTGGCAGAAGGGCGATCGGCTGGTGCAGAAAAATCTCGCTCACAGCCTGCAACTGATCGCCCGTCAGGGGCCGGATGCCTTTTATAAAGGCGAAATTGCGGATGAGATCGCCGGAGAGATGGCACAGCACGGCGGGCTGATCACCAAAGCGGACCTGGCGGCCTATCGTGCCGTCGAGCGCAAGCCGATTAGCGGCACTTACCGTGGCTATGAGGTCTTCTCCATGCCACCGCCGTCGTCCGGGGGCATTCACATCGTGCAGATCCTCAATATTCTGGAGAATTTCGATCTGGCGAAGATGGGCTTTGGCAGTGCGGATGCCATGCAGGTGATGGCGGAAGCGGAAAAATATGCCTATGCCGACCGCTCAGAGTATCTCGGCGATCCCGATTTCGTGAAGGTGCCGTGGCAGGCGCTGACCAGTAAAGCGTACGCTAAGACGCTGGCGCAACAGATCGATGTGGCGAAAGCGCGCCCCTCCAGCGAGATCAAGCCGGGTAAACTCGACCCCTATGAAAGCAACCAGACCACCCACTTCTCGGTGGTGGATAAGCAGGGGAATGCGGTTGCGGTGACCTATACACTGAACACCTATTTTGGCAGCGGCATTGTGGCAGGCAAGAGCGGCATTCTGATGAACAACGAGATGGATGATTTCTCTGCTAAACCCGGAACGCCTAATGTCTATGGGCTGGTGGGCGGTGAAGCGAATGCCGTGCAGCCAGCGAAACGCCCGCTGTCGTCGATGTCGCCGACTATCGTGGCCAAAGGGGGCAAAACCTGGCTGGTGACCGGCAGCCCGGGCGGCAGCCGCATTATCACCACCGTGCTGCAGATGGTGGTTAACAGCATCGATTTTGGCATGAACGTGGCGGAAGCGACTAACGCACCGCGGTTCCACCATCAGTGGCTGCCGGATCAGTTGCGGGTAGAGAAGGGCTTCAGTCCGGACACACTGCGTCTGCTGGAAGCCAGAGGTCAGCATGTGAAGGTGCTGCCTGCGATGGGCAGTACCCAGAGCATCATGATTGGGCCGGATGGCATGCTGTATGGCGCGTCTGACCCGCGCAGCATCGATGATTTAAGTGCGGGTTACTGATACAAACCTGACCCCGGTGAATCTGACAGCAATAAATAAGCTTAACGCGCAGGGAACGGGGTCAGAAGAGGAAAGCGTCCCGCGCCAGGACGGCGCGGGCCGAGGGTGTCATGGATGACGGCTTTTGCGTCTTTCCGATCTGACCCCGTTTCCTGTGCAGGCGCTGACTGACAGCGAAACGTGCCAGGGTTTTCAGCACAAAGGGCACCAGCAGGTGCCCTTTTTCATCATCACAGGTCAGGGTTTAATCCGCGCCATATAGTACGTATCAATGAGTTCACCGTCCCGTATAGCGAACCCACGCGCCGTTCCCTCAATCTCAAAACCAAATCGCTGATAAAGGGCGATGGCCGGCGCGTTGTCGACGAACACCGTCAGCTCCATTCGGCTCACCTGAAGCCAGTTATCGCACATGGCGACCATTTCACGCATCAGTGCGCTGCCGACGCCCCGCTGCCGGTAACGCGCATCCACCCCCATTCCCAGTGAAGCGGCGTGACGTCGTCTGGGGCGCTCTTCCACCTTTAACGCGCTTTGCCCGACAACCTCATCATCAATGCAGGCAGCCAGCAGGTATGAATGGGGCTGAGGCGTGGCGAGGCGGGTATGCCACCCCTGCAGGGATGAATGGGGCAGGTGGAGGGTGCCGGCCTGAGTATCGGGCTGGCTGTAAATGCGGTGCAGTGCAGCGGCATCTTCGGGTATAACGTGCCGGACAACGATTTCACTCATGGTCGCTCCTTTCGCCGTTAAAACCTTTTAAACATCAAGGTATTCAATCCGTTAATCAAGTGAAAAAGTGCGAAAACCACTTTACAGACGCGAATGATAATGATTATTATTGTCATGCGTTCCCGGGAGGTCGCCCGACAGCCTGAGAAAGCACGACATTGCTCACATTGCTTCCAGTATTATTTAGCCAGCCAGGGCGCTGGCTTTTTTTTTGCCCGCTCTCCTTCAGCCTTTTTCAGCCACTGCTCAACCCTTGTTCAACTATTTTGAACAGAGGAGTGAAGTTTTTCAGCTATCAATCAGACCGTCTCAGGCACAGACTATGAAAAAACATTGAGGAGATCTGAAAATGATTTATGTACGCAAAGCTGAAGAACGCGGTCACGCAAACCACGGCTGGCTTGATAGCTGGCACACCTTCTCATTCGCCAACTATTACGACGCGAACTTCATGGGCTTCTCCGCGCTGCGGGTGATTAATGAAGACGTGATCGACGGCGGTCAGGGGTTTGGTACCCACCCGCATAAAGATATGGAAATCCTGACCTACGTGCTCTCCGGTACGGTTGAGCATCAGGACAGCATGGGCAACAAAGAGCAGATCCCGGCAGGGGAGTTCCAGATCATGAGCGCCGGTACTGGCGTGCGTCACTCGGAGTATAACGCCAGCGAAAGCGAACCGTTGCACCTCTATCAGATCTGGATCATTCCTGAGCGTACCGGCATTGAGCCGCGCTACGATCAGCGCCGCTTCCCGGATGTGCAGGGACGTCAGCTGGTGCTCAGCCCGGATGCCCGTGAAGGGTCGCTGAAAGTCTATCAGGACATGACTCTGTCGCGCTGGGTACTGGGTGCCGGTGAACAGGATAACGTGGCGATTGAACCCGGTCGTCGCATCTGGATCCAGGTTGTCAAAGGCAACGTGAGCGTAAACGGTAACGCGGTGACTACCAGCGATGCCCTCGCCATCTGGGATGAAAGCGCGCTTGCGCTGGAAGCCAGCACGGCCGCAGAAGTTCTGCTGTTTGATCTGCCACCGGTCTGAGAAAACTGACGGGCGCACCCCGGTGCGCCCCGCTGGCAATTTTGTGACAGAAAAGTGATAGACTCATCGTACTTTAGCTTTCAGGGCGATCCCAGGCGCTACGATGAAGAAGAAAAGACCGGTATTACAGGACGTTGCCGATCGCGTCGGCATTACCAAGATGACCGTCAGCCGCTACCTGCGCAATCCTGAGCAGGTTTCTGTTGCCCTGCGGGATAAGATCGCGGTGGCACTGGATGAGCTGGGTTATATCCCTAATCGCGCCCCCGATATGCTCTCGAACGCCACCAGCCGTGCGATTGGCGTGCTGCTGCCGTCACTGACCAACCAGGTCTTTGCTGACGTTCTGCGCGGCATTGAAGCCGTCACGGATGAAGCGAACTACCAGACGCTCGTCGCCCACTTTGGTTACAACCCACAGAAAGAGGAGCTGCAACTGCGCTCACTGCTGGGCTGGAACATTGATGGGGTGATCCTTACCGAACGCACCCATACCCCGGGCACGCTGCGCATGCTGGAAGTGGCGGGCATCCCGGTCATCGAGATGATGGACAGCGTTACGCCCTGCCTGGACATGGCGGTCGGCTTTGATAACGTCGAAGCGGCCCGGCAGATGACCCAGGCGATCCTCGGCAAAGGACATCGCCACACCGTTTATCTTGGCGCACGCCTGGATGAGCGTACCCTGCAGAAGCAGCGTGGTTACGAAATCGCGATGCGCGAAGCCGGGCTGACGCCGCGCAGCGTCATGATGGAAGATGCCTCTTCATTCAGTGCCGGTGGCGATCTGCTGCGTGAGGCGCAGCGTCTTTATCCTGAAACCGACAGCCTCTTCTGTACCAACGACGACCTGGCGGTCGGCGCGATGTTTGAGTGCCAGCGCCAGGGATTACGGGTGCCCGATCAGATGGCGATTGCCGGTTTCCATGGTCACGATATCAGTCAGGTGGTGACGCCTCAGCTGGCTACGGTACTGACGCCGCGTGATCGCATCGGGCGCGAAGCCGCAGCGCTGCTGCTGGCGCGCATCGCCGGGGAAAGCCGCGAAACGCGCATGCTCGATACCGGTTTTGCGATCAGTGAAGGCGGCAGCATCTGATTGTGGCGTTTTTATGAGTCAGCTCACACTTTGAGGCTTTTCCGGGTAAAAAGGTTGCCACGCTGTTAAGCGGCCAGGAGAATGAGAAACGACATTGTTATCGGTAACATTGGCAAATTCTCACCTGCCGGAGCAGAAAAATGACAACGCAATCCCCGTCGCATCACGTTTTTATCCTGATGGGCGTTTCAGGCAGCGGAAAGTCTGCCGTCGCCAATCAGGTCTCTCACCAGCTGAATACAGCCTTTCTTGACGGCGATTTTCTCCACCCCCGTGCCAACATTCTGAAGATGGCCGATGGTCACCCGCTGGATGACAACGATCGTCAGCCGTGGTTACAGGCCCTGAACGATGCCGCTTTTGCCATGCAGCGCACCCAAGCGATCTCTATCATTGTCTGTTCGGCCCTGAAGAAGCGTTATCGCGACATTCTGCGTCAGGGAAATGACAACCTGCGTTTCATCTACCTGAAAGGGGACTTCGACACCATTGAAGCCCGCCTGAAAGCGCGCAAAGGGCACTTCTTCAAGCCGCAGATGCTGGTGACGCAGTTCGCAACGCTGGAAGCGCCAGGCAGCGACGAGCCGGATGTACTGGAAGTGGATATCACGCATTCACTGGATGAGGTTGTGGCGGCTACGGTTGCGACTATCCGGGACGCTATCAGTCAGGGTTAGAGATGAATACCGCAACACTCGTTTTGACCGCAGCAGGCTCCGTCCTGCTGCTGCTTTTTCTGGTGATGAAGGCGCGTATGCACGCCTTTGTCGCACTCATGTTAGTGTCAATCGGTGCCGGACTGTTCTCCGGCATGCCTCTGGATAAGATTGCGGACACCATGCAGAAGGGGATGGGCGGCACGCTCGGCTTCCTCGCTATCGTGGTGGCGCTGGGCGCGATGTTCGGCAAAATCCTGCATGAAACCGGGGCCGTGGATCAGATTGCTATCCGGATGCTGAAAACCTTTGGTCAGAGCCGTGCCCACTACGCCATGGGGATTGCCGGTCTGATCTGCGCGCTGCCGCTCTTCTTTGAGGTGGCTGTCGTACTGTTGATCAGCATCGCTTTTGCCGTGGCGCGGCGAACCGGGGGCAATCTGGTGAAGCTGGTTATCCCGCTCTTTGCCGGGGTGGCCGCCGCCGCCGCGTTTCTGCTGCCGGGACCGGCTCCGATGCTGCTGGCTTCACAGATGCACGCTGACTTTGGCTGGATGATCCTGCTGGGGCTGTGTGCGGCGATCCCCGGGATGCTGATTGCCGGGCCGCTGTTTGGCAATTTCATTGCAAAGCACGTCTCCTTCAGCGCCCCGCCGGAAGATCATCAGCCGGATGTCGATGAGAACCAGCTGCCCTCATTTGGCTTCAGCCTCTCCCTGATCCTGTTTCCGCTGGTGCTGGTCGGCCTGAAAACCATTGGCGCCCGCTTCACCACCGAAGGGACCTCGCTGTATGCGTGGCTGGAATTTATCGGCCATCCTTTCACCGCGATCCTGCTGGCGCTGCTGGTGGCGATTTATGGTCTGGCTTATCGTCAGGGCATGGATAAAGAGCGGGTGATGCAGGTGTGCGGCAGCGCGCTGCAACCGGCGGGGATTATCCTGCTGGTGATTGGCGCGGGCGGCGTGTTCAAGCAGGTGCTGGTGGACTCCGGTGTGGGTCCGGTGCTGGGCAACGCGCTGACCGGCGCGGGCCTGCCGATTGCGCTGGCCTGCTTTATCCTGTCAGGTGCGGTACGGGTCATTCAGGGGTCGGCAACGGTCGCCTGTCTGACCACGGTCGGGTTGATCATGCCGGTGATTGAACCGCTGCACTACAGCGGCGCGCAGCTGGCGGCGCTGTCGATCTGTATCGGCGGCGGCTCCATCATCATCAGTCATGTGAACGATGCCGGTTTCTGGCTGTTTGGCCGCTTTACCGGGGCCAGCGAAGCGGAAACGCTGAAGACATGGACGCTGATGGAGACGATTCTCGGCACGACCGGGGCTATCGTCGGTATGATTGCTTTCGCACTGCTTTCCTGACCAGCCTGACGGGCTCTCTGCCCGTCAGGTTTTTTCCCGCGAGCAGGGGAAGAGTAAAAACGGGAACAGCAGATAAGGCGCTACCATCAGAAGGAGAATGACGCCGCGTGAATAGCCAGCGTCATTTATTCTCCTCACCGCGCAGGAAAAAACCGGCAAAATAAACAGCAGTAGCGGGATTAAACCTATCTCATGTTGTGGTCCGGTGAACCATTGCAGATAACTGCAGAACCAGGCCAGCTGAAACAGCAGGAAAATAAAATAGCGCGTCCTTCCTTCACGCCCCTGATAGTCAAACGTGCGCAGCAGACAGCTTTTGATAATCTGCAGCAGCCTGTTCATGCCCATCTTCTTCTTATCAGAGCAAAAACAACCAGCGTGATGGCAGCGGAAGCCAGGTAAATCCAGGCAAAATCAGTGACGTCAATCTTCATCAACTGCACAGTATTTAACGCCGCTTTCCTGCCCGGGACAGAGAATAAGGTCAGGCCAGCTAAGCAAACGTTATTTGCCAGAAAGAATAGCAACTGAAAGGCGGTTTCTTTAGCCACGGACAGCAAGGCAATTTTCCTGAAGCTCCACCAGGCGACCAGATAAAACAGCAGCCAGAACAGCGCGCAGAGTAGCGGGGCAACCAGATAACTGCGCATCTCTGTGATCACCCCTGAATGGCCGCTGCTGGCATAGTGCAGGAGTGCCTGAAAAGAGACGTAACCCGTTATCAGATAGAGCGCGCCGAAAAAAAAGGGCAATAACAACCTCATTTCGTTTCCCCCCGGGTTTTCAGACGCTGCATTAACTGCGGCAACTCTTTTCCGGGGTCCACCATCACCAGTTGTTTACTTTTTGCATCATATTTCGCGGCGGCAGTCGGGTCACCCTTACCCCCCTCAGCCATTACAAAGCGGGCGTCTGAACGGCCATAAAGGCCAACATGTGGAAAGGGATCGTTGCCAAAGGCCAGCACGTTGCGGCCAGGCAGAGTATATTCTCTGGTCAAAAAATCCGGGATTTTTTTTGAGTCGATGCCTGATAAAGGCGTAGTGACAAAACGGGAACCTGCATAGTCGAGGGAAAAGCAGGTACTATTATCGGCTGAATTTTTCTGCACTAAGTCAGCGCCAAATAGGATTTTTAAACGTTGCCAAACCGTCGCGCTGTCGGGTTCAATCTTTTTACCTTCCAGAAAAACATCTTGTTTATGATAAAGCTGGTAAACCATTTTATGAATCTGAACCATGGAGGCGCCAACACCGTGCCAGTTCGGCGCACCCCTGCTGTAAAGCCGCTCGACGATAATAAAGACGCCTGTCCCGGCATAATTTTCGATACTGCCCGCCATAAATATCTCCTTTTTTACGGCATTATATAAATAATATTGTTCATTTCAATGCCGTGACTTTGTGATAAACAGGCTGAATAATCGCGGCTGCCTGCCTGCCCGCCTGTCGGGGTAAAAAGACAACGGTGCGCTTACAACTTCAGATACGCGCGGATGCCGTCCAGGAACATCTGGGTCGCCAGCATAATCAGTATCAACCCCATCAGTCGCTCCAGCGCGTTGACCCCTTTATCACCCAGCAGACGCAGGAACAGACCTGACATCAGCAGAATGCCGACCGTCACGCCCCAGGCGATCAACAGCGCGCCCACCAGGTGGGACATCTGATGTGGATACTGATGCGACAGCAGCATCAGCGTCGCCAGCAGCGACGGCCCGGCGACCAGCGGAATCGCCAGCGGCACCAGGAACGGCTCTTCGCCTGCCGGTAAACCAGAGCTGCTGCTCTCGGCCGACGGGAAAATCATCTTGATGGCGATAAGAAACAGGATGACGCCGCCGGAAATCGATACCGTCTCGGTGCGCAGATTTAAAAAGGCCAGAATGCGCTCGCCGGTAAACAGAAACAGCAGCATGATAATCAGGGCGATCAGCATTTCACGAATCAGCACCACCCGCCGCCGTTTCGGCTCCAGATGCTTTAAAACCGACATAAAAATCGGCAGATTGCCCAGCGGATCCATAATTAACAACAATAATATTGTCGCCGAAATCATTTCAGTCATTGGTTTAACGCCATCCCGTCCGCCAGAAAGCGGAGTTATTAGTTACGCTGCTGAAAAAGTTAGCGTAATCGAATTAATTCACTTGCCACCAGGCCTGCATTTTGTAGAGTGAGCAGACAGAGGTAAATCCTATTATTACGCAGAGCGGCGTGAACATAGCACGCCGCTCTCTCCACTGAAATGAAAGCAGGTGAAATCTGCCTGAGACGGACACGACATGAAGAATGTAGGTTTTGTTGGTTGGCGCGGTATGGTCGGCTCAGTGCTGATGTCCCGCATGAGCGAAGAGCGCGATTTTGATGCAATCAATCCGGTCTTCTTCTCGACGTCGCAGCATGGTCAGGCGGCTCCGTCGTTTGCGGGCAAGCAGCAGGGGGCACTGCAGGATGCCTTTGATCTTGAGGCGCTGCGTGCGCTGGACATCATTATCACCTGTCAGGGCGGCGACTACACCAGCGATGTCTATCCTAAGCTGCGCGCCAGCGGCTGGCAGGGCTACTGGATCGATGCGGCCTCGACGCTGCGCATGCAGGACGATGCCATCATCATCCTCGATCCGGTCAACCACGCGGTGATCCGTCAGGGCATCGACCAGGGCATCAAAACCTTCGTCGGCGGTAACTGCACCGTCAGCCTGATGCTGATGTCGCTGGGCGGCCTGTTCGCGCAGGACCTGGTGGAGTGGGCTTCTGTCGCCACCTATCAGGCGGCGTCAGGTGGCGGCGCGCGCCACATGCGTGAACTGCTGACCCAGATGGGCATGCTGCACGACCACGTTGCGCCTGCGCTGCAGAATCCGGCCTCAGCAATTCTCGACATCGAGCGCAGCGTGACCGACTTCACCCGTTCCGGCACCCTGCCGACCGATAACTTCGGCGTGCCGCTGGCAGGCAGTCTGATTCCGTGGATCGACAAACAGCTGGAGAATGGCCAGAGCCGCGAAGAGTGGAAAGGCCAGGCGGAGACCAACAAGATCCTCGCGACCCGCAACGTCATTCCGGTTGATGGCTTGTGCGTGCGTGTGGGTGCACTGCGCTGCCACAGTCAGGCGTTTACCCTGAAGCTGAAACGCGATCTGCCGCTGTCTGAAATTGAACAGCTGCTGGCCTCTCATAACGAGTGGGTCAAGGTGGTGCCGAATGACCGCGAGCTGACGATGCGTGAACTGACCCCCGCGGCCGTGACCGGTACGCTGACCACGCCGGTTGGCCGTCTGCGCAAACTGAATATGGGGCCGGAGTATCTCTCCGCCTTCACGGTAGGCGACCAGCTGTTATGGGGCGCAGCCGAACCGCTGCGTCGCATGCTGCGGTTGTTAATCGACTAAGAAAAATATCGCCAAAGGCCGGATTTATCCGGCCTTTTTTTTGCTTTGCAGTACGTGAAACAACCTGCCGGACCGCTTACTCAGTGATCAGCTTCCCCTTTTTGGCGGTCGGCAAAGAATATTTTGCTTTCAGCCATGGCAACTGCTGCGACCAAGCTATGATTTAACCATGATGTGCCACAGGTTTCGCTTTTGCTTTCCGGATTAAATGGTTGTGGTACACGGCAAAACACTTTTTCCATGGAATGGCCTGACACTTTTTTGCCGTCGTACGTATGGCTCAATGAAGAGCAGCGCAGATGACGCGCGACAGGCCGTGTCGCGAGCATCTCGGCTGCCAGTTATCACAGGAAGAAAGTCATGTCAGAGCTTCCCGATCGCGAGGCGATCAATGCCCTGTTTGCGGGTAATTATGCCGATCCTTTTTCGTTACTAGGGATGCACCGAACGCCACAAGGCCTTGAAGTCAGGGCGTTGCTCCCCGAAGCGCTTGAGGTGTGGGTCATTGAGACCTCAACCGGGCGCAAGCTGGCTCAACTGGCGTGTGAAGACGCACGCGGCTTCTTCAGCGGCGTGATCCCCCGCCGCAAAAATCCGTTCCGCTATCAGCTGGCGGTGAACTGGCACGGCCAGCAAAACCTGGTCGACGATGCCTATCGCTTTGGCCCGCTGCTGCAGGAGATGGATCTGTGGCTGCTGGCGGAAGGCACCCACCTGCGTCCGTATGAAACCCTGGGCGCGCATGGTGACGTGATTGATGGCGTGACCGGCACCCGCTTCTGCGTCTGGGCGCCTAACGCCCGTCGTGTTTCCGTCGTCGGCGATTTCAATTTCTGGGATGGCCGCCGTCACCCGATGCGTCTGCGCCAGGAGCTGGGCATCTGGGAGCTGTTTGTGCCGGGTGCGGTCAACGGTCAGCTCTACAAATATGAAATCATCGACGCCAATGGCGATCTGCGTATCAAAGCGGACCCTTACGCCTTCGAAGCGCAGATGCGCCCGGAAAGCGCGTCGATGATCTGCGGCCTGCCTGCGCCCGTTGAGATGAAAGCGGAGCGCAAGGCCGCCAACGGTTTTGATGCGCCGATCTCCATCTATGAAGTACATCTGGGCTCCTGGCGTCGTCATACCGACAACAATTTCTGGCTGAGCTACAAAGAGCTGGCTGAACAGCTGGTGCCCTACGTCAAAGAGATGGGCTTTACCCATATCGAACTGCTGCCGATTAACGAACATCCGTTTGACGGCAGCTGGGGCTATCAGCCGCTGGGCATGTATGCACCGACTCGCCGTTTCGGAACCCGTGACGACTTCCGCGCCTTTATCGACAGCGCCCATGCTGCCGGCCTCAACGTCCTGCTCGACTGGGTACCGGGTCACTTCCCCAATGATGACTTCGGGCTGGCGCGCTTTGACGGCACCGAGCTCTATGAGCACAGCGATCCGCGAGAAGGCTACCATCAGGACTGGAACACCCTGATCTACAACTTTGGCCGCCGGGAAGTGAGTAACTACCTGTCGGGCAATGCGCTCTACTGGACAGAACGCTTTGGCATCGATGGCCTGCGCGTGGATGCCGTCGCCTCCATGATCTACCGCGACTACAGCCGCGTTGAAGGGCAGTGGGTGCCGAATCAGTATGGTGGCCGCGAGAACCTTGAGGCGATTGAGTTCCTGCAACACACCAACCGCACGCTCGGTACCGTGGCGTCCGGCGCGGTCACGATGGCGGAAGAGTCGACGGACTACCCTGGCGTAACGCGTCCGACAGAGGGCGGCGGGCTGGGCTTCTGGTTCAAATGGAACCTGGGCTGGATGCACGATACGCTCGACTACATGCAGGTCGATCCTATCTACCGCAAGCATCATCACAACCTGATGAGCTTCGGCATGATGTACAACTACACCGAAAACTTTGTGCTGCCGCTGTCGCACGACGAAGTGGTGCACGGCAAGCGCTCCATTCTCGACCGCATGCCGGGCGATGCCTGGCAGAAGTTCGCCAATCTGCGCGCCTATTACGGCTGGATGTGGGGCTTCCCTGGCAAGAAACTGCTGTTTATGGGCAACGAGTTTGCTCAGGGCCGCGAGTGGAACCACGATGTCAGCCTGGACTGGCATCTGCTGGAAGGCGGCGATAACTGGCATCACGGCGTGCAGCGTCTGGTGCGCGATCTCAACCACACCTATCAGTACTACACGCCGCTGCATCAGCTCGACTTTGATCCGGCAGGTTTTGAGTGGCTGGTGGTCAACGATGCGGAACATTCGGTCTTCGCCTTTGTACGTCGTGACCGCGAAGGTAACGAAATCATCGTCGTCAGTAACTTTACGCCGGTGCCGCGTCCGGGCTACCGCTTTGGGGTCAATCAGCCTGGCACCTGGCGCGAAGTGCTGAACACCGACCAGCATGAGTATCACGGCAGTGATGTGCGCAATCACCGGGTACATACCGATGAGCAGGAGAGTCACGGACGACCGCAGTCGCTGAGCCTCAATCTGCCACCGCTGGCAACGGTATGGCTGGTGCGGGAGGGGGAATGACCATTACTGCCGGGGATCCCGAACCGCTGGGTGCCAGTTACGATGGCAAAGGCGTCAATTTCACCCTGTTTTCTCAGCATGCCGGGCGCGTCGAGCTCTGCCTGTTTGATGACGAGGGGCGTGAACAGCGTCTTGATCTGCCTGGCCGCAGCGGGGATATCTGGCATGGTTATGTTCCGGCGCTGAAGCCGGGGCAGCGTTACGGCTACCGGGTACATGGCCCCTGGGCGCCGCAGCAGGGACACCGCTTTAATCCGGCGAAGCTGCTGGTCGATCCCTGCGCCCGCGCGGTTGAGGGTGACGTCCCGGATGACCCGCTGTTTCAGGGCGGCGAGGCGAAGCCCGATCCGCATGACAACGCGGCCATCGCGCCGAAGTCACGGGTGGTGGCGGAAGATTTCGACTGGCAGGACGATGCCGCCCCACGCACGCCGTGGGGTAACACGGTGATTTACGAAGCGCACGTTCGCGGGCTGACGAAGCAGCATCCGGAAATTCCGGAAACGCTGCGCGGGACTTACGCGGCGCTGGGTCATCCTGTTATGGTGAACTACCTGCGCGATCTCGGCATTACGGCGCTGGAGCTACTGCCAGTGGCCCATTTTGCCAGCGAGCCGCGCCTGCTCCAGCTCGGCCTGAGTAACTACTGGGGCTACAACCCCTTTGCGCTCTGGGCGGTCGATCCGCGTTACGCCTCTGGTCAGCTAGGCGTCACGCCACTGCAGGAGTTTCAGCAGGCGGTAAAAAACCTGCACGCCGCCGGTATCGAAGTGCTGCTGGATGTGGTGTTCAACCACACCGCCGAACTGGATGAGATTGGCCCGACGATCTCGATGCGCGGCATCGACAACGCCAGCTACTACTGGCTGGATGAGCAGGGCGGCTATCAGAACTGGACCGGCTGCGGCAATACGCTGAATATCCACCATCCGCAGGTGATGGCGTGGACCCTGGAGGCGCTGCGCTACTGGGTGCGGGTCTGTCACGTTGATGGCTTCCGCTTTGACCTTGCGCCGGTGCTGGGCCGCACGCCCGATTACCGGCGTGATGCTCCTTTTTTCGCGGCGATACGCGCCTGTCCGCTGCTCTCTCAGGTCAAGCTGATTGCGGAACCCTGGGATATCGGCCCTGACGGCTATCAGGTTGGCCGTTTTCCGCCACCCTTTGCCGAATGGAACGATCAGTTTCGCGACACCGCGCGTCGCTACTGGCTGCATGGCGCACTCAGCAACGGCGAGTTTGTCCGTCGCTTTGCCGCCTCCAGCGATCTCTACCAGCACGACGACCGGCCGCCCCACGCCACGGTTAACCTGATCACCGCGCATGACGGCTTCACGCTGTGGGACGTGGTGAGCTTCGAACGCAAACACAACGAAGCCAACGGGGAAGATAACCGTGACGGTCACGGCGATAACTACAGCCACAATCACGGCAAAGAGGGGCTGAACGTCAGTTTTGACGTCACGGAACGCCGCCGCCGTAGCGTGCGGGCACTGCTCACCACGCTGCTGCTGTCACAGGGCACGCCGATGCTGCTGGCGGGCGATGAGCGCGGCCACACGCAGCGCGGCAATAATAATGCTTACTGTCAGGACAACGCCCTCAGCTGGCTTGACTGGCAGGCGGATGAGAAGGGATTGGTCGGATTTACCGCCGCACTGATTCGTCTGCGTCAGCGCATACCGGCGCTGACCGCGGATCGCTGGTGGCAGGAGGGTGATGGCAATGTGCAGTGGCTCAATGCCGGTGGCCAGCCACTGCAGCACGATGAATGGGCACAGGGGCTGCACAGATTGCAGATCCTGCTGTCTGGCCGCTGGTTAATAACAATAAACGCCACGGATACGGTGAATGACATCGTGTTACCAGACGGAGAATGGCGTGCCCTTCCTCCTTTCGCCGGGGACGACAACCCCATCCTGCTAACTGTCTGGCATGGTCCCGCACACGGTGTGTGCGTGTTCCAAAAGCAATCATAAGGAGTCAGACATGGTTAAGTTAGATAGAACAGAACACCTGATGCTGGCCCGCCAGCTCCCTACACAGACGGTTGCTCTGATCCTCGCCGGCGGACGCGGCACGCGGCTGGTCGATTTAACGGCCAAACGTGCCAAACCGGCGGTGCATTTCGGCGGCAAGTTCCGCATTATCGACTTTGCCCTCTCCAACTGCGTCAACTCCGGTATCCGGCGGATTGGCGTCATTACACAGTATCAGTCCCATACCCTGACTCAGCATATCCAGCGTGGCTGGTCGATCTTCAATGAAGAGATGAATGAGTTTGTCGATTTGCTGCCAGCGCAGCAGCGCTTTTCGACCGAACAGTGGTATCGCGGCACGGCCGATGCCGTGACGCAGAACCTTGATGTGATTCGCCGCTATCAGGCGCAGTACATCGTGATCCTTGCCGGGGACCACATTTATAAGATGGATTATTCACGCATGCTGCTGGACCACGTGGTGAACGAGGCGAAATGTACCATCGCCTGTTTACCGGTACCGGTGCATGAAGCCACGGCGTTTGGCGTGATGGCGGTGAATGAGGAGAACATGGTGATCGACTTCGTGGAGAAACCCGCGAAGCCGCCCACCATGCCGGGTGATGACACGCAGTCGCTCGCCAGCATGGGGATCTACGTCTTCAACGCGGATTATCTCTATGAACTGCTGGAAGCGGATCTGCAGACGCCAGGCTCTAACCACGACTTCGGCAAAGATATCCTGCCGAAAGTGGTGGCAAGCGGCGAAGGCTATGCGCACTCCTTTGCGCTCTCCTGCGTCCAGAACGATGACAACGCGCCGCCTTACTGGCGCGACGTCGGGACGCTGGAAGCCTACTGGCGCGCCAATCTCGATCTGGCCTCGGTGATGCCTGAGCTGGATATGTATGACGTCACCTGGCCTATCCGTACCCACATGGAGCCGCTGCCCCCCGCGAAATTTGTTCAGGATCGTTCCGGCAGTCACGGGATGACGATGAACTCGCTGGTGTCGGGCGGCTGCATTATCTCCGGTTCGGTCGTGGTCAACTCGGTGCTGTTCCCCCGGGTTCGGGTTAACTCGTTTTGCAATATTGATTCAACCGTTCTGCTGCCGGATGTGGTGGTGGGTCGCTCGTGTCGTCTGCGCCGCTGCGTGATTGATCGCGCCTGTGAGTTACCGGAAGGCATGGTGATTGGTGAAAATCCGGATGAAGACAGTCGCCGGTTTCACCGTTCGGATGAAGGGATCGTACTGGTCACCCGCGCCATGCTGGCCAGGCTGGCCAAAGCGGGGCTGTAAGCGATAAGCGGAACTTACGCAATCGGCACGCGGAGCGTGCCGGATAACTTAATGAGGTCGAGGATGCAGGTTTTACATGTCTGTTCAGAACTTTTCCCGCTGCTTAAAACGGGCGGACTGGCTGATGTAGTCGGGGCATTACCTCAGGCGCAGATTGCGGGCGGCACAGACACGCGGGTGCTGCTGCCAGCGTTTCCTGCATTGCGCAAAGGCATACCTGATCTCCAGATGGTGACAGAGCGAGAGACATTTGCCGGTCATATACGTCTGTTATATGGTGAATTTAACGGTGTGGGCATCTATCTGATCGATGCCCCTGACCTCTACGACCGTCCCGGTAGCCCTTATCATGACGAGTCGCAGTTTGCCTATGTCGATAACTACCTGCGCTTCGCGCTGCTGGGCTGGGTCGGCTGCGAACTGGCGTGCGGTATGGATTCGATGTGGCGTCCCGATATTGTCCATGCCCATGACTGGCACGCAGGCCTTACCTGCGCCTATCTGGAAGCGCGCGGCCGGCCAGCCAAATCGGTGTTTACCGTGCACAACCTGGCCTATCAGGGACTGTTCTCGGCGCACCACATGGATCAGATTGGCCTGCCGTGGTCGTTCTTTAACATGCATGGGCTGGAGTTTTACGGGCAGATCTCCTTCCTGAAGGCGGGACTCTTCTACGCCGATCACGTGACGGCGGTCAGCCCGACCTACGCCCATGAGATTACCTCTGCGGAGTTTGGTTACGGCATGGAAACGCTGCTGGCGCAGCGGATGCGGGAAGGGCGGCTGAGCGGGATCCTCAACGGTGTCGACCCGACCATCTGGGACCCGGCCCACGACCTGCTGCTCAGCGCGCGCTACAACCGCGACACGCTGGAAGCCAAAGCGGAAAACAAACGGCAGCTGCAGGTGGCGATGGGGCTGAAGGTTGATGACAAAGCGCCGGTGTTCTGCGTGATCAGCCGCCTCACCAAACAGAAAGGCCTGGACCTGGTGCTGGAGGCGCTCCCTGGCCTGCTGGCGCAGGGCGGTCAGCTGGTGCTGCTGGGACAGGGCGATGCCGAACTGCAGCAGGGCTTCCTGGCCGCGGCAGCAGAGCATCCAGGCAGCGTGGGTGTGCAGATTGGCTATCACGAGGCGTTTTCACACCGCATCGTCGGTGGTGCCGATGTGATCGTGGTGCCGAGCCGCTTTGAGCCCTGCGGCCTGACGCAGCTGTATGGCCTGAAATATGGCACGCTGCCGCTGGTGCGCCGCACCGGCGGACTGGCAGATACGGTTAACGACAGCTCACTGGAAAACCTGGCGGATGGGATTGCCAGTGGCTTCAGCTTTGAAGATGCTAACGCCTGGTCGCTGTTGCGGGCGATTCGCCGCGCGTTTGTGTTGTGGTCTCGCCCTTCACTGTGGCGTTATGTTCAGCGACAGGCGATGGGCATGGATTTCAGCTGGCAGGTGGCCGCACAGGCCTACCGCGATCTCTACCAGCGTCTGATGTAACGGATGGGGAAAACCGGATATGAATGCACCTTTCACTTACGCTTCACCCACGCTGACGGTGGATGCTTTAAAGCATTCGATTGCGTACAAACTGATGTTTACCATCGGCAAAGACCCCTCTATTGCCAACAAGCATGAGTGGCTGAACGCCGCGCTGCTGGCGGTTCGCGATCGGATGGTGGAGCGCTGGCTGCGCTCCAGCCGCGCTCAGCTGTCGCAGGATGTGCGGCAGGTTTACTACCTGTCGATGGAGTTCCTGATGGGGCGCACCCTGGGGAATGCGCTGCTGGCGATGGGGATCTATGACGATCTCAACCAGGCCCTCGACGAGATGGGGCTGGATCTGGCCGAGCTGATGGAGGAGGAGAACGATCCGGGCCTGGGCAACGGCGGTCTGGGCCGTCTGGCGGCCTGTTTCCTCGATTCGCTGGCGACGCTGGGTATGCCGGGCCGCGGCTATGGCATCCGTTACGATTACGGCATGTTCAAACAGAACATTGTGGAAGGTGAGCAGAAAGAGTCGCCCGATTACTGGCTCGAGTATGGCAATCCGTGGGAATTTCAGCGATTCAACACCCGCTACAAGGTGCGTTTCGGCGGCCGCGTCCAGCACGAAGGGGCGAAAGTGCGCTGGCTGGAGACCGAAGAGATCCTGGCGATGGCCTATGACCAGATCATCCCGGGCTTCGACACCGACGCCACCAACACGCTGCGCCTCTGGGGCGCGCAGGCCAGCAACGAAATCAACCTCGGTAAGTTCAACCAGGGCGACTACTTTGCGGCGGTGGAAGATAAAAACCACTCCGAAAACGTTTCACGCGTCCTCTATCCCGATGACTCCACCTATTCCGGGCGCGAGTTGCGTCTGCGTCAGGAGTATTTCCTGGTATCCGCCACGGTGCAGGACATTCTGAATCGTCACTGGCGCATGCATCAGACCTGGGACAACCTGGCGGATAAGATCGCCATCCACCTGAATGACACGCACCCGGTTCTGGCGATCCCCGAACTGATGCGCCTGCTGATCGACGAGCATAAATTCAGCTGGGACAGCGCCTTTGACGTCTGCTGTCAGGTCTTCTCCTATACCAACCATACGCTGATGACCGAAGCGCTGGAGACCTGGCCGGTGGATATGATCGGCAAGATCCTGCCGCGTCATCTCAGCATTATTTTTGAAATAAACGACTTCTTCCTCAAGACGATTCAGGATCATTATCCTGACGATCTGGATCTGCTGTCGCGCATTTCGATCATTGACGAGAACGACGGTCGCCGGGTACGCATGGCCTGGCTGGCGGTGGTGGTCAGCCATAAAGTGAATGGCGTCTCAGAGCTGCACTCCAACCTGATGGTGCAGTCGCTGTTTGCAGACTTCTCCCGCCTGTTCCCGGGCCGCTTCTGCAACAAAACCAACGGCGTCACTCCGCGTCGCTGGCTGGCGCTGGCTAACCCGGCGCTGTCAGAGGTGCTGGATGAGGAGATTGGCCGCAACTGGCGCACCGACCTCAGCCAGCTGGATGAGCTGAAAGCGCAGATCGACTACCCGGCGTTTATCGAGAAAGTGGCGATTGCCAAGCATCAGAACAAGCGCCGGCTGGCCGAGTGGGTGGCAAAAAACCTGGACGTGGTGCTCGACCCGAACGCGCTGTTTGATGTGCAGATCAAGCGTATTCACGAGTACAAGCGTCAGCTGCTCAACGTGCTGCATGTGATCACCCGATACAACCGTATCAAGGCCGATCCACAGGCGGACTGGGTGCCGCGCGTCAATATTTTTGCCGGTAAAGCGGCCTCCGCCTACTACGTTGCCAAACACATCATCCATCTGATCAATGATGTCGCCAACATCATCAACAACGATCCGCAGGTGAAGAACAAACTGAAAGTGGTCTTCATCCCGAACTACAGCGTGAGTCTGGCGCAGATCATCATTCCGGCCGCCGATCTCTCTGAGCAGATCTCGACCGCCGGAACGGAAGCGTCCGGCACCAGTAACATGAAGTTTGCCCTGAATGGCGCGCTGACGATCGGCACGCTGGATGGTGCCAACGTGGAGATGCTGGATCACGTCGGTGAAGAGAACATCTTCATCTTCGGCAATACCACGCCGCAGGTAGAAGCCCTGCGTCAGGGCGGCTACAATCCGCGTGACTATTACGAGGGCGATGAAGAGCTGCATCAGGTGCTGACGCAGATCGCGTCGGGCGTCTTCAGCCCGCAGGATCCGGGTCGCTACCGCAACCTGTTCGATTCGCTGGTGAACTTCGGCGACCACTACCAGTTACTGGCCGATTATCGCAGCTATGTGGATACGCAGGACAAGGTGGATGCGCTCTACCGTAAGCCGGAAGAGTGGCAGCGCCGTGCGGCGAAAAATATCGCCGGCATGGGTTACTTCTCGTCTGACCGGACGATTCAGGAGTATGCCGATGAGATCTGGAACATTTCACCGATAAGGCTGTAAGGCGCGCGCCGTCCATTCATCTGCTCTGCGGCCGGGAAACCGGCCGCACTTTTTTCTGCCCGTTCCGCTCCTCCCTGACCTCCGCAGATTCCGCCTTCAGCCGCAGTAAATCATCCGGCTGCGAGCCAGATCATTACACGCTGGCGGAGAATCGCTACTATGCGGAAAAGCAAAATGACCTTACAGGCAACAGCAGCCCATGAGTGACAATATCAATCAGGAAATTACCTTCCGGAAGCTCAGTGTCTTCATGATGTTTATGACGAAAGGCAATATCGCCCGCACGGCGGAAGCGCTGGAGCTGAGCAGCGTCAGCGTGCACCGCGCGCTGCACACGCTGGAAGAGGGCATCGACTGCCCGCTGTTTATCCACAAAGGGCGCAATCTGGTGCCGCTGCCCGCCGCCTGGACGCTGCTGGACTATTGTCGCGACGTCACGGCCCTGATGGGCAAAGGCATTGAGGAGGCCCGCAAAGTGGCGGGTATCGGCGGAGGACGGCTGCGGCTTGGCACACTCTATTCGCTGACCCTGGAGACCATTCCCCGGCTGATCATGGGCATGAAACTGCGCCGGCCGACGCTGGAGCTGGATCTGACCATGGGCTCTAACCAGATGCTGCTGAATATGCTGGAAGATGATGCGCTGGACGCGATCCTGATTGCCACCCATGAGGGCGAACTCAGCGAGGCCCGGTTTGATGTGATCCCGCTGTTCGAGGACACGATCTGTCTGGCGGCACCGGCTGGCGAAACGGGCAGCGGCGACGCGCCGGTCGATCTGCGTGACTATGCCGACCGCGATTTTGTCTCACTGGCCGAGGGATTTGCCACCTATGCCGGTTCGCAGGAGGCGTTTCAGATCGCGGGATTTGAACCACGCATGGTGACGAAGGTGAATGACATCTTCTCCATGATCAGTCTGGTGCAGGCGGGCGTCGGCCTGGCGCTGATCCCGGGAAGGATGCGGAAAGTCTATGAAAACAATATCCAGCTGCTGACGCTCGCAGCGCCTTATCAGATGCGGCAGCAGGTTGCGATTGTCTATTCGCATCGCCGCGAACGCGACAATGACCTGCTGGCCCTGGCGGCAGAAGGGCGCATGTATGCCCGTAACCTTACCGTTCCAGCCGTTTAGCCAGATGACCTGCCACATCGACGCCGTTGCGTTCCAGGCTGATTGCATCGCCCTGCCAGCCCGCCTGCAGGGTCAGGCCGGTCAGCACATTGCCTGGCGGCATCTCAATCGCCAGACGGGCATCGCGCTGGTTAGCCGAGACCATGGTGTCATACCACTGCACGGTCCGCGCCATATTGAACGCCAGATCCTCGGCGATCTTCTCCGGGTCGTGGATCACCCGTGCGGTTGAGCCGCTGAGGTAAGCACAATCGGGACGGGAGAGGCGCACGGATTCAAACGCACGCGCCAGTTCTGCCGCCGGTTTGTCCAGCAGCGCGCAGTGCGACGGCACGCTCACCGCCAGTCTGATCGCCTTACTGGCGCCTGCCTCCAGCGCCTTCTGCGCCACCCGTGCCATATCCTCATCACGACCGGCAATTACTATCTGCGTTTCGGCATTCAGATTGGCAATGTAAGTCTGGCTGCCGGGCAGCAGCGTTTCCAGATGCGTCAGCGTCAGGCCGGTGATCGCCGTCAGGCCATATCCCTGCGGATAAGCCTGCTCCATCAGGTCGCCGCGCAATGCCACCAGCCGCAGGGCGTCGCTGAAATCGAGCGCACCTGACACCACTGCCGCCGGAAATGCGCCAATCGACAGACCGCTGACGATATCCGGCTTCACCCCGCGACGTATCAGTTCGCGCGCCCACGCGACCCCACTGATCAGCAGGCTGAGCTGGACGGCGCGGGTATGCTGCAGCGCGTCGTCGCTGTCGAGCCTGTCAGTCTCGTCGCCCAGTACCGCCCGCACGCGGGCTAACAGCGCCTCGCCGTCAGGCAGATGCTGCAGCATGCCGGCTCGCTGGGTGCCCTGGCCGGGAAAGGTAAAGAGTATTTTCATAAGGTTTCTCTGCTCCAGGGTGAAGCGGTCAGCAGGGGGCCGGTGTCGGTTTTCAGCAGCACCTGTCCCTCGCGCAGCCACTCGTTGAGGGCAAACGCACCGGCAGGCGTTTCCACCTGGGTATCCACCCGGCACGCCAGCGCGTCGGTCTGGTTCTGCCACCGTTGCAGCGCAGACCTGTCCAGCGGCTGCGGGGCGCGGATCACCAGATCGAGATCGCTGGCGGCGTGCAGCGTGGGCTGCTGTGTCGCCAGCGCATAACCGGTGCTGCCGGTGATCCCCCAGCGCCACGGCCACTCCGCCTCACTCAGCACGATCGCCGCGCGAACCGGGGCAAAGGCACTGAAAGGGGAAGCCTGCAGCAGGGGGCGATCGGCCAGCCTCTCCGGCGTTATCACCCGAACAATATCGTCCGGATGAACCCATCCGGCGGCACGCTGCTCCCGCCGTTCACCGCGCACCCCAATCGGGATCAGACCGGATTCGCGATGATCGCGCCGCACCACCACCGGCAGGCCGGGATGCCAGAACGTCCCGACCCAGCACGCTGAGATCGTGGCTAATGCGCTGCGGTCACGCAGCCAGAGCAGATCGTGGGGGCAGGGCGCGGTCATATTACATTCCTGATGTCAGCGTAATGAACAGGGGCAACGACAGAATAGAGAGCACCGAACTTAACAGCAGCACGGCTTCAGCATCGGGCGACTGAACGCCAAAGCGGTTGCCGAACACCACACCAAAGAAACCGGCCGACAGCGCAATCATCAGGATCGCGGTGATCGCCACTGAGCCGTTCAGCCCCAGCGCCAGCACCAGACCCCAGGCAATCACGGGCTGAATCAGCAGTTTCGCCACCGTGCCGACGCCCACGACGGCGTTGAGTTTCAGCTGACGGGCAGAAAGGATCACACCGGTCAGGAACAGCGCCGCCGCGGTGGCGGCCAGGCCCAGCGGCTTAATAGCTGAAAGCACCAGCTCCGGCATTCTGACGCCCAGCGCAGAAAGCACCACGCCCAGCAGCGGACCCCAGACGATCGGTTTTTTAACGGAGCGCCACATGAGCACCGGCAGCATGGTCAGCGTCGACCCCACATTCTCACCCGCACTGCGCGCTTTTTCCCGCTCCAGAATCAGCAGGCAGAAGGGCGTCATCAGCACCGAACCGCAGGCGATAGAGACAGCGACCGAGAGCGAGGTGGTTGACCCTTCGCCCAGCACGCTGCCCAGAATCGGCAGGCCCAGCGCCGCGTAATTGGGTAAGGCGACGGTCAGCGTCAGCACCGCCGCATCCTGTGGCGACTTTTTAAATACGCCGGTGGCCAGGAAATAGATCGCCGCATAGGTGATCCACATCGCCCCGGTCAGGACCACAATCAGCGGCGACTGCGCCACAATCCCCGACCAGGGTGTCTGCACCGTGGCGCTGAACAGCGCGGCGGGCAGCGCAAAATCCATCACGAAAATATTCAGCAGCGAAACGTCTTTGTTATTGACCATTCCGCACTTACCGGCCCAGAAACCCAGCAGCATAATGACAAAAATAGGCGCAAGGGCATGCACAATTATATAAATCATAAATCACCTGTTATTAAGAAAGAATTTTCCAAAAAACAGCGATGTTTATAATTCTGAACACGGCCACTGCGCCGGGGCGCTGTGACACGCCCCGTCAGACCGGATTCGGCAGGTTTATTTTTTTATCGGTTTACCAGGTCGCGCGCATACGCTCGCGCACCAGGGAAGAGCTGTGACGGTTGGAGGCACCCAGACGGTTTTTCAGGCTCGGGTCCTGACGGGCATCGCCGATCGCCTTGTGCAGCGCGATTTCCACCATCGCCACGTCGGCGTCAGACGGCGCATCGGGATTGCCCACGTTCAGCAGATCGGAGAGCAGACCCAGCGTGGCGAAGTTGCTCACGTCATAGGCCATGGGGGGGATGGTGGCGGCCAGTTTCTCCAGCGACTCCACCGAACGCAGCGTGATACGTGCCGCCGACGCTTTGCCCATGGCGTGAACCAGCACGCCCTGATCGTTAAGCGCAATCAGACGGTTAGCCTGATAGCCGTGTGCCAGGAACGCACCGGACATCGCCTTGCCGACAATCAGCCCGATGACCGGATGGCCGGCCAGGCGCGCATTAGCATAGGCTCCCGCTGCGCCCGCCAGCGCCTGATGAATACCAAATGCCTCTTCACGACGACCATAGGCCTGACTCGGCACGTCGATGACCGCCACAATCGGGCGTTTCACGGCGCTGTTTTTATCCTCTTCCCGCGTTTCATTCACCACTTTCGCCAGCGTCCAGCCCTCCAGCAGACCCACTTCCCCCTGCGCGGCGCGCGGATAGTGGTTCTGAGCATCGGGCACCACGGCGATGAAGCGGACGTTTTCGCCATTCAGCTGGCCGTCAGCCACCTGAACAGAGGCGCACAGGCCACTGAGACGCTGTGCATGAGGTGCGAGTTTTTCCAGCCAGGTTGCACCGCGGCTGCTTGTCTGGGTCATTATTTCTCCTCCCGGGCGAAAAGCTGTTTGATCTGGGCGGTGTCCGCCTGCTGGCGGGTGTCGAACTGCGTCAGACGTGACAGGAAGTCGGCATAATTGTCGCTGCGGTGCTGCGCCGGTACGCCTCTGGCAATGAAGTCATGCATCGCGGTTTTTACCGCGTTGATGCCGTCATCCACCAGCGCATCCACCAGTCCACTGGCGTAGCGGATTTCGCCCCCGGTCATGCTCCAGATAAAGGGCCGATCGCGCGAGTCATACTCTTCAATGCCCGCCTCCTGCTCAATGACCTGCGGGCCGTTCAGGCCCAGGCGCGCTTCCCGTGTCACGATCAGGTAGCTGCAGAGCGCGGCGGCAATCGACATTCCGCCGAAGCAGCCAACGGTGCCGCTGATGATGCCGATCACCGGGGTGTAGCGACGCAGATCGACAATCGCCGCATGAATATCGGCAATCGCTGCCAGCCCCAGGTTGGCCTCCTGCAGCCGCACGCCACCGGTTTCCAGGCAGAGCACCGCCTGCGTCGGAATGCCGTTGCGGTTGTCTTCTGCCGCCAGCTCCAGCGCCGCCGCCATTTTCGCCCCGGAGACTTCGCCCATGCTGCCGCCCTGGAAGGTGCCTTCGATGGCGATAACCACTGCAGGCTGACCGTTCAGCGTGCCGCGTGCCACGACCATGCCGTCATCGGACTGCGGCACCACGCCCTGCGGGGCCAGCCATGGCGACATAATGCCTTCAAAGGGATCCAGCAGTTCGCGATAGCTGCCGGCATCCAGCAGCGTACGGGCGCGTTCACGCGCCCGTAATTCAATAAAGCTGGCGTCGTTACGCATGGCTCACCTCTTCAAAAACCTGTTCAAGACGGATACGAGCCACACCGGGTGTGGCACCGAAATCGTGGATAATCAGTTCGCCGGCCGGCAGGCCGTTGATCAAATTCAGACGGTCAAACAGCGCCTTCCAGCGGGCGTCGCTGTTATCCAGTGAGGTGGTGATATCAACGTTCAGCGTGTCGCCCTGGGTTGCGGTGTACAGTACTTCCATATCACCGGAACCCACGACCCCGGCCAGCGCTCTGCCACTGAGCAGGCGGTTAGCGGGTAAAGATAATGTGATGTGTTCCATAATGGCCTCTAAAAATATGTGTGTTCAGGCGAACAGACCCGATCGATAAACAGCGTCGCCGCGAGCAAATCGGCGGCCCCGCCCGGCGAGGCGTTGAGGGCCAGCATCCGGCGATCAAGCTGCGCCAGCGCCAGCTTTCCGCCTGCGGTGCGGCAGCCGCCCGCCAGCAGTACGGCCTGTGCCCCGTGCTGCATCGCCGTCAGCCCCGCCATCCCTGCCCGTGACAGCACGCAGGTATCGCTGAGCGAAGTCATGATCGCCATCAGCGCATCCAGGCGGGCTTCGCTTTCGCTGGCCCCTACCGCCCGGCTGATCAGCAACTGCGGCAGCGCCAGCTTCATCACGTGAGGAAACGCCTGTTGCGCCTCTTCGCGTGCGCCGGGCACCCGATAGCGGTGCGTCGCTTTTAACCCTTTGCTGAACAGTTTCGGCGCTGCCCGGTCGGGCAGGCTGGCCAGGGCGGCGGCGGTGCGGGTCAGCGGGTCGGCACTGGCAGCGCCGCCATGCATGGCGGCGGCACTTACCAGTAAGCCCAGCGCCCAGATCGCTCCCCGATGGGTATTCACGCCACCGGTGGCCGCCATCATCTGCTGCTCGCCGTCACGGCCCAGACGCCCGACCGTTTCGCGCAGGGCGATATCGGCGGGACGCTGCCAGCTGTGGCGGGCCAGCGCCAGAAAGGTCGGTGCCAGGCTGTGAGCGGAGCGCTCCATCAGCGCCAGCGTCAGATCCTGATGCGCGCCGTTACCCCGACTGTCGACCAGACCCGGCTTAGGGCTCAGACGTGCTTCATCGATCAGGCAATCGCGCGCCAGCGTCGCCAGCAGGCTGGCCTGCGCCTCGGCTTGAGTCTGGGACAGGAGTTTCATTTACCAGCTCCGGAATTTAGCAGGCGGGTTGTACAGACCACCGGACCATTCGACCAGGTCAGCCACGCTGCCCGCGGCCAGCAGTGAACGGGTGGCGTCGGAACGGCGGATGCCCATATCTTCCGGATAGACCACTTTGCCGCTTTTACGCAGGGCCGCGACGCGCGCCGCATCCACACCCAGACCGATGTCGGTAATGCCCGCCACGGCGGCGACCATAGCGCGGCGCTCTTCCAGGCTCTCGGCGCGATAGAGATAGGCGATGCCCTCCTCGGTCAGCACGTGGGTGACGTCATCGCCGTAGATCATCACCGGAGCCAGCGGCATCCCGGCGGATTTCGCGACATCAACCGCATCAAGGGTTTCAACGAAGGTGGGTTTTGCGCCGGCCTGGAAGGTTTCGACCATCTGCACCACCAGTTTTTTCCCGCGCTGCATCGGGTCTGGCTCGGTGATCATGTTCAGCCAGGCGGGGGTCGCGTGACGGCGGCCGTGCGGATCGTGGCCCATATTCGGCGCGCCACCAAAGCCGGAGAGGCGGCCACGGGTCACGGTCGAGGAGTTGGCCAGCCCGTCAACCTGCAGGGTGGCCCCGATAAACATGTCGACTGCGTACTGGCCGGCCAGCTGACAGAAGGCGCGGTTAGAGCGCATCGAGCCGTCGCTGCCGGTAAAGAAGATGTCGGGACGGGCGCGGATATACTCTTCCATCCCCAGCTCGCCGCCGAAGCAGTGCACGCTCTCCACCCAGCCACTCTCAATTGCCGGGATCAGCGTCGGATGCGGGTTCAGCGCCCAGTGTTTACAGATTTTGCCTTTCAGGCCGAGCCGTTCGCCGTAGGTGGGCAGCAGCAGCTCAATCGCGGCGGTGTTAAATCCGATGCCGTGGTTGAGTGACTGCACCTGGTGTTCGGCGTAGATGCCTTTAATCGCCATCATCGCCATCAGGATATGTTCCTGCTTAATCAGGCGCGGATCGCGGGTAAACAGCGGTTCGATAAAGAACGGTTTGTCAGCAACGACGATGTAGTCGATCCAGGAGCCGGGAATATCGACGCGCGGCAGGTCGGTTTCGTCATCGACCAGTTCATTGACCTGGGCTATCACGATACCGTCACGGAACGCGGCGGCTTCCACCAGCGCCGGGGTATCTTCGGTGCCCGGACCGGTGTAGAGGTTGCCTTTGCGGTCAGCTTTGTAACCGGCAATCAGCGCCACATTCGGGCAGAGGTCAACATAAAGGCGGGAGTAGAGTTCGATATAGGTGTGGATAGCGCCGATTTCCAGCTGGCCATCCTGCAGCAGCTGCGACATGCGCAGACTCTGCGGGCCGGAAAAAGAGAAGTCGAGTTTGCGGGCAATGCCTTTTTCAAAAATATCGAGATGCTCACTGCGACCGACGCTGGGCATAATCATGTGCAGGTCGTGAATCTTTGCCGGATTTACCTGCGCCAGGGTGCGGGATAAGAAGTCAGCCTGTTTCTGGTTATTCCCCTCCAGCACCACGCGGTCGCCTGGGGCAATTAAGTGTTCGAGGGCTTCTGTGGCTCGTTCAACAGGAATGACTTTGCCATCAAGGGGGAAGGCGGCCATACGACGCGCTTTTTCATTGCGGCGTGTGTTCCACTCCCGGGCAGGCGTTTGGCCTGTGTTCATTTCAACCTCCTGATTAGAATCGCGGTACTGACGTTTTTGCTGAAGAAAGTCTGCGCGTTCTGCATACCGCGTTCAATTAAGCAAAAAAGCGAAACGTTAGATTTAAGGTAACGATGGTGAGCGGCCTGGCGGCAGGCGAAACCCGAGGCGCTGCATGCAAATGCTGAGGGGGGAAACGGCAGGGTGACAGGGGGAGAGCGTGCGAGGGGAAAGGGCCGCGGCACGGTTTAACCGGTTAAGTTCGCGGTCAGCCACCCATAAAAAAAGCAGGCCGGAGCCTGCTTTCTGCTTACTGCGGCCTGCTTAAGAGGCCAGCGAGAGTGCCGGTTTTGCTTTCGCGGCCAGCCACTCTGCCACGCGGGCCTGCTGCTCTTTCGTCAGCCACATACCCTGTTTGGTACGACGCCAGATAGCATCATCCAGCTCGCGAACCCACTCATGCTGCACCAGGTAGCGCAGCTCCGCTTCGTAAAACTCGTGACCGAAGTTCTCACCCAGATCGTTCAGGCTTTTCGCCCCGGCTAACAGAGTTTCAGTGCTGCTGCCGTAGGTGCGTGAGAAGTGACGCGCCATGTTTTCACTGATGAACGGATAGCGACGACGCAGGCTGGCCGCATAATCCTCACGGGTGCCGGAGATGTTCCCGCCCGGCAACACGCAGTTCTTCGTCCATGCCGGACCGGCGTTCGGATAGTACTTCGCCAGTTTTTCCAGCGCGTGCTCGGCCAGCTTGCGATAGGTGGTCAGCTTGCCGCCAAACACCGACAGCAGCGGCGCCTGGCCGTTGTCATCACGGACATCCAGCGTGTAATCGCGGGTGATCGCCTGCGGTGAGTCCGATTCGTCATCACACAGAGGACGCACACCGGAGTAAGACCAGACGATGTCGTCAGCGGTCAGCTGCTTTTTGAAGTGGGCGTTGAACACCTTCAGCAGGTAGTCGGTTTCGCTGTCATCAATGTTGACGCTTTTCGGATCGCCTTTGTACTCCACGTCGGTGGTGCCGATGATGGAGAACTCATCCATCCACGGAATCACAAACACGATGCGGTTATCTTCGTTCTGCAGGATGTAAGCCTGCTTTTCGGTATGCACGCGCGGCACCACGATGTGGCTGCCTTTGATCAGGCGGATACCGTAAGGGGATTTGAGCTTCAGGCTGTCGTCAAACAGCTGCTTAACCCACGGGCCTGCAGCGTTGACCAGGCCTTTCGCCTGCCAGGTGTAGGTTTTGCCGCTGTCGACATCTTCCGCTTCCACCTTCCACAGACCGCCTTCACGCCAGGCGCGGGTCACGCGGGTGCGGGTCCGCACTTCGCCGCCGCGCTTCACCACTTCCTGCGCGTTGAGCACGACCATACGGGCGTCATCAACCCAGCAGTCAGAATATTCGAATCCGCGCGTGATCTCCGGCTTCAGGGCCGAATCCGCGCCAAAGCGCAGGCTTTTACTGCCTGGCAGGCTGGTGCGTTTGCCCAGATGGTCATACATAAACAGGCCGGTGCGGATCATCCACGCCGGACGCAGGTGTGGACGGTGCGGCAGACGGAAGCGCATCGGGAAGGCCAGGTGCGGCGCCATCTTCAGCAGGACTTCGCGCTCAGCCAGCGCTTCGCTGACCAGACGGAATTCATAATGTTCAAGGTAGCGCAGGCCGCCGTGAATCAGTTTCGAGCTGGCAGAGGAGGTCGCGCAAGCCAGATCCCGCGCCTCCAGCATTAACACCGACAGTCCGCGTCCTGCAGCGTCTGCTGCAATGCCGGCACCGTTGATGCCGCCGCCGATCACGATCAGGTCTTTGGTTTCCACGTCATCTCCTCCGATGTTCGGAATAGTTCACTTATGTTCGTTTTCGAGCATTATCATAGTCGCAAACCAACATTAGCGCCAGCTTTTAACCCGCTAAAAACATTTTTGCGTGATATAGCTAACATTATGTCCACCAAAAAAACAGATACCCGTAACGATTGTCAGGTTATCGGCGTGGCTTCTCGGGTTACACTACGCGCTATTGTGATGACTTTGAGAGATCCCATGGAAACGTTCGAATGTATTGATGTGCAGCAGGCGCAGGCGCGTCTGGCGCAGGGGGCACTGCTGGTCGATATCCGCGATCCGCAAAGCTTTGCGATGGGCCATGCGGCGGGTGCGCTGCATCTGACCAACACCAACCTCAGCGACTTTATCAGTCGTGCAGACCACAGCCTGCCGGTGCTGGTGATGTGCTATCACGGCAACAGCAGTAAAAGTGCAGCACAATATCTGCTGGGGCAGGGCTTCAGTGCGGCCTACAGTATTGATGGCGGTTTCGATGCCTGGCGCGCGGCCTTTCCGCAGCAGGTTGCCCTGGGCAGTGAGTAAGTGGCCGCCTGTCACACGGAGAGTTACTGATGCGCATTACCCAATTTAATCAGCCGCGCATGGCGCAGGCGTTTGTGGACTACATGGCAACGCGCGGCGTGACGCTGCGTATTGAGCATGACCAGCACTATGTCATCATGCTGGATGATGAGAGCCAGTTTTCCGTGGTCGAAAACGAACTTCAGCAGTTTCTGCATGACCCTAATCACCCACGCTATCAGGCGGCCAGCTGGCACAGCGGCAAAACCGACAGCGGGCTGCGCTATGAGCGCAGTAACATCTGGGCAAACATTCGTGAGCGCGCCGGGCCGCTGACGATGACGGTGATGGTGCTCTGTATCGCCGTCTTTATCCTGATGCAGGTGATGGGCGATCAGACCGTGATGGCCTGGCTCGCCTGGCCGGACGATGACCAGCATTTTCAGGTCTGGCGCTGGTTCAGCCATGCACTGCTGCACTTCTCGCTGCTGCACATTCTGTTTAACCTGATGTGGTGGTGGTATCTGGGCGGGGCGGTTGAGAAGCGGCTCGGCAGCGGCAAACTCTTTGTCATTATGCTGATTTCCGCGCTGCTCAGCGGCTGGCTGCAGGCGAAATTCAGCGGCATCTGGTTTGGCGGCCTGTCGGGTGTAGTGTATGCCCTGATGGGCTACTGCTGGCTGCGCGGCGAGCGCGATCCCGACAGCGGCGTCTATCTTGAACGTGGCCTGATCGGTTTTGCGCTGGTCTGGCTGGTGATTGGCTGGTTCGGCGTCTTTGGCCTGGCCATTGCCAACGCAGCGCACGTCGCCGGTCTGCTGGTCGGGCTGGCGATGGCGCTGGTGGATACGCGTAACGTTACGCGTCGGTAAAGAGATTTTGCGGGTTAACAGGAGAGGAATGTGAAGCAGACGCAACGTCATGACGCGATTATCGATTTGGTCCGTCGTCAGGGATATGTCAGTACTGAGGAGCTGGTGGATCATTTTGAGGTCAGCCCGCAGACCATCCGTCGCGATCTCAACGATCTGGCCGATCAGAACAAAATTCAGCGCCACCACGGCGGCGCGGCGCTCCCCTCCAGCTCTGAGAACACCGCCTGGCACGATCGTAAAATGATGTGGTCGGCGGAGAAAGCGCGCATTGCTCAGCGGGTCGCCAGCCAGATCCCGGATGGGGCCACGCTGTTTATCGACATCGGCACCACGCCGGAAGCGGTGGCGCATGCGCTGCTCAACCACAGCGATCTGCGTGTAGTGACGAACAACCTCAACGTGGCGATGCTGCTGATGGGCAAACCCGATTTTCGGGTGATTATTGCCGGGGGCGAAGTGCGCACCCGCGATGGGGCAGTAATGGGAGAGGCGACGCTCGACTTCATTTCGCAGTTCCGGCTGGATTACGGCATTCTCGGCATCAGCGGCATCGATATGGATGGCTCGCTGCTGGAGTTTGACTATCACGAAGTGCGGACCAAGCGCGCGATTATCGAAAACTCCCGCTGTGCGCTGCTGGTTGTGGATCACTCGAAGTTTGGCCGCAACGCCATGGTTAACCTCGGCAATATGAGTCTGCTGGATTACATCTACACCGACAAGATGCCGCCCGCCAGCGTCATGAAGGTGATTGAACAGCATGAGGTGCACCTCGAACTCTGCTGATTCCTGCCACGCCAGCCTCCGGGCTGGCGTTTTTATTTGATTGCTGTCGCTTTTTTCCCCACTCCCGTCTTTACTTAACGATTGCTGGCTCCGCCTGCCAGCCCGTGCGCTTGCCATTTTTGCTTCACCTCATTGCGTAACAGAAGGGAGTGATATGCCGCAGCAGAAATTCAATAAAGCCCGTTTTAACGCCGCCTTTACCCGCCAGTGGCAACACCTCGGCCTCTCTTCCGCTCAGCAGATGACCCCGCACCAGGCGTGGCAGGCGGTCAGTGCGGCCCTGGCGGAACTGCTGGCCGCGCAACCGGCCCCGCGTCCGGCGCAGCAGCAGCGTCACGTTAACTATCTCTCGATGGAGTTTCTGATTGGCCGGCTGACCGGCAACAATCTGCTTAATCTCGGCTGGTATGACGAGGTGCAGGCGGCGCTGGCAGAGCAGCAGTTCGATTTAACGGCGCTGCTGGAGCAGGAGGTCGATCCGGCACTCGGCAACGGCGGACTGGGGCGACTGGCTGCCTGCTACATGGATTCGATGGCCACGGTCGGTCAGTCTGCAACCGGTCACGGGCTTAACTACCAGTACGGCCTGTTCCGCCAGTCTTTTCAGGCGGGCCAGCAGAAGGAGGCGCCCGACGACTGGCAGCGCGAGCACTATCCCTGGTTCCGCCACAACGCGGCGCTGGATGTGGAGGTGGCGATGGGCGGTCGGGTCGAAAAGCAGGAGAACGGCGAGGTACGCTGGCAGCCCGGGTTTACACTGCGCGGTGAAGCCTGGGATTTGCCGGTCACCGGCTACCGCAATGGCGTCACGCTGCCGCTGCGTCTGTGGCAGGCGGTGAGTGCGCACCCTTTTGACCTGACGGCGTTTAATGACGGTCACTTTCTGCAGGCGGAGCAGCCCGGCATTGAGGCGGCAAAGCTGACCAAAGTGCTCTATCCCAACGACAATCATCAGGCGGGCAAGCGGCTGCGCCTGATGCAGCAATATTTTCAGTGCGCCTGTGCGGTGGCCGATATTCTGCGCCGCCACCATCAGGCGGGACGCAGCATTCACAGCCTGCCCGATTTCGAAGTGATTCAGCTCAACGATACCCATCCCACCATCGCCATCCCGGAGATGCTGCGCGTGCTGCTGGATGAGCACCAGCTCGGCTGGGATGAGGCGTGGCAGATCACCAGCCGGCTGTTTGCTTACACCAACCACACCCTGATGCCGGAGGCGCTGGAGCGCTGGGATGAGAAGCTGATGCGCGCGCTGCTGCCGCGCCATCTGCTGATCATCAAGACGATCAATCAGCGGCTGAAAAAGGTGGTGAAACAGCGCTGGCCGGATGACAAAGCGCTGTGGCATAAGCTGGCGGTGATTGCGGACGGTCAGGTGCGGATGGCGAATCTCTGCGTCGTCAGCGGGTTTGCGGTCAACGGCGTCGCGGCGCTGCACTCCCGGCTGGTGGTCAGCGATCTCTTCCCGGAATATCACCAGCTGTGGCCGCAAAAATTCCATAACGTCACCAACGGCATTACCCCGCGCCGCTGGCTGAAGCAGTGCAATCCGGCGCTGGCCGGGCTGATTGATGAGACGCTGAAAACCGAATGGGCCAGCAATCTCGACGCGCTGATCGGCCTGGAACCTTACGCCGATGACCCGGCGTTTCGTCAGCGCTATCGCAGCATCAAGCAGCAGAACAAAGCGCAGCTGACCGACTATATCGCCCGGCACACCGGGATTATCGTCAACCCGGCGGCCCTGTTCGATGTGCAGATCAAGCGACTGCATGAGTACAAGCGCCAGCACCTCAGCCTGCTGCATATCCTCTACTGCTATCAGCAGCTCTGTAATAACCCGGAGGATGTCACCTTCACGCCGCGGGTCTTCCTGTTCGGGGCAAAAGCCGCACCGGGTTACTACCTGGCGAAAAACATTATCTACGCGATAAACCGGGTGGCGGAGGTGGTGAACAACGATCCCCGCATCGGCGACCGGCTGAAAGTGGTTTTTCTCCCCGACTACCGCATCACCGTCGCCGAAATGATGATCCCGGCGGCCGACCTCTCTGAGCAGATCTCTACCGCCGGTTATGAAGCCTCGGGCACCGGCAACATGAAGCTGGCGCTGAACGGCGCGCTGACCATCGGCACGCTGGACGGGGCCAATGTCGAAATCGCTGAGCAGGTGGGCGAGGAGAATATCTTTATCTTCGGTCACACCGTGGAGGAGGTGAAAACGCTGAAGGCCAAAGGCTACAACCCGAAAAAGGTGCGCAGGCAGAACAAGGCGCTGGATGATTTACTGAAAGCGCTGGAGAAGGGCAAATTCAGCGACGGGGACAAGCACGCGTTTGACCTGATGCTGGAGAGCCTGACGAAACACGGCGATCCCTGGCTGGTGCTGGCCGATTTCCAGCCTTACATCGAGGCGCAGCAACGGGTGGAAGCCCTGTGGCGCAACCCGGAAGGCTGGACCCGCGCCGCCATCCTCAACACGGCCCGGACCGGCATGTTCAGTTCGGACCGTTCCATTCGTGACTATCAGCAACGTATCTGGCAGGCACCCCGCTAAGGAGCAGCAATGAAACAGGATTCACTTGATCAGGCCGCCCGTGCTGCGGGTATTTCACTGGATTACATCAACGTTAACGGCGAGAAAGAGGCGATCAGCGACGAAACTAAACGTGCGCTGCTGGCGGTAATGGGCGATCCGCAGGAGGCGGGTAAATCGCCGCTGCCGCCGGTCGCCGTCTTCAGCGGCAGAGGCAAACGTCAGCTGACGCCGCAGGGCCGTGGCGTCTATCGCTGGCAGCTGCAGACAGAGAAGGGCAAATTGCTCAGCGGCGAGTTAACCGCGGGCGAACCCTTTACGTTGCCCACGCCGCTGGCGCAGGGGTATCACCAGCTGACGCTCAGCAAAGGGAAGAAAAGCTGGCAGACGCGGGTCATTGTTGCCCCGCGCCGCTGCTATCTGCCGCCGGCGCTGGAGGCGGGAGAGAAACGCTGGGGCGCACTGGTGCAGCTCTATACCGTACGGTCTGAACAGAACTGGGGCATCGGTGACTTCGGCGATCTCGACCAGCTGCTGGTGCAGCTGGCCGCACGCGGAGGCGATTTCGTCGGGCTGAATCCGCTGCATGCGCTCTATCCCGCCAGCGCCGATTTCGCTAGTCCTTACAGTCCGTCGTCACGCCGCTGGCTGAACATCATCTATATCGATGTCAGACAAGTGGCCGATTTTCAGCAAAGCGCGGCGGCACAGAAGTGGTGGAAAAGTGCCAGAACGCAGAAGGCGCTGGCCAAAGCCCGCGAGGCGGAGCATGTCGATTACGCAGCGGTAATGGCGCTGAAGCTCGCCGCACTGCGCCACGCCTGGGCACACTTTCAGGCCCGTGAGCGCGCCAGCGACGAGCAGCAATCCTGGGCTGAGTTTGTGCGTGAAGGCGGTGACAGCCTGCGTTATCAGGCGGCCTACGACGGCATACAGCAGGCCCGACGGGCTGAGAATGCAAAACAGTGGGGCTGGCCCGCGTGGCCGGAAGGGTGGCGCAACAGTCAGCAGCCGGAGGTGCAGCAGTGGTGCAGGGAGCACGAAGAGGAGATCGCCTTCTGGCAGTGGCTGCAATGGCTGGCGCAGCAGCAGTTCTCGGGCTGCTGGACGCACAGCCAGGCGCTGGGCATGAGCGTGGGTCTCTACCGTGACCTGGCGGTTGGCGTGGCGGAAGGCAGCGCCGAAACCTGGCACGACCCGGAGCTCTACCGCCTTAAAGCCTCTGTCGGCGCACCACCCGACCGCCTCGGTCCGCTGGGGCAGAACTGGGGCCTGCCGCCAATGGACCCGCATGTGATGCAGGCGCGCGGCTATCAGCCCTTTATCGACATGCTGCGAGCCAACATGCGTGACTGCGGTGCATTACGCATCGATCATGTGATGTCGCTGCTGCGTCTGTGGTGGGTGCCCGCCGGAGAGACGGCGGATAAAGGCGCTTATGTCGCCTATCCGGTCGACGATCTGCTGGGGATTCTGGCGCTGGAGAGCCACCGGCTGCGCTGCATGGTGATTGGCGAAGATCTGGGCACCGTGCCGGAGGCGATAGTCAGCCTGCTGCGCAAAAGCGGCGTCTTTTCATGGAAGGTGCTCTGGTTTGAGCAGGAGAAAGATCAGCGCTATCGCGCGCCGCAGGACTATCCGCGTCAGTCGATTGCCAGTGCCAGCACGCACGATCTGCCCACCCTTACCGGTTTCTGGGAGCAGGGCGACCTGGCGCTGGGCGAGAAGCTGGGCCTCTATCCGGGCGACGCGGTGAAGGCACTGCATGAGCAGCGGGCGACGCAGAAGCAGGCTCTGCTGGATGCCCTGCATCAGGCGGGGGCCCTGCCGGCTCGCAGTCAGAAAAAGGCGGAGAAGCTGGCGATGACGCCTGCACTGAACCGGGCAATCCACCGTTTTCTGGCCGACACCGACAGTGCGCTGCTGGGGCTGCAACCGGAGGACTGGCTCGGCATGACCACGCCGGTCAACGTGCCGGGCACGGTAGATCAATATCCCAACTGGCGGCGTAAGCTGAGCAAAACGCTGGAGGCGATCTTTGCCGACAGGGAAGTGAATGCACTGCTGAAGGTGGTCAGCCAGCAGCGTCAGTCAGGCAGGAAAGAGAAGTAACAAGAGCGCGGCAGTCTGACTGCCGCGCTCTTATCCTGTGCGTTAACATCAGTAGAAGGAGTGTTCGCCGCGCTGATGCTCGGTAATATCCCGCACGCCTTTCAGTTCCGGGAAGGCAGCCAGCAGCTCTTTCTCGATACCATCTTTCAGGGTGACGTCGATCATCGAACAGCCGTTACAGCCGCCGCCAAACTGCAGAATGGCGTAACCGTCATCGGTGATCTCCATCAGTGACACGCGTCCGCCGTGACCGGCCAGCTGTGGGTTGATCTGCGCCTGCAGCAGATACTCCACGCGCTCTACCATCGGCGCATCGTCAGACACCTTCCGCATTTTGGCGTTCGGCGCTTTCAGCGTCAGCTGTGAGCCGAGATTGTCGGTCACGAAGTCGATTTCCGCATCTTCCAGATAAGGTTTGCTCAGTTCATCAACATACGCAGAGAGCTTTTCGAACTTCAGCTCGGTGTCAGTCGCTTCAACGGCATCAGGCGGACAGTAAGAGACGCCGCACTCCGCTGTTGGCGTACCCGGGTTAATCACGAATACGCGAATCTGGGTGCCATCTTCTTGTTTGGATAGCAGTTTAGAAAAATGTTCCTGGGCAGAGTCAGTAATTCGGATCATGTCGATTGCTCAATAGTTGACTAATTTAGTTGGTTATAATACGCCCATCAATGACGCTCTACAAGGTACGGCACAGGCACCAGACCTGCACGCTGGCCGCGCCCTGCGCCAGTAACAGACGACTGATTTCGTCGACCGTACTGCCGGTGGTGATGACGTCATCCAGCAGGGCGATATGGCGACCCTGTACCGCCATTTCAAGGCGGAAGGCATCCCGTAAGTTAGTGCGGCGCTGGCGGGCAGTGAGCTGATGCTGCAATGCTCCCCTTCGCTGGCGGGAGAGGCCGTCACGCCATTCGCACCGCAGCCAGTGCGCCAGCGGGGCGGCCAGCAGGGCGCTCTGGTTGTAACCGCGCCGCCAGCGTCGCCGCCAGTGCAGCGGCACCGGCAGCAGCAGGTCGGGACGCACCACACGACCGTGCCGCCAGACATCCAGCCAGCTTAGCAAAAGCAGCCGCGCTAGCATCACCCTGAGTGCGGTTATATGAGAAAACTTAAGCTGATTAACCCACTCACTGAACGGCGGGCGATAGTCATTGACGCAGACCAGCGCCTGCCAGGCGGGCGGTTTGCGCTGGCAGCGGCCACAGGCGACCCGCGTCGTCCCGGCGGGTAACCCGCAGCGTGGACAGAGCAGGGGCAGCGGCGGTAATTCACGCAGACATAAGCTGCACAGACCGTGACGGGCGATCTGTAACGGCATCTGGCATAGCCAACACAGGGCAGGCATTGCTAGCATAGCGACCTCCTTATCATTTTCGGGATAGTAACTGATGACGTCGCTCTACTGGCACACCTGCGGAGAAGGAAAACGCGATCTTGTGCTGCTGCACGGATGGGGGCTGAATGCCGAAGTCTGGCAAAGCATTATTCCGCGACTCAGCCCGCATTACCGCCTGCATCTGGTCGATCTGCCGGGCTATGGCCGCAGTCAGAATGCGGGTGCCCTGACGCTGACACAGATGGCAGAGGCGCTGCTGCCTGCGCTGCCCGCACAGGCGATCGTCATGGGGTGGTCTCTGGGCGGACTGGTGGCAACGCAGCTGGCGCTGACCGCGCCAGACAGATTGGGTGCCCTGATCACCGTCGCGTCGTCGCCCTGTTTCACCGCCACAGAGCACTGGCCCGGCATTAAACCCGAGACGCTGCAGAACTTTCAGCAGATGCTCAGCAACGATTTTCAGCGCACGGTGGAGCGCTTTCTGGCGCTGCAGACGCTGGGCACCGAAACGGCGCGCGCCGATGCACGGCAGCTGAAAGAGGTGGTGCTGTCGCAACCGATGCCGGAAGTGGCGGTGCTGGATGGCGGACTGGAGATTCTGCGTCAGGTCGATCTGCGCAGCGCGTTACCGCAGATCGGGCTGCCGTTCCTGCGTCTCTATGGCGCACTCGATGGGCTGGTGCCGCGCCGGATTGCTGCAGAGATTGATGAAATGTTGCCAGCCTCGCCTTCAGTCGTTATCGATAAGGCAGCACATGCACCTTTTATTTCCCATCCAGACATCTTTTGTCAGCATATTATTAACTTTATCAGTGATTTGCCGGGATAATGAGGCTTTAAGTTGGCAAAATCGCTGGCAGCAGCAATACTTCTCTCTGTGAGCAAGGCCGCTGCAAATTTATGTGATTAGTCACGGAAATGACTATGCCGTTCCATACTGCCTTACGCGTTTAGCGGCTGCTTACATCTCACAATGGATCATGAATGAGGGTAAACATAATGAAGGTTTTTAAATGGGTTGTGGCTTCAATGATGATGGGCGCGATTTCATTTTCTGCGATGGCAGCGAAAGAAGTCACCAAAGAAGAAGTTAAATCAATGAACCTGCAGAAGATTGGCACTGTTAACACCACAGCGGAAACCACCTCGCCAATGGATGCTAAAAAAGTGCTGTCTCAGCTTGCTGACGAGAAAGGCGGTAAATACTACCTGGTGATCGCGGGTCGCGAACACGGTAAATTCAGCGCCACCGCTGAAGTCTACAAGTAATCAGCGTAGCCACATGAACTGCCAGGCATCCAGCTTAACCGGCTGGGTGCCATCCATCTTCTCTCCGCTTATCAGATCCTGCCACATACGTGCCTCCGGTAGCGGTGTCTCCACCGGCCGTCCACTGAGATTAAACACGCAGAGCAATCCTTCATCGCTGTCCGGCGAATGACGTCTGAGCACCAGCAGGGCATTTTCGCTCTCTGAGATCGTCATCGGATTATCGGGATGAAAAGCAGGCTGGCGACGGCGCAGCTGGATCAGCTGACCGAGCCGGGTATAGATCTGCTGACGCAGCCACTCTTCCCCCGCCAGCGCCGCTTCTATCGTCTGCAGATCATACTTCTGGCGATTAATCGCCCGGTTGTGTCCGGCGGCACGTACCCCATCGTAATCATTTCGCCCGCCCACAATGCTCTGGATATAGATGGCCGGCACGCCAGGGAACACCAGCAGAATGGCATGGGCCAGTAAAAAACGTTTCAGCCGCGTGGCGTCGTCGTCCGCCTCACGGTTTAACGCATCCAGATAGGTGACGTTGATTTCATAGGGGCTGGTGGTGCCGTCCGGATTATTTTTGTAGGAGACCAGCGCACCCTCCAGTGCCAGGTCGCGCACCAGCGCCACGATCTCCACCTCCGACAAAATTCCGCGCGCCGGATTCAGGCCGATACCATCGTGGGACGCCAGAAAGTTAAAAAAGGTGGTGTCATTGCTGCTGAGATCCAGCGAGCTGGCCCACTGCCGCAGCGCGCGCGCCGAGCCGGTATGAATCGCATGCAGCACCAGCGGCGGCAGCGAAAACTGATAAACCATCTGCGCCTCATCGTGGCCGTTGCCCAGGTAACTGATGTTGTCCCGATGTGGCACGTTGGTCTCCGTGATAATCACCGTGCCAGGGGCGACCTGGTCGGCAATCGCGCGAAAGAGCTTCACCAGCTGATGGGTTTTTTCCAGGTGAATACAGCGCGTGCCGGGCGTTTTCCACATGTAGCCGACCGCATCGAGCCGCACGTAGTCCGCGCCGCGTATCAGGTAGTCAAGCAGGACCCCGACCATGCGCAGCAGCACCTCAGGATTGGCAAAGTTCAGGTCGATCTGATCGGCGCTGAAGGTGGTCCAGATAAAGCGGGTGTCGCCATCGGCCATCTGAAAAGGGGTCAGCAGCGGCGAAGTTCGCGGACGGGTGACGGCGCTGAGGTCAGTGGCGGGCGGCATGCTGATAAAGAAATCGTCCCAGCCGGGGTCCTGCGCCAGAAAGTGACGGAACCAGGCGCTCCGCGACGACATATGGTTGCAGACAAAATCGAACATCAGCCGGGTTTCCTGATGCAGGCGGGCAACATCCTGCCAGTCACCGCACAGCGGATCAACCTGATGGTAATCAATGACAGAAAAGCCGTCGTCAGACGACCAGGGAAAGAAAGGCAGCAGGTGAACCAGCGGAAAGAGGGATTGCAGATGCTGCTGATAGAAGCGGGAAAAGGTCGTGAGCGTGGGCTTGCCGGTTTCCCGAAACTGATCGGCATAGGTGATGAGCACCACATCCTGCTCGTCCCAGTGCGCCTTGCGCGGCAGCTTGATGGCGTCGCGGGCGGTGGCGATCTCACTCAGCAGGCGCGTCAGGGTAGCCTGGGGAAAGGTGCCGGCATAAATCTTATCAATCAGATCGGTGATCGTTTCCATCGTGAGTTGGATGCCACAGCAGATGTTGTTTTTATGACAGGCGTCTTTTTAGCGTAGCGTTATGGCGGGGATTTTCAACCGGGGAAAGTGGCGGGAACAGGGGGCCAGCGTGCGGCCCCCTGATAAGCTTAGCGTTTTTTACCGAACGCGGCGGCCAGGGCATCACCCATCGCGCTGTTACCCGCAGAGGCGCTGACCGGACGCGGACGGCCTTTCGCGGCAGCCGGACGTTTCTCGTCACGCGGCGCGCCATTTTTCGCGCCGCCACGTGCATTGCCTTCGCCGGGCTGCTCATCGAGACGCATGGTCAGGGCAATACGTTTGCGCTGCAGATCGACTTCCATCACTTTGACTTTGACGATATCGCCCGCTTTTACCACCTGATGAGGATCTTCCACAAAGCGGTCAGAGAGCGAGGAGATATGCACCAGGCCATCCTGATGCACGCCGATGTCCACAAACGCCCCGAAGTTGGTGACGTTGGTAACGCTGCCTTCCAGAATCAGGCCCGGCATCAGGTCGCTCAGCGTCTCGACGCCTTCGGCAAACTGCGCCGTCTTAAACTCAGGACGCGGATCGCGGCCCGGCTTCTCCAGCTCTTTCATGATGTCGGTTACGGTCGGCAGACCAAAACGGTCATCGATGAAATCGCGCGGGCTGAGATTGCGCAGGCTGCCCGCATTACCCATCAGGTCGCTCAGCGCCTGCTCGGTAGCGGCCAGAATGCGCTCGACCACCGGATAGGCTTCCGGGTGGACCGTTGAGGCGTCGAGCGGGTTATCGCCGTGATTGATACGCAGGAAGCCCGCGCACTGTTCAAAGGCTTTTGGTCCCAGGCGACTCACTTTCAGCAGCTGCTGGCGGTTGCGGAAGCGGCCATTTTCATCCCGCCAGCCGACAATGTTCTGCGCCATCATGCGCGTCAGGCCCGCGACGCGGGTCAGCAGCGGCACCGAGGCGGTATTCAGATCCACGCCGACGGCGTTCACACAGTCTTCCACCACCGCGTCGAGTTTCTTCGCCAGCTGGCTCTGGCTGACATCATGCTGATACTGACCGACACCGATCGATTTCGGATCGATTTTCACCAGCTCAGCCAGCGGGTCCTGCAGACGTCGGGCAATCGACACCGCGCCGCGCAGAGAGACATCCAGATCCGGGAACTCCTGCGCCGCCAGTTCAGAGGCGGAGTAGACGGACGCGCCCGCCTCACTGACAATCACTTTCTGCGCCGTGACCTGCGGGAACTGCTTCTGCAGATCGAGGAAAAAGCGCTCGGTTTCGCGGGATGCGGTACCGTTACCAATCGCCACCAGCTCCACCTGATGCTTAACGCAGAGGGCCGCAACGGCGGCGGCGGCTTTCGCGGCCTGACCGGTGTGCGGATAGACGGTATCGGTCGCGACCACCTTGCCGGTGGCATCAACGACGGCGACCTTAACGCCGGTGCGCAGGCCCGGGTCCAGTCCCATGGTGGCCCGCATGCCCGCAGGCGCGGCCATCAGCAGATCGTGCAGGTTACGGGCAAACACGTTGATCGCTTCATCTTCTGCGCGTTCGCGCACCGTGCCCATCAGCTCGGTTTCCAGATGCAGCATCACTTTGATGCGCCATGTCCAGCTCACGACCGCTTTACGCCAGCTGTCTGCCGGGGCGTTGTTCAGACGCAGGTTCAGGTGTTCCGCAATCAGCGTTTCGCCGTGGCTTTCACGCGGCGCTTCATCAAACTGCGGGTCGGCATTCAGCGAGAGTTGCAGAACGCCTTCGTTACGGCCGCGCAGCATCGCCAGTGCACGGTGTGACGGCACGCTGCTCAGCGCTTCATGGTGGTCAAAGTAGTCACGGAACTTCGCGCCCGCTTCCTCTTTCCCTTCCACCACGCGCGACACCAGGTGGGCATTTTTCCACAGATAGTTACGCACTTTCGCCAGCAGCGCCGCATCTTCAGCGAAACGCTCCATCAGAATGTAGCGGGCGCCATCCAGCGCGGCACGCACGTCAGCCACCCCTTTGTCGGCATCGACATATTGTGCAGCCAGCTGCTCAGGGGTGTGAGACGGATCCTGCCACAAGGTGTCCGCCAGCGGCTCAAGACCCGCTTCAATCGCGATCTGTCCACGCGTACGGCGCTTCTGTTTGTAGGGCAGGTAGAGGTCTTCCAGCTCGGTTTTGCTGAGGGTGGTGTTGATCGCGCGGGCGAGGTCGTCGGTGAGTTTTCCCTGCTCGTCAATCGACTTCAGAATCGACTGGCGTCGCTCTTCAAGTTCACGCAGATAGCTGAGGCGGGTTTCCAGCTGGCGCAGTTGGGTATCATCCAGCCCGCCGGTGACCTCTTTACGATAGCGTGCGATAAACGGCACGGTATTCCCTTCATCCAGCAGGCGAACGGCGGCGTCAACCTGTTCGGGACGCGCCTGCAGCTCACTGGCTATTATCTGGCTCAGAACGTTCATCATCAGGACTGTCTTGCTTTCCGGGTTGAGAAATAGCGGACAGTTATACGGATTGATGGTCAAAATTGCCAGAGACGCGGGCGGCTTTCAGCCATAATCTGAAACGTTATTGCGGGTAGTCAATCGCGTTGACATACCAGAGCGCCGGACCCACTGGCGTCTCGACGGTGGCGGCATCGCCCACCTCTTTTTTCAGCAGTGCCCGCGCCATCGGCGAGTCGATGGAGATGTAATCCTTGCGGCCAAAAATCTCATCGTAGCCCACGATGCGGAAGCGTTTGAGGTCACCCGCATCGTTTTCAATTTCCACCCAGGCACCGAAGAAGACTTTGCCATCCTGCTGGGGCGAGTAGTCAACGATGCGCAGCTGCTCAAGACTTTTGGTCAGGTAGCGAACGCGACGGTCAATTTCCCGCAGCCGTTTCTTGTTGTACTGATAGTCGGCATTTTCACTGCGATCGCCAAGGCTGGCAGCCCAGGTCACCTTTTTGGTCACTTCCGGTCGCTCTTCACGCCAGAGGTAGTCGAGTTCCGCTTTCAGCTTATCGAAGCCTTCGCGGGTAATCAGTCGGGTTTTCATGCTAATCCGGCCAGCCAAATCAAAAGAGAAACAGTGTAAGGCAAACAGGGCGCGGCAAAAAAGAGTCGGGGAAGGGGTTTTTAAAGCTAAAAACCCGCGTTGACTTCCCCGGCGGCGAAAGGGGTGCTGCTGAAGCGTAATCTGGAGCCAGTCACAGGACGCTGGCCAATAAAACAGACTTATTTTCCGGCGTGAGTCGCCGTGGTGGTCGAGGTGCCGGTGCCATGTCCGTCACCGCCGCCGCCGCCCATGGTAGCCAGCGCAACGCCCAGCAGGGCCGCGACTGCGCCAACGCCAATGGCGTCAGAGTTACCTTTAGCGGTTGAGGTTGCCGCTGCACCGGCCGCTTCACCGGTCGCTGTGGCAGCATAACCTGGGCTAACGCTGCCTAATGCCAGCGCGCTCAGCAGTAAAATCGTTTTTTTCATTGTGTAATCCCCGTTGAGACGTCGAATGGTGCCTGAGCAGTCTGGTTGAAAACGGAGAAGGCGAAAAGTTGGCTTTACTGATTGATTTATGTGACTTTAATTTCAACTGGCCTTGCTGTGAGAAGCACTGAAATTAATCCGAGATGAGGATGGCGTCCCGGACGCTTTTGCTGGAATATTATGCTGTCTGAATGCGGGCAGGGTAGATTATCTGGAGCTTATCCATAATGATGACTCCGTTTTAAGCCAAATTAACTGCTAAGCCGCTGAATTTCTTAATCGAATAAATGCCGGTCCGCTTCTGACGCCAGCGATTCTGAGAAACAGGGCCGTTTTTTCAGATTTGCCGTATCCTGCCCTGTCGCCGGTAAAAAGGGTGAGCCTGGCCCCGAAATTGGCCCGAAATTAAATATAAGCTCCTGTTTAATATGCTTTGTAACAATTTTGGCTAGAATATAAACCATTAATGACTGTCACTATAAGGCATCTTTTTTTAACAATGTTGGCTCAGGCAATAGCGCCTTTGGGAGTTGAAAATGCAAGAGAACTACAAAATTCTGGTCGTCGATGATGATATGCGTCTGCGTGCTCTGCTTGAACGCTATCTCACCGAGCAGGGCTTTCAGGTGCGCAGTGTCGCTAATGCCGAGCAGATGGATCGTCTGTTAACCCGTGAATCCTTTCATCTGATGGTGCTCGACCTGATGCTGCCAGGTGAAGATGGCCTCTCTATCTGCCGTCGTCTGCGCAGTCAGAGCAACCCGATGCCTATCATTATGGTGACGGCCAAGGGTGAAGAGGTCGATCGTATCGTCGGGCTGGAGATCGGCGCGGACGACTACATTCCTAAACCCTTTAACCCGCGCGAACTGCTGGCGCGTATCCGCGCGGTGCTGCGTCGTCAGGCCAATGAACTGCCCGGCGCACCGTCGCAGGAAGAGGCGATTATCGCCTTTGGTAAATTCAAACTTAACCTCGGCACCCGCGAGATGTTCCGTGAAGATGAGCCGATGCCGCTGACCAGCGGTGAGTTCGCCGTGCTGAAAGCCCTGGTGAGCCACCCGCGTGAGCCGCTGTCGCGCGACAAGCTGATGAACCTGGCGCGTGGCCGTGAATACAGTGCCATGGAGCGTTCGATTGACGTTCAGATCTCCCGCCTGCGTCGCATGGTGGAAGAGGACCCGGCACATCCACGCTACATTCAGACCGTCTGGGGTCTGGGCTACGTCTTCGTGCCGGACGGCAGTAAAGCATGAGGCGACTGCGCTTCTCGCCACGCAGTTCGTTTGCGCGCACCCTGCTGCTGATCGTGACCCTGCTGTTTGTCAGCCTGGTCACGACCTATCTGGTGGTGCTGAACTTTGCCATCCTTCCCAGCCTGCAGCAGTTCAATAAGGTGCTGGCATACGAAGTACGTATGCTGATGACCGACCGGCTGCAGCTGGAGGATGGTACGCAGCTGGAAGTGCCTCCGGCGTTTCGCCGGGAAATCTACCGCGAACTGGGGATCTCGCTCTACACCAATGCAGCAGCAGAGGAGAGCGGATTGCGTTGGGCGCAGCACTACGAATTCCTGAGTGAACAGATGGGGCAGCAGCTGGGCGGGCCCACCGATGTGCGGGTCGAGGTCAACAAAAACTCGCCTGTGGTCTGGCTGAAAACCTGGCTGTCGCCTGATATCTGGGTGCGGGTGCCCCTGACGGAAATCCATCAGGGCGACTTCTCGCCGCTGTTCCGCTATACCCTGGCGATAATGCTGCTGGCGATTGGCGGCGCCTGGCTGTTTATCCGCATCCAGAACCGGCCGCTGGTGGATCTGGAGCACGCCGCTCTGCAGGTCGGACGCGGGATTATTCCGCCGCCGCTGCGCGAGTATGGCGCGTCCGAGGTTCGCTCGGTGACCCGGGCCTTTAACCAGATGGCGGCCGGGGTAAAACAGCTGGCGGATGACCGCACGCTGCTCATGGCGGGGGTCAGTCACGACCTGCGCACGCCGCTGACCCGTATTCGTCTCGCCACCGAGATGATGAGCGAGCAGGATGGCTATCTGGCCGAATCGATTAACAAAGATATCGAAGAGTGCAACGCCATCATCGAACAGTTCATCGACTACCTGCGCACCGGTCAGGAGATGCAGACCGAGCGCGCCGACCTGAACAGCGTGCTGGGCGAGGTGGTGGCCGCAGAGAGTGGCTACGAACGTGAGATCGAAAATGCGGTGATGCCGGAAGAGTTAATGCTGGATATCAACCCGCTGTCGATCAAGCGCGCACTGGCTAACCTGGTGGTCAACGCCGCGCGATACGGCAATGGCTGGATTAAAGTCAGCAGCGGACGGGAACTGCATCGCGCCTGGTTTCAGGTGGAAGATGACGGGCCGGGTATTAAGCCCGATCAGCTGGCGCATCTCTTCCAGCCGTTTGTGCGCGGCGACAGTGCCCGCAGCACCAGCGGAACCGGTCTCGGCCTGGCGATTGTACAGCGTATTATTGATGCGCATCAGGGGTCGCTGGAGATTGGCGAGAGCGAGCGCGGGGGATTGCGTATTCGCGCCTGGTTGCCGTTAACGGAAAATATGGCGCTGAGCCATAACAACGGCAGCAACAGCGTCTCAGGCGGATAAAACCGGCGCGGCAGAGTGACTGCCGCGCCCGTTCCGTCAGCGTTGCGGGCCCGCTTTTACCAGCGCCGCACCGGCTGCGTTATCGGTGTACTTATCGAAGTTATCAATAAAGCGCTGCGCCAGCCCTTCGGCGGCGGCGGTCCACTTCTCTTCACTCTCCCAGCTGCGACGCGGATCGAGCGTCTCACTGTCCAGCTCACCCAGTGTCACCGGCATCTGCAGATTGAAGATCGGCAGGGTTTCTACCGGCGCATCATCCAGTTCACCCGCCAGGATCGCGTTGATGATGGCACGGGTATTCTTCAGCGAGATGCGCTTGCCGCTGCCGTTCCAGCCGGTATTGACCAGATACGCCTGCGCACCGGACGCCTCCATCCGCTTCACCAGCACTTCGGCATACTGCGTCGGGTGCAGCGTCAGGAATGCCGCGCCAAAACAGGCAGAGAAAGTCGGTGTTGGCTCAGTCACGCCACGCTCGGTTCCGGCCAGTTTGGCGGTAAAACCGGACAGGAAATGATACTGCGTCTGCTCCGGCGTCAGACGGGAAACCGGTGGCAGCACCCCAAACGCATCGGCGGTCAGGAAAATCACCTTCTTCGCATGGCCCGCTTTTGAGACCGGCTGCACGATGTTGTCGATGTGATTGATCGGGTAAGAGACGCGGGTGTTTTCGGTTTTGCTGCCGTCGGCGTAATCCACGCTGCCATCTTCGCGTACCACCACATTCTCCAGCAGCGCATTACGGCGAATGGCGCGGTAGATCTCCGGCTCAGCCTGCTCTGAGAGGTTGATGGTTTTGGCGTAGCAGCCGCCCTCGAAGTTAAACACGCCGTCATCGTCCCAGCCATGTTCATCATCGCCAATCAGCTGGCGGTCAGGATCGGTCGAGAGAGTGGTTTTCCCGGTGCCCGACAGGCCAAAGAAGACCGCCACGTCGCCCGCTTTGCCAACGTTGGCAGAGCAGTGCATCGAAGCGATGCCTTTCAGCGGCAGCAGGTAGTTCATGATGGCGAACAGACCTTTCTTCATCTCGCCGCCGTACCAGGTGCCACCAATCAGCTGCATGCGTTCCGTCAGATTGAAGGCGACAAAGTTCTCAGAGTGCAGACCCTGCGCCTGCCAGTCCGGGTTGGTGCATTTCGCGCCGTTCATCACCACAAAATCGGGCGTGAAGTCGGCCAGCTCAGCGTCGGTCGGCTGGATGAACATATTTTTGACGAAGTGGGCCTGCCAGGCCACTTCGGTGACAAAACGCACGCTCAGACGGGAGTCAGCATTGGCACCGCAGAAGGCATCCACGACAAACAGGCGCTTGCCGGAGAGCTGCCGGGTGACGCAGCTTTTCAGTGCGTTCCAGGTCTCCTGCGACAGGGGCTGGTTGTCATTTTTGCCGGTGCCCTGGTCGTTCCACCACAGGGTATCGCGCGTGGTGTCGTCACGCACAATGTACTTATCCTTTGGCGATCGCCCGGTGAAAATCCCGGTGTCTACTGCAATCGCACCGCTCTGCGTCAGGGTGCCACGTGCAAAACCTTCGAGGTCCGGGCGCGTCTCTTCCTGAAAGAGCGTGTCGTAATCAGGGTTGTAAACCACTTCCGTGGTATCCACGATGCCCAAAGCGGCAAGGTCTTGCGAGGTCAGGCCGTTAACGCGCATTTTACTGCTCCTTAAATCGGTGTCTGTTCTGCAAAGCAGAGATAGGTTGGGATCGTACGGCCGGCTGTTGCACTGATGCGACGACGCACTGAAAAGTCACAGCGCGTCGTCACCTCAGCCTGCAGGCACAACCAGGCTTATCAGGGCTTCTGCCTCTGCCTTCCGGGCGGCTGCACGATCGCGCGCAGTTTACTCTTCTGCGTTGAGGGAAAAAGGGCAGCGATCTAAAAATGCGACTCAGGGCGCGTTAAGGCTATGTTTCGAACGTTTTAAAGATGTTATGAAAGTAAAAAAAGATAATTTGTCTGAGAAATTATGGGGATAGGAGGGGGAGAGGAAAACGGGGCGGCAGACGCCGCCCGGTGAATCAGTGCAGACGCTCGTCATTCCCGTGAGAATGGCTGCGAATCGCCGCGATATCGACTGCGTCAAACACGTAGTCTGAACCGCAGTAGTCGCAGTGCATGTCAATTTTGCCATCTTCCGCGATGATCTCATCCACCTCTTCCTTCGGCAGCGTGGTCAGCACTTCACCACAGCGTTCACGCGAACAGGTGCATTTGTAGATGACCGGCTGCGGATCATAGAGGGTGACCTCTTCCTGATGGTAGAGACGCCACAGCACCTCATTGGCCGGCAGGGTGATCAGCTCGTCGGTTTTGATGGTTTCCGTCAGGGTCGCCAGGTGGTCGAACGCCTCTTTCTCTGTCTCCTGTGCCGGCAGAACCTGCAGCAGGATACCAGCGGCACCCTGGTCACTGGTGCGGATAAACAGCCGCGTAGGCAGCTGCTCAGAACGCATGAAGTAATCTTCCAGGCATTCCGCCAGCGTTTCACCTTCCAGTCCCACCACGCCCTGATAGCGTTCACCTTTTTCAGGAGAAATGGTGATCACCAGGTAGCCGTTGCCCACCATGCTTTTCAGGGTGCTGTCGGCCGGGATGTCGCCTTTAATGCGCGCCACGCCACGCAGCTCCTGATTGTTGTTGCCGTTGATCACCGCCAGAGAGAGCGGACCGTCACCCTGCAGCTGCACGGTAATTTCACCGTCAAACTTCAGCGTGGCGGTCAGCAGGCTGGTGGCGACCAGCATCTCACCCAGCAGCGTCTTAACCGGAGCCGGATAGTCGTGGTTCTTCACGGTTTCACGCCAGGTGTCGGAGACGTTCACCAGCTCGCCGCGCACAGCGGCATTTTCAAACAGATAACGGTGCAGTTGATCCTGGACTGACATATTTTTTCTCTCACTGGAACGGGGCGATGGCGCGTCCGCGAAGACGGCATTACTCATCGCCCGATAATTTAAACTTCATCAAATCGCGACGCTCTTTTTTGTCAGGTCGCCGATCGGGATGGGGCATAGTCAGCGCATTCAGTTTGCGTGCCTGCGCCATTTTTTCGCGTTTCTCAATACTGGCATCGGTTTCGCGGTAGAGCTGCTGTGCCTCGCTGGCGGGGCGGCGCTGAGCGCTGATATTCGCCACCACCACGGTGCGTTCATCGTTGCCCTGACGCACGGTCAGTTCCGCATTCAGCTCGACGATCTTGCCGGGTTTACTGCGCTGACCGTTGTAGTGCACTTTGCCGCCTTCAATCATCTCCCGCGCAATCGCCCGGGTTTTGTAAAAGCGCGCAGCCCACAGCCATTTGTCGAGGCGAACCTCTTCGCTGCTTTTCTCTTTCATTGCTGCTCCTGACTCAGATCAGCGTCCGGTAGTCGCCGGTGGCGCGGTGACGCTGAAAGATTTGCTCAGGACGACCCGAATCGGGATTTTTTACGCCTAAGCACCAGCCGATGCCCCATGACGCCGCAGCATCCAGAATCACTTCGCTGTCGTCGATAAACAGCGTGCGCGGCGCAGAAAAGCCGGTGTGCTGTTGTACCGCCTGCCACAGACGCGGGTCTTCTTTCGGATACCCAAAGGTATGGGTGGAAAGTAATAAATCAAGGTGTGGCGCTAAACCTGTCTGCGCCAGTTTGACGTCGAGATTATAGGGATGCGCGTTGGTCAGCAGGATGGTGCGCTTGCCAGCGCGACGCAGCGCCTGCAAAAAGGGCAGGGTGTCGTCACGCAGTGCGACCCGGCTGCGCATCGCCCAGGTCATGGCACGAATGTCCAGCGCCAGCGCCTCTGCCCAGTAATCCAGACAATACCAGTTTAGCGTATGGGCGACGGCCTGATACTTTTCCGTGATGATCCGGTCAGCGTCAGCCAGGGTGATGCCGCGCTGCTGGCTGAGCACCGCGGGCACATGCTCCAGCCAGAAATGACGATCAAACGCCAGATCCAGCAGCGTGCCATCCATGTCGAGCAGCACGGTGTCAATTTCAGACCAGTTGAGCATCGTGGCTCTCACCCTGTAAAAAAACCGGGCGACAGGGTAGCACAGAAGGGCAGGGCTCAGAATATCGAGCGCACGCTCTGCAAAGTGCTGAGGTTATGGTTGAAACACTTGTCGTAATAGAGCTGGATGTCGATCATGCGCTGGCGATTACGGTGCATGCGGCGCAGAGCCAGCAGTCCGTTGATCACGCCGCAGGCCAGCAGCACCATCAGCAGCAGTACGGTGCCGAGATAGCGCCACTGCGCCATAGCATCGGGTTCATTGTGCAGCGCGATGTGACGCGTGCCGTTGGCATCGGTGGTGATGCTGGTGATGATGCCGCTGGCGCTGAATGGTGTATGCAGCAGCATGGCGGAGATGCGCTGCAGCTCATGCCACTGAGCGGGCGGATCGAGATCGAACAGTGACACGGCAGGCTGAGGCTGACTGACCAGCTGGCGCCCCTCGTCACTGACGATCAGGAATCCTCCCGGCGGCGGGCTGTTGAGGTTTTCAGCCGCACGGCGGGTTTCGCGGAAAAAGAAGGTCGAGGTGGCGGTATTCACCAGGTTCTCCAGCGCTTCCGCACTGACCGGTCGCAGCAGCACATTCATGCCGTTTAGCTGGCCGGAGTCGGCGCGGCGCATCAGCGCCTCCCAGTCTTTGGCGTTGCCCAGGTTTACCAGCGCGTTTTTCAGGCGCACGCAATCCTGCGGCTGATTACAGAGATCCTGGGTCTTCATGACCAGATCGGAGAAGTCATCCAGCAGAATCATGCCGGACTTCTGGATCGCTGACGCCAGCTGCGGGTTCAGTTTGGGATCGGTATTGGTTTCCGGGTGCAGCTGCCGGGTCGTGGTATCCAGCAGGGCAGCGGCTTTATCAATAATGTCAGATTGCGGCTGCGGCAACGGCTTCGCGTTATTCCAGTAGATGGCCGAGCAGTCGAACGGCATAAAGGCGTAATTCCGATTGCTCTGGTAGTTATCCGGCACTGAACACATGCCGGTACCGCTCACCTTCAGGCTGTCACCAATATTCAGGGCCACGCTGCTGAGTTTATCGACGCTGTTGACCTCCAGGCTGTCGGTGCCTCTGGCCCAGGCGAGACTGAGCTTGATCGGCATCCCGAGCGGGATCCAGGTAACCAGCAGGGTCAGCACCAGCAGCGAGCCGCAGGCCAGCACCACATTTTTCCGCCAGCGCTGAATCGGGAAATTTTTGACCTCATCCTGCAGGGATAAAAAGCGGCCCTGACGCACCACCTGACGGTTAAGGTAGATCTCCACGTCGGTCACCTGACCGAGGTCGTGCGCGACATAGGGCTGCCAGTGCGCCGGATAGGCGAGATCGATAATTCCCAGCGTGATGTTGCTCTGCTCCTGGTTCGATTCGCTGAACAGACCCCAGCGCTTCGGCGCGCCGCGCAGGCAGTGGATGTCACGCAGGCCGCGCTCACCCGGAATGCGATAGAGCAGCCACAGGCTGGCGGCGATCATTCCCGCACCGGCCAGCACCAGCCAGATCATCAGAGTCGTGGGCACCAGCAGACTGAAGAAGAACAGTAAGAAGGCAAGCGAGATGATCACCCCTTCACGCGTGCCGTCTGGCCGCGACAGGCGATACTCTTCCGGGGTCTCTTTACGCACCTGCAGCAGTTCAACGTTTTCCGTTTCTGCTTTGCGGATCGAGGCGTTGGTCGACACCGGACGCATCAGCGTCGGCAGGGACTGCTGATCCACCGCGTAATCCACCAGCGAATGGCCGTTGAGCGAAATCACCAGCGGAATGGATTGGGTGCGGATTAACTCGACGTAGTTTTCGTCGGTGATGTACTGCTCCCACAGCGGCGGCAGATGAACTTCGACTTCATCCAGATAGTAACGCCATTTATGGGGATCGTCCGTTGAGAGGCCGTAGCGGGTAATGGCGCGGGTCACTGGATAGACGTTGTTGCTCTGCGCGGTCAGCGTCAGACGTTCAGACGCGCTGCGCTTGTCGGTCGTCACGGCGGTGCGGGGCTGTTTTGCCAGTGCGGTGACATATTTGTCTACCGCCTCGCGCTCCTGAGGGGAAAGCTTACGGCAGGGCGGACTGATAAATGGCAGCGGTTTCGCCAACGGCGGACGATGCCGCATAGCGTACCAGAACCCAATACCTGCCAGGATTGAACAGGTCAGCACTATGGCCAGGATCATAAAGATTGTGCTCATGCTCTGCTCAATTCAGCCAAAATGCTGCCTTCACTTTAAACGTACGCTCCGGGGGATGCTCACTTCTGAAGAGGCATTCCGGAAGATTATATAATCCTGAGGAGTCAGACACCCGATTAAATAGTGCCAGGGAATATCTGATTAGCATTTATTAAACCCTGCCTTGTCCGAATGGTAACCGGCTCAGACTGGATTAAATATCGGTATTATCTGAAACTTATCGCAGCATATTGACTAATGCAAATTCAGTCTTAACTGATAACCAAAGGCTGTTATTCAATTGCCGGAATCTATGTAACGATATCGTTATGGTGAGACTGTCGCACAATTGCCTGGGGTTAGGTATGCTAATTCGTTCCTGATAGCCGGCGCAGAAACTTTTGAGGCTGATATGAAAATTCCAAAAAAACCTGACATCCTCAATATCACCGCCGTGGCGCGTTCGCGGCTGTTTACCGTCGAATCGGTCGATCTCGCCTTCAGTAATGGGGCGCGTCGCGTCTATGAGCGGATGAAGCCGTCAGAACGTGAAGCGGTCATGATTGTGCCCATTATTGATGACCATCTGATCCTGATTCAGGAGTATGCCGTCGGACTGGAAACTTATGAACTCGGGTTTCCCAAAGGGCTGATTGATGCAGGCGAAACCGTGAGTGAGGCGGCGGTGCGGGAACTGAAAGAAGAGGTCGGTTTTGGGGCTGAGCACCTCACGCCGCTGGGCAAGCTCACGATGGCCCCCTCCTACTTTTCCAGCAAAATGAATATCGTGGTGGCAGAAGGCCTCTATCCCGATAAGCTGGAAGGTGACGAGCCGGAGCCGCTGATTGTTCACCGCTGGCCGCTGAGCGATATGCTGTCGCTGCTGGAGGAGCCCGATTTTCGCGAGGCACGCAACGTCAGTGCGCTCTTTATGGCGCGCGAATGGCTGGTGAAGCAGGGGCGTCTGCGCTACTGAATAAAAAAGGCCGACTGATGTCGGCCTTTTAACAGGTTAAGTGTGCGGGTCACATCAGAACAGCTCGTGACTCTCGCCGTTGTCCATAATGGTGGTGCCCACATCATGAACGGAATATTCGGTCGGCTGGGTGCCGTTGATGAAGTACTCCTGACGCGTATTGCCTCCGCCATTTGCCAGCTTGCCGGTGCTGCGGTCAATCGTGACCGTGACCACGCCATCCGGCGGAGTTAACGGCTGCACCGGTACCCCCTCCAGCGCACTCTTCATATATTCATCCCATGCCGGTTGCGCACTCTTAGCGCCGCCCTCATAGCCTGAAATCTGATCGGGAATCGCGCCGGAAAGGGTGCTGCGGCCTAAATTGCGGCGCGCATCATCAAAACCGATCCAGACGGAGGTCACGACACCAGGGCCATAACCCGAGAACCAGGCATCTTTCGAGCTGTTCGTGGTACCGGTTTTTCCGCCTATGTCATTACGCTTCAGGTCACGACCGGCACGCCAGCCGGTTCCCATCCAGCCCGGTTCACCGAAGATGTTGCTGTTCAGGGCGCTCCTGATGAGGAAGCTGAGCGGGGTGTTGATGACATGCGGGGCATATTGCTGTTCGCCCTGCTGTGCCTGGGCCGGAACCTGCTCCAGTGCAGGCTGTGGCACCGCCTGGTTCTGATTGCTGTCTGACGCGGCCACGTTCTCAACGCTCTCTTCGTTCAGCGCCAGCGCTTTCTTCGTTTCGCCGTAGATCACCGGCAGATTGCACTGCGGACAGGCGATCTTCGGTTTCTCTTCAAAGACAATGCCGCCCTGTTCATTCTCAATCCGGGTGATGAAGTACGGGTCAATCAGAAAGCCGCCATTCGCCATCACGGAGTAGCCGCGCACCACCTGTAACGGGGTGAACGAGGCCGCCCCCAGGGCCAGCGACTCGGTATGAATAATGTTCTGCGCCGGGAATCCAAAGCGCTGCAGATACTCTGCGGCATAATCCACGCCCATGGCGCGCATCGCACGCACCATCACCACGTTTTTCGACTGGCCAAGTCCCTGACGCAGGCGAATCGGTCCATCGTAGGTTGGCGGTGAGTTTTTCGGACGCCAGTCGGCACCCGCACCGGCATCCCAGCGTGAAATCGGCACATCGTTCAGGATCGACGCCAGCGTCAGTCCGCGATCCATCGCGGCGGTGTAGAGGAACGGCTTGATGTTAGAGCCGACCTGGCGCAGTGCCTGGGTTGCACGGTTAAACATGCTCTGGTTAAAGGCGAAGCCGCCTACCAGCGCCCGCACCGCACCATCATTCGGATCGAGTGAGACCAGCGCCGAGTTCACATCCGGTACCTGGCCCAGCCACCACGCATCACCCACTTTGCGCACCCAGATCTGCTGGCCTGGCTGCAGCACCTGCGTCACGCTTTTCGGCGTCGGGCCCTGCACGGTGTCAGACTTATAAGGACGCGCCCAGCGCACACCCGCTAAGGCCAGCGACACATTGCTGCCATCTTTCATCATCACGGTTGCTTCATCACTGCGTGCTTCCGTGACCACCGCCGGATAGAGCGGGCCATAGACCGGCAACGCACTCAGCGCTTTCTCGATCTTAGTCTGATCCCAGGCGGGCTCGCCCACCCGCCACAGCACGCTGGTCGGACCGCGATAGCCATGACGCATATCGTAGGCGATGACGTTGTTACGTACTGAAGTCTGAGCCGCTTCCTGCAGGCGACGGGTCACGGTGGTGTAAACCTTATAGCCGTCGGTGTAGGCGTTGTCGCCGTAGCGCTTCACCATCTCCTGGCGCACCATCTCGCTGAGATAAGGGGCAGAGAAGGCGATTTCCGGGCCATGATACTTCGCCACCAGCGGCGTATTGCGTGCCTCATCATACTGCTGCTGCGTGATGTAGTGCTGATCCAGCATACGCGCCAGCACCACGTTGCGACGCGACAGGGCGCGGCTCGGCGAGTAGAGCGGGTTAAAGGTGGACGGCGCTTTCGGCAGACCGGCAATCATCGCCATTTCACTCAGCGACAGCTGGTCAACCGGCTTACCAAAATAGACCTGCGAAGCAGCACCGATGCCATAAGCCCGGTAGCCGAGGTAGATCTTATTCAGGTAGAGCTCAAGAATTTCATCCTTATTGAGTAACTGCTCAATGCGGATTGCCAGAAACGCTTCCTTTATTTTACGCATCAGGGTGCGTTCCGGACTCAGGAAGAAGTTACGGGCCAGCTGCTGAGTGATGGTACTTGCCCCCTGGGAGGCGTGACCGGAGACCAGCGCGATGCTGGCCGCCCGGAAAATCCCCACCGGGTCCACACCGTGGTGCTCATAAAAACGGCTGTCTTCGGTTGCAATAAACGCTTTCACCATCACAGGTGGCACTTGCTGCAGGGTCAAAGGAATACGGCGCATTTCGCCATACTGGGCGATCAGATCGCCGTCGGCGCTGTAAACCTGCATAGGGGTTTGCAGACGCACATCTTTCAGCGTGTTGACGTCAGGCAGCTGTGGCTCGATGTACTTGTACAAGCCATAAATCGAGCCAGCTCCCAACAGGATGCAACACACTGTAAGGATCAATAAATACTTTACGAACTTCACCTGGAGTTTCCCATCTATTGTCGTTTGAGCAGTTTATAAACAACCGCGCGGTAGTATAAAGGCAAGCCAGACGCTTTGATATGTCCATTTTCCCGGACGATAAGGAGATCGCGCGCATGGCTTTTCATACCTGGCAAATCGGGCTGGATATTCAGAACAGGCAGATGTGTGGCCTGGCCCTCCAGCGTCGTCGTGATGGCTGGCAGCTACGCCACTGGTGGCTGCAACGGCTGCCGCAAGATACGTTAAGAAACGGCGTGCTGCAATCTTCGCCTGAATTACAGGCGGTCCTGACAGCCTGGCGTCAGCAGTTGCCGCGCCGTTACTCGCTGAGGGTCGGGTTCCCCGCCCGGCTGGTGCTGCAGCGGCCGCTTCCGCTGCCCGCACAGTCACTCAGGGAGCCTGCGCTGGGGCACTACGTGCAGGTGGCCGCGCGTCGTCTCTTTCCGCTGGAGCCTGACACGCTGGCACTGGACTATCACGAGGAGGCCGGAAACCGTCAGCTCTGCGTCACGGCGGCCCGGCGGGAGAGTGTTGACCAGTGGATGATGCCCCTGTTACAGGCGGGATTCAGGCCGCAGGTGCTGGAACTGACCACCGATGCGCTGAAGCGGCTGGCCCGGCAGGCGCGACTGCCGGGCGGCACGGTGCTGGTGCTGCAGCAGGAGGGGCGCTGGCTCTGGAGCGATGCGCAGACCGCAGCAGAGTGTGACGACGCCGTCACGCTGGACGCACTGAAACAGCAGGCCTTTCCCCAGGCAACGGCCATCGCCTGGTGTGCCGCCACGCCAGCTGCGCTGCCCGCTGACGCTGTCGCGTTTTCCCCTTTTGATCTGCTTCGTTATCAGCAGCCCCCGCTGCCCGCGAATCCGGGAGCCTTTGCACTGGCGATCGGGCTGGCGCTGCGCAGCGGAGATGAGCCGGCGTGGCGGTAAATCTGCTGCCGTGGCGGCAGCAACGGCGGCAACGGCAGCGGCGGCAGAGCCTGCTGGTGCTGGCACTGGTGGCGGCCGGTCTGCTGCTGCTGATGATGCAGCAGGCGTACCGGGTCCATGAGGCGCGCCAGCAGATAGCGCAGGAGAGCAGAATGCAGCAGCAGGCGCTGGAGACACTGGCTGCGCGTTTAGCGCAGCAGAAGCAGCTGCTGGAACAGCTCGCGCTTCTGCAAAAACAGCAGGCGAAGCAGCGTGACAAGGCTGCGCAGCTGGCCGGGTGGCAACAGTTCTGGCGCGATCTGCCCGGCATGCTGCCCGATACCGCCTGGCTGACCCGGCTGGAGAAGCGCGATAACCGCCTGATCCTGGAGGGGCAGGCGCAGGATATGGCAGCAATCCGGCAGTTTCGCCAGCAGCTTGCTACCGCCGCCCTGTTGGGTCAGGTGCAGCAGGGTGGGGTCCGGCGTCAGGCGGATGGCCGCTACCATTTTTCGCTACGGGCGCAGATAGCCGGGGGACGCGATGATTGATCGCTGGTGTCAGATGGCGGCTGTTCCGCGCTACGGCCTGCTGCTCCTTCTCGCGTCGGGTCTGCTTTTGCTTATCTGGCTGCCGGGCTTACGGCCTCAGCAGCAGGCACTGGCCGCTGAACGGGCGGCGCTGTCACAGTTAACCCGAACTCTGCAGCAGCGCCAGCAGCAGTGGCGTCAGCATCCCGCCATCGCGCAGCTGCAGGCGCAGCGGGAGACGATGCAGCGCGCTCTGACTCGCGCAGCCGCATCGGAGGGGGCTATCGACGATATTCTGGCGGGCCGCTCTCACCAGCTGCAGGCGTGGCAGCCGGATGGCCCCGCCCGCCTGCTGACACTGCATCTGCCCTGGCAGGCGTTCCGGACACTCTTTGCTGAGTTTGCCCAGGCCTCTGCGCCATTGCCTGTGCATTTCCTGCTGCTGGCGCAGCCGCAGGATCTGGAGGCGCAACTCTGGCTGGAGCCAGCCGATGCGCCATAGCCTGCTGATTCTGCTGCTGTGCTGGGGTGATGTGCAGGCACGCGATCCCTTCCGGCCTGTTGCCGGTTCCCTGTGTCAGGCGGCGGTAGCCTCGCTCACCGGCTGGCGTCTGCAGGGGATTGCCGGACGGGAAACCCGCTATCAGGCCTGGCTGCTTACCCCGCAGGGAGAACGCGTCACGGTGGGCAGCGACAAGCCTTTTCCGCTGACGCCCTGGCAACTGGTGGCGATCACCTCCCGCAGCCTCACGCTTGCCGTGCCAGTGAGCTGTCACGCTCAGCGAACCACATTTTATTTAAAAGGATATGCGCATGTTAAGGATAGCGATCCTGTTCCTCATCAGCAGCCTGCAGCCGGTTTTCGCCGCTGACGAGGCGCCGCTCAGCCTCGCTTTTGACCACGCACCGGTAGAGCAGATTCTGCAGGCGCTGGCTGACTATCAGCAGGTCAATCTGCTGATCGCGCCTGAGGTTGAGGGGACGCTATCGCTGCGGCTGGATAACCTGCCGTGGCGTCAGGCGCTGGCGCTGGTGGCGCGGATGGCAAAACTGACGGTTATTGAGCAGGATAATGTTCTGCTGGTCTATCCGCTGCGCTGGCAGCAGGCACAGGACGCGGCCCGGGAGGCGGAGCGGCAGGCGCAGTTACAGCAGACGCCTTTGCAACAGCGCACGGTCACACTCCGTTATGCCAGCGCCAGCGACGTTCATGCCAGCCTGCTGAGTGAACGCCAGTCACTGATGACGCCGCGTGGCAGCGTGACGGTGGATAAACGCACCAACGCGCTGCTTCTGCGCGATACCGCCGCGGCACTGAAAGAGACGGCGCGCTGGATTCAGGGGCTGGATCGGCCACTGGAGCAGATTGAACTCTCTGCCCATATCGTCACCATCAGTGAGGAGCACCTGCAGGAGCTGGGGGTGCAGTGGGGCATGCTGGCGGGAGATGCAGCGGTGACAGAGAGCCTGCATCATCCCCGGCTCGCTGTTCCGCTGGCGGTAAGTTCACCTGGTATCAGCGCGGGGATGGCGCTGGCGCGTATCGGCGGCGCGCTGCTGGATCTGGAGCTGAGCGCCCTGGAGCAGGAGAACCAGATTGAGATCATCGCCAGTCCGCGCCTCTTCACCTCACACCAGCAGACCGCCTCGATTAAGCAGGGCACTGAAATTCCCTATGAAGTGTCGGCAGGCAACAGCGGCGCCACCTCGATTGAGTTTAAAGAAGCGGTGCTGGGCATGGAGGTAACGCCCACTATCGCCGGAAACGGCCGTATCCGGCTGAAAATCCATATCAGTCAGAATATGCCGGGGCGCAGCATCCGGACCGGTGACAGCGACATCTTATCCATCGATAAACAGGAAATAGAGACCCAGGTCACGGTCAGCGACGGACAAACGCTGGCCTTAGGCGGCATCTTTCAGCAGCAGCGAAACCGGGGAGAGAACAGGGTGCCGCTGCTGGGAAAGGTGCCGCTGATTGGCGGACTGTTTCGCCAGCAATCGGCGCAGCGCAAAAAAAGAGAGCTGGTTATCTTTATTACGCCGCGATTGGTCAGGGAAGCAGCGCTTACGACGGGATAAAACGGAAAATGAGGCCCTCGGGGTCATCTGCGTTGACGCAGAAGAGGAATTAGCTTACAAGGTTTAGCGATTTTCAATACGGTGTAACCGTCTGAACCGGATAAATCCCGGTTAACAGATCAGACAACTCCTCTGTAAGCAGCGTGGTAAAAGACGCAGCGCTGGCGCGTTACAGTTTCGCGAACACAGGCCAATTCAGAAATGGATGTGCTGAAGGCAATATAATCGGTTGCCAAACAGCCTTGAGTGTTGAGATAATTTTTCATCTGACTCTTGCTAACGCTCATGAGGTCTCAGTTCCTGTCCCGCCAGCAAAAGCTGAACGCGGGGTATCATTAACGAATTCTTAGTAATACCGACAAAATGGCAGAGAAACGCAATATCTTTCTGGTTGGGCCGATGGGTGCCGGCAAAAGCACTATTGGCCGTCAGTTGGCTCAGCAACTCAACATGGAGTTCTTCGATTCCGATCAGGAAATTGAGCGACGCACCGGAGCGGATGTGGGCTGGGTTTTTGATGTCGAAGGCGAAGCTGGCTTTCGCGATCGCGAAGAAAAAATCATTAACGAACTGACCGAGAAGCAAGGCATCGTCCTGGCGACAGGGGGTGGTTCCGTCAAATCCCGGGAAACGCGTAACCGTCTCTCCGCCCGTGGTGTTGTGGTTTATCTTGAAACCACGATCGAGAAGCAACTGGCGCGCACTCAGCGCGATAAAAAACGTCCGTTGCTGCAGGTGGACTCCCCGCCGCGTGAGGTGCTTGAAGCGCTGGCTGGCGAACGTAACCCGCTCTACGAAGAGATCGCCGATGTGACCATTCGTACAGACGACCAGAGTGCGAAAGTCGTGGCGAATCAGATTATCCACATGTTGGAAAAAAGTTGATCCAACGTTCGAAGGCTCTCTGACAGGTATTGAGCATCATGGAGAAGATCACCGTCTCACTGGGGGAACGCAGTTACCCCATCACTATCGCCGCCGGACTGTTTAACGATCCGGCTTCTTTTTGGCCGCTGACCGCGGGCGAAAACGCCATGGTGGTGACCAACCAGACGCTGGCACCGCTCTATCTTGACAGGATAACGGCGCAGCTGACGGCGGCAGGCGTAAAAGTTGATCAGGTGATCTTACCCGATGGCGAACAATATAAGACGCTGGCGGTGATGGATCAGGTTTTTACCGCACTGCTGCAGAAGCCGCACGGTCGTGATACGACGCTGGTTGCCTTAGGCGGCGGCGTCATTGGCGATCTGGCCGGTTTTGCTGCGGCCAGCTATCAGCGTGGTGTGCGCTTTATTCAGGTTCCGACCACCTTACTGTCGCAGGTGGACTCGTCGGTGGGTGGCAAAACCGCTGTGAACCATCCGCTGGGCAAAAACATGATCGGCGCCTTTTATCAGCCTGCCTCGGTGGTGATCGATACCGCCTGTCTGCAGACGCTGCCGGCGCGTGAGCTGGCCTCCGGTCTGGCAGAGGTGATCAAGTATGGCGTTATTCTCGACGGCGCCTTTTTCCAGTGGCTGGAGCAGAATATTGATGCGCTGCTGGCGCTGGATGAACAGGCGCTGGCCTACTGCATTCGTCGCTGCTGTGAGCTGAAAGCAGAGGTGGTGGCGGCTGACGAGCGTGAAAACGGTCAGCGGGCGCTGCTCAATCTGGGGCACACTTTTGGCCATGCGATTGAAGCGCATATGGGCTACGGCAACTGGCTGCACGGTGAAGCGATTGCCGCAGGTATGGTGATGGCGGCGCGCACGGCGGAACGGCTGGGGCAGTTCCAGCCGCACGAGACGGAACGCCTCATTGCCCTGTTGCAGCGTGCCGGTTTACCGGTGCATGGCCCACAGGCGATGCGTGCAGAGATGTACCTGCCGCACATGATGCGCGATAAAAAAGTTCTGGCGGGCGAACTGCGGCTGGTTCTGCCGTTGTCGATCGGCCGCTCTGAAGTGCGTGGCGGCGTGGCACATGATATGGTGCTGGCTGCAATTAACGATTGTCAGCAACCCTGAGAATAAGCAGTTGAGTGGTGACGCGGCGCGCAGGGTGCGCAGTGCGGAATGCCGCTTTACGGAGGAGGCAAAATGGATGAGTTTAAACCGGAAGATGAGTTAAAACCTGACGCCAGCGACCGCCGTCCCTCGCGCCCTCGTAAGTCGTCTACCGCAGCCAGAATACCGGTTTCGCGCCAGCGCATCATGATGGGCGTCGGGATTCTGGTTCTGCTGTTACTGGTTCTGGGGATTGGTTCCGCGCTGAACGGCCCTGATGAGAAAAAAACCGCGTCAGCGGGCACTACGCCTGCTGCGGGTGGCAGCACCGGCGGTGAGAAGAACATCGACCTGACCGGCTCCTCTTCCATGTCTGGCGCTCAGAACACGCCGGCCACCACCGACAATAACGCGGCGGCCAGCGGTGAGGCGGCGTCCGGCCAGGCGCGTGACGTCTCAATGCCGCCTGTTGCCTCTACGCCGACCCAGGCTGCACCGGTTGACGCCCCAGCGAATCAGCAGCGCGTCACCTTGCCAGGCGATCTGAACAGTGCGCTGAGCAATCAGCAGCAGCAGGTCGACAGTGCGGCAATGGGCTCGCAGGGCGGCAGCTCACTGCCGACCGCGCCTGCCACCGTCAGCGGCAATGCCGGAACGGCGGCGAATCCCGTTACCGCACCGGTGACGCGTCAGACGCCAGCCCGCTCAAACGCGGCCTCCCGTCCGGCGCACGACACCGCGCACAAAGCGGCGGCGAAGCCGGCAACCCGCGACAGCAAAACACACACGACGCCAGCACGGTCACCCGTCAGTTCTGCGCCCGCTACATCGGCAGCAGGCAGCAGCACGGCCAGCAAATCACTGCCAGGCGGCAGCTACACCCTGCAGCTGAGCGGCGCGTCTAAAGCAGAAAGCCTGAATGCCTGGGCGAAGCAGCAGAATCTGAGCGGCTATCACGTCTACAAAACCACCCGTAATGGTCAGGCGTGGTATGTGCTGGTGAGCGGCTCCTATGCCACACCGGCTGATGCCAAACGCGCTGTCGCCTCGTTGCCTGCAGACGTACGCGCGAAAAATCCGTGGGTAAAACCGGTCAGCCAGGTGAAGAAAGAAGCCAGTCAATAGCGGACAGGGGGCCAGTCTCTGGCCCCGTTTTAAGCGCAGATCTGCTGTCGGTCCAGCCACAGCCTCACAATAAGATGTAATTACCACGACAGCATGAAAAAAAATCGCGCTTTCCTGAAATGGGCAGGGGGAAAATTTCCCCTAGTCGAAGAGATCCATCGCCATCTGCCGCAAGGCGACTGCCTGGTCGAGCCATTTGTTGGCGCGGGTTCGGTGTTTCTGAACACCGACTTTGATCGCTATCATCTCGCTGACATCAACAGCGACCTGATTAATCTCTATAACATCGTCAAACTGCGCACCGCGGATTTCATTCGTGACGCGCAACTGCTGTTCACGCCGGAAGGGAACACCGAAGCCTGTTACTACCAGCGTCGCACCGAATTTAACCTCAGCACGGATGCCTACCAGCGCGCGCTGCTGTTCCTCTATCTGAACCGCCACTGTTATAACGGCCTCTGCCGTTATAACCTGCGTGGTGAGTTCAACGTGCCGTTTGGCCGCTATCGCAAACCCTATTTTCCGGAAGCTGAACTGTTATGGTTTGCCGAGCGAGCGCAAAAAGCGACGTTTGTCTGTGAATCGTACGATGTTACCCTGACCAGTGCCGGCAAAGGCTCGGTGGTCTATTGTGACCCCCCTTATGCGCCGCTGTCGGCAACGGCCAACTTTACGGCTTATCACACCAACAGCTTCAGCCTGCGTGAGCAGGAGAATCTGGCGATGCTGGCGGCACAGCTGGCCGCGTCAGAGCACCGGATTCCGGTACTGATTTCTAACCACGACACTGCACTGACGCGTCTGTGGTATCAGGATGCAGTGTTACATGTGGTCAAAGCCCGGCGTTCTATCAGCCGGAGCATAACCGGTCGCACCAAGGTCGACGAACTGCTGGCACTTTATCGCTAGTCTGTTTCGTCCGCGACCAACGCATTACGCCAGCCTGAGTGCTGGCGCACAACAGTGGGAGAATCGGATGAAACAATATTTGCTGGCCCCTTCAATCCTGTCGGCGGACTTTGCCCGCCTGGGCGAAGATACAGCCAAAGCGCTGGCGGCCGGAGGTGACGTGGTTCACTTCGACGTGATGGACAACCACTACGTGCCAAACCTGACCATGGGGCCGATGGTGCTGAAAGCCCTGCGTGACTATGGCATCACCGCCCCTATCGATGTGCATCTGATGGTGAAACCCGTCGATGCGCTGATCCCGGAATTCGCCAAAGCGGGTGCCACCTATATCACCTTTCATCCCGAAGCCAGCGAACACGTTGACCGCACCCTGCAGCTGATTAAAGAGCATGGCTGCAAAGCCGGTCTGGTGTTTAACCCGGCGACCCCGCTGAGCTACCTCGATTACGTCATGGATAAGCTGGATATCATTCTGCTGATGTCCGTAAACCCGGGCTTTGGCGGTCAGTCATTTATCCCGGGCACCCTGGATAAACTGCGTGAAGCGCGCCGGCGTATCGATCAGAGCGGCTACAACATCCGTCTGGAGGTGGATGGCGGTGTGAAGATCGACAACATTGGCCAGATTGCCGCCGCCGGTGCCGACATGTTTGTTGCCGGTTCCGCCATCTTCGGTCATCCTGACTATAAAAAAGTCATCGACGACATGCGCAACGAACTGGAGAAGGCCAATGGCTCATTTCACTGATATTCGCGCGCTGGCGTTTGATCTGGATGGCACCCTGGTGGATAGCGCACCCGGCCTTGCTGAGGCTATCGACCGCACGCTGAACGACCTGCGTCTGCCGCAGGCGGGCCTGGCGCGGGTCTCCACGTGGATTGGCAACGGTGCCGATATCATGATGGCGCGCGCGCTGACCTTTGCGCTGGGCCGCGAACCGCAGCCGGAAGAGCAGCGCGATGCGCGGGCGCTGTTTGACCGGCACTACGCTGATACCGTGGAGGCGGGCAGTACGCTGTTTCCGCACGTGAAGCAGACGCTGGCAGCCCTTAAGGCAACCGGACTGCCGATGGCGATTGTCACAAACAAGCCGACGCCGTTTGTGGCGCCGCTGCTGGAATCGCTGGGGATTGCCGATGCGTTTTCGCTGATTATTGGCGGCGATGATGTGCCGGTTAAAAAACCGCATCCGGCCGCCATTTTTATGGTGCTTGGCACCTTTGGGGTGCTGCAGAATCAGCTGCTGTTTGTCGGCGACTCCCGCAATGATATCCAGGCGGCGCAGGCGGCAGGCGTGCCCAATGTGGCCATGACCTATGGCTATAACTATGGCGAGCCGATTGCCACCAGCCAGCCCGATTTAACTCTCGACTCTTTCGACGAACTTTTGCCCGCTCTGGGGCTGTAAATATCAGGACTTAAGTATGAAACCCATCGTTTTCAGCGGCGCACAGCCGTCCGGCGAACTGACCATCGGCAACTATATGGGTGCGCTGCGTCAGTGGGTGCAGATGCAGGATGATTACCACTGCATTTACTGCATCGTTGATCTGCATGCTATCACCGTGCGTCAGGACCCTGCCGCACTGCGTAAAGCGACGCTGGACACGCTGGCGCTCTACCTTGCCTGCGGCATCGACCCGCAAAAAAGCACCATCTTTGTTCAGTCCCATGTGCCGGAGCATACGCAGCTGAGCTGGATCCTGAACTGCTACGCCTATTTCGGTGAGCTGAGCCGCATGACGCAGTTCAAGGATAAATCCGCACGCTACGAAGAGAACATCAATGCTGGTCTGTTCGACTATCCGGTGCTGATGGCGGCGGACATTCTGCTCTATCAGACCCATCAGGTGCCGGTCGGTGAAGATCAGAAACAGCATCTGGAGCTGAGCCGTGATATCGCGCATCGTTTCAATGCGCTGTATGGCGACATCTTCAAGGTGCCGGAGCCGTTCATTCCGAAGTCTGGCGCGCGCGTAATGTCGCTGCTGGAACCGACGAAGAAGATGTCCAAGTCTGACGACAACCGCAACAACGTGATCGGCCTGCTGGAAGATCCGAAAGCGGTGGTGAAGAAGATTAAACGCGCCGTCACCGACTCTGAAGAGCCACCAGTGGTGCGCTACGACGTGAAAGAGAAGGCGGGCGTCTCTAACCTACTGGATATTCTGTCGGGCGTTACCGGTCAGAGTATCGCCGAGCTTGAGCAGGCGTTTGAGGGCAAGATGTATGGCCATCTGAAAGGCGCGGTGGCGGATGCGGTGTCGGGCATGCTCTCTGAGCTGCAGGAGCGTTATCACACCTTCCGCAACGACGAAGCGCTGCTGGAGCAGGTGATGCGTGATGGCGCGGCGAAAGCACGCGCACAGGCGCAGGAAACCCTGAAGAAGGTGTATGAGGCGGTGGGCTTCGTTGCGATGCCGTAACGGCTGAGCAGTCAATGAAACGGCGGACATGATGTCCGCCGTTTTTATTTGTCGATTCAGAACCAGCGCAGCGTCTCGCGCAGACTGACCACGCTGCCAATGATCATCAGGCTGGGGCTGCTCACCTGACCGGCTAACGCTTCCAGCTCATTCAGTATTCCGGTCACCACGCGCTGACGCGTGCTGGTGCCGTTTTCCACCAGCGCCACCGGCATATCGCTGCGCATCCCATGTTTTATCAGTTGCTGCTGAATTTCTCCGGCCTGCGTCAGCCCCATGTAAAAGACCAGCGTCTGCTGTTCCGCCGCCAGCGTCTGCCAGGCGAGGGTGCCCGTTTTCTGCAGATGGCCGGTAACCAGCCTGACGCTCTGCGCATGATCGCGGTGGGTCAGGGGAATGCCGCTGTAGGCCGCGCAGCCTGATGCGGCGGTGATCCCCGGCACCACGCTGAAGGGGATCTGCTGCTGCGCCAGCGCCTCCAGCTCTTCGCCGCCCCGTCCAAAGATAAAGGGATCGCCCCCTTTCAGGCGTACCACCCGCTTTCCGCGCTGCGCCTGTTCGCAGAGCAGCTGATTAATCGACGCCTGCGGCACGCAGTGATGTCCGGCGCGTTTACCCACGAAGATACGCTCGGCATCGCGGCGCACCAGATTCAGGACCGCATCGGAGACCAGGCGGTCATAGACGATGACGTCCGCCTGCTGAATAAGCTGTAAGCCTTTCAGGGTCAGTAGTCCGGCATCGCCCGGCCCGGCACCGACCAGCGCCACCTCCCCCTGGCGGGCCGGATTGGCGTCAAAAAGCGCGTCAGCGATCTGCTCTGCACGCGGCCTGTCGCCGTTCGCCAGCGATTGCGCCAGTCGCTCGCTGTGAAAGAAGCGCTCCCAGAAGCGGCGGCGGGCACCTGGCGCGCCATACTGCTTTTTCACCCGCGCGCGCAGGTGACCGGCCAGCTGCGCCAGCTGGCCGAGATGTTGCGGCAGTCTCGCCTCCAGCTTCTCCCGCAGCAGGCGCGCCAGTACCGGTGCCCGTCCGCCGGACGACACCGCCACCATCAGCGGGGAACGATCGATGATCGATGGCACAATCGCGCTGGCCTGCTGCGGTGCATCCACCAGGTTACAGAAGATCTGCTGCCTTTCCGCCGCTTCCGCCACCTGCTGATTGACCGCGTTGTCGCTGGTGGCGGCCACCACCAGCCAGCAGCCGTTCAGCCAGTGCGGATCGAAATGTCCCGGCAGCAGCGTAAGCGCACGCTGCTGTGCCCACGCCCGGAAGGCGGGCGAAAAATCAGGAGCACCCACCCGGAGTTCGGCACCGGCTTCCAGCAGCAGGCGGGCTTTGCGCTCCGCCACATCACCCGCACCCACCAGCAGACAGCGCCGGCCCTGCAGGCGGCAGAAGAGTGGGAAGTAGTCCATCAGCGATCCTTAAAAAAGCCCGCCGGAGCGGGCTGTGAAGAGAGTTACAGGCAAACTTCGACCTGTCCGGCATTGACCCGCACCGGCCAGGCGGCCACGTTGCGCGAGGCATCCTCCATACAGACACCATCGCTGAGACGAAAACGCTGCTTTTTCAGCGGGCTGGCCACCCAGAGCGCATCCTGATGTTCCGCGATGATGCCGCGCGACAGCACACTGGCCCCGGCGAACGGGTCGATATTGCTGATGGCATAGAGCTGTTCATCACTGCGTGGACGGAAGATGGCGATCTGCTCGCCGTTGACCAGCGCACAGACGCCCGTGGCGGGCAGGATCTGCGTCAGCGCGCACACCGGATGCCACTGGCTCATGATTTCGTCTCCTCTGTCAGGGTGATGGCAATACGCTCATCGGCGCGGGCCGGACGGTGCTGGTCGCGTTCGGCCACCCGCTGTATGCCAGGGTCGCGCTGCGGCGAGTTGATAAAGTGGGCGAAGCGCGACAGGGACGGTTTCTCTTCCAGCGTGACTTTCCATTCGCAGCGGACAGTGGCGCGTAGCGCAGCCAGCTGCTGCTCCAGCTGGCTGTTGAGACCGAGCCGGTCATCCATGATTACCGAACGCAGATAGCCGATGCCGCCCTCCATGCTCTCCAGCCACAGCGAGGTGCGCTGCAGACGATCGGCAGTACGGATATAGAACATCATGAAGCGGTCAAGCGCGGCGATCAGGGTCTCCTGATCCAGATCGGCGGCCAGCAGGTCGCCATGCCGCGGCTTCATGCCGCCGTTGCCGCAGACGTAAAGGTTCCAGCCTTTTTCGGTGGCGATGATGCCGACATCTTTCCCCTGGGCTTCCGCGCACTCGCGGGTGCAGCCGGAGACGCCAAATTTCATCTTATGCGGGGTGCGGATGCCTTTGTAACGGTTCTCCAGCGTCACGCCCAGAGCGAGACTGTCGCCGACTCCATAGCGGCACCAGGCGCTGCCGACGCACGTTTTCGCCATTCGCAGTGCCTTAGCGTAGGCCTGGCCGGTTTCGAAGCCGGCGTCGATCAGCTGTGACCAGATGGCGGGCAGATCGTCTTTCTGCGCCCCGAAAAGGCCGATGCGCTGTGAGCCGGTGATTTTGGTGTAGAGCTGGTAGCGCCCGGCGATCTCACCTATCGCTTTCAGTCCCTGCGGCGTGATTTCCCCACCGGGGGAACGCGGGATCACGGAGTAGGTGCCATCCTTCTGAATATTGCCCAGGCAGAGATCATTGCTGTCCTGCAGCGGGGCGTGCTGGGGTTTGAGCACATACTCATTCCAGCAGGAGGCGAGCAGCGAACCCACCGTGGGCTTGCAGACTTCACAGCCGTAACCCTGGCCATAGCGGGCCAGCAGTTCATCAAAGGTTTTGATCTCTTCCACCTGAATCAAGTGATACAGCGCCTGACGGGAATACGCAAAATGGGCGCAAAGATGGTCGTTGACCGCAATCCCCTGGCGGCTGAGCTCACTGTTGAGCACCTGTGTGAGCAGCGGAATACAGCCGCCGCAGCCGGTGCCTGCACGGGTGGTGGTTTTCAGTGCAGCCACGGTGTGGCAGCCCGCCTGGACCGCCTGCACAATATCGCCTTTAGTGACGTCGAAGCAGGAACAGATTTGCGCGCTCTCCGGCAGAGAGTCGACGCCGATAGCCGGTTTTTCGCCGCTGCCTGTGGGCAGAATCAGTGCTTCCGGCTGGTCAGGCAGCGGAATCGCGTTCAGCACCAGCTGCAGCAGGTTGCCATAGTCGCGGGTGTCGCCCACCAGCACGGCCCCCAGCAGGGTTTTCTGATCCTCACTGAGAATCAGGCGTTTATAGATCGATTTGCCTTCGTCCAGCCAGACCACGCTGCGGGCGCCCGGTGTGGTGCCGCGCGTATCGCCAATCCCGCCGACATCGACCCCGAGCAGCTTGAGCTTCGCGCTCATGTCCGCGCCGGTAAAGGCATTGTCGCGGCCCAGCAGATGGTCGCTGGCGACCTGGGCCATTTTGTACCCCGGTGCCACCAGGCCATAGGTCCGGTTCTGCCAGGCGGCACACTCGCCGATCGCGTAGATGGCGGGGTCGCTGGTGCGACACTGGTCATCAATCGCGATGCCGCCGCGCGGCCCCAGCGTCAAGCCACACTGCTTCGCCAGCGCGTCCTGCGGACGGATACCGGTGGAGAAGACGATAAAATCGACCGCCAGCGTGCTGCCATCGGCAAACTGCAGCGTTTTGCCGCCCTGCGCATGATGCACAATCTGTTGGGTATTTTTGCCGGTGTGGACCCGTACACCCATCTCTTCGATCCTGCGACGGAGCTGCTCTCCGCCTTGCTGATCCAGCTGTTCTGCCATCAGCACGGGGGCAAATTCAATGACGTGGGTTTCTATGCCCAGATTTTTCAGGGCACCCGCCGCTTCCAGGCCCAGCAGACCCCCGCCAATCACCGCGCCACGTGTGCTGCGGCGTGAGCAGGCCTCAATCGCATCAAGATCCTCAAGAGTGCGGTAGACAAAGCAGTCGCTGCCGTCCGCTCCCTTAATCGGCGGGACCCAGGGATAAGAGCCGGTGGCAAAAATCAGCGTGTCGTAGCGGACCGTGCGACCGGTGCTGGAGTGGATCAGTTTCTCATCACGGTTAAGGGTGATGGCGCGCTCGCCCAGCAGCAGCGTGACCTGATGTTTCTCGTAATACCCTTTACGCACCAGCGAGAGTTCTTCTGCGGTGTGGTGGGAGAAGTAAGCCGAGAGGTGGACACGATCGTAGGCGACGCGCGGTTCTTCACAAAAGACGGTCAGCGAAAACTGGTCAGGTTCCGCTTTCTCCATTAACTCTTCTATGAAGCGGTGGCCGACCATGCCGTTACCGATAACGACGACATTGTGCTTGCTCATTTTTGCCTCAGATTTGCGATTTCTGCGGCTACAATAGCGCGCCCTTTCTGGCGCTTATTGATGTACATCAACCACCCGTCCATATACCTATTTAGGGTTAGGTGGTTGATTTTAATTGATTTTATCCGGAAGAGCTAACCCGCTGATAATCCGGTATTGCCGCCGGGACGACGATTCGTGCTAGTTTTAACCAAAACCCGGATAAGGAGCTGGCAATGCGGTCACCCAAGTGGATTAACAACGTGCGTTTACCCTGGCGGGAAGGTCTGTGGCAGATCGAAATTGCCGACGGCAGGATTGTCCGTCTGTCGGCCCAGCCCCAGCAGGCGACACCGGCCGATCAGTCACTGGACGGTGAGGGCGGTCTGGCCTGTGCGCCCTTTATTGAGCCACACATTCATCTGGATACCACCCAGACCGCGGGTCAGCCCGCGTGGAATCAGTCCGGCACCCTGTTTGAAGGCATAGAGCGCTGGGCGGAACGCAAGGCGATGCTCAGTCACGAGGATGTTAAACAGCGGGCGATGCAGACGCTGAAATGGCAAATCGCCAACGGCATCCAGTTTGTTCGCACCCACGTTGACGTCTCCGATCCCTCCCTGACGGCGCTCAAAGCGATGCTGGAGCTGAAGGCGGAGGTGGCCCCCTGGATAACCCTGCAGATCGTCGCCTTTCCGCAGGAGGGGATCCTCTCCTATCCCAACGGGGAGGCGCTGCTGGAGGAGGCGCTGCGGCTGGGTGCTGATGTGGTCGGGGCGATTCCGCACTATGAATTTACCCGCGAATATGGCGTGGAGTCGCTGCATAAGACCTTTGCGCTGGCGAACCGCTACGACCGGCTGATCGATGTTCACTGCGATGAGATCGATGATGAGCAGTCGCGCTTTGTGGAAACCGTGGCGGCGCTGGCCCAGCGCGACGGCAACGGCGCACGCGTGACCGCCAGCCACACCACCGCCATGCACTCCTATAACGGTGCCTACACTTCGCGGCTGTTCCGCCTGCTGAAGCTGTCGGGCATTAACTTTGTCGCGAACCCACTGGTCAATATTCACCTGCAGGGGCGTTTCGACACCTATCCTAAGCGGCGCGGCATTACGCGGGTGAAAGAGATGCTGGAGGCGGAGATCAACGTCTGCTTCGGCCACGACGACGTGTTTGATCCCTGGTATCCGCTCGGAACTGCCAGCATGCTGCAGGTGCTGCACATGGGCTTACATGTCTGTCAGCTGATGGGCTACGAGCAGATTGATGCGGGGCTGGATCTGATTACGCATAACAGCGCGAAGACGATGCAGCTTGCAGGCTATGGCATTCAGAGCGGCAACGAGGCGAGCCTGATCATTCTGCCGGCTGAGAGTGGCTTTGATGCGGTGAGAAGGCAGGTTCCGGTGCGCTACTCGGTGCGGCGTGGTGTGGTGGTGGCGGAGACAAAACCGGCGGAAAGTGAAATTTACTGGCGGGAGCGGGAGCGCGTAGATTTCCGGCGTTAACGAGCAGGGCGGCGATGAATCGCCGCCCTGAAGCATTAATGCGTGATGTGACCGTGCGTACGATGACGGCTGACAAAGCCGAGCAGCGCACACATGACAAACACCACCGCGTAAAGGGCGTTGGCGGTCGCCAGTGCCGTGTGCACTCCGCTTTTCTCAACGATAGGCGCCGTCACCACAAAGGTCAGCATGGTGCCGACGGTGCCACAGGTCAGGATAAAGTTCACCAGCTTCGGTGAGGCGACTTTGGTCTGCAGCGAGCCCAGCGTGATGATGGTGGTGTAGATCGCACTGGAGCTGAAGCCAAGAATCATGATGATCCATTTCAGCATGCCGGCATCGTTGCTGCTGACGAACCAGTACATCAGCACCGTGGCCAGACCCGCCAGCACCATCAGAATGCGCTGCAGGTCGAAGAAGCGCAGCAGGAAGCTGAAGACCCACATGCCGACCATATAGGCTGTCCAGAAGCTGCCCACCAGCTGTCCGGCATCATTGATGTTCATGCCCATGACTTTGGTGGCATATTCCGGCACCCAGGAGATGAAGCCAAGCTGGCCGAGAATGTAGCAGAGAGCCGCCACTGCCAGCAGCAGCACGCCCAGACCCCATTTCTCTTTTTCCACCGTCGGGCTGTTTTCAGGCTTGCGCAACACCGGGAACTCCACACACAGCGTCATGATGAAGATTGCGACGTAGATGAAGCCGATGCAGACGTAGACCCAGTACCACGGCAGCTGACGCGCCAGCAGGATCCCGGCCAGTACCGGAAACAGCGTGCCCGCCATGCTGAAGAAGGAGTCCGTGAAGAGCAGGCGGGAACCACGCTGACGACCCTCATACAGATGGGTGATCAGGAAGGTGCCGATCGACATGGTAATGCCGCTGACCACGCCCAGCACAAACATACAGAGCGAGAAGATGGTCAGATCGCGGCTGGTCATCAATCCGACGATCGCCAGGACCATCAGAACGAAGCCGAAAATCAGCTGGCGCTTCAGGGGCACAATCACCATCAGCCAGGCATTCAGGAAGACCGCAGCCAGAATGCCGCTGTTGAGGAAGGTGAAGGTGTTACTCATGCTGGAGACAGGGATCTGGAAATCTTTTGCGATATCGCCCATTACCATGCCGGTAACGATTACCAGTGCGCCCGTCAGCGCATAGGAGAAAAAGCTTATCCAGGTAAGGCCAATACGATTTCGGTTTGTCATGTTCTGAACCTGTTAGGGACCGGGTGCCAAAAAGTGTCAGAAAGTGTAAACGGAACTGTGATCTTAATAAACAAGCAGTGAAACTACAGATCCAAATTTCATGTGTTGTGTGATTTTAATCACGTAATTGCTGAGGGTTAACGTTTGCGTCTCGCTTTTGCGCAGGCAGCGTAAATATAGGTAAAACGCTGGCTCTTGTATTCCATGCTCTTTACACTTAATCACTTTTTTCGATCCCCACTCTCCAGGGTAAGGAACCTTTCATGTTCAAACGTACTTTAACAGCGGCCATTACCCTGTTAGCGCTCTCATCTGTTTCCGCCCAGGCGCTGGCCGCAAAAGGCGACACGCACGTTCTGCTTACCACCTCCGCCGGTAATATCGAACTCGAACTGAATAACCAGAAAGCGCCGGTTTCCGTAAAAAACTTCGTTGATTACGTTAACAGCGGTTTTTACAACAACACCATTTTTCATCGCGTGATCCCGGGCTTTATGGTGCAGGGCGGCGGTTTCACCACCGATATGCAGCAGAAGCAGACCAACGCGCCGATCAAAAATGAAGCCGATAATGGCCTGCGCAACCTGCGTGGCACCATCTCGATGGCGCGTACTGCGGATAAAGACAGCGCAACCAGCCAGTTCTTCCTCAACGTGGCGGATAACGCCTTCCTTGACCATGGACAGCGCGATTTTGGCTACGCCGTTTTCGGTAAGATTGTGAAAGGCCAGGATGTGGTTGAAAAAATTTCTCAGGTGCCGACCAAAGATGTTGGCCCTTACCAGAATGTCCCGTCTAAACCGGTCGTTATCCTCTCCGCGAAAGTCCTGCCTTAACGCCTTTTGTCGCCATCTGCGGATGGCGATCGCCCGCCGCCTCCGGCAAAGCCAGAATTTGCTCTTATACTTAGGGCAAAAACCTGAGCAGGAGGCGGCATGGCGAACAAACTCACCGAAAAACAGAAGGTCACACTGTGGCAACAGCGGCGCAGCGCCAGCTATCAGGCCAGCTGTCGGCTGGAGGGCTTCACACCGAATGAGATCAGCGTGAAGAGTGACGATGCGGAAACGCGTCTGGCGTCACTGAGGAGGCAATATGGACTCTAACAGCGCCGTCAGCCAGGACCCCTACCTGTGGCAGCACGACAATGTGCTGAAAAATCTGGCCGAAATCCACGATGCCGCCCAGTTGCGTAAGGCGGAGCTGAGCTTCAGTGCGGCGCGTCTCGCCACGCTGGAACTGGGGCCCCGCAACCCCGGTTTGCCCTGGCTGCGTCAGATTCACCGCACCCTGTTCCAGGATCTCTACAGCTGGGCCGGTGAACTGCGCACCATCGATATCTGGCGCGATGAGACGCCGTTCTGTCATTTCGAATATATCGAAAAAGAGGGCAACGCCCTGATGGCCGCGCTGGAAGAGGAGAAGGGACTGGCTTACCTCCCGCGTGACGCCTTTATCCCGCGTATCGCCCACTACTATTGTGAAATCAACATGCTGCATCCGTTCCGCCATGGCAACGGACGGGCCCAGCGCATCTTCTTCGAACAGCTGGCGCTGCATGCCGGATATCTGCTGACGTGGGAAGAGACCGATGCGGAGAGCTGGAAAGCGGCTAATCAGGCTGGTGTGGCGGGCGATCTGGCTCCGCTGGAGGCGGTTTTTGCGAAAGTGGTGAGTGAGGCGGCTTAACCACGTAGAATAGCGGCGCGGTTTATCATTCTGGATCAGTCATGCTGCTGCTTATCGACAACTACGACTCCTTTACCTGGAATCTTTATCAATATTTCTGCGAACTGGATGCGCAGGTTAAGGTGGTGCGCAATGACGCCATCACGCTGGAGCAGATGGCTGCCTTACCGCTGACCCATCTGGTGATCTCCCCCGGCCCCTGTACGCCTTCGGAGTCGGGGATCTCACTGGCGGCCATCCGCCACTTTGCCGGGCAGCTGCCGGTGCTGGGCGTTTGTCTGGGTCATCAGGCTATCGCGCAGGCGTATGGTGCGCAGGTGGTGCGCGCCCGTCAGGTGATGCACGGCAAAACCTCCGCCATTCAGCACACCGGCAAAGGTGTGTTCCGCAATCTCAACAATCCCCTGACGGTCACCCGTTACCATTCGCTGATCGTGCAGCGCGAGACGCTGCCCGATGCGTTCGAGGTCACCGCCTGGAGTCTGCGCGACGGTGAGCCCGACGAGATCATGGGTTTCCGTCATAAAACGCTGGCGCTGGAAGGCGTGCAGTTTCATCCCGAGAGCATTCTCAGCGAGCAGGGTCATCAGCTGCTGCGCAATTTCCTGACGCAATAAGTTGCCTTTGAGTGATTTTTTATGCATATTTTGTGATTATTATTTCAATGTTGCACAACTATCATTCAAATGGGGTCATCAATGGCGGCGGAAAAAATTGCGGTTACCCGGGAGACGTTCGATAACGTTATTTTGCCTGTTTATGCACCTGCGCAGTTTGTGCCGGTAAAAGGCAAAGGCAGTCGTGTGTGGGATCAACAGGGCAAAGAGTATATCGATTTCTCCGGCGGGATCGCCGTCACTGCACTGGGCCACTGCCATCCGGCGCTGGTGGAGGCGCTGAAAAGCCAGGGCGAAACCCTGTGGCACACCAGCAACGTTTTCACCAACGAACCGGCCCTGCGCCTGGCCAGTAAGCTGATCCAGTCCACCTTTGCGGAGCGCGTTTTCTTTGCCAACTCCGGTGCCGAAGCGAACGAAGCCGCCTTTAAGCTGGCGCGTTACTACGCCTGCAAACGTCACAGCCCTTTCAAGAGTAAGATCATCGCCTTTCATAACGCCTTCCATGGGCGGACGCTGTTTACCGTCACGGTTGGCGGTCAGCCAAAATATTCAGACGGCTTCGGCCCGAAACCGGCGGACATCGTGCATGTGCCGTTCAACGACCTGGAGGCGGTAAAAGCGGTTATCGACGATCACACCTGTGCCATCGTGGTGGAACCGATTCAGGGCGAAGGCGGCGTGATGCCCGCGACGCAGGCCTTTATGCAGGGACTGCGTGAGCTGTGCGATAAGCATCAGGCGCTGCTGGTGCTGGACGAAGTGCAGAGCGGTATGGGCCGCAGCGGCAAGCTGTTCGCCTATGAGCACTATGGTGTTCAGCCCGATATCCTGACCTCAGCCAAAGCGCTGGGCGGCGGTTTCCCGGTCAGCGCCATGCTGACCACTAATGAGATCGCCTCGACGATGGCGCCAGGCGTGCATGGCACTACCTACGGCGGCAACCCGCTGGCCTGTGCCATTGCCGAAACCGCTCTCGATATCATCAATACGCCAGAGGTGCTGTCAGGCGTTGAGGCGCGTCGTCAGCACTTTGTGACCGCCTTACAGGCTATCGATGCGAAGTATGATCTGTTCAGCGATATTCGCGGCAAGGGGCTGCTGATTGGCGCGGCGCTGAAACCGCAGCATGCCGGACGGTCGCGCGACATTCTCAATGCCGCGGCCGCTGAAGGCGTGATGGTACTGGTCGCCGGCACCGACGTGATGCGTTTTGCCCCGTCGCTGATCATCGAGCCTGCTGACATCGAAGAGGGCATGAGCCGCTTTGCCACGGCTGTCGGCAAAGTGCTCAACGGCTAGCGGATTTTTTCCGTAAGTGTCTGATCAGCCAGCGGCCATGTTGTGGTCGCTGGCTCCACGCCAGCGAGGAGATGGTGTGCATGACGCTGAGATGATCGAGAATGCGTCGCACATGCTGCTCCACCACCGTTACCGGTCCTTCACTGATATTCCGCAGCTCATCCAGCAGATTAACCTGCGAACTGGCACCCTCATATTCCAGCCGCTGCTGACAGCGTTGCAGCGCGATCTCACAGGATTGCAGGTAACGTTCCGCCAGCGAGGGGGTCAGCATGGTGTGCTCACGCGCCAGAATGGTCATCGCATTGATGTGCTCGACGATAAACTGGCTGTGCGTGACCCAGAGCCGCATATCTTTCAGATACTGGGCGTTGAAACCCGGCTCCTGCATCGCCTGATTCAGCGAGTTAAACAGCGCATTGTGCGCCTGATTCACCTGCACGCGCTGATAAGCCAGCTTGCCGGGTGCCTGTTCCTCTCCCAGCAGGAGGCGCAGCGCATCCTGATAGGTTTCCAGCGCGTCATGGGCATTTTGCCGCAGTAAGCCACTCTGCCACTGCGGCCAGAGCCAGATCATGCCGCCAAAGGCGATCAGGCAGCCCATCAGCGTATCCATCAGTCGCGGCAGCAGAAACTGCGCGCCATTCAGTGAGAGGAGCTGCAGCGAGTAAACCGCGGTGACCGTAAAGCCAATCATCGACCAGCCATAAAACTGACGGGTGAAGCGATAGCTGATAAAGGTAATCGCCAGCATCACCAGCAGGACGACAGGTTCCGGCACCGCCAGACGCAGTGTGGCCGCCGCGACCACCAGACCGGCAAAGGTGCCGAGCGCACGGTGCTGGATACGGACGCGGGTGGCGCTGTAGCCGTTCTGGCTGACGAACATGATCGTCATCAGAATCCAGTAGGGCTTAGGGATGTTGAAGAAGAGCGCCAGCGCGCTGCCCAGCATCAGCATGACCGCAAAGCGACCGGCAGTGCGCAGCGCTGAGGAGCGAAATGAGAGGTAGCTGCGCAGCGCCGGGAGCAGCGGCAGACGGCGCTGGCGGTCAGCCATCAGGTCGCGCTGGTAAAGCGGTTTCTGGGTGCGCAGCACCCGCGCAATGCGGTTGAAGTGATAAAGGCAGAAGTGGCCCACCGGATTGTCGGGATGCTGACGGGCGATCTTCTCCAGCGCGCCAAGCTGTTTATCCATCGCAAAACGATCGGCTAACTGGTGGTAGAGAATGGTATCGGCCAGCACCCGCAGCCGGGCTGAGATGGTTTTGGCGTTCCAGCGGATCACCGCTTCAGCATGGCTCTGCTCAACCAGTTTCTGCACCTCTTCCGGCCGGTGCAGGCTGACCGAGATGTGCTCCTGCAGATCCAGCGCCACCTGAAAGGCGCGCGTCAGCCGTTTATGGCTATTGTCGCGGCTCGCCGACAGCATATGCATCTGCTGATAACAGGTGTTGATCAAATCGACCACTTTCTGCTGCCGAGCCAGCAGCGGTGGCAGGGCCTTCTCCGGATCGGTCAGCTGCGTCAGCAGGGTATATTTGGCGTCGCAGTAGTTCGCCAGCTCGCGGTAGATCAGGCTCAGGCTTTCGCGCATCGGCTGCTCTTTCCACAGCCAGAACCAGAACCAGTTAAACACGCCATACCAGAGGGTACCGCCGATATAGAGCAGCGGTGGCACATAGATGGGCATGCGGCCCGTCAGGCTCAGGGTAAAAATAGCGGCGATGAGGGTGCCGGAGAGCAGGCGGCCATGCAGCGGGCTGATCTCCCCGGTGACACCCAGCAACAGGGGCATCGCAAACAGGATCAGCGGCAGCGGAACCGCATGCAGGGTAAGCCACTGGATCAGGAAGCTGCCAAGCGCAAACAGGCTGCCGCCCACAATCAGACGTTTGAAGAAGCGTTTATGCGGGGTATCGAGACCGGCAATGTTGCAGCAGGCGGGGACTAACGAGAACAGCAGACCTTTTTGCAGGTCGCCAGCCAGCCAGCCCAGCGCGACCGGCAGGCAGAGCACCAGCGTTTGCCGCAGGGCATAGTTCACTTCAGGGTGATAAATAATTCGACGCCACATCGGCTCAGCACAAACAATAACGGCGTGATGCGAACATCACGCCGTGGATGACAGGAATTAGCGGGTGCCGTAAACGACGATGGTTTTGCCGTGTGCAGAGATCAGGTTCTGATCTTCCAGCATCTTCAGAATACGGCCCACGGTTTCGCGTGAACAACCTACAATCTGGCCAATTTCCTGACGGGTAATTTTAATTTGCATGCCGTCGGGATGCGTCATGGCATCTGGCTGTTTCGCCAGATTAAGCAGAGTCTGTGCAATGCGTCCGGTCACGTCGAGGAAAGCGAGGTTACCCACTTTTTCTGACGTCACCTGCAGGCGACGCGCCATCTGCGATGAGAGTCGCATCAGGATGTCAGGGTTCACCTGAATCAGCTGGCGGAATTTCTTGTAGGAGATCTCCGCCACTTCGCACGCGCTTTTAGCACGAACCCAGGCGCTGCGCTCCTGACCTTCTTCAAACAGGCCAAGCTCGCCGATGAAATCCCCCTGATTCAGGTAGGAAAGAATCATCTCTTTGCCTTCTTCATCTTTAATCAGAACCGCGACGGAACCTTTCACGATGTAGTAAAGCGTTTCAGCTTTTTCACCTTGGTGAATCAGCGTACTTTTGGATGGATACTTGTGAATATGGCAATGGGACAGGAACCATTCGAGTGTAGGGTCTGTTTGCGGTTTGCCGAGAACCATTCGCTATTATCCTCTGTTGTAATCGTGCCCAAAATACAGGGGGCAGTTTTCCCTGTCAGGCGGTGAAAGCTTCAAGCGTTTCCTTTTCAGGAAATTATTCGGGCCGCATCAGGCGCAGTGCGCATCATTCTTCCCGGCTTCGCCATCGGGTGACGAAAAATATTTTCAGCTCTGTTTGTAGCACAGCTTTTGCCGACTGTCTTCTGTTGTCTCGCTTCAGCTAAGGGCGGATTTCTCTGGATTGCTGTTTATCAGGCGAAAGCGTACTCTGGCGACAAAACAGCGTATTCCGGAGCAAAAATCATGCAGGCAAGAGTGAAATGGGTAGAAGGGATGACATTCCTTGGTGAGTCATCCTCCGGCCATCAGATCCTGATGGATGGCAATTCAGGGGATAAAGCGCCCAGCCCAATGGAGATGGTGCTGATGGCGGCGGGCGGATGCAGCGCGATCGATGTGGTATCAATTCTGCAAAAAGGCCGCAACGATGTGGCTGATTGTGAAGTAAAACTGACCTCAGAACGTCGTGAAGAGGCGCCGCGAATCTTTACGCACATCAACCTGCATTTTATCGTGAGTGGCAAAGCACTCCAGGATAAAGCGGTCTCACGCGCGGTGGATCTTTCTGCTGAAAAATATTGCTCGGTCGCGATCATGCTGGGGAAAGGTGTGACGATGACGCACAGCTATGAGGTGGTTGAGCTGTAATAGCCGCAGGTTTTTTTAAAGTTGCTGGCAGTCCGGTGTGAGGCCGTGCCTGCGCAGGAAACCGGGTCAGATCGGAAAGTCGCTTGAGCCAATCCATGGCCGCTCGGCCCGCGCGATTACGCACCTCATCCCTGAGGTGCGCCCGTAGCCGGGCCAACACGTTGCGTTGTTCAAAAACGCTCCCGGCGTTTTTATCCGGGCGGCGGGACGCTTTCCTCTTCTGACCCGGTTCCCTGCATGATGAGCTTTCGTGTTGCTGTCAGATTCTTTGTATGCAGGTTTTGTTTGTAGCGGCCTTACTGAAACCGGATGCGGCTACCGGACATGAAGCGAAGGGAGCATACGCCTGTAGCAAAGCATAGCGGGCCAGGAATGGCGGTTTTGCGTCTTTACGAAAGGCGTATTCTCCCTGAAGCCTGCTCAGCAGTAAGCCTTTATCCGCAGAAAAACCGGTTTTACATTTTTGCGAAAGGCATCTGCTCTCTGAGGGTTTTTTGCTGACCCCTTACTCTATCCGTTTACCTTCCATCAGCCGCTTCACCAGCGGCCCCATGATCAGCTCCATCGCCAGACCCATTTTGCCGCCGGGCACCACCAGCGTATTGATATGCGAGATAAACGACCCCTGCAGCATCGCCAGCAGATAGGGAAAGTCGATATCCTCCAGTCCCTGGAAGTGGATCACCACAAAGCTCTCATCCAGTGACGGGATAGCGCGGGCGGCAAACGGGTTCGAAGTATCCACGGTCGGGACGCGCTGAAAGTTAATATGGGTGCGGGAGAACTGAGGCGTAATGAAGTTGATGTAATCCTCCATCGACCGCACCACCGAATCCATCACTGCTTCGCGTGAGTGGCCGCGCTCGCTGGTATCCCGCACCAGCTTCTGAATCCATTCAAGGTTAACAATCGGCACCACGCCCACCAGCAGATCCACCTGTTCTGCGACGTTATGCTGCGCGGTAACCACGCCGCCATGCAGGCCTTCATAGAACAGAATATCGGTGTCCTGCGGCAGCGGCTGCCACGGCGTAAAGGTGCCAGGCACCTGATTCCACGGCACCGCCTCATCATAGGTGTGCAGATATTTACGCGACTGGCCCTGTCCGCTTTGACCATACTCTTTGAAACTCTGCTCCAGCAGGCCAAAGTCGTTGGCCTCCGGGCCGAAATAGCTGACGTGACGTCCTAAATCGCGCGCTTTACGAATCGCCATATCCATTTCAGGACGGGTAAAGCGGTGAAAGCTGTCGCCTTCCAGCTCCGCCGCATGCAGATTTAGCTGCTGGAAGATTTTGCGAAACGCGAGGCTGGTGGTAGTGGTTCCTGCGCCGCTGGAACCGGTCACCGCGATAATGGGATGACGAGCAGACATAGAAAAGCTCCCTGTGTGGTCGGGCAATGAGCATTGTTATCATGAAATGCCCGCCGGTGCATCAGCCGCGAAATTCTTTGCGCGGCATAATATTGACCGACTCATGCAGTTCCGACCATACCAGCACCACTTCGCCAGACTCCAGCTGCCGACGCACATCCGCGACCTTGTCGACCAGGCTGCGCTCCTGTTCGCCATAGTCGGTGCCTTCGCGCAGCACAAACGTTTCAATCAGGTTTTCGAGGGTCTCCGGGGAGACCTGTTGCCAGGGAATAATCACGCGATCAGTTATCCAGAATAGGGGCGATCCACTGGGGGATGCGCTGTTCCAGCCACATTTCGGGCTGACGTAACGTTCCACCGACAAAGCCGACGTGGCCGCCGTGTGGGCTCAGTTGATAAGTAATAGTGGCAGATAATTGGCTGCTGTGCGGGATCACCTCATCGCTCATAAAGGGATCGTCTTTCGCATGGATGATCAGCAGCGGTGTTTCGACCTGCTTCAGCCACGGCATGGCGCTGGCACGCTGATAGTAGTCGGTCGCATCCGCAAACCCGTGGGCACGGGCGGTGATGGCGTCATCAAAATCGCGCAGTCGCCGCAGGGCTTTCAGCTGCGCCAGGTTGACCGGCAGCGTATCCGGCCAGGCGTGTAGCTTGCGGCGGGCATTTTTCTTCAGTTGCGCCAGCAGATAGTACTGATAGACGCGGGAAAAGCCGCGCTCCAGTCTCAGGCTGCAGGGTTCCAGCTGCAGCGGGGCGGAGACGATCACGCCCGCATCAACCCCGGCGTCTGCACCCTGCTGACCCAGCAGGCAGCCCAGCATATTGCCGCCCAGCGAGAAACCCACGGCGGCGGTGGGCACGCGTCCCCAGCGGCGGTGCAGCCACTGCAGGAAAAAGCGGGCATCGTCAGTCTCGCCGGAGTGATAGATCCGGTTCAGCCGGTTAGGCTCGCCGCTGCAGCCGCGAAAATGCATCACCACCGCCAGCCAGCCGCGCGCACGGCAGATTGCCATCAGGCCATGGATATAGGGGCTGTGAAAACTCCCCTCCAGACCGTGAAACAGCACCACACGCGGTTTATGCTGCGCCGTGTGCGGATCTTCGCTCCAGGCGAGGTCGACAAAATCGCCATCCGGCAGATCGAGACGCTGCCAGTGGGGCTGGAGAGTGACATGGCGCCGCAACAGGCGCGGCAGCACGGTCTGCAGATGCGCATTACGCAGTGAGCCCGGCGGGATAAAGCGCTCATTTCCGGGTCCGGTAAATTTCATGGGGTAAAAGCTTGTCTGTTCCATATCACACTGTTAGCTTCGAAAGGTTTTTTCTTGCAGGGGTAAGGAGTACCCGATTGCCATGGAACTGAGTCTTTTCTTATCGATGTTAGGGTTTCTCTGGGTCGCTGCCATTACGCCAGGCCCTAATAATATGTTACTCACCGCCTCGGGCGCTAATTTTGGCTTTGTGCGCACCATTCCGCTGATGATTGGCATCATGATCGGCATGCAGGTGATGTTGCTGATGGTGGCCTTTGGAGTGGGTGGCCTGATCCTGCTCTATCCGTCACTGCATCTGATGCTGAAAATCGCCGGCAGCCTCTATCTGCTCTGGCTGGCGTGGAAAATCGCCACAGCCAGCTATGAAAAGCTGGAAACTGACCAGGGCCCGGACGCGCCGATGCCGTTCTGGCAGGGGGGCGTGCTGCAGCTGATCAACCCCAAAGCCTGGCTGATGGCGCTGGGTGCGGTCGCCAGCTTCAGCCTGGCAGGGGACGCTTATCGCCATTCGATTGCCGCGATAAGCATCGGCATGTTTATGGTCAATCTGCTGTCGGGCGCAATCTGGATGGGATTCGGCGCGATGATTGGCCGCATTCTGCGCAGCCGTCGCGCCTGGAAAATCTTCAACCTCGCCATGGGGCTGCTGACTGCCGCCTGCGTGCTGTTAATCTGGCACTGAGTTAACTGGATGCGCGTTCAACGCGCGTCCAGGGCAGCACTTCGCGAACTACTGGCGCGTTCGGATTACGGATCTTCTGCAACAGCAGCTGCACGCTGCGAGCGCCCAGCTGGTTCATCGGCTGTTCGATGGTGGTCAGCGGCGGATTCAGGCTGCGGGTGAACGGAATCCCATCAAAACCGACCACCGCCAGATCTTCCGGTACGCGCAGACCTGCCTCCAGTGCCGCATGCACCACGCCCACCGCCAGCACATCGGAAACCGCAAACACCGCATCCGGCGGTTCCGGCAGCGCCAGCAGCTCCTTCACGGCCTGACTGCCCGCCTCAGGGGAAATTTCATCGGTATAAGCGACGCCAGACCAGGGATACTCCAGCTCTTCCAGTGCCTGCCGGTAGCCCTTTTCACGATGATGTGAATAGAGGTAGCGCATATCGCCATTCACCAGCCCGATGCGTTTACATCCTTTACCGGCCAGGTAATGGACGGTGTCACGCGCAGCTTCAAGATGATCGATGGTGACCGAGGAGGCGGGGATCGTCGGATCAAACTCGCAGCACTGCACCCACGGCGCACCGGCGATCAGCGCCTGCAAATCCTGCAAGCCCGACGCGGCATCCATGGTAATCACGCCATCCACCACTTTTCCGGTCAGCAAACTCAGATAGGCGGCTTCCCGCTGCAGTTGCGAAGCGGAGTTGCAGAGCAGGATGTGATAGCCATGCAGCTCGGCTTCTGCCTCTATCCCCTGCACCACGCGAGAGCAGAAGGGATTGGTGATATCTGAGATCAGCACCAGCAGCATGTGGCTTTGCGCCGTACGCAGCTGACGTGCCAGTAAGTTGGGCTGATAGTCGCAGGCAGAGATCGCCGCCAGAACTTTCTCACGCGTATCGGGCTTGACGCCAGGATGCGCGTTGAGTACCCGCGATACCGTGGCTTTGGAGACGCCAGCCAGCTGAGCGACTTTCTCAATCGACATCGGGTTACTGAGACCTTAACAGGCAATGAATGGGAACACATATCAATATCACAGGGACAATGTGAGCGCCTGACATTTTTGCTTACTTTAGCTATTTTCAGCATTTGCGATTTCTGACTTAGGTTTGCAGATAGTGATCTAAGAACTTATTTCTATTAGGGATAATTTTTAATTCCTTTATGAAACTATAGTGCGCAGAGACACTGCCCCCACGATAAAAAAACAGGGGGGAAAACGATCATGGCAACAACACGTTTCACACTTTTAGCCGCCGCGCTGGCGCTGCTGGCTTTCCGGGCTGATGCGGTGAATGTCACCGTGGCCTACCAGACTTCCGCCGAACCGGCAAAAGTGGCGCAGGCGGACAACAGTTTTGCCAAAGATAGCGGGGCCAGCGTCGACTGGCGTAAGTTTGACAGCGGCGCGGGCGTATTGCGTGCGCTGGCCTCCGGTGACGTCCAGATTGGTAATATCGGTTCCAGTCCGTTAGCAGTGGCCGCGGCGCAGAAGCTGCCGATTGAAGCCTTTTTACTCGCGTCGCAGCTGGGTAATTCGGAAGCCCTGGTCGTCAAAAAGAGCATCACCTCCCCGAAAGATCTTATTGGCAAGCGCATCGCGGTGCCGTTCATCTCCACCACCCACTACAGCCTGCTGGCTGCGCTGAAACACTGGGGCATTAAGCCGTCGCAGGTTCAGCTGGTCAATCTGCAGCCGCCCGCGATTATTGCTGCCTGGCAGCGCGGCGATATTGACGGGGCCTATGTCTGGGCACCCGCGGTGAATGAGCTGGAAAAAGAGGGCAGGGTATTAACCGACTCTTCGCAGGTGGGGAGCTGGGGATCACCGACGCTGGATGTCTGGGTCGTACGCAAAGATTTTGCCGAACAGCATCCGGAGATCGTCACTGCCTTTGCCCGCAGCGCTATCGAGGCGCAACAGGCCTACCTGAAGAGTCCCGACAGCTGGCTGAAGCAGCCTGAAAACCTCAGCAAACTGTCACGCCTTAGCGGGGTGCCGGAAGCGCAGGTGCCGGACCTGGTGAAGGGGAATACCTATCTGACGGCGCAGCAGCAGGTTGAGCAGCTGGGCAAGCCGGTCAATAAAGCGATTGTCGATACCGCGCAGTTTCTGAAAGCGCAGGGCCGAGTGCCACAGGCCGATAACGACTACAGCAGCTACGTCACTTCCCGCTTCGTCGCGCCACTCGTTAAATAGTAAGGAGGCACTATGCTGCGCATCGCTCACCTTAATGCACGGTATGCCGGGCAGCCGGTGTTGCAGGATATCAACCTGCAACTGGACAGCCAGGAACTGCTGGTGGTACTGGGCCCCTCCGGCTGCGGCAAAACCACGCTGCTGAATCTGGTCGCCGGATTCCTGCCGGTTGAGTCGGGCTCCATTACGCTGGATAACCAGCCGGTGACCGGACCGGGCGCGGAGCGCGGCGTGGTGTTTCAGAATGAGGGGCTGCTGCCGTGGCGCAACGTCCTGGATAATGTCGCGTTTGGCCTGCAGCTGGCCGGGATGCCCCGCCAGCCGCGTGAGGCGGTGGCGCGCCGCCTGATCAGACAGGTGGGGCTGGAAGGGGCGGAGAAGCGCGCCATCTGGCAGCTCTCTGGCGGTCAGCGTCAGCGGGTGGGCATCGCACGCGCGCTGGCGACCGATCCGCAACTGCTGCTGCTGGATGAACCCTTCGGTGCGCTGGATGCGTTTACCCGCGAACAGATGCAGACCCTGCTGCTGACACTGTGGCGTGACAGCGGTAAACAGATCCTGCTGATTACGCACGACATTGAAGAGGCGATTTTCCTCGCCAGCGAACTGATTCTGCTCTCACCCGGACCGGGCCGCATTGTCGAGCGGCTGCGCCCCGATTTTGGCCGGCGCTTTGCCGCGGGCGAGTCGTGCCGCAGCATCAAATCCGATCCGCAGTTTATCGCCCAGCGCGAGTATGTGCTGAGCCGGGTGTTTGATCAGCGGGAGGCATTTGCATGAGCGCGCTTATCAACGACAAATCTCTGCCGGTGCGCCGTCGGCTGCGCTGGCCTTTCTCAACGGCCCTGACGCTGAGCCTGCTGAGCCTCTCTCTGCTGTTACTGCTCTGGTGGGGCGTGACCGCACTGGGCCTGATCGCGCCGCTGTTTCTGCCATCGCCGCAGCAGGTGTTCAGCAAGCTGCTGCTGATTGCCAGCGCACAGGGGTTTATGGATGCCACGCTCTGGCAGCATCTGGCCGCCAGCCTGACGCGCATGCTGATTGCGCTGACCGCTGCTGCCGCCATCGGTATTCCGACCGGCATTCTGATGGGCCTCAGCCCGGTTGCGCGTGGACTGCTCGATCCGCTGATTGAGCTTTATCGCCCGATTCCGCCTCTCGCCTATCTGCCCCTGATGGTGATCTGGTTCGGCATCGGCGAAACCTCAAAAATTCTGCTGATCTATCTGGCCATCTTCGCACCGGTGACGCTCTCCACCCTGGCCGGGGTACGAAACACACAGCCGGTGCGGCTGCGGGCGGCCCGCTCGCTGGGGGCTAACCGCTGGCAGCTGCTGCGCTGGGTGATTCTGCCGGGTGCGCTGCCGGAGATCCTGACCGGACTGCGCATCGGTCTGGGCGTGGGCTGGTCGACGCTGGTGGCGGCTGAACTGATTGCCGCCACGCGAGGACTGGGGTTTATGGTGCAGTCGGCCGGAGAGTTTCTTGCCACCGATGTGGTGCTGGCAGGTATCGCGGTGATTGCCGTTATCGCTTTTAGCTTAGAACTCGGGCTCCGCGCATTGCAGCGCCGTCTGACGCCCTGGAGTGGAGAACAATCATGAGTGAACGTCTCAGTTTTACCCCGCTTGGCCCCTATATTGGCGCACAGGTTTCTGACCTGGATGTCTCGCGTCCCCTGAGCGATGCGCAGTTTGAGCAGCTCTATCACGGCCTGCTGCGGCATCAGGTGCTGTTTCTGCGCGATCAGCAGATTACGCCGGAGCAGCATCGCGCGCTGGCGGTGCGCTTCGGTGACCTGCATATTCATCCGGTCTATCCGCATGCGGAAGGCGTGGAGGAGATTATCGTGCTGGATACCCACCAGGATAACCCGCCGGATAATGATAACTGGCACACCGACGTCACCTTTATCGACACGCCGCCTGCGATTGCGCTGCTGGCTTCTAAGGTGCTACCGGCGGCGGGCGGCGATACGCTCTGGACCAGCGGGATAGCGGCTTACGAGGCGCTCTCTGAACCCTTTAAACAACTGCTGACGGGCCTGAGTGCGGAACACGATTTTAAAAAGTCCTTCCAGGAGTATAAGTACCGCAAAACCCCGGAGGAGCATCAGCGCTGGCAGCAGGCGGTCGATAAACATCCGCCGGTGCAGCATCCGGTGATCCGCACCCATCCGGTCAGCGGCAAAAAAGCCCTGTTTGTGAATGAGGGGTTCACGACGCGGATCGTGGAGTTAAGTGAGAAGGAGAGTGAGGCGGTACTGCGCTTTCTGTTCGCTCACGCCACCAAACCGGAGTTTCAGGTGCGCTGGCGCTGGCAGCCCAACGATCTGGCTATCTGGGATAATCGGGTCACACAGCACTACGCTAATGCCGACTACTATCCGGCGCGCCGGATTATGCAGCGGGCCACCGTCCTGGGCGACAGACCCCGTTAAGCGCACAGCCTTCTCCCTGCGGGCAGGGAGAAGGCCAGCCCGTCAGGACGCCATCATCTGTTCGAGCTGCTCCTGCGCCTCCAGCCACGCCATCTCCACCTCTTCCAGCGCCGATTTACTCTCTGCCTGACGCTGCAGCGCGGTGGTCAGATCCGCTTTGCGGCCAGGATCATAAATGGCACTGTCCGAAAGCTGAGCTTCGGCATCGGCCAGCTGGCTCTGCCATTTGCTCATCTGCTTTTCCAGCTTTTCGATCTCTTTACGCAGCGGCTGAGTCTGCGCACGCAGTTCGGCATCGCGGCGCTTCTGATCTTTTCGCGCCTGGGCGCTGTTGCCGTTGTCCTGCTTTGGCGCGGCCTCCTGTTGCGCCTGCTGCTTCTGCAGATCGCTCAGCCACTGCTGATAATCTTCGAGGTCGCCGGCAAAGACATCCACTTTGCCGTCGTGCACCAGATAGAGATCGTCCGTGGTGGCGCGCAGCAGATGGCGATCGTGCGACACCACCACCAGCGCACCTTCGAAGTCGATCAGCGCTTCCGTCAGCGCCTGGCGCATATCCAGATCAAGGTGGTTAGTCGGTTCATCCAGCAGCAGCAGGTTAGGGCGCTGCCAGACAATCAGTGCCAGCACCAGGCGCGCTTTCTCACCGCCGGAGAAGCGTTCGGTCATTTCCGTGACTTTATCGCCGCGGAAGTCAAAGCCGCCCAGATAGTCGCGCAGCTGCTGTTCCAGCACGTTCGGCGCAATGCGCGCCAGATGCTGCAGCGGGGACTCGTCGGCCCGCAGGTACTCCAGCTGATGCTGGGCGAAGTAACCGAGCTTGATCCCTTTCGCCAGGCCAATCCTGCCCTCCATCGCCTCCAGCTCGCCCGCCAGCAGCTTAATCAGGGTCGATTTACCCGCTCCGTTACGGCCCAGCAGACCGATGCGCGAACCCGGTACCAGGTTGAGCTTGATGGCGTCGAGAATGATGCGATCGCCATACCCCGCCGTGACCTTCTCCATCTTCAGAATCGGGTTGGGCAGGTTTTCCGGCTTGCGGAAGGTGAAGCTGAACGGGTTATCGACATGGGCAGGCGCGATCATCTCCATGCGCTCCAGCATTTTGATGCGGCTCTGCGCCTGTTTCGCCTTGGAGGCTTTGGCACGGAAGCGGTCAATGTAGCTGTGCAGATGCGCCACCTTCTCCTGCTGACTCTCATACAGCGACTGCTGCTGAGCCAGTTTGGCGACGCGCTGCCGCTCAAAGGAGGTGTAGTTGCCGGTATATTCGAACATCGACGCCTGTTCGATATGAATGATTTTGTCGACCACCGGATCGAGAAAGTCACGGTCATGCGAGATCAGGATCAGGGTACCTTCGTAACTCTTCAGCCAGCGCTCCAGCCAGATCACCGCATCAAGATCGAGGTGGTTGGTCGGTTCATCCAGCAACAGCAGATCGGAGCGGCAGATTAGCGCCTGTGCCAGATTGAGGCGCATCCGCCAGCCACCGGAGAAGTCGCTGACCGGGCGCTGCAGCTGCTCCTGACTGAAGCCCAGACCATGCAGCAGGCTGGCGGCGCGCGCATGGATACTCCACGCCTGCACCGCATCAAGCTTGCCGTGCAGCAGGGCGATCGCATTGCCGTCGTCCCGCCGGTTCGCCTCCGCCAGTTCAGCCTCAAGATGGCGATAGTCGCGATCGCCATCAATCACATACTCCAGCGCGGCTTTGTCCAGCGCGGGGGTTTCCTGGTTAACCCAGGCCAGCGCCCAGTGAGCAGGAAAGGTGACGGTGCCGGCATCGCTGGTGATCTCACCTTTTAACAGCGACAGCAGCGTGGATTTTCCACAGCCGTTTTTACCCACCAGCCCGACCTTCTGACCGGGATTAATGGTGGCGGTGGCATTGTCGAGCAGGACGCGGATGCCGCGGCGAATTTGTAAGGCAGAGAAGACAATCATGTAAGCGCCGTATCGTCAGAATATGTTAATTTACTGGCAACATAATGAGATTTTGCTGCGTCGTGCATGGTAGCCGAAAACCGCACCAATGACGACGCTTTGGAGGGAAAGGATGTCGCAGCCACCCCGCGTGTTACTGCTTTTTGCTCATCCGGAATTACAGGATTCCGTTGCTAACCGGATTTTGTTGCAGTCGGCGCAGGCGCTGGAACACGTCACCGTACACGATCTGTACGCCACCTATCCGGATTTTTTTATCGATATTCATCATGAACAGCAGCTGCTGCGCGAACATGATGTCATCATTTTTCAGCATCCGCTCTATACCTATAGCTGTCCGGCCCTGCTGAAAGAGTGGCTGGACCGGGTGCTGTCGCGCGGTTTTGCCAGTGGCGTGGATGGCAATGCGCTGGAAGGAAAATACTGGCGCAGCGTTGTGACGACCGGGGAGCCGGAGAGCGCCTTTAAACAGCAGGGGCTGAACCGCTATTCACTCAATGACATCATGCGGCCCTTTGAGCTGACCGCACAGATGTGCCGCATGCACTGGATGCCGCCGATGATCGTCTACTGGGCGCGTCGGCAGAGTCCTGAACTGATGAAAAATTATGCCCGCGCCTATGGCGAGTGGCTGGCAGCTCCGCTGCCGAATGGAGGGATATAGATGGAAGGGCAAACGCTGCTGACCGCCGGGGTGATTTATCTGGTCGCGGCGGTATTAATTGTACCGGTGGCGGCTCGCCTCGGGATTGGTGCTGTACTGGGCTATCTGGTGGCGGGGATCGCTATCGGCCCGTGGGGATTAGGTTTTATCAGCGACGTCGATGAGATTCTGCATTTCTCGGAGCTGGGCGTGGTTTTCCTGATGTTCATTATTGGCCTGGAGCTGAACCCGGCAAAGCTGTGGGCGCTGCGCCGCTCCATTTTTGGTGTCGGTGCGGCGCAGGTCATCTTCTCTGCGGCGATTCTGGGCGGCCTGCTGTGGCTGACCGACTTTAGCTGGCAGGCGGCGGTCATCGGCGGCATCGGTCTGGCGATGTCCTCAACCGCGATGGCGCTGCAGCTGATGATGGATAAAGGCATGAACCGCAGCGAGGCGGGGCAGCTGGGCTTTTCGGTGCTGCTGTTTCAGGATATCGCGGTGATCCCGGCCCTGGCGCTGATTCCGCTGCTGGCGGGCACCGACAGCGGCCATATTGACTGGATGAAAGTCGGCATGAAGGTGCTGGCGTTCGCAGGCATGCTGGTGGGGGGACGCTATCTGCTGCGGCCTATCTTCCGCTATATCGCCGCATCAGGTGTCCGTGAGGTCTTTACCGCCGCCTCGCTGCTGCTGGTGCTGGGCTCCGCGCTGTTTATGGATGCGCTGGGTCTGTCGATGGCGCTGGGCACCTTTATCGCGGGGATCCTGCTGGCAGAGAGTGAATACCAGCATGAGCTGGAGGTGGCGATTGACCCTTTCAAAGGGTTGCTGCTGGGCCTGTTCTTTATTTCCGTTGGCATGGCGCTCAACCTCGGTGTGCTCTATACCCATATTGTGACCATCCTGCTGGGCGTGGTGACGCTGGTGGCGGTGAAAACGCTGGTGCTCTATCTGCTGGCGCGTATTTATGGCTTACGCAGTTCCGAGCGGCAGCAGTTTGCCGGCGTGCTGAGTCAGGGGGGCGAGTTCGCCTTTGTGCTCTTCTCCGCGGCCTCTTCGGCGAAGCTCTTCTCCGGCGATCAGCTGCCGATGCTGCTGGTGACCGTCACCCTGTCGATGATGACCACGCCTCTGCTGATGCAGGGCATTGATCGTCTGCTGGCGCATCGCTTCAATGAGTCCGATGAAGAAGCAGAGAAGCACTTTGTTGAGGACGATCAGCCACAGGTGATTGTGGTGGGCTTTGGTCGCTTCGGCCAGGTGGTCGGCCGCTTGCTGATGGCGAACAACAAACGCATCACCGTGCTGGAGCGCGACATCAGTGCGGTAAGCCTGATGCGCAAATATGGCTACAAGGTCTATTACGGCGACGCCACCGAGCTGGAGTTATTGCGCGCGGCGGGCGCAGCCAGCGCGCAGGCGATTGTGATCACCTGTAATGAACCGGAAGATGTGATGACCATCGTGCACTTATGTCAGCAGCACTTCCCGCAATTACAGATTCAGGCGCGCGCCCGGGGCCGTGTCGAGGCACACGAACTGCTGCAGGCTGGCGTGACGCAGTTCTCACGTGAAACCTTCTCCAGTGCGCTGGAGCTGGGACGCAAGACGCTGATGTCACTGGGGATGCATCCGCATCAGGCGCATCGCGCCCAGCAGCATTTCCGCCGGCTCGATATGCGGATGCTGCGTGAACTGATGCCCAGCCTCTCTGAAAGTGCGCAGGCGTCGCGCGTGCGTGAAGCACGGCGGGAACTGGAAGATATCTTCCAGCGCGAAATGCAGCGCGAAAAGCGGCAGATCGATGGCTGGGACGACGATCAATAACCTTTTAAAACAGGCTGAAGCTCATGCGTAAACGTTTTATTGCTGGTGCGACATGCCCGCACTGCCAGGAGAAGGACACGCTGGCGATGTGGCGTGAAAATAGTGTCGATGTCGTGGAGTGCGTGAAGTGTGGACATCAGATGCGCGAGGCGGATAAACAGGCGCGCGATCAGGTTCGCACTAACGAGCAGGTTATCGGGATTTTCCATCCCGAGTAGCGAAGTGACGCAGCTTTTTTTACGCTTAAACTTACAGCGGGATTGAATTCCGTTACAATTGACGCCATTAACGCTGTGGTCGCAAGAGAAAGTGAAACCCCTCTTGCACTCAGCCCCGAACCTTTCTGGTTGGTGTTATTGCACGCAAGAATAGACCAATGAGACGGGATCTTAGTTCTCAACGGTTAGGAGATATCATGAAAGTAGCAAAAGACCTGGTGGTAAGCCTGGCCTATCAGGTACGTACAGAAGACGGCGTGTTAGTTGACGAGTCACCGGTGAGCGCACCGTTAGACTATCTGCACGGTCATGGTTCCCTGATTTCTGGTCTGGAAAATGCGCTGGAAAACCACGTTGCCGGCGACAAATTTGACGTGCATATCCCGGCAAACGACGCTTACGGTCAGTATGACGATAACCTGGTGCAGCGTGTTCCTAAAGATGTCTTCATGGGCGTCGACGAACTGCAGGTTGGCATGCGCTTCCTGGCAGAAACCGATCAGGGTCCGGTTCCGGTTGAAATCACCGAAGTGGAAGACGATCACGTCGTGGTTGATGGTAACCACATGCTGGCGGGTCAGAACCTGAACTTTAACGTTGAAGTGGTTGCGATTCGTGAAGCGACGCCGGAAGAACTGGCTCACGGCCATGTTCACGGTGCAGACGGTCATCATCATGACCACGATCACGGCCATGATCACGACCACGATCACGGTAAAGGCGGTTGTGGCACTGGCGGTTGCGGCTGCAGCCACTAAGTCTGACAATCGGTTAAGGCCACCTTCGGGTGGCCTTTCTTTTGGCGGCTATCCGGCGCTGGCCCGGACGGACAGCGCGCGATCAGTAGTGTGGCGGCGGCGTCTCTTCAGACTGTGAGGCCACCAGTGAGGTTGCGTTCGCTTTGAGCTTGTCGGTTAAGAGGCGTATCTGCTCACGCATTTTACTCATCTCCAGCTCGTGCTGAACAACGGCGCTGTTCAGCTGCTCAATGGTCATCTCCTGAAAGGCCAGTTTGCTCTCTAACGTCTCCAGACGCTGTTCCCACTCAGATTGTTGCATGACCTGTTCCTCTGTTAAGGTGCGACTCAGGGCGTGATTCTACGACCTGAACGCCAGGAATCACCTGTTTTTTTCATGCCCGAAGGCGTTGCGCTTGAAAAAAGGTGGCGCGGCATCATCTCTGATGAAACTTCCCGCTGTTATAAAGGTCGGAGGTTAACCGGGTAATTACATTGTGGGAGTGTTCGACACTGCCACGTAAAGTTATAGTGTGGACCCTGAAGTCCGCAATGTTTCCCGAGGTTAGACGCTTCGGTTTTGGAGAATGGATGAAATCACTGTTTAAAGTCACATTGTTAGCTACCACCATGGCTGTTGCGCTGAATGCTCCGCTGGCTATGGCGGCTGAAACCGCTGCGGCTCCTCAGGCTGCCCCGGCTACTGCGCCACAGTCTGCGCCTCAGGCACCGAAAAATGCGGCTTTCAAAGATGAAGACCAGCAGTCAGCCTATGCACTGGGTGCTTCACTGGGTCGCTACATGGACAACTCCCTGAAGGAGCAGGAAAAACTGGGCATCAAACTGGATAAGCAGCAGCTGATCGCGGGCGTCCAGGATGCATTCGGTGGCAAGAGCAAACTCTCTGATGAAGAGATTGAGCAGACACTGCAGGCGTTCGAAGGCCGCGTAAAAGGCGCTGCCTCTGCGAAAATGGAAAAAGATGCGAAAGAGAATGCTGAAAAGGGCACGGCTTACGCGACCAAATTCGCCAAAGAGAGCGGCGTGAAGAAAACGGAAACCGGCCTGCTCTATAAAGTTGAGAAAGAGGGCAGCGGCGACGCACCAAAAGATAGCGACACTGTGGTGGTTAACTACAAAGGTACCCTGATTGATGGTACTGAGTTTGACAACTCTTACACCCGTGGCGAGCCTCTCTCTTTCCGTCTGGATGGCGTCATCCCGGGCTGGACCGAAGGTCTGAAGCACGTGAAGAAAGGGGGCAAGATCAAGCTGGTCATCCCACCACAGCTGGCTTACGGTAAAAACGGCGTTCCGGGTATTCCGGCTAACTCCACGCTGGTGTTTGATGTTGAGCTGCTTGACATCAAACCGGCCCCAAAAGCCGATGAAAAAGCACAGGCGCCTGCGCCTGCAGCCGCAGAAAAAGCGCAGTAATCTGCTGACCGCCGCCTCCGGGCGGCGGTTTCATTTCGCCTTCACGACAAACCTCTGGCATAAGCCGACGACATTTGCCAGACTAATGCCTGCCTAATTATCCCAACATTGAGTCTGCCCATAAGCCGCTGTGACAGGCTCCAGCCATTCAGGGTGATACTCTTCAATGTCTAATCCATTCAATCCGGGTGAACTGAGCGACTTCGATCTTCTGGAGCAGCGCCCGTTCGAACAAACTGATTACGATATTCTGAAATCGTACGAGGCTGTCGTGGATGGCCTGGCGATGTTGATCGGTTCGCATTGTGAAATCGTCCTGCATTCACTGGAAGATCTTAAGTGTTCAGCCGTTCGCATCGCCAATGGAGAGCACACGGGCCGTAAGGTCGGTTCGCCTATCACCGATCTGGCGCTGCGGATGCTGCATGATATGCATGGCGCGGACAGTAATGTTTCCCGTGCCTACTTCACGCGCGCCAAAAGCGGCGTGCTGATGAAGTCCGTGACCATCGCGATTCGTAACCGTCAGCAGCGGGTTATCGGCCTGCTCTGTATCAACATGAATCTTGATGTGCCGTTCTCGCAGATTATGTCGACCTTTATGCCGCCCGAGATGCAGCAGGTTGACTCCAGCGTTAACTTCGCCAGTTCGGTCGATGACCTGGTTATGCAGACCCTGGAGTTTACGATTGAAGAGGTCAGCGCTGACCGCAATGTCTCTAATAACGCCAAGAACCGTCAGATTGTGCTCAACCTGTATGAGAAGGGGATCTTCGACATTAAGGATGCCATCAACCAGGTCGCTGACCGGCTGAACATCTCGAAGCACACCGTCTATCTCTACATCCGCCAGTTTAAAAATGGCGATTTTCAGGGACAGGATCGCTGATGCGTTACACCCTGCTGGTGACCGGCCCGGCCTACGGCACGCAACAGGCAACCAGTGCCTGGCTGTTTGCCCGGGCACTGCTGGCGGCGGGTCATCAGCTTGAAAGCGTTTTCTTCTATCGTGAAGGGGTGCTCAACGCTAACCAGCTGACGGCACCAGCCAGCGACGAGTTTGATCTGGTGCGGGCATGGCAGGCATTGCATCAGGAGCAGGGGGTCGTATTGAATATTTGTGTGGCGGCCGCACTGCGGCGTGGAATCAGCGACCCGCAGGAGGCCGCTCGTCTGCACCTGGCGGCCAGTAACCTGCAGCCGGGATTTACCCTGAGCGGACTGGGTGCGCTGGCAGAAGCGGCGCTGAGCTGTGAACGCATGGTGCAGTTCTGATGAATCGGGTTGCCTTTGTCTTTACCCGTGCGCCCCATGGCAGCAGCGCAGGGCGTGAGGGGCTGGATGCCGCACTGGCAACGGGCGCACTCAGTGACGATATCGGCCTGTTCTTTATCGGCGATGGAGTGCTGCAGCTTAATCTGCATCAGCAACCTGAACGCATAAAAAGCCGTCACTATGCCGCGACGTTTGGCGTGCTGGCACTCTATGACATTGAGCAGTGCTATCTCTGCCGGACATCACTGATTGCGCGCGGACTGGACGCTGACGCCGGGCGGCTGCTGGACGTGACGCTACTGGACGCGCCGGAACTGCGCCAGCAGCTGGCCAGCTTCGATCGCATTCTGACTTTTTAAGAGGCGCAAATGCTGCATACTCTGATGCACTCTCCGTCGCACAGCGACCTCGACACGCTGTTATTAATGGCGGAAGCCGGTGATGATCTGCTGCTGCTACAGGATGGTGTGCTGGCTGCCGTGGCTGGCAGTCGGGCATGGGTTCAGCTGTCAGCCTGCAAAGCGACGCTGTGGGTTCTGGACGAAGATGTCCAGGCGCGCGGGCTGGCTGGACAAATTTCGACCACTGTGCGGTCCGTAGACTATAATGGCTTTGTCACGCTAACGATCAGGCATCCGCAACAAATGGTCTGGTAATCGGCTAAAACCTGGTTATTTCTTGACACCCTTTTGACGCAGCCCTAAAATTCTGCCTCCTCGTAATTCTACGAGGCGATTTATTACGTGTTTACGAAGCAAAAGCAAATCCAGGAGCTATTTAATGGCAACAGTTAACCAGCTGGTTCGCAAACCACGCGTCCGCAAAGTTGCAAAGAGCAACGTGCCGGCGCTGGAAGCTTGCCCGCAAAAACGTGGCGTTTGTACTCGTGTGTACACCACCACTCCTAAAAAACCTAACTCCGCACTGCGTAAAGTTTGCCGTGTGCGTCTGACCAACGGTTTTGAAGTGACTTCCTACATCGGTGGTGAAGGTCACAACCTGCAGGAGCACTCCGTGATCCTGATCCGTGGCGGTCGTGTAAAAGACCTGCCAGGTGTGCGTTACCACACCGTTCGTGGCGCGCTGGACTGCTCAGGTGTTAAAGACCGTAAGCAGGCTCGCTCCAAGTACGGCGTGAAGAAGCCAAAGGCTTAATGGTTCTCCGTTAAGTAAGGCCAAACGTTTTAAATTAAATGTCAAAATAAACTCATAGAGTTTTGGACAATCCTGAATTAACAACGGAGTATTTCCATGCCACGTCGTCGCGTCATTGGTCAGCGTAAAATTCTGCCAGATCCTAAGTTCGGATCAGAGCTGCTGGCCAAATTTGTAAATATCCTGATGGTAGATGGTAAAAAATCTACTGCAGAATCTATCGTTTATACCGCGCTTGAGACCCTGGCTCAGCGTTCAGGTAAAAACTCCCTGGAAGCCTTTGAAGTAGCACTGGAAAACGTGCGCCCGACTGTCGAAGTTAAGTCACGTCGCGTTGGTGGTTCTACCTATCAGGTACCAGTTGAAGTCCGTCCGGTTCGTCGTAATGCCCTGGCAATGCGCTGGATCGTAGATGCTGCTCGTAAACGTGGTGATAAATCAATGGCTCTTCGCCTGGCGAACGAACTTTCTGATGCTGCAGAGAACAAAGGTACTGCAGTTAAGAAACGTGAAGACGTTCACCGCATGGCAGAAGCCAACAAGGCGTTCGCACACTACCGCTGGTAACAGTCGCGTAGTTATTGTTAAACCAGCGGGCGCCCAAACGGCCAACCCGCTGGGGTTGACTAATTTTGAACGTCCGAAAAACCGAGGAATAAAATGGCTCGTAAAACACCCATTGCTCGCTACCGTAACATCGGTATCAGTGCGCACATCGACGCCGGTAAAACTACCACTACCGAACGTGTTCTGTTCTACACCGGTGTAAACCACAAAATCGGTGAAGTACACGACGGCGCAGCAACCATGGACTGGATGGAGCAGGAACAGGAACGTGGTATTACTATCACCTCCGCTGCGACCACCTGTTACTGGTCTGGTATGGCTAAGCAGTTCGAACCACACCACATCAATATCATCGACACCCCAGGACACGTTGACTTCACCATCGAAGTAGAACGTTCTATGCGTGTTCTTGATGGCGCGGTAATGGTTTACTGTGCAGTTGGTGGCGTTCAGCCACAGTCTGAGACCGTATGGCGTCAGGCTAACAAATACAAAGTTCCACGCATTGCGTTCGTTAACAAAATGGACCGCATGGGTGCAAACTTCCTGAAAGTTGTTAACCAGATGGAAGTTCGTCTGGGTGCAACTCCAGTTCCTCTGCAGCTGGCTATCGGCGCAGAAGAGAAATTCACCGGTGTTGTTGACCTGGTGAAAATGAAAGCAATCAACTGGAACGACGAAGACCAGGGTGTAACCTTTGTTTACGAAGATATCCCGGCTGATATGCAGGAACTGGCTGAAGAATGGCGCGGCAAGCTGATCGAAGCAGCAGCAGAAGCCTCTGAAGAGCTGATGGAGAAATTCTTCAGCGGTGAAGAGCTGAGCGAAGAAGAGATCAAAACTGCTCTGCGTAAGCGCGTTCTGAACAACGAAATTATCCTGGTAACCTGTGGTTCTGCATTTAAGAACAAAGGTGTTCAGGCGATGCTGGATGCCGTTGTTGAATATCTGCCAGCACCGACTGACGTTACCGCGATCAACGGTATGCTGGACGACGGTAAAGACACGCCGGCTGTTCGTCACTCAGATGACAACGAGCCGTTTGCTGCACTGGCGTTCAAAATCGCTACCGACCCGTTTGTAGGTAACCTGACCTTCTTCCGCGTTTACTCTGGTGTTGTTAACACTGGTGACACCGTGTTCAACCCGGTTAAGTCAAACCGTGAGCGTCTGGGCCGTATCGTCCAGATGCACGCTAACAAGCGTGAAGAAATCAAAGAAGTCCGTGCGGGTGATATCGCCGCTGCGATCGGCCTGAAAGATGTGACCACTGGTGATACCCTGTGTGACCCGGATAACGTCATCATCCTTGAGCGCATGGAGTTCCCAGAGCCAGTAATCTCAATCGCTGTTGAGCCGAAAACCAAAGCTGACCAGGAAAAAATGGGTCTGGCTCTGGGCCGTCTGGCGAAAGAAGACCCATCATTCCGCGTATGGACTGATGAAGAATCTAACCAGACCATCATCGCCGGTATGGGTGAGCTGCACCTCGACATCATCGTTGACCGTATGAAGCGTGAATTCAACGTGGAAGCAAACGTGGGTAAACCACAGGTTGCTTACCGTGAAGCGATCCGCACTAAAGTTACCGACGTTGAAGGTAAACACGCCAAGCAGTCTGGTGGTCGTGGTCAGTACGGTCATGTTGTTATCGACATGTACCCACTGGAGCCAGGTTCGAACCCGAAAGGCTACGAATTTGTCAACGACATCAAAGGTGGTGTGATTCCTGGTGAATACATCCCTGCGGTTGATAAAGGTATCCAGGAGCAGCTGAAATCAGGCCCACTGGCTGGTTATCCGGTTGTGGATCTGGGCGTGCGTCTGCACTTCGGTTCTTACCATGATGTCGACTCCTCTGAGCTGGCGTTTAAACTGGCCGCGTCTATCGCCTTCAAACAAGGCTTTAAACAAGCGCAGCCGGTTCTGCTTGAGCCTATCATGAAGGTTGAAGTAGAGACTCCGGAAGAGAACACGGGTGATGTCATCGGTGACCTTAGCCGTCGTCGTGGTATGCTTAAAGGGCAGGAATCTAACGCTACTGGCGTTCAGATTCACGCTGAAGTTCCGCTGTCTGAAATGTTCGGATACGCAACTCAGCTGCGTTCTCTGACCAAAGGTCGTGCTTCTTACTCCATGGAGTTCCTGAAGTATGACGATGCGCCGAACAACGTAGCGCAGGCCGTTATTGAAGCTCGTAGCAAATAAGCTACGGTTTAAATTTGAACTGATGCCTTCACCCACGTGGTGAAGGCACAACGTAAGGAATTATCGCCATGGCGAAAGAGCAATTTCAGCGTAACAAACTGCACGTAAACGTGGGCACCATCGGTCACGTCGACCACGGTAAAACCACCCTGACCGCAGCTATCACCACCGTACTGTCTAAGACTTACGGCGGCCAGGCGCGTGCATTCGATCAGATCGATAACGCACCAGAAGAGAAAGCACGTGGTATCACCATCAACACTTCACACGTTGAGTATGAAACCCCGACTCGTCACTATGCACACGTTGACTGCCCAGGCCACGCCGACTATGTGAAAAACATGATCACCGGTGCTGCGCAGATGGACGGCGCGATCCTGGTTGTTGCTGCGACTGATGGCCCGATGCCACAGACCCGTGAGCACATCCTGCTGGGTCGTCAGGTTGGCGTTCCTTACATCATCGTGTTCCTGAACAAGTGTGACATGGTTGATGATGAAGAGCTGCTGGAACTGGTTGAGATGGAAGTGCGTGACCTGCTGTCAGCCTATGACTTCCCAGGCGACGACACTCCAATCGTTCGTGGTTCTGCTCTGAAAGCGCTGGAAGGCGACGCTGAGTGGGAAGCGAAAATCATCGAGCTGGCTGAGCACCTGGACAACTACATCCCAGAGCCACAGCGTGCGATCGACATGCCGTTCCTGCTGCCAATCGAAGACGTATTCTCAATCTCTGGCCGTGGTACCGTTGTTACCGGTCGTGTTGAGCGCGGCATCGTTAAAGTCGGCGACGAAGTTGAAATCGTAGGTATCAAAGATACTGCGAAATCAACCTGTACCGGTGTTGAGATGTTCCGTAAGCTGCTGGACCAGGGTCAGGCAGGCGAAAACTGTGGTGTTCTGCTGCGCGGTATCAAGCGTGAAGACATCCAGCGTGGTCAGGTTCTGGCTAAGCCAGGCACCATCAAGCCACACACCCAGTTCGAGTCAGAAGTTTACGTTCTGTCTAAAGACGAAGGTGGCCGCCATACTCCGTTCTTCAAGGGCTACCGTCCACAGTTCTACTTCCGTACCACTGACGTGACCGGTTCAGTAGAGCTGCCAGAAGGCGTTGAAATGGTAATGCCAGGCGACAACATCAAAATGGTTGTTACCCTGATCCACCCAATCGCAATGGACGAAGGTCTGCGCTTCGCAATCCGCGAAGGCGGCCGTACCGTTGGCGCGGGTGTTGTTGCTAAAGTTATCGCTTAATTGTGATATCTGCTGTGGTCGTGCAAACGGCCACTGCAACACAAAGAAAAGAGCACTTCGGTGCTCTTTTTTTTTTGCCTGAAGAGCGTCATAACCCTGCAAAGGGTAGGTTTGTAATAAAAACGATTCGCATTTACACTGTGTACAGAAAATGGTCTTGAGTGATGAAAGAATGTACGTCTGCCTGTGTAATGCCATCAGTGATAAAACCCTTCGTGAAGTAGTACGGCGCTATCAGCCCAAATCTATCCAGCAACTGCGTCATTTTGTACCGGTCGGCAAACAGTGCGGCAAATGTCTGCGCGCCGCGCGGGAAATCATGGATGAAGAGATGCAGCATCCGCCACTCTATAAAGAGATCGCCTGACACACCGCGTGTGCGAATACCCACAATATCTGTCGCGTTTTTTTGACTTCTTTTTAATCACATCTACGATCTGATAAAGCAGACGTGGAGGGTTAACAATGAAGGGCGATATCAAAATTATCAGTCATCTCAATAAACTGCTTGGAAATGAACTGGTTGCTATAAACCAGTATTTTTTGCATGCGCGGATGTTTAAAAACTGGGGGCTGATGCGCCTCAATGATGTGGAGTATCACGAATCGATCGATGAGATGAAGCATGCCGACAAGTACATTGAGCGCATTCTTTTTCTGGAAGGGATCCCGAATCTGCAGGATCTGGGCCGGCTGCGCATCGGTGAGGACGTTGAGGAAATGCTGAGTTCAGATCTCAATCTGGAGCTGGAAGGGGCCAAAGATCTTCGTGAAGCGATCGCCTATGCGGACAAAGTTCATGACTATGTCAGCCGTGACATGATGATTGAAATCCTGGCAGATGAGGAGCATCACATCGACTGGATCGAGACGGAGCTTGAGCTCATCCGGATGATGGGGATCCAGAACTACCTGCATGCTCAGATCAAAGAAGCGTGAACCGCGTCTGCAGGACGAGAGTGACCCAGCCCGCAATGGCCAGGAAAGGGCCAAAAGGCAGCGGGCTGACGCCCTGCGTCCGGCCACGCAATTTCAGCATCAACACGCCTGCCAGCGCCAGCAGAGTGGCACCCAGTGCAATCCAGGGCAATCCCTGCCAGCCACAGCAGGCCCCCAGCGCGGCGAAAAGCTTCATATCACCATATCCCAATCCCTCATACCCCCTGACCAGTCGATAGCCCTGGGCAAGCAGCCACAGGGCAACGTAGCCCGACAGTACACCCCATATCGCCGGGGTTTCGGTACCTGCCAGTGTCGCATGAATTAACCCTAGCCAGAGCAACAGATAATTGAGCGGGTCAGGTATGCAGAGATGGCGACGGTCAATCAGGGCCACCATCATCAACAGAGAGGCCGCCGTAAGAATAAACAGCGCATCAGTCAGGCTGTCGAAGCTTAGCAGTACAAGCAGGCTCAGGCTGGCAACCAGCCATTCCATGACCACACTCTCTGCGCTAAATGAGTAAGAGCAGAAGCGACAACGGCCTTTTAAGGCAGCCCAGCTGATCAGCGGCAGCGTATCGCGCCATAACAGAGGCTGGCGGCAGTGGGGACAGTGCGAGCCGGGAAAACAGAGCGCGGCACACCATCGGGTGGGAGAAAGGGCAGGGGTGAAGCGCGCGCAGGCCAGCGAAAGAAAGCTGCCCAGCGCACCTCCCCCAGCCAGGGCAGCTAACTGAATCAGGATTAAGGTCATCTTCGGGCTCCGGCTAAATGGTCGGCCATACTTTCACCGCTTTTACACGCTGTGTCGCCCGTGCATGCCAGCATGCGGAACCCTGTTCACAACCTGATTCACCCCCTGTCAGTCATAAGGCAGGTCTGTGCGATGTCTGCCTCAGGACCCGGCCACTAATTAACAGCGAAAATGCCAGCACGGGTTGCTTCCTGAACAGAATTACGTATAATGCGCGGGCCTGCAGATATTGCAGGCGCGATTCGAGCAGAATCGCAGACGGCTGACCGTTAGGCCGCCTGACAATACTCCCAATTGGGGAGTTATATGCTGAACGATTACACTCTCCCATCAATCGTAATGGGTTCGAGTAGTAATTTTTTTCGTCTATAAAAAGTTTGGAGCTCTGGTCTCATGCAGAACCAAAGAATCCGTATCCGTCTTAAAGCGTTTGATCATCGTCTGATCGATCAATCAACCGCGGAAATCGTTGAGACTGCCAAGCGCACTGGTGCGCAGGTTCGTGGTCCAATCCCGCTGCCAACCCGCAAAGAGCGTTTTACCGTTCTGATCTCTCCGCACGTCAACAAAGATGCGCGTGATCAGTACGAAATCCGCACTCACAAGCGTCTGGTAGACATCGTTGAGCCAACCGAAAAAACGGTTGATGCTCTGATGCGTCTGGATCTGGCTGCCGGTGTTGACGTGCAGATCAGCCTGGGTTAATCAGGTCATCGAGCGATTGAGAGGTTGAAACAATGATTGGTTTAGTCGGTAAAAAAGTGGGTATGACCCGCATCTTCACTGAAGATGGCGTTTCTATCCCAGTAACCGTAATCGAAGTTGAAGCGAACCGCGTTACTCAGGTCAAAGGCCTGGAGAACGATGGTTACCAGGCAATTCAGGTTACCACCGGTGCTAAAAAAGCAAACCGTGTGACCAAACCTGAAGCTGGTCATTTTGCTAAAGCTGGCGTTGAAGCTGGCCGTGGCCTGTGGGAATTCCGCACCGCTGAAGGTGACGAGTATTCTGTAGGTCAGAGCATCAGCGTTGAAATTTTCGCTGACGTTAAAAAAGTAGACGTAACTGGCACCTCTAAAGGTAAAGGTTTCGCCGGTACCGTTAAGCGCTGGAACTTCCGTACCCAGGACGCTACTCACGGTAACTCCTTGTCTCACCGCGTTCCGGGTTCTATCGGTCAGAACCAGACTCCGGGCAAAGTGTTCAAAGGCAAGAAAATGGCAGGTCAGCTGGGTAATGAGCGCGTAACAGTTCAGAGCCTGGACGTAGTACGTGTTGACGCTGAGCGCAACCTGCTGCTGGTTAAAGGTGCAGTTCCCGGTGCTACCGGTAGCGACCTGATCGTTAAACCAGCTGTGAAGGCGTAAGGGGATAGCAATGGAATTAGTATTGAAAGACGCGCAGAGCGCGCTGACTGTTTCCGAAACTACCTTCGGTCGTGATTTCAACGAAGCGCTGGTTCACCAGGTTGTTGTTGCTTACGCATCAGGCGCCCGCCAGGGAACTCGCGCGCAGAAAACTCGCGCTGAAGTAACCGGTTCAGGCAAAAAGCCATGGCGTCAGAAAGGCACCGGCCGTGCGCGTTCAGGTTCTGTAAAGAGCCCGATCTGGCGTTCAGGTGGCGTGACCTTTGCTGCTAAGCCACAAGACCACAGTCAAAAAGTTAACAAAAAGATGTACCGCGGCGCGCTGAAAAGCATCCTGTCCGAACTGGTACGTCAGGACCGTCTGATCGTTGTCGAATCATTTGCTGTAGAAGCGCCGAAAACCAAGCTGCTGGTACAGAAACTGAAAGACATGGCGCTGGAAGACGTGCTGATCATCACCGGTGAACTGGATGAGAATCTGTTCCTGGCTGCGCGTAACCTGTACAAGGTTGACGTGCGTGATGCATCTGGTATCGATCCAGTTAGCCTGATCGCCTTCGACAAAGTCGTTATGACTGCTGATGCAGTTAAGCAAGTTGAGGAGATGCTGGCATGATCCGTGAAGAACGTCTGCTGAAAGTACTGCGCGCGCCGCACGTATCTGAAAAAGCATCTAGCGCGATGGAAAAAACCAATACCATCGTTCTCAAAGTTGCTAATGACGCGACCAAAGCAGAGATCGTTGCTGCTGTTGAGAAACTGTTCGAAGTAGAAGTTAAAGACGTAAACACCCTGGTTGTTAAGGGCAAAGTTAAGCGTCAAGGACAGCGTATCGGTCGTCGTAGCGACTGGAAAAAAGCTTACGTCACCCTGAAAGAAGGCCAGAATCTGGACTTCGCTGGCGGCGCTGAGTAAGTCGGAGGAGAAAGACAATGGCAGTTGTTAAATGTAAACCGACATCTCCGGGTCGTCGCCATGTAGTTAAAGTGGTAAACGCGGAGCTGCACAAGGGCAAACCATTTGCCCCGCTGGTAGAAAAAAACAGCAAATCCGGTGGCCGTAACAACAATGGTCGTATCACTACCCGTCATATCGGTGGTGGTCACAAGCAGGCTTATCGTATTGTTGACTTCAAACGCAACAAAGACGGTATCCCGGCAGTTGTTGAACGTCTTGAGTACGATCCGAACCGCTCTGCGAACATCGCACTGGTTCTGTACAAAGACGGCGAACGCCGTTACATCCTGGCCCCTAAAGGCCTGAAAGCCGGCGACCAGATTCAGTCTGGCGTTGATGCTGCGATCAAAGCAGGTAACACACTGCCGATGCGTAACATCCCGGTGGGTTCAACCGTGCATAACGTAGAAATGAAACCAGGCAAAGGCGGTCAGATTGCTCGCTCAGCCGGTGCTTACGTGCAGATCGTTGCGCGTGAAGGTTCTTACGTTACCCTGCGTCTGCGTTCAGGTGAAATGCGTAAAGTCGAGTCTGACTGCCGCGCAACACTGGGCGAAGTCGGCAACGCTGAGCATATGCTGCGCGTTCTGGGTAAAGCTGGTGCAGCCCGTTGGCGTGGTGTTCGTCCGACCGTTCGTGGTACCGCGATGAACCCAGTTGATCACCCGCACGGTGGTGGTGAAGGTCGTAACTTTGGTAAGCACCCGGTTTCTCCGTGGGGCGTTCAGACCAAAGGTAAGAAGACCCGTAGCAACAAGCGTACTGATAAATTTATCGTACGTCGCCGTAGCAAATAATATTAGAGGATAAGCCATGCCACGTTCTCTCAAGAAAGGTCCTTTTATTGACCTGCACTTGCTGAAGAAGGTAGAGAAAGCGGTGGAAAGCGGTGACAAGAAGCCTTTGCGCACTTGGTCCCGTCGTTCAACGATCTTTCCTAACATGATCGGTTTGACCATCGCTGTCCATAATGGTCGTCAGCACGTTCCTGTCTTTGTTTCCGACGAAATGGTTGGTCACAAACTGGGTGAATTCGCGCCGACACGTACTTATCGCGGTCACGCGGCTGATAAAAAAGCCAAGAAGAAATAAGTAGGAGGAAGAGATGGAAACTTTAGCTCAACATCGCCACGCTCGTTCTTCTGCTCAGAAGGTTCGCCTTGTTGCTGACCTGATTCGCGGTAAGAAAGTGTCGCAGGCACTGGACATTTTGACCTACACCAACAAGAAAGCGGCTGTACTGGTCAAGAAAGTTCTGGAATCTGCCATTGCTAACGCCGAACACAACGATGGCGCTGATATCGACGATCTGAAAATCACGAAAATTTTCGTTGATGAAGGTCCGACCATGAAACGCATTATGCCGCGTGCCAAAGGTCGTGCAGATCGCATCCTGAAGCGCACCAGCCACATTACTGTGGTTGTGTCCGATCGCTGAGACTCTGGAGACTAGCAATGGGTCAGAAAGTACATCCTAATGGTATTCGCCTGGGTATTGTAAAACCATGGAACTCTACCTGGTTTGCGAACACCAAAGAATTCGCTGACAACCTGGACAGCGATTTTAAAGTCCGTCAGTTTTTGACTAAAGAACTGGCTAAAGCGTCTGTCTCTCGTATCGTTATCGAGCGTCCAGCTAAGAGCATCCGTGTGACTATTCACACCGCTCGTCCTGGCATCGTTATCGGTAAGAAAGGCGAAGACGTAGAAAAACTGCGCACGGTCGTCGCGAACATCGCTGGCGTTCCTGCACAGATCAATATCGCCGAAGTCCGCAAGCCGGAACTGGACGCAAAACTGGTTGCTGACAGCATCACTTCACAGCTGGAGCGTCGTGTGATGTTCCGTCGTGCTATGAAGCGTGCGGTTCAGAACGCCATGCGTCTTGGCGCGAAGGGTATTAAAGTCGAAGTTAGCGGCCGTCTGGGCGGCGCCGAGATCGCACGTACCGAATGGTATCGTGAAGGTCGCGTACCGTTGCACACACTGCGTGCTGACATTGACTACAACACCTCTGAAGCGCACACCACTTATGGTGTAATCGGCGTTAAGGTATGGATCTTCAAAGGTGAGATCCTGGGTGGTATGGCTGCTGTTGAACAACCGGAACCGGCTGCTCAACCTAAAAAGCAGCAGCGTAAAGGCCGTAAGTAAGGAGAGTCGCTGATGTTACAACCAAAGCGTACAAAATTCCGTAAGGTGCACAAAGGCCGCAACCGCGGTCTGGCGCAGGGTACGGATGTTAGCTTCGGTACTTTCGGTCTGAAAGCTGTTGGCCGTGGTCGTCTGACTGCTCGTCAGATCGAAGCAGCACGTCGTGCTATGACCCGTGCAGTTAAGCGTCAAGGTAAGATCTGGATCCGAGTATTCCCGGACAAACCGATCACCGAGAAGCCGCTGGAAGTGCGTATGGGTAAAGGTAAGGGTAACGTTGAGTATTGGGTTGCCCTGATCCAGCCTGGTAAAGTCCTGTATGAAATGGACGGCGTACCAGAAGAGCTGGCCCGTGAAGCATTCAAGCTGGCAGCAGCAAAACTGCCTATCAAAACCACCTTTGTAACTAAGACGGTGATGTAATGAAAGCAACTGAGCTGCGTGAAAAAAGCGTTGAAGAGCTGAACACTGAGCTGCTTAATCTGCTGCGTGAGCAATTTAACCTGCGCATGCAGGCAGCATCTGGCCAACTGCAGCAGACTCATCTGCTGAAACAGGTTCGCCGTGATGTTGCACGCGTTAAGACTTTACTGACTGAGAAGGCGGGTTCGTAATGACCGATAAAATCCGTACTCTGCAGGGTCGTGTAGTAAGTGACAAAATGCAGAAATCTGCAGTTGTTGCTATCGAACGTTTCGTGAAACACCCGATCTACGGCAAATTCATTAAGCGTACGACCAAGCTGCACATCCATGACGAGAACAATGAATGTGGAATCGGCGACGTGGTAGAAATCCGCGAATGCCGTCCACTGTCCAAGACTAAATCCTGGACCCTGGTTCGCGTAATTGAGAAAGCCGTTCTGTAATAAGAACCGTTTTTTCTGAGGAAACCCTCTGCTTCGGCAGGGGGTTTTTTTTTGCCTCTGCCCCGGTATTGATCCATTTGTGTCCCCGGCCATGCAGATTTGATAGTGCGCACAAATTCGACAGTTTCCCGGCGGTAAGCTGCGACTCTTCAGGCGGTCTGGCCTGAATGCACCGTGCTGAACAGGCCGGTGTCGTCATAACTGTACAAGGAAATGTGCCGTGAAAATGGAGAGTCCCGATCGCTTACGGCGGTCACTGCTGAAATTACCTTTGTTTGCTGCGTTGCCTGCTATTAGCTCTGCCAAAAGCTTGCCGCTATTATCGGCAAGCACACAACATCAACCTACAGGCAATAGCATGGAACGAACTCTGTTATTGAAGAACGCCGACTGTGTAGTTTGCATGGATGCTGACCGTCGGGAAATTCGCAACGCCTCTGTTCTGATCAAAGGAAATCAGATCGTGGCGGTCGGAGAAGCTGGAACACTACCCGATAGCGCGGATGAGGTTATCGACCTGCGTGGGCACATTGTGATTCCGGGTCTGATCAATACGCATCACCATATGTATCAGAGCCTGACCCGCGCCATTCCGGCTGTACAGAATGGTGAACTCTTTAACTGGCTGACTCACCTCTATCCTCTCTGGCAGAACCTGACACCTGAGATGATTCGTATCTCAACGCAGGTGTCGATGGCTGAACTGATACTCTCTGGCTGTACGACCACCAGTGATCATCTCTATGTCTATCCCAATGGCTGTCAGCTTGATGACAGCATTGAGGCTGCTGCCGTCATGGGAATGCGTTTCCATGCAAGCCGGGGCAGTATGAGCGTGGGGAAATCACGGGGCGGCTTACCGCCCGATAGCCTGGTGGAGAATGAAGCGGCAATTCTGAAAGATACGCAGCGAGTCATTGAACGCTATCACGATGACAGCCATGGTTCGATGCTACGCATCGTGGTGGCTCCCTGTTCGCCATTCTCCGTCAGCCGTGAGCTGATGAAGCAGTCCGCCGCACTGGCCCGCAGTTACAGCGTCTCGATGCACACGCATCTGGCAGAGAACGACAGCGACATCCGCTACAGTCGCGAAAAGTTTAATATGACTCCTGCGCAGTATGTGGAGGACCTCGGCTGGGTTGGCCCGGATGTCTGGCATGCTCACTGCGTCAAACTCGATCCACAGGGTATTGAACTCTTTGCCCGCACCGGAACCGGCATTGCCCATTGTCCCTGCTCGAATATGCGGCTCGGCTCAGGCATTGCCCCGATACGCCATATGTGCGATGCCGGTGTGCATGTCGGTCTTGGCGTAGATGGCTCCGCCTCCAATGACAGCTCAGACATGATGGCCGAGGTTCGTCAGGCGATGCTGCTGCAGCGTGTCGGGTTTGGCCCGGATGCCATGACCGCACGGCAGGCCCTGGAGCTGGCAACGCTGGGCAGTGCAAAAGTGCTTAACCGTAATGATGTGGGGGCTATCGCGCCTGGCATGATGGCTGACCTGGCGGTGTTTGACCTGAATCGGCCAGGCCTGGCTGGGGCAGGGCACGATCCGGTTGCCGCCCTGGTGTTCTGTAATCCGGGACAGGTTGCTTACAGCATCATTAACGGACAAGTCCGGGTACGTAAAGGAGAACTGGCCGGAATTGAACTGCCAGCGCTGCTGCGTCAGCACAACCAGCTGGCCACAAAACTGGCAGGCTGAGACAGAAGGGGACTTTATTTAGGGAACGACGAAAAATAAGGCAGATTACATTTGCTACTGTTCGCACTATTCCCTAGAATACGCCCTCCCTGTCATCAGGGAAAATCAGCGGCTCGATTGAGAGCCGTTTATTTTTTCTACCCATCTGTGAGAACCGGTGTTACAATGCCGCGCCCTCAATTATGGGGCTTTCTAACGACCTGAGGTTTAGGTCCCGAAGTAGTAGTTGACATTAGCGGAGCACTAAAATGATCCAAGAACAGACTATGCTGAACGTCGCCGACAACTCCGGTGCACGTCGCGTAATGTGTATCAAGGTTCTGGGTGGCTCGCACCGTCGCTACGCAGGCGTCGGTGACATCATCAAAGTTACCATCAAGGAAGCAATTCCTCGTGGTAAAGTCAAAAAAGGTGATGTCCTGAAGGCGGTAGTGGTGCGCACCAGGAAGGGTGTTCGTCGCCCGGACGGTTCTGTCATTCGCTTCGATGGTAATGCATGCGTTATTCTGAACAATAACAGTGAGCAGCCTATCGGTACGCGTATTTTTGGGCCGGTAACTCGTGAACTTCGTACTGAAAAGTTCATGAAAATTATCTCTCTGGCACCAGAAGTACTCTAAGGAGCGAACAATGGCAGCTAAAATCCGTCGTAACGACGAAGTTATCGTGTTGACCGGTAAAGATAAAGGTAAGCGCGGTAAGGTAAAGAATGTCCTGTCTTCTGGTAAGGTCATCGTTGAAGGTATCAACCTGGTGAAGAAACATCAGAAGCCGGTTCCGGCTCTGAACCAGCCAGGTGGCATCGTTGAAAAAGAAGCTGCTATTCAGGTTTCTAACGTTGCACTGTTCAACGCGGCAACTGGTAAGGCTGACCGTGTAGGCTTTAGATTCGAAGACGGCAAAAAAGTCCGTTTCTTCAAGTCTAACAGCGAAACTATCAAGTAATTTGGAGTAGTACGATGGCGAAACTGCATGATTACTACAAAGACGAAGTAGTCCAGAAACTCATGACAGAGTTTGGCTACAATTCTGTCATGCAAGTCCCTCGGGTCGAGAAGATCACCCTGAACATGGGTGTTGGTGAAGCGATCGCTGACAAGAAACTGCTGGATAACGCAGCAGCTGACCTGGCAGCAATCTCCGGTCAAAAACCGCTGGTCACCAAAGCACGCAAATCAGTTGCAGGCTTCAAAATCCGTCAGGGCTATCCGATCGGCTGTAAAGTAACTCTGCGTGGCGAGCGCATGTGGGAGTTCTTTGAGCGTCTGGTCACCATTGCTGTTCCACGTATCCGTGACTTCCGTGGCTTGTCCGCTAAGTCATTCGATGGTCGTGGCAACTACAGCATGGGTGTACGTGAGCAGATCATCTTCCCAGAAATCGACTACGACAAAGTCGATCGCGTTCGTGGTTTGGATATCACCATTACCACTACTGCGAAATCTGATGATGAAGGCCGTGCTCTGCTGGCTGCCTTTGACTTCCCGTTCCGTAAGTAAGGTAGGGTTACTTAATGGCTAAGCAATCTATGAAAGCACGTGAAGTTAAACGTGCAAAATTAGCAGACAAATTCTTCGCTAAACGCGCTGAACTGAAAGCGATCATCTCTGATGTGAACGCTTCCGACGAAGACCGTTGGGATGCTGTTCTGAAGCTGCAGAGTCTGCCGCGTGATTCCAGCCCTTCACGTCAGCGTAACCGCTGCCGTCAAACAGGTCGTCCGCACGGTTTCCTGCGGAAGTTTGGGTTGAGCCGTATCAAGGTCCGCGAAGCCGCCATGCGCGGTGAAATCCCGGGCCTGAAAAAGGCTAGCTGGTAATTGTCACCAATTGAATCACGGGAGTAACACAGATGAGCATGCAAGATCCGATCGCGGATATGCTGACCCGTATCCGTAACGGTCAGGCCGCGAACAAAGTTGCGGTCACCATGCCTTCCTCCAAGCTGAAATTGGCAATTGCCAACGTTCTGAAGGAAGAAGGTTATATTGAAGATTTCAAAATCGAAGGCGACATCAAGCTGGAACTGGAACTGACTCTTAAGTATTTCCAGGGTAAAGCTGTTGTAGAAAGCATTCAGCGAGTAAGCCGTCCTGGCCTGCGCATCTATAAGAAAAAAGATGAGCTGCCAAAGGTAATGGCTGGTATGGGCATCGCTGTAGTTTCTACATCCAAAGGTGTCATGACTGATCGTGCAGCGCGCCAGGCTGGTCTTGGTGGCGAAATTATCTGCTACGTAGCGTAATCGGAGGATACATATGTCTCGTGTTGCTAAAGCACCTGTCGTTGTTCCTGCCGGCGTAGAGGTAAAACTCGACGGTCAGGTAATTTCGATTAAAGGTAAAAACGGCGAGCTGACTCGTACTATCAATGATGCTGTTGAAGTTAAGCATGCTGACAACGCTCTGACTTTCGCTCCGCGCGAAGGTTTCGTTGACGGCTGGGCGCAGGCGGGTACTTCTCGCGCGCTGCTGAACGCAATGGTTATCGGTGTTACCGAAGGCTTCACTAAGAAGCTGCAGCTGGTTGGTGTAGGTTATCGTGCTGCCGTTAAAGGCGATATGGTTAACCTGTCACTGGGCTTTTCTCATCCAGTCGATCACCAGCTGCCCGCGGGTATCACTGCAGAATGCCCAACTCAGACTGAGATCGTGCTGAAAGGCGCTGATAAGCAGCTGATTGGTCAGGTTGCAGCAGACCTGCGCGCCTACCGTCGTCCTGAGCCTTACAAAGGCAAGGGTGTCCGTTACGCCGACGAAGTCGTGCGTACCAAAGAGGCTAAGAAGAAGTAAGGTAACACTATGGATAAGAAATCTGCTCGTATCCGTCGTGCGACCCGTGCACGTCGCAAGCTCAAAGAGCTGGGTGCTACTCGCCTGGTGGTACATCGTACCCCGCGTCATATTTACGCACAGGTAATCGCCCCGAACGGTTCCGAAGTTCTGGTCGCTGCTTCTACTGTAGAAAAAGCTATCACTGAACAACTGAAGTATACCGGTAATAAAGAAGCCGCAGCTGCAGTAGGTAAAGCTATCGCAGAACGCGCAATCGAAAAAGGCATCACAGGTGTTTCTTTCGACCGTTCCGGTTTCCAATATCATGGTCGCGTCCAGGCACTGGCAGATGCTGCCCGTGAAGCTGGCCTTCAGTTCTAAGGTAGAGGTCTAAGATGGCACACATCGAGAAACAAGCTGGCGAACTGCAGGAAAAACTGATCGCGGTAAACCGTGTTTCTAAAACTGTTAAAGGTGGTCGTATTTTCTCCTTCACAGCACTGACTGTGGTAGGCGATGGTAACGGTCGCGTAGGTTTTGGTTACGGTAAAGCGCGTGAAGTTCCAGCAGCGATCCAGAAAGCGATGGAGAAAGCCCGTCGCAACATGGTTAACGTCGCGCTGACCAACGGCACCCTGCAGCACCCTGTTAAAGGTGCACACACGGGTTCCCGCGTGTTCATGCAGCCGGCTTCAGAAGGTACCGGTATCATCGCCGGTGGTGCAATGCGCGCCGTTCTGGAAGTCGCTGGAGTTCATAACGTACTGGCAAAAGCCTATGGTTCTACTAACCCGATCAACGTGGTTCGTGCAACTATCGACGGCCTGGGCAATATGAAATCTCCGGAAATGGTCGCTGCTAAGCGTGGTAAATCCGTTGAAGAAATTCTGGGGTAATCACGATGGCTAAGACTATTAAAATCACTCAAACCCGTAGTTCAATCGGCCGCTTGCCTAAGCATAAAGCCACTCTGGTTGGCCTGGGTCTGCGTCGTATTGGTCATACCGTAGAGCGTGAAGACACGCCAGCTGTACGCGGCATGGTCAACGCGGTTTCCTACATGGTTAAAGTGGAGGAGTAAGAGATGCGTTTAAATACTCTGTCTCCGGCCGAAGGGTCTAAGCACGCTACTAAGCGTCTGGGTCGTGGTATCGGTTCTGGCCTCGGAAAAACCGGTGGTCGTGGTCACAAAGGTCAGAACTCACGTTCTGGCGGTGGCGTACGTCGCGGTTTCGAAGGTGGTCAGATGCCTCTGTACCGTCGTCTGCCGAAGTTCGGTTTCACCTCTCGCAAAGCAATGATCACCACAGAGATTCGTCTGTCTGATCTGGCGAAAGTTGAAGGCGGTATCGTCGACCTGAACGCGCTGAAAGCAGCCAACATTGTCGGTGTTCAGATTGAATTCGTTAAAGTAATTCTGTCTGGTGAAGTTTCTGCACCGGTAACGGTTCGCGGCCTGCGTGTCACCAAAGGTGCTCGTGCTGCAATCGAAGCTGCTGGCGGTAAAATCGAGGAATAAGTAGCAGATGGCTAAACAACCGGGATTAGATTTTCAAAGCGCCAAAGGCGGCTTTGGTGAGCTGAAACGCAGACTTCTGTTTGTCATCGGCGCACTGATTGTCTTCCGTATTGGCTCTTTTATTCCAATCCCTGGTATTGATGCCACTGTACTTGCCAAACTGCTTGAGCAACAGCGTGGCACCATCATTGAAATGTTTAACATGTTCTCTGGTGGTGCTCTCAGCCGTGCTTCTATTTTCGCACTGGGCATCATGCCGTATATCTCGGCATCGATCATTATCCAGTTATTAACGGTGGTTCATCCAGCGTTAGCGGAAATTAAGAAAGAAGGGGAGGCTGGCCGTCGTAAGATTAGCCAGTACACCCGATACGGTACGTTGGTATTGGCCATATTCCAGTCGATCGGTATTGCTACCGGTCTGCCGAATATGCCAGGGATGCAGGGTCTGGTGATGAATCCGGGCTTTGCGTTCTACTTTACCGCTGTTGTGAGTCTGGTCTCAGGGACAATGTTCCTGATGTGGCTGGGCGAACAGATTACTGAGCGGGGTATCGGTAACGGTATTTCGATCATTATCTTCGCAGGTATTGTTGCGGGTCTTCCGCCGGCCATTGGCCATACCATCGAGCAAGCGCGGCAAGGCGACCTGCACTTCCTTCTGTTGCTGTTGGTTGCAGTACTCGTATTCGCAGTGACCTACTTTGTTATTTTCGTTGAACGTGGACAGCGCCGCATTGTGGTGAACTACGCAAAACGTCAGCAGGGTCGTCGCGTTTACGCTGCACAGAGCACACATTTACCGTTGAAAGTGAATATGGCGGGTGTTATCCCGGCTATTTTTGCTTCCAGCATTATTCTGTTCCCGGCAACGATTGCATCGTGGTTTGGGGGCGGTACCGGTTGGAACTGGCTGACAACAATTTCGCTGTATTTGCAGCCAGGACAGCCGCTTTATGTGCTACTCTATGCGACTGCAATCATCTTCTTCTGTTTCTTCTATACGGCGTTGGTTTTCAACCCACGTGAAACAGCAGATAACCTGAAGAAGTCTGGTGCATTCGTACCGGGAATTCGTCCGGGAGAGCAAACGGCGAAGTATATTGATAAAGTAATGACGCGTTTGACCTTAATCGGCGCCCTGTACATTACCTTTATCTGCCTTATCCCGGAGTTCATGCGTGATGCGATGAAGGTTCCCTTCTACTTTGGCGGTACATCACTGCTTATCGTAGTTGTCGTCATCATGGACTTTATGGCTCAAGTGCAAACTCTGATGATGTCCAGTCAGTACGAGTCGGCACTGAAGAAAGCTAACCTGAAAGGCTACGGCCGTTAATTCAGTTGGTTGAGAAGTTACGGAGAGTAAAAATGAAAGTTCGTGCTTCCGTCAAGAGATTATGTCGTAACTGCAAAATCATTCGTCGCGACGGTGTCGTACGTGTGATCTGCAGCGCCGAGCCAAAGCATAAACAGCGCCAAGGCTGATTTTGTCACATATTTTTCTTGCAAAGTCGGGTTGAGCTGGCTAGATTAGCCAGCCAATCTTTTGTATGTCAGTACGTTTCCATTTGAGTATCCTGAAAACGGGCTTTTCAGCATGGGACGTGCTTGTTTAATTATAGGAGTGCATAGTGGCCCGTATAGCAGGCATTAACATTCCTGATCAAAAACATACCGTTATCGCATTAACTTCGATCTTCGGTATCGGTAAAACCCGTTCAAAAGCCATCTGCGCTTCAACGGGCATTGCTGAAAATGTTAAGATCAGTGAGCTGTCTGAAGAACAAATTGATCAGCTGCGTGATGCAGTTGCTAAATTCGTTGTTGAAGGTGATCTGCGCCGTGAAATCACCCTGAGCATCAAGCGTCTTATGGACCTTGGTTGCTACCGTGGTTTGCGCCATCGTCGTGGTCTTCCGGTTCGCGGTCAGCGTACCAAGACCAACGCACGTACCCGTAAGGGTCCGCGTAAACCGATCAAGAAATAATCGGGGTGAGTAAATAATGGCAAAGGCACCAGTTCGTGCACGCAAGCGTGTAAGAAAACAAGTCTCAGATGGCGTGGCTCATGTCCATGCTTCTTTTAACAACACCATCGTTACCATTACTGATCGTCAGGGTAACGCACTGGGTTGGGCAACCGCCGGTGGTTCCGGTTTCCGCGGTTCACGTAAATCCACTCCGTTTGCTGCTCAGGTCGCTGCAGAGCGCTGTGCAGAAGCGGTAAAAGATTACGGAATTAAGAATCTGGAAGTTATGGTAAAGGGTCCGGGTCCGGGTCGCGAATCTACGATTCGTGCTTTGAACGCCGCTGGTTTCCGCATCACGAATATTACTGATGTGACTCCGATCCCTCATAACGGTTGTCGTCCGCCGAAAAAACGTCGCGTATAACGCCCGTTTTTTTAGGATAGTTGGAGAAAGAAAATGGCAAGATATTTGGGTCCTAAGCTCAAGCTGAGCCGTCGTGAGGGCACTGACTTATTCCTTAAGTCTGGCGTTCGCGCGATTGATTCCAAGTGTAAAATTGAACAAGCCCCTGGTCAGCATGGTGCGCGTAAACCGCGTCTGTCTGATTACGGCGGTCAGTTACGTGAGAAGCAGAAAGTTCGTCGTATCTACGGCGTGCTGGAGCGTCAGTTCCGTAACTATTACAAAGAAGCAGCTCGTCTGAAAGGCAACACCGGTGAAAACCTGTTGGCTCTGCTGGAAGGTCGTCTGGACAACGTAGTTTATCGTATGGGCTTCGGTGCCACGCGTGCAGAAGCACGTCAGCTGGTTAGCCACAAGTCTGTTCTGGTAAACGGCCGCGTTGTTAACATCGCTTCTTATCAGGTATCTCCGAATGATGTCGTTAGCATCCGTGAGAAAGCCAAAAAGCAATCTCGCGTGAAGGCCGCTCTGGAGCTGGCTGAGCAGCGTGAAAAGCCAACCTGGCTGGAAGTTGATGCGACTAAGATGGAAGGTGTGTTCAAGCGTATTCCTGAACGTACTGATCTGTCTGCGGACATTAACGAACACCTGATCGTCGAGCTTTACTCCAAGTAAAGCTTAGTACCAAAGAGAGGACACAATGCAGGGTTCTGTGACAGAGTTTCTAAAACCGCGCCTGGTAGATATCGAGCAAGTGAGTTCGACGCACGCCAAGGTGACCCTTGAGCCTTTAGAGCGTGGCTTTGGCCATACTCTTGGTAACGCACTGCGCCGTATTCTGCTTTCATCCATGCCGGGTTGCGCGGTGACCGAGGTTGAAATTGATGGTGTACTTCATGAGTACAGCACCAAAGAGGGCGTACAGGAAGATATCCTGGAAATCCTGCTCAACCTGAAAGGGCTGGCGGTAAGAGTTCAGGGTAAAGATGAAGTTATTCTGACCCTGAATAAATCTGGCATTGGCCCTGTGACTGCAGCCGACATTACCCATGATGGTGATGTCGAAATCGTCAAGCCTCAGCATGTCATCTGCCATCTGACCGATGAGAACGCGGCTATCAGCATGCGTATCAAAGTTCAGCGTGGTCGTGGCTATGTGCCGGCTTCTGCCCGAATTCATTCGGAAGAAGATGAGCGCCCAATCGGCCGCCTGTTAGTTGACGCTTGCTACAGCCCTGTAGACCGTATCGCCTACAATGTTGAAGCAGCGCGTGTAGAGCAGCGCACCGACCTGGACAAGCTGGTCATCGAAATGGAAACCAACGGCACAATCGATCCTGAAGAGGCGATTCGTCGTGCGGCGACCATTCTGGCTGAACAACTTGAAGCTTTCGTTGACTTACGTGATGTACGTCAGCCGGAAGTTAAAGAAGAGAAACCAGAATTCGATCCGATCCTGCTGCGCCCTGTTGACGATCTGGAATTGACTGTCCGCTCTGCTAACTGCCTTAAGGCAGAAGCTATCCACTACATCGGTGATCTGGTACAGCGTACCGAGGTTGAGCTGCTTAAAACGCCTAACCTAGGTAAAAAATCTCTTACTGAGATTAAAGATGTGCTCGCTTCACGTGGTCTGTCTCTGGGCATGCGCCTTGAGAACTGGCCACCGGCAAGCATTGCTGATGAATAAACCGATCACAGGTTAAGGTTTCACTGAGAAGGATAAGGTCATGCGCCATCGTAAGAGTGGTCGTCAACTGAACCGCAACAGCAGCCATCGTCAGGCTATGTTCCGCAACATGGCCGGTTCTCTGGTTCGTCATGAGATCATCAAAACGACTCTGCCGAAAGCCAAAGAACTGCGTCGCGTAGTTGAGCCGCTGATTACTCTTGCCAAGACCGACAACGTAGCTAATCGTCGTCTGGCATTCGCCCGTACTCGTGATAACGAGATCGTGGCAAAACTGTTTAATGAGCTGGGCCCGCGTTTTGCGAGCCGTGCTGGTGGTTACACTCGTATTCTGAAGTGTGGCTTCCGTGCTGGTGACAACGCTCCGATGGCTTACATCGAGCTGGTTGATCGTCCAGAAGCTCAAGCAGAAGCAGCCGCAGAGTAATCTGCAGCAACGTAAAAAACCCGCTTCGGCGGGTTTTTTATTGCCTGAAATTCGCTACCTTAGAATGACGCTTCTATTTTTGAGGGCATCTGTTATGTGGCTGGTAGACGAACTTGCTGAACAGCACATCAAAGCGGCACTGGAAAAAGGTGAACTCAGTAACCTTCCTGGCTCTGGCAAACCGCTACAGCTGGATGATGACAGTCATGTCCCTCCGGAGTTAAGGGCAGGGTATCGACTACTGAAAAATTCTGGCTTTCTGCCCCCCGAGCTGGAGTTAAGGCGTGAGGCGATGGAAGTCAACGATCTGATTCGCCAGCTGGATCCTGCGGATCGTGACTATCAGGATCACTGTCACCGGCTTCAGGTGCTGGAGCTGCGCTTGCGACAGGCGGGCATGAGTACCGATTTTCTTCATGGAAACTATGCTACCGCGATACGCCACCATTTCCGCGAGGAGGAGTAGATGTTCCGCATAGGTCAGTTAGCAAAGCTTGCTGAGGTAACGCCTGACACCATCCGTTTTTATGAAAAGCAGCAGATGATGGATCATGGTGAGCGTACCGAAGGTGGTTTTCGCCTCTACAGCGAAGGCGATCTGCAGCGTCTGAAATTTATTCGCCACGGTCGTAAGCTCGGCTTCAGTCTGGAAGCGATCCGGGAACTTCTGTCAATCCGGGTCGATCCGGCACATCACACCTGCCAGGAGTCAAAAGCGATCGTTGAGAAACGGCTGGATGAAGTGGCGCAGATGATAGCGGAACTTGAGTCGATGCAGCGCTCTCTGCGTATTCTTTCGGACGCCTGTTGTGGTCACAGCCACAGTAGCATTTCGTGCTCAATTCTTGAGGCACTGGAGCGGGGAGAGGCTTCAGACAAACAAGGGTCTTGTGATTTTACCGTAAAGGAATAGAGTATCAGACCACCTCAACAGGAGGCGTTATGAGTAAATATCAGCATACCAGGGGGCAAATCCGCGATAACGCGATTGAGGCTCTGTTACACGACCCGCTTTTCCGTCAGCGCATTGAGCAGAAACAAAAGGGTAAGGGCAGCTTCAGACGGAAGGAAAAACACACCAAGGGGCAGGGATGGGAGGGCAGTGATAAGAAAGCGTCTTATCACTGCCCTTCTTCTTTACCATTAAAAAACCGCCTCAGAGGCGGTTTGTTCACTATACGCGGGTATTCTGCTGTTTAAGCAGGTCGCGAATTTCAGTCAGCAGCACTTCTTCGTTTGAAGGTTTAGGTGCAGGCTTCTCAACTTCTTTTTTCTTGTAGAGACGGTTCATCAGTTTGATCGCCATAAAGATGGCAAAGGCAATGATGACAAAGTCGAAGATACTCTGCAGGAAGATACCATACTGCATAACGACGGCAGGCGTGTCGCCAACAGCAGGCTTGAGCACCCAGGCAAACGATTTGAAATCGACACCACCGATCAATAAGCCCAACGGTGGCATAATGATGTTAGCCACTAATGATGAGACGATCTTACCAAACGCAGCGCCGATGATGACACCGACGGCCAGATCCATCACATTCCCGCGCATTGCAAAATCACGAAACTCTTTGATTAAACTCATACTTAACTCCTTTCCTTGCCAGTGTCATAAAGTCTAACAAACCTTGCTGTTTTTTCCATAAGCGCAGCCAAACAGGTGGCTGTTTTGCCTGACTCCCCCCGACTGAAAATCAATACAGGATTTACAGGAAGAAAGGACTTGGCTGGAAGAGCCGCTCAACATCCGACACGAATTTCTTATCGGTCAGGAACATGATCACATGGTCACCCTGCTCGATACGCAGGTTGTCATTGGCAATCATCACATCATCGCCGCGCACCACCGCACCAATGATGGTACCCGGGGGCAGTTTGATATCATCTATTGCGCGGCCCACCACCCGTGATGTCGATTCGTCACCGTGCGCTATCGCTTCGATCGCCTCAGCGATGCCGCGACGCAGCGAGGAGACACCCACGATGTCCGCTTTACGGACATGGCCCAGCAGGGCAGAGATGGTGGCCTGCTGAGGGGAAATCGCGATATCGATAACACTGCCCTGCACCAGATCCACATAAGCGCGACGCTGAATCAGCACCATGACTTTTTTGGCGCCCATCTTTTTCGCCAGCATGGCTGACATGATGTTGGCTTCATCATCATTGGTGACCGCAATGAACAGGTCAACCTGCTCGACATGCTCCTCTGCAAGCAACTCCTGGTCTGACGCATCGCCATAAAAGACGACGGTATCATGAAGATGTTCAGCCAGTTCGGCGGCCCGCTGAGGATTACGCTCGATCAGCTTGACGCTGTAGTGCTTCTCCAGCTGCTGTGCCAGACCGAAACCGATATTGCCGCCTCCCACTAACATGATGCGCTTGTAAGGCTTTTCCAGCCGCTGCATTTCGCTCATTACTGCACGAATATTCTGGCTGGCCGCGATGAAAAACACTTCATCACCTGCCTCGACGATGGTCGAACCCTGGGGACGAATGGGACGGTCCTGACGGAAGATAGCGGCGACACGGGTATCAATGTGCGGCATATGCTCACGCAGGATCGAAAGCGGATTCCCGACCAGAGGCCCGCCATAATACGCTTTGACTACGGCCAGGCTGACTTTGCCTTCGGCAAAATTCACCACCTGCAGTGCGCCAGGATACTGGATCAAACGGTAGATATTATCGATGACCAGCTGCTCTGGTGAGATCAGATGGTCGATAGGAACGGCTTCCGGCATAAAAAGCTTATCTGCATCGCGCAGATAGTCCGCCGCACGAATACGGGCGATTCGGTTCGGCGTATTGAAAAGCGAATAAGCAATCTGACAGGCAATCATGTTGGTTTCATCCGAACTGGTAACGGCAACCAGCATGTCGGCGTCTTCAGCGCCCGCTTCACGCAGGATGCGCGGATGTGAACCGTGTCCCTGCACTACACGCAGATCGAACTTATCCTGCAGATGACGCAGGCGTGCCGAATCGGTATCAACGACTGTGATATCGTTGTTTTCACCCACCAGATTCTCTGCCAGCGTTCCGCCTACCTGACCTGCGCCCAGAATGATTATTTTCATCGCTTATCAATACTCATATCAGTGTGAACCCGAATTTTTTATCAGCTTAGCGTAGAAGAAACCATCTCCGCCTTCAGCATCCGGAAAGACCTGTAACCCGCTCGCCGGTGCATCCCTGAGCGGCTCCGCCTGCGCATCGTGCTGTCGCTGCAGGAAAGCCTCAATCTGCTGGTGGTTCTCTTCAGGCAGGATGGAGCAGGTGGCATAAATAAGCGTGCCGCCAGGTTTCAGGTGCGGCCAGATAGCGTCCAGGATCTCACGCTGCAGCTTTGCCAGCTCAGCGATATCGCGATCGCGGCGCAGCCACTTAATATCGGGATGTCGGCGGATAACGCCGGTTGCAGAGCAGGGCGCATCCAGCAGGATACGGTCAAACTGCCGATCGCCACACCACTGCTGCGGTGTCCGTCCGTCCCCCTGTTTGACCTCCGCTTTCATGCCCAGTCGCTGCAGATTCTCATCAACGCGTTTAAGACGCTGCGCATCCACATCGACAGCCAGCACGTCGGCGTCCGGCGCAATCTCAAGGATATGGGTCGTTTTGCCGCCGGGGGCCGCACATAAATCCAGAATCTGCTCGCCATTCTGAGGTTCGAGCAGCAGAGCGCAGCGCTGGGCTGATAAATCCTGAACGGTCACCCAGCCCTGATCAAAGCCGGGCAACTGGCTGACCGGGGCGGGGGCATCAAGCCGCAACGCATCCGGAACATCGGCAGCCGACTGTGCATTTCTGCCGCTTTCAGTCAGCATGGTCAGCCAGGCGTCACGTGAATGATGCTGACGGTTAACCCGCAGCCACATCGGCGGACGCAGATTATTTGCTTCGACGATATGCTCCCACTGTTCCGGCCAGGCGTGCTGCAATCGCTTAAGCAGCCAGCCCGGATGGAGATAACGTTGTGGGCCATCCTGAATGCTGGCGAGTAACGTTTCACGCTGGCGCTGAAACTGGCGTAATACCCCGTTTAATAATCCTTTCAGGCTGGTGCGCTTCAGCACCTCTGCGCCCGCGACGGTTTCAGCCAGTGCAGCGTGGGCTGGCACCCGGGTATATTCCAGCTGATAAAGTCCGACCATGATCAGATAGTGAAGAACCCGCTGTTTACCGGTCAGTGGACGTTCCATCAGTTTGCCAATCAGCGCTTCCAGCTGCGGCAGTGTGCGCAGAACACCAAAACAGATCTCCTGCACTAATGCGCTATCTTTGTCGGTGAGTTTTTTCTGGGCGGCAGGCAGAACCGTATTCAGGGATTCGCCTTTGTCCACAACACGCTCAATCAGTTGAGCGGAGAGGCTACGCAGGTTGGTTGATTTAGTCATAGGGTTTTTCATCAAACAAAAAGCCCGGTAAGTCACCGGGCCGGAGAGTCAGTCCAGAAGGGTTCCAGGTTCAAACCATTCCCGACGCGAGTTGAGAAGATCCTGAGCCGACATCGGTTTTTTACCGGCGGGCTGCAACTGCACCAGATTCAATACGCCCTCGGCGGTCGCGACCTGGATGCCCTGCTTATCTGCAGCGATAATTTCACCCGGTGCATGGTCGCGGTGAGGCAGTACGGTAGCCTGCCAGACTTTCACCGGCTGATCGCCAATCGTGAAAAAGCTCATCGGCCAGGGATTAAAGGCGCGGATACAGCGCTCAAGCTGTTCTGCGGGCAGTCTCCAGTCAAGACGCGCCTCCTCTTTGCTCAGCTTCTCAGCGTAGCTGGCGAGTGCTTCATCCTGTTTTTCGGGTGAGGCCTGCTGCGTGTTGAGTAACGTCAGCGTATCCAGCAGCCCCTGCGGGCCGAGCTGGGCCAGTCTGTCATACAGAGTGGCACTGGTGTCCTGGGAGGTAATCGGGCAGGCCAGTTTATGCAGCATATCGCCGGTATCTAAACCCACATCCATCTGCATGATGGTGACGCCCGTTTCACTGTCGCCAGCCCAGAGCGCACGCTGAATCGGCGCGGCACCACGCCAGCGGGGGAGCAGCGAACCGTGGACATTGATGCAGCCCAGACGCGGCATATCCAGCACTGCCCTGGGCAGAATTAATCCATACGCCACGACAACCATCACATCGGCCTGCAGGTCAGCAACCAGCTGCTGATTCTCTTCTGGTCGCAGTGACTTTGGCTGAAACACCGGAATGTCATGAGCCAGCGCCAGCGTTTTGACCGGGCCAGGAGTGAGTTTGTTGCCGCGACCCGCAGGGCGGTCGGGCTGAGTAAAGACGCCGATAACCTGATGCTCAGAAGCAAGCAGCGCGTCAAGATGACGCGCTGCAAAGTCAGGAGTGCCGGCAAAAATGATTTTTAGCGGGGCAGACACGTTTATCCCTTTTTAAGATCTCAGGAAGCCTGGGCGTTCTGACGCGCCAGTTTCTCTAATCTGGTTTTGATCCGCTGACGCTTCAGAGGCGACAGATAATCAATAAACAGTTTGCCTTCCAGATGATCGATCTCATGCTGGATACAGATGGCGAGTAAGTCGCTGGCTTCCAGTTCGAAACTGTTACCGTCGCGATCCAGCGCGCGAACTTTTACGCGCTCAGCACGCGGGACAAATGCACGCTGTTCCGGAATCGACAGGCAGCCCTCTTCAATACCGGTTTCACCGCTTTTTTCCAGCAGCTCAGGGTTGATCAGGACTAAACGCTCTTCACGACTTTCAGAGACATCAATCACGATGATGCGCTGATGAATATCGACCTGCGTCGCCGCAAGACCGATGCCCTCTTCGGCATACATCGTCTCGAACATATCATCAACGATACGCTGAATGTCTGCGTTAACTTCTTTAACGGGCGCGGCGACTTTGCGAAGGCGCTCGTCAGGAAAATGTAATACCTGCAAAACTGACATAAATATCCAGATCTGTATTCGGTTAGGAAAAGATTACTGCCTCATATTGTAGACTTTCTGAGACTTGATTGACAGCATTGTGCGGCAGGAAGCCGGGGCAATCAGGGAGCAGCAAATGGACAAAATAGCGCAGTATCTGCGGCTGGCCGCGGTGTGTGGAATGACAGGAAAGCGCTGGCTGACCGTGGCGCAGCAGCTGGGCGATGCACCGGCAGACAGCGGGAAACTTATGCGGCTGGGGTTAGACGCTGTGCAGTGTCAGCAATACGCTGATCTGCCTGAAAAAACGATCACTGATGTGCAGCACTGGTTAGCGCGCAGTCCTGCCCATCATCTGATCACTGCGCTGGACGCCGCCTATCCTGCCCGCCTCAGGGAAACCAGTCGCTTTCCGCCGCTGCTTTACATCCACGGCGATCCGGCCGTCATCACTACCCCACAGCTGGCAGTCGTGGGCAGCCGGAACGGCTCACCCAATGGCCGTTACTGGGGCGAATGGTTTACCCGGCACCTGAGCCTCAGCGGGCTGACCATCACCAGCGGACTGGCGAGGGGGATTGATGGCGTTGCGCATCAGGCGGCACTGAGTACCGGCGGCAAAACGGTAGCCATATTAGGCAGCGGGCTGCAGCGGCTCTATCCCCGACAGCATGTCCGCCTTGCCGCAGAGATTGTTGAGCAGGGCGGTGCCGTGGTGTCTGAGTTTCCGCTGAACACCATTCCTCATCCGCTCAACTTTCCGCGTCGCAATCGGATCATCAGCGGCCTGAGTCTGGGCGTGCTGGTGGTGGAAGCCTCGCTGAAGAGTGGTTCACTGGTGACCGCTCGCTATGCGCTGGAGCAAAACCGCAATGTTTATGCACTACCTGGCGCGCTCGGCAACCCGTTAAGCGAAGGGGTCAACTGGCTGATTCAGCAGGGCGCCCTGCTGGTGGCACATCCCAACAACATTCTGGAGGATCTGGCTGGGGCACTGAACTGGCTGCCTGTGACACAGGATGACGAAATTTATTCTGAACCAGGTGACGATGCTCCATTGCCATTTGCTGATGTGTTGGCTAACGTAGGTGATGAGGTTACACCTGTTGACGTTGTCGCTGAACGTGCCGGCCAATCTGTGCCAGTTATCTCAGCTCAATTGCTGGAACTGGAGTTAGCAGGATGGATCGCAGCTGTACCCGGCGGCTATGTCCGATTGAGGAGGGCATGCCATGTTCGACGTACTCATGTACTTGTTTGAGACCTATATCCACAACGAAGCAGAAATGGGTGTTGATCAGGACAGATTGACAGATGACCTGACGGATGCCGGGTTCCATCGTGAAGATATTTACAGTGCGCTTAACTGGCTGGAAAGACTGGCGGATTATCAGGAAGGACTGGTTGCGCCAATTTTACTGACCAACGATCCGCTCTCTATGCGTATTTATACCGACGAAGAGAGTAAACGTTTAGATGCCGAAAGCCGCGGTTTCCTGCTCTTCCTGGAGCAGATTCAGGTGCTGAATCTGGAAACCCGTGAGATGGTCATCGAACGTGTCATGGCGCTGGATACCTCTGAGTTTGATCTGGAGGACCTCAAATGGGTGGTGCTGATGGTGTTGTTCAACATCCCGGGATGTGAAAATGCCTATCAGCAGATGGAAGAACTGCTATTCGACGTCAATGAAGGTATGCTGCATTAAATTTCCTTTCATGCATTTATCGCTATGAGTAAAGCTGCACTCTTCACCGTGCGTAAACAGGATCCCTGCCCCGCTTGCGGGGCAGAACTGGTTATCCGCTCGGGTAAACATGGCCCTTTTCTGGGATGCGCCAACTATCCGGCATGTGACTACATCCGGCCCTTGAAAGGGCAGGCCGATGGCCATGTGGTTAAAGTGCTGGAGGGTCACGCCTGTCCTGAATGCGGAGCCGATAAAGTGTTGCGGCAGGGCCGGTATGGCATGTTTATTGGCTGTAGCCACTATCCTGAATGCGGCTACAGTGAAACCATCGACAAACCGGATGAAACGACGCTGGCGTGTCCACAGTGCCATGAAGGCCGGCTGGTTCAGCGGCGTTCCCGTTATGGCAAAACGTTCCACTCCTGTGATCGTTATCCCGCCTGCCAGTTTGTCGTCAACCTGACGCCCGTGGCCGGGGTCTGTGCCTGGTGTCAGTTTCCGTTGCTGGTTGAAAAAAAGACAGCGCAGGGGGTTAAACGCTTCTGCGCCAGTAAAAGTTGTGGCAAAGCCATTGCTGAAGAGAATGAATAGATCATGGAAAATCAACACCTCGCCGATTCACTTGAGCGCTGCGTAGCAGAGCTGAATCGTCAGGCGGTCATCGCCTATCCCACTGAAGCCGTATTTGGTCTGGGCTGCGACCCTGACAGTGAATCTGCCGTCATGGCGCTGCTGGCGCTGAAACAGCGTCCGGTAGAAAAGGGACTCATTCTGATCGCAGCTGATTATTCCCAGCTAGAACCCTATATCTCCGATCGCGAACTCTCTGTGATCCAGCGTGAGCGCATGTTCGCCTGCTGGCCCGGCCCGGTGACCTTTGTCGTCCCGGTTCCTCCCCAGACGCCCCGCTGGCTGACCGGACAGTTCGACTCGCTGGCGATACGGGTCAGTGACCATCCGGATGTGCAGGCGCTTTGCCGCGCATTTGGTAAACCGCTGGTTTCAACCAGCGCCAATCTGTCAGGACAGCCTCCCTGCCGTACGGCAGAAGAAGTGTATAAGCAGTTTGGTGAGGACTTTCCGGTTCTGTCCGGGAAAACGGGGGGACGTCTCAATCCTTCAGAAATCCGCGATGTAATCAGCGGCGAACTTATACGTCAGGGTTAACTCATGGATCAATTCGCCGTTTTCGGTAATCCGATCAGCCACAGTAAATCTCCGCTGATCCATCAGGCTTTTGCTGAACAGACTGGGATCGAGCATCGATATGGCCGGATCTGTGCACCGGTTGACGGATTTCGCGATGCGCTGACAACCTTTTTTGCACAGGGCGGTCGTGGTGCCAACGTGACCCTGCCTTTTAAACAGCAGGCCTGGGAGTTTGCCGATCAACTCAGTGAACGCGCGGCCCTGTCCGGCGCCGTTAATACGGTAAAAAAGCTCAGCGACGGGCAGATCCTGGGTGACAACACGGATGGTATCGGCCTGTTAAGCGATCTTGAACGGCTGAAGATGATCAATGCGGGCGACAATGTTCTGCTGGTGGGCGCAGGTGGGGCGGCGCGCGGTGTGATTCATCCTTTGCTTTCGTCAGGGGTGACGCTCACCGTGGTAAACCGCACCGCCGAACGGGCAGGGGAGCTGGCTGGCCTGTTCGCAAAGAGCGGCACTATCCGTGCAGCTGCGTTTGATCAACTGGCGGACCAGCGTTTCGACCTTATCATCAATGCGACTTCAAGCGGTGTAGAGGGGAAAACACCCCCTCTACCTGCGGAGCTGATCCATCCCGGCGTACGCTGCTATGACATGTTCTATCAAAGCGGGCTGACGCCTTTCCTGCTCTGGTGTCAGACGCAGGGAGCGCACGCTCTGGCGGATGGTGTGGGAATGCTGGTGGGGCAGGCGGCGCATGCCTTCTATATATGGCATGGTGTGATGCCGGACGTTGCGCCGGTCATTGCTCAGCTGAAACAGGCTATGCAGCCATGAATCAGGCGATTCAGTTTCCTGACGATGAAACCTATGACGCTGAACGGGATGCCGTCTGCTTCCCGGTACTGGTTAACGGTATGCGGTTGATCTGTGCGATCAGCCGTATGTCGCTGACGTCACGCTTTGGCGAAGGGGAGGCGATGGCGCTGTTTCAGCACCATCGCTGGGATCTCGAAGATGAAGCCGAAGCGGCCATTCGTCAGGAGCGTGTTGATGCTCAGGGCTGGGTCTGGTTATCTCCCGCCAGGTAATCATTTTTCCAGCCGACATAGTTATTCGCCGAATAGCGTAATCCTTCCTTCTCCTGGTCGTTCAGCGGCCTGATCTGTCTGACCGGACTGCCCAGATAGAGATAGCCGCTCTCCAGCCGTTTACCTGGAGGGACCAGACTGCCTGCCCCAATCATGACCTCTTCTTCTACTATTACGCCATCAAGCAGAATCGAGCCCATCCCGACAAGCACACGATCGCCGATAGTGCAGCCATGCAGCATCGCTTTGTGCCCGACCGTGACATCCTCGCCAATAATCAGCGGGAAGCCTTCCGGGTTAGCGGCAGATTTATGCGTGACATGCAGAACACTGCCATCCTGCACATTAGTACGGGCACCGATGCGAACCTGATTCACGTCTCCCCGGATGACGACCAGCGGCCAGATGCTCACGTCATCGGCCATGATGACATCACCCACCACAACACTGGCTGGATCGACCATGACGCGCTGGCCAGTTTGTGGAAAGCGATCTTTATAAGGACGTAAGGCGGAAGTCATTGTGTTCTCCTTTATTCTGTTTTCTCAGCAGCCTGATGTGATTTTAGCCAGCTGACAAGCCTATTCTGGCCTGGATCGCTGGCGATCTCATCAATCTGGATCATTTATAACCGTTCAGAAAAAAGATCCAAAAAAAGGGTTGTGCTCTGAAACGGGATCCCTATAATGCGCCTCCATCGACACGGCACACCGGCAACGGGAAACGGGTTGAAGGTTCAGGAGACTGAGCCGCCGGAGAAAAACTTCTGAAAAAGAGGTTGACTCTGAAGGAGGAAAGCGTAATATACGCCACCTCGCGACAGGACGCTAACGCACTGTTCGCACTGCTCTTTAACAATTTATCAGACAATCTGTGTGGGCACTCGCAGGATTGATATCAGCGTCTTTGGGCGCACAAAAATATCAAAGCCTCACGAGTGAACACATAATGAAATTCATTATGACGTTTTACAGATGAGCACCGCTGAACCCGTTTCAGCAAATCAAACTTTAAATTGAAGAGTTTGATCATGGCTCAGATTGAACGCTGGCGGCAGGCCTAACACATGCAAGTCGGACGGTAGCACAGAGGAGCTTGCTCCTCGGGTGACGAGTGGCGGACGGGTGAGTAATGTCTGGGGATCTGCCCGATAGAGGGGGATAACCACTGGAAACGGTGGCTAATACCGCATAACGTCGCAAGACCAAAGAGGGGGACCTTCGGGCCTCTCACTATCGGATGAACCCAGATGGGATTAGCTAGTAGGCGGGGTAATGGCCCACCTAGGCGACGATCCCTAGCTGGTCTGAGAGGATGACCAGCCACACTGGAACTGAGACACGGTCCAGACTCCTACGGGAGGCAGCAGTGGGGAATATTGCACAATGGGCGCAAGCCTGATGCAGCCATGCCGCGTGTATGAAGAAGGCCTTCGGGTTGTAAAGTACTTTCAGCGGGGAGGAAGGCGGTGAGGTTAATAACCTCGCCGATTGACGTTACCCGCAGAAGAAGCACCGGCTAACTCCGTGCCAGCAGCCGCGGTAATACGGAGGGTGCAAGCGTTAATCGGAATTACTGGGCGTAAAGCGCACGCAGGCGGTCTGTTAAGTCAGATGTGAAATCCCCGGGCTTAACCTGGGAACTGCATTTGAAACTGGCAGGCTTGAGTCTCGTAGAGGGGGGTAGAATTCCAGGTGTAGCGGTGAAATGCGTAGAGATCTGGAGGAATACCGGTGGCGAAGGCGGCCCCCTGGACGAAGACTGACGCTCAGGTGCGAAAGCGTGGGGAGCAAACAGGATTAGATACCCTGGTAGTCCACGCCGTAAACGATGTCGACTTGGAGGTTGTTCCCTTGAGGAGTGGCTTCCGGAGCTAACGCGTTAAGTCGACCGCCTGGGGAGTACGGCCGCAAGGTTAAAACTCAAATGAATTGACGGGGGCCCGCACAAGCGGTGGAGCATGTGGTTTAATTCGATGCAACGCGAAGAACCTTACCTACTCTTGACATCCAGAGAACTTTCCAGAGATGGATTGGTGCCTTCGGGAACTCTGAGACAGGTGCTGCATGGCTGTCGTCAGCTCGTGTTGTGAAATGTTGGGTTAAGTCCCGCAACGAGCGCAACCCTTATCCTTTGTTGCCAGCGATTCGGTCGGGAACTCAAAGGAGACTGCCGGTGATAAACCGGAGGAAGGTGGGGATGACGTCAAGTCATCATGGCCCTTACGAGTAGGGCTACACACGTGCTACAATGGCGCATACAAAGAGAAGCGACCTCGCGAGAGCAAGCGGACCTCACAAAGTGCGTCGTAGTCCGGATCGGAGTCTGCAACTCGACTCCGTGAAGTCGGAATCGCTAGTAATCGTGGATCAGAATGCCACGGTGAATACGTTCCCGGGCCTTGTACACACCGCCCGTCACACCATGGGAGTGGGTTGCAAAAGAAGTAGGTAGCTTAACCTTCGGGAGGGCGCTTACCACTTTGTGATTCATGACTGGGGTGAAGTCGTAACAAGGTAACCGTAGGGGAACCTGCGGTTGGATCACCTCCTTACCTGAAGATACTTTCCCGCGAAGTGCTCACACAGATTGTCTGATAAAAAGTAATGAGCAGGACGGCTGCGAAGTCGTGACACTATCGTGTCCCCTTCGTCTAGCGGTTAGGACTCCGCCCTTTCACGGCGGCAACAGGGGTTCGAATCCCCTAGGGGACGCCACCTGCTTGGTGACAGGTGAAAGGTGTCTCCATACAGTATCTCAAAACCGTTTCCGCTGCGCGAGCAGGGAGACGCGTCTGAGATATTTGCTCTTTAACAATCCGGAACAAGCTGAAAATTGAAACGACATGACGCGTTCATTCTCCGTAATAAGAATGAAATGGCGACATGTTCGAGTCTCTCAAATGCTTACAGTCTGCAGCGTGAAAACGCCTGTGGGTTGTGAGGTTAAGCGACTAAGCGTACACGGTGGATGCCCTGGCAGTCAGAGGCGATGAAGGACGTGCTAATCTGCGTAAAGCGACGGTAAGGTGATATGAACCGCTACAGCCGTCGATGTCCGAATGGGGAAACCCGGTGCACTCAGTGCATCATTGCAGCATGAATACATAGTGCTGCAAGGCGAACCGGGGGAACTGAAACATCTAAGTACCCCGAGGAAAAGAAATCAACCGAGATTCCCCCAGTAGCGGCGAGCGAACGGGGAGCAGCCCAGAGCCTGAATCAGCATGTGTGTTAGTGGAAGCGTCTGGAAAGTCGCAGGGTACAGGGTGATACTCCCGTACACAAAAGCACACACGCTGTGAGCTCGATGAGTAAGGCGGGACACGTGGTATCCTGTCTGAATATGGGGGGACCATCCTCCAAGGCTAAATACTCCTGACTGACCGATAGTGAACCAGTACCGTGAGGGAAAGGCGAAAAGAACCCCGGCGAGGGGAGTGAAACAGAACCTGAAACCGTGTACGTACAAGCAGTGGGAGCACCCTTGTGGTGTGACTGCGTACCTTTTGTATAATGGGTCAGCGACTTATATTCTGTAGCAAGGTTAACCGTATAGGGGAGCCGCAGGGAAACCGAGTCTTAACTGGGCGTTAAGTTGCAGGGTATAGACCCGAAACCCGGTGATCTAGCCATGGGCAGGTTGAAGGTTGGGTAACACTAACTGGAGGACCGAACCGACTAATGTTGAAAAATTAGCGGATGACCTGTGGCTGGGGGTGAAAGGCCAATCAAACCGGGAGATAGCTGGTTCTCCCCGAAAGCTATTTAGGTAGCGCCTCGTGAACTCATCTCCGGGGGTAGAGCACTGTTTCGGCTAGGGGGCCATCCCGGCTTACCAACCCGATGCAAACTGCGAATACCGGAGAATGTTATCACGGGAGACACACGGCGGGTGCTAACGTCCGTCGTGAAGAGGGAAACAACCCAGACCGCCAGCTAAGGTCCCAAAGTCATGGTTAAGTGGGAAACGATGTGGGAAGGCACAGACAGCCAGGATGTTGGCTTAGAAGCAGCCATCATTTAAAGAAAGCGTAATAGCTCACTGGTCGAGTCGGCCTGCGCGGAAGATGTAACGGGGCTAAACCATGCACCGAAGCTGCGGCAGCGACACTATGTGTTGTTGGGTAGGGGAGCGTTCTGTAAGCCGTCGAAGGTGTGCTGTGAGGCATGCTGGAGGTATCAGAAGTGCGAATGCTGACATAAGTAACGATAAAGCGGGTGAAAAGCCCGCTCGCCGGAAGACCAAGGGTTCCTGTTCAACGTTAATCGGAGCAGGGTGAGTCGACCCCTAAGGCGAGGCCGAAAGGCGTAGTCGATGGGAAACAGGTTAATATTCCTGTACTCGGTGTTACTGCGAAGGGGGGACGGAGAAGGCTATATCAGCCGGGCGACGGTTGTCCCGGTTTAAGCGTGTAGGCGGAGGGTCCAGGTAAATCCGGACTCTTTTAACGCTGAGGCGTGACGACGAGGCACTACGGTGCTGAAGTGATAAATGCCCTGCTTCCAGGAAAAGCCTCTAAGCATCAGGTAACACAGAATCGTACCCCAAACCGACACAGGTGGTCAGGTAGAGAATACCAAGGCGCTTGAGAGAACTCGGGTGAAGGAACTAGGCAAAATGGTGCCGTAACTTCGGGAGAAGGCACGCTGGCGCGTAGGTGAAGGGACTTGCTCCCGGAGCTGAAGCCAGTCGAAGATACCAGCTGGCTGCAACTGTTTATTAAAAACACAGCACTGTGCAAACACGAAAGTGGACGTATACGGTGTGACGCCTGCCCGGTGCCGGAAGGTTAATTGATGGGGTTATCCGCAAGGAGAAGCTCTTGATCGAAGCCCCGGTAAACGGCGGCCGTAACTATAACGGTCCTAAGGTAGCGAAATTCCTTGTCGGGTAAGTTCCGACCTGCACGAATGGCGTAATGATGGCCAGGCTGTCTCCACCCGAGACTCAGTGAAATTGAACTCGCTGTGAAGATGCAGTGTACCCGCGGCAAGACGGAAAGACCCCGTGAACCTTTACTACAGCTTGACACTGAACATTGAGCCTTGATGTGTAGGATAGGTGGGAGGCTTTGAAGCGCGGACGCCAGTCTGCGTGGAGCCATCCTTGAAATACCACCCTTTAATGTTTGATGTTCTAACGTGGCCCCGTGATCCGGGGTGCGGACAGTGTCTGGTGGGTAGTTTGACTGGGGCGGTCTCCTCCCAAAGAGTAACGGAGGAGCACGAAGGTCAGCTAATCACGGTCGGACATCGTGAGGTTAGTGCAATGGCATAAGCTGGCTTGACTGCGAGAGTGACGGCTCGAGCAGGTGCGAAAGCAGGTCATAGTGATCCGGTGGTTCTGAATGGAAGGGCCATCGCTCAACGGATAAAAGGTACTCCGGGGATAACAGGCTGATACCGCCCAAGAGTTCATATCGACGGCGGTGTTTGGCACCTCGATGTCGGCTCATCACATCCTGGGGCTGAAGTAGGTCCCAAGGGTACGGCTGTTCGCCGTTTAAAGTGGTACGCGAGCTGGGTTTAGAACGTCGTGAGACAGTTCGGTCCCTATCTGCCGTGGGCGCTGGAGAATTGAGGGGGGTTGCTCCTAGTACGAGAGGACCGGAGTGAACGCACCACTGGTGTTCGGGTTGTCATGCCAATGGCACTGCCCGGTAGCTAAGTGCGGAAAAGATAAGTGCTGAAAGCATCTAAGCACGAAACTTGCCCCGAGATGAGTTCTCCCTGACCCCTTGAGGGTCCTGAAGGGACGTTGAAGACGACGACGTTGATAGGCCGGGTGTGTAAGCGCAGCGATGCGTTGAGCTAACCGGTACTAATGACCCGTGAGGCTTAACCTTACAACGCCAGAGGCGTTTTTTGAGAGACAGATTTTCAGTTTGTGACGGATAAAGAATTAGCAGAAGCGAAGATTTTTTCGTTTCGTGCACCAAGATTTGCCTGGCGGCTTTAGCGCGGTGGTCCCACCTGACCCCATGCCGAACTCAGAAGTGAAACGCCGTAGCGCCGATGGTAGTGTGGGGTCTCCCCATGCGAGAGTAGGGAACTGCCAGGCATCAAATTTAGTGTGCTGATATGGCTCAGTTGGTAGAGCGCACCCTTGGTAAGGGTGAGGTCCCCAGTTCGACTCTGGGTATCAGCACCAGTTAAGACACGAGTTCGGTAAAGAAAAGAATTTGCCTGGCGGCTGTAGCGCGGTGGTCCCACCTGACCCCATGCCGAACTCAGAAGTGAAACGCCGTAGCGCCGATGGTAGTGTGGGGTCTCCCCATGCGAGAGTAGGGAACTGCCAGGCATCAAATAAGAGAGAGCCCTTCGCGTATGCGAAGGGCTTTTTTCGTTGTGGCTGCAGAAAGTGGAGCAGCGCCTTTTCCGGTTATCAATAGTGATAGAAAAGCGTAGTCGCCTCAGCCTGTGCTACCCAGCCCAGCCCAGCCCAGCCCAGCCCAGCCCAGCCCAGCCCAGCCCAGCCCAGCCCAGCCCAGCCCAGCCCAGCCCAGCCCAGCCCAGCCCAGCCCGAACCCCCTTTACTGACCTTTATTCGGGCCATAAAAAACCCGGCACCATGCCGGGTTGGAAACAACGAGCAGTAGTGCCGATCAGTGAATAACCTGAGACAGGAACGCCCGGGTCCGCTCCGATTTAGGATTCGCAAAGAACTCCTGCGGCGGAGCCATTTCAACGATCTCACCGCGATCCATAAAGATCACCCGGTCCGCAACGGTGCGGGCAAAGCCCATCTCATGCGTCACGCACAGCATGGTCATCCCATCCTCTGCCAGACCAATCATGGTATCCAGTACCTCTTTTACCATCTCCGGATCCAGCGCCGAGGTTGGCTCATCAAACAGCATAATTTTTGGCTTCATACAGAGTGAACGGGCAATAGCAACGCGCTGCTGCTGACCACCCGAAAGCTGACCGGGGAATTTATGGGCATGTTCCGCAATGCGCACGCGTTGCAGATAGTGCATGGCCAGCTCATCGGCTTCTTTTTTAGGTATCTTTCTCACCCACGTCGGGGCCAGTGTGCAGTTCTGCAGGACCGTCAGATGCGGAAACAGATTAAAGTGCTGAAAGACCATTCCTACTTCGGTGCGCACGCGTTCAATGTTACGGATATCATCGTTAAGGTGAATACCGTCAACAACAATACGTCCCTGCTGATGCTCTTCCAGATGGTTAATGCAGCGGATCGTGGTCGATTTGCCGGAACCAGAAGGTCCGCAAAGCACAATGCGTTCACGCGGCTTAACCTGCAGGTTAATGTCTTTCAGTACATGGAATTGCCCGTACCATTTATTCACGTTCTCAAGCGAAATCATCAACGCGTCGGAAGAGTGTGTCATAGAGTCAGTCATGTAAAACCTCAGTGCGATGTACGCCCGGTGTGAAAGCGCTTTTCCAGATACTGGCTGTAGCGCGACATGCTAAAACAGAAGATCCAATAGACCAGTGCAGCGAAGACGTAGCCTTCGGTCGACATGCCCAGCCAGGTGGGGTCCACCGTGGCCTGCTGAACGCTGCTGAACAGATCGAAAAGACCAATGATGATGACCAGGCTGGTATCTTTAAACAGAGCGATGATGGTATTTACCAGCCCGGGGATGGTGAGTTTCAGTGCCTGTGGCAGGATCACCAGCATCTGGGTTTTCCAGTAACCCAGCGCCAGAGACTCAGCCGCTTCATACTGACCTTTCGGCAACGCCTGCAATCCCCCGCGTACCACTTCCGCTACATAGGCGGACTGAAACAGAATGACGCCAACCAGGGCGCGCACCAGCTTATCGATGGTGGTGCCTTCAGACATAAACAGCGGCAGCATCACCGACGACATAAACAGCACGGTAATCAGCGGCACGCCGCGCCAGAACTCAATAAAGATAACCGACAGCGTGCGCACCACAGGCATACGGGAGCGACGGCCAAGAGCCAGCAGAATCCCCAGCGGCAGTGCGCCCGCAATCCCAACCGATGCAATAATCAGCGTCAGCGTTAATCCACCCCACTGGCGTGTCTCAACGCGCTCCAGTCCCAGATAGCCGCCATACAGCAGAAACCAGACAATCACCGGATAGATGACGGCCCAGGCAGCAATATAGCGCCCGCGGAAGGGCAGGCTTTTCAGGAACATCGGCACAATCGACACCAGGCCAATGATCAGCGCCAGGTTGATACGCCAGCGCAACTCATGCGGATAGAGGCCATACATGAACTGACCGAAACGGGCATGGATAAAGACCCAGCAGGCGCCCTCTTTCGTACAATCGGCGCGGGTAGAGCCGATCCAGTTAGCCTGAAAGACCAGCCAGTTCAGCGCAGGCGGGATCACATGCCAGATTATCCAGATGCACAACAGCGTCAGTAACGTGTTAAACCAGCTGGAAAAGAGATTTTTACGCGCCCAAAGCCAGGCGCGACTGACCGGCGTCGTCGGGACGGGGGTCGTTTCATGCGTAGTTACAGACATAGTCATCCCGTTCTCTTAACGCTCAACCAGCGCAATTTTGCGGTTGTAGACATTCATAAGCAGTGATATCAGCAGGCTGATGATCAGGTACACGCCCATCGTAATAGCAATCGTTTCGATGGCCTGGCCGGTCTGGTTCAGGACCGAGCCGGCAAACAGCGACACCATATCGGGATATCCGATAGCCGCGGCCAGTGAGGAGTTCTTCACGATGTTCAGGTACTGACTGGTCAGCGGGGGAATAATCACGCGCATGGCCTGAGGAATGATCACCTGACGCAGCGTCACCGGATTCGGCAGACCCAGCGAACGTGCGGCTTCGTGCTGACCGTGCGGTACCGACTGGATCCCGGAACGAATCACTTCCGCAATAAACGACGAGGTATAGATCGACAGGGCCAGCGTCAGTGCCGCCAGCTCCGGTATCATTACCGAGCCTCCACGGAAATTGAATCCGCGCAGCTGCGGCACATCCCAGTGCGTTGCGGCGCCAAACCCAAGATGCGCCAGAACCGGAAAAAGAATCAGCATCGCAACGGCGGCAGGCCAGGTGCGACGTAACTCGCCGGTTTTCAGCTGATGCTGACGGTTGAAGCGGTAGAGACCATAGCTGATGGCTACGGCCAGAAGCAGCGCGATAAAAAACGGCCAGCTCCCCGGAGCATAGGTCGGCCACGGTACATAGAGCCCGCGATTACTGACATAGGCCAGGTCAAACGCATTCAGCGCCTGTCGTGGGCCAGGCAGATTGCGCAATACCGCAAAGTACCAGAAGAAGATCTGCAGCAGTGGCGGGATATTACGGAAGGTTTCGATATAGATGGTCGAGAGTTTCCGCAGCAGCCAGTTGTCAGAAAGGCGGGATAATCCCACCGCGAATCCGAGAATGGAGGCGAAAACGATACAGAGTGCCGAGACCAGCAGTGTGTTGGTTAAGCCAACCAGAAACACGCGCGCGTAGGTATCGTCCTCGGTGTACTCAATCAGATGCTGAACGATACCGAAACCGGCAGTGCGCTCGAGAAAGCCAAATCCTGATGTAATGCCTCGATTGGCAAGGTTGATAATGGTGTTATGCACCAGATAACCCACCACACCAAGCACTGCGATAACGGCAATGAACTGATAAATCCAGGCGCGAACCGTGGGATTACCAAATGAAAAATCCCTTTTCACGGTTGGGCGTTGTGACATGTTGAAACCTCAGTAACGAAAGCTGTGGCAGGGCACCGCAGAAGGCGGTGCCCGATTGGCGAGGTCTGTTAACGTACCGGCGGAGCGTACTGAATACCGCCCTGGTTCCACAGCGCGTTCTGACCGCGTGCGATCTTCAGAGCACTGTCTTTACCGACGTTACGATCAAAGCTTTCCTGATAGTTGCCCACCTGCTTGATGATGTTGTAGGCCCACTTATTATCCAGCTTCAGATCTTTACCAAAGTCACCCTCAGCACCCAGCAGATGCGCCATATCTGGCGTGGTCGGCTTGGCTGTCATCTGATCAACATTCTTCGAGTTGATACCCATCTCTTCCGCATTCAGCATAGCGAAGAGCGACCATTTCACGATGGTGAACCAGTCATCATCACCACGACGCACCAGTGGCCCCAGGGGTTCTTTGGAGATCACTTCTGGCAGCACAATGAATTCGTCCGGTTTGCCCAGCTTAATGCGCAGTGCGTAAAGCTGAGACTGGTCAGAAGCCAAGGTATCACAGCGGCCGCTGTCCAGCGCTTTGGCTGATTCATCTGAACGGTCGAAGGTGACCGGCGTGTACTGCATTTTGTTGGCTTTAAAGAAGTCCGCGACGTTCAGCTCGGTATCGGTGCCTGCCTGAATACAGACGGTCGCGCCATCCAGCTCTTTCGCACTTTTCAGGCCCGCTTTCTGGTGAGTCAGGAAGCCGATGCCGTCGTAGTAGTTCACGCCCGCAAACAGGAAGCCCATGCCGCCATCACGCGAGGAGGTCCAGGTGGTATTACGAGAAAGCACATCCACTTCGCCTGACTGCAGCGCGGTGAAACGCTCTTTCGCGGTCAGTGGGGTGTATTTCACTTTGGTTGCATCGCCAAACACAGCAGCAGCCGTTGCCCGACACACATCCACATCGATACCGGTGAACTTGCCGCTGGCATCCGCATAGGAGAAGCCCGGCAAGCCGTCACTGATCCCACATTGAACAAAACCTTTTTTCTTAATTGCATCCAGTGTGGCGCCGGCGTGTGCTTGCTGAGTAACGGCAACCAGCGAGGCGGCAGCGATCAGCGTAGAGAGCATCATCTTTTTCATAAAGCATCCTGTGTGGCGGGATCGTATTGTTATGTTTGCGCACTTTAGTGTGCGTTTTCCTGTCTGTGGCGGTCAGCCATTCACGACTCTGCAAAGCTGATGCCAGGTTTGCAGGAGCCTGAATTTGTATGAAAGAACGGTTAATAATCGGAAGCACTTAGAAAGTTCCGCTAATATGGCGCACCAAAAGGAAGCAAAGCGAGTCGACCCGATCACATTTAGTGCAAATAGTTTCACTATATGGAAGCAATGTGAGCCTTCGCGCAGGCAGGCATGTATGAAGGAGACACGTTACCTTTTTAATGCGCTGAAAGTCACACACCCGGAGCGGAAGGGCGCTGTCAGGTGGCAGGGCATTCAGATCAGCCTGTAATCCCGGCTGGGAGGAGGAAGAAGAGAGGGCGAAATATCACGTCTGCGATTGCAACTATAGTTACCATATGAGAGGCAACTGTTTCATCCCTGAGGTCACGGCTTTGTGCCATACCGCACAAATAAAAACGCCAGCCCGAAGGCTGGCGTGATTAACAGACAGAACTCAGAATCAGTTCATGCCGTATTTTTTCAATTTCTTACGCAGCGTACCGCGGTTGATACCCATCATCAGGGCAGCGCGGGTCTGGTTGCCACGGGTATACTGCATCACCATGTCCAACAGAGGCTGCTCGACTTCAGCCAAAACCAGCTCATACAGGTCGCTCACATCCTGACCATTCAGTTGAGCAAAATAGTTCTTCAGTGCCTGTTTAACCGAATCACGCAAAGGTTTTTGAGTTACCTGATCCTGTGAGTTAACGGTAGAAACGGTCAGTACGTCAGAATTTACGCGTTGTTCGAACATAGTTCTTTCAGCTCTTTATTTCGTTACGCAAGATTTTCGAAGTATGCCTCCAACGCCTCCAGCTGTTCGCTGGCATCCTCAATGGCGTTGAATGTGCGCCGAAACTGGTCATTCGGGGCGTGCTCCTGCAGATACCAGGAGACGTGCTTTCGCGCTATACGGTATCCCTTGCCTGAACCGTAAAAGTCGTGCAGCTCACGTATATGCGAAACAAGCAAGCGCTTGACCTCTGCCAGTGGCAGCGGAGCAAGCAGCTCCCCAGTGTCCAGATAATGCTGGATTTCCCGGAAGATCCACGGTCTTCCCTGAGCAGCGCGTCCTATCATCAGAGCATCGGCCCCTGTATAGTCGAGCACCGCTCTGGCTTTATGCGGGTCAGTTATGTCTCCATTCGCGATAATCGGAATGGAAACACTCTGCTTAACTGTCCGAATGCTGTCATATTCAGCTTCTCCGTTGAACAGGCAGGCACGAGTGCGGCCATGTATCGTCAGAGCCTGTATACCGCAGCGTTCAGCCAATTGGGCAATCGCGACACAGTTCCTGTTTTCAGGATCCCAGCCAGTACGAATTTTCAGCGTAACCGGCACGTTCACTGCATTAACCACTGCGGAGAGAATGGACTCCACCACGGCGGGATATTGCAGTAAGGCTGACCCCGCCATTTTACGGTTAACCTTCTTGGCAGGGCATCCCATATTAATGTCGATAACCTGTGCACCAGCCTCGACATTAATGCGTGCAGCTTGCGCCATTTCGCTGGGATCGCAACCGGCAATCTGCACGGCGCGAATGCCTGGCTCATCACTGTGAACCATGCGCAAACGAGATTTGTCACTGGCCCAGACTTCGGGGTTCGAAGACAACATCTCAGAAACTGCCATACCTGCGCCCATTTCGTGACACAGCGTCCTGAATGGCCTGTCGGTAATACCGGCCATAGGTGCCGCAATCAGTCGATTTCTCAGCTGGAGGTTTCCAATACGCATGAAGTCAGAATGGCCATACTGTGTCTGCAAGGCGGCGTATATTACGCATTTTTGCAGGAAGATGAAAGGCCAAACTTTGAACAATCAGCAAGAAAGATCAATGAAATCCGGGTGATGATCGGGTGTGTTTTTAATTACACTTTAATATCAATGATTTACTGATTTATGCTGAAATTGTGAACAAAAATTTTTCCAGAAAAGTACGGCAATTCGCCAGATAAAAAACGTCACATGCCGTGATTAACGGTACAACTCTCCATCCCTGCCAGGAAAAGCCCGCAACTTACGCTGCGGGCTGGCTGATTGTGCTGTTTAGCCGCGTTGTGCCGGCTAGCGGCATCGCCGTGAGCTACGGCGGAGGCGGACTTCAGGATTTGATGCCGGTAATCCGGCACCACTCCTCTTTCACCGCAACCGGGTCAAGCGTGAACTGACTTTCATAGGCTTCGCAGACACCTTCCGCCTGACTCTCCAGCACGCCTGACAGGCCGAGGTGACCGCCAGACTTAGGCAGTACGCTGATCAGCGGTGCCAGCTCACGCAGCGGACCGGCCAGGATGTTGGCGACCACCACATCCGCCTGCAGGTTTTCAGGCTGCTGGTGGGGGAGATAGAGTGACAGACGATCGGACACGCCGTTGCGCTCAGCGTTGTCGCGGCTGGCCTGAATCGCCTGCGGATCGATATCAATACCGATTGCCTGAGCCGCGCCGAGCTTAAGCGCCGCGATCGCCAGGATCCCCGAACCACAGCCAAAATCGATCACCGTTTTGCCCGCCAGATCCAGCCCGTCAAGCCAGGTAAGGCAGAGGGAGGTTGTTGGATGCGTGCCGGTGCCAAACGCCAGGCCCGGATCGAGCATGACGTTGACCGCGTCCGGATCCGGCACATCGCGCCAGCTCGGACAGATCCAGAGGCGCTCACCGAAGCGCATCGGATGGAAGTTTTCCATCCATTCGCGCTCCCAGTCTTTATCTTCGATCTGCTCGATCCGGTGACGAAAATCGGCGCCTAACAGCGGATGCTGCGCCAGCTCGGCGGTAATCAGGCTCATATCGGTTTCAGCATCGAACAGGCCGATAACATCGGTGTCGCCCCACAGGCGGGTCTCACCCGGCAGCGGCTCATAAACCGGGGTATCGTGTGTATCCTGGAAGGTCACTGAGACCGCACCGATATCCATCAGGGCATCGCTCAGCGTTTCCGCGTGTTCACCTGAGCTGTTAATTTTGATTTGAATCCACGGCATAACGTTTCTCTTTCCGTCAATGTTGCGGCGCGTCGACCGGTTGCGGCGCGCGTCCAAACAGGTTGCCCACTAAAAATGCCAGCAGGCTCAGAAGCAGGGAGGGCACGATGGGGTGAAAGCCCAGAATCTGCAGTTTCAGGCTCGCCAGAAACGCATAGCAGCCACCACCCACCACCATGCCGGTGATGGCACCTGCGGCATTGGCGCGTTCCCAGTAGAGACCGAGAACCAGCGGCCAGAGGAAGACCGCTTCAAGACCACCAAAGGCCAGCAGGTTAAGCCAGATAATCATATCGGGGGGATTCCATGCCGCGATCAGCAGCAGGAGACCCAGGGCGAAAGTAATGGTGCCAGATAACAGTCGCAGCCGCGCCTCATTTTCCATCTGGTGCGGGGCGACCCGCAGATAGAGGTCTTTGATTAGCGTCGCCGACGCCTGAAGCAGCTGGGCATTAATCGTCGACATAATGGCAGCCATGGGCGCGGCCAGAAACAGTCCGGCCGCTAACGGCGGCAGCACGGTAATCATCAGGGTCGGAATGACGCTGTCCGGCACGGTCAGATTCGGCAGTACCGCCCGGCCAAGCGCACCGGCCAGATGCATGCCCAGCATCAGCACCACCACCACAATGGTGCCCAGAATGATCGCCCGATGGACAGCCTTACTGTCCCTGTAGGAGATACAGCGCACCGCCGTGTGCGGCAACCCGATAACGCCAAAGCAGACCAGCACGATAAATGAGCTGAGGAAGGTTGGGGTGATAACCTCTCCCGGTCCCTGCGGTGACAGCAGTGCGGGGTCGATGTCATGCAGTTTCTGAACCGCCGAGCTCAGGCCGCCCGCCTGATGAATCACCGCAAACAGCAGCAGGAAGGTACCAATCAGCATCACAACGCCCTGCATGGCGTCATTAAGCACGCTGGCGCGAAAGCCGCCAAACGCGGTGTAGAGGGCGATCGTGCCGCCAAAAATCAGCAGGCCGGTGTCATACGGGATACCGGCAGCGGTTTCGAGCAGCCGCGCACCGCCAATAAACTGTACCGTCATGGCGCCGATAAACGCGATCAGCAGGCTCAGACTCGCCAGCCAGATCAGCAGCGGGCTACGATAGCGCGCATAGAGCATGTCATTCAGCGTGACCGCATTGTGCTGACGCGCCAGGATGGCGAACTTTTTCCCCAGCACCCCCAGCGAAAGCCAGACAGCGGGTACCTGCACCATCGCCAGCAGCACCCAGCCCAGCCCATATTTATAGGCGGCACCGGGCCCGCCTATAAATGAGCTGGCGCTGATATAGGTCGTGGTGATGGTCATTGCCAGCACAAATCCGCCCATGGAGCGGCTGCCGAGGAAATATTCCGTCAGGAAACTGCCCTCACGCCGTTTGCGAACGGCAAATACCGACAGTGCGGCGATCAGCACCAGATAAATCAGCAGCGGCAGGATAATTTCACTGTTCATTTTTCTCCTCCAGCGGCATGTCGCGAAAAATCACCCGCACCATCAGCCAGCACAAAAAAATGAAGAACAGGGGGGCAAACAGGCAGGAGAGTTCAAACCAGCGCGGCAGACCGGTGATGCCGGTGTCATTACCACCCAGCCAGGCGGAAAGCCCCCAGACAGCGAGCCAGAGCAGGGTGAGATAGAGCGACCAGCGCGCCTCTTTATGTGCCTGTATAAAACGAGCATCCATGATTCAACCTTAACGCCCAGCGGCAAAAGAAAAAGGCCGGATTAACCGGCCTCTGACTGACTCAGCGTTGCAATTACTTCTCGTGCAAGCCGAGTTTTTTCTCCAGATAGTGGATGTTGGTTCCACCGTGCTGGAAATTCTCGTCGGACATGATTTTCATCTGCAGGTCGACGTTGGTCTTGATACCGTCGATGATCAGTTCCGCCAGGGCATTTTTCATGCGGGCAATCGCCACGTCACGCGTTTCGCCATAGGTGATCAGCTTGCCAATCATGGAGTCATAATAAGGCGGCACGGTGTAACCGGAGTAAATGTGCGACTCCCAGCGCACGCCAAAACCGCCTGGCGCGTGGAAGCGGGTGATTTTACCCGGACTTGGCAGGAAGGTTACCGGATCTTCGGCGTTGATACGGCACTCGACCGCGTGTCCGCGAATGATCACATCATCCTGTTTGATCGACAGTGGCTGACCAGCCGCAATGCGCAGCTGCTCTTTGATCAGATCGACACCGGTGATCATCTCGGTCACCGGATGTTCCACCTGAATACGGGTGTTCATCTCGATGAAGTAGAACTCACCGTTTTCATACAGGAACTCGAAGGTGCCTGCGCCGCGATAGCCAATTTCGATACAGGCTTTAGCACAGCGGTTGCCGATAAAGCTGCGCAGTTCCGGCGTAATGCCTGGCGCTGGCGCCTCTTCGACCACTTTCTGGTGACGACGCTGCATGGAGCAGTCACGTTCGCCCAGATAGATGGCGTTGCCCTGACCATCGGCCAGTACCTGAATCTCGATGTGGCGAGGATTCTCCAGATACTTCTCCATGTAAACCATGTCGTTGTTGAAAGCCGCTTTGGCTTCCGCTTTCGTCATGTTGATGGATTGTTCCAGATCTTTGTCGCTGCGCACAACGCGCATACCACGACCGCCGCCGCCGCCGGACGCTTTGATGATGACCGGATAACCGATGCGCTGAGCAAAGGCCCGGTTTTTTTCCATATCATCAGTCAGCGAACCGTCAGAGCCTGGGACGGTCGGGACGCCCGCTTTCTTCATCGCGTTGATCGCAGAAACCTTGTCACCCATCAGGCGAATGGTGTCCGCTTTCGGACCGATAAAGATAAAGCCAGAACGTTCAACCTGCTCGGCAAAATCGGCATTCTCAGAAAGGAAGCCGTAGCCTGGGTGAATCGCCACTGCGCCGGTGATCTCTGCAGCAGAGATCAGCGCCGGGATGTTGAGGTAACTTTTGACTGACTGCGCCGGGCCGATGCAGACGGTTTCGTCTGCCAGCAGCACGTGCTTCAGGTCACGGTCCGCGCTTGAGTGAACCGCAACAGTCTTGATGCCCAGTTCTTTACAGGCACGAAGAATGCGCAGCGCGATCTCACCGCGGTTAGCAATAACAATTTTATCCAGCATGATCTGCCCCGTTACTCGATGATAACCAGTGGCTCGTCAAATTCGACCGGCTGACCGCTTTCAACCAGAATGGCTTTCACCACGCCGGATTTGTCAGCTTCGATCTGGTTCATCATTTTCATGGCTTCGACGATGCACAGCGTATCGCCCGCGTTCACTTTCTGACCGACTTCCACAAAGGCTTTCGCGTCCGGGCTCGGCGTGCGGTAGAAGGTGCCTACCATCGGTGAACGCACGATGTGACCGCTGATCTCAGCCGGTGCGGCTTCGGCAACGGCTGCAACAGGGGCCACAGCGGTGGCCAGCGCAGGCTGTTGTACCGGTGCAGCGTAAGCCTGCTGCATAACCGGGTAACCTGCGTTTGCAGGTGCGCGGCTGATGCGAACGGACTCTTCACCTTCAGAGATTTCCAGCTCAGAAATGCCAGACTCTTCAACCAGTTCGATCAGTTTTTTAATTTTACGAATATCCATGAGTGGGGTTCCGTACTCAGTTTGATTAATTAGTTTGAGACAGGCGTTTTACTGCCGTTTGTAAAGCCCATGTGTAGCCGTCAGCGCCAAGCCCGCAAATCACGCCAGCAGAGACATCAGAAAGATAGGAGTGATGACGGAAGGGCTCGCGTGCATGCACATTGGAGAGATGAACCTCGATAAACGGTATTTCTACCGCTAACAGGGCATCACGCAGTGCGACACTGGTATGGGTAAACGCGGCAGGATTAATGATGATGTAATCCACATTGCCTTTGGCCTCATGAATGCGATCAATAAGCTGAAATTCAGCGTTGGTTTGCAGGTGGCTCAACTCCACATTCAGCTGGTCTGCCTGATGCGTTAAATCGTCAACGATCTGACGCAGCGTGGTATGACCATACTTCTCAGGTTCACGCGTTCCCAACAGGTTCAGGTTGGGTCCGTTTAAAAGCAGAATATGTAATTTATGCGCCATCTTGCTGCCATCTCCCGCAATCATTGAGGCATCGCGTAAAATACCTTGCGAATCTCCATTTGTCACCTTTCACGGTGAAAAAGAAGACCCGACGAGCAATAAAGCCGGGCATTATATCCGTTTCGTGTCATTTCGCAGCAAAATACTGGTCTTATCTGCGAAGATGATCGGATGTGGCCTGCGGGCCACATCTTTTATCAGAAAACAGCAGCGGAAAACAACGGGTGAGAGCCTAGCGGGGCCACCATTTGAGAAACTTTTTGTAACGCCAGGCTAACAGTATCGCAGCAAGCAGGGCGTAGATAAGTGGCTGGGGTGACAGGATTTTTACCGACCAGATATAGTGAACCGGCACCAGGATCGCGACAAGATAGACCGCGTTGTGCAGGGTTTGCCAGCGTTTTCCCAGCCTGCGCTGCGCGCGCTGAAACGAGGTCACCGCCAGGGCCAGCAGGATAAACCAGCTGATGATGCCCAGCGTGAGATAGGGACGGGAGATCAGCTCGCTGCCCAGCAGACGCAGATTGTCCGCACCCAGCTCCAGCAGGTAATAGCTCAGCAGATGAAGAGAGGCCCAGACAAATGTCCAGACGCCCAGCAGGCGGCGGGTGCGGATTAACAGCGGCTGTCTGCCGTAACGCGCCAGCGGTGAGACCAGCAGCGTTCCCAGCAGCAGTTTCAGCGCCATTCGTCCGGTAAAATGCTGAATATCTTTCGCCGGATCGGCACTCAGCCCGCCCTGCATCGCGGCAAAAATCAGATAAACCAGCGGCAGCAGGGCCGCCAGATGCAGGATCACCTTTAAACCGGTTATCTGTTTTAACGACAGGCGCACCACCTAGTAGTTCTCCCGTAAATCGAGACCGCGATAGAGCGAGGCGACCTGCTCGCCATAGCCATTAAACAGCAGGGTCGGCTGACGCTCGACCTTCAGGCTGCCGCCAGGGCCGATAAAACGCTCGGTGGCCTGCGACCAGCGCGGATGATTAACGTGAGGATTCACGTTGGCGTAAAAACCATACTCATCAGCGGCAATCTGGTTCCAGGTCGTCGGCGGCTGATTGCTGGTCAGCGTGATTTTTACGATCGATTTGATCCCTTTGAAGCCATATTTCCACGGCACCGTCAGGCGAATCGGTGCGCCATTCTGCGGGGGCAGCGCTTTGCCATAGACGCCAGTCGTCAGTATCGTCAGTGGATGCATCGCTTCATCCAGACGCAAACCTTCGACATAGGGATAGTTGAGACCACCGCCAATAAAGCGATCTTTCTGGCCTGGCATCTGCTCAGGATCGTAAAGCGTCTGAAAGGCGACGAAACGCGCTTTGCTGGTGGGTTCGGCCAGCGAAATCAGCTTGTTCAGTTCGAAGCCAATCCAGGGCACCACCATTGACCAGGCCTCCACGCAGCGCATGCGATAGATCCGCTGCTCCATGGCGAACCGTTTAAAGATGTCATCCATATCCAGGGTCACGGGCTTCGCCACTTCCCCATCGATGGTCAGCTTCCAGGGCTCGGTTTTCAGCGTGCCGGCATTGGCGGCCGGATCGGCCTTATCCAGACCAAACTCATAGAAGTTGTTATAGCCGGAGACCTTATCCGCCGGGGTCAGGGTCAGATCGGCCTGATACTGCGCCGGTTTAGTAAAGTCCAGCGGGCGGCCTGCCGGCGCTGGCGGGCGATCGTTTCCCTTGAACCAGTTGAGAATGTCGGCGTTTGCCACGCCAGGCACGCCGATGGCCGCGGCGCTCAGCCCCAGCGTTTTCAGCACCTGGCGGCGCTTCATATTAAAGATGCTTTCCGGCGTAACGTCGGCTTCAGTCAGGCAGGGTGTACGTTTCATGGGCCTTCTCCAGACAGATTCTTATCAACCAGCATGATGACTATCGCTGATGTCGGCCACTTTCGCTGCGAAAATGTGAAATTTCCTGGCTGGGCAGGGCGATGAGAATGCACTGAAAAGTGCCGGGGTTCACGTCAGCGAGACAATCCCGACGATATACTTCGGCTTCTGGCGTCCGGGCACTGCCGTCAGCGGTAAATTATGCTATTTTGCTCGCGTTTTCGTCAGGCTGACGGTACAAGGTTGGGTGATCCGGTTATCACCGCAGTAATACAGGCACAGGGATGCGATTAACCACAAAATTATCTGCGTTTATTACCTTTCTTAGCCTGCTGGCCATGTCACTGATGCTGGCTGGCTGCGCATTCAGTTTTTTCTGGTTCAGTCATCAGCGCGTGGAACATCGGGCACAGATTCTGGCGGTCCAGGTGGATCAGGCGATGCTCACCCAGACCCCGGATCAGCTGCATACCTGGCTCACGTCGATCATGCCAATCATGAATGCGGAGCAGATTTTACTGCACAACGGCAGACAGACGCTCCTGACGCTCTCCCGTCATGAAAACCCGATGCTGGAAGATGAACCCAACCGCTTTATCCAGTTCGAGGTGCCGCTGATGCATCAGACCGGCTTACAGCTGCGGGTTGTCACCCTCGATCCTGCCAAAACCTGGCTACGCTCCATCACCGGCACCTCGACGCTGGGCATTCTGTTTACCATTATACTGGTCATGAGTCTGATGCTGCTGATGATGCATCGCTGGCTCAGCCGTCAGTGGCGTGGCATGGAGCATCTCGAAGTGCGGGCCGAGGCGATTATCAACGGCGAACGCGGCGTCATGCCGAAGCGCGGCGTGGATGAGTGGCCGCCCAGGGCGAGCCGCGCGCTGGATCTGTTGCTGGTGGATGTGCAGGAAGCCGCCGAACAGCGTGTGCGTATCGACACGCTAATCCGCACCTTTGCCGCCCAGGATGGCCGGACCGGCCTCAACAACCGACTCTTTTTCGACAATCAGCTGGCGACGCTGCTGGAAGATCAGGAAGATGTGGGCACCCACGGCGTGGTGATGATGGTGCGGCTGCCCGATCTGGATACCCTGCAGGAGACGCTGGAGCCCGCGCTGGTCGACGAGTACCTCTTTAACTTCGTCAACATGCTCTCTACCTTTGTGCTGCGCTACCCAGGGGCGCTGCTGGCGCGCTATTTCCGCAGTGATTTTGCCGTGCTGCTGCCGCATCGCAGCCTTAAAGAGGCGAACAGCATTGCCGACCAGCTGATCAATGCGGTGGATTCACTGCCGCCGATGCGTCAGGTGAACCGTGATGATTTGATTCACATCGGCATCAGCGCGTGGCACAGCGGACAGACCGTGCCGCAGGTGATGGAGAATGCCGAAATGGCCACCCGCCGCGCGGCGTTACTGGGCGGCAACAACTGGACCAACGGTGCAGGCAATCCGCAGGACGCCGGGCGGGGGAGTGTACGCTGGCGTACCCTGCTGGAGAATACGCTCAGCCGGGGTGGCCCGCGACTCTATCACAAACCTGCCGTCAATATTGAAGGCAAGGTGCAGCACCGGGTGATGCTGACCCGCATCTTCGACGGCGACAAAGAGGTGCTGGCCGCCGAATATATGCCGCTGGTGCAGCAGCTGGGTATGGCGGATGCCTGGGATCGCCAGCTGATGACCCGCATTGCCGCCCTGTCTGAACTCTGGCCGGAAGAGACCCTGGTCATCCCGCTGACGATGTCCTCACTCCTGCAACGACCCTTTGTGCTCTGGCTGCAGAATATGCTGCTGCAGTGCCCGAAAGGACAAAGAAAACGATTTTTATTTGAACTTGCCGAGGCAGATGTCTGTCAACACATCAACCGCTTAACACCAGTATTCCGTGCGCTTAAGGCGTTTGGTTGTCGGGTGGCGGTGAATCAGGCCGGTTTAACCGTGGTGAGCAGCGCCTATATCCGGCAGCTGCCGCTGGAGCTGATCAAGCTCGATGCCGGCCTGGTGCGCAACATTGAGCGGCGCACTGAAAATCAGCTGTTTGTGCAGAGTCTGCTGGAAGTCTGTAAATCCACCGGCATTCAGGTGTTTGCCACCGGTGTTCGCACCCGATCGGAGTGGCAAACATTAGTGTCGCTGGGTATAGCAGGTGGGCAGGGTGACTTTTTTGCCCCTTCGCTTCCGGTTAACAGTAACGTGAAGAAGTATTCCCAACGTTACCGTATTTGATGAATTGCCGTCCTGATGACGGCAATTAGCGCTTTTTTGTCATGTTAAGTCTCGTCTGCACCCATAACCCGACTGCCGGAAATGTTAAATTTTATGTCGGGAATGGAAAGGCGAAAGGCGGAGAAAAGCAGGAGTGATGGCGTCTGGTCGCCATTCTGCCGATTTCTGTTACGGGTTCAGATGACTTAAACGCAATCAGGCCTCTTTTTTCACCGAAGCAGAACGTTTTTGCGCCTTGTGGCAGCTTCGTGTGGTTGGTAAAGTAAGCGGATTTTATTTTCCGCCCCCAGCTTGCAGGATTATCCCTTAGTATGTTTAAAAAATTTCGTGGCATGTTTTCCAATGACTTGTCCATTGACCTGGGTACCGCGAATACCCTGATTTACGTAAAAGGACAGGGCATCGTGCTGAACGAGCCTTCCGTGGTCGCTATTCGCCAGGATCGTGCCGGTTCGCCGAAAAGTGTCGCGGCCGTAGGTCATGACGCCAAACAGATGCTCGGCCGTACGCCAGGCAATATCGCCGCTATTCGCCCAATGAAAGATGGCGTTATCGCTGACTTTTTCGTTACCGAAAAGATGCTGCAGCACTTCATCAAGCAGGTTCACAGCAACAGCTTTATGCGTCCCAGCCCACGCGTGCTGGTCTGCGTTCCCGTCGGTGCCACCCAGGTAGAACGTCGTGCGATTCGTGAATCCGCTCAGGGCGCAGGCGCGCGTGAAGTCTTCCTGATTGAAGAGCCTATGGCTGCCGCAATCGGTGCAGGCCTGCCTGTTTCCGAAGCGACCGGTTCAATGGTAGTCGATATTGGTGGCGGTACCACCGAAGTGGCGGTGATCTCACTGAACGGCGTGGTTTACTCCTCCTCTGTCCGTATTGGTGGCGATCGCTTCGATGAAGCTATTATTAATTATGTGCGTCGTAACTACGGTTCACTGATTGGTGAAGCGACGGCAGAACGTATTAAGCATGAGATCGGTTCAGCTTATCCGGGCGATGAAGTCCGCGAAATTGAAGTGCGTGGCCGTAACCTGGCAGAAGGTGTACCGCGCGGCTTCACGCTGAACTCCAACGAAATTCTTGAAGCGCTGCAGGAGCCGTTAACCGGTATCGTTAGCGCGGTGATGGTTGCCCTTGAACAGTGTCCGCCTGAGCTGGCCTCGGATATCTCCGAGCGCGGCATGGTGCTGACCGGTGGTGGCGCGTTACTGCGCAACCTGGATCGCCTGCTGATGGAAGAGACGGGCATTCCGGTCGTGGTTGCTGAAGATCCACTGACCTGTGTGGCTCGCGGTGGCGGCAAGGCGCTGGAAATGATCGACATGCACGGCGGCGATTTGTTCAGCGAAGAATAATTGCCTCAACCGGTTAAGAACGCAACGATCATGCAGGGGAGTAGCATGTGAACCGGCGAAATCTGGCCGGTACAGTGCGTTCAGCCCAGGGAAGCGCGGTGGTCAGCCGCCGCTTCCTTACCCGTTGTCGAGGATCACGCAGATTATATGAAGCCGATTTTTAGCAGGGGGCCTTCCCTGCAGTTGCGTCTTTTCCTGGCGGTTGTCGTGGCGATTGCCATCATTATTGCCGACAGTCGTGTGGGGTCTTTTACCCAAATACGCAACTATCTGGATACGTCGGTCAGTCCGTTTTACTTCCTGGCGAATGGGCCACGTCAGCTGCTGGACGGCGTCTCAGAGTCGCTGGCATCCCGTCAGCAACTGGAGCAGGAAAACAAAGCGTTACGTCGTGAGCTCTTCCTGAAAAACAGTAACCTGCTAATGCTGGGGCAATATAAGCAGGAAAACGCACGCCTGCGTGAACTGCTGGGTTCACCGCTGCGTCAGGATGAGCAAAAGATGGTGACGCAGGTGATCTCTACCGGCACCGACCCTTACACCGACCAGGTGGTGATCGACAAAGGCAGCGTAAACGGTGTCTACGAAGGTCAGCCGGTCATCAGTGATAAGGGCGTGGTGGGGCAGGTCATCGCAGTCGGGCAGTTGACCAGCCGCGTTCTGCTGATCTGTGATGCGTCCCATGCGCTGCCGATTCAGGTGCTGCGGAATGATATCCGTGTGATCGCCGCCGGTAACGGCTGCACTGAAGATCTTCAGCTTGAGCATCTGCCGGGCAACACGGACATTCGCGTCGGTGATGTGCTGGTCACCTCCGGCATCGGGGGACGTTTCCCTGAAGGTTATCCGGTGGGTGTGGTCTCCTCTGTTAAAGTGGATACCCAGCGCGCTTACACGGTGATTCAGGCGCATCCGACTGCCGGTCTGCAGCGTCTGCGCTACCTGCTGTTGCTGTGGGGAGCGGATCGCAATGGCGATATGCCGTTACCGCAGGATGAAGTGCATCGCGTCGCGAACGAGCGTCTGATGCAGATGATGCCGCAGGTGTTACCGCCTGCCGGGGAGATGGGGCCGCCTGCGCCTTCTGCACAGATGGGCCCGCCGGCCCCTTCCGGTAGCAGCAGCGGACAGAGCAGCAGCACCACGCGTTCACGCGGGGGCCAGCCTTGAGTCGATATCGCAGCCAGGGACGTTGGGTCATCTGGCTCTCTTTCCTGGTTGCGCTGATCCTGCAGATCATGCCGTGGCCGGATGAGATCTACATGTTCCGCCCCTCATGGCTGCTGCTGATTCTGATCTACTGGGTGCTGGCACTGCCGCACCGGGTCAATGTCGGCACCGGATTCATGCTCGGTGCCATCATGGATCTGATCGCCGGGTCCACACTCGGCGTGCGTGCCCTGGCGCTCAGCATCATCGCCTACCTTATCGCCTTTAAGTTCCAGTTATTCCGCAACTTAGCGTTGTGGCAGCAAGCGTTAATGGTTATGGTGCTGTCACTGGCGATGGATGTCATCGTCTTCTGGGCTGAATTCCTGGTAATCAACGTTTCATTCCGACCTGAAATTTTCTGGAGCAGTGTTGTCGACGGTATTCTCTGGCCCTGGCTATTCTTGTTAATGAGAAAAATTCGTCGTCAGTTCGCTGTTCAATAAGGAAATTTATGGTAACCCTTTATCTTGCTTCCGGTTCACCGCGTCGGCGTGAGCTGTTAACTCAGCTTGGGCTGACCTTCGAGCGCCTTGTGACGGACGTTGAAGAGCAGCGTCAGCCGGACGAAGCGGCAGAGGCCTATGTGCGCCGTCTGGCCAATGACAAAGCACAGGCTGGCGTCAGACTGGCCGCGCAGGATCTGCCGGTGCTGGGCGCCGATACCATCGTGGTGCTGAATGGCAGCGTGCTGGAGAAGCCGCGCGATGCTGAGGATGCCCGCGAGATGCTGCGCAAACTTTCCGGACAGTCGCACCAGGTGATGACGGCGGTGGCGCTGGCCGATCGTCAGCAGGCGCTGGACTGCGTGGTGACGACGGATGTGACCTTCCGCACCTTAACCGCCACCGACATCGACGACTATATTGCGACCGGCGAACCGATGGATAAAGCGGGAGCCTACGGAATCCAGGGCAGGGGCGGAAATTTTGTCCGCAAAATTAATGGAAGCTACCACGCGGTGGTCGGATTACCTTTGGTTGAGACAGCGGAGTTACTCAGCCATTTCCAGTCACTGCGTGCCGTAAGGGGTCACCATGACGGCTGAATTACTGGTTAACGTCACGCCTTCTGAAACGCGGGTTGCCTATATCGACGGCGGCATCCTTCAGGAGATTCACATTGAACGTGAGGCGCGGCGCGGCATTGTGGGCAATATTTACAAGGGACGGGTAAGCCGTGTACTGCCCGGCATGCAGGCCGCCTTTGTCGATATCGGCCTGGAAAAAGCCGCCTTTCTGCACGCCTCAGACATCATGCCGCACACCGAGTGTGTCGCGGGTGACGAAAAGAAAAATTTTGTTGTTCGCGACATCGCCGAGCTGGTGCGCCAGGGTCAGGATCTGGTGGTGCAGGTGGTTAAAGATCCGCTGGGTACCAAAGGGGCCCGGCTGACCACCGACATCACGCTGCCGTCGCGTTATCTGGTCTTTATGCCGGGGGCATCGCATGTGGGTGTCTCTCAGCGCATTGAGAGTGAAAAAGAGCGCGAGCGGCTCAAAGCGGTGGTGGCAGACTACTGTGACGACCTGGGCGGCTTTATCATCCGTACCGCCGCAGAGGGGATCGGAGAAGAGGAGCTGGCGCAGGACGCCGCGTTTCTCAAGCGACTCTGGACCAAAGTCAGCGAACGTAAAAAGCGTAACCAGACCCGCTGCCTGCTCTACGGTGAGCTGGCGCTGGCGCAGCGTATTCTGCGTGATTTTGCCGGGGCCGCGCTGGATCGCATCCGGGTCGACTCCCGTCTGACCTGTGAAATGCTGGTGGAGTTTACTGCGGAATATATTCCGGAGATGGCGGGTAAGCTGGAGCTCTACAATGGCAAACAGCCTATCTTTGACCTGTTTGATGTCGAAAATGAAATTCAGCGCTCGCTGGATCGTAAGGTTGAACTGAAGTCGGGTGGCTATCTGATCATCGATCAGACCGAAGCGATGACCACCATCGACATCAACACCGGTGCCTTCGTCGGCCACCGCAATCTGGATGAGACGATTTTTAACACCAATGTGGAAGCGACGCAGGCGATTGCCCGCCAGCTGCGACTGCGTAATCTGGGTGGCATCATCATCATCGACTTCATTGATATGAATAATGAAGATCATCGGCGCCGGGTGCTGCATTCGCTGGAGAGCGCACTCAGCAAGGATCGGGTGAAAACCGGGATTAATGGTTTCTCGGCGCTGGGGCTGGTAGAGATGACGCGCAAGCGAACCCGCGAAAGCATCGAGCATATCCTCTGTCAGGATTGCCCGGTCTGTAAGGGACGCGGCACGCTGAAAACGGTTGAGACGGTCTGCTATGAGATTATGCGTGAGATTGTCCGCGTTCATCACGCCTACGATTCCGATCGCTTCCTGGTCTATGTTTCGCCGACGGTAGGGGAGGCGCTGAAAAGCGATGAGTCTCATGCCCTGGCGGAGGTCGAAATCTTTGTCGGCAAGCAGGTTAAAGTGCATGTCGAAGCGCTCTACACTCAGGAGCAGTTCGACGTTGTCATGATGTAACGCCGGCCCGCGCACTGGTTTCTCCGGCTGCCGGGCTGAAAAAACGCCCTTGTTTGGGATAAAATGCGTGTTTTACCGCTTTTGTCTGAAGACGGTCGGGTACGAGAGCCAACTATCCGTCGTTTGCGGAACACAAGGAGAGGCGTGAGTGAGGCAGTTGCCGAGGATTTTGTTACTGCTGGTCGCGGCAATCATCGTGATTGTCGCGCTGCTGGTCAGCGGATTGCGTCTGGTGATGCCGCATCTCGACAGCTATCGCAGCAACCTTCTGCAATTTATCTCCGATCGCAGCGGCGTTCCGGTCAGCGCCAGTCAGCTGCAGGGCAAATGGGAAAATTTCGGTCCCACCCTGCAGGTTCGCGATCTCAGCGTCGATCTCCACGAGAACGGCAAACTCACCATTTCACGCATCAATCTTGCCCTCGACGTCTGGCAATCCCTGCTGCACTGGCGCTGGCAGTTCCGCGACCTCACTTTCTGGCAGCTGCATCTCGACACCAATCGTCCCTTACTCGACAACGATAAAGAGAAAAACAGCTTCCGTCCGGCGCAAATCAACGAACTTTTCCTGCGGCAGTTTGACCACTTTGACCTGCGCGACAGCACCATCGGTTTCCGCACGCCGTCCGGTCAGCATGCCGAGCTGGCCATTCCGCGCCTGACCTGGCTGAATGAGAAAACCCGCCACCGGGCAGAAGGGGAAGTGAGCCTGTCGAGCTTTACCGGCCAGCACGGTGTGGTTCAGGTGCGGCTCGATCTCAACGACAGCAACGGTTTACTGAATGACGGGCGTATCTGGATGCAGGCCGACGATGTCGATGTGCGTCCGTGGCTGGGTCGCTGGATGCGCGACAATACCCGGCTCGACAGCGCCCGCTTCAGTCTGGCGGCGTGGGTGAACCTGCGCGATGGCGACATCTATGCCGGCGATCTGCTGTTGCGTCAGGGCGGTGCCAGCTGGCAGGGCGAAAGCGGACCACACCGGATTGAGGTTGACGGGCTGACCGCGCATCTGTCGCGCTTCCGGAATGGCTGGGTGGTCAATGTGCCGCAGACCCGCCTCAGCACCGACGGCCAGACCTGGCCCGCCGGTCACTTCTCCCTGCTCTGGCGTCCTGAGGATAAGCAGATGTCGGGCACTGACGGCCAGCCTGAGGTCCGGGTGCGCGCCACACAGCTGGTGCTGCGTCATCTTGCCCCTGTTATTCCCCTTTTCGCACCGCTCTCTCCGGCGCTGTTTGAAAACTGGCAGAAGTTACAGCCACAGGGCACCGTTGAGGGACTGGCGCTGGATATCCCGTTAGAACAGCCAGAAAAGACCCGCCTGCAGGTGAAATGGCACGATTTCAGCTGGCAGCAGTGGAAGCTGCTGCCGGGCATCAGTCGGTTGAGCGGGGAGGCTCGCGGCAGTCTGAGCAACGGTCAGGTCAGTGTGGCGATGGGAACCGCCACCGTCCCCTATGGTGACATGTTCCAGGCACCGCTGGAGATTAAACGGGTCACCGGGGCGCTGCGCTGGCTGCGCGATGAACATGGCCTGACGCTGGCGGGTGAGGATCTGGATCTGCAGGCGCGCTCACTCCGGGCGCGGGGCGACTTCAGTTATCAGCAGAACCGTGGCGCGGAGCCGCGTCTTGATATTCTGGCCGGTATCCGGGTCACTGATGCAGGCGATGCCTGGCGCTATTTCCCGGTGCCGCTGATGGGCAGGGGACTCACGCACTATCTGAGCGGGGCCGTGAAGGGGGGCAAAGTCGACAACGCCACGCTGCTGTTTGCCGGTAACCCGGCGCTGTTCCCGTTTAAACACAACGATGGCATGTTCCAGGTCTGGGTGCCGCTGCGCCAGGCGACCTACGCGTTTCAGCCCAAATGGCCGGCGATCAGCAATCTGGATATCGACCTCAACTTCCTGAATGACGGACTGTGGATGCATGCCCCGGTCGCCCGGCTGGGTGACGTCGAAGCGCGCAACGTCAGCGCGGTCATCCCTGACTATCTGAAAGAGAAGCTGATCATCGATGGGGATATCCATGGCGAAGGCCCGCAGGTCGCGGACTATTTTCAGCAGACTCCGCTGAAGTCGTCGCTGGGTGCCGCACTGGAGCAGCTGCAAATCACGGGCGGCGTAGGGGGTCATCTGAATCTCGATATTCCGCTGGACGGTAAGCAGGTGCACGCGCGCGGCAATGTCGATCTGCATAACAACTCGCTGTATATCAAACCGTTAAAAACGACTATCGCTAACCTCTCTGGCCGCTTCCGTTACGATAACGGCAATCTGGCCAGTGAAGATTTGCAGGCGAACTGGTTTGGTCAGCCCCTGGGCGTCCGGTTCAGCACCACCGAGAACCCGGATGATTTTGGCGTTAACGTCAAACTGCAGGGCGACTGGCAACCGGCCAGAATCAGCCCGATTCCGGCCGCCGTCAGTAAGCAGCTGGGCGGACATCTGCCCTGGCAGGGGAACGTCGATATCACGCTATCCCATCATGGCGGAGCGCGCTATGAAGTTGCCCTGAACGGCAATGCAAAAGAAGTGAGTAGTCGCTTACCTGCACCGCTCGACAAGAAAGCCGGTGAGACGATGCCGGTTACCATTGAGGCCAGCGGCGACCTGAACCACTTCGATCTCAGCGGCAGCGTCAGCGCAAACCACCGTTTTAACAGCCGCTGGCTGCTGGAGCCGACGCTGCGCGTGGATCGCGGCATCTGGCTGAATGATGCCCAGAAGAAACCCGAGCTGCCCGACCAGGCCGGAATGGTGCTGAATCTGCCTGCGCTGGATGGCGAAGCCTGGGTCGGGATGCTGGCAGCCGGAGGCGCGACGGGCGGCAGGTCGTCAGGTGGCGGCAGCGATTTCCAGACCGGCGGCGTGACGCTGCCCGGCAATATCACGCTGCGCAGTCCGGCGGTCACGCTGGCGGGGCAGCAGTGGCATGAGGTTGAGGCGACGCTGGCACAGCGTTCAGCCGGCAGTGGCAACGTCAGCGTCAGGGCGCAGGAGCTGCGTGGTGAGCTGTCAATGGCACCACAATCCCCGTGGCAGGTGAATCTGGATTACCTTTATTACAATCCGCAGTGGAACAGCGAGACGGCCAGAGGCAGCAAAGCGAGCACTCAGCAGGCCAGTAATATTAATTTCAGTCAGTGGCCGGCTCTGCAACTGCGCTGTAAGGAGTGCTGGGTACTGGGGCAGAAATATGGTCAGGTCTCTGCGATGCTGCAACCCAAAGGGGATACGTTAGCGCTTACTAACGGCAAGGTGGATACCGGCAGCTCACAGCTGAAAATCAGCGGGGAGTGGGTGAATCGCCCGAACGACCCGCGTACCTCGCTAAAGGGCACGCTGAAAGGTCCTAATATCAATAATGCGACCAACTGGTTTGGCGTAAATACGCCGCTGCGTGATGCGCCATTCGACATTGCCTACGACCTGCACTGGCGGTCGGCGCCGTGGCAGCCCTCCGCAGAGACGCTGAGTGGCACCCTCAAAACACACTTTGGCAAAGGCCAGATTGCGGATGTGGACACCGGCACGGCTGGTAAGATCCTGCGACTGGTAAGCTTTGATGCACTGCTGCGCAAGCTGCGCTTCGATTTCAGCGACACCTTTACCAACGCGTTCTATTTCGATTCGATTAATGGCACGGCCTGGATCGAGAACGGCGTGATGCGCACCGATAATCTGCTGGTGGATGGGCTGGAAGCTGACATCGCTATGCAGGGCAATCTCGACCTGGTGAAGCGTCAGATCGATATGGAAGCGGTGGTGGCGCCGGAGATCTCCGCCTCGGTGGGTGTCGCGACCGCCTTCGCGATTAACCCGGTGGTGGGCGCGGCGGTTTTCGCCGCCAGTAAGGTGCTGGCTCCCTTGTGGAACAGGATATCGTTGCTGCGTTATCACATCAGCGGGCCGCTGGATAAACCGGAAATCAATGAAGTGCTGCGTAAACCGCGTGAAACAGACAACAAGTGAATTTGACGCCGTACCGGAATTACCGCAGGCTATGATTATCTGAGCACATAATGAGTGAGAAACGATGACTCTGAACCTGGTAAGTGAGCAGTTACTGACTGCTAACGGCATTAATCAGCAGGACCTATTTTCCCTGTTAGGGCAGCTTTCAGAACGTCGTCTGGATTATGCCGATCTCTATTTTCAGTCCAGCTTCCACGAATCCTGGGTGCTGGAAGACAAAATCATTAAAGATGGCTCTTACCATATCGACCAGGGCGTGGGCGTTCGCGCGGTCAGCGGTGAAAAAACCGGCTTCGCCTATGCAGACCAGATTACACTGAATGCGCTGCGTCTCTCCTCTGACGCCGCTCGCAGCATTGTCCGTGAACAGGGCAACGGCAAGGCACATACGCTATCTGCCGTCATGAACCGTTCGCTTTACCCGGCGGTCGATCCGCTAAACAGCCTGACGCGTGAAGAGAAAATTGCGCTGCTGCATCGCGTTGACCAGGTGGCCCGTGCGGCGGACCCGCGCGTGCAGGAGGTCAATGCCAGTCTGACCGGCGTTTACGAGCAGGTGCTGGTGGCTGCGACGGATGGCACGCTGGCGGCGGATGTCCGTCCGCTGGTGCGTCTCTCTGTCAGCGTCCAGGTGGAAGATCAGGGTAAGCGTGAGCGCGGCGCCAGCGGCGGCGGTGCACGCACCGGTTATGCGTTTTTCCTGGCCGATGAGAATGGCGAAGTGCGTGCGGACGCCTGGGCGCGTGAAGCCGTTCGCATGGCGCTGGTTAATCTCTCTGCCGTGGCGGCCCCGGCGGGCGCATTGCCGGTGGTGCTGGGCGCGGGCTGGCCTGGCGTGCTGCTGCATGAAGCGGTGGGTCACGGTCTGGAAGGCGACTTCAATCGCCGTGGCACCTCCGTATTCAGCGGTAAAATCGGTCAGCAGGTCGCGTCAGAACTCTGCACCGTGGTGGATGACGGCACCCTTGAAGGGCTGCGGGGTTCACTGGCGGTCGATGACGAAGGCGTGCCGGGTCAGTACAACATGCTGATTGAGAATGGCGTGCTGAAAGGCTACATGCAGGACAAGCTGAATGCACGACTGATGGGCGTCAGCCCGACCGGTAACGGTCGCCGCGAATCCTATGCGCATCTGCCCATGCCGCGTATGACCAATACCTATATGCTGGCCGGCAAATCAACGCCGCAGGACATCATCGAAAGCGTTGAATATGGCATCTATGCGCCCAACTTTGGTGGCGGCCAGGTGGATATCACCTCCGGCAAGTTTGTCTTCTCCACCTCAGAGGCCTATCTGATTGAGAAGGGCAAGATCACCAAACCGGTTAAAGGTGCAACCCTGATCGGCTCCGGTATTGAAGCGATGCAGCAGATCTCGATGGTCGGTAATGACCTGGCGCTGGATAAAGGCGTGGGCGTCTGCGGTAAAGAGGGGCAGAGCCTGCCGGTCGGTGTCGGTCAGCCAACGCTGAAGCTGGACAAACTTACCATCGGCGGCACCGCCTGATGTGACCCCGACAACCCGCCCGCTGGCGGGTTGTCAGCTTTTGCGGTGCAGCTGATACTGTTCCGCAACCTGCTCAAAATAGCCAGTCAGATAGTCGATACAGACCTGTACCTTGAGCGGCAACTTATCCTTCTCGGTATAGAGCGCATAGACCGGTCGCGGATCGGACTGATATTGCGGAAAGAGAATATCGACCTCACCTGCGGTGATCTCATCAATCACCCACATCATCGGCACATAGGCGATGCCGTTACCGGACTTCAGCCAGCGTAGCAGCGTCAGCGAATCATTGGTGACAAACCGTCCCTGCGGGGCCAGCCGGGTGACGATGCCTTCTGGCGCAATCAGCTCGAAGTTGTTGTCGGGCCGAACGCTGTATTCCAGCCAGGAAAAGTTATCGATATCCCCCGGTTTCTCCGGCGTGCCATGCTGCGCCAGATAGCTCCTGGCGGCGCACACCACCATCGGCATTGCACCAAGGCGACGTGAAAACAGGCTGGAATCTTTTAAGGCCCCAACCCGAATCACCAGGTCCAGACCGTCCGCGATCAGGTCCGGAGCGGGGACGCCGGTCACCAGGTTTACGCTCAGCCCCGGATAGTCGCGCAGCATATCGCTGGTCATGCCCGCTAACACGTTCTGTGCCATGGTCGAGGAGCTGCCGATACGCAGCACCCCAATGGGCGTGTTGTTAAACGCATAAAGCTGTTCATGCACCTGCGTCGCTTCCGCCAGCATACGGCGGCAGCCCTGATAGTAGATTTTGCCCGCTTCGGTGAGCCCGATACTGCGGGTACTGCGATTCAGCAGCTTAACCTGTAACGTATCTTCCAGCTTCGCGACGATCTGGCTGATTGAGGAGACACTCAGATGAAGCTGACGCGCCGCAGCGGTAAACGAACCAAGTTCGACCACTTTGGCGAAGACAGACATGCCCTTCAGTCGTTCCATTATTTACTCTGGCTTAAAAGTGATTTAGATCACATTCTGTAGAAAACTTATAGTCAGGCGCGTTATTATAAGCGCGCCGGGGTATCTCCCGGTGACTCTTCATTGCCTGATGCCCTGTGATGATACGCTATTATTAAGCCAGCTGCGGTTTGTATCGCGCTGTCAGCTGGGTTTGCTGTGACAGCTGAAAAGGCAAAGGAGACTCCCGGCAAGGTTGAACTAAGGATTTCTGATGAGTGTGCTTCCGGTATTTGTCATGTTTGGGCTCTCGTTTCCGCCCGTATTCATCGAACTTATTATCTCACTGATGCTGTTCTGGTTAGTGAAACGTGTGCTGACGCCGAGCGGTATTTACGACCTTGTCTGGCATCCGGCACTTTTTAATACAGCGCTTTACTGCTGTGTGTTTTACCTTGTCTCCCGTTTATTAGTCTGAGGTTTAAGTGAAAGCACTCATAAGAAAAATCGCGCGTTACGCGATTACACTCCTGCTGGTTATCATTGCTGTGGTTATCATCTTCCGTGCCTGGGTGTTCTATACCGAATCCCCCTGGACGCGTGATGCGCGCTTCGCGGCAGACGTAGTGGCGATCTCACCTGACGTGACCGGCCTGATCACCGACGTTCCGGTGCACGACAACCAGCTGGTGAAGAAGGGCGACACGCTGTTTGTGGTTGACCGCCCACGCTATCAAAAGGCGCTCGAGCAGGCTCAGGCAGACGTGGAATATTACCAGGCGCTGGTGAGTGAGAAACGGCGCGAAGCCGGCCGCCGTAACCAGCTCGGCACTTCGGCGATGTCGCGCGAGGCGATTGAGCAGTCCAACAACGATCTGCAGACCAGCGAACATCAGCTGGCGAAATCGGTGGCGACACGCGATCTGGCGAAGATCGATCTGGAGCGCACCACCGTGAAAGCGCCCTCCGATGGCTGGGTCACCAACCTGAATGTCTATCAGGGTGAGTTCATTACCCGCGGCTCTGTGGCGGTCGCCCTGGTGCAGCAGCACTCCTACTATGTGCTGGCCTATCTGGAAGAGACCAAGCTGCATGGCGTAGAGAAGGGCTTCCGTGCGGAAGTGACGCCACTTGGCAGCAACATTGTGCTGCGGGGTACCGTAGACAGTGTGGCAGCCGGTGTCACCAACAGCAGCAGCTCGGTCGACAGTAAAGGCATGGCAACGGTCGATTCCAACCTGGAGTGGGTCCGTCTGGCGCAGCGTGTTCCGGTGCGCATCCGTCTGGATCAGCAGCCCGGCAACCGCTTCCCGGCCGGGACAACGGCGACCGTGGTCATTACCGGTCAGGCCGATCGTCAGCCTGAGCAGGTTTCACCGATGGTCCGCCTTTTTAATCGCCTGCGTGAGTTTGGTTAAGAGGGCGATATGATTGAGTTCCTGCGGTTCCCGGTAAAGCTGACCTTTGCGCTGGTGTTAGCGCTGATGGTCGGCTTTCACTTCAACCTCGAAACGCCGCGCTGGGCGGTGATGACTGCCGGTATTGTGGCGGGCGGCACCGCGTTTGCAGCGGGGGGCGATCCCTATTCGGGGGCGCTTCGCTATCGTGGCGTTTTGCGTATTATCGGGACCTTTATCGGCTGTATCGCCGCGCTGACCATCATGATTGCCACCGTTCGTGCGCCGGTTGTGATGCTGCTGCTGTGCTGCATCTGGGCAGGGCTCTGCGTCTGGCTCTCTTCGCTGATCAAAGTTGAAAACTCTTACGCACTGGGACTGGCGGGCTACACCGCGCTGATTATCGTGGTGACCGCTGATGCCAGCGGTGGTCTGACCCTGGTGCCGCAATATGCGGTCGAGCGCTGCAGTGAAATCGTGCTCGGCATTCTGTGTGCCATTCTGGCCGACATGATCTTCTCACCACGCTCGATCAAAAAAGTGATCGACGCGGAGGTCGACTCGCTGCTGGTGGCGCACTATCAGCTGCTGCAGCTCTGCGTTGCCCACGGTGACAAAGAGGAGGTCGATAAAGCCTGGAGCGCGCTGGTCCGGCGCACCACCGCCCTTAACAGCATGCGCAGCCAGCTGATGATGGAGTCTTCACGCTGGAAGAACAGTAACCGCCGGCTGCAGATGCTTAATACCCTGTCGCTGACCCTGATTACGCAGGCAGCCGAAACCTTTCTGATCCAGAATTCGCGTCCGGACTACATCCCCCCTCAGTATCGCCTGATGATTGAGAAGCCTGCCACAACGGTTGACGAGGTGCACAAGCGGATGAAGGTGATGCGACGGGTGATGGGGGCCAGAGATAAAACGGCCCCGGTGACGCTGAGCAGCTGGGTGGGTGCCGCGACGGAATATCTGCTGCTGATGAAAGGCATCCGAAGTAACAGCCGTATCACGTCGCTGGAGGAGGAGATCCTGCAGCGCGAGGTGGTGATTCAGGCGCGCTCCGCCGAAACACACCATGCGATGATCAACGGTATCCGCACCTTTGTGGCGACCGCGCTGGGCTCGCTGTTCTGGCTCTACACCGGCTGGACGTCGGGCAGCGGCTGTATGGTCATGCTGGCGGTTATCACTGCGCTGGCGATGCGTATGCCTAATCCACTGATGATGGCAAAAGATTTTCTCTACGGCATGACGGTTGCGGTGCCGCTGGGCGCGCTCTACTTTATGTATGTGCTCCCCTCGACCCAGCAGAGCGCACTGCTGCTCTGCATCGCCATCGGCCTGCTGGGCTTTATCGGTGGCATCTTCATTCAGCGGCGTCAGCTCGGCACGCTGGGGGCGCTGATCGGCACGCTTAACGTGCTGGTTCTCGATAATCCGATGCAGTTCCACATCAATGTCTTTCTCGACAATGTGCTCGGCCAGGTCATCGGCTGCTTTGTGGCGATGATGGTTATTCTGCTGATTCGAGATAAATCGAAGGCCCGTACCGGCCGTAAGCTGCTGAACCGCTTTATGTACGCGGCGGTTTCGGCCATGACGACTAATCAGGCGCGTCGGCGTGAAAACCATCTGCCGGCCCTCTATCAGCAACTGTTTCTGCTGCTGAACCTGTTTCCGGGTGATATCAATAAATATCGTATTGCCCTGACGCTGATTATCGGTCATCAGCGGCTGCGTGACGCAGACATTCCGATTAACGCGGATCTCTCTGCTTATCACCGGCAGCTGCGCTATACCGCTGACCGGGTCATCTCTGCCAGCAGCGATGACAAGCGACGCTACTATTTTGAACGCCTGTTGAAAGAGCTGGACCTCTATCAGGAGAAACTGGTCCATTACGAGGCGCCTGTCAGCGTTACGGAACCGGTAAAACGCCTGGCCTTGATGCTGGATAAGTACCAGAACACGCTCATCCAAATCTGAATCTGGCCGCTGCGATCGGCAGCGGCCTGCGCAATCCCCGCCCGTCACAAAACCTGTCGCTTTTGCCAACTATACTCTTCAGACGGAAGCGTAAAACTGACAGGAGCGAATCAATGACATCACTGCAACAGAGCGAGCTGTTTCAGACCGGCTATCTGGCAGACGGCCAGTGGCACCCGGCGGCATCCACCTTTGACGTAACCAATCCGGCAACCGGCGAGGTCATTGCGCAGGTCGCAAAAGCGGGCAAGGCTGAAACGGAACAGGCGATCGCCGCAGCAGAACGCGCCTTTCCCGCCTGGCGTGCGCAGACGGCAAAAGCCCGTGCTGAGATTCTCACTCGCTGGTACCAGCTCATCATTGAGAACAAACGCTGGCTGGCCGAACTGATGACGACGGAACAGGGCAAGCCGCTGAAAGAGGCGGAGGGCGAAGTGGAGTATGCCGCCAGTTTTATCCAGTGGTTTGCCGAACAGGCGAAGCGAGCCAATGGCGAGATCATTCCGCCCGCCAAAGCGGGTTCCCGCATCCTGGCCACCCGTGAACCGATTGGCGTTGTGGCCGCCATCACACCGTGGAACTTCCCTATGGCGATGCTGACCCGCAAGCTGGGGCCCGCACTGGCCGCGGGCTGTACCGGCATCATCAAACCCGCCAACAATACGCCACTCTCCGCCTTTGCCCTGCTGGCCCTGGCGAAACAGGCTGGCGTCCCGGATGGCGTGCTGAACGCCGTAGCGGGTGACACCCATGCCATCAGCGACGCCATTATGGCCAGCAAAGCGGTGCGGAAGATTTCGTTCACCGGTTCAACCCAGGTGGGCAAGCTGCTGATGCGCAATGCGGCCGAAACCATGAAGAAAGTTTCTATGGAGCTGGGCGGTAACGCGCCTTACATCGTCTTTGACGATGCCGACATCGATGCCGCCGTACAGGGTGCTATTGCGAACAAATTCCGCAATGCGGGTCAGGTGTGCGTCAGTGTGAACCGTTTCTACATCCACAACAGTGTTTACGATCGTTTCACCACGCAGCTGGCCGCAGAGGTGAACAGGCTTAAGGTGGGTAATGGTCTGGATGAGGGCGTGATTGTCGGGCCATTGATTGAAGCGTCGGCGGTGGAGAAAGTGGAGCAGCACGTCAATGACGCGCTGGCAAAAGGTGGCAAACTGCTGGCAGGCGGCGAGCGCCATGCGCTGGGCGGCAACTTCTGGCAGCCAACCGTGATCGCCGAAGCACACGAAGGGATGCAGCTCGCGCAGGAAGAGACCTTTGGCCCGGTTGCCGCCTGCTTCCGCTTCGATGATGAAGATGAGGTGATCCGCCGCGCCAATGATACGCCATTTGGCCTGGCCGCCTACTTCTACACGCAGAATCTGCAGCGGGTGTTCCGCGTTTCAGCGGCGCTGGAAAGTGGCATGATCGGCATTAACGAATGTGCCGTTTCAACCGAGCTGGCACCCTTTGGCGGCGTCAAAGAGTCGGGTCTGGGCCGTGAAGGTTCGGTACTCGGCATGGAAGAGTATCTGGAGGTCAAAGCGCTGCATCTGGGCGGTTTGGGCTAGCAGAAGGGCACGGGCGGCGAAGGTCGCCCGCAGACGGAGCATGGGAGCCGTCAGCATGAAAACCGAGCGTTTTGATTTTAATGAGATTGTCGACCAGGCCCATTTTTTCCGCCAGTTCAGCGAGCGATTTGCGCTGGATGAGCGTCGCATCTGCGATCTGGATGGGTTATGGGATGTGGTGACGGGGGATCTGCTCCCGATGCCGCTGGAGATTGAGTTCATCAATCTGGGCAGAGGACAGCGACGGCGTTATGGGGCCCTGATTTTACTCTTTGATGAAGCTGAAGAGGAGCTGGAAGGTCAGCTTCACTTTAACGTCAGATGAAAAAAGGCCCCGGCGAGCGGGGCCAAAGGGTTCGTCATGATAGTGACGAGGAATTACTTATAAAGCTGTGCGGTGATGTGGTAGTTGTCACCGGTGCGCGCCTCAATCACTTTATAGGCGCTGGCACCCTGTTCATCGGCTTTCTGAGACAGTTCAGCGCGATAATCCATCGGTGCACCCGCGGTACCACTGATGGTTACGGTGCCCGCAGGCTGCAGGTTCTGCGTCTGATCGCCGGTTACCAGCTGCGCGGCGGAAGCGCCGAAAGCCATAACGGAAAGCAGACTGACTGTAGCGATGGTTGTTTTGATGTTCATGTTCGTTTCCTCATTACATTCAACAACCTGCGGTTAATCATTGGTGCGGGTCGTCGATATTTTCAACGCCATAAGGCGTCATCACGGTGAATTATTTATACAACTCAGCGGTCACATGCCAGGTGTTGTCCTGGTTGTTTTCGATGATGCGATAGTGGCTTGCGCCCTGCGCATCCGCTTTCTCCGACAGGACCTGACGGATATGCGTCTGGTCGCCGTTACGGCCCGCAATGCTGATGGTCTGGTTCATTGACTGCAAACCCTGCGCCTGTTCATTGGAAACCAGGCTGGCGGCACTGGCACCTGCTGAAAACAGGGCGATGCTCAGTGCAGCGATGGCAAGTTTGATTTTCATTTTCTGCTCTCCTGAAATTCTGCTTACGCTCTCCGGCACGCGGCTTATCGCGTCAGACGGAGTGAGGCGACGCCTTAGTTATAGAGCGCGGCGGTCGCGTGGTAATTGCCGTTGTTGTAAGCCTCGATGACGCGATAGGCTTTTGCGCCCTGCTGATCGGCTTTGTCGCTCAGTTTCTGTCGGATATCCATCGGTGAGCCTGCTACGCCGCTGACACTGATGGTGCCGACAGCCTGCAGATCCTGTGCCTGAGAGGCGCTGATAGATTCTGCTGCCACAGCACCGAATGACAGGGCAGAGAGTACGCTAAGAGCAGCGATGGTAGTTTTTACGTTCATGAAATTTTCCTCGTCGTCTGTTTTTATCTTTTTAGTTAGTGTGATTTGCATCACGAAAAGAAGTATAGGACTAATAACGTCAGAAATTAATACCGCGCTAATAATGTTTTTTTGTGATTCTTTATCCTTATGGCTAATTTTAATAACCGGACGTTATAAAAACAGGGTGAAAAATGAGCTTTGCGCGTTTTTTAGCAGCAGAAACAAGGGGATAAATGACTTTAACGTTTCGTGCGAAAGAAGATGGTATATCGGGCTGGTGTTTGATCTGGATCCGGGCAATGCGGCCGGGTTAGTGATGTAAAGCAGTGTAAAATAGCGCAAAAGGTGAAGCAGACGACACTATCTGACCATCAGCCTGCTGCCTGAAAACGGGGGCAAGCCTCGCAGAACGGCAGTCACGAGAGGAGCGCGTAACGGGAAGAGGAGAAGCGCAAACCGCAGAGAAAGCGCGGGCAGAGAGATGAACTGACGACCAGGCGCAGGATGGCCGGCCGCCAGTCCGCGATCAGAGTTCCTGTTCAAACAGGTTTAGGATCGCGCTGTGCAGTTGCTTGACCGTGAAATCACGCGCACGGGTAATAAAGATGGTGTCATCCCCGGCAATGGTGCCAAGAATTCCTTCCGACTTTCCTAATGAATCCAGCAGGCGTGCAATCAGCTGTGCTGCGCCCGGACTGGTGTGAATGACCACCAGCGCATCGTTGTAGTCGATATCCAGCACCAGGTTTTTTAACGGGCTGGTGGTCGTCGGCACACCTAACTCTGCAGGCAGGCAATAGACCATTTCCATTTTGGCATTACGGGTGCGCACTGCGCCAAACTTGGTCAGCATCCGCGAGACTTTGGACTGGTTGATATTTTCAAAGCCCTCATCCTGAAGCGCCTGAACAATTTCGCCCTGGGAACTGAATTTTTCTTCTTTTAATAAGGCCTTGAAAGCCTTGATCAGATCGTCTTGTTTCGATGGGTTTCGCATAGGTTACCAATAAATAGAAAGAATAACCGCGCATCCGCCCGCGGCAGAGTGGTGATTATGCATTTAAATGCATTTTTATGCAATCGGTCGATTGATGAGCAGGGTTCGGGCGGCTAGCGGGCGGCGATAATAGCAAATAAATCCCTTCAGACCAAAACCCCTGTCACAGCCCCGAAAGGCGAAGGTTGCAAAGTTGTTATACTATTGGTGGTGTAGTAACAGAAAACGAACATAGCCGTTCTCTGTCTGACGACGGCACGGTTGTCGGTCATTCAGGCGACATGATAAGTAACTTTTGAATCCGGCGATTAAGTGTGAAAACACGTAGAATTAACAGCGGATTATCATTATCGCCTGAGCAGTTGATTAAGGTCTGACACAGATAGAATTTCGGCCCATCTCTGCCCCACCTTAATAAGGAGTCAAGAATGAAAGTTGCCGTTCTCGGTGCCGCTGGCGGCATAGGCCAGGCGCTCGCACTTCTGCTCAAAACCCAGCTTCCGGCAGGTTCAGCACTCTCACTGTATGACATCGCCCCGGTGACACCGGGTGTTGCCGTTGATCTCAGCCATATTCCCACTGCCGTCACTATTGAAGGGTTCAGCGGAGAAGACGCGACGCCAGCCCTGAAAGGTGCCGACGTGGTCCTGATTTCAGCAGGTGTCGCACGCAAACCCGGTATGGATCGTGCGGACCTGTTTAATGTTAACGCCGGTATCGTCCGTAACCTGATAGAACAGGTGGCGGCAACCGCGCCAAAAGCCCTGATCGGGGTGATCACTAACCCCGTCAACACCACCGTTGCTATCGCGGCGGAAGTGCTGAAAAAGCATGGCGTCTACGATAAGAACCGTCTGTTTGGCGTCACCACGCTGGATATCATTCGCGCCAATACTTTTGTCGCGGCGCTGAAAGGCAAGCAGCCTGACCAGGTTGAAGTACCGGTGATTGGCGGCCACTCTGGCGTGACCATTCTGCCGCTGCTCTCTCAGGTCAAAGGGGTGAGCTTCAGCGATCAGGAGGTGGCGGATCTGACCAAACGTATTCAGAACGCCGGCACCGAGGTCGTGGAAGCCAAAGCCGGTGGCGGTTCGGCCACGCTGTCGATGGGGCAGGCAGCTGCGCGTTTCGGGCTGTCACTGGTACGCGCGCTGAATGGCGAAGCGAACGTGGTGGAGTGTGCCTATGTGGAAGGCGAGGGCGAACATGCGCGCTTCTTCTCACAGCCGCTGCTGCTGGGTAAAAACGGGATTGCTGAACGCAAGCCGATCGGCACACTCAGTGCGTATGAGCAGCAGGCGCTGTCAGGCATGCTGGAAACCCTGAAGAAAGATATCGAACAGGGAGAGGCGTTCGTTAAGCAGTAGCAGACGTCGCTGACTGAAAACGCCCGGCTTTCGTCGGGCGTTTTGTTTGTGACAAATTCGGGTTCATCTGGCTGTGAGAGTGTGCCTGCGCGGGGAACACGGTCAGATCGGAAAGACGCAAAAGCCGTCATCCATGACACGCTCGGCCCGCACCATCCCTGGTGCGGGACGCTTTCCTCTTCTGACCGTGTTCCCCTCGCTTCAGGTTTATTCGTCGCGGTTAAATTCACCCTGCGCACACTTTATCAGCTTAACTTCACATTTCCCCGACCCTGCCAGGCATGCTCTCTTACAGGCCACCCGATTTATAGGCACGGGCCGCCGGTGTCCCGTTACTGGCAGGCAGCTTCTTACCCAGGGTCTCCATGCGCATCTGGAAAGGCGGGAACGGCATCTCAATACCGTGCTGCTCAAATCCGCGCAGGATGAGCTGATGCAGCTCGTGACGCAGGGGCATACGATGTCCCATCTCAGCGGCATGCACCCGGAGTTCAAACAGCTGAATCCCCTGCTGCAAATCGACCAGGAAGGCTTCCGGCTGCGGTGTATCCAGCACATAACTGCAGCGTTCCGCCGCCTGCGTCAGGATGGTGGTGACCTGTTCGCTGCTCACTTTGGCCGGGGCCGGGATGGTAAGCACCACACGCGTAACGGAATCGGAGAGCGACCAGTTAATAAACTGTTCGGTGATAAAGGCCTTATTCGGCACGATAATCTCTTTGCGGTCCCAGTCGGTAATGGTGGTGGCACGGGTGTTGATCCGCGTAATGCTGCCGGTCAGGTCGCGAATCGTCACGGTGTCGCCAATACGAATCGGTTTTTCAAACAGAATGATCAGGCCTGAGATAAAGTTGGCAAAAATCTCCTGCAAACCAAACCCCAGTCCCACACCTAATGCGGCAACCAGCCACTGCAGCTTCGACCACTCGATGCCGATCATGGAGAAACCAATCAGTCCGCCAATCAGCAGCAGCAGATATTTAGTCAGTGTGGTGATGGCGTAGCCGGTGCCCGGCGTCAGATTAAGATGCTGTAACAGCGCCAGCTCAAGCAGAGCTGGCATGTTGCGCACCAGCTGAGTCGTGATGATAAACACCAGAATAGCAATCAGCACCGACCCCAGGGTAATCGGCTGAATCGACTCCACGCCCTGCACGGAGGTACTGACATCCCACAGCTGGATATTCTCCAGGAAGCCGAAGGCCGAGTGAATTTCCGACCACAGGACAATCACCGAGACCAGGGCGATCAATGTCAGAAGGGAGCGCACCAGCCGCAGCGACTGCGCACTGATCGCATCCAGGTCGATCACCGGCTCCTCGACTTCAATCGCGTCGGTGTTCTGGGTGCCTTGCTCTTTCTCTTCTTCACTGCGCGCCCGGTTCGCCAGCATATCGGCACGGCGCTGACGGGCGCGATCAAAGCCCAGACGCCGCCGCTGAATCAGCATCCAGCGGCGGATGATGTGATAGATGACCAGCAGCAGGAACCAGATAGCGACTGAGGTTTCCAGACGGGCCAGCAGCGCCTGCGCGGTCGCCAGATACCCTACGGCAGAGGCGAGGGCTGCCATCAGCGGCATGGCGATCATCATGTTCCAGAGCATCCGGTTCACTATGTTATCGCCGTTTCCCTCTTTATCGAGATAGAGCGGGATGCCGGAACGCTTCAGGCTGACGGTGACGATGCTGATGGCCCCGCAGATTAGGATGAAACAGAGGCGGCCCAGCGATGCTGAGAACTTCCGGTCTTCAAGATTACCAAACGCGATAAGCAACATGATCAGCGGCACAATCAGCCCGATACTCAGCGAGTAGTAGCGCATGGCGCGCGCGACCCGGTTCTGCGGCCAGCGGAAATGGACGATGAATAGTCCGTTGGGGCGGGCAAAGGCGGCGCTGATCATGAATGCCCACAGCAGCGGCAGCGTGGCGGTAATGCCATCACCAATCGCCACTGCGATAGGGTAGGGCCAGGCGTTCTGCAGGCCATACCCCAGCGTACCCCACAACACCGGCAGCGGCAGCGCCACCAGAATCGACCAGAACACGGTGCGGATGGTCAGACGAAAGCGATCCTGTGTCACTTTGCCGACTTTGCTGGCAGAACGATCCAGAAAAGCATTGAAGTGGCGGCGCGAACTGATACTGAAGCCAACCAGCAGCAGCGCACCAATAATTGGCAGCACCGTGTTGCGACTGGTAAACATCATTGCTATCGCTTTCCCAAGCTGACCCAGCGTATCCAGCGACAGCAGTCGGGAAAGATCTCTCGCCAGGTCCAGCGGATAGCTCAGCCCAATCGGGCTGACGTCGGCGGTCCAGAAGAGATAGCGGTGCGTCGCATCTTTGACTTCACTGAGCGCATCCTGAAGCTGAGTATTGCCGACCTTCAGCTTGGTGATCTCCAGAATCAGCGTGTCACAGCCGGAGATCAGCGAATTGAGCAGTTCACGCTGGGTGCGGAGTTGCGCATCGAGGATACGCTTCTGCTCGGCGGTAAAGGGCTGACCATTGGCCTGATGCCCCTTACGCAGGGTTTCCTGCTGCGCCATCAGATCTTCGTAGTAGAGACGCTGCACGCGAAGTTGCGCCATCTCGCTGTCAATCTGCTGGGACTTTGGCATCTCGGGCAGTCGCGCAACCTGTGCCCGCAGCGCTTCACCCAGCAGGTTAGAGGCACCCAGCCACTGCGACTGCTCACGCAGCGTCGAGAGAGCCTGACGAACCTGAATGATCTGGTTAGTGGCGAGACGCTGTTGCGACGCGACCAGATCCATCCGCTGCGCCTGCTGATTCAGAGCGACAGAGAGTTCACGGTTAACCCGGAACTGATCGCTGATGTCCTGCGGCAAATCACCGCTGTTTTCTGCCAGCTGCTCGGTGCGGGCCAGCGCAACTTCGGCTTCGCGTTGCCGCTGGTCATTGAGTTGATTGCGCAGCGCCTGCAGGTAGTTATCCAGCTGCGTTGCTTTACGCTGATGGGCTTCCGCCCGCATCCGCGCCAGTTCCTGACGGTTATTGGCAGAGAGTTGTGCCAGGTCAAGCTCATCGACGAGTGCTTTATTCGCCGCATTTTCCGCCTGGCGAGCCGCCAGCTGAAGCTGCCCCTGCGGTGAGCTGCTGTTGCTGGCACTCTGCAGACGACGCTCACTCTCCGTCATCGCCCGGCGGGCATCCGTCTGCTGCTGCGGCAGTTGCGACAGCGAATCACTGATTTCCCGCGCCCGATCCTGCTCCTGGCGCGCCTGCCGCCCCTCTTCCAGAAGCTGACTGCTGACCTGCAGGATCTCCTGATCCAGTTCGGCGCTGCTCATATTACTGCGCACTGTTTTTCCGCTGTCGCTGAGCGTGGCGATCTGCTGACGCAACTCCCGCGCCAGACGCGGAAAATCATCAATGACCTGCTGATACTGCGCTGCGCGCTCCAGGGAGTCATCACGTTCAGAGAGGAAATTCAGGGCGGCTTCAATCGACTGGATCTGCTCTGCCTGCGCGGGCGAGCTTTTGGCCGATTTTATCTCTTCCAGCTGCTGTTTGAGCTGGCTGGCGTCAGGAAGGCTGGCCGCAAAGGCCGGGCTGCTGAGCCAGAGGCTCAGCAGCAGAAGGAGAATCGAACGCACGGAGGACACTCAATTTAGTCGACGATGACGTCGGAGAGGTCTGTCGCGACCGGCAGCGCCAGGGCCAGCGGTTGTCCCAGACGGGTTTTACTTTCCGCTTCCAGGCTTTCAGCCAGTTTAACGCGGCCCGGTGCGAACAGGTTGATGACGGTAGAGCCGAGTTTGAAGCGACCCATCTCCTGACCTTTCAGCAGGACCACGGCGCCTTCATCATCCGCTGCCGGATAGTGCCAGCGCTTAATTACGCCTTCACGCGGTGGCGTAATCGTGCCTGCCCAGACGGTTTCGATACTGCCAACAATGGTGGCGCCCACCAGGATCTGCACCATCGGCCCGATATCGGTTTCAAAGTAGCAGATGACGCGTTCGTTACGGGCGAACAGATTCGGGATGTTACGCGCGGTCAGCGGATTGACCGAGTAGAGATCGCCAGGCACATAGATCATCTCACGCAGGATACCGTTGCACGGCATATGAACGCGGTGATAATCACGCGGGGCCAGATAGGTCGTGACGAATTCGCCCTCCACAAACCGGGCCGCCATTCGCTCATCACCCGCCAGCAGTGCTTCAAGCGAGTAGTGATGACCTTTGGCCTGGAAAATCTGGTCACCGTCGATGTGGCCGAGCTGGCTGATAGCGCCATCTGCGGGCAGGGCGATCAGGCTGGCGTCAGCATCCACCGGACGCGCATCCTCTTTCAGCGGACGCACGAAAAAGTCATTAAACGTCCGATAGCTGGCGGTGTCGGGCTTTCGTGCTTCCGCCATGTCGACTTTGTAAAACCAGACAAAGATGTCAATGACCAGTTTGGTCAACCAACCACCGCGGCGACTGGCGCCCCAACCGGCGAGTTCAGTCAGCCATTTCTTCGGGAGAATATGATTCAAGCCGAGTTTTAAACGATCAAACACCTTAGCCTCCTGGCTATTTTATGACGTTGAAAAAAAGGAAGCGGATTGTAGCAGTGCCCCGTTCTGATGGCGACTATACCTGATTCCGCGCATGCTGCACGGTCTGGGTCGCCTAATCGAAGGCACCTCGCAAAATCTTCTGGTCAGACCGGATCACGCGGTTATACCGGTTAACTCTCACCGTCAGGGAAATTTTTACGCGTTTTTACCTGCGCCATGCTCTCCAGGATACGGTGGTAGTTGTCGAAACGGGAGCGATGAATTTTACCGGCTTCCACCGCTTCGCGAATCGCACAGCCCGGGTCGCTGCCATGTTTGCAGTCGCGGAATTTGCATGCACCCAGGAAGGCGCGAAATTCGACAAATCCGCGGGTAATCTGTTCCGGCTCCAGGTGCCATAAGCCGAACTCGCGCACGCCGGGTGAGTCGATAACATCCCCGCCGTGCGGGAAGTGATAGAGCCGTGAGGCGGTGGTGGTGTGCTGACCTAAGCCGGAGCCGTCTGACACCTCGTTGGTCAGAATCGCGAGCTGCTCTTCTTTGTCGAAGCCGAGCAGGGCGTTCAGCAGGCTCGACTTGCCGACGCCGGACTGACCGGCAAAGATACTGACGCGATCGGTTAAGGCGGCTTCGAGATCGTCCAGGCCATTTTTCGCCCGGCTGGAGACCATCACTACGCGATAGCCAATCGCACGGTAGATATCCATCTGCTCATCGACCACGGCGCGTGCGCGCTCATCCAGCAGATCGGTTTTGTTGAGGACCAGTAGCGGCTCGATCTCCAGGGTCTCGCTGGCCACCAGATAGCGATCGATGATGTTAAGCGACAGCTCCGGCAGGATCGCAGAGACAATAATGATCTGATCGATGTTGGCCGCCATCGGCTTCACACCGTCATAAAAATCGGGACGGGTCAGCACGCTGGTGCGTTCATGCACCGCTTCCACAATCCCTTTGCCGCCGCTGGTTGCCGGACGCCACAGCACCCGATCGCCGGTCACCAGCGAACGGATCGTGCGGCGGATATTGCAGCGGTGGGCAACGCCTGCGCTATCCTCAACGTCAGCGTGCATGCCGAAACGGCTGACAACAACCCCATCTGCGGCTTCCCCAAACAGGTTGTCGTCCGCTTCCGGGCGCTCTTTACGCTGATTGAGACGGCGATCGTGGTTAGCGCTTACGCGGCGTTGTTGGCCCTTCGACAGTTTATTTTTACTCACTCACCCTCACAGCATTAGCCAGATTTCGCCCGGCTGGGCAAAACGTCTATGATACACCTTATTCATCGTGAATGACGACTATAGCAACCGCAGGAAACAGCATGGCTACTGGAAATGAACAGAACCTGATCTGGATTGATCTTGAGATGACCGGGCTTGATCCGGCTCACGACCGTATTATTGAGATTGCGACCCTGGTGACTGATGCCAACCTGAACATTCTGGCGGAAGGGCCGGTTATCGCGGTTCATCAGTCTGACGCGCAGCTGGCGCTGATGGATGAGTGGAATGTCCGCACCCATACCAACAGCGGTCTGGTTGAGCGGGTGAAGGCGAGCACGATTGACGATCGCGCGGCGGAGCTGGCTACCCTGGAATTTCTGAAGCAGTGGGTGCCGGCGAACACCTCGCCTATCTGCGGCAACAGCATCGGGCAGGATCGGCGCTTCCTGTTTAAGTACATGCCTGAGCTGGAGGCGTACTTCCACTATCGCTATCTGGATGTCAGCACCCTGAAAGAGCTGGCCCGCCGCTGGAAACCCTCTATCCTGCCAGGCTTCAAAAAAGGCGGCACACACCAGGCGCTGGATGATATCCGCGAGTCAGTGGCGGAGCTCGCTTACTACCGCGAACACTTTTTGCAGCTTTAATCCGCGAAGGGTGCGCATGAAATCGCCAGGTTGCCGATTTAATCGGCAAACGCGCTGAAAACGAAAAATTCTGCTTTCAGACGCTTGCAGCAGCAACGATTTCTCGTATAATGCGCACCCCGTACCGGTGAAGAATTTAGTGTCGGTACAAGGCGCGGGAATAGCTCAGTTGGTAGAGCACGACCTTGCCAAGGTCGGGGTCGCGAGTTCGAGTCTCGTTTCCCGCTCCAGTTTTAATCAGCAGTACCCTCTTTGCGGGAATAGCTCAGTTGGTAGAGCACGACCTTGCCAAGGTCGGGGTCGCGAGTTCGAGTCTCGTTTCCCGCTCCAGTTTTGTTTAGCAGTGCCCTTCTATGCGGGAATAGCTCAGTTGGTAGAGCACGACCTTGCCAAGGTCGGGGTCGCGAGTTCGAGTCTCGTTTCCCGCTCCAGATTTAACATCAACCTCATTGTGATCAGTTATCCGACGGTTTATCGTCGTCTGATTTTGATTGTCAGCCTAAGGTTATCCACAGCACGGCACCCCATCGTCTGCGCCTTTTACGGCGATCTGTAAAATGTTTCTGAACAGAGTTATCCACAGCTTTATCTTTAAAACGAAGCGGTAGACTCATTATTAAATAAACACAACTTTTTCTTAAGTTGTTGATATTTATGATTATGAGGATATTTCAATTTGTTATTCCAGCGTGAAACGCCCGTTATTGCAGTTGAATGACAACAGCTTTTTATTTTTATTCACAGCGTGTGGAAAACGATAAACTGCCGGCTGGCTGGTTAATCACGCATCACGGGGTAAACCTTTTTCAACGGCACGCACCAGACGTTTCTGCTGAGCAGGCTGCACGTCCACGACGAGTTGCTGGCGTTTCTGCTGCTGACAGGCGACCGCCCACAGAATATGTTCATCCAGCAGTTCACTCTCTCCGAGCCGCTGTTCCAGTACTGGCACAATATCCGCTGACCAGGGCGCATTACCCAGCGCCACCGCAATATTACGCAGCCAGCGCAAATGACCAATCCGTCGAATTGCCGAGCCTTCGGTGATACGCAAAAATTTCGCCTCATCCCACTGAAACAGATCGATAAGCTCCGGTGCATGCAGGGCCGCGCGGGGAGAGAAGTCACTTTCATCGCTGAGTTGCCCGTAACGATTCCACGGACAGATCAACTGGCAGTCATCACAGCCATAAATCCGGTTGCCCATCAGCGGGCGAAACGCTTCCGGGATCGCTCCTTCCAGCTCGATAGTGAGATAGGAAATACAGCGGCGGGCATCCACGACGTAAGGCTCAACGATAGCGCTGGTCGGGCAGATGGTCATGCAGGCGACACAGCGGCCACACTGCTCCTGCTGCGGCGTATCAATCGGCAGGGGTATATCGATCAGCAGCTCGCCAAGGAAAAACCACGAGCCAGCTTCACGATTCAGAATCAGCGAATGTTTGCCGGTCCAGCCCAGTCCTGCTTTAGCTGCCAGCGGTCGCTCAAGCAGCGGGGCCGAGTCCACAAAGGGCCGGAAGTTAAGCTCGCTGCAATGCTGCTGGATCATTTCTCCGAGCTTTTTCAGGCGATTGCGCAATACTTTGTGGTAATCGCGGCCTAATGCATAACGGCTGACATAGCCCAGTCGGGGATTTTTCAGCGTGCTGGCAAAGGCGGCTTTGGCCGGAAGGTAGTTCATGCGAACGCTGATGACGCGCAGCGTGCCGGGAAGCAGTTCATGCGGACGCGCCCGCATCATGCCATGTCGCGCCATCCACTCCATCTCGCCATGATACTGCTTCTCCAGCCACGCCTGCAGGCGCGGCTCTTCCGCACTGAGATCGGTATCGGTGATGCCGACCTGCTGAAAGCCGAGATCTAATCCCCACTGTTTAATCTGTTGTGCGAACTGATGAAGATCGAGAGGGTATGACATGAGTGACCAGGATTCTAAGAGAAACGACCGCAGTTTACCATATTCTGTCTGGCCTGCGCAGGCGGTGGCGCAGCTTGAGCAGCAGGGAGCCGATGCCCTTGGCATTACCCTCTATGAACTGATGCTGCGCGCCGGGCAGGCCGCCTATGAGCATCTGAACCGGCACTGGCCTGACGCCCGCCACTGGCTGATTTTGTGCGGCCACGGTAACAATGGCGGGGATGGCTATGTGCTGGCCCGACTGGGACAGGCCGCGGGTAAAACCATCACGCTGCTGGCGTGTGACAGTGAAAAAGCGTTACCGGAAGAGGCGCAGCGCGCCCGGGACGCCTGGCTGGATGCGGGCGGCGAGATCCATGCGGCTGGTGCGGCCTGGCCAGAGCAGGTGGATGTGATTGTCGATGCGCTGCTGGGCACCGGCACACAGCGCGCGCCTGCGGAACCCTATGCCACGCTGATTCAGCAGGCAAACGCCCACGCGGCACCGATCCTCGCCATCGACATGCCGTCCGGCTTATCCGCGCGAAACGGCACGACGCCCGGTGAGGTGATTAACGCCACGCATACCCTGAGCGTCGTGGCGCTGAAGCCAGGCCAGCTTACCGGCAAAGCCCGCGACGTTATCGGCACGCTCTATTATGCCGACCTTGGCCTGACGACGTTTCTCGCGGGAGAAACTGCGCCGATGGCGCGTTATGATGCCAGTGCACTGACCCGCTGGCTCAAGCCGCGCAAACCCACCTCGCATAAAGGCAACCATGGCCGTCTGCTGGTCGTCGGAGGCGATGCCGGAACGGCCGGGGCAGTGCGCATGACGGCTGAGGCCGCGTTGCGCACCGGCAGTGGGTTGGTGCGAGTACTCACTCACAAAGATAACATTATCCCGATCCTGACAGCCCGCCCCGAAGTGATGGTCGATGAACTGGCCGATGAACGCCTGAAAGAGGCGCTGGAGTGGGCCGATGTCATCGCGGTCGGGCCTGGTTTAGGACAGCGCGAGTGGGGTAAGCAGGCGCTGAAAGCAGTGGCAGGCAGTGAAAAGCCGATGCTTTGGGACGCAGATGCACTCAACCTGCTGGCAATCAGTGCGGAGAAACGTCAGAATCGCATCATTACGCCGCATCCTGGCGAAGCGGCACGTTTGCTGAATATCGAGACCAGTGAAATTGAGAGTGACCGCTTACATGCAGCGCAGAGACTGGCGCAGCAATATGGTGGCGTAGTGGTACTGAAAGGTGCCGGTACGATTATTGCCAGCGAGCAGGGCGAAATGGCCTTTGCTGATGTGGGCAATGCCGGTATGGCCTCCGGCGGTATGGGCGACCTGTTGAGTGGCATCATTGCCTCGCTGATGGGTCAGCAACTGCCGCTGTTCGGGGCGGCCTGCGCTGGCTGTGTGGCGCATGGTGCCGCAGCCGATGCGGTGGCGGCACAACGCGGCACGCGCGGTATGCTGGCAACAGATTTACTGGATCTACTGTGGCAGTTTGTTAATCCTGAGATGAATAAAGAAGCATGAAGACCTGTGTTATCTCTTTGCCCGATGAGGCGGCTACGCTCAGTTTGGGCGCTCAGCTGGCGCGCGCCTGTGGAAGCGCGGCAGTGATTTATCTCTATGGCGATCTGGGGGCGGGTAAAACCACCTTCAGCCGCGGCTTTCTTCAGGCGCTTGGCCATCAGGGCAACGTTAAAAGCCCCACTTACACGCTGGTGGAGCCTTATGCGCTGGGTGATCGCACCCTTTATCATTTTGACCTCTACCGCCTGGCCGATCCCGAAGAGCTGGAGTTCATGGGGATCCGCGACTATTTCAGCGGCGAGGCAATCTGTCTGGTCGAATGGCCGCAGCAGGGCGCAGGTTTTCTGCCGTCGCCCGATGTCACACTGACGCTGCGCTATGTGGGTGAGGCGCGGGAAGCGGAGCTGACGGCACAATCCGCAGCCGGACAGCAATGGATTGAACACGTTGACCAGGGCAGGGATCAGGCATGATGTCACGGATGAAAATCGCGCTGGTGACACTGCTGCTGCTGGTCTGTACGCCGCTGTTTGCCGCCACGTTGTCCGATATTAAAGTGGCTAACGGCGACAGCCAGGCCACCATTACCCTGAACTTTGCCGGACAGCCTGTTTACGGCTTCTTCCCGCTGCGCAATCCCGATCGTGTGGTGCTTGATGTGCGCCAGAGCGGCGTGGTTCAGGGGCTGCCGCTGAACTTTAGCGGGGAAAATATCGTAAAGCGGATTCGGACCAGTACCCCGAAAGATAAACAGAGCGTGCGGCTGGTGTTTGAGCTGACGCAGGCGGGGAAAACCCGTGCGGTTACCCAGCGCAATGGCAACAGCTACAGCGTGGTCTTCACGATTACCGGTAAAGCGCCGGCGGTGACGCGCAGTGCACCCGCTCCGGTGACAGCCCCGTCGCGAGCGCCCGTCCAGAGTGCCGCTGCCAATCCGTTTAACGCCAATCCGGTTACCTCAGTGAGCAGTTCTGCCAGCACGGTACGCCCTGGCGCGACGGTCAGCCACAACGACACGGTGATTGTGGCGATTGACGCCGGGCATGGCGGTCAGGATCCGGGCGCCATCGGACAGCGCGGGCTGCAGGAGAAGAACGTCACTATCGCGATTGCGCGTAAACTGCGGGTGCTGCTGAACAACGATCCGATGTTTAAAGGCGTTCTGACCCGCGATGGTGACTATTTTATCTCGGTGATGGGCCGTTCTGACGTGGCGCGTAAAGCCAATGCGAACGTGCTGGTGTCAATCCATGCGGATGCGGCACCGAGCCACGCAGCCACCGGTGCATCGGTCTGGGTCTTATCCAACCGCCGTGCCAATAACGAGATGGCTAACTGGCTGGAGCAGAAAGAGAAACAGTCTGAGCTGCTGGGCGGCGCAGGCGACCTGCTGGCTAACAGCCAGGCGGATCCCTACCTCAGCCAGGCGGTGCTGGACCTGCAGTTTGGTCACTCGCAGCGCGTCGGGTATGACATCGCGCAGAAAGTGTTGCAGCAGCTGCGCGGCGTCACCTCGCTGCATAAACGGCTGCCTGAACATGCCAGCCTGGGCGTGCTGCGTTCACCTGACATTCCTTCTCTGCTGGTGGAAACCGGCTTCATCAGTAATTCCTCGGAGGAGCGACTGCTTGGCAGTAGCGCACACCAGGATAAGATTGCGCAGTCGATCTACAAAGGTCTGCGCACTTATTTCCTGGCGCACCCGCTGCAATCCATCCCAAAGGAGGAAAACCGGCCGCTGGGCTCGTCGCCGGCGGTTAGCGTCGCCAGCAACCCGGCGACCGGGGTGACGCAATATACCGGGGCAACGCAGCGTCATACGGTGACGCGCGGTGAGACGCTTTCCGGTATTGCCGCGAAGTATGGCGTCAGTATGGCGACGCTGCGTGAGCTGAATACGCTGAAGCGGGATGTGGTCTGGGTCGGACAGCGGCTGAAGGTGCCCGCCACTGCCACGGCCAGCCGCACGACCCGCGCCCGGGGTGTTGTGCGGCACAAAGTGGTCGTCGGGGATTCCCTGACCGGTATCGCCGCACACTATGGCGTCAGTCCAAAAGCGATAATGCAGACCAATAATCTGAAGTCGACCAACGTAATGTTGGGGCAGAACCTGAAAATCCCTGCATCCTGATTGTTCGCCCGGCTACGCGCCGGGCTGTCAGCCAAAAGGATATCCACCATGCCGATACAAATTTTACCGCCTCAGCTGGCAAACCAGATTGCGGCGGGGGAAGTGGTTGAGCGTCCTGCATCGGTTGTAAAAGAGCTGGTGGAAAACAGCCTTGATGCTGGCGCAACGCGCATTGACGTTGATATTGAAAAAGGGGGCGCAAAGCTTATCCGCATCCGTGACAACGGCTGCGGCATCGTGAAAAGCGAACTCTCAATGGCGCTCGCCCGGCACGCCACCAGTAAAATTGCCTCGCTGGATGACCTGGAGGCGATCATGAGTCTGGGGTTCCGGGGCGAAGCGCTGGCCAGTATCAGTTCGGTCTCCCGCCTGACCTTAACCTCGCGTACTGCCGATCAGACCGAAGCCTGGCAGGCTTATGCCGAAGGGCGTGAGATGGCGGTGACGGTCAAGCCGGCTGCGCACCCCTGCGGCACCACGCTGGAAGTGCTGGACCTGTTTTATAACACCCCCGCGCGGCGCAGATTCATGCGCACCGAGAAAACCGAATTTGGTCACATTGACGAGGTGATTCGTCGTATTGCGCTGGCGCGGTTTGATGTCGCCTTTTCGCTCAGCCACAACGGCAAAATGATGCGTCAGTATCGGGCCGTCAGCGAGGAGAGTCAGCGCGAACGGCGGCTGGCCGCCATCTGCGGCACCACCTTTATGCAGCATGCGCTGCGCATCGACTGGCAACATGACGATCTTTCGCTGCGCGGCTGGGTCGCCGATCCCGCCGGGTCGCGTCAGGTCAGCGAGCTGCAATATTGCTACGTCAATGGCCGCATGATGCGTGACAGGCTGATCAACCACGCTATCCGCCAGGCTTTTCAGGACCAGCTGCAGGATGAGCAGCAACCCGCTTACGTGCTCTATCTGGAGATCGATCCGCATCAGGTGGATGTCAACGTCCATCCGGCCAAACACGAAGTACGGTTTCATCAGTCACGTCTGGTGCATGACTTTATTTATCAGGGCGTGGTCAGCGCGCTTCAGGCGGTTGCCGCACCAGCATTGCCCGCGCTGAAAGCAGAAGAACCGGCCCCACGCTGGCAGCCGGAGAATCGTCAGGCCGCCGGGGGCAACCATTTTGCCCAGCCTGCGACCTCCGCCAGTGAGAAGCGACCGGCCGCGCCCGCCCGTGAGCCAGCCCCCGCATGGCAAAACAAAGAGAACGTCTATCGTCAGCGTGAAGGCGCGGTTTATCAGCAGCTGCTGAAAACGCCTGCCGCCAGTGCGGCGGCGCCTGAAGCCCGCGAACCGGCTGCGCGGCGTCAGCCGGAGAAAGCCACGCCGCTGGCGGCCCATGCGCAGAGTTTTGGCCGGGTGCTGACCGTCCTGCAGAACCACTATGCGCTGCTGGAACAGGACCAGAAACTGTTCCTGATGGCGCTGCCTGTCGCGGCGCGCTGGCTGAAGCAGGCGCAGCTCGAACCGGGCGAAGAGGGGCTTAAACCACAGCCCCTTCTGATTCCGGTGCGCCTGAAAATGGCGCGGGAGGAGTGTCAGGCCGCCAAAGAAAACAGCAGTCTGCTCAGTCAGATGGGTATCGATCTGCAGCCTGACGGTGACCACGTGACCCTGCGTGCGGTGCCTTTACCGTTACGAACACAAAATTTACAAATCTTGATTCCTGAACTGTTAGGCTATCTCGCCCGGCAGCAGGAGAACTCTGCGACGCAGCTGGCCCAGTGGCTGGCACGGCGTCAGGATGCAGCGTCCTCCGACTGGAATCACTCACAGGCGATCAACCTGCTGGCAGAGCTCGAACGGCTCTGCCCACAGCTACTGAAATCGCCACCTTCAGGCTTGTTACAGCCCTTAGAGATTGAGAGCGCGATTAACGCGTTGAAGCATGAGTGAACTGAACCAGGCTGGCCGGCCAAAGGCGATTTTTTTGATGGGACCCACTGCATCGGGTAAAACCGCATTAGCCATTGAACTGCGCAGGCAGTTACCGGTGGAACTAATCAGCGTCGATTCTGCCTTAATCTATCGTCAGATGGATATTGGTACGGCAAAACCGTCGGCTGAGGAGTTAGCAGTGGCCCCCCATCGTCTGCTCGACATCCGCGATCCCGCAGAAGCCTATTCGGCTGCGGAGTTCCGGCGCGATGCTTTAGCAGAAATGGCGGATATCGTTCAGGCTGGACGAATTCCGTTGCTTGTTGGTGGAACCATGCTCTACTTCAAGGCGTTACTTGAAGGATTGTCGCCGTTGCCCTCGGCCGATCCTGACGTTCGTCAGCAGATAGAGCAAACGGCGCGTGAAAAAGGCTGGGAAGCTTTGCACCGCCAGCTGTGTGAGATCGACCCGGTTGCTGGTAGTCGTATTCATCCGAATGATCCGCAGAGACTTTCGCGAGCACTGGAAGTTTTTTTTATTTCGGGTAAAACTTTAACGGAACTGACAAAAACCTCCGGTGAAGCGTTACCCTACGACGTGCATCAGTTTGCCATCGCCCCCGCGAGCCGTGAACTGCTGCACCAGCGCATCGCGTTACGTTTTGAGCAGATGTTGGCGTCAGGATTTGAAGCGGAGGCTCGGGCCCTGTTTGCACGAGGTGATTTGCATACGGACATGCCTTCCATTCGTTGTGTTGGCTATCGTCAGATGTGGTCTTATTTATCAGGCGAAATCGATTACAGCGAGATGGTTTATCGGGGAATTTGCGCAACCCGGCAGCTCGCTAAGAGACAGATGACCTGGTTACGTGGCTGGGAAAACGTTCACTGGCTTGACAGTGACGAGCCCCGGCTGGCGCGTGATACGGTGTTACAGGTTCTTAGTGCGAAGCATGGGTGATTGTGTACAATTGATGAGTTATCGTGCGCAAATTTTTACGCAGTTTTTTTCAGAACCATAGGTTCTACGAGCAACAAACAACAAGCATATAAGGAAAAGATAGAATGGCTAAGGGGCAATCATTACAAGACCCGTTTTTGAACGCACTGCGTCGTGAACGTGTTCCGGTTTCGATTTATCTGGTTAACGGTATTAAGCTGCAGGGTCAGATTGAGTCATTTGATCAGTTCGTCATTTTGTTGAAAAACACGGTAAGTCAGATGGTTTATAAACACGCCATTTCTACCGTTGTTCCTTCACGCCCGGTTTCTCACCATAGCAATAATACCGGTGGCGGCAGCAATAATTACCATCATGGTGGCAGCAACACATCTGCACAGCCACAGCCACAACAAGACGGTGATAACGCAGAGTAACGCGTTGCCGTACAGCCAGGATCGGAGAACAGTGGTTTTCCGTCCTGGTCTTTTATTTTAGCGAGGTTATAGCTTGTTTGACCGTTATGATGCCGGTGAGCAGGCCGTACTGGTACACATCTGGTTCTCCCAAGACAAAGAAGTAGAAGATCTGCAGGAGTTCGAAACCCTGGTCTCTTCTGCTGGCGTTGAGGCGCTGCAAGTGGTAACTGGCAGCCGTAAAGCGCCACACCCCAAGTATTTTGTCGGTGAAGGAAAAGCCGTTGAAATTGCCGATGCGGTAAAAACAACAGGAGCATCGGTCGTCTTATTCGATCATGCCCTTACGCCCGCTCAGGAAAGAAACCTCGAGCGCCTGTGCGAATGCCGGGTCATTGATCGCACCGGTTTAATTCTGGATATCTTTGCCCAACGGGCACGCACCCACGAAGGTAAATTGCAGGTCGAGCTGGCACAGCTTCGCCATCTCGCCACACGTCTGGTGCGCGGCTGGACCCACCTTGAACGCCAGAAGGGCGGGATTGGTTTGCGGGGTCCGGGTGAAACCCAGTTAGAAACAGACCGCCGTCTGTTACGCGGACGCATCAGCCAGATTCTGTCTCGCCTTGAGCGGGTTGAAAAGCAGCGCGAACAGGGGCGTCAGTCACGTGCCAAAGCGGATGTGCCGACCGTTTCGCTGGTGGGGTATACCAACGCCGGCAAATCGACCCTCTTTAATGCCATGACCTCGGCCAACGTCTTTGCCGCAGACCAGCTGTTTGCGACGCTCGACCCTACGCTGCGCCGTCTGAATGTGGCTGATGTCGGGGAAGTCGTGCTGGCGGACACGGTCGGGTTTATTCGCCATCTTCCTCACGACCTGGTTGCCGCGTTTAAAGCCACGCTGCAGGAGACACGCCAGGCGACGCTGCTGCTGCACGTGGTTGATGGCGCCGATCTTCGCGTCACCGATAATATGGCCGCCGTCGATGCCGTCCTCGAAGAGATTGAGGCGGATGAGATCCCGACGTTACTGGTTATGAATAAAATCGATATGCTCGACGGATTTGAGCCGCGTATCGATCGCAACGAAGAGAATCTGCCGATTCGTGTCTGGCTCTCTGCCCAGACCGGTGCAGGCCTTCCGTTGCTCTGGCAGGCGCTCTCTGAGCGGCTGTCCGGGGAGATTGCTCAGCATGCATTACGTCTGCCACCGGAAGCGGGGCGACTTCGCAGTCGCTTCTATCAGTTGCAGGCGATTGAGAAAGAGTGGAATGAAGAAGACGGCAGTGTAGGATTGCAGATACGTATGCCCATTATTGAATGGATGCGTTTATGTAAGCAGGAACCGTCGCTGACCAGTTACATTGTTTGATATTGCCAAAACGCATTTACCTTAACATTCGACGATTGTCGCATCCGAAAAATGAAGGGTAAAAACCGTAATTACAATAAATGGAGTAGAACATGGCGTGGAATCAGCCCGGAAATAACGGACAGGACCGCGACCCGTGGGGAAGCAGCAATAATCAAGGCGGCAACTCTGGGGGGAATAAGGGAGGACGGGAATCCGGGCCTCCTGATCTGGATGATATCTTCCGTAAACTGAGCAAGAAGCTTGGCGGACTGGGCGGTGGCAAACAGAGCGATAACGGTCAGCGCGGCTCCGGCAGCGGTGGCAAACTGGCTGGCATCGTCGCGGTAGCGGCGGTCGTCATCTGGGCTGCAAGCGGTTTCTACACCATCAAAGAAGCGGAACGGGGCGTGGTCACGCGTTTCGGTAAGTTCAGTCACCTGGTCGAACCGGGTCTGAACTGGAAGCCGACCTTCATCGATCAGGTTCGTGCGGTCAACGTCGAGTCGGTGCGTGAACTGGCGGCGTCTGGCGTCATGCTGACCTCCGACGAAAACGTGGTGCGCGTAGAGATGAACGTGCAGTACCGCGTGACCGATCCGGAACGCTATCTTTATGCGGTCACCAGCGCCGACGACAGCCTGCGTCAGGCGACTGATAGCGCGCTGCGTGGCGTAATTGGTCGTTCCACCATGGATCGCATCCTCACCGAAGGCCGTACCGTGGTGCGTAGCGATACCCAGCGTGAAATTGACGAGACGATTCGCCCGTACAACATGGGCATCGCGGTACTGGACGTCAACTTCCAGGCGGCCCGTCCGCCAGAAGAGGTGAAATCTGCGTTTGATGACGCTATTGCCGCACGTGAAAACCGCGAGCAGTACGTCCGTGAAGCGGAAGCTTACGCTAACGAAGTTCAGCCTCGTGCGAATGGCCAGGCGCAACGTATTCTGGAAGAGGCGCGCGCTTACAAAGAGCGAACCGTTCTGGAAGCGCAGGGTGAAGTGGCGCGTTTCGCCAAGATTCTGCCGGAGTATAAAGCGGCGCCAGAGATCACCAAGGAGCGTCTCTATATTGAGACCATGGAACGCGTACTGAGCCATACCCGCAAAGTTCTGGTTAACGATCGCGGTAATAATCTGATGATGCTGCCGCTGGACCAGCTGATGCGTGGCGGTCAGGCTGCATCCGGCCAGCACGGTCAGAAGGGCGGAACCAGCTCGTCACTGCCTGCGCTCTCCGATCGCAATGCCAGCCGCAATGACACGTCGTCATACAGTCCGGACAACATCATGGATCAGCGCCGGGCGAATGCTCAGCGCAGCGACAGCCAGCGCGAAGGGAGAGAGTAATCGATGCGTAAGCCAATAATATTTTTAATTATCGTCGTGCTGGTGGCGCTCTATGCGTCGCTGTTTGTGGTGCAGGAAGGCGAGCGCGGCATCGTGCTGCGCTTCGGTAAAGTTCTGCGCGACGGCGAAAACAAGCCGCAGGTGTTTGAGCCGGGTCTGCATTTCAAGATCCCATTCCTGGAAACGGTTAAGACGCTGGATGCACGTATCCAGACCATGGACAATCAGGCCGATCGCTTCGTCACCAAAGAGAAGAAAGATCTGATCGTGGACTCCTACATCAAGTGGCGTATCAGCGACTTCAGTCGTTACTACCTGGCCACCGGTGGCGGGGATGTTTCTCAGGCGGAAGTGCTGCTGAAACGTAAATTCAGTGACCGCCTGCGTTCTGAAATGGGCCGTCTGGATGTGAAAGATATCGTTACGGATTCCCGCGGTCGCCTGACCACGGACGTGCGTGACGCGCTGAACACCGGTTCTGTCGGCAGCGATGATGAAGTGGCGACGCCAGCGGCGGATGACGCGATTGCCAGCGCAGCGGCCCGTGTTGAGCGTGAAACCAACAGCAATGAGCCCGCTCCGAATCCGAACAGTATGGCCGCGTTAGGTATTCAGGTCGTTGATGTGCGCATCAAGCAGATCAACCTGCCGACCGAAGTGTCTGATGCGATCTTCAACCGTATGCGCGCTGAGCGTGAAGCGGTTGCACGCAGCCAGCGTTCACAGGGTCAGGAAGAGGCGGAAAAACTGCGCGCCCAGGCGGACTATCAGGTCACGCGTACACTGGCCGAAGCGCAGCGTGAAGCACTGATCACCCGCGGTGATGGTGATGCGGAAACGGCCCGGTTGTTTGCCGATGCGTTCAGCAAAGATCCTGACTTCTACGCCTTTATTCGTAGCCTGCGCGCTTACGAAAACAGCTTCAGCGAAAATCAGGACGTGATGGTGTTAAGCCCGGATAGCGACTTCTTCCGATATATGAAGGCGCCCTCTAACGCGACACGCTAAGAACTGATATAACCTACAGGCCGACAATGTTGTCGGCCTTTTTTTTGGGTATCAGAATGAAAACAAGCATCTGGATGGCACTGGCGCTGGTGTTAGTGCTCGAAGGGTTGGGGCCGATGTTTATGCCACGCCTCTGGCGACGCATGATCCTGTCGATGACCCGCTTACCGGATCGTCTGCTGCACCGTTTCGGTGGTGGACTGGTGGTGGCAGGCATGGTCATCTACTGCATGCTGAGTCTGCACGGCAACGTCTGAAACCGTGGCTGAAACCGGCTAAATTGTGCCTTTTTGCGCCAGAATCCCCAACATGTTGTAGTGATCAAAACTCAGGCAAAAAAGCGCGCAATCGTATGCTAAAAGTGCTGAAAACAGCGGGATCAGATGGTAGAATCCTTTTTTAAGCAATCGGTGATTTTGAGAAATGGGTAAGAACGTCGTCGTACTGGGCACCCAATGGGGTGACGAAGGTAAAGGTAAGATTGTAGACCTTCTGACTGAACGCGCGAATTACGTTGTGCGTTATCAAGGCGGCCACAATGCGGGCCACACGCTTGTCATCAACGGTGAAAAAACCGTCCTCCACCTGATCCCTTCTGGCATTCTGCGCGATAACGTGACCAGCATCATTGGTAACGGTGTTGTGCTCTCTCCTGAAGCCTTAATGAAGGAGATGAAAGGTCTGGAAGCGCGCGGGATTCCGGTACGTGAACGTCTGCTGATTTCTGAAGCCTGTCCGCTGATCCTGCAATATCATGTTGCGATGGACATGGCGCGTGAACGTGCGCGCGGTGCCAAAGCGATTGGTACCACCGGCCGTGGCATCGGACCGGCTTATGAAGATAAAGTGGCGCGTCGCGCACTGCGCGTCAGCGACCTGTTCAACAAAGAAACCTTTGCTGCCAAGCTGAAGGAAGTGGTCGATTTCTACAACTTCCAGCTGGTGGAGTACTACAAAGAGCCCGCCGTCGATTTCGACAAAGTGCTGAGCGATGTGATGGAAGTCGCTGACATCCTGACCGGCATGGTGGTTGACGTCTCTGAACTGCTGGACAGCGCGCGTAAGCGTGGCGATCTGATCATGTTTGAAGGCGCGCAGGGTACCCTGCTGGATATCGACCACGGGACCTATCCTTACGTGACCTCGTCCAACACCACCGCAGGTGGCGTGGCGACCGGTTCAGGTATCGGTCCGCGTTATGTCGACTACGTGCTGGGTATTGTGAAAGCGTACTCCACCCGCGTAGGTGCAGGCCCGTTCCCGACCGAGCTGTTCGATGAAACCGGTGAGTTCCTGTGTGCACAGGGCAACGAGTTTGGTGCGACCACCGGACGTCGTCGTCGTACCGGCTGGCTGGATGCGGTGGCCGTTCGCCGTGCAGTTCAGATCAACTCCCTGTCAGGTTTCTGCATGACCAAGCTGGACGTGCTGGATGGCCTGAAAGAGGTGAAAATCTGTGTCGCTTACCGTATGCCGGATGGCCGCGAAGTGACCTCTACGCCGCTGGCAGCAGAGAACTGGGAAGGCATTGAGCCGATCTACGAAACGCTGCCAGGCTGGAGCGAGACAACGTTTGGCGTTAAGACGCTGGAAGGTTTACCTCAGGCGGCGCGTGATTACATCAAGCGCGTTGAAGAGGTAACGGGTGTGCCGATTGATATTATTTCAACCGGTCCCGATCGCAGTGAAACAATGATTCTGCGCGATCCGTTCGACGCATAATGATTGAGGCCGGACGCTGTCCGGCCCTTGTTTTTCCACTCTCTGATGCCACTTATCTTCCCTTCGCTTGTCAAACCCGGTGCTGACTGAAAAAAACGCACGGCCAATCACACTCTGGTTTATCATCGTAGTTAATCGAATGGCGATCCGATTTAATCCCGACACCCATTGTAAGGCGAACAATGTCATGCCACGCCTGAAGGTTCACTGAGGTTACTGTGCAGCTCACGAGTTTTACTGATTATGGCTTACGGGCCCTGATTTATCTGGCCTCGTTACCCGAAGGCCAGCAGACCAATATTACTGCGGTAACCGACACGTACGGTTTGTCGCGTAACCATATGGTCAAAATCATTAATCAGCTGAGCCGGGCGGGCTATGTCGCTGCAACACGGGGTAAAAATGGCGGTATTCGTCTGGGTATGCCGCCGCGTCAGATTGTGATTGGTGAAGTGGTCCGCAGGATGGAGCCGCTACAATTAGTCGATTGCCCCTCCTGCTCCATTTCGCCCGCCTGCCGTCTTAAACAGGCGCTGCATGATGCAGTACAGCGATTTTTGCAGGAGCTGGATAACTATACGCTGGCCGATTTGGTCGAAGGCAATACGCCACTTTATGAAATCATACTGTCCAAATCGCCGGCGGATATAAATATTAAATGACATCGGAGGAACCGTTATGTCAAAAGATCCTTTTCAGGATAGAGAAGCTGAAAAATACGAAAACCCTATTCCAAGCCGTGAATTTATCCTGGCTTTATTAGAAAAACGTGAAAAACCGGCCAGCCGTGAAGAGCTGGCTGAAGAGATGAATCTGCACGATGAAGAGCAGCTTGAGGCGCTGCGTCGCCGCCTTCGCGCCATGGAGCGTGATGGTCAGCTGGTCTTCACCCGCCGTCAGTGTTATGCCCTGCCAGAACGCCTCGATCTCCTGCGCGGTAAAGTTATCGGCCATCGTGATGGCTACGGCTTCCTGCGGGCGGAAGGTCAGAAAGATGACCTCTATCTTTCCGCTGAACAGATGAAATTCTGCATGCACGGTGACGTGATCCTGGCGCAGCCGCTGGGTGCCGATCGCAAAGGCCGTCGCGAAGCGCGCGTGGTCCGGGTGCAGGAACCCCGCAACAATCAGATCGTTGGCCGCTACTTTACCGATGCCGGTGCCGGCTTCGTGGTGCCGGATGACAGTCGCCTGAGTTTCGATATTCTCATCCCGCCAGAAGAGACGATGCAGGCCCGTATGGGTTCCGTGGTGGTGGTAGAGCTGGTACAGCGCCCGAACCGCCGCAGCAAAGCGATCGGTAAAGTGATTGAAATCCTCGGCGAAGATATGGGCACCAGCCTGGCCGTGGATATGGCGCTGCGCACCCATGAAATTCCGCACACCTGGCCGCCGCAGGTAGAAGCCCAGATCAGCCAGCTGAAAGAAGAGGTGCCGGAAGAGGCGAAAAAAGGCCGCGTCGATCTGCGCAAACTGCCGCTGGTCACCATTGATGGTGAAGATGCCCGTGACTTCGATGATGCCGTCTACTGTGAGAAAAAGCGCGGGGGTGGCTGGCGTCTGTGGGTCGCGATTGCCGATGTGAGCTACTACGTTCGTCCGGGCACGCCACTGGATGATGAGGCGCATCAGCGCGGCACCTCGGTCTACTTCCCGTCACAGGTGGTGCCGATGCTGCCGGAAGTGCTGTCGAATGGCCTCTGTTCGCTTAACCCGCAGGTGGATCGCCTGTGTATGGTGTGCGAGATGACCATTTCGACCAAGGGTAAACTGACCGGCTTCAAACATTATGAAGCCGTGATGAACTCCCATGCGCGTCTGACCTATAACAAGGTCTGGAATATCCTGCAGGGCGACAAAGAGCTGCGTCAGCAATACGCGCCGCTGGTTAAAGATCTTGAAGAGCTGCATAACCTCTATCAGGCGCTGGATGCTGCACGCGAAGAGCGCGGCGGTATCTCGTTTGAGACGGAAGAGGCGAAGTTTATTTTCAACGCCGAGCGCCGTATTGAGCGGGTGGAACGCGTCTCCCGTAATGACGCCCACAAGCTGATCGAAGAGTGTATGATCCTGGCGAACATCGCCTCGGCACGCTTTGTGGAGAAAAATCAGGAACCGGCGCTGTTCCGCGACCACGATCGTCCAACCGACGAGAGCATCAAGAGCTTCCGTACCGTGCTCAATGAGCTGGGACTGAGCCTGCCAGGCGGCAACAAACCGCAGCCTGTTGACTATGCGGCGCTGCTGAAGCAGGTGGCCGATCGTCCGGATGCGGAAATGCTGCAGACCATGCTGCTGCGTTCCATGAAACAGGCGGTGTACGATCCGGAGAACCGCGGCCACTTCGGTCTGGCCCTCTCCTCCTATGCTCACTTTACCTCGCCGATCCGTCGCTACCCGGATCTGACGCTGCACCGCGCCATCAAATATCTGCTGGCAAAAGAGCAGGATGAAGGCAAAGGGCTGGTTCAGCGCGCCATTAAGTACCTGATGCCGAAAGATCGCAGCGTCGCCAAAGATCTGACGACCGCGACCGGTGGCTATCACTATGACATGCCGCAGATGCTGCAACTGGGCCTGCACTGCTCCCTGACCGAGCGCCGCGCAGATGAAGCGACGCGCGACGTGGCGGACTGGCTTAAGTGTGACTTCATGCAGGATCAGGTCGGTAACGTGTTCAACGGCGTCATCTCCAGCGTCACCGGATTTGGCTTCTTTGTGCGCTTAAACGATCTCTTCATTGATGGTCTGGTGCATGTCTCCTCACTCGACAATGACTACTACCGTTTTGACCCGGTGGGTCAGCGTCTGATTGGTGAATCGGGCGGGCGCACCTATCGCCTGGGTGACACCGTGGAAGTGCGGGTGGAAGCCGTGCATATGGACGAGCGTAAAATCGACTTTGCCCTGATCTCCAGTCAGCGGCAGGTGCGTGGCGAAGGAAAAACCGCGCGCGACCGCGCAAAACGTGACGATAAAGCGCCAGCGAAGCGCCGTCGTGATGCGAGCCGTAAGTCTAACTTCGAGCCGGACGCCGCCTTCCGGGGAGGCAAAGGCAAATCTGCCGGGGCAAATAGCGAGAAAAAAAGTAAAAACGTCTCGGAAAAAACCCGTAAAATCGCCGCCGCCACAAAGGCGAAGCGCGCCAGAAGAAAGACTGAGTCTGACTGAGGCGCGTCACCGCCTTTTCTCTCCGGAGAAAGGGCGGTTATTCTTTTCATTTCCAACCACTGAGCAGATTGATGAGCGAAATTATTTTTGGTATCCATGCCGTGCAGGCGCTGCTGGAACGTGCTCCACAACGTTTTCAGGAAGTCTTTATCCTCAAAGGCCGCGACGATCGTCGCCTGCAACCCGTGGTCGCCGCGCTGGAAGCTCAGGGGATCGTTATTCAGCTGGCGGAGCGTAAATGGCTCGACAGTCAGGTCGAAGGCGGGGTGCATCAGGGCATCGTGGCACGGGTAAAACCCGGCCGTCAGTATCAGGAGGGTGATCTGCCGGATCTGCTGCAGAGCCTGGACAAACCGTTCCTGCTGGTGCTGGATGGCGTCACCGACCCGCACAATCTGGGCGCCTGTCTGCGCAGCGCGGATGCGGCCGGTGTGCACGCGATTATCGTGCCGAAAGATCGTTCTGCCCCTCTGAACGCCACCGCCAAAAAAGTGGCCAGCGGCGCGGCGGAAAATGTGCCGTTGATCCGCGTCACCAACCTGGCGCGTACGCTGCGTCTGCTGCAGGAGTACAACATCTGGGTTGTCGGCACCGCAGGTGAAGCTGACCATACCGTCTTCCAGAGCAAAATGACTGGCCCGATGGCGCTGGTGATGGGCGCAGAGGGTGAGGGCATGCGTCGCCTGACCCGTGAACATTGCGATGAGCTGATCAGCATTCCGATGGCCGGCAGCGTTTCGTCGCTCAACGTCTCGGTGGCCACCGGCGTCTGCCTGTTTGAAGCGGTGCGCCAGCGCAACGCCTGATCCCCGATGTGATCCTCGCCACAAATTAGTTTCTGTACCAGGCATAACCCCGCGTCCTTCGCATACTTACGGAGTGACATCCGCGAGGAGTGGTTATGACCTGGACAACACACACCGTTTTTAATCAGCCCCATCCTCTCAGCAACAGTAATCTGTTTCTTTCCGATACGCCGCTAAGCGAAGCCCTTTCCCGTGAGGGGGCCGGGTGGGATCGGGAATGGCTGACCTCCGTTGGCTCACAGCTCGGCGGGGCCGAGTCGCTGGAGCTTGGCCGGCTTGCCAATACTGAACCCCCTGAGCTGCAGCGCTATGACGCCCGTGGCGTGCGACTGGATGAGGTCCGTTTTCACCCCGCCTGGCACCTGCTGATGCAGGGCGTCTGCGCCAGCCGCCTGCACAACCTCAGCTGGCAGCCTGCGGTTCGGGAACAGGCGAGCGTGGCGCGCGCCGCGCGCTTTATCCTGCATGCACAGGTTGAAGCGGGCACGCTCTGCCCGATGACCATGACACATGCTGCCATTCCGCTGCTGCAGACCTGTCTGCCCGCCGCATTTGAGGGCTGGCTCGATCCGCTGCTCAGCGACCGCTACGATACCCATGCGCAGCCTGGCGACCAGAAACGCGGCCTGCTGATCGGCATGGGAATGACAGAGAAGCAGGGGGGCAGCGATCTGCTTACCAGCACCACCTTTGCAGAACCGCTTGAGGCGCGCGGCCCCGGCGAAGCCTGGCGGCTGACCGGCCATAAATGGTTCTTCTCCGTGCCGCAGAGTGATGCGCATCTGGTACTGGCGCAGACGCCCGCCGGATTAAGCTGCTTCTTCCTGCCGCGACTGCTGCCCGACGGCACCCGCAATGCCATTCAGCTTGAACGGCTTAAAGAGAAGCTGGGCAATCGCTCGAACGCCAGTTGCGAAGTGGAGTTTCGCGAGGCGACGGGCTGGCTGCTGGGAGAAGAGGGTGAAGGGGTGCGGCTGATCCTGAAGATGGCCGGGATGACGCGCTTCGACTGTGCACTCGGCAGTCACGGGCAGATGCGGCGGGCCTTCTCGGTGGCACTCTGGCATGCTCACCAGCGTCAGGTGCAGGGGAAAAACCTCGTGGATCTGCCGCTGATGCGGCAGGTGCTGGCTCAGCAGGCGCTGCAGCTGGAGGGGCAGACTGCGCTGCTGATGCGCCTGGCGCGCGCCTGGTCCCAGCCGGCGAAACCGCATGAGGTCACCTTTGCCCGCTTATTTACCCCGGCCGCTAAGTATCAGATCTGCAAAGCGGGCGCGCCGTTTGTAGCGGAGTCGATGGAGGTGCTGGGCGGGATTGGCTACTGCGAAGCGAGTGAGCTGCCGCGTCTCTATCGTGACATGCCGGTCAACAGTATCTGGGAGGGGTCGGGCAACGTAATGTGTCTGGACGTCCTGCGCGTGCTCGCCCGCCAGGCTGAGGTGACTGAGATGCTGAATCAGGAGTTTGAGGCGGTAAAAGGAAGTAACCGGCATTTTGATGCGCGCTGGCGTCAGCTGCGGCTGAGACTCAGCCACATCCCTGAAGAGCAGGCGCGCGAGGTCACCCGCACGCTGCTGCTGCTGGCGACGGGCGCTCAGCTGCTGAAATATGCCGAGCCGCCGCTGGCCGATGCCTGGTGCCAGCAGTGGCTCGACCCGCGCGGTTCACGCCCGCTGGAAGCCGCAGTGACCGATCGTTTACTGGCCCGCGCCTGTGGCCGGTGACGCACCATAAAGAATCGCACTGGCGTACCACAAGCCAGGCATCACCGTTTCACTCAGCGCCACGATCTGATAGTAAACCGCTCCGGCCTGATTGGCCCGGGCGGCCACCGCCCGCTGGGCGTCATCCGGCGAGCCATGCACATTCACGGTGATATTACCCAGCTTCGGTAAGCCGCCACTCTGCGACCGTGAAATCTCCTGTGCCTGCTGCGTTGGGGCAGGCGGCGCTTCTGGCGTTGTCTGAAGGGCGGAACAGCCTGCCAGAAGCAGGCTCAGGATCAGTAAGTAAGCGGAACGCATAGCAAAACCCTTTTTCAGGACGAGACAGTAAGTGTATGTCATCGTCCTGAAGGCGGTCAGGCTTTAAGGCTGAATACGCTGACCAGTTGGGTGAGATGATGACCTTTATCACTCAGCGTCTGCGCACTGTTTTCCGCCTGCGCCACCAGCTCGCTGTTCTGATGGGTCGCCTGACTGATCTGATTCATCGCCAGATTAACCTGACCAATGCCCGCCGCCTGCTGCTGCGCCGCCACGTTGATCTCGCCCATCAGCGCCTGCACCTGCTCGATGTGCGTCACGATGTCACTCATCGCATCACGCGTCTGTTCAGAGAGCTGATGTCCCTCTGCCACGTTGCCGATGGAGGTGGCAATCAGCCCATCGATCTCTTTGGCCGCCTGCGCCGAACGCTGTGCCAGTGCCCGCACTTCTGCCGCGACCACGGCAAAACCGCGGCCCTGTTCACCGGCTCGCGCCGCTTCAACGGCAGCATTCAGCGCCAGGATGTTGGTCTGGAAGGCAATCGACTCAATCACATGGGTAATGTCCGCAATGCTTTGTGACGACACTTTAATCGCTGACATGGTGTTCACCGAGCGCTCCACCGTCTGGCTGCCGTGGCTGACGATTCCGCTGGCTTCCGCCACCAGGGACATCGCCTGACGCAGGCTGTCGGCGGTGTGTTCCACCGTTGCGCCAAACTGCTCCATGCTGGCGGAGGTCTGCTCGACGCTGCTGGCCTGACGTCCAATCTGCTCGCTGATGTTATGGCTGCTGACGGCGATGGTATCCGTACCGTCACTGATCTCCTGTGCGGCAACGCGCACCTGGCTGACGATTTTTTCCAGACCGTTTCCAATGCCGTTAATTGCCACGATCAGCTGGCCCACCTCATCAGAGCGGGTGGTCTTCAGGTTTACCTGCAGATTACCGGCGGCATACTGCTCCGCCAGATGGATCACCTGCTGCAGCGGATGGGTAATGGCCCTGCGGCTGTACCAGACAAACCCCAGCGCAAAGATCACCACCAGAATCAGTCCGGTCATCAGGAACAGGTTACGGCTGTGGGTAATCGGAGCCAGCAGGCTGGCACGGTTAACTTCGCCGGTGATCACCCAGTTCCAGCCCGGCAGCTGCTGCCAGGCCAGGATTTTCTGCTCACCGTCAATTTCCACCTGCTGCATGCCCTGTGGCTGCGTCAATAGCGGCTGCAGGATAGCGCTATCCCAGCCGGGCTGTTTTCCTTCGTTGTGCTGGTCAAACAGATAGTTGCCCTGCGTCTTACCGGGCGTGCCGTTGAGCACAAAGAAATGACCGCTGTCACCCAGCCGGCGAGCCAGGATTTTTTCGCGCATCAGCGCATACTGCTTGTCAATGCCGACGCCGACGAAGAGGATGGCAACGACCCTGCCACTCTCATCCTTTACCGGCTGGTACTGCGTGATATAGCGGTGGCCGAACAGCGTGGCCAGGCCCTGATATGTCCTGCCTTCGTGAACGCTTTTCCAGGCGGCGCCGGTGCGATCAAGCTGAGTACCGATAGCCCGACTGCCATCCTCCTTTTTCAGCGAGGTGGAGATGCGGATAAAATCATCGCCATCGCGCACAAAAATCGTCGCCACCGCCGCGGTGCGGTCAGTGAAATCGTCGACGGCGACCTGATCGAGGTTCAGCGTTTTTAATCCGGCGCGCAGCACGGGCGTTGAAAATGCGCCCACCTGAATTCTGGCGCTGTCATCAAGGCTGAAACGCCTGGGTAAAAAGCTGATAAACAGATTGGTATAGTGGCTCACCTCTTCGGTGAGGGTGGCGTTGAACATGGAGGCCATTTCATTAATGCCCTGCACCTGATTGTGCATGTCATCGATGGCGAGATTTTCCAGCTGGCGTGAGGCGTTGTGGCTTTGAGTCAGGGTGAGTACCAGCAACAGCAGCGCAACGCTGAGAGACGTCAGTACAGACAGCTTAACTCCAAGACTCAGGCCGCTGAGAGAGAGACGCTTCATAAATTACCTTTGAACAAGTTATGGGGGTACACCATCAACGGCAGGGAGGGGGAAAAGTTTAGGGCGAAATCCGGCCGCTAAGCGCAGCGGCACGTTTCGTTAAATCATCCACAGCACGTACACTGAAGCGGCACGCTTTCACCCCATCAGGAGAGACGATGATCGAACTCACGACAGAAACGCTGGCTGGTATTGAATGCCTGCACGCCACGCCTGCCGGACAGCGCCAGGCACCGCTGCCCACGGTGCTGTTTTATCACGGCTTTACCTCGTCGAAAGAGGTCTACGCCTACTTTGCGGTGGCGCTGGCGCAGGCAGGTTTTCGCGCGGTGATGCCCGATGCGGCGCGACACGGCGCGCGCTATGACGGTGATGCCGGGACACGCCTGGACCGCTTCTGGGAGATCGTGAAGCAGAACATTGATGAGCTGCCGCAGCTGGAAGCGGCGCTGCGAGATGAAAATCTGATCGCCGGTTCGCGTTTTGCGGTGGCGGGGGCCTCAATGGGCGGCATGACCGCCCTGGGGGCCATGGCGCGCTACCCACAGATTCACAGCGTCGCCTGCATGATGGGATCGGGCTATTTTATGCAGCTCAGTCACTCACTGTTTCCGCCGCGGCTCCCCGATTCGCCCGACCGTCAGGCGAAATTTGCTGCCCGTATGGCGCCTCTGGCGGAGTATGACCCCTGCAACCGGCTTACGGCACTGGCAGACCGGCCGCTGCTGCTGTGGCATGGCGAGGCGGATGAGGTGGTGCCCTGGGCGGAAACCGAGCGGCTGGAGAGGGCCCTGCGTGACAATGGCCTGGATCAGCATCTGACGTCGCTGTCGGAAAAGGGGATTGGGCATAAGATCACCCCCTCCGCCCTGACGGCGCTGGTCAGCTTCTTTCGTCATCAGCTGTAAACGATGAACGGGCGGAGCAGGATGCCGCCGCCCGTGACGCGACCGGTACTTACCAGCGCGCAGCCGATTTCTCAGCAGGACTGACAGGCGCGCTGACCGGGTTTCGTTCCGGCCTGTCCAGCCGGTTAACGTAGACATAACCGGATGCCGCTTCGCTGCTGTGACTTCTTATCTGCTGCGCACAGTCAGCATGGCTGGCAAGGGCGGGTGGAGACAGGAAGAGACCCAGGAAAGTGGCGATGACGAACGTTTTCATGCCCGACTCCTCACTTCAGGGAAGACACTCTGTGTGACGCCAGCGACCCTGTCGTGACGTCTGCTTTAATTTTAGCCACTGCCCCTGCGAACGCCAGATCGTCCCGCTGAACCTCTCTGTCAGCGTTTTTGAACGATCCCGCATTAACCCGCTGTTTTTACACTGTTCCCTTCCTGACCCACCGACTCTGCGTCCCCAGCCGCATTTTATTGAAATGTGCGCTTGAGTTTAGCCACGGTCGCCAGTATGATTACGCGTCAATTTTTCAGCCGCATTCTCAGGCTGTGTCCCACAAAGGCTCGTTACGGCGAACGGTTGTGGGACACAGCCTATAACGTTCCTTGCTTCCATGGGCCGCGGCTGACCCCGACAGGAGGCTGAATAATCCGTAAGGAGCAATTTCGATGCGTCATTACGAAATCGTATTTATGGTTCATCCTGACCAGAGCGAACAGGTTCCTGGCATGATCGAGCGTTACACTGGTGCTATCACTGGTGCACAGGGCACGATTCACCGTCTGGAAGACTGGGGCCGCCGTCAGCTGGCTTACCCGATCAACAAACTGCACAAAGCTCACTACGTTCTGATGAACGTTGAAGCGCCGCAGGAAGCGATCGATGAGCTGGAAACGAACTTCCGCTTCAACGACGCCGTTATCCGTAGCATGGTTATGCGCGTTAAACACGCGGTAACTGAAGCATCACCGATGGTTAAAGCGAAAGATGAGCGTCGTGATCGTCGCGAAGATTTTGCTAACGAATCCGCTGATGAGTCAGATGCTGGGGATTCTGAAGAGTAATCCATCGTGACGGTTAATCGACTGCGCTTGTCCGGCACTGTGTGCAGGACGCCGGTTCGAAAAATTAGCCCGTCAGGAATTCCTCACTGTCAGTTTGTGCTAGAGCACCGCTCAGTGCAGGAGGAGGCCGGGTTTCACCGGCAAGCCTGGTGTCGTATGCCGGTGATTATCAGCGGCAGCACCCATCAGGTGATTACTCAACATATAACGGTCGGCACGCAACTCACACTGGACGGTTTCATTAGTTGCCATCAGGCACGCAATGGCCAGAGCAAAGTGGTGTTCCATGCCGAGCAGATTGAATTGATAGATTCTGGAGACTAGCCTAATGGCACGTTATTTCCGTCGTCGCAAGTTCTGCCGTTTCACCGCGGAAGGCGTTGTTGAGATCGATTACAAAGACATCGCAACGTTGAAAAACTACATTACCGAAAGCGGTAAAATTGTCCCGAGCCGTATCACCGGTACTCGTGCAAAATACCAGCGTCAGTTGGCTCGCTGCATCAAGCGCGCGCGTTATCTGTCTCTGCTGCCGTACACTGATCGTCATCAGTAATCGGCAACTGTCCATTAACGACTTTAAGAGGATAAGGTAATGCAAGTTATTCTGCTTGATAAAGTAGCAAACCTGGGCAGCCTGGGTGATCAGGTTAACGTTAAAGCGGGCTACGCTCGTAACTTCCTGGTTCCACAGGGCAAAGCTGTTCCTGCTACCAAGAAAAACGTTGAGTATTTCGAAGCACGCCGTGCTGAACTGGAAGCCAAACTGGCTGACGTTCAGTCTGCAGCGACTGCACGCGCTGAGAAAATCAATGCACTGGGCACCGTGACCATCACGTCTAAAGCAGGCGATGAAGGTAAGCTGTTCGGTTCAATCGGTACCCGCGACATCGCTGATGCAGTTACTGCAGCTGGCGTTGACGTAGCGAAGAGCGAAGTTCGTCTGCCGAACGGCGTTCTGCGTACTACCGGTGAGCATGAAGTAGACTTCCAGGTCCACAGCGATGTATTCGCTAAACTGACCGTGAAGGTTGTTGCTGGTTAATTTTATTAACTGAGCACGACAAAATCGCCGGCCCTGTGCCGGCGTTTTTGTTTTTATGCCTTGCTCAGCTACTGCGCGCGGATAAAGCTGCCGTCTGTCTGACGGGTAAACAGCACCGGGCCCTCTGCGCCCTCCACCGTCAGTCCCGTTACCACACCCTGTGCATCCTGTCGGATTTTGACCTGCTGACCACTTTTCAGTGAGCTGAGGGGCTGATCGTTGCCTTCCACCCGCGCCATCGCAAACACATCATTGACCGGCAGGCTGTTGTCACGAAACAGCTGCGCCAGCGTCTGGCCGGACGCGATGGTCAGACTGCGCCACGCGCCCTGAGAGTCTGCTTTTGGCGTCTGCTGTGATGAGGAGGCCTGCCCGGAGCGGGTGTTATCGTAGATATCCGCCTGCATCGGCACCTCTTTCTCTGCGGAAGGCGTAACCGGCTGCTCGACCGGATAGCGCGGCGTCGTGGCAGGCCAGAGAAACGCCACCAGCATAACCAGCAGCGCCGCCACAATGCCGCGACGGTGCGGTGCGGGCAGCGGTGCCATCCAGCGGATGTCGTCGGTAAAATGCCAGATTCGCTGAAGCCATGTCGGCAGGCGGGATGACGTCTCAGAAGCCATGCGGGGTTCCTCCTCTCCGGCAGGCTGCGCTGGCCTGCGTGCGGCCAGCCAGGTCTGCAGCCGGGATATCATATGTGTTGCGCGCGTCCGGCGGCGTCGTGGGGCGATCTGGCCCATAGTTGCTCTCTTCTTCGTGTGCCACAGACGGGGGGGTATTCCGTCGATAGTTATAGTATGGGCAATACTGGCGCGAAGTGCCTGCCAGCATTGATAAATCTGACGGCTCTATTGTTTCTCTTTCGCCGGGAAAAGTCATCTGCGATGCAGGGCATTTTACGCCAGCGGCCTGCGCTGCTATGCTGCCGGTTCGAATTTATCCGAGAGTGAAAGGAACGAAGATGACTACCCCTTCTTTCGACAGCGTCGAAGCACAAGCAAGTTACGGTATTGGTTTACAGGTTGGCCAGCAGTTGCTGGAATCTGGTCTGCAGGGGCTGCAGCCAGAAGCACTGCTCGCGGGCCTGCGCGACGCGCTGGAAGGGAACTCGCCTGCCGTACCGGTTGATGTCGTTCATCGCGCACTGCGTGAAGTTCATGAACGCGCTGAAGGCGTACGTCGTGAGCGCACCGAAGCCATGGCAGCAGAAGGTCAGGCGTTCCTGCAGGAACATGCGCAGCGTGAAGGCGTGAACAGCACCGAATCCGGTCTGCAGTTCAGCGTGATTACTCAGGGCGAAGGTCCTATCCCATCGCGTCAGGATCGCGTACGCGTGCACTACACCGGCAAACTGATCGACGGCAGCGTGTTTGACAGCTCAGTGGCGCGTGGCGAACCGGCAGAGTTCCCGGTGAGCGGTGTGATCCCTGGCTGGATTGAAGCCCTGACCCTGATGCCGGTTGGCTCAAAATGGGAACTGGTGATCCCACAGAACCTCGCGTATGGCGAGCGCGGTGCGGGTGCCTCCATCCCACCATTCAGCACCCTGATTTTCGAAGTGGAACTGCTGGAAATTCTGTAATTGCCGGACGCTGCAACCGCCCGGTTGCAGCGTTTTCTCCTGCCTTACTTCTGCTGTAAATTCACCTGCCACAACGCGAAGCCAGTCGCATCTGTCCCTTTGGGCTGAAGCGGATATTGCGCATGCTGCTTAATAAACCCGGTCGCTTTCTCCCCCGGTGCCGTCTCAAACTGGATGTCCAGCGGCGTGGATGCGTTAATCGGGGCCAGCCGCCAGTTATTGTCCGCTTGTGGCTGGACTTCCCCGTGCGCCTTAGTCTCTGCACTGATATAGGCTGCCACCACCGAACGGTTCTCATCCGGCGAGGCAAAGGCGACATACTTATCGCCGGTGCCGGCAAATTTGCCGCCATAAGCACGATAGTTGTTCGTTGCCACCAGGAAGGTCGCCTGCGGGTTGATCGGCTTACCCTGCCAGCTCAGCTGACGGATACGGGAGGCATCAGGATGGATCAGCTGGCACTCGCTGTCGTAGCGCGCTGGCTGGGTCACATCGATCTGATAGGTGACCCCGTCGATCACATCGAAGTTATAGGTGCGGAAATCCCAGTTAATCAGCGACTGGGTTTTCGTACTGTGCGGATCGATCTGGTTAAACTGGCCTGCAGAGCACTCCAGCCACTCTTTAACCTGCGCCCCGCTGACCTTCATGACCACCAGCGTGTTGGGGTAGAGATAAAGATCGGCGGCGTTGCGGAAGGTCAGCGGCCCTTTCTCCACTTCGACATAGCTGGCCGGATCGTTTTTACGCCCGCCCGCCTTGAAAGGCGCCGCCGCTGAGAGTACCGGCAGACGGCCCAGATCGGGATCGCCCTGAATGAAGTGCTCGACATAGGCGCGTTGAGCGTTGTTGACGATCTGCACGGTGGGATCGTCCTGCACCAGCGACAGGTAGCTGTACATCACGTCGGCGGACTTGCCGATGGGTTTCGCCACAAAGTCGCGCGTGGCGCGGTGATCCTCAGCCAGGACCTTCACCAGCGCGGGATCTTCTGCGGCGAGAGACTTTTTCGCTGCGATGTCATAGATCGGGCGCGCCTCAGCTTTGCCGCTCGTGACCTGCCACCTGCCGTTGTCATTGTTCAGCACCAGGTCGACCACGCCCAGGTGATCGCCCCACATGCCGGGCATCACCGCAGGCACACCGTTCAGGGTGCCGTTCTTAATGTCTGCGCCTTTGATCGCGGCAAAATCTTTACCGGGGAAGACGGCGTGGGCATGGCCAAACAGGATGGCGTTGATGCCTTCAACCTGGCTGAGATAGTAAACCGAGTTCTCCGCCAGGGTGTGATACGGCTCGCTGCTCAGGCCGGAGTGCGGAATCGCGATGACCAGATCCGCGCCCTGCGCACGCATCTCCGGCACATAGCGGCGCGCCGTTTCCGTGATGTCATCGACCCGCACCTTGCCCTGCAGATTGGCTTTATCCCACACCATGATCTGCGGCGGCACAAAGCCGATATAGCCAATCTTCAGGGTCCGGGTTTTGCCTTCACGATCAACCAGCGTGGTGGATTTGATGAGGTAAGGCGTAAACAGCGGCTTGCCACTCTTCACGTCAATGACGTTGGCATTGACGTAGGGAAAGCGGGCACCGGCCAGCGCTTTCTTCAGGTAGGGCAGGCCATAATTAAATTCATGATTGCCGAGGTTGCCGACGCTGTAATCCAGGGTGTTGAGCGCCTTGTAGACCGGGTGGATCTCCCCCTCACGCAATCCCTTTGCCGCCATGTAGTCGCCCAGCGGACTGCCCTGAATGATATCGCCGTTGTCGACCAGCAGGCTGTTTTTCACCTCCTGGCGCGCGGCGTGAATCAGCGTGGCGGTGCGCACCAGGCCAAACTTTTCGGTTGGGGTATCTTTGTAGTAGTCGAAATCCATCATGTTGCTATGAAGATCGGTGGTTTCCAGTATGCGTAGATCGACCGTTGCGGCCTGTGCGGCGGCGGAAACGCCAAGTGCCAGTAAGACTATGCCGGGCTTAAACATGCCTGCTCCTGCTGCAAAATAATTGGGGATCTCAAAATAATGTAAAAGCCTGCCGGTGGGTCATTTTAAATCGTGATGGATATAACGTTTTGGCGCATCGGAGGCGGCACCGGATTCCGGCGGGCGCGCAAAGTGGCGCAGGCGTGGCGATAAACGGGTAACTATGATATTGATATATCTATAAATTGGCGCGCTGGTCAGCCTGTAAATGGGCAGGTCAGGCGAAACTGCTAAAATGTCACTGTCTGACGGAAAGCTGATCCTGCAGCAGAAAGACACAACGAGGTGAAAAATGTTAGAGCAAATCTGCCAACTGGCACGCGAAGCAGGCGACGCGATTATGCAGGTCTATAACGGTGCCGCGCCGCTTGACGTTTCTCACAAATCGGATGATTCGCCGGTGACCGCCGCGGATATCGCTGCGCACGAGGTCATCCTCTCTGGCCTGAAGCAGTTAACCCCCGATCTGCCGGTGCTGTCAGAAGAAGATCCGCCCGCCTGGACAGAGCGTCAGCACTGGCAGCGCTACTGGCTGGTCGATCCCCTGGATGGCACCAAAGAGTTCATCAAACGCAACGGCGAATTTACGGTAAACATTGCGCTGATTGAGGCGGGCAAGCCGATCCTGGGCGTGGTTTATGCCCCCGCGCTGGGTGTGATGTACTCTGCGGCGGAGGGAAAGGCGTGGAAAGAGGAGGGCGGTCATCGTGAACAGATTCATGTGCGTGACGCACGACCTCCGCTGGTGGTGGTGAGCCGTTCCCATGGCGACGATGAGGAGATGAAAGAGTACCTGAAGCAGCTGGGCGAGCATCAGACCGTTGCAACCGGCTCCTCGCTGAAATTCTGCCTGGTAGCGGAAGGGAAAGCTCAGCTCTATCCCCGTTTCGGACCCACCAATATCTGGGACACCGGTGCAGGTCATGCGGTGGCGATGGCAGCAGGCGCGCATGTGCATGACTGGCAGGGTAAAACCCTGGATTACGCGCCGCGCGAATCTTTCCTGAACCCCGGCTTCCGCGTGTCGCTGTTTTAACGCGGGCTGAGCGTCTGTCTTCTGACGCCCCGGCGAGCTTCGTGCCCGCCGGGGCGTCTGCTATTCCGCCTTCAGCAGTGAGGTGACCAGAGCAATCACGTCTGTCACTTCATCCTGCGTCAGCGGGCCATCCTTCACAAATTTCACCGTGCCCTGTCTATCCAGCACGACGATGGCGGAGCTGCCCGGCTGCAGCTGCCAGGCGTGCTGCACATTGCCCTTGCTGTCGACGATAAACTGCGACCAGGGATACTGCTGCTTATTGGTTTCAATGCTGCTGCGCACAAACATGCCGGTGCCGGGGATCGCATCATCGGTGTTAACGATGGTAGTGGTCTGATAGCGGTCATGCGGCAGCTTCGCGGCCTTAATCGCCTCTATCAGCGCGGCGTTCATCTCTTTGGCGGAGGAGCGCCCGGCAATGTGCTGGATCACGCGAACTTTTCCACTCAGCTGCGCGCTATTCCAGTTTTTATAGCTAAACTTCTCCTGCTGCAGTATCAGCTCGCCTTTGTCGTTGACGCCCGTGGCGGGCACGCGGGAATCGAGCCTGAGGTCGTGGGCCATGACGCCCGCCGGTATGAGTAATGACAGCGCCACGGCTGCCAGAATATTTCGCATCGCACTTTCCTTAAGTGATCAGACCAGTCAGTCATTTTACTGCAATAGTAAGCAGGGATGATGCGGCTGTCGTGGAAAGGTGTCAGGTTTGTTATGCCCGCCACAATTCCTTAACCAACGAAGGTTTATACTGTGTCATATGAGAGTCATAACAGACTGTTCTGTAATGATGTGTCAACTCAGTAAAAAAATTCATTTTTCGGAACACCAGTAGTGTTCGGTGTTCTATAGTTATCGCGAATTCGCGCTTCATGGGCTGGTACCTACTTTGGAAACGGCGAAGCGTGCTTTAAAAATGTACAGGAGTCAGTCAGTATGAAAATCTTCCAGCGCTATAATCCGCTGCAAATAGCGAAATATGTCAAAACGCTGTTCAAAGGAAGGTTGTATATCAAGGACGTTGGCGCGTTCGAGTTCGATAAAGGGAAAGTGTTAATCCCGCGCGTCAAAGACAAACAGCACCTGAGCGTGATGTCAGAAATTAACCGCCAGGTCGTTCGTCTCAAGCTTGAGTTCAACTAATCAAAAGGGCGCCGATGGCGCCCTGAATGTTTTATAAGCCAGACCCTTCGCTATCCCTGCTCGTCTTCGCTTTTTGTCATGCTCAGCACCGGCGGTCGTTCATCGATGCGGGTGACCAGCAGCTGGTCGATGCGGTAGCTGTCAATATCCACCACCTCGAACTTGTAGCCGGCAAACTTCACAAAGTCGGTTCGCTTCGGGATCTTACGCAGCATATACATCATAAAGCCGCCGATGGTTTCGTAGTTGCCTGACTGCGGGAAATCGTCGATGTCCAGCACGCGCATCACGTCATCAATCGGCGTGCCGCCTTCAACCAGCCACGAGTTCTCATCACGCGCGACGATCTGCTCTTCCATGCCCTGACCGACCAGATCTCCCATCAGCGTGGTCATCACGTCGTTCAGGGTAATGATGCCCACCACCAGCGCATATTCGTTCATGATTACCGCAAAATCTTCACCGGCGGTTTTGAAACTTTCCAGCGCTTCGGAGAGGGTCAGCGTATCCGGCACAATCAGCGCAGAACGAATCTGCAGGCCGCTGTTCAGCGCCATACTCTGGTTGCCCAGCACGCGCAGCAGCAGCTCTTTGGAGTCGACATAGCCGACTATATGGTCGATATCCCCGCTGCAGACTAAAAACTTAGAGTGCGGATGTTCGGCGATTTTACTCTTAAGGCTGGCCTCATCTTCATGCAGATCAAACCAGACGATGTTCTCACGCGAGGTCATGGAGGAGGGAACGGTTCGCGACTCCAGCTCAAACACGTTTTCAATCAGCTCATGCTCCTGCTTACGCAGCACGCCCGCCAGCGCACCGGCTTCCACCACCGCGTAGATATCATCGGAGGTGATGTCATCTTTACGCACCATTGGCAGCTTGAAGAGGCGGAAGAAGACGTTAGCCAGACCGTTAAACAGCCAGACCAGCGGACGCATCACCAGCAGGCAGAAACGCATCGGATTGATGATGCGCAGCGCGATGGTTTCGGGGGCGACCATTCCAACCCGCTTTGGGGTTAAGTCGGCGAACAGGATAAACAGGCTGGTCACGATGGTGAAGGAGCAGATAAAGCTGAGCTGCTCAGCCAGTTCCGGCGGGACGAAGCGGCTGAAGAGGCCGCTGAAGACCGGTGAAAAGGCAGCGTCACCGACGATACCGCCGAGGATGGCGACGGCGTTAAGGCCAATCTGGACGACGGTAAAAAACATACCCGGCGTTTCCTGCATTTTCAGGACGCGCTGCGCGTTAACGTTGCCTTCATCGGCGAGCAGTTTCAGTTTGATCTTGCGGGCGGCTGCCAGCGAGATCTCCGACAGAGAGAAAAAAGCACTGACGACAATCAGTAAAAGAATGACAAGTAAGCTATCTAACATAAGTGATCCAAAGGGTTATCCACTTGTCATTTTTGGCCTGGGCAGCGTGAGCAAGCGCGAACGGGGCGGTTACTCGTTAAACAGGGCTATCCGTGCCAAAAATGTCTGCGCCAGTTCGACAGGCTGAACGCTGCCGGGGCAGAAATGAAAACAGGCGGGATGCCTGTGGCTGCAGATTATAGCAGGAGCGCTTATCAGGCCGCCAGAGGGCAAACCGCCGGTTCCGGCGGCATTCACGGTCAGGGCGGTCAATAGCCCGCTCAGATTTCTCTGAGTGACTCCATCAGGCGGGGTCATTCCCCGCCGCAGGAGTTGTATCGATCTCCTCATTTACCGACAATAGCCCGGATATTTGACTTAGATGTTACTGCTACGCCGCCATTTGGCATAAAGTGCGGCTATGATAGGGGTGTTGCCGTTGCGGTAGTGCGGGCAAAGATGATTAATAAGCGCCCCGCGGAAAAGGGGCCGGCATGATTAACAGGAGTACAGGTGCCACGATTTCATATTTATTGCATGGCTGGCCTGCTGCTTGCTGCGCCTGCCCTTGAGGCGGCGACTGTGCGATTACAGGTAGACGGCTTAACCGGGGATCTGCAGCGAAATGTCAGAGCACGCCTCTCCACCATCGGCAGCGATGAAGTCTCCAATGATGGTCGCTTTCGTGCCCGCGTCTCTGTCGCGATAAAAGAAGGCCTGCGCGCGCTGGGTTATTACGAACCTGAGATCGACTTTGAATCCCGTCCTGCCCCCGCGCAGGGGGGACGGCCGGTGCTGATTGCGCACGTGAAACCGGGTCCGCCGGTTAAAATCGGCGGCAGCACCATCGTGCTGGAAGGGGATGCCCGCAACGATGCCGACTACAAAGAGTGGATAGCCCAGGGGCGTCCCAAAGTCGGCACGCAGCTTAACCACGGGCAGTACGATCGCTTTAAAAGCGGCTTCTCGAATCTCGCGCTGCGCAACGGCTACTTCGATGGCACCTTTAAAAAAAGCCAGCTGGGGGTGTCGGTCGAGCGGCATGAAGCGTTCTGGGATATCGACTACGACAGCGGCGAGCGTTACCGTTTTGGCGACGTGACGTTTCAGGGCTCGCAGATTCGCGAAGCGTACCTGCAGAACCTGGTACCGTTTGAAAAGGGCGACTACTACAGCTCGCGCGATCTGGCTGAACTGAACCGTCGCCTCTCCGCCACCGGCTGGTTTAACTCCGTGGTCGTTGCACCGGAGTTCAGCAAAGGCCGGAAAACAAAAGTGCTGCCGCTGAATGCCGTGATGTCGCCGCGCACCGAAAACACCATCGAAACCGGGGTCGGCTACTCCACCGACGTCGGCCCGCGCCTGAAAGGCACCTGGAAAAAGCCGTGGGTTAACGACAGAGGCCACAGCCTGGCGGCCAGCGCCTACATTTCCGCGCCGGAACAGCAGGTCGATCTCAGCTACAAAGTGCCCCTGCTGAAAAGCCCGCTGGAGCAGTACTACACCTTCTCCGGCGGCCTGAAGCGCACCGACCTCAATGACACCAAAGCCGACACCACGACGCTGGCGATGTCGCGCAACTGGGACAGCAGCAGCGGCTGGCAGAAAGCGGTCAACCTGCGCTGGAGCCTGGATCACTTTACTCAGGGCAGCGTGACCAATACCACCATGCTGCTCTATCCCGGCGTCAGCGTAAACCGCACCCGCTCGCGTGGCGGCCTGATGCCGACCTGGGGCGACTCTCAGCGCTACTCAGCGGACGTCTCCGATACCACCTGGGGTTCAGACGTTGACTTCCTGATTCTGCAGGCGCAGAACGTCTGGATCCGTACCCTCGGCGACAGCCACCGCTTTGTGGCGCGCGGCAATCTTGGCTGGATCGAAACCAACGACTTTGAAAAAGTCCCGCCGGATCTGCGCTTCTTTGCCGGTGGTGACCGCAGTATTCGTGGCTACAAATATAAGAACATCTCACCGCGTGATGAGGATGGCAAACTCACCGGTGCGTCAAAACTGGCCACCGGCTCGCTGGAGTATCAGTACAACGTCAGCGGCAAATGGTGGGGAGCGGTATTTGTCGACTCCGGTGAAGCGGTCAACGACATCAAACAGAGTAACGTGAAAACCGGTGCGGGCGTCGGCGTGCGCTGGTCGTCACCGGTGGGTCCCATCAAATTAGACATCGCCAGACCTATCGGGGATGACGATGCACATGGACTGCAATTTTATATAGGACTGGGGCCAGAACTATGAAGCTGTGGAAAAAGGTCCTCATCGGCATCCTGATCTTTCTGGTGCTGCTGCTGGGTGGGGTGGCATTTTTAATCGGCACCACGCCGGGGCTGCATCTGGTGCTGAATGGCGCGTCGCGCTGGGTACCGGGCCTGTCAATCAAACAGGTCGAGGGCGGCTGGCGTAACCTGACCCTCAGCGGTCTGCGTTATGAAATGCCTGGCGTCAGTGTGGATGCCGGGCAGATCCATCTGGCGGTGAACCTTAACTGCCTGCTGCATTCGTCGGTCTGCGTGAATGATATCTCCCTGCGTGATATCAGCGTGGTGGTCGACAGTAAAAAGATGACGCCTGCCGCGCCAGCGCCGGAAGAGGAGAGCGGCTCGACCAACCTCAGCACGCCCTATCCGATTACGCTGCGCCATCTTGGCCTGCACAATATCAATGTCAAAGTGGATGACACCGCGATTTCGCTGCTCGACTTTACCACCGGTCTGCAGTGGCAGGATCGTGCGCTGACGCTCAATCCTACTCATATTCAAAGCCTGCTGATTGCGCTGCCGAAAGCAGCCAAAGTCGTGAACGAACAGGTGGTGGAGCCGAAAGTTCAGCAGCCGCATCCGGCTGAGAAGCCGCTGGGTGAAACGCTGCAGGCGATGTTTGCACAACCGCTGCTGCCTGCGCTGCCCGATTTCCGTCTGCCGCTGGATATCGACATTCAGCAGATCCTGGGAGAACAGCTGCGCATCACCGGCGACACCGATATTTCGGTCAGCCGCCTGCTGATGAAAGCGAAAACTGCCGACCGGCAGATGCAGCTGACCACGCTGGAGGTTGACTCTGACCTCGGCAATCTCAGAGGCAGCGGGCAGGCGACGCTGGCCGATAAGTGGCCGGTCGATTTTGCCCTGAACGGCACGGTCAACACCGACCCGGTCAAAGGCGAAAAGATTGCGCTGAAACTTAACGGCGCGATGCGTGACGAGCTGAAGCTGGCGCTGAACCTCTCCGGCCCGGTGGATGCGCAGCTCAGCGCCGCGACCCAGCTGGCGGTGGCGGGGCTGCCGCTGTCGCTGCAGCTGACCAGCCCGAAACTGCGCTGGCCGCTGACAGGCCCGGTCGCCTATCAGGCCGATAATCTGGACTATCAGTTCAAAGGCAAAGCCACCGACTATGTGATGTCACTGCAGACCGCCGTGAAGGGGGAGTCGGTGCCACCGGCGACCGTCTCGCTGACCGGTAAAGGCAACGTTGAGCAGTTCAGTCTCGATCGCCTGCGCGTGGCTGCGCTGCAGGGCAACATCGACCTTACCGCGCTGGTGGACTGGAGCAAGGCGATCAGCTGGCGCAGCGAACTGACGCTGGCGGGGATCAATACGGCTAAACAGTATCCCGACTGGCCGGCGCGGCTGGATGGCAGAATCACCACCCGCGGCAGTCTCTATGGCGGCAGCTGGCAGCTGAGCGTGCCGCAGCTGCAGCTGAAAGGGAATGTGAAACAGAACGCTGTCACCGCAGATGGCTCCCTGACCGGCAACAGCTACAACCAGTGGACGGTGCCGGGTATTAAGCTGGCACTGGGACGCAACCAGCTGGATGTCAAAGGATCGCTGGGCGACCGTCTGGATCTGGATGCCAGCATCAATGCGCCGCAGCTCGACAATGCGCTTCCCGGTCTGGGCGGCGTCGTCAACGGGGCCATCAAAGCGCGCGGCACCCTGAAGGCACCGCAGCTGCTGGCCGATCTCAATGGCCGGGGCCTGCGCTGGCAGCAGATGCGGATTAATCGCGTTACGCTCAAGGGCGACGTGCGCTCTGAGGAACAGGTGGCGGGCAAACTGCAGCTGCGTGTCGAACAGCTGCAGCAGGATGCGCTGAACATCAGCCTGCTGACCCTGAATGCCGACGGCAATGAGCAGCAGCATCAGCTGAAACTCAACGTGCAGGGCAAACCGGTCTCCGGCCAGCTGGCGCTCAACGGCAGCTTTGATCGCCAGACGCAGCGCTGGCGAGGGTCACTGAACGACACCCACTTCGATACGCCGGTGGGCGAATGGCGACTGACCCGTGCGATGGCCATCGACTATCTCAACAGCCGTCAGACGGCGACCATCGGACCGCACTGCTGGCAGAACCCCAATGCCCGCCTCTGCGTACCGGAACCGGTTGAGGCGGGCCCGGAGGGGCATGCCCATGTGGTGCTGAACCGCTTTGACCTGGCGATGGTGAAACCCTTTATGCCGGATGCCACCCAGCTCAGCGGCCTGTTCAGCGGCGACGTGCGCGTCAACTGGACGGCTGACGGGGCGCTGCCGACCGGAACGGTCGCGCTGAAGGGCAACGGCGTCAAGGTGGTGCAGGATGTGCAGGGCAATAACCTGCCGATCGCCTTTGATACGCTGAACCTCAATGCCGCACTGCGAAACGGTCGCGCGCAGCTCGACTGGCTGATCCGCATTGCCGGTAACGGGCAGCTGGATGGCAACGTGCAGATCGACGATCCGCAAAGCCGCCGCACGCTGGGCGGTAACGTCAACATCCGCAACGTCTCACTGGCGATGCTCAACCCGGCGCTGATGCAGGGCGAGAAGATCAAAGGCAGCCTCAACAGCAGCCTGCGTCTTGGCGGCAGCGTGCAGCAGCCGCAGGTCTATGGCCAGCTTGGCCTGACCGGGGTGGATGTGGATGGCAACTTTATGCCGGTTGACCTCACGGCCGCCAGCCTCAACCTGGTGTTCAATGGCATGAGCTCCACCCTGAACGGGCTGGTGCAGACCAGCCAGGGAAACATCAACCTCAGCGGTAATGCGGACTGGAGCCAGCTCGACAACTGGCGCGCCCGCGTCGCCGCGCAGGGCAGCCGGGTTCGCGTCACGGTGCCGCCGATGGTGCGCATGGATGTCTCGCCGGATCTGGTCTTTGAAGCGACGCCTGCCGCCTTTAACCTCGATGGACGGGTCGATATTCCGTGGGCGCGTATCACGGTGCAGGAAGTGCCGGAGAGCGCCACGGGCGTTTCGTCGGATGAGGTGATGCTGGATAAACAGCTGAAGCCGATTGCGCCACAGACTGCGGCGATTCCGATCAACAGTAATCTGGTGATCCATGTCGGCAACGATGTGCGCCTCTCCGCCTTTGGTCTGAAAGCGCGACTGAATGGCGACCTGAAGCTGGTGCAGGATCGGTCAGGCCTCGGCTTGAACGGTCAGATCAACATCCCGTCCGGCCGCTTCCACGCTTACGGTCAGGATCTGATCGTGCGTAAAGGTGAACTGCAGTTCGCCGGCCCGCCGGATCAGCCCTACATCAACCTGGAGGCGATTCGTAACCCGGATGCCACCGAAGATGGCGTCACCGCGGGTCTGCGCGTCACCGGCCTGGCGGATGAGCCGAAAGCGGAAGTCTTCTCCGACCCGGCGATGTCGCAGCAGGAGGCGCTTTCTTACCTGCTGCGCGGTCAGGGACTCGGCAAAGATGGCGACAGTAATGCCCTCACTTCTGCGCTTGTGGGCTTAGGGGTTGCACAAAGTGGGCAGGTTGTGGGTAAAATCGGGGAGACTTTCGGTGTCAGTAATCTGGCTCTTGATACTGCGGGTGTTGGCGACAGCCAGCAGGTGCAGGTCAGCGGCTATGTACTGCCGGGTCTGCAGGTAAAATACGGTGTTGGCATATTTGATTCACTGGCGACGTTAACCTTGCGTTACCGCCTGATGCCCAAACTCTATCTGGAAGCCGTGTCCGGTGTGGATCAGGCTCTCGATTTGCTCTATCAGTTTGAGTTTTAGCAATGCGAATAATTGTCTACGGCAGTTTACGGCGCAAACAGGGAAACAGTCACTGGATGACGAATGCGCAGTGGCTGGGTGATCACCAGATTGAAGGCTTTGAGCTTTACAGTCTGGGCCATTATCCCGGCGTTATTGAGGGCAACGGCGCGGTACAGTGTGAAGTGTACCGCATTGATGCCTCAACCCTTGCGGAGCTGGATGCGCTTCGCACCAAAGGGGGAGAGTACAAACGTTTTCTGACTCAGACGCCGTTTGGCAGTGCATGGCTTTATGTCTATCAACGCTCAGTGGCAGGACGCCAGCGCATTACGAGCGGCGACTGGCTGAAGCGCGATGCGGAGCCAGAGGCCTGAACAAAAACACCGTCCTGATGGACGGTGTTTTTTTTCGACTCACAAACGGGCAGCAGGCTTATTTCTTCTGTGCGCGCTCGAAAGAGGAGATGATTTCGGCTTTCGCGGCTTCGGCGTTATCCCAGCCATCCACTTTCACCCATTTGCCTTTTTCCAGATCTTTGTAGTGCTCAAAGAAGTGGGTGATCTGCGCACGCAGCAACTCTGGCAGGTCGTTCACATCTTTGATGTGATCGTACTCTTTAGAGAGTTTGGTGTGCGGCACGGCAACCAGTTTGGCATCTTCGCCAGACTCGTCGGTCATTTTCAGTACGCCAACCGGACGGCAGCGGATCACGGAGCCCGGTACCAGTGGGTACGGGGTCGGAACCAGTACGTCAACCGGGTCACCATCCAGAGAGAGGGTGTGGTTGATATAGCCGTAGTTGCACGGATAGAACATCGCGGTAGACATGAAACGGTCTACAAACAGGGCACCAGACTCTTTATCAACTTCATATTTGATCGGATCAGCATTCGCTGGGATCTCAATGACAACGTAGATATCTTCTGGCAGGTCTTTACCTGCTGGCACCTGGTTCAAACTCATCGGGTATTCCTTCAGTAGTCGTATGTTGAGTGTCGGCTATTATAGCCAACTGACTCTGAAAGTATGCCCTCTTTTTGGCGTTTCGGAATGCGCCCTAAGGCTACTTCGCCGACACAAACAGCGAAACGATTCCTGCGGCTATCAGTGGCCCTACCGGCACGCCACGGAAGAACGCCACGCCAATCACCGTACCAATCAGCAGGCCCCCGATAACTGACGGCTGAACGCTCATAAAACTGACGCCACGACCGCCGAGCCAGGCAACAAAAATGCCCACCAGGATAGCCACAATCGACTTCCAGCTGGCAAAGGATTTGATCAGCGCAGCGGCCGGCAGAGAGCCGCTGGCCAGCGGGGCCATCACGGCCACCGTCAGGATAATGATGCCTAAGGTAATGCCCTGTTTTTCCACGTAGGGAAAGAACTGTGCCAGCGGGGTTACTTTGATTGCCAGCAGCACCAGAATCGACAGGGTGACCGCGTTGTTGTGCACGAAATAGCTCAGCACGGCGAGGCCAATCAGAATAAGCGTTGAAGCGTAAGCGGCCATGGTTTCTCCCTGAAGGTCAGTGAACGCGCCAGCCTCAGCCAGCGCAAAATCGGGTCAGATCAGCAGTCGTCGGGGTTAGCGCAACTGCCCCTTGCCATCGCCTGCAGCATCTGCGCCTGATTGCGCACCAGGCTCAGACGCTGGGCGCTCAGCGCCACACTGCCCAGAGAGCCCTGTGAACTGAGCTGGCTGTAGCCCGCCTCAAGCCAGCTGTCCCGATAGCTCAGCCAGGCGCGCTGAGCAGCACGCAGTTTATTCCGGGGTTCGCCGGTGAGGGTTTTCATCAGCCTGCCGTACTCCTTATTCATCGCCTGATCCCAGGCCTGAGTGGCGGCAGCGTAACACTGGTTCATGTCCAGCGTGGTCCGGGCGTTATTCAGGCAGCGGTCGAGCGAGGCATCTGACGGCAGATCCCCCGCTATCGTCACCGTGCTGGTCAGCAGCAGCGTCAGAAACAGGCCTGCTTTCATCGTGTTTCTCCGGGTCGGGGGTAAGCGGCGATTAGCTTGATTGATGTTTCCGTGATGATCAAGCTGTTAACACTCAATCAGGGTTAAAGTTTCGTTCCGTTACTGCCGATATCTGTTCCGTTTTAGGGCCGCTGGACATTTCGCCTATTCTCATAAACGGAAACGATCAAGATGAAACAGTTATCACTTCGCACGGGGTTGCTGGCACTGCTGGCATTTATGACACTGCTGCTGTTGGCGGTGAGTTTTATGGGTATTGTGGCAATTAACAAAGGGAACCGCTCGCTGGATGTTATCAACCGCATTCAGGGGATCGAGCTGAACAGTCTTTATCAGAGCAATGCAGATTTAATGCGGGCCCGCGCTAACGCGGCGCTGGCGGTACGAAAAATTGAAATCGGCATGCTGGAAGAGGGCGCCGCCGTCACCCGACTGTCGCAGGCGGATGTCGACTCCTCCCAGCAACAGCTCAAGCGCTTTATCGATGCCGGAACGGTAACGGCACACGGTAAAATGCTGGCGGATGCGATTTCAGCCAGCTACAAGGCCTATCTGGACCAGGGCATCAAGCCGATGATGAGCGCCCTGGACAAGCAATACACCGACGAGTATTACCAGCTGCTGGAAGGCAACCTGGCGACGCTGGCGGCCAGCTACAACAAGGCGGTCACGGACTTCAGCCAGTTCGCCGATCAGGTCACGGCGGCGCAGCTGGTGCAGGCGGCCCATAACGAAACCAAAATGAAAATCCTGATCGCCGTGGCGGTGGCCTTAACCCTGCTGCTGCTGGTGCTCGCCTGGCAACTGCTGCGCCGGATGCTGCTGCAGCCGCTGGATAGCGCGATTGTGCATCTTGAACAGATCGCAGCGGGCGATCTCTCTCAGGTGCTGCCGCCGTCCAGCAACAACGAGCTGGGACGCCTTAACCATGCACTGACCGGGATGCAGCAGTCGCTGCGTCACTCCGTCAGTCAGGTGCGTGAGGCGAGTATGCAGATTGACCTCGGCAGCCGTGAACTGGCCGCCGGCAACGTCAACCTGTCACAGCGTACGGAAGAGTCTGCCGCTTCGCTTGAGCAGACGGCGGCCAGCATGGAGCAGCTGACGGCAACGGTGCGGCTTAACGCCAGCAACGCTCAGCAGGCCCATCAGCTGGCGAATGCGGTCTCCGATACCGCCGACCGCGGCGCGGAGGTGGTCTGCTATGTGATGGAAAAAATGCATGAGATTACCGACAGCGCCAATCGCATCGGCGATATTCTCAGCGTGATCGACGGCATCGCGTTCCAGACCAACATCCTGGCACTCAACGCTGCCGTTGAAGCGGCACGTGCGGGCGAGCAGGGCCGTGGCTTTGCGGTGGTGGCGAATGAAGTGCGTACGCTGGCGCAGCGCAGTGCTAATGCAGCCAAAGAGATCCGCACGCTGATCAGCGATTCACAGTCGCGGGTCAAAGAGGGCAGTGAGATGGCGACGCGCGCCGGGGAAACCATGGATGAGATTTCCGGTGAGGTGATGCGCGTGACCTCACTGATGAAGGAGATCTCCATGGCGTCTGACGAGCAGAGTCGTGGCATCGAGCAGGTGAATCTGGCGGTCACGCAGATGGACGTGGCGGCGCAGCAGAACGCGGCGCTGGTGGAGCAGGCGAAGGCCGCGACCGAGTCGCTGGAAGCGCAGTCCGATCAGCTTCAGGCAACCATGGCGCAGTTCAGACTGCAGCCAGCGTGATAAAAAAAGGGCGCGATGATCGCGCCCTTTTTTATCTCTGCCGCATTAGCCCTGACGGCAATCCGGGAACTCAGCCAGGAAACGCTCAACGTCGTTGACCATCGCCTCGTTGCCGCAGTAGAACGGGCAGCGCTGATGCAGCGTGACCGGTGGAATGTCCAGAATACGTCTCTGACCGTCGCTGGCTTTACCGCCTGCCTGCTCTGCCAGGAATGCCATCGGGTTGCACTCATAGAGCAGACGCAGCTTGCCCTGAGGATGGCTGGCGGTGCTTGGGTAGAGGTAGATGCCGCCTTTCAGCAGATTACGATGGAAATCCGCGACCAGCGATCCGATGTAACGTGAGGTGTAAGGACGGTGCGTTGGCAGATCCTCTTCCTGACAGAACTTCAGATATTTCTTCACGCCCTGCGGGAAACGAATGTAGTTACCTTCGTTGATGGAGTAGGTGTAACCGGTCTCCGGGTAGGTCATACGTTCATGGCTGAGGCAGAAGACACCCAGCGACGGATCGTAGGTAAAGGCATGCACGCCTGCACCGGTGGTGTAAACCATCATGGTGGAGGAGCCGTAAACCACGTAACCGGCCGCGACCTGTTTGTTGCCGGGCTGCATGAAATCCGCTTCAACCACCGGGGTGCCCGGTTCGCTGACGCGATGATAGATAGAGAAAATGGTGCCGACAGAGACGTTAACGTCGATGTTAGATGACCCATCCAGCGGGTCCATTAACACCACATACTTGCCGTTCTCCTCACCTTCGAAGATGACGAACTCGTCTTCTTCCTCAGACGCGATACCGGCGACGATGCCACGTGCTTTCAGTGCGGCCTTCAGTTTTTCGTTGGCAAACAGATCGAGCTTCATCTGCTGTTCACCCTGAACATTTTCCACACCACTGGCACCGAGGATATCCACCAGACCGGCTTTATTGATGTCGCGGTGGATAATTTTGGCACCCAGCTTGATAGCTGAGATCAGCGCCGTCAGTTCCCCTGTGGCGTGCGGAAAGTCGTGCTGCTTCTCGACGATAAATTCGCCCAACGTTTTCATAACACATTCCCTGAATCTGCGATGGAGTGGCAGCACGCGTAACAGTCTGCCAACGGATGCGTACGCAGTTTAGCCGATTGAACTTCAAAAACCATAGTCCTAATCCGTTTCTTCCGTCTGCGAGCAGGGTTACACTGTGCGCCGAACTTTAGAGTAATGGATCACGTTATGCGCATTCACATCCTCGGGATTTGTGGCACTTTTATGGGCGGTCTGGCCGTGCTGGCCCGTTCACTTGGTCATCAGGTGACCGGTTCAGACGCCAACGTTTACCCGCCAATGAGCACATTGCTCGAACAGCAAGGCATTGAATTAACAGAAGGTTACGATGCGAGCCAGCTCGACCCGGCCCCTGACCTGGTGATTATCGGTAATGCGATGACGCGCGGTAATCCCTGTGTGGAAGCGGTGCTGGAACGCAACATTCCTTACCTCTCCGGCCCGCAGTGGCTGCACGATTTCGTGTTACGCGACCGCTGGGTGCTGGCGGTGGCGGGAACCCACGGGAAAACCACCACAGCCGGCATGGCAGCGTGGATTCTCGAGGCCTGCGGCCTGGAACCCGGCTTCATTATTGGTGGGGTGCCAGGAAACTTCGATGTCTCGGCAAAATTAGGAAAAAGTCCATTCTTCGTCATTGAGGCGGATGAGTATGACTGTGCCTTTTTCGACAAGCGTTCCAAGTTTGTCCATTACTGCCCGCGTACCCTGATCCTCAACAACCTTGAGTTCGATCACGCTGATATCTTTGACGACCTGCGGGCGATCCAGAAGCAGTTCCACCATCTGGTCCGGATCGTGCCGGGTCAGGGCAAGATCCTGCTGCCGGAGCATGACGCCAACATCAGGCAGGTGATGGCGATGGGCTGCTGGAGCGAGCAGGAGAGCGTGGGCGACCACGGGCGCTGGCAGGCGAAGAAGCTGACGCCCGATGCCTCGCACTGGGAAATCTGGCTCAATGGCGAGAAGGTCGGCGAGGTGAACTGGGCGCTGGTCGGCGAACACAATATGCATAACGGGTTGATGGCAATTGCCGCCGCGCGTCATGTGGGTGTGAAACCGGAAGATGCAGGCCAGGCGCTGAACAGCTTTATCAATGCGCGTCGCCGGCTGGAGCTGCGTGGCGAAGTGAACAGCATCAAAGTGTATGATGACTTTGCGCACCATCCGACCGCGATTCTGGCAACGCTGGCGGCCCTGCGCAGCAAGGTTGGCGGCAGAGCGCGCATTCTGGCTGTCCTGGAACCGCGCTCGAATACCATGAAGATGGGCGTCAGCAAAAACGATCTGGCGCCGTCACTGGCACGAGCGGATGAGGTCTTTCTGTTCCAGCCGCACCACATTCCGTGGCAGGTTTCTGACGTCGCCGAAGCGTGCATTCCGCCTGCGCACTGGAGCGCAGATATCGATACGCTGGTCGAGATGGTGGCGAAAGCCGCACAGCCAGGCGACTCGATTCTGGTGATGAGCAACGGCGGGTTTGGCGGCATTCACCAGAAGCTGCTGGACAGACTGGCCTGAGATGACGGGCGCCCGTAACGGGCGCTCATTTTCCGGTGACGTTCTGACGTGCTTCCTGCTACCGGCCACGACAGACCGGCTATCCGGGCTATCAGGCTTCGGCCAGTTCGCGCAGGTACTGGAAAATCTGACGGGCTGACTTCGGCGGCTTGTTGCCCGCTTTCTCTTTCTGCGCGTTGCGGATCATACTGCGCAGCTGCTGACGGTCGGCGTCAGGATAGAGTGCAATCACGTCGCTGATCGCCTCATCGCCCTGTTCAATCAGACGATCGCGCAGCATTTCCAGTTTATGGAACAGCGCAACCTGCTGGTTGTGGCGGTTCTTGAGCTTGTCCAGCGCAACGCGGATCGGCTCGACATCAATACTGCGCAGCAGTTTACCGATCAGCTGCAGCTGACGGCGACGGCCCTCTTTCTTAATACGCTGCGCCAGTTCGATCTCGGTGCGCAGGCGCTCATCCAGCGGGATCTTATCCAGCGAGTTTTTACCCAGTTCTACCAGTTCGGCGCCCAGGCGTTTTAACTCTTCGGCATCGCGTTTAATTTCACTCTTACTGACCCAGATAATCTCTTCATCTTCCTGTTCGTCATTATCTGGCACATCGTCGAGCCACTCATCGGGCTGTCTGGTCATTTCCGGGCTCCCAAAAAAAAGAGGCTAATCCTACCAGTTTATCGGGTGACTGCGAAATTGTTCTCTGACTCTGATAGACTCAAATCATTCACACATAAGATTAGACGGCAGGTCGATGAACGTATCTACTCAGGTTGCAGAACAGCGAAAAGTACTGGAGCAGGCGATTGCGCAGGCACTTGAACTGGCTAAAGCAAGCACTGACAGCGCGGAAGTAGCGGTCAGTAAAACCACCGGCATCGGGGTCAGCACCCGCTATGGCGAAGTGGAAAACGTCGAATTCAACAGCGACGGTGCGCTGGGCATCACCGTCTATCATCAGAACCGTAAAGGCAGCGCCTCATCGACCGACCTCAGCCCGGACGCGATCAAACGTACCGTGCAGGCGGCGATCGATATTGCGCGCTACACCTCGCCCGATCCCTTTGCCGGCCCGGCGGATGCGGCGCTGCTGGCCTATGATGCGCCAGACCTGGATCTCTACCATCCGTGGGAGATCGATGCCGACCGCGCCATTGAACTGGCCGCGCAGGCTGAAGAGGCTTCACTGCGCGCAGACAAGCGTATCACCAACACCGAAGGCGGCAGTTTTAACAGTCATGTCGGCATCAAGGTGTTCGGTAACAGCCACGGCATGCTGCAGAGCTACTGCTCAAGCCGTCACTCGCTCTCCAGCTGCGTGATCGCCGAGCAGGATGGCAACATGGAGCGCGACTACGCCTACACCATCGGCCGCGCGTTTGAGGATCTGAAAAGCCCGGAGTGGGTCGGCGCAGAGTGCGCGCGTCGCACGCTCTCCCGTCTTGCCCCGCGCAAACTTCCGACCATGAAAGCGCCGGTGATTTTCGCCTCTGAAGTGGCGACCGGCCTGTTTGGTCATCTGGTCGGGGCGATCAGCGGCAGCAGCGTTTACCGGAAATCAACCTTCCTGCTGGATGCGATGGGTCAGCAGATCCTGCCGGAGTGGCTCACCATCAGTGAGCAGCCGCACCTGCTGAAAGGTCTCGCCTCGACGCCATTCGACAGCGAAGGGGTGCGCACCCAGGCGCGCGACATTATCCAGGCGGGCGTCCTGCAGACCTGGCTGTTAACCAGCTACTCCGCCCGTAAACTGGGCCTGACCAGCACCGGTCACGCGGGTGGCATTCACAACTGGCGCATTGCCGGTCAGGGCCACAGCTTTGACGATCTGCTCAAGCAGATGGGCACCGGTCTGGTGGTCACCGAACTGATGGGACAGGGTGTCAGCGCCATCACCGGTGACTACTCGCGCGGTGCGGCAGGTTTCTGGGTCGAAAATGGCGTGATTCAGTATCCGGTCAGTGAAATCACCATCGCCGGAAATCTCAAAGAGATGTGGCGCAATATGGTGACCATCGGCGACGATATCGAAACCCGCAGCAATATTCAGTGCGGTTCAGTCTTACTGCCTGAAATGAAGATAGCGGGACAATAACGACGCATTCCTGAAGCAGCCTGTTGGCTGCTTTTTTTTCGTCACAATAAAAAGGAAGTAATGATGCGTAAGCAGCTAATTGCAATGTTGTCGGCTTCTCTGATGTTCTCCAGCGTCAGCCTCTGTGCGGCGGATCTGGAGCAGGATATGGACACGCTGAATGCGAACCTGAAAATCGTCAAAAAAACGGACGATGCCCGGGAGATGCAGCAGGCATTAACCCGGATGCGTGCGGCAGCGCAGGATGCGAAGCAGTCCACGCCCGATAAGCTGGAAGGTCAGCCTGCTGACAGCGCGCAGATCAAAGATTATCACGCCGGTCTCGACTCGCTGATTGCGCAGATCGACGTGGTCAGCACGCTGGCGAAAGCGAACAACGTAGAGGGCGCAAAGCGCGAAGCCGCGAAGTTTGATGAAATCCGCAATACCAACCATAAGAAATTCCGCTAATCAGACCGCCGGTCAGCCCGACCGGCGGTTTTTTCCATCACTTCTGCTTATCACCGCGCCTTAAAACGTATCGGACCTGCCGTGATGTTGCACAACATCAAGATCCGGCACAGTTAAATTCATTATTTTGCGCACAAAGAGTCATTTTTCGCACGAAGTGTGCACTCTGCGATCTGACGCACAGCCTTCACCTCAATTTCCGCTTGCTGCTGGAAATGTTGCCTCTCCACAGCGGGAGCCGGGACGGTTAATTTATTTTCAACGCGAATTATCCGGTTCAACAGGAGTAACAAGGTGAGCAATAACGGCATCCCGGTGTATGAAGCGCCACCGGAGAAAGTGCAGCAACTGGCAGAACGTGTCATGACGCAAATTGCGGCGATCTATCAGCAGCATGGTATCCAGCCTAACGCGGTTCAGCAGCAGATGCTGGAATCCCACGTCCGGGCCATGGCATCACGCTCTCTGAGTGGCGAGCCGCTGCCGGAAGTGGAAGCGGAGCTGTTTGAGGATATTCCGCCGGAAACCGTCGCGCTGGCGCAGCAGGTGGTGGATCTGTTTGGCAATCTGCCGCGTGAAGAGGCCTGGCTGCTGTCGGTTCACATTGAAGTCGCACGATCCAACAACTGAAGAGGAAAAGAACATGGTGACAGTCGTGATTGGCGATCGTTTAGGGAAAGGGCAGAAAGTGGCCGCAGGTATCGAAAAAGCGGGCGGCCGTGCGGTGGTGGTGCCGGGTGTGGCGGCGGACATGAAACTGGGTGACGTCATGAAGGCAGAAAACGCCGACTTCGGCATCTCGTTCTGCGGCAGCGGCGGCGCAGGTGCCATCACCGCGCAGAACAAATATGGCTACAAAGCGAAGCATGGCATGCGCTCTATCGATGAAGGGGTGACCGCCATCAACGAAGGGGCCACCGTACTGGGCTTCGGCTTTATGGACAAAGAAGAGCTGGGTGAGCGGCTGGTGCAGGCCTGGAACAAGAAGCACGGCAGCTGATTATGAAAGAACACTACGTTACCCAGGTGACGGTCGAGGGCAAAGGCGACACCAAAGCGAAAGCCTTCGCCGATGCCCTGAGTCGTGTGCAGAACCAGGTTCTGCGCGCGACACAAAAAATTCTGCTGCGCATTGAACCTCAGGATGTCCGGGTGCTGCGCGCGCAGGAGAGCGTCAGGACCGAGAAGTTTCTCTTCTTCTTTCTGGCGCGCCAGCGGCGGAACTACAGCGTCACGCTGGAGATCACCGTCAGCGTCACCGTTTTCGACACCGAACAGGTGACGTTTACGGCGGCATCATAAAACAGCGCCTGTTAACGTCAGCCTGTCTGTAGCCCGCTCCTCTGCTGTCGCGCACGCGCGTCAGGCAGGCCGGAGTGAGGCGGCGGCGGCTGAAGTCTGACGGGATTAAAAAAACGACAACAAGGTACAACAACATGTTTTTAATCATTTTGTTTAAGTCGTTGATCATTGGCGGGCTGGTGGGCGTCGGCGTCGGCGCGGGTGCCGCACGCATGTTTCATGCGCCAACCACCCAGGGGATGGGCGCCTTTCGTACGCTGGGCGAGCTGAACTCATGCGAAGGCGATCCCGCTTCCCACTTCTCCTTTGGTCTCGGCTTCTTTTTCAACGCCTGGGCATCCTCTGTTGCAGCCGGTTCATTCACCCAGGATGTGGATCACCGCATCATTCCAAACTGGGGTGCGGCGGCACTGATGGTCAAAAACCGCAACGTGGCGGAAACGCTGCACAATCCGAAAAAAATGGCCATCGCCTGCGGCATTATCGGCATGGTCGTGGTCGCCTTCCTCAACTCCACCGCCTCGGCCGTTCCGGCGGCGCTTCAGGTCACGGCCGTTAAAGTGCTGGTGCCGGCGGCTAACCTGCTGGTTAACACCGTCATGCCGGTCATCTTCTGGCTGGCGGCCATCGACGCGGGCAAAAAGTCAGGTTTCTGGGCCACCATTTTCGGCGGTCTGGCACAGCTGATCATGGGCAACGCCGTGCCGGGCCTGGTGCTGGGTATTCTGATCGGCAAAGGGGTCGAAGAGAGCGGCTGGAACCGGGTCACCAAAGTGATGATGACCGCCATCGTCCTGCTGTTTGTGCTGAGCGGCTTCTTCCGCGGTTTCGATATGAAACTGCTGCAGTCCTTCCAGCTCGGCATTCCCGGCTGGCTCGACATGATCCATAACTCCGTCAGCGGCAAATAGGAGGCGATGCAATGAACGAAAATAAAGGCTTCTGGTACGCCGACTGGTCTTTCCCGATCTTTGTTGGCCTGCTCTCCGCCGGCGTGTTTGCCGGAACCCACATGTACTACCTCTATGGCATCGGCGCGTTCAACGAAGTGGCGTTTGTGTCGATGCTGCGCTCTGGCATGGAGACCGGCGTCTACGGCGCGGTCGCCGCCTTTGGTGCCAGCTTCCTGTTCGCCCGCATTATCGAAGGGTCGCTGGTGGGGATTCTGGATATCGGCGGCGCGATTCAGACCGGTGTCGGCCTGGGCGTTCCGGCCCTGCTGCTGGGCGCGGGTATCGTCTTCCCGGTGGCGAACTTTGCCGCCTCACTGGCGACGGGTCTGGTGATTGGGGTGGCGATTGGCTACGTCATTATCCTGGCGCGTAAATTCACCATCAATCAGAGCGACTCCACCTACGGCGCAGACGTCATGATGGGCGCGGGTAATGCCTCCGGACGCTTCCTCGGCCCGCTGATTATCCTGTCAGCCATGACGGCGTCGATTCCGATTGGTCTGGGTTCACTGCTGGGGGCGCTGCTGTTCTATCTCTGGAACAAGCCGATCACCGGTGGCGCCATCCTCGGCGCCATGATCCTCGGTGCGATTTTCCCGATCGCGCTCTGATCTCACCGGCAGCCCGGTAGCGGGCTGCCGTTAAGGAGAAACCATGTACGACTTGATTATCCGCGCTGCGCGACTCAGCGATGAGCAGGTGGTCGACATCGCGGTGCAGGATGGCCGCATCGCCGCCGTTGGCCGGGTGCAGGGCAGCGCACACCAGGAACGCGATCTGGCGGGTCGCTACTACCTCAGCGCAGGCTGGATCGACTCCCACGTTCACTGCTATCCCAAATCCCCCATCTACCATGATGAAGCCGATGCGATAGGCGTGGCCCACGGCGTGACGACGGTGGTCGATGCGGGCAGCACCGGTGCCGATCATATTGATGACTTTTACCAGCTGACCCGCGCGGCGCAGACCCAGGTGTATGCCCTGATCAACATCGCCCGCACCGGTATCGTCACTCAGAACGAACTGGCCGACATGAGGCAGATCGATGGCGAGGCGGTGCAGCAGGCGGTGGCCCGGCTGCCCGATTTTATCGTGGGGCTGAAGGCGCGCATCAGCAGCAGCGTGGTGGGTGAAAACGGTATCCAGCCGCTGATCCGCGCGAAGGCGATTCAGCAGCAGAGCGGCGGGCTGCCGCTGATGGTCCACATTGGCAACAATCCGCCCAATCTTGACCAGATTGCGGATCTGCTCACCACGGGCGACATCATCACCCACTGCTTTAACGGCAAACCTAACCGCATTCTGACGCCGCAGGGCGAACTCAAGGCCGCCGTTAAACAGGCTATCGCGCGCGGCGTGAAGCTCGATGTCGGCCACGGCGGTGCCAGTTTCAGTTTTGAGGTCGCCCGGGTGGCGATAGCGCAGGGCATTCTGCCCGATACCATCAGCTCTGACATTTACTGCCGCAACCGTCTGGCTGGCCCGGTTCACAGCCTGGCCCATGTCATGTCGAAATTCTTCAGCGTCGGCATGACGCTGCCGCAGGTGATTGACTGCGTGACGGTCAACGCGGCGGCAGGGCTGCGGCTGCCGCGCAAGGGGCAGCTGAAAGTCGGCTATGACGCCGACCTGACCATTTTTAGCGTCAAAGAGGAAAACCGGCCCTTCATCGATTCAGAAGGTGAAACGGTAACCGGTGAGAAGCATCTGGTCCCGCTGGCGGCAGTCGTCGCGGGTCAGTGGATCGCGACAGAAGAAGGAGCAGCACATGACCTCGGTTTATGAAAAGTATGGCCTGAAGCCGGTGATTAACGCCTCTGGCCGTATGACGATTCTCGGCGTCTCCACGCCGTCGAGCGACGTGATCGACACGGTGAAATATGGCCTCGATCACTACTTCGAAATGAAAGACCTGGTCGATAAAACCGGGGCTTACATCGCCGGTCTGCTGAAGGTGGAGAACGCGGTGGTGGTCTCCTGTGCCTCGGCAGGCATCGCCCAGAGCGTGGCGGCGGTCATCGTAAAAGATAACGACTGGCTGCTGGATAGCCTGCATGCCGCGCCGCTCAGCGTCCCGCATCAGATTGTGGTGCCGAAAGGGCATAACGTGAACTACGGCGCACCGGTCGGCAGCATGGTGGCGCTGGGAGGCGGCCAGCTGGTGGAGGCGGGTTACAGCAATGAGTGTTCGCCCGCGCAGCTGGCGGCGGCGATCACCCCACAGACCGCGGCGATCCTCTATGTGAAATCGCATCACTGCGTGCAGAAGAGCCACCTTGATGTGGCGCAGGCTGCCGCCGTTGCGCGTCAGCACGGCGTCCCGCTGATTGTCGATGCGGCCGCAGAAGAGGATCTGCAGTGCTACTACGAAGCGGGCGCCGACCTGGTGATCTACAGCGGTGCAAAAGCGCTGGAAGGCCCGACCAGCGGCCTGGTAATTGGCCGCCACCACTACGTTGAGTGGGTCAAACGCCAGACCAACGGGATTGGCCGTGCAATGAAAGTCGGCAAAGAGGGCATTCTCGGCCTGACCCACGCGATTGAAAACTATCTGACTCAGCCAAAAATCAGCGGCGCGCAGATGGTGGAAAAAATGACACCGTTCATCGAACAGCTGAACCATCTGAATGGCGTCACGGCCCGCGTGGTGTGGGATGCCGCCGGACGTGACATTGCCCGTGCAGAGATCAAATTTGACGAAGCGGCGATCGGGCTGCGCACCGGCGATCTGGTGCAGGCGCTGAAAAAGGGCGACGTCGCGATCTATTTCCGTGGCTACAAAGCCAATGAAGGGATCATTGAGGCGGACGTACGCAGCGTCAGCGCCGATCAACTGCACACCATTTTCACCCGTATTCAGACGCTGTTAACCGGAGAGAAAACCGCATGACGCTGACCCCCAACTTTTATCAGGATCGTCTCTGCCTTAACGTACTGGCGGGATCAAAAGAGAATGCGCGCGCCATCTGGCAGGCGGCCGAAGGGCATGTGCTGGTCGGCGTGCTGTCAAAAAACTATGCCAGCAATGACGCTGCCATCGCCGACATGAGCGAGTACGCTGCGCTGATCGACAACGCACTCTCAATTGGTCTGGGCGCGGGCGATCCCCGGCAGTCACAGATGGTGAGTGAGCTGGCGGAGGTGCTGCAACCCCAGCATGTCAATCAGGTCTTCACCGGCGTGGCCACCAGCCGGGCGCTGCTGGGCCAGTCGCAGACCGTCGTCAACGGTCTGATCTCACCCACCGGCACGCCGGGTAAGGTAAAAATCTCGACCGGCCCGCGCAGCGCAACACAGCCTGACGGGATCGTTCCGATCGAAACCGCGATTGCCATGCTGCAGGATATGGGCGGCAGCTCGGTGAAATATTTTCCGATGGGCGGTTTACAGGCGGTGGATGAGTATCGCGCCGTAGCAGACGCCTGCGCAAAAATGGATTTCTGGCTGGAGCCCACCGGCGGCATCGATCTGGAGAACGTTGGCGAGATCGTACGCATTGCGCTGGAAGCGGGCGTCAGCAAAGTGATCCCGCACGTCTACAGTTCGATCATCGACAAAGCGAGTGGTGAAACCCGGATCGAGGATGTGCAGCGGTTGCTGGCGATCTGTAAAACGCTGCTGCCCTGAGGATCGCGCCGCGCGGCAGGCCGATCGGGTGGCAGGCCGCGCACGCAACATGGACGTTGCGTCACGATCCCCGTAGGCTGAGTTTCCGTTTCCCTGATTTTCTCTGTAAACAGGTAACTGTCGTGAGATTTCCCAATCAGCGCCTTGCGCAACTGTTTGATGCCCTGCAAAACGAAACGCTGCCTCAGGATGAACTGGCGCGGCGTTTTGCCGTCTCGACCCGCACCGTACGCACCGACATCACGGCGCTGAATGCGCTGCTGGCTGAACATGGTGCGCAGTTCGTCCTGAGCCGCGGCGCGGGCTATCAGCTGAAGATTGAGGATGCTCAGCGCTTTCAGCATCTGCAGCAACACAGCGCCTCACCGCTGCGCATCCCGCGCACGTCGCCCGACCGCATCCGTTATCTGCTGACCCGGTTTCTCACTGCGGCCTATTCGCTGAAACTTGAAGAGCTGGCCGAGGAGTGGTTTGTCAGCCGCGCCACCCTGCAGAACGATATGGCGGAAGTGCGCGAGTGGCTGGGACGCTATCACCTGACGATTGAAAGCAAGCCTCACTACGGCATGAAGCTGTTCGGCAGCGAAGTGGCGATCCGAACCTGCCTGACCGATCTGCTGTGGCAAATCGATCAGTCACAGCCGGAGAGTCCGCTGCTGACCATTGAAGCGCTCAACAGCGGTATGCTGGAAACCCTCCAGCCGCTGCTGCAACGCTGCTTTGCTGAACACAATATCCGCCTCAGCGATGAGGGAGAACGTTATCTGCGGATCTACTGTGCGGTGGCGGTGCGCCGTATCAGCGAAGGCTATCCGCTTAACGATCCCGGCGCTGAGGAGATTGGGGATGACGTGCGCGAAGCGGCGCACCAGCTGATTACGCTGATGCGCCCGCTGGTCAGTAAACCGATCTCACCGGCTGAAGAGAACTGGCTGCGGGTCAACATTGCGGCACGGCGTATTCAGGCTATCGCCCCCAGCGCCATCAATGCGGATGACGCCGATGCGCTGGTGGATTACCTGCTCAGCTTCATCAACACCTACTACAACTTTAATCTGCAGAACGATCAGCAACTGCGTGCCGATCTGCTTACCCATATCAAGACCATGATCACCCGGGTGCGCTACCAGATCCATATTCCTAACCCGCTGCTCAGCAATATCAAGCAGCACTACCCCATGGCCTATGATGTCACCTTAGCGGCGGTGACCAGCTGGGGGAAATATACCCCTTACGTCATCAGCGAGAATGAGATTGGCTTTCTGGTGCTGCACATCGGTGTCGGGCTGGAGCGCCACTATGACGTGGGCTATCAGCGTCATCCCCAGGTGCTGCTGGTCTGCGACAGCGGTAACTCGACGCTGCGGATGATTGAGGCGATGCTGCTGCGCAAATACCCGCAGCTGAAGGTGACGGCACGCCTCTCTCAGCGTGAATATGAGGCGCGCAGCCGCATCGATGAGGACTTTGTGATCTCGACCATCCGGCTCAGCGAAAAAGAGAAACCGGTGGTGGTGATGTCACCGTTTCCCACCGGGTTCCAGCTGGAGCAGATCGGCAAGCTGGTGCTGGTGGATCGTACCCGTCCCTATATGCTGACGAAATATTTTGATGCTCAGCACTTTCATATCGTCGACAGGCCAATGACCCAGTCTGAACTGTTCCGGCAGTTGTGCGATCAGCTGGAGGCGGAGGGGTTCGTGGATGCTGCTTTCTATCCGTCGGTGGAGGAGCGCGAAGCGATTGTCAGCACCATGCTCGGCGAAGGCATTGCGCTGCCGCACTCGCTGGGGCTGCTGGCGAAGAAAACCGTGGTCTACACCGTGCTGGCCCCGCAGGGCATCGCCTGGGGCGACGACACCGCCTATGTGATTTTCCTGCTGGCGATCAGCAAAAGCGAATATGAAGAGGCGATGGCGATCTACGATCTGTTTGTCACGTTTCTGCGGGAAAGGGCGATGATCCGCCTGCGGGAGAGCAGTGACTTCAGCAGTTTCAGAGCGGTGGCGATGGATTGCCTGAGCCGCTCTTAACACGATGCTCTGCCGCCGTCAGTTTTTCTTCGCCAGCAGGCGCGGGATCTCACGCAGGCACCAGGCTTTGGCCTCGCCCATGCTGTCCCGCCGCCACGCCATAATAATGTCGACCTCGCGGGTATATTCCGGACTCACGACCCGCAGGCGGCCTTCCGCAATATCCTGCTCCACCAGCGGATAGGGCATGGTTCCCACGCCCAGACCCGCCAGCAGCGCACGGCGCTTGTCGTCCATGCTGCTGACGGTCAGGCGCTGCTGCTTATCCAGCAGCTGCACGGTCAGCACCGGGCGCTCACGCGCGGTATCCGCCACCGCAATGCCGCGGTATTTCACCCGCGTCACTTCAGACTGCGGTTCCGGCTCGTTATGGATCGGATGGTCGGCACTGGCGACATAGACGCTCATCATGGTGTAGAGCTTGCGGGTGTTGATCTCGGTTGAGGCGCGGAAGTGCATATCGGGGGCGATGACGATATCGGCCCGTCCCTGTTCCAGCCGCTCCCATGCCCCCGCCAGCACTTCGGTGACCAGCGAAAACTGGGTATTGGCTTTGTCGGCCAGGCGCGTCACCAGCGGAAAGAGGGCGTCGATGGGCACCAGTGCTTCGGTCACGATGGTCAGATGGGTTTCCCAGCCACGCGCCAGCGCTTCGGCATCGGTGGTGAGTTTGTCGGCCGCTTCCAGCAGCACCCGGCCACGCTCCAGCAGCATGCGTCCCACGTTGGTAAATTTGGTGCGGTGGCCGGAGCGGTCAAACAGCACCACATCCAGCTCCTCTTCCAGCTTCTGCATGGTATAGCTGAGTGCAGAGGGCACGCGGCCCAGCTCATCGGCCGCCGCCGCAAAACTACCACGTCGATCAATCGCATCCATTACGCGTAACGATTCAAGGGTTAACGCACGCTCTTTAGCCATCCCGTTTCTCTGTCAGGAAATTTGAACATGCCCGGCAGATTAACTGGCTAACAATCCGGCGTCCAGACTTTTACCATGTGTGCATAGAGTCCGTGACCGATCCTCGTCACCGGATGCCGGAGGTAAATAATGATAACGACACGCAGTGCGTCCGCATGTGGCCAGGCCGACTTTGGCTGGTTGCAGGCCCGCTACAGTTTCTCTTTTGGCCACTATTTTGATCCAAAACTGATGGGCTACGCGTCACTGCGCGTACTGAATCAGGAAGTGCTGGCACCAGGGGCCGCCTTTCAGCCGCGCACCTATCCGCAGGTCGATGTGCTTAACATCGTGCTGCAGGGCGAAGCGGAGTATCGCGACAGCGAAGGCAACACGATCAGCTTGCAGGAAGGGGAGGCGCTGCTGCTCTCAGCCCAGCCGGGGGTCAGTTACACCGAAATCAACCTGAGCAAAGAGCGCCCGCTGACCCGTATGCAGCTGTGGCTGGCCGCCTGCCCGGAGCGTGAGAATCCGCGGATGCAGAAACTGGCCCTGATGGCGGGCCGCACCTCTCAGCTGATCGCCTCGCCGGATGGCGTGGATGAGAGCCTGCAACTGCGTCAGCAGGTGTGGATCCATCAGGTCGAACTGGCGCCGGGCGAGCAGCATGCGCTGCATCTGCAGGGGCCGCGCGCCTATCTGCAGTCAATTCACGGTTCGCTGGAAGCCCGATCGGGTGCGGCGCATCGGGAAGCGCTCGGGTGCGGCGACGGTGCCTTTCTGCAGGAAGAGTCGCTGCTGACGCTGACGGCGAAAACAGCGACCCGGGCACTGGTTATCGACATCCCGGTCTGATCCTCAGGCAATAAAAAAGGCGGCCATGGCCGCCTTTTTTGCGTCTTACGCATTACTTCAGCAGGGTAAAGGCGGTGGTGACGTGCTTCACGCCACTGACGCGGCTGGCGATATCGGCCGCCGCCTGCCCTTCCTGTTGCGTCACCAGACCCAGCAGGAACACTTCGCCATTCTCGGTGGTCACCTTCACGTTGGAGGATTTTACCTGATCGCTGCCCAGCAGCTGCGAGCGGATCTTGGTGGTGATCCAGGTGTCTGACGAGGTGGTGCCGAGCGTCACTTTCTGACCAATGCGGATCTCGTTATAGACCTCGGTTGCGCCATCCACGCCCATGGTGATCTGTTTCGCTCGATTAGCGATCTCCTGCGACGGTGCCTGACCGGTCAGCAGGACTTTGCCCTGATAGGCGGTGGCGATGACGCGGGCATCGGTTTTGATCTGCTGATCTTTCGCCAGCGCATTGGTGACGCGCAGCTCCAGCGTGCCGTCATCCACCTGCGTGCCGACCGTACGCGGGTCGGTGGCGGTTTTGGTGGCAACCGCTGCGCCACCGGCAACCACGGCGACACAGCCCTGCAGCAGCAGGGCGGTTAACAGAATAGCGATAGCGTTCAATGCTTTCATTCGTGCTCCTTCGGTCATTCCTGATGGGGAAAGAGGGTGTTATCGATCAGATCGCATAAGCAGTTAACGGTGAGCATATGCATCTCCTGAATCCGGGCACTGCGGTGTGAGGGAATACGGATTTCCACATCCTGCGGGCCCAGCAGTCCGGCAAGCTCACCGCCATCATACCCGGTAAGCGCAACGATCGTCATATCGCGTGTTACCGCGGCTTCAACGGCCTTCACAATGTCGCGGGTGTTGCCACGGGTTGAGATGGCCAGCAGCACATCACCTGCGTGGCCCAGCGCGCGCACCTGCTTGGCATAAATTTCATCGTGCAGGCGATCGTTACCAATCGCGGTCAGCATCACGTTGTCTGCACTTAACGCCAGCGCCGGCAGGCTGGGGCGCTCGGTTTCGAAACGGTTGATCATGCTGGCGGCGAAGTGCTGGGCATTGGCGGATGAGGCGCCGTTGCCGCAGCTCAGGATCTTATTGCCGTTCAGCAGAGATTGTACCAGCGTCATGGCCGCACGGGAGATGGCATCGGGCAGCGCCTCAGCGGCAGCAATCTGGGTCTGAATACTTTCAGTAAAACACGCTTTAATTCTTTCCTGCACACAACCACCTGGTTCTAAACGTCTGCATTAAAGGCATCCGGCAGCCACTCGAGCGCCGTGCCGGTAATGGCGATGATGTCGAAACGGCAATTCACCGTTGCAAAACTGCCGCCGCGTTGCGCCAGCCAGAGAGCGGCAGCGCGCAGCAGCTTCTGCTGTTTGCTGCGGGTGATGCTGGCGAGTGCGCCACCGTAGCGCGCATCGCGGCGGTAGCGAACTTCGACAAACACCCAACAGTGCCCGTCACGCATTATCAGGTCAAGTTCACCCCCGCGAAAGTGAACATTGCTGGCGACCCATTTCAGGCCCGCCTGCTCCAGATAGCGCCGGGCATCTTCTTCATACCGGGCGCCAGTCTGACGGCGGGTCAGTTGGCCGGTGCGATTTCGCCCCGACGATACTGGTTCCATGTCAACTTCCTGTTGATCACACAATCCGTGTTGGCGCTGAGCTTACCGGTGTTGCCATCCAGCGTATAACCCGGTGACTGACGCATCTGGTTAAAGTGATTGGCCAGCGTCCAGGCATCCATCCCCATGGCATAGAGGCGCACCAGCGAGTAGTCATTGTTGAATGACTTCGAGGTCTGCTGCATCAGGCCCGGATTGCTGCCGGAGAGCAGAGGAATATCGCTGAACTGCAGGCCATCCATCTCCAGACGGAAATCGGGACCGGCACCCGCCTGCGCGCTGCGCGAGCTGGCATAAAGCGAAATGTTGCTGCGGCTGCCGGTGCGCATGGCGATCATCGGCTTAATCAGCTGCAGCTCATCCTGGGTGGAAACGATATAGACCGCATCGACGCCTCCGCCGCTGCTGGTGCTGACGGCCTCTGGCGTGCTCTGCTGCGGCGCCGGAATGGTCAGACCGGCAATGGACACACCCTGCTGCTGCTGGGCAGGGGCCGCATTCACCGGCGTGCCTGACAGGCTGATGCCCGCGCCACTGTTGATGCCCTGCTTCAGCTCAGCGGTCGAGCCAAAGCGCTGCTGCATCACGGTACCGCCACCCAGCGTCTGCCACTCCTGCGCGAAAGCATTGGTGACGCGATCGCCCAGACCGCTGCGCGGAACCAGCAACAGCGGCTCGCGTTTGCCCTGATCCCAGATATGGTGCGCGGCATCGCGCGCTTCGTCTTCAGGAGAAAGCGCAAAGTAGCAAATATTCGGATGGTTCTGGATCGTTTCCGGCTCGTTAAGCGCCAGAACATTGAGTGGCGTCTGACTGTTAGCCACTTTCTCCACGTTGCTCTTCAGCAGTGGCCCCACCACGAGGGTGGCACCATCCTGCTGGGCCTGCTGCATCACCTGCTCAATCGGCTGGCTGCTGGTGTCATAGACCTTAATCTGAGCGTTGCTGGCCGGTTCGGCGGTGGCGGCAGGCTGAGACTGAGGCTGCGCCTGCGGGGTGGCTTCAGCCGCCTGCTGTTGCGGCGCGCTAATCGGGTCGGAAGCCGAGCCGGCGACGGCTGCCGGTTGCGTGCTGGCCGTGCCATCCGTCGCGGCGGGCTGTGCGGCCGCCGGTTGAGCCGCAGGGGCGGAGACGCCATTCTTCGCGTCAGTAAAGCCTTTCTGAATCGCATTCGCGAAGACCTGCGCCTGACCATTCATAGGCAGCAGCAGCGCGATAATGCTGGTTGAGGCTTTGGTGTAGTTCTGCATCTGGCTCAGCTGCGTCGGCAGCGTTTTGGCCGCCGGATTCTGCGGATAGCGGGTCTGCCAGTCTTTGATGCCCGACTTGAGCATCCCGGCATCCTGGGTGTTAGCCCGCCAGACGGCAAGCAGGTCGAGCCAGCCCTGCAGCACGTTTTCATCGGCGTTAATGACCAGGTTGCTGGCCTCCTGCGGCGACATCTGCGTCAGCGCCTGCCAGGTGGCGTCGATGTTGGCCTGATGGTCGCTGCCGGTCAGCAGCGGCTCCTGCGCAATGTAGGTGCGCAACAGGGAGAGAGAAGGGCGACCCTGTGCACTGGCGATCTGCAGGCTGTAAAAACGCGCCAGCTGATCCTTCGATAATGCACCGGTTTTCACGTCAGCCAGCAGTGGCTCAGCCTCTTTGATCTTCTGCTGGGCAATCAGCAGCTGCGCTTTCAGCAGCAGCGATTCCTGCTGCTGCGTCTCAGAGAGCTGCTGCGGCAGCTGACTCAGCTGCTGGGTCGCTTCAGGATACTTTCCTTCCTTCAACAGGGCGCGGATTGCGAGTAATTGCCAGTCGGTCTTGCTATCATCGCTGCTTTGCTGCGCCTGCTGCAGATAGTAAGCGGAGCTGGCTGTGGCAGGCCCCTGAATATTGACGGTTGAGGTTTGCGGCCCCTGACCGCTACACGCGGCTAAAATCAGCCCAGCAAGAATGACAGGCAGAAAGCGTCCTGCTTTATGACGAACGACTTTTGAAGGAAGCATACTGTATCCAGTGATGTTTTTTTCAAGATGCTCAATATTAAATCGGCAATTCGGATGAAACAATGAAACAACTCGATCGGGCAGAGATTTCTGCCAGCACGCTCTACATCGTTCCAACCCCGATTGGTAATTTGGGTGATATCACCCAGCGGGCGCTGACGGTGCTTTCGAGCGTCGATCTGGTCGCTGCGGAAGATACACGTCATACCGGGCTGTTGCTACAACATTTCGCCATCAATGCGCGACTCTTCGCACTTCACGATCACAACGAACAGCACAAGGCTGAACTGCTGATTGCGAAGCTGGAGGAGGGTCAAAGCATAGCCTTAGTTTCGGATGCTGGCACGCCGCTGATCAACGATCCGGGCTACCATCTGGTGCGCCGCTGCCGCGAAGCAGGCATCCGGGTGGTGCCGCTGCCAGGCGCCTGTGCCGCCATTGCGGCGTTAAGTGCCGCCGGGCTGCCGTCCGATCGTTTCTGTTACGAAGGGTTTCTGCCGGCCAAAACCAAGGGGCGTTGTGACGCTCTGCGCGCGCTGGTGCAGGAGCCGCGCACGCTGATTTTCTATGAGTCTACCCACCGTCTGATCGACAGCCTGCAGGATATGGTGAGTGAGCTGGGCGGGGATCGCTATGTGGTGCTGGCGCGTGAGCTGACCAAAACCTGGGAGTCGATCCACGGCGCGCCGGTGGCCGACCTGCTGGCGTGGGTAAAAGAAGATGAGAATCGCCGCAAAGGCGAGATGGTGCTGATCGTTGAAGGCCATAAGGCCGATGACGAAGACGCGCTTCCGGCGGATGCGCTGCGAACGCTGGCGCTGCTGCAGAAAGAGCTGCCGTTAAAGCGGGCGGCTGCGCTGGCGGCTGAGATCCACGGCGTAAAGAAAAATGCGCTTTATAAGTATGCGCTGGAGCAGCAAGAGGCGTGACAAACGCGGGCGAATGCCCTATTATCCCGCGCCGAAGCTGACCAGACAGTCGCCGCTTTGTCGTCGTCCTCACTTGTGGGGAGACGGGCAGAGGGGAGGAAAGTCCGGGCTCCATAGGGCAGGGTGCCAGGTAACGCCTGGGAGGCGCAAGCCTACGACCAGTGCAACAGAGAGCAAACCGCCGATGGCCCAGAAATGGGATCAGGTAAGGGTGAAAGGGTGCGGTAAGAGCGCACCGCGCGACTGGCAACAGTTCGTGGCACGGTAAACTCCACCCGGAGCAAGGCCAAATAGGGGTTCACAAGGTACGGCCCGTACTGAACCCGGGTAGGCTGCTTGAGCCAGTGAGCGATTGCTGGCCTAGATGAATGACTGTCCACGACAGAACCCGGCTTAACGGTCAGCTTCGACTTATTCAAAAACAATACGTTGGTGTGTCTCAGGCTTTCTAAGGCAAAACTGTGACACAGACTGTGATACAAAAGAGACACACCAACGGCTGTTCCATCCCCAACATCCTAAAGCGTGGTAATCCCTACAGCCTTCATTTCAGACTACCCTCAGGTGGTTTTTTTGAGGCGGAACTTTGGCGGCAAATCGAAACCGCGTGCCTGTACCAGTTCCCTTTTTTGTCGGACATACTTTGCCCTGTTACGATTAACTTTAAACGTTACTCGTCTCAACCCCTAACACCCGTTACAGATATTTGCCACAGATCCAGTGCGACTATTGCGAACAGAAAAAATCCGTTAGGCCGTGCTGAGAATGCGACTGTGATATTTTCGCTGCTGGCTGTGTACAAGGTGGGGGCTTCAGAAATTTCCGCGGCGCGGGAGTGGGTAGGATTAGGGGGAATTTCTTTCCCCTGTACTGTCAATTAAGTAAGCCGCTCAACTGTGCTAACGTCACATAAACTTAATCGTCATCACGTTCTTCGATGGTGATTGGCATGCCTGCCCCATTCGAAAGCATCGGCTTAGCGCGATAATGCTTATCTGAAACCTTCTTTAAGTCCTCTACGGTAAGGCATTGAATATCAACGTTTCTATCCTTGAATATCGAGGTGGTGATCGCACCGGCTGATGTCTTCAGTGCTTCGTTATCATTGATGGTTGTACTGATAAAAATACAGCCAAGCGTGATTGCGATGAAAGCGAATAGCCAGCGCCATTTTTTCATCCCTGCGTCTCTGGCGCGAGCATATACATAAATGGGGGGGCAAAATAACAATCCCCAGCGCAGATCCCACGATATGAGTTTCGGACTTTGCTCCAGACCGAACCAATGCCCGTACAGCAAGACGTTCGACACCGATGACAGCACATGAAATTTCGTAGCCAGAATAGTGTTTACCGAATGTTACGCAACGTGATTTTACTTAAGTCGAATACTTTTTGCGCCAGTGGTCATTGTTTGTAAAATGACCGCTGTGTTTATTTCTATAGCAAGTAGAGGGACTTATGAAGCAGTACACCAACGAGATCACACCTGAAATACGTGAAGCCCAATTAAAACCGCCTTACGACGAAGAGCTTTTGTCACTCTGCGATGATAAAACCCGGAAAGAACTTGAGGAAATTAATAAACAGCACTTAAGCCGCCCGTTAGCTCACGTTTTCCGGTTTGCAGTCGCTGGAAGTCTTACCCGTCGCGGTGGAGTCATTCGCCATGCTTCAGGCTGTGCGACTACCGGAGGATTACAAGTTGCTCGGATGGGTGACAAGGTTGTATATGGTGATGGCAGCGAGGCCACTATTATTTCTGGTGCTGGTAAGGCCCGAATCATGCAGGGCGCATCCGCTGCACTCGTTGGCAGTATGCTTGATAATGGCGATGAAATAATCTCTACCCCACAATCGTACAGCAAACTGGTTTTTCGTGAAGGCCGCGAACTCCCGGAAGGATTCTTGACTATGTCAGGGTGTAAGCACTGATGGGGGTTAAGGGATACTATTTATTCAGGGGTGATAAAACACGATGTGGTGGTGTTATCACTGAGGGATGGAGCGACCACCAGCATTTTGGCAGAGATATGTCCTGCGAAGGGCATAAAGTAACTTGTGGCAAACATCCAGGGATTTACCGTATCTGTGGTGGGCTTGATGATGACATACACGGCAAAAGGATTGCCGGAACACTGCACAGCTATAGCTCCTGCCCCTGTAAATCCAAATTCCTCAATTCAAACTGGGATGATGATTACGAACCTGGTGGAGAAGCAACAGTCACGCACACCGATCTATCTCAACTTGTTAAGATGCCCGTACTTCCAGGGCCAATCGAGCCAGAACCGGAACAGCACGCCCAGTCCGCTAAAAAGAAAACGGGTATCGACTCGGGTTTTACCATTATCCCTTACGGCGGTACTACAGAAGCCTGGCAGCGCCTGCTATTCACTGAGAATCCACCAGCAGGAGCCAAAGAACTATTTGCAACGCTGAACGGCCCGGATGAAAGATACAAAGCCGGTTCTATTATGCTGGTGGTTGACCCTAATAAGCAGGACAGCGAACAGATTGCACATATGCTGGCTGCGAAAGCGCGAGTTGATGCAGCGTTAGCCCCTCTTTCCATTCAGCAAGCCAACTTCCTTTTCAAACACAAAGACACCATTGAGATGTTCGCCGCTGCTGCCAGTACGGCGAGCGATACTTATGGATACTCAGGACAAGCAACCGAAGCCGCGAAAGGGTATTTCGAACAGGTAGAAAAAATCCTTGTCGAGATCGAGAAGACCTACAAAAACCAGTACATCACCAGCGGCACACTGATTGGCGAACAATTCTTCGTTGAACGCCGCCGCTTGTTTGGTCAGCTTGATAGCGTTCTTAAGATGTTCATGAAACATCGCTTCATGTTCAACGAGTACGCAGATCTAAAAAGCGCCCTTGGCCTCTCAAGCCGTTCAATTACACACCGCTGGAACGAAACAGGCGTAAGCGATATTGAAGGTTACGCAACCCATATCGAGAAGCTGGCGAAGTACGTTAAGTGGATGGAAACAGCCGGGAAGATCGGCATTGGTCTTTCTGCTTTTGATACCGCAGCGAAGATCACCGAAGCCTGCACTGTAGGCAGGAATTGCGCCAAAACCTCGTTTACTTCCATCGGTGAATTTTCAGGTGGCCTGGTAGGTGGAGCTGTGGGAGCCAGGATTATTGGCGCTGGCGCAGCAAATACTATTTGTGCTGTGGTTCTGGGGGCTGCAACCATAGAGGCAGGAGGAGCGGGAGCGCTGCTTTGCACGCTCAGTGTATCTGGCGGAATTGCATACGGAAGCGATAAAGCTTTTAGCTGGTCTGTTGGAAAAGCGAGCGAATCCATTGGGGAGACCCTCGGTCTTTATGAGGTTACCAGTGATGATTAATATAAAAATAGTATCGGTTATAGCCACACTTACAGGATTGTTATTAGGTGTATTGAGCATCGTCGTGTCCGTCTTAAACCGTAAACGGTTTAGCGAAATTTGCGTCCTGTACAAAAAAAAATATGGCAGCCTTCCTGATGCCGTCTTGCTGTTCGAAAACGTCAACACGCTTTACGTCAACATAGCCTATAGCACGAAAGTGCAGTTCATCTACATCCCTCTATTATGGAATCGCAGTTCTATCCTGACCAAAAACGATGATAAGGACTTCATCAGAGGGCTTCCCAAACGACTTATCGGACCTTTCTACGTCGAGATATATCTGGCTGTCGTCAGTCTAATCTTCTTTATCATTGGGGGGCTACTGATGCTAGCGATAGAGCGCGGTTGGGTGTGAAAGGTGCGTCCCTTAGCAGGCTTTACTCTATTAAACTAAGTGCGATACAGTCTGCGACACAAGACAACTCCAGCGCCGCAGATGCCTGACGTAAAGTTGAACGAACGCGGCTTAACGGCCAGCGTCGACGTCTTACTAAAAAACCCCGCTCCTGCGGGGTTTTTGCTTTCTGGCGCTGTCGGTTAGCCCCGGCTAGCGCTCGCTCTCCGTACCCGCTTTACCGGACTGACTGAGCGGGACCTGTTCAGTCAGCGGGCGATAGACCAGCGCGATCATCATCCTGCGCTTCGGCTCGGGCTGCCTGAAATAGATAAAGCCCTCCTCCGGCATATTCACGACAAGGTTGTTCAGCTGCACGCCGCCGTCGATAAAGTACGCCTTCTCTTTTTCCAGCGGCTGAAAAGCGTGATGTTCGTGACTCTGATGCAGAGCCTGCTGAGGGATCAGGCCAGCACTGTGTAGCTCAAAGTCGCGTAACGTTTTCCCGATAGCAATGACCACTTCAGCCGTGACGACAGGAATATAGAGCGAATAAAACCCGTCGAAGGTGCTGGTCGCGAAGAGCGCTTCACTCTGGACGGCGTGATCCGGCGTGACAAATAACACCTCCAGTTTCTGCTGCCGCTGTGAGCTATGAGATAGCGACCATGAAAGGGCATAACGCGACGCTGACAGCAGCGACAGGGCATACTCCATGCCGCAATAGCGCAGTTCGGAAGGAATATTGGTGTGCGTGACATAACTTTCATCCTGAGACAGACGGGAAACGCCATAACGGCGCATATAGTTGATGCCCTCCTGAATATCGACAATTTTTTTGGTCGCCTGCGTTCCCATATTGATGTCGAAGGTCAGCCGTTCCTGTAAATCGATCTCCATCGGCAGCGGCAGATAGAGATAACGCGCCAGATCGATAGCCGCCGCGTCCCGCAGTGCCTGAGACGCCGGGATCGCCTGTTCTCCCGCCAGCCTGACACACCGCAGGGCTTCATGCTGAATCGCCCTCACCCGTGTGCGCATCAGGTCCGAAGAGGGGTCTGCCTCCCCGACAGGCTCGCCCGCCTCGCTGTAATCGATTGCCGACGCATCATGTGAAGAACAGAGCATTTCAAAGGCGGAAATAAAGCGGGTGAGCGTGCGGATGACGCGAAAATCTGCCGTATCAGGGTTGATCAGCGCGGTACGGTTGTTTTTCCAGCCGGGCGTCCAGGCCGCAATGAGATAGCAGCCACGAACCTTCACGTCCAGCGCCGCTTCCAGCAGCGGCCCAAGCAGATTCTGTGCCGTCCCCGCATAGCCCAGATCCACCAGCATTAAGGTTTCGCCGGGCTGCAGCGCCATCCTTTTTTGCAGGTGGGTGATCAGGCGCTGACGGCAGGCCTGCGAGCGGGCAAGCGTTTCGTTCACCACGTCGGACTGCATCAGTAAGGTATAAAGCAGGTCTGAACGGTAATGGTTCTTCCTGAGCTGCGCGTCGATCTTTTTCCTGCGCGCGGGGTTAATCATCAGATGTCGGGCAATCATGGCCCATCCCGCTTCGGTCACCCTTCCGGCTGCGGGCAGCGTTTTTGCCAGGTAGTCAGCGAGACTCTGCTGAGAGTGAAACGCACTCTTTATGGCGGTAAAGCGGGAAATGCAGAGCGCAGCCGATTCCGCGCCGGGATAGAGCGCCTGCCAGGCTTCACGCAGCATATAGCCGTCACGCATCAAAAAGCCGAGCCGGGCACCCGGCGTCAGATCACACTGCTGTTTCAGGAAACGGGCAAAAGCATAGAGAACCGGCCCCAGCACCGTCCAGCCGGTCAGTTGCTCACTGCCGATCGCATCGCGCAATGCGACAGCGTAGCAGGCGTGAAAAAACTGGGGAACGGGCGCGGTCGCGCCACAGGCGGGAAACAGCATCTTCGCGGCGACCGTCCGCTGCTCCAGTACGTTCTGAATCAGCGCCTCATTCTGCCTGAAGTGGCGGGCGCTGATACCTGCCTTTACTGGCTGCAGAAAATCGGCGTGGAGATTATCCCCGACGTGAAAAATAGCCTGCGGGCTGACCTGCTCTCGCTGAACGATCTCCGGCCAGAGCGCGCCGGATTTCGCCTGCCCATGGTCTGCCGAACAATAGATATGGTCAATCAGCGCGGGGATCTCACTGCTGTGGGCGGTCAGTAAGTGACTCAGCTGATCGGCAGTAAAATAGGTATCGCTGACAATGATGGTGCGAATGCCGCGCGCTTTCGCTTCACGCAGCAGCGCCAGCGCAGGGGGAAACAGGAACCCGTTCTCGCTCTCCAGGGCCAGTTCCCGCGCCACCATCTGTTGCTGTTGTTCAGCATCAAACTGCCCGGCCAGTTCCGCATAAATCTCCGCCAGGGTGACCTCCTCCTGACGGGTCGCGGCATATTTTTTCTGTCTGGCACGGGCTTCCGCCTGGACCCGGGCCGTCGGACAGAGTCCGTGCTGCAACTGCGTAAAAATATCAAAAGGGCGGGAGACATAGCGCCAGAAGAGCGTATCGAAACAGTCGAGGGACAAAACGGAAATATTACGCGCCAGAAATTGCTGGGTAATCTGCTGAAAAGAAGCTGAATTATTCATGGTCATTATTGAATGCGCGGCTCTTTAAAAATAGCCTGTTATTTTATCGTAAGCGCGGCTGAGGAGAGGGCGGGATTATCTGACGGGAATGTCAGCTTTTCAGCGTTTAGCAAATGCCCCCATCGGGACATTTGCTGATTAACTGTCGTTGTCAGTGTGACGTAATAGATTTCATGCGTCGGTGACGTCAGCCTTAACGCTATTTTTCTTGCTGGCGCGCGAAGGTGGATGGCACAGGCTGCAGGTAAACAGCGTATTGACGTAATGCTTTGTTGAAATGAAATTACCGCCACAAACGGAGCAGGAAACCTGTTCCAGCATATCGCACTCAATAAAGCGAAGCAGTGTCCAGGCGCGGGTAAATTCCAGAACCGGCTTTTCACCCGGCGGGCAGGGACACTGTTCCCGATATAGCCGGTAAGCTTTTAGCAGCGACAGGATGGGGCGTTTCTTTTCCGTTTTTTGCAGATAAAGATAGATATTATAAAACAGCGAAGAGTGAATATTTTGTTCCCACGACATAAACCAGTCCGGTGAGAAGGGCAGCATGCCTTTGGCAGGCGAACACCCTTTTATCTCCTTAAACAGGCGCAGCAGTTTTCTGCGACTGAGTGAGGTTTCGCTCTCCAGCACCTGCATCCGTGCGCCAGAAGCGATCAGCTCCATGGCGAGGTGAGTATCATAAACTTCATCTAAAAGACTTTGCTCGCTCATTGGGTTGTCATCACTTTGCCATGGCTGAATCCGGAAGCGCATTCAGGATATCTGTTGAGAGGATAATCCCGGTATGAACAGGCTGCAGCGAATCAATGCGTGATTCTTTCGTCAGGAAGTCAATAACGGCCTCGCTGTTAATGCGCAGCTGACAGATGAGCTGGTTGGTTGAGGCTAATTTTACCAGCTGTGAAATGGATAACTCTTTAAGGACATCCATCAGCGACTCAGGCAGTCCAAGGCGAAAACTGGCCGCATCTTTTTCTCCCTGATTAATCAGCTGCTGCGCCAGCAGCAGATAAGAGAGATTTAAATCATTTATATTCTTTGACTGATCAGCATGTTTTTCAAAAGTGTAATTATTTTGCATGTGTTGATACCCGGTTAAATAATAAAATGATCACGGACGGCGATCCATAACGGTTTCCGGCTGCGTGAAAACGCAGCTGATAAAACAGGCGGTCCGATTCGTCTTAACTGGCTGATTGACGCCATCATATCACCACGGAATATTCTTAGGGAGAGGCCATCGCGAAGAATAGCTGCCAGATCAGGGGCTATTAACGTCATTACGGCGCATACAGATGAAAATAATTATCACTTTAAAGCTGTCTGTCTTTTTTTTTATTTAAAAAACAGGGGTTTGATATTTTAACCTCATGGGGTGGCATGGTCGGCAATATCACCATTTCGGTATATAAAAATTAAGGTAAATACGCCGGATGCGCAGGCTGTAAATAAACACAGATTCAGGAAGGTGCTATTTTTCCAGTATGACGATGGCTGAAAAAAAGAGGGGGGATAATTTGTAAAGTGTCCGTTATTTTATTTTCACGAAAGAGTGTGTCCGTGCGCCAGGCCGGCCGCCGGTCCGGCCAGCAGGCACCGCCGCGGTCAGATCGTGATGTTGCAGGCTTTGCCGGTGATGTGCTGCGAAGCTTTTCCGTCAGCATTGTAGATAGCCGCAGAGTGACTCACCTGCTTCACCATGCTTTTTAATGTCATGGCTTTCTGCATCTGCAGTTCCAGGATGGGGCAGAGGGCCGCGTTGAGTTCACTGTTCAGACGGGCAGAGGCCAGGATGTTTTGCCACAGCGGCCCGAGCAGCGGTTGGTGCGTGTATGGCGCTGCCACATTCCGTTCACTCTCCTGCTTTTTCCGCTGCGCCTCGTAATAGCTAATCGTCGACAGCAGCCGGCTTTTATTGTCGGAGAGCATCTGCAGCGTCACCGGATTCAGCTGCAGCCGGTTCAGCTGCTTCAGCTCCTCAGACAGCACCGGCTGCAGCTCCTCCAGCAGGCTCTGCAATGTAATCAAGGTCTCACGTAGCGCATTCATTCTTCGTTCCCCCGGTCACTTTATCTGCAACATTTCCTGCACCAGGGAGACGGCGATCTTATCGGTATCGATAGGCAGTTCGCCCGACGCCAGTGCGGCTTTAATCTTATCCAGATGGTCGGTGTTAATGTCCTGGCTGGCGTCACTCTGCAGAGCCTGAATCTGATGACTCAGTCGCACCCGGGTGCCGGTGTCGCGACTGGCGCTGGCCTGACGTGCCGGTTGCCGATCAACGGGTTTTGACGCTTCCGGGTGGATCTCACTGAATCGCGCCGCTGAGATTTTGAGGGGGCGGGTTATGCTCATCGTTATCCTATGCAATATGTTCGTTAAAACTCTCCCTCTTAAATTATCGGGCGTTTGCAAAATTACTGAAGGCACAGGGCGCACTGCGCGCCGGTTATTCCGCGTCGACCGCGGCGTGATGATCGGCGGTTGCGGTCGCGGTGAGGATCTTACCTGACGCGCTCTTCAGGCGTAACCGCTGTGCCAGGGCGGCATTATCAAGCGCTTTCGCGCGGGTGCGGAGGGTGAATCCCGCGCCCTGAAAGCTGACCTCAACCTCATCGCCTGCCTGAATGGCCCAGGGCAGACGCAGCTGCCCCTGCTGCAGATCCTCGCCGGGGTGGATGGCTCGCAGTGCGACACAGCCGATAATGTTACGGGCATCGACAATCAGCCCGGCAGGCTGATGCTCAAGCGATCCCTGCCGTGGCCGGATGTCCTGCGACGTTACCGTTGCACCCCGCGGAATCAGATGGGTCGCCTGCCACCAGGTGCCGGTCGCCTTCACCCGGATCTGCAGAAAATGTCGCGCGCCATCGCACTGCGCAATGAGGGTGTGCAGGCCGGGCAGCCGTCCCGGATTGCCGCTCAGCGAGAGAACCGGCCTGGCACACAGGGTGCCGAGCCGGGCGGGCGGGGTCAGCAGGGTCACCTCGATCGTGGGCCTCGATGGCGATGGCCGGTTAATCGTCTCATTCAGCAACCGGGTAATCTGATCCGTCAGCGCCTTACGATCGGACGCTGCGCGGGAAGGTGTCACCACGGCCAGCAGCAGAATTAACCCGCCGATATTAACGAATGAAATGAAGGTCTTCTTCACGGTAACGTTTCCTGAAAAGAGAGGAAAAGAGCAGGCTGAATATCCGCTGTGCCGCGCGGATGGGGCTTCAGGATCAGTCTACAGCGCAACGCCGGATTTATAACGGGCAAAGTCAGATCAGAAATGACGCTATTTACCAGCATGGTCAGGGTGGCGGGATTTTATTCTCTGCTTAACTTGCTAATTAATGACGCTTATGACGATTTTTCAAATTATAGATTCCAGCTGCACTCATTTACTATCACCGCAATAAAATCACCCTGGCACGGGATGAATTATTCATGCTTGACAGACTTGACCGGGAATTTGGATTCCAGCAGGACGCGTTATCTCTGCTTAATAAGCGCCAGACTATTCTGGCAGCGAATATCGCTAATGCCGATACGCCAGGTTATCTGGCCAGAGATATTGATTTCAGCTCACAGCTAAAGCAGGCGGTCTCGCGCCATAACGGCCTGCAGCCTCTGGCGTTAACCCGGACTTCCGGCCAGCACCTTGCCGCCAGGTCGCAGGGTATTGATGATGCCCGGTTACTCTACCGCATCCCCGATCAACCGTCGGCTGACGGTAATACCGTGGATATGGATCGTGAGCGGGCTGATTTTCTGGATAACAGTGTGAAATATGAGTCGGGCCTCACCGTTCTCAGCACGCAGATTAAAAATATGATGAGCGCGATCAGTCAGGGGTAATTGTCATTATGTCGCTATTCAGCATTTTTTCTATTTCCAGCTCGGCGATGACCGCCCAATCAAAAAGGCTCAATGTCAGCGCCAGTAATATGGCGAATGCCGACAGCGTGGCCGGGCCGGACGGTAAACCCTATCGGGCCAGACAGGTTATTTTCCGCGTTGATGCCGCACAGGATCAGCCTGTTGGCGGCGTTCGCGTCAGCGATGTGGTCGAAAGCAGCGCGCCGGATCGGCTGAGGTATGAACCGGGGAATCCGCTGGCAGATGAGAAAGGGTACCTGCACATGCCGAATGTGGATGTGGTGGGCGAAATGGTCAACACCCTCTCCGCCTCGCGCAGCTATCAGGCCAGCGTTGATGTCATGAATACCGCCAAAGCGTTGATGCTTAAAACGCTGACGCTGGGCCAGTAAAGGAATTGCACCATGGCCATTGCGCCCCTGATGAGCAGTGCGGACAGCCGTCCGAAAGTGAGTGCCAGTGCCGCGGCAACCAGCGGAACCAGTGCGGAAGCGTTGATGAATAACTTCATGACGCTACTGGTTGCGCAGATGCAGAACCAGGACCCCACCAATCCGATGGATAACAACCAGCTGACCACCCAGCTGGCACAGTTCAACACGGCATCGGGCGTTCAGCAGCTCAACAGCACGTTAAACAACGTCGGCACCCTGGTGACGAGTATGCAGCAGATGAATGCGGCGGAGTGGGTAGGGCGTTCCGTGCTGGTGGAAGGCACACCGGAGGTGGAGAACGCAGAAAGTGCCGAGGCGAATAAGTCGTTCGCCTTTTCACTGCCGGAACATGATGCCGACACGGTGACCGTTACGCTGACCGACACCGCGGGCAATGCCTACCGCGCCACGCTGCAAAACGTCAAGGCCGGTACGCACAGCTATACCCTTGATGATCTGAAAAATTTTGAGCCGTCGGCGCCGCCGACAGGCGCGACCTGCACCGTTTCATTTGCTGCCGCAGACAGTAACGGCGACGCGCCCGCTATCGTCGCGTTGAAAAAAGCGAAGGTGGAAAGCGTGGCCTTCTCCTCAACCGGTGCTCTGTTGCAGCTGGGTGTGGATGGCACCGCCACGCTGAATAAAGTCTATGAAATCGACTAGTTATTGACTGTTTTGCGTAATCAAGGACCAGAATAATGAGCTTTTCACAAGGCCTCAGCGGCCTGAACGCAGCGTCACAAGCCCTGGATGTTGTCGGGAACAACATCGCCAACTCCCAGACCGTGGGCTTTAAGTCAGGCTCCGTGGCGTTTGGTGATGTCTTTGCCGGTTCGCAGATCGGGATGGGTGTGCAGGTGGCGGGGGTGAATCAGAGCTTCACCGATGGGGTGCTGGGGGCCGGCACCGGCAGCCTGGATATGGGGATTCAGGGCAACGGGTTTTTCCGGCTGGTCAACGACGCGGGACGCGTTTTCTACAGTCGTAACGGCCAGTTCAAAACCGATGCCAGTGGATACATTGTCAATAATCAGGGAATGTCGCTGACCGGCTATCAGGCGACCGGTACACCGCCAGCGATCCAGCCCGGGGCGGCCGTGGGACCGATTCAGATCCCCACCGGACAGATGGCGGCCCGCGCTTCAGACAGCGGCACGCTGAACGGTAACCTCAATTCCGGCACCAAAGTGGTCACTAAAACCCCGTTTGATCCCACGGACAGCAGCACCTACAGCTCGGTCACTCAGGCCGATGCCTATGACAGCCTCGGCAACAAGCACACCATCAATATCTATTTCGCCAAAACGGCGGATAACCAGTGGACCGCCTACACCAGAGATATGACGTCGGCTGACAACGGTGTTCAGCAGGTTGCGCTGCAGTTTGATACCGCCGGTCAGCTGACGACCAGCCCGGCTAAGCTCCCCGTCCAGGGGGCGGCCTACAACGGCGGCGAGCCGCTTAATTTCAGTTTCGATCTGACCGGCATGACCCAGCAGGCGTCAGACACGGCGATGAACAGTCCGACCACCACCGGCTATGCGCCGGGCCTGATGAATGGCTACACCGTCGGGGACAGCGGTGAAATCATTGCCTCCTACAGCAACGGCCAGCAGCAGCTGCTGGGGCAGGTGGTGCTGAGTAACTTTACGAACGCGGGCGGACTCTCTTCAGAGGGCAACAACTGCTGGACCGAAACCCCCGCCTCCGGCCAGCCGGTGACCGGCATCTCCGGCACGGGCAATCTGGGCACCCTGTATGGCAACAAGGTAGAGGCCTCTAACGTCGATCTCAGCAAAGAGATGGTCAATATGATCGTCTATCAGCGCAACTATCAGTCCAACTCCCAGACCATCAAAACCCAGTCTGAGCTGCTGCAGACGCTGGTCAACCTCGGCTAACGGCGGCTCACAATGGATCGTGCGATTTATACCGCGATGGGGGCGGCCAGTGCCGCGCTCAATCGCCAGGCGATTACCGCAAACAATCTGGCTAACGCCTCCACCACCGGCTTCCGCGCTGAGCTTACCGCCTATCGGGCCGTGCCGGTCAACGGGCCGTCGGTGCCCACCCGCACGCTGGTGGTGGAGTCCACACCGGGCAGCGACAGCACGATGGGCGCGGTGCATCAGACCGGCCGTGATCTGGACGTGGCGTTACCAAAGGATGGCTGGCTGGCCGTGCAGTTACCTGATGGCAGTGAGGGCTACACCCGCAACGGCAGCATTCAGGTCAGCAGCGAAGGCGCACTGAACGTGCAGGGATTACCGCTGCTGGGTGATGGCGGGCCGCTGTCGGTGCCACCGCAGTCACAGGTCACCGTCGCGCCGGATGGCACGCTGAGCGTGCTGGGGGCGGGCGATCAACCCACTGCCGTGGCACAGACCGGAAAAATAAAGCTGGTTAATGCCCCGGCCGCCACGCTGCAGCGGGGCGATGATGGCTTTTTCCATCCTGCCGGTCGTGCGCAGCCGGGCAACGCCGCACCGTTACCGGCTGACCCCAGCCTGCGGCTGATGCCAGGCATGCTGGAGAGCAGCAACGTCAGCCCGGTAAACACCATGGTCGAGATGATCGCCACCGCCCGCAACTTTGATATGCACATGAAGCTCATCAGCACGGTTGATGAAAATGAAAAAAGCGCCAACCAGCTGTTTACGCTGGGATAAGGGCGCGCGAGGAGAAACCACCCTATGATCCGTTCTCTGTGGATTGCTAAAACGGGTCTCGAAGCCCAGCAGACCAATATGGATGTCATAGCCAATAACCTGGCTAACGTCAGCACCAATGGATTCAAGCGTCAGCGTGCGGTGTTCGAAGACCTGATTTATCAGACGTTGCGTCAGCCTGGCGCTCAGTCCTCTGAACAGACCACCATTCCGTCGGGCCTGCAAATCGGCACCGGTGTGCGGCCGGTGGCAACCGAACGTATCCACAGTCAGGGCAGCCTGACACAGACCAATAACAGCAAAGATGTGGCGATCCAGGGCGGCGGCTTCTTTCAGGTGCAGCTGCCGGACGGCACCACCGCCTACACCCGCGATGGCGCCTTTCAGTTCGATCAGAACGGCCAGCTGGTGACCTCCAGCGGTTATCCGGTCCAGCCCGCCATCACCATCCCGCAGGGGGCGCAGACGCTGACCATCGGCAACGATGGGCTGGTGAGCGTCACGATGCCAGGCCAGACCGCACCCCAGCAGGTGGGCCAGCTGACACTCAGCACCTTTATCAATGATTCGGGTCTGGAAAGCCTGGGGGAAAACCTCTACCACGAAACCCAGGCCTCCGGCGCCCCCAATGAAACCACGCCAGGGCTGAACGGCGGCGGCACGCTGAAGCAGGGCTACGTTGAAACCTCTAACGTCAACGTGGCGGAAGAGCTGGTCAGCATGATCCAGACCCAGCGGGCGTATGAGATCAACAGCAAGGCCGTCTCAACATCCGATCAGATGTTGCAGCGCCTGTCGAATCTGTAATGCGGGCGAGCGCGGGCGGCGGATCGCGCCGCGGCTCCCTGGGATGGGATTCTGATATGAACGGTAATCGGTACCGGATAGCGGCGGAGGAGGGATTGCTGCCCATGCCGCGCCGTGGCGGCTGGCGGCTCTGCAGCATTACGCTGATGCTGATGCTCAGCGGCTGCGCTTATCTGCCCCGCAAACCGCTGATTGAGGGCAGCACCACCGCCGCGCCGATGGCCATGCCGCCCGTCATCCACAATGACGCAATATTTCAGCCGGGTCAGACCATGAACTATGGCTATCAGCCGATGTTTGAAGATCGCCGGCCCCGCAACGTGGGCGATATCCTGACCATCGTCCTGCAGGAGAATGTCAGCGCCAGCAAAAGCTCCTCGGCCAGTTCCAGCCGTGACGGCAGTGACTCGCTGGCGTTCGACGCGACGCCCCGCTTTTTAGCCGGCTTGTTTGGCAGCGACCGGGCGAATACCAGTATTACCGGCAAGAACGATTTCGCCGGCAAAGGGGGCGCTGCGGCCAGAAACACCTTCAGCGGCACCCTGACCGTGACGGTGAAGCAGGTGCTGGAAAATGGCAACCTGCGGGTGGTGGGCGAAAAGCAGATTGAGATCAATCAGGGCACCGAATTTATCCGTTTTTCTGGCGTGGTGAATCCGCGCACCATCAGTGGCAGCAACACCGTCTCATCAACCCAGGTGGCTGACGCCAGAATTGAGTATGTGGGCAATGGCTACATCAACGAAGCGCAGCAGATGGGCTGGCTGCAACGCCTGTTTCTCAATCTTTCACCGTTTTAATTCACGGGTTATGAACATGTCACCTTTAACACGTTATCTCATCCTGCTCTGCACCTGCCTGAGCCTGTGCCTGCCAGGGTGGGTGCAGGCTGAGCGCATCCGCGATTTAACCTCTGTGCAGGGCGTGCGCAGCAATATGCTGATGGGCTACGGGCTGGTCGTTGGTCTTGACGGGTCGGGCGACCAGACCATGCAGACCCCATTTACCACACAAAGCCTGAGCAACATGCTTTCGCAGCTGGGGATCACCGTCCCCAGCGGCACCAACATGCAGCTGAAGAATGTGGCGGCGGTGATGGTCACCGCCGAGCTGCCGGCGTTTGCCCGCGCGGGCGATAAAATCGATGTGGTGGTCTCCTCCATGGGGAATGCGAGAAGCCTGCGCGGCGGCACGCTGCTGATGACCCCGCTGAAAGGGGTAGATAACCAGATCTATGCCCTGGCGCAGGGGAACGTGCTGGTGACCGGTGCAGGCGCGCAGGGGGGCGGAAGCCGGGTGCAGGTTAATCAGCTGAACGGTGCCCGCATCAGCGGAGGGGCAACGGTCGAGCGGGAAGTGCCGAGCAGCTTTGCCAGTGAGCGCGTGATCCGGCTGCAGCTGAATGAAGATGACTTCTCGATTGCTCAGCAGATCACCGATGAGATTAACCGTCGTTTTGGCAGCGATACCGCCCTGGCGGAAAATGCCAGAACGGTGCAGCTGGCAGCGCCGCAGGATGCGGCCGCCCGGGTCCGTTTTCTGGCCAGCGTGGAGAACATCCCGATCCAGGCCGGCCCCGGAGAGGCGCGCATTATTATTAACAGCCGCACCGGTTCGGTGGTGATGAACCGCCATGTCAGGCTGGATGCCTGCGCGGTGGCGCAGGGCGATTTAACCGTAGAGGTGGCGCGCACGCAGCAGGTGAGCCAGCCCGATACGCCGCTGGCGGGCGGGCAGACCGTGGTGACGCCCAATACCCAGGTCTCGGTCCGGAACAGCGGCGGATCACTACAGCGGGTCAGCACCAGCGCCGATCTCAACAGCGTTGTCCGGGCGCTGAACACGCTTGGCGCAACGCCCAACGATCTCATGGCGATTCTGCAGTCGATGAAAAGCGCAGGCTGTCTGCATGCCCGGCTGGAAACCGACTGATGCGCAGCGCCGGATTAGAGGGCGGGGCCGCGTTTGACGTGCGCAATCTGGCGGCCCTGAAGCGGGCGGCAGAACGTTCGCCAGCGCAGGGGCTTAGCGCGGCGGCAAAGCAGATGGAGGGGCTGTTTATCCAGATGATGCTGAAAAGCATGCGTGCGGCATCGCTCCAGGGCGGGCTGTTTGATAATCCGCAGTCACAGATGTTTACCGCCCTGTATGACCAGCAGATTTCACAGGATATCGCGACGCAGGGAACGCTGGGATTGGCCGACTTCCTGACCCGTCAGATGGGGGGCAGCGACGCCTCATCCGCGTCTCCGCCGTCAGCGTTACCGATGCCGGCTGCGCTCACCTCTCTCATGCCGCCGCTCTGGCATAGCGGTGTGCAGCACGACGGCCCACGGCTTCAGGTGGCTGACGCGCCTGCCCGACCCGATAGTGATAGCTTCATCTCCCGCCTGCTCTCACCGGCGCGGGAGGCCGCACGGCTGAGCGGCATTCCTCATCAGCTGATCATCGCGCAGGCGGCGCTGGAATCGGGCTGGGGGCGTCGCGAAATTATCACCGCCAGCGGCAGGGCCACGCATAACCTGTTTGGCATTAAGGCAACGCCGGACTGGAAAGGGGAGTCTGCCGACGTCATGACCTCGGAATATATGGGTGGCGTACTGCGGAAAGTTAAAGCCTCATTCAGGGTTTATAAAAATTACGCTGAGGCCTTATCGGACTACATCCATTTTTTAACGGCGAATCCCCGTTACCGGAACGTGATAAATAATCCGTCCGTTGAAAATGCTGCGCACGTATTACAGCAAAGTGGTTATGCCACCGATCCCGATTATGCGAAAAAATTAATTAACATTATTCACTACGTGAAAAATAACCTCGCGAAAAGCGCGGCAGGTTATAAAAAAAGCGTCGACGAATTATTTTAGTGCGGCCGTTTTAGTTTTTTCTGAAACTCACGATAAATAGATCACGACGTAAACTGACAGGCCCACAAGCGGCCCCGACTTCTGAGCTATGAGGCTGGTGTACCGATGAATCTGTTTAATATCGCCCGGAGCGGATTGAGTACTGCCCAATCCGCGCTGAATGTGGTGGGCAATAATTTAAGTAATGCCATGACGGATGGCTACAGTCGGCAAAATATTATTCTGGGCGAAGCGGGCGGCCGCACGACGGCCAGCGGTTTTTTTGGCTACGGCGTCCAGGCTAATGATGTTCAGCGTTGCTGTGACAATTTCCTGAATAATCAGGTGCGGGGTTCCACCTCGCAGTTTGAGGCGCTGAACGGTCAGTATGAGCAGCTGGCGCAGATCGATAACCTTTTCGGCGACAATACGCATAATGTCTCCATCACCCTGGGCAATCTCTTCAGCGCAATGTCCAAAATGAGCAGCGATCCCGCCAGCTCAGCCACGCGTCAGGAAGTCTATGCGCAGTTCAAAACCCTCGCCAGTCAGTATCAGACCAGCAGTCAGACCCTGACCGGCCTGGAAAAAAGCACCAATACCAGAATCAGTCAGGCTGTGGATGATATTAACGGCTGCGCAAAACAGCTCGCCTCGCTGAATAAAGCGATCGCTAAAGTCCAGGCGACCAGCGGCAACCTGCCGGCCGATCTGCTCGATCAACGCGATCAGGTGCTGACGAAACTGAGCGGTTTAACCGGGATCAAAGTGAATGAAAACAGCACCACCGGCCGCACCGATGTCACGCTGGCGAACGGCTACTCGTTAGTGAATGGCGACAGCGTGTGTGAACTGAAAACCCAGCCTGCCGCTGACAATCCCGCAAAATTAGTCGTCTCTTACACCGACAGCGCCGGTAACCCGATGTTACTGGATGAGAGTGAGATGAGCAGTGGCAGGCTGGGCGGCCTGTTTACCTTTCGCAACACCGACCTGAAAGATGCCGAAAATCAGCTGAACCAGCTGGCGCTTCAGATGGCCACCCGCTTCAACGCGGTCAATAGAGGCGGTTACGATCAACAGGGCGACGCGGGCGGCGCAATTTTTTCCATCGCCGATCCCCAGGCGATCGCCAACAGCGGCAACGGCGGTGACGCGTCACTGGCGGTAACCCGTAGCGACAGCAGCGCCATCAAAGCGGAGGAGTACACTCTGACCTTTACCGGCCCCGCCAGCACCGACTGGACGGTGAAAACAGCGGAGGGAAACACCCTGACGCCGACCGTGGACGAGGATGGCACATTGCATTTTGACGGGCTGGCGGTGAAACCGCAGGGGACGGCAGAAGCGAACGACAGTTTTCAGCTCAATCCGCTGTCAGGCGTGGCGGGATCGCTGACGGTCGCCATCAGCGGCGGCGACGGCATTGCCGCCTCAGCGTCGGCGGATGCCAGTGAGCAGAGCAACAACGAAAATCTGAAGAAGATGCTCGATATTAAAAACCAGCAGCTGATCGGCAATTCCACCCTGAATGAGGCTTATGCCAGCCTGGTCAGCTCGGTCGGTTCCTCCGTCAATGCCGTGAAAACCAGCAGCGCCACCGCAAAAAGCGTCCTGTCACAATGGAGTCAGCAACAGCAGTCGGTCTCCGGCGTCGATATTAACGAGGAATATATCAATATGCAGATGTATTCCCAGTATTACCAGGCGAACTCTCAGGTACTGCAAACCGCGACCACGCTGCTCGACACCATCCTGAATATTAAATAGACCTTTACCGTAATGCGTTTTATCACCCGGAGAGAATGTCGCGATGCGCTTCAGCACTCACTATATGTATCAGCAGCATATTGAAAGCATCACTCAATCAATGGCGAGCGGAAATGATGTCAGTTCACGTCTTTCAGCAGGACAGACGCTGTTAACACCGTCTGATGATCCTGCGCGGGCATCGCAGGCGGTGACCCTGCAAAATGCGTTATCCGGACTCAGCCAGTTTGACACCGCCAGAACGTATGCCCGAAACGCGCTGGGCCAGGAAGATACCACGCTGAGCACGATTCAGAACCTGCTGTCGGGAAACCTGACGGAAAAAATTGTCGCCGGGGGTAACGGTTCTTATTCCGATCAGGATCGTCAGTCGCTGGCTGATGAATTAAAAGGGATCCGCAGCAGCCTGCTTGATTTGGGCAATACCCGCGACAGCAGCGGCCGTTTTATCTTTGCCGGTTATAAAACGGGCAGTGAAGCGTTCGACAAAACAGGCCGTTATGCCGGCGGCGACACGCCGCTGACGCAAAACGTCAGCGACAACGTTGCATTGCAGGTGGGGCATACCGGACGGCAGCTTTTTATGAGCGGCACCGGCGACGATCTGCTGGCGGCGATTGATCAGGCGGTTAACGCCTTAAATACGCCGGTGACCAGCGATGACGATCGTCAGGCCCTGCAGAATACCCTGGACAGCGTGAATAAAGCGGTAAAGAACAATATCGATAATATCGGGAAAATGCAGTCTGATGTGGGCACCGGCCTGCAACAGCTGGATGCACTCAGTACCACCTCGGATGCAGAAAAAATTAATTTAACCACGCGACTGCAACAGGCGCTGGGCACCGATTCTGAAACGCAGATTAGCCTGATTACACAATCCAGAATGTCTGAGTTTGCCATTACCGCATCGATGACGGTATTTCAGACCATGCAGAAAATGTCGATTTTTAATTTCAGGTGATAAAGCACGTAAATCCATTCTGACGATATGGTAAACGCGTCAGCACGACTTTATTGATCATTTAAATCAGCGGGATCATCATGTTTAAAAATATAAAAATTTCGGCAGGGATAAACTCCCTGATGACGCTCTTTGTCATTTTTCTGGCCACCATCTCCTGTTTCAATATCAGCAGCTCACACCGCTTCGACAGCCAGATCCGCGAGGCTATCAGTATCGCCTCTGCGGATAATCATATTCAGGATGCCACGACCAGTCTGAATAATGCTGTCGGCATCGCGGTCATCGCCACCTTTATTGAAAAAGGTAATTTCGAAAGAACCGGTATCCGCGCGGCTAATAAAGAGTCAATCGAGAGCATCGATAAACTGGTGGCCCTGGCGGATGAAGAATATAAAAAATTTACCCGTCAGCCTGCGCTGTCAACTGCGGAGCGTACTCAGGTTCAGAAGGTGACACAGGCCTATAATAATCTGCTGAATTTCACGCTGAGCATGAGAAGTGCCATGCTCGATCCCGCTCTGCCGCTGAAGGAGGTGGAGGTATTAGAGAAACAGACCAGTGAGTTTCGCGCCGCACTGAAAAGTGAATTAGATGCCTATCATGAGGTGCTGAGCGCCACCATCCTGGAGCACAAAGCGGAGGGCGACAGGGTCAATGCCCGGATGCTGACGGTCGCCATCCTCCTGGTGATCGTCTCGGTCATCATGGTGGTCATCGCGCGGGTCTGGCTGAAAAAAACGCTTTTTTCCCGTCTGCGTCAGACCCGGGAGACCTTTGCATTACTCGCTTCCGGCAATCTGAGTCAGCCTGTGGAAACGGGTGCCCGCAATGAAATTGGCGACATGCTGGTTGAGCTGGAGAAGATGCGCGTCGCGCTCACCCGCACCGTGTCAGACATTCGTCAGGAGGTGACCAGCATCTACGGCAGCGCGCAGGAGATTTCGCACAGCAACAATGAACTCTCTTCCCGTACCGAACAGCAGGCTTCCGCGTTGCAGGAGACGGCGGCCAGTATGGAAGAGCTGAAAATTACCGTTCGCCAGAATGCAGATAATGCGCACAGCGCCAGACAGCTGGTGGAGAGCGCCAGCAACAGCGCGCGCAAAGGCGGTGAGGTGATGGTCAATCTGGATGGCATCATGCAGGAGATCACCGAGAACTCGCGGCAGATTGCCGATATCAACGGCGTGATCGACAGCATCGCCAACCAGACCAATATCCTGGCGCTGAACGCGGCCGTAGAAGCGGCGCGCGCCGGTGAGCAGGGGCGTGGGTTTGCGGTCGTGGCCGGGGAGGTGCGCAGCCTGGCAAAACGCAGTGCGGATGCGGCCAAAGAGATCCGTCAGTTAATTAATGTCTGTGTGGCCAATATGCACACCGGCTCACAGGAGGTGGAGCTGGCGGGCGCAGCCATGGGAGAAGTGGTGAAGTCGGTTACGCAGGTCACGGATATTATGGCGGAGATAACCTCGGCCTCGGATGAGCAGAGTACCGGTATCAATCAGATCGCGCAGGCGGTGAATGAGATGGATTCTGTCACGCAGCAGAATGCCAGCATGGTGGAAGAAGCCGCCTCTGTGGCGCGCAGCGTTGAAGAGTATGCTCACAATCTGGAGCAGGCCGTGTCGCAGTTCCTGCTGCAGGAGAAGGGTGGTAATCACACCGCGCGTGACAGTCATCTCACCGCGCCGCTGGCGACAAAAAAACCGCTGACTCACCAGGAGCCTTCGTTCAGTAAAAATAAAGCAGAAAGTGACTGGACCAGCTTTTAATCAGATCCGCACTGAACAGATAAACAAATAATGGCGGTCTGCGGTTATTTGTTTATCAGAATGTTATCGGTCATGATCAGGCTGGCGAAATAGCTCTGTTTGTTTTCGCTTATCAGGCTATTTGATTTTATTTGTATCGTTAATAATTTCGCATAACCTTTACCTCGTGGAATCGCTAATTTTGGATGGTATCTATACCCCGGACGGTGTCATTGATAAAAAGGGGTTGTGGTTAAAGTATCGTTTCTGGGTGCGCAGAGAAGCCCTTAATTTACAGGTTAAATTACCGGCCTGCGTAGAATTAGACGATCTCATTCAGGCAGGCGCTATCGGGTTATTAAATGCCATTGACGATTATGACCCGAAAAAAGGGATTGCGCTGAATACCTATATTACTCAGCGGGTGCGCTGGGCATTAATTGATGAGCTGCGTGAGCGTGACTGGGTGCCGCGCCGGGTGCGCAGTAATTCACGTCGCCTCTCTGCCGTTATTCAGCGCCTGGAGCAGGCGAGTGGTCAGACGGCCAGCGAGGCTGACGTCGCGAAAGAGCTGGGCGTGTCACTGAGCGAATATCAGTCGATGCTGACCGAAAGTAACAACAGCATGATCTATTCGCTGGACGAACTGCAGGAAGAGTATGGCGATCGTTTCGAACAGCCCGACAGCCATCACGAAGCGTTAAATCCTTTAAACAGCGCCATGTTTTCCCGGCTGGCCGTTCAGATCAGCGATGAAATAAAGCATCTGCCTGAAAGAGAGCAAACGCTGCTGAATCTCTATTATCAGCAGGAGCTGAATATGAAAGAGGTCGGCTATATCCTGGGAATTACCGAAACACGCGTCAGTCAGCTTCATAGTCAGGCGATTAAACGGCTGCGCGCAAGGCTGGATTTACATCAATAACGCCGGGTTGCCCTTTTCCTGCAGGCATATAAACGATCAGCGAGTGAACAGATGATGAAAACAGGGTTGTACAGCTACGGCGATCGGCTGCAAAAAATATACGCCTTCAATCTCTCTTATTTACTGCTTGCCCAGCATCTTATTGCGCAGGATGTCGCGACGGCGGGCTTCTATCTGGGCATCAGTGACAGGCTGCTGACACGGCTGAAAAATCTGCCCCTGCCAGAGCTGCTGCGCATGGCGTCGGTGGACCAGCTGATCTGCCAGCTGCGGTTCGACAACGAATCGATAGTGGACGTGCTTACCCGCCGTTCGCGCCTTGAGGCACTGCAGAGCATTCATACCGGCATTATTTTATCGACCGGGCTGCTGCAGGCGAGACCCGATCCGCTGCTGGCTGATAGCCGCAGTAACGCGGCGGGGCAGCGCAGGTCAGTGTCGCCAGAAATGGTGAAAGTGCCTGACTCCCGGTTCCAGGCCTAATCGCGGATAAGGCGTCATCTGGCCTGACAGGCTGTCCGGACGGGTGCGCCAGGCGGCCCGACTCTGTGGAAACTGTGCCTTTGCCAGCCCCGGATAACCGATTCCGGGTCACACAAAGGCATAAATAATGACGAGGTTATTGTGCTGGTTGTTCTGGGCTATATCGTGGTTCTTGCCTCCGTTCTGGGGGGATTCACGCTGTCGGGCGGCGAAATGGGCGCGCTCTTTCAGCCAAATGAATTACTGATTATCGGCGGTGCAGCCCTGGGGGCCTTTATTGTCGGCAATAATGCCAAGGCAATTAAGATGACCCTGAAAGCGCTGCCTTCGCTGTTTAAAGGATCGAAATATACCCGGGAGGTCTATGTCGATGTGCTGACCCTGCTCTACCTGCTGCTGGTCAGCGCGCGGCAGAAAGGCATGATGTCACTGGAGGGGGAGATTGAAGATCCGCACAACAGCGCGATTTTTGTGAACTACCCGCGCGTACTCAACGATCCTTTTCTGATGAATTTCCTGCAGGACTATCTGCGTCTGATGATCAGCGGCAGCAGTAACGCCTTTGAAATTGAAGCGCTGATGGATGAGGAGATTGAAACCGCCGAGCATGAGGCGGAGATGCCTGCCGACAGTATCGGCGCGCTGGGCGATGGTTTACCGGCATTCGGCATTGTGGCGGCAGTGATGGGCGTGGTCATTGCGCTCGCCTCTGCTGACCGGCCAGCCGCGGAGCTGGGCGAGCTCATTGCACATGCGATGGTCGGCACCTTTCTCGGTATCCTGCTGGCTTACGGCTTTATCAGTCCGCTGGCTAACCTGCTGCGGCAGAAAAGTGCCGAAAAAATTAAGATCCTTTTTTGTATCAAGGCCGTGCTGCTGGCGACCATCAATGAATCTGCTCCGCAGATCGCCGTTGAGTTTGGCCGCAAAACGCTGCTCTCCACGTTGCGCCCCTCCTTTCTGGAGCTGGAAGCGCATATCCAGCAGGTGAAAGCGTCATCGCACACCCCGGCGACGGAAGAGGGCGCATGAGCAGGAAAAATCACGCCCCCATTGTCGTCAGAAAGAAACGTAAAGCAAAACATGGCGGGCACCATGGCGGCTCCTGGAAAATTGCTTATGCCGACTTTATGACGGCGATGATGGCCTTTTTTCTGGTGATGTGGCTGCTTTCAACCTCCACACCTGAAGCGCGCGAGCAGATTGCGGAATATTTCAAAATGCCGCTCAGCGTCGCGCTGTCGAAGGGGGATAAATCAAGCCTGAGTGACAGCGTCATCCCCGGTGGCGGTGATGATATGACGAAGCAGGAGGGCGAAGTCTCCCGACCGCTGCCGGATCATCGGGATCGCGCCAGCAACAAAACCGATCAGAATCTGCAGGCGCTGCGGCAGAAGCTCCAGAGCCTGATTCAGCAGGATCCCCGCCTGAGTAACTACCGGTCAAACCTGCAGCTTTCGCTGTCGGAGAATGGCCTGTTAGTCCAGATCACCGACAGCCGCGACCGGCCCATGTTCAAGGTCGGCAGCCGCGAGCCTGAGCCTTATATGCGGGCGATCCTCGAAGCGCTGGCCCCGGCGCTGAATGAACTGCCTAACCGCATTACGCTCACCGGGCACTCCGACTCGCAGCCCTATGCCGGGGGGGACGCGGCTTACAGCAACTGGGAACTCTCTGCCGACCGTGCCAACGCCTCACGGCGGGCGTTAATTCATGGCGGTCTTTCAGCCAGCAAGTTTCTGCGCATCGTCGGCATGGCGGACAGCATCAGTATCGACAGCAGCGGTCACGATAATCCGCTGAACCGGCGCATTACGATTCTGGTTCACAGCAAAGAAAATCAGCAGGATATCCTGAATCAGGAGTCCATTTTAACCAAAATGCCGGCCGCGCCAGAGAAAGCGTCACTACGTTCGCAGCTGACATTCACGCCTGTTGAGGCGAACGCACCGGGGCAGCCGGATAACGCTTCCGGGAAAACAGAACCGCAGAGGGTCAATAGTGGACATTAGTGATTTTTATCAGACTTTTTTCGATGAAGCTGATGAGTTACTGGCGGATATGGAAACGCATCTGCTGGCACTTGATATTCATTCACCCGATAAAGACTTACTGAACGCCATCTTCCGTGCTGCACACTCCATTAAAGGCGGGGCGGCCACATTCGGGTTTACGGTTTTACAGCAGACCACGCACATCCTGGAAAATTTACTCGATGAGGCGCGCGGTGGAAATCTCACGCTGACCAGCGACATTATCACGTTATTTCTTGAGAGTAAGGACATCATGCAGGAACAGCTGGATGCCTATAAATCATCCCAGGCCCCTGACGAAGAGCGTTTTCACGCTATCTGCGAAGCGCTCCGGCAGATTGCCTTAGAGAGTCACTCATCCCCGGCGCAGGCCGTCTCCCTGCCGCCCGCTGCGCCTGAAACCAGTGAGGTGATGCCACCGCCAGCGGTTTCCACGACGGGCACGCTGCTCGCCGTGACGCTGCGGGAGGTAAAAGCCGCGGACAGAGCGTCACTGAGCGATGAGCTGGCGAACCTGGGAACGGTGGTCAGCCAGCAGCAGGAGGGGGATCAGATGACGGTGATCCTTGATACCCGCGTCACGGCCGATGACATCAGTGCGGTGCTCTGCTTTGTTCTGGAACCGCATCAGATAGCGATTACGGAGGCGGGCACTCCCCGGACGGCGGAAAAGGCCGACGCGGCGTGCCTCGCGCCGCAGGGGGGTGAGGCGACGTCTGCCGTGCAGGCAGCCCCCCCGGCGGCACCCCGGCCTAAAGCGCCGGCGAAATCGTCGGTGAGTGAAAGCGGCAGCATTCGGGTGGTGGTCGACAAGGTGGATCAGATTATCAACCTGGTGGGCGAGCTGATTATCACGCAGACGATGCTGACCCAGCTCTCCTCCCGTCTTGACCCCACGCAGCATGACGCCTTAATCAGCAGCGTGAGTCAGCTGGAGCGGAATGCGCGGGATCTGCAGGAGTCGGTGATGTCGATCCGCATGATGCCGATGGAGTATGTGTTCAGCCGCTTCCCGCGACTGGTGCATGACCTGGCGGCGCGGCTGGATAAGAAAATTGAGCTTACCCTGCGCGGCGGTTCCGCCGAGCTGGACAAGGGGCTGATTGAGAAAATTATCGATCCGCTGACCCATCTGGTGCGAAACAGCCTCGATCATGGCATTGAGTCAGTGGAAACCCGCCTCGCCAAAGGCAAACCCGAAACAGGCAATCTGATCCTCTCGGCGGAGCACCACGGCGGCAATATCGTGATTGAGGTGATTGACGATGGCGCGGGCCTGAACCGCGAGAAAATCCTCGCCAGGGCGCACGCGCAGGGCATGGTGGTGCCGGACAATATCAGTGATGAAGAGGTCTGGATGCTGATTTTCGCGCCGGGCTTTTCCACGGCGGAAAAAGTCACCGACGTCTCCGGTCGCGGGGTGGGCATGGATGTGGTGAAACGTAACATCCAGGCGATGGGCGGCCATGTTGAAATCCGCTCTGTCCGGGACAAAGGCTCCACGATCCGCATTATCCTGCCGCTGACCCTGGCCATCCTCGACGGCATGTCGGTACGGGTTGGCGAGGAGATCTACGTGCTGCCGCTTGGCACCGTCATGGAATCCCGTCTGCCCTCAGAAAAAGCGCTCTATCGCATGGCCGGTAACGAAATGATGCTGCAGGTCCGGGAGGAGTATCTGCCGCTGGTGGAGCTGCGTCAGGTCTTCAACCTGCCGGATCAGCCAGAAGAACCGCATCAGGGGATTGCGGTTATCGTGCAGAGCGCGGGCTGCCGCTATGCCCTGCTGGTGGATCAGCTGATTGGTCAGCATCAGGTGGTGGTCAAAAATCTGGAGCTTAATTACCGCAAGGTGCCTGGCGTCTCCGCCGCGACCATCCTCGGGGATGGCAGCGTGGCGCTCATCCTGGATGTGGCCGTTTTAGCCAGGCTGGCAAAAGAGAAGCGACAGGCTACAAAAGCGGTTTAACAGCGTGCTTTCTTAAGGTGAAAAATGAATTTATCTGATTCGGAAAAGAAGGTTAGCGGCGACAGTGCCGGTCATGAATATCTGGTCTTCAGGCTGGGGGAAGAGGAATATGGCATTGATATTCTCAAAGTGCAGGAGATCCGCAGTTGCGAAAGGGTGACCCGCATTGCTAATTCGCCGGACTTTATTGCGGGGGTCACCAACCTGCGCGGCGTTATTGTGCCGATCGTCGATTTGCGGGTGAAATTCCGGCTCAGCTCGGCGGAATTTGATCATAATACTGTAGTCATCGTCCTCAATTTTACCACCCGCGTCGTGGGCATTATTGTGGATGGCGTTTCTGACGTCTTATCCCTGGCAGCTGAGCAGATTCGTCCGGCTCCCGAATTTTCAGTGACGCTGTCGACAGAATATATACAGGGACTGGGCTCGGTCGATGAGAGAATGTTAATTCTGGTCAACATCGAAAAGCTGCTGAACAGCGAAGAGATGGAGCTGGTCGAAAAAAACAGCGCCCTGCTATCCTGAACCTGCTGCCTCATTGCCCGGTCCGTTTTGCGCTGGCCGGGCCTTTTTTATTCTCCCCGGCATCCTGCCCGATCCGCGTAACAGACGTTTTCCCTCGCCTGCATCCCTCATGAAATAAGCGCCGACCCGGACGCGAAGCACCCGCCACAAAAAAGCCCGAGGCTGGCAGCAAACCAGCCTCGGGCGGGGTGTGACCTGACCCCCCAGAGGGTCAGGTCGGGAGAGCGGACGGGATTAACGCAGCAGTGACAGAATGTTCTGTGGTGACTGGTTAGCCTGTGCCAGCACGGCGGTACCGGCCTGCTGCAGCATATTGCCTTTGGACATATTCGATACCTCCGTCGCCATGTCCGCATCCTGGATACGAGACTGGGATGCGGTCAGGTTAACCACGGTGCTGTTCAGGGTATTCACCACGGAATCAAACCGGTTCTGCACCGCATCCAGACCGGAACGCAGCGAGCTGACGGTGCTCAGCGCGGCGTCAACGGTGGCCAGCAGCGTATCCGTATCCGCGCCGGTGACGTCATAATCGTCCATTTTCAGTTCGGCTGAGTCCATTTTTTTGAGCTCAATGTCGATAGTCTGTTTGTCATCCGCACCCACCTGAATGCTCAGAGACTGATCTTTACTCAGGACTTTGATGCCGTTGAACTCAGTCTGTTCGGAAATACGGTCAATCTCAGCCAGACGCTGTTTGATTTCGTCCTGGATAGACTGTTTATCTGAATCCGTGTTCGTGCCGTTTTTGGCCTGAACGGTCAGGGTACGGATTTTCTGCAGGTTGTCGTTCACTTCGTTCAGTGCGCCTTCCGTGGTCTGCGCAATCGAGGTGCCGTCGTTAGCGTTACGGGCTGCCTGGGTCAGGCCGTTGATTTTCGCGCTGAAGCGGTTACTGATCGCCTGGCCGGCGGCATCATCTTTTGCACTGTTAATGCGGCGACCGGAAGAGAGACGCTCAATCGCGGTGCCGAGGGTCGCCTGAGATTTATTCAGGTTGTTCTGTGCAATTAAGCTGAGGGTATTAGTATTAATTACCTGCATGATTCATTCCTTTAATAAAGTATTAGAGGGAGGGTTGAGTTATGCGTATTCGCTTCGCATGATAATAAATATCGGCGCGAGTGAGATTGACTGAAATTTTTTCTTGTCAGGTTATGTAATCGATCCTGTAAAGAAAAGCAGAGCAGCGAGCTCGCTTTATTGTCGGAAGAGCTTGCGTGAATTCTGTTCCGGCTAAATCACTTCATTTCTGGCGCTATTTCTGACGATGACGCAAAGAAAAGCCAGGGCGCCGTTTTAATCGCTGCTGCAATAAGGTCTTTTACTCAGTTCTGATTTATTTTCGCGGTGAGGATTTTATTTTTTCAGTACGGAGCCGATATTTTATAGCAAAGGATTCATCTTTATTTATTCATTTCACAGGGGGTTAACATGGCAATATCACCCAATGCCAGTGCTGGCGTCGGCGGATGGGATTATTCAGATCTGTTAAATGGGATCGCGCAGAACGAACAGCTGCGTCTGAAACCCTACACCACGCTTCAGACGAAGTGCAAAAATCAAATCTCCGCGTGGGGCAATATCAGCAGCCTGTTAACAAAACTGCAGAGCACCGCGAAAAAACTGGATGGTGAAGCGTTCAATACCCTGACCGTCAGCAAAAACAGCGCCTTTACCGCCACCGCCACCAGCAACGCCAGTGCTGACACGCACGCCGTCAGCGTTCAGCAGCTGGCCGTCGCGCACAAGCTGAGAACCGACCCCTTTGACAGTGCCGACAGTCAGCTGGGGTCCGGCACGGCGGGCACCCGCACCCTTATCATCAAACAGGGTGACGGTTCACAGGTGAAAGTGACCCTCAACGAGGATCAGACCTCGCTCAACCAGATTGCCAAAGCGATTAATACGCAGAACAGCGCGCAGGGCGGTAACATCACGGCGTCGGTTCAGCGTGACGGCAAGGGCACCTATCAGCTGATGCTCAGCTCCAGAAAAACCGGTACCGGCGGTGAAATGTCCGTCAGCGTGGAAAACGATGAAAAACTCGCGGGCATCCTTGATACGAGTAACGGCGGAAAAAGTGCCGATGGCAGCGGAAACAGCAGCGATAAGATGACGGTGGTGTCGGTGGCACAGGACGCAAAACTGACCGTCGACGGGATCGCCTACACCCGCACCAGCAACAACATCAACGACATCATTACCGGCGTCACGCTTAACCTGAATGCCACCTCCAAAGGCGGCGACACCGAGCAGCTGACCCTGACGGTCGACTCCAGCGCGATTAAGACCAGCCTGCAGGATTTTGTGAAGCAATATAATGCGCTGCTGACGGAAACCTCCGCAAACAGTAAGTTTGTTGCCAGCAGTGGCGACAGTGACACCTCAACCGAAAAGAGCGGCGTGCTGATGGGGAACTCAACCCTGCGCGGCCTGGTTAACGATTTTCGCTCGGCGGTCAACGACAGTTATGGCGGTGCAAAGGGCGGCTCCCTCTCTGCGTTAGGCATCACGATCGATTCCCAGACCGGGCAGATGACGCTGGATGAGAGCAAGCTGGATAAAGCCATCGCGGACGATCCTGACACTATCGGGCGAATCTTTAAGGGCAGCGGCACGGACAGTGGCCTGGCCTCCACCCTGAATGACATCGCGACAAAATATGTGGGTGACACCACGACCAAAACCGACGGCATCATCAAGAGCGTCACTAAAGATCTCAATACACAGATCCAGAATGCAGCCACGCAGATCACCAAAACCCAGGCGATGATCGACACCAAAATTGAACTGCTCAGAAGCCAGTATGCCAATGCGGATGCGCTCTATAACCAGATGAACAATCTGAGCAACACGCTGATCGAAATGTTCAAGAAGATGTAAGTCCGCCAGCCAGTAACTTTATCAGACAGGGCGTTGTCCCTGTTTTTCTTTTCGGGAGCAGAGGATGTACGCACGACAGAGCTCTAAGGCTTATGACCAGGTGTCGCTGGAAGCCAGACTGGCGGGTGCCACCCCGCATCAGCTTATCGCGATGCTGTTTGAGGCCGCGCACAGTGCGATGATGTGCGCGAAAATCTATTTTGACAAAGGCATGGTGGCCAGACGGTGCGAGATGATCAGTAAAGCGATCAACATTGTCGACAATGGCTTACGTGCCTCGCTGGATTTTGAAAAGGGTCAGGCGATCGCCGCCGATCTTGAGCGCCTTTATGACTATGTGTCACGGCTGCTGCTGGAAGCCAATACCGGCAGTGATGTGGAAAAGCTGCTGGAGGCGGACAGGCTGCTCATGGAGATGGCTACCGTCTGGGAGGAGATTTTACCCCTGATTCAGGAGCGCAGAGGATGACGGCGATTCCTGAGGAGGGTCAGGCACTGCCCGCGCTGCGCCAGCGCGTGCTGGAAGCCCTGAGCGAGGAGCAGTGGGACGCGGTCGCCGATCTTCTGCCGCGCTATCTCACGGCGACAGCGCAGCTGATGCAGGCCTGGCAGCAGGCGGCGATCCCGGACGAGAAGGCGGCGATCGCCGCGCTTCTGCAGGAGGCGCTGAAGGATCAGGCGGCGATCGCCGGACGGCTGCGCAGCCGGATGGCCTGGCTGGAAGAGAGGATGGTGAAGCTGCAGCAGGGCAAATCGGGCTGCCAGCTCTATGCGGCGCAGCTCCCTGGCAACCTGGCGTGATAAGCAGCCCTGTCTATTGATAATTAAGGGTCAGCTGGTTGCTGACCACCTGCAGGGCCGGGATCAGCGGCCCTGGGTGTGCGACCCGATAGTGAAAACAGAACGTCTGACTGGCCGACAGCGGGCTGCTGATCGGCCGCGTGCCCGACAGGCTTTGCAGCGGATAACAGACGGACGGCGTGCAGAGACGGATTTGCAGCTCTGGCGGCGGCGGACTCAGCAGCGCGATATGCCAGCTCAGACGCCGGACGCGGGTGCTGGCGGGTAATGGCCCCGGCGGGGAGAGCGGGCGGCCGATCAGCGTCTGCTCCCCCACGCTGACCCGCCCGCCCACGCTGGTGGCACTCCAGCTGCCGGCCGGGGCCGGACTGCCCAGGGCCGATAGCGCCACCAGCCCTGCAGTCAGCGCCAGCGCCTTCACGGCGCACCGCCGATGAGGCAGGTTAGGTGCACCGTCCGGTTGGGGCTGATTTCCGCATTCGACAGGACCACCAGCTGCGGATAGACCCGCCGCAGAAAGCGGGAGAGCATCAGCCGCAGCGACGGATTGACCAGCAGCACCGGCGTGGCACCCTGCGCCACCAGCTGAGCGATCGCCTGCCCGGTCTGCTCCATGATCCGTTCAGCAATGCCGGGCTCCAGCGCATTGCCATTCTGCCTGGCCTGAATCAGCACTCCCTCCAGTTGCGGGTCCAGCCCGGCCACATGAATATCGGGATCCTGACCAAAGCAGTGATGTGTGATGGCGCGGCCCAGCCGGATCCGCACCTGCGCAGTCAGCTCATCGGCGTCATACTGATTTCCGGCATGTTCAGCCAGCGTATCGATAATGGTGCGCATATCGCGGATCGAAATCTGCTCTGCCAGCAGGTTCTGCAACACTTTGTGGAACAGGGAGAGTGACAGCGTGCCCGGAATAAAGTCCTCCACCAGTTTGGGCATATCCCGTGAGAGGCGCTCCAGCAACTGCTGTGTCTCCTGACGGCTGAACAGCTCGTCGGTGTGCAGGCCGATCAGGTGGTTCAGATGCGTGGCGATGGCCGACGCCGGATCGACCACGGTGTACCCCATGATCTGCGCATGCTCGCGCAGCACCTCATCGATCCAGATCGCGGGCAGGTTAAAGGTGGGATCGCAGCCCGCGACGCCCTCCAGCTGCCCTTCGGCACAGCCGGGATCGATCGCCATCAGCCGTTCCGGCATCACTTCGCCGCGGCCGATCTCCACGCCCTTCAGCATGATCCGATAGCCCGCCGGTTTCAGATCGAGGTTGTCACAGATGTGGATCGGCGGCGGCAGAAAGCCCATCTTCTGAGCAAACTTCCTGCGGATGCCGCGGATCCGCATCAGCAGCTGGCCATCCTGGGCATCATCGACCATGGCGATGAGCCGGTAGCCCACCTCCAGCCCGAGCACATCCTCGATCTCCACATCGGACCAGGAGGCTTCCGGTGCCTGGGTGGCGTCACTCAGCGCCCCATGCGGTTTGCTGAGGTCGCCTCCCGCGCCTGCGGGTAGCTTCAGCTGCTGGCCGCGTAACCACCAGGCCATCCCCAGCAGCGACAGGGTAAACAGCAGGAAGATCATATTCGGCATACCGGGGATGATCCCCAGCAGCCCGATAACCCCGGCAGAGAGCATCATCACGCGCGGGCTGCGGAACAGCTGGCTGACCATCTGCTCGCCCACATCATCATCACTGGCGACGCGGGTGACAATCACGCCTGCGGCGGTTGAGATGATCAGCGCCGGGATCTGCGCCACCAGACCATCACCGATGGTCAGCAGGGTGTAGGTCTGCGCCGCGTCGCTGAAGGAGAGATCGTGCTGAGCGACACCGATGATCAGGCCGCCGATGATGTTGATCGCCATGATCAGCAGCCCGGCCATCGCATCGCCGCGCACAAATTTACTGGCACCATCCATCGAGCCGTAAAAATCGGACTCCTGCGTCACCTCACGCCGACGCGTTTTCGCCTCTTCTTCACCGATCAGACCGGCGTTCAGGTCGGCATCGATCGCCATCTGCTTTCCGGGCATCCCATCCAGCACAAAGCGCGCGCCCACCTCGGCGATGCGCCCGGCCCCTTTGGTGATCACCATAAAATTGATGATGATGAGAATAGCGAAAACCACAATGCCGATAGCAAAATTGCCGCCCACCAGAAAGTGACCAAAGGCTTCAATCACCCGACCGGCCGCGGCGGCCCCGGTGTGGCCCTCCATCAGAATAATGCGCGTGGAGGCGATATTCAGCGCCAGCCTCAGCAGGGTCGAGAAGAGCAGCACAATCGGGAAGGAGGAGAATTCCAGCGTCTTACGGGTAAACATGGCGACCAGCAATATCATCAGTGACAGCACGATATTGAAGGTGAACAGCGTATCCAGCACGATGGCGGGCAGTGGCAGCACCATCATCGCCAGGATCATCATGATCAATACCGGCCCGGCCAGGATCTGCCACTGCGTCTCTTTAAGCGGGGGCAGGCGGAGTTTAGTGGTTAAATTTGCCATCACTCTTGCGTCTCAGGGGCAAAATCGAGTGCCGCAGGCACGGCGAGATTGCCCGGTTTCTCAGGGGGAATGCCGCCGGTTTTCTGCCAGCGGCGCAGGTTGTACACCCAGGCAAGCACTTCCGCGACCACGCTATAGAGCGCCGCAGGGATCGGCTCGCCGATGTCACAGTGGCGGTAGAGCGCACGGGCCAGCGGTGCCGCTTCCAGCATCGGAACGGTGTGCTGCTGCGCTTTTTCGCGGATACGCAGGGCGATTTCGCCTGCGCCTTTTGCCAGCACCACCGGTGCCGCCATCTTTCCCTCTTGCCAGCGGATGGCGACAGCGTAGTGGGTCGGGTTATTCACAATCACATCGGCATCCGGCACATCGTTCATCATCCGGCTGCGTGCCATGGCGCGCCGCAGCTGGCGCAGCCGGCCTTTGATGTGCGGATCGCCCTCGTTCTCTTTAAACTCATCGCGGATCTCCTGACGTGACATCCGCAATTTTTTCAGGTGGCTCATCACCTGATAAAAGACGTCATAGCCCATCATCGGGATCAGGGCGGCAATCACGATAATCAGGCAGTGGGCGATCAGACGATGGGCCTCGCCGATGGCCGTGGCAGGCGATTCACTGGCGAGCTGGATAAAATGGCTCTTATTGCGGAGGAAACAGAACAGCGCGGCGCTGCCGACCAGCACCGCTTTCATCACGCTTTTTGCCAGCTCAGAAAGCACCTGAAACGAGAACAGCCGTTTAAAACCGGTTAACGGCGACAGGCGTTTCAGATCGACCTTCAGGGATTTGCTGCTGAAATGCAGGCCGCCAATCAGCAGTGACGAGGCGATGCCGACCAGAAAGAGTCCCAGCAGCAGCGGCAGCAGCGCGCTGAACATCAGGGAGAGCAATCCGCGGGTTTTATGCAGCATGGTGCCGGGATCGGAAAGCAGCAGACGATCAAACATCAGGCCGTTGTGCATCAGCTGCGCCAGCCGGTCAGCCATGCGCTCACCGCAGAGCACGATCAGCGCCCAGCCGGCCAGCAGCATCATCAGTGACGTCAGCTCTTTTGAACGGGGAACCTGTCCCTCTTCACGCGCCTTCTGGCGGCGCTGGGGAGTGGGTTCCTCCGTTTTTTCGGCATCATTCTCTTCAGACATAAACTCACCTGGCCTGACTACTGCGCCGCCGTCAGTCGCCGCGCGCCTTGGGGCGGCAATGCGCGTTCCTCAGCGGGGCGGCTGGCGGACACGGAACTCAGAACCCGAGATCCGCCAGCAGGTCGTCCACCTGATCCTGTGTGGCCACCACGCCGGTGCGGGTGTGATCGATCTGCGGGCCGTTTTTCAGGCTTTCCGGCTCCTGAGAGACCGGCAGCGTGATGACCGACATGTTTTCGACCAGCACCTGAATCAGCTCTTTCTCGATGTTCTCAATCAGCTGCATCATGCGCTGGATCACCTGACCGGTCAGATCCTGAAAATCCTGCGCCATCATGATCTCCATCAGCTGCCCGTTGGTCTGATCGGTCAGGGCAGGGACGTCGCGCAGAAAATCGCGGGTGTCGTTCACTAACTCACGGGCAATCGGCAGTTCAATCGGCTCCTTGAACCAGTCGTTCCAGCGTTCGCTCAGCGCGCTGGCCTGCGTGTTCATCCTGTCCTGCAGCGGGCGCGCCTCTTCGACGCAGGTCAGTACCCGATCGGCGGCGGCAGAGGTTTTGCTGACGATATAGCTCAGCCGTTCGCGGGTATCCGGGATCACCTCCGCCGCATCCATAATGGCGCGGTCCAGACCCAGGCTCGACATGCTGGTGCGCAGCTGACGGGTTAAATGGCCGATACGCGAGAAAATGCTTTTAAAATTGTCTGTTTCTGAGGGAGTTATCTGCGTTTCCACGGGCTTACCATCCAATCTTTTCGAAAATCTTATTTAATTTTTCTTCAAGAGTTGCGGCGGTGAAGGGCTTAACCACGTAACCACTGGCCCCGGCCTGCGCTGCCGCAATGATGTTCTCTTTGCGGGCTTCCGCCGTCACCATCAGGACCGGCATCGTGCTGGTTTCGGGCGTGCTGCGGATGGCCGACAGCAGCTCCAGACCATCCATATTCGGCATGTTCCAGTCGCTGATCACAAAGTCGAACGGCATCTGCCGCAGCTTATTCAGCGCATCCTGACCATCTTCGGCCTCTTCCGCGTTATGGAAGCCCAGATCTTTAAGCAAGTTGCGCACGATACGGCGCATGGTGGCAAAATCATCAACGATGAGAAAACGTATATTTTTATCAGCCATAAGAGAGAGATCCTGTTAAAAGGGGTTTTCGCCCGGCCAGGGGGTGAAGCCTGTGCCGTCTGGCGGATCAGCAGAGGACGCGCATTAAATCCGGCGAGCCTGTCCGATAATATTTTTCAGAATGACCTGCGCCATATCCTGCAGATCGACGATTTCGCTGACGGCATTCAGGGCCACGGCCTCACGCGGCATCCCGTAAATCACACAGGTCTGTTCGCTTTGCGCCAGGGTCTTTGCGCCCGTCTGATGGAGTTCCAGCAATCCCTTCGCCCCGTCATGGCCCATTCCGGTGAGGATCGCCCCGACCGCATTTTTGCCCGCCGCTTTCGCCACCGACTGCATCAGGAGATCGACAGAGGGACGGTGACGGTTGATCGGGGGATCGTCGTTCAGTCTGAGGTGATAATTGGCGCCGCTGCGATAGAGCGCCATGTGCCGTCCGCCCGGCGCAATATAGGCGTGGCCTGGCAGTACCCGCTCGCCATCCTCTCCCTCCTTCACCACGATCTGGCACAGCTTGTTCAGCCGCTCTGCAAAGGAGCGGGTGATACCTGGCGGCATGTGCTGCGCAATGACGATGCCCGGACAGGAAGGGGACATCGCCATCAGGATGTGGCGGATCGCTTCCGTTCCACCGGTGGAGGCACCGATGGCGATAATCTTTTCGCTGCCGACCAGCGGCGCTGAAATCATGCGCGGGCGTTCTGCCTGGGGCAGAGCGCGCCGGATCCGCGCTCTCGCGGCGGCGCGGATCTTCTCGGTGATGAGTTCCGCATAGTGCATCATGCCCTCATGCAGACCCATCTGCGGCTTGGCGACAAAGTCGACGGCCCCCAGCTCCAGGGCGCTCAGGGTGATATCGGCGCCTTTAACGGTCAGGGAGGAGATCATCACTACCGGCATCGGGCGCAGGCGCATCAGACGTTCCAGGAAGTCGAGCCCGTCCATTCGGGGCATCTCAACATCCAGCGTCAGGACATCCGGATTGTGCTGCCTGATTAAATCGCGGGCGATAATCGGGTCGACGGCGGTCGCCACCATCTCCATGTCGGGCTGGCTGTTGACGATCTGGGTCAGGATGGAGCGGATCAGGGCGGAATCATCAACGCAGAGAACCTTAATTTTGCTCATACCTTCTCCCTGTCGAGGTAATAGACCGACTGCCCCTGCAGGCGGAACGGGCTATCCGTGTGAGTGAAGTGTTCGGAATGGCCGACAAACAGCAGGCCATCCGGCTTTAATAATTTTGCAAAGCGGTTGAGTAACCGGTTCTGAGTCGGTTTATCGAAGTAGATCATCACGTTGCGGCAGAAAATGGCATCAAAAGGCCCGGTGATCTGCCACTGTGCAGCGATCAGATTCAGCGGCTGGAAGCGGATATCTTTTTGCAGCAAGGTGCGGACTTTAACCTGCTGCTGCTCTTCTGCCGCCACACTGCGCAGGAGATACTTTTTCTTCTGCTCCTGCGTCAGGTTTTCCACATCGGCCAGGCGATAGGTGCCTGCTCTGGCTTTCTCCAGCACGCTGGTATCAATGTCGGTCGCCAGGATACGCGGTCCGGTCAGACTGTTACCCAGCACCTCATCCAGCGTCATGGCGATGGAGTAAGGCTCTTCGCCCGTTGAGGCGGCGGTACACCAGACGCTGTAGTGGCCCGTTTTTCCGCGCGCATGGTCGGCCAGAATCGGGAAGTGGTACGCTTCCCGAAAGAAAGAGGTGAGATTGGTGGTCAGCGCATTCACGAAGTGCTGCCATTCCGCATGGTCCGGCGAACTCTCCAGAGCGCGCAGGTAGTGCCCGAACTGCGTCAGACCCCGTGCGCGTAAGCGCGGCATCAGCCGGTTACAGACCATATCCCGACGCTGCGGCGTAATGACAATGCCCGCACGCTGATAAATCAGCCTGATAATCTTATTTAATTCAGCATCGCTCAGATGGCACGGTGAATATCTGTCAGCGGGAGACGTTTTACTGTTATTTATTATGTCAGACATACGCGATAGCCTTTATTACGGTGTCAGGTAACCCTTAATCGGCCATTCACCATGAAACAGAATTCCGCCCGGCACGATGCTGTCAGGGGAAAAAAGAGATTAGCGCTGGCCGGCACCCTGCGGATAAAATAGCAGCCTGACGGATAATGGTGTGACGCCGCCTGTTTCCGCAGAGCATCATTTTTATCCGGCTGTGGTTATAACGACATGCTCATAATTTCCTGGTAGGCGCTGACCATTTTATTTCTGACCTGAATACCCATGTTCAGCATCAGCGATGACTTTTGCAGCGAAACCATCACATCATTTAACCCGATGTCGGCGGCGCCGCTCATAAAGGCCTGTGAGAGGTTTTTTGCACTATTCTGCGCCTGATTGATATCACGAAGCGTGTCCGCCAGCAGCGCTGAAAAGGGCGTGCCGCCTGCGTTCGCCTCATCTGCGTGATCGGACCCCTTCAGGCCCGACGCCTGGCGGGCCTGAAAATGAATCTGATCGAGAATGGCCGCCATTGAGTGAATCGCCATCGCTTTTTTCCTTCGCTTACGGATTACGTTACCGGGCAGACTTTTCTGCCATTTCACGATCGCTATGATAGCGAGGAAGCGAAAATAAATATAACAGGAATAGCTGACAGAAATTTTCGCTTATTACTGATTAAGGTTTTCATGAGTTTGTACATAATAGCGGGCCAGAATTTTCTTTTTCAGCTGCTATAACGGCACCCGTGCGTTATGAATGCGTAATACATTATTGCGTTATGTCGCGCTGACAGTGTGTCATTATTTTTTACAGGGAAATGGCATGAATGCCACCACGAAAAGCAACAGCATAAAGGATATTTCCGGCCTGCTGGCCGCGTTTGAGCGATTCCGCTCGAATCCGCAAATCATTTTTGTTGTTATTGCCGCTGCCGCGATCTCAGTCGTTATTATCCTCTTTTTCTGGGCGAAAACGCCGGACTATCGCGCCCTGTATAGCAATCTGAGCGATCAGGATGGCGGCGCGGTGGTGGCTCAACTCGCCCAGATGAATGTGCCCTACCGTTTTGATGAACGGCGCGGGGCCATTATGGTGCCGGACGATCAGGTTTATGGGTTGCGCCTGAAGCTGGCGCAGCAGGGGTTACCCCGGGGCGGCACGACAGGATTTGAATTACTGGATCAGGAAAAGTTCGGTATCAGCCAGTTCAGCGAACAGCTCAACTTTCAGCGGGCGCTGGAGGGGGAGCTTTCCCGCACCATCGATACGCTGGGGCCGGTCAGAAGTTCGCGGGTGCATCTGGCGCTGCCGAAAGCGTCCCTGTTTGTCGAGGAGCAGAAACCCCCTTCCGCCGCGGTCACGCTTAACCTGCAGGGAGGACGGTCGCTGGACGCCGGTCAGATCAGCGCCATCAGCCATCTGGTTTCCAGCGCGGTCTCCGGTCTGTCGGCCGATAACGTGACGATTGTCGATCAGAACGGGCAGCTGCTGACCCAGAGTGGGGCGCAGGCCACTCAGACCTCGCAGCTTGGCTATACCAGCAAAGTTGAAAACGACTACCAGCACCGTATTCAGGCCATTCTGGCGCCTGTCGTCGGCAGCAGCAACGTGCGGGCTCAGGTCACGGCCAGAATCGATTTCTCAACCCATGAGCAGACGGCCGAACGCTACCAGCCTAACAATGCCGATGACAAAAAGGCGATCCGCAGCCGGCAGAGCAGCGGCAGCGAGCAGGGCGGCAAAGCGGCGGTGGGCGGTGTGCCCGGCGCGCTGAGTAATCAGCCACCGGTGCCTGCGACCGCGCCTATTGAGACACCTGCCGCGGGTAACAACGGCGCGGCGACGGTCAGCCGCGAGCCCTACAACACCCGCAACGATGAAACCGTTAACTATGAGCTGGACCGCACGCTGACCCATACCCGCCGTAATCCCGGTGAGATCGCACGGCTTACCGCCGCGGTAGTGGTCAACTATCTGCCCGATAAAGAGGGACATCCGGCGGCACTCAGCCAGGCGCAGATGGATCAAATCAACCAGCTGGTGAAAGAGGCGATGGGGTTCTCGGCGCAGCGGGGCGACAGCCTGAGCGTCGTGAATTCACCCTTTACCCATCTGGATGATGAGGTGGCGGTGCCCCTCTGGAAACAGCCGCAGATGTTCGATCTCGCCCTGCAGGGCGGACGCTGGCTGATCCTGATTCTGGTCGCCTGGTTGCTGTGGCACAAAGCGGTGCAGCCATTCTGGATGAAGCATCAGCAGCTGGCGCTGCAGCGACTCGAACTGGAAAAGCAGGCGCGTCAGGCTGAGCTGGATGCAGAAGCGAGCCGAAAAGAGGCGATTGAGAAAAACAAGGTTAAACAACGCGTGGACACGGAGATTACCACCCAGCATTTGCGCAGCATCGCTGAGCAGGAGCCGCACGTGCTGGCGGCCGTGATCCGTAAATGGATGATCAGGGAGCTGAAGCCACAATGAATGCCGCTGAAAAGTGCGCCATGGTCATGCTGACGCTGGGTGATGAGTGCGCAGCCGAAGTCTTTAAACATCTCAACCCGCAGGAGGTGACGCTGCTCAGCAGCGCCATGTTTAACCTCCAGGGCGTCACCCACGACAACCTGGCGGGGGTCATGAAGGAGTTTGAGCGGGACGTCTCGGGCATGGCGGCGCTGAACGTGAATACCAATGAGTATCTGCGGAGTGTGCTGGTCAAGGCACTGGGCGAGGAGCAGGCCTCCAGCCTGCTGGAGGATCTGCTCGACAGCAGTTCCCAGGTCAACGGACTGGAAACGCTCAACTTTATGGAGCCGCAGGCCGTGTTTGATGTGATCCGCGAAGAGCACCCGCAGATCATCGCCACCATTCTGGTGCATTTAAAACGGGGGCAGGCGGCCGACGTGCTGGCCAGATTCGACGATCGGGCACGTAACGACATCATGCTGCGTATCGCCACCTTTGGCGGCGTGCAGCCCGCCGCGCTGCAGGAGCTGACCGAAGTGCTGAATAACCTGCTCACCGGTCAGAATATGAAGCGCAGCAAAATGGGCGGCGTGCGCCCGGCGGCTGAAATTCTGAACCTGATGAAATCCAATCAGGAAGAGGCGGCGATGGAGGCGGTGCGCGAGTTTGACCACGAGCTGGCGCAGAAAATCGTTGATGAGATGTTCCTGTTCGAAAACCTCATCGACCTGGACGATCGCAGCATCCAGCGCCTGCTGCAGGATATCGAAAACGAAACCCTGCTGATCGCCCTGAAAGGGGCGGAGCAGCCGCTGCGCGATGCCTTCTTCCGCAATATGTCGAAACGCCTTGCCGCGATCATGATGGACGACCTCAACTCCCGCGGGCCGGTCAGGATGTCGCAGGTCGAAGCCGAGCAGAAAACCATTCTACTGATTGCGCGCCGGTTAGCGGAAAGCGGCGAGATCGTGCTGGGGGGCGGAGACGATGTCTATGTCTGATCACGAACCGGAAGCGCGCTGGCAGCGCTGGCAGCCGAAAAGCCTGCTGGAGAGCAGTGAGACGGAGACGGCACCTGTGCTGCCTCCGCTCCCCGCCGCTCAGCCAGATAACGATGCGCAGTTTCAGGCGGAGCTTAACCGGCTGCGTCAGCAGGCTGAGCAGCAGGGCTTTGCCGCGGGCGAAGCGCGTGGCCTGGAGCAGGGTTACAGCAGCGGCTATCAGCAGGGATTCAGTGAGGGGGAAAAAGCGGGGTTAGCGCAGGCGGCGACGGAGACGGCTGCCCGGCAGCAGGCGCAGGTCAGCCAGTTTACCCAGCTGCTTCATGACTTTCAGGCGGCCCTCGACAGCCTCGATACGATTATTCCGGCCCGGCTGGTGCAGCTCTCCCTGAACGCGGTGCGCGCCCTGCTCGGTAAGCAGATCGTCATTGATACCGCGGTCGTGTTGCAGAAAATTGAGCAGCTGCTGCAGGAGAATCTCCACTTCACTCCCCCCATTACGCTGTGGGTCAGCGACGCCGATTTTCCGCAGGTGCAGCAGCAGCTGGGCACGGTTCTGGAGGAACATCGCTGGACGTTACGCGCCGATGAAAACATCCTGCCGGGCGGATGCCGTGTCACCGCCGATGAGGGAGAGCTGGACGCCATGCTGTCGACCCAGTGGCAGATGCTGTGCACGCTGAGTAAAGAGTGTTTCGGCGCATGAGTACGCGGCTGAAAACCTGGCTCGAAAGCCTGGTGCAGTGTGAGCAGCGGATCATGGCGCTGCCCCCTTATCAGCAGTATGGCAAGCTGGTGCGTGCCACCGGGCTGGTCATGGAAGTGGTGGGCCTGAAATTGTCGATCGGCACCCTCTGCCTGATAGAGCGAAAACGTCAGAGCGGCAGCGATTTTGTCGAAGCTGAGGTGGTGGGGTTCAATGCCCATCTGCTCTACATCATGCCACTGGAAAACGTCGAGGGGGTCCTGCCCGATGCGCGGGTGTTTGCCCAGCCGGAAACGGGGGGCGGTGGCAAACAGCTGCCGCTGGGCCCGGAACTGCTGGGGCGGGTACTGGATGCCAGTGCACGTCCGCTCGACGGGCTTGCCGCGCCGGGCCGCCATCATGCCGGTTCCCTGTTTACCGCGCCCTTCAATCCCCTGCTGCGGGATCCGATTAAACAGGTGCTGGATGTCGGTGTCCGGGCGATCAACGGTCTGCTGACCGTCGGACGCGGTCAGCGCATGGGACTGTTCGCCGGTTCCGGGGTGGGAAAAAGTGTCCTGCTGGGCATGATGGCGCGTTACACCAAAGCGGATGTGATCGTGGTCGGGCTGATTGGCGAGCGCGGACGTGAGGTGAAAGATTTCATTGAAAACATTCTCGGTGAGGAGGGGCGACGCCGCGCCGTGGTCATTGCCGCGCCCGCCGATGTCTCGCCGCTGTTGCGTATGCAGGGAGCCGTCTATGCGACCCGCATCGCTGAGGATTTCCGCGATCGCGGCAAGGATGTTCTGCTGATCATGGACTCACTGACCCGCTACGCCATGGCACAGCGGGAAATCGCGCTGGCGATCGGCGAGCCGCCCGCCACCAAAGGCTATCCACCGTCGGTGTTCGCGAAGTTACCGGCGCTGGTGGAGCGTGCCGGAAACGGCATCAAAAACGGGGGTTCTATCACCGCTTTCTATACCGTCCTGACCGAGGGCGACGATCAGCAGGACCCCGTGGCGGACTCGGCGCGCGCCATTCTCGACGGGCACATTGTCCTGTCGCGTCAGCTGGCCGAGTCGGGGCACTATCCGGCGATTGATATCGAAGCCTCGATCAGCCGGGCAATGACCGAGCTGATCTCGCCTGCGCACTACCGCAACACCCAGCGTTTCAAACAGCTCCTTTCGGCTTATCAGCACAATCGTGACCTGATCAGCGTGGGGGCCTACGCGGCGGGCAGCGATCCCCGGCTCGATAAGGCGATTGCGCTCTATCCGCAGATGGAAGGGTATACGCAGCAGGGGATTTATGAATGCAGTGACTATGACAGCGCGCTCGGACAACTGAACGCCCTGTTTCCTTCTGACGAATCAATAAGCGAGTAATCGAATGGCATCCCGTGCGCCAATGGAAATGCTGCGTGAAAAAGCCCAGGAGAAGCTGGATGACACGACCCGGCAACTGGGGGAGACGCGACAGATTTATGAGCAAGCCCATGCCCGGCTGCGCGAGCTGGAGCGCTATCAGCAGGAGTATCAGCATCAGCTCACCACCCGGGCTCAGGAGAGCGGTCTGCAGGTGTCCCATCTGCAGAGCTACCAGACATTTATTGAGGCGTTAGACCGCGTAGTGACGCAGTACAGCAGCCACGTCACCGCCTGTGAACACGCGGTTGAGCGGGCGGTGGGTGACTGGAAGCATGACCACCTGCGGCTGAACGCCTTCACCACCCTGATCAGCCGGGCAGAGGATATCGCCAGAGTGAAAGAGAACCGCCACGAGCAGAAACGCATGGATGAGTTCGCCAGCCAGATGTTAGTGAGGAAACGATCCGTATGAAGGTTATGGCCCTGCAGCGTCAGACCACGATGGCTGACACACAAACCGCTAACGGCCAGGTGGCAGATGAGACGCTGCACTTTGCCCGGCTGCTGGATGAGAAAAAAGAGGCCGTGGCTTCCGCCTCTCCCTCCGCAGCGGGGGGACTGCCACAGGTGCAGGTCAGGCCTGTGATTCAGCGGGCGAAATCACCCGACGGCGACCCGGCAGAGGAGAGCGCCGCGCCCCCGGCTGAGGGCACGGATGTTTCACTGCTGGCGTGGCTGAACCCGTGTCCGGTCAGCCGCTCGCCGGAGGCGGAGGCGGGGGAGAAACAAGGCGATCTGACACCGGCGGAGGCGCGTGATGCGTTGCCCGCACCGCTGCCGGTGGAGCGCGCGGTGACTCCGGCTCTGCTGCCGACGTCCGATAGCCGCCCGCAGCCGACCGGGTTATTGCCCTCAGCGCCCCTGACGCCTGTAATGCCGGACAGACCACTGGCCGCGGACGCCGGAACAGAGGAGGGTGAACCGCCTGTGAACGCGCTATTCAGCCTGCCATCTTCATCTACATCCGCATCCGCCCCCGCCGCTGCGGTCAGACCGGGTGCGCGGCAGCCTGCTCAGCCGACAGGGAACTCGTCAGCGGACCCCTCTGTGGCACCCGTGCCGTTATCCTCCTCGCCGGACGTCGCGGCCCTGAAGGCGGAGACATTGCCTGCCATCAACACCCTGACGCCGGTCAGACCGGCCCTGTCGTTCAGGGGGAAAGGGGAGGGCACGCCGCAGCCCGACATGCTGCTCACGTCCTTCAGGGGAGCACCGTCCGCCAGCGAATCGCCAGCCGATCCCTCACCCGCCACCGGTCAGCTGACTCAGGAGATGGGCACCCCTGCCTGGCAGCAGGCTCTGGGGCAACAGGTCGCCTGCTTTACCCGTAACGGCATTCAGCATGCGGAACTCCGGCTGCATCCGAAAGAGCTGGGGTCACTGCAGATCAGCCTGCAGCTGAAAAATGAACAGGCAGAGCTGCATTTTGTCTCGCCCAGTCATCAGGTGCGTGCCGCGATAGAGGCCGCCGTGCCCCATCTGCGCACTTCCCTGGCCGAATCGGGCATTGCGCTGGGACAGAGCAGTGTCGGTGCCGGCTCGTCACAGGATGGAAACCCTTCCGGCTCTGCCGGGCAGTCGTTCCGGCCGCAGGGTATCCCTTCACAGCCCGGCGATCACCCCGCGTCTGCGGAAGAGCCAGCCGACGCAGTGATTCCCGCCGTCAGCTATCGCAACGGAATTAATACCTTTGCTTAGGGAATGACGTTATTCCGGGAAGTGCCGACAGTTGTTTCCGCTTTTAAAACATTAATCCGGGCGGTGAATAGAATAAAATGCCTCGCGCATCCCGGCGGCTAATTACATTTAAACCTGATAGCGTCACACACAGGATAAATTAACAATAATGTCAGAACAAAAAGAGAAGCGATCCGGTAACGGAAAGAAACGCAGTTTCATTATTTTTATTTTGCTGCTCATTATTCTGGGGCTGGGTGGCGCATCCGGCTACCTCTATTTTCAGCTGTCCGGCCTGAAAGCGGCGCCGCAGGAAAAAGCCGCTGAGGTCGCCGCACAGCCAGAGGCGCAGCCCGCCCGGCCGCCAATTTATTACCCGCTGGATACGTTTACGGTCAGCCTGAAACCCGGCACGGATAATGTCGACCGCGTATTATATATCGGATTGACCCTGCGGCTAAAAGATGAGGCGTCAAAAGCGCTGATTGAACAGTTTCTGCCGGAAATTCGCAGCCGGTTATTATTACTTTTCTCCCAGCAGACCGGTGAGGATATGGCGACGGAAGCGGGGAAGCGCGAATTAATTAATCAGATAAAGAAAGTGACGGGTCTGCCGCTGAATAATCACCACACCATTGCGGTGGATGATGTCCTGTTTCATGCCTTTATTTTACGGTGAACCCCGTGTCTGAAAATCTCTTATCGCAGGCTGAAATCGACTGTCTGTTAAATGGCGGATCGGGAACCGACGATAAAGCGGTAACGGGATCTCCCGGTCAGGATGCGATCCGGCCTTACGATCCTAACACCCAGCGTCGTGTGATACGCGATCGCATGCAGTCGCTGGAGATCATCAATGAACGTTTTGCGCGCCAGTTTCGCATGCACATTTTCAATCTGATGCGTCGTAATCCGGATGTCACGGCAGGGCCGATCCGTATTCAGCCCTACCATGAGTTTGCCCGTAATCTGGCGGTGCCCACAAATCTGAACCTGGTGCACCTCAATCCGCTGCGCGGCACGGCGCTGTTTGCCTTCTCGCCACACCTGGTTTCGATGGCGGTGGATAACCTGTTTGGGGGCGATGGCCGTTTCCCGACCAGGGTGGACGGTCGTGAATTTACCCCGACCGAGCAGCGCATTATCCGGCGGATTATGTCGATGGCGATTGACGCTTACGATGAAGCCTGGTGCTCAATCTTTAAACTTCAGACCCAGTTTGTCCGCTCAGAGACCCAGATCAAATTTACCAATATCACCTCTTCCCCGAATGACATTGTGGTGACCACCACGTTCACGATTGAAATCGGCTCGCACATGGGGGAGATGAACATCTGTATTCCGTTCAGCATGATCGAACCGCTGCGTGAATTATTAACGAATCCGCCGTGTGAAAGATCGGTGTATGAAAATGAGAAGTGGCACAACACCCTATCGGTTGAGGTGCAGGAGACCGAACTGGAGCTGGTGGCCAGGCTGGCGGATATCCCGACTCAGGTTTCCCGGATTATGACACTGAAAGTCGGCGATGTGATTTCGCTGGAGAAGCCGGAACGTGTTCAGGTCTTCTCCGACGGGCATCCCGTTTTTAACGGCGAGTACGGACTGCTGAACAAACAGCTTGCCGTCAAAGTCGACAGGATTTTTGCTGCCTCGCGGCTACCCTTCAACAAGGAGACATCACCATGAGTGCGACTATTCCGCCGGTTGAAACCGATGAGCAGGCCATTGACGATCTCTGGGGCGCGGCGATGAATGAGCAGCTGGCGGCAGAAAACAGCCAGAGTGCGGCTGCCGCTGTCAGTGAGGCGCCGGTTGCTGCGTTGTCAGAGGATCTGAATCTGGTGCTCGATATTCCGGTGAACATGACGGTGGAATTAGGCCGCACCCGGATGACCATCAAGGAGCTGCTGCGCCTGAATCAGGGATCGGTGGTGCCGCTGGAGGGCTTAGCCGGTGAACCGCTGGATATCCTGATCAATGGCTATCTGATTGCCCAGGGTGAAGTGGTGGTGGTCTCGGATAAATTCGGGGTGCGCATCACCGATATCATTACCCCGTCAGAACGTATGCAGCGGCTGAGCCGATAATGGGAACCGCTCTCTCATCCCCGCCTCAGGCGGTCGCCACCCTGGGCCATTCCGCCGCTGCCGGATCGATGCTGACCCACCTCAGCATGGCACTGCTGCTGGTCGTCATTGCCATCGTTGTTACCGTCCTCTGGCTCCGCCGGAGCCGGTGGGGCGCGTCACTGAGCCGGGGTAAAAGCCTGCTCAGCGTGAAGCAGAGTCACGCGCTGGGCCAGCATGAACAGGTGGTTATCGTTGAGGTCACCGGACGCTGGCTGCTGCTGGGCGTGACGCCCGGCGGTATCACCCTGCTGACCGAACTGGATAACTGCCACGATGAGGCAGAGAACATCCCACCTCCATCCGGCGGACGCTTTCAGCAGCTTCTGCTGCGGCAGCTGATGAAAAACGCGGAGAACAGGCCATGAAAGGGGGGATGACCGGCTGTGCCCGGCTGCTGCTGATCCTGCTGCTGAGTCTGATCTGCACGCCATCCGCCCTGGCCGCGAGTAGCGACATCGTGCTGGCGCACGGGGCGAATGGCGAGAACTGGTCGTTGCCGGTGCAGACGCTGGTGCTGATCACGTCACTGACGCTCCTGCCTGCGGTGCTGCTGATGATGACCGGCTTTACCCGGATCATTATCGTGCTGGGACTGCTGCGCAACGCCTTAGGCACCGCCTCTTCGCCCCCCAATCAGGTGCTGCTGGGGCTGGCGCTGTTCCTGACTTTTTTCGTGATGTCCCCGGTGTTCACCCAGGTCTATAACAACGCCTGGCTGCCGCTTTCCCAGGAGAAGATCACCGTGCAGGAGGCGCTGCAACAGGGTGCACAGCCGATGCGCACTTTTATGTTCGCCCAGACCCGTCAGACCGATCTGGCGCTGTTTACCCGGATTGCGAAACTGCCGGATTACCGCCGTCGCGATGATGTGCCGATGCGCATCCTGCTGCCCGCCTTTGTGACCAGCGAGCTGAAAAGTGGCTTTCAGATCGGTTTCACCCTCTTTATGCCTTTTCTGATCATCGACCTGGTGGTCGCCAGCGTGCTGATGGCGCTGGGGATGATGATGGTGCCGCCCGCCACCATGTCCCTGCCTTTCAAGCTGATGCTGTTTGTGCTGGTGGATGGCTGGCAGCTGATCCTCGGTTCGCTGGCTCAGAGCTTCTACAGCTAAAGGAGGTGAGAAGATGACACCTGAAAGCGTGATGACGCTGGGATATCAGTCAATCAGGGTCGCCCTGCTGATCGCCGCGCCGCTGCTGCTGGGTGCGATGTTTACCGGGCTGATTATCAGTATCCTGCAGGCGTCGACGCAGATTAACGAATCCACCCTCTCTTTTATTCCCAAGGTGCTGACCGTGGTCGTGGTGAGTATCCTCGCTGGTCCCTGGATGCTGGAGACGCTGATGAATTATATGCAGTCGGTCTTCACCCATGTCGCTTTCGTCATCCGCTAGACGATGCAGAATCTGCTGCCAGACCTGAACATGCTGATCAGCCATGCCTTCTGGCCGCTGATCCGTACCCTGGCCCTGTTCAGTACGGCACCGGTTTTCAGCGAAAAAGCGGCGCCGAAAAAAGTCAGGGTGGGGCTGGCGGTGCTGATCGCCTTTCTGCTGGCACCGACTCTGCCCGAAAACCGCGTGGTGCTGATGTCCGTGACCGGATTGTGGGTAGCGATCAGAGAGCTGCTGATTGGTTCGGCAATCGGCCTGACGGTACAGTTTATTTTTGCTGCGCTGCGGTTTGCCGGTGAGGTGGTGGGTATGCAGATGGGGCTGTCGTTTGCGGCCTTTTTTGATCCCTCCGGCAATCAGAGTATGCCGGTGCTGGCACGCATTCTGAACGTTCTGGCGGTGCTGCTGTTCCTCGCCGGTAACGGTCACCTCTATCTGATTAAGATGCTGGCCGACAGCTATACGCTGCTGCCGATCAGCGGGGCGACGCTGACCCGCAGCAGTTTTTATCGGTTACCCGAGGCTGCGGGCCTGATCTTCAGCAGTGGATTGCAGATTGGGATGCCGGTGGTGACGTTGCTGCTGGCGCTGAACCTGACGCTGGGCTTACTTAACCGCCTGACACCGCAACTCTCTATCTTTGTTATTGGCTTCCCCATCTCCATCACCCTGGGATTGGGGGCGCTGCTGCTGATGATGTATAACCTTCCGACCCTGTTTCAGGATCAGATGAATGAGATTTTCAGTGCGGTGAACAACATTCTGGTGGGGTTTCGCTGAGGGCGCGGGACGCCGCCGGGGTGAGACTCAGCCCCGCGCCAGGGCGTGGGGCTGATGCCGCTTAATCGCGACCGTGCGGCTCATCCCAGTCAAACTCCGGGCCGAGAGAGATAACGCCGTGCGGGTTGATGGTTTTATGGCTGCAGTAGTAGTGATGACGAATATGCGGCAGACTGACCGTCTCCGCGATGCCCGGCATCTGATAGATGTCGCGCAGGAAACCGCTGAGATTCCGGAAGTCACCAATCCGGTGACGATCGCATTTGAAATGCGTGACATAAACCGGATCAAAACGCACCAGCGTGGTCCACAACCGCAGATCCGCTTCGGTCAGCTGATCGCCGGTCAGATAGCGATGCTGGCCCAGAATCTGCTCCAGGCGCGACAGCGAGTGGAACAGGGCGGTGACGGCCTCGTCATAGGCGCTCTGTGAGGTCGCAAACCCCGCTTTGTAGACGCCGTTGTTCACCGTGTCGTAGATCCAGCCGTTCAGCTCATCAATCTTCTCACGCAGGGCAACCGGGTAGTAATCCCCGGCGCGCGCACCCACCGCATCAAACGCACTGTTGAACATGCGAATGATATCGGCAGACTCGTTGCTGACGATGGTGTTCTGCTGCTTGTCCCACAGCACCGGCACCGTGACGCGACCGCTGTAGTGCGGATCGGCGTGCAGATAGAGCTGATAGAGGAAGTCATTCTGATAGAGTTTGTCGCCGGTTGCCTCCGGAAACGTATCGTCAAACGTCCAGCCATTCTCCAGCATCAGTGGATGCACCACCGAGACGTCGATCAGGTTATCCAGCCCCTTCAGCTGACGCATCAGCAGCGTGCGGTGCGCCCAGGGGCAGGCCAGCGAGACATAGAGATGATAGCGGTCGCGTTCGGCGGTAAACCCCGCTTTGCCTGTCGGGCCTGCGCTGCCATCGGCGGTCACCCAGTTGCGGAAGGCGGACTCTGAGCGCTTAAAGCGTCCGCCGGTCGATTTGGTGTCGTACCAGGTGTCATGCCAGACACCATCAATTAGCTGTCCCATAATGGCTCCAAAGCAAACAGGGCGGGGAAATGTCCCCGCCCTGCTAAGTATATGTGGCATTACACGTTATGTGAGATTAGTGCGCAATCGCCTGCGGTTTTCTTTTGCTGATCAGGCGATCAATGCTGTATGCGCCCGGACCCACCAGACCCAGCACCAGGAAACCCCCGGCGATAGAGAGGTTCTTCATGAACATCAGCTGGTTCACGCCTTCGGCAAAGTTACTGTGAAACAGGAACGCGGTCAGGATGGTGAAGCCGGCAGTGAACAGCGCGGTGAAACGGGTCAGGAAACCAAACAGGATAGCCAGACCGCCGCCAAACTCCAGCAGGATAACCAGCGGCAGCATAAAGCCGGGCACGCCCATCGCTTCCATATATTGCTGGGTGCCTGCATAACCGGTGATTTTGCCCCAGCCCGCGGTAATGAACAGGATTGGCATCAGGATGCGAGCCAGTAACAGACCAGTATCTTCGAATTTTTTCATCATTTACTCCAGCGTTATCAGTAGTGCAGGGCAGGCTGCCCGCAGGGTTTGTGCCCGCTGAAAGCAGTGATGCTTTTCATTGGGTTGATAGCTGGAGATGATAATCGCGGCGTGAAAAGGTTGTAAGCAGGAAAAACTGTCAGTGTTTTTCAGAAAAACTGATGAAGAAAGCCGGTCTTTTCAGGACCGGCTTTTCAGAGAGTTAACGCGGAGGCAGGGCGGACTTAATCATGCGCCAGGTACTCCAGGCACCAAATCCTCGCTTGGCCCAGCGCAGCAGCCGGTTGGGACTGCGAATCGAGTAGACGGCCAGCGCGCTGCTGCCAATCGCCAGATAGCGACGTAAGCTCAGGAACGTGAACCAGCCACGATCGTACTGGGCGGTACTTTCCAGCCAGTCGCGCCGCGCCGCGCTTAAATCCAGCCGCTGCTGCTGCACATGCTTAAGCAGTTCATGGATGCGTTCTTCACGCTCGCGGCGGCTCATCAGCGCTGCTCCTCAAGCAAATTACGGTCAGTCTCCAGCTCTTTACGCGTGTGGCGTAACAGCGTGGACTGACGGGATTTGTGAAGGGTCCAGAGTCCGAAGACAACCGCCAGCAGGAACAGGGTTCCGGTGGTGATCCCGATGGCCATCAGGCGATACTGCGCATCCACTGCCCAGATAATCAGCACCATCAGGCTCATCAGACCAAACGCCGTGAACAGCATAGTCAGGCCCACCATCAACAGCAGCTGTATCAGGTTGGCTTTCTCATGCTCCAGTTCCACCACTGCCAGACGAACGCGCGTCTCGACCATGCCAACCAGCGTGGTGACAATACGCTGGCCGATGTTAATGACCCCTTTAGCCGGGCCGTGGTTCTGCTGTGAATCAGCCATAATCAGCGACGCGAAATGAGCATGCCCAGTGCGACGCCAATCGCTGCACCGATACCCACACCATGCCAGGGATTTTCACGCACGTAGCCTTCCGCCTTCTGCGCCGCTTCGCGGGTTGTCGCCGCAAGGCGTTCGCCTGATTCACCCAGGCGCTCACGTGAGCTGTCCAGCGCCACACGCGCTTTATTACGAAGCTTATCCAGCTCCCCTTTCGATTTTTCAGTGCTGCTGCTAAGCACCTCTTCCAGGGTATCAGCCAGATTTTTCAGTTCAGCACGCAGATGTTCCGATGATGTGTCTTTAGACATAAAATACTCCTTTAACATCAGTAGATTAATTCCGATTAATAGGGCTCCGCCTGTAACTTTTTCAGCTCCCGGCGCGCTTCATCCAGTTTTTGTTGTCGCTTCGCAATCTTCTCCCTGTCGTGGCCCTCATCACGCTCTTCCCTGAGTTCGTGCTCGCGCTCAGCCACTTTCTGCTTCTGCGCGTTAATTCTTTCCAGATGGGCGGCTTCCAGCTTTTTGTCGCTGCAGTCCGCCTGGACTTCGGTCAGCGCCCGCTCAAGGCCGTTGACCCGGCGCAGATTGTTATGCTTCTGCGCCATCTCAATTTCGTGCTTAATGTCCTGCTCTTTCTGCTCGCACAGCGATTCGGCGGCCAGCAGTGAGCCAGACAGCGAAAAGAGGGCGACGCCCAGTAATAGGTGATATTTCATCCGTTTGGGTACCTTCCTTTGCGACCTGATTGTTCAGCAGCGGGATCATAGGCAAATCGCGGATGCTGAGAATCGACTCTCCGTTAAGCATAGACACGCAACGTAAAAAGTTCAAAGAAGACCGGGAGATAGAGAGTCTGTCAGGCCGCCACGCGATGCCGCGACGGCCTGAAAAGCAGGGATGGGGCGTATCAGGCCAGGGAAAGGTGCTGAGCGTGATCGTGCTGCGCCACGATAAAGCCCTGTGGCAGCAGGCGGCGTAACACCTTTTGTGCCGCCAGACTCTGTTCTTCGCTGTCAAAGTGAATAATCAGTGCATCGCCCGCTGGGGTAATGCTTTTGATACGGATACCCTGCGCGCTGAGCTGCTGATAGAGATAAAAGCCATCGGGCAGAGTCGCACCCGCATGGGAAACCCGGATCTGCACCACCGTCTCGTGCTGCATCAGGGCGGGAACCACGCAAAGCGCGATCAGCGCCAGCGCGCCCGCCATCAACCACGGCATCCACCGTTTTGGAATCGCCTGCAACGCTTTCATCACTCGGCTTTCCCGTTCTGATTCGCCTGACGTTTACGCCATAAAACGACCAGCGAACCTACCAGCCCGAAGACCAGCAGCGCCAGCGGCAGCATCATCAGGAAGAACATCATCTCATCTTCATAGCGCCGGAAAATCGGTGTTTTACCCAGTGCAAAGCCGATAACGGTCAGAATCACCACCCAGAGCAGCGCGCTGACCCAGTTGAAAAACTGAAAGCGGGCGTTGCTCAGACCGGACAGGCCGGCGATGGTAGGCAGCAGGGTGCGCACAAAGGCGATAAAGCGGCCAATCAGTAGGGCAGAGAGGCCGTGGCGGTGAAACAGGCTGTGCGCGCGCAGGTGATACTGGGCGGGCAGATGGGAGAGCCATTTCTGTACCGTGGGGGTATTGCCGAGCCAGCGACCCTGGATATAGCTCACCCAGCAGCCCAGACTGGCCCCGGTGGTTAAAACCAGAATCGTTAAGGGGAAACTCATGGTGCCTTTGGCAATCAGCACGCCGACCAGAATCAGCAGACTGTCACCCGGCAGAAACGCGGCAGGAAGCAGGCCATTTTCCAGAAACAGAATCATGAACAGCACGCCGTAAATGGCCCATACCAGCGTGGGGTCGGAAAGGGTCTCGTAATCCTGTTGCCACAGGGCATGCAGCAACGCTTGCAGAATATCCATCAATCATTCCTGAACATCATTGTTAAACATGTCCCACAGGGACTTAAACGCAGACCGGCATGTCGTTATAAATTTTAGGAGCGCAGCCTGGGCGGGATTTTCCGGATCCTTCCAGAATTGATTGTTAAATCAGCGATTTTATAACCCCCTGTCTCAAAGGGTAATAAAAGGGCGATAACTGTAACAAAAATCACCTGTCTGAGACAGGAAAACTCGCTGATGAACAGGAGTTTTACCTTGTGAAACGGCGTGTAAAAAGGAGCTTTACATGACCTGACACTATTGCAGATTAACTGACCCTCACCGGCGCGTTCAGGCTGTTTAGCGGGCGTGGCTGGAGCCGTCAGGGAGGATGACCGGATTCTCACCGAACATGTATCGGTCGACATTAAATTCAAAATCATCCGCCGTCGCGTTAAACAGCATCTGTTTAGTATTTTCCAGATGTTGCCACATCGCCAGTTTGCTGGCGGCGGGATCTTTACGCATCAGGGCCTTGAGGATCTGATCGTGGTCGTCGCACCAGCTGAGAATGCTGCGCTGGTCGATATGTTCGTGAAGTTTCAGCCAGTAGGGATTGTGCTGACGATGCAGCCACATTTTTTCAACGATGGCGGCTAACGCGCTGTTCTGCGTGGACTGGGCGATGCGGACATGAAACTGCATATCCCACTCTGAATCGCGGAAGTGATCTTCCTTACGGGCATTCTCCTGAATCGCCATCAGGTCGATGATGTCCTGTCGCGTCACCTGCGTGGCGGCAAACTCCGCCACGTTACTCTCAATCAGCTGACGTGCCTGCAGCAGTTCAAACGGACCGAACGTCGCGAACTCCAGCTGGCTGCTGGTCGGCGCGATGCGATTCTGCTGCTGGCTGGCAATGACGTGGATGCCCGACCCTTTACGGACCTCCACATAGCCTTCCACTTCCAGCATGATGATCGCTTCGCGCACCACGGTGCGGCTCACTTCCATCTCTTCGGCAATCAGACGTTCAGCGGGCAGCTTGTCACCGACCGGGTAGATCCCGGTTTCAATACGGCTTTTCAGCTCGCTGGCCAGCTTCTGGTAGAGTCGACGGGATTCGGTGAGGTCCATGGCACAGTCCTGATAGCAAAACAGATAAGTTGTTATACCACTTCAGGCGGCGGGAGGAAATGGGCTGGCGTATGCCAGCCCGGTGGGTTAGCTGCGAACGGCATTCGCAGGCGGCAGGGCGGCCTCAGCGGTCAGTTCGGCAACCGGTTTGTTTTTCAGTACGGTCCAGATCACCACCGCACCCAGCAGGTCGAACACCGCCAGCGCGGCAAACAGCGGGCTGAAGCCCAGCGTATCAGCCAGTGCGCCGACCACCAGCGCAAACATCGTACTGGCGGTCCAGGCTGCCATGCCGGTCAGGCCATTGGCCGTGGCAACCTCATTGCGGCCAAAAACGTCAGAGGAGAGGGTGATCAGCGCACCGGAAAGCGCCTGATGAGCAAACCCGCCCACACAGAGCAGCGCGATGGCGACATAGGGGCTGGTGAACAGGCCGATGGTGCCAGGCGCAATCATCAGGACCGCGCCCATCGTCACCACCAGCTTGCGGGAGACGATCAGGTTGACGCCAAACCAGCGCTGGAACAGCGGCGGCAGGTAGCCACCCAGAATGCAGCCGAAATCCGCAAACAGCATCGGCATCCAGGCGAACATCGCAATCTCTTTGAGGTTAAAACCGTAAACCTTGAACATAAACAGCGGGATCCAGGCGTTAAAGGTGCCCCACGCCGGTTCGGCCAGAAAACGTGGCAGAGCAATCCCCCAGAACTGGCGGTTGCGGATAATCTCCAGCGCCGACATTTTGCGGGTGTTGCCGGTCTGATGCTGCGCCTCCTGACCGGAGATAATGTAATGGCGCTCCTCCTCACTCAGTTTCTTCTGCTGTTTCGGGTGTTTATAAAACAGCAGCCAGCACAGCGCCCAGATCATGCTCAGCACGCCGGTGATGATAAAGGCCATCTGCCAGCTGTGCGCCATGATGGCCCAGACCACCAGCGGCGGAGCCAGCATCGCGCCGATGGAGGAGCCGACGTTGAAGTAGCCGACCGCCACCGAACGCTCTTTGGCCGGAAACCATTCGCTGCTCGCCTTCAGGCCCGCCGGGATCATCGCGGCCTCAGCCGCCCCGACGGCGCCGCGCGCCAGAGCAAAGCCGCCCCAGCTGCCCGCCATCGCCGTGGCCGCGCAGAAGATCGCCCACAGCACGGCAAACACCGCATAGCCAATTTTGGTGCCGAGCAGATCGAGCACATAGCCTGCTACCGGCTGCATCAGTGTGTAGCAGGCCGAATAGGCCGCCACGATATAGGAGTACTGTTGCGTGGTGATATGCAGCTCGGTCTGTAGTGTCGGTGCCGCCACCGCAATCGTGTTGCGGGTCAGATAGCCCAGTACCGTGCCGAGCGTCACCAGCCCAATCATGTACCAGCGTAACCCTTTGATCTTACGCATCCTCTACCTCTTCCAGTTCTGTATGCGGTCATGCCGCTGTTGTTATCTGGAGCGGGACAGCACGTGATACAGCTCGGCTCACGCCCGCAGGTTCTGTGTCAGCAACCCCGTTTTTACCCTGCCATGTGTGGGTCGCCTGCGACCTCACGATGGGGCCAGAGCCTAACTTGTTATACAACTTTAAAAGTTGAGAGCCATCACAAAAACCCTTTCTGCGCTGTGGGATACTGGAAACCTGACAGATGACAGCCATTTAGCGCGCTGTGGGCGACAGAAATGTCCATGACGGCGGTGAGTGGCCGCGGTTTATGTGAGCAGGATCGCAAATAATTCCGTCACGGACCAGAATTGGTATGATAACTTTGAGCCATACGTGGTTCAGCTGATGAGGATGTCTCTATGTCGCGTTTTATGACCGAGGATTTTTTACTGGATAGTGAATTCGCCCGTCGTCTCTACCACGACTATGCGAAGGATCAGCCGATTTTCGACTATCACTGCCACTTACCGCCGCAGCAGATTGCCGAAAATTATCGCTTCGCCAACCTTTATGACATCTGGCTGAAGGGCGATCACTACAAGTGGCGGGCGATGCGCGCCAACGGTGTGGCTGAGGCGTTCTGTACCGGTAACGCCAGCGACCGCGAGAAGTTTGATGCGTGGGCAAGGACCGTACCGCACACCATCGGCAATCCGCTCTATCACTGGACGCACCTGGAGCTACGTCGTCCTTTCGGCATCACCGATACCCTGCTGTCTGAAAAAACCGCTGACAGCATCTGGCATCGCTGCAACGAGCTGCTGGCGCAGGACGCTTTTACCGCGCGCGGCATCATGCAGCAGATGAAGGTGAAAATGGTCGGCACCACGGACGATCCGCTGGATGACCTGCGCCATCATCGCGCTCTGGCAGAAGATGCCAGCTTCAGCGTGAAGGTGCTGCCGAGCTGGCGGCCGGATAAAGCCTTTAACATTGAAGCCGAAACCTTCCTGCCGTGGATCGGAGCGCTGGAGCAGCTGACCGACATCAGCGTGCAGCGTTTTGATGACCTGCGCCGGGCGCTGTATCAGCGGCTGGATCACTTTGCGGCGCACGGCTGTAAGGTGTCCGATCACGCACTGGATGTAGTCTGTTATGCCGACGCCGATGACGTCACGCTGGATAACATTCTGGCGCGCCGCCGCAGCGGCACCACGCCCACGCCACACGAGACGGCCCAGTTCAAAACCGCAGTGCTGGTCTGGCTGGGCAGCGAATATGCCCGTCGCGGCTGGGTGCAGCAGTATCACATTGGCGCGCTGCGCAACACGAACCCGCGTCAGTATCAGCTGCTGGGGCCGGACGTCGGCTTTGACTCGATCAACGATCAGCCGCTGGCCGAACCGCTGGCACGCCTGCTGGGCGCTCAGAACCTCAATAACGCGCTGCCGAAAACCATTCTTTACTGCCTGAACCCGCGCGACAACGAAGTGCTGGCTACGATGGCGGGCAACTTCCAGGGTGAAGGAGAGGCGGGCAAAATGCAGTTCGGCTCCGCCTGGTGGTTCAACGACCAGCTGGATGGCATGCAGCGCCAGCTGACCCAGCTGTCGCAGATCGGACTGCTGAGTCGCTTTGTCGGGATGCTGACCGACAGCCGCAGCTTTCTCTCCTACACCCGCCACGAATATTTCCGCCGCCTGCTGTGTCAGATGATCGGTCGCTGGGTAGAGCAGGGTGAGGCGCCGGGCGATGAAGCCTTGTTAGGGCAGATGGTGCAGAACATCTGCTTTAACAACGCCCGCGATTACTTCGGCATTGAGCTGGGAGCCTGATGATGCAGAGGCTGAACCGCCGCGACTTTCCGGGCGCGCGCTATCGCGACCGGGTGATCCAGTTTGGCGAAGGCAATTTCCTGCGCGCCTTTATCGACTGGCAGATCGACTGGCTGAACGAGCATCAGGGCACCGATGCCGGGATCGTGGTGGTGCGGCCTCGTAACCGGGACGTCAGCGATACGCTGAATCAGCAGGAGGGACTCTACACCACGCTGATTCGCGGGCTGAACGCGCAGGGTGAGCCGGTCAGCGAAACCCGTCTCATCCGCAGTCTGAACCGTGAGATCCACCCTTATCAGCAGTTCGGCGACTTTATGGCGCTGGCGCAAAATCCTGACCTGCGCATGGTTTTCTCGAACACCACCGAGGCGGGTATCGCCTTTGCGGAGGCGGACCAGCTCACCGACCAGCCCGCCAGCAGCTTCCCGGGTAAACTGACGCAGCTGCTATGGGCGCGCTACTCCCACTTCAGTGGGGCCAGCGACCGCGGCTGGCTGGTGGTGCCGTGCGAGCTGATTGACCACAACGGCGACACGCTGCGTGAGCAGGTGCTGCGCTACGCCGATCACTGGCATCTGCCGACCGAATTTAGAAGCTGGGTGCATCAGCACTGCGCTTTCTATAACACCCTCGTCGACCGCATCGTCACCGGGTTCCCGGCGGAGAGTGAGCAGCTGCAAAGCGAGCTGGGCTATGAAGATCGCTTTCTGGTGGCGGGCGAAGTCTACTACCAGTTTGTGATTCAGGGGCCGTCGGCGCTGTTCAGTGAACTGAAGCTGGAGGCGCTGTCGCCGCAGGTGCGGCATGTGGACAACATCGCGCCCTATAAAGCGCAGAAGGTGGCGATCCTGAATGGTGCCCATACCGCGATGGTGCCGGTGGCGTTTCTGGCCGGTCTGGAGAGCGTGGGCGAGGCGATGGCCGATCCGGCTATCGCCGGGTTTGTGGCGTCGTTACTGCGCGAGGATGTCATCCCAACGCTGGATCTGCCTGCTGCGGAGCTCCATGCCTTTGCCGATGCGGTCCTGCGCCGTTTCCGTAATCCCTTTATTCGCCATGCGCTGCTGTCGATTGCCCTGAACAGCATGACCAAATTCCGCACCCGTCTGCTGACGCCGCTGCTTACCGCACATCAGCAAACAGGGCAGTGGCCGGTGCACATTACCTTTGCGCTGGCGGCGCTAATCGCCTTTTATCGCGGCGAGCTGGCCGGAAAAGCGTGGCCGCTGCAGGATGATCCCCACTGGTTACAGCGCTATGCCGATGCCTGGCAGGCGCAGGAGAGCGGGGCGATGTCGCTGCAGCAGCTGGTGGAGAACGTGCTCAGCGATGCGCAGCACTGGGGCGAAGATTTAACCCGTCAGCCCGGGCTGGCTGAGACGGTTACCCGGCACCTGCAAAACATTACCGTCCACGGCGTTCGTGAGGCGCTGAGTCAACTGAGGGCACGCGATGCAAGACGCAATTAAAATCGATCCCCGCGACAATGTTGCCGTGGCGTTACGTGACTTAGCCGCGGGCGCGACGGTTGAGCTGCCACCACAGCGTGTGGTGCTGCACCAGGCCGTCGGGCGCGGGCATAAATTTGCCCTGCAGCCTGTCGGGCAGAATGAGTTGGTAATCAAATATGGCCTGCCGATTGGCCATGCCACGCAGCCGGTGGCGGCCGGAGAGCTGATCCATTCACAGAATGCCCGCACCAATCTCAGCGATCTGGACCACTATGCATATCAGCCCGACGTCGTGACGCTGCCGCCGCAGCATGGCGATCGGGAGGTGCAGATCTACCGGCGCGCCAGTGGCGAGGTCGGCATCCGCAACGAGCTGTGGATCCTGCCCACCGTCGGCTGCGTCAACGGCATTGCGCGTCAGATCCTGCAGCGTTTCCTGCAGGAGACGCAGCAGGCGGAAGATATCGATGGCGCGTTCCTGTTCAGCCACACCTTTGGCTGCTCGCAGCTGGGGCAGGATCACGACAACACCCGCACCATGCTGCAAAACATGGTGCGGCATCCCAACGCGGGCGCGGTGCTGGTGATTGGTCTGGGGTGTGAGAACAATCAGGTCGATGTCTTCCGTGACACCCTCGGTGCTTTTGAAAGTGACCGGGTGGAATTTATGGTGTGTCAGCAGCATGACGATGAGGTGGAAGCCGGACTGGAACGTCTGCATGCGCTCTATCAGAAGATGCGTCACGATCGGCGTGAACCGGGCAGGCTCAGCGAGCTGAAGTTCGGGCTGGAGTGTGGCGGCTCGGACGGCTTCTCCGGCATCACGGCCAACCCGCTGCTGGGACGTTTCTCCGACCAGATGATCGCCAACGGCGGCACCACCGTGCTGACCGAGGTGCCGGAGATGTTTGGCGCGGAGCGGATTCTGATGAGCCGCTGTCGCGACGAGGAGACCTTCCATAAAACAGTGGCGATGATCAACGACTTCAAGCAGTACTTTATCGATCACCAGCAGCCGATCTACGAGAACCCCTCGCCGGGCAACAAGGCGGGTGGCATTACTACGCTGGAGGAGAAGTCGCTGGGGTGCACCCAGAAAGCGGGGCAGAGCCAGGTGGTCGATGTCCTGAAATATGGCGAGCGGTTAACCACACCGGGGCTGAATCTGCTGAGTGCACCGGGTAACGATGCGGTCGCCACCAGCGCCCTGGCGGGTGCCGGATGCCACATGGTGCTGTTCAGTACCGGACGCGGCACGCCCTATGGGGGTTTTGTGCCTACGGTGAAGCTGGCGACGAATACGCCGCTGGCGGAGAAAAAACCGCACTGGATAGACTTTAATGCCGGACGGCTGATTGAGGGGATGAGCATGGAGGCGATGCTGGAAGATTTTGTCGATACCATCGTGGCGATTGCCAGCGGTCAGCCCACCAACAACGAAAAGAACGACTTCCGTGAGCTGGCGATTTTCAAAAGCGGGGTGACGTTATAATTTGCGGGCAAAAATGACGATCCAGAGGTCGTCATTACCGTCTGTTGATTCGGTGCACTTCGCGGGTGGCAGAGTCCGATCGCAAAGTCGCTTAAAGCATCCCTGCTCGCTCGGCCCGCGCCTTCCCTGGCGCGGGACGCTTTGCTCTTCGGACTCTGCCACCCACTCTTTGAACTGCTGAGCTATCTGAAAGATTAAGCCCGGCTGGTTTCGCGCTCCGCTTCTGCCTGACAGACAGCGGCGGTAAACAGAATATCCGTTGACGAGTTCAGCGCGGTTTCTGCCGAATCCTGCAGGACGCCGATAATAAAGCCGACAGCCACCACCTGCATCGCCAGGTCATTCGGAATACCAAACATGTTGCAGGCCACCGGGATCAGCAGCAGTGAACCGCCCGCCACACCCGATGCGCCACAGGCACAGAGAGAGGCTACCAGACTCAGCAGAATGGCAGTCGGCACATCAATGCTGATCCCCAGCGTATTCACCGCCGCCAGCGTCAGCACGGTAATGGTGATTGACGCGCCCGCCATACTGATGGTCGCGCCCAGCGGAATCGACACCGAATAGGTATCCTCATCCAGCTTCAGACGTTTCGCCAGCGCCATATTCACCGGAATGTTGGCGGCAGAACTGCGGGTAAAGAAGGCGGTGACGCCACTTTCGCGCAGGCAGGTGAAGACCAGCGGATAGGGGTTACGGCGGATCTTCCAGAACACCAGCAGCGGGTTCACCACCAGTGCCATCAGCACCATACAGCCCAGCAGCAGCGCCAGCAGATGCGCATACTGCCACAGCGCACCAAAGCCGGTGGAGGCCAGAATTGACGCCACCAGACCGAAAATACCGACAGGCGCACAGCGGATGACGCAGCGCACCAGCCAGGTCACGGCTTCGGACGCGTCATTAAGAAAGGCGCGGGTGGTGTCACTGCTGTGACGGAACGCCAGACCCAGACCAATCGCCCACACCAGAATACCGATATAGTTCGCCTGCATCAGCGCGGTGATCGGATTCGACACCATGCTCATCAGCAGCCCGTGCAGGACTTCCGTGATGCCGGAAGGGGGAACGATTTCGGTACTCCCGACCGCCAGCGTCAGCGTCTGCGGGATCAGATGGCTGAACAGCACCGCGACTACTGCCGCGAAAAAGGTGCTCAGCAGGTAGAGCATGATAATCGGCCGGATGTTGGTTTTCTGGCCCTGCTGGTGGTTCGCAATCGAGGCGATGACCAGCACCAGAACCAGTAAGGGGGCCACCGCTTTCAGCGCACTGACAAACAGTTCGCCCAGCAGGCCGACCGCTAACGCGGCATCGTGTGAGATCCAGGCGAGCGCGACACCGGCGACCAGCCCAATCATGATTTGCTTCACCAGGCTACCGGCGAGCAGCGTACCCAGACGTGCGGAGAGAGTTTTCTGCATAATAGTTTCTATATTTTGTCGCGAATGTAGTTTCAGGCGCGATGTTTTGCATCGGCTAAAACGGTTTGCCCGGCGGAGTATAAGGAAAAGATCGGACGAGAAAAGAGAAAGTTCTGCCGCTGTGGAGCGCGTCAGATTTTTATTATGCTGAATAGTGGAAGTGTGACAGAGGGATGAAACGGCGCGGCAGGCTGCCACAAAATAAAACAGGGGCATCCGCTGCCCCCGCAGGTAATTATGGTGCGAGCTTTTTCTGGTCTCTTTTGCGGTTAACCCAGGCATTAATCAGCAGGGTTGATGCCAGAATGAGACCGACCACACTCAGCGAGATGCCGACCGGGATGTGGTAGAGGTCGACAATCAGCATCTTAAAGCCGATGAACACCAGCACAATCGCCAGGCCATACTTCAGCATCGAGAAGCGTTCTGCCACGTTCGCCAGCAGGAAGTACATGGCACGCAGACCCAGAATGGCAAACAGGTTGGAGGTCAGGACGATGAACGGGTCGGTGGTGACGGCAAAGATCGCCGGAATACTGTCGACCGCAAAGATCACGTCGCTCAGCTCCACCATGATCAGCACCAGCAGCAGCGGTGTCGCAAACAGCACGCCGTTTTTGCGGGTAAAGAACTTCTCGCCGTCGAGATCGTCCGTCATGCGCAGATGCTTACGCAGCCAGCGCACCACCGGCTTGTCGCCTACTGCGCCATCATCCTCTTTCGCCAGCGCCATTTTCACCCCGGTAAACAGCAGGAAGGCACCGAACACATAGAGGATCCAGCTGAACTGGGTGACCAGCCAGCTACCGGCGAAAATCATGATGGTACGCAGCACGATAGCGCCTAATACCCCGTAGATCAGCACGCGACGCTGCAGGTTGGCCGGAATAGAGAAGTAGCTGAAGAGCATCAGCCAGACAAAGACGTTATCCACCGCCAGTGCTTTTTCCAGCACGTAACCGGTCAGGAAGGCGAGTGTCTGGGTGTTAGCCACTTCGCGTCCTGCGCTGCCTTCCAGATACCACCAGAAAGCGGCGCTGAACAGCAGTGAGACGGAAACCCAGATCAGCGACCAGATCGCCGCCTGTTTAAAAGACATGGTCTGCGCGCCGCGGCGTCCCTGCAACAGCAGGTCGATAGCCAGCATGATAAGCACCACAACCGCAAAGCTGCCCCAGAGTAAAGGTGTCCCCACAGTTTGCATATTCGTATCCTGTCTGAAAAATAAAAAAAACGGCTGAAGTCAGAAGACATCAGCCGCTTATTTTTGTGTAAGCAAACCTCGCCTTCCGGCAAGGTCTCACTTACAACACAGAAATCGATTCCGGGTTGCCTGACGACCGGATGCTTGCGCAACGTAGTGACGATCAATCAGATTACAAGTTACTCCCCTTTGCAGAAAGCTACGTTACGGTTTCACCGCCCAGGAAGCAACAGCTCGCAGACATATTTAGAAATATTTACACAAGCGTCCGGTCGGCCGGGAAGATAACACCGGTCTGCCGACGGATTTCAGTCAGCAGTGCCGCCGTGGTGCGTGAGATCGCAAGCCCGGGATGCGCCACCTGACGCTGCGCCACCAGCCGGGCAAATTCGGCCGCCTCATAACGCATCGTGTTGCTATGCTGCGGCTGACTTAACACCTGCTTTTCTCCGCCGCGGGGCATAAAGGTCAGCTGCTGACACTCCGATAACTTCTCAATAAGCAGCGATCCGGCTTCTCCCTGAATCTCGCTGGGCAGGCTGGAGTCACTGACTTTCGAGTGCAGAATCGTCACGTCGAAATCGCCGTAGTCGAGCACCACCACCCCATGTCCGTCCACGCCGCTCTCAAGCAGGGTGGCGCTGGCCTGCACCCGCTGCGGCGCGCCCCACAGTGCCACCGCCGAGGCCAGGCAGTAATAACCGATATCCATGATTGAGCCGTTCGACCAGCGCGGATCAAAGGTGTTGGGGTTTTCACCGTTGAGATAGCGCGGGTAGCGCGATGAATACTGACAGTAACTCAGCAGGGCTTTCCGCATCCGCCCCACGGCGGGCAGTGCTGCTTTTAAATGCAGGAAATTGGGCATGCTGGCTGTTTTGAACGCCTCAAACAGCACCACCTGATGTTCCCGGGCGCAGGCGATCATCTGCTCCGCCTCGGCCAGATTGGAAGCCAGCGGCTTTTCACAGATGACATGCTTGCCGTGCGACATAAACAGCAGCGCCTGCTGGCAGTGCAGGGCGTTAGGGCTGGCAAGATAGACCGCATCGATCGCCGGGCTGGCGGCCAGGGCCTCCAGCGAGGTAAAGGTTGCCTGGCAGGGATAGTCGGCGATAAAGGCGTCCGCCTGCTGCTGACTGCGCGAATAGACCGCACAGAGTTGCATCCCGCCGGTTTCATGCGCGGCATCAATAAACTGGCGTGTTATCCAGTTTGTTCCCACAATGGCAAAACGAATCACGTTTTCTCTCCGGCAGCGGTAAAGCGGCAGAGTAACATCTCTCCGGCGCGGTGCAATGGGGAGGGGCGGGCAGGGATTGATCCTGCGATCCCGATTCCAATACTATGCGGGAGCGATGAATGTCAGGCACCAACCAGGGAGCGCAGGTGAAAGCAAGTAAGCACGCATTAAACTGGACCACACTGCTGATCGCCATTCCGGTCGGATGTGCCGCATCGCTGGTGACGCTGGCTTTTCGCGGCGTGATTGAACTGATCAACCATCTGCTGTTTGCCCGCAGCGGGGAGATTAGCGGGTTACTGCCGCTCTGGCCGTGGATTTTCTGGCCGCTGCTGGTGGGGGCTGGCGGTGTGCTGGCGGGCTTTTTTCTGCGTTATGCGGTCGCCATTGAGCAGCAGCAGACGGTGAAAACCGACTACCTTGAGGTGATCAATGCCCGGCTCGATGCGGTGCCGACCCGAACCTCACTGTTCCGCGCCTTGTCCTCCATCGCCAGTATCGGCAGCGGCGCGTCGATAGGGAAAGAGGGGCCGATGGTGCAGCTTTCGGCGCTGTGCGGCAGCGCGATTGGTCGCCTGCTGCCCGCCTCGCTTAACCTGAAAAACAGTGACGTGGTGGCGATGGCGGCGGCGGCGGGGCTCTCTTCGGTCTACCATGCGCCGCTGGCTTCGGCGATCTTCGTCGCCGAAATCGCCTTCGGCATCTCCGCCCTGCAGCGGCTGATCCCGCTGATTATCGCCTCCGCCACGGCGGTGATGACCATGTGGACGCTGGGCTTTCGCAGCGCGCTCTACCCGCTGGCGGAGGCGAACTTTGCCATGGATCTCAGCAGCCTGCTGATGACGGTGCTGATTGGTTTGTGCGCCGGGCTGGCGGGCTGGCTGCTGATTAAGTGCATTGCCCGCAGTAAAGCGCTGTTCAGCCGGGTCGCCTCCCTGCCGCTGCGCCTCGGTGCAGGCGGACTGGCCGTGGGCTTACTGGCACTGCTCTCGACCGATATCCTCGGCAACGGCTACGAAGTGATAGTGAAGGTGATGGCGGGCCACTATCTGCTGCCGGGCCTGCTGCTTCTGCTGCTGCTGAAAACCGTTGCCACCAGCCTCTCGGTGGGCTCGAATGCGGTCGGCGGGCTGTTTACGCCGTCACTGCTGATTGGCGCGCTGCTCGGCGTGATCCTGGCAACGCTAGGGGCGATGCTGCATCTGCCGCTCGGCAATGTGCTGCTCTATGCCGCCATCGGCATGGCGGCGGTGCTGGCGGCGGTCAGCCAGGCCCCGCTGATGGCGATGCTGATGGTGCTGGAGATGACCCTCAACAGCAGCCTGCTGTTTCCGCTGATGATCGCCACGGTGCTGGCCTCCATGGTGGTCTATCGGCTGCAATCGGCCAGCACCTACCCGGTAGTAAGCCATCACTTCAGCCGTTCAGAAGCGAAATATGATTTCGATAACATGCGCATTGCCGAGCTGATTATTCCCGGCGCGGCGTTGCAGCCAGAAGCGTCGGTGGGGCAGGCGCTGGCGGTCAGTTCACTGAAGCGCGAGCGCTACGTCTATGTGATCAACGCTGAGGGGGCTTTCCTCGGCGTGGTCTCCATTCATGAGATTTCACGCCGGGTGCTGGCACAGGAGATCACCCTCGACTCGCCGGTGCAGTGCGTGATGGATCAGGATTTCCCGGTGATCTATCAGAACCAGAGCATGCGTGAAGGGTGGGAAGCCTTTGCCGCCGTCACGCTGGAGCGGTTGCCGGTGCTGAACAACCCCGCTGAGCGCCATTTTGAGGGCGCGCTGACCAAAACCAGTCTGATCCAGAAAGCGCAGGAGTTTCTTTAAGCCGCGTTGCCGCGCATCGCCTGGTCGGTCATCCAGAGCCGCGCATCAAATTCGAGCTGGTGGTAATCCGGCTCCATATGGCAGCAGAGCTGGTAAAACGCCTTATCGTGATCTTTCTCTTTCAGGTGAGCCAGCTCATGCACCACGATCATGCGCAGAAAAGGCTCCGGCGCGAGGCGGAAAAAGGTGGAGATACGGATTTCCGCTTTTGCCCGCAGTTTGCCGCCCTGCACGCGCGAGATAGCGGTGTGCAGCCCCAGCGCATGCTTCATCACTTTAATTTTGTTGTCCCACACCACCTTACTGATCGGCGGCGCGTTGCGCATAAAGCGGTTCTTCAGCGCCTGGGTGTAGTCATACAGCGCCTTATCGCTCACGACATCGTGGGTATCGGGATAGCGCTCCTGCAGAAACGCGCCTAAGCGCTGATGGGTAATCAGGGTCTGCACCTGCTCAAGAAGGGGAGCAGGGTAACCCTGAAGGTAGATGAGTGAGGACATTAGGGATTCCAGGCGAAAAAGAGTATACTGCGCGCCCTTTTTATCGGGGCGAAAATTAATCAAAGTGTACCACGCCGGAGAATTCATGAGCCAACTTGAACTGAACGATCGCACACTGATCCTGCATCGCTTCCCGCAGATGCGTGACGAAAGTCCATTACAAGCCTGGGATGCGGCTGATGAGTATCTGTTGCAGCAGGCGCTGCCAGAGGGGCCGGTGCTGGTATTCAACGACAGTTTTGGTGCCTTAACCTGTGGTCTCAATCCGCGTCCCGTCTGGCACGTCAGCGACTCCTGGCTGAGCCAGCAGGCCGCCCGGCAGAACCTCTCTTTCAACGGGATGGATGACAGCGACGTCCACTTTATTGACAGCCTGGCGGCGCTGCCTGCTTCCCCGGCGGCGGTGCTGATTAAAGTGCCGAAGACGCTGGCGCTGCTGGAGCATCAGCTGCGCGCGATTCGTGAAGTGGTGACCCCGGAGACGGTGATTCTGGCGGCGGCCCGCGCCAAAGAGATCCATAACTCCACCCTGCAGCTGTTTGAACAGATCATCGGCGAGACGAAAACCTCGCTGGCGTGGAAAAAAGCGCGGCTGATCTTCAGTCAGTTCAGCCAGCCTGCGCTGCGCGAAGCCCGTCCCACGCAGGTCTGGCCGCTGGATGGCACTCCTTATCAGATCCACAACTACGCCAACGTTTTCTCACGCAGCTCGCTGGATATCGGCGCACGCCTGTTTGTGCAGCATCTGCCGGAAAATATCGAAGGCGAGATTGTCGATCTGGGCTGCGGCAACGGCGTGGTGGGGCTGATGGCGCTGGCACAGAACCCGCAGGCTGAGGTGCATTTTCTGGATGAGTCCTACATGGCGGTCGCCTCCAGCCAGCTTAACGTGGAAGTAAACCGTCCGGAGGATCTGTCGCGCTGTCAGTTCCTGGTCAACAACGTGCTGAGCGGCTATCCCTCGGACCGGCTGCACGCGGTGCTGTGCAACCCGCCGTTTCACCAGCAGCACGCCGTCACCGATCACCTGGCGTGGCAGATGTTCCGTGATGCCAAACGCTGTCTGCAATATGGCGGCGAATTGCGCATCGTCGGCAACCGCCACCTCGACTATCACCAGAAGCTGAAAAAGCTGTTCGGCAACTGCACGCTGGTCGCCTCTAACCAGAAGTTTGTAGTGCTGCGCGCGGTAAAAATGCGCTAGTCAGACACGCAGCGCCAGCGCGGTCGCCTGTGCGATGGCGCGGCGCGCATCCAGTTCCTGCGCCACATCGGCACCGCCGATCACTGTCACCTTCTGTCCCCGTGCACGCAGCGCCGCTTCCAGTTCGCGCTGCGGCTCCTGTCCGGCGCAGATAATCACATTATCGACCGCCAGCAGCAGGGTTTCACCGTTGCGCCGCAGATGCAGCCCGCGATCGTCAATCGCCAGATACTCCACGCCGCCCCACATCTCCACGCCGCGCGCCTGCAGACTGGCCCGGTGGATCCAGCCCGTGGTTTTTGCCAGCCCGGCGCCGGGTTTGCCTGTGCGGCGCTGCAGCAGCCAGATCTGCCGTAATGCGGCGGGCGGCTCGGGGGCCACCACACCACCGCGCTGCGTCAGGCTCTGATCGATACCCCACTCAGCGTAAAAGGCCGCGCGATCCGCGTCATGCGAAGGCTGCGACAGAAACTCCGCTACGTCAAAACCGATACCACCGGCTCCGATAATCGCCACCCGTTTCCCCACCGGACGCCGATCGCGCAGCACCTCAAGGTAGCTCAGGACGCTGGGGTGATCGATGCCCGGAATATCCGGCGTGCGTGGCTGAATGCCGGTGGCCAGCACCACCTCATCGGCATCACCCAGCCCCTCGGCCGTGACCCGGCAGCCGGTCCTGACCGTCACCCCGGCGGCCGCCAGCTGGTGGCGGAAATAGCGCAGGGTTTCACTGAACTCCGCTTTGCCGGGGATCAGCCGGGTAATATTGAACTGGCCGCCGATATCGGCGGCGGCTTCATACAGCGTCACCTGATGTCCGCGCCCGGCCGCCTGCAGGGCAAAGGCCATTCCGGCCGGGCCACCCCCGACCACCGCCAGCCTGCGCGGAGCGCGACTGGGGATCACCGGCATCAGCGACTCGTGGCAGGCGCGCGGATTGACCAGGCAGGAGGTGATCTTTCCGGCGAACACCTGGTCTAGGCAGGCCTGATTACAGGCGATGCAGGTGTTAATGCTGTCCGGTTCGCCGCGCTGCGCTTTGCTGACAAAGGCGGCATCGGCGAGGAAAGGGCGCGCCATCGACACCATATCGGCGCAGCCTGACTGCAGCAGCTCTTCGGCGACGGCGGGGTGGTTGATGCGGTTAGTGGCGATGACCGGCACTGACACGTGAGCACGCAGGCGCTGCGTGACCCAGGCAAAGGCCGCGCGCGGCACGCAGGTGGCGATGGTCGGGATGCGCGCTTCATGCCAGCCGATACCGGTATTGAACAGCGTGACCCCACACTGCTCCAGCTCGCCCGCCAGCAGCAGCGTCTCCTCCAGCGTGCTGCCCTCTTTGATCAGATCGAGCATCGACAGCCGGAAGATAATGATAAAACGGTCGCCGGTGGCGGCACGCACCGCGCGGGTGACCGCCAGGGCAAACTGCATTCGCTGGCGGAAGTCGCCGCCCCAGCGGTCGCTGCGCTGGTTGGTGTGCTTCACCAGGAACTGATTAATCAGGTAGCCTTCAGAGCCCATGATCTCCACGCCGTCGTAGCCGGCCTCTCGGGCCAGGCGGGCGCAGCGCGCAAAGTCATCAATAGTCTGTTCAATCGCCGCCTCGCTCATCGCCTGGGGCGTAAACGGATTGATCGGCGCCTGAAGGGCAGAGGGGGCGACCAGATCGGGCTGATAGCTGTAACGGCCGGTATGCAGGATCTGCAGGGCGATTTTGCCCTGATGCTGATGAACGGCATCGGTAATCTGCCGGTGCCAGTGACACTGCGCCTCCTCTGTCAGCATCGCGCCGTGGGCGGTGGTAACACCCTGCGCATTAGGGGCAATACCGCCGGTGACAATCAGCGCGACGCCTTCGCGCGCGCGCTCGCCATAGAAAGCCGCCAGCCGGGCTGCGCCATCCGGGTGCTCTTCCAGGCCGGTGTGCATGGAGCCCATCAGGAAACGGTTTTTCAGTCGGGTAAAACCCAGGTCCAGCGGCCTGAACAGCGCGGGATATTCGGAATGAACGGCCATGATCATCACTCACGATAAAGTGGTCGGATGAGTTAACTCTAGCCATTTCTGTGTTAAAAAAAAGTGAAAGAGTGTCAGGGTGTGAGTGAAATCAACATCAGCCGCGACAGGCCGTGAGTCCGCCGTGGCCGATTTTCAGGGCGGGCGCGATTATCGCCGCCGGATCCAGGAGTAGCGGGAGTGATAGCCGCTGCCCGTATGGGTGTTGAAGCGGTAGCTTGAACCGCTCTCGGCCATACAGTAGGTGCAGACGCCGACATTATCGATCTGCGCAGCCGGAACGCCCGCATCGACCAGCATCTGCGTCGCCAGCGCCGGCAGATCGAACCAGAGACCCTGCTGACGCGCCGTCGCCTGCGGGCGCTGAGCCTCACCATTGAGCGGCTGCTGCCTGTGCCAGCGCAGCCCGCGGGCCAGCGCCGGATTCCGGGCGATCTCCGCCAGCTGAGGTTCGGCCAGCTCATAACAGCAGGGGCCGAGTGCCGGGCCGATCGCCACCAGCAGATTCTCTGGCGCGCTGCCCTGTTCGCACAGTTTTTCCACGGCGCGGATCAGCACGCCCGCCAGCGTGCCTTTCAGTCCGGCATGCACCGCCGCCACGATGCGCTGCTGAGGATCGGCGATCAGCACCGGCAGGCAGTCAGCGGTATACACCGCCACCGGGCGCGTCCCGCTGCTGATAATGCCATCCGACTCGCAGCTTTTGGATGGGGTGTTTTCGACGTCGAAGACGACCGTGGCACTGTGGCGCTGATGCCCCCAGGCGGCGTCGGCGGGCGGTGGCTCACCGGCGGGCTGAAAGGCATAATCGACCCAGTCCAGCGAGTCGAGCAACGGCGAGCGCGGGATAACAGCCATAGGAATCTCCTGTGATAACAGCGTGCGCTGGGCTGCCAACAGCTTACGTTAACTGCTACATTTTTGAAGCGTCTCCTCAGCCCTTTCTCACCTTAAGGATGAAATGATGAAAACCTCCGCAAAACTTGCCGCCTCCGGACTGGTTGCCCTGCTGCTGACCGGCTGCGCCTCCTCGTCACATCAGACCGCTCAGCAGCAGCTCGGGCAGCAGTCGGTGCTGGCGGTCAACTGGTTCCAGCAGTCCGGCGAATATCAGGCGCTGACCTGGCAGGCGTTTAACACCGCACGCATGGCGTTCGATCAGGCGCCGTTGCTGACCGGCAAACCGAAAGCCGTAATTGTCGATCTGGACGAAACCATGCTGGATAACAGCGCCTACAGCGCCTGGCAGGCGAAAAACGGTCAGCCGTTCAGCAGTAAGAGCTGGTCAGCCTGGACCCAGGCGCGACAGGCGAAAGCGGTGCCCGGCGCGGTTGAGTTTGCACGCCACGTCACCCAGAACGGCGGCACGCTGTTCTACGTGTCGAACCGCGATCAGAAAGATTACGCCGCCACGGTGGCGAATATGCAGCAGCTCGGTTTTCCTGACGTCAGTGAAAAAACGGTGCGTCTGAATACCGACAGCTCCAACAAGCAGGCGCGTTTCGATGCCATCAAAAATGCGGGCTACAACGTGGTGCTCTACGTGGGCGATAACCTCAACGATTTCGGCGGGGCGACCTGGCATCAGGGCAATCAGCAGCGTCGCGACTTTGTTAATCTCAATCATCAGCAGTTTGGCACGCAGTTCATCGTGCTGCCGAACCCGCTTTACGGCGACTGGGAGAGCGGTATGGCGGAGAATTACAATAAGCTGACGCCGGAACAGCAGCTCTCCGTGCGGGAATCGCGCCTGCAAAGCTGGAACGGTAAATAATTCGTCAAGAAAAAGAGCCTGACCCGTTCAGGCTCTGCTAAATTCTGGTCCTGATTTACTTTCCGCTGTCACTATTTTGCTGCGAATTAAATTAATCATCTCTCGCTTTATTCTTATCTCAAAGCAGGCGTATTTAACTGGCTCTATGCTATTAAGATGGTTGATTGTGCTAATGGTTAATTTTTTAATTAAGAGTAATCCTGGGAAAAGTGGGGCGAACGGGCAGGGCAAGAAAAAGCCATGCGCTTAGTGTTTGTATTTATTTGTCAGCAATAAATTAAGTCTTTTATTTTAAAGTTTTTAACTGACTGATATATCTTGTCTTAATCTAATCTGTTTATGTCTCCTCATTTTTCTCCTGCTGAATTAAATTTACTTTCCTCTGACTTTTGCTGACGTTTAATTGACAAATCACGCCATGTTAAAGCGTTGTGAAATATTGCTCGTGCATTGGCAATGGTTAACGTCTATAACCTTTTTCTGTGACCTTGTTCTTATTTACCTGGCGGCTCTCACGCTATTTGTGAGCCGATACACTTTGTGATCAGCCAGGATGCGACATCCCGGTAGTAGAGAGAAGATGAATGTGACGACACTTAAACCCTTATTAGCGAAAAATCGCAGTTGGGCATTACAGCGCCGCCAGCGTAATCCAGACTATTTCAAAAAATCCCTTCATCAGCAAAAACCGCACTCGCTCTGGATTGGCTGTTCAGACAGCCGTGTTCCGGCCGAAGTGCTGACCGGCTCCCACCCAGGCGAACTCTTTGTGCACCGCAATATCGCCAACATGGTGCTGGAGGAGGATGACAATCTGCTGAGCGTGCTGCAATACGCGCTCTTCTTTCTCAACGTGAAACGCATCGTGCTCAGCGGCCACTACGGCTGCGGCGGGGTTGAAGCCGCACAGAACCTGCCAGGCAGCGTGCTGGAAGGGCAGGACACCGCACTGGGAAGGCGTATTCAGCGGCTGCGTGATGACATTCAGCAGGGGCTGGCCGAGGAAGGGCCAGCAGACGCCACCCCCGATGAACAACGCGATCGGCTGGTTGAAGCCAACGTTAAAGCGCAATTCGCCAGGCTGGTGAAGTCTGAGCCGGTCAGGCAAATCTGGCAATCGGGCCAGGAACTGGAGGTGTTTGGTTGTGTTTATGACCTGCGCTCCGGCCATCTCAAAGAGCTGATTCATCAATCTTCAGAGGAGCCTTCATGATGAATTCTGATACCCTGCGCCGCGACATCCCGGCGGGTCTGGTGGTTTTCCTGGTGGCTTTACCGCTCTGTCTGGGTATCGCTCAGGCCAGCGGACTGCCGCCGTTTGCTGGTCTGCTGACCGGGGTGATTGGCGGTCTGGTCGTCACCTCGTTAAGTCCCTCCCGCTTTGCCGTCAGCGGTCCGGCGGCGGGTCTGGTCACTATCGTTGTCGCCTCGATGGCGACGCTGGGCAGCTTCTCCGCCTTCCTCACCGCGCTGATTATTGCCGGGGCATTGCAGTGCCTGTTGGGTCTGCTGCGCGCCGGACGGTTTATCTCGCTGGTGCCGGGCAGCGTGATTAAAGGCATGCTGGCGGCGATTGGCCTGCTGCTGATCATGCAGCAGATCCCGGTGGCGCTGGGCGCGGCGGGCGATGCGGAGCTGGTTTCGCTGGTCAATGGGCAGATGACCTTCTCACTGCCGTCGATAGTGGTGGCGGCGGTCGGTTTAGCCATTCTATGCCTCTGGACAACCGCCCCGATCAAACGCATTAAGGCGCTGGCCTGGATCCCTGGGCCGCTGATTGCGGTGCTGGTCGGCTGCGTCGCTACGGTGGCAGGCGGAAGGCTGTTCCCGGAGATGGCGCAGGGGCTGGCACGCATCTCGCTGCCCGCCTTTGACAGCGTCTCTGCGCTGGTGGCTGAGCTGGAAACGCCTGACTGGATGGCCTGGCAGAATCCGCAGGTCTGGGTCGTCGCCGTGACGCTGGCTCTGGTTGCCAGCCTGGAAACCCTGCTGAGTCAGGAAGCGCTGAAAAAGCTGCGTCCGCAGACGCCCGCGCCGTCGCCCAACAAAGAGATGTTCGCTCAGGGCATCGGTAATCTGACCGCCGGTTTTCTGGGCGCGATGCCGATAACAGCGGTGATTGTGCGTAGTTCGGTCAACGTCAGCGCGGGGGCGCAGACAAAGCTCTCCATCTTCATTCACGGTGTGCTGCTGCTGATCTGCGGCATGTGGTTCAGTGAGATGCTGAACGCCATTCCTCTGGCCAGCCTGGCCGCGGTGCTGCTCTACACCGGCTATAAACTGGCGACCCCTAAACTCTTTGTCGAACAGTTCCGGATGGGGGCCCAGCAGTACGTGCCGTTCCTGGCGACCATCGTCGGCATTATTACGCTGGGGATGCTGGTCGGTATCGGCATCGGTATCGCCACGCAGATCCTCTACAGCATCTATAAAAGCCATCGCAACGCGCTGCAGCTCACCCGTTATGACGACCACTACGTCCTGCGCTTTCAGCAGAACCTGACGTTTATGCACAACCCAAAGCTGCAGGGATTGCTGGATGAGATCCCGGAGAACAGCGTGGTGATTATCGATAATGACAATGCGGAATATATCGATCCCGATGTGAAAGCGGTGCTGAAAGATTTTGGCGACAACGCGGACAAGCGCGGCATCCGCCTGAGTCAGTGGCCGGTGGCCGTAAAATAGCCCGAAGCGCAACGGCAGCATCAGCAGAAGAGCAAAAATCGGATATCTCGGATAGCCGATTTTTTTACTGAAGGGGCATAATAAAGCCCCGTTTTCTGCTGTCATCTGCTGTGCTTACCCGGCGCCGGGGCATTTTATTGAGTTAGCCCATGAAGTGGGGTTTTATCGCAGGATGACATTGAGGGCATTCAGGATTTAATCATTCTGACACCACGCGCCTGTTCAGGCTGGCGTGGAGAGCCAGCCTCACCGCGATAAGGTCCGGACGCATGCGCACACCGCTGTTTGAAGAGCACAACGCAAAGAAGAACGCAGTTTTGCTGTTTTTAATCACGCTGCTGTTTTGTTTTATCGGCGGACATCTGCGCTTTCCCAAAGAGCTCTCTCTCTTCTGGCCGGTCAATGCGATCGTGACGGGCGTCATCGTCCGCAATCCCTTTCTGCATCGGGGCCGCTACTACCTGGCTATCCTGGCCGCCATGGTGTTCAACGACACCGTTTTTTCGGGCTGGGCGTTCTCAGCGTTAACCCTTAACGTGGCGAATGTGCTGTTTGTGCTGGTGGCGGTGACGCTGCTGGTCAGGCATCTTCAGCACGATTCCGGCAGTGAGCGGATTACCAGCGTGCTGCGAATCTTCCCGGCCTGCCTGCTGGCGGCGTTCACCTGTGCCAGCTGGGGCGCGCTGGCGCAGCAGGCTGATTTTGATACCGGGCTGGCGGTGGCATGGGCTGACTGGTTCAGCGAGCAGTTCTCCACCGGGCTGATGCTACTGCCGTTTTTGCTGACCCGCGACTGGTCGTCGCTGTCGCCCCGCCAGTTTCTGCACATCCGCAAGCTGCTCCCGGTTATCGCCGTGGCGGGTTCGCTGACAATCGGGGCGATGATGGGTGGCGCGGGCAGCCTGACGTTCCCGGTTCCTGCGCTGATCTGGTGTGCGGTGGTGTTGCCCATGCCGCTGACCAGCCTGGTGATTTTGCTGACCGGCATTACCGAAATTATCCTGGTGTCGCACGGCGTGATGAACATTCAGGGCAGCGACGCGATGCTGCCGCTTAACCATCTCACCTCGGCCCGGCTGGGGGTGGCGACTATCTCCATCAGCCCGCTGATCGTGGCCGCGAGTATGGATGCGATCCGCCAGCTTAACCAGCGCCTGGCGCTGCGGGCGAATTACGACTTCCTGACCCGGTTGCTGTCGCGCTCCGGTCTCTATGAAAGCCTGCGCAGTGAACCCATCTTCCCTGAACGCAAAGCGGGCGTTATCCTGCTGGATGTCGACTACTTCAAAGCCATTAACGACAATTTTGGTCACGACGCGGGCGACAGCGTGCTGGAAGAGATCGCGCGCCGGATGCAGCGGGTGGTGGGCAAAGCGGGACGCATCTGCCGTTTTGGCGGCGAGGAGTTTGTGGTGGTGCTGTTCGATCAGAACCCGGAGAGACTCTATTTTCTGGCTGAGAATATCCGGCAGACGATGGCGAAAGAGAAGTTCTGGCTGCAGGGGAATACCGTGACGGTGACCGTCAGTCTGGGACTGGCGCATGGCAGCGCCGCTGAGGCGACGGAGTGGCCCCCCGTCATCAACCGGCTGATCTCTGCGGCAGATAAAAACCTCTATCTGTCGAAACGCAACGGCCGCAACCAGACCTCACCGGTTAACTACCGCACCTTCACCAGCGACGTGGCCTGACGCGCCACGCCGCCGATGCACTCAGCTGACGCTGCTTTTCAGGGTGCTGGCCTGCTGGTGGCGCTCGATGGCCAGGTCGATCAGGCGGCTGATCAGATCCTGATAGCTGAGTCCGGCTGCCTGCCATAATTTCGGGTACATGCTGATATTGGTGAAGCCGGGCAGGGTATTCACTTCGTTGACAATAATCTCGCCGTCGTCGGTTAAAAACACATCGACGCGCGCCATACCAAAACACTCCAGCGCCGTGAAGGCTTTAATGGCAACCTCACGAATGGCATCGCTGGTTTCCGTGGAGAGGGCGGCGGGCACCACCGTCTGCGCGCCGCTTTCCGAGATGTATTTGGTGTCGTAGGAGTAGAAGGCATCATGCACCACCACTTCGCCGCAGGGGCTGGCTTCGGGCGCATCGTTGCCCAGCACCGCGCACTCAATTTCGCGCCCTTTAATGCCCTGCTCGATCAGCACTTTACGGTCAAAGGAGAAGGCGAGCGTCAGCGCGGCGTCAAATTCCTCCGGGCTGTCCACTTTGCTGACGCCGACCGATGAACCCTGATTGGCGGGTTTGATAAACAGCGGCAGGCCAAAGCGGGCAATGACAGCCTCTGCATCCAGCTGGGCGCGCTGCGCCTGGGTGACGCTCAGCCACGGGGCGACCTTCAGACCGGCATCGCGTAACAGGCGTTTGGTAAAATCTTTATCCATGCTGACTGCAGAACCGAGCACGTCGGAGCCGACAAAGGGTAACGAAGCCATCCGCAGCAGGCCCTGCAGAGAGCCATCCTCTCCCAGCGTTCCGTGAACGATAGGGAAGATGACATCGATCTGCGACAGCGGATGTGCGTTGTGACGGGTGATAACCTGCTGCTGAGAATGACCGGGCACCAGCGCCACATCGTCAGCCGCGCGATTCAGGGCGATCAGTGACGGATTCTCAGCGTTCAGTAAGAAGTTGGACGCATCGTTAAGACGCCAGTGCCCCTGTTTGTCGATGCCCAGCAGCACCACGTCAAACCGGGTTTTGTCTATCGCCTCAAGGATATTTTTGGCCGACTGCAACGACACTTCATGCTCAGCCGATTTCCCGCCAAACACGATCCCTACCCGCAACTTAGTCATCAATTTTGCCCACTGAAAAATCAAAACCTTAAGATAGCATGGGGTTTGCGCGGGAAAACAGGGTAAGGCGCGAGATAATTTTTCAGCGGCCGTTAACCCTCATCGCTGACGATAAAGCTGCCGTTAAGCTGCCACTGTTTCCGCTCACTGACCCGGGTGGCATCGGCAGGCAGCCAGGTGACTATCGTCACTTTTGCACGCAGCGTGCTGCCGGAGGCGATCTGGCCATCTTTGTAGAACTGCAGAGGCTGACTGGCGCTGAACGCCATCGCTGCCGCCTCTGTGCCGGCTCGTTCGATCGTGACCGGACGATCGTCGAGCGTCACATCATGCAGGGTCAGTGTCGCCCGGCCCTGGTCGCCAAACTGGTAACTTTCGGCGTCTTTCGCAGGCCCGCTGAACGTCAGTTTCAGCGGGGTCGGGCGGTCACAGATGACCGTGATCTCTGACTCATGCTGGTCACCCATCCGCAGTTCGACAGCAGTCAGCGCATTGCCCGGGCGACCGAGCAGCTCGCCCCGTGTCATTTCACCGTAATCAATCCGGGGATCGCTGAGCTGAATTTCGCACGCCGCACGGGCAGGGAGTGCGGCAAAAAGGCCACTGAAAGCCAGCAGCAGAGGCAGAACAGAGAGCTGTTTCATGGGACGCATCTCGCGGAAAGTGAGGCATAAAGGGTGCCGGGCTGGTTATACCAGGGCGTAAGCATATCGATGGCACACTGGCTGCCATTGCGGTCGAGGCTGAATAGCGGATCGTCCGGCAGGTCGTCGAAAAAGAGCGTGCCATCTTCATTCACAAAGGCGATCAGGTGACCTTTGCCATTTTTGACAGGGGCACCCGGTGCCGGACTTTGCTCTGGCGGGAAGCTCACCAGCGCCCGGCGAACCGTATAGGCGGGCAGAATCACCGGCACTACCGCGCCGCGGTAAGGCGTGATGTCTGCAATACCGCTGATGACCTGGACATTGTCAGGCAGGCTCTGGTTTTCGATCTGTACGGTATTCTTCTGCCACGGTGTCCAGGAGGTGATGGCATGACCCGTGTGGTCGCTCCACACCACGCCGCCAGGGGTGTGGATACTGACGTCAGGCTGGGGGCTGTTAAGGGAAATAATGCCAAAGGTATCGCCTGTTTTGCGGGGCGAAAAGGTCACTCCCTCGCTATGCAGGACGGCGCTGCCGCGCGCGCCCGCGTTGTAACTGGTGCTGTTTTCATTATGCGAAACGCCGCCGCTCAGCTGACTGTATTTGGTGGTCCAGGTTGCGGAACCCGCAACTGACGCATCCTCACGCTGACTTTTCTCCCCGGAGACGCTCCAGGCAAATTTATCATTCAGGGTGCTGTCAAAACCCATGCCGGCGCGTATTTTTCCCCGGGTGTCATTAACCCAGCTGCGCACGCTGCTGCGGCTGCCGAGCGGAACAGCGAAATTGAGGTAAACGTAATGGTCATCAGTGTGGCGCTGATCCTGCGTGAGCCGGTTTTTCTGGATGCCGAGATTGACGTTCACTTTTCCGAAGGTGCGGCCCCAGCTGAACATGTAGCCCAAACTTTCTGCATTCTGCCAGCTCTGTGACAGACTGCCGGAAAAGGCGAGCACGCCGAGCTGCGGCTGGCTATAGCTTATCCCCGCGGCGTACTGTGACCGGATCTGTCCATTCTCCTGACGGGCGTCTCCGGCGCGCCATGAGCTGCCTGGATCCCTGAAATCACGGCTGCGAAAGCTGGCGGAAGAGGTCAGTGATAATCGGGGCGTCACGCCTGCGCTGATGCTGAGCTGGTGATTGAGGCCCTGCATGTTGCCTCGCTCCCCGGCCGAATCCTGCACCTGCGAGGCAGTCTGGGTCAGGGAAGCGATAAGGCGTTCTGTCAGCCGCAGCGTGGTGCGCCAGGAGGCGGCCTGATAGTGCTCGCTCATCAGCCCGCCTGCCGTCACGGCCATGAAACCATTCTGATAAAGTCCGGCGGAACCGACGAACACCGGGAACGACTCATCGGTCAGGCGCAGACGTCCGGCGGCCAGAGAGAGTCCGGCATTCGCCAGAGAAACCGTGGTCTGAGCCTGAATATAGGGGATCGTCTGCTGCTGACGATGACCGGACTGGTCATGGCTGATGATCTCAAAATCATCGGACTGATTGATCGCCGGGATGTCAGCCAGTGTGTTCATGCCTGCTGTGACCTGATAGGTCTTCAGCAGGATGCCCGCCTGCCAGACCTCGGCAGTACCGGCTTGTGAGAAGAGCAGATTCAGCGACACGCCGCTGTTTCCGCTATTTTCTGCACTGCGTTCTGGCATGAGTTGTGCGCCCAGCAGGTTGATGCCGGAAAACAGGGTGTCGCCCGCGGTGATCTCACCTATCTGCACGACCGACGCCCAGCCGGGAAGGGAGCGCTGGGCATAACTGTAGAGTCGGGTCAGCTGGTGGTGTTCATTCTGGCTGGTATAGCTCTGCCCGCTGCGGAGTACCCAGTTGTTGATATTGCCCCCAATCTCGGAGGTCAGCGTCTGCGAGTGGTGGTTTTGTCCGGCGCGCGTCTGGTACTGATAGCGTCGGCCATCGTAATTCACCACCAGCGCATTTCCCCCGCTGGAGAAGCGCGGATGCGCAGACAGGTCGCCTGCCGGGACCTTGAGCAGCAGGCTGCTGCGATTAACCTGCTGCTCCAGCAGAATCGGGCTGTCGGATGGCAGCTGCAGGCAGCGCGCATCCTCTGCCTGCTGAAAACGATCGGGGATGATCCCCAGCTTCTCTGGCAGATCGGCTGGCCAGCAGGGATTACCGGCCTGATCAAACGTCAGGATATGCACCCCTTTGCTTTGACCGTTAACGACAATATTGACGGGCTGTTTCCCCGGCAGAAAGTGCGTACCTGCATCAAGCAGTTCAGCGGCACTGGCGTCGTAGCCGAGCGCTTTGAGCATCTCTTTGTCATAGCGGTTTGCCGCCTGCACACAGGCTGAACTGACCACAAGGCTGAGTATCAGAAATTGTTTCATAGATAAAGGTGAATGGGCTCAGAGCGGCACATTAAAAGGGGCGGTTAAAATTCCATATCGGGTGACGGGGTGCAGAAGCAGGGCTTTCACCTTATTCGCGGAGGCAGCAGGCAGAGCCACATCAAACTTTTCACCCGGAAGAATGTAGGAATTTTTCAGTTCAACCGACCCTTTGCCGGGCAGTAAATTAATCTCTCTGGTGAGCCTGACGATATAAGGTGTCGGATTTTCAATGTGCAGAGAGGCACCTGAAAGATGGAAGGTCAGCCCTGTCCAGGGCGCGGTGTTTACCGGCAGACTGGCGGGGGAGATAATGACCGGAATATTCTGGCCAATGAGAATGCGAGCGCGATTCTTTTTACCATCGTCCTGCGGGATAGAGACAAAATTAATTCGCTGCATCTTCTGGGTATCCAGCCTGACACCCTCTTTTAACACCACCCGGATCTGCTGGTTTTTCCCTCCATCGACACGAACCAGTTGAGGGGTAATAATCAGCCGGTTTTCAGGGTCTTCAGGAATTGTCTGCAGGCTGCTGTGCAGCAGCGCCGTATCCCTGTCTGTGTTCAGTACATTAACCGTCACTTCACGATTCTGGTCATCGAGAAATAAAGCCGGTACTTCAGGCTTCATGCCGGCTGCAAATATGCCGGGTACAGACAAGGAAAAGAGAATGGCAACAGAGAGAATTATTTTCATTTTATTTTTACCCTGTATTTAAAACGCGAAGGCCGGACGGCCTTCGCTGACAATCATTAACAATTACAGATAAACCACAGAGAAAGTGACGTTACCGTCAATAGGCACTTCTTCACCGCTCGGGTAGGCATCCGCTTTCTTCAGAATCATTCTTGACGCAATGGAATAGGAGGCTTTAGTCATGGCTGCCGGGGTGGTGCTATTGGCATCCGCCGCCAGGGTAAAATAGCCGTTTTTGGTCAGCGTTGCGGGTGCTGTAGCCGTCACATGAGTGAGAGACCATGCCGCTTTATCGCTACTGGTCAGCACATTGGTATTCGCTGCACCGTCGGCGGTTGCGTCGGTAATCGCCAGTGCCATCGCCCCCACGTGTCCCTGAGCGCTGTCTGTCCCTAAGCCGAAAATGTGTGCATCTGATAAGCCTGAAACGGTTGCTTTCATCTCTTCAGACATGTTCGCCAGCGTCATGGCACTTGCCGCACGGTTATCTGTGGTCTGAACGGCAATCGCGACAGGCGCTTCACAATCCACATTCAGGGTAACGGTGTTGCCCTGTTTAACATTGCTGTCCTTCAGCAGTGTCGCTGCGGCGATGGTGCCAAGATCAATGCTTGCAGAGCTTAATGCCACACCACAGGCGGCTGGAGTGATGGTACCCGTGATGGAAAGGGTCGCAGATTCTGCAGCCTGACCCGCAAAACTGACGGACGCCATCGCGGCAATAATGGTGGTGCTTAATAATAATTTTCTCATATTATCTCTCTTATCAGATTTGTTATAAATGAGCAGTTCTGAACAGACCGAACGCTCTCTTTGCTGTGCGGAGTAATCAGCGTGCAAAGTGATAATGAATAAGAGATATGAGGCGCATAATATTCTTATCCCTTAAACTGAGCGCACTGATTAATCGCCTTCTCCTGATTTTTAATTTTGATTCAGGAAGGTCAGGCTAACATAGAAGTTTATTAATGGTTTAGTTAACGAATAAGTAAAGTTGTCTTCATTTGAAGGTGAGTGTTTATAGCATGTTTGATGCGTTATAGTTTTTTCTGTTTAACCTTATATTTATAATTTAAAATTAACGGCAGGGAGAAAATGGTAATAGCAACCTCCCCTGAAATAGATTTATTTTAAAAAAAAGATGTCTAAGCGCGGACAGTTTTGGGGAGCGTAAGCAATCCTGCCTGCTAATGCGCAAAAGGTGAGGTATGCTCTGGGTGAGTGTTGAACGCGGCTGTCAGCGATCGGGGTGTCGGGGATAACGTTAATCGGCATCATGCCACCCCCGCCCTTAAATCAGCATCATTATCAGCGGCGTTTAACGCGCTTGTTTTCGATAGATTCGATCACAACGAATGCCAGCATAAGGGCGGGGATTTTTGAAGTCCGTTATTTTAGCGGTCAATTTCTGCCATTCGCTACGGCAAAACTTAAAGGCTGAGTTTATCCGGGAGGGGTAAGGATTTACGTCAGCATTTATTTGATCGGTGATAACGGGCTGGGCTGTTATACCAGCAACTGTGAACCGCTGGTACCGTAGTTGACGCGGAAGTCAGCAGCGTATGCGGCGACAGCATCTTTTCCCCACAAGGCACCCATAATGACGCATACGGCCGGGCCAATGACGCCGCCCAGAACCGCACCACAGAGCTGAGCAATAGGTCCGAATACAGCACTGCGGCTTGCACTTCCACCGACCGTGACACCGGTTGCCAGACCTTCGATAAAGCCCCAGATAGCCCCTTCAAGCGCCCCTTCAATGGTAGAGACAAATTCACCACCGCTTACGGTTTCAATTTCACACAGAGTTAAATCACGCATATTTCAATTCCTTTTAATGTATTTTCGGTTAGTTAAAGCATCTTTACTGCTGTTATACCCGCGTTATGAAGCTGATGCCTTTTAAAAGCGCGCCACTGCATTACGCTGAGTTCTTTACCTCCAGGCCGATACCTTAAGCGACTAATGCTACATGGACGAAAAGAGGGCCTGTTAAATAATACCGTTTACCATACTGCGGAAATCCTTCCGCCTATGCCTGCAGCGGGAAACGTTGCCTGACTGAAAATCGTGGTGAATTGAATCATCTTTAAAACTGTACCCCGGCTCACTGAGTTTTATCGGGCTGGCCTGACGATGAATAACGGAAAAATCTTCTCTCTGTAATAATCTGTTTTGCGGAATGTAACAATATATTTTTTTATGCATAAATAAAGTTTTTTCTGATGACTGGAATCACTTATTTGTCCTCATTTTGCATCATTTGTTTTTTATCTTTACATTTTATAATCAAGTCGATTCATCGTCATCTGGCTAAAATGGCTGCCTGTTCATCTGAGTAACTGTCTGATGTCAGGGTTTTTATTTAGAGTTTGATTTGCCTTTTTCTGTATCAATAATTCATAACCGCTATCACCGCGGATAAACCGGAGTATTAAGCATAATAAGTAGGCTATGGGTCTCCTTTTTAAACAGGGCGCAGACAGATTTTGGGATCAGCCGTCTTGTCGGTCCCCTATGAATATCACCGGAAAAAAGGGAGCATGGCATCTGTTATCAGAAGAGCTTCACGGAATCAGTCAGATTTAATCCGATGTTCTGTGAATTCATCGGTGTAATAGAAAAAGCAGCGCGTCATACATGATGACTTATTACAGATGTGCTGAAATTCGCTGGCAGGCCAGCCCCCAGGGCGCGCGGAACGTTCTGTCTGCCACCATCTGCCGAAGATCGCGATTGGTGGCGGCGATCAATCTTACATCCACCGGGATCAGCCTGTTTCCCCCGACACGCTCGAACTCCTGCTCCAGTAAAATATACAGCAGCTTCTCTTTCAGGCTCTTAATCTGCTGACAGGCGAGCGCATTATCTACCGCAATCGCAATACGCTCAGCAATCTGCTGCAACACCCGCAGATTGGCTGCAGTAAAACTGTTGAACTGGCACTGAACCAGTTTCAGCACCCCCCAGCGTTTTAGGGTAAAACCCAGTGGCAGGATAGTGAGGGTTTTGCTCTGATCGCGCCAGGACTCGTGAAAAAGGGAACGCTCATGATCTTCTGGCTCCTCGTTCGGGCCAACATGTGTCAGCAGCCTCTCTCCACTTGTCATTACCTGCTGATCTGCAGAGCCGGCCAGCAGCATGCGCGACTGTTCACGCTGAGCCACCTGAGGCTGAAGATAATGAGTCACATAAACACTGGCCTGCTTACTCTCTTTATCCGCCTCACAGAGCACAATGCCTATCGCGTTGATCATCTTCTATTGTTGGGGCTATTTTACAATTTCGACAGTAGACTCAGATTTAGTTAAGAAAATTATAATCTGGTTGAGTAGGGGTATTTATCTACGCCATCAATGAATGGTTAGAAAACGATGATCAAATAACAATGGATTTGAATATTTATAATGGTAAATTCGATGGAGCAATTTCAACTCCAGCTATCAGGAATTTCATTCGAGCAACACCACACATTACTGATTACTTCTTATTGAAAGGATACAAACAACCCTTTAGAAATTCGGGCGTTGGATATGTCTATGAAATTATTATGGGTAAAAAATATTTATTTGCAGTTGTTGACGTAAAGTTAGAAGGGGAAAGCCTGGTATTAACTGACAAAACAGAAGGAGGCAGTGAATTTCTTCCTAAAGAAATCACCCTTCTAAAAAGGTCGGATGAGGCATCTGGCGAACGTCTTAATGCACACTCCTCGGATAGAGTTAAGCAAAAAAATTGAACAGTTCAGCAAGGCTCGATAACGAGCAGGGGAATGATGAGGTTACAGGATGCGGATTCGAAGAGCTGTGTTTCAGTTTCACTGAGTTTGGCGTTCTTACATGCAATTGTGAAGTTAAAGAAAAAATGTGGGGGGACAAAAAGGGGGGCATTAATTTGCAGAAACAAAAAAGCCACCCTGAAAGGTGGCTCTAATTTGCTGATTTAACAGCTAAAATTTGGTGGCCCCTGCTGGGTTTGAACCAGCGACCAAGCGATTATGAGTCGCCTGCTCTAACCACTGAGCTAAGGGGCCAGCGGAGCGGGGATTATAAAGTATCTCTTCAGGGCGATCCAGCACTCCGCCATCGGTTGCTGAAATAAACAGCAGCGATTTACCTGCTGATTTCTATAACAAAACTGGCGAACGGCGTTAGCGAAGTTTTAAAACAGCGTGGAAAATGCGACGCCATGCCTTTAGCGAAACTGGACATCAGGCTGCAGCAGCCGTGTGCTGCCTCTGTCACGTCGATAGCGTAACGCGTTAAGTCCTGAAGGCTGGAATGTACTGAGCGTAATCACTACTATCTTAGCCAGAGATTACGTGGCAGAAAGCACAGGACGTTCTATGGAGAAGCAGAGCAGCAGAGCGCTTACGCCACAGCGTAGCGACATTAAGGCGGGAAAGGCATGAGTGAACACGCTATCCGCGACATTATCACTCCGGGGCTTGATGTGCTGTTCTGCGGCATTAACCCCGGCCAGTCAACTGCCCATCAGGGCTTTCACTTTGCGCATCCCGGTAACCGGTTCTGGAAAGTCATCCATCAGGCCGGATTCACCCGTGAGCAGCTGAAACCGGAAGAGGAGCAGCGCTTAACCGAAACCGGCTGCGGTATCACCATGCTGGTTGAGCGACCCACGGTGCAGGCGAGCCAGCTTGCCACGGATGAACTACGTGAGGGCGGCAGACGCCTGATGGAAAAGGTGCTGAATTACCAGCCCGCCGCGCTCGCCATCCTGGGTAAGGATGCGTTTCGTCACGCCTTTCAGCAGCGCAAAGTGGAATGGGGTAAGCAGCCCGTCTTTATGGGGAAAACCCAGGTGTGGGTGTTGCCGAATCCCAGCGGGCTTAATCGCGCCTCACTGGAGGAGATGGTCGAAGCCTATCGTCAGCTTTACCGGGAGCTGCATCCGGAGGAGAGCAGGGCAGGGGAGTAGCAGGCAAAAAAAAACCCCGGCGAACCGGGGTTTTTGTCGGACTTAATCGTCGAGGAAGCTACGCAGCACTTCCGAACGGCTCGGATGGCGCAGTTTACGCAGGGCTTTCGCTTCAATCTGACGAATACGCTCACGCGTTACGTCAAACTGTTTGCCCACTTCTTCCAGCGTATGGTCGGTGTTCATATCGATACCGAAACGCATACGCAGTACTTTCGCTTCACGCGCGGTCAGGCCAGCCAGCACGTCATGGGTGGCAGAACGCAGGCTCTCTGAGGTAGCAGAATCCAGCGGCAGCTCCAGCGTGGTGTCTTCGATAAAATCGCCCAGATGTGAATCTTCATCATCACCAATCGGCGTCTCCATCGAGATCGGCTCTTTAGCGATTTTCAGCACTTTGCGAATTTTATCTTCTGGCATCAGCATGCGTTCAGCCAGCTCTTCCGGCGTCGGCTCGCGGCCCATCTCCTGCAGCATCTGGCGCGAAATACGGTTGAGTTTGTTGATGGTCTCAATCATATGCACCGGAATACGGATGGTACGTGCCTGGTCCGCGATAGAGCGGGTAATCGCCTGACGGATCCACCAGGTCGCATAGGTCGAGAACTTGTAACCACGGCGATATTCAAACTTATCTACCGCTTTCATCAGGCCGATGTTACCTTCCTGAATCAGGTCGAGGAACTGCAGACCGCGGTTGGTGTATTTCTTGGCAATCGAAATAACCAGACGCAGGTTCGCTTCCACCATCTCTTTCTTGGCGCGACGTGCTTTGGCTTCACCGATCGACATGCGACGGTTGATATCTTTAACCTGCTCAATGGTCAGGCCGGTCTCTTCTTCGACCTGCGCCAGTTTCTGCAGGGAACGCATAACGTCATCCTGCACTTCCAGCAGCTTTTCAGACCACGGCTTGTTCATCGCCAGCGCCGCTTTGAACCAGCTCTCATTGGTTTCGTTGCCGGTGAACAGCGTGATGAAGTTTTTCTTCGGCATTTTGCACAGCTCAATACAGAGCTTCATGATCAGACGTTCCTGAGTACGGACACGTTCCATCATGGTGCGCATGCTGCCTACCAGGTAATCGAACTGCTTCGGTACCAGGCGGAACTGTTTGAAGACGTCAGAGAGGTTCTGGATTTCAGCAACGGCGGCGGCATGGCTGCGACCTTTGCTTTTGATCACGCTGCGGGTGGTTTCGTACTGCTTGCGCAGATCGGAGAACTTCTCGCGCGCCAGTTCCGGGTCGATGGAGTTATCGTCCTCGGAGTTGTCGTCTTCATCTTCGTCTTCATCTTCGTCGTCGTTACGATCGGCTTCAGACAGCTCAGAGCCCACGTGCGTAGCCGTTGGGGCCAGATCTTCTTCTGCGTTAGGATCGACGAAACCGGTAATCAGATCGGAAAGGCGTGATTCACCTGCTTCAACTTTGTCGTACTGATCCAGCAGGTAAGTAATCGCTTCAGGGTATTCGGCAACGGAACACTGAACCTGGTTGATACCGTCTTCGATACGCTTCGCGATGTCGATTTCGCCTTCGCGCGTCAGCAGTTCAACAGTACCCATTTCACGCATGTACATGCGAACCGGGTCAGTCGTACGCCCGATTTCAGATTCAACGCTGGATAACACCTGAGCGGCAGCTTCCGCGGCATCTTCGTCAGTATCGGAGCTGTTTTCGTTCAGCATCAGATCGTCGGCATCAGGGGCTTCTTCAACCACCTGAATACCCATGTCGTTAATCATCTGGATGATGTCTTCGATCTGATCGGAGTCGACGATATCTTCCGGCAGATGGTCATTGACCTCAGCATAGGTCAGATAGCCTTGCTCCTTACCACGGGTGACAAGAAGCTTGAGCTGTGACTGCGGGTTTTGCTCCATAAGACGGTATCCACACTTCTGTTAATTAGATTGGTGTCGGTCGGCAGCGAGCCAACAATAGCAGTGAAGGCCTTTAATTCTTGCCGCTGCCTTCGTCGCGGCGTGGGCTTTGCCCATCAGTAATCGGCACTTAAGCCGCGTGTATAAATCGTTGGTGGTACAGGCCTGGCTTAACGCCCACGGCCTTAAAACAGCCACGCCGCCCTCCATCAGAACGGGCAGCGTGCTAAATTATTTTCGGGCAAACGCCTGACTGAGTGTCCAGAGCTCACGGCGCTCATCGGCGCTCAGTCCCTGGGTGCGTTCACGCGCTATCAGAAACTCCAGACGCTCTTCCAGAGCTGAGTCGTAGACGCTGGCCAGCGAGTCCTGAAACACCGCTTCGGCTTCTTCATCTACTATCATGTGGTTCCAGATCGCCAGCGTTTCAAGCGTCTGACTAAAATTTGTTCCGCGATATAACTCTAGTAGCTGTCCGGTGGTCAATCCAGGATTCTCATTACAGCGACCGACTAATTCAATAAACAGCGGTAAACCCGGCATTTTTGACTCAGACAGCCCGTCAAGCGAAGGCACCATCGACGCCAGCTGCGGGTTCTGAATCAGTAACGCAATCAGCACGCGCATGGTGGTACGCTTAAGCGGCGGGGCAACCGGCGCCGTTCCGCTTGTGGCCAGCTTTGGCATCAGCTTTTCAAGCTGATTGTCATCGAGAATACCCAGTTTATTCCCCAGCTCCTGACGCATATAAATACGTAAGGTCTCACCGGGGATCTGCGTAATCAGCGGTAAAGCCAGCGTGCTGAGGCGCGCTTTACCGTCGCGTGAGCTCAGATCCACCTGCGGCAGCAGGCTATCAAACAGAAACGAAGAGAGCGGCATTGCCTGCTCCATCCTCGCCTCGAAAGCGGCTTTACCCTCTTTACGGACCAGCGTATCCGGATCTTCGCCATCGGGTAAAAACATAAAGCGTAGCTGACGACCATCATTCATGTAAGGCAATGCGGTCTCAAGCGCACGCCATGCTGCTTCACGTCCGGCCCGGTCGCCGTCGTAACAGCAGATCACGGTGTCGGTACTGCGGAACAGCAACTGAATGTGTTCAGCCGTGGTGGAGGTGCCCAGCGACGCAACGGCATAATCGATGCCATACTGCGCCAGCGCAACCACGTCCATGTATCCCTCGACCACTAACAGGCGGGCGGGTTCAGGATGATTTTTTACTGCTTCATACAGGCCATAGAGCTGGCGGCCTTTATGGAAAATCGGTGTTTCCGGCGAGTTCAGGTATTTCGGCGTTTCGTTACTCAGGACACGTCCGCCAAAACCGATGACGCGGCCACGCTTATCGCGAATCGGAAACATGACGCGGTCGCGAAACCGGTCATAGGTACGGCCTTTGTCATTGCTGACCAGCATGCCCGCTTCCATCAGTGACTCGCGGTCTTCGGATTGCTTGCCAAAACGCTTGAGAACGTTGTCCCAGCCGGCGGGGGCATACCCTATCGCAAAGTGATCGATGATTTCGGCGCTGAGACCACGACGATCGAGATAGTCGCGGGCTGGCTGCGCGCTGGACTGCTGCAGGCTCTGCTGATAAAAACCGTTCAGGCTCTCCATCAGCTGATACAGGCTCTGGCGCTGATGGCGTTCCATCTGGCTGGGCCCGCTGCCTGCTTCATAAGGCACGTCTAAACCGTGGGCGGTGGCTAACTCTTCGATACTCTCAACAAACTCCAGACGATCAAAGTTCATTAAAAAGTCGATGGCATTGCCGTGTGCGCCACAGCCGAAACAGTGATAAAACTGTTTTTCGCCGTTTACGGTGAAAGAGGGGGTTTTTTCATTGTGGAAAGGACAGCACGCGTGGAAATTCTTACCCTGCTTTTTCAGCTTAACGCGGGCATCGATAAGATCCACGATATCCGTGCGGGCAAGTAAATCGTTGATAAATACGCGTGGAATTCGTCCAGCCATACGCCCCGGTTTTTCAGCTCATAAACGGCAACAAGCCGCGCTTCCTTTCGGAAAGCACGGCCTTTTACTTGACTCTGTCTGCGTGAATCACGCGGTGGAGGCGGACCTCCGGAACGACTTAGTACAGACGAGTGCGGCGTGCGTTTTCGCGAGCCAGTTTCTTGGCGTGACGCTTAACTGCTGACGCTTTAGCGCGCTTACGTTCGGTAGTCGGTTTTTCATAGAACTCACGACGACGAACTTCAGCCAGAACGCCTGCTTTCTCGCAAGAACGTTTGAAGCGACGCAGTGCTACGTCAAATGGCTCGTTTTCACGTACTTTAATTACCGGCATGTAACTCTCACCTCGATAAAATTCGGTTTTGCTGCTGACTGCGGCGCCAGCACATTTCAAAATGGTGCAGCATTTTACTCCAACCCAGGTTGGTTTGTAAAGCACCATGGACAATTTGAAACCAACAGGAGCGTTTGCCTGTGCGGCTGCCGGTTTTTCCAGGGGCGGGAGTATAGCGCACTCTTTAGCCGACAGAAAATGACTTTTTACGCGGGATGGCCGCGCTGCATCTCCCATTGCTGTGATAAACTGCGCGCCGCAAGAATGAGGTGATGCAATGCGAATTCTGGGTATTGAAACGTCGTGCGATGAAACCGGCATCGCAATCTATGATGACGAGGCCGGATTACTGGCTAACCAGCTCTACAGCCAGGTTAAAGTGCACGCAGATTATGGCGGCGTGGTGCCGGAACTGGCCTCACGCGATCACGTGCGTAAAACCGTGCCGCTGATTCAGGCGGCGCTGAAAGAAGCCGGTCTGGCACCACAGCAGATCGACGCGGTGGCTTACACCGCCGGGCCAGGGCTGGTCGGGGCGCTGCTGGTCGGGGCGACGATCGGTCGCGCACTGGCGTTTGCCTGGAAAGTGCCGGCGGTGCCGGTTCACCATATGGAAGGTCATCTGCTGGCACCGATGCTGGAAGAGAATCCACCGGCGTTTCCGTTTGTCGCGCTGCTGGTGTCGGGCGGACATACTCAGCTGATCAGCGTCACCGGCATCGGGGAATATCTCCTGCTGGGTGAGTCGATTGATGATGCGGCAGGTGAAGCCTTTGATAAAACGGCGAAGCTGCTGGGTCTCGACTACCCGGGTGGGCCGATGCTCTCCAAAATGGCGCAGCAGGGCACGGCGGGGCGGTTCACCTTCCCGCGTCCGATGACCGATCGTCCGGGGCTGGATTTCAGCTTCTCCGGGCTGAAGACCTTTGCCGCGAACACCATTCGCGCTAATGCGGATGACGATCAGACCCGAGCCGACATCGCCCGCGCCTTCGAGGATGCGGTAGTGGACACGCTGGCGATCAAATGTAAGCGCGCACTGGATGAGACCGGCTTTAAGCGTCTGGTGATTGCGGGCGGCGTCAGCGCCAACCGGACGCTGCGCGAGCAGATGGCGGTCATGATGCAAAAGCGCGGCGGTGAAGTCTTCTACGCCCGTCCTGAGTTCTGTACCGACAATGGTGCGATGATCGCGTATGCGGGCATGGTGCGACTGAAAGGAGGAACGCGCGGGGGGTTAGGCGTCAGCGTGCGACCGCGCTGGCCACTGGCGGAACTGCCCGCCATCTGATGTGAAAAAAGCCGGCTTGCCGGCTTTTTTTATGGCTGAGATTTCTTTTTGCGCTTCCAGATCTTGCCTTCCTGTCCCCGCCAAAGCCGCTGAATATTATCGTGATGACGCAGCAGGATCAGACAGGAGAGCATGGAAACCGGGAAGGTGAACTGCGGTTTGAACCACCAGACGTAAAACGGCGCAATCAGCGCGCTGACGATAGCGCCCAGTGACGAGTAGCCGCTGAGCAGAACCGTTAACAGCCAGGTGCCGGTGACCAGGCCGGTCAGATCCCAGCCAATCGGCGCGATGGCACCGAATGCCGTCGCCACGCCTTTTCCGCCACGGAAGCGAAAGAACACCGGATAGATATGACCCAGGCAGGCGGCAATCGCGGTGAGGCCAAGATAAAGCGGGGGAACGTGCATCAGCCAGGCCAGCCAGACCGGCACCATTCCTTTCAGCACATCAAACACTAATACGGTGGCGGCTGCGGCTTTACCGCCCAGGCGCAGCACGTTGGTCGCCCCCGGATTGCCGGAGCCGTGCGTGCGGGGATCGGGCAGGCCAGCGACTTTACAGACCAGAATAGCACTGGAAATCGAACCGCAAAGATACGCGAAAATAATCATACCAAGCGCGAAAGCACTCATAACACCGTACCGTTCCCTTCAGGGTCGTTTTGATCTCTTCAACCGTGGATAATACGCATAATCCGCCGGAAGTGGTATCCGGCTTAGCCAAAAACAGAGAGTCTTATCATGGATATCGTATTTATAGAACAACTCACGGTGTTCACCACCATTGGCGTTTACGACTGGGAACAGGGCATACAGCAGAAGCTGGTGCTCGATGTCGAAATGGCCTGGGATAACCGGCTGGCGGCCAGCAGCGACGATGTGAAGGACTGCCTCAGCTATGCCGATGTCTCCTCGGCCATTCTGACGCATCTGACCGGCAGCCGTTTCGCTCTGGTGGAACGGGTTGCTGAAGAAATTGCGGATCTGTTGATGAACCGTTTCAATTCGCCTGGCGTACGCATAAAGGTCAGCAAACCGGGCGCTGTGGCCCAGGCGGCGCAGGTTGGCGTGCGAATCGAGCGCGGGACTATTCCTAAATAAATACGATGTGATTGCCATCACAATGAAACCAAACCAAATTACTGTCTGTCATAGCCTGTACCGATGCGTTACAGCAGGCGAATCGGTTAGACCTTAAGGTTTACTTCAGGCTAACAGCGGCATGATTTCAGGCGATAGCAGCGCGCTACCGCCTTTTTAATGGTTTTGAAACGGATAGAGGGAACATTTGATGGCAGATATTCATCAGCTTTGGGTAGCTGCAATCCTGGGCGTTGTGGAAGGGCTGACCGAATTTTTACCGGTCTCTTCCACAGGGCACATGATTATAGTGGGTCACCTGCTGGGCTTTGAGGGTGAAAAAGCCGAGACCTTTGAAGTTGTGATCCAGTTAGGATCGATTCTGGCCGTAGTGGTGATGTTCTGGCGCCGTCTGTTCGGGCTGATCGGCATCCACTTTGGCGAAGTGAAACATGAGGGTGTCGGCAGCGGTCGTCTGTCGCTGATCCATATTCTGCTGGGCATGGTGCCGGCGGTCGTTGTGGGTCTGGTGCTGCACGATCAGATTAAAACGCTGTTTAATCCGATCAACGTGATGTACGCGCTGGTGGTCGGGGGTGTGCTGCTGCTGGCCGCCGAGTTCCTGAAGCCAAAACAGCCGAAAGCCGTGGGCGTCGATGATATTACCTATCGTCAGGCGTTTATGATTGGCTGCTTCCAGTGCCTGGCGCTGTGGCCTGGCTTCTCCCGTTCCGGTGCCACTATCTCTGGCGGGATGCTGATGGGCGTGAGCCGCTATGCCGCGTCGGAGTTCTCCTTCATCCTGGCCGTGCCAATGATGATGGGCGCGACCGTGCTGGATATGTACAAGAGCATCGGCTTCCTGACGATGGCCGATTTCCCGATGTTCGCGGTGGGCTTTGTGACGGCATTTATCGTGGCGCTGATTGCGATCAAAGCCTTCCTTGAGCTGATCAAACGCATCTCTTTTGTCTCGTTCGCCATCTACCGCTTTATCGTCGCGGCAGCGGTCTACATGGTCTTCATGTAAACCGCAGGCAGACTGCTAGTCAGTCTGCCCGATCGCCAGACCCTGCGCGACGGCGTCAACCCGTCGTCGCGTTAACTCCTCCCGCACTTCCGCACCTTTAAATCCCGCCTCGATCACGGCTTTAGTGGGAACCGCCTGGGCCAGCGCAAAAGCGCGACGCAGATAGTCACCCTGCGGATAGGCCATACTCTCCAGCCCGGCACGCCCGCGTGCGTCCGCTTCACTGGTCAGCGCCATCTGTTCGACGCGCTGCGGCTTGCGCCACGCATCAATCCGGTCGAACAGCGCCACCAGCGACGCCGCGGATTGCCGCTCAATGGTGTGCACCACGTCGTGAAATTCGGTCACGATCAGGGCCAGATCGCGAATCGCGTTGGGCACCCGCAGCCGCTGACACAGCGCCTCAACCAGCGGCACACCCGCCAGACCATGACCATGATGGCTGGGCCAAAGCTCAGGCGGCGTCAGTGCCTTACCGACGTCATGGAACAGCGTGGCGAAGCGCACCTCGATCTCTCCGGAGAGCGCGGCAGCCATCGCCAGCGTCATCAGCGTGTGAATGCCGGTGTCGATCTCCGGGTGCCACTTCGCAGGGGCCGGGATGCCAAACAGATTGTCCAGTTCGGGGAAAAGCACCTTCAGCGCACCGCAGTCGCGCAGTACCTGAAAATAGACCTGCGGATTACGGGTGCTGAGCGCTTTTTCCGTCTCCTTCCACACCCGCTCAGCCGTAAGATTTGCCAGCTCTCCGCTCTCCGCCATCTGCTGCATCAGCTGCCGGGTTTCAGGGGCGATACGAAAGTTGAGGTGAGCAAAACGCGCCGCAAAGCGCGCGACCCGCAAAACCCGCAGCGGGTCTTCACTGAAAGCCGCAGAAACATGGCGCAGCAGGCGCTGAGCGATATCACGCTGGCCGTCGTAGGGATCGACCAGTTTGCCATGCTCATCCTGCGCTATAGCGTTAATCGTCAGATCGCGCCGCTGTAAGTCCTGCTCCAGCGTCACGTCGGGAGCAGACCAGGTCACAAATCCGGTATAGCCTTTCCCGTTTTTCCGCTCGGTTCGTGCCAGCGCATACTCTTCGCGGCTGACAGGATGCAGGAAAACGGGAAAATCGCGACCGACCTGCTGATAGCCCTGCTCCAGTATGGCTTCAGGCGTGGCACCGGTCACCACCCAGTCTTTGTCTGTAACCGGCAGATTCAGCAGCGCATCACGCACCGCACCGCCAACAAGAAACGTCTTCACGTAAAACTCCAGAGAAAAAGAAATGATCGGCACGCCGGGCGCATCCCGCGCCTGAAATCAGCGGTGCATCTGGTTTTATTGTTGCACAGATTGCCCGGATTGCAGACATGCCAAAGGGGGGATCGTCTGATCCCCCCTCTAAAACCGGCAGAATGCGGTCAGTTCATCCAGCGATCGCTTTTCTTGCGGCGCGGCAGCATGTGCGGCAGTAACAGACCCAGCAGCAGGCCGACGCCCAGCACGCCGCCGCCATACATAAACCACTGCATGATGATGGTACGCTGCTTGTCATCCAGCTGAACGTTGGCGGCGCTGACTTTCTTCTGCGCGACGATCAGCTCATTTTTCAGCTTCTGATTTTCGTCTTTCAGCCCGTTGATGACACCGTCGCTGCTGGCGACTTTGTTCTGCATCTCGGCGGTGCGCTGGTTCCAGCTGTTGTCGATGTTATCCAGCTTGGCGGTCAGATCTTTGACCTGCTGCTCAAGCTGCGGCACCCGGGTGCGCAGGCTCGGATTTGCGCTGAGCTGCGACAGGGGGATCCAGGTGGTGCGGCCTTCCGAATCGCGGATCTGGCCATAATGAGTATCATTGTTGGTCTGTAACAGCTGCACCTCTTCCCCGGCGTTCAGCTTACCGAGCAGGCGGAACTGGTCGCCGGGGCCGCTGCGCACCCAGGTCGAGAGTTCATCAGAGACATAGCGTTTTTCGTCGGCGTGGGCAGGTGCAAGGGTGCTGAGGGCCAGCAAAGTGATTCCAGCGAGTGTGATTTTTTTCATTCGATTTCGTTTGGCTTAATCTGACTAAAAATTTACCGGCACAGTCTGGAGAGGCCCCGCATAAATCTGAATGAGAACTATCCTGGTCTCATGGGAGTGCGAAAAGGTCTGCAAAGCGCAAAGAAAGCAGAGACAGCGCCGCTTCTGTGCATTAATCTTCGCCTCATAACCCCTTGCCCTCAGGCGACAGCGTAACCAGCCTGCTGATAATCGCCTGAAATATGCAGGAAAAACCCTCTTAAGTGCCAGCGGCGTAGTGAATAAAAAATTATGACCATCGAAATCGAACTAAAGTTCATTGCAACTCCACAAGCGGCCGGGAAACTGGCTGAGTACTTCTCCACTTTGCCGCATCAGCACCAGGCGGCCCGTGAACTGACCAACATCTACTTTGAGACCGATGACAACCAGCTGCGACGCTGGGACATGGGCTTACGCATTCGTGGCATCGATAAACAGTATGAGATGACCCTGAAGGCCGCGGGGCAGACGCTGGGCGGACTGCATCAGCGCCCGGAATACAACGTTGAACTCAGCGAACCGGTGCTCGATATTGCGCGCCTGCCCGCCACGATCTGGCCGCAGGGCACCGATGTCGCGGCGCTCCAGTCGCGCTTACAGCCGCTTTTCACCACCCATTTCCAGCGCGAGATCTGGCTGATTACCGCTGGAAACAGCGAAATTGAAGTGGCGTTTGACCAGGGCGAGGTGTCGGCCGGTGAGTTCAGCGAACCGCTGTGCGAGGTCGAGCTTGAGCTGAAGCGTGGCGAACGTCAGGATCTGCTGACCTTTGCACAGCAGCTGGTGGCGCAGGGGGGACTGCGGATGGGCAGCCTGAGTAAAGCCGCTCGGGGTTATCAGCTGGCGCAGGGGAATCCGCCGCGCCTGATCAAGCCGTTCCCGCTGCTCAAAGCGGGGGCGAAAGCCACCGTGGAGCAGGGGATGGTCGCCGCCATGTCGGCTGGCCTCAGCCACTGGCAGTATCATGAAGAGGTCTGGCTGCGGGGCAACGCGGCAGCACAGGATGCGGTGCGCGAAGCGCTGGATCTGCTGCGCCAGGCGTTCAGCCTGTTTGGTGCGCTGGTGCCACGCAAAGCCAGCAGCGCGCTGCGTCAGCAACTGACCACGCTGGAAGAGACGCTGGTGAATGAAGAGCAGGCCGCTGCTGCCTTCTGTCTCTCTTCACTCTCCGTTGAGACCCAGCTGGCTCTGACGCACTGGCTGGCGGAATCTCAGTGGCGTCAGTGGATCGACGCCAAAGGGGAAGCCAAGCTACAGGGCTCCTTTAAACGCTTCAGCGACATTATGCTGAGCCGCGTGAATGCCGATCTGAGGGAGACCTTTAGCACGGTGAAACAGCCGAACGAATATCAGGACAAGGCGACCCGTCTGGCGCGTCAGCTGCTGACGGTTCATCTGCTGGCCGGATCCTACGCGCCTGAAACCGTCGCCAGCTGGCTGGAACCCTGGCAGCAGCTGCTGTCAGCCATTCATGAAAAGCAGGAGTCGGGCTTAGCCTGGCTGGCCTCGCAGGCAATGAAACAGTCGCCATTCTGGCTCACCAGCGGCACAGGCCGCTAACCGCTTTCAGGTCACGCCATCAAGGAGGGCGTTATGTTGTCAGCACTTCCCGCATTGTTACGCAATCAGGCCGAAGAGGCCGCCCGACAGCTTGGGGTGCCGCTGGCCTCGCTCAGCCCGGAGGAGGCTGCCGGGCTGGCTTTCAGTGATTTCGTGCTGGAAAACCTGCAACAACATCCCGACTGGTGGCAGGCGATACGCGACCAGCCGCCGCAGCCTGATGAGTGGCAACACTATGCCGCGTGGCTGAATCAGGCGCTGAGTACGGTTGACAGTGAAGCGAGCCTGATGCGGGAACTGCGGCTGTTTCGTCGTCGTATGCTGGTGCGGGTCGCCTGGATGCAGGCGCTGCAACAGGCGACGACCGTACAGAGCCTGCAGCAGCTCAGCGTGTTAGCGGAAGTGCTGATCAGTCGGGCGCGTGACTGGGTTTATCAGGCCTGCTGTCATGATTTCGGCACACCCTGCAATGCTGATGGCGAGGCACAGCCGCTGCTGATCCTGGGGATGGGCAAGCTGGGCGGCGGTGAACTCAATTTCTCCTCTGATATCGACCTGATTTTTGCCTGGCCAGAAAACGGCACCACGCGTGGCGGACGACGTGAACTCGACAACGCGCAGTTCTTTACCCGTATGGGGCAGCGGCTGATCAAAGTGCTCGATCAGCCCACCATGGATGGCTTTGTTTATCGGGTAGATATGCGGCTGCGCCCCTTTGGCGACAGCGGCCCGCTGGTGATGAGTTTTGCCGCGCTCGAAGATTATTACCAGGAGCAGGGGCGCGACTGGGAGCGCTATGCCATGGTCAAGGCGCGGCTGATGGGCGATGACCAGGATCGCTGGAGCCTTGAGCTGCAGCAGATGCTGCGGCCCTTTGTTTACCGGCGCTATATCGACTTCAGCGTGATCCAGTCGCTGCGTAACATGAAAGGGATGATCAGCCGCGAAGTGCGGCGACGCGGACTGAAAAACAATATCAAGCTGGGCGCGGGCGGCATTCGCGAAACCGAATTTATCGTGCAGGTGTTTCAGCTGATTCGGGGCGGACGTGAGCGCTCACTTCAGCTGCGTGCGCTGCTGCCAACGCTGGAGGCGATTAAAACGCTGGCTCTGCTCCCTGCTGAACAGGTTGATGCGCTGCGCGAGGCCTACCTGTTTCTGCGGCGGCTTGAGAATCTGCTGCAGAGCCTGGGCGATGAGCAGACACAGACCCTGCCGGAGGATGCGCTGCATCGCGCCCGGCTGGCATGGGCAATGGATTGTGCCGACTGGGCGACGCTGATGACGCAGCTCGACAGCCAGATGGCGGCCGTGCGCACTATCTTTGACGAGCTGATTGGTGAGGACACCCCAGACATTGACGACCAGCGTGAGCTGGCGGAGTTTCAGGTTCTGTGGCAGGACCAGCTGGAGGACAGCGAGCTGGCTCCGCTGGTGCCGCAGCTCAGCGACGATCAGCGGCTGTCGCTGCATCAGACGCTGGAGGCTTTTCGTCAGGACATCAGCCGGCGCACCATCGGCCCGCGTGGCCGTCAGGCGCTGGATCAGCTGATGCCGCGGCTGCTGAGTGAAGTCTGCCTGCGCGAAGATGCGGCGGTCACGCTTAGCCGCGTGACGCCGCTGCTGCTGGGCGTGCTGACCCGCAGCACCTATCTTGAGCTGCTCACCGAATATCATGGCGCGCTGCGTCATCTGATCCGGCTATGTGCCGCCTCACCGATGGTGGCCAGCCAGCTGGCACGTCACCCCTTGCTGCTGGATGAGCTGCTCGATCCCGCCACGCTCTATCAGCCCACCGCCACCGACGCCTATCGTGACGAACTGCGACAGTATCTGCTGCGTATTCCCACCGAGGATGAAGAGCAGCAGCTGGAAGCGGTGCGGCAGTTTAAACAGGCTCAGCATCTGCGTATTGCCGCCGCCGACATCGCGGGCACGCTGCCGGTGATGAAAGTGAGCGATCACCTGACCTGGCTGGCGGAGGCGATTATCGACTCCGTGGTGCGGCAGGCGTGGACGATGATGGTGCAGCGCTACGGCCGCCCCTCGCACCTGACCAGCGAACATGAGCGCGGCTTTGCCGTGCTGGGCTACGGCAAGCTGGGGGGCTGGGAGCTGGGTTACAGTTCCGACCTCGATCTGGTCTTCCTGCATGACTGCCCGGCAGACGCGGTGACGGACGGCGAGCGCAGCATCGATGGCCGTCAGTTCTATCTGCGTCTTGCTCAGCGCATCATGCATCTGTTCAGTACCCGCACCGCCTCCGGCATTCTCTATGAAGTGGATGCGCGGCTGCGTCCTTCCGGTGCGGCGGGCATGCTGGTCAGTACCTTTGACGCCTTTGACGACTATCAGCGCAACGAAGCCTGGACCTGGGAGCATCAGGCACTGGTCCGGGCGCGCGTAGTGTTTGGCGAGGCGGCGCTGGGGGAACGCTTCAATGCCATTCGCCGGGCGATCCTCTCGCAGTCGCGCAGCGCGGAAGCCCTGCAGACCGAAGTGCGTGAGATGCGTGAAAAGATGCGCACTCACCTCAGCAACAAGCACAAAGGTCGCTGGGATATTAAAACGGACGCGGGCGGCATCACCGATATTGAATTCATCGCGCAATATCTTGTCTTACGCTACGCCGCTGAGCAGCCTGAACTCACCCGCTGGTCAGATAATGTGCGCATTTTTGAGCTGATGGCGACGTACCACAAAATGGCCGCCGATGAAGCGGAAGCGCTGACGCAGGCTTACGTTACCCTGCGGGACGCCCTGCACCATCGCGCGCTGCAGGAGCTGCCTGGCCACGTGGAGCCAGAGGCCTATGGCGCGGAGCAGCAGACGGTGCTGAGCAGCTGGCAGCGCTGGCTGGTAACGCCTGCGTCTATCCTGGCGTGATGCTGATAGCACAAATCGCAACTGTGCTATCATCCGCGCACTATTTTTAATGCAGTCTGGAGTGTCTGGAATGAAAGTGACTCTGCCCGCGTTCGGTCAAGCCTCAGTGCTGGTCGTCGGCGATGTAATGTTGGACCGCTACTGGTATGGCCCAACCAGCCGTATCTCCCCTGAGGCACCGGTGCCGGTGGTGAAAGTGGACACGGTTGAAGAGCGTCCTGGCGGCGCAGCAAACGTGGCGATGAACATTGCAGCACTCGGTGCCGCGTCACGCCTGATTGGCCTGACCGGCGAAGATGATGCGGCGCGCGTGTTAAGCAGCACGCTGAAAGATGTCAACGTACACTGTGACTTCGTGGCGGTTAAAAGCCATCCGACCATCACCAAACTGCGCGTGCTTTCCCGCAATCAGCAGCTGATCCGCCTCGACTTTGAAGAGGGCTTTGATCAGGTTGATCCGGAACCGATTCATCAGAAGATGCGTGAATCCCTGGTAGCTGCCGGTGCGCTGGTGCTATCCGATTACGCCAAAGGCGCGCTGGAAAGCGTGCAGACCATGATTACTCTGGCGCGTGACGCCGGTGTGCCGGTTCTCATCGACCCGAAAGGCACCGATTTTGCCCGCTACCGTGGCGCGACGCTGCTGACGCCAAACCTTTCAGAATTTGAAGCCGTGGTCGGCAAATGCAAAAGCGAAGAGGAGATTGTCTCGCGCGGCATGCAGCTGATTGCCGATTTCGATCTCTCTGCGCTGCTGGTGACCCGCTCCGAGAATGGCATGACGCTGCTGCAGCCAGGCAAAGCGCCGCTGCATCTGCCGACTCAGGCGCAGGAGGTCTATGACGTGACCGGTGCCGGCGATACGGTCATTGGCGTACTGGCGGCGGCGCTGGCGGCAGGCGATTCACTGGAAGAAGCCTGTTTCCTCGCCAATGCAGCGGCCGGTGTCGTGGTCGGCAAACTGGGAACCTCGACGGTCAGTACCGTTGAGCTGGAAAACGCCATTCATGCCCGACCGGAGCAGGGGTTCGGCATCATGACGGAAGCGCAGTTAAAAGCCGCCGTTGAGATGGCGCGCCGCCGCGGTGAAAAAGTGGTGATGACCAACGGGGTGTTCGACATTTTGCATGCCGGTCATGTCTCTTATCTGGCGAACGCCCGCAAACTCGGCGATCGGCTGATTGTCGCGGTTAACAGCGATGCATCAACCAAACGTCTGAAAGGGGAGAGCCGTCCGGTCAATCCGCAGGAAAACCGCATGATTGTTCTCGGTGCGCTGGAAGCGGTCGACTGGGTGGTGCTGTTTGAAGAGGATACCCCGCAGCGGCTGATCGCCAGCATTCTGCCTGACCTGCTGGTCAAAGGCGGCGATTATAAGCCGGAAGATATCGCGGGCAGCAAAGAGGTGTGGGCAAATGGCGGCGACGTACAGGTGCTGAACTTCGAAGACGGTATCTCAACCACCAACATCATCAAAACCATCCGCAGCAGCTGACAGCGGCGTTAAGCGGGAGCCGTGCTCCCGCTTAACGGCTTATTCTGGCTTGTTATCCGCAGCAGGTTTAACCACATCGGCAGCCGGTGTTGATACCGGTGCTGCTGCAGGGGAAGTTGCTACGGATGACGGCGGGGTAACCGGCGCAGCAGGGGCAACCGGTGCGGTCGCGGTCGGCGGCGTACCTGCTGATGAACCCTGACTTTCCAGCTGGGCCAGACGCTGCTCCAGTGCCGCCATTTTCTCACGCGTACGCAGTAACACCTGCGTCTGCACATCAAACTCTTCACGGTTAACCAGATCCATCCGGGTCAGCTGCGCCTGGAGAACCTGACGAATTTTCTTTTCGACATCATCGCCAAACTCGCGAACGCCTTTAGGCATCGCGTCGTGAACCTGGCGGGCAAGTTGTTCAATTTTTTTCGTGTCGATCATGATGATTTCCTGGTTACGGGAGCTGTGTCAGCGTGTTTACCAACGTAATAAGTGTTAAGTGTAATGCCAGAAATGAAAAGGATAAACCTCAAATCGGTAACGCAGAAAATGCAAAAGCAATTGCGCTATTGATGATTGCCGCTACAAACGATCGGCGTTATAGTTGATTTGCTTATTCTCAGGGCGGGGCGCAATTCCCCACCGGCGGTAAATCAGCCTCGGCTGAAAGCCCGCGAGCGCTTAATTCCACTGAAAAGCGGGGTAAAGGACAGCAGATCCGGTGCAATTCCGGGGCCGACGGTTACAGTCCGGATGGGAGAGGGTAACGACACCTGTCGGACAATTGTGTCTGCATCACGTTATTGCCACGTCTTTTTGACGTCACTCCTAAGCATGCCCTGATTCTGGTAACCCATACATTTTAAGGTTTTTATTACCATGAATCAGACGCTACTTTCTGAATTTGGCACGCCTCAACAGCGTGTAGAACGTGCTATCGCCGCCCTGCGTGAGGGACGCGGTGTGATGGTGCTCGACGATGAAAATCGTGAAAACGAAGGCGATATGATCTTCGCCGCAGAAACCATGACCGTTGAACAGATGGCCCTGACCATTCGTCACGGCAGCGGCATCGTGTGCCTCTGCCTGACCGAAGAACGTCGTCAGCAGCTCGACCTGCCAATGATGGTGGAGAACAACACCAGCTCGTTTGGCACCGGCTTCACGGTGACCATCGAGGCTGCAGAGGGCGTTACCACCGGCGTTTCTGCTCAGGACCGTATTACCACGATCCGTGCGGCGATTGCTGATGACGCTAAACCCACCGATCTGCATCGCCCTGGCCATGTCTTCCCGCTGCGTGCGCGTGAAGGTGGCGTCTTAAGCCGTGGCGGTCATACCGAAGCGACTATCGATTTAGTGACGCTGGCCGGCTTTAAGCCCGCAGGCGTACTGTGTGAACTGACCAACGACGACGGCACTATGGCGCATGCGCCTGAGGCGATTGCGTTCGCGCGTCAGCACAACATGCCGGTGGTGACCATTGAAGATCTGATTGCCTGGCGTCGTGAACACGAGACGCGTCACGCCAGCTAATCACCGACAGTCAAAAACAGGTCACGCAGCGTGACCTGTTTTCCTTTCTGAGTTATTCAAATTTTCTGATAATCATCATCACGCTTATCAGCGTGCTAACGTCGGGAATGCGCGTATCGTAGTGGCTATCACCTAACCGATCCCGGGGGATCACGAATGAGCCAGTTACGCATGCCGGCGCTGTTTTTGGGCCACGGCAACCCAATGAATGCCCTTGAAGAGAACCGTTATACGGCCGCCTGGCGCCATGCAGGTGAGACTCTGCCACGCCCGCGGGCGATTGTGGCGGTCTCTGCGCACTGGTATACGCGCGGGACGGCGGTAACGGCGATGGCCTCCCCCAGAACCATTCATGATTTTGGCGGCTTTCCGCAGGCGCTGTTCGACACCCGCTATCCTGCACCGGGCTCGCCTGAGCTGGCGCAGCAGCTGGTGGAGCAGCTGGCGCCGGTGGCGGTAACGCTGGATCATGAATGGGGGTTCGATCACGGTTCCTGGGGCGTGCTGATTAAGATGTACCCGCAGGCCGATATTCCGGTGGTGCAGCTCAGCATCGACGGCACAAAACCTGCTGCATTTCACTTTGAGATGGGGCAGAAACTGGCCGCACTGCGCGATCAGGGGGTGATGATCGTCGCCAGTGGTAACGTGGTGCATAACCTGCGTAAGGTGCGCTGGGGAGGCGGAGACGAGGTCTATCCCTGGGCCAGCCGCTTTGAGCAGTTTGTCCGCGATAACCTTGAGGTGCAGAGCGATGCCGCTTCCCATCCGCTGGTGAACTTTATGACGCATCCTGATGCGGCGCTGGCTAACCCGACGCCTGAGCACTATCTGCCGCTGCTCTATGTGCTCGGTGCGCGTCAGCCGGATGACGCCATCACCCTTCCGGTTGAGGGTATGGAGATGGGTGCCATCAGCATGTTGTCGGTTCAGGCAGGTTAGGGCTGCTGAGAGAAAACAGGCCAGAGGCTGGCCTGTTCTTGTCGCGCTGCGTTAACCGATAAACGCGTGCGGATAGAAACGCGAAAGATCCTGAGTAATCAGCTCGCGATCTTCACGCAGGCCGATACCGGCGGGTTGATCGTCAATCAGCCAACTGCCGATCAGCGTGTAGCTGTCACCAAACTTAGGCAGCGGATGAAACTGCTGGACGATCATTCCCTCTTCACCGTAAGGCCCATCGACGCGGGCGATCTCCTGACCCTTCTCAATGATGCGGATGTTCGCGCCCTCGCGGGAAAACAGCGGCTTAACCACATACTTTTCCATCGGCGGGACATCATCTTCCGCGAACCAGGCGGGCAGCAGATTAGGGTGATTCGGGAACATCTCCCAGAGCATCGGCAGCAGGGCTTTGTTCGACAGAATGCTCTTCCAGGCCGGTTCGAGCCAGCGCACGCCAGCATCAGCCAGCTTGGTGGAGAACATCTCACGCAGCATGAATTCCCACGGATAGAGCTTAAACAGGTTGCTGATCACCTGATCCTGGGCATCGGTAAACTCGCCTTTTTCTCCCAGGCCAATTTCATCAATGTAGAGAAATTCAACCGGCAGACCCGCTTCGGTCGCGCAGTCCTGAAGATACTGCACCGTGCCGCGATCTTCCTCGGTGTCACGGCAGCAGGCGAAATGCAGCAGGTTAAACCCATGCTGCTGATGCAGGGTGGCAAAGCGCTCGATCAGTTTTTCCTGCAGGCTGTTGAACTGATCGCTGCCAGCCGGGAGCTGGCCGGCATTAAGCTGGTCTTCCAGCCAGAGCCACTGGAAAAAGGCCGCTTCATATAACGAGGTCGGCGTGTCAGCATTGTTCTCCAGCAGCTTGATGTCGCCTTTGCCATCCCAGGCGAGATCGAGGCGCGAATAGAGCGAGGGCTGACGCTGACGCCACGAATCCCGCACAAAATCCCAGGTGTGCCGGGGAATGCGGAAGCGGGTCAGCAGGGCTTCACTGTTGACCACTTTTTCCACCACCTGCAGACACATCTGGTGCAGCTCAGCCGTCACCTCTTCCAGATGATCGATTTGCGCCAGCGTGAACTGGTAGTACGCCTCTTCGCACCAGTAGGGCTCGCCATGCATGGTGTGAAAACGAAAACCGAACTCGGTGGCTTTTTCGCGCCAGCCCGGACGTTCTGAAATGGCAATGCGTTCCATCGGGGATTAGCCTCCCATTGAGCGGCTGGAGGTACCGCTGGCGCTGCTGCGCTGCATGCTGTTCTGCTTCGCCACGGTTTCACCGAAGCCACCACGGGTAATGGTGGAGGTCGTGGCCGGTTTAGGGGCCAGCGCCGTTTTCGGCACGTTCATGGTTTTGCCGGAGGTCGCGGCACCATAATTACGGCCGGAGGCATCCACAAACTGGCCATTTGCCGGACTGCGCGGGTTTTTCGACGTGAAGAGCGGCTGCTGTGCAAAGCCTGCGCCACCGCCCATCATGCGACCCATCATGTAACCGGCCATCAGCGGCATCCAGAAACTGCCGCCACTCTGCTGGGCTTCAGCATTGGTGGTGCCGGCGCCCGCCTGAGCCGGGGTCTGCTGACACTGGTTTTCACCAAATTCAGCGACACAATCTTCACGTGTGGCATATTTTGGCGCGGTGCGCTCCGCCTCTTTTTTGGCTTCATTGAAGGCGGTGGTACATTGCGCACTCTGACCCGGATTAGCTTTAGAACAGTCATCGGCGTTCTGATACATCGAAACCGTTTCATCGTTCTGCTCGCAGCCTGCCAGCATAAATACCGCTGAAACCGCGATAGCAACAGGCGTTAAATGGCGCGCCTGCCAGCTCTTACGAAAAGCGGCATAGCGAATAGATTTTGTGCGTTTCATTATGATTATCCTGTGCCCAAAGGTAGCGCATAGAATAGGGGATGGGGGGGTAAAATTGAAGCTGAAGGCCTGATGCCGCAGGGATCTTTACTTAGTTATACGTTCAACAGAGAGACGGGCCGCAAAGCAGCCCGTCAGTGCTGATTAGTTACCGAAAGGGTTACCGCTTTTCTGGCGGGCAGCGGCAGGACGTGCAGCCTCTGCTGAACCCGTCGCGACCGGACCGTTGTCCACGCGCGCGGTCTGCTGCGCGTTTTCCGGTGCCACGGTTTCCGGAGAGGTCGGGATCTCTTTACCCAGCTGGCTGTTCAGTTTCTGCAGGCTCTGCTCGTTGAGCGTGCCCAGCGCATAGCTGATGTTCAGCTGGTTAATCAGGTAGCTGTAGCGCGCATCAGAAAGCTGCTGCTTGGCATTGTAGAGTACGGTGGTCGCATCCAGCACGTCGACGATAGTACGTGTACCCACCTGATAACCGGCTTCTGACGCATCCAGTGAACTCTGCGCAGAGACAACGGCCTGTTTATAGGCGTTGATGCTGCTGATCGAGGCGTTCACGTTGTTGAACGATGAGCGCACGGTCTGCACCGCAGTGCGGTGAGCGCTTTCCAGCTGTTCGCTGGCGCTGACGAAACCGTACTGCGCCTGTTTCACCTGAGAGGTCACGCCGCCGCCGCTGTAAAGCGGCAGGGAGAAGCTCAGACCCACCTGGTTTGAACCGGTGATGGAGTCGGTAGAGCCTGCACTCTGGTTAGCACGGCTGCCGCCATATTTGCTGTTCGACATGCCGGTAGAGGCGGTCAAATCCAGCGTCGGCATATGACCGGTTTCCGCGGAGCGGATCTGCTCACGGGCCAGATCCTGGTTCAGACGTGCAGAGAGCAGCGACAGGTTACGACTCTCGGCCTGCTTGAGCAGCGCACTGACCGCTTCCGGCTTATCGGTTCTGAAACGGTCGATATTCAGCGACGCCAGCGACAGGTAGTCCATGCCGGTGATCTGACGCAGCGTCTCTACGTTGTTATCCAGATTGTTTCGCGCGGTCACTTCGTTAGCCAGTACGCTGTCATACTGCGCGCGGGCGTTCTGAACGTCAGTGATCGCCACCAGGCCGACGTTAAAGCGCTGAGTCGTCTGGTCCAGCTCACGATAGATGGACTGTTTCTGCGCTTCGGTGTAAGAAAGCGTATCAATCGCTTTCAGCACATTGAAGTAGGCGGTGGCGGTGTTCAGAATCAGATCCTGCTGCGCAACCTGATAGGTCACATCCTGAATACCGGCCGCTTTTTCCTGCAGGGTCAGCGCGCGCCATTTCGACATATCGAAAATGGTCTGGGTTAATTGCAGCGAGCCACTGGTCGTGTTGGAATGGAGTCCGCTGTTATCACGATAACCGCTGTTGTAGGTGTAATCTGCACCCAGGCCGAGCTGTGGTAATAATGGGCTACGCGCTTCGTTGATTTTCTCAAAAGCAGAATCGCGATCGGCTGCGGCGCTGCGCAGATCCGGGTTGCTCAGACGTGCCTGCTGGTAAACCTGCAGCAGATCTTCGGCCTGGCCGGTAAAGCTGAAACCGCCCAGGCTCAGCCCAATAAAAAATGGGAGCAGTTTTTTCATTTGCATTCCTTTTGTTGCAGCAAATTGCAGTGCGTGCGCTGCCGGGTAAGCCAAAAATTATCGCCGATTCTAGCAGAGGGCAACTGTGAGATAAGTTGGCTGAACGTGCCTTCTCCCTCTAATTTACGTAAATAATTCAGAAAGAACACCCTACATGGAGCACGGTCAGAGGCTTTTTTCGCTCCACCCAATCTGCATAAGGAACCTGATGATGCCGGAAGAAAAAAAATCCCCCGTGACTTTCACAAAAAACGATGTAGAAATTATTACACGCGAAACCGTCTATGATGGTTTTTTTTCCGTTGTACGTTACCGCTTCCGCCACCGCCAGTTTAATGGCGAAATGAGCGGCGAAGTGCAGCGCGAAGTTTTTGAGCGCGGACATGCCGCCGTGCTGCTACCTTATGATCCCTTACGCGATGAAGTGGTGCTGATTGAACAGATCCGCATCCCGGCTTATGACAGCAGTGCCTCGCCCTGGCTGCTGGAGATGGTCGCCGGCATTATCGAGCCGGGGGAGTCTGTTGAGCAGGTCGTGCGTCGTGAAGCCGTGGAAGAAGCAGGATTAGAGGTCGGCCGGATTAAGCCTATGCTGAGCTATCTGGCCAGCCCTGGCGGCACCAGCGAACGACTGTCGGTGCTGATCGGGGAAGTGGATGCCAGCCTGGCAGAGGGATGCCATGGTCTGGAGGAAGAGAATGAGGATATTCTTGTCCATGTGGTGAGCCGCGAACAGGCTTATCGCTGGGTGGAAGAGGGGATTATCGATAATGCGGCGTCTGTCATCGCCCTGCAATGGCTGGCGTTGCACCATGAAAAACTACGTGAAGAGTGGATACAAAAATGAAACAGCGCTATACCCCTGATTTCCCCGAAATGATGCGGCTCTGCGAAACCAATTTCGCCCAGTTACGCCGCCTGCTGCCGCGCAGCGATGAGGCGGGCGCATCGGTGATCTATCAGGTGAGTGGCGCCCGTTATCAGCTGACCATCCAGGAGTCGACCCGCTACACCACGCTGGTGGAGATTCGCCAGGTCGCGCCTGCCGTGAGTTACTGGAGCCTGCCTTCGATGTCGGTCCGGCTCTATCACGATGCGATGGTCGCTGAAGTGTGTTCAACTCAACAGATCTATCGCTTTAAAGCGCGCTATGATTATCCTAATAAAAAATTGCATCAGCGCGATGAAAAACATCAGATAAACCAGTTTCTCGCAGACTGGCTGCGCTACTGCCTGGCACATGGCGCAATGGCAGTTCCGGTCTGCTGATGCGTATAATGCAGTAAATGGCGTGGAGACGAAGGAAACGCTTTGGATAGCCTGCTAACTCTTCCTGTGGCGAACGGTTCCGAAATCAGGATTTTACAAATCACGGACACCCACCTGTTCGCTGGAAAACATGAGTCGCTACTTGGGGTGAATACCTGGTCGAGCTATGAAGCGGTCGTGGAGGCAATTACTGCGCAGCAGCGCGACTACGACCTGATCATTGCCACCGGCGATCTGGCTCAGGACCACTCAGTGGAGGCCTATCAGCATTTTGCTGAGGGTATCTCACGTTTGCCCCGCCCCTGCGTCTGGCTGCCGGGAAATCACGATTTCCAGCCCGCGATGGTCGATACGCTGGCAGCCGCCCACATCAATGCCCACAAGCAGGTGCTGCTGGGCGAACAGTGGCAGATCGTCCTGCTCGACAGCCAGGTGCCCGGTGTGCCGCACGGCATGCTGAGCGACTACCAGCTGGAGTGGCTCGATAACGCGCTGGCCCGCTTTCCACAACGACACACGCTGGTCCTGTTGCATCACCATCCGCTGGCCTCAGGCTGCACCTGGCTCGACCAGCACAGCCTGCGCAATTCCCATCAGCTTGACGCGGTGCTACAGCGCTATCCGCTGGCCCGGACGCTGGTGTGTGGTCATATTCATCAGGAGCTGGATCTGCTGTGGCATGGCCGCCGGGTGCTGGCGACGCCATCGACCTGCGTGCAGTTCAAACCCCACTGCACCAGCTTTGCGATTGATACCGTCGCGCCAGGCTGGCGCTGGTTTACCCTGCATCCGGATGGCGGCGTAGAGACCGAGGTTAACCGGCTCGACACCGACGCTTTTCGTCCCGATTTAGACTCAGAAGGATACTGACGCGTGGCGGCACTGCTCTATCTGCACGGTTTTAACAGCTCGCCGCAGTCGGCGAAGGCGACGCAGTTCCGGCAATGGTTAGAGACGCATCATCCGTCGATTAAGATGATTGTGCCGCAGCTGCCAACCTTTCCGGCGGACGCTGCCGCCCTGCTGGAAGAGCTGGTCCTGAGCCACAGCGGTGAAACCCTGGGGCTGGTCGGCTCGTCGCTGGGGGGCTATTACGCCACCTGGCTGTCACAATGCTTTATGCTGCCGGCGGTTGTCGTCAACCCTGCGGTACGCCCCTTTGAGCTGCTGGCCGATTTCCTCGGCGACAATCAGAATCCCTACACCGGCCAGCAATATGTGTTAGAGTCACGCCACATTTACGATCTGAAGGTAATGCAGATCGAACCGCTGGAAGCGCCCGATTTACTCTGGCTGCTGCAACAAACCGGCGATGAAGTTCTCGATTACCGTCAGGCGCTCGACTACTACAGCGCGTGTCGCCACACGGTAGAAGAGGGCGGAAATCATGCATTTACTGGATTCGAGCGCCATTTCCCGCAGATTCTGGACTTTCTTGGTCTGAATCACACCTGAGTAACGCGGAAATCGCACCCCATTTCACCCATCTGACAGACATTTACGATGAGTCAATCAAATTATAACGCGGATGCCATTGAGGTCCTGACTGGCCTTGAGCCTGTTCGCCGTCGCCCGGGGATGTACACCGATACGACGCGGCCCAACCATTTGGGTCAGGAAGTGATTGATAACAGCGTCGATGAGGCGCTGGGCGGCCACGCGAAGCGGGTTGAAGTGATTCTGCACGCCGATCAGTCGCTGGAAGTCATTGATGACGGGCGCGGCATGCCGGTGGATATTCACCCGGAAGAGGGCGTGCCAGCCGTCGAGCTGATCCTCTGCCGCCTGCATGCGGGCGGCAAGTTTTCCAACAAGAACTACCAGTTTTCGGGCGGCCTGCACGGCGTCGGGATCTCGGTCGTTAACGCCCTCTCTAAACGTGTCGAAGTCACGGTGCGCCGTAATGGCGAGATCTATGACATGGCGTTTGAGAATGGCGACAAAGTTCAGGATCTGACCGTGACCGGCACGGTGGCAAAACGCAACACCGGTACGCGCGTCCACTTCTGGCCCGATGAGAGCTTCTTCGACAGCCCGCGTTTCTCGGTTTCGCGCCTTTCACATCTGCTGAAAGCCAAAGCGGTGCTCTGTCCGGGCGTTGAGATAATCTTTAAAGACAAGCTCAACAACACCGAACAGCGCTGGTGCTATGAAGATGGCCTGACCGACTATCTGTGTGAAGCCGTGAACGGCCTGCCTACGCTGCCTGAAAAACCGTTTGTCGGCAGTTTTGCCGGTGATGTGGAGGCGGTGGACTGGGCGCTGTTATGGCTGCCGGAAGGCGGTGAGCTGTTAACGGAGAGCTACGTCAACCTGATCCCGACCATGCAGGGGGGAACCCATGTTAACGGTCTGCGTCAGGGGCTGCTGGATGCGATGCGTGAGTTCTGCGAATACCGCAATATCCTGCCGCGTGGCGTGAAGCTCTCTGCGGAAGATATCTGGGATCGCTGCGCCTATGTGCTGTCGGTGAAGATGCAGGATCCGCAGTTTGCCGGTCAGACCAAAGAGCGCCTGTCATCACGTCAGTGTGCCGCCTTTGTGTCGGGCGTGGTGAAGGATGCCTTTAGCCTGTGGCTGAACCAGAACATCCAGACGGCAGAACTGCTGGCTGAACTGGCGATCTCCAGCGCCCAGCGGCGTATGCGGGCCGCCAAAAAGGTGGTGCGTAAGAAACTCACCAGCGGGCCGGCGCTGCCAGGCAAGCTGGCGGACTGCACCGCCCAGGATCTGAATAAGACAGAACTGTTCCTGGTCGAAGGGGACTCGGCAGGCGGATCGGCCAAGCAGGCCCGCGATCGTGAATATCAGGCGATCATGCCGCTGAAAGGCAAGATCCTGAACACCTGGGAAGTCTCTTCCGATGAGGTGCTGGCGTCGCAGGAAGTGCATGACATCTCGGTGGCGATCGGTATCGATCCCGACAGCGAAGATCTTTCTCAGCTGCGTTACGGCAAGATCTGCATCCTGGCGGATGCGGACTCGGATGGGCTGCACATCGCCACGCTGCTCTGTGCGCTGTTCGTGAAGCATTTCCGTTCCCTGGTCAAAGGCGGGCACGTCTACGTCGCCATGCCGCCGCTTTACCGTATCGACCTCGGCAAAGAGGTCTACTACGCGCTGGACGAAGATGAGAAAGAGGGCGTGCTGGAGCAGCTGAAACGCAAAAAGGGTAAACCTAACGTACAGCGCTTCAAAGGGCTGGGTGAAATGAACCCGCTGCAGCTGCGTGAAACCACGCTCGATCCGAATACCCGCCGTCTGGTGCAGCTGACCATCAGCGACGAGGATGCGGATCAGACCCTGCGCATGATGGATATGCTGCTGGCGAAAAAACGTTCCGAAGACCGGCGCAACTGGTTGCAGGAAAAAGGCGATATGGCCGACATCGAAGTGTAAAAAGCAGGACGCGAAAGCGTCCTGTTCTTTTATGCCCGACGCATCACCCGTGAACGGTGGCCGGAAAGCCAATCCACTCAGCAGAGACAGTAACCCTTGTGAAAATTACCCTGGAAGAGCTACGCGCCTGGGTGGCGGTGGTGGACAGCGGCTCGATTACGGCGGCGGCCTCTCAGCTGGCGCAGACCAGTTCCGGTATCAGTCGGGCACTGTCGCGGCTGGAGAGTAAACTGCAAACCACGCTGCTGCATCGCACCACCCGACGGCTGGCACTCACCGAAGAGGGGCAGGTCTTTCTGGAGCATGCGCGCCAGATTCTGGCCTCGGTTGAACAGGCTGAAGAGCAGATTGCCCTGCGGCGTGAAATGCCGTCAGGACGGCTGCGGGTCAACGCAGCGACGCCCTTTATGCTGCATGTGATCGTGCCGCTGGTGGAGGATTTCCGCGCCCGCTATCCGCTGATCCAGCTTGAGCTGAATACCGACGATATCCTGATCGATCTGCTGGAGCAGCAGACCGACGTGGCCATTCGCATTGGTGAACTGCGCGACTCCACGCTGCGCGCCCGGATGCTGGGCAGCAGCGCGATCCGGCTGATGGCCAGTCCGGCTTATCTGGCGAAGGCGGGCACACCGCAAAGCGTTGCCGATCTGGCGCAGCATCAGACCATTGGCTTCAGTCATCCTGAGATCCATAACCTCTGGCCGGTCTGGCAGGCGGAAGGGGAGTTTATGCGGGTTAAGCCGACGATCGCGGCTTCCAGCGGAGAGACCATCCGGCAGCTGGCGCTGGCAGGACAGGGGATTGCGCGCCTTTCCGACTTTGTCAGTCGGGAAGATTGCGCCGCCGGGCGACTGGTGCCGGTGCTGGCAGCGGAAACCCGCGAGCTGCGACTGCCGGTGCATGCGGTCTACTACCGAAACACCACGCTCACTTCGCGCATTGGCTGCTTCCTGGATTTTCTCCGCAGCGAGATCGACCGTCGACAGCTGCTCTGAGCCGTCTGTCAGAAATAAAAAACCCCTGTCGCGGGACAGGGGGTCAGATGAGAAATCTGGCCGGATTTGCTGTGATACCGTGCCTGCACAGGGAACAGGGTCAGATCGGAAAGACGCAAAAGCCGCCATCCCTGGCACGCTCGGCCCGCGCCATCCCTGGCGCGGGACGCTTTCCTCTTCTGACCCTGTTCCCTGCGTGTTGCGCTAATCTGTTGCTGCCAGAGGCTCTCTGCTTTACGTTTTCTGCGGTCTTTACAACATCTGACGACCCGGAGCAGAAAGATCAGCAACAATCAGGCGCTGGGTTCCAGCACCAGAATCTTCACATCCACCACGTCATCTTTGATCAGCGCGCGATGGGCATCCATGTGCGGCATCTGCTGATGCTGCTCCAGATGGCGCAGCGTTTCCCACTGTTCCAGCATGAAAATAGAGTCGGGGGAGTTCTGCTTCCACGGCACCTGAGCCTGATGATCCAGCAGCGCGTCATACTGATGGCAGCCATCTTCTGCCAGCACCTGCGGGATCAGCTTGTTCACGGCATCAAGCACGGCCTGACGGCGTCCGGGTTTGACACAAATTTCTGCTACGACAGTTAACATTCGCGAATTCCTCTTTCGTGGGAAAAGTGTAAGTCTCCACCCTCTATCTTAGGCAAAAACCTGGCTAAGATGGTTCCGATAAGCGGCGATGTCGCGTGGCACGTCCGGGGCTTTAATCACGTCGTTGCAGATAAAGGTCGGCAGCGCTTCCATTCCCAGGAACTGATTCGCTTTGTGGAAGTGCAGATAGAGACCATCCACGCCAACGCCTTCAAAGAACTGCTCCGGATCGGTAAAGGCCTGCAGCGGCGCGTTCCAGGTCAGTGACAGCATATATTTTTTGCCCTGCAGCAGGCCGCCGGAACCATACTTTTTCGCGGCATCGGAGCGGGTACGACCATCGCTGGCGTAGAGCGAGCCGTGGCCTTCGGTGAAGACTTCATCGATGTAACGTTTCACGGTCCAGGGCTCACCCATCCACCAGCCCGGCATCTGATAAATCACCACATCGCTCTCAACGTACTTCTGTACTTCATCGGCTACCACGTAGTCGCTGTCCGCGACGGTGACAGAAACCTCATGTCCCATGTCACGCAGCTGACTGGCCGCCACATCGGTCAGGGTGTGGTTCAGTTCGCCTTTAGAGTGGGCAAAGGTTTTGCCGCCATCGATAATTAAAATTTTGCTCATCAACTGTTTACCTCATTGTCTGAATATGGGGCTCAGCTTACGCGCGCTGCGGCCGCAGAAAAATGGGACGTTGATCACAAGACTTTTGCTGTTGCAGCAATAATCGGCCCGTTTATGGCACGATGAACAGGCAAACTCATCATGAAAAAACGCCAATGAAAAAAATCGTCTTCGCTTTGCTGCTGGCCAGCGGTGCTGTCCAGGCTCAATCTCATCTCGACACTATCCTCAGTTCTAAAGTCCTGAAGGTCTGTACCACCGGCGACTACAAGCCTTACAGCTTCCTGCGTCCCGATGGTCAGTATGAGGGCCTGGATATCACGATGGCTGACGCGCTGGCGACCTCGCTGAACGCTAAGGTGCAGTGGGTGCCGACCACCTGGAAAACCCTGATGCCCGACTTTCTGGCGAAGCAGTGTGATATCGCCGTCGGGGGCATTTCGGTCACCCTGAAACGCCAGCAGACCGCCTGGTTCGCCCAGCCGCTGGATGTCGATGGCAAAATCCCGCTGGTGCGCTGCGCCGACAAAGCGCGCTTTCAGACGATTGAGCAGCTCAACCGTCCCGATGTGCGCCTGATTGAACCGGCAGGCGGCACCAACGAAGCCTTTGTTCACAGCCATCTGCCCAACGCATCACTGACGCTGTTCCACGATAACGTCACCATCTTTCAGCAGCTGGTGGACAACAAGGCGGATGTCATGATCACTGACGCCTCCGAAGCGCGCTATCAGCAGCAGCACTATCCGACGCTCTGTGCCCTGAATGCTGACAAGCCGCTGCAGTATGGTGAGAAGGCGTACATGATTCCGCGTGATGACATCAGCTGGAAGCTCTATGTCGATCAGTGGCTGCATCTCAGCACCGCGACCGGGGAATACCGTGATATTGCCCGCCAGTGGATGGGTGCGGCGCGCTGACCTGCTCCTGCCTGACGACGCGAGGCGTGCCGGTCACTGACTGACACGCCTCCGGCGGCTGAAATCGCGCGGGTGCACGGCGCGCAGACCCGCGCTTCCCCTGTGACTAACACCAGCGAATAAGGTACTATCCTCGCCAAACCACCGCCGGGTGTCCCGCCGTTGTGGGCCACGATGTGAGGATGAGAAATTAATGAGTGAACTGACTCAGGATGGTGCAGAGCGTCTTGCCCTGCATACGTTTACCGAGAACGCGTACTTAAACTATTCAATGTACGTCATCATGGACCGCGCCCTGCCTTATATTGGCGACGGGTTAAAGCCGGTCCAGCGCCGTATTGTCTACGCCATGTCCGAACTGGGACTGAACGCCAGCGCAAAATTTAAAAAATCGGCGCGTACTGTCGGTGATGTGCTGGGTAAATACCATCCGCACGGCGACAGCGCCTGCTATGAAGCGATGGTGCTGATGGCGCAGCCTTTCTCCTACCGCTATCCGCTGGTTGATGGCCAGGGAAACTGGGGGGCGCCGGACGATCCCAAGTCGTTTGCCGCGATGCGTTACACCGAATCGCGCCTGTCAAAATATGCTGAAGTGCTGCTGAGCGAACTGGGGCAGGGGACGGTCGATTATCAGCCGAACTTCGACGGTACGCTGCAGGAGCCGAAGATGCTGCCGGCGCGCCTGCCGAACATTCTGCTCAACGGCACCACCGGTATTGCAGTCGGTATGGCGACCGACATCCCGCCGCACAACCTGCGCGAAGTGGCGCAGGCGGCGATTGCCCTGATCGACTCGCCAAAAACCACGCTGGAACAGCTGCTCGATATTGTTCAGGGGCCTGATTATCCGACTGAGGCGGAGATCATCACGCCGCGTGACGAAATCCGCAAAATCTATCAGTCCGGGCGTGGCTCCATCCGCCAGCGCGCGGTCTGGAAAAAAGAAGAGGGCGAGGTGGTTATCACCGCGCTGCCACATCAGGTTTCAGGCGCGCGCGTGCTGGAGCAGATCGCCAGCCAGATGCGCAATAAAAAGCTGCCGATGGTCGAGGATCTGCGTGATGAGTCGGATCATGAGAACCCGACCCGGCTGGTGATCGTGCCGCGATCCAACCGCGTCGATCTCGATCAGGTCATGAACCATCTGTTCGCCACCACCGATCTGGAAAAAAGCTACCGCGTTAACCTCAACATGATCGGGCTGGATAACCGTCCGGCGGTGAAAAACCTGCATGAGATCCTGACCGAATGGCTGTTGTTCCGTCGCGAAACGGTAAAACGCCGTCTTAACTACCGTCTGGATCGCGTGCTGCGTCGCCTGCATATCCTCGAAGGGCTGCTGGTGGCGTTCCTCAACATCGATGAGGTGATCGAAATCATCCGGACGGAGGATGAGCCGAAGCCGGTGCTGATGTCGCGTTTTGGCATCAGTGAAACCCAGGCCGAATCGATTCTCGAACTGAAGTTACGCCACCTGGCAAAACTGGAAGAGATGAAGATCCGTGGCGAGCAGGCGGATCTGGAAAAAGAGCGCGATCAGCTGCAGGCTACGCTGGCCTCAGAGCGCAAGATGAACACCCTGCTGAAGAAAGAGCTGCAGGCTGACAGCGCCAGCTACGGCGATGAGCGTCGTTCGCCGCTGCGTGAGCGTGAAGAAGCCAAAGCCCTGAGTGAAACCGAGCTGGTGCCGTCTGAGCCGGTCACCATTGTGCTGTCGCAGATGGGCTGGGTACGCAGTGCCAAAGGGCACGATATCGATCCGGCGGGCCTGAGCTACAAAGCGGGTGACAGCTATCTGGCTGCCGCACGCGGCAAGAGCAATCAGCCGGTGGCCTTTATCGACTCCACCGGTCGCAGCTACACCCTGGACCCGACGTCGCTGCCTTCTGCACGCGGACAGGGCGAGCCGCTGACCGGCAAGCTGACGCCGCCGCCGGGCGCAGTGGTTGAACAGGTGCTGATGGAAGCTGATGACCAGCGTCTGCTGATGGCCTCGGATGCGGGTTACGGCTTTATCTGCACCTTCAGCGACCTGGTGTCGCGCAACCGCGCCGGTAAAGCGCTGCTGACGCTGCCGGACAACGCCCGCGTGATGACGCCGATGGCCGTGCATCATGAAGATGACATGCTGCTGGCGATCACGCAGGCGGGACGGATGCTGATGTTCCCGGTCGGAGAGCTGCCGCAGATGTCGAAAGGCAAGGGCAATAAAATTATCTCCATTCCTTCCGCGGAAGCGGCCGCCGGTCAGGACAAACTGGCCTGGCTGATGATCCTGCCACCGGGCAGCGCGATTACGCTGCACGTCGGCAAGCGTAAAATGTTGTTGCGCAGTGAAGAGCTTCAGAAATTCCGCGCCGATCGCGGACGTCGCGGCACGCTGTTACCGCGCGGCCTGCAAAAAATTGATCGTGTTGAACTGGATGCGCCTGCGCGTCCGGCGAGCCCGGATAGCGAAGCGTAAACAACCCGGCTGACCCCGCGTCAGCCGTGGCTCAATGAGGGAACTATGCTACTGATTCTGCGTACCATTATTGTCATCATCTATTCGATTTTGATCTGTGTCTTTGGCTCTGTCTGGTGTCTTTTTTCACCGCGCGATCCGCGTCACGTCGCCACCTTTGGCCATCTGTTTGGCCGCTTATCGACGGTGTTTGGCCTGAAAGTCGAACTGCGTAAACCGGAAGGGGCGGAGAACTACGGGAATGCGATCTACATCGCGAACCACCAGAACAACTACGACATGGTCACCGCCGCCAAAATTGTGCAGCCCTCGACGGTCACGGTCGGTAAGAAGAGCCTGTTGTGGGTGCCGTTTTTTGGCCCGCTCTACTGGCTGACCGGCAACCTGCTGATTGACCGTGACGACCGTGCCAAAGCGCGCGGCACCATCGGTGAGCTGGTGGATCAGTTCAACCGCAAGCGCATCTCCATCTGGATGTTCCCGGAAGGCACGCGCAGTCGGGGCCGTGGCCTGCTGCCGTTTAAAACCGGGGCATTCCACGCTGCTGTCGCGGCGGGCGTGCCGATTATTCCGATTGTGGTCTCCAACACTCATGACAAGATCAACCTTAACCGCCTGAAAAATGGCCTGGTCATCGTTGAGATGCTGCCACCGGTTGACGTAAAGGCGTTCGAATCGGTTTCGGTGCGTAAGCTGGCTACCCACTGTCGCGAACTGATGGCCGCGAAGCTGGAAGAGCTGAACGCCGAAGTGGCCGAGCGCGAAAAAAACGGAAAAATCTGACCGGCGAGCCGTTCGCCGAACTATCCTGCATGGATGCCACACGGCGTGGCAGTGACTGCCCGCCGTCGTGAACGCAGCACAGCAAAAACAGAGCAATAAAAACAGGGTCGGCGCGTTAGCGCCACGCGTAAAGGGTCAGAAGTTTTATGTCTTTCAGCAGACGTCAGTTCATCCAGCTTTCTGCCGGAGTGGCGCTTAGCGCCGGTATCATCCCTCATGCGGCCCGTGCCGCGTCTTCTGCCAGTGGCGACACACCGCTTCCGGTTCCGCCGTTGCTGGAGTCCCGTCGCGGCCAGCCGCTGTTCCTGACGATGCAGCGCAGCCACTGGTCGTTTAATGGCGACAACAATAAAGTACCGGTCTGGGGCATCAATGGTCTCTACCTGGGTCCGACCGTCCGGGTTTACAGCGGCGATGACGTTAAGCTGATCTACAGCAACCGGCTGAATGAACCGGTCTCCATGACCGTCAGCGGCCTGCAGCTGCCAGGCGCCCTGATGGGCGGCGCGCCGCGCATGATGTCGGCTGGCGTTGACTGGGCACCGGTTCTGCCGATTCGTCAGGCCGCCTCGACCTGCTGGTATCACGCCAACACGCCAAACCGCATGGCTCCGCATATCTACAATGGACTGGCGGGCATGTGGCTGGTGGAGGATGACGTCAGCAAGCAACTGCCGTTGCCAAAGCACTACGGCGTGGATGAATTCCCGATTATTATTCAGGACAAGCGGCTCGATAACTTTGCCACGCCGGTCTACGACCCGCCGCAGGATGGCGGCTTTCTGGGCGATACGCTGCTGGTAAATGGCGTCCGCAATCCGTACGTCGAGGTGTCACGCGGCTGGGTGCGTCTGCGTCTGCTGAATGCCTCGAATGCGCGACGCTATGAGATGGTGCTGAGCGATAATCGTCCGTTTATGGTTATTGCCAGCGATCAGGGTTTTCTCTCTGCCCCGGTGGCGGTGCAGCGTCTCTCGCTGGCACCCGGTGAACGCCGGGAGGTGCTGATAGACATGTCGCAGGGCGATGAGGTGTCGATTACGGCGGGAACGGCGGCGGGCATCATGGATCGGCTGCGCGGCTTCTTCGAGCCCTCATCAATTCTGACCTCTACCCTGATCCTGACCCTGCGGCCCACCGGTTTACTGCCGCTGGTGACCGATAACCTGCCGATGCGGCTGCTGGCCGATCAGATTCTGGATGGGGCGTCGGTTCGCACCCGCGAATTCCGTATCGGCGACACGATGCCGGGCATCAACGGCGCGCTCTGGGATATGAACCGGATTGATACCACCGCGCAGCAGGGCACCTTTGAGCGCTGGATCCTGCACGCCGACCGGCCACAGGCGCTGCATATTCAGGGCGTCATGTTCCTGATTAAAAGTGTTAATGGCGCACAGCCGATGGGCGAAGATCGTGGCTGGAAAGATACGGTGTGGGTCGATGGCAGTGTGGAACTGATGGTCAGCTTCCCGCAGAGTTCGTCAGACCATTTCCCGTTCGTCTATTACAGCCAGACGCTGGAACTGGCCGATCGTGGCACGGCCGGTCAGCTGGTGGTACAGCCTTCTGCATAACGCACAGGGTCAGGCGGGGAGACCCCACCTGACCTACGCTTTCTGCTCTGCAGCCGCAGAGCGGTCAGTGCGTTACCGGGCTTAGTTAAAAGTTTCCGGGTCCGGCCCCAGACGATTGCCGCTGTCCAGCTTCGCAATATCACTCACTTCATGCTTATCCAGACGGAAGTCGAACACCTTAAAGTTCTCTTCGATACGGGCTGGGGTCACAGATTTCGGGATCACCACCAGGCCACTGTCCAGATGCCAGCGGATGACGATCTGGGCCGGGGTCTTGCCATACTTCTTCGCCAGCGACTTGATGATCTCCTGATCGAATACCCCTTTGCCGCCCTGCGCCAGCGGACTCCAGGATTCGGTCTGAATCTGGTGCATCGCGTTCCAGGCGTGAAGGGTGCGCTGCTGCAGCATCGGGTGCAGCTCAATCTGATTGACCACCGGGGTGACACCGGTTTCATCCATCAGTCGCTTCAGATGTGCTTCATGGAAGTTGCAGACGCCGATACTTTTGGTCAGCCCCTGCTGCTGCAGCTCAATCATCTTCTTCCAGGCATCCACATAGTGATCTTTTTCCGGGCAGGGCCAGTGCATCAGGTAAAGATCGACCTGCTCCAGCTGCAGTTTCTGCAGGCTGGTTTCCATCGCCTGCTGAACGTTCTGCTGATCGTCATTCCACAGTTTGGTGGTGATAAAAATCTCTTCACGCGGCACGTCGGTTTCCTGCAGTGCCTGACCAATCGCCTCTTCATTTTTGTAGGCCGCGGCGGTGTCGATTGAGCGATAGCCGACTTCCAGCGCTTTCAGCACCGCATGACGTGCATCTTCAATGCTGGCCTGCCACACGCCGAGTCCCAGTTGCGGCATCATATTGCCATCGCGCAGTTTAATAATGGGCTGGTCTGCCATAGTTGCTCCTTTCCGTTGCGGTTAACCCATGAGATTTCACTGTGCTTAAGTCTAGCCAACAATTTTCAGCCTGCTCAGTGAAGCGCTCCGCCCGCGTTCTGAAGCCCTGCCTGATTCGGTAAAATTCTTGCCTGATTCTCCAGCCCGCTGGTGATTTGCACATCCGCGCGGCACACTGGATTTTTACCCGTAAAGGAGTCGCTATGGCGCACGATGCACTGTGTCACCGGCTGGCACAGCAGGTAGTTAACTTAATGACTCAGGGTCGCAACCGGCTCTGTCAGGTCGAAAATGTGTCGCTGATCTACGCAAATCAGTATCGTCCCCGGACGCCGATGATGTATCAGCCCGGCATTGTCATTTTGTTTCAGGGCAGCAAAACCGGCTACCTTGGCAGCACCGTCTTTCAGTATGACGCCAGCAAATATCTGATGCTCACCGTGCCGCTGCCGGCGGAGTGCGAAACCTGGGCGTCGCCGGAAACCCCGATTGCCGGACTGTGTCTCAATGTGGACACCGCCAGCCTGCAGGATCTGCTGATCGAAATCGGCGATGACGATCAGTTTCAGCCGCAGCCGCTGACCTCCGGTATCCACTCGGCGTGGCTGACAGAGCCGATGCTCTGTGCCGCAGAACGCCTGCTTGATGTGATGACTCAGCCGCGCGAAGCGCGGGTGCTGGGACCACACATTGTGCGGGAGATTATCTATTACGTGCTGACCGGCCCGATTGGCGGCGCGCTGCTCTCACTGGTGAGCCGGCAGACCCAGTTCAGCCAGATCGCGCGTGCGCTGCGCCGGATTGAGAATCACTATGCGGATAACCTCAGTGTCGATGCACTGGCGGCAGAAGTGAACATGAGCGTTTCCGCTTTTCACCATAACTTTAAAGCGGTCACCCAGACGTCGCCGTTGCAGTACCTCAAGCGCTATCGTCTGCATCAGGCGCGGCTGCTGATGTTGCACGATGGGCTGAAAGCGAGCGCGGCGGCGGTGCGGGTTGGCTATGAAAGCCCTTCACAGTTTTCGCGGGAGTTTAAGCGCTACTTTGGCGTAACGCCGGGGGAAGAGGTGAGTCGGGTCAGGCAGACGGTCGCGGATCCGTCCGCCTGAGAGGCGGCAGATCCCGGCACCGCGTGCTGCGATCAGGCCTGTTTCTGCCGACGCTTTTTCCAGATCACCAGAATGCTGCCAAACAGGCCGACCACCAGCAACACCATCGGCAGCACCATCAGGATCGCCATCACCTGATCTTCATGACGCTTGATAAACGGCACCTGGCTGATGCCATAGCCAAAGGCGACCACAATGCCGACCCACAGCACGCCGCTGAGCCAGTTAAAGAGCTGGAAGCGACTGTTCTGCAGGCCCGCAATTCCCGCCATGGTGGGCAGAATGGTGCGGATAAAGGCGAGAAAGCGGCCGACCAGCAGCGCCATCAGGCCGTGACGGTTAAACATATTCCAGGCACGCTGATGATACTGCGCGGGCAGATGCATCAGCCAGCTCTTCACCAGACGGGTATTGCCCAGCCAGCGCCCCTGCAGATAACTCAGCCAGCAGCCGAGGCTGGCGGCGGTCGTGAGGATCACCATTGTGGGGACAAAATCCATGACCCCTTTGGCCACCATCGCACCCGCCAGTAACAGCAGGCTGTCGCCCGGCAGGAAGGAGGCAGGTAACAGACCATTTTCCAGAAACAGCGTCAGAAACATCACGCCATATACCACCCATACCACATCCGGATTTGCCAGCGCGGCAAAATCCTGATGCCAGAGCGCCTGGACAATCTCGTGTAAAACACCCATTAGCGATTCCATCACGTCACAAGGAACTATTCGTCTGCATTCCGCGCGCGCAGTGACTGCACTGACACGCTGAACGATACGGGATAAATGTTAACAACAAATCCGTCATAGCCCGGCAAACTCACTGGTCAGCCGCGACCCGGTTTATCTTCTGTTTACTTTTTTCTTTGCTCAGCGCGTCAGACGCGCAAAACCGGCCTCCAGATCGGCGATCAGGTCATCCACATGCTCCAGACCGATGTGCAGCCTGACCAGCGTACCGGTAAAATCCACGCCGCCCGCCGGACGAATCGCGGCCAGTTCTTCAGGCTGATTGGCCAGGATCAGCGATTCATAGCCGCCCCAGGAGTAAGCCATGCTGAAATGATGGAAGTGATCGAGATATTCCGCCAGCTGCGGGGCGCTCAATTTTTCCTGCAGAATGAATGAGAAGAGGCCGCTGCTGCCGTTAAAGTCGCGCTGCCAGAACGTATGGCCTTTGCTCTGCGCCAGCGCAGGATGGTTGACGCGGGCCACCTCGGGCCGTGCTGCCAGCCACTCCGCAACCTGCAGGGCGCTCTCTTCATGCTGACGCAGACGGGTGCCCAGAGTGCGCAGGCCGCGGCTCGCCATATAGGCGGTATCGGCATCGACCATCTGGCCCATCAGATAGGAGTTTTCGCGCAGCTGATCGATGCAGCGCGCATTGGCGACCGCCGTGCCGATCATCGCATCGCTGTGTCCAATCAGATATTTGGTCCCAGCCTGAATCGAGATATCGACGCCGTGCGCCAGCGCATCAAACAGGATACCGGCTGCCCAGGTGTTATCGAGCATGATGATCGCCTCGGGCGCGATGGCGCGCACCGCCGCCACAATCGCCGGAATATCCTGCACTTCCATGGTAATTGAGGCGGGGGACTCCAGAAACACGACGCGGGTGTTGGGCTGGACCAGCGCACCGATTTCGCTGCCGATGCTGTGATCGAACCAGCTGGTCGAGACATTCATCTTCGCCAGAATTCTGGTGCAGAAATCCTGCGTCGGTTCATAGACCGCGCCGCTCATCAGGAGATGATCGCCCGCTTCGACGAAGGCCAGAATCGCATTCGCCACCGCTGCCGCACCGCAGGGGTAGAGCACGCAGCCCGCGCCGCCTTCCAGCTCTGTCATCGCATCCTGCAGCGCGAAGTGCGTCAGGGTGCCACGACGGCCATAAAAGAGTTCACCTTTTGCCCGTCCTGCGGTCGCGCGTTTTTTCTCCGCGACCGTATCAAAAACCAGCGAGGAAGCGCGCTGAATCACGCTGTTCACCGAACCCTGGGTATAACGCTTGCTGCGTCCTGCACTGACGAGCGTGGTATCAATTTTTCTGGTGGTCATGAGTCGCCCTTGCCGCTTCTGACTAAGCTCTCACGTTACCACGAAACGGCCAGCAGGGTTGAGACTCAATGGCGATTATCAGAACAGAGAGCAGGATAAAAAGCGGGTTGAAAGCCGCGCGGGTCACGGCAAAGCGGGCGGTCAGAGTTTGTAAATAGTAATGAGAACTACTATCAATTCGCCATTATTTTGCTATTATTCGCGCTTGTCCCGCATCCCTGTATATGAAGTTGGAGAAGCAGCGTGGTAGCCAGTGATTTGATGCAAACGGACCTCTCCGTTTGGGGCATGTATCAGCATGCCGATATCGTGGTAAAGGTGGTCATGATTGGCCTGTTGTTGGCCTCCGTAGTGACCTGGGCGATATTCTTTGGCAAATATGCCGAACTCAGCGCCGCGAAGCGCCGCCTGAAGCGCGAGCAGCTGGCGCTGGGCGAAGCGCGCAGTCTGAATGACGCCGCCCGCATTGCCCAGTCGTTTACCGATCACAGTCACAGCGTCGTACTGCTGAACGATGCGCAGAATGAACTGACGCTGTCGGCAGGTGTGGAAGATACCAACGGCATTAAAGATCGCACCAGCTTCCGCCTGGAGCGCCGCGTTGCTGCGTTCAGCCGCCACGCCGGACGCGGAAATGGCTTCCTCGCGACCATCGGTTCTGTCGCGCCCTTTATCGGTCTGTTCGGCACCGTCTGGGGCATCATGAACAGCTTTATCGGTATCGCCAAAACCCAGACCACCAATCTGGCGGTGGTGGCACCGGGTATCGCCGAAGCGCTGCTGGCGACCGCGATTGGCCTGGTCGCGGCGATCCCGGCGGTGGTGATCTACAACGTTTTTGCCCGCATGATCGCCAACTACAAAGCCTCGCTGGGTGATGTCGCTGCGCAGGTGATGCTGCTGCAGAGCCGTGACATCGACCTGGGCACCGTGGCGACTGAGGTTCCGCGTCCTGCAGCGGCTCAGAAACTGCGCTTAGGGTAAGTTCTTATGGCAATGCGATTAAACGACGATCTGCAAACCGATGGTGAAATGCATGAGATCAACGTGACGCCGTTTATCGACGTCATGCTGGTGCTGCTGATCATCTTTATGGTGGCCGCGCCACTGGCCACGGTCGACGTGCGCGTCAATCTGCCCGCCTCTACCAGCGCGCCGCAGCCGCGTCCGGAAAAACCGGTTTACCTGTCGATTAAAGCGGATAAGCAGCTTTACGTCGGTAACGACGCGGTGACGCCGGATTCACTGGTGAATGTGCTGACCAGCCAGACCCAGGGCAATAAAGAGACCACCATTTTCTTCCAGGCCGACAAGTCGGTCGATTATGAAACGCTGATGAGCGTGATGGATAAGCTGCGCACGGCGGGCTATCTGAAAATTGGTCTGATGGGCATGGAAACCGTGAAGAAATAGCAGGTTATCCGGCACGACAAAGAGGCGACTGAGGCAGTCGCCTTTTTTTATGGCCCTCTGCTGACCAGATGATATCTGGCTGATCCGCCGTGACACCGATCACTTATGCTGGCTGGTCCGTATTGTTAATTTGTTGTTACTTATGTACATAGAATTGTAAAGTGCAATGGTGAGCCAGGTCACATTATTCTCGCGGCAGGCAGGCTAAAACGGCTAAAAAACAACAGGAAGCCGTTATGAGTCACGCCCCGTCTTTACAAAAGCCCCCGAAAAGCGCCGCCCGAACCATCTTCAACGTCACCAGTGGTAACTTCCTGGAGATGTACGATTTCATGGTCTTTGGCTACTACGCCACGGCCATTGCTAAAACCTTCTTCCCCGGCGATGACCCGTTCGCTTCCCTGATGCTGACCCTGATGACCTTTGGCGCAGGCTTTCTGATGCGCCCGCTGGGGGCGATTATTCTGGGCGCGTACATCGACCATCATGGTCGCCGCAAAGGCCTGCTGCTGACGCTGGGCCTGATGGCGATTGGCACCCTGACTATCGCGCTGGTGCCGGGTTACGCCACGCTGGGCGCTGCGGCGCCGATTCTGATCCTGCTGGGACGCCTGCTGCAGGGCTTCTCCGCGGGCGTTGAGCTGGGGGGCGTGTCGGTCTACCTGGCCGAAGTGGCGCCGAAAGGGCGCAAAGGCTTTTTCGTCAGCTGGCAGTCGGGCAGTCAGCAGATTGCGGTGATCTTCGCCGCCCTGCTGGGTCTGATGCTGAACCATCTGCTGGCGAAAGAGGCGGTGACGGAGTGGGGCTGGCGTATCCCGTTTGTGGTGGGCTGTCTGATTGTGCCGTTCCTGTTTTATATCCGTCGCACGCTGGAAGAGACCGAAGCGTTCAGCAAACGCAAGCATCATCCGCGCATGACGGAGATCATGCGCTCGGTCGCCAGCAACTGGGCGCTGGTGCTGGCGGGGATGCTGATGGTGGTCACTACCACGGTGATGTTCTACATGATCACCGCCTTTACCCCGACCTTTGGCAAAACCGTGCTGATGATGAGTGATAAGCAGGCGTTCATGGTGACGCTCTGCGTCGGCGTCTCCAATCTCTTCTGGCTGCCGCTGATGGGCGCGCTGTCGGACCGCATCGGGCGTCGTCCGCTGCTGATCGCCTGTACCCTGCTGATGATTGTCACCACCTGGCCGGTGCTGCACTGGCTGGTCGGTTCAGCCAGCTTCGCCCATCTGCTGGAAGCAGAGCTGTGGCTGTCGTTTCTCTATGCCAGCTACAACGGGGCGATGGTGGTCTATCTGGCAGAAATCATGCCTGCTGAAGTGCGCGCGGCCGGTTTCTCCATGGCGTACAGCCTGGCGACGGCGCTGTTTGGCGGCTTTACCCCTGCCATCTCCAGCTACCTGATCCACGCCACCGGCGACAAGGCGATGCCGGGCGTCTGGCTGACCTTTGCGGCCATCTGCGGGCTGATCGGCACCCTGCTGATAGGCCGGATGGTGAAGCAGTATCAACTGCGCCACAGCGGTACGCCGGTCAGCGCCTCGCTCTAAAAGGCTAAATCGACCACCACGCTGTCGCTGTAGTTTCCGGCGGGCGGCGTGGCCTGCGTCGTCAGGATGCGCGCGGTGTAGTTAAAGCCGCGCGTCAGTCCATCCGCAGAGACTGTGGTCGAGGTCGTGCTGCTCCAGCGCTCCGTCCCTGAGGGTCCCCAGCGATTGCTGGTCGTGCCTTTGTAGATCTCATAGCTCAGACGATTCGTTCCGCTCGCCATATTTCTCACGCTGCTCACGGGATAGCTGCCATTACTCAGGCCGACCGTATAGGTGCTGCCTTTGCTGCACAGCACATTGATGGTCTGCGACACCGCAGAGAAGCTGCCGACCAGCGGCGCGCTGCCGAAGCTGATGTTGGGCGAGGTAATGGTGGTGCAGTCATTGGTGAGCGTGGCGGTCACGGTTATCGGGATCACGCCACTGCCATTCTGTTCGCTTAAGCAGACGTTTCCCACGCTGACACTGGTACAGACGCGATACGTCACGGCCATGTTCAGCGTCACCTGATAGGTGCCGGCGGCCACCACCTGACCGGGAACGGTGCGCAGGTAAACCGGGATAGCGAAGTTGAGGCTGCCCAGTAACCCCGCCAGATTGACCAGCGTCTGTGACCCATAGACGTAGGCCGCGCCGCCAATCGTCAGTTCACTGGCGCAGGCGCTGTCGGTGCAGAGCCGCACCGGCACATTATCGCTGCCGGTGTCACCGCTGCGTTTCAGGGTGCCGCGCGTGCCGCTGACATTCGTCGCGCCGGTCAGCTGAAACGTAATCTGGTTATTACCCAGCAGCGAGAGCGCGCTGCCCGAGCCACAGTTGACGTTGGCGTTTGTGGTGGTGGCGTTCACGGTGGTATTCGCCACAAATGTCGTGAGGGAGCCGAAGCTGGCGGTGGAGGCGGGAAGGGTACAGGCAGCATAACCCAGCGATGGCAGACAGAGCAGCAGGCCCGCAGGGATCAGCCATTTCAGCAGAGTTTTTATCATGGTCGCGCTCCGGAAGAGAAAGTATCAGCGGGCGTGGCGGCGCTGCCTGTGGCCGGTGCAGGCAGCGGACAGGTCAGCGGGCCATAGGTTTTCAGCGCCTGCGGCTGACCGCTGGCGATGTGCAGTTCGGTTTCACAGCGGCGGCCGTCGGGCGTGACCACCGCGATCGGATTGCTGACCGTCAGCGCCTCCATCCAGACAATCCCATCCCAGCCCACATACTCTGTAGGATGATCGGGCCGCACGACCTGGCTTGAGACCGGCAGTGGCTGGCCCTGCGCATCGACCAGAATCACGCTGGCCGATCGCAGCTTCTCCACCGGGAAGTTGAGCAGATAGCCACTCTGACGCCGGACGGCAACGCGCTGCTCAACCTGCGGCGTGGTCATATCGGCGGGCAGATCCAGGGTGTCGATATCATATTTAGCCGGGTAGTAGCTGCTGATGGTGGGCACCAGCAGATAGCCCTGCTGGTTGGTTCGTCCCATCGACTGATTCTCGTAGCGGACGTTGACGTCGGGGTAGCGGGTTTTCACCAGCACAAAGGCGTCGTTGATGGCGTTGGCGGCAAAGACGCTGTTGTCCATCAGCACCAGCGCGCCGGAGAGATCGGCCCACTGCGTGAGGTTGTCGTCGTCGCCATAAAAGCCTCCCGAGGCGTCAACCTGGTTGTTGCGGTAGCGCAGGCTGCCCTGACGGTAATCGCCGCTGTCACCGCTCTGATTCGCCCAGGAGGCATCCCAGGCGAATCCGCCGTCGCTGGGCATGGCGCGTGAGGCGTAGATGCGCTGGCTGTTGCGGCCGCGCCGGTCGCGTTCGGTGCTGATCGCGGCACTGCCCTGTTCGCCAAAGGGGATCACCAGTGAGATCGCGCCGGTCCAGCTCTTCTCCTGCTGATCGCGACTGGCGGAGACGTAGAGGCTGCTGTTGCCCCACAGGTTTTTACTCCAGGAGAGATTCCACAGGCGGGTGCGGTCGCCCTGACCGTCGGTAATATCGATAAAGGCTGCGCCGACGCTGCCAAAACGGTTCAGTGAGACGCTGGCGCTGTACTGCGCACTGCGGCGCGACAGCGCGAAGCGGCTATCTGCCTGACTTCCGGCACGGCTGCCGACCAGCGCCAGGTTGCCAAAGTCGCGGCTGCGCCGGGTCTGCTGCGTGCCGAAATTGAACCAGCGGTTGTTGTACTGATAACCCCAGCTGTACTGCCCGCCGCGCTCGCCATCCAGCTGACTCTGCGCCACCGCGCCGTTTACCACCCCCCAGCTGCCGACGCGCAGCTGGCCGCCCAGCCCGCCCATTGCCAGGTTTTCGCTGCCTTCGGCCTGGCTCTCCAGCGTCAGCCAGTCGGTCATGCCATAACGATACGCGCCGCTGGCGGCGGCCTGTCCGTAATCGAAATTTTTAATACCGTAGTTCTCGCGGATCGCCCCGGCGGAAAAGGCGTAATCCGACAGTCCCGCTTTCAGCAGGTTACTGGAGACGTAAAAGGGCATGGTCGTGGTGACGCGACGGCCTGTTGCATCGGTGGTGGTGATCACTGCATCACCCGCGCCGTTGACGAACGGGACATTGGTCAGCGACCAGGGGCCAGGCTGCACGTTCGCCTGGCTGGAGCGATAGCCATTAATAAACAGATCCACAGTGGAGGGGACGGCGGCCTGGCCGGAAAAGGCGGGCAGCGGGTAGGTGACCAGATCGGGCCGGATGCTGAAGTCGCGACCGATGCGGATGCCGCCGAGCCGCACGCTGCTGCCCCAGGCGAGCGAGTCGCTGACCAGATCCCCGACCCGCCAGCTCACCGCCGCATTTTCATCTTCGTTGCTCCACCAGGTGTCGTAGCGGATGTAGCCATCATCCTGATAAGAGGAACTGCCTTCCAGCTGCTGCTGCCAGACGCCGTTGCTGGAGAGGTGCCCGGCCTCCCCGAACAGCCGCAGCTCATTCCAGGCGGAGAGGCGGGTGCCGCTGTTGTCGGTGCGGCTGGCGTAAAGATCGTAGTTAAGCAGCGCGCCGCTGCTGGTCCGTCCCGGATAGCGCGGCCCGTTTTTCGCCTCGCCGATCACCTGGCCGGGCAGCCACTCTGGCGGCACGGTCAGCAGCAGCCGCTGCCGCGCAGCATCATAGTCCACCCTGACCAGAGGCAGGCTGCTGACATCGACCTGCGGCTGCTGGCCCAGCTTTTCCCGCGGCAGACCGGCACGCTGCAGATCGCCGCTGCGCAGCCAGAAGTGACCGTCGCGCTGCTCTGCCGGTACGATATTGCCCTCTGCCTGCTGATTCACCACCAGCTCCAGCATATATTGCTGGCCGCTGTCGCGGGACTGCAGGCTCGGCGGCGGTGGCAGGGAGGAGTAAGTCTCCGCCAGCACGCTATCCGGCGAGCAGGCGTAGCAGAGGCTGGCAACCGCCAGCGCACAGGGATGAAGCGGGTAGCGTTTCATTCAGCACTTACTTCTGAGCCGCGCTGCGCCACGGGCGCTTGTTGACCTCAGCGCTCAGCTCGCCGCTGACCGGGGAGGTGAGCGGCCAGCGATGCATGCTGTCCGCCAGCACATAGCCATACAATCCTTCCCCCAGCTGGCGACCGCCAATCGTGACATTGCTCAGCCGGGCGTGGCCGCTGCCGCTGTTAGTCAGCTGAAGCCAGCGCTTGCCGCCGTCGCTGACCTGCTGCCAGCGCAGCACCGGCCGGGCGCTGTCGGTGTTCAGCCCGGTGCCATAGACAAACAACGGCACGGAATAGCGCATCTGAAACGTCAGCCCGGCCTGATTCTCACCGGGATTGCGCGGCGCCGGGATCTCATCCAGCACCACCCGATAGGCCAGCTCTTTACCGGCCGCAGGCGGCGTCTGTTTAATCAGCCTGACCAGCTGCTTCTGGCCCGGCTCCATCCGCACCATCGGCGGGCTGGCCACCACCTGCTGCTGAGTCTGATACTGCTCCTGGCCGCTGACCTGCTGCCAGCTGAAGACGCGGATCTGCATCAGCGTGGTGCTGTTACCGCGATTTTCCAGCCAGAGTTCGCTGGCTTTCTCGTCAGGATTAATGGCGGGATCGATGGGCCAGATCATCACCGAGTTAGCGGCGAAGGCCGGAGAGAGCAGGGTGGGGCTCAGCAGCAGCAGAGCGCACAGTGACTTCATGATCATATCCTTGTTTTTTATCGCCTCACCAGCTCAGGGTGACGGTCAGCGTGTCGGTATAAACGCCGGCGCGCGCGGTGCCGGGAAGTTGCAGCTGGCCATAAATCGGCAGCGTAATGTTACCGGCATTGCTGTAGCTCAGCGGCACGGCCTGGTTGACCGGGATCACCGTGGTGCGGCTGGCATTGCTAAAGAGCGTATAGGGAACGGTATTGCTGAAATTGGGCAGCTTCAGGTTGCGGGTGGTGGTGTAGTTATTGCCCTGATTGATGCTCATGCTCAGCGTGGTGCCGGGTGTGCAGGCGAGATTGATGGTCGTGCTCTGCAGAAAGCTGGCGTTGACGGTCGCTGTCGCCACGCCAGACTGCGTGCCGAAATTGAGCGTGCCGAAAACGCCGGTATTGGTACCGGATATCACGCAGCCTGCCACGATCGATGCGGAGACCTGAAAGGTGCTGGTGGGCAGCCCCCAGGCGCTGACGCTCCCTGTCAGCAGAGGCAAAGCACGTGCGATCATCAGGCAGGATCGCCAGAGAACCACCCTCATTGACCTGCGGCTGCAGTTAATAATTCACGGCGACGTTAATGGTATCGGTGTAGGTTCCGGCCGGAATCAGCGGGTTAAAGCCGCCGCCGACCACCCGGCCATAGATGGCGTAGTTGGTGCCCAGCGTCGGATCGTTGGTGCCGCTGGCGGCAATCGGCGTATTGTTGGCGATCGCGGTAGTGAAGGAGGCATCGCTGTAGAGGGTATAGGCGATGCCCTGCGCATTGTCCGATCCCAGCAGCAAATAGCGCGGTGACGCAGAGGCGGTGCCATAGATAGTCGCTGGCGCCGCGTTGCTGCTGGTCACCACCACGTTATAGTCCTGACCGGTGGTGCAGCGCACGTAGATGCCGTTACCGGCGGCGCCCACCAGGGTGGCGTTCAGCGTATCAAAGGTGGCGGCGCTGCTACCAAAGTTCAGCGTACCGAAGTTAACACCTGCCGTGGCGGACTGACCGTTGACCAGGCAACCGGTGGTCAGCGTGAGGGTGGCATTGATGGTCCCGGAGGTGGTTGCCGCCTGGGTTAAGGTCGGAAGTGACAGCGTTAATCCCGCAGCAGCACACAGAAAAAGCTTGAGTTTCATAATATTTCCTTACGGATTATCAGGAGTCAGTGCTTTTTCACCTGGTATTAATTAACGATTTGGCCCAAAAATAAGAAATAAATAAAGCAGTGCCCGCAACGGGGCTGTCTTAAGAAAAATCTTAGACTTAAGGGTGCTGATTTATATCAGTTTTACTTACTATAGAACAGTTAACGCGTCTGGCGAAGTGCTCCTGATTATTTTTCACTAATCTAATGGTCACTTCAGCCGATAACCCAGTAATAGCAAGGTGTGTAAGCGTAACGGGAAAGCAGAAATTCCTGTTTTTTTCCTCGCGTACAGGCTTTCCGCTTCGGTAATATGTTGCTGTATCAATCAGACATAATAACGATTAACCGGCTCGCTTAGCGGATGCGGGAACAGGATGCTGCGCATCGTTCTCCTGCGCTGGCGGGCGGGTTTTGCCGGAAATAATCCCTGGCGAAATACCGGCATTAAATAACTTTCACCCCCGCGGGGGTTTTCAGATGACTTATCAGACTTTACACAGCACCCGTTCAGCACGGGTGGTGAGGAGTGGCACATGCTGCATATCACCTGGGATAACGTCCTGATCGGCATTTCGCTGATCGTGGCGTTTGTTGCCTCTTTTACAGCCCTGGATACCGCCGGACGTGTGGCGGTCTCCCAGGGCTGGCCTGCCCGATTCTGGCTGCTGGTCGGCGGCACCGCCATGGGAATTGGCATCTGGGCCATGCACTTTATCGGCATGCTGGCGATGATGATGCCGATGACGATGCGCTATGACGTACCGCTGACGGCAGGCTCGCTGCTGGTGGCGATTCTGGCCGCCATGCTGGCTTTCGGACAGACGGTGGGAGGCGTACATCTCACCCGTTTCCGGCTGCTGCGCGGCAGTCTGATCCTGGGCGCGGGGGTGGTGGTCATGCACTATCTCGGCATGTCTGCGCTGCTGATTGAACCGGGACCTGACTGGAATCCTCTGCTGGTCGCCCTCTCTGTGCTGATCGCCTTTGTGGCCTCTGCGCTGGCGTTGTGGCTGGCGTTTCATCTGCGCCAGGGGGAGCAGCATCTGCTGCTGATGCGCAGTCTGGCTTCCCTGGTGATGGGGATCGCCATCGCCGGTATGCACTACGTGGGCATGGCCGCCGCACGGTTCAGCCCGAGCAGCACCATGCAGCCGCATGGCCTCAGCAATCCGGGGCTGGCGGTATGGGTAACGCTGATTACCCTGCTTATTCTGAGCGTCACGCTGCTGAGTTCCATGCTGGATGCTCAGCTGCGCGCGGCACGGCTGGCGGCGCGGCTCAATCGTGCCAACCAGGAGCTGCGCCAGCTGGCGATGCACGACAACCTGACCGCGCTGCCGAACCGGGTCATGCTGGAGCAGCAGCTCGATCTGGCGATTAAGCAGGCGATGCTGCAGGAGAGCCGCTTTGCCGTGTTCTATATGGATCTGGATGGCTTCAAAGCGGTGAATGACACCTGGGGACATCACGTCGGTGACCGCCTGCTGGTCGCAGTCGCGGAGCGGCTGCGCAGCCAGCTCACGACCACGATGCTGCTGGTGCGTCTGGGCGGCGATGAGTTTGTGCTGATGGCAGAGGCGCTGGATATCACGCCAGCCCGTCAGCTGGCGCAAAAGCTGGTTAAGGTGATCAGCACCCCCTTTGAACTTGACCGCTATGTGCTGCACGTATCACTCAGCGCCGGCATTGCAATCTTTCCGCTGCACGGACGAAACCGGCATGAGCTGCTGTTTAATGCGGATGCGGCGATGTATCACACCAAACACAACGGGCGCAATGGCTGGTGCCTGTTTGAACCGGCGATGAGCGATGCGACTCAGCATCAGCTGGAGCTGGCGAACGATCTGTGGGAGGCGATAGAGCGCCAGCAGATGCGCCTGTTCTATCAGCCCAAATTCAGTTCCGGCGGCACCCTGTTACTGGGATTCGAGGCGCTGCTGCGCTGGCAGCATCCGCTGCGCGGGTTACTGACGCCGGAGCTGTTTCTGCCGCGCGCCGAAAAGACCGGCCAGATCGTCGCGCTTGGCAACTGGGTGATCGAGGAGACCTGCCGCCAGCTGAGAAGCTGGCACAATCAGGGCCACAGTGACTGGACGGTGTCGGTGAACCTCTCCGCCCTGCAGTTTCATCAGCGCGATCTGCTGACCACGCTGACCCGGACGCTGGCGCACTTCCAGCTGCCAGCCAGCGCGCTGATGCTGGAGATCACCGAAACGATAGCCATGCGTGACCCGCTGTTCAGCCAGCAGCGCATCCGCGAACTGCAGCAGGCGGGTATCAGCGTCGCCATTGATAATTTTGGCATCGGCTATGCCAACCTGCTGCATCTCAAAGATCTGGATGCCTGCGAACTCAAAATCGACCGCAGCTTTATCAACTGCCTGCGGCCCGGCAGTGAAGATGCAACGGTGGTCAGCGCCATGCTGACGCTGGCGCAGAGTCTCAACCTGCGGATGGTGGCGGAAGGGGTGGAAACCGAAGAGCAGCAGCATTTACTCACCAGCTTAGGCTTTGATGCCCTGCAGGGGTATCTGCTGGGTAAACCGACCCCGGCGGATCGGGTTGACGCGTTCCGTTTCGCCTCACGGCGGCAGCCGGTGGCGTCACTCTCGGGCTGAACGTCACGATAGTTTTCAGCAATCAGAGTAAGTGAAAGCACGCAGCCTGCGCGGCTCATTAACCGCCGGGCGGTGCCGATAACAAAAAAACACTGTCAGAACTCTCTGTCTAACCACAAGCACGGCTTTTCGCGGGAATGCACTATGTTAGCGACCTCATACGACTCTTTTATTGTTATCGTCTCGATTCTGGTCGCGATGCTGGCTTCGTTTACCGCGCTGGATATGGCAGGACGGGTGGTGCATTCGACCGGCAAAGTCGCGCTGGTCTGGCTGTTCGGCGGCGGTTTTTCCATGGGGATCGGCATCTGGGCGATGCACTTTATCGGCATGCTGTCGATGAACATGGATATGGTGATGAGCTACAACGCCTCACTGACCGCGCTCTCTGCCGCCATCGCGGTGTGTGCGTCGATATTTGCGCTGTGGCTGGTCTGCCATAGCGATCTGCCCTGGCCGCGGCTGGCGGGCGGCGCGCTGATCCTCGGCAGCGGCGTGGTGGCGATGCACTACACCGGCATGGCGGCCCTGATGTTCTCGCCCGGTATCGTCTGGCAGTGGGGCTGGGTAGGACTGTCGGTAGTCATCGCCCTGGCGGCTTCTGGCGCGGCGCTGTGGCTCGCCTTTAACCTGCGCGAGGGGCAGACCAGCCGGGTCACGCTGCTGCGGATTGGCGCCGCAGTGGTGATGGGGTTTGCCATTGCAGGCATGCACTACACCGGCATGATGGCCGCCGAGTTTCCCGCGCACAGTCATTCGGTGGGGCAGGGCGTCAACAGCAACTGGCTGGCGATTCTGGTCACCGTAGTCACCCTCTCTATCCTGGGAATTACCCTGCTGGTCTCCATGCTGGATGCGCGGATGCAGGCGCGCACCTCGATTCTCGCCAGCTCTCTGGCGGAGGCGAATCGCGAGCTGGCCCAGCTGGCGCTGCACGATAACCTGACACGGCTGCCAAACCGCATCCTGCTGGAAGATCGGCTGGAGCAGGCGATCAACAAAGCGAACCGTGAACAGACGCAGTTCGCCCTGATGTTTATGGATCTGGATGGCTTCAAGGCGGTTAACGACGCCTTTGGTCACCATATTGGTGACAGTCTGCTGGTTGGCGTAACCGAGAGAATGAGTCAGCAGATGACCGGCTACTACACGCTGGCGCGGCTTGGCGGCGATGAGTTCGTGCTGCTGGTGGAGATTGACGATCCCAATGATGCCGCGGCCGTCGCCGATAAGCTGGTCAAAGCGGTGGATCGTCCGTTTGATATCTCCCGCTATGAACTGGTGGTTTCCCTGAGTCTCGGAATTGCCGTCTATCCCGGCGACGGAGTGGATGAGCGGGAGCTGATGTTCAATGCGGATGCGGCGATGTACCACACCAAAAATAATGGCCGCAACGGCTATACCTTCTTTCAGCCCTCCATGAATATCCAGGCACAGAGTCAGCTGCAGCTGAATAACGATCTCTGGCAGGCGCTGGATAATGATGAGCTGCGCCTGTTCTACCAGCCAAAATTCTGCGCCCCGCGTGGTCCGATCCTCGGTTTTGAGGCGCTGCTGCGCTGGCAGCATCCGCAGCACGGCCTGCTGTCGCCCGACAAATTTCTGCCGATGGCGGAAAAGACCGGGATGATTGTCAATATCGGAAACTGGGTGATTCAGGAAGCCTGCCGCCAGCTGCGCCAGTGGCATCTGCAGGGGCACCCGCACTGGTCGGTGGCGGTTAACCTCTCGGCGTTGCAGTTTGAGCAGTCGAATCTGGTGGAGACGGTGGTTGAGGCGCTGGCAAAACATCAGATCCCGGCCGAGCTGCTGACCCTGGAGGTGACAGAAACCACCGCGATGCGCGATCCCGATGAGAGCGTGCGTATCCTGACCGAGCTGACCCGGCTGGGCGTGAAAGCCTCGATTGATGATTTCGGCACCGGCTACTCGAGCCTGCTCTATCTGAAGCGATTACCGGCCAGCGAACTGAAGATCGACCGGGCCTTTGTGAACGAGCTGCAGCATCAGAAAGAGGATGCCACCATCGTGTCGGCCATCGTGGCGCTGGCGCAGTCGCTGCAACTTAAAGTGGTGGCTGAAGGGGTAGAGACCGCCGAACAGCAGGCATTTCTGACCAGCCTGGGCTGCAATACGCTGCAGGGCTATCTGCTGGGCAAGCCGGTTCCGCCGGAGCGGGTGCCGGAGCTGACCGACTTTGTGGCGGCAGAAACTGAAGAAACGGTGGCCAGCACGGGCCTGACTGCGGATGTTGATCGGCCGCTGACGCCAGAGGTGGCAGCGGTCTGACGCACGCGTCGGGGCTGAAAAAGCGTCCCGTGCGCGTTACGTCAGTGCGACGGGGCTGTATAAGCGGTTCATGCCGCCTGTCATTGGCCGCCGCGCGTGGTAAAGTCACGCGGTCAGACAAGGAGAGATGAGCCGTGGCGAAATACCAGCGATTGATGGATGAGATTCAGCAGCAGATAGAGGCCGGCATCTGGCTGCCGGGCACACGCTTACCCTCATTGCGCCAGCAGGTGGCGCAGCAGGGCGTCAGCCTGATGACGGTGCTGCACGCCTATGAGCTGCTGGAGAGCCAGGGCTGGATCGTCTCCCGTCCCCAGTCGGGATACTACGTCGCACCCCGCGCGCTGGCACCCGCGCCCATGAGCGTGGCGATCAGCGAGCAGGTGGATATCAACGACTTTGTGTTTGATGTGCTGCAGGCAACGCGCGATCCGGCGATTGTGCCGTTTGGCTCCGCCTTTCCCGACCCCGCGCTGTTTCCGCAGCGTCAGCTGATGCGCTCGCTGGCGAATGTCTCCCATCACCTCACGCCAACCGATGCGCTGCATAACCTGCCGCCCGGTAACGCCACGCTGCGACAGCTGCTGGCGCAGCGCTATGCGCGTCAGGGCATCACGCTGTCACCGGATGAAATTGTCATCACCAGCGGAGCGCTGGAGGCGCTGAATCTCAGCCTGCAATCCCTTACCGAGCCGGGCGATTACGTGGTGATTGAGCATCCCGGTTTTTATGGCGCGCTGCAGGCGATTGAGCGGCTCAAGCTGAAAGCGCTGGCGATCCCGGTGGATGCAAAACAGGGCATCGATCTCGTTCAGCTGGAGGAGGCGCTGCAGCGCTGGCCGGTAAAAGCCTGCTGGCTGATGACCACCCTGCAGAATCCGCTCAGCGTCACCCTGACCCCGGAACGCAAACAGCAGCTGGTGGCGCTGCTGGCGCGCTATCAGGTGCCGATGATTGAAGATGATGTCTATGCCGAACTCTGGACAGGCGATGTCGCGCCGCTGCCGGCCAAAGCCTGGGATCGTCAGGGCAACGTGCTGCACTGTGGGTCATTTTCAAAATCGCTGGTGGCGGGATTTCGCGTTGGCTGGGTGGCGGCGGGACAGCATGCGCAGCGCATTCAGCGGCTGCAACTGATGAGCACGCTCTCGACCAGCGCGCCCATGCAGCTGGCACTGGCGGATTTTCTGGCGACACGGCGTTATGACACCCACCTGAAGCGCCTGCGGCAGATCCTGGCGAAGCGACAGCAGATGGTGCGCCAGGCGCTCCTGAAGGTGCTGCCACCCCAGGCCACACTCAGTGAGGCGCTCGGCGGTTATTTTCTCTGGGTGACGCTGCCGGAACGGATCAATACCACCCGGCTTTATCAGCGCGCGCTGGCGCAGGGGATCAGTATTGCACCGGGACAGTTATTTTCGGCAGGAGAGCAGTTCAGTCACTGCTTCAGGCTGAATACCGCCTGGCCGTGGGACAGCCGGGCCGAGGCGGCAATCGAAACGCTGGGTCGGTTAATGGCGGAAAGCGGGGCAGATTAAACCCGCGCCGCTTCCTGATGGCCCCAGGTCAGGTAGTAGACATCATAAAAATCGACTTCGCCTTTTTGCGACAGCAGACGCTGGATGCCGCTCTTCACCCGTTCCGGCGTCTCGGGCAGCGACAGAATCCGCGAAACGGCCTGCTCGCGCACCGGCTGAACGTAATACCATTCACCGTTGTAGCAGACGCGCAGATCGAGTGCGTCGATATCCTCAAAGCGATATTTCGGGTTGATGTCCATCAGCATCAGCAGGCTCATCACCAGGACAAAGATGGTCGCAAACCAGAAGGCGGGCCAGCCGAGCATCTCGGTCGTGAAAATCAGCGCAACGCACAGGCCATAGCACAGGTACATCACCGCCCAGAGGCCGGGATGGTTTTTCAGAAACGAGAGGCTGAAGCGCGGCAAATTGTCGCGACGTTCTTCGCGGTTAAGCGTGGCGATCTCGTCAATCAGGATTTGTTTAATAGCGTCCATTGGTTACCTCTCTGTGATCTGCTAGCGATTAGAACAGATAACAGTCAAGGATATCAGAAACAGATCTGTGCGATTTTTATATAACAGTTGAACCGTGACCAGAGTCCTGCTCCGGGCGGCCTGACATTTTGCAACATTTTACCGCAGTCAGAACCGCTTCCCGTGGTGGTGCAGGGCGGGTAACACCCTGTAGTTAACGCCGCATTTGGCTTTAGTCAGCAATATCAGTCAATTATCTCAATTCTGTCGCCTGGCGCACATTGCATTATGGCGCAGGTTTGCCACACTGATAAAAAAGCGGAGAACCTGCATGCGTACCCCATCCTCCAGTCTGTTATTGATGATGTCTTTTGCCGCTGGCACCTTTTCGGCCGGGGCGTCTGACAATCCTCAGCACCTGATGCTCGCCATTCCGTCGGGCGGCGTGCCGAATAACCCGTTACCTCTGATTATCTGGCCACGCGTGGTGCCGGAAGAGGAGGAGATCGCCGCATGGTTTGAGAAAACCTTCGAAGAAAACGGCTGGCCACCCGCCTGGCGCTATCCGATTTTTCCTTACACCCACTACCACCCCAACACCCATGAGCTGCTGGGTGTGGCTGAAGGCTGGGCGGAAGTGCTGTTTGGCGGTGACAGTGGCCGGATGGTGACGCTGCGCGCCGGCGATGCGGTGCTGATCCCGGCGGGCGTCGGCCACCGGCAGGTCAGCGCCAGTGAAGACTTTATGGTGGTCGGAGCCTATCCACGCGGGATGTCGCCCGAGACACTGCGCGATGAGCCAGCGAAACTGAAAATGGCGCAGGAGCAGGTGAAAAAAGTGCCTCTGCCGACCCAGGATCCCTTCACCGGTAAAGAGGGCGCACTGACAGAAATCTGGCAGCCGATTGCCGCCATGCAGCCGCAGCCATAAGGGAAGGTGCTTCAGACACGCTGCTGAATAACGATGCGCGAGCCCGCCTCGCGCTTTTCCCTCTCTTCCCGGAATCCCGCTCTGCGCCTTAGGCGCGCGCGCTCACCCCGATCGCGACACCATTGAACATTTGCTCACCGCTGCCGATAACTCCCCTGTTAAGATTAGTTATTCTTCTTAATACACTTGTCTTCACAGCCCATTTCCGCTGTAGTCTCCGCAGATGTATTAAGAACATTCCTAAGCCATGACCAGGCTACCGAGCAGCAGGCAAATAACAATGGATAATAACTCTGATGTCATCTATCGCATGCTGGTACAAAGCGTGATCGACTACGCGATCGCCATGCTCAAACCGGACGGAACCGTCGCCAGCTGGAATGAAGGCGGGCTGAACGTTCTGGGTTACAGGCCAGAAGAAATTATGGGTCAGCATGCCGCCGTGTTTTACAACGAAGAGGATCGTCGTCGCGGTCTGCCGCAGCGGGAACTCGATATTGCCGCCACCGTGGGACGTTATGATTACGAAGGCTGGCGCTGCCGTAAAGATGGCAGCACCTTCTGGGCGCATGTGGTGATCTATCCCATCCGCAATGATGTGGCGCAGCTGGTTGGCTTCGCTGTGGTCTGCCGCGACTGTACACGGCAGCAGGAGCAGCAGCGCAAAGAGCGGGAACAGGAGGCGCGCTTCCGTCTGCTGGTGGAGGGCGTCACCGATTACGCCATCTATATGCTGGATATCGACGGCAACGTCGTGAACTGGAACGCCGGCGCCCAGCGCGCCAAAGGCTATGTAGCCGAAGAGATTGTCGGCCAGCATTTTTCCCGTTTCTACAGCGCGCAGGATCGTCTGAATCACGTTCCCAGCCAGAACCTGCAGATCGCCTATCGCACCGGCCGGTTTGAAGATGAGGGCTGGCGCTACCGCAAAGATGGCAGCGCCTTCTGGGCGCACGTGGTGATCGACACGATCCGTGACGATCAGGGTAAGCTGCTGGGTTACGCGAAGATCACCCGCGACTGTACCGAACAGCAGCGCGTACGCAATGAGCAGCGCGAGCAGGAGCGACGCTTCCGGCTGCTGGTGGAGGGCGTCACGGATTACGCCATCTATATGCTGGATATCGACGGCGTGGTGGTGAACTGGAACGCCGGTGCCGAGCGCGCCAAAGGTTACCGGGCTGAAGAGGTCGTGGGTCAGCACTTCTCGCTGTTTTACAGCGCTCAGGAGCGGCTGAACAGAACGCCGGAAGCTAACCTCGGCATTGCGCTGAAGACCGGTCGCTTCGAAGATGAGGGGTGGCGCTACCGCAAAGATGGCAGCGCCTTCTGGGCGCACGTGGTGATCGACGCGATTCACGACGATGACGGCAAGCTGATCGGCTTCGCCAAGATCACCCGCGACCGGACGGAACGCCGTGAGCAGGAGCAGCAGGTGCTGCGCGCCCGCGATCTGGCGGAAGCCCAGAGTACCCAGAAAACGGCGCTCTCCCGCTTTCTGGATAACATCATCGCCAACATCCCCTCCTGCGTGATTGTCGAAGATGCCATTACCCGCGAGATTCTGCTGGTCAACGACCGTACCCAGCAGCTGTTTGGCCTGTCGAAATCGCTGATCGTCAACAAACGGCCGCACGAGTGTATGTCGCCTGAGTTAAGCGACTATTTCAACAATCTGGCGGATGTGGCGCTGCGCAGCGAGGGGATGCATGAGCGTGAACAGCTGCTGATGACCGCCAGCGGTGAGCGCATCCTGCACACCCGCGCCACCGCGATTAATGGTCAGGATGCACGGCGTAACTATCTGATGCTGCTGGTGGAAGATGTGACCGACCAGCGCGCCGCAGATGCCCGCATTCACCACATGGCGCACCATGACAACCTCACCAGCCTGCCGAACCGTATCCTGTTCCGCCAGCGCCTGAGTGAAGCGCTGCGCAACGCCGGTCAGACGCCGCGTCAGACCGCCGCGCTCTGCCTGGATCTGGACAATTTCAAGAATGTGAACGATGCGCTGGGCCACCAGATAGGCGATGAGCTGCTGCGCAGTGTGGCGAAGCGGCTGCGCAACGTGCTGCGCGATCAGGATACCCTGGCGCGTATCGGCGGCGATGAGTTCGCCATCGTGCTGCCGTCGGTTGCCAGCGGTGACGAGGCGAGCGTAGTCGCGCAGCGGCTGATCGAGGCCATTCGTCCGCCGGTCAACATCGAAGGTCATAACCTCTCGGTCGGGCTCAGCGTCGGTATTGCGCTCAGCACCACCATCACCAACACGCCGGAACAGCTGCTGCGCTGTGCCGACATGGCGCTGTATGAGGCCAAACGCAACGGCCGTAACCGCTTTGAGCACTTCACGCTGGAGATGGACGACGTGGCACGCAGCCGCCGCCTGATTGAAAATGATCTGCGCGATGCGATCAGCGGCGGGCATCTGCGGCTCTACTACCAGCCCATCACCAATGGCGACCACCACACCATTATTGGCTATGAAGCGCTGATGCGCTGGCATCATCCCATCCGTGGCCTGATCATGCCCAACGACTTCATTCCGATTGCGGAAGAGACCGGCCTGATTCATATGCTGGGCGCGTTTGCGCTCTATGAAGCCTGTCGTGAAGCGGCGAGCTGGGAAGGCAACCAGTCGGTGTCGGTTAACCTCTCACCGCTGCAGTTTAAAAACAGCTCGCTGGTGCCGGTGGTGGAGGGCGCACTGCAGGAATCCGGGCTGGATCCGGCGCGGCTGGAAGTGGAGATCACCGAATCGGTGCTGCTGGATGATTCGCTGGGGAATATCCGTACCCTGCAGAATCTCAAGGCGCTGGGCGTGCAGATTGCGCTGGATGATTTTGGTACCGGCTATTCGTCGCTGAGCTATCTGCGATCCTTCCCGTTCGACAAAATCAAAATCGACAAATCCTTTATTAACGACATGGGGGACAGCCGTGAGGCGCTGGCGATTATCCGGGCCATTACCGGCATGAGTCGCAGTCTGGATATCCAGATCACCGCCGAGGGGGTGGAGAGCGATGAGCAGTTTATGAAGCTGCGCGATGAGGGCTGTACGCTGTTCCAGGGCTTCCTGTTCGGGCGTCCTCAGCCGTCGGAACTGCGGCTGAAAACGCTGGGTTAGTCGTAAAGGCCATGCTGCTGAACCGGCGCATGGCTGAGGTTGTCGCGGATGCGGCGCACCGATTCGCGCACCACCAGCCGGCCATTCAGCAGCAGGGTGCCGGCCGGAGTGGCAGGATTAAGTCGCATCTCCTGCAGCACTTTCACGGCGGCGGCCCCCAGCTCATCACGCGGCACCTGCACTGAGGTCAGGGGAATATCGTGGATGGCGGCCAGGTTAAAGCCATCCATGCTCATGACCGAAATATCCTGCGGCACCCGCAGGCCCGCCTGCTCCAGCGCGCTGACCGCACCTGCGGCAATGTAATCACCGCTGGCCAGAATGGCGGTCGGGCGCAGCACGTCCGGGCAGTGGCGCAGATATTCACCGAGCCGTTCCGCCGCTTCATTGCTGCTGAAGCTGTTCAGCGTCAGCAGATGCTGACGGCTGTCGAAGCGCAGATTCATCGCATGCCAGGCGTCACGCACGCCCTGCAGCCGCTGCTCCATGGTATAGCGGCGCAGGCAGTGCAGCGACAGGATCTGCCGGTGCCCCTGCTCAAACAGGTAGCGGGCTGAAAACTCCCCAATCAGCTGATGATCCGGCGAAACCGAAGGCAGCCGCATACGGCGATCGCGGGCGTTAATCAGCACGCAGGGTTTGTTCATCTCCGCCGCCAGCTGATGAATGTGCTCATCATCAATGCCGATCAGGATTGCCGCTTCGGTCTGCTGCATCTTGTCGATAAACAGCGCCGCGTCACTCTCCACCTCTTCCAGCGGAGAGTAGCGCAGCCGCACCTCGTGCGGCTCCACCGCCTGGCTGATCCCCTGAATCACTTTGTAGTAGAAGATATCACTGCGCACGTCGAAGGCACGCGGCGGCGCGAAGACCATCAGATTATTCAGCAGCAGGCGACCGCTGTGCAGGTTATCCAGCACACCCTGCTGCTGCGCCACGGCCAGCACCTTGTCGCGGGTGGCGGGGCGGGTATTGGCTTTGCCCGCCAGTACCCGTGACACCGTGCTGATCGAAACGCCGCTCAGCGCCGCAATTTCGCTTACTTTCAGCCTTTGTTTCATTCTGTGATCGCCTTCAAATCTGCCAGTGAAAAATTTTTCATAACCTGCTGAATCGCGTCAGATGGGCGTTCCAGTGTCATTTCCTGCCGGTAATCAGCCTGCCATGAAAAGAGTTGCAAAAAAGAGGCTGTACCCACGTTTCGCACTTTTCTAAGTTCGCTAAAAGGACACGCGGTACGCCAGCAGGCGGTGTGATTTATCAATGGAAATCAGGAGTGGCACTATGAGCCTCGAATCGACAACCAAACCCGTCAGTGCTTCACGCACGGTGCGCGTGATTAAAAATTTACGCTGGTGGATGCTGGGGATGTTCCTGCTGGGTGTGACCGTTAACTACATCACCCGCAACTCACTCGGCATTCTGGCACCGGAACTCAAAACCAGCCTCAACATGAGTACCGAACAGTACTCCTGGGTGGTGGCGGCGTTCCAGCTGGCCTACACCCTGTTTCAGCCGGTCTGCGGCTGGCTGATCGATGTGATCGGCCTGAAAATGGGCTTCCTGATCTGTGCGCTGGTCTGGTCGGTCACCTGTCTGCTGCACGCCGGGGCCGGAAGCTGGCTGCATCTGGCGCTGCTGCGCTTTGTCATGGGGGCGTCTGAAGCGGCCGCCACGCCAGCTAACGCCAAAGCGATTGGTGACTGGTTCCCGAAAAAAGAGCGGCCGGTGGCAGCAGGCTGGGCGGGCGTCGGCTTCTCCATCGGGGCGATGCTGGCACCGCCCATTATCTACGTTTCCCACATCAACTTTGGCTGGCAGGGCGCCTTCCTGCTGACGGGCGGCCTGGGGCTGCTGTGGGTGCTCTTCTGGTGGTGGGGCTATCACGCTCCGCAAAGCCATCCGCGCCTTTCTGCTGAGGAGCGCGACTTTATCAATCAGGACAACGAAGCCATCGGCGAGAAGCTGCCGTTCTTCAAAGCGCTGAAAGTGATTGGTAAAGAGAAGAAGTTTTACGGTATTGCGATTCCGGCCTTTCTGGCTGAACCCGCCTGGGCGGTGCTGAGCTTCTGGGTGCCGCTCTACCTCGCCAATGAGCGCGGCATGGATCTGAAGCAGATCGTGATGTTTGCCTGGCTGCCGTTTCTCGCAGCTGACCTTGGCAGCGTCGCCAGCGGTTATCTCACCCGCATTTATGTGCGCTGGTTCGGTTTTACCCGCGTCAACTCGATTGTCGCCAGTTCGGTGACGGGCGCGCTGTTAATGGTTTCGCTGGCGCTGATGACGCTGGTGAAAGATCCCCTGCTGGCTATCGCGCTCATCTCCATCGGTGGCTTCGGGCATCAGGTCATCTCCTGCATGCTCAGTGCGCTGGTGGTAGAGCGTTTCGATCGCCGTCAGATGGCGACGGTCAACGGCATGCGCGGCTCCTGCGCCTGGATTGCCAGCTTTATCTTCTCGCTGATTATCGGCGTCACCGCCGACACCATCGGCTTTAATCCGCTGTTTGTGGCGATGGGCTTTTTTGACCTGATTGGTGCCGTTTTCCTGGTGATGCTGATCGCCGAACGACGCCAGCGCCCGGCTAACCCATAAGGATATCGTGATGAAAACCCTGAAGAACTGGACGCTGCATCAGCAGGCTGACCACTTTGTTGAACTCAAGGTCGAAGAGCGGCATCACCTGCGGCTTTACGTGCTGGAGGAGAAGCTGATGCGCGTTCTGCTGAAGCGCGATGGCGAGCTGGCGCTGGACCGCACCTGGAGCATTGCGCCGGTCACGGATGTGCCCTGGCAGGGACGGGATCGTGAGGCGCTGGACGGCTTTACGCTGCCGCCCTTTCAGGTTGAGCACGATGCCCAGCAGTTGCGCCTCAGCACGTCACGGCTGCGGGTTACGGTGCATCAGCCGCTCTGCCTGAGCTGGGAGCAGTTTGATGGTGAGAGCTGGCAGCCGCTCACCGCCGACCGTCACACCGGCGCCTATCTGCTCAATGCGCACGGGGATGGGGTGGAGCACTATCAGCGTCGTCAGCCCCAGGATCGGGTTTACGGTCTGGGCGAGAAGAGCGGCGACCTGAACCGCGTCAACCGTCGCTTTGAGATGCGCAACCTCGACGCGATGGGCTACAACGCTGCCAGCACCGACCCGCTCTATAAACATATTCCCTTTACCCTGACGCAACGCGATGGCGTCAGCTTCGGTTTGTTTTATGACAACCTCAGCAGCAGCTGGCTGGATCTCGGTAACGAACTGGATAACTACCATCTGCCTTACCGCCGCTACCGCGCTGAGGCGGGCGACCTTGATTACTATATGATGCTGGGCCCGACGCTGCTCGACGTCACCAAAGCCTTTGTCCGCCTGACCGGACGGACACTGTTTCAGCCGAAGTGGAGCCTGGGCTACAGCGGCTCGACCATGCACTACACCGACGCGCCGGATGCGCAGCAGCAGCTGCAATCCTTTATTCGCCTGTGTCACGAGCATGAGATCCCCTGCGACTCGTTCCAGCTCTCTTCCGGCTATACCTCGATCAATAACAAGCGCTACGTGTTCCACTGGAACTATGACAAAGTCCCGAATCCCGACGGCCTGAGCGCGGCGTTTCACGATGCCGGGATGAAGCTGGCGGCTAACATCAAGCCCTGTCTGTTGCAGGATCATCCACGCTATCAGGAAGTGGCGGCCCGGGGGCTGTTTATTCGGGACTCTGAGCAGGATCGCCCTGAGCGTTCGGTGTTCTGGGATGATGAGGGTTCGCACCTTGATTTTACCCATCCGGAGGCGGTGCGCTGGTGGCAGGAGAACGTCACCCGACAGCTGCTGGAAAAGGGTATCGACGCCACCTGGAACGACAATAACGAATATGAGGTGTGGGATGGCGAAGCACGCTGTCACGGCTTTGGTCAGCCGATCGCCATCAAGCATATCCGGCCGGTAATGCCGCTGCTGATGATGCGCGCCTCCATGGAAGCGCAGCAGCAGTTCGCCCCGAACAAGCGTCCCTATCTCATCTCACGTTCCGGCTGCGCCGGGATGCAGCGTTACGTGCAAACCTGGAGCGGGGATAACCGCACCAGCTGGCAAACCCTGCGCTATAACATCCGCATGGGGCTGGGCATGAGCCTGTCAGGGCTGTTTAACGTCGGACACGATGTCGGCGGATTTTCGGGCGACAAGCCCGATGCCGAGCTGTTTGTGCGCTGGGTTCAGAATGGCGTGATGCATCCGCGCTTTACCATTCACTCATGGAATGATGACCACACGGTGAACGAACCCTGGATGTACCCGGAGGTGACGCCGATGATCCGCGAGGCGATCCGGCTGCGCTATCGTCTGATGCCTTATCTCTACACGCTGGCCTGGCTCGCCAGTTCAGAAGATGAGCCGATGCTGCGTCCGACCTTCCTCGACCACGAGCAGGACCCGCGAACCTATGAGGAGTGTGATGATTTCATGCTGGGTCGTGATCTGCTGGTCGCCAGCGTGGTGGAGCAGGGCGCGCGCAGCCGTCAGGTCTATCTGCCCCGTCATACCGGTGGCTGGTATGACTGGCACAGCGGCAGGGCGTTTGCGGGCGGCGAGACGATCACACTGGATGCGCCGCTCGATCGGCTGCCTTTGCTGGTGCGGGCCGGTGCGGTTATTCCGCTGGGTGAGTGTGAAAGCACGACCGATGCGCGGCGCGACACGGTGCGGCAGTGGCAGATATGGCCTGCGCCTGAAGGGGTAACAACGCAGGGGCAAACCTTTGACGATGATGGTGAGAGTCACGGCTGGCAGCAGGGGAACGCCCTGTGGCTCAGCTGGACGTTGTGCAGCAGCGCCACGCGCATCGATCTGACGGTGGAAAAACGCGGTGATTATCAGCCTGCCTGGCGGGAGATCGCGTTGTTACTGCCTGCGGGTGAAGATCGTGAGCTGTGGGTGAATGGCGAGAAAGCGGCGAGTTACCGGCTGCAGTAGCTGTGTTGAGGTGGCAGTGAAGGAAAGTCCGGCCCCGAAGCGGGGCCGTTAAGGGCAACAGCAAAACCGGACCTGCTTCGCTGTGAGATCGTGCCTGAGCAGGAAATACGGTCAGATCGGAAAGACGCAAAAGCCGTCATCCATGACACGCTCGACCCGCGCCATCCATGGCGCGGGACGCTTTCCTCTTCTGACCGTATTCCCTGCTACCTGAGCTTTATCATGGCTTCCTGAAAGCGTACCAAGGAAGTATCAGCAGTCGGAACCGACCTGAAAGAGATTACTCTGCGTGGTTCTCGGTGCTCATGCGGCCCAGATCTTTGTCGACCAGGAAGAGACCGTTGCCGCTGTTGCTTACCAGCGCCAGTTTATCCAGCACGGTTTTAAACAGCTTCTCTTCTTCGTGCTGCTCGGCAACATACCACTGCAGAAAGTTGAAGGTGGAGTAATCCTGTGAGGTCATGGCGGCATGTGCCAGCTCATTGATTTTACGGGTGATAAGCTGCTCGTGCTCCAGCGCCTGCTCCAGAATCTCATTGAGTGAGTTAAAGGAAACCGGCGGTGCCGCGATGGTTCCCAGTACCGGCATTGCGCCGGTGTCGCTCAGGTAGTCAAACAGACGCTGCATGTGCTGCATCTCTTCACGTGAGTGCATTTTCAGGAAGGACGCGGCGCCTTCAAAGCCTTTGTCACAGCACCAGGCACTCATTTGCAGATAAAGATTGGCAGAGAAAAATTCCAGGTTCAGCTGGTCGTTTAAACGTCCAGTCATTTCAGCAGTCAGCATGGCCGAGTCCTTTTTACGAAGATGTTAATTAAACAGGCAGATGCGGCGAATTATGCATCAGATATGTTAGTAATGTGAAGCCTTTTTCGCAAAACAGGGAAATTTATCTGTTTGATTTAAATAGAATTATTCAGCAATTTGAATGCGACCAATTCTCATTTTTTATTACAGGTTATCGGCCTGAAAACAGAGGGGGGCGGCACCACGCTAGTGCATCTGTACAGCATCCTGCTGGTGCAATCGCCCTGATGGCGGCATACGAGCGCGGTTACCGGATACGGCCAGCAGGCACGCATCCGCAGCGGACACAAAAATAAATTTCCGTGCCGTCGCACATATCGCGGGGATGGAAGAGCCGGAGAGGCGAAACAGGGCAGGAATTAAGGCTGACTGTGTCAGCACTGGCATAAATCCTGCTTAGAACTCAGTTCCATATATTGAAACTTGCCCCGACAGGGAACAGGGGCAGGTCAGGTGATCAGGAGAAAATCATGTCAGATGAAACCCGCGTTACACCGATGAAAATGACGGCGACCCGAGGCAGTTATGTCGCGTTAATTTTTGCCATTCTGTTTTTTTCCGGGCTCTTTTATAACGTCGACGGCCTGAAATGGCTTGGCGCGTTTGATTTCACCACGCTGGGCGGCAGTTTTGGCACCATGAAAGATCCCGCCAGCAACACCTTTCTCGGCGCAGGCGGGCTGAGTGCCAAAGCCGGCTTCCTGTTCGCCCTGTCGCTGACGCCTACCGTCATGCTGGCGCTGGGCGTGCTGGAGATCTTTACCCACTACGGCGCGATTCGGGCGGCGCACCGGCTGCTGACGCCCTTACTCCGACCCCTGATGGGGCTGCCTGGGCATTGCGGGCTGGCACTCATCACCGACCTGCAAAGCACCGACGCGGGTGCTGCGTTAACGAAAGAGATGGCCGATCAGAAGCAGATCGGTAAGAAAGAGGTGGTGGTCATGAGCGCCTGGCAATATTCCGGGGCCGGGTTAATCAATAACTACTTCGCCATCGGTTCCGCACTCTTTGCCTCAATGACGCTGCCGATCATCATTCCGCTGTTAGTTATGTTCGCGCTGAAATTTGTCGGTGCGGCCATCACGCGCGCTGTGCTAAACAGTGTTTATAAGAAGGATTTTATCGATGGAAAATAAAAGCGTTACTGCCAGCAGCAATCCGTTTGACGTATTTGTTACCGGCGCACGGAAAGGTTTTCATATCGCCATCCACAACCTGATGCCGAATGTGGTGATGGCCTATGTGCTGGCGGAGGTGCTGAATCTGCTGGGCATCATGCAGTTCCTTGGCCATGTTTTTGCGCCGGTGATGGGGCTGTTCGGCTTGCCAGGTGAAGCGATCACGGTGCTGCTGACGGCCTGGCTCTCGTCGTCGGCGGGAACCGGCGTGGCGGTCAGCCTGCTGACCAAAGGGCTGCTGACCGGGGCAGATATCACCATCCTGGCGCCGGCGATTTTTCTGATGGGATCGCAACTGCAATATATGGGACGGCTGCTGGGTGTGGCCGATGTACCCAAAAAATACTGGCCGCTGCTGATGCTGGTCAGCATCATCAACGCGCTGATTGCCATGTCTGTTATGCGTCTGTTTATTCAGGAGTAACGTTTTGACTAAGGTACTGGAGCATTATCACACGCTGCATGAAATCCCGGAGCTCGGTTTTCAGGAGTTCAAAACCTCGGCCTATATCGCTGATCAGCTGGAGAAAGCGGGCCTGAAGGTGACGCGCAACATTAACAACACCACCGGTATCGTGGCGGAGATTGACAGCGGTGTCCCGGGGCCGGTGCTGGCGCTGCGGGCGGATATGGATGCACTGGGACACGTGATCGACGGTGTCCCCTGCGCGCGGCACACCTGCGGTCACGATGGTCACTCGTCGGTGGTGCTGACGGCGGCCGCGGCTCTGCTGCAGGAGGGCACAGTGAAACGTGGCCGGCTGAAGATCCTGTTTCAGCCCGCCGAGGAGCTGGGCGCCGGTGCGCTGTCGATGATCGAGGGGGGCGCGCTGGATGATGTAGAGATGATTCTGGGCTTCCATCTGCGTCCGCTGGAGGAGTGTGTCGTTGGGCAGGCGGTGCCTGCGGTGCTTTACTCCGCCTGCAGCACGCTGGAAGCGACGATTAAAGGCCAGCCTGCCCACGCGGCGCGTCCGCATCTGGGCGTGAATGCGCTCGATGCCGCCGTTCAGGCGGTGCAGGCGGTCAACGCCCTGCATCTCTCTCCCGGCCTGACCTGGAGCGTTAAAGCGACCCGTTTCCTGTGTGACGCCGGTGTAACGAACTCGGTGCCGGATGAAGCCCGTGTGGTGTGGGATCTGCGCTCTCAGGAGAATGGACCGATGACCCAGCTCAAAGAGCAGGTCACGCGCGCTATTACCCACAGCGTGGCGGCGCTGGGGGCCAGCGCCGAGGTCCGGGTGCTGAAAGAGATGCCTGCGGCCGAGATCGATGATGAAGCCACGGCGGTGATCCGCGCCGCTATCGTTGAGGTACTGGGCGAAGCGGGTGCACTGCCGGCCCGCACGACGCCAGGCAGCGAGGACTTTTTCTACTATCCGGTGAAGCGTCCGGGAGTGAAAGCGGGGTTCTGGGGGCTGGGTACCAACCTGACGCCAGGACTGCACCATCCCGATATGCGATTTGACCTCAGCTCACTGGAGATCGGCGTGCAGATCTTCAAAGCCTGCGTCAGAAAGGTGCTGGGATAACGAAAACAGGGCGGGCGCGGGTCAGCCCCGCCCTGAGCCACTCTTCAGCGCGCTATCTCCGCTAAATCCCGCCCCTTCCCCTGTAGGCCGCGCGCGCAAAATATTGTATGCTATGCCGCCTTAAAGCTGACCAGGTAACCGGAATTCACGCCAATGTAACTTCGCGCTGACCCGCCAGCGATAAAATATCGTTCTGGCACCGTTTACCCGCCGGTAAGGTTCTGCCGGCCACCGTGATTTATCAGCAGCGCCTGTGACCCGCGCTGCTCCATTGAGAAGAATTCATGTCTAATCCCTTTTTAGAAGAGGTGGCACGCCGCCGCACCTTCGCGATCATTTCGCATCCGGATGCCGGTAAAACCACGATTACCGAAAAAGTGCTGCTGTTCGGACAGGCTATCCAGACCGCCGGTACGGTTAAAGGCCGCGGCTCTAACCAGCACGCTAAGTCGGACTGGATGGAGATGGAGAAACAGCGTGGTATCTCCATTACGACCTCGGTGATGCAGTTCCCTTACCGTGACAGCCTGGTGAACCTGCTGGATACCCCAGGTCACGAAGATTTCTCGGAAGACACCTACCGCACCCTGACCGCCGTGGACTGCTGTCTGATGGTGATCGATGCCGCGAAAGGCGTCGAGGATCGTACCCGTAAGCTGATGGAAGTCACCCGTCTGCGCGATACGCCGATCCTGACCTTTATGAACAAACTTGACCGTGACATCCGCGATCCGATGGAGCTGCTGGATGAGGTGGAAAGCGAGCTGAAAATCGCCTGCGCACCGATCACCTGGCCGATTGGCTGCGGCAAGCTGTTCAAAGGGGTTTATCACCTCTACAAAGATGAGACCTACCTCTACCAGTCCGGTAAAGGGCACACCATTCAGGACGTGCGCATCGTGAAGGGGCTGAATAACCCGGAACTCGACAGCGCCGTCGGTGAAGATCTGGCGACGCAGCTGCGTGAAGAGCTGGAGCTGGTGCAGGGTGCCTCGCACGAGTTTGAGCAGGAAGCGTTCCTGAGCGGCGAACTCTCGCCGGTCTTCTTCGGGACCGCGCTGGGTAACTTTGGCGTGGATCATATGCTGGATGGCCTGGTCTCCTGGGCGCCGCGTCCGATGCCACGTCAGACCGACACCCGCACTGTAGAAGCGCAGGAAGAGAAGTTCACCGGCTTTGTCTTTAAGATCCAGGCAAACATGGACCCGAAACACCGTGACCGCGTCGCCTTTATGCGTGTGGTTTCCGGGAAGTATGAAAAGGGGATGAAGCTGCGTCAGGTGCGTACCGGCAAAGATGTGATGATCTCCGATGCGCTGACCTTCATGGCGGGCGACCGTTCCCATGTGGAAGAAGCCTATCCTGGCGACATCATCGGCCTGCATAACCACGGCACCATTCAGATCGGCGACACCTTTACTCAGGGTGAAAATATGAAGTTCACCGGGATTCCGAACTTCGCGCCAGAACTGTTCCGCCGTATCCGTCTGCGGGATCCGCTGAAGCAGAAACAGCTGCTGAAAGGGCTGGTTCAGCTGTCGGAAGAGGGCGCCGTGCAGGTGTTCCGCCCGGTGCACAACAACGATCTGATCGTGGGTGCGGTCGGGGTGCTGCAGTTCGACGTGGTCGTCGCACGCCTGAAGAGCGAATATAACGTCGAAGCGATCTACGAAGCGATCAACGTCTCTACGGCGCGCTGGGTTGAGTGCGACGACGTGAAAAAGTTTGATGACTTCCAGCGTAAAAACGAAGTTAACCTGGCGCTCGATGGCGGCGATAATCTGACCTATATCGCGCCTACCATGGTCAACCTCAATATTACCCAGGAACGTTATCCGGACGTTCGTTTCCGCAAAACGCGCGAGCACTGATCGCGCTGTTTCCGGGCCATTCCAGCAGGGAATGGCCCTGTTTTCCCCGCTACAGACTCCTCCTAAAAACCCTGTTTTTCTGCTGTTTTAACGTGCGATCAACCAGTTAGCCAGGCAAATCACAAAATGCCGACTATGATTATTCTATCGGACGGCGAAAGAGACTTCTCTTGTCCTTACGTCCTGTAACGCAGCGGCACCTGTGCTGCTGTTTCGCCCACAGTTTTGGGTGAGTTAACTGATAGAAGGAAGATATCGATGAACAAGACTAAGATTGCTAAAACCCTGATGGCCGCCATGATTGGCTCTGCACTGATCAGCGGCAGCGCCCTGGCTGACGAATCACTTTCTCAGAAAGCGTCTCAGACTGCCGACAGCGCGGGTTCGAAAATCGATAGTTCTATGAAAAAAGTCGATGGTTATATGGATGACAGCGGCATCACCGCCAAAGCCAAAGCGGCACTGGTGGATGACGACGCCATTAAAAGCACGGATATCTCGGTAAAAACGCATCAGGGCGTCGTGACCTTAAGCGGTTTCGTCACCTCACAGGATCAGGCTGAAAAGGCTGTGGCTGTGGTGCAGAAAATCGAAGGTGTTAAATCCGTCAGCGACAAACTACACGTCAGAGACAGCAAAACCACTTCTGTGAAAGGTTATGCGGGCGATGCCGCAACGACCAGCGAAATTAAAGCTAAGCTATTAGCGGATGACATTGTTCCGTCGCGCAACGTTAAAGTTGAAACCACCGACGGCGTTGTTCAGCTTTCAGGGCATGTGGCGAGTAAAGCACAGTCAGACCGTGCAGAAAGCATCGCTAAAGCCATTGAAGGCGTGAAAAGCGTTAAGAATGACCTGACGGTTAAATCTTAATGGCTGCAGTGCGGTCACGGTTGTGGCCGCACGAATAAAAGAGACCCATCCGGGGATGAAATAAGCAGTTCGAATTTAAATAGGGTAAGGAGAGGCTTATGTTTCGTTGGGGCATTATTTTTCTGGTGATCGCACTGATTGCTGCAGCGTTAGGTTTTGGCGGTTTAGCGGGTACAGCAGCATGGGCAGCTAAAGTTGTCTTCGTTGTTGGTATTATCCTGTTCCTCATCAGCCTGTTTACCGGCCGTAAAAAGCTTTAGCCGATGAGTCCTGCAGTGTAATGCAACGCAAAGCATAGAGCGGAGACCAGTCATCGTCAGCGACAGACGTGAAGAGAGGGACACCTTCATATCGCGACGGTGGTAAGCCTGCCTGGCAGGTTTACCGGTTAAAGGAATAGAGGACTGGTTCTCCGGAATGCTGCCGCTGCAAGCGGATTGCTCCCTCAGCCTGCCCGGAGCCCTTCTGAGGTTCGCACAGTGGGTATACGCATTCCTGTCACGCTTGGTGCCATTGAACCTCTGGCACTGATCCCCTTTAAATCGCAGAAGATTGCCCTGGTGTGTGAAGGCGGCGGTCAGCGCGGTATTTTCACCGCCGGTGTCCTGGATGAATTTCAGCGCGCCCGATTTAACCCGTTTCAGCTGATGCTTGGCACCTCTGCCGGTGCACAAAATCTCTCTGCCTATGTCTGTGGTCAGCCCGGCTATGCCCGGCGCGTCATTACCCGATATACCACCAGCAAACTCTTTTTCGATCCGCTGCGCTTTGTGCGCGGGGGAAATCTTATCGATCTCGACTGGCTGATTGAGATAACCCGCAGTGAATTTCCGCTGGCGATGAGCAGTGCAGAGCAGATGTTCTCCAGCGGCCGCGAATTTTATATGTGCGCCTGCCGCAGTGACGATTACACCCCTGGCTACTTCACGCCCACTGCCGACAACTGGCTGGATCTGATCAAAGCCTCCAGCGCCATCCCCGGCTTTTACCGGCTGGGGGTCAATCTGGAGGGGATCAGCTATCTCGACGGCGGCATCAGCGATGCCATTCCGGTGCGGGAGGCGGCCCGTCGCGGGGCTGACACCATCGTGGTGATCCGCACCGTGCCGTCGCAGATGTTCTACACGCCGAAATGGTTCAGGCGGATGGAGCGCTGGCTCAGCACCGGCGCGTTGCAGCCAATGGTGAATGTGGTCAACCGGCACGAGCAGAGCTATCGGGAAATTCAGCAGTTCATTGAGAATCCCCCCGATGATTTGCGTATCATCGAAATCTTTCCGCCGCATGCGCTGGCCAGCAGTGCGCTTGGCAGTCGCATCAGCTCACTGAATCAGGATTATCATCTGGGACGGCGCTGCGGCCGCTATTTCCTCGCGACGCTGGGGCAGTGGCTGAGCGATGCGGAACCGCTGACCTCGCCGCGCATCGTCACGCCGGCTGCCCCGGTGGCGAACGCGCCCGATACCCGCCAGATTATCACGCCGCCGCTGGCGGATAACGATGAGCATTACGACAAAGGATCGCTGGCATGAAGTTTATCGACACGCACTGCCACTTCGACTTTCCGCCGTTTGAGGGGGACATTCCCGCCAGCCTGGCGCGCGCCGCTGAGGCGGGCGTGGAGAAAATCATCGTTCCGGCGATTGATGCCAGCCGCTTTGAGCGGGTCTCTGCGCTGGCCGCGGCGCATCCGGCCTTATATGCCGCGCTGGGGCTGCATCCGATTGTGATTGAAGCGCATCAGGCCTCCCATCTCGACCAGCTTGAAACGCTGCTGCAACAGCGACCGCGTAAGCTGGTGGCGATCGGCGAGATCGGGCTGGATCTCTATCGCGACGATCCGCAGTTTGATAAGCAGCAGCGCTTTCTTGAGGCGCAGCTTAAGCTGGCGAAAACCTATCAGCTGCCGGTGATCCTGCATTCACGGCGCACGCATGACAAACTCGCGCAGATCCTGCGTCGTCACGATCTGCCGCGCCGTGGCGTGGTGCATGGTTTTGCTGGCAGCCTGCAGCAGGCGCAGGCTTTTATCCGGCTGGGCTATGCGATTGGCGTTGGCGGCACCATCACCTATGAGCGCGCCAGCAAAACCCGTCAGACCGTGGTGCAGCTGCCACTCTCTTCGCTGCTGCTGGAAACCGATGCCCCTGATATGCCGCTGCAGGGCTTTCAGGGTCAGCCCAATCGTCCTGAACGGGCGCGTCGGGTGTGGGAGGTGCTCTGTAGCCTGCGTGACGAGTCACCTGAAGAAATTGCCGATGCCCTGTGGCACAACAGCCAGCAGCTGTTCCGGCTCGATCCCGCCTTTCCGGCGCTGCGCCCATAAATGTGATAATAGTAACATCGCATCGCCTGACGTATAATGGCCATTAATCCGCGTTATCTGCGATTTTTGTCACAGCCTGCGTGGTAATATTGCACCAATTTCTTATTTCTATGTGACTGCTGGCACATATCAGGCCGCTTCAGAGTGTTATTATTGTAACATTCCGCCGGCGAGCCGGTGGGTTGCACCCCGATTCTTTGGAGAGCCTCATGACCGATATCAAACACCTCGCCCTGCGCGCCCTGAAACTGATGGATTTGACCACCCTGAATGAGGACGACACCGATGCAAAAGTGATCGCCCTGTGCCATCAGGCCAAATCCCCGGCAGGCAACACCGCCGCAATCTGCATCTATCCGCGTTTTATTCCGATTGCGCGTAAAACGCTGCGCGAGCAGGGCACGCCGGAGATTCGTATCGCCACGGTGACGAACTTCCCGCACGGCAATGATGACATCGACATTGCGCTGGCCGAGACCCGTGCCGCAATCGCCTACGGTGCCGATGAAGTGGATGTGGTGTTCCCCTATCGCGCGCTGATCGCCGGGAACAGTCAGGTCGGCTTCGATCTGGTCAAAGCCTGTAAAATGGCCTGTGCCGAAGCGAATGTGCTGCTGAAAGTGATCATCGAAACCGGTGAGCTGAAGCAGGAAGCACTGATTCGTCAGGCGTCAGAAATCGCCATCGACGCCGGTGCCGACTTTATCAAAACCTCTACCGGCAAAGTGCCGGTCAACGCGACGCCCGAAGTGGCGCAGATCATGATGAATGTGATCCGGGATAAAGGCGTCAGTGAGCAGGTTGGCTTTAAACCTGCGGGCGGCGTGCGCACCGCGGAAGATGCCGCAATCTATCTGCAAATGGCGGAAGAGACGCTGGGCGCCGACTGGGCCGATGCGCGCCATTTCCGCTTTGGTGCCTCCAGCCTGCTGGCGAGCCTGCTGAATACCCTGGGTCACGACAGCGACACCAGCAAAGCCGGTTACTGATCCTTCTGGCGGTCGCTGACCGCCTTTCCCCACCGCATCTTTTCTGAACCAGGGGGCTTTCGTGTTCCTGCCACAAGAAATTATTCGTAAAAAACGTGACGGCCATGCGCTGACTGAAGAGGAGATTCGCTTCTTCATCAACGGCGTGCGCGATAACAGCGTTTCGGAAGGCCAGATTGCTGCGCTGGCGATGACCATCTATTTTCACGATATGACCCTGCCTGAGCGGGTGGCGCTGACGATGGCGATGCGCGACTCCGGTACGGTGCTCAACTGGCAATCACTCCATCTCAACGGCCCGGTGGTGGACAAGCACTCTACCGGCGGCGTTGGCGATGTGACGTCACTGATGTTAGGACCGATGGTGGCGGCGTGCGGCGGCTATGTGCCGATGATCTCCGGGCGTGGATTGGGCCACACCGGGGGCACGCTGGATAAGCTGGAGGCGATTCCGGGCTTCGACATCTTCCCCAGCGATGACCGTTTTCGCGAGATCATTAAGCAGGTGGGTTTGGCGATTATCGGCCAGACCCGCTCGCTGGCCCCTGCGGACAAGCGTTTCTACGCCACGCGTGACATCACCGCTACCGTTGATTCCATTCCACTGATTACCGCCTCGATTCTGGCGAAGAAGCTGGCCGAGGGACTGGATGCACTGGTGATGGATGTGAAAGTCGGCTCTGGCGCATTTATGCCAACCTATGACGCCTCTGAGCAGCTGGCGCAGTCGATCGTGGGCGTCGCCAATGGCGCAGGCTGTCAGACCACAGCTTTGCTGACCGACATGAATCAGGTGCTCGCCTCCTCCGCAGGTAATGCGCTGGAAGTGCGTGAAGCGGTGCGTTTCCTCACCGGCGAGCAGCGCAATCCGCGCCTGCTCGAGGTGACGCTGGCGCTCTGCAGTGAAATGCTGATCTCCGGTAAACTGGCTGCCAGCGACGCCGAAGCGCGTCAGAAGCTGATGGCGGTGCTGGACAACGGCAGCGCGGCCGACTGCTTCGGGCGTATGGTCGCGGCTCAGCAGGGGCCGGCCGATTTTGTCGAACGCTACGACACCTATCTGCCACAGGCGATGCTGAGCAGACCGGTATATGCCGACCAGCCAGGCATCGTCAGCCGTATGGATACCCGTGCACTGGGGCTGGCCGTGGTTGCGCTGGGCGGCGGACGTCAGCGTGCCAGCGACAGTATCGATTACAGCGTCGGCCTGAGCGACATGATCACCCTGGGCGAACGGGCCGACGCACAGCGTCCTCTGGCGATGATTCACGCCAGCAGCGAAGAGCAGTGGCAGCAGGCCGCCGCCGCGGTGAAAGCCGCGCTGGTGCTGGGTGACAGCGCCCCGGCTGAGACGCCGGTTGTCTATCGCCGTGTGAGCGATATCCGCTAACTGGCCCGTAACCCGTGCCAGCCGCGATGCATTCAGGTATACTGATCTGATCGCTTTTTTTTGACTTGTCACGCGCCAATGCGCAGGAGACTTGCATGAAACGTGCTTTTATTATGGTTCTCGATTCCTTTGGAATTGGCTCCAGTAAAGATGCCGATAAGTTCGGTGACGCAGGTTCAGATACCCTTGGTCACATCGCTGAAGCCTGTTTTAAAGGTGAAGCAGACAAGGGACGTAAAGGCCCTCTGCATCTGCCTAATCTTACCGCGCTGGGTCTGGGCAAAGCCGCGGAGCTGTCGACCGGTCGCTTCCCGGCCGGTCTGGACCCTGAGGCGACGATCACCGGCGCCTACGCCTACGCCAGCGAGCTGTCGTCGGGCAAAGATACGCCGTCAGGCCACTGGGAAATCGCCGGTGTGCCGGTACTGTTTGACTGGGGCTACTTCAGCGACAAAGAGAACAGCTTCCCGCAGGATTTGCTGGACAAGCTGGTGGAGCGCGCTGACCTGCCGGGCTACCTCGGAAACTGCCACTCATCAGGCACCGTGATCCTCGATCAGCTGGGCGAAGAGCATATGAAAACCGGCAAGCCGATTTTCTATACCTCGGCAGACTCGGTGTTCCAGATCGCCTGTCATGAAGAGACCTTTGGCCTCGACCGCCTCTATGCGCTGTGTGAAATCGCCCGTGAAGAGCTGACGGAAGGGGGCTATAACATCGGCCGCGTGATTGCCCGTCCGTTTGTGGGCGACAAAGCGGGGCAGTTTGAGCGCACCGGTAACCGTCACGACCTGGCGGTTGAGCCACCTTCAGCCACCATGCTGAAAAAGCTGGTGGATGAGAAAGGCGGACATGTGATTTCCGTGGGTAAAATCGCCGATATCTATGCGGAGCAGGGCATTACCAAAAAGGTCAAAGCGACCGGTCTGGATGCGCTGTTTGACGCGACGATCCAGGAGATGAAAACGGCGCCGGATCAGGCGATTGTTTTCACCAACTTCGTGGATTTCGACTCCACCTGGGGGCATCGCCGCGATGTCGCCGGTTATGCTGGCGGCCTGGAGCTGTTTGACCGTCGCCTGCCTGAGCTGATGGCGCTGGTCGGCGAAGATGACATTCTGATCCTCACCGCGGACCACGGCTGTGACCCGACCTGGCAAGGCACCGAGCATACGCGTGAGCACATACCGATTCTGATCTACGGACCGAAGGTGGAGCCGGGCTCACTGGGCTACCGTGAGACGTTCGCCGATATTGGTCAGACAATTGCACACTACTTTGGCCTGTCCGACATGGACTATGGCAAGAACATGCTGTAAATCAGCACTTTAATAAGGATTTAAACCATGGCTACTCCTCACATCAATGCTGAAATGGGCGATTTTGCCGATGTTGTTCTGATGCCCGGCGATCCGCTGCGTGCAAAGCACATCGCAGAAACCTTCCTGGAAAACCCGGTTGAAGTGAACAATGTGCGTGGCATGCTGGGCTATACCGGCACTTACAAAGGCCGCAAAGTCTCTGTCATGGGTCACGGAATGGGTATCCCTTCCTGCTCCATCTACACCAAAGAGCTGATCACTGACTTCGGCGTGAAGAAGATCATCCGTGTTGGCTCCTGTGGTGCCGTGCGTCCTGACGTCAAACTGCGTGACATCGTGATTGGTATGGGTGCCTGCACCGATTCCAAAGTGAACCGTATGCGTTTCAAAGATCACGACTTCGCGGCGATTGCTGACTTCGACATGGTGCGCAACGCGGTGGATGCGGCGAAAAACCTGGGTGTTGAAGCGCGCGTCGGTAACATCTTCTCTGCCGACCTTTTCTACACCCCGGATCCGCAGATGTTCGACGTGATGGAAAAATATGGCATCCTCGGCGTCGAGATGGAAGCGGCAGGCATCTACGGTGTGGCCGCTGAGTTTGGCGCCAAAGCGCTGACCATCTGCACGGTATCAGACCACATCCGCACGCATGAGCAGACCACAGCGGCTGAGCGTCAGACGACGTTCAACGACATGATTAAGATCGCACTGGAATCTGTCCTGCTGGGTGATTAATCCCTCTGGCGGGCGCTGTCGTCCGCCATCTGTTCAGATCCTCTTTAACCGGAGGATCTGCCTCACTCCCCCGCGCTGTCCCGTAACATTCACATCAAATGACACACTTTTGCCGAGGCTTGTGCATCTTCGTGCTGGCACCGCCGCGAACGCGCTTTATTATGGTGCGCAACAACAGATAATAATTAATCGCCTGATAATGCCCCCTGATGAATTTTCGTAACTTCGAAGCTGAAGAGAAGCTCTTTGCCCGCCGTGCTGCAGTTGCCTTTGCTCTGGTCTGTCTCTGTTTCACTATTCTTGGCGTGAACCTTTTCCGCCTGCAGGTGCGCGATCACGGCTATTACCAGACGCGCTCCAATCAGAACGACATCAAGATGATCCCCATCGCGCCGACGCGCGGATTGATCTATGACCGCAACGGCATTCCGCTGGTGCGTAACGTCAGCTGGTACGCCATCACGCTGACGCCGTATAAAATCAGCGACATGGAAGCGACGCTGCGCGAGCTGACGCCGCTCCTGGATCTGACACCTGATGAGATCGACACCTTCCGCCATGCGCTGAAGCAGACCAGCCGCTACAAGCCGGTGGTGCTGAAAGAGGAGCTGACCGAAGAGGAGGTCGCCCGCTTTGCGGTGAATCAGTTTCGCTTCACCGGTGCCAGCCTTGAGACCTACCAGGATCGGGAATATCCCTACGGAGCCGATCTGGCACATGTGGTCGGTTATGTTTCGAAAATCAACGACAGCGACTACAAGCGCCTGAATGAAGAGGGGATCGCCGAAAACTATGCGGCGGACCATAACATCGGCAAGCAGGGCATTGAGGGCTATTACGAAGCGCTGCTGCACGGCAAGCCGGGCTATCAGGAAGTGGAAGTGGATAACCACGGCCGCATTGTCCGGGTGCTGAAAGAGGTGCCGCCGGTGGCAGGCAAGAACCTGACGCTGACGCTGGATCTCCATCTGCAGCAGTATGTGGAAAGCCGCCTGGCGGGGCAGCGTGCGGCGTTGCTGATTGAAGATCCGCACGACGGTTCGGTGCTGGCGATGGTCTCCAGCCCCAGCTATGACCCCAATCCGTTTGTCAAAGGCATCAGCTATCAGGCCTACAAAAAGCTGCTTCAGGATAAAAACCTGCCGCTGATTAACCGCGTCACGCAGGGACTCTATCCGCCCGCCTCGACGGTAAAACCTTACATGGCGATGTCGGCTCTGCTGACCCATGTGATTACGCCGCAGACGCAGTTCTTTGGCGCGCCGACCTGGACGCTGCCGGGCACCGACCGGCGCTATCGCGACTGGAAAAAGACGGGCCACGGTATGCTGGATGTGACCCGCGCCATTGAAGAGTCTGCCGACACCTTTTTCTATCAGGTGGCGTTTATGATGGGCATCGATCGCATTCACACCATGCTCAGCCAGTTCGGCTATGGCAAATCGACCGGTATCGATCTGAATGAGGAGTATAACGGCCTGCTGCCGAGCCGCGAGTGGAAACAGAAGGTGCATAAAAAGCCGTGGTATCAGGGCGATACGGTCTCCGTCGGCATTGGCCAGGGCTACTGGATTGCGACGCCGATTCAGATGGTGAAAGCGATGGTGGCGCTGATCAACAACGGCAGGGTGATTGCGCCGCATCTGCTGGAGAAAACCCAGCGCGGCACCCTGGTAGAGAACTACCATCCACCGCTGCGCGAAACACAGATTGGCGATCCCCATTCTCCCTACTGGGCGCTGGTGCGCCGTGCGATGTTTGGCATGGCGAACTCACCTAACGGCACCGGCTATAAATATTTCCACACGGCGCCTTATGGCATCGCCGCGAAAAGTGGCACCTCGCAGGTTTTCAGCCTGCGCCAGAACCAGACCTATAACGCGAAGATGATCCCGGTCCGGTTGCGTGACCATATCTTCTACACCGCCTTTGCGCCCTTTAACGACCCGAAGGTCGCAGTGGCCCTGATTCTGGAGAACGGCGGCGGGGAAGGGGTGACGGCTGCGCCGGTGATGCGGGATATTCTGGACCATATCTTTATCCCGCCCGCGCCAGAGGCGACGGTGTCCGCCACCCAGACCGCGCAGACCGTGCAGTAAAAGGGGGCAACAGCCCCCGCAGCCACTCAGGCCTTAAGCGTTCTGGCGACCTGGCCGATGGCACGCACCACATCGGTTGCGCCTTCGCGGATTTCGGCGATGACGCCGCCCGCTTCCTGGGCCAGCTGCACGCCCTGATCCGCCCGCTTCAGGTTCGATTCGATCCCCTTCAGCGCGCGGCTCGCCAGCACGTGGTTTTGCTGTATCCGGTTTTCGATGTCGGTAGTCGCGCGGTTGATGTTCGCCGCCAGCGTGCGCACTTCGTTTGCCACGACCGCAAAGCTGCGGCCATGGCTGCCCGCTCTTGCGGCCTCAATGGCGGCATTTAGTGCCAGCAGGTTGGTCTGATCGGCAATGCGCCGGATCCCTTCGACAATCGCGCCGATACGATCTGATGACTCGCTCAGGCCGGTAATATCGCCGGAGATGCCCTGCAGTTCACCCGCCAGCGCATTCATGGTCTGAACGCTGCTGGCAATCACATCGGCACCCAGCCGTGTACTCTCATCCGTCTGCAGCGCGGTGTGGTAAGCCTGCTGCGCCGCGTCATGCTCCTGCTGATTCTTTTCCACCTGAGCGGTGACATCCGTCGCGAATTTGACGATTTTGTAGAGCCGGCCCTGTTCGTCAAACACCGGGTTGTAGGTTGCGCGCAGCCAGATGGTCTCACCGGCCTTGTTGACGCGGGGAAACTGACCGGAGACAAATTCACCCCGGTTGAGCTGCTGCCAGAATTCGCTATATTCCCGGCTGTCGCGCAGCGCCTGCGAGCAGAAGTGGCTGTGATGGATACCTTCGATCTCCTCCCGGCGGTAGCCCATGGTTTTCAGAAAGTTATCATTGGCTTTGAGCACCTCGCCCTTGAGGTTAAAGGCGATCACAGCCATAGAGCGCTCAATGGCGGTCGTGATGGCGCGCTGCTCCTGGGCGTCGTTGATATGGCCGGTAATGTCGGTGGCCAGCTTAACGATTTTGATCACCCGGCCATGTCGGTTCTGCACCGGGACATAGTTGGCTTCGAGCCACACAGGGCGGCTGTTTTTGGCTACGCGCAGAAACTTGTCGCTGAAGCTCTCTCCCCGGTTCAGTCGCAGCCAGAAATCCTGATAATCTTTCGACTGTAACTGCTCTGCGGTGCAGAACAGGCTGTGGTGCTGGCCTTCTATCTCTGCCAGCGTGTAGCCCATACGCGCCAGAAACAGCGTATTGGCGCTGAGAATGGTGCCGTCAGGCGAAAATTCGATCATGGCGATAGATCCGTTAAGCGAGCTCAGCGTGGCTGCTGAGTGTGCGCGTTTCTGCCAGCTGTGACGTGCAGCGATTCCTGATGTAATGGTGGAAAACATAGCGATCCTTATTATTAGTGTGGGATTCGCCTTATTTATCGGCATCCGCGCGGCACAATGGAGTCTTTACCGCTCCGCTGACTACAATTTATCCTGACGACAGTCACGTTTTTGGTCTCAGAAGAGCCACAGCGGGCGGGTTGATGGAAAAGCGGGCAGTCGATCTGATTTTGGCGAAAAGCGTTTGACGCTGCCGGGCCGCTTTGGTTTAATGCGCCCCGTTGCCCGAATAGCTCAGTCGGTAGAGCAGGGGATTGAAAATCCCCGTGTCCCTGGTTCGATTCCGGGTTCGGGCACCAAAATTTGAAACCCTCGCTTCGGCGGGGGTTTTTGCTTTTCAGCGCCACATCCCACCTCATAACCCGCCACTGATTTGCCCGCGTTCCCTCACTCACCCGGTCACCCGCAAGAAAGATTTCACGGCGAAACTAATTTACCGTCTCGCCTCTGTGCTGTAATGCCAGGCTGCCACCGCCTGATATTCTGCTCAGCCTGCAATTGGCCGCGACTAATCGTGTTTTATACGCCTCTCTTTACAGAATCACTCTGACAGGCACAATACCCCTTTCTCAATCCTGTCTTACGGTCATGTCAGAAGAAGCGCTGCGTCTGCAGATACAGAACCTGAAAAAGCATAATGCGCGGCTGAAGCGTATAGCGCATGACGCCCGGACAAAACTCAATGCGGCGCTGGATGGCACCGGGCTGTTTCTGTGGCAACTGGACATTCCCAGCGGCAAGCTGGTGATCTTCAACCGGCGCTGGGGTGCCATGCTGGGCTTCCAGCCGAAAGAGACTGACGCCACGTTTGAATCCTGGAAAGAGAGCCTGCATCCCGATGATGCCGCCGAGGTTTTACGCGCGTTTTACGACCACATTACCGGGAAAGCGCCCTACTACGAGGCCCTGCATCGCATGATCGCTAAAAACGGCAGCATCGCCTGGGTACTGGATCGTGGCCGGGTCAGCGAGTGGAATGACGCGGGGCAGCCGGTCAAAGTAATCGGCACGCATATCGACATGACCAAAGAAAAGCAATATGAAGAGCAGCTCGCGCTGCTGGCGCTGCACGATCCCCTGACATTACTCAACAATCGTCATGCACTGCAAAGCGCCTTCTGCGACCTCAAAGCGCAGGGGCCGCTCTGTGTCGTCTTTATCGATCTGGATAACTTCAAGCACGTCAATGATACGCTGGGTCACCGCAGCGGTGACGAAGTACTCATTGAGCTGAGTCAGCGGCTGACGCAAAGCGTTCCGGAAGCGGTCATCACGGGCCGGCTCGGTGGGGATGAGTTTGTCCTGTTGCTGCCCTTTGCCATCATTCATCCGCAGGTCAGAGCGCTGGCCCATGCCTGCCTGGATGCGGTTCTGACGCCGTTTGAGATGGCAAACGGGCACGCTATGATCGGGGCTTCTGTGGGCGTATCTCAGGTACAGGCCAGCGATGATTTCGACACCGCGCTGGCGCGCGCGGATGAAGCGATGTACCGCATCAAGAAAAACGGCAAACGCGGTGTGGCTTTTGATCCTGACATTACCCGACTACTGTGACCTGATATAGCCGGCTGTGTGCGCTCTCCATCAGGCGTAACGGCACACCTCACCCGATCTTCTCTTTTACACTTCATCACACTCCTGCCTGTGACGCAGAGCGGCAGGGTTGATGCCAGCCTCCGCAGAAAACACTTTTTAGTACTATTCCGAAAGCCTCACCTTCACTGTCCACATGCTTAAATTATACCGCTTCGCTTAGTCATTAATTTCAGGGCCGGAAATGGCCTATGATTTTAATTAAAACTCTCGTTAAACCATGATAATTGATCATTTATTGATCAAATTCACCATTTTAAACCTGATGCTCATAATGCCGTGCGCTTCGCTTAATTCTGATCCTGAAAAGACGCGGCCTGGATTTATTTCGCGCTTCGCTTAGGTAAATTGATCGTTTGTTGATCATCTTCACCACCTGATATTGAAGAAGTTATGTTGCAGCCGCTTCGCTTACGATTTTTTCAATTGGACATTTTTCGAAAAAGATCGATTAATAGGGCGCGGCGAATTTGTTTATAAAGTTTTGACACGCCGTTGCGCTTTTTTGAATAGGAAAAGGCGATAGTTGAAATGCGTTATCAATCCGGATGAGGGCAGAGCCACCAATAAACCAGAGCGATGACGGATTTTTATTTGGCTCGCTTGATCGGTCCGATTTTCTGTCTACATTTAGATTGCTGAATCGGCCTGATGAAGCATTAACTGTGCAAATTCTGATTTTTAATTCAAAGAGGAACACAGAATGACTCAATATCGTGGTGGGGCCGGAAACTTTGCGGCTGACAAAGAGCGCGCGGCTGAAGCCGGGCGCAAAGGCGGCCAGAAAAGCGGCGGGAACTTTAAGAATGACCCGGAGCGGGCCATTGAAGCAGGGCGCAAAGGAGGTAAGGTCAGTCGCCGTAGCTAAACCCTTTAATGCTGTCACCACAGCAGGTTAAGAGGTTAAGCGGGCTAAAGAGATTCTCTTTAATTTTCCTTAAAGATAATTACCTCCTGAATGATGTCGCTGCTTAATGACCGGTAGCAACAGATATCCTTAATTAAACCGGATAGGTTTTCCTGTCCGGTTTTTTTATTTCCGTCTCGTTAAAGCTATACGCTTTATTAAAACTCTGTACAGGTAAAGTTTTGCCTGGTGCATTTTTTATGCGCCGGATTCCGGAAATTTATACAGTGATTTATAACCTTGTACAAATTACGATGCTGCTAGCGAAGCCGTAAGCCAGAAAAGAATTTTCAGCTAAGATGCTGCTGCAAAAAGGAAAATGCATTTTACATGCCACTTTTGTCTTAAATTCACACTGCCTGAGCGTGCGATATTAAGAATCTCCACTAGACTTTCCAGGTGTCAACGATATGACTGGCGTTGCGTTATTACTGACGCAGCTTTTTAATCAATGAGGCTATCTTATGACAGTGAAAACGTTAAACGATCTGTTCATCCATGACCTGTCCGATGTATACAGCGCTGAGAAACAGATAACCCGTGCATTGCCTAAAATGGCGCGTGCTGCCAGTGACGAAACGCTTGTTGCTGCGTTTAATCAACACCTGGAAGAGACCCGGGTGCAGATTGAACGCCTCGACGAACTGGTAGAGGTAACACCTGAAGTTAAAATTAAACGTATGAAATGCCATGCGCTTGAAGGTCTGGTTGAGGAAGCGCAGGAGATCATCGACTCGGTCGAGAAGGGCGAAGTCCGCGATCAGGGGCTGATCGGGGCAGCGCAGAAAGTTGAGCACTATGAGATTGCGACTTACGGCACCCTGCATGCGCTGGCGTTAAAGCTGGGCTACACCAAAGCCGCCGAGCTGCTGGAAGCGACACTGAATGAAGAGAAACAAACGGATGAAAAGCTGACCTCGGTCGCTGAGTCGATTACCGTCTCTTAAGGAGTGACACATGACTGCAATTGAGCATTATCATGACTGGCTGCGCGATGCGCATGCCATGGAAAAACAAGCGGAAAGCATGCTGAGCAAAATGTCGGGCCGTCTTGAACATTATCCGGCGCTGGAACAGCGCCTGGCCCAGCATCTGGACGAGACAAAACATCAGCTGACATTGCTGGAACAGCTGCTCGACAGCCACGGTATCGATCATTCCGTGATGAAAGATGCGATGGGCAAAATGGCGGCCACCGGCCAGGCCGTGGGCGGCATGTTTAACTCTGATGAAGTGGTGAAAGGCGCTATCAGCGGCTATGTGTTTGAGAATGCCGAGATCGCCAGCTATACCAGCCTGATTGCGGCGGCAGAACAGGTAGGGGATACCCAGGGTGTACGGATCCTTAGCGAAATCCGTGACCAGGAAGTGGCAATGGCAGAGTGGCTGTTGCAGCATCTGCCTGAAGTGACGCAGCAGTTCCTGCAGCGGGCGTCACAGCCAGGCACGGAAGCGAAGAAATAGCGCAGAGCAGTCTGCATAAAAAAGCCGGGATGCCCCGGCTTTTTTGCGTCAATGCTGTTCTGTGTGTCAGTCTGCCATCAGATGACCATACATCGTCATCAACTTGCGGGTTACCCCGTTGGTCCAGCCAAAGCCATCCTGTAACGGATATTCACCGCCGCCACCCGGACGGGCGCGATCGCCGCTGATGTCATATTTCTCGACCAGCTTATGGTGCAGCTGATAAAAGTTGTTGACCGTGTTGAGCCAGTTAACCGCCACTTCACTCGCCAGCGTCTCTTCGCCATAGTTATTCAGGCCAACCACGGCCATCCACTGCATCGGCGCCCAGCCGTTTGGACGGTCCCACTGCTCGCCGCTTTCAACCATAGAGGTCAGCAGACCGCCGTTGCTCAGCAGCAGATGGCGCAGCGAGATCGCCTGCAGATGTGCCTGATGCGGTGTAGCCAGCCCGACAAACAGCGGCACGACTGACGCTACCGTAAAGGCCCCAAAGCGCTCACGCCGCCAGTCATAGTCGCGGAAAACGCCTGCGGTGCTGTCCCACAGATAGCGGGTGATGGCGCGTTTACGCGCTTCCGCTTTTTTCTGCCACGCCAGCGCCGTCAGCTCTTCGCCTTTGGCATGCGAAAGCGTGGCGATCATCAGTTCCAGCTTGTAGAGAAACGCGTTGAGATCGATCGGGATGAACTGCGTCGTCCGGATGCTCGACAGCCGTTTCGGGTTACGCAGCCAGCGCGAGGAGTAATCCCAGCCCGATTCCGCCCCGGCGCGCAGGTCGCGATAGACCTCGCTGGCCGGACGTTTAGATTCACGCGCGGTTTCCACATCTTCGCTCCAGGATTCATCACGCGGCGTATCGCGGTCATCCCAGTAGCGGTTGAGCAGTGAGCCGTTTGGCATGCGCACCACATGACGATAGGCCTGGTTCGGCATCAGTGAACCGGCGCCGTCCATCCAGAACTGATACTCCTTCATCAGCTGTTCCTGATAGCGTTTGGCACCGCGCACGCCATCTTCTTCAAACAGCTCGACCATCAGGGCAAATACCGGCGGCTGAGAGCGGCTCAGGTAATAGGTGCGGTTGCCGTTAGGCACATGACCGTAGTTATCGATCAGCCACGCAAAGTTGTCCGCCATATGACGCAGCAGGTCATCGCGGCCCGATTCTGCCAGACCGAGCATCGTAAAGTAGGAGTCCCAGTAGTAGGTTTCACCAAAGCGTCCGCCGGGGACCACATAGGGTTTAGGCAGCGGCAGCAGTGATGAGTGCGGCATATGCTGCTGCGGCATTTTAGTCAGAACCGGCCACAGGTCATCGATATGCTCGTTGAGCGTTTTATCCGGGTTGGAGACATAGAAGCTTTCATTTACGCCAGGCAAATAAAAGTGATCGGCGACAAAACGCGACAGGTCGAAGTCACTGCTGCGTTTCTGCCGACGATAGCGCATCAGCACATCCAGCGGATCGTACTTTGGCGAACAGTCGGGGAAGGTTTTGCTGTCCTCGAAAATTCGCGACATCTGGACATGTTCAAACAGTTCCAGATAACGATCGGCAGGCGTCAGCGCATCCGGCGCCGGCAGGCCTTCGATCAGCTCCGGTTCCGGTTCAGAATCCTGCATGCGATCCAGTTTCAGTTCATGGGGATCGTATTGATACTCAACTTCCGCCCCGGCACGAACCTCTTCAAGTGCATTTTGTTGCTGGCGATAAGTATTAATAGCGGCCTCCTGAGCGGTCATGGTTGCACAAAGGACAAATTATAGACCTCTCAATCTGCGGAACAACAATGCAGATTGCCTATGAACGTAATAAAAATTGTCTATTAATTGAGGTTTTTGAATAAATTCCAGACAATTCAACCAAATATGCTGCTGTTCACAAAAAACGCATTTCAGATGAATCTCTTAGGTAACTAAAGAAAAAAATTTAAGCTGAAGAAAACAGGCGCCTGTTTACATTTTGTAAAGAAACCAGAGGCCCTGGCAGGGTGCAAAAAGTGGCATACCCAACGGAAGAAGGAGGGAAACGGACAGGGAGCGGAGCAGGCTGTCCGCTCCCTGCCATCAACATCACTGTTTCGCCAGCGTCGCGGCAATCACCGCCTGCCAGGTGGTCGTCGGGCGACCGATTAGCTGACTCAGCTGGCGGGAATCATCAAACAGGCCGCCTTTCTCTGCGCCGGCGTCGGAATCCGCCAGCATCTCCGCCAGGCCGTCTGGCAGACCGGCGTTTTTCAGCGCTGCGGCGAAGTCACTCTGTGAGAGATTAACGTAATCGACCTTCTCGCCGCTCTGGGCGGCAATCTCCGCAGCGAATTGCGCCAGGGTGTAGCTCTCATCACCGGCCAGTTCGTAAACCTTACCGGCCTGATCGTCACGGCTCATGACTTCTGCCGCCGCTTCCGCATAATCCTGACGGCCTGCCGAGGCGATACGGCCTTCGCCCGCCGCACCGATAAAAGCGTGGTGCGCCAGTGACGGAGGAATGCTGGCTGCATAGTTCTCGCTGTACCAGCCGTTGCGCAGCAGCGCAAAGGGGATGCCAGAGGCCTGCAGCAGCGCCTCGGTCGCGCGGTGCTCAACCGCTAACCCCAGCGGTGAGCTGTCGGCATGCAACAGACTGGTGTAAGCGATAAAACCCACACCCGCCGCCTGCGCCGCCTCGATAACGGCTTTGTGCTGCGCTTCACGCTGGCCCACTTCACTGCCGGAGATCAGCAGCAGCTTATCCACGCCCGAAAACGCGGCCCTGAGGGTTTCTGGCTTACTGTAGTCAGCCTCACGGACAGTGACACCCTGCGCCGCAAGATCCGCCGCTCTGGCGGGCGTGCGCACCGCAGCGATGATCTCTCCCGCCGGGACTTTTTTCAGTAAGGCATCGATCACGAACCGGCCCAGCTGGCCGGTAGCTCCTGTTACGGCAATCATGTTATCTCTCCTGTGACGGTTGGTGAAAATCAGACTACGGGATAGACTAATTTTTAGTAAGTACTTACAGAATTGTTAGTTTGAACGGAGCGAAGTAAATGTCTGAAAAACTGAGTGAAAGATTTAGCCGGGGTGAGCTGCTTAACGTTAACTGCCCGTCCCGTGACGTGCTGAAGCGCGTGACCAGCCGCTGGAGTGTGCTGATCCTGTTAGCGCTGCAGGGCCAGACGCTGCGCTTCAGCGCGCTGCGCCGGACGGTGGGGGGCGTCAGTGAGCGGATGCTGGCGCAGAACCTCCGCTATCTGGAAGAGGATGGCTTCGTGCAGCGTATCGCCTATGACGTGGTGCCGCCGCATGTGGAATATTGCCTGACTCCGCTGGGTCGCGAAGTCGGTGAGCAGGTTGTCGGGCTGGCCGACTGGCTGGAGCTGAACGTGAGCCGGATTCTGGCGCAGCGCGAAAAATCCGCCGCAGAGTAGTTCCCCTCTGTTTTCCGGCCTCCGTCTCCACGCGACGACTCACTCTTCAGGCGCTCGCGCAGTTCTCCGGCTGCATCCGCTGTGACAGATTCTCTTCGGTGACAAAACGGCAGAGCGCAACGGCGGCACAAATAACCCCAGCGGCCCGTTGCCGCTTATTAAACCGTTTTTTCTCGCGCGGGTCCGGAATAATCGTCGGCCTGCGTGTGACGTTTAATTCAGCTCTGCTTTTTGACTCATTTTATTAACATTTACAGCTGCGCTTAAATCGCTTTCCTCCCGGTTTTTCTATGCGGTTTTAATGGCGGTATTAGCAGGGTTATGCGAAAAAGCAAACAAAGCGGCAGAGATAAAAGCTTGCGGTTTTAACCTGTTAAAAAACCAAGCGATTTAATTTTCCCTCTCTCATTTTTGACCTTTCCCTGAGTGGGGTTTATAACAAAATAGTGTCTGAAAACAGGCTGTTGAAGACCTTTTTCATGCAGGCCTGACTCAGGCCAGTCTCTCTTTTTACGGGTGGTGTTACTGTAACATTAGCGACACATAAGTGCGCTTAAATTAACCTTTAAGCCTTATTTTTAAATAAGTAATTCCTGCTAAAAACAATGATCAGAATCAACAAATACTGTTATAGTTTTCATTCATCCCACTGTTTCTGTTTCCGCGTCGCAAATAGTTTTAAATTTGCGGCGGGAATTTCAATAAGCGCAGAGAAACCCGCGCATCAGGCTTAAGTTGTTAATTATAAGTAAATACATGGTGTTCTATGTGGCAAAGAGGTAAGCAATGTTCGGATTAGATGCCTTTCATCTGGCCAGGATTCAGTTCGCATTTACTGTGTCCTTCCATATTATCTTTCCCGCCATCACTATCGGTCTCGCCAGTTTCCTGGCCGTACTCGAAGGTATGTGGCTCAAAACCCGCGATCAGTCTTATCGCGATCTCTACCATTTCTGGTCCAAAATCTTTGCCGTTAACTTCGGTATGGGTGTGGTCTCAGGACTGGTTATGGCGTATCAGTTCGGGACTAACTGGAGTGGCTTCTCGGCTTTTGCCGGGAGTATCACCGGCCCGCTGCTGACCTATGAGGTGCTGACGGCGTTCTTCCTGGAAGCGGGTTTCCTGGGCGTGATGCTGTTTGGCTGGAATCGCGTGGGGCCGGGTCTGCACTTCTTTGCCACCTGTATGGTTGCCCTCGGAACACTGATTTCAACCTTCTGGATCCTCGCCTCTAACAGCTGGATGCATACGCCACAGGGCTACATCATTCAGAATGGCATCGTGGTTCCGCAGGACTGGTTCAAAATCGTCTTTAACCCCTCTTTCCCTTACCGGCTGTTCCATATGTCGGTGGCGGCATTCCTCGCGAGCGCGTTTTTCGTGGGATCGTCGGCGGCCTGGCATCTGCTGAAGGGCAACAACAATCCGGCTATCCGCCGTATGTTCTCGATGGCGCTGTGGATGGCACTGATTGTCGCGCCGATTCAGGCGATGATCGGTGATGCGCACGGCCTGAACACCCTGGAACATCAGCCTGCCAAAATTGCAGCGATTGAAGGGCACTGGGAAAACCCGCCGGGTGAAGCCACACCGCTGATCCTGTTCGGTATTCCCGATATGGAGCAGGAGCGGACGAAGTATGCGCTGGAGGTGCCGTACCTCGGCAGTCTGATCCTGACGCACAGCCTGGACAAGCAGGTTCCGGCGCTGAAGTCGTTCCCGAAAGAGGACCGTCCCAACTCAACCGTCATTTTCTGGTCCTTCCGCGTAATGGTGGCGCTGGGCCTGCTGATGATTACGCTGGGGGTGGTCAGCCTCTGGCTGCGTTTCAAAGGACGTCTCTATGAGTCGCGTCCTTTCCTGTGGTTTGCGCTGCTGATGGGGCCATCGGGTCTGATTGCGATTCTGGCTGGCTGGTTTACCACCGAAATTGGTCGTCAGCCGTGGGTGGTTTATGGCGTGCAGCGCACCATCGATGCGGTGTCGGCGCATGGTGACATTCACATGAGCATCAGTCTGCTGGCCTTTATTCTGGTCTACAGCTCGGTGTTCGGGGTGGGCTACCACTACATGATGCGTCTGATTAAGCAGGGACCGGTTACTGGCGAAGGTCATATCACCGAAGAGGGTGGACCCGGTCAGAAGAAAACGCCGGCGCGTCCGCTTTCGGCTGCCACCTTTAAGGATGGAGACCACTAAGATGATCGATTTTTCTATTATCTGGTTTGTGATTATCGTCTTCGCAACCCTGATGTATATCGTGATGGATGGCTTTGACCTGGGTATCGGTCTGCTCTTTCCGTTCAATAAAGATGCCGGTGAGCGCGACATGATGGTGAACACCGTCGCGCCGGTCTGGGATGGTAATGAAACCTGGCTGGTGCTGGGCGGGGCAGGCCTCTACGGCGCGTTCCCGCTGGCCTACGCGGTGATTGCCGATGCGCTGACCATCCCGCTGACCGCCATGCTGATTGGTCTGATATTCCGCGGCGTCGCCTTTGAATTCCGCTTCAAGGCGGTCGAAGGTCATCGCGCCTTCTGGGACAAATCATTTATTGCCGGTTCGATCATCGCTACCTTCAGTCAGGGTGTGGCCGTGGGCGCGTTGCTGGATGGCATTCCGGTTGAGGGACGCCGTTTCGCCGGTTCCGCCATGGACTGGCTGGCACCGTTCCCGCTGTTCTGCGGCGTCGGTCTGGTGGTGGCCTATGCGCTGCTGGGCTGCACCTGGCTCATCATGAAGACCGAAAATGAGCTGCACCGCAAAATGTCCGCGCTGGCGACACCGCTGGTCATCGCCCTGTTAGTGGTTATCGGGATTGTCAGCCTGTGGACGCCGTTTGCCCATGGCGACATCGCGCATCGCTGGTTCAGTAAGCCAAACCTCTTCCTGTTCCTGCCGGTTCCGGTGCTGGTGCTGCTCTGCTCGTGGGGCATTGTGCGCGCCATCAAACGTGAAGCGCACTATTCTCCGTTCCTGCTGACGCTGGCGCTGATCTTCCTGGGCTTCTCCGGACTGGGCATCAGCATCTGGCCAAATATTATTCCACCGTCAGTGACCATCTGGGCCGCCGCGGCACCGCCACAGAGTCAGGCCTTTATGCTGGTGGGTAGCCTGCTGATCATCCCGATGATCCTGGGCTACACCTTCTGGAGCTACTACGTGTTCCGTGGAAAAATCAAAGCAGACGCAGGATATCATTGATATGAAAAGTCTCAGCAGCATGAAAAGCCACAACGAAACGAAAGCTGGCAATGACGCGAAAGCACCCTGGTGGAAGCGCGTCATGTGGCTGGTGTTTATCTATGCCGCCAGCGTACTGGCGCTGGGTGTTGTTGCCTCTCTGTTCCGGATGATGATGACGGCGGCGGGGATGCGCAGCCATTAATTGTCCTTGTAACGGCGGTGGGTGCTGCTAACGCGCAGGCTCAGTGCGGCGCAGATTTTTTTAATCATCAGGAGGCTGGCGCGAGCCAGCCTTTTTTAGTTAGTAACCTAAGCAATTAATGCGAAATCGCCCTGCACGGGCGTGTTCGCCTTACCCTTTCCTTACACCGATTCGCGATTTTTGTTATTCTTTTGTAACGAAATTCTCAGTCTTAACCCGCGTCGTAAATCGCCATCATGCTCAGCCAGGCCATCAAAAAACAGCACATTCACGACTTAGTCGAATGGATAGAAGCCAATCTTACCGACGACCTCAATATCGATCAGATCACCCTGAAATCGGGCTACTCCAAATGGCACATGCAGCGCATGTTCAAGGAGATGACCGGACAGACGCTGGCTGCCTATACCCGCAAACGGCGTCTGACAATGGCCGCCATGGCGCTCCGGCTGACGCGCATGACGCTTATTGATATCGCCGTTCGCTTTGGCTTCGATAACCAGCAAAACTTCACCCGCGTATTCAAAGGGCACTTCTCGCTGACGCCCGGCGCGTTTCGCCGTTTTCCTCATCTGCCGGTTAAAAACTTTCACGGCCGTATACTGGCGCGTTCGCTGGATGAGCGCGCGACGCTGGTGGAGCGCGAGGAAGCACTGCCTCTCTGCGGTGAGACGCTGGAGTGGGAGTGTCAGTTCGGTAATTACATCGCCGACCGCGAACACCGGGTAGCCGACCAGGCGCGGCAGCTGGTGGCGCTGGCGGGCAGTCATGTGAAGCAGGGGTGGTTAGGCTTTCAGTACGGTCCCGGCCACAGCTCGGCTGACCAGCAGAATATCAGCCTGTTTCAGGCGCTGGAGCCGCAGCATGCGGCGCTGCTGGGCGAGCATACCGTCAGCTGGCGCGAAGAGCGGGGCCTCTATGCGCGCATCCGCTGGAGCGGCAGGCCAGAGCAGCTGACGCGTTTTATTGAAGATATCTATTATCAGCATCTGCCCGGACTGGGTGTGTCACGCCGTCAGGGCAAAGATCTGCTGAGTCTCGATTTTACGCAATGTCAGCCCGACTGGCTGAGCGGCGTTTTTTCCATTCCGGTTACCCGGGCGTAGTCAGTGGAGCAGGGCACACTGCCAGCGGCGTGCCGGATGCATCTTTCGTGCGGTGAACCGTGATAAACCGCACGATTTTATAAAATAACTCCCCGTTCTGGCGTAAAATTCTCCTCCGAAACCCTGCTGTACCTTAATCATCGTGCATCTGTAGCAGGGCTGGAATAATCATCTGCATTTCAGGCCGTTCACGGCCAGAACACAAACGAAGACACCTATGCGACGCTTAATAATCTCACTGATTCTGGCATTGCCCGTTATGGCAATGGCACAACAGGCTGAACCCTTCTCACCGCCAGCCGGACTGCATCCGCACTCTCAGAGCGCCGGTCATGAAATTGTGGGTGATGGTGAGCTGCCGGAACAGAACAGCAGTAATCACTGCTTCTCCGGATTCGGCGATACCCTGTAACTGTGAATGCGCGGCCAGCCCCGGCGGCGCAGATGTTGCCCGGCTCATCAGGAGCCGGACAGCCTGACCTCTTTCTATTCACATCCGCTCTTCTCTGATTTGCCGCTGCCGCGTCTGACGCTTCGTTTCCGGGCCGTCTCTGCGGCGCGTCCGGCGAGGCCTGCTCTGCGGCTGACCTTTGTTCTTAACGCCTTCCCGCTCCCTGTTGAATCCAGGGCCTGCACTCATCGCGTCGTTATAAAATATATCTTAAACCGTCGGATCGCATTTTTCGTCATTGTGCTCAAGATATATCATCGCTTATCTTCTGGCTTCAGATGAGAATGATTGTTATTAACTAATCATCGCCAACCCTTTGAATAACGGGTATCTGTCCCGTTCCAGGAGAGACATTTTGCCAGCATCAACGAATCCGCGCGTGCCGCAGCGCGTCCGAAACGAACTGCGTTTCCGTCATATTCAGGTCGAAAGTAAAACTCAGATTGCCGGGCACTTCTGGCGCATCCGCTTCAGTGGCAGCGATCTGGCGGGCTTTACCTCACCTGGTTTCGATGACCATATCAAGGTTTTCTTCCCGACGGCAGAAGGGGCCGAACTGGCGCTGCCGCAGATCACCGATGGAGCGATTGTCTGGCCCGAGGGCGAGCGTCCACCGGCCCGCGACTACACGCCGCTGGAATTTGATGGCGAGTCGTCACTGACGCTCGACTTCTATATTCATCAGCAGGGTGTCGCCAGTGACTGGGCAACCCAGGCGAAGCCGGGCGACCGCTTAGTGATCGGCGGGCCACGCGGTTCGCTGGTGGTGCCGACCGATTACGCCTTCCAGCTCTATGTCTGCGACGAAACCGGGCTGCCCGCCTTTTCACGTCGTCAGCGCGACGCCCGGGCGCAGGCCCTGCATCTCTACGCCTTTACCGATGAGGCAACGGGCCGTGACTACCTGCCGGACACCACCGGCGTGACGCTGAACTGGCTCGGCAGCGGTCAGATGCAGACCGCGCAGCTCAGCCAGCTGATTGCCCGGCTGGATCAGGTGACATTCCCGGCGGAGGATTACTTTATCTGGCTGACCGGTGAAGGTGAGTTTGTGAAGGCGCTCTGCGACTACTTCACGATGCAGCGCGGCATCAACAGTGACTTCGTGCGGGCGGTGGCCTACTGGCACCAGAAGTAACCGGCGCTGACAATTGAGTTTTGCCTGGCGGCAGACTACCATCAGGCTCCTTTTTTCGCAGGCCAGACTATGAAACAGCACCCCACGCCCTTTTCCGCTGACGACCCGAGTGCCCGCACAGGCGGTTGTGGCGGGCGGCGAAAACGCCGTGAAAAAATGCTGGAAGCGAGTGAGATTCGTCTGCTGATGCTGCATTTTCTGTCGCAGCATGCGGCACACGGTTATGAGCTGATTAAGTCGGTTGAGGAGCTGTCAAAAGGGGAGTACACCCCCAGCCCGGGGATCATCTATCCCAACCTGACGCTGCTGGAGGAGATGGAGGCGATTGAGGTAGTGGATGCTCAGGCCGCGCGCAAAGCGTACCGCCTGACGGCGGCCGGTAAGGCGCTGCTGGCAGATAACCGCGAAACGGTCTCCCGCCTGATCACGCGTCTCTCCACGCTGGCGATTCTGGTCAACAATCGCAGCATTCCCGCCGTCGAGCAGGCGATTTACGGACTGAAAGTCGCTCTGAACCAGCGGCTGGCGCAGGAAGATATCTCTGATGCCGCGTTGCAGACGCTGATTGCGGCCCTGCACGACGCGGCAGAGAAAATTACTCACAGCTGAGCCGGGTAGCTTAGCCGATCTCCGTTTTGTTTTTATCGATGTGACCCAGCGTGCGATCCGGGAAACAGATGTCGCGCACCCGCTGTTTCAGCGTGGTCGCATCAGGAAAGCCGCCATCCCGCTTACGTTCCCACAGCAGATGCTCATCCAGCATGATCTCAAACACACCGCCGGTGCCGGGTTTCAGCGTCACCTCCGCCAGATCCTCAGCAAAGGTATGCAGAAGTTCCTGTGCCATCCACGCTGACCGCATCAGCCAGTTGCATTGCATACAGTAGTGAATAACTACCACAGGTTTTTGCGCCATAACTCTCTTCCTTACGTATTGATAAATGCCAGTGCATTCAGGTTAAAAAAGTGTGCGCTGTGGTTGTTTATAAACTCATAAAGCTATTTAAAACAGTGATTTAATTCCATCTTCTCGGGTCAGAGTCTCGCTCAGTGTGCTGTTCTGCTTTTTTGCGGCTTTTATGCAGCGCCGTCTTTGTCATGTCAGCAAGCAGGTGAATACTAACAAGTAATCAAAGGATTCGCTGCTCTGTTACCTCATTTTTGGCGAGGGAGGTAACGACGCTGGCGTAGCAGGTGCTCATCCGGGCCGCTTTTTATCGCGGCTCTGAGAGAGATCACGACAGGAATAAACACCGATTTGCGAAGGCTGGCGGACTACTCTCATCCTGTTTCGCTGAAGGACGCTTTGATTAACTGAACGCCTGTTTTTCTGATCGGCAATCTGACCGTTTCGCTTTAAAAACATTGCCTTGCGTCTATTTGTTCACGGATTTTGCGCTATACCTGGAGTTCCGGACTGACGATTAAGGAAACCATAATGGCAAAATCATTAGCGCAAACGGCTGAACAACTGGGCACACTTTTACTCTCTTCCGGACTGCATCTGGCGACCGCCGAATCCTGTACCGCCGGGCTCATCAGCATGACGCTGGCGGCGGTGGAAAGCAGCGGTGACTTCTACACCAGTGGATTCGTGACCTACAGCGATAACGCCAAAATCCGTCTGCTGGGTGTGCATCCCGCCACGCTGAAACAGCACACGGCGGTGAGCGAACAGACGGCGCGGGAGATGGTTCAGGGGGCCTGCGCACGCTCGGGTGAACCGGTGGGATTGTCGATTACCGGCTATGCCGGGCCGGATGGCGGTGAAGATGGCACCCCGGCAGGCACCATCTGGTTTGGCTGGGTCCTGCCCGACGGCCGGGATGAGGCGGAGTGCCACCAGTTCAGTGGCGATCCGAAATCGGTGATGGAGCAGGGCACGCAGTTCGCGCTGGAGGGACTTATCAGACGGTTGCAGCAGAGCACGCTCTGAAGGCGCGAAGCGCGCCTTCAGAAGCCGTCAGCGGCAGTCGACAATCAGCCGGCCCTGCACTTTTCCGTCCAGCAGATCCTGCGCACCCTGTTTCGCCTCACTCAGCGGGATGACCCGGCTCAGCCGGCTGAGCCGTTCGCCATCCAGCAGCTCACCCAGCCGCTGCCACGCCTGCTGGCGAAGCGGTGTCGGGCAGAGCACGCTGTCCACACCGGCAAGCGTGACGCCGCGCAGAATAAAGGGCGCGACGCTGGCAGGCAGGTCGAGACCCTGCGCCATACCGCAGGCGGCGACCGCGCCGTCCCGCCGGGTGGCGGCCAGCACGTTCGTCAGGGTGTGGCTGCCCACGCTGTCTATCGCGGCAGCCCAGCGCTCTTTTGCCAGCGGCTTGCCTGGCTGCGACAGCTCATCACGATCGATGACTGAGGCCGCCCCCAGGGTGTCGATCAGGTAGGCATGGTCGCTGGCGCGTCCGCTGGAGGCGATAACCTCATATCCCAGCCGCGCCAGCAGGCTGACGCTGTAGCTGCCGACGCCGCCGCTGGCACCCGTCACCAGCACCGGCCCGTGGTCAGGCGTGATGCCCTGTTTCTCCAGCGCCATCACACAGAGCATCGCGGTCAGTCCCGCGGTGCCCATTGCCATCGTCTGTAGCGGAGTGAGAGAGGCGGGAACGCGCACCAGCCAGTCGCCGCTGACGCTGGCTTTCTGTGCCAGGCCGCCCCACTGTTTTTCGCCCACCCCCCAGCCTGTCAGCAGGGCCATATCTCCCTCTTTCCAGTCGGGATGGCGGCTGGCAGTGACCCGGCCCACAAAGTCGATACCCGGCACCATCGGGAACTGGCGCACAATCGGGCCTTCGTTGCAGATAGCCAGGGCATCTTTGTAGTTCAGGGATGAGTAGCTGACGTCGAGCGTGACATCGTGGTCGGGCAGTTGCGATTCGGGGAGATCTTTGAGCAGGGCGCGGTAACCCTGCTCGTCATTTTCAATGATCAGTGCCTTGAACATGCATCCTCCAGGAGTGTGACAGTGAGGATGAGTGTACGCCCGGCAGAGGCAATGCGGTAGGGCAAGGGTCAGGCCAGGGGGCAGTGAATCCCGCTCACGCGCATCGTCAGCCGTCGATCGCGCTCTGCATAAATCTGCATATATTTCATATAATTAATCGTGCTGTTAATTTTAAAATGTAAATTATTCATTAAAAACAGTGTGTTATATTTTTTGTCGCCTGCCGGATAATTGCCTGGCTCGGGTTGTCCACGTAAAAAAAAGATGACATCATGACCGCCACTTTTTGGCCCTGTTTATACATCACAGAGGACGTCGCCATGTCCGGTTCACCGCGCACCCGCCCGGATTACCGTTCGCTCTTTCCGGCGCGCACCGGTTTTTCCTCTTTCCTGAATACGCTGCGGTTCCCCATGCGGTGAGGCCAGCCTGGCAGCGGCCGGTTATCTGCTCTTCAACGGCTGCACAATGCCTTCTGACGGTTTTCACTGACATTCTTCGCCGGGGCGCTGTCCCCATGATTGTGCCACGGGCACCTCCTCCCTGCCGTTAGGGACGCTTTATGACTCCACTGAAAATTGCTGCCAGCGCCGCTGTGGCGCCCAGTCTGACTCTGAACACCGCGCGCGACGTGGTGACGCTGGATAACACCGACTTTACCGATGTCGCGGCGGTTGTCGTCTCGCTGGCGGATACCCGCAGCGGCATACTGACACTGCTGCGTCATACCGGATTCGACCTGCCGGTATTTGTCGCCAACGCCTTTGAAGAGGAGGTGATGCACCTGCCCGGCGTCAGCGGGGAGCTGAATGGCGATCCGCAGGAGTGGATTGCGCTGGAGGCGGCCGCGCAGGCCTATGAAGCGGCGCTGCTGCCGCCCTTTTTTGAGACGCTCTCCCGCTATGTTGATATGCAGAACAGTACCTTTGCCTGCCCCGGTCATCAGGGCGGCGCGTTCTTCAGGAAACATCCGGCGGGTAAACAGTTCTATGACTTCTATGGCGAAAATGTTTTTCGCTCGGATATGTGTAATGCCGACGTCAAACTGGGCGATCTGCTGATCCACGAAGGATCGGCTAAAGATGCACAAAAGTATGCGGCAAAGGTGTTTAACGCCGACAAAACCTACTTTGTGCTCAACGGCACCTCAAGCGCCAATAAAGTGGTGACCAATGCGCTGCTGACCCGGGGCGATCTGGTGCTGTTTGACCGCAACAACCATAAGTCGAACCACCATGGCGCGCTGATCCAGGCGGGGGCCACGCCGGTTTATCTGGAGGCGGCACGCAATCCTTTCGGCTTTATTGGCGGCATTGATGCGCACTGCTTTGATGAGGCCTATCTGCGCGAGCAGATCGCGGCGGTTGCGCCCCAGCGCGCAGAAGAGGCGCGGCCTTTCCGTCTGGCGATCATCCAACTGGGCACCTACGACGGCACGGTCTACAACGCGCGTCAGGTGGTGGATCGCATCGGTCATCTGTGTGATTACATCCTGTTTGATTCCGCATGGCTCGGCTACGAGCAGTTTATCCCGCTGATGGAAGGCTGCTCACCGCTGACGTTAGAACTGAACGAGAACGATCCCGGCATTTTTGTCACGCAGTCGGTGCACAAGCAGCTGGCGGGTTTTTCACAGACTTCGCAGATCCACAAAAAAGATAATCACATTCGCGGACAGCGCCGCTTCTGTCCGCACAAGCGTCTGAATAACGCCTTTATGCTGCACGCTTCAACCAGTCCGTTTTATCCGCTGTTTGCTGCGCTGGATATTAACGCCCGGATGCATCAGGGCGAGGCGGGGCGTCGCCTGTGGGATGAGTGCGTCACGCTGGGGATCGATGCGCGTAAAGCGATCCTGGAGCGTTGCGAAATGATCCTGCCGTTTGTGCCGGAGCGCGTGGCCGGGCAGCGCTGGCAGGATGCGCCCACGGAGACGATCGCCCGCGATCTGCGCTACTTCAGCTTCGAACCACAGGAAAAGTGGCACGGTTTTGCCGGTTATGCGCGCGATCAGTATCGGGTCGATCCCTGCAAGCTGCTGCTGACCACGCCGGGGATCGACGCCGCCAGCGGGGAGTACAGTGATTTCGGGATCCCGGCCACGATTCTGGCGAACTATCTGCGCGAAAACGGCATTGTGCCGGAGAAGTGCGACCTCAACTCGATCCTGTTCCTGCTGACGCCAGCAGAGAGCCCGGAGAAGATGGCGAATCTGGTGGCGATGCTGGCGCAGTTCGAGCAGCACGTCAGGGATGATGCGCCGCTGGCCGAAGTGCTGCCGACGATCTACCGTAAAAATGCGCAACGCTATGCCGGTTACACTCTGCGTCGCCTCTGTCAGGAGATGCACGATCTTTACGTCAGTCACAATGTGAAGGATCTGCAGCGCCTGATGTTCCGCGCCGCGGAGTTCCCGCCGGTCAGGGTTAATCCGCAGGATGCCCATCAGGCGTATATTCGCGGTGAGGTCGAGCTGGTGCCGATAGCCGAGGCCGCAGGACGGATTGCCGCCGAGGGCGCGCTGCCTTATCCGCCGGGTGTGCTCTGCGTGGTGCCTGGAGAGATCTGGGGCGGCGCGGTGCAGCGCTACTTCCTGGCCCTGGAAGAGGGGCTGAACCTGCTGCCAGGCTTCTCGCCAGAGCTGCAGGGCGTTTACACCGAAGAGGATGAGCAGGGACGTAAATATCTGGTGGCCAATATGATGGTGAGGGGATAGTTTCGCTGCGCGAAGGGGCGATGAGATTCTTTCGCCTGCCTGGCGGTGGGCTGGCTCTGAGAAGGTTTCGCCCGCCAGGCATGAGGGAGTTTCAGCCTGCCCGTGCAGGCGGACGCGTCAAGGGGCGGACGCCCGCCCCTTAACAATCCCGGCGTCCGGCAGCCTCCGCGCCCCGCGTAGCGGGGTGCCTTCGTCACGCCCTGCGGCCAACGGACCGTCCGGACTCGCCATCCCTGGCTCGTGCCGTCCTCTCGCCGACGTCCTGTCGGCTCATCCTGGCCTCCGGTTGTTCCTCAGCGCGCCGGATGCCTCTCCCACACCCCCGCCTTTGATATCTTCTATTTTCTGATGTGAAGCATCGTCTGCTGGCCTGAAGGCTAAAGCAGTCCCCTAAACGCACCGCGATATGAGAGCCAGATAGATAGAAAAGTTAACAGCGGGGGAGGGAGGCCGTCTGAGCCGCTGAGCGGATGAGGGATTTCAGGACGAGCGACAGGGATGTCGCGAAGAGGCAGGGTCGCGCCAGGGATGGCGCGTCCTGCCGGTCCGTGAGAAATCCGGAAGAAGCGAAGGGACCGCGGAGCGGCGGTGAAGCAGGCCGGAGCCCGGGGTCAAGGGGGCGCGGCGACTGGCGCCCCCTTGTCGGTCGCCTGCAGAGGCGAAACTGAAACTGCCCAACCTGTTGGGCGAACGAAACCTTCTCATAGCCCGCTCGCGCAGCGAACACCCCCGGATCCAGTCAGAACCCCCGATAACTCCGCTGTGCGGTACTCACCTTATACAGATAACGGCGCGACTCCGCCGACGGATGCTGGCTGGTCAGGATCTGATAGACCCTGTTCGGCGGCAGGTCGTTAATCATCGCGAATGCCCGATCTTTATCGCTGGAGAAGACGCGCAGAACGCTGCCTGCACCACCGTTGTAGGCGGTGATCACCGCATAGCGGCGGGACAGCGGATCCTGAATGCCGCCCAGATAGCTGCGCTGCAACAGCGACAGATAGGCGGTGCCCGCATCGATATTGTTCTCCGGGTCCAGCAGATAGCTGCGGCTTGGCTTGCCCCATTTCCCCTTCATGCGGAACACGTCAACACCGGCGGTGTGCTGCACCACCTGCATCAGGCCCAGTGCATCGGAGTGGCTCACGGCGTAGGGGTTAAAGCTCGATTCGGTCTGCATAATCGCCAGAATCAGCGATGCATCCACACCATACTGTTCGGCGGCTTTGCGCACCATCGGCAGGTATTTGTGTGCACGCTTATCCAGGTGGTTCGGCACCATCGGAATTGTAATGGTGTAAATCACATGCAGACCCGACGTGCGGCGCTGCAGTTTGTGCTGGATCAGATAGTCAGCAAAGGCTTCAGCGCGGCCCTGCCAGCGGATCGGCTGCCCGGTGTTATCCAGCACCTGACCATAGAGCAGTGGCTCTTTACTGATCACGATATCGTTGGCATCGGAGTAGAGATCGACATTGCCCGGATCGTCGCCAATCAGCAGGGTGGTCACGATCGCCTGACGCAGGCTGGCCATGGGGTCGGTGCCCGAAATCGTCTCGATAGTCAGCTTACCGCTTTCAAAGTTGATGTGGCTGCGGGTGTAATAGTTGTCGCTGTATTTGACGTAATCTTTGGGCCCGGCGATCAGGACCTCATTGATACCCCAGATATTCTCAATATTGTGAGCAAACTGCCCCATCAGAATATCAAAGCCGTTAGTGTCTTTTACCCACTCTTCGTGGAACTGCTGTTTTTTCGACCCGGAACAGGAAACCAAAAGTGGTGCTATCACCAGCAGGGCGATTAATTTTTTATTCATTGGGAATGCAAGCCTGACCTGGATAACCGGCCCCAGCGATGAGGCCCGAAAATTTACGCTTCTGGCGGTGTATAGCCTTCGATGTGAACGTCTTTGCCTTCGAACAGGAAGTTGACCATCTCCTTCTCCAGGACTTTACGATCCTCAGGATTCATCATGTTGAGTTTCTTCTCGTTGATCAACATGGTCTGCTTCGCCATCCACTTCTGCCAGGCTTCTTTCGAAATCTCGTTGTAAATGCGCTTACCCAAATCGCCCGGATAGAGCTGAAAATCCTGTCCTTCCGCGTCGCGCTGTAAAAACGTACAAAAGATGGTGCGGCTCATTCTTCTTCCTCATTAATCTCACAACTGTCCAAAGCCAGTTGTCGGGGATGGCGCAGCTCGTGCAGCAGGCGCTCAACGGGTGCAGCTAATCCCACAGATGGTGGCAGCGCTAAGTTATACCAGAGACCGCCTGCTTCATCCATCGCCGCCCCGACAGAAGGCCATGCCAGCCACATTGGCACAATATCGAGATGGAAATGGCTGAAGGTATGACGAAAGGCCGTCATCTGCTGCGGTCTGGCGTGGATGCCGCGTGCCGCCAGCCAGTCGTTCAGCGCCGCTTCGGTGGTGAATTGCGGGAAGCAGAACAGCCCTCCCCATAAACCCACGGGGGGACGCTGCTCCAGCCAGACATCATCGCCATCCTGAATCATCAGGAACCAGCCGCTGCGCTCCGGCAGCACCTGTTTAGGCTTCTTACCGGGATAGCTGGCCCAGCTGCTGCTGGCATAGGCTTCACAGCCGCTGTTCAGCGGGCAGATTTCGCACTTCGGTTTCGAGCGGGTGCAGACCAGCGCGCCCAGATCCATCATCGCCTGGTTAAACTGGCTGACGCCCTCAGCGGGGGTGACCTCTTCACTGATCTGCCAGAGCCGCTTCTCGACCTCTTTTTTGCCCGGCCAGCCGCTGACGGCATAACAGCGGGCCAGCACGCGCTTGACGTTGCCATCCAGAATCGGGAAGTGCTGTCCCAGTGACAGCGACAGGATCGCCCCCGCCGTCGAGCGGCCTACGCCGGGCAGGGCAGAGACATCATCGAAATTCACAGGGAACTCGCCCTGATGAACATCGACAATCTGTTTTGCCGCCTTGTGCAGGTTACGCGCACGGGCGTAGTAGCCGAGGCCGGTCCAGAGATGCAGAACCTCATCCAGCGGTGCCGCCGCCAGATCGCTGACTGTGGGGAAGCGCGCCATAAAGCGTTCGAAGTAGGGAATAACCGTGGCAACCTGGGTCTGCTGTAACATCACTTCAGACAGCCACACCTTGTAAGGCGTTTTCTCCAGCTGCCAGGGCAGGGTTTTGCGGCCAAAGCGCTGATACCAGTCCAGCACCTGTTGCGCGAACTGCGGCGCTTGCATCATAAGAAGGAAAATTTCCGTGTTTACTCTACACTCAGGCAGGAATTCCAGCACATGCGCACCTGGGTGTAAACCGGAAGATTGCAAAGGCTTGCTTCTGCTTATGAACTTTGCATAATGCCCGTTTCCCGGAACAGGCTAACCAGCAGGCTTTTACATGATTAATGACGTCATCACCCCAGAATTTGATGAGAACGGGCGGCCATTGCGCCGGATCCGCAGCTTTGTGCGCCGCCAGGGTCGCTTAACCAAAGGCCAGCAGCAGGCGCTGGACACCCTGTGGCCGGTCATGGGGGTGGAATATCAGCCGGAGCCGATCGATTTAGTCGCGCTGTTTGGCCGCGAGGCACCGGTGACGCTGGAGATTGGCTTTGGTATGGGCGCGTCGCTGGTCACCATGGCGCAGAACACGCCGCATCAGAACTTCCTGGGTATTGAAGTGCATGCGCCAGGCGTGGGAGCCTGTCTGGCCGCCGCGAAAGAGGCGGATGTACAGAACCTGCGGGTGATGTGTCATGACGCGGTGGAAGTGCTGGAGAAGATGATCCCGGATAACTCGCTGCGCATGGTTCAGCTCTTTTTCCCCGATCCGTGGCACAAAGCGCGTCATAACAAACGCCGTATCGTCCAGGTGCCTTTCGCCGAACTGGTGATGCGTAAACTGAAGCTGGGCGGCGTTTTCCACATGGCGACCGACTGGGAAGCCTACGCGGAGCATATGCTGGAAGTGATGAACAGCATTGATGGTTACCGCAACCAGTCAGAACAACAGAATTATGTGCCGCGTCCTGAGACGCGTCCACTGACCAAGTTTGAGCAGCGCGGGCAGCGTTTAGGCCACGGCGTATGGGATTTAATGTTTGAGAGGGTGAAATAATGGCCACACAACGCAGCCGCCGTTTACGCAAAAAACTGCACATTGATGAGTTTCAGGAGCTGGGGTTCTCGGTTGCCTGGCGCTTCCCGGAAGGCACCAGCGAAAGTGAAATCGATGAGACGCTCAACCAGTTCATCAACGAAGCGATCGATCCTAACGGTCTGGCTTTTGATGGCAGCGGTTACCTGGTGTGGGAAGGTCTGGTCTGCCTGCAGAAAACCGGCAAATGCACCGAGGAGCATCGCGCTCTGGTTCGCAAATGGCTGGAAGATCACAAGCTGCAGGATGTGCAGATGACGGAACTCTTCGACGTCTGGTGGGACTAAAGGTCAGGTCGGTCAGGCTGCTGGTCTGCCATCCCGGATGGGGCAGAACATCAGTCCGCCGGCCCGGTTTTAAGAAACACGGTGTCGGGCTGAGGCCCGATTGCTGAACGGTTCCGCACCAGATGTTAGGGAGTAGATATGATGCGTAAAGCGCTTCTTGCTGTGCTGCTGGCAGCAGCGACCCAGGCTCAGGCAGCCTATGAATGCAGCGTTAAGCCGCAGGATGATGTGGTGATTAAGCCGCAGAGCGTGCAGGTGGTCGGTGCCAACGGCAATCTTGAGATCTCGCCGCAGGGCGACGTGCAGTTCAACGGGCAGAAGGTGTCGCTGAGCACAGCGGAACGCCAGAAAGCGATCGATTACCAGAACGCGCTGCGTCGCGATCTGCCGTGGATCGACAGCGGGGCGACCTCACGTCTGGAGAAAGGACGTGCGGCACTGGATCGGGTTATCGTGGAGAAACTGGGCACCGACAGCAACGTCCGCAATCGCCTGAGCACGCTGAATGGCCAGCTGAAACAGCAGATGAACCGCATCATCGAGCACCGTGACGACGGGCTGACGTTCCACCATCAGGCGATCGATAAGGTGCGCGCGGAAGGGGAGCGGCTGGTTCAGTCGACGCTGGGCGGCGTCATGCAGGATAGCCTGAATGAGATGGGCAGTAAGCAGGGCAGTGGCGGCAGCAATCCGCTGCAGGCGATTATGGGAAATCTTGGCGGTCTGCAGCAGTCGATTCAGGCTGAGTGGAGCAAGCAGGAGCAGGATTTCCAGAACTTCGGTCACGAGGTCTGTAATCGCGTCATTTCGCTGGAAGATCAGCGTAAGCAGCTTACGGGCGCCCTGAAAAAATAGTGTTACGCCTCAGCCTGCCGGGCTGAGGCGCCTTTGTTACTCTTCCGCCAGAAACAGCTCCAGCAGCGAATTCAGAAACAGTTTTCCTTTCTCTGTAATCTGCCACTGATCCGCCGTTTCCGTCACATAACCCGCAGCGATCGCGGCATCCATCTGCGGACGGATCGCCTGCTCTGACAGACCGGTGTAGCGGCTGAACTCGTCGCGCGGTGCCGCTTCCAGCAGGCGAAAGCGGTTCATGAAATATTCAAACGGCTTGTCGCTGTCGGCCACCTCATACTGCTTCTCGCGGTAATTTCCCTGCATGAATCCACGCGGATGACGGGTTTTCACCGTGCGTACAATGCGCCCATCCGGTTGCGTCAGCTTGCCGTGTGCGCCACAGCCGATCCCCAGATAGTCGCCGAAACGCCAGTAGTTAAGGTTGTGCTCACAGCGATAACCCGGCTTCGCGTAGGCGGAGGTTTCATACTGCTGATAACCTGCCTCCCGCAGCAGCTGATCGCCCTGTTCGAAAATGTCCCACAGCGCATCATCATCCGGCAGCACCGGCGGACGGGAACCAAACAGGGTGTTGGGTTCGATGGTCAGCTGATACCAGGAGAGGTGCGGCGGATTGAGTGCAATCGCCTGACGCAAATCGTCGAGCGCCTCTTCCAGCGACTGGTCCGGCAGGCCGTGCATCAGGTCGAGGTTGAAGCTGCGCAGCGACAGCGACTGTGCCAGCTGGGCGGCACGGGTCGCCTCGTCAGGCCCGTGAATGCGGCCGAGGCGCTGCAGCTTCTGCGGACTGAAACTCTGAACGCCAATCGAAATACGGTTAATGCCGGCGCGCTGATAGGCGCTGAAGCGATCGGCTTCCACGGTGCCTGGGTTGGCCTCCATGGTCACCTCCGCATCGGGAGCCAGCGTCAGACGCGCCCGCACCCCATCCATCAGCATCTGCATCGCGCTGCTGCTCAGCAGGCTGGGTGTGCCGCCACCAATGAAGATGGTGCGCACTTCGCGGCCATGAATCAGCGGTAAATCGATCTCCAGATCGCGCAGCAGGTGCTGCACGTATTCAACGTGCGGCACCTCATCCTTCAGCGCATGGGAGTTAAAATCGCAGTAGGGACACTTCTGAACGCACCACGGAATATGGATATAGAGACTTAACGGCGGCAGATTAGGCATTACGCATCGCTTCCAGCAGCAGCGTCAATGCTTTACCCCGGTGAGAAACGGCACCTTTTTCCGCTTTGCTCAGTTCAGCGGCCGTTTTACCCAGCGCCGGAACAGAGAAAATCGGGTCATATCCAAAGCCACCGGCACCCGCAGCGGAACGGGTAATTTCCCCCTCCCAGCTGCCGTGGAACACCAGCGGCGTAGGATCGTCCGCATGACGCAGATAGACCAGCACGCAGTGGAACTGCGCCTGACGCTGACCGTCCGGCACATTTTCCAGCGCCTGCAGCAGCTTCTCCAGATTCTGCTGATCGCTGGCATCTTCTCCGGCGTAACGCGCCGAATAGATACCAGGCGCGCCACCCAGCGCATCAACGGCCAGGCCGGAGTCGTCGGCAATCGCCGGCAGTCCGGTGATCCGCGCCGCGTGACGCGCTTTGAGAATGGCATTCTCGATAAAGGTCAGGCCGGTCTCTTCCGCCGACTCAACCCCCAGGTCACTCTGAGCGACGATATCCAGACCAAAGGCGGAGAGCAGCTCCGCCAGTTCACGCACTTTGCCGGGATTACCGGTGGCGAGCACAACTTTTTGCATAACAGTTCCAGTTTGATTCATTTACAGCAGGTACCAGAGACCCGGGAACAGGTCCATGCCGAGAAAGTTCAGGGCATACAGCACCAGGATGACGATCATCGCGGAGAAATCGATACCGCCCATGGCAGGCAGAATACGGCGAATCGGTGCCATCATCGGTTCGGTCAGCTGCACCAGCAGGTAGTCGACCGGGCCGCGACCCTGGCTGATCCAGCTCATCAGTGAGCGAATGATGATCACCCAGAAGACCAGATAACCGGCCGATTTAATCAGCGACAGCAGGCCGACCAGCAGGTTGGTCGGATCAACCGAGAACACGCCCACCTGAATCAGCAGTAAAATCGGGTATTTCAGCGTCGTCAGGACAAAGGCCAGCAGCAGCGAGGCGGTATCAATCGGCCCCAGTGCCGGAATGATGCGGCGCAGCGGCTTAACAATCGGCTGCGTGACTTTGACGACGAACTGCGCCACGGGATTATAAAAATCGCAGCGTGACCACTGCATCCAGATGCGCAGCAGCAGCACCATGACGTAGAGATCGATCAGCGTTTTTACTAAAAACGTCAGTGTTAACATGAAGTTCCTCTGTTATTGTTGTGAGTTGTGCGCATAATCGCGTGCGCCAAAAATGGCGGTGCCGATGCGCACCATCGTACTGCCTGCGGCGATGGCCGCCTCCATGTCATCGCTCATTCCCAGCGAAAGCGTATCAATATGCGGATAGTGCTGCTGCAGCTGACGGAATGCTTCCGCCATCTGCTGACACACCGCCAGCTGCTTCGTGTAGTCACTCTCCGCCGCCGGAATCGCCATTAATCCCCGCAGTCGCAGCTGCGGCAGGGCCGCTATCGCCTCTGCCAGCCCGGAAACGGCCTCCAGCATGATGCCAGATTTACTCGTCTCGTCACTGATATTTACCTGAATTAACACATTCAGCGGTGGCAGTGAGGCGGGACGCTGATCGCTGAGCCGCTGGGCAATGCGCAGACGGTCAAGGGTGTGGCACCAGGCAAAATTTTCCGCCACCAGCCGGCTCTTATTGGACTGCAACGGACCGATGAAGTGCCACTCCAGTTCCGGATGTGCGGCCAGCGCCTGAACCTTTTCAACCCCTTCCTGCACGTAATTTTCGCCAAAGGCGATCTGACCCGCGGTAAAGGCTTCTTCGACCGCGCTCGCAGGTTTGGTTTTACTGACGGCAAGCAGGGTAATTTCTTCTGGTGCGCGGCCGCAACGCGCGGCAGCGGCCGCAATGCGCTGCCGGACTTGCTGTAGGTTGTGCTGGATTGAGGTCATAGTCAGGAGACATTATGAATCTGGATGAAATGGTGGCGCTTAGTGTAAAGCATAATGCGGCCGATCTGCACCTTTGCAGCGGACATTTGCCCTACTGGCGGCGGCAGGGGAGGCTGGAGGCGATTCCGCAGCAGAGCCCGCTCTCGGCGGCCTGGATGACGGAGTTTATGGCCCGCTGGCTCAGTGAACCCCAGCGCCAGCAGCTGGCGCGTGACGGGCAGATCGATTTCGCCCTGAGCCTCGCCGACGGTCAGCGTCTGCGCGCCAGTCTGTTTATGCAGCGCAATGGCCTGTCGCTGGCGCTGCGCCTTATCTTTGCGGTCTGTCCCACGCTGGAGAGCCTGCAGCTTCCCGCCGTGGTGCCGACGCTGCTGGAGCAGCAGGATGGATTGATTCTGGTCACCGGGGCGACCGGAAGCGGCAAATCCACCACGCTGGCGGCGCTGGTGGATGCGCTGAATCGCCAGCATGCCCGTCATATCATCACTCTGGAAGATCCCATTGAATTTATCCACCACAGCCAGCAGTCGCTGATACAGCAGCGTGAAATCGGCCTGCACTGCTCCTCTTTCTCACTGGGCATCAGAGCGGCGCTGCGGGAAGATCCCGATGTGATTCTGCTGGGCGAGCTGCGCGACAGCGACACCATCCGTCAGGCGCTGACGGCGGCGGAAACGGGGCATCTGGTGCTGGCAACCCTGCACACCCGTGGCGCGGCGCAGGCGGTGGACAGGCTGGTGGATGTTTTTCCGGCGGAGGAGAAACCGCTGGTGCGAACGCAGCTGGCGGGCAGCCTGAAAGCGGTCATTGCGCAGCGGCTGGTGCCTGCCGTTGCCGGATCGCGCATCGGGCTGTTTGAGATCCTGGTTGCGACACCGGGCATCACTCATCTGATTCGTGAGGGCAAGATGCACCAGATCCCTGCTCTGTTGCAGACCGGCGCACAGGCCGGTATGCAAACCTTTGAGCAGAGCAGGCTGGCGCGTGAGGCTGCCGGACTGATCGCGTCAGGTCAGTAGTGGTTCTCGAACCAGTCCTGCAAAATGATGGCGGCCGACTGTGAATCCACCGACCCTTTACTCAGCGCACGATAACCGCCACGTTCGAAGAGACCCGCACGCGCTTCGACGGTGCTGAGGCGCTCATCCTGTAGCTCGACCCGGATGCCAAACCGACCGTGCAGGCGATTGGCAAATTTTCGCGCCCGGGCCGTTAACGGCTGTTCAGTGCCATCCATATTGAGGGGTAAACCCACCACCACGAAATCGGGCTGCCACTCTTTCAGCAGCTTTTCAATGAGCAGCCAGTCTGGCGTACCATCCTGGGCTTTCAGCGCCGCCAGGGGGCGGGCGCTGCCGGTGAGTTGCTGACCGACGGCGACACCAATGCTTTTGGTGCCGAAGTCGAAACCTAACAGTGTTTGCGTTGACATCAGGCGTGTCCGGCGTCGCTGGCCATGTTGTGAATATCGACGCCGATACTGCGCGCCGCTTCGCGCCAGCGCTCTGCGATAGGCGTCTGGAACAGGATATTGCTGTTGGCTGGGGTCGTGAGCCAGGCATTTTCCATCAGCTCATTCTCCAGCTGATCTTTTTCCCAGGCGCAGTACCCCAGCGCCACCAGCACATTTGTGGGCTGAGAGGCGGTGCCAATCGACTCCAGCACGTCACGGGATGTGGTGATGACGGTGTTGTCGGAGACACGAATGCTGGAGGTAAAAGTCCGTTGCGCTGAGTGCAGAATAAAGCCGCGATCTTCCGCCAGCGGGCCACCGGTGAAGACCGGCTTATCCAGCCTGATGGCCGGGTCGCGATCGTCAGCAGAGATTTTCAGCTTCTTCAGAATGCCTTCAACCGTCAGGTTTTCCATGGGTTTATTGATGATCAGTCCCATTGCACCTTCTTCGTTATGTTCGCAGAGATAGACCACGGAACGCTTGAAGAAAGGGTCCTGCAATGAAGGCATGGCAATCAAAAAGTGATGTTGTAAATTCATTCTCACACGATGTACCAAAAAAATAACCGGCACGTGACGGCCGCACCGGTATTGGGTTGATCACGGAGCCTCGCCCCGGCGTCTTGCTCAGCCCAGGCGTTTCTCAATGGCATCCATCAACATGCCGGTGATGGAAATCGGGAACGCAGCCTCAATTTCACGAATGCAGGTCGGGCTGGTCACGTTAACTTCAGTCAGTTTATCACCGATGATGTCGAGACCGACAAAAATCAGTCCTTTTGCTTTCAGCGTCGGGCCAACACGGCGCGCAATTTCCCAGTCGCTTTCGCTCAGTGGACGGGCTTCACCGCGCCCACCGGCGGCGAGATTGCCGCGCGTTTCACCGCCCTGCGGGATACGCGCCAGGCAGTAAGGAACCGGCTCACCATCCACGACCAGCACACGCTTGTCACCCTCTTTGATAGCCGGGATATAGTTCTGCGCCATGCAGAAGCGGCTTTCGTGCTCGGTCAGGGTTTCCGTGATGACGCCAAAGTTAGGATCGTCCTGCTTCACGCGGAAGATAGAGGCGCCGCCCATGCCATCCAGCGGTTTCATGATGATGTCGCCGTGCTCCTGCCAGAAGGCGCGCAGCTGCTCTTTGCGGCGGGTCACCAGGGTCTCAGGCGTGAACTCCGCAAACCAGGCGGTGTAGAGCTTTTCGTTACAGTCACGCAGGCTCTGCGGTTTGTTCACGATCAGCGTTCCCAGCTCTTCTGCGCGCTCCAGAATGTAGGTCGCATAGATGAACTCGGTGTCGAAAGGGGGATCTTTACGCATCAGGATCACATTCAGGTCAGCCAGCGGGATCTCCTGCTCGCTGCCGAACTGATACCACTTATCCGCATTCTGCTCAACGCTCAGCAGGCGGGTGCGGGCAGAGGCCACGCCACCGCGCATCGAGAGATCGTGCATCTCCATGTAGTGAATTTCATAACCACGGCGCTGTGCTTCCAGCAACATGGCGAAGCTGGAGTCTTTTTTAATATTGATGGACGAAATAGGGTCCATCACGATGCCAAGCTTAATCATTATTATCTCCTCGGTAAGGCGTTGATCGCCTCGTTCGGTTCGGTCTGCAGTGGGCCGAACAGTCAGGACACTATGCCTGCTCTCTCACCGCCGAAAGTATCGCTTAACCCAGGTCGCCAAACCTCACCTGAAGTGCCGTAATGGCGGTCAGCGCGGTGGTTTCGGTTCGCAGAACCCGTGGGCCAAGCAGGATGTCCGTAAAATCGTGCTGCGCCGTCATCGCAATCTCGTCCGCTGACAGGCCGCCTTCCGGGCCAATCAGCAGCCGGACCCGCTCCACAGGCTGTGGCAGCGTGTTAATACTCTGGCTGGCACGCGGATGCAGGTTGAGCTTCAGACCGCTGTCCGCTTCCGCACACCAGGCTTCCAGCGTCATCGCTTCACGAATTTCCGGCACGCGATTGCGGCCACACTGCTCGCAGGCGGCAATCGCAATTTTCTGCCACTGCTGGATCTTCTTCGCCAGACGTTCAGCATCAAGCTTTACGCCACAGCGCTCGGAAAACAAGGGTGTAATGACGTTCACGCCCAGTTCAATTGATTTCTGGATAGTGAATTCCATTTTTTCACCGCGCGACATCACCTGACCTAAATGCAGATGCAGAGGTGACTCGCGATCGTCCGGCTGGCTCTCTGTGACCGATACTTTTACACGCTTTTTATCAACATGCGTGATCTCTGCTGCAAAAGTCAGATTAGTGCCATCAAAGAGTTCCAGACGCTGGCCTGCCGTCATCCGGAGGACCCGGCCTACATGGTTGGATGCATCTTCATCCAGAGTAATTTCACTGCCGATGTTCAGAGGCGCGGCGTGATAGATGCGAGGTATGCGCATAAGGTTCCTGAGACCGGACGCCGCGCTGCAGCGGCGTCATGGGAAAAGAGCTAGTGTAGGGCAGGGATTTTAGCGCTGGCAAGCCTGCTGCACATAAGGATTGTGATTGCCCTGCACCCTGGCAATCCGCTGGTCGCGTTCGCACTCCCACGGCGTGACAGGATAGAGCTTATCCCAGGCGGTAAACAGCTGCGTCTGCTGGCGTGAAATGCGCAGATGGTATTGGTCGCGCATATAGAAATAGGTGCGGGCAATCGCGCCCCGCGCCCGCGCAGGCGGCTCCGCCTGCTTCAGTTTAAAGTCGATCTTCATCTCACACTGACCATACTGCTTCTCGCTGCCGTTCCACTGACTGTAGGCGAAGTTGCCGCGGTCGCCATTCACTTCACCCACCGCAGGCTGCAGGTTGTGCAGATCGGTTTCGATGCGGCGATAGTCGGGGTCTTTGTTGCAGTTTTTGCGGCCACCGTCCTGCCAGCACTGGCGCTGATGTCCAAACTCCCACGCAGGCATCACATGTTCCCACTCAATGCGTGCGGCGCGATTCGCATTTTTGCGCACCTGATAGCCACAGCTGTTGAGATCGGGGATGCCCTTTTTTCCCTGCCACGTAATTTTACAGCCACAGTAAAAGGAGCCCGGTGCATCGGCATTAATCGCCGCAGCAAAGGTTTTGGCCTGCTGAAAGTTATTCTGATGATAGTTATTCAGGTTGATAGCGTCAGCGGCAGGGGCAAACAGCAACGCCACCGCCAGACTTAAAATGCGAGACATATTCCAGCTTCTGTTCAGTACAAAAAAGGGCGGCAGGTTAACAGAATGTCCAATAGGGCGGAATGGGGATTAGTCTCAGGCTGGCACAAACTCGCCCGCGGTCAGCAGGCTTCCGCAGTGCACGCAGCGATACTCACTCTCTTTGCGCACCACCCGATTGTGGCGTCGCACCGTAAGCTGGTGCTGCTGGCACTGACAGCGATAGGCAAAGGTCTTGCTGCGCACGGAAGCGATCTCAAACTGATGGGTGCGCCGCGCCGGCACGCCCAGCACCTGCTCCATCATCCACTTCCACTCTTTGCCGTGTGGCGCAACGCGACCAAACTGTTTCCAGACCAGCAGATGCGCCAGCTCATGCGGCACCACTTCATCAATAAACGCCTGCTGATTTTCCAGCAGCAGCACCGGATTAATGCGGATTTCCCAGGCGGCCAGCCAGGCCGTGCCCGCCGCCGTGCCGCGCTGCTGGTAGAGCAGGGCAGGTTCCGGGTAGTCCGTTTTCAGGGCCTGATTGGCACGCGCAAGCGACTGGCGCAGCGAGCGCATCACCGCCTGCTGCAGGGCAATAGGGAGACGAGGTGTTTTCATGGCGTTCAGGATAATCATCGCTGTCCGGGAACTCAACATAACCCGCGAAAATGGCAGCAGCGTGGCTATAATCTGCCGCCCCGTTTCCGGCACGGCAGGCGGCGGCCACAGGGTGGTCAGACGAGGCGCGGCAGCGGCGGAAATTTCCGGATTCAATATGGTTATCGGCGTTTTTAGAATATCCTATTGATAAGGTTCACTGCAGCGTGAACCGATGAGATGCGACAGGCACAGTGTACGGACAACGCAATGAAAAATAATAACATCAGGAAGCAGCGCATTGTGCTGGTGACCGATTTGATGGCAGGTCGCGGCGGTATGGAGAATGTGACCGGTCAGCTGATTACCGCGCTGAATGCGGAGGCCGGAACGGAAGCGGGGCTGTTTATTATCAACAGCGGCGAAGAGAGCCACTCCCGCGCCTGGACCGCCAACGCTGTTTTAGCCGAGAGCGTCTGCACGCTGCGCAACAAAAAGATAAAAAATCTGATTCATACGCTGCGAATGGCCGCCTTTTTTCGCCGCTATCAGCCCGATCATGTCCTGACCCTGAATACGATTCCCTGCCTGATGACGCGCCGCGCCATCAGCCTCTCCGGCCGTAAAATCATGCTGTCGAGCTGGATGCATCTGCCCCCGCGTGAACGTTACCGTCCCCACTATCTGCTGCGGGCCGATCACCATTTCGCCATCAGCCAGCAGATTAAACAGCAGCTGGTGGAGCTGGGCGCGCGCGATACAGACGTTGATGTGATCTATAACCCGGTAAAGCGCACTGAGGTGGTCATTGGCCGCCCGCAGGGGCTGAAGTTTCTCTATATTGGGCGCATCCACTTCCAGCGACAGAAACAGCTGAAAGATCTGTTTGATGCCCTGCAGCAGGTCAGCGTCCCCTGGACGCTGGAGATGGTGGGAGATGGCGAGGATCTGGCGCAGTGCCAGCACTACGCGGCGCAGCTTGGGATTGCGGATCGCATCACCTGGCATGGCTGGCAGGAGAACGCCTGGGAGTATGTCCTCCACCACATCAGACAGGTCAGCTGTCTGCTCATGACCTCCAACTTTGAGGGATTCCCGCTGATCCTGCTGGAGGCGATGTCGCGCGGCGTCTACTGCGTCTCATCCGACTGCATCAGCGGTCCGGCGGAAATTATTCAGAACGGTCACAATGGTCAGCTCTACCCTGTCAATGACAGCATGGCGCTGGCCGCTATTCTCAACGCCATGAGCGGGGATTTCCGTTTCCCTGACCATCAGGTTATTAAAGCGAGCATCACCGGTTTTTATGAGGAAAATTATATGAAGCACCTGATGACCGTGCTTAATCGCCTTACTGAGGTTAAGCATGACGAATAAAACCGAACGCAATGGATTAACGTTACTGGTTAATTTCTCCGTGATTGCGCTCTGCCTGGCACTCTCACTGAATATGTTTGTTACCGGTCTGCCGCAAAAAATATTCTACTTCGTCTCCTATCTCTCCGTTGCCTCCATACTCTATGGCCTGGTGCGCAGACGGATCGACTTCAGGGGAGCGGGTTTTTATCTCGCGCTGTTCGCTGTTCTGGTTATCTTTGCCCTGATCCGTCTGTTCTGGGCCCTCCACGTTAAGGGGATTGAGACAGCCCCCTCAACCGATGCGATAACCAATATCGGCAACTACCTGCTGGGCGCGAAGCGGCTGTTGCTGGGCGCGTTTATTCTCCTCAGCCTGGCTATTTATGGCGATCGGGTTTCCCTGACCACACTGCGTATCGGGAGAGTGCTGATTCTGATCGGACTGCTGATTACGCTGGGCTTCGGTATTCATGAGCATCTCTACACCGCGAACATCCGCATCAAACTCACGACTGAAGCGGCGTCGATGTCCTCCTACATGATTCTGTTTATCTACTGCGCCTGGCTATGGCTGAGTCGTTTTGAGACGCATCGCTACTGGAAGGTGGCCGATGTGGTGGTGCTGGCTGTCACCTTCGCGCTGCTCTACCTGTGTGCGACCCGCGTGACCCTGATTGCGCTGATCGCCACAGGCCTGCTGTTTGTGGTGCAGAGTTACCGGTTGTCGCTGCTCACTAACTGGCGTGTCGGCACGCTGGCGGTGGGCGTCGTGGCGCTGCTGATCCTGATGACCAGTAACCGCTGGGTGGAAGGGGTGCAGGATATTGAGAACTTTGGCTCCAACAGCTCGACCTCGCTGGGTGCACGCGTGGCGATCTGGGGTGGAGCGATGAATTTTATTGAGCATCACGGCGGCTTCGCAACGCCGGATGCGCGCACCACGGAGGCGCGTCAGTTCATCATCAAACACTATCCGCTCAATGTGGAAGGCTACACCAACGTCAAATACAACATGCACAACGAGTTTCTCGAAGTGACGACGTTACAGGGATGGCTGGGGACGCTGTCGCTGGCGCTGCTCTATCTGACGATGCTGGCGGGCTGGCTGAAGAAGTGCGATCTGCGCGGGGCGGCGCTGCCGATGCTGGCGCTGTTTATCACCGGGCTGACCGATTCGGTGCTGCCCTATAACCAGACTGCCACCATCTTTATCATGGCGCTGGCGCTCTGCTGCCTGCCGCGGCCTCGGCCGGACGTGCGGGTCACCCCGGTATGATGAGGGGCTGAACCAATAAAAAGGGCGGGGTTTCCAGAAAAACCCCGCCCTTTTTTTAATGCTTAACGGTTAGTCGCGTGCACCGATGTCGCGCAGTTTTTTACCGGCCATCAGGTTACGTTCGATGTGTTCCAGCGAGACGTTTTTGGTCTCCGGAATCAGCATCAGCGTCAGCAGAATGAAGAACAGGTTAAGCAGCGCGTAGACCCAGAAGGTGTTGGCGTTGCCCAGGGTATTCAGCATCGTCAGGAAGGTCGCACCCACGATCATGTTGGCGATCCAGTTGGTGGTGGTCGAGACGGTGATACCGAAATCGCGGCCTTTCAGCGGCTGAATTTCAGAACAGAGTACCCAGATCAGCGGACCGGCTGACATCGCGAAGCCAACGATGAACATCAGCAGCATGCCTACCGCGAAGTACTGTGCGCCCGGCGAGGTAATGCCAAAGTGCAGCATCGTTCCCAGCACGCCCATACCGGCAGCCATCACCATAAAGCCCAGAATCAGGGTCGGTTTACGGCCCCAGCGATCCACCAGGCCAATGGCAATAAAGGTCGCCAGCACGTTGACCAGACCGACGATGACCGTACCCCACATCTGCTGCGTGGTGTTGGCGAAGCCGGCAATTTCAAAGATTTTAGGTGCGTAGTACATGATGACGTTCATACCGGTAAACTGCTGCATAACCTGCAACAGAATGCCGAGGTAGACGGCACGACGGAAGTGGCTGCTGCTGGTGAACAGACCCCAGCCAGACTGCTTGATCTTCAGGCTTTCACGAATCTCATCCAGCTCACGTTTTGCCTGCTCACTGGTGTCGCGCAGACGGTCCAGTACGCGTTGCGCATCGCGGAAGTTGCCACGCGCCGCCAGCCAGCGTGGGCTGTTTGGCAGGAAGAAGACACCGATCAGCAGCAGCAGGGCAGGGATGGTGATGACGCCCAGCATCCAGCGCCAGTTGCCGGTAAAGCTGAAGGCGGTATCAGACAGGTAAGCACCCAGAATCCCGATGGTGATCATCAGCTGATAGAGCGAAATCATACTGCCGCGAATTTTTTCTGGTGCGATTTCAGAAAGATAAAGCGGGGCGGTATAAGAGGCGACACCGACTGCCAGACCCAGCAATACGCGGGCGCTGATCAGCATTTCCGGGTTTGGCGCCATCGCCGACCAGAGAGAACCGATAACGAACAGAATCGCACCGGCCATCAGGCTCTTTTTACGGCCCAGGCGGGAGGACATCCAGCCGCTGCCGATAGCCCCCACCGCAGCACCAAACATCATGGAACTGACGATCCACTCCTGCTGATGAGCGGTAACGTTGAAGTCCTTTGCGATAAACGGCAGGGCACCGGCAATCACGCCGATATCCAGACCGAACAGCAGACCCGCAAGGGCTGCCAGAAAGCAGACAAATAAGGTCATCGCCTTATTTGAAGTTCTGCTTTTGTGTGTATTGCCAGGCATTTTAGCCTCCAGGTTTATCCATCATTGTTTTTATCAATGTTAAAAAACCTTTTACGGGAAAAAAGTGAGTCTGATCACATCAGTGTAATCGCTTACACACGCTGAAACCCTGAAATTCAGCATATTTTACCCGTAAAGATTAATTAACCAGTGAGGTATAGCACTCATTAAGTTTCTGACAATGCTCTATTTATTGGCTATCAGACGACGCTGAAAATAACGCATTTTGAACAGAATAACCACGTGCGTTAAATCTTAAATGTCAGATAAACAAAGCATTTCAATTTGTAATCGTTAACATTTTGTTGTCAGAAAAAGCGCAATGAAGTGTAGCTGAGATTAGAAAACCTGCTGAGGAGCGGCGGGAAGGTCGGGCAGAAGCGTTTTATCCGGTCAGGAGCAGGCAGGCCGGGAGTGCAAAACAGATAACAATCTGCCCGTGCTGCACGAAGGCAAAGCCACTGAAAAAGCAATAAAAAACCCTGCCGGCGTGGCAGGGTTTCATGATCAGCCGGAAAACTTACAGGCCAGCCGCTTCACGCAGCAGGGCGGCTTTATCGGTTTTTTCCCATGGGAAATGTTCGCGACCAAAGTGACCGTAAGCGGCGGTCTCTTTGTAGATAGGGTGCAGCAGATCCAGCATCTGAATCAGACCATATGGACGCAGGTCGAAGAATTCACGCACCAGCAGCGTCAGCTGTTCGGTCGCAATTTTCTCGGTGCCAAAGGTTTCCACCATGATGGAGGTCGGTTCAGCAACGCCGATCGCATAAGAGACCTGAATTTCACAACGGTCAGCCAGACCGGCTGCGACGATGTTTTTCGCGACATAACGCGCTGCATAGGCCGCAGAGCGGTCAACTTTTGACGGATCTTTACCGGAAAACGCACCGCCACCGTGACGCGCCATGCCGCCGTAGGTGTCGACGATGATTTTACGACCGGTCAGACCGCAATCGCCCATCGGGCCGCCGATCACAAAGCGGCCGGTCGGGTTGATGTGATATTTGGTTGAGGCGTTCAGCCACTCGGCAGGCAGAACCGGCTTGATGATCTCTTCCATCACCGCTTCCTGCAGATCTTTCTGGCTGATGGACTCCGCGTGCTGCGTTGACAGCACGACCGCATCGATGCCGACAATTTTGCCATCGTCATACTGGAAAGTGACCTGGCTCTTGGCATCCGGACGCAGCCACGGCAGGGTGCCGTTTTTACGCACTTCTGCCTGACGCTGAACCAGACGGTGTGCATAGGTCACCGGTGCAGGCATCAGAACGTCGGTTTCGTTGGTCGCATAGCCGAACATCAGGCCCTGGTCGCCCGCGCCCTGTTCGAGCGGATCGGTGCGGTCAACACCCTGATTGATATCCTGAGACTGTTTGCCAATCGCACTCAATACGGCGCAGGAGTTGGCATCAAAGCCCATATCGGAATGAACATAGCCGATTTCGCGAACGGTGTTACGGGTGATCTCTTCGATATCGACCCAGGCGCTGGTGGTGATTTCACCACCAACCAGTACCATACCGGTTTTAACGTAGGTTTCGCAGGCCACACGCGCTTTTGGATCCTGTTCCAGGATCGCATCCAGCACGGCATCGGAAATCTGGTCGGCGATTTTATCGGGATGTCCTTCTGATACGGACTCGGACGTAAAAAGGTGTTTAGCCATTCTGTTCTTTACCTTAAATATGGTTTGAATTCGACTGCATAGCGCCAGTGAGGTTATCTGACCTGACGCCCCTTCAGGCAAAGCCGCGAGCAGTGAGGTTGTGTCAGCACAGCAGGCCAACACCGCCTGGATATTAACCTGTTTAGATGGAAAACCATCTGGACGGCTATTTTAGGATAGAGGATAAACCAATTACCAGCCCTTTTTCTGTTTCGGCATTTTACCTGTCAGCTTTATCGGCATAATTTGCTGACACTCCACGGAATTACCCGATAATCTTTTTGCTTTTTAGCGCCGTAAACGGTATAAAACGCCGCTGCTTCGCTAGCCGCAGCAAGGATGACGCCACTGAGTGCGTCGCGCCCGTCAGACACCGCTCTGGCTTTCACCCTGGTTGTTCTCCATGTGCCCCTGGCATATGCGGAGGTGATACAAGTAATGAACCACGCTTTTTCTTCTCCCGGTTCTCTGCGCTCTGGCGCAACACTGGCGCGCTCCTGCCTCCCCTCTGTTTCTCTTTCCAGCCGACAATATCTGCGATGCGGTAATTTTACCGACACGAGCGCTGGCTAATCTTTACCTCTGTTCTCAGGGCTTTGTCTCTTCTCTGCGTCCCCGCAGCGGAACGAGACCGGTTATCTATGGTCAATAAAGATCGGGTAAATGTTCTCTGTTTAAACGGATCTGGCCAGGGTGTTTTACACTTAACTCATATGCGTGAAGCGTGCTGACGGCAACGTCAGGTGAACAGGACATGACGTTTAATGGGGTATCTGCGTTTCAGATTAGCGGCCATAAAGCCGGTTAACAGTTTCATCTTTCAACGGAAAATTGAGGTTCGCGATGTCTGACGACATGAAGAATATCAAAGGTTCGTCAGCTGGCGAACAGGGTGCACTCCGCTCCATGCAGGAGGTTGCAATGAACGATCAGGACGCGAGCAAAATGTTGCGGACGTACAACATCGCCTGGTGGGGCAACAACTATTACGACGTCAACGAACTGGGCCACATCAGTGTCTGCCCGGATCCGGATCGCCCGGATGTGCGCGTCGATTTAGCCCGGCTGGTGAAAGAGCGCGAAGCACAGGGCCAGCGTCTGCCCGCGCTGTTCTGCTTCCCGCAGATTCTGCAACATCGTCTGCGCTCTATTAACGGCGCGTTCAAACGTGCGCGTGAATCCTACGGCTATACCGGTGACTACTTCCTGGTTTACCCGATTAAAGTCAACCAGCATAAACGCGTCATTGAATCCCTGACCCAGTGCGGTGAACCGCTGGGCCTGGAGGCTGGCTCGAAAGCGGAGCTGATGGCGGTGCTGGCACATGCGGGTCAGACCCGCACGGTGATCGTCTGTAACGGTTATAAAGACCGGGAATATATTCGTCTGGCGCTGATTGGCGAGAAGATGGGCCACAAGGTCTATCTGGTGCTGGAGAAAATGACCGAAGTGCGGCTGGTGCTGGAAGAGGCGGAGCGTCTGAACGTGGTGCCGCGTCTGGGTATCCGTGCTCGCCTGGCGTCACAGGGCTCCGGCAAGTGGCAGTCGAGCGGCGGCGAAAAGTCGAAGTTTGGCCTGTCAGCGACGCAGGTGCTGAAGCTGGTTGAGATTATGCGCGAAGCGGGCCGCATCGACAGCCTGCAGCTGCTGCATTTCCATCTCGGTTCACAGATGTCCAATATCCGCGATATCGCCACCGGTGTGCGTGAGTCGGCGCGTTTCTATGTCGAACTGGCGAAGCTGGGCGTAAACATCAAATGTTTCGATGTCGGCGGCGGTCTGGGTGTCGATTATGAAGGCACGCGCTCGCAGTCTGACTGTTCGGTCAACTATGGCCTCAACGAGTACGCTAACAACGTGATCTGGGGCATCGGGGCCGCCTGTGATGAGCACGGCCTGGAGCACCCGACGGTGATCACCGAGTCCGGTCGCGCCGTGACCGCACACCATACGGTGCTGGTTTCTAACATCATCGGCGTGGAGCGCAACGAGTTCAGCGAACCTGAAACGCCGGATGCCGATGCGCCGCGCCCGATTCTCAGCATGTGGGAAACCTGGCAGGAGATGCACGAGCCGGATACCCGCCGTTCGCTGCGTGAGTGGCTGCACGACAGCCAGATGGATCTGTTCGATATCCACACTGGCTATTCCTCCGGCGCTTACGATCTTAAGCAGCGTTCATGGGCTGAGCAGCTCTATCTGAGCATCTGTCACTATATTCAGCAGCATCTCGATCCGAGCAACCGTGCGCATCGTCCGATCATCGACGAACTGCAGGAGCGAATGGCGGATAAGATCTACGTTAACTTCTCGCTGTTCCAGTCGATGCCGGATGCATGGGGTATCGATCAGCTCTTCCCGGTTCTGCCGCTGGAGGGGCTGAATAAGAAGCCGGAACGCCGCGCTGTGCTGCTCGACATCACCTGTGACTCTGACGGTACCATCGATCACTATGTGGATGGCGACGGTATCGCCACCACCATGCCGATGCCGGAATATGACCTGGATAACCCGCCGATGCTGGGCTTCTTCATGGTCGGGGCTTATCAGGAAATTCTGGGCAACATGCACAACCTGTTCGGTGACACCGAGGCGGTGGATGTCTACGCACGCGAAAATGGCGAAGTGGAAGTGCAGCTGTCGGATGAGGGTGACACCGTGGCAGACATGCTGCGCTATGTGCAGCTTGATCCTAACCAGCTGATGTCGCTGTTCCGCAATCAGGTGCAGGCGTCCGATCTCGACGAAGAGCTTCGTGCCCAGTTCCTGGAAGAGTTTGAGAGCGGCCTCTACGGATACACCTATTTAGAAGATGAGTAATCGCATCGTTCAGCCCGCAATCGTATATTGCAGTTGCCGCTGACTATGCCGATAATCTGACTCACTCAATCCCTTCCTCGTCGGGCCTAACGACGCGGAGGGGATTTTTTTCATCTATATCTTAATGGCTTGCGGGCCTGGCCCGACTTACGCATAGAGAGAGCAATTATGTATAACACGCTTGGCAATCAGTACGACAACTCCCTGGTCTCTAACGCCTTCGGCTTCATGCGCTTTCCGCTGAACTTCCAGCCTTATGACAGCGACGCAGAGTGGGTGATTACCGGTGTACCGTTTGATGCTGCCACCTCTGGTCGTCCGGGCAGCCGCCTGGGGCCGGGCGCCATCCGCCAGATCTCCACCAACCTGGCCTGGGAAGGCTGCCGCTGGCCGTGGGATTTCGATTTGCGTCAGCGTCTGAACGTTGTCGACTGCGGCGATCTGGTTTACGCCTTCGGTGACTCACAGGATCTCTCCGATAAATTACAGGCTCACGCCGAAAAACTGCTGGCCAGTGGCAAGCGCATGATGACCTTTGGCGGCGACCACTACGTGACGCTGCCGCTGCTGCGCGCGCATGCGAAACATTTCGGCAAGATGGCGCTGGTGCACTTTGATGCCCACACCGACACCTACTCCAACGGCCCGACGTTTGACCACGGCACCATGTTCTTTACCGCGCCGAAAGAGGGGCTGATCGATCCTCAGCACTCGGTGCAGATCGGTATCCGTACCGAATTTGACCGGAGCCTGGGCTTCAACGTGCTGGATGCGGCGCAGGTCAACGATCGCAGCGTTGACGATATCCTCGCTGAAGTAAAACGCACCGTCGGCGATCTGCCGGTCTATCTCACCTTCGATATCGACTGTCTGGACCCGGCTCATGCACCTGGCACCGGTACGCCGGTCATTGGCGGCCTGACCACCGATAAAGCCACCAAACTGATCCGTGGCCTGCAGGGCATGAACATCGTGGGTATGGATCTGGTGGAAGTGGCACCGGGCTATGACCATGCAGATTTAACCGCGCTGGCCGCGGCGACGCTGGCGCTGGATATGCTGCATGTTCAGGCGGCCAACAAGGGCTGATTTGCCGCACCCCTCTGATAAGTCTGCCGGGATAATCCGGCAGGCTTTGCTGCCGTCTCCCGCCATTCCCCCTCTGCGTTTTCCCCACGAATACCCTGTCTGACCGGCTGCTGGCTTCGGCCATGCGGTTCAGGCGCAACTGCACATCAGCAACTAAACTTAGTGACATCAATTTTCGACGTGGAGGCAACCATGGGCTTTCTTGATGAACTGGCGGGCTCACTGCAGGGCAGTCAGAGTGACGGGCATCTGCCCGGCCAGCTGCAGGCGGTGTGGCACTGGGTACAGGAGCAGGGCGGCATTGAAGTGCTGCTGCAAAAATTTCAGCAGGGCGGGCTGGGTGAAGTCTTTAGTTCGTGGATTGGCACCGGCAGCAATCAGCCGGTCGCGCACAGCGATATCCACTCGGCGTTTGGTCAGGCGGAACTGCAGTCACTGGCGGATAAGCTGGGAACCGACGTTAAGGGCGCAGCAGGCACGCTGGCGGTGATTCTGCCGCAGCTGATTGACAGGATGTCACCGCAGGGGCGCATGGATGAGGCGTCACTGCATGAGAATAAACTCGATTTAGGCTCAATGGTGGATCAGATATTTAAGCGCTGAATCAGCCAGAGCCGGAAGGTATCAGGCGCATCGCCCTGAAGGATGATGCGCCTGATTGTCTCTTATTTCGCGTCGGCAGCAATGCGATCGCGGATATGCTGAGCGCGCGCTTCTGAAGCCGGGTGGGAGTCAAACATCGAACTCTGACGGCCCTGTTCCAGCTTCGCCAGTTTCTCAAAGCTGGTGACCAGCCCCATCGGGTTAATGTTGCGCTTCTTCATCAGGTCATAGGAGTAGTCATCCGCCTGTGACTCCTGCGACTGGGAGAACTGCGCGTTGACCAGTTTCTCACCCAGTTCGCCCAGCTGCGACTGCGACAGCGAACCGATCACCCCGCCAACCGACGCGGCAGCCGTGCGGGCCGCAGTGGTGGCATACGCCAGCTGCATCGCTTTACGGGTGTGGCCCAGCGCAACGTGACCCATCTCATGGCCCAGTACCCCTTCGACTTCATTGTCGGTCATCATATCCATCAGTCCGCTGTAGACACGGATACAGCCATTTGCCATCGCCCAGGCGTTGACATCTTTCGTCTGGTAAACCTTGTAATTAGCCGGGACGCCATTGATGTTGTCGCCCAGCGCGGCGGCAATCTTGTTCAGACGCTGCTGATATTGGCTGTCAGCCGGCGCGATCTGATTCTCTTTGTCCATCTGCTCACAGGACTTATCGCTCAGCTGCTTAACCTGATCGTCGCTCAGCGTGTAAGCCTGATAGGCCTGAGCGCCTGACTGCATCAGCGCGTTATTGTCCAGCCCCTGACAGCCGCTCAGCAGCGTCGCCAGTCCAAGCGCTAATACCGTTTTCTGGATTTTCATGCTCTATCCCATTCATAACAAGGTAAGAAAAACAAACACCTGAAACCGTGCCAGGTGAATAAACGTTTTGGTTATAGCCTGCCAGTCTGCACTTTGCTAGCAGAGTTGGCCGGAAAAGCCATACGAAGCGGTGACATTTAGCGTTTTACAGCATGTACTTTTGCCCCGATTTTCATGTACATTGATGGGCAACTTTTTCCTTGTTTTGCCCGGTAACTCATTAATAACAATAAGTTAAGGCGCGAAGCATTAATCCGACCTGGAGTAGAAAATGCCCTCTCGTAAAGAGCTTGCCAACGCCATTCGTGCGTTAAGTATGGATGCAGTACAGAAAGCGAAATCGGGACATCCGGGTGCCCCAATGGGTATGGCGGACATCGCTGAAGTACTCTGGCGCGGTTACCTGAACCACAACCCGACCAACCCGCAGTGGGCTGACCGCGACCGTTTCGTGCTTTCCAACGGTCACGGCTCCATGCTGATCTATAGCCTGCTGCACCTAACCGGCTACGATCTGCCGATGAGCGAACTGGAAAACTTCCGCCAGCTGCACTCAAAAACTCCAGGTCACCCGGAATATGGCTACACCGCCGGCGTTGAAACCACCACCGGTCCGCTGGGGCAGGGCATCGCTAATGCGGTCGGCTTCGCTATCGCTGAGCGCACCCTGGCCGCGCAGTTCAACCGTCCGGGTCATGACATCGTAGACCACAATACCTATGTCTTCATGGGCGATGGCTGCATGATGGAAGGCATCTCGCACGAAGTCTGCTCACTGGCGGGTACGCTGAAGCTGGGCAAACTGGTGGCCTTCTATGATGACAACGGTATCTCTATCGACGGTCACATTGATGGCTGGTTCACCGATGACACCGCTAAGCGCTTTGAAGCTTACGGCTGGCACGTTGTGCGCGGCGTTGATGGTCACGATGCGGATGCGATTGCTAAAGCGATCGACGAAGCGAAGAGCGTCAGCGACAAGCCATCACTGCTGATGTGCAAAACCGTCATCGGCTTCGGTTCGCCGAACAAAGCGGGCACCCATGATTCACACGGCGCACCGCTGGGTGATGACGAAGTGGCGCTGACCCGTAAACAGCTGGGCTGGAACCACGCACCGTTCGTTATCCCGTCAGAGATCTACGCTGAGTGGGACGCGAAAGAAGCGGGTCAGGCGAAAGAGTCCGCCTGGGATGAGAAATTCGCGGCTTACGCGCAGGCTCACCCGGAACTGGCCGCTGAGTTTAAGCGTCGCATCAGCAATGAGCTGCCTGCTAACTGGCAGGAAGAGTCTCAGAAATTTGTTGAGCAGCTGCAGGCGAACCCGGCGAAGATCGCCAGCCGTAAAGCCTCACAGAATGCGATTGAAGCCTTCGGTAAAATTCTGCCGGAATACCTGGGCGGTTCAGCTGACCTGGCGCCGAGCAACCTGACTGTCTGGTCGGGCTCTAAGCCGATCAATGAAGATGCGGCAGGTAACTACATCCATTACGGCGTGCGTGAATTCGGTATGACCGCTATTGCTAATGGCCTGGCGCTGCACGGCGGCTTCCTGCCTTACACGGCCACCTTCCTGATGTTCGTTGAGTATGCGCGTAACGCTGCGCGTATGGCGGCACTGATGAAGATCCGTCAGATCATGGTCTACACCCACGACTCCATCGGTCTGGGCGAAGATGGCCCGACGCACCAGCCGGTTGAACAGATGGCCAGCCTGCGCACCACGCCAAACATGAGCCTGTGGCGTCCGTGTGACCAGGTTGAGTCTGCCGTGGCGTGGAAATACGCGATTGAACGTCAGGATGGCCCGACGGCACTGATCTTCTCCCGTCAGAACCTCGCGCAGCAAGCGCGTGACGCTGAGCAGCTGGCTAACGTGGCGCGCGGCGGCTATGTGCTGAAAGATTGCGACGGCACGCCTGAGCTGATCCTGATCGCCACCGGTTCAGAAGTTGAACTGGCTGTCGGTGCGTGGGACAAACTCACCAGCGAAGGTCGTAAGGTGCGTGTCGTCTCTATGCCTTCAACGGATGCCTTCGACAAGCAGAGCGATGCGTATCGCGAAGCCGTTCTGCCAAAAGCGGTCAGCGCGCGCGTGGCTATCGAAGCGGGCATCGCAGATTACTGGTTCAAATACACCGGTCTGAATGGGGCCATCGTCGGCATGACCAGCTTCGGCGAATCAGCGCCTGCGGATCAGCTGTTTGAACTGTTTGGCTTTACCGTCGACAACGTTGTGGCGAAAGCCAAAGCGCTGCTGGCGTAAAAACCGGTCAGGCGGGCCTGAACCCGCCTGGCGCTAAACGCAGAGGGACGACTTTTTCGTCCCTCTCGCTCTTTTATTCCTGCAGTAATAACCTGTTTTCGCCTCAATTTGTGACGCAGATCTAAATATAAGCAGTCAGATTGATCACAGTCATTCCCGTTATTCCTTCCTTCTATTATTGTAGCTGAACCGTTTCAGTCGCCAGGCAACTTGCCCTGGTTTCGGACAATGCCGGGTAAGAATCTCCTGTACAAAATGCAGTGAAACGCTCAGGCTAACGGCACGTTTTTTTCAGTCTGACGTGGCAGGAGAGAAATGACGGTACGGGTAGCAATAAATGGTTTTGGCCGGATTGGACGCAACGTTCTGCGCGCGTTATATGAAACGGGCCGGCGGGCGGAGATTACGGTGGTGGCGATCAACGAGCTGGCGGAAGCCACCGGGATGGCGCACCTGCTGAAATATGACACCAGCCATGGCCGTTTTGCTTTTGATGTGCGGCAGGAGCGCGATGTGATGTGGGTGGGGGGCGATACCCTGCGCATTCTGCACCGTGCAGAGATTGCCGATCTGCCGTGGCGTGAACTCGACGTTGATGTGGTACTGGACTGCACCGGCGTTTATGGTTCGCGCGCGGATGGCGAAGCGCATCTTCAGGCGGGTGCCAAAAAAGTGCTGTTCTCTCATCCCGGCGGAAACGATCTCGACGCGACCGTGGTGTATGGCGTTAATCAGCAGGATTTGAGCGCCAGCGACCGCATCGTCTCCAATGCCTCCTGTACCACCAACTGCATTATTCCGGTGATTAAACTGCTGGATGATGCGTTTGGCATCGAATCCGGCACCGTCACCACGATTCACTCGGCGATGCACGATCAGCAGGTGATCGACGCTTATCACAGCGATCTGCGCCGCACCCGAGCAGCCAGCCAGTCGATCATTCCGGTCGACACCCGGCTGGCGGCGGGCATCACCCGCATTTTTCCGAAATTCAACGATCGCTTTGAGGCGATAGCGGTTCGCGTCCCGACGATCAACGTGACGGCTATTGATCTCAGCGTTTCTGTTCGTCAGGCAGTGAAGGCGTGCGAGGTTAACACCCTGTTGCAAAGCGCGGCAGAGGGGGCATTTCGTGGTATAGTTGACTATACGGAATTACCGTTAGTCTCAGTAGATTTTAACCATGATCCGCACAGCGCCATTGTGGACGGAACGCAAACGCGGGTCAGCGGTCAACACCTTATCAAGACCCTGGTCTGGTGTGACAACGAATGGGGCTTTGCTAACCGAATGCTCGACACGACGTTAGCCATGGCCGCAAGCGGTTTCAGGTAAGACGCGGTTTGCGTCTGGCAAAACTTATGAGAATCAACGAGAGGGTTCACCATGTCTGTAATTAAGATGACCGATCTGGATCTGGCTGGCAAACGCGTGCTGATCCGTGCCGATCTCAACGTACCGGTTAAAGAAGGTAAAGTGACGTCTGATGCACGTATCCGTGCTTCTCTGCCCACCATTGAAGCGGCGTTGAAACAGGGCGCGAAAGTAATGGTTACCTCTCACCTGGGTCGTCCGACCGAAGGTGAATACAACGAAGAGTTCTCGCTGCTGCCGGTCGTGAACTACCTGAAAGAGAAGCTGAGCGGCACCAATGTGACCCTGGCAAAAGATTACCTCGACGGCGTGGAAGTGGGCGCTGGCGAACTGGTGGTGCTGGAAAACGTTCGCTTTAACAAAGGCGAGAAGAAAGACGACGAAGCGCTGTCTAAAAAATATGCTGCCCTGTGCGACGTCTTCGTGATGGACGCGTTTGGTACTGCACACCGCGCGCAGGCCTCTACTCACGGCGTCGGCAAATTTGCGCCTGTTGCCTGTGCCGGTCCGCTGCTCTCCGCTGAACTGGAAGCGCTGGGCAAGGTGATGACCAACCCTGAGCGTCCGCTGGTCGCTGTCGTAGGCGGTTCTAAAGTTTCAACCAAATTTGATGTGCTGCAGTCGCTGGTGAAAATCGCAGACACCGTGATTGTCGGCGGCGGCATCGCCAACACCTTCGTGGCTATCGACAATAAAGTCGGTAAATCCCTGTATGAGCCAGACTTCGTTGAAGCAGCGAAAGGCCTGCGCGATCAGCACGGTATTCCGGTTCCGACTGACTCACGTGTCGGCACGGAATTCTCTGAAACTGCACCAGCGACCGTGAAAAAGGTTTCGGAAGTGGCGGATAACGAAGAGATTATGGACTTCGGTGACGAAACCGCACAGGCGATGGCTGCCATCCTGAAGGATGCGAAAACCATCCTGTGGAACGGCCCGGTGGGCGTATTCGAGTTCCCTAACTTCCGTAAAGGCACCGAAATCGTGGCAAACGCCATTGCAGACAGTGAAGCGTTCTCTGTGGCTGGCGGCGGCGACACCTTAGCGGCGATCGACCTGTTCGGTATCGAAGACAAAATTTCCTACATCTCTACCGGTGGCGGCGCGTTCCTTGAGTTCGTGGAAGGCAAGAAACTGCCTGCCGTCGCCATGCTGGAAGAGCGTGCGAAGCAGTAAACCTTTGGGGGTGATGCCCTGCGGCATCGCCTGAAGTCTTGCCCGTCTGGGCGTTTAAATCGACGTTCCTTAAGGGGAACAACGGTCACGAAACAGGACACAATCATGTCTAAAATTTTTGATTTCGTAAAACCCGGCGTTGTCACTGGTGATGACGTACAGAAGATCTTCAAAGTCGCGAAAGAGAACAAATTCGCACTGCCAGCCGTAAACTGCGTCGGCACCGACTCTATCAATGCCGCATTGGAAGCTGCTGCGAAAGTTAAAGCACCAATCATCATTCAGTTCTCAAACGGTGGTGCGGCTTTCATCGCGGGTAAAGGTTTCAAGACTGACAAACCACAGGGCGCCGCTATTTTCGGTGCAATCTCGGGTGCACACCATGTTCACCTGATGGCTGAGCAGTATGGCGTGCCGGTAATTCTGCACACTGACCACTGTGCCAAGAAACTGCTGCCGTGGATCGACGGTCTGCTGGACGCGGGTGAAGAGTACTACCAGAAAAACGGTAAACCGCTGTTCTCTTCTCACATGATCGACCTGTCAGAAGAGTCTCTGGAAGAGAACATCGAAATCAGCAGCAAATACCTGGCGCGCATGGCGAAACTCGACATGACCCTGGAGATTGAACTGGGCTGCACCGGCGGTGAAGAAGATGGCGTTGATAACAGCCACATGGACGCATCCGCACTCTACACCCAGCCAGAAGATGTGAACTACGCGTACGAAAAACTGCATGCGATCAGCCCGCGCTTCACCATTGCGGCGTCATTCGGTAACGTTCACGGCGTGTACAAGCCAGGCAACGTGAAACTGACCCCGACCATTCTGCGTGATTCGCAGAAGTTTGTGTGTGAAAAACATGGCCTGCCGCACAACGCGCTGGACTTCGTTTTCCACGGCGGTTCAGGTTCTTCAGCAGCAGAGATCGAAGAGTCTATCAGCTACGGCGTGATCAAGATGAACATCGATACCGATACCCAGTGGGCAACCTGGGATGGCATTCTGCAGTACTACAAAAAGAACGAAGGCTATCTGCAGTCGCAGCTGGGTAACCCGGAAGGCGACGACAAGCCAAACAAAAAATACTACGACCCACGCGTCTGGCTGCGTTCTGCCCAGGCGTCTATGGTGGTCCGTCTGGAGCAGGCTTTCAAAGAGCTTAACGCTGTCGACGTACTGTAACACCCAAGTGGTTACCGTATAAAAAAGGCCCGAAAGGGCCTTTTTTTTGCCTTTTTTTCAGCAGATTTATGTCAAAGGTCATGCAGGTTTGGCACACCGGCATTTATTGTTTACCCTTTTGTCAGGGATTGTCAGAGCGGTTCTGACAATGTGGTCTCATTCCCTTTGGGATTTAATTACAGGATGGTTACATGCAGGATACGGGCATGATCGATGAAATCAACAACGCGGGAAACTGGATTATACGAAATCAGGAACTCCTGATTAGCTATGCGGTAAACATCGTCGCCGCGATTGCGATTATCGTGGTAGGGCTGATGATTGCGCGCATCATCGCCAATGCGGTCAATCGTCTGCTGCGCGCGCGTCACATTGATACCACGGTCGCTGACTTCCTGTCTGCGCTGGTACGCTATGGCATTATCGCGTTCACGCTTATCGCCGCGCTGGGGCGTATCGGCGTCCAGACCACCTCGGTCATTGCTATTCTGGGTGCAGCCGGTCTGGCTGTAGGCCTGGCATTAAAAGATTCCCTGTCAAACCTCGCGGCGGGTGTGCTGCTGGTGATTTTCCGCCACTTCCGGGCCGGTGAGTTTGTCGATCTGGGCGGCATCATGGGGACGGTCATGAACGTACAGATCTTCTCTACGACCCTCAAATCGGCTGACGGCAAGCTGGTGGTGGTGCCTAACGGTAAAATCATCACCGGTAACATCGTTAACTTCTCGCGCGAGCCGGTACGCCGCAATGAATTTATCATTGGCGTCTCTTACGATGCGGATGTTGATCAGGTGCTGACGCTGCTGCGCGAAGTGGTGGATGCTGATAGCCGTGTTCTGCAGGAGAAAGGCGTGCAGGTGGGTCTGAATGAGCTGGCGGCCTCCTCAATGAACTTTGTGGTGCGCTGCTGGAGCAACAGCGGAGACCTGCAGGATGTTTACTGGGATCTGCTGAAGAACTTTAAGCGTGCGCTGGATGGAAAAGGGATTGGCATTCCTTATCCTCAGATGGATGTGCATCTGCACCGTGTTAAAAAGCCGGAGACCGCCGCGCCAGAGACAATCGCGCCACAGGCCCAGCCGGAGTAATCGTTTATGGGCGACCCCGGTCGCCCATTCATTTTGCTAATCGCAGATTAATTCTTTCAATTTCCGCTAATCATCGCCCCCTCTTATACTGCTTCACATCTGACGATGTGAGGACATAATTCTGTGATATCTCTCTACTTTCAGGGGCTTGCCCTGGGTGCCGCACTGATTCTGCCGCTGGGTCCGCAGAACGCCTTTGTCATGAATCAGGGGGTAAAGCGGCAGTACCATCTGATGACAGCGGCGCTCTGCTCGCTGAGCGATATTTTGCTGATTTGCGGCGGTATTTTCGGCGGAAGTGCACTCCTGAGTCACTCTCCGCTGCTGCTGGGGGCAATCACCTGGGCGGGCGTGGCCTTTCTGCTCTGGTACGGCTGGGGCGCACTGCGTCACGCCTTTCGCGGCGATGTCGATCTGGCAGAGGGGACGTCGCGCAGGCAGAGCAGGGGACGGATCGTGGCGACGCTGCTGGCGGTGACCTGGCTCAACCCGCACGTCTATCTTGATACCTTTGTGGTGCTGGGCAGCCTTGGCGGTCAGTTGCCGACCACCGCGGCGCGTCAGTGGTTCGCGCTGGGAACCATCAGCGCCTCTGTCCTGTGGTTTTTTGGCCTGGCCCTGCTGGCCGCGTGGCTCTCACCGCGTCTGCGCACCGCGACGGCACAGCGCATCATTAACCTGCTGGTCGGCGCAGTGATGTGGTTTATTGCCCTGCAACTGGCGCGCCAGGGTATCGCCGCTTTCTGAACAGAACGCGAATAGCCTGCGGTTATTGCCGCACCGCTGGCGAACTTTTGCCATAATGACCACTCAAAGCATGGCGCATACCGATGCGCTGCTGGGCTTCGCCGGTTAGAAGCCGTCATAGTGACCTTTTCAAGGAGGACTTTCATGAAACTGAAAGCATTGGCTCTGGCCGCAATCATGAGCGCCGGAGCACTGCCTGGCGTACACGCTGATGAGTTACCAAATGGGCCGCACGTGGTGACCTCAGGCAAGGCAACAGTCGATGCCCGTCCCGATATCGCCACGCTCTCTATCGTGGTGAATGTCTCATCCAAAGATGCCGCCGATGCGAAAAAGCAGGCGGACAGCCGGGTTGCACAATATTTCGATTTTCTGCAGAAAAACGGCATTGAGAAGAAAGATATCGATGCGGCTAACCTGAGTACCCAGCCAGAGTACGATTACACCAAAGAGGGTAAATCCGTCCTGAAAGGCTATCGCGCGGTGCGTCAGGTTCAGGTCACTCTGCGTCAGCTGGACAAGCTGAACGATCTGCTGGATGGCGCACTGAAATCGGGTCTGAACGAGGTGCGCAGCGTCGAGTTAGGCGTAGCAAACCCGGAGAGCTACAAAGAGCAGGCACGTAAAGCGGCGATTAAGAATGCGACTCAGCAGGCCTCACAGCTGGCTGAAGGCTTTAACGCGAAGCTGGGCCCGATCTACAGCATCCGCTATCAGGTCGCTAACTATCAGCCGATGCCGATGAACCGCATGTATAAAGCGGCGGCAGCCGCCGATACCTCAGCCCAGGAAACCTACGATCAGCAGAGCATTAACTTTGACGATCAGGTCGATGTGGTGTTTGAACTCAAGCCCAACGCGCCATAATGCAAAACGGGGCTGATGTCCCGTTTGAAATTGTTGACAAAACCTGGCCCGGTTCGCTGTGAGACGGTGCCTGCACAGGAAACAGGGTCAGATCGGAAAGTCGCTAAGGCCAATCCCTGGCCGCTCGGCCCGCACCCATCCCTGGCGCGGGACGCTTTCCTCTTCTGACCCTGCTCCCTGCGCGTTTAACTTTTCTGTTGTTGTAAGAGTCTTCTTTATCCCGATTTGTCAGCAACAAAAACGGGGCTTTCGCCCCGTTTTTGTTTTCAGGCTGCCACGTCATCCTGACGCAGCACCCGATGTCCATGCGCTATCAGCGCATCGGTGACCCGACGCATCAGACGGCTCTCCGGCGCAAAACGATGCCAGTAGAGCATCCGGCGCTGATACAGGCCAGGCGTCAAATCGATTAACTCCCCGCTTGCCAGCTCGCGCTCAATCTGCAGATGCGGAATCATACAGCAGGTCGATCCCTGTCGCGCCATCTGCACAAAGGCTTCCGATGAGTTGACGATGTGGCAGGGCACGCTCCCGGGTGAGAGGTCGAAATTCTGCTGCAGAAAGGCCTGATGCATATCATCAAGGTGGTCGAACGCGACCGCAGGCGCCTTCAGCAGGGCAGAGCGGGTCACCCCGTTGGGGAAGAAGCGATCGGCAAAGTCGCGCGACGCCACAAACAGATAGTCGAGCGCGCCGAGCTGGTCCACCAGGCAGCTGGGCAGCGGCTGCGGCTGAATACTGACCGCGCCCACCACCTCACCGCGGCGCAGACGCTCCTGGGTGCGGGTTTCATCTTCCACCTGCAGATTCAGGCGCACGGGCGAGTCGGCCAGCACATCTTTCAGGGCGGGCAGCAGCCAGGTCGCCAGACTGTCGGCGTTGACCGCCAGCGACAGCAGCAGCGGCGTGGTTCCACTGTTCTCATCACCCAGCCACTCCTCTTCCAGCAACTCGACCTGATGCAGTAATGCGAGCAGTTTCTGGCCCTGTTCGGTCGGACGCGGCGGCACGGTGCGCACCAGCAGCGGCTGACCAAACAGGTTCTCCAGCTGCTTGATACGCTGAGACACCGCCGACTGGGTGATGCAGAGTTTCTGTGCGGCTCGCTCAAATCCGCGTTCGCGGATCACTGAATCCAGCGCCTGAAGCGTTCGATAATCCGGGCGTTTCATTATTCTTCTCTCTCCTTCAGGGTGGACGTCACTATGCCACAAAAGTGCCGCCTGTGATGGCTCACCTGTTTTTTGTGGGCTGGCTTCCAAAGCGTTAAATCCGCGTCGGTCAGCCGAGCATTTTCAGCCAGCCTTGTTTTATACTACGCGCACTTCGTTGTCGCACAGGTTTTAAACATACCATGACCCAGGATGAACTGAAAAAAGCCGTTGGCTGGGCTGCACTTGAGTACGTGCAGCCGGGGACGGTTGTTGGCGTAGGCACCGGATCCACCGCTGCCCACTTTATCGATGCGCTTGCCACAGTCAGGCATCAGATCGAAGGTGCCGTCTCCAGCTCGGATGCCTCGACCCTGAAACTGAAAAGCCTGGGCATTCCGGTGTTTGACCTGAACGAGATCGATCTGCTGTCGGTTTACGTCGATGGTGCGGATGAGATCAACCCGCAGATGCAGATGATCAAAGGCGGTGGCGCGGCGCTGACGCGTGAAAAGATCGTGGCCGCGGTGGCGCAGACCTTTATCTGTATCGCCGACGCCTCTAAAGAGGTCGATGTGCTGGGCCGCTTCCCGCTGCCGATCGAGGTGATCCCGATGGCGCGCAGTTACGTTGCGCGTGAGCTGGTTAAAATGGGCGGCCTGCCGGAGTATCGCCAGAATGTCATCACCGATAACGGCAACATCATTCTCGACGTGCATAATCTGACTATTCTCGATCCGATTGCGCTGGAAAAGAGCATCAACGCTTTGCCTGGCGTGGTCACCGTGGGCCTGTTTGCCGCACGCGGCGCCGATATTGCGCTGATAGGCGGTCCGGATGGCGTGAAAACCATCAAAAAATGATCTGTCCGGCGTCGATACGGCGCCGCTTATTTCTGCCTGCAAATCATCTTTTCTCGCCCGAGTGAAATTTGGTGACTTATGTCACATAACCGTTATCCGCAACGGTTTCATTCTCTGTTCAACCCTGACCCCGTGATTTTGTCTGGCATTGTGGTGCTGCCAGCCGTTGCCGTGCTGGCTCCCGGGCAATCGTTTGTATTGCCCGACGCGATTTTTTTGATATTTTGACAGAAGGCTGGCTTATGGTACTCCTCATTGAATGCTGAATAGGATCGGGAAATGGCAAAGGTATCACTGGATAAAGATAAGATTAAGTTCCTGCTGGTGGAGGGTGTGCATCAGAGCGCGCTGGACAACCTGCGGGCTGCAGGCTACACCAACATCGAATTTCACAAGGGCGCGCTGGACGCTGACGCATTAAAAGCCTCCATCCGTGATGCGCACTTCATTGGTATCCGTTCCCGCTCCCAGCTCACTGAAGAGATTTTTGCGGCGGCTGAAAAGCTGGTCGCTGTCGGCTGTTTCTGTATCGGTACCAACCAGGTTGACCTGCAGGCCGCCGCCAGCCGCGGGATTCCGGTCTTCAATGCGCCATTCTCCAATACCCGCTCGGTCGCTGAACTGGTGATTGGTGAGATGCTGCTGATGCTGCGTGGCATCCCGGAAGCGAACGCCAAAGCGCACCGTGGTATCTGGAACAAGAATGCCAAAGGCTCATTCGAAGCGCGTGGGAAAAAACTCGGCATCATCGGTTACGGCCATATCGGGATGCAGCTGGGCGTGCTGGCAGAGAGCCTGGGCATGCACGTTTTCTTCTACGACATTGAAAACAAGCTGCCGCTGGGTAACGCCACTCAGGTTCGCCATCTGGCGGAACTGCTCAACATGAGCGACGTTGTGAGCCTGCACGTACCGGAAACCGTGTCGACACAGGATATGATCGGGGCGGAGCAGCTGGCGCAGATGAAGCCTGGCGCGCTGCTGATTAACGCCTCTCGCGGCACGGTTGTGGATATCCCGGCGCTGTGCGAGGCACTGGCCAGCAAGCATGTGGGAGGCGCGGCCATCGACGTCTTCCCGGTCGAGCCAGCCACCAACAGCGATCCCTTTATCTCTCCGCTGAGTGAGTTCGACAACGTGATCCTGACGCCGCACATTGGCGGATCGACAGAAGAAGCGCAGGAGAACATCGGTATTGAAGTTGCGGGCAAGCTGGCGAAATACTCCGACAACGGTTCCACCCTGTCGGCGGTCAACTTCCCGGAAGTTTCACTGCCGATCCACGGCATCAGCGCCAGCCGTCTGCTGCACATCCACGAGAACCGTCCGGGCGTGCTGACGGCGATCAACCAGATTTTCGCCGAGCAGGGCATTAACATCGCCGCTCAGTATCTGCAGACGTCGCCATTTATGGGCTATGTGGTCATCGATATCGATGCTGAGCCGGAAGTGGCTGAGAAAGCTCTGCAGCTGATGAAGGCTATTCCGGGGACTATCCGCGCGCGTTTACTTTACTAAGCGCTACCCGTCTGGAGAGGCGCTTAATCGCGTCTCTTCAGGTTTCATTGCAGACAGATGCGCCCGGACAGGGGATTAAGCCATCTGAAAGTGTCGTAATATCACTTTCTCTACTCCCACTGCCACAGCTTTGACGGCGTCATTACGGCCGGCAAAGGCACATCCCATTCTGCCACCGGCAGGCTGTCAACCTGCTGACAATCGTGGGCCAGACCCACGGGCAAAAAGCCGTGCTGCCGCCAGTTCTGCAGCGTGCGATCGTAGAAGCCTCCGCCCATCCCCAGACGCTGACCGGCGTGATCAAACGCCACCAGCGGCACCATCATCAGATCCAGCTGATCCAGGGTGATTAACTGCCGGATATCCAGCGGCGGTTCGGGAATACGCAGCTTATTGGTCTGCAAGGGGGTATCGGGCGAATAGCGCAGAAACAGTAAATTACCGGGAGAGAAGGGGTGCAAAACCGGCAGACAGACCGTTTTTTTCAGATGCCACAACCGGGCAATCAGCGGACGGGTATTGAGCTCCCCATCCACTGACAGAAACAGCGCAATGTTTTGTGCGGCAGTAAGCGGGGCGTAGTTCAGGGCCAGCTCCGCAAGCTGTTCGGCCGCCTGGGCCTGCTGCTCGTCCGTCAGCGCCCGGCGCAGATGACGCACCTGCTGGCGAATTTCCTGACGCTGTAACATGGAAGGTGCAGAGATGGAAGGTTCAGACATGATTTCCCCGCCGGATAAGTCGCTGTTCAGCGACTATAACATGTCGGTCGGGGGAAAAAAGCAGGAGTGCTGAAAGGGAGATCTCCGAGATGCCGCCGTAGGCTGTAACCCTTGAACCCTTGGTTCAAGGTGAACATGCCGTCGTAACCATCAGGCTTCTCGGACGGACCGAGCATGCACACAGGTTACAGAGCGTCACATTCTGTTTTTTCGAAATATCGGCTCAGGGGACTGGCCCACTTGCAAACATCTCAGAGAAAATTTACCTCACCGTTACTGTAGCACAGCAACCATGAAGTTTTATTCGAACTTCGCATCCTGGCGGTCGGTTATGCGACCCTGCTCAACTAACGCCTGCTCAATCGTCTGCTGCAGCATACGGATACGCTGTTCCATATTAGCAGCATAATCGCGCGTTTTCACTTTCTCTTGCGCCAGTTCATGGCAGACGTTTAACGCGGCGATGAACACCAGTTGCTCTGTATTTGTGACTCTAGTGCGAACTTTTAAATCTTGCAACCGCTGATTGAGATCGTCAGCCGCACTATTGAGCGCATCTTGCTGCTCTGGCGGACAATTCACTCTTAACGAACGACCAAAAATTTGTAAATCTACCGGTTGTGCAGACATGCCACCTTCCTGACTGATTACTTCGCTCGCAACTCCCTTAGCAGTCAATGGCTTGGGAGGCGGGCAACTATATAGACCCACGAAATAAGATACAACCCCTTTTCTGGAAACCTTGAGGCAGCTAGTGGTAGCATAACACGAACTTATTCTGCCAACGACGATGAAAACTTATGTCCTTACAGAACGCAACCCCCGATTACAACGCGCTTGCGGCGGTGCTCTCACAGCAGGGTGTTGGAATGACGCCCGCAGAAATGCACGGCCTGCTGAGTGGGATCCTCTGCGGCGGTAACCAGGACACCAGCTGGAAGACGCTGGTCCACGATCTGGCTAACGAAGGCATGGCGTTTTCTCACTCTCTCGCAGTGCCACTGACAGAACTGCACGCGCACACGGCGACCACGCTGGAAGATGAAGGCTTTCTGTTTCAGCTGCTGCTGCCCGCTGATGATGACATCACCGTCTTTGACCGTGCCGATGCGCTGGCGGGCTGGGTGAACCATTTTCTGCTCGGCCTGGGCGTAACACAGCCTAAACTGGATAAGGTCACCGGTGAAACCGGCGAAGCCATTGATGACCTGCGCACCATCGCTCAGCTCGGTTATGAAGAGGATGAAGACCAGGAGGAGCTGGAGCAGTCGCTGGAAGAGGTGATTGAGTATGTGCGCGTGGCAGCCCTGCTGTGTCATGACACCTTTACCCGCCCACAGCCCACTGCGCCAGAAGTGCAAAAGCCGACGCTGCATTAAGTCAGGCGTTTCAGGTCAACGAGTTTAACCGGTCAGTTTACAGGGAGTGCAGAGATGATTTCACTGGAACGATTCCTGCAGCGCCGTCAGGCGCTGTTAGCGAAGATGGCGCCAGGCAGCGCCGCGTTAATTTTTGCTGCGCCTGAAGTGACGCGCAGTAATGACACCGAGTATCCGTTTCGTCAGAGCAGCGATTTCAGCTATTTCACCGGTTTTAACGAGCCACAGGCGCTGCTGGTCCTGATCAAAAGCGATGAGAATCACAACCACAGCGTGCTGTTTAACCGCGTGCGTGACCTCACGGCAGAGATCTGGTCTGGCCGTCGGCTGGGTCAGGAGGCGGCTCCTGCGAAACTGGGCGTGGATCGCGCCTTGCCCTGGGACGACATTGGCGAACAGCTGCACCTGCTGCTCAACGGCTTGGATGTGATCTACCACGCACAGGGTGACTACAGCCATGCCGATGCCCTGGTGTTCAGCGCCCTGGAAAAACTGCGTCGTGGGTTCCGCCAGAACCTCAGCGCGCCTGCCACCCTGACCGACTGGCGTCCTTGGGTGCATGAGATGCGCCTGTTCAAGGATGCGGATGAAATCGAGCTGATGCGCCGCGCCGGGAAGATCAGTGCCCTGGCCCATACCCGTGCCATGCTGGCCTGCCAGCCAGGTATGTTTGAGTATCAGCTGGAGGGAGAGATTCATCACGAATTTGCCCGTCATGGCGCGCGCTTCCCGGCCTACAACACCATTGTCGGTGCCGGAGAAAACGGCTGCATTCTGCACTACACCGAAAATGAAAGTGAAATGCGCGACGGCGATCTGGTGCTGATCGATGCCGGCTGCGAGTTCCACGGCTATGCCGGGGATATCACCCGTACCTTCCCGGTTAACGGCAAATTCAGCCCGGCGCAGCGCGCGATTTATGACATCGTTCTGGCTTCACTGAACCGGGCGCTGGAGATGTTCCGGCCTGGCATCAGCATTCGCGAAGTCAACGATGAAGTCGTACGCATTATGATCACCGGCCTGGTTGAGCTGGGCATTCTCGACGGTGACGTCGATACGCTGATTGCCGAAGAGGCGCATCGTCAGTTCTACATGCATGGTCTGGGCCACTGGCTGGGGCTGGATGTTCACGATGTTGGCCACTACGGCACGCCGAGCCGCGACCGGATACTGGAACCGGGCATGGTGTTAACGGTTGAACCGGGCCTCTACATCGCGCCGGATGCGGATGTTCCTGTGGCGTATCGCGGCATCGGTATCCGTATCGAAGATGACATCGTGATCACCGAAGAGGGCATTGAAAATCTCACCGACAGCGTCGTGAAAGAGGCCGATGAGATTGAGGCGCTGATGGCGGCGGCTAAACAGGCATGACGATTCTGATTGCCGGTGGCGGCATGACCGGGGCGACGCTGGCGCTGGCGATCTCCCATCTCACTCAGGGCAAACTGCCGGTGACGCTGATCGAGCGCAGCGAGCCTGCCAGCCGGGCGCACCCCGGTTTTGATGGCCGGGCGATTGCGCTCTCAGCCGGCACCTGCCAGCAGCTGGCGGCGATTAACCTCTGGCAGCGCATCGCCAGCTGTGCCACGCCGATTACTGATATCCATGTCTCCGACCGCGGCCACGCAGGCTTTGTCTCGATGGCGGCGGCTGACTATGAGATTCCGGCGCTGGGGCAGGTTGTCGAGCTGTTTGACGTCGGTCAGCGGCTGTTTGCTGAACTGAAAAAAGCGCCGGGCGTGACGTTGCGCTGTCCGGCTCGTGTGACCCAGGCAATCCGCAGTGATGAGCAGGTTGAGGTGACGCTGGACAACGGCGAGCAACTCAGCGGAAAAGTGCTGGTGGCGGCAGACGGCACACGCTCTGCACTGGCGGCATCCTGTGGCATCCAGTGGCAGACTGAGGCGTATCAGCAGCTGGCGGTTATCGCCAACGTCTCCACCGCGCTGCCTCATCAGGGCCGGGCGTTTGAACGTTTCACCGAGCATGGCCCGCTGGCGCTGTTGCCGATGTCCGGGAACCGTCTGTCGCTGGTCTGGTGCCATCCGGCGTCGCAGCGCGAAAAAATAGTGCAGTGGAGTGATGCTGAATTCCTCAGCGAGTTGCAGCGCGCCTTTGGCTGGCGGCTGGGGAGATTCACCCACACCGGTCAGCGCGAATGCTACCCGCTGGCGCTGCACCAGGCGGTGCAGACGGTAACGCATCGCGTGGCGGTGGTAGGCAATGCGGCACAGACGCTGCATCCGATTGCCGGGCAGGGCTTTAACCTGGGCCTGCGCGACGTGATGTCGCTGGCGGAAACGCTGGCCGCTGCCCATCGGCAACAGCAGGACCCTGGCAGCTATGCGGTCCTGAATCACTATCAGCAACGCCGGCAGTCGGACCGTGCCGCCACCATTGGCATCACAGACGGGCTGGTTCGCGTCTTTGCCAATCGTTACGCCCCGATGGTGGCGGGACGTAACCTGGGCCTGCTGGCGATGGACCATCTGCCGTGGCTACGAAATCAACTGGCTGAGCGCACGCTTGGCTGGGTTAAGCGTTAATAAAGAGGCTCAGATGCAAACTTTTGATGTGGTGATTGCCGGTGGCGGAATGGTGGGGCTGGCTGTCGCCTGCGGCTTGCAGGGCAGTGGACTGCGCATCGCCGTACTGGAAAAATCGCCGGAGCCGCCCCTGGCGCTGAGCGCGTCACCCTCCGTCCGTGTTTCGGCAATTAATGCCGCCAGTGAGCGTCTGCTGCAGAAGCTGGATGTCTGGTCGACAATCCTTTCCCTGCGCGCCAGCCCCTATCACGGTATGGAAGTGTGGGAGAAGGACAGTTTTGGAGCCATCGCGTTTGATGATGAGCAGCAGGGCCTGTCGCATCTTGGCCATATCATCGAGAATCCGGTGATCCAGAGCGCGCTCTGGCAGCGCGCCAGCACCTGCAGTGACGTCACGCTGATGGCGCCTTCGCAGTTGCAGCAGGTGGCATTTGGTGACAACGAAGCCTTTATCACGCTGCAGGATGGCAGCATGCTAAGCGCGCGCTTAATGATTGCTGCTGATGGCGCAAACTCCTGGCTGCGCAACAAAGCGGATATTCCATTGACCTTCTGGGATTACGACCACCATGCGTTAGTGGCTAACGTTCGCACCGAACAACCTCACGACGCGGTGGCGCGTCAGGTGTTCCACGGCGACGGCATACTGGCGTTCCTGCCGATGCAGGACCCACACCTCAGCTCTATCGTCTGGTCGCTGTCGCCTCAGGAAGCCAGCCGCCTGGAAACCATGCCGGACGCGCTGTTCAACCAGCAGCTCTCCGTGGCGTTTGATATGCGCCTCGGCCTCTGCCAGCTGGAAAGCGAGCGCAAAACGTTTCCGCTGGTGGCGCGCTACGCCCGCAACTTCGCGGCGCACCGTCTGGCGCTGGTCGGGGATGCGGCTCACACCATCCATCCGCTGGCAGGACAGGGGGTTAACCTGGGCTTCATGGACGCCGCAGAGCTGATCGGTGAGATCCGGCGTCTCCATCAGCAGGGCAAAGATATCGGTCAGCACCTCTATCTGCGCCGCTATGAGCGCAGCCGTAAACACAGCGCCGCCATGATGCTGGCGGGCATGCAGGGCTTCCGCGAAATGTTTGCAGGCAACAACCCGGCGAAAAAACTGCTGCGTGATGTCGGTCTGAAGCTGGCGGACCGTTTACCGGGCGTCAAACCGATGATGCTGAAACAGGCGATGGGCCTGACCGATTTGCCCGCCTGGCTTCGCTGAATCTGCCCCTCTGCTAAGCCAGCTTCTGCTGGCTTTTTTATCTCTCAACTCCCCTCTGCACCACAAAAAGGCAACGCTGCACCAGCAGGGTTCCTCATTTGATTTATTCTAATTTTGCGTGACATTTCGCATTACTTTTTTTTATCCGGAAGCGCGCGGAAGGCGGGATCTTTTTAACAACCTGAACGTCGTGCCGCATAAATTTGCTACGTATATTTAAATAGCCTGCATTTATTGCGCGATTAATCACAAAAATGCAGTTTATTATCCTGTAGATTCCGATTCCTGGTTAGTCTGTGCCTCTGCTTTCGACCCCGATTTGCTTATGGTTAATCGCCAGATTCGGTGGTAACGTCAGCCTCAGGAGAACGTTTGCGTCGGCACAGTATGACGGCGCGCTTTTGTACTCATTCGCTTCTGCACAGGATGGTTATGACTCAGCAAACACCTCTGTTTGAACAGCATCAGGCCTGCGGTGCCCGCATGGTGGACTTTCATGGCTGGATGATGCCTTTGCACTACGGCTCCCAGATGGATGAACATCATGTCGTGCGCAGTGACGCCGGCATGTTTGATGTCTCCCACATGACCATTGTCGATCTGACCGGTCCGCGCACCCGCGAGTTTCTGCGCTACCTGCTGGCGAACGATGTGGCAAAACTGACCCAGCCCGGCAAGGCGCTCTACACCGGGATGCTCAATGCCTCGGGTGGCGTCATTGACGATTTAATTGTTTACTTTATGAGCGAGACGTTTTTCCGGCTGGTCGTGAACTCCGCGACCCGTGAGAAAGATCTCGCCTGGATAGCGCAGCACGCGCAGCACTACGGCATTACGCTGACCGAACGCGATGATCTGGCGCTGATTGCCGTGCAGGGTCCGCAGGCACAGCAGAAAGCGCAGACGCTGTTCAGCGAAGAGCAGCGTCAGGCCGTCGCAGGCATGAAGCCCTTTTTCGGCGTGCAGGCGGGCGATCTGTTTATCGCTACAACGGGTTACACCGGTGAAGCGGGATATGAGATTGCGCTGCCCGCAGGCGAGGCGGCGGGGTTCTGGCAGCGCCTGCTGGCTGCAGGGGTGAAACCGGCCGGACTGGGCGCGCGCGACACCCTGCGTCTGGAAGCGGGGATGAACCTCTATGGTCAGGAGATGGATGAAGGTGTCTCACCGCTGGCCGCCAACATGGGCTGGACCGTCTGCTGGGAGCCAGCAGACCGCGATTTCATCGGCCGGGAAGCCCTGGAGCTACAGCGTGAACGCGGAACGGAAAAGCTGGTGGGACTGATCATGACGGAAAAAGGGGTGTTGCGTCACGGGCAGCCGGTGCGTTTCACGGATGAGCAGGGCCAGCAGCAGGAAGGGATCATTACCAGCGGTTCTTTCTCACCGACCCTGGGTTGCAGCATCGCCCTGGCGCGCGTCCCCGCTTCCGTCGGCAGCGCCGCCATCGTTGAGATCCGTAACCGCCAGATGCCGGTACAGGTCACCCGTCCCATTTTTGTCCGCGCCGGTAAGCCGGTCGCTCAGTAAATTTTATTCAGGAGAAATGGCCAATGAGCAATGTGCCGAATACGTTGAAATACCGCGACAGCCACGAATGGGTGCGCAAAGAAGAGGATGGCAGCTACACCGTGGGCATTACCGAACATGCGCAGGAGCTACTGGGCGACATGGTGTTTGTCGATCTGCCGGAAGTGGGCGCGACGTTCGCAGCCGGTGAAGAGTGTGCGGTAGCGGAATCCGTTAAAGCGGCTTCAGATATTTACGCGCCCCTCAGCGGTGAAATTGTGGCGGTTAACGACGCGCTGACCGACTCACCGGAGCAGGTTAACAGCGAGCCTTATGATGGCGGCTGGTTATTCAAAATCAAAGTCAGCGACGCGTCCGAACTTGACTCGCTGCTGGATGCGGATGCCTATAAAGCCTCCATCGACGAGTAATCGTCAGGCGGCCTCCTGCAGAGGCCGCTGACTTCTGTTTGATCCCCGGTTCCACAGCCCGATTCAGGATTTACTGCTAATGACTCAGACTCTCAGCCAGCTTGAACACAACGGTGCCTTTATTGAGCGCCATATCGGTCCTTCACCTGAGCAGCAGGCGCAGATGCTTGACGCGATTGGTGCCCGTTCGCTGGACGCGTTAATTGGCACCATTGTGCCTGCCGACATTCAACTGCCAGGCCCGCCTGCGGTAGGCGAAGCCGCCACTGAACAGCAGGCGCTGGCGGAACTGAAAGCCATCGCCAGCCAGAATCTGCGTTACAAATCCTGGATCGGCATGGGATACAGTGCGGTGATCACCCCGCCGGTGATCCTGCGTAACATGCTGGAGAATCCCGGCTGGTACACCGCTTACACCCCTTATCAGCCTGAGGTGTCGCAGGGCCGTCTGGAAGCACTGCTGAACTTCCAGCAGCTGACGCTGGATCTCACCGGCATGGATATCGCCTCCGCCTCACTGCTGGATGAAGCGACCGCCGCCGCCGAAGCGATGGCGATGGCAAAACGCGTCAGCAAGCTCAAAAACGCGAATAAATTTTTCATTGCCGATGATATTCATCCGCAGACGCTGGATGTGGTGCGAACCCGTGCAGAAACGTTCGGCTTTGAACTGATTATCGACCGTGCAGAGAAAGCGCCTGAGCATGACGATCTGTTTGGCGTGCTGCTGCAACAGGTGGGCACCACCGGTGAAGCGCACGACTACCGCGCACTGATTGCCGCACTCAAAACGCGCAAAGTGGTCGTCAGCGTGGCCGCCGACTTTATGTCGTTAGTCCTGCTGGAAGCGCCAGGTAAGCAGGGCGCGGACATCGTGTTTGGTTCGGCTCAGCGCTTCGGCGTGCCTATGGGTTACGGCGGACCTCACGCGGCGTTCTTCGCCAGCCGTGACGAGCATAAACGCTCTATGCCGGGCCGCATCATTGGTGTCTCGCGCGATGCCGCAGGCAACACGGCGCTGCGCATGGCGATGCAGACCCGCGAGCAGCATATCCGCCGCGAAAAGGCCAACTCCAACATCTGTACTTCACAGGTGCTGCTGGCCAACATTGCCGGTCTCTACGCGGTGTTCCACGGCCCGGCCGGACTTAAACGTATCGCCTCACGCATTCACCGCTTCACCACGATCCTGGCAGCCGGCCTGCAGCAGGGCGGCCTGATGCTGCGCCATCAGCACTGGTTCGATACGCTGACAGTTGAGGTGGCGGATAAAGCCGCCGTGCTGAACCGCGCCCTGAGCTTTGGCGTTAACCTGCGCAGCGATATTCTCAACGCGGTCGGCATCACGCTGGATGAAACCACCTGCCGCGAAGATATTCTGACGCTGTTCGCTATTCTGCTGGGTGACGATCAGCGTCCGGACCTGGACAAACTCGACAGCGAAGTCGCCAGCGAAGGCCACGCTATTCCCGCCGGCCTGCTGCGCCAGAGCGACATTCTGACTCATCCGGTCTTCAACCGTCATCACAGCGAAACTGAGATGATGCGCTACATGCACAGCCTGGAGAAAAAAGATCTGGCGCTGAACCAGGCGATGATCCCGCTCGGCTCCTGCACGATGAAGCTCAATGCCGCGGCGGAGATGATCCCGATCACCTGGCCGGAGTTTGCTGAGCTGCATCCTTTCTGCCCGGCTGAACAGGCCGCCGGTTATCTGCAGATGATCGGTCAGCTTTCACAGTGGCTGGTGCAACTCACCGGCTATGATGCGCTCTGTATGCAGCCCAACTCCGGGGCGCAGGGGGAGTACGCCGGACTGCTGGCGATCCGCCGCTATCATGAAAGTCGCGGCGAGGGGGATCGCCATCTCTGCCTGATCCCCAGCTCGGCCCACGGCACTAACCCGGCCTCTGCTCAGATGGCGGGTATGGATGTGGTGGTGGTGGCCTGTGATAAACAGGGCAACATCGATCTGGGTGACCTGCGCGAAAAAGCCGCTCAGGCAGGAGATAAACTCTCCTGCATCATGGTGACTTATCCCTCTACCCATGGCGTCTACGAAGAGACCATCCGGGAAGTGTGCCAGATTGTTCATCAGTATGGCGGTCAGGTCTACCTGGATGGCGCAAACATGAATGCGCAGGTCGGCATCACCACGCCGGGATATATCGGCGCGGATGTGTCGCATCTCAATCTGCACAAAACCTTCTGCATCCCGCACGGCGGTGGCGGCCCGGGTATGGGACCGATTGGCGTCAAGGCGCATCTGGCCCCGTTTGTACCGGGTCACAGCGTGGTGCAGATCGACGGTGTGCTGACGCAGCAGGGCGCGGTTTCCGCTGCACCGTTTGGCAGCGCCTCCATCCTGCCTATCAGCTGGATGTACATTCGCATGATGGGAGCCGAGGGACTGAAACAGGCCAGCTCGGTCGCTATCCTCAATGCTAACTACATCGCCAGCCGCCTGCAGTCCGCCTATCCGGTACTCTATACCGGCCGCGACGGCCGCGTGGCGCACGAATGTATTCTCGACATTCGTCCGCTGAAAGAGCAGACCGGCATCAGCGAGCTGGATATTGCCAAGCGCCTGATCGATTACGGCTTCCACGCGCCGACCATGTCCTTCCCGGTCGCGGGCACCCTGATGGTGGAGCCAACCGAGTCGGAGAGCAAAATCGAACTGGATCGCTTTATTGATGCGATGCTGGCGATCCGCATCGAGATTGACCGGGTGGCGGACGGTGAATGGCCGCTGGACGATAACCCGCTGGTGAATGCACCGCACACCCAGCTGGAAATCGTCGGTGAGTGGTCTCACCCTTACAGCCGTGAACTGGCGGTCTTCCCGGCGGGCAGCCACAACAAGTACTGGCCGACGGTGAAGCGTCTTGACGATGTCTTTGGCGACCGCAATCTGTTCTGCTCCTGCGTACCGATCAGCGACTATCAGTAAATCGCGGCAGCAGAATCTCATCCCCAGGGGCCGGTTTCCGGCCCTTTTTTATGGAGAAACAGTATGAAGCTGGCACTGGTTACGGGAGGCAGCCGCGGCATCGGACGGGCAACATCACGGCTGCTGGCCGCTCGCGGTTATCGGGTCGCGGTGAACTATCGCCAGCGCGAGGCAGAAGCGCAGGAGGTGGTCAGCCAAATCCGGCAGCAGGGCGGAGAAGCCTTTGCGATTCAGGCTGATATCGCGGATGAAGAGGCGGTGAAGGCGATGTTTGCGCAGCTCGATCAGCAGGCGGAACCGCTGGCGCTGCTGGTGAACAACGCCGGTATTCTGTTTCAGCAGTGCCGCACCGAACAGCTGGATGCGGCGCGTCTGCAAAAGGTGTTTGCCACCAATGTTATCGGCACCTTTCTCTGCTGCCGGGAGGCGGTTAAGCGGATGGGTACCCATCATGGCGGCCAGGGTGGGGCGATCGTGAACGTTTCATCGGCGGCGTCCCGCACCGGTGCACCGGGCGAATATGTCGATTACGCCGCCTCAAAAGGGGCGATGGATACCCTGACCAGAGGATTGTCGCTGGAAGTGGCGCAGCAGGGTATCCGGGTAAACGGTGTCCGGCCGGGCTTCATCTATACAGAGATGCATGCTGACGGCGGCGAGCCGGGCAGAGTAGACCGGCTTGCCAGTGCGATTCCGATGGGACGTGGCGGAGAAGCGGAGGAAATTGCGGAAGCGATCGTCTGGCTGGCCAGTGAAGCGGCCTCATACGTGACCGGCAGCATCATTGACGCTGCCGGTGGGCGCTGAGGCGTTTCGCCGCGGCGGCGGCGGGGCGCGTCAGAGGTTTTCGCCGTTGCTGGCGATAACCTGCTGATACCAGCCAAAGCTCTTCTTCTTCGCACGGGAAAAGTCGCCGCTGCCATCATCGTTTTTATTCACATGAATAAAGCCGTAACGCTTGTCGTACTGTCCGGTGGTGAACGAGACGCAGTCCAGGCAGCCCCACGGGGTGTAGCCCATTAACTCGACGCCATCATAGCTGACGGCTTTCTTCATCTCTTCGATGTGCGCGCGCAGATAGTCGATGCGGTAATCATCGTTAATCATCCCGTCGGCACCCGGCTTATCGATCGCGCCAAAGCCATTTTCCACAATAAACAGCGGCTTCTGATAACGTTCATAAAGGTCGTTCAGGGCATAGCGCAGGCCAACCGGGTCGATCTGCCAGCCCCAGTCGGAGGCTTTCACATGCGGGTTTTTCACTACGCCTTCAAAGCCGGTAATCGGATCGTCAACGCCGCTGGCATCGGTCTTCACGGCGTTGCTCATGTAGTAGCTGAAGCCAACGTAGTCTGCGCAGCCCTGACGCAGCGTTTCGGCATCGTCAGCGTCCATCTGAATGTCATACCCTTTGCGTGCCCACTCTTTCAGGGTATAGGCCGGATAGTATCCGCGCATCTGCACATCACTGAACACGTAGCGCTGATGCATCGCTTCCTGCGCCAGGGCCACATCATCCGGATGGCAGGAGAACGGGTAGACCGGCACCATGGCGATCATGCAGCCAATCTGAAAGTCCGGATTGATGTCGTGCCCGAGTTTCACCACTTTTGCGCTGGCAACAAACTGATGATGCATCACCTGATACATCGCCTCTTCAGGCTTCTCATGTTCAGTGAAGATCACCCCTGAGCAGCAGTATCCAAACAGCGGATAACGCCAGTTGCGCTGGTTGTTGATCTCGTTGAAGGTCATCCAGTATTTCACTTTGTTTTTATAGCGCTTCAGCACCACTTCACTGAAGCGCACAAAGAAGTCGACCACTTTACGGTTATGCCAGCCGCCATACTCTTTAACCAGGTGATAAGGCATTTCGAAGTGAGAGAGGGTGATGACGGGTTCAATGCCATACTTCAGCAGTTCATCAAACAGGTCGTCATAGAATTGCAGGCCCGCTTCGTTGGGCTGCTGCTCATCCCCGTTCGGGAAGATGCGGGTCCAGGCAATGGAGGTGCGGAAACATCTGAAGCCCATCTCGGCAAACAGCGCGACATCCTCTTTATAGTGAGAGTAGAACTCCACGCCCTGATGGTTCGGATAGAAATGGCCGGGCTGCACGCCATCGGTAATGACCCGATCAACACCATGTGAACCGCCGGTCAGCACGTCTGCAATGCTGACTCCTTTGCCGCCCTGATCCCAGCCGCCTTCAACCTGATGCGCTGCCACCGCGCCACCCCAGAGAAAGTCTTTGGGTAACTGCAATTCTGCACTCATGTTTCACTCCGTTCCGGATAAAGAAATTGCGATGAGTGTAGCAAGGCAATAATCAAAGTCACGATATAACACCGCGCGAGAAATGGCGTTTGTTACCTGTGAAAAACAGGCTGTTTTATTTTCGCAGCTGGCGGCCGATCGCCTCAATAATATAGGTTACCGGAACCTGTGTCGTAATATCCGTGTTGTCAGCCAGACGAATAATCGGCACATGGTAGCAGAGGGTAAAATCGCCGATTTTTGCCAGCGAGCTGCTCTCCGTATTCGTTATCGCAATGATTCTGCACTTGTTCAGGCTGAACTGGCTGGCAATACGCAGGATCTCTTCGGTTTCACCGGAGACGGATAAAATAATCGCAATCGCGTTCTGATAGAGGTCGGGACTGATCGGATAATAGGGATCATCAATTGCGTGGCTGAATTTACCGAGGTTAGAGAAAAAGCGGGCGCCATATTTCGCCAGGCTGCCTGATGTGCCGACGCCAATAAAGAAAACCTGCTCAGCCTGAGCAATTTTCTGTGCGGCCTGAGCGATGAGCTGTTCAAACGCCGGATTGTTAATGCTGTTAAAGAAACTCAGCATCTCGCTCACTCCGGCGGTATTCAGCTGAGGCGTATGCTGCTGTTCGGCTAAGCGCAGACGAATGCGAAATTCTGACCAGCCTTCACAGTGCATCTTACGGCAGAAGCGCAGCACGGTGGTCGTGGAGACTCCCGCCTGCTCAGCCAGTTCGCGGATGGTCATATAACTGACGCCTTCACGATGTTTAATGATGAACTGATAGACCTGCATTTCCAGATCGTTAAGACGGGCGAGATCGCGGTGCGAAAACATGGATGACTCGTTGAACGGTTGACCTGGGGTCAGTTTATCAGATTCAGCAGCCGGTTTAACGGTTACAGAATTTCATAAGATAATTTTAGCGTACAGGTGTACACTGAAATCGTTATCAACCCGGCTGGAGAATATTATCACTGCGATTACGCTGTTCAGGACACACTTATGACCCCCACACTTTCTCACAAACCACGACCCGCAGCGGACGACTGGTTCGGCGAAGAAATTGCCAACAGTATCAGTCATGGTCTGGGCTGTCTGTCAGGCATCGCTGGCCTGGTGCTGATGCTTCATCAGGCCATCGAACGCCAGGCGGATACTCTGACCTTTGTCAGCTACAGCCTTTATGGCGGCAGTATGATCCTGCTGTTTCTGGCTTCGACGCTCTATCACGCCATTCCCGATGGCCCGGTCCGGCCCTGGCTGAAAACGTTCGACCACTGCGCGATCTATCTGCTTATCGCCGGAACCTATACGCCGTTTCTGCTGGTGGGACTCAGGACGCCGCTGGCGTATGGATTAATGGCGGTAATCTGGGGGCTGGCGCTGGCCGGTATTCTGTTTAAGCTTACCATTGCCCATCGCTTTAAAGTGCTGTCGCTGGTGACCTATCTCTGTATGGGGTGGCTGTCGCTGATCGTGGTTTATCAGCTGGCCATAATTATGCCGCCAGCCTGTATCTGGCTGCTGGCAGCAGGCGGGATAATCTACTCGCTGGGGGTGATTTTCTATGTGGCACGCCGCATTCCCTACAATCATGCCATCTGGCATGGATTCGTGCTGGGCGGCTCACTCTGTCATTTCTGCGCCATCTACTTCTATGTACGCTGACGCTTCGCGAATGTGGCCCTGACGTGACGCCAGGGCCGGAAGGTGATCAGCTCTCATCCAGCGAATAGGGCAGGGGCTGCACCGTCAGATGACCACCTTCATCGCCTTCAACCCGCAGCACGCTGTCCGGCTCCAGATCGTTGTTCAGCACCACCTGAATCCAGTTGGTGCCATCATCCAGCTGCACAGCCGCCAGCACGCTGCCGGTACGACGCCAGCGCTCACCCATCTGCAGCTCCAGCGGCGCGTTGGCTTCAGGCAGATGGCTTGCCTTACCCGCCAGCCAGTAAAGGGCGCGTTTGTTAGCACCGCGATATTTCGCCCGGGCCACCATCTCCTGTCCGGCATAGCACCCTTTTTTAAAGCTGATGGCATCCAGCGCCTGCAGGTTGGTGGCCTGCGGAATAAACTGCACGCTGGTGGCGGGAACGATCACCGGAATACCGGCTTCGATATCCAGCGCCAGCCACTGCTGGCTGTCGTTGAACTGTGCATCCTCGCTGAGTTTCTGCTTCAGCACGTCGGCCTGGGCCGGTGATGTCACAATCAGAAAACGTTCGGCCGGATGCGCAAACCACAGCAGGGTAGTTTCACCCTGATGCACCACCGGCTTCTCGCTGTCAGGCAACGCCTCAAACAGGTTAGCCAGGGCAGCACGCGCCTGGAAACCAGCCACACCCAGCAGAAGTGCTTCATCGTCGGGCGTCATCGTGACTTTTGAAAACACCGCATATTTCTTCAGCTCGGCCAGCTGGGTGTCGCGCAGTTCGCGCCGGATCAGGTAGGCATACCCTTCACCGCGATGAAACAGACGCAGATTGCTCCACATTTTGCCTTTGGCGTCGCAGTGCGCGGCGGGGGAGTGATGATCGGCATCCAGCGCCGCGACATCCAGCGTTAACTGACCCTGCAGGTAGGCAGTGCTGTCCGCACCGGTAATCGAAACCAGTGCCCAGCTGTCCAGTGACATCAGGGTTAACGGCAGACGGGACGACGCGGCAGGCTGGCGCGGCGGTAAAGTAAAAGTGGGCATGGAGATATCCTGTGTAAGAAGGTTCATCCGGAACAATGTCTTCAATGTTAAAAGAGCCGCCTGGCAATGCAACCTGTTTACGGAAAACGGCGCACAAAAGGCGTGATAGCCCTGCAAAGAGGCCGCCTGAAATGTGGCAGGTTGCACAGCATGCGACGCAGCGCCTGCGAGCTGTATTAAACCAGGTTACACTAAGCGCCACGTTGTGAACTGTGGAAACTGATGCATGGATATTAATGATAAATCACGTATTCAGTGGGCCTGCCGTCGCGGCATGCTGGAACTGGATGTGGCGATTATGCCGTTCTTCAAATTTGAGTATGACACGCTGAGCGACACCGATAAGCAGGTCTTTGTCGCGCTGCTGAAGAGTGACGATCCTGATCTGTTCAACTGGCTGATGAATCACGGCGAGCCAAAGGATCCTGAGCTTAAGCGGATGGTCAATCTCATCCAGCAGCGCAACCATGAGCGCGGCCCGGTGGCAATGTAAGCTGCGGCCCTCCCGGCTGGCGTGCGGGGTGCTGTGCGTCTGGCTGGTGGCTGCCGTCTCGGGCGTGCTGCTGATGGCGCTGCCCGTGGGTGGGGAGCTGCTGCGGAGCGGAATGATCCTGCTGTTGCTGGCGGAGGGCGGTCGTGTCTGCCGGCGGCTGAGGCTGCGGCGCGGGACGCTGGAGCGGGAAAGTGTCCATTGCTGGATCTGGCAGGGAAAACGCTGGCGTCCCACTCAGCCACTGCGCTGGTTACCAGCGGGCGTGCTGCTGGTGGCGAAGAGCGAAGAGGGTGACAGGCTGCGCTGGTGGCTGATGCAGGACGCTATGCAGCCTGACGAATGGCGGGCGTTGCGCGCCTGCTGCTTCAGCAGGGCGCGACATTAACGGCGAAGAGGCATAAGCGCGCATGTCGACTGACCCGCGGCCGGTCAGATTCTGCCGGGCATTCCGCGCCGTCTCCGTATGTGGCTGGCGGCCGCAACGGCTGAAGAGGGTTACAGCAGTCCGGCAGTCTCGGTTAACACCTGCTCGCACCACTGCTCTACGCGCTCATCCGTCACTTCAAACTGATTCACGTCATCCAGCGCCAGGCCGACAAACTGTGTACCATCGGCAGTGAGTGGTCGGGGACTGGTGAACTCATAGCCCTCCAGCGGCCAGTAGCCCACGAAACGTACCCCCATCGGCTGCAGCAGATCGTGCAGCATACCGAGCGCATCCAGAAACCATTCACCGTAGCCAATCTGATCGCCCATACCATACAGCGCCACAATCTTATTCTGCAGATTCAGCGCGGGCAGCTGCGTCCAGATCGCCTCCCAGTCCTCCTGCAACTCACCAAAATCCCAGGTGGGGATGCCCATGATCAGCAAATCGTACTGCTCCATCAGGCGTGGGTCATCATCCTTAACGTTATGCAACGTGACCAGCTCGTCGCCGATGAAATCGCGAATTTTCTCCGCCACGATTTCGGTGTAACAGGTACTGGAACCGTAAAACAGACCGATTTTCATGCAGATAACACTCTGTAAATACTGACTTTGGCGCAATTGTACCAGAAGCGCTGCTGAATCAGGCATAATGAGCATGATTTTACACCAGACGGCGGAGATAACGTGCAGGACAGCGAACTGACAGAACAGTTTCTTGACGCGCTCTGGATTGAGCGCAATCTGGCGCAGAACACGCTCTCCTCCTATCGCCAGGATCTCCAGACGCTGACCGGCTGGCTGGCGCATCACCAGCTGACGCTGCTCAGCGTGACGCCAGCCGATCTGCAGCAGTTTCTGGCTGAACGGCTGGAAGGAGGCTACAAGGCGACCAGCTCAGCGCGGCTGCTCAGCGCCATGCGTCGCCTGTTCCAGTATCTGTACCGTGAAAAAGTGCGCCCCGACGATCCCAGTGCGCTGCTCTCGGCACCCAAACTGCCACAGCGACTGCCGAAAGATCTCACTGAGGCGCAGGTCGAGCGGCTGCTGCAGGCACCCAATACCGATATCCCACTGGAGTTGCGCGATAAGGCGATGCTGGAGCTGCTCTATGCCACCGGCCTGCGCGTCTCCGAACTGACGGGGCTGACGCTCAGCGACATCAGCCTGCGTCAGGGCGTCGTCCGGGTAATCGGTAAAGGTGATAAAGAGCGGCTGGTGCCATTAGGTGAAGAAGCGGTTTACTGGCTGGAGCAATATATGGAACATGGTCGCCCGTGGCTGCTTAATGGTCAGACGCTGGACGTGATGTTTCCCAGTAATCGGGCGCAGCAGATGACGCGGCAGACCTTCTGGCATCGTATTAAGCATTACGCCACGCTGGCGGGCATCGACGCCGAAAAGTTATCACCCCATGTGATGCGCCATGCCTTTGCCACGCATCTGCTGAACCACGGCGCTGATTTGCGTGTCGTACAGATGTTGCTGGGGCACAGCGATCTCTCCACCACGCAAATTTATACGCATGTCGCCACCGAGCGCCTGCGTCAGTTGCATCAACAACACCATCCGCGAGCCTGAACCGCGGCCATAAGGACAACGATGAACAAGCATTTTGCCATGCTGGCCCTGTTAGCCAGCGCCTTTTCCGGTCTTGCTCAGGCCGATGACAGCGCCATTCAGCAATCCCTGAAAAAGCTCGGGCTGAATCAGACAGAGATCAGCCCGTCCCCGCTGCCAGGGTTCAAAACCGTGCTGTCAGAGAGCGGTGTGCTCTACGTGACCGACGACGGTAAACATATGATTCAGGGCCCGCTGTATGACGTCAGCGGCACTCAGCCGGTGAACGTCACCAATAAGCTGCTCGACAAAAAGGTCGAGGCGCTGGTGCCGGAGATGATCGTCTACAAAGCGCCTAAAGAGCAGCATGTCGTGACCGTCTTTACCGACATTACCTGCGGCTACTGTCACAAGCTGCACGAGCAGATGGCGGACTACAACGCACTGGGTATCACCGTGCGCTACCTGGCGTTTCCACGGGAAGGGCTGAATGGTCAGATCGCACCGGCGATGAAAGCGATCTGGTGCAGCGCCGACCGCAACAAAGCCTTTGACGAGGCAATGAAAGGCAATGCGCCGAAGATGGCTGCGCCCGACAGCTGCAAAATTGATATTGCTCAGCACTACAAACTGGGCGTGCTGTTCGGCATTCAGGGCACCCCGGCCATGCTCACCGACAGCGGCATGATGATCCCCGGTTATCAGACGCCGCAGGAGCTGAAGCAGGTGCTGGACAATCAGAAGCGTGGTGGTTAATCGGTGGTAAAACAGGATGTGGAACTCCGTCGCCGTGAGGTGACGGTAGACGATGCGCTGCCGGCGACCCTGCCGCCGCTGCTGAAGCGACTCTATCTGCACCGCGGTGTGCGCGATGCCGCAGAGCTGGAGCGCGGTGCAAAAAATCTGCTGCCGTTTCAGTCCTTAAGCGGGATTGAGAGCGCCGTTGCGCTGCTGCATCAGGCGCTGCTGGATGGCCGTCGTATCATGGTGGTCGGCGACTTTGATGCCGATGGCGCGACCAGTACCGCGCTGACGGTGATGGCGCTGCGCAGTATGGGCGGCAGTAACGTGCAGTATCTGGTGCCGAATCGCTTTGAAGATGGGTATGGCCTCAGCCCGGAAGTGGTAGAGCAGGCGCGTGCACGGGGCGCCGCCATGATCCTGACGGTCGATAACGGCATCTCCTCCCACGCCGGGGTGGAGTACGCGCATCAGCACGGCATTCCGGTGCTGATCACCGACCATCACCTGCCGGGCGAGACCTTACCGGCCGCTGAGGCGATCGTGAATCCTAACCTGCCCGACTGCGACTTTCCTTCACGGGCGCTGGCGGGCGTTGGCGTTGCGTTCTATCTGATGCTGGCGCTGCGCGCCCATCTGCGCACCCAGGGCTGGTTCGGCGTTACCCGCGCTGAGCCAAATCTGGCCGGGATGCTGGACCTGGTGGCGCTCGGCACGGTCGCCGATGTGGTGCCGCTCGACGTTAACAACCGTATTCTGGTATGGCAGGGGCTGAGCCGTATCCGGGCCGGAAAATGCCGGCCAGGCATCCGGGCGCTGCTGGAGATTGCGAATCGCGATGCGCGTCAGCTGGCGGCCAGCGATCTCGGTTTTGCGCTGGGGCCACGGCTTAATGCCGCGGGGCGGCTCGACGACATGTCGGTGGGCGTGGCGCTGCTGATGACTGATGACCTGAGTCAGGCGCGGATGTTAGCCAGTGAGCTGGACGCACTCAACCAGACGCGAAAAGAGATCGAGCAGGGCATGCAGAGCGAGGCGCTGGCGCTGTGTCAGGCGCTGGAGCGTGAGCAGCGCGATTTGCCGCTGGGACTGGCCTTCTATCATCCCGAGTGGCATCAGGGCGTCGTCGGCATTCTGGCCTCACGACTGAAAGAGCGTTTTCATCGTCCGGTCATTGCCTTCGCCCCCGCGGGCGATGGCACGCTGAAAGGCTCGGGACGTTCGATTGCCGGTCTGCATCTGCGTGATGCGCTGGAGCGGCTGGATACCCTGAACCCCGGCCTGATGCTGAAGTTTGGTGGCCACGCGATGGCGGCAGGCTTATCGCTGGAAACGGACCGCTACGAGGAGTTTCGTCAGCGCTTTGCCGACCTGGTCGGTGAGTGGCTGGACGGCGAATCGCTGCAGGGCATCATCTGGTCTGACGGTGCGCTGCAACCGCAGGATTTTTCGCTGCAGACGGCTGAGATGCTGCGTGAGGCGGGCCCCTGGGGCCAGGCGTTCCCGGAACCGGCCTTCGACGGCCGGTTTAAGCTGCTGCAACAGCGGCTGGTGGGCGAGCGGCATCTGAAAGTAATGGTCGAACCGCTAGACGGCGGTCCGCTGATCGACGGTATCGCCTTTAATGTCGATACCACACTGTGGCCCGACAGCAGCGTGCGTCAGGTCGAACTGGCTTATAAGCTGGATATCAACGAGTATCGCGGTAACCGCTCGGTACAGCTGATCATCGACCATCTCTGGCCGCTGAACTAGGTTCTGTCAGGTTTGCGCCTCTGCGGTGATGGCAGGTGCGCATGCCTGACTGCCTTCCGTTGTCTCCTCTGACGGGGCCACAGCGCCATCAGCCGGGAAGAAAATGCGGCGCGTCACGCCGTTCCCGCATCCCCCCTGTCTCAACGCTACAAACTGCCGCCAGTTTCGGGTAAACTTGTGCGTTAAATTTCCTGTCCCATCGAACATAAGAAAGACGCTAAAGCCATGTTTGAAATCAACCCGGTCAAAAACCGTATTCAGGACCTCAGTGAGCGCAGCGACGTTCTTCGGGGGTATCTTTGACTACGATGCCAAGAAAGAACGCCTCGAAGAAGTAAACGCCGAGCTGGAACAGCCCGATGTCTGGAACGAACCTGAGCGTGCTCAGGCGCTGGGCAAAGAGCGCGCCTCGCTGGAAGCGATCGTGCAGACGCTGGATCAGATGTCGCAGGGCCTGGAAGATGTGCAGGGTCTGCTGGAGCTGGCCGTCGAAGCGGAAGACGAAGAGACTTTCAACGAAGCGGTTGCCGAGCTGGACGTGCTTGAGGGCAAGCTGGGCGAACTGGAGTTCCGCCGCATGTTCTCCGGCGAGTATGACAGCGCTGACTGCTACATCGATCTGCAGGCCGGTTCCGGCGGCACCGAAGCGCAGGACTGGGCCAGCATGCTGATGCGTATGTATCTGCGTTGGGCCGAAGCAAAAGGCTTCAAAACCGAAATTATCGAAGAGTCTGAAGGTGAAGTCGCGGGCATCAAATCCGTGACCATTCGCGTGTCAGGCGACTACGCCTTTGGCTGGCTGCGCACGGAAACCGGCGTCCATCGCCTGGTGCGTAAGAGCCCGTTCGACTCCGGCGGCCGTCGTCACACCTCATTCAGCTCCGCCTTTATTTACCCGGAAGTGGATGACGATATTGATATCGACATCAACCCGGCGGATCTGCGTATTGACGTCTATCGCGCATCGGGCGCGGGCGGCCAGCACGTTAACCGGACGGAATCTGCGGTGCGTATTACCCACATTCCGACCGGAACGGTGACCCAGTGTCAGAACGACCGTTCTCAGCACAAGAACAAAGATCAGGCGATGAAGCAGATGAAGGCGAAGCTGTACGAGCTTGAGATGCAGAAGAAAAATGCTGAGAAACAGGCGCTGGAAGACAACAAGTCTGACATCGGCTGGGGAAGTCAGATCCGTTCTTACGTGCTTGATGATGCCCGCATCAAAGATCTGCGCACCGGCGTAGAGACGCGTAACACCCAGGCGGTACTGGACGGCGATCTGGATCGATTCATTGAAGCTAGTTTAAAAGCAGGGTTATAAGGAACCGACATGTCTGAACAACAACCGCAGAGCGCTGACGCCGCCGTTGAGTTAAATAACGAACTGAAAACGCGTCGCGAAAAGCTGAGCGTGCTGCGTGCAAATGGCGTGGCGTTTCCTAACGATTTCCGTCGTGACAGCCTCTCTGACCAGCTGCACGCCAGCTATGGCGAGAAGAGCAACGAAGAGCTTGAAGATCTCGGCATCGAAGTGAGTGTTGCGGGTCGTATGATGACCCGTCGCATCATGGGTAAAGCCTCTTTCGTGACCCTGCAGGATGTGGGTGGCCGCATTCAGCTGTACGTTTCGCGTGATGACCTGGCGGAAGGGATCTACAACGAGCAGTTCAAAAAGTGGGATCTCGGCGATATCCTCGGCGCGCGCGGCAAGCTGTTTAAAACCAAAACCGGCGAACTGTCGATTCACTGTTCTGAACTGCGCCTGCTGACCAAAGCCCTGCGTCCATTGCCGGACAAGTTCCACGGCCTGGCCGATCAGGAAACCCGTTACCGTCAGCGCTATCTCGATCTCATCGCCAACGATGAGTCGCGCAATACCTTCCGCATTCGTTCGCAGATCATGGCCGGCATTCGTCAGTTCATGGTGAGCCGCGACTTTATGGAAGTGGAAACGCCGATGATGCAGGTGATCCCGGGCGGCGCGTCTGCGCGTCCTTTCATCACCCATCACAATGCGCTGGATATCGACATGTATCTGCGTATTGCCCCGGAGCTTTACCTGAAGCGTCTGGTGGTGGGCGGGTTCGATCGCGTGTTCGAGATCAACCGTAACTTCCGTAACGAAGGGATTTCGCCACGTCATAACCCAGAGTTCACCATGATGGAACTCTATATGGCCTATGCGGATTACAAAGATCTGATCGAGCTGACCGAGAGCCTGTTCCGCACGCTGGCGCAGGATGTGCTGGGCAGCACGGTGGTGCCTTACGGTGAGCAGGAGTTTGATTTCGGTAAGCCGTTTGAAAAACTGACCATGCGCGAAGCGATCAAAAAGTATCGTCCCGAAACCGATCTGGCCGATCTGGAAGACTTCGATAAAGCGGTGGCGATTGCGCAATCACTGCACATCAAAGTTGAGAAGAGCTGGGGTCTGGGTCGCGTCGTAACGGAGATTTTCGAAGAGACGGCAGAGGCGAATCTGATTCAGCCAACCTTCATCACCGAATATCCGGCAGAAGTGTCGCCGCTGGCCCGTCGTAACGACGAGAACCCGGAAATTACGGATCGCTTTGAGTTCTTCATTGGTGGTCGTGAAATCGGTAACGGCTTCTCGGAGCTGAACGATGCGGAAGATCAGGCTGAGCGTTTCCTGCAGCAGGTAAATGCCAAAGATGCCGGTGACGACGAAGCGATGTTCTATGACGAAGACTACGTTACCGCACTGGAACATGGTCTGCCGCCAACCGCCGGTTTGGGTATCGGTATTGACCGTATGGTGATGCTGTTTACCAACAGCCACACCATCCGTGACGTCATCCTGTTCCCGGCACTGCGTCCAGGCAGCAAGTAAGTCTGACTGTTAACAGAAAAGGCCGGGAAATCCCGGCCTTTTTTATACCTATGCCAGAATCAGACACTGCTGTTCGCCTCGCGATGCTTGAGCCGTGCGGCTCCTTATGCCAGGCTGAATACCTTAACCAGGAGCAAACATGATGCAACGTCCCGACTGCATTCGCCACTGGCAAGCGCTGGAAGGTGAAGATAACGAACATTATGCCGACAGCGATGAGCGCATGTCGATTGGTGCTCCACTGGGTAGGTTGCTGGGATTAACCCGCCTTGGCATTCATCATGAGAGGCTGTTGCCCGGACGTCGCATGTCTTATCCCCACGCAGAAAGCGCAGAAGAAGAGTTCATTTTTGTGCTTGAAGGTCATCCTGATGCCTGGATCAACGGCGAGCTGTACCCGTTGTCGCCAGGTGATGCCGTGGCTTTTCCGGCGGGCACTGGCATTTGCCACACCTTTATAAACAACAGTGAGCATGAGGCACGCTTTTTAGTGGTGGGAGAGACCAGTAAGCCTGAAAATCGTATTGCTTACCCTCTTAACCCGTACTACGAAGCAACCCGTGAAGACAGATGGCTCAATCCGCCCGAACATCCGATGGGCAACCATCCTGGTTTGCCCGACAAAAAATCTTAGGATTTAATCGCCTGATCCAGCCAGGTCTGAAAGCGGGAATAGGGCACATAGAGCGCAACGTTCTTGTAGAGCGTCTTACCGGTGACATTGTCATCGATGTTATTGCTGTAGCCCACAATCACCCCCGCCAGCGTATCGTCAGAGGCGTTATAAACCGCACCGCCTGACATGCCTTTTACCACTCCTGCATTCGCCGCTACCACGACGCAGTCTGGCTTGTTCCAGCTGTTCGCCAGCGTGGTATTGATGAGGTTCTGCCCGCTGGAACTGACCGGCATCGCCGAAATAAAGCTGTAGCCGTAGAGGTTCACCCTGTCGCCGATATGGCTGTTGCGGAAGCTGGGAGGCAGGTTTGCTTCGCTGTTTTTGTGGTAGACCACCGCCAGGTCGCATTGCGGATGCCAGGCTTTGACCCGATAAAGCGAAAACTTCGCCACATGGGCAGCGGTCAGGCTGTACTCCGGCGTCAGCGGGATGGTGGTGCCGAGCGTGCCGATACCCAGTATGGTCGGAATGCCGGTCACGGTCATATCAACCCGCTTTTCAGCTTCTTTACTGTACTCATAATGACCAACCGAGCAGCCGGTCAGAGCAAAGACCATCAAGGCTATGAGTCGTTGCATTCTCTCTCCCTGCGTCAGAAGTTGATAACTACACCTGGCAATTGATTAGGGATATATCGGCAACGTTGCGGAATAATTAATGAATCACATATAAAAAAGGTAACCGGTTAACGGGAAATGGCAACCTGACGCGATGCAGACAGGGCAGCCGCTGCCCCTCAGATAGCGAGAGAGAGCATCAGGAGGCGAGGATTATTGCGGCAACGGCAATAATCCTTTGCGCTACGCAGGCTATGTCGCTTATCCGGGCTGTGCTGTAATACTCACTGTGACGCAGATCAAATTTTAATAAGCGTCGAGGGGCTGCGTGTCCGCGCGGTTCACCTGCAAATAAGACTGGGAGAGTGTTATGCCTGTTGCATTACTGGCGCTGGCGTTGAGTGCGTTCGCCATCGGAACCACCGAATTTGTCATCATGGGATTGCTGCCTGACGTGGCGCGCGACCTTCAGGTTTCCATTCCGTCGGCGGGCTGGCTGATCAGCGGCTATGCGCTGGGCGTGGCGATCGGTGCGCCGATTATGGCGCTGCTCACCGCCAGACTGCCGCGTAAAAAAACGCTGATTCTGCTGATGGTGATCTTTATTGTCGGCAACCTGCTCTGCGCGCTGGCGTACAACTACAACCTGCTGATGCTGGCACGAATCGTCACCGCGCTCTGTCACGGGGCCTTCTTCGGTATCGGTGCGGTCGTCGCCGCCAGTCTGGTGCCAGCCGGACGTCAGGCCTCCGCTGTCGCCCTGATGTTTACCGGGCTGACCCTGGCTAACGTGCTGGGCGTGCCGCTGGGCACCAGCTTCGGTCAGATGTTTGGCTGGCGGGCCACGTTCTGGGGTGTGGCGGTGATCGGTGTGCTGGCCTTTATCGCCCTGATTGTCAGCCTGCCGACAAACAAGCAGGAGAAGCCGGTTCATCTGGCGAGTGAAATTGGCGCGCTGGCTAACGGAAAACTGTGGCTCTCTCTGCTGATGACGGTCTGCTTCGCGGCGGCGATGTTTGCGCTGTTCAGCTACATCGCGCCTCTGCTGTTAGAGATCACCGGGATCAGCGACCGCGGCGTCAGCTGGACGCTGTTCCTGATTGGTGCGGGCCTGACGGTGGGGAATATCCTTGGCGGCAAACTGGCCGACTGGAAAGTCTCATTCAGCCTGATCCTCAGTTTTTCGCTGATCGCCATCTTCTCTCTGCTCTTCAGCTGGACCAGCCACGCGCTGTGGCTGGCGGAGATTACCCTGTTCCTCTGGGCGATGGCCACCTTCGCCACGGTACCGGGCCTGCAGATCAACGTGGTCCGTCACGGTAAAGAGGCTCCTAATCTGGTCTCTACCCTGAACATTGCGGCCTTTAACGTGGGCAATGCGCTGGGTGCCTGGGTCGGCGGTGCGGTCATCGGTCGCGATTATGGCCTGACGGCGGTGCCGGTCGCGGCGGCTGCGCTGGCGCTCATCGGCCTGCTGGTCTGCCTGATGACCTTCCGCAAACCAGGCCGCCCGGCTGCCAGCGTCCGCGCCTAAGCCAGGCGGGCGGCGATACGTGCCGGAAAGGCGGTCACCTGCTCCTGCAGATGGCTGACAAAGGCATCGACCAGCGCTGAGGCGGGTCGGTGCCTCGGTCTGACCAGGCTGACGGTAAACGGCACTGCCACGCTGAACTTACGCATTACCAATCCGCTGTCGGCGTAATCCAGCGCCGTCAGCGGATTAACAATCGAAATGCCTGTACCCGCCCTGACCATAGCGCACACTGAGGCTGCGCTGTGCGTCTCTATCACCAGCCGCCGTTCAACCCCCTGCTCCTGAAACAGCGCATCCAGCAGCTGACGATAGCTGTCGCTGCGCGAGAGGCTGACATACCGCTCGCCAGCGAAATCATGCGGGGTCAGCACGGCACGCTGACTCAGGGGATGGTGCTGTGGCAGAACGCACACTTCATCACAGGTCAGCAGGGCGAGACGATCGGTACCGGCCGGGGCGTGCTGGGTTTCGGTTAAACCGATATCGTAGCGCTGTGCTGAGAGCCACTCCTCCAGCAGCGGCGACTCCTGCGGGATCACATTGAGGCTCACGTCGGGGTAACGTGCTAAAAAGGGCTGGCACAGCGGCGGCAGCAGCGACTGAGAAAAAACCGGCAGGCAGGCAATCGACAGCTCGCCCTGACGAAACTGGCGAAGTCCCTCTGCGGCTTCCCGGATGCGATCCAGACCGTACCAGGAGCGCTGCACCTCTTCAAACAGGCGCAATCCCTGCACCGTCGGCTGCAGCCGGCCGCGTACCCGTTCAAACAGCTGTAGTCCCAGCTGCTGCTCCAGCCGCGCCAGCTCCCGGCTCACCGTCGGCTGAGAGGTGTGCAGCAGCGTGGCGGCCTGAGTCAGATTGCCACTGGTCATCACCGCATGAAAAATTTCAATATGCCGCCAGTTGATGTTCGCCATGTCGCCACCCAATATCCATTCTGCATAGATGCTATTAAAACAGATATTTTTCGCTATGGCATGATTCTGGCTTAATGGAACTATCGCCACAGGAGAATTGTTATGCCACGTTCCTTACAGAGTACCGAAACCACCCTCAACGCCGCTCATCTGCTGCCGCTGGCCCGCCGTTACGTCGGACCTTTCTGGGCCTATGACGCGCAGATTATTCAGGCGCGCATTGCGCAGCTGCAGGCGTTTGACGTCATACGTTTTGCGCAGAAAGCCTGCTCAAATATTCATATCCTGCGCCTGATGCGGGCGGCGGGGGTCAAAGTGGATTCGGTTTCGCTGGGTGAAATCGAACGTGCGCTGGCGGCAGGCTACCAGCCGGGTGGCGATGAGATTGTTTTTACCGCCGATCTGTTTGACCAGCCGACGCTGGAGCGGGTTGCGGCGCTGAAGGTTCCGGTGAACGCGGGTTCAATCGATATGCTGCATCAGCTTGGCGCAGTGTCACCCGGTCACGCAGTGTGGCTGCGGGTCAATCCTGGCTTTGGTCATGGTCACAGCCAGAAAACCAATACCGGCGGCGAAAACAGCAAGCACGGTATCTGGCACGGTGATTTAGCCGCGGCGCTGGCCGCCATTGAGCAGCACGGCCTGCAGCTGGTGGGCATCCATATGCATATCGGTTCGGGCGTCGATTATGCGCACCTGCAGCAGGTCTGCGATGCGATGGTCGGACTGGTTATGGCGTCCGGTCAGGATTTGACGGCAATCTCTGCAGGCGGCGGCCTCTCTATCCCTTATCGCTTTGGCGAAGAGGCGATCGACACCGATCACTATTTCGGCCTGTGGGATGCGGCCCGGCAGCGGATTGCTCAGCATCTGGGGCACGCGGTCAAGCTGGAGATTGAACCGGGCCGTTTCCTGGTGGCTGAGTCAGGTGTGCTGGTCTCTCAGGTGAGAGCGGTTAAGTCGATGGGCAGCCGTCACTTTGTGCTGGTCGATGCCGGTTTCAGTGACCTGATGCGTCCTTCCATGTATGGCAGCTATCACCACATCTCGCTGATGGCGGGTGATGATCGCGCGATTGATGATCGGCAGACGATCGACACGGTCGTCGCGGGGCCGCTGTGTGAGTCGGGCGATGTCTTTACCCAGCTGGAAGGCGGTATGGTAGAACCGCGTGCGATCCCGGCGGCCAGCGTCGGCGACTACCTCGTGTTTCACGACACGGGCGCTTATGGTGCCTCGATGTCCTCAAACTACAACAGCCGTCCGTTAATCCCGGAAGTGCTGTTTGAACAGGGCCAGCCGCGCGAAATCCGCCGTGCGCAGACCATTCAGTCGTTGCTGGCACTGGAGATTGGCGAATAAGCGATACAGTACGACCGGACGGCCTTTACGCGGGCTTACCGCATCAGCGTTTTTCAGAGGAGAGCGGGAGATGGAGATTGTCTTGCTCAGCGACGCGCCCCACTTTGCCGATCAGGTTACTGACTGGCAGTGGCGGGCATTCGGTGAGGCCAGCAGCCGGGCGTTCTTCGCCAGCGTGGTTAACAGCAGCCTGACGGGGGCAGAGTTTCCCATCACCTTTGTGGCCGTGGAAGCGGGCAGGGCGATCGGTACAGTGGGATTCTGGCGCTGCGATCTGATCAGTCGTCAGGATCTCTTCCCCTGGCTGGCGGCGCTCTATGTGGATGAATCGGCGCGCGGCAGAGGAGTCAGCGAGGCGCTGCAGCAGCACGTTATCGGCTATGCAAAGGCGCGGGGCTTTCCACGCTTGTGGCTCTGGTCGGCGTTCAGAGGGTATTACGAACGGTTTGGCTGGCAGGCGGCGGGGGAGGCGCTGGAGTATCCTGACAAGCCTGTCTCGCTCTACTGCCGCACGCTGTGAGAGAAGCCAGCCGCCTCTGCGGCAGCTGGCAGTCGCACTCAGGGAGCCGGGTAGGTAAAACGACGGTGAATCGCCTCAATCCCTTCCAGAATCTCGGCGTTCAGGGTCAGATTGAAGCTGTCGATATTTGTCTGCAGCTGCTCAAGGGTGGTGGCACCCAGCAGCGTGCTGGCAACAAATGGCTGCTGACGCACATAGGCGAGGGCCATCTGCGACGGGTCAATCTGATGCTGTCGGGCCAGCGCCACATACTCAGCAATTGCCTGCTGTGACTGCTCACCGCTGTAGCGGGTGAAGCGGCTGAACAGGGTGTTTCGTGCGCCCGCAGGCTGCGCGCCATTCAGATATTTACCGCTCAGCGTACCAAACGCCAGGCTCGAATAGGCGAGCAGTTCAACGCCCTCATGCTGGCTGATTTCGGCCAGACCCACTTCAAAACTGCGGTTCAGCAGACTGTAGGGGTTCTGAATGCTGACGATGCGCGGCAGCTCATGCTTCTCCGCCAGTTGCAGATAGCGCATCACCCCCCACGCCGTTTCGTTCGAGACCCCGATATAGCGAATCTTTCCTGCCCGCACCTGTTCGGTCAGTGCCTCCAGCGTCTCCAGCAGGGTTACCTGCGCGGTGGTTTCGCTGTACTGATAGCCGAGCTTGCCAAAAAAGTTAGTCTGGCGCTGCGGCCAGTGCAGCTGGTAGAGATCCAGATAGTCGGTGTTCAGCCGTTTCAGGCTGGCGTCGAGGGCGGCACGGATGTTTTTGCGATCCAGCGCCATGTCCGGACGGATTGAGGCGTCGTTGCCACGGGAAGGGCCGGCGACTTTACTGGCCAGAATGATTTTGTCGCGGCTGCCGCGCTGTTTCAGCCAGCTGCCAATATATTGTTCGGTCAGACCCTGGGTTTCCGGGCGCGGTGGCACCGGATACATCTCGGCAGTATCAATAAAGTTGATGCCGGAACGGATAGCCAAATCCAGTTGAGCATGCGCGTCAGCTTCACTGTTCTGTTCGCCGAACGTCATGGTGCCCAACCCCAGCTGACTCACTTCCAGCGTGCTGTGGGGAATACGATGATAGTGCATTGCCAGCTTCCTTTTCTTTATCGGGAATAGAGCGAATGGAATGTTGTGTCCTGAGGGACTATAGCGCGAGCCATGGCGGGGAAGGAAGGGGGAAAAATCGGGGAAATCATCTGCCAGCGCAGAATGGGTGGCAGATGATTAAATCAGGCACTTAACGTTCAATGATCGTTGAAACCTCATCGCTGTTAATCTGCACTGCGTGACCTGACTGATCGGTGTATTCCACCAGGCCGGTCTCTTTATCAATGCTCGGCTTGCCTTCGGTCATAATCATGCGGCCATCTTTGGTCGCCATCACATAATCTGAACTGCATCCGCTTAATAACGCTGCGGTTATCACTACCGCTGCTAATCCTGCCAGCCCTTTCATCACGCCTTCCCCTCACAAATCGTCAAGTGCAAAAAGTGTAGTAATAAATGGTTTTGCCGGCAGGATTAATCGCAGAATTCTGAAAATATCCGGGCGAGCAGGCTCGCCCTTGACTTTATCAGGCGGGCTTTTTCTTACTGCGCATCAGGTTAAGGCACTCAACCGCCATTGAGAAGAACATGGCGAAATAGATGTAACCTTTTGGTACGTGGACCGCAAAACTCTCCAGAATCAGGGTAAAACCGACCAGAATCAGGAAAGAGAGGGCCAGCATTTTCACTGACGGATGGCGATCGACAAATTCACCGATAACCCGCGCCGCGAACATCATCAGCAGCACCGCAATCACGACTGCCGCCATCATAATGAAGAGATGATCGGAGAGGCCGATGGCGGTGATAACGGAGTCCAGGCTGAAAATAATGTCGAGCATCATGATCTGCACAATCGCGCCGAGGAAGGAGTGAACGCGGGTATTGTGTTCCCCTTCGCCGCCTTCAATCGTTTCATGGATCTCCATGCTCGATTTCCACAGCAGGAAAAGGCCACCGAACAGCAGGATCAGATCGCGCGCCGAGAAGGGGTGATCCAGCAGCGTAAACAGCGGATTAGTCAGACGGGCAACCCACGCGATTGAGGCCAGTAAGGCCAGACGCATCAGCATTGCGCCCATCAGGCCAATGCGACGGGCGCTGGCCTGCTGGTGCTTAGGCAGTTTCGCGACCACCAGTGACAGGAAAATGATGTTATCAATACCCAGCACCACCTCAAGGATGGTCAGGGTACCCAGCGCCAGCCAGGCGTTGGGATCGGAAATCCACTCAAACATACCGACATTCAATCCTAAACGAAAAGTAAACGGCGATTATACGCAATGGCTGCGCCGATCACCCACAAAATTGCGACATTTCCGCCAGGTCGGGGGAGTTCAGAGAAGAAAATGACGCGCCAGCAGGGGGCCGGTGAAACTTTTCTTCAGATAGAAACCGCGCGGCAGGGTCATGATCGGCTGGCCCTGATCGCCAATGCCCTCCGTCAGCGCTTTACTGTTGGCGGCCTTGGGTCGAATCTGCAGCCAGGCGCCATGCCGGGCGGTGATCTGCTCAACGCGACCCAGCACGATCATATCCATCAGCTCCTCCCAGTCCTGACGCAGCATCTCCTCCTCTTCTGCATCCGGGCTCCACAACAGCGGCGCGCCGACACGGCGATGCCGCAGTGGAATCTCACGCTCGCCTTCCACCGGGATCCATAACACCCGCGCCAGCTTGTGCCGCACGTGGCTGTTCGACCAGGTCACGCCGCTGTTACCGGTCAGGGGGGCGACGCAGACAAAGGTGGTTTCCAGCGGTTTGCCCTGTGCATCAATCGGAATAGTTTTCAGTTCGATACCCAGATGGGCAAAGTCCTGCTCCGCTTTGCTGCCTGCGCTGGCGCCCAGATGCCACTCCAGCAGCATCCCGACCCAGCCTTTATCGCGTTTAAGATCGGCAGGCATAGGCAGCCCGGCGCGAGCGGCCAGCGTTTCCAGTGTTAATCCGGCTAACTCCTGCGCCCGGGCCAGCAGGCTGGCTTCATTTTCAGGCGGGCCTGGTGGGTGACTCATGTTGATAACTCTTGCTGGTTAAAATGTGAACAATAAAAAGAGGGTAACCTGTGCGGCTGAAATAAACCCTATCGGGCTTCGATAATAACATGATAGATCGTGCTTTTTTTAGTGGATCCGCAGGATGTCACCCTCAGGCTGCCAGGGTTATCCCGGCTTACCCGCAACAATGAACAGGATCTCCAGCCCGGTTATCCACAGAAAAATGGGATAACCCCCTTACCGATGCGGTACTGGTTCCATTTACAGCCTTGACTTTTCACGATCTGACCATAATTTCGTCGCTCTGGCCTAACCCTGAGCGATTCTCTGTGGATAAAAAGCGGTGTGGTGATATTTTAACCGATTGTCAGCGGGCGTGAATTTATCCGCCTGCCAGGAAACGCATTAACGTGGCGAAATTAAAGTTATTATGTTTTAAATCAACGACATAAAATGCGGCCTCTTTTCAGCGGTTCAGAGTGCGCTGAAAAGGTTATTCAGTTAACTCCCGTGTTCTGCACAAAGCTATCCACAGAAAAGGTGAATAAGATCGATCATTTTTCTGATTACTGTTCATAACTTTACCATTTTCTGTGAGTTATCCCGACAGAGACGGCGCAACCCCCCATGAATCCAGTGGTTTACCGCCTGTAAGGAGTGTGAAACAATCAGCTTATTCAAATTTTGCTTTGAGGTAGTCCGGTGATCGATGATGATGGCTACCGCCCGAATGTTGGTATCGTAATCTGTAACCGGCAGGGACAAGTGTTATGGGCCAGGCGCTTTGGACAGCACTCCTGGCAATTTCCTCAGGGAGGCATCAATCCCGGTGAAACCGCAGAACAGGCGATGTATCGCGAACTGTTTGAAGAGGTCGGATTGCACCGGAAAGATGTCCGAATACTTGCCTCTACCCGTAACTGGCTGCGTTACAAGTTGCCAAAACGTTTGGTGCGTTGGGACACAAAGCCGGTATGTATCGGCCAGAAACAAAAGTGGTTTCTTCTGCAGTTAATGTGTAATGACGCGGATATCAATGTGCAGCACAGCAGCACGCCGGAGTTCGATGGCTGGCGCTGGGTCAGTTTCTGGTATCCGGTGCGTCAGGTTGTCTCCTTTAAACGCGACGTCTACCGCCGGGTGATGAAGGAATTCGCTGGCGTGGTGATGTCTATGCAGGAGAGTGCGGGGCAGCGAAACAATCCTGCCCATCGACGTAAGAGAGGATAGGCCACGCCCTTTATGCTCACTCAGTTGCGCGAAATTGTAGAAAAAGTGGCGAGTGCGCCGCGTCTCAATGAAGCACTCGACATTCTGGTCAATGAGATCTGTCTGGCGATGGAAACGGAAGTCTGTTCCGTTTACCTCGCCGACCACGATCGTCGCTGCTATTACCTGATGGCGACGCGCGGACTCAAAAAACCGCGTGGCCGCACTGTGACGCTGGCGTTTGACGAGGGGATCGTCGGTTTAGTGGGCCGTCTGGCCGAGCCGATTAACCTTGCAGACGCCCAGAGCCACCCCAGCTTCAAATATATCCCCGCAGTGAAAGAGGAGCGCTATCGCTCCTTCCTCGGCGTGCCCATTATCAGCCGCCGTCAGCTTCTGGGCGTGCTGGTGGTGCAGCAGCGCGAACACCGTCAGTTTGATGAAAGCGAAGAGTCGTTTCTGGTCACCCTGGCGACCCAGATGGCGGCGTTGCTGTCGCAGTCTCAGATGGGCCAGCTGTTTGGTCAGTTCCGGCAGACGCGGGTGCGCGCGATTGCGGCCGCGCCTGGCGTGGCGGTGGCACCTGGCTGGGTCGATGAGACGCAGCCGCTGCTCGATCAGGTTTCCGCCGCCTCCACGCTGGATGTGCAGCGTGAGCGCGAGCGACTGTCGATCGCCATGACCGAAGCCGCGAGTGAATTTCGCCGCTTCAGTAAACGGTTCAGCGCCAGCGCACAGAAAGAGAGCGCGGCCATTTTCGACCTCTACTCCCACCTGCTGACCGATGCCCGGCTGAAGAAAGATCTGTTCGATGAGATCGAACGCGGATCGGTCGCCGAGTGGGCGGTCAGACAGGTGATCGAGAAGTTTGCTAAGCAGTTCGCCAGCCTGACGGATAACTATCTGCGTGAACGCGCAGGCGATCTGCGGGTGCTGGGCCAGCGTCTGCTGTTTCACCTTGATGACTCGCTGGTCGGGACTAACGCCTGGCCGGAACGCTTCGTACTGGTGGCCGATGAGCTGACCGCAACGACCCTGGCTGAGCTGCCGCAGGAGCGGCTGGCAGGCGTGGTGGTGCGGGATGGTGCAGCCAACTCCCATGCGGCGATCCTGACCCGGGCGATGGGGATCCCGACCGTGATGGGCGCGGATATCCAGCCGCATCAGCTCAACAAACGTCTGCTGATTGTCGATGGCTATCGCGGTGAGCTGCTGATCGATCCGGAGCCGGTGCTGGTGCAGGAGTATCAGCGCCTGATCAGCGAAGAGAATGCGCTGAGCAGGATGGCGGAAGGGGTCGTCGATCAGCCGGGCGAACTGAAAAGTGGCGAGCGGGTGCAGGTGATGCTCAATGCCGGATTAAGCCCGGAGCATGAGCAGGCGCTCGGCAGCTGGGTGGATGGCATCGGGCTCTATCGCACCGAAATTCCGTTTATGCTGCAGAACGGTTTCCCGTCGGAAGAGGAGCAGGTGGCGCAGTATCAGGGCATGCTGCAGCTGTTTCACAACAAGCCGGTCACGCTGCGAACGCTGGACGTCGGGGCGGATAAGCAGCTGCCCTATATGCCGATCAGTGAAGAGAACCCCTGCCTGGGCTGGCGCGGCATCCGCCTGACGCTCGATCAGCCAGAAATTTTTCTGGTGCAGGTGCGTGCCATGCTCCGCGCCAATGCGGCATCCGGCAATCTCAGCATTCTGCTGCCGATGATCAGTCACATCGACGAGATCGACGACGCGAAACGGCTGATCGATCGCGCCGGTCGCGAAGTGGAGGAGATGCTGGGCTATCCGATCCCCGCGCCGCGCATTGGGGTGATGATCGAAGTGCCTTCCATGCTGTTTATGATCCCGCATCTGGCGTCGCGGATCGATTTTATCTCGGTCGGCACCAACGACCTGACGCAGTATCTGCTGGCGGTAGACCGCAACAATACCCGCGTCGCGAACCTGTACGACTCGCTGCATCCGGCGATGCTGCGCGCGCTGAATGCCATCGCGCAGGAAGCCCGTCTCGCGAATATTGAACTGTGTTTGTGTGGTGAAATGGCCGGTGATCCGATGTGCGTGGCGCTGCTGGTCGGGCTGGGGTATCGCCATCTCAGCATGAACGGAAAAAATGTCCCGCGGGTGAAATATCTGCTGCGTCATCTGGATCACGAAGAAACGCAGAAGCTCAGCGAGCAGGGAATGAATGCGCATACCGCCACCGAAGTGCGCCATCTGGTGTCGGCCTTTATGGAGCGGCGCGGCCTGGGTGGCCTGATTCGCGGCGGGCGCTAAGCGCCATCCTGACAGACTGAATTTTCGTCCTGTCCCGGACGGGTGCTCACGATCTTCACGTTCTGCCTCTGCGCGTTATTCGTGTTTACATTTGCACGACAATTCAAAAAACCGGCTGTGCTATGATGCGCAGCCTTAATTTATGTGCCTGACAACGCCCCTTTTCAGGGTAGAAAAATAGACGGTGAAAGATGAATAACGGCTATATTGCATTTCCGCAGTTCGATCCGGTGATCTTCTCGATTGGACCGGTTTCGCTTCACTGGTACGGTCTGATGTATCTGGTGGGCTTTGTTTTCGCCATGTGGCTGGCGGTACGCCGTGCTAACAAACCTGGCAGCGGCTGGAAAAAAGAGGAAGTTGAGAACCTGCTTTATGCGGGTTTCCTGGGTGTCTTCCTGGGGGGACGCATTGGATATGTGCTGTTCTACAACCTGCCGCTTTTCCTGGAAAATCCCCTCTATCTGTTCAAAGTCTGGGATGGCGGCATGTCATTCCACGGTGGCCTGATCGGGGTGATTGTGGTGATGCTGATTTTTGCCCGCCGGACTAAACGTAATTTCTTCCAGGTCTCCGATTTTATTGCACCGCTGATCCCGTTTGGTCTGGGTGCCGGGCGTCTCGGTAACTTCATCAACGGCGAACTCTGGGGTCGTGTCGATCCGAACTTCCGCTATGCGATGCTGTTCCCCGGCTCCCGCAGCGAAGATGTGGCGCTGGCCGCCACCAATCCGCAATATCAGGCGCTGCTCAACACCTACGGCGTGCTGCCACGTCATGCGTCGCAGCTGTATGAGCTGGCGCTGGAAGGCGTAGTGCTGTTCATCATCCTGAACCTGTTTATCCGTAAACCCCGTCCGATGGGCAGCGTGTCTGGCCTGTTCCTGATCGGCTATGGCGCATTCCGCATTATCGTTGAGTTCTTCCGCCAGCCGGATGCTCAGCTGGGCCTGTTTGAAGGCGGTATCAGTATGGGACAGATCCTCTCTGTGCCGATGATTATTGCCGGTATAATTATGATGATCTGGGCGTATCGTCGTCGCCCGCAGCCACAATTTCGCGAGGAAAAATGAAACAGTATCTGGATTTAATGCAGCATGTGCTGAATGAAGGCACGCCAAAAGCTGACCGTACCGGCACCGGTACGCTTTCAATTTTTGGTCACCAGATGCGTTTCAATCTGCAGGATGGTTTTCCGCTGGTCACCACCAAGAAATGCCACATCCGCTCGATCATTCATGAGCTGCTGTGGTTCCTGAAAGGGGAGACCAACATCGGTTATCTGAAAGATAACAAGGTCTCCATCTGGGATGAGTGGGCCGATGAGCAGGGCGATCTCGGCCCGGTGTATGGCAAACAGTGGCGCAGCTGGGGAACGGCCAGCGGTCAGGAAATTGACCAGTTAAGCCAGGTAATGGAGCAGCTGAAGCGCGATCCCGACTCACGCCGGATCATCGTTTCAGCCTGGAACGTCGGCGAACTGAGCCAGATGGCGCTGGCACCCTGCCATGCTTTCTTCCAGTTCTATGTGGCGAACGGCAAGCTCTCCTGCCAGCTCTATCAGCGTTCGTGCGACATTTTCCTGGGCCTGCCGTTTAATATCGCCAGCTATGCGCTGCTGGTGCATATGGTGGCGCAGCAGTGCGAACTGGAGGTGGGCGACTTCGTCTGGACCGGCGGTGACACGCACCTCTACAGCAACCATCTGGAGCAAGCGCGTCTGCAGCTGACCCGTGAACCGCGCCCGCTGCCGAAGCTTGTTATCAAACGCAAACCGGCGTCACTGTTTGACTATCAGTTCGACGATTTTGAGATTGAAGGCTACGATCCGCATCCTGCGATCAAAGCCCCCGTCGCCATCTGACCCGCGATAAACATCAAGCCCTGGCGCACTCCGCCGGGGCTTTTTTTTGCCTGTTGTCCGGAACATCTGCGGCATCGCGCGCACGCTCCCTGAGATTGTCTGTCTGTCACGCCGGTTCTCTGCGACAGCCTCTTCAGCCCGTGACGCTGCGCCTTGTCTCACCCGCTCATTCCCGCCAGTCTAATGCCATGAAAAGTGCAAACGTTCGGGGTTTTACCCTGCCGGAGCTGCTGCTGGTGATGGTGATTGCCGGCATGCTGAGCCTTGCCGCACTGCATGGCTGGCAGCGCTGGCAACAGCGGCAGCAACTGCGCGACAGCGCACAGCAACTGCAGGGCTTCCTGTTGCGGCTGCGTGCGCAGGCCAACCGGCAAAACCGTGACCTGATCCTGTGGTCGCAGCCGGGCATCCCCTGGTGTATCGGGGCAGGCCGCCTGCCTGCGGCCGGTTGTGAAGGGGGAAAACGGCTCCATTTCATCGCTCCCCATGCCGGGGTAACGCTGTATGCGCTGCGTGGTGAACCGGGCTTTTATGGTCGTCGTAATGTCGCCAGGGCGGGCAGCATTGAGCTGGGCAATGCTGCCGGGCGCATCTGGCTGATTATCTCCGCCAGAGCCCGTATTCGTCTTTGCCTGAACGATGAGGAGAACTGCCGTTGAAAGTCGCCGGATTCAGCCTGCCGGAGATGCTGGTCGCCCTGGCCATCAGCGCGGTTGTGATGCTGAGTGCCGGGCGGCTTCTGCCGCGGCTGCTGACAGAGAACGCCGGGATGCTGCAGCGGGCACAACTGCGTCAGGAGTTACAGCAGATGATGGCTACCCTGGAAAAGGCGGTGCGGCGTGCCGGTTACTGTCACGGCGAGTGCGGCAGTGGCGCACTCACTCTGCAGGAGAACTGCCTGCTGCTGCGCTGGGATGAAAACAGCAATGGAAAGTGGGAAGGGGTCGGCCATGCCGAAAGTGACTATTACGGCTATCGCCTGCGACAGCAGCAGCTGGAGATGCAGCGGGGTGTGGACCAGTGTCACTCTGCGGGCTGGGAGCGGCTCTCCGACCCCGCGTTTATGCGCGTGGAGCAGTTCAGCGTCAGCCGGCAGGGCGGACAGATCAGGATCACGCTGCAGGGGCGGGCCGGACGCTGGCACGAAATGACAGAGCACTGGGTAGAAGGAGAGAACCTGTGAAGCAGCGAGGCAGCAGCGCGCTGGGCATGGTTCTGATGATCATGGTGATGGGCAGCGTGGCGCTGCACGCCAGCCGCAGGCTGTCAGAGCAGGGTATGCGCGTGCTGGCGGATGAACAGCAGTTTATCCAGGATTTCTGGCGGGCGCAGTCTGCGCTGCAATGGGGCTTAACGCTGAGCTGGTCAGCGCATGCGGAGTCAGGCTGTCAGCAGGAGGTGCGTCAGGGCTGGGTCAGCTGCCTGCAACGGAGTGAAAAAGATGAAGGTCTGCTTAAAGGAGAAGCCAGCGGCAGTGGCATGGCGGTCTGGCAGTGGGTCCGGTTACGGGACAATCAGATACGCGCGTTGCCGCACGGCTGGATTGACTACTGCCCGCTCACCCCTCCCGCCGCCTGTCTGTAAAGGCGCAGGCTTCTCCCTGCCAGAGGTGTTATTTGCTCTGTTGCTGATGGCATTAAGCAGCAGCACGCTGTTGCACTATCATCGCGCTCTGGCGCGGGGATTCAGTCAGCAGTGGGCGCAGCAGGAGGCCTGGTACGTCGCTGAACAGCGCCTGGCGGGGCATGAGGTTGCGGGCTGGCAATCCATGCTGCAACAGCAGCCGGGTCCCGCGGGCTGCATGCTGGAACGGGCCGACGTCACCGGTCCCTTCGGGCGTCATGCCTCCCTGAGCCGACTGCGATGTTAACGCCTGCGGGACGCCCTTTTGATGGGTTTCAACAGCGATACGCGGTAAAGTGACAGGGCCGCAATACCGCAGTCATGTTCTGAGTTACCACAGGAGTTGTCATGTTTCACGTCTATCACTCAAATCAGCTTGATGTGCTGAAGATTCTCGCGGCTGCGGTGATTAAACATGATCCTCTTGATGACCCTTTCGCGTCAGAAATGATACTGGTGCAGAGTCCGGGTATGGCGCAGTGGCTGCAGATGGAGCTGGCGCAGACCTTTGGGATTGCAGCCAACATCGAATTTCCGCTGCCCGCCAGTTTTATCTGGGAGATGTTCGTGCGCGTGCTGCCCGACATCCCGGTAGAGAGTGCCTTCAGCAAGGCCAGTATGAGCTGGAAGCTGATGCACCGGCTGCCGGTGATGCTGGAGCAGGAGGAGTTTACCTCCTTACGTCACTATCTCCATGACGACGGCGACAAGCGCAAACTGTTTCAGCTCAGCTCCCGTGTCGCGGATCTGTTTGACCAGTATCTGGTCTATCGCGCTGACTGGCTCAACAGCTGGGAGCGCGGCGAAAGTATCGACGGGCTGGGCGAAGCGCAGCGCTGGCAGGCCGCCCTGTGGCGCGATCTGGTGAGCTACACCCGCACGCTGCGACAGCCGGAATGGCACCGCGCGAATCTCTATGCGCGATTTATCCGCACGCTGGAGCAGGCGAAGAGCACGCCGGAAAACCTGCCCAGGCGGGTCTTTATCTGTGGTATCTCCGCACTGCCGCCGATCTATCTGCAGGCGCTGCAGGCGCTGGGGCGTCACATCGACATCCACCTGCTGTTTACCAATCCCTGCCGCGACTACTGGGGCGACATTCAGGACTATGCCTTCCTGGCGAAGCTGCAAAGCCGTCAGCGCCGCCGCCATGACGCTGAGGCGGCGCGTGGGCTGTTCCGGGACGCAGAGCAGGCGCCGCAGCTGTTTAACGAAGCCGGTGAACAGCAACTGACGAATCCGCTGCTGGCCTCCTGGGGCAAGCTGGGGCGTGACAACCTCTTTCTGCTCAGCCAGATGGATGCCAGCGACGACATCGATGCCTTTGTGGATGTAGAGCCGGACAACCTGCTGCACTGCATGCAGTACGATCTTCTCAATCTGCTGGACAGTGCCATCATCGGGCTGAACGCGGCGGAACTGGCGCACAGCGATCGCAAGCGCCTCCTCGATCCGGCGGATCGTTCGATCGTGGTGCAGGTCTGCCACAGTGCGCAGCGCGAAGTTGAGGTGCTGCAGGATCATCTGCTGGCGATGATGGAGGCTGATCCGACGCTGAAAGCACGCGACATTATTGTCATGGTGGCCGATATCGACGCTTATGCACCGTTCATTCAGGCCGTGTTCGCCAATGCACCCGCCGATCGCTATCTGCCTTTTGCGATTTCAGACCGGCGAGCCAGTCAGGCGCATCCGGCTATCGTGGCGTTTCTGCATCTGCTGGCGCTGCCGGACAGCCGTTTTGTCTCAGAAGATGTGCTGGCGCTGCTGGATGTGCCGGCGCTGGCGTCTCACTTCGCCATCGATGAAAGCGGCCTGCGTTTGCTGCGGCGCTGGGTCAGCGAGTCAGGCGTTCGCTGGGGGCTGGATGATGCCAGCGTTGAAGCCCTCTCACTGCCGATTACCGGCCAGCACACCTGGCGCTTTGGCCTGCAGCGTATGCTGCTGGGTTATGCGATGGAGAGCCACAACGGCGACTGGGAGGGGATTCTGCCTTATGACGAGTCGAGTGGCCTGGTGGGGGAGCTGGCGGGCCATCTGGCTGAGCTGCTCGCGCGGCTGAATCACTGGCGTGAGCGGCTGGCGGAACCCCGCCCGCTGGCGGAGTGGCTGCCGATGTGCCGGGAACTGCTGAACGCCTTCTTCACGCCTGACGCGGAAACCGAGGCCGCTTTACTGCTGGTGGAAGAGCAGTGGCAGCAACTGATTCAGTACGGGATGGATGCGCGGTTTGAGGAGGCGATCCCGGTGGCGCTGCTGCGCGACGACCTGCGCAGCCGGCTCGATCAGCAGCGCATCAGCCAGCGCTTTCTGGCCGGGCAGATCAACTTTTGTACCCTGATGCCGATGCGTTCAATACCGTTCCAGCTGGTCTGTCTGCTGGGGATGAACGACGGCGTCTATCCGCGCACGCTTGCGCCGTTAGGCTTTGATCTGATGCAGCAGCAGTCCCGTAAAGGCGACCGCAGCCGCCGTGATGATGACCGTTACCTGTTTCTTGAGGCAATGCTCTCCGCTCAGCAGCAGCTCTACATCAGCTATATCGGCCGGGCGATTCAGGATAATACGGAACGCTATCCCTCGGTGCTGGTCACAGAACTGCTGGATTACATCGGACAGAGTTTTTACCTGGAGGGGGATGGTCATCTGGAGCTGGATGAGAGTGCCGGACGGGTACGGGCGCATCTGCAGCACCTCAACAGCAGGATGCCGTTTGCCGCTGAGAACTTCCAGCCTGCCGCCAGACTGCAGAGCTTCGCCCGCGAGTGGCTGCCTGCCGCCCAAGGCGCGGGGCAGCCGCAACCCGAATTTGTCCAGCCGCTGACGGCCCCGGACATCGATGCACTCACCTTAGAGGCCTTTCTGCGTTTCTGGCGGCACCCGGTTCGCGCCTGGTTCCACCAGCGTCTCGGCGTGAGCTTCTGGCTGGAGGAGGATGAGCTGCCCGACAGCGAACCTTTTGCGCTCGACAACCTGGAGCGTTACCAGATCAATGCCCAGTTGCTGAATGCCCTGGTCGAAGGCGAGGATACCCAGCGGCTCTATGCGCACCATCGCGCCGCCGGTAATCTGCCCTACGGCGCATTTGGCGAACTCTTCTGGCAGGCGCAGCGTGATGAGATGCAGGAAGTGGCGGCGGAAGTGGTGAACCAGCGCAGCGACGGCGAGAGCTGGGAAGTGAATCTGCAACTGGAGCAGGTCAGCTTAACCGGCTGGCTGACGCAGGTGCAGAGCGACGGGCTCCTGCGCTGGCGGCCTGGCGTCCTCAACATGAACGATGGCCTGCTGCTCTGGCTGGAGCATCTGATTTACTGCGCGCTGGGCGGCACCGGCAGCAGCCGTATGTATGGCCGCCAGCAGAGCCGCTGGTGTTTTCCTGCCGTGCCGCAGTCAGAGGCGATGGCCGCCCTGAATGACTATATCGCCGGTTACCTCGACGGGTTGCGTCAGCCGCTGATGCTGCTCAGCAAAAGTGGCGGTGCGTGGCTGACCGCCAGCTACGACAAAAAGAGCCAGCAGTTACTCACGGATGAAGCCACGCAGCTGAAGGCGCGCAATCGCCTGCTGACGGCCTGGTCTGGCAGCTACCAGGTGGAGGGTGAAGGCAGCGACCCCTATCTGCAGCGGCTCTGCCGCGTGCTGGATGAGGCGCAACTGCAGCAGATCACTGAGGCGGCGCAGCGCTGGTATTTGCCGGTGCTGGCCGCACATCAGGATGATGAATAGCAGGTCAGAGCGCATTTTGCAGACTGACTACACACACAGAAATTTTTGCCTGGCTTTGAGCCGCCGCGTCAGTAATTGGCGGCTTATCGGGAAACAAGAGGGGTTTACATGCGGCTACACGCACGCTGGATAGCGGCACTACTGTTGAGCCTGGTGGCTTGCACCGCCCTGGCGCAGACATCTGCAGGCTGGCAGCCACTTAACGACACCATTCGCAAAAGTGACCAGGACCCCCGAAACTATCAGGCCATCCGTCTCGATAACGGACTGACGGTATTGCTGGTGTCCGATCCGGTGGCACCGAAATCGCTGGCGGCGCTGACGCTGCCGATTGGATCGCTGGACGATCCCGATCAGCAGGCGGGACTGGCTCACTACCTCGAACATATGGTGCTGATGGGCTCAAAGCGCTACCCGCAGCCGGACAACCTGGCCGAGTTCCTGAAAAAGCATGGCGGCAGCCACAATGCCAGCACCGCCTCTTATCGCACCGCCTTTTATCTGGAAGTGGAAAATGCGGCGCTGGAACCGGCGGTCGACCGCCTGGCGGATGCCGTGGCGGCACCGCTGCTGGATCCGGTCAACGCTGACCGCGAGCGTCACGCCGTCAATGCCGAGCTGACCATGGCGCGCGCGCGTGATGGCCTGCGCATGGCTCAGGTCGGCGCCGAAACCCTGAACCCGGCACACCCGGCGTCGCGTTTTTCTGGCGGTAATTTAGAGACCCTGAAAGATAAGCCGGGCAGTAAACTGCACCAGGCGCTGCTGGACTTCTACCACACGCATTACTCCGCCAACCTGATGAAGGCGGTCATCTACAGCAACAAACCGCTGCCGGAGCTGGCGTCGATTGCGGCCAGAACCTTTGGCCGCATCAAAAATCACCATGCCAGCGTGCCGGAGATTAAAGTACCGGTGGTCACCGATGCGCAGCAGGGCATCATCATTCACTATGTGCCCGCCCAGCCGCGCAAGCAGCTCAAAATTGAATTTCGCATCGGCAACAACAGCGATCGTTTTCGCAGTAAAACGGACACGCTGATCAGCTACTTAATCAGTAACCGCAGCAAAAATACGCTGACCGACTGGCTGCAGAAGCAGGGGCTGGCGGACGGTGTCAATGCCGGCGCCGACCCGATGACCGAACGTAACAGCGGCGTGTTTGCCATTACGGTCTCCCTGACGGATAAAGGCCTGGCGCAGCGTGATGAAGTGGTGGCGGCGGTATTCAGCTACATCAATCTGCTGCGTCAGCAGGGCGACGATAAGCGCTATTTCGATGAGGTTTCTCACGTCCTGGCACTCGACTTCCGCTATCCCTCCATCACCCGCGATATGGATTACATTGAGTGGCTGGCCGACACCATGCTGCGGGTGCCGGTGGAACACACGCTGGATGCGCCTTACCTGGCCGATCAGTACGATGCCGCCGCGATCGCTGCCCGCCTGCAGGAGATGACGCCGCAACGTGCGCGTATCTGGTACATCAGCCCGCAGGAGCCGCACAACAAAAAAGCCTACTTTGTGGACGCGCCTTATCAGGCAGAGAAAATCACGCCGCAGACCTTTGCTGACTGGCAGCAGCGCGCCAGTCAGATCGCGCTGGCAATGCCTGCGCTGAACCCCTATATTCCGGACGACTTCACGCTGCTGCCCGCTGACGGTAAAACCTGGCAGCATCCGGTCAGACTGGCTAACGACGACGGCATGCGCATTTACTGGATGCCCAGCCGCTATTATGCCCGCGAGCCAAAGGCGGCGATCACCCTGGCCTTACGCAACAGGCACGCCATCAGCGATGCGCGTCAGCAGGTGCTGTTCGGCCTGAATGACTACCTCTCCAGCCTGGCGCTGGACGAGCTTAATTCGCAGGCTTCGGTGGGCGGCATCAGCTTTTCAACCGGTGAAGATGAAGGTCTGGTGTTCAATGCCAGCGGCTTTACGCAGCGCCTGCCGGTGCTGCTGAAGAAACTGGTCGAAGGGTATGCCCACTTCCAGCCGACAGAGCAGCAACTGGCGCAGGCAAAATCCTGGTATCTGGAGCGGCTGGAGGCGGCGGAAAAGGGCAAGGCGTTTGAACAGGCGATTCAGCCGATGCAGATGCTCTCTCAGCTGCCTTATACCCAGCGCGAGACGCGCCGCAGACTGGTCAGCACGATCACGCTTGATGAGGTGACGGCTTACCGCGACGCGCTGTTCCGCGATGCGACGCCAGAGATGCTGGTGGTCGGCAACCTCAGTGCAGACAGCGTGACGCAGCTGGGACATGAACTTAAACAGCAGATGCAGAGTCACGCGACCCGCGACTGGCAGAGTCAGTATGTCTCGTTCGATAAACCGCTGAAGGCCAATCTGCAGCAGCCGGGCAGCAGTACCGACTCGGCGCTTGCCGCGCTCTATATTCCGCTGGGCTACAGCGAATATCAGAGCATGGCCAACAGCTCCATGCTGAGCCAGATCGTGCAGCCGTGGTTCTACAACCAGCTGCGCACAAAAGAGCAGCTCGGCTATGCGGTGTTTGCCTTCCAGATGCCGGTCGGCCGACAGTGGGGCGTTGGCTTCCTGCTGCAGAGTAACAGCCGGCAACCTGACTGGCTGCTGCAGCGTTACCAGGCGTTCTATCCCGAGGCGGAAAAACGTCTGCGCAACATGAGCCAGGCCGATTTTGCGCAGTATCAGCAGGCGATGATCAATGACCTGCAGCAGCGTCCCCAGACGCTGGATGAAGAAGCCGATCGTTACAGCCGTGACTTCGATCGTCAGAATGAGACGTTTGATACCCGGCAGAAAGTGATAGAGCAGGTGCAGCTGCTCACCCCGGCCAGCGTGGCAGACTTTTTCCGCAAGGCGGTTATCGAACATAATGGCATGGTCATGACCTCGCAGATTGCGGGCAGTAACAATGGCAAAATTGATTATGCCCGGCAGCCTGGCTGGAAAACCTGGAATGAAGTGGCGCAGTTGCAGCAGTCGCTGCCGGTAAAGAGTGAGACCCAATGACGCAGTTACCCCCCGTATCGCTGAATCCTTTAACGCTGCCGCTCAGGGGTGAGCGGCTGATTGAGGCGTCTGCGGGCACCGGAAAAACCTTTACCATTGGCCTGCTCTATCTGCGCCTGCTGCTGGGGCTGGGCGAAGAAAACGCCTATAGCCGGCCGCTCTCGGTTGAAGAGATTCTGGTGGTGACCTTTACCGAGGCCGCCACCGCCGAGCTGCGCGGCCGTATCCGCGAGAACATCCACCAGCTGCGTCTGGCCTGTATCCGCGGCAAAAGCAGCAATCCGATGCATCAGCGATTACTGGAGCAGATGCCGGATCTGAGTCAGGCCGCGGCGCAGCTACTGGCCGCCGAAAGGCAGATGGATGAAGCCGCCATCTTTACCATCCACGGCTTCTGTCAGCGGATGCTCAATCTGAATGCGTTTGAGTCGGGCATGCTGTTTGAGCAGGAGCTGATCGAAGATGAGCAGGCGCTGCTGAAGCAGTCCGCCGCCGACTTCTGGCGTCGCCAGTGCTATCCGCTGTCGCTGGATGTGGCGCGGATTATCGCCGCAGAGTGGAGCGGGCCGGACAGCCTGCTGAACACGCTGCGTCCCTGGCTCCAGGGCGAAACGCCAGGACTGAAACGACCGCCCGCGGCCGATGAGACGCTGGCCTCCCGCCATGCCCGCAATCTGGCGCGCATCAACGCCATCAAACAGCAGTGGCAGGCGCTGAGTCGCGACGTTGAAGGCATCATCAGCGCCTCAGGCGTGGATAAGCGCAGCTACAGCAGTAAACATCTGCCCAACTGGGTCGCCAGAGTCACCCAGTGGGCCAGCAGTGAGACGCTGGATTATCAGCTGCCGAAGGAGCTGGAGCGGTTTGGCCAGCAGGTGCTGGAGGAGAAAACCAAAAAGGGTGAAGCACCACGCCACGCCCTGTTTGAGGCCATCGACCAGTTTCTGGCAGAGCCGCTGTCGCTGCGGGATGTGATCATTGCTCAGGCGCTGATCGATGTGCGCGCTACGGTTCAGCGCGAGAAGCGGTTGCGGGCGCTGTTAGGTTTTGACGACCTGCTCAGTAAGCTGGATGAGGCGCTGCAACAGCCTGGCGGGGTTCTGCTCGCGGAAACCATCCGGGCGCGTTTCCCGGTCGCCCTGATTGACGAATTCCAGGATACCGACCCGCAGCAATATCGTATTTTCCGCACGCTCTATGTGAATCAGCCGGAGCAGGCGCTGTTTCTGATCGGTGACCCGAAACAGGCGATCTACGCCTTTCGCGGCGCGGATATCTTTACCTATCTGCGGGCCAGAAACGAAGTCAGTGCTCACTACACGCTGGATACGAACTGGCGCTCTTCGCCGGAAATGGTCGAAAGCGTTAACCGCCTCTTCTCTCAGCTTGAGTCACCGTTCCTGTTCTCGGCAATCCCTTTTCAGCCGGTGCAGCCTGCGGCACCCAATCAGTCACTGAAACTGATTTATGATGGGCAGCCGCAACCGGCGTTACGCTTCTGGCTGCAACCCGGTGAGGGCGTCGGCAGCAGTGATTATCAGCAGTTTATGGCGCAGCAGTGTGCCGCCGACATCAGCCGCTGGCTGGTGGCCGGACAGCAGGGGCGCGCCTTTGCAGGAAAAGGTGAGGCGCTGCAGCCGGTGCGGGCTTCCGATATCACGGTGCTGGTGCGCAGCCGCAATGAAGCCACCTTAATCCGCGATGCGCTGAATGCGCTGGCGATCCCCTCGGTCTACCTCTCCAGCCGCGACAGCGTCTATACCACGCCGGAAGCGCGTGAATTACTCTGGCTGCTGCAGGCGATTCAGGCCCCGGAGCAGGAGCGCTTACTGCGCAGCGCGCTGGCGACTTCTATCTTTGGCATTGATGCGGCGACGCTGGAAACGCTGAGCCAGAATGAACGCGACTGGGATGCGCTGGTCGAGCAGTTTGCCGTCTGGCAGCAGCTGTGGCACCAGCGCGGCGTGTTACCGATGCTGCGCGACGTGATGATCAAACGGCAGCTGGCGGAGAATATGCTGGCGTCGGAGAACGGAGAGCGGCGCCTGACCGATCTGATGCATCTGGGGGAATTGCTGCAGGAAGCCTCAGTGCAGCTGGAGAGCCCGCACGCGCTGGTGCGTTTTCTGGCGCAGCAGATTGCCCGCCCGAACAGCCAGGCCGCCAGCCAGCAGCTGCGTCTGGAGAGCGACCGCCACCTGGTGCAGATTATCACCATCCACAAATCGAAAGGGCTGCAATACCCGCTGGTCTGGCTGCCGTTTGCTGCCGGATTCCGCGAAGCGGCCAGTGCGCTTTATCACGACCGCGAAAGTTTTGCGGCTCTGCTGGACGTTCAGGGCGATGCACAAAGCCTGGCGCTGGCAGAAGAGGAGCGTCTGGCAGAGGATCTGCGCCTGCTCTATGTGGCGCTGACCCGCTCGGTGTATCACTGCAGCGTCGGGATTGCGCCGCTGATTAAAGGCACGCGCAAAAAAGAGGGCGAAAGCGACCTGCACAAGAGCGCGCTCGGCTATCTGATTCAGAAAGGCGAGGCGGCCGATGCGCAGCAGCTCAGCCGTTCTCTGCAGGCGTTAACCGGGACGGGCATTGCGCTGGTCGAGGCAGATCTGCTGCCCGGCGAACGATGGCAGGATGCGCAGCCGGGCGACGACGTCCTGAGCAGCCGCGTCGTGACTCAGGCGCGAACGGATGTCTGGCGGGTCACCAGTTATTCCGGCCTGCAGCAGCACCACAGTTCGCCGCTGCTGGATGCATTGCCCAGCTTCGATATTGACGCGGCGGGCGAAGAGGAGAGCGGTGAAGAGACGGCACTGACGCCGCACCATTTTCCGCGCGGTGCGGCACCCGGTACGTTTCTGCACGGCCTGTTTGAGTCTATCGACTTTACTGAACCGCCGGACCGCATCTGGCTGGAAGATCAGCTGCAGCACAATGGCTACCCGCTGAGCTGGTTGCCGGTGCTGGAGGCGTGGATCGCGCGGGTGTTAGAGACCCCGCTCAACGCGGAGGGGCTGACGCTGTCGGCGATCAAAAGCAGCGAACGGCTGATCGAGATGGCGTTTTATCTGCCGATCGATAATCTGCTGACGGCAGCCGGGCTGGATGCGCTGCTGCGGCGGCACGACAGCCTCTCTCAGCAGGCTGCCTCGCTGGATTTTCGTCAGGTGCGGGGCATGCTGAAGGGCTTTATCGATCTGGTCTTCCGCTGGCAGGGAAAATATTATCTGCTCGACTACAAGTCGAACTGGCTGGGGGAAAGCCACAGCGCTTACACCCAGGAGGCGATGGCGCAGGCGATGATCGGGCACAGCTACGATCTGCAGTATCAGCTCTATACGCTGGCGCTGCATCGCTATCTGACCCATCGCCTGCCGGATTACCGCTACGATCGCGATTTTGGCGGCGTCTTTTATCTGTTTTTGCGCGGGATGGATGGCAGCTCGCCCGACAACGGCATTTTTGCTACCCGCCCCTCCGCAGAGTGTGTGGAGGAGATGGATGCACTGTTTGGTAAGAACGGAGAGAGAGGATGAGTGACATGCTGAGTCTGCTGCTGCAGGCAGTCGACAAACGTCTCCTGCGTCCGCTGGATATTCAGTTTGCCCGCCTTGTGGCCGCTGAATCACAGCCTGCGCTGCTGCTCGCGGCGGCCTGCGTCAGCGCCGAGGCGGGCGAGGGGCACGTCTGTTTACCGCTGAGCAACCTCTGTGAAGCCCGGCTGTTTGCCGGCCGGCAGCCTGCACTGGCTCAGGCGATCTGGCAGGCTGCTGGTGCGCCCGATAACTGGTCAGCTCGTCTTGCTGACTGGTCGGCGGTCAGCGACGGCAGTCGGGTGACGCCCCTGGTGCTGAGCAATCAGCGTCTCTACCTGCATCGTCTGTGGCACAGCGAAGGCCGGGTTGCCGACTTTTTTGCCGCTCAGGAGATGACCTCCGCGCTGGATATGCGTGCCGCCGGTGAGGTGCTCAACAGCCTGTTTGGTGACCAGCCGGAAAACTGGCAGAAGATTGCAGCAGCGGTGGCGCTGACCCGCAAGACGGCGGTGATCTCCGGCGGCCCCGGCACCGGGAAAACCACCACCGTGGCGAAACTGCTCGCGGCGCTGATTCGTCTGCATCCCGGCGCGCTGCGGATCCAGCTGGCGGCCCCGACCGGTAAAGCTGCCGCGCGGCTGACCGAATCTCTGGGCAGGGCACTGCAGGATCTGGCCGTGAGTGACGAAGAGCGTCAGCGTTTTCCTGCTGAAGCCACGACCCTGCATCGCCTGCTGGGCGCGCAACCTGATACCCAGCGCCTGCGCTATCATGCCGGTAACCGGCTGCATCTTGATGTGCTGGTGGTGGATGAAGCCTCGATGGTCGATTTGCCGATGATGGCCAAACTGATTGCCGCGCTGCCGCCGCATGCCCGCGTGGTGTTTCTGGGCGATCGCGACCAGCTGGCCTCGGTTGAGGCGGGGGCGGTACTGGGCGACATCTGCCGCTGTACCGAAAGTGGCTACAGCCAGGCGCGGGCAGAACAGCTTGCCCTGCTGACCGGCTGCACCCTGCAGGGCAGTGACGACCTGCAGGCGCCGACGGTGCGCGACAGCATCTGCCTGCTGCAGAAAAGTTACCGTTTTGACGCCTCATCCGGCATCGGTCTGCTGGCAAAAGCCATCAATCGTGGTGACGCGGAGGAGGTCAGGGCGGTGTTTGCTGAGGCCTATGAGGATGTCAGCTATCAGCCGCTGGACAGTGCGGAAGCCTATCAGGCGATGCTGGATGAAGTCGCCGCTGGTTATCAGCCCTTCCTGCAGCTGATCAGGGAGCAGGCCTCACCCGCAGAGGTGATTGCGGCGTTTGGCCGTTATCAGCTGCTCTGTGCACTGCGAGACGGCCCCTTTGGCGTGCAGGGGCTGAATCAGCGCATCGAACAGCGGCTGATGCAGCTGCAGCGCCTCCGTCGTCCTGGCATCGGCAGCCGCTGGTATGCCGGGCGGCCGGTGATGATTACCCGCAATGACAGCGCGCTCGGCCTGTTTAACGGCGACATTGGCATTGCGCTTCGTGATGATGAGGGCAACCTCCGGGTCTTTTTCCCGCTGCCGGATGGCACGATCAAAGCGATTCAGCCGAGCCGTTTACCCTCACATGAAACCGCCTGGGTCATGACGGTGCATAAATCACAGGGATCGGAGTTTGACCACACTGCGCTGGTCATGCCAACCCAGTCTCTGCCGGTACTGACCCGCGAACTGGTTTACACCGCCATTACGCGCGCGCGGCGTCAGCTGACCATCTACAGCGAACCGGGTGTGTTTCAGCGCGCCGTGCAGCTGCAGACGCAGCGACGCAGTGGTCTGGTCGATCGACTGAGCGCAGCAGGATAGAAGAGAGGGGGAGAGTTCACATCCATGATCGCTCTCCCCCGGAGGGGGACATCAGGTGAGGTCGGCCATCAGCACTTTTGAGCGCCGCTGATAGTTGTACATCTCTTTTTTACTTTCCGGCAGTGACTCGATATCTACCGGCGTAAAGCCGCGCTCCTGGAACCAGTGGATGCTGCGGGTGGTTAACACGAACAGTTTTTCCAGCCCCATCTGGCGCGCCTGAAGCGCTACACGCTGCAACAGCATCTCACCGCGTGAAGAGCTGCGATAGTCCGGATGCACCGCCACACAGGCCATTTCGCCAATCTTCTCATCCATAAAGGGATAGAGTGCCGCACAGGCGATGGTCAGGTTATCGCGCTGAATGATGGTGAATTTATCAATCTCCATCTCCAGCTGCTCGCGTGAGCGGCGAACCAGAATGCCCTGCTGCTCAAGCGGCCGGATCAGTTCGAGGATGCCGCCAATGTCGTTGATGTTGGCGCGGCGGATCTGTTCTGCCGACTCCATCACGATCTGCGTACCGATACCATCGCGAGAAAAGAGCTCCTGCAACAGCGCGCCATCTTCCTGATAGCTGATCAGGTGGCTGCGGCGGACTCCGCTGCGGCAGGCTTTCACCGCCCCCCTCAGGAAACGCACCGTGCCGGAAAGGTAGTCACCTTCCTTTTCAATCTCGTCGATGCGGGCCTGCGCATCGTTCGGGAAGAGTTCGGAAATGATCTCGCCGTCGCTGTTCAGCACGCCCTGCTCAGAGCAGAAGCCGATCATTTTTTCCGCTTTAAGTTTGATCGCCAGCTGGGTGGCGACCTCTTCGGAGGTCAGGTTAAAGCTCTCGCCGGTCACGGAAACCGCCACCGGGCCAAGCAGCACAATGGCGTCGTTATCCAGCTGACGATGAATCGCCGCCTCATCAATACGACGGATGCGGCCGCTGTGGCAGTAATCCACGCCATCATCCACGCCCAGCGGCTGTGAAATGATGAAGTTGCCGCTCACCACATTGATATGCGCACCCTGCAGCGGCGTGTTGTTCAGACTCATCGAGAGGCGGGCCGTAATATCTAACTGCAGCCGGCCGGCCGCCTGTTTTACCAGCTCCAGGGATTGCGCGTCGGTCACCCGGGTAAACTTATGATAAACCGGCTCCAGCTGCTGCTGCGCCAGACTGGCATCAATCTGCGGGCGGGCGCCATAGACCACCACCAGACGGATACCCAGGCTGTGAAGCAGGCCGATATCATTGACGATGCCGGAGAAGTTCTCATGCTCAATCGCCTCGCCACCCAGCATGATGACAAAGGTTTTACCCCGGTGGGCATTGATATAGGGAACGGTATGGCGAAACCCCTGAACCAGCTCGGTACTACGTTCCTTCACGGCCAACCCTCAATGAATGTTTATTCGTGTTTTTTGTATTTTTATGCTTTTGCGTGCCATTTTGCAAGCCTTAATCCTGACGAAAATTTACGTTTTTATGAGTGTCAAAGCCGCTAACAGCCTGCATTATTTAGGTTTTCCAGAGTGACATCATTCCGGGGATTGGATAAAGTTTTCGCCGCCATTTTATTAACTGGCGCTTTTTTAGACATTACTCAGCAGCTGGAGCGGCATGTCAGACGTTAATTCCCATTTTTCACGCAGACGATTTTTACAGGGGACAGGCGCCTTACTGCTGTTAAGCGTCAGCCGCACCGGGCTGGCGGCAAAAAATCACATTGTGGCCGTGCGCATCTGGCCCTCATCGACCTATTCACGGATGACGCTGGAGTCCAGCGTTGAGCTGAAATATAAGCAGTTTGCGCTGAGCAATCCTGAACGCCTGGTCATAGATATTCAGGGCCTGCACCTTAATCCGGTCCTGAAAGGGGTCAACAAACTGGTGCGGGTCGATGATCCCTTTATTAAACATGCCCGGGTCGGCCAGTTCGACAGCGACACGGTTCGCGTCGTTCTCGAATTAAAGCGCAACGTTTCGCCGAAGATCTTTAATCTGGCCCCGGTCGCCGGAATCAATCACCGGCTGGTGGTGGACCTCTATCCGACCCAGAACCAGGCGGAAGACGATCCGCTGCTTGCGCTGCTGAAAGATTATAATCAGGGCGCGCTGGAGAAAGACGCCGGAGTTCAGGCCCCTCTGCCGGGCAGGGCGGGACGCGATCGACCAATTGTCATCATGATCGATCCGGGGCACGGCGGGGAAGATCCGGGCGCACACGGCAAATATAAGACCCGCGAAAAGGATATCGTGCTGAAGATCGGACGGCGGCTTAAAGCGCTGATCGACAAAGAGTCCAACATGAAGGCGTACATGACGCGCAATGAGGATGTCTTTATTCCGCTGCGCGTCAGGGTTGCTAAAGCCCGCAAACAGCGCGCCGATCTCTTTGTTTCCATCCATGCAGATGCCTTCACCAGCCGGGCGGCGCGCGGTTCGTCAGTCTTTGCCTTATCCACCAGCGGGGCAACCTCCGCCGCGGCCCGTTTTCTGGCTCAGACGCAGAATGAATCCGATCTGATTGGCGGCGTCAGCAAAAGCGGTGACCGCTATCTCGATCACACCATGTTCGACATGGTGCAGCGTCAGACGATCCATGACAGCCTGAAGTTCGGTAAAGAGGTGCTGCATCGCATGGGCCGCATCAACCATCTGCACAAGCGCACTGTCGATCAGGCGGGATTTGCCGTGCTGAAAGCCCCGGATATCCCCTCTATTCTGGTGGAAACGGCGTTTATCAGTAACGTGGAGGAGGAGCGGAAGTTACGCACCACCCGCTATCAGCATCAGGTTGCGGAGGCGATTCTGAACGGCATCAAAGCCTATGTGGAGAGTGGGGCCGCGCTGGCGCATCGCTAATTAACGTGCGGGTAGCCCCGGTTATCCGCAGACTTTTCGCCGTGGAAAGAGAGAAAACAGAAGAGAAGGGGAAGGGCAGAAACAAAAAAACACCCTTTCAGGTGTTTAAATAGTGGTTGCGGGGGCCGGATTTGAACCGACGACCTTCGGGTTATGAGCCCGACGAGCTACCAGGCTGCTCCACCCCGCGTCCGTCATGCGCTTTGCGACTTTTTATTTTCTGACATCTGTGAAACCGCTGCAAAAGTGTGGTTGCGGGGGCCGGATTTGAACCGACGACCTTCGGGTTATGAGCCCGACGAGCTACCAGGCTGCTCCACCCCGCGTCCGTCTTGCGCTTTGCGACTTTTCACATTGTCACTTCTGCCAGAGTGCTACAGAAGTATTGGTTGCGGGGGCCGGATTTGAACCGACGACCTTCGGGTTATGAGCCCGACGAGCTACCAGGCTGCTCCACCCCGCGTCCGTGGAAGCGCACTATACTCTCCGCGCTGATTGATGCAACCCCTTTTTGCAGATAAAAGCCAAATTAACAGCCAGTTGCTGAAGGATTCCCCCATCTGGCTAATTATTGAACTGTTCCGCGCGAGGTCAAAGCGGATGCATTTCATTCTGCCGGGGGCTTTGCTATCGTCGCGGGGCGAACAGTTATAAAAAGAGAAGAGAATGAAATTACATTGGGTGAAGTATGCACTCACTGGCGCGTTGATTACGCTGCTGGCGGCCTGTAGCTCTAAACCGACCGATCGCGGTCAGCAATATAAAGATGGCAAACTGGAACAGCCGCTGGCGCTGGTGAATCAGCCCAATGCCAAAGGCGCGCCGGTCAATGGCCGGGACTTTGGCGAGCAGGTTCGCCAGATCCAGTCCGCCTCGTCTGCGCTCTATGGTCGCCAGAACGGCACCTACAGCGCGATTGAGAGCTGGCTGATGGCGGGCGCCGACACCCGGCAGCTTCGTCAGTACGGGCTGAACGCCTGGCAGATGGAGGGCACGGATAACTACGGTAACGTGCAGTTTACCGGTTACTATACGCCGGTGGTGCAGGCGCGCTACACCCGTCAGGGTGAATTCCAGTATCCGATTTACCGCATGCCGCCGCGCAAACGTGGTGCAAAACTCCCGAGCCGCGCCTCTATCTATAGTGGCGCACTCGATGACCGCTACATTATCGCCTACAGCAACTCGCTGATTGATAACTTCATGATGGATGTGCAGGGCAGTGGCTACGTCGACTTTGGCGATGGCCGCCCGATGAGCTTCTTTGGTTACGCCGGTAAAAATGGCTGGGGTTATCACAGCATCGGTAAGGAGCTGATCGATCGCGGTGAAGTGAAGCGCGAAGATATGTCGATGCAGGCGATTCGCCAGTGGGCGCAGGAGCACTCGCCGCAGGAAGTGCGTGCGCTGCTGGAGACAAACCCCTCTTTCGTCTTCTTTAAGGCGGAGCCTTTCACACCGGTGCGCGGTGCCAGTGCGGTGCCGCTGGTAGCGAAAGCCTCTGTGGCTTCTGACCGCTCCATCATTCCGGCAGGCACGGTGCTGCTGGCTGAAGTGCCACAGCTGAATGAGAAGGGCAAATTCAACGGTAAGTATGAGATGCGCCTGATGGTGGCCCTCGACGTGGGTGGTGCGATTAAAGGGCAGCACTTTGATATCTATCAGGGTATCGGCCCGGACGCGGCGCATCTGGCGGGCTTCTATAATCACTACGGACGCGTCTGGGTGCTCAAGGCCGCGCCGGGGGCCGGTCAGCCGCTGTTCTCCAGCCCGCAAAACGGCAACAGTGGTTCACTGCTTCTGGGCGCTAACTGATTTCTTCTCTGCGGGCCTGCGGGCCCGCACGACGTAACAGGTTCAACTATGAAAGTGTTAAACGACGCCTGGCATCAGCGCTTTGGCGGCACGGCGCGTCTCTATGGTCAGGATGCGCTGCAACGGTTTGCTGACGCTCACTTCTGCGTGATCGGTATCGGTGGCGTCGGCTCCTGGGCCGCAGAGGCGCTGGTGCGCACCGGCATTGGCAAAATTACCCTGATTGATATGGATGATGTCTGCATCACTAATACCAACCGGCAGCTTCATGCGCTGCAGGGCAACGTCGGTAAGGCGAAAACAGAGGTGATGGCTGAGCGTCTGCGTGCCATCAATCCTGACTGTGACGTGATCTGCATTGATGACTTTATTACGCCTGATAACACCGCTGAACTGATGGCAGCCGGTTTCGACTACGTGATTGACGCGATCGACAGCGTGCGGCCTAAAGCGGCGCTGATCGCCTGGTGTCGCCGCAATAAGATCCCGCTGATCACCACCGGTGGCGCAGGCGGGCAGATTGATCCCACCCAGATCCAGGTCACCGATCTGGCGAAGACCATCCAGGATCCGCTGGCGGCAAAGCTGCGTGAGCGACTGAAAGGTCTGGGCGTGGTGAAAAACAGCAAAGGAAAACTGGGCATCGACTGCGTTTTTTCCACCGAGGCGCTGGTCTATCCGCAGGCGGATGGCAGCGTCTGTGCGTCACGCGCCACGGCAGAAGGGCCAAAGAGAATGGACTGTTCGTCTGGCTTTGGTGCGGCCACCATGGTGACCGCCAGCTTTGGCTTTGTCGCCGTTTCGCACGCGCTGAAGAAATTTCTGGCGCGCGCAGCCCGTCAGGATGCCGTCAGCGCCTGACGCGCGGCCTGCCGGACGGCGTCGGCCAGCGCCTGCAGGCCGCTGCTGCGTGAAGCACTGAGCTGAGCGCGCAGTCCCAGCGTATCAAACAGCGTCAGGGGATCGTCTGCCAGCAGCTGGTCAGGCATCCGGCCCTCAACGGCGGTCAGCAGTACCGCCAGCAGGCCACGTACGATGCGTCCTTCGCTGTCACCGTAGAAATGCAGCGCGCCATCCTCACGCAGCTGGCTGCCCAGCCAGACCCGGTTCTCACAGCCGCTCAGCTCAATGTCCGCGGTTTTCAGCGCCTCCGGCAGAGCCGGCAGCTGACGACTCAGCTGAATCAGCTGACGATAGCGATCTTCCCACTGATGAAAGTGGCTGAAACGCTCTGTCAGGCTGGCAACGGTAATCTGCTCGCCAAACGGGTGTGGCGCTAACAGCGATGAACACATAATCAAAACTCCGATAACAGCGCGACGGCGCTCTTCATGGCGCGCACCAGCGCATCAACATCCTGCAGGTTATTATAGGGGGCAAAAGAAGCCCGCAGCGTGCCGCTGACCCCCAGCGCCGCCAGCAGCGGCTGCGCACAGTGCTGACCGGCCCGCAGCGCGATGCCCTGTTCGGCCAGCAGCGTCACCAGATCGCTGTGATGCTGATCGGCAAAATCAAAGGCCAGCAGGCTGGCACTGCCGCAGCGAAAGCTGCGGAAACCCGGCAGCTCCGCCAGCTGCTCCTCGGCCAGCGTTGCCAGCTGCTGGCTCCAGCGCTCCATCTGCGTCAGGTCGTACTGCGACAGCCAGCTCAGCGCGGCACTTAAGCCCACCACGCCCGCCACATTCGGTGTCCCTGCCTCGAAGCGCCACGGCACCGGCTGCGGCGTAAAGCCAGTGAAATCGACATCGGTAATCATCTTGCCGCCGCCCTGCCAGGGTTCCATCGCCTCCAGCAGTTCAGCTTTGCCATAGAGCGCACCGATGCCCATCGGCGCGTAAATTTTATGGCCGGAAAAGGCGTAAAAGTCGATATCCAGCGCCTGCAGATCGGGCGGGCAGTGCACCACCCCCTGCGCGCCATCGACCATCACCCTGGCACCCACATCGTGCGCCAGCTGAATCGCCCGGGCGAGATCGGGACAACCGCCAGTGACGTTCGACATCTGGCCGACCGCCAGCAGGCGGGTGCGGCGGTTCAGCAGGGCGGGCAACAGGCCGATATCGGGCAGCCGGTCCGGCCCTAAGGGCCATTTCACCACGCGCGCACCGCAGGCCTGGGCGGCCATCAGCCAGGGCACCAGGTTTGCGTGATGCTCTGCTTCGCTGACCACAATCTCGTCGCCGGGCTGTAAGCGCGGACGCAGCCAGCTGTTTGCCACCAGATTGATCGCTTCGGTGGTGCCGCGTGTCCAGACGATCTCACGATCGTCCGCGGCGTTAAGCCAGCGGGCAACCTGAGATCGCGCCTGCTCATAGCGCTGGGTCAGGGCCTGCGCGGCGGCAAACTGACTGCGGTGCACCGTGCCCGCACTCAGGCTGTAAAACTGCTGCGTACTCTCAATAACAGCCTGGGGTTTCAGCGTGGTCGCTGCGCTGTCGAGATAGACACCGGCGTCGGCGAGTGCGGGAAACTGCTGGCGAAATGCGGTGGGATTAAATGCGGTCATGCCTGGCCCATAGTGTGAATAATCAGGACCACACTGAAAGCGTGGTCGGCGTCTGGCAAAGCTGGAAAAGCGCGTTATGCTGAATATTGCAAGGTTTGAACCAAACCCGCATAACGATCGGACGTTCACTGGTCGATCTCACTTATCGGCTGCCTCTGGTTAGCGTAACGCGGGTGGTTTGATGCAATCAATCTACAAGGAGATAGCAGATGAATAAACTTACCGCAGTGCTGGCCGTGTGTACTCTGGCTTTTACCCTGGCGGGCTGTTCAAGCAATTACGTGATGCATACCAATGATGGACGCACCATTGTTGCTGATGGCAAGCCTAAGGTTGATGATGATACCGGTATGATCAGCTATAAAGATGCGAATGGCAACGAGCAGCAGATTAACCGTACTGACGTCAAAGAGATGGTTGAGATGGGCCAGTAAGCAGCAAAAAAAAGCACCGCAATTTGCGGTGCTATTTAAAATCACTATGGACAGACAGGGTAAATCTACAGGAATTAAGAGTTCGATCCGCAATCGTCGGATCAAAAAATTGCAAACACAACATCACGACCACAAGCCAAAAGCTTTCAGAAAATCTGCGAACTCACTCACAAATCTAAAAACTTTTCGTTCCGGCTCAGGAAGTGCGGCAACTATAGGTATTTGCTGGTGGTTCCTCAACGGACAAATTATAATGCCTCGGATTAAAAATTCTAATACGTAAACGCTTTGTATAAGCCCGCGTATTTTTCGCCGATCCGGATACGGAAAACCATGTCGAAACGCCTTCCTCCTCTCAACGCACTGCGTGTTTTTGACGCGGCTGCGCGTCATCTCAGCTTTACCAAAGCCGCTGAAGAGCTGTTTGTCACCCAGGCAGCTGTAAGCCATCAGATAAAGTCTCTGGAAGATTTTCTCGGGTTAAAGCTGTTCAGACGGAGGAATCGTTCGTTATTACTGACGGAAGAAGGACAAAGCTACTACCTCGATATCAAAGAGATCTTCTCGGCGATAAACGAAGCGACCCGCAAGCTGCAGGCGCGCAGCGCCAAGGGGGCGCTGACCGTCAGTTTACTGCCGAGCTTTGCCATTCAGTGGCTGGTTCCCCGTCTCTCCAGCTTTAATATGGCTTATCCGGGGATCGATGTGCGCATCCAGGCCGTAGACCGCGACGAAGAGAAACTGGCCGACGATGTCGACGTGGCGATCTTTTACGGACGCGGTAACTGGCCGGGGCTGCGGGTCGAAAAACTCTATGCCGAATATCTGCTACCGGTCTGTTCACCGTCGCTGATGACCGGCGATAATCCGCTGAAAACGCCGATGGACCTGTCGCGCTTTACGCTGCTGCATGACGCCTCCCGCCGTGACTGGCAATCCTATATCCGGCAGCTCGGCCTGCAGCATATTAATGTGCAGCAGGGGCCAATCTTCAGCCACAGCGCCATGGTGCTGCAGGCGGCGATTCATGGTCAGGGCGTGGCGCTGGCAAATAACGTCATGGCGCAGAGCGAAATCGAAGCGGGGCGGTTAATCTGTCCGTTTAATGATGTCTTAGTCAGTAAAAATGCTTTTTATCTGGTTTGTCATGACAGTCAGGCAGAACTGGGTAAAATAGCGGCCTTCCGACAGTGGATCCTGGCAAAAGCCGCAACCGAACAAGAAAAATTCCGCTTTCGTTACCAACAATAACATCTTGATTTGTTTGCATTACGATGCAAAAGCACCCTGAGGATCGGTTAATGTCCAGTCGTGCCATGTTTGTTTTTGCGGCTATCAGCGGTTTTCTGCTGGTGGCTTTTGGCGCATTTGGTGCCCACGTTTTACGTCAGTCGCTGGGCGCGGCTGAAATGGCCTGGATTCATACCGGGCTGGAATATCAGGCTTATCATACGCTCGCGGTGATGGGCCTGGGGGCGGCGATGTTGCGCCGTGCCAATATCTGGTTTTACTGGAGCAGTGCGCTGATGGCGCTCGGCACCGTGCTGTTCAGCGGCAGCCTCTACTGTCTGGCGCTGTCGCATCTGAAGTTTTGGGTTTTTATCACCCCCGTGGGCGGAATCTGTTTCCTCGCTGGTTGGGTATTGATGTTGATTGGCGCGCTGCGTCTTAAACGAAAGGCAGAACGCCATGAATAAAGTTTTACTCTATTGTCGTCCCGGTTTTGAAAAAGAGTGCGCGGCGGAAATCAGCGCCAAAGCGGCAGAACGTGAAGTCTACGGTTTTCCGCGGGTTAAAGAGGATGCCGGCTATGTGCTCTTTGAGTGCTATCAGTTTGAAGATGCTGAGCGTCTGGTGCGGGAACTGCCGTTTCAGGAGCTGATCTTTGCCCGGCAGATGCTGGTCGTGGGCGAACTGCTGCGCGACCTGCCGCAGGAGGATCGCATTACGCCGATTGTCGGTATGCTGACCGGCGTTGTTGAGAAGGGCGGCGAACTGCGTGTTGAAGTGCCGGACACCAACGAAGCCAAAGAGCTGACCAAATTCTGCCGTAAGTTTACCGTGCCGCTGCGCGCGGCCCTGCGTGAAAGTAAGATCCTGCTCAACTACGAAAGCCCGAAACGGCCGGTGGTGCATGTCTTCTTCATCGCGCCAGGTACCTGTTATGTTGGCTACTCCCTGCCGGAAAACAGCTCGCCGTTTTACATGGGGATTCCGCGGCTTAAGTTTCCATCGGATGCGCCAAGCCGCTCCACCCTGAAGCTGGAAGAGGCGTTTCACGTCTTTATTCCGGCCGATGAGTGGGATGAGCGCTTAGCCAGCGGCATGTACGCGGTCGATCTGGGTGCCTGTCCGGGCGGCTGGACCTATCAGCTGGTCAGACGCAGCATGATGGTTTACGCGGTCGACAACGGTCCGATGGCCCCGAGCCTGATGGAAACCGGTCAGGTGATGCACGAAAAAGCGGACGGTTTTAAGTTCCGTCCGCCACGCACCAATATCAGCTGGCTGGTGTGTGACATGGTGGAGAAACCGGTTCGCGTGGCAAATCTGATGGCCGACTGGCTGGTCAACGGCTGGTGCCGTGAAGCGATCTTCAACCTCAAGTTGCCGATGAAAAAGCGTTATGAAGAGGTAACGCAGAATCTGGCGATGCTTCAGGAGAGGCTGAATGAGAACGGCATCAACGCTCAGATCCAGGCGCGTCAGCTCTATCACGATCGCGAAGAGGTGACGGTGCATGTCCGTCGCATCTGGGCCGCCACAGGAGGGCGTCGCGACGAACGTTAATCGTCGGGCTGAGTGTTGCGGCACTCAGCCACGATAACGCAGCGTGTTCAGATTCCCTGCCAGCAGCAGATCCCGTTTCAGCGTCGCGACCTGACGGCTGATTTCAGCCATCTGCTGTCCTTCCGCAAGCTTTTCACGCCATTTAGCCGGCACCTTATCGAGTTGCTGATAGATCCCCTCCAGCGTGTGAAACTCTGCGAGCAGCTGTTTCGCGCTTTTCGGGCCGATACCGCTGACACCCGGGATCTTACTGCTGCTGATCCCGCACAATCCCCAGAAGTCGGGCAACCGCTGCGGGGGAACGCCAAATTCGGCGTCGATAAAGGGCTGGTCGAGCCAGCGCTTCTGGAAGTAGTCGCGGATGCGGATTTCCGGGGCCAGCAACTGGCAGTAGCCTTTATCCGTGGAGACAATAGTGGCCTGATGGCCAGCCTGGGCCATTTTGACCGCCAGCGTCGCCGCCAGATCATCTGCCTCATCCTCGCCCGCCATCCAGCAGCTTACCCCGGCGGCACGAAAGGCTTCCTGCAGCGCCGGCATCTCCGCCTGTAAATCCTCAGGCATCGGCGGACGCCCGCTTTTGTAATCGGCTAACAGCTGATGGCGCCAGCCCTGATGACGCGCGTCGCCATCAAATACGGCCACGGCGTGCGTCGGGCGGGTGTGGCCTAAGACCTGACGCAGCGCGGCGACGCAGCCTTCGACACAGGGGGAGCCCTGAACCGCATGGAGACGGCGTATCAGGTTCAGCGCATCAACAATAACAAGATGAAGAGCCATGAGAGTCCGGGCAGCCCGACGGGCTGCCTCCTGGTTTATTTAATGATTTCGTAGCAGGGGATGTAGGCGGTGCCGGGCAGTTTCATACGCTGCTGAGCAACGAAGCCCTGCAGCAGCTCGTCCATGCGGTGCATAATGTCGGCATCGCCATGCAGCCGGTAACGTCCTTTCTCACGGATTTCGCGGATCCCGATCTCTTTCACGTTACCGGCTACGATGCCTGAGAAGGCCCGGCGCAGGTCAGCAGCCAGCTTTTCAGGAGGCTGGTTGGTGTAGAGATTGAGGTTCGCCATGTTTTCATGGGTCGGTAGGAAAGGGATCTGCAGATCGGGCTCGATGCGGATGGACCAGTTGAAACTGTACGCATCGCCGGTTTCGCGACGATTCTCTTTGACCTGCGGCATCGCTTTCTTCATCAGACGCGCCACTTCGGCTGCATCATTAATGATGATCTGATAATGCTTGCGCGCCTGCTCGCCCAGCGTGTTAACAATGAAATCATCCAGCACGCGGAAGTAGTCGGCGCTCTCTTCCGGTCCGGTCAGGATCAGCGGCAGCACCTGGTCCTTGTTCTGCGGGTTCATCAGAATGCCCAGCAGGTAGAGCAGCTCTTCGGCGGTGCCGACCCCGCCCGGGAAAATGATAATGCCGTGGGCAATACGCACAAAGGCTTCCAGACGCTTCTCAATGTCCGGCATGATGATCAGCTCATTGACCAGTGGGTTGGGCGGTTCCGCCGCAATAATTGAGGGTTCGGTGAGACCAATAAAGCGGCTGTCACGGTAGCGCTGCTGCGCATGGCCGACGGCGGCCCCTTTCATCGGGGCTTCCATGACGCCGGGTCCGCAGCCGGTACAGATATTCAGCTCACGCAGGCCCAGCTGTGTGCCGACATTGCGGCAATACTGATATTCAACCGCGTTAATGGAGTGACCGCCCCAGCAGACCACGGTGTTGGGGTACTCACCGATGTGCAGTGCCCGTGCATTACGCAGAATGGAGAAAACGGTGTTGGTGATCGTGGCGGAGTCATTCTCTTCACCCGCGGTTAAGCGCCCCGGCATGGCGAGCTGGCCGCTGACAAACAGGATGTCGCGCAGTACCGCAAACAGGTTCGCCTGCAGGGAGCGGATGATGCGGCCATCCACAAAGGCCTCTTCCGGTGGGTTGATCAGCTCCAGTTTGACGCCACGCTCACGGCGCAGCACGTTGATGTCGAAGTTTTCAAAGCGGGAGAGCAGTTCGTGGCTGCTGTCAGTCTGGCTGCCAGAGTTAAGCACGGCCAGAGAGCAATTGCGGAACAGCTGATAGAGGTCGCTGCTGGCGGTGCGCTTGAGCATATCGACTTCCAGCTGCGAGAGCAGATCCATTGAGCCAAGGGGGCTGATATGGGTAATCAAATGAACTCCTTTACACCCGCCTGGGTGCGTGTTGGCACTGCAACGGCAGTGACGAAAATCCCTGGTCGGCAACCCGCAGATTGCCGCCATCACCAGAGTAGCCTTGTCGGCCCGCCCAGCTCAAGCGGAACTGCGCTTCCTTCATGCAGCCTGCGAGAGCTCTCGCAAACTACTGACGCACCAGACGCGAAAAACCGGGCGAGAAAGGCACATTCGTGCGCCATGGGTTGATGTCCAGCCCGCCGCGCCGCGTGTAGCGCGCATAGACCGTCAGCGCTTCCGGGTGGCAGAACCGCATCACATCGTTAAAGATGCGTTCGACACACTGTTCATGAAATTCGTTGTGCTGGCGGAAGGAGACCAGATAACGCAGCAGCGCTTCGCGGTGAATGCGCGGACCTTTGTAGCGGATCATCACCGAGCCCCAGTCGGGCTGATGGGTAATCAGGCAGTTTGATTTGAGCAGATGGCTGACCAGCGTCTCTTCCACGATTTCGCTGCCTGCGGCATCGGCCAGATAGTCAGCGTTAAAGCGATAATCCTCGATGGCGATATCCTGCTCATCAATGCAGGTCCCCTCAAAATGGCCGATCGGCTGTCCTTCGATTTCATTCAGACGGAACAGCGCCACCCGCACGTCACCTTCAGCACAGGCGCGGAGATCGCGCTCCAGCGTCTGACGCACCTCACCCCAGTCGGCAAAGCGGGTCTGGTTGAAACTGTTGAGATAGAGCTTGAAGCTTTTCGACTCGATGAGGTTGCGGCTATGCGCATCCAGCACCACTTCACCCACGGCAACCTGCGGCAGCCCCTTGCTGTTCAGCCAGGAGAGCTCATACAGCGTCCAGATATCGCCGCCGGTAAACGGCAGACTTTCAGGAAACAGGCCAAGAGGTTCGCGGTTCAGGCTGCGCGGCACCGCCTGCAATAAGCCATTGTCATAGCGATCGTGATAGGCTGTGGGCTTGCCCAGCGTCAGGTTGCTGAGTGCCTGATCCTGTTCGTGTGTAGTCATTGCGGTTACCACCAGAATTCATCAAAGTGGCTAAGTGTAACCCATCAGAAGTGAGAATATGAATGATGCAGCAAACTGCCGCCGCGTTGCGCGACTTTACCACCCGTTACTGCCAGCACTGGCTGGCGCAGAGGGGTCATGCTCCGGCCAGCCGCGATCTCGCCGGCGTCGCGTCGCCCTGCGCGCTGGAGGAGCGCGAGGAGCAGGTCATCTGGCAGCCGCAGCCTTTTAGTCTGCCGCCGACACTGGATGGAGTAGAGCGGGCCGTGGATCTGCAGCTGCAGCCATCAGTTACCGCCTTCTATACCACCCAGTTTGCCGGCGACATGCTGGCGCGTCATGGTGAGAATCAGCTGACGCTGTTGCAGGTGTGGAGTGAAGAGGATTTCCTGCGGCTTCAGGAGAACCTGATTGGGCATCTGGTTATGCAGCGCCGCCTCCGACAGTCACCGACGCTGTTTATCGCCACGACGGCGTCAGACGAGGAGATCGTCTCCCTCTCTAACCTGACTGGCGAGGTGATTCTGGAACAGCCTGGCCGTAAACAGCGCCAGATTATTGCGGAAAATCTTGAGATGTTTCTTAAGTCATTACAACCGGTTATCATCTGAATTGCAGTGATTTGCCGCCTCGCTTGTGAGATATCTCTTACATGTGGTGTGAGAGATCGCTATATAAAATCTGAGCCATCCGGAAGGCTGCAATGTAAAAATATTGTGAATCATCAACTTAATGGCGATTATCTGAATTTGTGCCGCACATTTTGTAAAGTTCAGCTGTAAGTCACTTGTGTGCGTAACGAGTTCTGTCAAAATATTTTCCACTGCAGGATGCTCAGGAAAAAGATATCGTCAGGATGATGATAAGCCATGAGGCAGGAACGTAACGGAGCTTACGGCACACGGAAGGTTTCAGGATGAAACAGGATCGCTCAGGATTGAGTCAGGGACACCTCCAGGATGGAGAACGGGAGCCCCTCGGACGAGGTGGCGGGCCAGGATGCTTAGGAATCATCAGGACGATGCGCGACAGGAGTTCGCACTGGACAAGTTGTCACGGAAGAGCAGGGAGCATTAACGTAGCAGGATGGCTGCAAACGAACCGGGAGCACTGTTTATACAGTGCTCCCTTTTTTTGTGCCTGTGCCAACAAGTGATATGCTTGCCGCCCATTTTTTAACGGCTAGCCGGAGGTGGCGTATGACGCCTGAACAATTGATTACGCAGCGGCTGGAGCAGCTGGAAGCGGTGATGCGTGAATACCAGCTCTGGCAGAGCACGCCGCCTGCCGTGGAGGCGCTGGAGAGTCGTGAACCCTTCTGCCTCGATACGCTTGAGCCGCTGCAATGGCTCCAGTGGGTGCTGATTCCGCGGATGCACGCCCTGATGGCGGCCGGTCATCCGCTGCCGCAAAACTTTGCCGTCGCGCCCTATTATGAGGTTGCGCTGGTGCCTGACCAGCCCGGCATTGCGCCGCTGCTGCTCACGCTGCGTCAGCTGGATGCGTTGCTCAGGGATGCGGCCCACTGATGCTGGAGATACTCTATCAGGATGCGTGGCTGGTTGCGGTCAACAAGCCCAGCGGCTGGCTGGTGCATCGCAGCTGGCTGGATCGGCATGAAACCGTGTTTGTGATGCAGACCGTGCGGGATCAGATCGGCCAGCATGTTTTTACCGCTCATCGTCTGGACAAGCCGACCTCCGGGGTGCTGCTGATGGGGCTATCGAGTGAGGTTGGCCGCCAGCTTTCTCAGCAGTTTGAACAGCATCAGATGCAGAAAACCTATCACGCCGTGGTGCGTGGCTGGCTGGAGAGCAGCGGGACGCTGGACTATCCGCTGGTTGAAGAGCGGGACAAAATCGCGGACAGGCACGCCACTGAAGCACGCGCCGCACAGCCCGCGGTCACCGACTATCAGTCGCTGGCCACGGTCGAGATGCCGGTCGCCATCAGCCGTTACCCCACCTCGCGCTACAGTCTGGTTGAGCTCTCACCTAAAACCGGTCGCAAACATCAGCTGCGCCGTCATATGTCTCACCTGCGTCATCCGATTATTGGCGATTCGGCGCATGGCGACCTGCGTCAGAACCGGGGCGCCGCGCAACATTTTGGCGCGGACCGGCTGATGCTGCACGCCAGCAGTCTGGCCCTGACCCACCCGGTGACCGGCGAGCCACTGGTGCTGCGCGCCGGGCTGGATAGCGTCTGGCAGAAGCTGATGACGCAGTTTGGCTGGCAGGATTGCATTCCTGAGGTGCCGCGGGTTGAGTTTGACGCCGCGCCAGGACAGGATAACGTTTCAGAATAAGGGAGAGATCAGATGGCAAAGATTGGCATTTTTGTGGGGACGGTTTACGGCAATGCGCTGCTGGTGGCGGAAGAGGCCGAGCCGGTTCTGCAGCAGCAGGGGCACAGCGTGACCCTGTTTGATGACCCGACGCTGGCGGACTGGCAGGCCTTTGCAGGCGATGTGGCGTTAATCATCACCTCAACCACCGGGCAGGGCGATTTTCCTGACACCATTTCCGGTCTGTTCCATGCCATAAAGGATCAGCTGGGGCACCAGCCCGCGCTGCGCTATGGCGTCATTGCGCTGGGCGACAGCAGTTACGACCACTTCTGTGGCGCGGGCAAAGCCTTTGATGCGCTGCTGCAGGAGCAGGGCGCACAGCGGGTCGGTGAGGTGCTGCTGGTGGATGCCACCGAAAATCCAGAACCGGAAGCGGTGACCTCGCCCTGGGTCGATGCCTGGGGTGCGCTGCTCTGATCGCCTCGCCCGGGCTCTCTCTGCCAGCCGACGGCAGGGAGACGCCGGGCACGGCTCACGTCACCGGTGCCGGATTAAAGACCGCCAGCTGATTACGGATGCCCCAGCGATCGGACCAGGTCTGCTTCCTGCCACTGGCGATATCGAGAATCAACGCAAACAGCCGCCAGCCGACCTGCTCAATACTCTCTTCTCCGGTGGCAATCGTGCCGGCATTGATATCCATCAGATCGTGCCAGCGCTCGGCCAGCGCGTTACGGGTTGCCATCTTGATGACCGGAATGGCCGCCAGCCCGTACGGGGTGCCGCGACCGGTGGTGAAGACCTGCAGCGTAATGCCGGAGGCGAGCTGCTGGGTGCCGCAGACAAAATCGCTGGCGGGCGTTGCCGCATAGATCAGTCCGCGGCGGGTGGGGCGCTGACCGGGGGACAGCACTTCCACAATGGCGCTGCGTCCCGATTTGGCGATGGAGCCGAGCGCTTTCTCCACCACGTTCGCCAGTCCCCCTTTTTTATTGCCCGGTGACGGATTGGCGCTGCGGTCGGTGTTGCCCTGGTCGAGGTAATTGTCATACCAGGCCATCTCTTCAAGTAAACGTCTTCCGACCTCCTCATTAATGACCCGCGGCGTCAGCAGGTGAATGGCATCCCGCACCTCCGTGACCTCAGAAAACATCACGGTAGCCCCGCAGCGCACCAGCAGATCCGAGGCGAACCCCACCGCCGGATTCGCAGTCACGCCGGAAAACGCATCGCTGCCGCCGCACTGCATGCCGACAATCAGTTCCGAGGCGGGACAGGTTTCGCGCTGACGCTGATTCAGCCGCTGAAGATGACGCTCTGCCACCTGCAGAATCGCCTTTACCATCGCACCAAACCCCACCAGCTTTTCATCCTGCAAACGCACGATGTCATCATCATCCAGCGAAATCGCCTGCACGTCGGGGGTGCCGGTCAGCAGACGCTCCGGCTGTAACTTTTCGCAGCCGAGGCTGATGACCATCACTTCACCGCCGAAATTCGCATTCAGCGCCAGGTTGTGAATCGTGCGAATCGGCACCACCGCTGCGGGGGCGTTGATTGCCACGCCGCAGCCGTAGAGGTGATTCAGCGCGACCACGCCATCCACATTCGGATAGCGCGGCAGTAACTCCCGTTCGATGATCTGCACCACATGATCCACCACACCCGCCACACAGTGGACGCTGGTGGTGATGCCGAGCAGGTTACGGGTGCCCACGCTGCCATCCGCATTGCGGTAGCCCTCAAAGGTGTAGCCCTCCAGCGGCGGCAGATCGGGCGGGACCTGGGTGGCTAACGGCAGGCTCGCCAGCGGCGGCGCCTCCGGCAGCGCCACCAGTGACTCATCGATCCAGCTGCCGCAGGCAATATCCCGCACGGCATAACCGATCACTTCGCCATAACGCACGATCGCCCCTCCCTGGTGAATCGCCTGCAGCGCGACTTTATGCCCCTGCGGCACATGTTCCGTCAGCGTCAGGCCATCCGCAAACTGCGTGCCAGCGGGCAGACCCAGCGTGTTGACCACAATCGCCACGTTGTCATGCTCATGGACTCTGATGCAGAGCGGCTGTTCATCTGTTGTGGGGTTCATCGCTCATCTCCTGTCGGGCGCACCGGCTTGTCCGGCTCGCATAATCTGACCTGTTACCTGCGGTGTATTAGCCAGCTTCAGTATAAAGAGGGGAAGCAGGCCACACATTGTGCAACTGACCACTATTACGCCGATCTGCCGCGCTGTTTTGGGTCGATTCTCCAGAAGCAAGTGAAACGCCTCACAAAGCGGAGGGGAAAGGGCGACCCGGCACGGTTTCGGCCGCGCTATTTGCCGCTTTCGTGAGCCATGCCGCAGGGTTTCGTGCATCCGCCAGACAATCACTTCATAACGGCCGTTATTCCAGGGCGATACGCCAATGTGCTCGCCACAGGCTGTTTTTATACTGAGCGCCGTTAGCCAAAGTCAGGTTATCTGTCACGACGTATTAGCCCGTCCTGAACCAAAGAGATCGCCGTGTTTAACCCAACTTCTCTCTGATACCCAACGCGATGTGTATGCAGTCAGAGCGAATGTAGCTCACGCTATATTTCAGGAGTGCATCATGAATAGTTTCAGCCAGACTGCGGAAGCGGTGCAGAAGCGCACCAACGCCCGTTACTGGATTGTGGTGATGTTATTCATCGTCACCTCATTCAACTACGGCGACCGCGCCACCATTTCGATAGCCGGTTCGGCGATGTCCAAAGATATCGGCCTCGATTCGGTCGGACTGGGCTACATCTTCTCTGCTTTCTCATGGGCGTACGTGATTGGTCAGATCCCAGGCGGCTGGCTGCTCGATCGTTTTGGCTCAAAGCGCGTCTACTTCTGGAGTATTTTTACCTGGTCGCTGTTTACCCTGCTGCAGGGCTTTGTCGATATCTTCAGCGGCTTCGGCATCATCGTGTCACTCTTTCTGCTGCGCTTCCTGGTGGGGCTGGCTGAAGCCCCCTCTTTCCCTGGCAACAGCCGCATCGTGGCCGCCTGGTTTCCGGCGCAGGAGCGTGGCACCGCGGTGGCGATCTTCAATTCAGCGCAATATTTCGCCACGGTGATCTTTGCGCCCATCATGGGCTGGCTGGTGTCAGAAGTGGGCTGGGCACACGTCTTCTGGTTCATGGGCGGGCTGGGGATCATCCTGAGCTTCATCTGGCTGAAAGTGATCCACGATCCCACCGATCACCCCGGCGTAAACAAAGCCGAACTGGCCTACATGGAGCAGGGCGGGGCGCTGATCAATATGGATGTCAAAAAGGAGAGCCGCAGGGTGAGCTGGAGCGAAAAGTGGTTCCAGATCAAACAGCTGCTCACCTCCCGCATGATGCTCGGCATCTACCTCGGCCAGTATTGTGTTAACGCCTTAACCTACTTTTTTATCACCTGGTTTCCGGTCTATCTGGTGCAGGCGCGCGGCATGTCGATTCTCAAAGCGGGCTTTATCGCTTCGGTGCCGGCGGTGTGTGGCTTCCTCGGCGGGGTGCTGGGTGGGGTGATCTCCGACTGGCTGATGCGCAAAACCGGCTCGCTGAATATTGCGCGTAAAACGCCGATTGTGCTCGGCATGCTGCTCTCTATCTCAATGGTGATGTGTAACTACACCGAAACCGAGTGGCTGGTGGTCTTCTTCATGGCGCTGGCGTTCTTCGGTAAAGGGATCGGCGCGCTGGGATGGGCGGTGATGGCGGATACCGCCCCCAAAGAGATCAGTGGCCTGAGCGGCGGCCTGTTCAACATGTTCGGCAACTTCTCTGGCATCGTGACGCCCATCGCCATCGGCTACATCATCGCCACCAGCGGCTCCTTTGAGGGTGCGCTGATCTATGTCGGTATCCATGCCTTCGTCGCCGCCTTCAGCTTCCTGGTGATCGCCGGTGATATCAAACGTGTTGAACTGAAAACCCGGCCGGTTAAGGACGCCTCATGACGACGCAAAGTTCACCCGTGATTACGGCGATGCAGGTTATCCCGGTCGCCGGTTACGACAGTATGCTGCTCAACATTGGCGGCGCGCACAACGCCTGCTTTACCCGCAATATCGTGGTGCTCACCGACAGCGCCGGACACACCGGCGTGGGTGAAGCGCCCGGCGGCGACACCATCTATCAGACCCTGCTGGCCGCCATTCCGCAGGTCGAAGGCCAGCAGATTGCCCGCATGAATCGTCTGGTGCAGCAGGTGCACAAAGGGAATGCGTCGGCTGACTTCACCACCTTTGGCAACGGTGCCTGGACCTTTGAGCTGCGGGTCAACGCCGTGGCCGCGCTGGAAGCGGCGCTGCTCGACCTGCTGGGACAGTGTCTGGGCGTGCCGGTGGCGGAACTGCTGGGGCCGGGCAAACAGCGGGATGAAGTCACGGTGCTGGGCTATCTCTTCTATCTCGGTGACCGCCGCAAAACCGATCTGCCCTATCAGAGTGGCGAGCAGGCCAGCCACGACTGGTATCACCTGCGTCATCAGGAGGCGCTCACCAGCGAAGCGGTCGTGCGGCTGGCGGAGGCGGCGGCAGATCGCTATGGCTTTAAAGATTTCAAACTTAAAGGGGGCGTGCTGCCGGGCGAGCAGGAGATCGCCACGGCGGTGGCGCTGAAGCAGCGTTTTCCCGGCGCGCGCATCACGGTAGATCCCAACGGGGCATGGCGACTGGATGAGGCCATTACCCTCTGCAAGGGGATGCAGGATGTGCTGAGCTACGCCGAAGACCCCTGCGGGGCAGAGCAGGGCTATTCGGGACGTGAAGTGATGGCCGAGTTCCGGCGCGCGACCGGCCTGCCGGTCGCCACCAATATGATCGCGACCAACTGGCGGGAGATGAACCACGCGGTGATGGTTAACGCGGTCGACATCCCGCTGGCGGACCCGCACTTCTGGACGCTGAGCGGGGCCGTGCGGGTCGCCCAGCTGTGCGATGAGTGGGGCCTGACGTGGGGCTGCCATTCCAATAATCACTTCGATATTTCGCTGGCGATGTTCACCCATGTCGGTGCGGCCGCGCCAGGCAACCCGACCGCGATTGACACCCACTGGATCTGGCAGGAGGGCGATCAGCGCCTGACGAAAAACCCGCTGCAAATCCGCAACGGAAAGATTGCCGTGCCGGATGCGCCGGGCCTGGGGATCGAGCTCGACTGGGACCAGGTGCACAAAGCCAGTGAGCTCTATCAGTCACTGCCCGCCGGTGCGCGCAACGACGCCACGGCGATGCAGTATCTGATCCCCGGCTGGACATTTGATCGCAAGCGCCCGGCATTTGGCCGTGCAACAGCATAAGGAGCAGGAGATGAGTTCAACACCCAAAGTGACCGCCATGCAGGTGATCCCGGTTGCCGGCTACGACAGCATGCTGCTGAATCTCAGCGGCGCGCACTCGCCATTCTTCACCCGCAACATTGTCATTATCAAAGATAACGCCGGACATACCGGTGTCGGTGAAATCCCCGGCGGGGAGAAAATTCGTCAGACGCTGGAAGATGCCGCCTCGCTGGTGGTCGGCAAAACGCTGGGCGAATATAAAAATACCCTCAGCCTGGTGCGCACGACCTTTGCCGATCGGGATGCGGCCGGTCGCGGCAACCAGACCTTTGATCTGCGCACCACAATCCATGTGGTCACCGGCATTGAGGCAGCACTGCTGGATCTGCTGGGTCAGCACCTGGGGGTTAACGTCGCCTCGCTGCTGGGTGACGGGCAACAGCGCGACCGCGTGGAGATGCTCGGCTACCTCTTCTATATCGGCGACCGCAGAAAAACCGCCCTGCCATATCAGAGCCAGCCGGACGATCCGTGCGACTGGTATCGCCTGCGTCATGAAGAGGCGCTGACCCCCGAGGCCGTGGTGCGCCTGGCGGAGGCCGCCTATGAAAAATATGGCTTCAACGACTTCAAACTCAAAGGCGGCGTGCTGCGCGGCGGCGAAGAGGCCGAAGCGGTGACGGCGCTGGCAAAACGCTATCCCACGGCGCGTATTACCCTCGATCCCAATGGTGCCTGGTCGCTCAATGAGGCGATCCTGCTCGGCAAACAGCTCAAGGGCGTGCTCGCCTACGCAGAAGATCCCTGTGGCGCCGAGCAGGGCTACTCCGGGCGGGAAGTGATGGCGGAGTTCCGCCGCGCGACCGGCATGCCTACCGCTACCAATATGATCGCCACCGACTGGCGACAGATGGGACACACCCTGTCGCTGCAGTCGGTCGACATTCCGCTGGCCGACCCCCATTTCTGGACGATGCAGGGTTCGGTGCGGGTCGCACAGATGTGCCACGACTTCGGCCTGACCTGGGGCTCCCACTCTAATAATCACTTTGACATTTCGCTGGCGATGTTTACCCACGTTGCCGCGGCCGCACCGGGCGCGATCACCGCCATCGATACCCACTGGATCTGGCAGGAGGGGAATCAGCGTCTCACCAGAGAGCCGTTCCTGATCAAAGGCGGCATGGTGCAGGTGCCGCAGAAGCCCGGTCTCGGTATCGAGCTGGATATGGATCAGGTGATGCAGGCCCACGCGCTCTATCAGAAGCAGGGGCTGGGCGCGCGTGACGATGCCGAAGCGATGCAGTTTCTGGTGCCAGGCTGGACTTTCGATAACAAACGTCCGTGCCTGGTTCGTTAATCTTTCTGGCTCACGCGGAGCCGTCGTCACAGGAGTTCAACCATGAGTAATGCAGCCTGGCCCAACGGATTTCGTCGTCGCCTGTTAGCGGGTGAAACCCTGATTGGCAGCTGGTGCGCGCTGGCCAGTCCGATCTCTACCGAAATCCTGGGGCTGGCCGGTTTTGACTGGCTGGTGCTGGATGGGGAGCATGCGCCCAACGATATCACCACGTTTGTGCCACAGCTGATGGCGCTGAAAGGGAGCCACAGTGCGCCGGTCGTACGGCCGCCCTGCAACGAGCCGGTGATCATCAAGCGCCTGCTGGATATCGGGTTTAACAACTTCCTCGTGCCCTTTGTTGAGACAGAAGAGGAGGCGCGGCGCGCGGTCGCCTCAACCCGCTATCCGCCCGCCGGTATTCGCGGCGTGTCGGTCTCCCATCGCAGCAACATGTACGGCACCCTGCCGGATTACAACCAGAGCATCAATGACAACATCACCGTGCTGGTGCAGATCGAAACCCGGCAGGCGGTTGACCACATCGACGCCATAGCCGCAGTCGACGGCGTGGACGGCATCTTCGTCGGGCCGGGCGATCTCTCTGCGGCGCTGGGCTACCTCGGCCAGCCCGCCCACCCGGAGGTGCTGGACGTGATTAAACACATTTTTGACCGTGCCAGAGCGGCCGGGAAGCCGGCGGGCATACTGGCCCCGGTGGAGGCGGACGCCCGTCGTTATCTGGAGTGGGGAGCCACCTTTGTGGCGGTCGGCAGCGATCTCGGGGTATTCCGCAGCGCCACCCAGGCGTTGTGCGACAAATTTAAGCGCTAAGCAGCAAGGAGACACGCAATGAAGATTGGATTTATTGGCCTGGGCATCATGGGTAAACCCATGAGCAAAAATCTGCTGAAAGCGGGCTATTCACTGGTGGTGCGCGATCACCACGCCAGCAATGAAGCTGAACTGACTGAACTGGGCGCGACCGTGGCAACCTCGCCGAAAGAGGTGGCTGAGCAGTGCGAGGTGGTCATTACCATGGTGCCCAACTCGCCGCAGGTGAAAGCGGTCTGTCTGGGAGAGGGCGGCATTATCGAAGGCGCGAAGCCGGGCCTGGTGGTGATCGACATGAGCTCGATTGCGCCGCTGGCGAGCCGGGAAGTGCACGATGCGCTGGCAGAGAAAGGGATCAGCATGCTGGACGCCCCGGTCAGCGGCGGGGAGCCGAAAGCGATTGAAGGCACGCTTTCCGTCATGGCCGGCGGAGAGAAAGCGGTGTTTGATCGCTGTTACGACATCATGAAGGCGATGGCGGGATCGGTAGTGCACACCGGTGACATCGGCGCGGGCAACGTCACCAAGCTGGCCAATCAGGTGATTGTGGCGCTGAACATCGCGGCGATGTCCGAAGCCCTGTCGCTGGCGACCAAAGCGGGGGTCAGTCCGGAGCTGGTGTTCCAGGCGATTCGTGGCGGCCTGGCGGGCAGCACGGTGCTGGAGGCGAAAGCGCCGATGGTGATGGATCGCAACTTCAGACCGGGCTTCCGCATCGACCTGCATATCAAGGATCTGGCGAACGCTCTGGATACCTCGCACACGCTGGGCGCGCATCTGCCGCTGACGGCGGCGGTGATGGAGATGATGCAGGCGCTGCGTAATGATGGCCAGGGAACGTCCGACCACAGTGCGCTGGCCTGCTATTATGAGAAGTTAGCGAAGGTTGAAATCGCCCGCTAAATCCCGGTGCCGGTCTCCGCGGAAACCGGCCGGGTTCAGCGCCGTTTCAATGACTCAACTGTGCTCGGATTGCCTATGAAAATCGTAATCGCACCGGATTCATATAAAGAGAGTTTATCCGCCCTGGAGGTGGCATCGGCGATTGAAGCGGGATTCCGTGACATCTTTCCCGATGCCCACTACGTGAAAATACCGGTCGCCGACGGCGGCGAAGGAACGGTAGAAGCGATGGTCGCGGCGACGAAAGGAAACATCGTCAGGCTGAAGGTGACCGGGCCACTGGGCACACAGGTCGAGGCTTTCTATGGCCTCTCCGGCGATGCGTCCACCGCCTATATCGAAATGGCGGCGGCCAGCGGACTGGAGCGGGTGCCCGCCGCCCAGCGCGATCCGCTGATCACTACCTCGTTCGGCACCGGCGAGCTGATCCGGCATGCGCTGGATAAAGGCGTCGGCCACATCATTATTGGCATTGGCGGTAGTGCGACCAACGATGGCGGCGCCGGGATGATGCAGGCGCTGGGCGCCCGGCTACTGGACGATCGCGGCCAGCAGATTGGTTACGGCGGCGGGGCGCTGCCTGACCTCGCTTCTATTGAGATTGATGCACTGGATGCCCGTCTTCGGCAGTGCCGCATTGAGGTGGCGTGTGACGTCACCAATCCGCTGACCGGAAAGGAGGGCGCTTCGGCTGTTTTCGGTCCGCAGAAAGGGGCGACACCGGCACTGGTGCAGCAGCTCGATCAGGCGCTGACCCACTACGCCTCGATTATTCAGCGCGACCTCGATATCGACGTGCTGCATATCCCCGGCGGCGGTGCGGCGGGCGGTATGGGGGCGGCGCTGCACGCCTTTTGCCAGGCAGAACTGCGGCGCGGCATCGAAATTGTCACGGAGGCGCTGGGGCTGGCGGAGCAGGTAAAAGATGCCGACCTCGTGATCACCGGGGAAGGCCGCATCGACAGCCAGAGTATCAATGGCAAGGTGCCGGTGGGGGTCGCCAGCGTGGCAAAGCGCTTCAACAAGCCGGTGATAGGCATCGCCGGCAGCCTGACGGCGGATGTGGGGGTGGTGCATCAGCATGGTATTGATGCGGTGTTCAGCGTGCTCTACAGTATCTGCACGCTGGATGAGGCGCTCGCCACGGCCGGCAAAAATGTAACGATGACGGCGCGTAACGTCGCCGCCACGCTAAAGCTGGCCGGCTTTCACTGATCCTGCGGCCAGCCCCGGATTACCCGATGCCCAGCAGCTGCCGGGCTTCACGCGCCACGTTCTCCATCTCATCCTGTAGCTCCAGCAGTTCCGGCTCCAGGGCGGCGATATCGCTGGCCTGCAGCAGCTCTCTCTCCAGCTGGTGGCAGAGCTGCTTCATGCGCGGCACGCCGCTGTAGCTGGCACTGCCGTGCAGCTTGTGAATGATCTCCCGCAGGGCCGTGACCTCATTGGCGGCCATAAACTGTGCCATCTTCGCGTGAACTTCCGGTAAAAACTCCAGCAGCATCCGCAGCAGATCCCGTGCCAGGTCGGGTTTATTCGCCGCCTGCCGCAGTGCCAGCTGCCAGTCGAGCGTCGGCAGTATCGGCGGCAGTTCCGGCACGGCGACCACCGGTGCGGGTGTATAGCGCGCCAGCAGCTGCCTTAACTTGCTCTCATCAATCGGTTTGGCAAGATAGTCATTCATGCCCGCTTTGATGAGCTGCTCGCGTTCGCCATCAATGGCGTGAGCGGTCACCGCCACGATGGGGGTCGTGGCGTGCAGCGGCAGACCACGGATGATTTCGCTGGCGCGAATGCCATCGATGTCAGGCATCTGAATATCCATCAGAATCACATCCAGCGACTGCTGGCGCGCCTCGCGGATAGCGTGTTCGGCGCTGCTGCACAGCAGGATATTCTGCACCTGCTCCTCCAGCAGCGCACCGATCAGCTTGAGGTTGGCGGGGTTATCATCCACTGCCATCACCGTCAGCGGCAGGCGCGGGGAGAAGGGCAGCTCGCTGATCTGGCGGGTGTGCAGATCCAGCAGCATCGGCAGGAGTCGCGTCAGGGAGATTGGCTTGGCAATGCAGCCGTCAATGCCGCGCACCTTCAGTTCATCAGCCAGCAGCATCATCGGGCTGGGCAGGGCCATCAGCACATTATCTGCCCGATCCAGCAGCGCATTGATCCTCCCCTCGTTCAGCAGTTCGGGCTGGCTGATGCTGACCGGCATCGCCATCAGCAGCAGCGGATAGTGGGACGCCGGCAGGCCCTCCAGCGTTTCGCTGTAGTCGATCTGCAACGGCGTGGCGCTCAGCATCTCCAGCGCCGCGCGGGCGACGGTGGCATCCGCCTCGACATAGGCGATGCGGGACTGTGACAGCGCTTCCAGCACGCGCGGCATACCGGGCGCGTTGGGGTTGAGATCCAGCTGCACGCGAATCACAAAGGTGGAGCCCTGATCCGGCTGGCTGCTGAATGTGATATCCCCGCCCATCTCCCGCACCAGTTTCTGGGTGATGACCAGACCCAGCCCGGTGCCGCCATGACGGCGCGAAATACTGGCGTCAGCCTGGCGGAACGCCTGAAACAGCTGCGTCTGCTGCTGCTCAGAGATACCGATGCCGCTATCCTCTACCTGAATCTCCAGCTCGACGCGCGTCTGGGTCATAACGCGCTGCGTGACGCGCAGGCCGATATGGCCCTGTTCAGTAAACTTGATGGCGTTGCCAATCAGGTTGATCAGAATCTGCTGCAGGCGCAGCGCGTCGCCGATGACGTTGTCCGGCACGCTGCTGTCGCACACCACCGTCAGCTCCAGCCCCTTGTCATGCGCCGACGGGGCCAGCAGCACCAGGGTCTCATCCAGGGTGGCACGCAGGGGGAAGGGGATCGCCTCCAGCATCAATTTGCCCGCTTCCAGCTTCGAAAAGTCGAGCACGTCGTTAATGATGCTGAGCAGGTTGTTGGCCGAGCGCTCGATGGTCTGCATGTAGTCGCGCTGGGTTGTGCGCAGCTGAGTTTTCAGCATCTGGCGGGTAAAGCCCAGCACGCCATTAAGCGGCGTTCGCAGCTCGTGCGACATGTTTGCCAGGAACTCCGATTTGATGCGCGCCGCTTCCTGAGCGCGCTTCTTCGCCAGATCCAGTTCGACGTTCTGTATCTCCAGCTGTTCCAGCGTTTCCCGCAGATCGTACGTCGCCTGGTCGATGTTGTGCTGCATCTCTTCGTGATAGGCGGTCAGCGACATCGCCATGGCGTTGATGCCGTTTTTCAGCGTGCTGAGTTCGCCCAGCATGTACCCCTCAACGCGGCTGTCGAGCTGACCGCGACGGATGCGGTCAACGGTGGTCACCATGTTGCGGATCGGGCCGGTGACATCACGCATCAGACGATAGGCAAACAGCATCGCGAGGCAGAGGCAGAAGAGCAGCATCAGGGTGGCGACAAACACCTCTTTATACTGCTGCAGGCGCACCGACTGCAGATCGAGTTCAATCGCCACATAGCCCAGGGGGTTGCCCGAGGGTTTGACCTTTTCATCGGGCAATTCATCCAGATCGTAGCGCTCGGCCGTGATCGGCGTGCGCAGAATCAACAGATTACCGTGACGCTCCATGGAGACATCATCGGGCAGGGCGTGGATATCTTCCTGCTGCAGCAGGCTGAGATTCTGCCGGTTATTGGAGGTCACGTAGAGCTGGTTATGATTATCAAACACGGAGATCGCCCGGACGATGCCGGAGTGGCGGCGGTGCAGTAAACTCACCAGCTCCCGCATCGCATCGCGATCGTCCCAGGTCATGCTGTATTCGCTGGAGATCGCCAGCGGTTCGATGATATTCGCCCCGGCATCGATTACCTGGCGCTGCAGTTCATTGTAGCGATGGACTACAAAAAATGAGCTGAGCAGCAGGCCAACCATCAGCGTGGGTGCCAGAATTAAAATCATCATTCGCGCCCGCAGGCTGTATTTGGTCATAATAGTCGCCTGGCTACTCCGGCATTAACCTCCCTGCACATCCTGTCGACAGCACCGTGCAGGTCGTTTCGATAAAGAGAACTGATAACACTATGGCGCAATTTTACGTTGCAAAACAGCGCGTGGCGACACAACAGCGGATCACCGTCACCATCGATGAGCTCGATCCGTTCGGGCAGGGCGTGGCGCGTCACAAAGGCAAAACGATTTTTGTCGCCGGTGCCTTGCCGGGTGAGCAGGCGGAGATCACGCTGACAGAGGATAAACGCCAGTTTGCCCGGGGGAAAGTGAAACGGCTGCTCAGCCGTAGTCCGGCACGTGTCGCACCGCGCTGTCCCCACTTTGAGCGCTGCGGTGGCTGCCAGCAGCAGCATGCAGAGGTGGAGCTGCAGCAGCAGAGCAAAGCTCAGGCGCTGAGCCGGATGCTGAGCCAGGCCGCCGCGCAGACGATCGCGGTGGAGGAGGTGATCGCCGGTGAACCCTGGGGCTACCGGCGTCGCGCCCGTCTGGGTCTGCAGTGGCAGAATAAAGCGCAGCGGCTGCAGATGGGGTTCCGCCAGGAGGCGAGCAACGATCTGGTCGATATTCAGCACTGCCCCGTTTTAGTGCCCGAACTTGAGGCATTGCTGGTGCCGCTGCACCACTGCCTGAGTGCACTGCGCGCCGTCAGGCGTCTCGGTCATGTGGAACTGGTGCTGGCGGATAACGGCCCGCTGATGATCCTGCGCCATCTTGATGCGCTGCACCCGGACGACCGTGAAAAACTGGAACAGTTTTCGCATAAGCATCAGCTGATGCTCTTCCTGGATGCGGGTGATGAAGGGTTAACGTCGTTAACCACCCGGACACCTTTTTATCACTCTCACCAGCTTAAGCTAACCTTCAGTCCACAGGACTTTATTCAGGTTAACGATGCGGTGAATCAGCAGATGGTGGCAAAGGCGATAGCCTGGCTCGATCTGCAACCGGAAGACCGGGTTCTGGATCTCTTTTGCGGCATGGGAAACTTCACACTTCCTATAGGAATCTTCGTACAAAATGTGGTTGGTGTGGAGGGGGTTGCAGCATTAGTGCGGCAGGCAGCGTATAATGCTGATTCGAATAATCTTAAAAACGTCAGTTTTTTTCAGCATAATCTGGAAGAGACGGTGTCGCGCCAGCCGTGGGCGGCACAGGGATTTAACAAGGTATTACTCGATCCGGCACGCGCCGGGGCTGCGGGCGTAATGGCACATGTGGTTAAACTTGCGCCAGAACGCGTGGTCTATGTGTCGTGTAATCCAACAACACTCGCCCGCGACAGTCAGGTCTTGCTGTCGGCAGGCTACCAATTGGAAAGGGTCGCGATGCTGGATATGTTCCCTCATACCCGTCATCTCGAATCCATGGTGCTGTTCAGAAAAACATAAGCGATGTATGTCGTTGTGCAGGAGAGGTTATGGTTGCGGTCAGAAGTGCGCATTTAAATACTGAGGGGGAATTTGCCCTCGACCAGTGGATCGCCAGTCTCGGTATCGCCAACCCGCAATCATGTCAACGCGTTGCCGATACCTGGCGCTACTGTGAAGCGCAGACGCAGGACCATCCCGATCAGTCGCTGCTGCTGTGGCGCGGGATCGAGATGGTGGAAATCCTCTCCATGCTCAGCATGGATATCGAAAGCCTCTGTGCGGCGCTGATCTTCCCGCTGGCTAACGATGAAGTGGTGAGTGAGGAGGAGCTGGAAACCGCCGTCGGCAAAGGCATCGTCTCGCTGGTGCACGGCGTGCGCGACATGGACGCCATCCGCCAGCTGAAAGCGATTCACAACGACTCCATGGCCTCTGAACAGGTCGATAACGTCCGCCGTATGCTGCTGGCGATGGTCGAAGATTTCCGCTGCGTGGTGCTGAAGCTGGCCGAACGCATCATGAACCTGCGCGAAATGAAAGATGCGCCGGAAGATGAGCGGGTGCTGGCGGCCAAAGAGAGCACCAACATCTATGCCCCGCTGGCCAACCGTCTCGGCATCGGTCAGCTCAAATGGGAGCTGGAAGATTACTGCTTCCGCTATCTGCATCCCGACGAATACAAGCATATCGCCCGGTTACTGCATGAGCGGCGTATCGACCGCGAGCAGTATATCGACAACTTCGTCAGCAACCTGCGCAAAGAGATGGCCAAAGAGGGCGTGCGCGCCGAGGTCTACGGTCGTCCGAAACATATCTACAGCATCTGGCGTAAGATGCAGAAAAAGTCGCTGGCCTTTGATGAGCTGTTTGATGTGCGGGCGGTGCGCATCGTGGCCGATCGCCTGCAGGATTGCTACGGCGCGCTGGGCACGGTGCATACGCTCTATCGCCATCTGCCCAGCGAGTTTGATGACTACGTCGCCAACCCGAAACCCAACGGCTATCAGTCGATTCATACCGTGGTGTTAGGCCCGCAGGGCAAAACGGTGGAGATTCAGATCCGTACCCGCCAGATGCATGAAGATGCGGAGCTGGGGGTGGCGGCGCACTGGAAATACAAAGAGGGGCCAACCTCAAGCAGCGCGCGTGGCGCTGCCGGCCACGAAGAGCGCATCGCCTGGCTGCGTAAGCTGATCAGCTGGCAGGAGGAGATGGCGGACTCGGGCGAGCTGCTTGAAGAGGTGCGCAGCCAGGTGTTTGATGACCGGGTCTACGTCTTTACCCCGAAAGGGGACGTGGTGGATCTGCCTGCCGGATCGACACCGCTCGACTTTGCCTACCATATTCACAGCGACATCGGTCACCGCTGCATCGGCGCAAAAATCGGCGGCCGCATTGTGCCGTTTACCTATCAGTTGCAGATGGGCGATCAGGTTGAGGTGATTACCCAGAAGCAGCCGAACCCGAGTCGCGACTGGCTCAACCCGAACCTGGGCTACATCACCACCAGCCGCGGACGCTCGAAGATCCACAACTGGTTCCGCAAGCAGGATCGCGACAAGAACATTGCCGCCGGACGGCAGATTCTGGATAACGAGCTGAACCAGTTCGATATCAGCCTGCGCGAGGCGGAAAAACTGCTGCTGCCGCGCTATAACGTGACCTCGCTTGAAGAGCTGCTGGCGGCGATTGGCGGCGGCGATATTCGTCTCAACCAGATGGTGAACTTCCTGCAGGCGAAGCTGAACAAGCCGAGCGCCGAAGAGGAAGATCGCGAGGCGCTGCGCCAGCTGACGCAGAAAGCCTACACTCCGCCAGCGCGCAAAGAGAGCGGGCGTGTGGTCGTGGAAGGGGTGGGCAATCTGATGCACCATATCGCCCGCTGCTGCCAGCCGATCCCGGGCGACGATATTGTCGGTTTCATCACCCAGGGGCGCGGCATCTCTATCCACCGCGCCGACTGCGACCAGCTGGCCGAACTGATTTCCCATGCCCCGGAACGCATCGTCGATGCGGTGTGGGGCGAAAGTTACTCCAGCGGCTATTCGCTGGTGGTGCGGGTGACGGCCAACGATCGCAGCGGGCTGCTGCGCGACATCACCACCATTCTTGCCAATGAGAAAGTGAATGTGCTGGGCGTGTCGAGCCGCAGCGACACCAAAAAACAGCTCGCCACCATCGACATGGACATCGAGATCTACAACCATCAGGTACTGGGACGTGTCCTGGCGCGTCTGAACCAGGTCTCTGATATCATTGACGCCCGTCGCCTGCACTGATTGTCAGTCAGGCCCTGCGGCAACCGGCAGCGTGCGGTTGCGCGGGCGCAATCTGCACCCCGGGGCGCTACCGGACGCGCGTTACTGCATCCGTCAGCGCCTTTCATGCGCCTCTCTGTTTCCTGTCATCTGACCATCAATCAAGGATCTACCCGAATGAACGCTATTGAGCGCCTGCTTGGCATTATGAAAACCCTGCGCGATCCCGAGCATGGCTGTCCGTGGGATCGTGAACAGACCTTTGCCACCATCGCGCCCTATACGCTGGAAGAGACCTATGAGGTGCTGGACGCCATCCAGCGCGAAGATTTCAGTGACCTGCGCGGCGAGCTGGGCGACCTGCTGTTTCAGGTGGTCTTTTATGCCCAGATGGCGAGTGAAGCGGATCGATTCAACTTTGAGGATGTCTGCCACGCCATCAGCGACAAGCTGGAGCGCCGTCATCCGCACATCTTTGGCGAGGCCACGGCGGAAACCAGCACGGAGGTGCTGAAAAACTGGGAAGCGATTAAGAGCGCCGAACGGGCAGAGAAAGCGCAGCATTCGGCGCTGGACGATATCCCCAAAGCGCTGCCCGCGCTGATGCGCGCCCATAAAATCCAGAAGCGTTGTCATAATGTCGGCTTCGACTGGACCACCCTGGGACCGGTGGTGGCGAAAGTGCATGAAGAGATTGATGAGGTCATGCACGAGGCGCAGCAGAGCGTGGTGGACAGTGAAAAGCTGGAAGAGGAGATTGGCGATCTGCTGTTCGCCACCGTCAACCTGTCGCGCCATCTGGGCAGCAAAGCAGAAACCGCGCTGCAGAAGGCCAACGACAAGTTTGAGCGCCGCTTCCGCGCGGTGGAAGCGATCATTGCCGCGCAGGGACTGAGTATGCCGGGGGCGACGCTGGAACAGATGGAGGCCGCCTGGCAGCAGGTCAAAGCCGGGGAGAAGTGATGATTATTCCAGCGCTGTGCATAAAGTCGCCGCTTGCGCTTACACGATTCAGCGCGCCATCAACTTTGTGACGTACGTCAACATTTCTTTGGCGGCTATCCGCTATGTTAGCCGCAGCAATGCGTTGGAGGATGGCTGTGATTCATCAATTGTGGCTGATAGCGGTTTCCAGTATACTGTTTTCCCGTCCTGGTTATTCCACCGTCTTTAAACCTAAACTCTCAGGTTCAGCATGACAACGAATTATATTTTTGTGACCGGCGGGGTCGTTTCCTCTCTGGGTAAAGGCATTGCCGCAGCCTCCCTCGCAGCCATTCTCGAAGCCCGTGGTCTGAACGTGACCATCATGAAGCTGGACCCGTATATCAACGTGGATCCAGGCACCATGAGCCCGACGCAGCACGGCGAAGTTTTCGTCACTGACGACGGCGCCGAAACTGACCTGGATCTGGGTCACTATGAGCGCTTCATCCGCACCAAAATGACGCGTCGCAACAACTTCACCACGGGTCGTATCTACTCAGATGTCCTGCGCAAAGAGCGCCGGGGCGACTATCTGGGCGCAACCATTCAGGTCATCCCGCACATCACCAACGCCATCAAAGAGCGCATCATTGAAGGCGGTGAAGGTCATGATGTCGTGCTGGTCGAAATCGGCGGCACGGTAGGCGATATCGAATCGCTGCCGTTCCTGGAAGCGATTCGTCAGATGGCTGTCGATGTGGGCCGCGAGCACACCATGTACATGCACCTGACGCTGGTGCCTTATATGGCGGCGGCGGGTGAGGTGAAAACCAAACCGACTCAGCACTCTGTTAAAGAGCTGCTGTCGATCGGTATCCAGCCAGACGTGCTGATTTGCCGTTCTGACCGTGCCGTACCGGCTAACGAACGCGCCAAAATCGCCCTGTTCTGTAACGTCCCTGAAAAAGCGGTTATCTCGCTGAAGGACGTCGATTCCATCTACAAGATTCCTGGCATGCTGAAATCGCAGGGCCTGGATGACTATATCTGCAAGCGCTTCAACCTGAACGCACCGGAAGCCAACCTGGCCGAGTGGGAGCAGGTGATTTACGAAGAAGCCAATCCGGGTGGCGAAGTCACCATCGGTATGGTGGGCAAGTATGTTGAACTGCCGGATGCCTACAAGTCCGTGATCGAAGCGCTGAAACATGGCGGCCTGAAAAATCGCGTGACCGTGAACATCAAACTGATCGATTCGCAGGATGTGGAATCACGCGGTGTCGAATTGCTGAAAGATCTGGATGCGATTCTGATTCCGGGTGGCTTCGGTTACCGTGGTGTGGAAGGCAAGCTGATGACCGCGCAGTATGCGCGTGAAAACAATGTGCCGTACCTGGGTATCTGCCTGGGCATGCAGGTCGCGCTGATGGAGTTTGCGCGCAATGTCGCCGGGATGCCGGGCGCCAACTCCACCGAATTTGTGCCAGACTGTAAATACCCGGTGGTGGCGTTAATCACCGAATGGCGTGACGAAGAGGGCAACGTCGAAGTCCGCAGCGAGCAGAGCGATCTGGGCGGCACCATGCGTCTGGGCAGCCAGCAGTGTCAGTTAACGCCGGGCAGCCAGGTTCGCCAGCTCTACGGCTCTGACACCATCGTTGAGCGCCATCGCCACCGCTATGAAGTCAACAATATGCTGTTAAAGCAGATTGAAGCAGCCGGTCTGCGCGTGGCGGGTCGCTCTGGTGATGATCAGCTGGTTGAGATCATCGAGATCCCGAACCATCCGTGGTTTGTGGCTTGCCAGTTCCACCCGGAGTTCACCTCGACACCACGCGACGGCCATCCGTTGTTTGCCGGCTTTGTGAAAGCCGCGCATGAGCATCAGAAGCGTTTAGCGAAGTAAGTTTCACAAACAGCGCGCGAACTTTTCGCGCGTTGTTTGTCTTAGGATTGACTAACTTGTACTGAGGAAAATCGTAATGTCCAAAATCGTAAAAGTCATCGGTCGCGAAATTATCGACTCACGTGGTAACCCGACTGTTGAAGCTGAAGTGCATCTGGAAGGCGGTTTCGTAGGCCTGGCCGCTGCGCCATCAGGTGCCTCTACCGGTTCACGCGAAGCGCTGGAACTGCGTGACGGTGACAAATCACGTTTCCTGGGCAAAGGCGTAACCAAAGCCGTTGCTGCAGTAAACGGTCCGATTGCTGAAGCGGTAAAAGGCAAAGACGCGAAAGATCAGGCGAACATCGACAAGATCATGATCGACCTGGACGGTACTGAGAACAAATCTAACTTCGGTGCAAACGCCATTCTGGCTGTTTCCCTGGCAGCGGCAAAAGCGGCGGCGGCGTCTAAAGGTCAGCCACTGTATGAGCACATTGCTGAACTGAACGGCACCCCGGGCAAATACTCTATGCCACTGCCAATGATGAACATCATCAACGGTGGCGAACATGCTGACAACAACGTCGACATCCAGGAGTTCATGATTCAGCCGGTTGGCGCAGCTAACGTGAAAGAAGCCATCCGTATGGGTTCTGAAGTGTTCCACAACCTGGCAAAAGTGCTGAAAAGCAAAGGCATGAGCACCGCTGTCGGTGACGAAGGCGGCTACGCACCAAACCTGGGTTCCAACGCTGAAGCACTGGCTGTTATCGCAGAAGCGGTAAAAGCAGCAGGCTACGAGCTGGGCAAAGACATCACCCTGGCGATGGACTGTGCGGCATCTGAGTTCTACAAAGATGGCAAATATGTTCTGGCCGGTGAAGGCGGTAAAGCGTTCACCTCTGAAGAGTTCACCCACTTCCTGGAAGATCTGACTAAACAGTATCCGATCGTCTCTATCGAAGATGGCCTGGACGAATCTGACTGGAACGGCTTCGCTTACCAGACCAAAGTTCTGGGCGACAAAATCCAGCTGGTGGGTGATGACCTGTTCGTAACCAACACCAAAATCCTGAAAGAAGGTATCGAAAAAGGTATCGCTAACTCCATCCTGATCAAATTCAACCAGATCGGTTCTCTGACCGAAACTCTGGCTGCGATCAAAATGGCGAAAGACGCGGGCTACACTGCGGTGATCTCTCACCGTTCAGGTGAAACCGAAGATGCGACCATCGCTGACCTGGCGGTCGGTACTGCAGCAGGCCAGATCAAAACCGGTTCAATGAGCCGTTCTGACCGTGTTGCTAAGTACAACCAGCTGATCCGTATCGAAGAAGCGCTGGGTTCTAAAGCGCCATTCAACGGTCTGAAAGAAGTTAAAGGTCAGTAATGACCCGGTGCTGATGCCACGTTGCGTGGCATCGCATAAACAGAAAGCCCCGCCCTGTGCGGGGCTTTCTGTTTATGCAGTGTACAGTCACGGATGGGCAGGGCCCGATCAAGGGGCAATCCTGCCGGCCCGTGCACTTCCCTGCGCGCGGAGAAAAGGCACAACGCGTGGTTGAGCTGCGCGACAAATCTGCCATAATCAGCGCCCCGATTTATCCAGGCGAGTAAAAAATGTTCTACCCGATTAACGAAATGTTCCAGACACTGCAGGGCGAAGGTTACTACACCGGCGTGCCTGCTCTCTTTATCCGCCTGCAGGGATGCCCGGTGGGCTGTAGCTGGTGCGATACCAAACATACCTGGGACAAACGGGCAGATCGGGAGACCTCGCTGGGCGATATTTTGATCAAAACGGTGGAAAGTGACGCCTGGGGCGATGCCGACGCGGCGACCCTGCTTCGCGCCATCGAACAGCAGGGCTGGACGGCGCGGCACGTGGTGATTACCGGCGGTGAACCGGCGATATACGATCTGCGCCCGTTAACCGCTGCGCTGGAACAGCAGGGTTTTCAGTGCCAGATTGAGACCAGTGGCACTCACGAAATCCACTGCTCTGAACGGACCTGGGTGACGGTGTCGCCGAAGGTGAACATGCGTGGCGGCTACGACGTGCTGCCGCAGGCCCTGAGCCGGGCTGATGAAATCAAACATCCGGTGGCGCGCCAGCGTGATGTCGAGGCACTGGATGCGCTACTGGCGGGCATTGAGGACAGCAAACCGCGCATCATCGCGCTTCAGCCCATCAGCCGCAAAGAGGAGGCGACCCGCCTCTGCATTGAGACCTGCATCGCCCGTAACTGGCGTCTGTCGATGCAGACTCACAAATATCTCAATATCGCCTGATTTTCATCGCGGTGGTTTCTGCGCGCGGAGGGGGGCGTGCAGGGCAGGGGATAGCAGAGGCGAAAAAGGGGAGCCGCGTCGGATCGAAGGATTCGATCCGACAGGGTCAGCCGCGGTAAACGCAGCCCGCAGTGCAGGTTTCTTTGATCATGACCGCGCTTAACAGCGGCAGTTGCGGCTTCATCTGATCCCAGATCCATTTCGCCAGCACTTCGCTGGTGGGATTTTCCAGGCCGGGAATATCGTTCAGGTAGTAGTGGTCCAGCCGATCGTAGACCGGCTTAAACGCCGCTTTCAGTTCAGCAAAATCCATAACCCAGCCGGTATGCGCATCCACTTCGCCGGTAATCTCCAGACGAACCAGGAACGAATGACCGTGCAGACGGCCACATTTGTGTCCGGCCGGCACATTCGGAAGGTGGTGCGCGGCCTCGAACTGGAATTCTTTAAACAGGGTGGTAGACATAGTGGTTCTCAGACATTAAAAAACCGCTGGATTCTACCTGATTACCGCTTTTTTCGCACCCGCTGCGCACGAAGCGTTCTTTTTCTTTACCCGTCTTCCTCTGACGTCCAGCTAATTAACTGATATAGCGCCGCTTTGCTTACCACTTTTGCTGATTAATCCTACCTGAAAAACCATTTAGTCATTTTGGTTATTTGATATGTCGAAGGCGTATTTAATCGTTAATATACAGCCCGGTAACCTACGCACTCTTCCGCCATTTTACGGTCCGGACTTCTGATACTGGAATTTTTAACGCGATGACGACTCAGGCACCTGGTTCAATGCTTCCGCTCTCTCCGGAACAACTCGCCCGCTTACAGGCGGCGACGACAGATTATTCCCCGACTCAACTGGCGTGGCTGTCAGGCTATTTCTGGGGCAGGGTAGAACAGGCACCGGGTAGCGCCGTCGCCAGCAGCACACCGCCTGCGGCGGCCGCTGAAGCACCGGTTATCACACTGCTTTCCGCCTCACAGACCGGCAATGCCCGTCGTCTGGCTGAGCAGCTGCGTGATGACCTGCTGGCCGCGAAGCTGAATGTCAACCTGGTGAACGCCGGTGATTACAAGTTCAAACAGATTGGCCAGGAAAAGATGCTGGTCGTCGTCACCTCGACCCAGGGCGAGGGCGAACCACCTGAAGAGGCGGTGGCGCTGCATAAGTTCCTGATGTCGAAAAAGGCACCGAAAATGGATGGGGCCGCCTTTGCCGTGTTTGGCCTGGGCGACACCTCCTATGAATTCTTCAGTCAGGCGGGCAAAGATTTTGACAGCCGACTGGCCGAGCTGGGCGGCGAGCGCCTGCTTGATCGCGTGGATGCGGATGTCGAGTATGCGGAGCAGGCCACGGCCTGGCGCAGTGCGCTGACAGCGATCCTCAAAGCGCGCGTGCCGACCGAATCGCCGGCGCAGGCGGCCGCGACAGTGGCAGGCAGCGTCAACGAAGTGACCACCAGCCCCTACAGCAAAGAGGCGCCGCTCAGCGCCAGCCTGGCGGTGAATCAGAAAATCACCGGACGGGATTCCGACAAAGATGTGCGCCATATCGAAATCGATCTGGGCGACTCCGGTCTGCGCTACCAGCCCGGCGATGCGCTGGGCGTCTGGTATGAAAACGACGCGGCGCTGGTCAGCGAACTGCTGGAGCTGGTCTGGCTGAAAGGCGATGAACCGGTTGAGGTTCAGGGCAGCACGCTGCCGCTGGCCGAGGCGCTGCAGAAGCATTTCGAACTGACGGTAAATACGGCGCAGATTGTTGCGCAGTACGCTCAGCTGTCGCGTAACGCCGAACTGCTGGCTCTGGTGGATGATAAAGCCAGGCTGCAGCACTATGCGCAGCAGTACCCCATCGTCGACATGGTGCGCCTGGCTCCGTCTGAGCTCAGCGCAGAACAGCTGACCGGACTGCTGCGTCCGCTGACGCCGCGACTCTACTCTATCGCCTCCTCTCAGGCAGAAACCGATACCGAAGTGCATATCACCGTGGGTGCCGTTCGCTTTGATATCGAAGGTCGCCAGCGCGGCGGCGGCGCATCCACCTGGCTGGCCGATCGCATTGAAGAAGAGGGTGAGGTCCGGGTATTTATCGAACATAACGACAACTTCCGCCTGCCGGCCGATCCGGATGCTCCGGTCATCATGATCGGGCCGGGCACCGGCATCGCTCCCTTCCGCGCCTTTATGCAGCAGCGCGATAACGACGGTGCGGGCGGCAAAAACTGGCTATTCTTTGGCAATCCCCACTTCACCGAGGATTTCCTCTATCAGGTCGAGTGGCAGAAATATGTGAAGGATGGTCTGCTGACCCATATCGACCTCGCCTGGTCACGCGATCAGGCTGAAAAGATTTACGTTCAGGATAAGATCCGCGCGAAAGGTGCCGAAGTGTGGCGCTGGATTCAGGAGGGCGCGCATCTTTATGTCTGTGGCGACGCCAATCGCATGGCAAAAGACGTCGAGCAGGCATTGCTGGATGTGGTGGTCGAACACGGCGGAATGGATCGTGAAACGGCCGACGAATTTTTAAGTGAGCTGCGCATTGAGCGCCGTTATCAGCGAGACGTTTACTAATGAGCGATAAACACCCTGGACCGCTGGTTGTAGAAGGCAAATTAACCGACGCTGAGCGTCTGAAGAAGCAGAGCAACTATCTGCGCGGCACCATTAAAGAAGATCTGGAAGAGGGTCTGACCGGTGGATTTACCGGCGACAACTTCCTGCTGATCCGTTTCCACGGCATGTACCAGCAGGACGATCGTGACATCCGTGCCGAGCGTGCTGAGCAGAAGCTGGAGCCGCGCCACGCCATGATGCTGCGCTGCCGTCTGCCGGGCGGGATCATTACGCCGACCCAGTGGCTGGCTATCGACAGATTTGCTACCGACAAAACCCTTTATGGCAGCATCCGTCTGACCAACCGTCAGACCTTCCAGTTTCACGGCATTCTGAAAAAGAACGTGAAGCCGACGCATCAGATGCTGCACGAAGTGGGGCTGGACGCGCTGGCGACCGCCAACGACGTCAACCGTAACGTGCTCTGCACCTCGAACCCGGTTGAGTCGGAACTGCATCAGGAAGCGTATGAGTGGGCGAAGAAGCTCTCTGAGCATCTGCTGCCGCGCACCCGTGCCTATGCCGAGATCTGGTGGGATAAGGAAAAGATCGCGACCACCGATGAAGAGCCGATCCTCGGTGAAACCTATCTGCCGCGTAAGTTCAAAACGACGGTGGTGATCCCGCCGCACAACGACGTGGATCTGCACGCCAACGACCTGAACTTCGTGGCGATCGCTGAAAATGGCAAGCTGGTGGGCTTTAACCTGCTGGTAGGCGGCGGCCTGTCGATCGAGCACGGCAACAAAGCGACCTACGCACGCACCGCCAGCGAGTTTGGCTACTTCCCGGTGGATAAGATCCTCGACGTGGCTGAAGCGGTTGTCACCACCCAGCGCGACTGGGGTAACCGTACCGACCGTAAAAACGCCAAAACCAAGTACACCCTGGAGCGCGTGGGCGTCGAGACCTTTAAGGCGGAAGTGGAAAAACGTGCCGGCGTGACCTTTGAGCCGATCCGCCCGTATGAATTCACCACCCGTGGCGATCGCATTGGCTGGATTAAAGGCATCGACAATAAATGGCACCTGACGCTGTTTATCGAGAATGGTCGCCTGCTCGACTATCCGGGCCGTCCGCTGAAGAGCGGCATTGCCGAAATTGCGAAAGTTCATCAGGGCGATTTCCGCCTGACCGCCAACCAGAACCTGATTGTGGCGGGCGTGCCGGAGAGCGAGAAAGCGAAGATTGAAGCGATCGCCCGTGAACATGGTCTGATGGATCACGTCACGCCGCAGCGCGAAAACTCGATGGCCTGCGTGGCCTTCCCGACCTGTCCGCTGGCGATGGCGGAAGCAGAACGCTTCCTGCCCGCCTTCGTGACCAAAGTCGAGGGCATCATGCATGCGCACGGCGTCGGTGATGAGCACATAGTGTTACGCGTTACCGGTTGTCCGAACGGTTGTGGTCGTGCCATGCTGGCAGAGCTGGGTCTGGTGGGTAAAGCGCCAGGCCGCTATAACCTGCATCTGGGCGGAAACCGCACCGGAACGCGTATTCCCCGCATGTACCGTGAGAACATTAACGAAAGCGAAATTCTCGCCACCATTGATGAGCTGGTGGGACGCTGGGCCACCGAGCGCCAGGCCGCAGAAGGCTTTGGTGACTTCACCATCCGCGCGGGCATTGTCGCGCCGGTGCTGGACCCGGCACGCGACTTTTGGGAGGAGGCAAAATGAGTCATCCTGACCTCGCAGCACTGAATGAGATGTCCAAAGTCCAGCGTGCAATGGCGCTGGCAGCGACCAATGCGCAGCTGGAGAAGGCGTCAGCAGAAGAGCGGGTCAGCTGGGCGCTGGAGCATCTGCCGGGCGCCTATGTACTCTCCTCCAGCTTCGGTATTCAGGCCGCGGTGTCGCTGCACCTGGTGACGCGTCAGCAGCCCGATATTCCGGTGATCCTGACTGACACCGGCTATCTCTTCCCGGAGACTTACCGTTTTATTGATGAGCTGGCAGACCAGCTCAATCTCAACCTCAAAGTGTTCCGCGCCGAAACCTCCCCGGCCTGGCAGGAAGCGCGCTACGGCAAACTGTGGGAGCAGGGCGTCGAGGGGATTGAGAAGTATAACGAGATTAACAAAGTCGAACCGATGAACCGCGCGCTGGAAACCCTGGGCGCGCAGACCTGGTTTGCCGGTTTGCGCCGCGATCAGTCGGGCAGCCGGGCGAATCTGCCGGTGCTGGGCGTGCAGCGCGGCGTCTTTAAGGTGCTGCCGATTATCGACTGGGATAACCGGAAGATTCATCAGTATCTGGAACAGCACAAGCTGAAATACCATCCGCTGTGGGATGAGGGCTATCTCTCGGTGGGCGATACCCACACCACCCGCAAGTGGGAGCCGGGTATGGCAGAAGAAGAGACCCGCTTCTTCGGTCTTAAGCGTGAGTGCGGCCTGCACGAAGGCTGAATCCCGCGCCTCTTCTCTCCCCCCAGGCTGGCGGGAGAGAAGGGCGTTACTGCCCGGTCTCAGACGCCGGTTAAGCCACTGAAGGCTTCCGCTGCCCGCGTTACATTCACCTTTGTCACCTCATACTGCGCCACGGCGACAAAAGGATCTTCCGCTAAGATCGCCTCCAGCCGTTCACGCTCAATATCCCTCACCAGCAGCATGCCGCCGGTACGCGGATCTTTCCGTCCCGCCGCAATAAAAATGTCCGCGTCAAAATAGCGATTGAGCCAGTCGATATGGCCAGCCAGCAGGGTTTCAACTTCCTCTACCGGACGAATGTAATTCAGAATGACGACGTACATGTCAGATCCTCACACGTTGGGATTGGTCAGTTCTCTGAGCAGCGGCAGCAGCACGCTGACACTGTCATGGGTTCGCCGGGCTATCTGACCCGGCAGCCAGCGGTCAAGGTAGTTCAGATTATCCAGGTCAGTCTGATGGCGGGTGACGCCATCGGGAAAGTGGCGGCTGCGGTGACGCTGCAGCGCGCCATCTTTATTCCCCAGCGTCCAGTTACTGGCGGTCACATCCAGCAGCGGAAAGCCCGCCCTGTCAAAGGCATTCAGCCCGCTGACATCTTTGCGGGTCAGCTGATGACTGGCGGCGGGAATGCCGAGCTGGCGGGCCAGCAGCAGCGCCCGATCGCTGGTCTGCTTGCGTACCGCCCGGGGCGTATTCATGCCGCTGTTAAAATAGAGGTGATCGCCGGTGATCAGGCTGTTGAGATCGATGACCAGCAGGGTGTTCTTCTTCTCACGCGCGCTCATCCGCTCCACATAGTCATCCATGCCGTGCAGATCGGCTTCTCCGGCGCTCAGCGCCACAAAGCGGACGCCATAGTGCAGCGGTTTCTGACTCAGCTGCTGCGCCAGTTCCAGCATCACGCCCAGCCCTGAGGCGTTATCATCCACCCCCTGCAGACGCAGGCCGCCCAGATTGCGGTGAACCTGAGCGCTGTTCAGCGGCGTCCAGGTATCCAGATGGGCCACGATCAGGATCTCCTGCGGCACGCTGCCGGCGCGTGCGGCAATGACCGAGGTGGCGGTCAGCTTGTGCCAGCGCCGCGAGCCATCCTCTTCCTGCCAGTTGTAACCGGTGTTGAACTGGCGGGTATTGGTCTGATAACCCAGCGCGGTAAATTGCTGCTGCAGATAGTCAGCCGCCATCAGCTCTGCCGGGCTGCCACTCATGCGGCCCGGGAAAAAGGTGGCGATGTGCCGGACCTGCTGCTCGGCAAACTGGCCGGGCGGCGTGGCCAGTGCCAGCGGGGAGAGGAGTGCGCCAGACAAAAGAGTGGCAACCCTCAGACGGAGGGAACAAAACATAGTGCATCCTTTTTTTTATTTGTCCGGAGCGGGCCTGTACAGGGGCCAGGGCCGCTCATGCCGGGCGTATTATACGCTTTTTGTCCCGCAATCCTGTTAGTGGAATCGGGCGCTGTCGCCTCCGGCACAGAGAGGCAGACCTTTGCACTGGCACTTATCTGCTTTTGCAGCGCAGCAGGTGCGGAGGAATCTGTGAGCCTGTTCACGGAAAAGCCATTACATTTCATCTGTTAAGATCAAATTGTTCTGTGCTTTGCGCCACCGTTATTCCATTCGGTAACTACTCATTCCAATTCGTAATTTCATCTGAATAAACTCAGCGACGTATAGTCCCGTTAATACAAAGTTAAAACATCAGGGTTAACGTGGACTATTTGCCTCTTTTTGCCGATCTCTCTGGCCGCCCGGTTCTGGTTGTCGGCGGTGGAGATATTGCGGCGCGAAAAATTGAACTGCTGCGTCGCGCGCGCGCGCGTGTTCAGATCGCTTCTCGTGAACTCTGCCCGGAACTGCAGGAACTGCTGGATAAGCAGGAGCTGGAGTGGGTGGCGACCGAATTTGATCCGGCTCAGCTGGATGGCGTTTTCCTGGTGATTGCTGCCACCGACGATAACCATCTCAACACCCAGGTTTTTGAAGCCGCTAACGCGCGGCATAAGCTGGTTAACGTGGTCGACGACCAGCCAAAATGCACCTTTATCTTCCCGTCGATTGTTGACCGCTCACCGCTGGTAGTGGCGATCTCCTCCAGCGGCACCGCGCCGGTACTGGCGCGCATGCTGCGCGAAAAAATCGAAACGCTGCTGCCCGCCAGTCTGGGTCAGATGGCGGAGGTAGCCGGGCTGTGGCGCGATAAGGTCAAACAGCGCTTCAGCCGCATGTCCGATCGTCGGCGTTTCTGGGAGCGGGCCTTCGACGGTCTGTTCGCCAGTCAGATGTCCGCCGGTAACGTCGAAGAGGCGAAGCGCACGCTGGATCGTGAACTGCTGGAAGAGCCAACCCGTCAGGGCGAGATCTTTCTGGTCGGTGCCGGGCCGGGCGACAGCGGCCTGCTGACGCTGCGTGGCCTGCAGGTAATGCAGTTAGCCGATGTGGTGCTCTATGACCATCTGGTCAGCGAAGAGGTGCTGGACCTGGTGCGTCGTGACGCCGACCGCATCTGCGTCGGTAAACGCGCCAGCGCGCATACGTTGCCGCAGGAAGAGATTAATCAGTTGCTGGTCGCGCTGGCGAAGAAAGGCAAGCGGGTGGTGCGCCTCAAGGGCGGCGATCCCTTTATCTTCGGCCGCGGCGGCGAAGAGCTGCAGGCGGCACATCAGGCGGGGATCCCGTTCCAGGTGGTGCCGGGCGTCACCGCGGCTGCCGGTGCGACGGCCTATGCCGGGATTCCGCTGACCCACCGCGATTATGCCCAGAGCGTGATGTTTATTACCGGTCACTGCCGTCCCGATGGGGATGATATTGACTGGCCATCGCTGGCGCGTGCGCGTCAGACGCTGGCGATCTACATGGGAACGGTTAAAGCGGCCCTGATCAGCGCGGCGCTGATTCAGCATGGTCGTGCACCATCAACGCCAGTGGCGGTGATCAGTCGCGGCACCCGTCAGGATCAGCAGGTGCTGACCGGCACCTTAGAACACCTTGAGGCGCTGGCCGCCTCGGCACCTACTCCGGCGCTGCTGGTGATCGGAGAGGTGGTTAATCTGCACGGGCAACTCGCCTGGTTTAAACATTCAGCACAGCAGGGGGCTCGCGAGTCCGCCGTTGTCAATCTGGCTTGAGGGAAAATCATGGACCAAAAACGACTCACTCATCTGCGTCAGCTGGAGGCGGAGAGCATCCATATCATTCGCGAAGTGGCTGCAGAGTTCAGCAACCCGGTGATGATGTACTCCATCGGCAAAGACTCTTCGGTCATGCTGCACCTGGCACGCAAAGCGTTCTATCCGGGCACGCTGCCGTTTCCGTTGCTGCATGTGGACACCGGCTGGAAATTCCGCGAGATGTATGAATTCCGTGACCGCACTGTGAAAGCGATGGGTGCCGAGCTGATCGTTCACCGCAACCCGGAAGGGGTGGCGATGGGCATTAACCCGTTTGTCCACGGCAGCGCCAAACACACCGACATCATGAAAACGGAAGGGCTGAAGCAGGCGCTGGACAAATATGGTTTTGACGCGGCCTTCGGCGGCGCACGTCGCGATGAAGAGAAGTCGCGCGCCAAAGAGCGTATCTACTCGTTCCGTGACCGCTTCCATCGCTGGGACCCGAAAAACCAGCGCCCTGAGCTGTGGCACAACTACAACGGTCAGATCAACAAGGGCGAAAGCATCCGCGTTTTTCCGCTGTCGAACTGGACCGAACTGGATATCTGGCAGTATATCTTCCTGGAAAACATCGAGATCGTGCCGCTCTATCTCGCCGCGCCGCGTCCGGTGCTGGAGCGTGACGGCATGCTGATGATGATTGATGACGATCGTATCAATCTGCAGCCGGGTGAAGAGATTACCCAACGGATGGTCCGTTTCCGTACCCTCGGCTGCTGGCCGCTGACCGGTGCAGTAGAGTCCGAAGCGCAGACGCTGCCGGAGATCATCGAAGAGATGCTGGTGTCCACCACCAGTGAGCGTCAGGGCCGCATGATCGACCGCGACCAGTCCGGTTCGATGGAACTGAAAAAACGCCAGGGTTATTTCTAAGGAGACGCCAGATGAATACCGTAATTGCACAACAGATTGCCGACCAGGGCGGCGTTGAAGCCTGGCTGACCGCTCAGCAACACAAGAGCCTGCTGCGTTTTTTGACCTGCGGCAGCGTGGACGATGGAAAAAGTACCCTGATTGGACGTCTGCTGCACGACACCCGTCAGATCTATGAAGACCAGCTCTCTTCACTGCACAACGACAGCAAACGTCACGGCACCCAGGGCGAGAAGCTCGATCTGGCGCTGCTGGTGGACGGTCTTCAGGCGGAGCGTGAGCAGGGCATTACCATCGACGTGGCCTACCGCTACTTCTCGACCGAAAAGCGTAAATTCATTATTGCCGACACGCCGGGCCATGAGCAGTACACCCGCAACATGGCGACCGGGGCCTCCACCTGCGACCTGGCGATCCTGCTGATCGACGCGCGAAAAGGCGTGCTGGATCAGACCCGTCGTCACAGCTTTATCTCGACGCTGCTGGGCATTAAGAACCTGGTGGTGGCGATCAACAAGATGGATCTGGTGGACTACAGTCAGGATCGCTTCGAGGCGATCAAACAGGATTATCTCGATTTCGCCGCCCAGCTGCCGGACGATCTCGACATCCGCTTTGTGCCGATGTCGGCGCTGGAAGGGGACAACGTTGCGACGGCCAGCCAGACCATGCCGTGGTACACCGGCCCGACGCTGCTGGACGTGCTGGAGACCGTGGAGCTGAAGCGCGTTGTCGACCATCAGCCGATGCGTTTCCCGGTGCAGTATGTGAACCGTCCTAACCTCGATTTCCGTGGCTATGCCGGTACCCTGGCGTCAGGCAGCGTGCAGGTGGGTCAGCGCGTTAAAGTGCTGCCGTCTGGTGTGGAGTCGACGATTGCCCGCATTGTGACCTTTGATGGCGATCTGCAGGACGCGGGAGCAGGGGAGGCGATTACCCTGGTGCTGCAGGATGAGATTGATATCAGCCGTGGCGATCTGCTGGTGGACGCCAGCGAAACGCTGACGGCGGTGCAGTCGGCCAGCGTAGACGTGGTGTGGATGGCGGAGCAGCCGCTGCAGGCGGGTCAGAGCTACGATCTGAAAATCGCCGGTAAGAAAACCCGTGGCCGGGTCGAAAAGGTGCTGCATCAGGTCGACATCAACTCGCTGGAGACCCATCAGGTCGAGGCGCTGCCGCTGAACGGAATCGGCCGCATTGAGATCGTCTTCAATGAACCGATGGTGCTCGACAGCTATCAGCAGAACCCGGTGACCGGCGGCATGATCTTTATCGATCGCCTGAGCAACGTTACGGTCGGGGCGGGCATGATCCATCAGCCCAACCAGGATGTGCCGGTCAATACAGGTGAGTTCAGCGCCTTTGAGCTGGAACTGAATGCGCTGGTGCGCCGTCACTTCCCACACTGGAACGCACGCGATCTGCTGGGCGGTCAATAATGGCGCAGCACGACGACAACGTGGTGTGGCATGACCATCCGGTCACCCGCGCGGCACGCGAACAGCAGCACGGCCATCAGGGCGTGGTGCTGTGGTTCACCGGGCTGTCGGGCTCGGGGAAATCCACGGTCGCCGGTGCGCTGGAGCAGGCGCTGCACCGCATCGGTGTCAGTACCTATCTGCTGGATGGGGATAATGTGCGTCACGGCCTGTGCCGTGACCTCGGTTTCAGCGATGGCGACCGCAAAGAGAATATCCGTCGGGTCGGCGAAGTGGCGAAACTGATGGTGGATGCCGGATTAGTGGTGCTCACCGCCTTTATTTCACCGCATCGCGCCGAGCGGCAGATGGTGCGCGATCTGCTGGAACCGGGACAGTTTATCGAGGTGTTTGTCGATACGCCGTTAGCGGTGTGCGAGGCGCGCGATCCTAAAGGGTTATACCGCAAAGCCCGTGCCGGAGAACTGCGAAACTTCACCGGCATCGACAGCGTTTATGAAGCCCCGGAGAGCCCGGAAATTCAGCTGGATGGCGAACAATTGGTTACAAAACTGGCCGCCCAATTGTTAGACCTGCTGCGTGACCGCGATATCATCAGATCCTGAAGAGACAGCGGCAAATCGTCTCTGATTTGCCGCCCTCGCACCAACAGGATGCCTATGCAGAACATAACCCCACTGCTCGCTCGTAAAGATGACACCACCCCGGATGAGCCGCGCTCACTGCTGCCGGGCTGCGTGATCGGCTTTCTCGCTTACTGGTGTGCGCTGGCGATCCCCTTCCTGCTGTTCGGCTCTAACACGCTGTTTTTCTTTCTTTATACCTGGCCATTCTTTCTGTCGCTGCTGCCGGTTGCGGTGGTCGCCGGTATTGCCCTGAATACCCTGCTCAGCGGACAGTGGCTCTGGACCGCACTCGCCACCGTGATTCTGGTGGTCTCCCTCTTCTGGTTAATGTTCTCTTTTCTCTCCGGCTGGTAAGCGCTGATGCCCCTGCGCTGATGTGCAAACGCATCGGCCGGTTACAAATCTTTTCCCCCTGGAATCGCTGCTGATTCATATTTTGTGCAGACGCGCGGCAAAGCGCGCCATTTTCTCCGCTGGTGTGGAGTCCTGTGCAAAGTTATGGGATGATTGGGCCGTTTTTAGGGGGCGGGATGGGAAAACTGACGTTACTGTTACTGGTGCTGCTCGGCTGGCTGCAATATTCATTGTGGCTGGGGAAAAATGGCATCCACGACTATACGCGCGTCAATGATGATGTCGCGGTGCAACAGGCTAACAATGCCAAACTGAAATCGCGCAACGATCAGCTGTTTGCCGAAATTGATGACCTCAATGGCGGCTCGGAAGCGATCGAGGAGCGTGCACGCAATGAGCTGGGCATGATTAAGCCCGGTGAGACCTTCTATCGTCTGGTGCCTGACCAGAACAAACGCAACGCGCAACAATCAGCGCAAAACCAACAACGATAAAACATGAATACTCTGGCCTCCCTTGCGGATGTGATTGCCGTGGTGCCCGCGGCCGGGATCGGCAGCCGCATGCAGGCAACCTGTCCTAAGCAGTATCTGACGATTGGTCAGCACACCCTTCTGGAACACAGCATTGCACGTCTGTTTTCCCATCCTGCCATTAAACAGGTTATTGTCGCCCTCAGTCCCGACGATCAGCACTTCGCCTCACTGCCGCTGGCGCGCGATCCGCGCGTACTCAGGGTCACCGGCGGAGAGACCCGCGCCGAATCGGTGCTGGCTGGCCTGCAGGCCGCGCAGGGTTCCGCGTGGGTTCTGGTTCACGATGCTGCCCGTCCCTGTCTGCATCCCGACGACCTGCAGCAGCTGCTTAACGTGCGCGAACAGAGCCACGTCGGCGGGATTCTGGCCGCACCGGTGCGCGACACCATGAAGCGGGGCGAGCCGGGCAAAGCCGCGGTGGCCCACACGGTAGAGCGTGACGATCTCTGGCACGCCTTAACCCCCCAGTTTTTCCCGCATGCGCTGCTGACAGCCTGCCTGACGCGGGCACTGACCGAGGGCGCAACCATTACGGATGAGGCCTCGGCGCTGGAGTATTGCGGCTACCATCCGCTGCTGGTCAGCGGACGCAGTGATAACATCAAAGTCACCCGGCCAGAAGATCTGGCGCTGGCGGCTTTTTATCTGAGTCAGATTCAATTAAAGGAGAGCGCATGATGCGTATCGGTCACGGTTTTGACGTTCACGCCTTTGGCGGAGAGGGTCCGTTAGTGATTGGCGGTGTGCGGATCCCGTTTGAGCAGGGGTTTATCGCCCATTCCGATGGTGATGTGGCGCTGCATGCGCTGACGGACGCGCTGCTGGGCGCGGTCGCCATGGGTGATATTGGCAAGCTGTTTCCGGATACCGATCCCGCGTTTAAAGGCGCGGACAGCCGCGGCCTGCTGCGCGAGGCCTGGCGTCGTATCGAAGCCAAAGGCTATCGCATCGGTAACGTGGATGTCACCCTGATTGCCCAGGCGCCGAAAATGCTGCCGCATGTGCCGCAGATGCGCATCAACATCGCGGAAGATCTGGGGTGTCACATGGATGCGGTCAATGTCAAAGCCACCACGACCGAAAAGCTGGGCTTTACCGGGCGCGGTGAAGGGATCGCCTGCGAAGCGGTGGCCCTGCTGCTGAAAGCCGACACTCAATGACGCTTCACTATCTGCACGGCACGCCCGCTGCCACCGGCGTCATCAAAGCCAGCCCGGAAGATTTTGTGGTGGTTGAAGATCTCGGTTATGGCCCGGATGGGGAAGGTGAGCATCTGCTGGTGCGCATCCGTAAAGTGGGCGCGAATACCCGTTTCGTGGCGGAGGCGCTGGCGAAATATCTCGGTGTGCATCAGCGTGACATGAGCTATGCCGGGATGAAGGATCGCCATGCCGTGACGGAGCAGACGCTCTGTTTCCGTCTGCCGGGGAATGCGATGCCCGATCTGCGCGGTTTTGCGCTGGAGGGGGTTGAGATCCTGCAGGCGGTACGCCACAAGCGCAAGCTGCGCACCGGCGCGCTGGCCGGAAATGCGTTCCGGCTGGTCATCCGCCAGATCAGTGACCGTGAGGCGGTTGAGACGCGCCTGACGCAGATTCGTGACGCGGGCGTGCCGAACTATTTCGGTGAGCAGCGTTTCGGGCGCGGCGGCAATAACCTGGTGATCGCAGAGAAGTGGGCGCGCAACGAGATTACCCTGCGCGATCGCAACAAGCGCAGCCTGATGCTCTCTGCCGCGCGCAGTGCGCTGTTTAATCAGGTGACCAGTGCGCGTCTGGCACAGCAGGGCGGCCTGAGTCAGGTCCTTAACGGCGATGCCCTGCAGCTGACCGGGCGAGGCAGCTGGTTTGTTGCGCAGCCGGATGAGCTGGAAGCGTGCCAGCGCCGGGTTGAACAGCATGAACTGCGCATCACCGCGCCGCTGCCGGGGCGGGGCGAGCCGGGTCCGCAGGCGGATGCGCTGGCTTTTGAAGAGCAGGTGCTGGCTGGCGAAACCCTGCTGACCGGCCTGATTGAGCGCGAGCGGGTGGATGCCGCACGCCGTGCCATGCTGGTCGTGCCGCGCGATCTGCGCTGGAGCTGGTGGGATGAGGTGACGCTGGAGCTGACGTTCTGGCTGCCCGCAGGCAGCTTCGCCACCAGCGTCGTCAGAGAACTGCTGGTTCAGGCCGACGCGTCCGATCAGATTGATGAGTAATCTTCGCCGCAACCTGACCCGCTGTGTGGGGAATGTTGCGGCAACCCCCCTCAGCTGTGTGATTTACGCCTACCACTTCCTTGCGTGCCTCGCTAGAATGCAAAAATCGCCGCCCATTCCTCACCTGTTGCCATGCCGTTCAGACAGGTTCAGTCGCGGCGACCAGTCGAATAAAAAAAGGTCAGAACGAAATGCGGATATTGCTCAGCAACGATGACGGCATTCATGCGCCAGGTATTCAGACTCTGGCGAAAGCCCTGCGGCAGATTGCTGACGTGCAGGTGGTTGCCCCCGATCGTAACCGAAGCGGTGCGTCAAACTCGCTCACCCTGGAAACGCCCCTGCGAACGTTCACCCATGAAAACGGCGATATCGCGGTGCAGATGGGTACCCCGACCGACTGTGTCTATCTGGGGGTGAATGCTCTGATGCAGCCGCGGCCCGATATTGTGGTGTCAGGCATCAATGCCGGTCCCAACCTGGGGGATGATGTGATTTACTCCGGCACGGTCGCGGCGGCGATGGAGGGGAGACACCTGGGCTTACCGGCGATCGCCGTTTCGCTCAATGGTCATCAGCACTACGAGACAGCCGCGGCGGTGACCTGTGCGCTTCTCCGGGCGCTGACGCATGAGCCGCTGCGCACCGGTCGCATTCTCAATATCAACGTGCCCGATCTGCCGCTCTCCGAACTCCGGGGCATTCGCGTGACGCGCTGTGGCAGCCGCCATCCGGCCGATCAGGTGATTGCGCAGCAGGACCCGCGCGGCAATACCCTCTACTGGATTGGCCCGCCGGGTGAAAAACTGGATGCCGGGCCGGATACGGACTTCGCCGCCGTGGATCAGGGCTATGTCTCTGTCACCGCGCTGCACGTCGATTTAACGGCGCACAGTGCCCAGGAGGTGCTCAGCGACTGGCTGGCGAAAGCTGAGGTGAATCTGGCATGGTGAATCGGCGTATTGAGACGTTGCTGTCACAACTGCGTCAGCAGGGCATCCATGACGAAAACCTGCTGAAAGCCATCAGCGAGGTGCCACGCGAACGCTTTATCGATGAGGCGTTCGAGCACAAGGCCTGGGACAATGTCGCTCTGCCTATCGGCTCCGGTCAGACCATCTCACAGCCTTACATGGTGGCGCGGATGACCGCGCTGCTCGGGCTGAATCCCCATTCGCGGGTGCTGGAGATCGGCACCGGTTCGGGTTATCAGACCGCCATTCTGGCCCACCTGGTTGATCACGTCTATTCCGTGGAGCGGATTAAAGGGCTGCAGTGGCAGGCCAAGCGCCGGCTGAAACAGCTCGATCTGCACAATGTCTCCACCCGCCATGGCGACGGCTGGCAGGGCTGGCCATCCCGTGGCCCGTTCGATGCGATTATCGTCACGGCGGCCCCGCCGGAAATTCCGATTGCGCTGATAGCGCAGCTGGCAGAAGGCGGCATTATGGTGCTGCCGGTGGGGGAAGATCAGCAGGTACTGAAACGGCTGCGTCGTCAGGGAAAAGAGGTGACGGAAGAGACCATCGAGCCGGTGCGTTTTGTTCCGCTGGTGCAGGGCGACCTGGCCTGACCCTCTACGTATTTCTTCACAACTGTTTCATGGCACCACGTACCTGATGTTGTTACTATCCGGTTTACCTAACGAAAACACAGCTTTTATCGCGTCACGCAGAGCATTCTGCTGGCAGATACAGTGAAACAGATAGATCAGAGTTGCCATCACGGGGGATTAATGAGCACGGGAAGCACACTTTTTCAGTTACGCCGTCTGGCGGCGCTTTCACTGGTAGGTTTCTGGCTGGCAGGCTGCAGCTCCAGCGACAACTCGCAGGCGCCCATCAGTCGCGTGGGCGACAATAGCGGCATGAACAGCAGCCCGTCTGACACAGGCATGGTTTCGGGCGGCGTACCTGCCACACCTGCCCAGGGACAAATGTTAAGCACAAATTCAGGATCTGCTCCCCGTAGCGGTGGAATGATTAGTACCAGCGATAATGTTGAGACACAGAATGGCCGGATTGTGTACAACCGCAGTTATCAGAATATTCCAAAGGGTAGTTACTCCGGTGAAACATATACCGTTAAGCGCGGTGACACATTGTTTTACATTGCCTGGATTACCGGCAACGACTTCCGCGATTTAGCCCAGCGCAACAACGTTCCTGCGCCCTACAGCCTGAATGTGGGGCAAACGCTGCAGATTGGAAATGGGTCAGGTCAGCCGATTACGGGCGGAAATCCCATTACCGTTGCTGATGCAACGCAGGGCGGTGTCCCGGCGTCGCCACAAATTAAAGCGCCTGTTGTTGCACAGCAACCTGTTATTACGTATTCTGATGATTCGGGTAATTCGGGTGGCAGCAAATTGTTGCCTTCGAAAGGAGCAAATGTTGCAACGACAACAGCTCCAGTCGTTACCGCCCCCCCAACGGTGAGCAGTACCACCAACAGTTCAACGCCGGTCGGAAGCTGGCGCTGGCCGACCGATGGGAAGATTATCGATAACTTCTCTGCCGCCGAAGGTGGCAATAAAGGGATCGATATCGCCGGAACGCGCGGACAATCTGTCGTTTCCACCGCATCAGGACGCGTGGTTTACGCAGGTAACGCACTCCGGGGGTACGGTAATTTAATCATCATTAAACACAACGATGATTACCTGAGTGCCTACGCCCACAACGATACAATGCTGGTTCGGGAACAACAGGAAGTTAAGGCGGGGCAGAAGATCGCTACCATGGGTAGCACCGGAACCAGTTCAGTCAGATTACATTTTGAAATTCGTTACAAGGGGAAATCCGTAAACCCGTTGCGTTATTTACCGCAGCGATAATCCGGCAGAACAGACCCTTTTTATGTTCTGCCCTGGAATCACGGGTAGGAGCCGCTTATGAGCCAGAATACGCTGAAAGTAAACGAGTTACATGAGAACGCGGAATTCGATGAGAACGGAGCTGAAATTTTTGACGAGAAAGCACTCGTTGAAAACGAAGCCAGTGATAGCGACGTAGCGGAAGAAGAATTGCTATCACAGGGTGCGACGCAGCGTGTTTTAGATGCGACGCAGCTCTATCTTGGGGAGATTGGCTATTCTCCGTTGTTAACGGCAGAGGAAGAAGTTTTCTTCGCTCGCCGTGCATTGCGGGGTGATATTCCTTCCCGTCGCCGTATGATCGAAAGTAACTTACGCCTGGTGGTGAAAATCGCCCGTCGTTACAGCAATCGTGGTTTAGCCCTGCTGGACCTGATTGAAGAAGGTAACCTCGGCCTGATTCGCGCCGTTGAGAAATTTGACCCGGAGCGCGGGTTCCGTTTCTCAACGTACGCCACCTGGTGGATTCGTCAGACCATTGAACGGGCGATCATGAATCAAACCCGTACTATCCGTCTGCCGATTCACATTGTTAAAGAACTGAACGTTTATCTGCGTACTGCGCGTGAACTGTCCCACAAGCTCGACCATGAGCCGAGTGCGGAAGAGATCGCGGAGCAGCTTGATAAACCGGTTGATGACGTAAGCCGTATGTTGCGTCTCAACGAACGCATTACCTCGGTTGACACGCCATTAGGCGGGGATTCTGAAAAAGCGCTGCTGGATATTCTGGCCGATGAGAAAGACAACGGCCCGGAAGACACCACGCAGGACGATGACATGAAACAAAGCATCGTCAAATGGCTGTTCGAACTGAACGCCAAGCAGCGTGAAGTGCTGGCACGTCGTTTCGGCCTGTTGGGCTATGAAGCGGCAACGCTTGAGGATGTCGGCCGTGAAATCGGCTTAACCCGTGAGCGTGTCCGTCAGATTCAGGTTGAAGGTTTGCGCCGTCTGCGCGAAATCCTGCAGGCGCAGGGCCTCAACATTGAAGCACTGTTTCGTGAATAACTGATCTGAGCATGAATGCGAAAAGCGGTGGTGAAAACCACCGCTTTTTTTATGTCTGCAGAAAAGGTCAGGCAGAAACGTAGCGGGCCGGTCCGCGCTTTCACGCGGCACGGCGAACCTTCAGACCAGCGACTTAAGGCGATAGATCCAGTCGAGCGCCTGACGCGGCGTCAGCGTATCCGGGTCCAGCGCCTCCAGGGCTTCTACCGCCGGTGAGGTCTCTTCAACCAGCAGCGGCAGCTGAGAACCATCGACCGTCGATGAGGCGGAGTGACTGGAGACGGTCTCCAGCTCTTTCAGCTTGCTGCGCGCGCGTCTGATGACCTCTTTGGGCACCCCCGCCAGCGCTGCCACGGCCAGACCATAGCTCTTGCTGGCGGCCCCCTCCTGCACGCTGTGCATAAAGGCGATGGTGTCACCGTGCTCCACCGCGTCCAGGTGAACGTTCACCACGCCCTCCATTTTCTCCGGCAGGGTCGTCAGCTCGAAGTAATGGGTCGCGAACAGCGTCATCGCTTTAATGCGGTTGGCCAGGTTTTCGGCACAGGCCCAGGCCAGCGATAAGCCGTCGTAGGTGGAGGTACCGCGTCCAATCTCATCCATCAGCACCAGACTGTTTTCGGTGGCGTTGTGCAGGATGTTGGCGGTTTCGGTCATCTCCACCATAAAGGTCGAGCGTCCGGAAGCGAGATCGTCAGCGGCACCCACGCGGGTGAAGATGCGATCCAGCGGGCCAATCAGCGTCTCATCGGCGGGAACAAAACTGCCAATCCACGCCATCAGCGCAATCAGCGCCGCCTGACGCATATAGGTACTTTTACCGCCCATGTTCGGACCGGTAATGATCAGCATTCTGCGCTGAGGGGCCAGGGAGAGCGGGTTCGCAATAAACGGCTCTTTCAGCACCTGTTCGACCACCGGATGACGGCCGCCGCTGATTTTGATCCCGGCTTTATCCTGCAACACCGGCCGGCAGTAGTTCAGCGTCCAGGCGCGCTCGGCCAGATTGCTCAGCACATCCAGCTCTGCCAGCGCAGCGGCACTCAGCTGCAACGCTTCAAGATGCGGCAGCAGCTGATCGAACAGCGCCTCATAGAGGCTTTTTTCCAGCGACAGCGCTTTCCCCTTCGAGGTCAGTACCTTGTCTTCGTACTCTTTCAGCTCCGGGATGATGTAGCGTTCCGCATTTTTCAGGGTCTGGCGACGGACATAGTGCATCGGCACCTGATGGCTCTGCCCGCGGCTTACCTGGATGAAGTAGCCGTGTACGCCGTTAAAGCCAACCTTGAGGGTATCCAGTCCCAGCTTCTCGCGTTCGCGAATCTCCAGCCTGTCGAGATAGTCCGTTGCACCATCGGCCAGCGCACGCCACTCATCCAGCTCGGCGTTGTAACCGGGAGCAATCACGCCGCCGTCGCGGATCAGCACCGGCGGGGAGTCGATGATCGCCTGCTCCAGCAGCTCACGCAGCGCGGCGAACTCGCCCATCTGGGTGCGCAGCTTCTGCAGCTGTGGCGCTTCAACATCGGCCAGCAGCTGGTTAAGCTCCGGCAGCTGCTGAAAAGCGTGCCGCATGCGGGCCAGATCGCGCGGGCGGGCGGTGCGCAGCGCCAGGCGGGCCAGGATTCGTTCCAGATCGCCGACCTGACGCAACACCGGCTGAAGCACCTCACTGAGAGGCTGCAGTTCTGCAATCGACTCCTGACGCTGGGTGATCGTGCGCACGTCGCGCAGCGGCATATGCAGCCAGCGTTTGAGCATCCGGCTTCCCATCGGGGTGACCGTTTTGTCCAGCACCGCCGCCAGGGTGTTGTCGGTGCCGCCTGCCAGGTTCTGAGTGATCTCCAGATTACGGCGGGTGGCCGCATCCATAATGATGCTGTCCTGCTGCCGCTCCATGCTCAGCGAGCGGATGTGCGGCAGAGTGGTGCGCTGGGTATCTTTGGCATACTGCAGCAGACAGCCCGCCGCACTCAGTCCGAGCTGCGCATTCTCCACGCCAAACCCGTTAAGGTCACGGGTGCCGAACTGCAGATTGAGCTGCTGCCGGGCGGTGTCGATCTCAAACTCCCACAGCGGACGGCGGCGCAGGCCACGACGCTGATCGATCAGTGACATCGCCTGGAAATCTTCAGGGTAGAGCAGCTCGGCCGGGTTGGTGCGCTGCAGCTCTGCCGCCATAGTTTCGGCATCGGCAGGTTCGCTGAGGCGAAAACGGCCCGAGCTGATGTCGAGCGTGGCGTAGCCAAATCCCCGCGGGCTTTGCACAATCGCCGCCAGCAGGTTGTCGTGCCGCTCCTGCAACAACGCCTCATCGCTGATGGTTCCCGGCGTAACGATACGCACCACTTTGCGCTCGACCGGCCCTTTGCTCAGCGCCGGGTCACCGATCTGCTCGCAGATCGCTACGGATTCGCCCAGCTGCACCAGCTTAGCCAGATACCCTTCAACCGCATGGTAGGGCACACCGGCCATCGGAATCGGTTCACCCGCCGACGCGCCGCGTTTGGTCAGCGAAATCTCCAGCAGCTGTGAGGCTCGTTTCGCGTCGTCATAAAACAGCTCGTAGAAGTCACCCATACGGTAAAACAGCAGAATGTCAGGGTGCTCGGCCTTGAGGCGCAGGTACTGCTGCATCATGGGCGTGTGAGAAGGAAAGTCCTTTTCGGTTGGCTCTTGCATAAGGTTTTAACTCATCTTTGATGCGGTAAATTTCTGGCGGTCAACGCCCATGAAACCGAAAGGCATTCCAGGCGCGCAGGATAATCAGATGATAACGAATAGGGCAGGGCATATGCCAGCCTGATGCGCAGACCGTGAACCTGACCGGCCAGGAGGCATCCTGGCAAATGGCAGGGCGGCTGGCGACAGAAAAGTGTCACTTTTGCACTCTCTGATGTGCTGCTGCGAGGCGGCTCGCGATTTCTGACAGGATAGCGCACCGGGGGATTGCCGATCAGGCGGCTGCGCGCGGAGCGTGCGGTTCACCGGCAGGGTCGGGCGGATTAAAGGAAATCAGTCCGCCGTGCCCGCCTGAAAAAGAGACACCGGTCAAAGAAGCGGCACGCACATCTGCGCCCGGCGGACAAAAGTGGTTGAATCAACGGGTTACATTTTCAGCGCGCAAAATTTACCCGGCGCAGTCAGGTCAGCATCACGCCGTCATAGCGGCGACCGGGAGAGTTTGCCGGGATGATGACGTCGCGCTCAGGATGGAACGGAAAGTCTGAATAACGGCTTTAATGACCTTAATTATCAGGAGGATAAATGTCACTAACCCGTCGGCATTTCTTACACTCAGGCGCGGCGCTGGCTTTCGCGGCGACGTTTCCCGCCTTCGCAAACGTGCCTTACAGTTCGGGCGAGAAAAAACCTCAGCTGATTCCGCCGCCAGGCAGCGTCGATTGCCATATGCATCTGTACGACAGCCGCTATCCTGCCGTGCCTGGCACAAAACTGATGAACCCGGCGAACGCTTCACTGGAAGACTATCGGAAGCTTCAGCAGAGACTGGGCATCAACCGGATGGTGATTGTCACGCCCTCCCGCTATGGAACCGATAACAGCGTCCTGCTGAATGGCCTGGCGGCGAGCGGGGGAAATGCGCGCGGCGTGGTGGTGCTGGATTCGTCGGTCAGCGATGATGAACTGCAGAAGCTGCATCAGGCGGGCGTCAGGGGGATCCGGTTCAATCTGCGTTACAGCGCGGTTAACCTCGATGATATGGAGAAGCTAGCAGCACGCGTGAATCCCCTGAACTGGCATATTCAGGTGGTGACCTCTGGTAAACACTTAACCGAACTGGAAAGCCGGCTGCAAAAACTCCCGACCCCGGTGGTGATCGATCATATGGGGCACGTGCCGCAGCCGGAGGGCATTACGTCGCCGGTGTTTACCACGCTGCAGCGGATGCTGGATGGCGGGAAAAGCTGGATAAAACTCTCCGGGGTTTATATCGACTCCTTAACCGGCGCGCCGGGCTATAAGGATGTGACGCCGGTGGCACAGAAACTGGTGCAGATTAACCCGGAACGGCTGCTATGGGGCAGCGACTGGCCGCACCCGACCGAACCGGACAGCCATAAGCCGGACGATGCGGTGTTACTCGATCTGATGCAGGTCTGGGCGCCGGAGAGCCGGGATCGGCAGAGAATACTGCGTGATAACCCCGTTAAGCTCTATGACTTCTGACGCATCATTTACAGGCAGCCAGGTTAGTTCAGCCCGTGCTGCAGCGCCCAGACCGCGGCTTCCAGCCGGGATTTAAGGTTCATCTTCTTCAGCAGATATTTGACGTGGACCTTAACGGTGCTTTCGCTGATGGTCAGCTTACGGGCAATCGCTTTGTTGGTCATCCCATCGCTGATCAGCTGCAGGATTTCGCGTTCGCGTCGGGTCAGCTGCGTGATGTCACGCGGGCGGGCAGGCCGGGCGTCGCGCAGCCGGGTGACCAGGATTGGCGTTAACGCCTCGCTCAGCACGATCTGACCGGCTGCCGCCTGATGCAGGGCTTTCAGCAGCGCTTCCGGCTCCATATCTTTCAGCAGATAGCCATCGGCGCCGCGCTGCAGTGCGCTGACGACATCCTCTTCCTCATCCGACACGCTGAACACCACCACCCGCCCGGAGAGGGGGGCTTCGCGCAGTCGGGTCAGAGTATCCAGCCCATTCAGTCCCGGCATATTCAGATCCAGCAGGATCAGGTCAGGATCGTGCTGCTGCGCCAGCGCCACGCCCTGCACACCGTTTCCCGCCTCGGCAACCACCTGCAGTCTCTCATCCAGCGCGATTAGCTGCTTCAGCCCGTTGCGCAGCATGGGGTGGTCGTCGATCAATAAAAGCGTAAATGTCTCTGCCGTCACCATGACTCCTGTTCCTGTCGCCGCTGCCCGTCCGGATCGGGCGTGGGCCTATCTTACCGGTGAGGCGGGGGCGCTATATACCCCCAAAGGACTACTCCTTTATTTCCATTTTCCCTCTACCCGGCACGCCATTTTCAGTGCAGCCGATTAACCTTATGATTTGCAATGACTCTCTGCTGCCTCTCCGCTACTTATCCCGGCTGAGACAGGATGACCACGCCCGGATAACCTGCATTGCCGTTGATTTGTATCAAGCAAGCGGGCAGGGCGGATACGCAGGATATGCCCCATTATTCTTCTGCTGATGAGAGAGTCATGACCCAATCTGCCCCTTTGCAAACCCCGACGCGCGGCGCACCGATCCAGGAGTGGCAACCGGAAAATGCGGCCTTCTGGCAGGCGCGGGGTAAACGCATCGCCAGCCGCAACCTCTGGATCTCTGTCTTCTGTCTGCTGTTGAGCTTCTGCGTCTGGATGCTGTTCAGCACCGTCGCGGTTAACCTGAATAAGGTCGGCTTCCGCTTCAGCACCGAACAGCTCTTTCTGCTGACCGCGCTGCCGTCGGTCTCCGGCGCGCTGCTGCGTGTGCCTTACTCATTTGTGATTCCCGTCTTTGGCGGACGCCGCTGGACCGCCTTCAGCACCGGCATCCTGATCGTCCCCTGCCTGTGGCTCGGTTTTGCGGTGAGGGACAGCCAGACCTCCTTCGCCACCTTTATGGCGATCGCTCTGCTGTGCGGTTTCGGGGGGGCGAACTTCGCCTCCAGCATGGGCAATATCAGCTTCTTCTTTCCCAAAGCCCGTCAGGGCGGCGCGCTGGGCATCAATGGCGGCCTGGGGAACCTCGGCGTCAGCGTCATGCAGTTTGTTGCCCCGCTGGCGATCTCCTGCGCCATTTTTGGTTTTGCCGATGGGGGGCAAGTCACCGTGAGCGGCGATAGCCTCTGGCTGGAAAATGCGGCCTGGATCTGGGTGCCGTTTCTGGCCATCGGCACGCTGGCCGCCTGGCTGGGGATGAACGATCTGGCGGCAGCGAAATCCTCGCTGCGCGAACAGCTGCCGGTGCTGAAACGTCCGCACCTCTGGATCATGGCGCTGCTCTATCTGGCGACCTTCGGCTCCTTTATCGGCTTTTCAGCCGGTTTCGCCATGCTGACAAAGACGCAGTTTCCCGGGGTGGTGATTATGCACTACGCCTTTTTTGGCCCGCTGATTGGCGCACTGGCGCGCTCAGCAGGCGGCATGATCTCGGATCGCTTCGGCGGAACCCGCGTCACCCTGATCAACTACGTGCTGATGGCGCTGTTTGCTGCGCTGCTGTTCCTCACGCTGCCGGGAGCCGGACATCAGGGATCCTTCGTCGCCTTCTTCGCCCTGTTTATGGGCCTGTTCCTCACTTCCGGCCTCGGCAGCGGTTCCACCTACCAGATGATTGCCGTGATCTTCCGCCGTCTGACGCTGGAACGCATCAAGGCCGAAGGCGGTGACGAGGCGCTGGCACAGCGGGAAGCCGCCACAGAAACCTCCGCGGCGCTTGGTTTTATTTCCGCTATCGGCGCGCTGGGCGGCTTCTTTATTCCGCAGACCTTTGGCCTCTCGCTTGCCATGACCGGCTCTCCGGCCGGGGCGATGAAAATCTTTCTGGTTTTCTACCTCTGCTGTATTGCCGTCACCTGGCGGGTCTACGGACGAAAAGCGCGCGCCGGATAACGACAACGCCGGTGTGGCGCACCGGCACCCCCTTTATTTTCTGCATCAGCACGTATGCAGAGTGAGCAATGTGACACCAGGCCTTCAGGAGCCTTCCGGATGAGCAAATTTCTTGATCGATTCCGCTATTTCAAACAGCTGGCTGAGCCCTTTTCCGGCCAGCATGGTCAGACGCTGAACAGCAACCGTGACTGGGAAGATGGCTACCGCAGTCGCTGGCAGCACGATAAAGTCGTGCGCTCCACCCACGGCGTTAATTGCACCGGCTCGTGCAGCTGGAAAATCTACGTCAAAAACGGCCTGGTTACCTGGGAGACCCAGCAGACTGACTACCCCCGCACCCGTCCCGACCTGCCGAACCATGAACCGCGCGGCTGTCCACGCGGTGCCAGCTACTCCTGGTATCTCTACAGCGCAAACCGCCTGAAATATCCGCTGATGCGTAAGATGCTGATCCAGCTCTGGCGCGAGGCGAAGGCGCAGCATAGCGATCCGGTGGAGGCCTGGGCCTCCATCATCCGCGATCCGGAAAAAGCGCGCAGCTATAAACAGGCGCGTGGACGCGGCGGCTTTGTACGATCCAGCTGGCAGGAGGTGAATGAGCTGATTGCCGCCGCGAATATCTGCACGGTCAAAACCTACGGCCCTGATCGCGTGGTCGGCTTCTCGCCGATTCCGGCCATGTCGATGGTCTCCTATGCCGCCGGGGCGCGTTACCTGTCGTTGATTGGTGGCACCTGCCTGAGCTTCTATGACTGGTATTGTGACCTGCCACCGGCCTCACCGATGACCTGGGGCGAGCAGACCGACGTGCCGGAATCCGCCGACTGGTATAACGCTTCCTACATCATCGCCTGGGGCTCAAACGTGCCGCAGACCCGCACCCCGGATGCGCACTTCTTTACCGAAGTCCGCTACAAGGGGACGAAAACCGTGGCGATCACCCCGGACTATGCCGAAGTCGCGAAGCTGTGCGACCAGTGGCTGAGTCCGAAGCAGGGCACCGACAGCGCGATGGCGCTGGCGATGGGCCACGTGATGCTGAAAGAGTTTCACCTCGACCGTGATGTCCCCTATTTCCGCGACTATGTGCGCCGCTACACCGACATGCCGATGCTGGTGCTGCTGGAGCCGCGCGAAGGCGGATTTTATGCCGCGGGTCGCCAGCTGCGCGCCAGCGATCTGGTCGATGGCCTGGGTCAGAAAAACAACCCGGAATGGAAAACGGTGGCGCTGGATCAGACCACCGGCGAGCTGGTGGCCCCTCAGGGCGCGATCGGTTTCCGCTGGGGCGAAAAAGGGAAATGGAATCTGGAGCAGCGCGATGGCCTGTCGCAAAAAGAAGTGGAGCTGCAGCTGAGTCTGCTCGGCAGCCACGATGAGGTGGTCGAGGTCGGTTTCCCTTACTTCGGCGGCATCACCAGCGACCATTTTAACAGCGTCGCGCTGGATGAGATCCTGCTGCATAAGCTGCCGGTCAGACGCCTGACGCTGGCAGATGGCAGCGAAGCCCGGGTCGCCAGCGTCTACGATCTGACCCTGGCAAACTACGGGCTGGATCGCGGTCTGGGCGATGCTCACTGCGCGCAAAACTATGATGAGATCAAAGCCTACAGTCCCGCATGGGCGGAGCAGATCACCGGCGTCTCCCGGCAGAACATCATCCGCCTCGCGCGCGAGTTTGCCGGGAACGCGGAGAAAACCCACGGACGTTCAATGATCATTGTCGGTGCCGGTATGAACCACTGGTATCACATGGACATGAACTACCGGGGACTGATGAACCTGCTGATTTTCTGCGGCTGCGTCGGTCAGAGTGGCGGAGGCTGGGCGCATTACGTCGGTCAGGAGAAACTCCGTCCGCAGACCGGCTGGGCTCCGCTGGCCTTTGGCCTCGACTGGCAGCGTCCGCCACGTCAGATGAACAGCACCTCTTTCTTTTACAACCACTCCAGCCAGTGGCGCTATGAAACCCTGGCGACCGAAGAACTGCTCTCGCCGCTGGCCGATAAAAGCCGCTTCAGCGGCAGCCTGATCGACCTTAACGTCCGCTCCGAACGCATGGGCTGGCTGCCTTCCGCGCCGCAGCTTAACGTTAACCCGCTGCACATCGCCGCCCGGGCCAGCGCCGCCGGGCAGTCGGTGATTGACTATACCGTGGCGAGCCTGAAGCAGGGCACTCTGCGCTTTGCCGCTGAACAGCCGGACGATCCGCAGAACTTTCCGCGAAACCTGTTTGTCTGGCGCTCTAACCTGCTTGGCTCGTCAGGGAAAGGGCATGAGTACATGCTGAAGTATCTGCTCGGCACCGAAAACGGCATTCAGGGAAAAGATTTAGGCCAGCAGGGGCGCGTGAAGCCGGGGGAGGTCGAATGGCAGGCGCAGGGCGCCGAAGGAAAACTGGATCTGGTGGTGACCCTCGATTTCCGTATGTCGAGCACCTGCCTCTACTCCGACGTGGTGCTGCCGACCGCCACCTGGTATGAAAAAGACGACATGAATACGTCGGATATGCATCCGTTTATTCATCCGCTTTCGGCGGCGGTCGACCCCGCCTGGGAGTCAAAAAGTGACTGGGAGATCTACAAAGGCATCGCCAAAGCCTTCTCCGACCTCTGCCCCGGTCATTTAGGCGTTGAAACGGATGTGGTGACGCTGCCGGTGCTGCACGACTCGCCCGCCGAACTGGCGCAGCCGTTTGAAGTCAGAGAGTGGAAAAAAGGGGAGTGCGATCTGATCCCCGGTAAAACGGCACCGCACATCATGGTGGTGGAGCGTGACTATCCGGCGACCTGGGCGCGCTTTACCACGCTGGGGCCACTGCTGGAGGCGCAGGGCAACGGCGGCAAAGGGATTAGCTGGAACACCTGCAAAGAGATCGATCTCCTGAAGCAGCTGAACTATGTCAAAGCGGATGGCCCGGCTGCGGGACGGCCCAATATCGACACGGCCATTGATGCGGCCGAGGTGATTCTGGCGCTGGCGCCGGAAACCAACGGTCAGGTGGCGGTCAAAGCCTGGCAGGCGCTGGGTGCGATAACCGGTCGCGATCACACTCACCTGGCGCTGAACAAAGAAGATGAGAAGATCCGCTTTCGCGATATCCAGGCGCAGCCGCGCAAAATTATCTCCAGCCCGACCTGGTCAGGTCTGGAAGATGAGCATGTCTCCTACAACGCCTGCTACACCAACGTTCATGAACTGATCCCGTGGCGTACCCTGAGTGGCCGCCAGCAGCTCTATCAGGACCATGAGTGGATGCGCGCCTTCGGCGAAAGTCTGATGGTCTACCGTCCGCCGATTGACACCCGGGCAGCGAAGCCGTTGCTCAACAGTAAACCCAACGGCAACCCGGAGAAGGCACTGAATTTCCTGACGCCGCATCAGAAGTGGGGCATTCACTCCACCTACAGCGACAACCTGCTGATGCTGACCCTGTCGCGCGGCGGCCCGATTGTCTGGATGAGTGAAGAGGATGCCCGCGAACTGGGCATTGCGGATAACGACTGGATCGAGGCGTTCAACGCCAACGGTGCCCTGACCGCCCGCGCGGTGGTGAGCCAGCGCATCCCGGCCGGTATGACCATGATGTATCACGCTCAGGAACGCATCGTGAATATCCCTGGTTCGGAGATCACCCGCCAGCGCGGGGGGATCCACAACTCCGTGACCCGGGCCTGCCCGAAACCGACCCATATGATCGGCGGCTACGCCCAGCTCTCCTGGGGCTTTAACTACTACGGCACCGTCGGATCGAACCGCGATGAGTTCGTGGTGGTGAGAAAAATGAATAACGTTGACTGGTTAGACGGGGAAGGCCACGACGCCTGCCAGGGCGGCCAGCAGGAGGTGAAACCATGAAAATTCGCTCACAGGTCGGCATGGTGCTGAACCTCGACAAATGTATTGGCTGCCACACCTGCTCGGTGACCTGCAAAAACGTCTGGACCAGCCGCGAGGGGATGGAATACGCCTGGTTTAACAACGTCGAGAGCAAGCCCGGCGTCGGCTATCCGCACGCCTGGGAAGATCAGCAGAAGTGGAAGGGGGGCTGGATCCGGAAGATCAACGGCAGGCTGGAGCCGCGCATGGGCAGCCGCGTCGGGCTGCTGTCGAAGATCTTTGCTAACCCGGACGTGCCCGCGCTGGATGATTACTACGAGCCGTTCGATTTCGACTACCAGCATCTGCACAATGCACCCGCCGGAAAACAGCAGCCGATCGCCCGCCCGCGCTCGCTGATCACCGGTCAGCGGATGAAAAAGATCGAGAATGGCCCGAACTGGGAGGAGATCCTTGGCGGCGAGTTTGCGAAGCGCTCGCAGGATAAGAACTTCGATAACATCCAGAAGGCGATCTATGGCCAGTTTGAGCACACCTTCATGATGTACCTGCCGCGCCTCTGTGAGCACTGCCTTAATCCGGCCTGCGTGGCAACCTGTCCCAGCGGCGCCATCTACAAGCGCGGCGAAGATGGCATCGTGCTAATCGATCAGGATAAATGCCGCGGCTGGCGCATGTGCCTCACCGGCTGTCCCTACAAGAAGATCTACTTCAACTGGAAAAGCGGCAAATCTGAGAAGTGCATCTTCTGTTATCCGCGCATTGAATCGGGCCAGCCGACCGTCTGTTCGGAAACCTGTGTCGGCCGGATCCGCTATCTCGGCGTGCTGCTCTATGACGCTGATCGCATTGAACAGGCGGCCTCAGCGGAAAACGAAAAAGATCTCTACCAGCGTCAGCTGGATATCTTCCTCGATCCGCACGATCCGGCAGTGATCGCCCAGGCGCTGAACGACGGCGTGGCGCAGAGCGTGATCGACGCGGCGCAGCGTTCGCCGGTCTACAAAATGGCGATGGAGTGGAAGCTGGCGCTGCCGCTGCATCCGGAATACCGCACGCTGCCGATGGTCTGGTATGTGCCGCCGCTGTCACCGATTCAGTCGGCAGTGGATGGCGGCGCGCTGGCTCACACTGGCGTGCTGCCGGATGTGGAGAGCCTGCGCATCCCGGTTGAGTATCTGGCCAACCTGCTGACCGCAGGCGACACCGCGCCGGTGCTGCGGGCCCTGAAACGGATGCTGGCGATGCGCCACTACAAACGCGCTGAGAGCGTGGAGGGGCAGCGCGATAGCCGGGCGCTGGAACAGGTCGGCCTGACCGAAGCGCAGGCGCAGGAGATGTACCGCTATCTGGCGATCGCCAACTACGAAGATCGTTTTGTGGTGCCTTCCAGCCATCGCGAGCTGGCGCGTGAAGCCTTCCCTGAAAGTAAAGGCTGCGGCTTTAGCTTTGGCGATGGCTGCCACGGCAGCGACAGCCGGTTCAATCTGTTTAACAGCCGTCGCATTGATGCCATCGACATCGCCAGTCAAACCCGCCGCCAGGAGGATGCCTCATGATGACGTTACGGATGCTGTCACGGCTGCTGGATTACCCGGACGAGGCGCTGTTTGCTCATCACTCTGAGCTGATCGCGGCGCTGGACGCGGCAGATGAACTCGATCTGCCGCAGCGGGCAGGGCTGGGGCAGTTTATTCAGCAGCTCTGTGCGCGGCCACTGCTGGATGCGCAGGCGGACTACTGCGCCCTGTTTGATCGCGGCCGCGCCACCTCGCTGCTGCTGTTTGAGCATGTGCACGGCGAATCCCGCGATCGCGGTCAGGCGATGGTCGATCTGCTGGCGCACTACCGGGCCGCCGGTCTTGAGCTGGACAGTAAGGAGCTGCCCGATTATCTGCCGCTCTATCTGGAGTATCTCGCCTGTCAAAGTGATGAGGCGGCGCGTCAGGGACTGGAGGATATCGTGCCGATCCTGGCTCTGCTGGCGGCGCGTCTGGAAGCGCGCCAGAGTCCCTATGCCGACCTTTTCACGCTGTTACTGACGCTGGCGGGCAGCGCGGCTGACCCGGCCGCTCTCCGGCCGCAGGTGGCGAAGGAAGCGCGTGACGACACCCCGGCGGCGCTGGATGCGGTCTGGGAAGAGGAGCAGATTAAATTTCTCGGCGAGCAGGGCTGTGTCTCAGCGCAGCAGGCGATGCATCAGCGTCGCTTCGCCGATGCGGTCGCGCCGCACTATCTGGATATTGCCGCGGCGACGGCGCGCCGCACAGGAGAATCAGCATGAATGTTCTGAACACTTTCTTCTTCGATATTTACCCCTATCTTGCCGGAACGGTTTTTCTGGTGGGGAGCTGGCTGCGCTATGACTACGGGCAGTACAGCTGGCGGGCCGGTTCCAGTCAGATGCTGGATAAAAAGGGGATGCGGCTCGCCTCTAACCTGTTCCACATCGGCATTATCGGCATCTTCTTCGGTCATTTCGTCGGGATGCTGACGCCGCACTGGATGTATGAGTCGTTTCTGCCGATCGACGTGAAGCAGAAGCTGGCGATGGTGGCGGGTGGCCTGTTCGGGGCGATGACGCTGGCCGGGGGAGCGCTGCTGCTGAAGCGTCGTCTGACCCATCCGCGGGTGCGGGCGACCAGCAGCGTCGGCGATATTCTGATCCTGACCCTGCTGGTGGTGCAGGCCACGCTGGGCCTGCTGACCATTCCCTTCTCTGCTCAGCATATGGATGGCAGTGAAATGATGAAGCTGGTGGGCTGGGCACAGGCGGTGGTGACTTTCCATGGCGGTGCTTCACAGCATCTGGCCGGGGTGGCAGTGATCTACCGTGTCCATATGGTGCTGGGGATGACCCTGTTCCTGCTGTTCCCTTTCTGCCGGCTGGTGCATATCTGGAGCGCACCGGTTGAGTACCTGACCCGGCGCTATCAATTGGTCAGAAACCGTCGCTGAATGCTGAGCCGCCGCGGGGGCAGGGCAGCCCTGCGGCGGTTTTCACCAGCGTCAGCCTTGACGTTTTTTTAAGATTTTGACCTGTATGTCGCTGCGCTGAACATCTACTATTACCGCATCTGATTTTACCCCCTCGTTTATGGATAACCGATGCGTCTCAAGCTAGCCCTCCTTGCCCTTATTCCGCTTCTGGCCTCCTGCAGCAGCAAACCTGACGTTCCCTCCCGGCAGAAGATGCTGGCTGCGCCGCAGGGCGGTTTTTTACTGCAGCCGTCGCATAACGGATCGGGCATGTCTGGCGATTTTGCCGGCAATCCGGCCGCCGAGAAATTTATCGATAAGATGGTGAAAGAGCATGACTTTGATCGTCAGCAACTGCACGACATTATCGGTCAGGCAAAACGGCTGGATTATGTGCTGCGGCTGATGGATCGTCAGGCCCCGAGCTATACGCCCGCGCCGGGTCCTAACGGGGCCTGGATCCGCTATCGCAACAAATTCATTACGCCGGATAACGTGCAAAACGGGGTAGCGTTCTGGAACCAGTATCAGGATGCGCTGCAGCGCGCGCAGCAGGTTTACGGCGTGCCGCCGGAAATTATTGTCGGCATCATCGGCGTGGAAACCCGCTGGGGACGCGTCATGGGGAAAACGCGCATTCTGGATGCGCTGGCGACCCTGTCGTTCAACTATCCACGCCGTGCTGAGTACTTCAGCAGCGAGCTGGAAACCTTCCTGCTGATGTCGCGTAAAGAGCAGGATGACCCGCTGGCGCTGAAAGGCTCTTTCGCCGGCGCGATGGGCTATGGTCAGTTTATGCCCTCTTCTTATCAGGAGTATGCGGTTGATTTTAACGGAGACGGTCATGCCAATCTCTGGGATCCGGTGGATGCGATCGGCAGTGTGGCGCACTACTTCCAGAAACATGGCTGGCGCAGCGGTGAAAATGTTGCCGTTCCGGCCAGCGGTCAGGCACCGATGCTGGATGATGGCTTCAAAACCCGCTACAGCGTGAGCATGCTGGCGGCCTCAGGATTGTCTCCTCAGGGCTCGCTGGACGGCAACGATGAGGTGAGTCTGCTGCGGCTCGATCTCGGCACCAGTTATCAGTACTGGTACGGCTTGCCCAATTTTTATGTCATCACCCGCTATAACCACAGCACCCACTATGCGATGGCGGTGTGGCAGCTGGGTGAGGCGGTCGGCAAAGCGCGACAGGGTGGCCTGTTATAAAGGCTACCCTTGTTAACTGTAAGGTTATATGATGTCGGCCTTTTCAGGCCACACAGCCACAGTTATCTGGAGTCGTTATGTCTTTACCTGCCTGCCCAGCCTGTCACGCCGATTATACCTGGCAAGATGGTGACAACCTCAACTGCCCCTCCTGCGGTCATATCTGGACCGAAGGAGAGGGCGACAGCAGCAACGCACAACTGGAAGTGCGTGATGCCAACGGCAATCTGCTGGCAGATGGCGACAGCGTCACGGTGATCAAAGATCTTAAGGTGAAGGGCAGCTCCTCTTCACTGAAGATCGGCACCAAAGTGAAAAGCATTCGTCTGGTTGAAGGGGACCACAACATCGATTGCAAAATCGACGGCTTTGGCCCGATGAAATTAAAATCTGAGTTTGTGAAAAAGAACTGAGTTCAGGGGCGCACGGACGCGCCCGCGCTCACTCTGCCTTATCCGGTTCCGCCTTCCTCTCCCCCCTTTTTCCGCCGCCGCTAACTGTACAGTCAGTAAAACGCCGTCACGGGTCGCACTTTTTTGCCTTTCATCCGTCTCAGTAAACGAAGAGCTGATTGCTGAATGAGAGGTCAGGATGAAAGAGTGGGATCCCGTGCTGTATCGTAAATTTGAAGCGGAACGCACACGTCCGGCGCATGAGCTGCTGGCGCGTATCCGTCCGGAGCAGGTTGAGCAGGTCACCGATCTGGGATGCGGGCCGGGCAACAGCACGGAGCTGCTCGCTGATGCCTGGCCGCTGGCGCAGATTACCGGACTGGACAGTTCCGCAGCGATGTTAACGCAGGCCCGTGAACGCCTGCCACACTGCCGCTTTGTGCAGGCGGACATCCGCAGCTGGCAGGCAGAGGTCCCGCAGCAGGTCATCTACGCCAACGCTTCCCTGCAGTGGCTGGATGATCACACTGCGCTGTTCCCCCATCTGGTCAGGCAGCTGGCCCCCGGTGGCGTACTGGCGGTTCAGATGCCGGATAACCTCAATGAACCCTCGCACCAGCTGATGCGTGAGGTCGCCGCATCCGCGCGCTGGCGTTCACAGATCCGCACCGCTGATCGTGTCGCGCTGCTCTCTGCCGGCGCCTATTACGACCTGCTCACTCAGGCGGGCTGTGAGGTGGATATCTGGCGCACTACCTATTATCACGTCATGGCTGATGCGCAGGCGATTATCAGCTGGCTGCAGGCAACAGGCTTGCGCCCGTTCCTGGCGTCACTGGATGAGGCATCCCAGGCGGCGTTTCTCGCCGATTATCATCAGCAGCTGCTCAGTGCCTATCCGGCCCGGGCCGACGGTCAGGTGTTGCTCGCTTTCCCGCGTCTTTTTATGGTGGCGGTGAAAAAAGGGGCGTGAGCTGGAAACTCAGCCGCAAAAACAGGGCAATAGTGCAGAGAGCCCTTGAAAAAGTGCGCTTTCTGCACCACCTTCAATCCACACCCCACGGGAGAGTCGCAATGGATGATCAGCAACTGCAGGCGCTTAGCGCGCAGATAGGTGAGAAGCTGAAGCAGCGCAACGCCACCGTCACCTGTGCGGAATCCTGCACCGGCGGATGGATTGCGAAGGTCTTTACCGATATCAGTGGCAGTTCCGCCTGGTTTGAACGCGGTTTTGTGACCTACAGTAATGAGGCAAAACAGCAGCTGGTGAACGTACAGGCAGCGTCGCTGGAACAGTATGGTGCGGTCAGCGAGGCGGTGGTGCGGGAGATGGCGCAGGGTGCCCGTCAGGCCGCTCAGGCAGACTATGCCATTTCAGTCAGCGGCATCGCCGGACCGGATGGCGGCAGTGAAGAAAAACCGGTCGGCACGGTGTGGTTTGGCCTGGCCGGCCCTGACGATAAAGTGCTGACTTTTCAGCAGCATTTCAGCGGCGATCGTGATGCCGTACGCCGCCAGTCGGTGGCATGGGCCCTGCAGACACTGTATGGCGAATTTCTGACAAATTAAACTTGATACTGTATGACTATACAGTATAATTGTCGGCAACAGAAAGAGTGCAGGCACCCTGAGTGCGTGTTTACCCGGCTTGATTAGGAGTTGAAATGGCGATTGATGAAAACAAACAGAAGGCTTTAGCTGCCGCGCTGGGCCAGATTGAGAAACAATTTGGTAAAGGCTCCATCATGCGCTTGGGTGAAGACCGCTCAATGGATGTGGAAACCATCTCTACCGGTTCGCTGTCGCTGGATATCGCATTAGGCGCAGGCGGTCTGCCAATGGGTCGTATCGTTGAGATCTACGGACCTGAGTCTTCCGGTAAAACGACGCTGACCCTGCAGGTCATCGCCGCGGCTCAGCGTAAAGGCAAAACCTGTGCCTTTATCGATGCCGAGCATGCGCTTGACCCGGTCTATGCCAAGAAGCTGGGCGTCGATATCGACAACCTGCTCTGCTCGCAGCCGGATACTGGTGAGCAGGCGCTGGAGATCTGTGATGCACTGGCCCGCTCTGGCGCGGTCGATGTCATCATCGTCGACTCCGTTGCGGCGCTGACGCCGAAAGCGGAAATCGAAGGTGAGATTGGTGACTCACACATGGGCCTCGCGGCACGTATGATGAGCCAGGCGATGCGTAAGCTGGCCGGTAACCTGAAGCAGTCAAACACCCTGCTGATCTTCATCAACCAGATCCGTATGAAGATTGGTGTGATGTTTGGTAACCCGGAAACCACTACCGGCGGTAACGCCCTGAAGTTCTACGCTTCTGTCCGTCTTGATATCCGCCGTATCGGTGCGATTAAAGAGGGCGATAACGTGGTCGGCAGTGAGACCCGCGTTAAAGTGGTGAAAAACAAAATCGCCGCGCCGTTTAAACAGGCTGAATTCCAGATCATGTACGGTGAAGGCATCAATACCTTCGGTGAGCTGGTTGACCTGGGCGTGAAGCACAAGCTGATTGAAAAAGCGGGTGCATGGTACAGCTACAATGGCGACAAGATTGGTCAGGGTAAATCGAATGCCAGCAACTTCCTGAAAGAGAATGCGGCTGTGGCAAACGAAATCGATCTGAAGTTACGTGAGTTACTGCTCAACGGCGCGGATGAATCACTCGAAGCAGACAAATCTGCTGAGAATGAGAACGCAGCCAGCGAAGCGAACGAAGACTTCTGATGACTAAGACGGGAGAGGCGAACGCCTCTCCCGTTGTTTTTACTTCCCTCTGTCCCTCTCCTGCCTTCCCTCTGTCCTGTTCTGTCGCCATAATCTTTCCCCTGTTTGTACAAGGTGCGCAGTATGACTGAATCCACTCAGCCCCAACCCCAATCCAATGTTGTCTCCTATTCCCGCCTGCTTGACCGCGCGATGCGTATTCTGGGCCAGCGCGATCACAGCCGTGCAGAGCTGGCGCGTAAGCTGCAGCAATCGGCGCAGCGTGCGGCATGGGCGCAAAAAAAAGAGCCTGAGATCATCACCGATGCGCTGCTGGAGCAGGTGCTGAACTGGTGTCAGGAGAACGGCTGGCTGAATGACACGCGTTTCACTGAACGGTTTATTCAGAGCCGCAGCCGGAAAGGCTTTGGCTCCCAGCGTGTCCGTCTTGAACTGGCCCAGAAAGGCATTGACCGTGAAGCCATTGATATTGCGATGGAAGAAACGGAGGTGGACTGGGCTGCCTGTGCGGCGGAACTGGCCGAACGAAAATTCGGGCATCCGCTGCCTGTCGAGTGGAAAGAGAAAGCGAAAGTACTACGCTACCTGCAGTCAAAAGGGTTTATGAGCGAAGATATCCAGTCTGTTTTCAGAAATTTTGATGACTAAGGGCCGATGTAATTTTACTTCCCACTGAAGAAAATTTATCTTATTCCCACTTTTTGTTCCGCTGATCCGGCACCAGGAAAATGGGGTCGCACCGATCGGTGGGAACGTTCGTTAGCGTGATTCCAGGACATATATGAGCAAGAGCACTGCTGAGATCCGTCAGGCGTTTCTCGACTTTTTTCATAGCAAGGGACATGAGGTTGTAACCAGCAGCTCCCTCGTACCGAATAACGATCCAACGTTGTTGTTTACTAACGCCGGGATGAACCAGTTTAAAGATGTGTTCCTCGGTCAGGACAAACGTGATTACACACGGGCGACCACGTCGCAGCGCTGCGTGCGCGCGGGCGGAAAACACAACGATCTTGAAAACGTCGGCTACACCGCGCGTCACCACACCTTCTTTGAAATGCTGGGTAACTTCAGCTTTGGTGACTACTTCAAGAAAGAGGCGATTGGTTTTGCCTGGGAACTGCTGACGAGCGAACAGTGGTTCGGCCTGCCAAAAGAGCGTCTGTGGGTAACGGTTTATGAAACCGATGATGAAGCCTACGCGATCTGGGAAAAAGAGATCGGTGTGCCACGCGAGCGCATCATTCGCATCGGCGACAACAAGGGCGGCGCCTACGCGTCAGATAACTTCTGGCAGATGGGTGACACCGGTCCTTGTGGTCCGTGCAGCGAGATTTTCTACGATCATGGCGATCACATCTGGGGTGGCCCGCCAGGCAGCCCGGAAGAGGATGGTGACCGTTACATCGAGATCTGGAACATCGTCTTTATGCAGTTCAACCGCCAGGCGGATGGCACAATGCTGCCGCTGCCCAAACCTTCGGTTGATACCGGGATGGGTCTGGAGCGCATTTCTGCCGTTCTGCAACACGTCAACTCTAACTACGAAATCGACCTGTTCCAGAAACTGATTCAGGCTGTGGCGCAGGTTACCGGTGCGACTGACCTCAGCAACAAATCGCTGCGCGTGATTGCCGACCACATCCGCTCCTGCGCCTTCCTGATTGCCGATGGTGTGATCCCGTCCAATGAGAGCCGGGGCTACGTGCTGCGTCGTATCATTCGTCGTGCCGTGCGTCATGGCAACATGCTGGGTGCCAAAGAGGCCTTTTTCTATAAGCTGGTTGCGCCGCTGGTTGAGGTCATGGGTGCTGCAGGCGAAGAGTTGCAGCGCCAGCAGGCTCAGGTTGAGCAGGTGCTGAAAAGCGAAGAAGAGCAGTTTGCCCGCACGCTGGAACGCGGACTGGCGCTGCTGGACGAGGAGCTGGCAAAACTGCAGGGCGATACCCTGGATGGTGAGATCGTCTTCCGTCTCTACGACACCTTTGGTTTCCCGGCGGATTTAACCGCTGACGTCTGCCGCGAACGCAATCTGAAAATCGACGAAGCGGGCTTCGAGCAGGCGATGGAGCAGCAGCGTCAGCGTGCCCGTGAAGCGAGCGGCTTCGGCGCTGACTACAGCAACGTAATCCGCATCGATGCGGCTTCCTCCTTCAAGGGCTACGACCAGCTCGATTTAGCCGCCACCGTAAAAGCACTCTATGTTGCAGGTGAGGCGGTGGATGAAGTGTCCGCAGGTCAGGATGCCGTCGTTGTGCTGGATGAAACGCCATTCTATGGCGAATCGGGTGGTCAGGTTGGCGATACCGGTCTGCTGAAAGGGAAGAATGCTGAATTTAGCGTCCAGGATACACAAAAATATGGTCAGGCAATCGGTCATGTCGGTAAGCTGACCGCCGGGCAGTTGCGCATCGGCGACCGCCTTGAGGCGCAGGTTGATGCGGCACGTCGTGCACGCATCCGTCTTAACCACTCTGCCACCCACTTGTTGCACGCCGCATTACGCCAGGTTTTAGGTGAGCACGTGGGGCAGAAAGGCTCTCTGGTTAATGACAAATATCTGCGTTTCGACTTCTCGCATTTTGAAGCGATGAAACCTCAGGAGATTCGTCAGGTCGAAGATATCGTCAATGCACAGATTCGTCGCAACCTGCCGGTGGAAACCGAGGTGATGGATCTTGATGCGGCGAAGTCTAAAGGGGCGATGGCCCTGTTCGGCGAAAAGTATGATCAGCGTGTTCGCGTGCTGACCATGGGTGACTTCTCTGTCGAACTGTGTGGGGGAACCCACGCGGCACGCACTGGCGATATCGGTCTGTTCCGCATTCAGGCTGAGTCAGGCACCGCTGCCGGCATCCGTCGTATCGAGGCGATTACCGGTGAAAGTGCGCTGGCTCAGGTCAACGCGCAGAGCAGCCAGCTGCAGGATATTGCGCAGCTGGTAAAAGCGAACAGCAGCAACCTGAACGAGAAGGTACGCGGTCTGGTTGACCACGTCCGGGCTCTGGAGAAAGAGTTGCAGCAACTGCGCGATCAGCAGGCTGCGCAGGAGAGCGCGTCACTGAGCAGCAATGCCATTGATGTCAAAGGGGCGAAGCTGCTGGTGAGCGAGCTCAGCAATGTTGACCCGAAAATGCTGCGTACCATGGTTGACGATCTCAAGAATCAGCTGGGATCGGCGATTATCGTGTTAGCGACGGTGGCGGAAGGCAAGGTATCGCTCATCGCGGGTGTGACCAAAGATCTGACCGACCGTGTTAAAGCAGGCGAGTTGATTGCCGGTCTGGCGCAGCAGGTAGGCGGGAAGGGCGGTGGTCGTCCGGATATGGCTCAGGCGGGTGGTAACGATGCTGAGGCGCTGAAAGGCGCGCTGGCAGGGGTTGAGAGCTGGGTTAGCAGCCGCCTGTAATGAAATAAAACAAAGCATGGTCAGAAGCGTCAGAACCCCGGTTCCGGCGCTTTTTAATACGATGCTAAAGCAGCAAATGACAAAGTCAGGTTGATGTAGTGTATTTCGGCTAAACTAACTATCAGCAGAATGTATTGGCGCATCGATGTGCATTGGTGTATTCCTCATAGTCAATGCGCAGCGTTAAATGATGGATAATGCCGGGAGCCTGTACAAGCCCGACTCTTTTAATCTTTCAAGGAGCAAAGAATGCTTATTCTAACTCGTCGAGTTGGTGAAACCCTCATGATCGGTGATGAGGTAACGGTAACGGTGCTGGGTGTTAAGGGTAACCAGGTTCGTATAGGGGTTAACGCGCCGAAAGAAGTGTCTGTGCATCGCGAAGAGATCTATCAACGCATCCAGGCTGAAAAAACGCAACAGACCAGCGTTTAACGGATTCAGCGTCTCGCACCTGTGCGAGGCGCTACCGCTTTCTGCAAAAAATCCCACCCTTTGTTCTCTCCCGCTGTTCTCCGTTTTGTTAACGTCCTCCTCTTTCATTGTTGATAATTCACTCTTTTTGCCGCCATTTTGTTCCAATTGTGTGTGATTTGCTCAATCAAACAAAGTTTCGGAAAAATTGTTTGACTTAAAAGTCCGGGAAAGTAATATGTGCGCCACGCAGTGCCGATGAGCAGAAACAAGTTCAGAAGCACGGTTCGAAAGAAAGCGTAAGGTGAGGTGGCCGAGAGGCTGAAGGCGCTCCCCTGCTAAGGGAGTATACGGTCAAAAGCTGTATCGAGGGTTCGAATCCCTCCCTCACCGCCATTTTCGATGCATCCATAGCTCAGCTGGATAGAGTACTCGGCTACGAACCGAGCGGTCGGAGGTTCGAATCCTCCTGGATGCACCATCGAAAATAAAGAAATAAAGCGAATTAGCAATTCCTTTCATGGTGAGTAGTCAGCACCCTGCGTTGTACAAGAATCAGATTTATGCATCCATAGCTCAGCTGGATAGAGTACTCGGCTACGAACCGAGCGGTCGGAGGTTCGAATCCTCCTGGATGCACCATTCTTTGTAACATCCTCAGGTTGGTTTCTGAACGTCCATAAAAAACGCAACACCCCAATGCATCCATAGCTCAGCTGGATAGAGTACTCGGCTACGAACCGAGCGGTCGGAGGTTCGAATCCTCCTGGATGCACCATATTCTTCAATATGGTCATTGCCTCAGTGTGTCATGACGTAGTTAGCGTTCAGGCCGCACTAAGGAGGATAACGTTGCATCAGCAACGGCCCGCAGGGCGAAGCGCAAGCTGAGTAATCCTCCTGGATGCACCATTCTTTGTAATATCCTCAGGTTAGTTTCTGAACGTCCATAAAAAACGCAATACCCTCAATGCATCCATAGCTCAGCTGGATAGAGTACTCGGCTACGAACCGAGCGGTCGGAGGTTCGAATCCTCCTGGATGCACCATATTCTTCAATATGGTCAGTGCCTCAGTGTGTCATGACGTAGTTAGCGTTCAGGCCGCACTAAGGAGGATACCGTTGCATCAGCAACGGCCCGCAGGGCGAAGCGCAAGCTGAGTAATCCTCCTGGATGCACCATATTCTCAAATAGGGTCAGCGCCTCAGTGTGCCATGGCGTAGTTAGCGTCCAGCCCGCATTCACGCTCTTCTCTTTTTCTCTGGCTCCATCCACGCGGCTTTTCAGCCTCATCTGCGTAACAGATTCATCATTTCATCTTAAGCAACGCCCAGCCACACCTGTCCTGCATAACCCGCTGCAGTTTGCCCCTCATGCAGGTGCGCCGCCGCCCTGGCACCAGACGATTGTTAAAAAATCGCTGAAAATTCGTACTGTTATCGCTGGTCGCGCACGATCACCTTTATCTGAAAAGAAAAATTGTTAATGCTTTCAAAGCATTTGCTGTTCATCCCCCCTGGCGACAACCTGTCCACATTAGGCTAAAGTAATGTCTCATTTGATGAATGTCCGGAGTGACAATGTACGATCACTATGACGCCCTGATTTTCGATATGGACGGCACGATCCTGGATACAGAGCCGACACATCGAAAAGCGTGGCGTCAGGTACTGGCGCACTACGGATTAACGCTGGATGAAGCACGTATTATCGACTTCAATGGCGCACCCGCCTGGCGGCTTGCGCAGTTCATCATTGACACCAATCAGTCGTCTCTCGATCCCCATCTTCTTGCCGCAGAGAAAACCGCTGCCGTGAAAGCGATGCTGCTGGACAATGTCAGGCCGCTGCCTTTACTGGAAGTGGCTAAAGCGTACCACGGACGTCGTCCGATGGCGGTGGGCACCGGAAGCGAGCACAGCATGGCGGAGGCGTTACTGACGCAACTGGGTGTGCGTGAGCTGTTTTCGGCTGTGGTGGGTGCTGATGATGTTCAGCGACACAAACCCGAGCCAGAAACCTTTCTGCGCTGCGCAGCGCTGATGGGAGTGGCGCCTGAACGGTGTGTGGTCTTTGAGGATGCCGATTTTGGCATTCAGGCCGCGAAAGCGGCAGGGATGGATGTGGTGGATGTCCGCTTACTGTGAGTGACATCCTCACCTATGCCTCCATGTTCGGCAGCAGTTTTTTGAGTGCGACGCTTCTGCCTGGAAGTTCTGAAGCACTGCTGATAGCACTATTGATAGCAAAAAAGACATCAGTTTACGGATTGCTTTTAGCCGCATCACTGGGAAACACACTGGGCGGCTTAACGAACATTCTTATTGGTCGCCTGCTGCCGTTAAAAGGTCAGGGGCGATGGCATGACACAGCAATGACGTGGTTGCACCGGCTGGGACCTGCAGCGCTGCTCTTCAGCTGGCTACCGGTGATAGGTGACCTGCTCTGCGTTCTCGCGGGCTGGTTACGGTTCGCCTGGCTGCCAGTGATGCTGTTTCTCGCTGTCGGTAAAACACTGCGTTATATCGTTATCGCGATAGCCACATTACAGGGTATGGAATGGTGGCATTGATTCGCACAGATTCGAGGCTACGGTTAAGATTATGCTGAACAAAAATAAATTATTATCACAGCGGGGGGGGAATGTGATCCCGGACGTCTCTAAAGCGCTCTCCTGGCTGGAAGCGCATCCCAATGCTCTCAAGGGCATTGGCCGTGGCATCGAGCGTGAAACACTGCGCGTACAGGCAAATGGCGACCTGGCAAAAAGCGGACACCCGGCCTCGCTGGGGTCGGCGCTGAAGCATGACTGGATCACCACCGATTTTGCCGAAACGTTGCTGGAGTTTATTACCCCAGTGGATCACAGCATCGATCACATGCTGGCTTTCCTGCGCGATATCCATCGTCACGTTGCCCGTGAGCTGGGTGACGAGCGTATGTGGCCTTTCAGTATGCCGTGCGTGATTGACGATGCGGACAATATTGAGCTGGCACAGTATGGTCAATCCAACATTGGTCAGATGAAGACCCTCTATCGTCAGGGCCTGAAAAACCGCTATGGCGCGTTGATGCAGACCATCTCCGGCATTCACTACAACTTCTCGCTGCCGCTTTCCTTCTGGCAGGAGTGGGCGGATGTGAAAGATGTGGAGAGCGGAAAAGAGACCATCTCGGCGGGCTACCTGCGGTTGATCCGCAACTACTATCGCTTCGGCTGGGTGATCCCTTATCTGTTTGGCGCATCGCCAGCGATCAGCTCCAGCTTCCTGCAGGGCCGTGAGAGTCCGCTGCCGTTTGAAACCAACGACAAAGATACAATGTGGCTGCCTTATGCAACCTCATTGCGTCTGAGCGATCTCGGCTACACCAATAAATCGCAGAGCTCGCTGGGCATTACGTTTAACTCGCTGGAAGGCTATGTCACGGCGCTGAAGAAAGCGATCAAAACGCCGTCAGAAGAGTTTGCGGGCATGGGCACGAAAGATGCTGACGGCAACTGGCTGCAGCTCAATACCAACGTGCTGCAGATTGAGAATGAACTCTATGCGCCAATCCGGCCAAAACGGGTGACCCGTTCCGGTGAAGCGCCATCTGACGCGCTGCTGCGGGGTGGCATTGAGTACATTGAGGTCCGTTCACTGGATATCAACCCGTTCTCGGCTATCGGGGTCGATGAGAACCAGGTGCGCTTCCTCGACCTGTTCCTGATCTGGTGTACGCTGGCCGATGCGCCGGAGATGAGTGCAGAAGAGCTGCAGTGTACCCGTAAAAACTGGAACCGCGTGGTGCTGGAAGGCCGCAAACCGGATCAGAAAATTGCTGTGGGTTGTGGTGAAGCGGAACATTCGCTGGTTGAAGTGGGCAAAACCCTGTTTGCCGATCTGCGTCGGGTTGCTGAAGTGTTAGACAGCAACAATCAGGCGAGCACGGAATATCAGCAGGTTTGCGATCAACTGGTAGCATCGTTCGACGATCCTGAGCTAACCTACTCGGCGCGCATTCTGCAGGCCATGAAAGATAATGGTGTGACCGGAACCGGCGTAGCGCTGGCTGAACAGTATCGTCATCTGCTCTGTGAAGAGCCGCTGGAGGTGCTGACCGAAGAGGATTTCACGCGTCAGGCGCAGGAATCTGTCGCGGCGCAGCAGCAGCTGGAAGCGAACGATAAGCTGGATTTTGAAGCGTATCTGGCGAGCCGGGAAGGATAGAAAAGAAAAAGGCCACATCAATGTGGCCAAATTAACATCTCTGTTGTCAGGGATGATGATAACAAATGCGCGTCTTTCATATATTCAGACGTTGGGCGAACAGAAAAGTTTCATCGTTTTTAAAAAAATTCTCAGAACAGGAGGTGACGTATGCCACTACTGGATAGTTTTACCGTTGATCACACCATCATGGGCGCACCGGCGGTTCGCGTTGCGAAAACCATGAAGACTCCGCATGGCGATACAATTACCGTTTTTGACCTGCGTTTCTGCCGCCCGAACATTGATATCCTCACTGAGCGTGGCATTCATACGCTGGAGCATCTCTTTGCCGGGTTTATGCGTGATCACCTCAACGGTGACGGTGTGGAAATCGTCGATATTTCGCCAATGGGCTGCCGTACCGGCTTCTACATGAGCCTGATTGGTACGCCAGATGAGCAGCGCGTGGCGAAAGCGTGGAAAGGGGCGATGGAAGACGTTCTGAAAGTGAAAGATCAGAACCAGATCCCTGAGCTGAACGAATACCAGTGTGGCAGCTACAAACTGCACTCACTGGATGAAGCGCAGCAGATTGCCCGCAACGTGCTGGCGCATGAGATCGGCGTTAACCGTAACGAAGATCTGAAACTGCCTGCTGAAAAGCTGAAAGAACTGCACATCTAGTCAGAGCTGCCCGGCTAAAAAAAACGCCGCATCGTGTCGATTGCGGCGTTTTTTTATGGCTTCAGGAACCGACCGATTTTTTCAGCGGGGTCTTCGGCGTGATGCGCACCTGCTTAATCATGTTGTCCTGCACGTCCAGGATATCGATATTGTAGTGACCGATCTGAACGCGGGTGTTGATAGCGGGGATCTCCTCCAGCGCTTCCAGCAGCATACCGTTGATGGTGCGGGCTTCCTGCTCTGGCAGATGCCAGTTAAACGCCTTGTTGATTTCACGCACGCTGGCACTGCCTTCGATCAGCACGGAACCATCATTCTGGGGCATCACCTCTTCGGCCAGCGACGGCGACATTGAGGTGGTAAAATCTCCCACGATCTCCTCCAGAATGTCTTCTATGGTCACCAGTCCTTTGATGTCACCATATTCATCCACCACCAGGCCCGTTTTCTTTTTGTTGCGCTGGAATTTTACCAGTTGGGTGTTGAGCGGTGTTCCTTCCGGGATGTAGTAAATCTCATCCGCAGCGCGCAGCAGCATCTCTTTGGTGAACTCTTTTTTCTCGGTCATCATGCGCCAGGCTTCACGCACCCGCAGCATGCCGACACAGTCATCCAGTGAGTCGCGGAACAGGACAATGCGGCCATGCGGTGAGTGGCTCAGCTGGCGGACGACTGATTTCCAGTCATCGCTGATGTTGATACCGACAATCTCGTTACGCGGCACCATGATGTCATCAACGCTGACCTTCTCCAGATCGAGCACCGAGAGCAGCATATCCTGATTACGGCGCGACATCAGGCTGCGTGACTCATAGACGATGGTGCGAAGCTCCTCTTTGCTCAGCGCAGAACTGATTGCGCCTTCAGCCCGGATTCCCACCATCCGCATCAGCAGACGGGTAATGGTATTCAGCAGCCAGACCAGCGGCAGCATGATGTATTGCAGCGGGACCAGCAGCAGGCTGCTGGGAAAGGCGACCCGCTCCGGATAGAGCGCGGCTACCGTTTTCGGCAGCACTTCAGCAAAGACCAGCACGACGAAGGTCAGGATACCGGTCGCGACGGCGACCCCTTCGTCACCGTGCAGGCGCATGCCGACGATGGTGGCGAGGGCGGAGGCCAGAATATTTACCAGGTTATTGCCGATTAATACCAGGCTCAGCAGCCGATCGGGACGCCGCAGTAACTTTTCCACCCGGCGCGCAGCGCGACTGCCGTTTTTAACCTGATGGCGCAGCTTATAGCGATTAAGCGTCATCATGCCGGTTTCCGACCCGGCAAACCAGGCGGAGACCAGAACCATGACGCACAGAATAATAATCAGCGTGGTGGTTGAAACATGTTCCAACGCAGAACTTCCTTTTTAATGAGAGACAGGGACAAGCAGATGCTGCAGGATGCGACTGCCGAAGTAAGCCATGGTCAACAGCACCGCACCGCTGCAGTTAAACCAGACGACGCGGCGACCACGCCAGCCTTCATGATAGTGTCCCCAGAGCAAAACGATATAAACAAACCACGCGATAATCGAAAGCACGGCTTTATCGACGTTTTCGGCGCTGAAAAGATCCTGCATGTAAAACAGACCGGTGCAGAGCACCAGCGTTAACAGAACGACCCCGACCTGCGTGATATGAAACATCTTGCGTTCGATGGTCAGCAGCGGCGGCATATCCTGCGTAAACGCCAGACGCTTGTTTTTTAACTGGTAATCGATCCATGCCAGCTGCAGCGCATAGAGGGCAGCGATAATCAGCGTTGCATAGGCGAAGAGCGACAGGCCGATATGGATCATCATCCCTGGCGTCGTTTCCAGGTGGGTGATAAAGGCATTAGGGACAAAGGTCGCAAAGGCCAGATTGATCAGCGCGAAGCTGTAGACAATCGGCAGCAGCAACCAGCCGCGGTTGCGTGACGCCACAATGGTCATAATGGCGCAGATCAACAGGCTGACCAGTGAACCGATGTTGAGCAGGCTTAAATTCTGGCCGCTATCAACCGCAAATATGCGCTGCTGCAGGGCTACCGCGTGTGTCACCAGCGCCACACAGGCAGAGAGCATCGCCATTCGCCGCCAGCCGCCATTACGCTTCAGCAGGCTCGGAATGATCAGGGCAAGACTTAAGGAGTAGGCTAACAGCGCCACTATCGGGAAAACGAACATAGATCCTTTCAGGTTCAGTCAGATAAGGAAAAAGGCAGTATAGCGCCAGCCGCAGCAGGCTCCAAACGATCTGAGGGGCAATTGCAGAGATCGCGGCGGCTTCGTGTTATAATCCGCCGCATTCTGCCGATCAGGCGCCTCGCGATCTTTTTAAGTGAGAGACCATGTTTGATAATTTAACCGATCGTTTGTCGCAAACCCTGCGAAACATCAGCGGCCGCGGAAGGCTGACTGAAGAGAACATTAAAGAGACCCTGCGTGAAGTGCGCATGGCACTGCTTGAAGCTGACGTTGCGCTGCCGGTGGTGCGTGACTTCATTAACCGCGTCAAAGAGAGCGCGGTCGGCCATGATGTGAACAAAAGCCTGACGCCGGGTCAGGAGTTCATCAAAATCGTTCGTAACGAATTGGTTGCGGCGATGGGGGCAGAGAACAATGCTCTCGACCTGGCCGCTCAGCCGCCAGCTGTGGTGCTGATGGCGGGTCTGCAGGGTGCCGGTAAAACCACCAGCGTGGGTAAGCTGGGTAAATTCCTGCGCGAGAAGCACAAAAAGAAAGTGCTGGTTGTCTCTGCCGACGTTTATCGTCCGGCGGCAATCAAACAGCTGGAAACGCTGGCGCAGCAGGTTGGCGTGGATTTCTGCCCCTCTGACCTCAGCCAGAAGCCGGTGGAGATCGTCAACAATGCGCTGCGTGAAGCGCGCCTGAAATTCTACGATGTGCTGCTGGTGGATACCGCGGGTCGTCTGCACGTTGATGAAGCGATGATGGACGAAATCAAACAGGTTCATGCCGCGATTAATCCGGTAGAAACGCTGTTTGTGGTCGATGCCATGACTGGTCAGGATGCGGCCAACACAGCCAAAGCCTTTAACGAAGCGCTGCCGCTCACCGGCGTGATCCTGACCAAAGTCGACGGTGATGCACGTGGGGGTGCGGCGCTGTCGATTCGTCATATCACCGGCAAGCCAATTAAATTTATGGGTGTCGGCGAGAAAACCGAAGCCCTGGAACCGTTCTATCCGGACCGTATTGCGTCACGCATCCTCGGCATGGGTGACGTGCTGTCACTGATCGAAGATATCGAAAGCAAGGTTGACCGCGATAAAGCGGAGAAGCTGGCGAAGAAGCTGAAAACCGGTGACGGTTTCGATCTCAACGACTTCCTTGAGCAGCTGAAGCAGATGCGTAACATGGGCGGCATGGCCAGCCTGATGGGTAAACTGCCCGGCATGGGACAGCTGCCTGACAACGTGAAGTCGCAGATGGATGACAAGGTTCTGGTGCGCATGGAAGCCATCATCAACTCGATGACACGCAAAGAGCGTGAGAAGCCAGAGATCATCAAAGGCTCGCGTAAACGCCGCATCGCCACCGGCTCCGGCATGCAGGTGCAGGACGTTAACCGCTTATTAAAGCAGTTCGACGACATGCAGCGTATGATGAAGAAGATGAAGAAGGGCGGTATGGCGAAAATGATGCGCGGCATGAAAGGTATGATGCCGCCAGGATTCCCCGGCCGCTAAGGGTTCCACAAAAAAGCCCGAAAGGACGCGGTTTAGGTTGCTTTTTGCGCCAAAATGAGTAAAATTTTCGGGCTTTTTATACAGCACCCGGACCCCGTTCCTCGATGGGGGCCGGGTGTTTTATTAACTGAAGAGGATGTTATGGTAACAATTCGTTTGGCACGTCACGGCGCTAAAAAGCGTCCGTTCTATCAGGTCGTCGTTACTGACAGCCGCAATGCACGCAACGGTCGTTTCATCGAGCGCGTTGGTTTCTTCAACCCGATCGCTTCTGGTCAGGCTGAAGGTCTGCGTCTGGATATGGATCGTATCGAGCACTGGGTTGGCCAGGGCGCAACGCTTTCTGATCGCGTTAACGCGCTGGTCAAAGAAGCTAAGAAAGCAGCTTAATCTGTCACGGTGGTGAGCATGAGCAGACAAATTGCCGCACAGCCTCCTGTCAACCCGATTGTATTGGGCAAGATGGGAGCCGCCTACGGTATTCGCGGCTGGCTCAAAGTGTTTTCCTCCACTGAAGACGCTGAAAGCATCTTCAGCTACCAACCCTGGTTCATCCAGCGCGCCGGTAAATGGCAGCATGTCGAACTGGAAAGTTGGAAGCACCACAATCAGGACCTGATCATCAAAGTCAAAGGCATTGAAGATCGGGATGCGGCGGCTCAGTTAACCAATTGCGAAATTCAGGTTGACTCGACGCAGTTGCCATCGCTGGAAGAGGGTGACTACTACTGGAAAGACCTTATGGGCTGCCAGGTGGTTAACCTTGAAGGCTACGAGATGGGCAAAGTCATCGATATGATGGAAACCGGCTCGAACGACGTTCTCGTCGTTAAGGCAAACCTGAAGGATGCATTCGGTGTTCAGGAGCGGTTAATTCCGTTTCTTGATGAACAGGTTATCAGGAAAGTCGATCTCTCTACTCGCGTCATTGAGGTAGATTGGGATCCTGGTTTTTGAGCTCCGAATCGAGCGGTAACGTAACGGCGAATACAATGTGGATTGGTGTTATTAGCCTGTTTCCAGAAATGTTTCGCGCTATTACCGACTACGGGGTAACTGGCCGGGCTGTAAAAAACGGTCTGCTCAGCATTCAAAGCTGGAGTCCGCGTGACTTCACGCACGACCGGCACCGTACCGTGGATGATCGTCCTTACGGCGGCGGACCGGGAATGCTGATGATGGTACAACCCTTACGGGATGCCATCTCCGCAGCGAAAGCAGCGGCAGGTGATGGCGCCAGGGTGATATATCTTTCACCTCAGGGTCGCAAACTGGACCAACAGGGCGTTTGCGAACTGGCGGCACGAGACAAGTTAATTCTGGTCTGTGGCCGTTATGAAGGGATAGATGAGCGCGTAATCCACGCCGAAATTGATGAAGAATGGTCAATCGGTGATTACGTTCTCAGTGGCGGGGAACTGCCAGCCATGACGATGATTGACGCAGTCGCCCGGTTTATTCCCGGCGTACTCGGCAAGCAGGCGTCAGCCGATGAGGATTCGTTCTCTGACGGCTTGCTGGATTGTCCGCACTATACCCGACCTGAAGTGTTAGAGGGCGTGGAAGTCCCGGCAGTTTTACTGTCAGGTAACCATGCCGATATTCGCCGCTGGCGTCTGAAGCAGTCGCTAGGCCGTACCTGGCTAAGAAGACCTGAACTTCTGGAAAACCTGGCTCTGACTGAAGAGCAAGCAAGGTTGCTGAATGAGTTCCAGCGGGAACATCAGCAGCAACAAAACGATGATGTGGAAGAGTAATCTTCCCCGACTATCAGTTTACCCAGGATATGAGATTTAATTATGAGCAACATTATCAAGCAAATTGAACAAGAGCAGATGAAACAGGACGTACCTTCCTTCCGCCCGGGTGATTCCGTGGAAGTGAAAGTATGGGTCGTTGAAGGTTCTAAAAAACGTCTGCAGGCATTCGAGGGCGTGGTTATCGCTATTCGTAACCGCGGTCTGCACTCTGCATTCACTGTTCGCAAAATTTCTAACGGCGAAGGCGTTGAGCGTGTATTCCAGACTCACTCGCCGGTCATTGACAGCATCGCTGTTAAACGTCGTGGCGCTGTGCGTAAAGCCAAACTGTACTACCTGCGTGAGCGTACTGGTAAGTCTGCTCGTATTAAAGAGCGTCTTAACTAAGGTATCGCTAACGCGACATCTGAAAGTTAATAGCAAACAAGGGGTTGGCATCTGCCAGCCCCTTTTTTTGTCCTGTTGCCTGCCGTTAAGCGGTCTCTGGCCGCTGAAAATGATAAATCGCGGTATTGACCGGCCCATCATTGAGCACGATCAGGCCATAACGACAGCCAATAAAATCGCCGCCCGACTTCTCCGCGACGGCTCTGCTGGCGAGATTATCCTCGGCCACCAGAATCTCAATCACCCGTGTTTCAGGACGTGAAAACCCCAGCGGCAATAAAGTGGCGACGGCACGGGTCGCAATCCCCTGACGCTGAACATCACTACGCACCCAGTAGCCAATCGCACTGGCAGCGCCGGGATGGCGGGCAAAGCGCACGCCTGCGCCTCCCAGCAGCTGATCGTGCTGATCGACAATCGCAAACTCTTCAGCTTCTTCCCGCATCCGTTGCCAGTGGGTAAAGCGGATCCAGCTTTCCGCCTCATGTGGCTGATAGTCGTGATGTGCCCAGGCCATCCAGGGGATCAGGCTGTCCAGCGAGGCGTTCACCGCAGCGGTAAACGCAGGAACATCGCTTAGCAGGAAAGGTCGCAGGTGCGTCGTGCGTGGTGATGAAGGCATATCATTCCCGGATGCAAACCCTTAATCGTCTCATTTTGCCTGCGCCGGCAAGAAAAACAACAAAAGCAGATGTAAAGATATAATTACACTTTAATCCTGACGCTCTCTTTTGTCTTATATTTTATAAATATGATTTTATTGATTAATTTATAGCGTCCTGCGGCGGTTATTGATCTGTGGTAATTAATGTGTACATGCTATCTTGCGCTCTGTACCGGCTGTGATACAGTGACGTCAATCCTCAGCGAGGAGTCCAGAACCGCCAATACGAGATAAAGGATCGCCATCATGCAAAAAGACGCGCTGAACAATGTGCACATCGCCGGTGAACAGGTTTTAATTACACCTGAAGAGCTGAAAGCGAAGTTTCCACTGACGCTGGAACAGCAGGAGCAGGTTGCGGCTTCACGCCAGACCATCTCTGACATCATTGCCGGACGCGATCCGCGTCTGCTGGTGGTATGCGGACCCTGTTCAATTCACGATACCGAAGTCGCACTGGACTATGCGCGTCGTCTGCAAACCCTTTCTGAACAGGTGAGCGATCAGCTCTATATCGTTATGCGCGTCTACTTTGAAAAACCCCGTACCACCGTCGGCTGGAAAGGGCTGATCAACGATCCTTACATGGATAACTCGTTCGATATGGAAGCGGGTCTGCACATCGCTCGTAAGCTGCTGGTGGACCTGGTTGAAATGGGCCTGCCGCTGGCGACAGAAGCGCTCGATCCAAACAGCCCGCAATATCTGGGTGATCTGTTCAGCTGGTCCGCCATTGGCGCACGCACGACCGAATCCCAGACGCACCGCGAAATGGCTTCGGGTCTCTCCATGCCGGTAGGCTTTAAAAATGGCACCGATGGCAGCCTGGGCACGGCGATCAATGCGATGCGCGCTGCGGCAATGCCGCATCGCTTCGTCGGCATCAATCAGGCGGGTCAGGTCTGCCTGCTGCAGACGCAGGGCAACCCGGATGGGCATGTAATCCTGCGTGGTGGTAAAGCGCCGAACTACGGCCCTGAAGATGTCGCACAGTGTGAAAAAGAGATGCAGAAGGCGGGACTGCGTCCTGCCTTAATGATAGATTGCAGCCATGGTAATTCGAACAAAGACTACAGCCGTCAGCCTGGCGTAGCGGAATCCGCTATCGCCCAGATCAAAGACGGGAACCGTTCAATCATTGGTCTGATGCTGGAAAGCCATATCAATGAGGGTAACCAGTCTTCTGAACTGCCACGCAGCGAAATGAAATATGGCGTTTCCGTCACCGATGCGTGCATCAGCTGGGACGTGACCGAAACGTTGCTGCGTGAGATGCATCAGGATCTGAAGGGAGTGCTGTCGGCGCGTCTGTCACAAGAGGTATAAGAGGAATGGTGGCTGAACTGACCGCGTTACGCGATCAAATTGATAGTGTTGATAAAGCGCTCCTTGATCTGCTGGCCAGACGTCTGGAGCTGGTCGCTGAGGTAGGGGAAGTTAAAAGCCGTTACGGCCTGCCTATCTATGTGCCTGAACGGGAAGCGTCAATGCTGGCTTCCCGTCGCAAAGAGGCTGAAGCGCTCGGTGTGCCGCCGGATCTGATTGAGGATGTGCTGCGTCGCGTGATGCGCGAATCCTATACCAGCGAGAATGATAAAGGCTTTAAAACCCTGTGCCCGGCACTGCGTCCGGTGGTGATCGTTGGCGGCAAGGGCCAGATGGGCCGACTCTTTGAAAAGATGCTCGGCCTGTCAGGCTATACGGTGAAAACGCTGGATAAAGAGGACTGGCCGCAGGCGGAGACCTTACTCCGTGACGCCGGTATGGTCATCATCAGCGTGCCGATTCACCTGACTGAACAGGTGATTGCACAATTACCCCCTCTGCCAGACGACTGCATTCTGGTCGATCTGGCGTCGGTCAAAAACCGCCCTCTGCAGGCGATGCTGGCCGCCCATAACGGTCCGGTGCTGGGTCTTCATCCGATGTTCGGTCCGGACAGTGGCAGCCTGGCGAAACAGGTGGTGGTCTGGTGTGATGGCCGGCAGCCGGAGGCGTATCAATGGTTCCTGGAGCAGATTCAGGTCTGGGGTGCGCGCCTGCATCGCATCAGTGCGGTTGAGCACGATCAGAACATGGCGTTTATCCAGGCGCTGCGTCACTTTGCCACCTTTGCTTATGGCCTGCATTTAGCCGAAGAGAACGTCAATCTTGACCAGCTGCTGGCGCTTTCATCACCGATTTACCGGCTGGAGCTGGCAATGGTCGGGCGGTTATTCGCTCAGGACCCGCAGCTTTACGCCGATATCATTATGTCTTCAGAGAGTAATCTGGCGCTGATTAAACGTTACTACCAGCGGTTTGGTGAAGCGATTGCGCTGCTGGAGCAGGGTGACAAACAGGCGTTTATCGCCAGCTTTAATCGCGTAGAGCAGTGGTTTGGGGATCATGCCCGACGCTTCCTCATTGAGAGTCGCAGCCTGCTGCGATCGGCGAACGACAGCCGCCCATAAAAGAAAAAGGCATCCTTCCGGATGCCTTTTTTCTATTCGGCAGGTTCAACGGGCACGACATTCTCGCTGGGATAACAGCCCAGCACCTTCAGCGAGCGGGTCATTGTCTGTAATTCCTGCAGCGCCTGCTGCATCCGCTCTGATTGCAGATTGCCCTGCACATCAATGTAGAACATCTCTTCCCACGGATTACCGTGAATCGGGCGGGACTCCAGCTTGCTCATAATCAGGTTGTGCTGACGCAGTACCAGCAGCGCATCGACCAGCGCACCCGCCTGCTGACCGGTTGCCATGATCAGCGTGGTTTTGGCCGGTACCTGATCTGACACATCGATTGCCTTACGCGCCAGCACGATGAAGCGGGTGTGGTTTTGCTGCTGATTGGCCAGATTCCGCTCCAGCACCTGCAACTGATAGAGTTCACCACCGGCTTCACTGCCCAGGGCCGCAACGGCAGGGGAGTTGAGCGCTGCGACCTTTTCCATTGCCGCGGCCGTACTCTCGGTATATTCGATTTTCCAGTGCGGGAAGCGGTTAATAAACTGGCTGCACTGCTGGAACGGCTGAGGATGGCTGTAAACCGTCTCTATCTGCTGCAGGTCGCTGCTACCCTTCACCAGGACGCAGTGGTCGATAGGCAGCGTCAGTTCACCCACAATGGAGAGGCTGGTCTGCTGCAGCAGGTCATAAACATCATTGATGGAGCCTGAACTGGTGTTCTCAATCGGCATGACGGCGTAATCGGCTGCGCCATTTTCGACCTGTTTGATGATGTCGTGAAACTTCAGGCAGCCACACTCCACCATATTATCGAAGTGGCGCGATGCATAGTTGCGTGCCGCCAGATGGGAGTAAGAGCCTTTAGGACCGAGGAAGGCGATACGCGCCGCATGGGCATGAGGGTGGTTGAGGTTCTTTTGCAGCAGCGCCTGCTGGGTCAGAACGGAATCTTCAATGACCAGCTGAAACAGACGGGTGATATAATGCGCATCCAGGTGATGGGCCTTACCCAGCACAATCAGATTTTCCAGCAGCGCGCGTTCGCGCTCGACATCCCGAATCGGGCGATGTGTAGCCAGCTTGGCCTGCGCAACTTCCACTGCCAGCAGACGACGCTCAGCCAGCAGCGTCAGAAGTTTTTTATCCACTGCGCTGATCTTATCGCGTAGCGCCAGCAATGGATTGTCGGGATTCATAGGGCTCACCTGTATGCTATCCAAAAAAAAGCCTCCCGGCTGGGAGGCTTGGTTGTTCGTCTTCGCTTTCATTTTCTCACGACGAATGGCCTCCCGTTCAGGGGAAGGTAAAAAAGAAAGCGAAGAAAAACAGATCATGTTTCATGGAAATGTCCGTAAAAGGAGTAGGGGGAGAGTAACCGTACAGCTTAAAAGCTGTCAATAAAAAACGCGCCCGGAGGCGCGTTAAGAAAATCAGGACGCTTCGTCAGCAGGAATGATGTCTTTCACGCTGGCACTGGCGCGGCGTGCTTCAGACTTGTGCTGTACTTTGTTGAGCTGGCGCTCCAGCTTCGCAATCAGGTCGTTGATCGCGGTGTACATATCGTCATGTTTGGCACTGGCCACCAGAGTCCCGTTTGGGGTGTTAATGGTGGCATCGGCCACGAATTCTTTGGGCTCTTTCGACAGAACAATATGCGGATTAATCAGGTCGGTTTGCCATTTTTCGAGCTTGGCGAGACGGTCTTCAACATGGCTTCGGATGGCCGGGGTGATTTCCATTTGCTTACTGGTAATGTTCAGAATCATCGTTCTTACCTCGCTGTCATTTCCGTCTTGGTCTTCTCAGCATAGCGCGAAAAAGCGCTGAATGTGAGATTTCTATCACGGAAAAATGTCACTTTTTGTCAGTTTTGACAATCTGTGAGAAAGGCTCAGAAACGGGCGGAAATACCTTGAAGCGAACCGATAAACCCGGCATTCTTGATGGGTTAGCTCGCTGATTTCAGATCCAGTTATGACTGTTTTGTGAGCAAAAAAAAGCAGCCTTTCCGGCTGCTTTTTTTATGGCTGAAACGCAGCCTGCTGTCAGCTATTGTTAGCCGCGATGATTTTCGCCACTTTATCCGCTTCAGCGTTCAGCTGCAGGTTGCGGTAGGCATTCTCCATCAGCGGCAGTGCGTCGTGTGTCGCCTGCGTATCCGGATAATCGCGCATCATCCCTTCAACCCGGTTAACAACCGCGACATAAGCCTCACGCTTAGTATAGAATTGCGCCACTGAAAGCTCATATTTGGCCAGGCGATCTTTCAGGTAGACCAGACGTTTCTGCGCGTCAGCGGCATACTGACTGTTCGGGTAACTGCGCAGCAGCTGTGAGAAGTCACGGAAAGCATCACGTGCATGCGTCGGGTCGCGGTCAGAACGATCGATACCGAAGAAGCCCTGCAGTGCTGAATCATCCAGCGCCATATCCGTCAGACCTTTCATATAGATGACATAGTCGATGTTCGGATGGGTCGGATTGAGACGCATAAAGCGCGCAATGGCAGCCTGTGCCAGAGGCAGATCGGCATTTTTATAGTACGCGTAGATTAAATCCAGCTGCACCTGCTGCGAGTAAGGACCGAACGGATAACGATTATCCAGCGCTTCCAGTTGCTTAATCGCAGCTTTAAAGTTACCGTCCTGCAGCTTTTGCTGCGCTGTGGCATAGATTTCAGAAGGCGGGCTGTCCGGTACCGCGTCATTTGAGCCGGAACAACCAACAAGTGCCAGGCTCAGTGTGGCAGCAGCCACCAGATGTTTCATACGCGTCATGACGAAGTGATTATCCTCAAATGTTATGGCGGAAGCTGTCCGTATAGCTCCCGGTAATGACCAGGTACGATAGCACATTATATTAAACGGCATCGCCGTGAAAACCCAACGTTAACGAAGAAGCTGTATATGGCACAACAAGTTCAACTCACCGCAACGGTATCCGAATCACAACTCGGACAACGCTTAGATCAGACTTTGGCGGAATTGTTCCCTGATTATTCACGTTCACGCATAAAAGAGTGGATCCTCGATCGTCGCGTGACGGTAAACGGCGTCATGGTCGATACCCCAAAAGAAAAAGTGTTGGGCGGCGAGCTGGTCGCGATTAACGCTGAGATTGAGGAGGCACAGCGCTGGGAACCGCAAAATCTGCCACTCGACATCGTTTACGAAGATGAAGACATCATTGTCATCAATAAACCCCGCGATTTTGTGGTGCATCCCGGTGCCGGTAATCCGGATGGCACGGTGCTGAATGCATTGCTTCATCACTATCCTGCGATCATGGATGTGCCTCGTGCGGGCATCGTACACCGCCTGGATAAAGACACGACCGGCCTGATGGTCGTGGCGAAAACCGTACCGGCACAGACGCATCTGGTGGAATCACTGCAGCGGCGTGAAATTACCCGTGAATATGAAGCCGTTGCGATTGGTAATATGACAGCGGGCGGCACGGTCGAAGAGCCGATCAGTCGTCACTCCACCAAACGTACGCACATGGCCGTACACCCGATGGGGAAACCGGCGGTCACGCACTACCGCATCATGGAGCATTTCCGTGCGCACACGCGTCTGCGTCTGCGTCTGGAAACCGGGCGTACTCACCAGATCCGCGTTCATATGTCGCACATCAGCCATCCGCTGGTGGGCGATCCGCTCTACGGTGGTCGCCCGCGTCCGCCAAAAGGCGCCTCAGAGGCATTTATCGCTACGCTACGGGGCTTCGACCGTCAGGCGCTGCACGCTACGATGCTGCGTCTTTACCATCCTATCAGCGGTATTGAAATGGAGTTTCATGCGGCTATCCCGCAGGACATGGTCGATCTGATTGCGGCGTTAAAAGCAGACACCGCAGAATTTAAAGACCAGATGGACTGGTAATGGATCTGATTATTCCTCAATGGCCCGCACCGGCGCGTGTCCGGGCCTGCTCAACCCGCCGCCAGGGCGGAGTCAGTCACTCCCCGTGGGATGCGCTTAACCTGGGCGGGCACGTGGGGGATAATCCCGACGCGGTTGCGCGTAACCGTCAGTTGCTGGTTGATGAGGCGGGGTTGCCTGCGATGCCACAGTGGCTGGATCAGGTGCACGGCACCGGCGTCGTGCGTCTGGCTGAAGGGGGAGAGACGCCATTACGCGCTGACGCCTGCATCACCTCCGCGCCTGGCGTGGTCTGCGCCATTATGACGGCTGACTGTCTGCCGGTGCTGTTCTGTTCGCAGGATGGTGCTGAAGTGGCGGCCGCGCATGCCGGCTGGCGTGGCCTCTGTGCGGGCGTTCTGGAAAATACCCTGGCGCAGTTCCGATCGCCGCCCGACCAGATTCATGCCTGGCTGGGGCCGGCAATCGGCCCTGATGCGTTTGAGGTCGGTGCCGAAGTGCGCGACGCCTTTGTGGCTCAGGACCCCCACGCCGGACAGGCTTTTCATCCGTCGGGAGAGCGATTCTACGCCAATATCTGGCTACTGGCGCGCAGGCGACTGCAGGCTGCAGGCGTCCGTTCTATCAGCGCCGACAGCCGCTGTACCTTTACACAGCGTGACGATTTCTTCTCTTTCCGCCGCGATGGGATCACCGGGCGTATGGCAACTTTGATCTGGCTGTTATAACCTTACGCGATAAGACGGTCCAGTTAGCGTATTTTTTACTCAAATCTCAGGTCATTAACCTTGAAAATTTGAGGGATGACCTCATTTAATCTCCAGTAGCATTTTGACCTGTAATGGGAGGAATTATGCGTCTGGATCGTCTTACCAACAAATTTCAGCTGGCTCTCGCCGACGCGCAGTCCCTGGCTCTGGGACACGACAACCAATTTATTGAACCTCTGCACCTGATGAGCGCATTGCTCAAACAGGAAGGCGGATCGGTTTCGCCTTTACTGACGTCGGCCGGTGTCGACGTGACACCTTTTCGCGCGCAGGTTGAGCAGGCCATTGACCGCCTGCCGCAGGTTGAAGGCAGCGAAGGGGATGTCCAGCCCTCATCTGACCTCGTCCGGGTATTAAACCTGTGCGACAAACTGGCGCAGAAGCGCAACGACAACTTTATTTCATCTGAATTATTTGTTCTGGCTGCCCTGGAATCACGCGGCTCTCTGGCCGATCTGCTCAAAGCGGCAGGTGCCACTCGCGAAAAAATCACCAGTGCGATTGAACAAATGCGGGGAGGAGACAACGTGAACGATCAGGGGGCTGAAGATCAGCGCCAGGCACTGAAGAAATATACTATCGATCTGACCGAGCGCGCCGAGAAGGGCAAACTCGATCCGGTTATCGGCCGTGATGAAGAGATCCGTCGCACCATCCAGGTGTTGCAGCGCCGTACCAAAAATAACCCGGTGCTGATTGGTGAACCCGGCGTGGGTAAAACAGCGATTGTTGAAGGGCTGGCGCAGCGCATTATCAATGGCGAAGTGCCTGAAGGTCTGAAAGGCCGGCGGGTTCTGGCGCTGGATATGGGTGCGCTGGTGGCCGGTGCTAAATATCGCGGTGAATTCGAAGAGCGCCTGAAAGGGGTGCTGAGCGATCTGTCGAAGCAGGAAGGTAACGTCATTCTGTTCATCGACGAGCTGCATACGATGGTCGGTGCCGGTAAAGCTGACGGCGCGATGGATGCCGGCAATATGCTTAAACCCGCGCTGGCGCGTGGCGAGCTGCACTGTGTCGGTGCCACTACGCTGGATGAGTACCGGCAGTATATTGAAAAAGATGCTGCGCTGGAGCGCCGTTTCCAGAAAGTCTTTGTGGCGGAACCGAGTGTCGAAGATACCATCGCCATTCTGCGCGGCCTGAAAGAGCGTTATGAACTGCATCATCATGTGCAGATCACTGACCCGGCGATCGTCGCGGCTGCAACGCTCTCTCATCGTTACATTGCGGACCGGCAGCTGCCTGACAAGGCGATTGACCTGATCGACGAGGCGGCATCCAGCATTCGTATGCAGATGGACTCGAAGCCGGAGTCACTGGATCGTCTGGAGCGTCGCATCATTCAACTGAAGCTGGAGCAGCAGGCACTGAAGAAAGAGGCTGATGATGCCAGCATCAAACGCCTTGAGATGCTGGAGAGCGAGCTGAATCAGAAAGAGCGGGAGTATGCCGAGCTTGAAGATGAGTGGAAAACCGAGAAAGCCTCATTATCCGGCACGCAGAACATCAAAGCTGAACTGGAGCAGGCGCGCCTCAATTTAGAGCAGGCCCGTCGTCAGGGCGATCTCGCTCAGATGTCAGAGTTGCAGTACGGTAAAATTCCTGCCCTGGAAAAACAGTTAGCTGCAGCCACCCAGGCGGAAGGCAAAACCATGAAGTTACTGCGTAACCGGGTAACAGATGTGGAGATTGCCGATGTGCTGGCCCGCTGGACCGGTATCCCGGTAGCACGAATGATGGAAGGTGAGCGCGATAAGCTGTTGCGGATGGAGCAGGAGCTGCATGGCAGGGTTATCGGACAGGATGAAGCCGTTGAGGCGGTATCCAATGCGATTCGTCGCAGCCGTGCCGGTCTGTCGGATCCTAACCGTCCTATCGGTTCGTTCCTGTTCCTGGGGCCGACCGGTGTAGGTAAGACCGAGCTGTGTAAATCGCTGGCTAACTTCCTGTTCGACAGTGACGATGCCATGGTGCGTATCGACATGTCCGAATTTATGGAAAAACATTCGGTGTCACGGCTGGTGGGTGCCCCTCCGGGCTATGTCGGTTATGAAGAGGGCGGTTATCTGACTGAAGCGGTACGCCGTCGTCCTTACTCCGTCATCCTGCTGGATGAGGTCGAAAAGGCGCATCCTGATGTCTTTAACATTCTGCTGCAGGTGCTGGATGATGGACGCCTGACGGATGGACAGGGCAGAACGGTCGATTTCCGTAACAGCGTGGTGATCATGACCTCTAACCTTGGGTCAGATTTAATTCAGGAGCGGTTCGGCGATCTCGGCTATCCGGAAATGAAAGAGATTGTGATGGGTGTGGTTGGCCAGCACTTCCGTCCTGAATTCATCAACCGTATTGATGAGGTCGTGGTGTTCCATCCGCTGGCTGAGAAACATATTGCCTCTATTGCTCAGATTCAGCTGCAGCGGCTGTATCACCGTCTGGAGGAGCGGGGCTATCAGTTGCATATCTCCGAGGAGGCTCTGCGGTTGCTGGCGGAGAATGGCTACGATCCGGTCTATGGTGCGCGTCCGCTGAAACGGGCGATACAGCAGCAGATTGAAAACCCGCTGGCACAGCAGATCCTTTCTGGTTCACTGGTGCCGGGCAAAACAATCCAGATGGATGTGGAAAACGATGTGATTACAGCTCATCAGTAATCCTGCGAGATAAAAACGGGCCGCTGGCCCGTTTTTTTATGCCCTTTTACCTGGCTTTTGTTTAATAAGGCAGCGAATTGAGTGCAAAGTGAACGGTCGGTAAAAAAGTTGTCATTTGCACTTGCGCTATCTGAACGGCTCCCTATAATGCGCCTCCATCGACACGGCACACCGGCAACGGGAAGCAGGTTGAAGGTTCAGGAGACTGAGCCGCCGGAGAAAAACTTCTGAAAAAGAGGTTGACTCTGAAGGAGGAAAGCGTAATATACGCCACCTCGCGACAGGACGCTAACGCACTGTTCGCACTGCTCTTTAACAATTTATCAGACAATCTGTGTGGGCACTCGCAGGATTGATATCAGCGTCTTCGGACGCACAAAAATATCAAAGCCTCACGAGTGAACACATAATGAAATTCATTATGACGTTTTACAGATGAGCACCGCTGAACTCGTTTCAGCAAATCAAACTTTAAATTGAAGAGTTTGATCATGGCTCAGATTGAACGCTGGCGGCAGGCCTAACACATGCAAGTCGGACGGTAGCACAGAGAGCTTGCTCTTGGGTGACGAGTGGCGGACGGGTGAGTAATGTCTGGGGATCTGCCCGATAGAGGGGGATAACCACTGGAAACGGTGGCTAATACCGCATAACGTCGCAAGACCAAAGAGGGGGACCTTCGGGCCTCTCACTATCGGATGAACCCAGATGGGATTAGCTAGTAGGCGGGGTAATGGCCCACCTAGGCGACGATCCCTAGCTGGTCTGAGAGGATGACCAGCCACACTGGAACTGAGACACGGTCCAGACTCCTACGGGAGGCAGCAGTGGGGAATATTGCACAATGGGCGCAAGCCTGATGCAGCCATGCCGCGTGTATGAAGAAGGCCTTCGGGTTGTAAAGTACTTTCAGCGGGGAGGAAGGCGGTGAGGTTAATAACCTCGCCGATTGACGTTACCCGCAGAAGAAGCACCGGCTAACTCCGTGCCAGCAGCCGCGGTAATACGGAGGGTGCAAGCGTTAATCGGAATTACTGGGCGTAAAGCGCACGCAGGCGGTCTGTTAAGTCAGATGTGAAATCCCCGGGCTTAACCTGGGAACTGCATTTGAAACTGGCAGGCTTGAGTCTCGTAGAGGGGGGTAGAATTCCAGGTGTAGCGGTGAAATGCGTAGAGATCTGGAGGAATACCGGTGGCGAAGGCGGCCCCCTGGACGAAGACTGACGCTCAGGTGCGAAAGCGTGGGGAGCAAACAGGATTAGATACCCTGGTAGTCCACGCCGTAAACGATGTCGACTTGGAGGTTGTTCCCTTGAGGAGTGGCTTCCGGAGCTAACGCGTTAAGTCGACCGCCTGGGGAGTACGGCCGCAAGGTTAAAACTCAAATGAATTGACGGGGGCCCGCACAAGCGGTGGAGCATGTGGTTTAATTCGATGCAACGCGAAGAACCTTACCTACTCTTGACATCCAGAGAACTTAGCAGAGATGCTTTGGTGCCTTCGGGAACTCTGAGACAGGTGCTGCATGGCTGTCGTCAGCTCGTGTTGTGAAATGTTGGGTTAAGTCCCGCAACGAGCGCAACCCTTATCCTTTGTTGCCAGCGATTCGGTCGGGAACTCAAAGGAGACTGCCGGTGATAAACCGGAGGAAGGTGGGGATGACGTCAAGTCATCATGGCCCTTACGAGTAGGGCTACACACGTGCTACAATGGCGCATACAAAGAGAAGCGACCTCGCGAGAGCAAGCGGACCTCACAAAGTGCGTCGTAGTCCGGATCGGAGTCTGCAACTCGACTCCGTGAAGTCGGAATCGCTAGTAATCGTGGATCAGAATGCCACGGTGAATACGTTCCCGGGCCTTGTACACACCGCCCGTCACACCATGGGAGTGGGTTGCAAAAGAAGTAGGTAGCTTAACCTTCGGGAGGGCGCTTACCACTTTGTGATTCATGACTGGGGTGAAGTCGTAACAAGGTAACCGTAGGGGAACCTGCGGTTGGATCACCTCCTTACCTGAAGATACCTTCCCGCGCAGTGCTCACACAGATTGTCTGATAAAAAAGTAATGAGCAGGACGGCTGCGAAGTTGTGACACTATCGTGTCCCCTTCGTCTAGCGGTTAGGACTCCGCCCTTTCACGGCGGCAACAGGGGTTCGAATCCCCTAGGGGACGCCACCTGCTTGGTGACAGGTGAAAGGTGTCTCCATACAGTATCTCAAAACCGTTTCCGCTGCGCGAGCAGGGAGACGCGTCTGAGATATTTGCTCTTTAACAATCCGGAACAAGCTGAAAATTGAAACGACATGACGCGTTCATTCTCCGTAATAAGAATGAAATGGCGACATGTTCGAGTCTCTCAAATGCTTACAGTCTGCAGCGTGAAAACGCCTGTGGGTTGTGAGGTTAAGCGACTAAGCGTACACGGTGGATGCCCTGGCAGTCAGAGGCGATGAAGGACGTGCTAATCTGCGTAAAGCGACGGTAAGGTGATATGAACCGCTACAGCCGTCGATGTCCGAATGGGGAAACCCGGTGCACTCAGTGCATCATTGCAGCATGAATACATAGTGCTGCAAGGCGAACCGGGGGAACTGAAACATCTAAGTACCCCGAGGAAAAGAAATCAACCGAGATTCCCCCAGTAGCGGCGAGCGAACGGGGAGCAGCCCAGAGCCTGAATCAGCATGTGTGTTAGTGGAAGCGTCTGGAAAGTCGCAGGGTACAGGGTGATACTCCCGTACACAAAAGCACACACGCTGTGAGCTCGATGAGTAAGGCGGGACACGTGGTATCCTGTCTGAATATGGGGGGACCATCCTCCAAGGCTAAATACTCCTGACTGACCGATAGTGAACCAGTACCGTGAGGGAAAGGCGAAAAGAACCCCGGCGAGGGGAGTGAAACAGAACCTGAAACCGTGTACGTACAAGCAGTGGGAGCACCCTTGTGGTGTGACTGCGTACCTTTTGTATAATGGGTCAGCGACTTATATTCTGTAGCAAGGTTAACCGTATAGGGGAGCCGCAGGGAAACCGAGTCTTAACTGGGCGTTAAGTTGCAGGGTATAGACCCGAAACCCGGTGATCTAGCCATGGGCAGGTTGAAGGTTGGGTAACACTAACTGGAGGACCGAACCGACTAATGTTGAAAAATTAGCGGATGACCTGTGGCTGGGGGTGAAAGGCCAATCAAACCGGGAGATAGCTGGTTCTCCCCGAAAGCTATTTAGGTAGCGCCTCGTGAACTCATCTCCGGGGGTAGAGCACTGTTTCGGCTAGGGGGCCATCCCGGCTTACCAACCCGATGCAAACTGCGAATACCGGAGAATGTTATCACGGGAGACACACGGCGGGTGCTAACGTCCGTCGTGAAGAGGGAAACAACCCAGACCGCCAGCTAAGGTCCCAAAGTCATGGTTAAGTGGGAAACGATGTGGGAAGGCACAGACAGCCAGGATGTTGGCTTAGAAGCAGCCATCATTTAAAGAAAGCGTAATAGCTCACTGGTCGAGTCGGCCTGCGCGGAAGATGTAACGGGGCTAAACCATGCACCGAAGCTGCGGCAGCGACACTATGTGTTGTTGGGTAGGGGAGCGTTCTGTAAGCCGTCGAAGGTGTGCTGTGAGGCATGCTGGAGGTATCAGAAGTGCGAATGCTGACATAAGTAACGATAAAGCGGGTGAAAAGCCCGCTCGCCGGAAGACCAAGGGTTCCTGTTCAACGTTAATCGGAGCAGGGTGAGTCGACCCCTAAGGCGAGGCCGAAAGGCGTAGTCGATGGGAAACAGGTTAATATTCCTGTACTCGGTGTTACTGCGAAGGGGGGACGGAGAAGGCTATATCAGCCGGGCGACGGTTGTCCCGGTTTAAGCGTGTAGGCGGAGGGTCCAGGTAAATCCGGACTCTTTTAACGCTGAGGCGTGACGACGAGGCACTACGGTGCTGAAGTGATAAATGCCCTGCTTCCAGGAAAAGCCTCTAAGCATCAGGTAACACAGAATCGTACCCCAAACCGACACAGGTGGTCAGGTAGAGAATACCAAGGCGCTTGAGAGAACTCGGGTGAAGGAACTAGGCAAAATGGTGCCGTAACTTCGGGAGAAGGCACGCTGGCGCGTAGGTGAAGGGACTTGCTCCCGGAGCTGAAGCCAGTCGAAGATACCAGCTGGCTGCAACTGTTTATTAAAAACACAGCACTGTGCAAACACGAAAGTGGACGTATACGGTGTGACGCCTGCCCGGTGCCGGAAGGTTAATTGATGGGGTTATCCGTAAGGAGAAGCTCTTGATCGAAGCCCCGGTAAACGGCGGCCGTAACTATAACGGTCCTAAGGTAGCGAAATTCCTTGTCGGGTAAGTTCCGACCTGCACGAATGGCGTAATGATGGCCAGGCTGTCTCCACCCGAGACTCAGTGAAATTGAACTCGCTGTGAAGATGCAGTGTACCCGCGGCAAGACGGAAAGACCCCGTGAACCTTTACTACAGCTTGACACTGAACATTGAGCCTTGATGTGTAGGATAGGTGGGAGGCTTTGAAGCGCGGACGCCAGTCTGCGTGGAGCCATCCTTGAAATACCACCCTTTAATGTTTGATGTTCTAACGTGGCCCCGTGATCCGGGGTGCGGACAGTGTCTGGTGGGTAGTTTGACTGGGGCGGTCTCCTCCCAAAGAGTAACGGAGGAGCACGAAGGTCAGCTAATCACGGTCGGACATCGTGAGGTTAGTGCAATGGCATAAGCTGGCTTGACTGCGAGAGTGACGGCTCGAGCAGGTGCGAAAGCAGGTCATAGTGATCCGGTGGTTCTGAATGGAAGGGCCATCGCTCAACGGATAAAAGGTACTCCGGGGATAACAGGCTGATACCGCCCAAGAGTTCATATCGACGGCGGTGTTTGGCACCTCGATGTCGGCTCATCACATCCTGGGGCTGAAGTAGGTCCCAAGGGTACGGCTGTTCGCCGTTTAAAGTGGTACGCGAGCTGGGTTTAGAACGTCGTGAGACAGTTCGGTCCCTATCTGCCGTGGGCGCTGGAGAATTGAGGGGGGTTGCTCCTAGTACGAGAGGACCGGAGTGAACGCACCACTGGTGTTCGGGTTGTCATGCCAATGGCACTGCCCGGTAGCTAAGTGCGGAAAAGATAAGTGCTGAAAGCATCTAAGCACGAAACTTGCCCCGAGATGAGTTCTCCCTGACCCCTTGAGGGTCCTGAAGGGACGTTGAAGACGACGACGTTGATAGGCCGGGTGTGTAAGCGCAGCGATGCGTTGAGCTAACCGGTACTAATGACCCGTGAGGCTTAACCTTACAACGCCAGAGGCGTTTTTTGAGAGACACGATTTTCAGCTTTGTTTACCGGATTAAAGAATCTGCGGGAACGAAAGATTTTGCGGCGTGACAAGGCGCAGAGCGAGGACATCAGCGGGAGCATACTGAGGTATGTGACCGGTGTGGCTGAGCGATGGCAACGCGGTCATGACGTAAAAGATTTGTTCCGTGCACCAAGAATTTGCCTGGCGGCTTTAGCGCGGTGGTCCCACCTGACCCCATGCCGAACTCAGAAGTGAAACGCCGTAGCGCCGATGGTAGTGTGGGGCCTCCCCATGCGAGAGTAGGGAACTGCCAGGCATTATATAAGTGAAGAAGCCCCGCACCGACGTGCGGGGCTTTTTTACGTCTGAATTTTTCTGTTTTAAACTGAAATTCGGTACTGATCCTCTGCATTCTTTCACTTTCTGACCCTCCCTTTTTCCTGCCTTTATCACCAGCAAACCGCTGATTTTTCGATAATTAGCGATGCGGCTCACAATACTAATCTCAGATTAGGCCGCCTTTACCTTCCGTGGACTTAAATGCTTTACTCATACTTTAAACGCTGTTGATCAGCAAGGAACAGAGGTAAGGCATGACACCCACAACAAATAAAATGCAGACGGATGATACAAAAAAGCGTATCTGGGCCATCGTCGGTGCGTCATCGGGTAACCTGGTAGAGTGGTTCGACTTTTATGTCTATTCATTCTTCTCACTCTATTTTGCCCATATTTTCTTCCCGCAGGGCGATACCACGACCCAGCTCCTCCAGACAGCGGGCGTATTTGCAGCCGGCTTCTTAATGCGTCCGATAGGGGGCTGGCTGTTCGGCTATATCGGCGACAGACATGGCCGAAAAAATTCGATGCTGGTTTCAGTCTGTATGATGTGTTTTGGCTCACTGGTGATCGCCTGCTTACCCGGTTATGCCACCATTGGTGTGGCGGCTCCGGTCATTCTGCTGCTGGCGCGTATGTTTCAGGGCCTGTCGGTAGGGGGCGAGTATGGAACCAGCGCAACCTACATGAGCGAAGTTGCGCTGGAAGGGCGCAAAGGTTTTTACGCCTCATTCCAGTATGTCACGCTGATCGGAGGCCAGTTAGCCGCAGTGCTCACCGTCGTGGTGTTGCAGTTTCTGCTCACCGATGCAGAACTGCGGAGCTGGGGCTGGCGTATTCCGTTCTTCCTTGGCGCGCTGCTCGCCGTTGTTGCGCTCTGGCTGCGCCGATCGCTGGAAGAGACCTCAGATAAAACCAGCCGTGAACATCGCGATGCAGGAAGCGTAATCGGGTTGCTGCGCAATCATACCCGTCCCTTCCTGATGGTGCTGGGTTTCACTGCTGGCGGCTCTCTGAGTTTCTACACGTTCACGACCTATATGCAGAAGTATCTGGTTAACACCTCGGGGATGGATCCTAAGACCGCCAGCGGCCTGATGACCGGCGCACTGCTGGTCTTTATGCTGATTCAGCCCATTATTGGTGCCCTGTCAGATAAAATTGGCCGTCGTACCTCAATGATGATTTTTGGCGCGGGCGCGGCCATCTGTACAGTCCCGATCCTGACCCTGCTGCAAAATGTGCAGAGCCCCGGCGTGGCTTTCATGTTGATCATGCTGGCGCTGCTAATCACCAGCTTCTACACCGCCATCAGCGGCATCCTTAAAGCCGAAATGTTTCCGCCTCAGGTGCGTGCACTGGGGGTAGGACTCTCCTATGCGGTCGCCAATGCGATTTTCGGTGGGTCGGCCGAGTATGTGGCCTTACTGATGAAGAAGCAGGGCATTGAGACAACCTTCTTCTGGTATGTCTCCGCGATGGGGGCGGTGGCCTTTGTGGTGTCGCTGTTACTGCATAAGCGCGGGAAGGGTATCAGGCTCTGACGCGATTACTGGCCTGGATTCCACGGGGCAATGCCGCTGGCTGTACCGGCGGCATCCCGGGTGAAGCTCCAGCCTGAGCCATCCGATCGGCTCTCATATCCCTTTGCCTGCTCCGGGGCCGCAGGATTCACATAGTGCGGCCTCGGAGCAGCAACCTTTTAAAGAATACGGCTGATTAGGCGATCGATACGGATCCGGCGCAGACGGCGGATCAGTTTCCGCACCTTGGCTGGATAATCCGCAATACTTTCGAGTTCACGGAAATGGTTCACGACCGTGGTGTGCTGCCGGATTAACGTCAGCTCCTTCTCACGCTGGACTGCTAACTCCTGATGCGGATCGTGGATCAGCACCGCATTTTCCAGATCGAGTCGCCATGCGCGCGGATTGAGATTATTACCGGTGATCAGCTGCCACTCATCATCCACCCACATCCCTTTGAGGTGATAGCTGTTCTCGCCATCCTTCCACAACCGTACGACCAGCTGTTCGTTGCTGACGTAGTATTGCAGGCGGCTCAGGAAGCGACGCAGGTTAATCTCATAGAGATAAGGCAGCGCACCAATGATCTTGAAGGGCTGATCGGGGGCGATATAGAAGTCATTGGCGGTTTTATCCCCCACAATGATCTCAACCTGCTTACCCTGACGCAGCAGATGAATGATATTGCGAACCAGCAGCGCAGGCAGGTTGAAGTAGGGGGTGCAGATAATGAGTTTCTGCTCTGCACAGGGCATCAGGTGGAAAATCGTTTTGTTCAGCAGGCTATGCTTACCCAGTCCCACCAGCGGGGTGACCGCCAGCTCTTCGTTACCCGCATTTCCGTCGAACTGATAGTTAAAGCCACGCAGATCCTGACGAAACTGACGCGTTTCATTTTTGATTTCAGGACTGGAAGGGCGCTCAGCCACGTCGAGTCGATTGACCGCTTCTGCTGGTTTCAGATTGAGATCGATCCAGGCATACATCGTATCGGTCAGCTGAGCATTGCGGATGATCTGGTAGCGGTCATAGCGATATTTATCATGCTGATGCAGATAGACATCATTAATGCTGGCTCCGCTGTAGATCAGCGTGTCATCAATAATGAAGCCTTTCAGATGGAGCACACCCAGCGCTTCGCGGGTATTAACCGGGATGCCATACACCGGAATCGCAATGTCGGCATGGCGGGTCGCCATTTCGCAATACCAGTCCGCATTAGTGACGCCTCGCGCGGCACCAATGCGTCCACGCTGTGCACGATGCCAGTCAACCAGAATTGAAATATCCAGTTCCGGACGCGCCTGCTTCGCACGGTAGAGCGCATCCATGATGGCGCGCCCGGCATCATCATTTTCCAGATAGAGCGCAACGATACAGATGCGGGTCTGCGCTGCGGCAATTTTTTCCAGCAGCGTCTCACGAAATTCGGCAGGCGAGTAAAGTGTCGACACATCCGCAACGGATTGTGACAGTTTCGGCAACTGTGCGAGGTGTTGTTGGTGTTTATTACGTTTGAATTTAGACAACATCACAGTGCACTTCTTCTCTGTTCATTGCATGGCCTTTTGCCATCAAATCAGGGTTATAACCATAAATAATAACATTAACTCCGTCGACCCGAACCTTTTTTACCTTTCTCTACAAGGTTAGTTGATCCCCTCCTGTAAAGGCAATTTCAGGCTGACAATACCGTCATCCAGTTGAATATCAACATGAAAGTTAAGTTTTCGTGCCAGCGTAATCATGCCGCGGTTGTGGGGCATCGTGATACCGTTTAATTGTTGCAAGCCGTGATGGCGCGTATAGCGGATCATCTTTTCCAGCAGGCGGCGCCCCATACCCAGCCCTTTGAGGTCAGAACGCACCAGCACCGAGAACTCGGCGTCGATGTTATCGGCATCTGAGATAGCACGCGTGACGCCGATGATCTCAGGGTGTCCCAGATGCTGACGCACGGCCACAATCGCCATCTCACGGTCATAATCGATTTGCGTCATGTTGGCGAGGTCTTCATGGGTAAACTCATTGATTTCGCTGAAGTAGCGGTAGTAGAGATCCTCTTTCGTGACCTGGCTGATAAAGTCGCGCAGCAGGGGTTCATCTTCAGGCAGGATGGGACGGAACAGGCAGAACTGCCCATCTTTTAATTCGACCTGCTCTTCCAGATGCTGCGGATAAGGGCGGATAGCCAGCCGTGCTTCATTGTCACCGTGGAAGGGGGCCAGCGTCAGGGTGACGTCCAGCAGGGTAAAATCACTACCCGCCGCCAGCAGCGGATGGATATCGAGCCGATCGATTTCCGGGCAGTCGACCACAAGGTTTGAGACCTGCACCAGCAGCTGACTTAACCCGGCGATATCCAGCGGATTCAGGGCGCTGCGGCTGCGGATTTTTCCGCTCTTGATCGCCTGAATCACCAGATAGCGCGCCAGCGTCATGTTGAGCGGCGGCAGCGCAACGGCGGCCTGTTTGTCAGCCTGCCATTCGACGCCGCCTTCGCCCAGCATGATGATCGGACCAAACAGTGCATCCTGTTCGACCACAACCCGCAGCTCCTGTGCGCCCGCACGGCTTGCCATGCCCTGAACCAGTAGCCCTTCAATACGCGCCATCGGCAGCGTCTGCCTGACCCGATCAAAAATGGCTTCGGCGGCGCGCTCCACTTCACTGGCATTGCGCAGGTAGAGCATCACCCCCTGCACCTCCGACTTATGCGCGATATCGGGTGAACGCAGCTTGAGCGCCACCGGATAGCCAATCTGATCGGCAATCGTTACGGCCGACGCGCTGTCGCTGGCAATCCAGGTCGGCAGCGTGGTCAGCCCGTATGCCTGAAGAACCGGCTGCACTTCGTGCGTATCCAGCGCCGTGATCCCGCGCGCCAGGGCCTGGGAGAGTAACTGGTGAACATGCGCGCTATCCTGCGTCAGCGTCGCGGGGAGGGCAGGGGTTTCGCGCAGCTGCTTCTGGTTACGCCGGTATTCAACCTGATGCATAAACGCGGTGACGGTGCCCTCCGGCGTACGCCAGGTGGGGATTCCCGCCTGGGTAAAGGCGCGTCGTGCCGCCTGCGAAGAGAACTCTCCGCTCCAGTTAGTCAGCAGGGTTACCCGCTTACCGCGCGGGTGACGGGCAAGGGTTTCGATAAGGTGGCTGGCCGTTTCGGTAGGGGGCGCAACCGCGCTTGGCGCATGAATAATCATCAGCGCATCAAAGTCATGACTGTCGAGCAGGATCTCCACACAGGCGGCATAGCGCGCGGGCGTTGCATCATCCTTTAAGTCGAGCGGATTGCCCCGGCCCGCGCCTGCGGGCAGCAGCGCCTCCAGCTGTTGACGGGTCTGTTCGCTGAGCTGTGCCAGTTTGCCGTTGCGGGCATAGAGCTCATCCAGCGCCAGCGCAGCAGGGGCGGCACCATTACTGACGATCATCAGCCGGTCACCCCGCAGCGGCCGCATATGACTCAGCGATTCCACCGCAGAGAAGAGCTCATGGGTATCCTGCACCCTAAGCAACCCGGCACGCTGAATGGCGGCATCCCAGGCCGCATCCAGGCCGCTGTGGGTGCCGAGCAGCGCCTGCGCTTCACGGCTGCGACCGCTCTTGATCACCAGAATCGGCTTGTTGCGGGAGGCACTGCGCGAGGCGGAAACGAAACGGCGTGCGTCACTGAGGTGTTCAAGGTAGAGCAGAATGGCGCTGGTTTTACCGTCGCGCGCCAGGAAGTCGAGCAGGTCGTCGACATCGGTGTCCAGGCTGTCACCCAGCGCGATAAACCAGGAGAACCCGAGGTTACGCTGCTGCGCCCAGTCGAGAATGGTATTCGAGACGGCGGCGGACTGGGAGATAAAGGCGAGTCGGCCTTTGGCTATCGGCACCGGTGAGAAGCTGGCATTTAATCCCTGCCAGGGGGCCAGCAGGCCAAGACTGTTTGGTCCCAGCAGGCGTATCTGCCACTGACTGGCGCACGCTTTAAGTTCAGCAGACTGGCTGGCGGGGGCCGAAAGGATAATGCAGGCCTTGCAGCCTTTTTCGCCGAGCTGTTGCAGCAGCGCAAGGTTGCGCTTTGAATGGGTGCAGATGACCGCCAGATCCGGCGCGAAAGGCAGGCTGTCGATGGTGGGCCAGGCCAGGACACCGCTGACCGCCTTATATTTCGGCGTCACCGGCAGCACCGGTCCGCTGAATCCGCCCGCCAGCAGGTTTCGCATCATAAAGTAGCCGGCGCGCCCCGGCGTCACCGAGGCACCAATAACCGCAATGGATTTAGGTCGTAACAGCGCTTCCAGCCCACGTTGACTCATCGCGTCCTCCAGAGTTCGGGATTTGCGTGATTGTAAACGCTTTTTGCGGGCCGTGCTTTCGGGCAGATCGCAGCCTGAGCATCCGGCCGCGCAGGCCTCAGGCAACCGGTGAGAAGCGGGGCCGGTTAATCCTGCCCGGCATGATGCGGTTTGCCTGCCAGGTAGGCGGCACGAAAGCGATCAAAATGGTGAGATAACGCGTCTGCCGCGAGCCGATCGCCCGCCTGCTCCAGCAGCGCCGCGGCGACTTCGGCGGTACAGTGCTGACCTGCGCCATGGGCTTCGCGTAGCGTGTAACGCGAAGGAGTAGTGACATTCAGCGACATGACCGGCAGGGCATCGAGCCAGGGGCTTTTGCGGAACATTTTGCGCGCTTCGGTCCAGGTGCCATCCAGCATAATAAACAGCGGCGGTTTTCCCTGCGCGGGCGGCGAGGTCAGCACCTCCCGGCCCGAATCGGCATAGCTGGCCGGAAAGACCACCAGCGGCTGGTAATCGGGGTTGCGCACAGCCGCCAGCAGCAGCGGATCGGGCTCGGTGCGTGACCAGCCGAAGGCCTGGGTGTCGGGCAGAATATCGGCAATCAGACGGCCGGTGTTGCTCGGCTTCATCGGCTCGGTATCAAACATCACCAGACAAAAGCGGCTGCGGGCGGCTTGCGGGACGATCTGGCTGCAGAGACAGCTGGCCTCGGGCAGCAGGCAGCCCTGGCAGCGAATGACCCGGTTTCCGCGCGCGAGGAAAGGACGGGTCGCGCGGGCGAGACGTTGGGTGCGCAAGCGCAAAACAGCATTATCAGACATGAGTATTCAGGGCAGGAAAAACGTCAGTGTAATCGAAGCGCAGGCGAAAAGGAAAAGGCCAGCCGGGCTGGCCTGGGAAGATTAAAGGGATTCGTCCAGCCATTCGTTAAACGGCGCTTTGGGCATAGCACCGTTCAGCATGTCGACCCGCTCGCCGTTTTTAAACAGCATGATGGTCGGGATACTGCGAATGTTGAAGCGGGCGCTCAGCGCCGGTTCCGCTTCGGTGTTCACTTTAATGAAGCGCACTTTACCGCTGCGCTCACTGGCGACATCTTTAAAGACCGGCGCAAAGTTGACGCACGGACCGCACCACGGCGCCCAGAAATCAATCACGACGGGCAGGTCGTCCTGAAGATATTTGTCGAAGGTCGCGGCGGTGGCGTTGACCACTTCACCGTCGAACAGTTCGCTTCCACAGCGTCCGCATTTCGCCGCATCGGCAAGGCGCTCTTCGGGAACGCGATTAGTTGCCTGGCAGGAAGCGCATACCGTATTCATAGGAACCTCTGAAGTTGGAAAGTGTCAGTCTGGTAATTATTGTCCATTATGAAAGGGGAGCGATTTACCCTCAATCTGGATCGCTCTATAGGTTCAATAGTTGATAGCTAAGCGCCGGCACATCAGGTAATCTGCGCGCTCTCAATGCAGGAGGAAGACATGAACGACGAATTTAAAGGCAAAAGCGGTAAGGTTAAGGTGATGTACGTGCGTGGCGAGGATGAAAAGAGCACATCTAATCCTCGTACAGGCAAAGGTGGTTACGCTGCCGCCCGCCAGGATGATAATCGTCGTTCATCGGGTTCCCGCACAGAACGTAGCCAGGAAGGCGGCCGCTCTGCGGGTCGTCGCAGCGACGACAGCGGACGCAGCGGTTCAGCGCGCCGCGACGAAGGCGGACGGGGTGCGCCACGCCGCTCGGGTGAGGGTTCAGGCCGTCGCAACGAGCGCTCCGACGATCGTAGCTACGGCAGCAGCGACTCCCCATGGCGGACTGTGTCACGCGCGCCTTCTGCCGATCGCACCGCGGCGTCAGAAAGCGACAAGCCCGATCACGGCGGCATCAGCGGCAAGAGCTTCGTCGATCCGGAGCAGATTCGTCGTCAGCGTAACGAAGAGACGCGCGTCTATGGTGAGAACGCCTGTCAGGCCCTGTTCCAGAGCCGTCCGGAAGCGATTGTCCGCGCCTGGTTTGTGCAGGAAGTGACACCGCGTTTCCGCGAAACTCTGCGCTGGCTGGCGGCCAACCGCAAAGCCTATCATGTGGTTGAAGATGCAGAGATCACCAAAGCCTCCGGCACTGAGCATCATGGCGGCGTCTGCTTCCTGATCAAAAAGCGCATGGGTATGGCGGTTTCTGAGTGGCTGGGTCAGGCGAATGCCAAAGATTGTGTACTGGCACTGGAAGATGTCAGCAACCCGCATAACCTCGGCGCAATCATGCGCAGCTGCGCGCACTTTGGCGTGAAAGGTCTGCTGGTCAACGACGCCTCTCTGCTGGAGTCCGGTGCGGCGGTGCGTACCGCAGAGGGCGGAGCCGAGCATGTGCAGGCGATCAGCGGTGCCACCTTCAGTGAAGGTCTGGAAGCGTTTCGCAAAGCGGGTTACACCATCGTCACCACCTCCAGCCATCAGGGTACGCCCCTGGCTCAGGCTGAGCTGCCGGAAAAAATGGTGCTGGTGTTAGGTCAGGAGCGCGAAGGTCTCTCTGACACGGCGTTTCAGCAGGGGGATATGAGCGTGTCGATTGGCGGCACCGGCAACGTCGAGAGCCTTAACGTCTCGGTTGCCACCGGCGTGCTGCTCGCCGAATGGTGGCGTCAGAACGCATAAAAAAACGGGCCGAAAGGCCCGTTTTGCTTTGTCTCATCAGTGCGCGCCACCGCCACCGCCGCCCGCGCCAAACGGCGGACGGGCAAACCAGATCAGCACCAGCAGGATCAGAAACACCCCCGCCGACGCCCAGAAAATTTCATTCGCTGAAATAATCAGTCCCTGGTTAGTGATCTGCTGCGCGATCCAGGCCGACGCCTGTTGCTGCGTCATCCCCATGCCCTCCAGCTGGCTGTACATCTGCTGCGAATTGACGTTGTACGGGGTAATCGACTCCGTCAGATAGCTGTGATGCATTGACTCGCGATTGGTCCACATGGTGGTGGTAATCGACGTACCGACTGACCCGGCAAAGGTTCGCAGGAAGTTCGACAGGCTGGATGCCGCCGCCAGACGCTCCGGGGGAAGGCCCGACAGCGTGATGGTGGTCAGCGGCATAAAGAAGCAGGCCACGGCAAAGCCCTGAATAAACTGCGGCCAGGCGGAAGCGCCGAAGTCCATACCCGGTTCAAACGTCCAGGCGCGCCAGTAGAAGCAGACCGCATACATAATGAAACTGAAGGTGACCAGCCGTCGCATATCGAGCTTGTGGGCGAAGCGACCGATAATCGGCGACAGGATCACGGGGATGATCCCCACCGGCGCAGAGGCCAGACCGGCCCAGGTCGCGGTATAGCCGTAGACCTCCTGCAGCAGCTGCGGCAGCAGCACAATCGAGCCAAAGTAGAGCATGTAAGCCAGACTGATCGACAGGCAGCCGATAGTGAAATTGCGCGACTTAAACAGCGACAGGTCGATGATCGGATGATCGTCCGTCAGCTCCCACACCAGCAGCACGGAGAGCGCAATCACGGCCACTACCCCCAGCACGATGATCTCCGTCGAGCTGAACCAGTCGAGCTCTTTCCCGCGATCGAGCATCACCTGCAGACAGCCGATCCCGACGACCAGCAGCACCAGACCGACCGTATCGATGGGGCGGATTTCGGTTTTGGTTTCCCGGCCTCGCAGCGTCTGCAGCGTCAGCATCACCACCACCGCACCAATCGGTACGTTGATGAAGAAGATCCAGCCCCAGTGATAGTTGTCGCTGATCCAGCCGCCCAGAATCGGGCCGCAGATCGGCGCTACGATCACCGTCATCGCCCACAGCGACAGCGCGATACTGCGTTTAGCGGGCGGATAGTTACTGAGCAACAGACTTTGCGACAGCGGAATCAGCGGACCCGCCACGATCCCCTGCAGGATACGGAAGAAGATCAGCATCTCGAGGCTCTCTGACATGCCGCACGCCCAGGAGGCGACGGCAAACAGAATGGTCGCCCAGGTAAAGAGCCTCACTTCACCGATGCGTTTGGCCAGCCAGCCGGTCAGGGGGATCGAAATCGCATTGGCTACGCCAAACGAGGTGATCACCCAGGTTCCCTGCGAGTTAGACGCGCCCAGGTTCCCGGCAATGGTGGGGATAGCCACGTTGGCGATGGTCGAGTCCAGCACCTGCATGAACGTGGCCAGCGACAGCGCCACGGTCATCAGGACCAGCGGCATCCCTTCAAGCGGTTTTTGTGCCATTACAGCCTCCGCGCCATCATCCGGCGTTGGCGCGGACGATATCGGTGATCAGTTTATTGACCGGCGCAAGGTCAATCGCCAGGGCGTTGCTGCTGTAAGCGGCCTGCTGCCGGACACTGTTCGCCAGCGTAATGCCCTCTTTGCTGGTGGTATCGATCTTCACCAGCGTTGAGAGGCCAATACGCAGCGGATGTCTGGCGATATCATCCTGATTCAGTTCGATTCGCACCGGCAGGCGCTGAACCACCTTAATCCAGTTACCGGTGGCATTCTGGGCGGGCAGCAGCGAGAAGGCGCTGCCGGTGCCCATATCCAGACCGGCGACTTTGCCGTGATAGACCACATCATCACCATAGATATCCGCCACCACGGTAGCGGGCTGACCAATACGCACGCCAGCCAGCTGTGTCTCTTTAAAGTTGGCGTCGACCCACAGATTGGTTGCCGGGACAACGGCCAGCAGCGGGGTGCTGGTGGAGATTTGTGAACCCACCTGAACGCTGCGACGGGAGACATAACCGTCCATCGGGCTGCGGATGTCGGTTCGCTGCAGGGCCAGCCAGGCGTCACGCAGTTCAGCGGCGCTCTGCTGCACCGCAGGCTGATTTTCCAGCGTGGTATTGAGGATCATCGCCTGATTGGCATTGTATTGCTGAACGGCGACGTCCAGCTGCGCTTTGGCGGTCGCCACGGCGTCGCGGGCATGCTGCAGCTCTTCACGGCCAATCAGATTAGCGGCACCCAGAGGCTCCCGGCGTTTCAGGTCAGCCTGCGCCTGGGCCAGAGCGGTCTGCTGCAGGGTGATGCTGGCTTCATACTGCTTACCGTTGATCATCAGCTGATGCGTCTGACGCACGCTGGTGGCGAGGGCCGTCTGCGCTTTTTCAAACGCCTGCTCGGCATCGGTCTTATCCAGGGAAACCAGCACATCGCCTTTTTTGACGTAATCGGTGTCTTCAAACCAGACTTTATTGACGCTGCCGGAGACCTGGGCCATCACCTGCACCTGGTTACCGGCAACGTAGGCATCATCCGTTTCCTGAAAATGGCGCAGTACCAGGAACCAGTAAACACCCCAGGCAATCCCAATCAGCACAAAGATCAGCGCCAGCAAAATGAGCACACCTTTGCGCTTTTTCTTTTTGTTGCTGGCTGACGGTTGCGGGCTCTGTGCTTCTGCCGTTGCACTCATGTCTTTCTCCACGTATTCCATTGAGTCGGGGAGGGGCAGGGATCCCTGTCCGCCGGCGCCCGAGTCGAAAAAGCCAGCGACTGAGCGCTGGCCAGAAAAAAAAGGAACTTAAAATAACGATTCCGACAGGTGATTGTGTCGCACTTATTGCTATCAGCGGGACAGTGAGGCGATCAGCTGATCTTCATCCATTTTGTCGAGGCGGTTAAGCAGCTTGCGGGTGATTCCTTCCAGCTGCGACTTCTCATCAACCGACAGAGAAGACCAGAGATATTGCAGGCTCTGATGCTGCGGTGGCAGCAGCTGACGCAGGAACTCCATGCCTTTGTCGGTCAGATGCAGGTGCAGGCAACGGCGGTCGTGATCGCTTTCGCGACGCTCGATCCAGCCGCGTTTTTCCAGCTCATCAGCAATGCGCGTAGCATTGGTGCGTGACGAGCCGAGGGCCGAGCTGAGTTCCGAAGGCTGAATGCTGTGATTTTCCTGAGCATCCAGCGTGATCAGCGCCATAAACAGGGTTTCGTTGATCCCCTGTGCTTTCAACATCTTATTACGATTGTCCAGCAGTTTACCCTGCATATGCATACAGAGACGCGTCAGGATAATTTCCTGTAACGGAAAATCCTTATGGCGATTGGCACGGATGTTTAGCATCTGCTCAATGGGAGTAAACGAACTTTCCATTAAAAAAAACCTCACTAATTGCAACTTGTATAATAACTATGGTGACAGGCTAAGCGTAGTCACTTTTCGGCAGGTGATCGCTGACCGACGCACGCTGCACCATTAAAGGTGTTCCAGGCCATTCCCTGGCCCTGGGTCAAAAACCCGTCCGCCCGGCGGCAGCCGCAGTGCCAGAGCGTTATCAAAAAGGGGGCAAATTTAATAATATCGCGAGGAAAAATAACTGAAGTGAATAGGTTTGCTGCTAACCATAACAAACCTAACCATTTGTGACCAGATGCAATCCGCTTTCCGGGCAGAGTTCAGTGAATTTTTCGGGTTCAGCATGCGATCCGCCGGCTCCCACCCGACCCGGCAGGCCGATTTCACCCTCTGAGACGTGACAGGGTGCTCCGGCGAGGCTGACAGAGAGGAAAGAGTGCTGAGCAATCGTATGAGCAGGGGCTGAACGTCGTCGTTGCTGCCCACACAGAGGCCGGTGGCTACCGACTGCGGGAGCACTGAAACGGGTGTCAGACCCTGGCGAGTCGCATTCATAAACAGCATCGGTCGCTAATAATCATTTGAGGTTAATAATAACTCAAAAAACTATTTCACACGCATGTTTATTAACAGGCCATACCAGTCATAACAAGAGGTTTAAACCTCGGTAGAGGATTTACGGGTGACGTTATGCGAATAGGCTCAGGAAGCATACGCCTTTCGCAAAGACGCAAAAGATGCCATCCATGGCAGGCTCAGCGCGGGCCATCCCTGGCCCGCTATGCTTTGCTACAGGCGTATGCTCCCATCGCTTTGAGTTTTGGCGCCGTCTGAATGAAGAAACGCTTTCAGATCAGGACGACCTGCCCGACTATCAGAAGTTCCAGTCCTCATCTTCCGTCTCAACCGCCTTACCCATCACATAGGATGAGCCCGAACCGGAGAAGAAGTCGTGGTTCTCATCAGCGTTGGGTGACAGCGCTGACAGAATGGCCGGGTTCACCGCCGTCAGCTCCGCCGGGAACAGCGCCTCGTAGCCGAGATTCATCAGGGCCTTGTTGGCGTTGTAGTGCAGAAAAGTCTTCACCTCCTCCACCCAGCCGACATCACCATACAGCGCTTCGGTATAAGCCACTTCATTCTCATACAATGCCAGCAGCAGATCGTACGCGAACTGCTGCAGCGCTTCGCGGCGCTGATCGTCCACCGTCGCCAGCGCCTGCTGGAACTTGTAGCCAATGTAATAACCGTGCACCGCCTCATCACGAATAATCAGGCGGATCAGATCCGCGGTGTTGGTCAGCTTGCCGCGACTCGACCAGTACATCGGCAGCCAGAAGCCGGAATAGAACAAAAACGACTCCAGGAAAACGCTGGCGATTTTCTTCTTCAGCGGATCGTCGGCCTGATAGTGTTCCAGAATGATGCGCGCCTTGTTCTGCAGCGGCGCATTCTCTTCGCTCCACTGATAGGCGGCATCCACATCCTGCGTGTTGCACAGGGTTGAGAAGATGGAGCTGTAGGAGCGGGCATGCACCGCCTCCATAAAGCTGATATTCGACAGCACCGCCTCTTCATGCGGGGTTATCGCATCGCCCATCAGTCCCGGCGCACCGATCACGTTCTGAATGGTATCCAGCAGCGTCAGACCGGTAAAAACCCGGATGGTCAGCTGCTGCTGCTGTTTATCCAGCGTCTGCCAGGCAGGCAGGTCGTTGGAGAGCGGCACTTTCTCCGGCAGCCAGAAGTTGCTGGTGAGGCGGTTCCAGACCTCAAGATCTTTCTCATCCTGAAGACGGTTCCAGTTAATGGCCTGAATCTGTTTTAGTTGCATAGTGTTTATCACAGGGAGCAGGAGACGCAGCCCTGAACCTCCGTGCCCTGAAGCGCCATCTGGCGCAGTCGAATGTAATAGAGCGTTTTGATGCCTTTCTTCCACGCGTAAATCTGTGCTTTGTTGATGTCACGGGTGGTGACGTCGTCGCGGAAAAAGAGCGTCAGCGACAGCCCCTGATCAACGTGCTGAGTCGCCTCTGCATAGGTATCAATAATCGCTTCCGGCCCAATCTGATACGCATCCTGATAGAGATGCAGATTCTCATTGGTCATGAACGGCGCGGGATAGTAGACGCGTCCGGTTTTGCCCTCTTTGCGGATCTCGATCGGCGAAACAATCGGATGGATACTGGAGGTGGCGTGGTTGATGTAGGAGATCGAACCGGTCGGCGGGATCGCCTGCAGGTTCTGATTAAACAGCCCGTGCTGCATTACCGCATCGCGCAGCGCCTGCCAGTCCGCCCGGGTCGGCAGCGTCACGCCGGCGTCGGCAAACAGTTTTGCCACCCGTTCGGTGCGCGGCAGCCATTCGCGCTGCAGATATTTGTCGAAATAAACGCCGCTGGCGTACTGCGAATCAGCAAAACCGTCGAAGGTCTGCTGACGCTCCTGTGCCAGCTGATTAGAGGTGCGCAGCGCGTAATAGGTGATGCAGTAAAAGTAGAGGTTGGTGAAATCGAGCGCTTCCGGCGAACCGTAGACGATGCCTTCCCGCGCCAGATAGCCGTGCAGGTTCATCTGACCCAGGCCAATGGCGTGCGACCGCCGGTTTCCTTCGGCGACCGACGGCACCGACGCGATCTCACTCATCATCGACACCGAGGTCAGGGCGCGTACCGCCACGTCCACGGTGCGCGCCAGATCGCGGGAATCCATGGCGTGGGCAATATTGAGTGAGCCAAGATTGCAGGAGATATCTTTGCCGACCCGGCGATAGCTGAGATCGTCAAAGTACTCGCTGGCGCTGTTCACCTGCAGGATCTCTGAACAGAGGTTACTCATATTGATGCGACCGGCAATCGGATTACTGCGGTTCACGCTGTCCTCATACATGATGTAGGGGTAGCCTGACTCAAACTGAATCTCGGCCAGCGTCTGGAAGAAGTCACGCGGCTGAATCCAGGTTTTGCGGATGCGATCGTCGGCCAGCATCTCGTCATACTTCTCGCTGATGCTGATATCGCCAAAGGCCTGGCCGTAAATGCGCTCAACATCGTAGGGCGAGAACAGCGCCATCGGCTGGTTCTCTTTCGCCAGCCGGAAGGTGACATCGGGGATCACCACGCCCAGCGACAGGGTCTTGATGCGGATCTTCTCATCGGCGTTTTCGCGCTTGGTGTCGAGAAAGCGGAAAATATCGGGATGGTGCGCGTTCAGCCATACCGCGCCCGCGCCCTGACGTGCGCCCAGCTGATTGGCGTAGGAGAAGGCATCCTCCAGCATCTTCATGACCGGGATGACGCCCGACGACTGGTTTTCGATACGCTTAATGGGCGCACCGGACTCACGCAGGTTGGAGAGTAAAAAGGCAACGCCGCCGCCGCGCTTTGAGAGCTGCAGCGCGGAGTTCACGGCACGGCCAATGGACTCCATGTTGTCTTCAATGCGCAGCAGGAAGCAGGAGACCAGCTCGCCGCGCTGCTGCTTGCCGCAGTTGAGAAAAGTGGGGGTGGCAGGCTGGAAGCGGCCGCTGAGGATCTCCTCCAGCAGCGCACGCGCCAGGGTTTCATCGCCCTGAGCCAGCGTCAGCGCCACCATGCAGGCGCGCTGTTCAAAGGTTTCCAGATAGCGTTTGCCGTCGAAGGTCTTCAGCGTGTAGCTGGTGTAGTACTTCCAGGCACCCAGGAAAGTTTTGAACTCAAATCCCCACGTCTCCGCCACCTCATGCAGCGCAAGCAGGAAGTCGAAATCGTACTGGTTCAGCACCTCAGCTTCGTAATAGCTCTCCGCCACCAGATAGCGTAAACGCTCGGCGCGGCTGGCGAACTTCACCGTGTTCGGCTCCACATGCTGCAGATGAAACTGACGGGTCGCTTCGCGATCCTTGTCGAACTGGATGCGCCCCTCCGCGTCATAGAGGTTGAGCATGGCGTTGAGCGCGTGATAGTCGAGCGTCACGCCGTTGAGGGTGTCTGTTGTTGCCAAAATTGGGTTACTCCCGCTTTAACGTTCGCGATGTCGTCCGGGGTTCCCATCAGCTCGAAACGATAGAGCAGGGGAACCTGACATTTTTTTGCAATGATGCTGCCCGCCAGACAGTAACCGGCACCGAAGTTCCGGTTGCCCGCGGCGATGACGCCACGGATTTCCCGTCGGTTGGCCTCATCATTAAGAAACTGAATCACCTGACCGGGTACGGCACCGCGACTGCTGCCACCGCCATAGCTGGGCACGACCAGAATATAGGGCTGGTCGATATGCAGCGTCTGACGGGCATCAAGCGGGATGCGCCGGGCTGGCAGGCCAAGGCGCGTCACAAACCGGTGGGTGTTTTCCGACTGGCTGGAAAAATAGACCAGCGGGAACATGCGTTTATCCCCCGACAGCGGACAGCGTGCGCAGCGAGGCGATTTTGTCCGGGCGGAAGCCGCTCCAGTGATCGTTATCCGCCATCACCACCGGCACCTGGCGATAACCCAGGGATTTCAGGTTGTCGATCGCTTCGGGCTGGCTGTCGAGATTGATGAGCTGATAGGTCAGACCCTGACGGTCCATCGCACTCTTCGTGGCATTGCACTGGACACAGTTATCTTTAGTGTAAATAATAATGCGCATGATTCGTATTTACCTCTATGTGCGGTTCGGGTGCCCGGCAATAACGCCGCCCGCCTGATTTACGGGCTTCATTCTGGCGGACATCGGGTGTCAGACTGATGGGTTAAATACTAGATGTAGGGGTTTTGGTGGTCAAGCCCACCAGATATAGGGTTTTATGATTTGCATTTGCGCAACACGGCCAAAGCCAGCAGGCGTGCGCCCTGCGACGCGGAAAAAATCTTTTGTAAATTTTACGGGCTGGATGACAGGCAAAAAAAAGCCCCGCACGGGGCAGGGCTCAGAAGATTTTTCGCGCTTAGCGGCGTGAGGCCAGCAGGACACCCACCACGATACCGAAAGCGGCACCGATACCGACACCGTGCCATGGCTTGTCATGTACATAGGTATCAACCTGTGCACCGGCATCACGGGCAACCTGGGTCACACGGTTGCTGCCACCATTCAGTTTAGAACGGGTCTGCTTCAGCAGTTTTTCTGCCTGACTGCGGGCAGAGTCCACTTCGTCTTTGGCATCACTGCCGTAAGATTTCAACAGCGCTTCCAGTGAATCGGCCAGTTCGTTAACGTCCTGATTGATATCAATGTCATCGTTTTTTACAGTGCGATTAAACATTTTTTGGCTCCCTTTGATTTAAAAACGTAATACTAGTGTAGACGACCTTGAGATAAACGAGACGCGGGAGGGGGCTTTAGGGAAAATTCCGAATGCCCGCTCTGTCATGCTGATGTAAGGTTGCGAAGCTTTTGAAAGAGGAGAGGATCGAGCATGTATTTACGACCAGATGAGGTAGCGCGCGTACTGGAAAAAGCGGGTTTCGAAATGGATCAGATTACCCCACGGGCCTATGGCTATCGCCGGGGGGAGAACTATGTCTATGTGAATCGCGAAGCGCGTATGGGGCGCATGGCATTAGTGATTCATCCGACCCTGAAAGAGAAGAGCCAGCCGTTCGCTGAGCCGGCGTCTGAAATGAAAACCTGCGATCACTACACCCAATTCCCTCTCTACCTGGCGGGTGATTCACAGGAACATTACGGCATCCCGCACGGATTCAGTTCCCGCATGGCGCTGGAACGCTACATTCAGAGCGTTTTCGGCTGAGGCATCAGGCCCCGCCGCGACGGGGCACTGACGCGCATGACCCCGCTCCCTGTTCTCCTGCCGTTGCAATTCCCGGCTGTGACGCGTATAAATTTGTCCCTTATAGATGTTTAGACGTCCATACGGATAAAATTGATGAGCGAACAGCCAACTTCCCCGCAGCAACAATTTAAACGCACCATGAAAGTCCGCCATCTGGTGATGTTATCGCTGGGCGGTGTCATCGGCACCGGCCTCTTTTTCAACACCGGCTATATCATCTCCACCACCGGGGCCGCAGGCACGCTGCTCGCCTATCTGATTGGGGCGCTGGTGGTCTGGCTGGTGATGGTCTGTCTGGGTGAACTGTCGGTGGCGATGCCGGAAACGGGCGCGTTCCACGTCTATGCGGCGCGCTATCTCAGTCCGGCGACCGGCTACACCGTGGCCTGGCTCTACTGGCTGACCTGGACGGTGGCGCTGGGCTCCAGCCTGACGGCGGCGGGCTTCTGTATGCAGTACTGGTTCCCGCAGGTGCCGGTGTGGGTCTGGTGCCTGGTATTCTGCTGCGCCATCTATCTGCTGAACGTGGTTTCTGCCCGCTTCTTCGCCGAAGGGGAGTTCTGGTTCTCGCTGATCAAGGTGGTCACCATCATCGCCTTTATCCTGCTCGGCGCGGCGGCGATGTTTGGCTTTATCCCGATGAAAGATGGCACGCCTGCACCCGGTCTGAGTAACCTCACGGCGCACGGCTGGCTGCCCAACGGCGTGCTGCCTATCCTGATGACCATGGTGGCGGTGAACTTTGCCTTCTCCGGCACCGAGTTGATCGGGATTGCCGCCGGTGAAACCCAGCAGCCGCAGAAGGTACTGCCGCTGGCGATTCGTACCACGGTGGCCCGGTTGATTCTCTTTTTCATCGGCACGGTGCTGGTGCTGGCGGCGCTGATCCCGATGGATCAGGCCGGTATTGTGAAAAGCCCGTTTGTGCTGGTGTTTGAAAAGATCGGTGTGCCCTGGGCCGCGGATATCATCAACTTCGTGATCCTGACGGCCATTCTGTCAGCGGCCAACTCCGGCCTCTATGCGTCGGGACGTATGCTCTGGTCGCTGGCTAATGAAAACACGCTGCCACGTGCCTTTGCGAAGGTGAACCGGCGCGGCGTGCCGCTGCTGGCGCTGACCGTCAGCATGATCGGCGGCCTGCTGGCGCTGATCTCCAGCGTGGTCGCGCCTGACACGGTATTTGTGGCGCTGTCGGCCATCTCCGGCTTTGCAGTGGTGGCGGTCTGGCTCAGCATCTGCGCCTCGCACTTTGTGTTCCGTCGCCGTCACCTTCAGCAGGGCAAATCGCTGGCCGATCTCGCCTACCGCGCGCCGCTCTATCCGCTGACGCCTGTTCTCGGCTTCCTGCTCTGCCTGCTGGCGTGCGTCGGCCTGGCGTTTGATCCGACACAGCGCATCGCCCTGTGGTGTGGCATCCCGTTTGTGCTGTTCTGCTACGCCGCGTACCATCTGACCCACAAATCATCCCCGAAGCCTGAGGAGGCCAATGATGTCGTATAACCCTGTCGCGCAGGCTTTAACAGAGTCACCGCTGCTGATTCTGGATGGCGCGCTGGCCACCGAGCTGGAAGCGCGCGGCTGTCAGCTTGCCGATGCCTTGTGGTCAGCCAAAGTGCTGATGGAGGATCCTGAGCTGATCTATCAGGTGCACTACGACTACTTTGTGGCGGGTGCCCGCTGCGCCATCACCGCCAGCTACCAGGCGACCCCGCAGGGCTTTGCCACGCGCGGCCTGAGTGAGGATGAGTCCCTGGCGCTGATCGCCCGCAGTGTTGAACTGGCACAGCGCGCCCGTCACGACTATCTGGCGGTGCGGCCCGATGCGAAAACGCTGCTGGTGGCAGGCTCGGTGGGGCCTTATGGCGCTTTCCTGGCGGACGGGTCGGAGTATCGCGGGGATTATGCGCTGCCGGAAGCGGAGATGATGGCGTTCCACCGCCCGCGCGTGCAGGCGCTGCTGGCGGCAGGAGCCGATCTGCTGGCCTGTGAAACCCTGCCTTCCTTTGCCGAGGCGCAGGCGCTGGTGAAGCTGCTGGCTGAGTTCCCTGACGCCCGCGCCTGGTTCTCGTTTACGCTGCGTGACGCCGGACACATCAGCGACGGCACGCCGCTGGCAGAGGTGGTGAGCTGGCTGAATCAGCAGCCACAGGTAGTGGCGCTGGGGGTCAACTGCGTGGCGCTGGAGAGCGTAACGCCCGCCCTGCAGCAGTTACAGACCCTGACCGACAAACCGCTGGTGGTCTATCCCAACTCCGGCGAGCAGTATGATGCCGGCAGTAAAACCTGGCATTCTGCGCCGTCGGGCTGCACCCTGCATGACAAGCTGGCCGAGTGGCAACAGGCGGGTGCCCGGCTGATTGGCGGCTGCTGCCGCACCTCACCGGGCGACATCGCGGCCATCGCCCGCACTTGTCAACCGCAATAAGCTGCCGGAATCGGGCGATGATAGCCCGATTGAGGCGGAGAGGGGAGACTACACTCTGATCACTGATCACTCTGTGGACCCCCTCTATGAAACAGCGAATTCTGGCTCTTGCCGCCGCGCTGCTGCTCAGCGGCTGCGCCACCATTGTCGGCAATGAAACCCAACTGGTGCGCATTGACTCTCTGCCGCAGGGCGCGCGTTTTACCGTGCAGGATGAGCGCGGCTATGCGGTGGCGCAGGGTTTCACGCCCCAGACCGTTGAACTGGCCAAATCCACCGGCCGCTACTTCGGCAAAAAACACTACCTGCTGATGCTGGAAAGTCCGGGCTACGTGCCGGTCACGGTGCCTATCGAAGCACGCGCTAACCTCTGGTATCTGCTGGGCAACATTCCGCTTGGCGGTTTCCCCGGCTGGCTGCTGGTTGACCCCTTCTACGGCGGCATGTATGACCTCAAGCCGGAACATCCGCGTCCCTTTATGAACCCGGTTGGCGCGCGCGGCTGATTACTGCGCGGTCGGCTTCACCATTCCGCCTGGCGTTTTGTGGCGTTCCAGATACTGATGCTGGAAAATGCACATGCGGATGGTGTTGCGGTACTCCCCGTTGATAAAGAACTCATACTTTAGCACGCCTTCGATTTCGAAGCCGAGTTTGGTGTAGATGTGAATCGCCTTTTCGTTCTCCTGATCCACAATCAGGTAGAGCTTATAGAGATTCAGCACCGAGAAGCCATAATCCATCGCCAGTTTCGCCGCCTGTGTGGCCAGCCCTTTGCCCTGATGGGCCGGATCGATGATGATCTGAAACTCGGCGCGGCGGTGCACATGGTTAATCTCAACCAGCTCCACCAGTCCCGCTTTCTGGCCGTCATGCTCCACCACAAAGCGACGTTCGGTCTGATCGTGAATGTGCTTGTTGTAGAGATCGGACAGCTCCACAAACGCCTCATAGGGCTCCTCGAACCAGTAGCGCATCACGCTGGCGTTGTTATCCAGCTGATGGACAAAATGCAGATCTTCCCGCTCCAGCGGACGCAGTTTTACCGTCATCGTCAGACTCCTTGTTAAAAACGTCGTCGCGAGTATACCGCAACGGCCGTGCGTGAGCAGGCGGGAAGCGCGAGCCGTGATGGCCGGGGAGACGATAAGGCGGGCAGAGGCGGAGCAGGAGGGGCCGGACAGCGGAGCGGTGCCGTCCGGCTGGCGATCAGGCGGTGATCTCTTCGATAATACGACCCTGCGCCATGCGCACGGCGCGATCGCACATGTGATCGATCACATCGGGATCGTGGCTGACCAGCACCATGGTCAGGCCATCCTGCCGTTTCAGATCGTTAAGCAGGTTGAGGATCTCCGCCTGCACGGACATATCCAGCGCCGACGTCGGCTCATCCAGCAGCAGGATCTTCGGCTGCAGCAGCAGGGCGCGCACGATGGCGACGCGCTGACGCTGACCACCCGAAAGCTGATGTGGATAGCGATCGGCCAGCGCCGGGTCCAGCCCGACGTGACGGAAACCCTGATCGATACGGTCGTTGATGTTATCGCGTTTCAGCAGCTTCAGCGGCTCCGCCAGCGTGCGGCGCAGACGGTGCCGCGGATGCAGCGAGGCATAAGGGTCCTGAAACACCATCTGCACTTCCTGCCGCAGCGCGCCGGTGAAGGCTTTGCCGGGCTGAACCTGATGACCGGCCAGCTGCATCTGACCCTGCCAGTGCGGGTTCAGCCCCGCCAGCACCCACAGCAGCGACGACTTGCCGCAGCCGGACGGGCCGACCAGGCCAAAGCACTCACCCGCTCTGACCGTGAGGTTCACCTCACGCACCACGGTGCGCAGCTCGTAGCCCTGCTTATGGGCGACGCTTAAATTCGCAAGCTCAATCATGATTCGCCTCCAGTGCAGCGCGGTCCAGCACCGGTAACGCCTGGCCGTGGGTCGCCTTGCCCGGCCGGCAGGCCCACAGCGTGCGGGTGTAGGGGTGAGTCGCGCGGGGCAGGTCAGCGGCAGGCAGCGTATCGAGCAGCCGGCCCTTGTACATCACCATCACCCGTTCGCAGTGTTCCGACACCTGCTGCAGGTCGTGGCTGATCAGCAGCAGACCCATGTTGCGTGCCTCCACCAGACCGCGGATCAGCGCCAGCACCTGATCGCGCATCGCATGATCCAGCGCGGAGGTGGGTTCATCGGCAATCAGGAAGTCGGGATCGGTGATCAGGGCGATGGCCAGCATCACGCGCTGGCCCATGCCGCCAGAGAGCTGATGCGGATAGTGCTGCATCAGGCGACGCGGATCGGGCAGGCCGACCGCATCCAGCATCTCACACACCTTCTCTTTGCGCTCGGCACGGCTCAGGCGGCGATGCAGGATCAGCGGCTCCTCCACCTGCCAGCCGATGGTGCGCGTCGGGTTAAGGGCATATTTCGGGTCCTGCATCACCATCGCCACGCGGTTACCGCGCAGCTGGCTCCAGTGACGCTCACTCAGCGTCAGCGCATTTTCGCCCGCGACCTGCAGCTGGCTGGCCTGCAGATGCAGCGCCGGAGAGAGTAAGCCCATCAGGCTGCGGGCAGTCAGGGACTTACCGGAACCGGACTCACCGACCAGCGCCACGCGTTCGCGGCCCACGGAAAAGGTGATGTTATCGACCAGCAGCGCATCATCGCTGCGAATGGTCAGCCCCTCAGCAGAGAGCAGATTATTTTGCATGACGGGTATCCAGTCGGTCGCGCAGGCCATCGCCTGTCAGGTTAAAGGCCAGGCTGGCAAACAGAATCGCCGCGCCCGGTGCGGCAGCTACCCACCACTGATCGAAGATCACTTTACTGCCTTCGGCCACCATCGACCCCCATTCTGCCGTCGGCGGCTGAACGCCCATGCCCAGGAAACCGAGTCCGGCAGCGGCCAGGATGATCCCGCCGAGGCTCAGCGCGGCGCGCACCACGGCGGTCGGCAGGCAGAGCGGCAGAATGTGACCAAACATCAGCCGAAAGCCGGTAATGCCCTGCATCCGCGCGGCGGCCAGGTAGTCGCTGCGGCGCAGCGCCAGGGTTTCCGCGCGCGCCTGACGGGCAAACGGCGGCCAGCTGGTCAGCGCCAGCGCCAGCGCGCCGTTCATCAGGCCGGGGCCGAGAATCGCCACCAGCGCCAGCGCGATAACCAGGTTCGGCAGCGACAGGAAGATATCGGTAATGCGCATCAGCACGCGCTCCGTCCAGCCGCCCACATACCCCGCGGTGATGCCGATCAGCAGCCCGGCCGGAATGGTCAGCACCAGAATCAGCGACACCAGCAGCAGGGTAGGGCGCGCGCCATAAATCACGCGCGACAGCAGATCGCGGCCAAAGCCGTCGGTGCCGAACCAGTGATGCGCCGAAGGCGGCAGCAGGCGGCTCGACATGGTCTGCAGATTGGGATCGAACGGCGCAATCAGCGGGGCTAACAGCGCCATCAGAATCAGGATCGCCACCAGCGTCAGCCCAACGGTTAACGAGGTAACGCGTTGACGGCGACGGCGTGGTCGCAGCGTTTCGAGTTCAGAGAGTTGTTGCGTCATCGGGTTCTCGGATCGGTTAACCAGGTTAAAACATCCGCCAGGGTGTTAATCAGAATAAAGCAGCCGCCGATTAACAGGGTTGAGCCCAGAATCGCCGGCACGTCGCCGGAGAAGAGCGCGTTGGTCATATAGCGTCCCACACCCGGCCAGGCGAAGACGGTTTCGGTCAGCACCGAGCCTTCCAGCAGCGTGGCGTAGGAGAGGGCGATAACCGTCACCAGCGTCCCCAGCACGTTGGGGAAGATGTGACGCAGCAGGATGCGCACCCGACCCGCGCCTTTGGCTCGCGCCAGCACCACATACTCTTTGCTGCTCTCTTCCAGCAGCGCGGCACGCAGCAGGCGGGTAATGCCCGCCATCGCCAGCAGGCCCAGAATCACCACCGGCAGCCAGAGGTGCGCAATCGCGTTGCGGAACATCTCCGGTTCACCCGACAGCCAGCTGTCGATCAGCACAAAGCCGGTTTTCGGCTCCAGGGTATAGACCCAGATGTCATCCAGCCGTCCCGGTCCGGCAGACCAGTGCAGCACCGCATAAAAGAGCAGCAGACCCAGCAGGCCGAGCCAGAACACCGGCACCGAGTAGCCGAGCAGGGAGATAAAGCGGGCGAGGTTGTCGATCCAGCTACCCGGTTTCCAGGCCGCCAGCAGCGCCAGCGTGACACCGAAGATAACCGCGAAGATCATCGCACAGGTGGCCAGCTCAATGGTGGCCGGGAAGGTGGACATCAGGTCGCTGCTCACCGACTGATTCGTCAGGCGGGAGACACCGAGGTCGCCCTGCGCCAGATGTTCAATGTAGCGCCAGAACTGTGTCAGCACCGGCTGGTCAAGACCGAGGTCGTGACGCACCTGCGCATAGGTCGCTTCACTGGCGTGATCGCCCGCGATCTGCTGTACCGGATCGATCGGTGAGAGATGCGACAGCATAAAGGTAAAGGCGAGCAGGCCGAGCAGCGTCACCAGCAGCGACAGCACGCTGCCGAGCAGACGCCCGCCCCGCTGCCAAAAAAGCCGGGCGAACCCGGCTGAAGGAACAGACTGAGCCATTACTTGGTGACCTGCGAGTAATACACCATGTCAGGGTTGATGCCCTGGACATAGCCTTTCAGGTTGTCGCGCAGGGCGATCAGGTTCTTCGCCTGCATCCCAATCACGTAAGGTGAGTTCTTCATCACTTCACGCTGCATCGCTTCATACAGTGCCACCCGTTTTTTCGGATCGCTTTCGGCGGTCGCCGCAATCACCTGCTTGTTCAGCTCAGGAATGTGCCAGTCTGAACGGTAAGCAATGGTTTTGCTGCCATCTTCCGGATTGTAGGCAAAGGAGGCGGCATTGGTGTTGGGATCAAAATAGTCGGAGCCCCAGGCGTTCAGCGTCGCTTCATACTTATGCGCCTTCACGTTGGTGGAGACTTCGGAGCTCAGGCCCGGCACCACTTCGACCTTCACGCCGCCTTTGGCGAAGCTGCCCTGCAGCGCCTGCGCGATATCCAGATAAGGCGGCTGGTTGCTGGTGGAGAGCTTAAAGGTCACATTGGTCAGGCCCGCTTTCTTCAGAATCGCTTTGGCTTTTTCCGGGTCGTAGCTGTAAGGCGTGTCGTTGATCGCGCCCAGGAAGCCTTTGGGCAGGAAGGACTGATGCACGTCGAACTGGCCTTTCAGCAGCTCATTGGCGATGCCTTTGTAATCCCACAGGTAGCGCGCCGCTTCCCAGAAGGCCGGGTTCTTCAGCGTGTCGTTCGCGCCGATGTTGAACTGGATATAGTAGAGCGACGCCATCGGGATCGCTTCGGTCTTCACGCCCGCTTTGCCGTTCAGCGCGGCGATCTGGTCAGCGCCCAGGTTACGGGCGATATCCGCATCACCCTGTTCCAGCAGCAGACGACGCGCGGCCGGTTCCGGCACGTTTTTGATCAGGATGTTTTTCATTTTTGGTGCGCCCGCCGGTGAGGTCGGGTTGGCACTCAGCAGCACCACCTGATGCATGACCACTTTACGGATCTGATACGGGCCGCTGCCCGCAGAGTGGGTGGCCAGCCAGGCGTTACCGAAGTCGCCGTTTTTCTGGTTCGCCATCGCGGTTTTCTCATCGACGATCGAAGAGACCGGGGCGGAGAGCAGGCTCAGAACGTAGGTCGGGCTGACGTTGGCGGTCCAGCTAATCTGCACATGGTTGTCATCGACCTTTTTCAGGAAGCCATCGACGTTATCTTTGGTCCAGCCGAGCTGCGTCAGAATGAAAGAGGGGTCCAGGTTCAGTTTGACCACGCGGCCCAGCGAGAAGATCACATCTTCCGGGCGCACAGGGTTGCCGGTAGAGAACTTCGCATCTTTGCGCAGTTCAAAGGTCAGACTGCGGTTGTCGCTGCCAGGCTGCCAGGCGGTCGCCAGCGTCGGCTTCAGATCCACCGGGTTCTGCGGGTCAGACTGGACCAGGCGCTGATAGATGTTGGTAAAGGCCTGAACGCTGGTCAGTTCAAAGCCTTTTGCCGGGTCAAAGCTGTCTGCATCGTCTGTGGACTGCGCGATGACCAGCGTATCTTTGGGGGTGGCGGCCTGGGCTGTGAAGGAGGCAGCCAGCGTCAGTGCCAGCAGTGATGGAATTATAGTTTTCATGAAATTTCCTTGCCTTAGAAAGTTACGCGAGTTTACGAAAGGGCCGATGTGAAGAATAGTCGAATATGGGCTAATCATATGCCTTAAAGTTATAAGCGATGGGTTGTGGTTATAACAGCGTAACGGCGTTGTTAGCGAAGCGGCAGGCCGAGCAGAAACAGAACCTCAACGAAGCGGTTATTTCCCGCGAAACGGCTTTACCGTAATCCCGCTCTTCTTATAATAGCGGCATCTCACTACTGGAGTATTCCGTTGGACAGTCACCCTGAATTAACGATTATTCTGGCAAGCTGAATTTTCTCTGCTGCTTGCCAACCGGCGAGCAGCGATCCCCCGTTTTAATTCCCGATCGCGCTCCTTAATAATTTCCCGTTGCCCGTGGGAGTGCGCGTTATGCTGCTGTTTATCTTAGCCCTTTTTCCTCCGCCTCGTCTGGCGTAGCTCAGGCTGCGCCCGACCGCTGATATCAGACCCGGATTACGCTGTGTTTAAACAGCGTCACGCTTCGCTGCGCGCGACATTATTTTCTGCGCAGTCAGAAACGCGTGTTCATTTCTCAGGGTCGCCTCATTAAATAACCCGGCTACGCCAGGTTTTATCCATGCACGTTATTTTGCGTGCAGGACAACCATTGCTTTAAAACAGGGAGATGTCGAAATGAGCGACATGAAACTGGAACAGGCTGCCATTCTCGCTTCCGGCAACCGCAACGATAAAAAAAGTAAAAAAACATTTGCCGTGACCCGGCAGGCAGGGCAGCACGTTGAGATGACGCTGGCGAACCTGCGCACGCATCGCCAGGGGCTGACCCAGGCTGAAGCGGCGAAACGCCTGGCCACCTATGGCCGCAATGAAGTGGCCCATGAGAAAGCGCCACCGGCGCTGGTGCAGCTGCTGATGGCGTTTAACAACCCGTTTATCTATGTTCTGCTGGTCCTGGCGCTGGTCAGCCTGTTTACCGACTACATACTGCCGCTGCGCGCCGGTCAGGAGACCGATCTCTCCGGAGTGATCATCATCTGCACGATGGTGACGCTGAGTGGCCTGCTGCGTTTCTGGCAGGAGTTCCGCACCAACCGCGCGGCGCAGGCACTGCAGTCTCTGGTGCGCAGCCAGGTCACCGTGCTGCGGCGCGAGGCGGGCAGTGAAACCGCACAGCGTCAGGATGTGGATATGAGCGAGCTGGTGCCGGGCGATATTATTCTGCTCAGCACCGGCGATCAGGTGCCCGCGGATGTCCGGCTGCTGAGTTCACGCAATCTGTTCATCAGCGAAGCGGTGCTGACCGGAGAGTCTCTGCCGGTGGAGAAACAGAGCCTGGATGCCGGTATCGACGCCCATGACCGAACCGATCAGGAGCTGCTGGCGTCAGCCAACATCTGCCTGATGGGTACCAGCGTGGCCAGCGGCACCGCCAGTGCCGTGGTGGTGGCGACCGGTGGCGACACTTGGTTTGGCTCACTGGCCTCCTCGCTGACCGGCAGCCGCCCGCAGACCGCTTTTGATCGCGGCGTTAACAGCGTCAGTAAACTGCTGATCCGCTTTATGCTGGTGATGGTGCCGGTGGTGCTGCTGATCAACGGCTTTACCAAAGGCGACTGGATGGATGCGACGCTGTTTGCGCTGGCGGTGGCGGTCGGGCTGACCCCGGAAATGCTGCCGATGATTGTCAGTGCCAACCTGGCAAAAGGCGCCATTGCGATGTCACGCCGCAAAGTGATCGTTAAAAAGCTCAATGCCATTCAGAACCTGGGGGCGATGGATGTGCTCTGCACCGACAAAACCGGCACGCTGACCCAGGACACCATCCTGCTGGCGCATCATCTGGACACCCGGGGCGCGGAGGATGCGGAGGTGCTGCTGCTGGCCTGGCTCAACAGCGGCAGCCAGAGTGGCGCAAAAAACCTGATGGATCGCGCCGTGCTCTGTGCCGGAGACAAGGTTATTTCACAGACCCGGCGCAGCCAGTATCAGCTGATCGATGAGGTGCCATTCGATTTTACCCGCCGTCGCGTTTCGGTGCTGGTGGAAGATCTGGCGCAGCATCGCTCACAGCTGATCTGCAAAGGGGCGGTGGAAGAGATGCTGGCGGTGAGCATCGCCGTCCGGCAGGGCGATGAAGTCGTCGCACTGGATGCGGCACAGCGCGAGGCGCTGCTGGCGCAGACCGAACGCTACCATCAGCAGGGCTATCGGGTGCTGCTGGTGGCGACCCGTGATGATGAGCTGCACGCGCCGCTCAGCGAAAGTGATGAGCGCGATCTGGTTATCCAGGGAATGCTGACCTTCCGCGATCCACCGAAAGCCAGCGCCGGCAAGGCGATTAAAGCCCTGCGCGACAGCGGCGTGGCGGTGAAAGTGCTGACCGGGGATAACCCTCTGGTGACGCAGCGGGTCTGTGCCGATGTCGGGCTGACCGATCCGGCGATGCTGACCGGCGAACAGATTGAGGCGATGGACGACACGCAGCTGGCGCAGGAGGCGGAACGCTGCACCCTGTTTGCTAAGCTGACGCCGCTGCAGAAATCACGTCTGGTGCGCCTGCTGCAGCAGAACGGCCATACCGTGGGATTTCTGGGCGATGGCATCAACGACGCGCCTGCGCTGCGGACGGCCGACACCGGGATTTCCGTAGACAGCGCGGCGGATGTGGCGAAAGCCTCGTCAGACATCATCCTGCTGGAGAAAGACCTGCAGGTGCTGAACGAGGGGGTATTAAAGGGACGTGAGACCTTTGGCAACATCATCAAGTATCTCAACATGACCGCCAGCTCGAACTTCGGCAACGTTTTCTCGCTGCTGGTCGCCAGTGCCTTTATTCCGTTTCTGCCGATGCTGTCGATTCATCTGCTGATTCAGAATCTGATGTATGACGTCTCCCAGCTGGCGCTGCCGTGGGACAAGGTTGACCGTGAGTTCCTGAACAAGCCGCGCAAATGGGATGCCGGCAACATCAAACGCTTTATGCTGTGGATGGGGCCAACCTCGTCGATTTTTGATATCACCACCTTTGCGCTGATGTGGTTTGTCTTCAGCGCGAACCATGCGGGCGTGCAGTCACTGTTCCAGTCCGGCTGGTTTATTGAGGGGCTGCTGTCGCAGACGCTGGTGGTGCATATGCTGCGCACCCGGAAGATTCCGTTTATCCAGAGTCGCGCCACCTTGCCGGTGATGCTGACGACGCTGGCGATCATGGCGCTGGGCATCCTGATTCCGTTCTCACCGCTGGGCGCGATGGTCGGACTGGTGCCGCTGCCCTGGCAATATTTCCCCTGGCTGGTGCTGACGCTGTTCAGCTACTGCCTGGTGGCGCAGGGCATGAAACGTCTCTACATCCGTCGTTTCGGTCAGTGGTTCTGAGGAGGGGAAGATGAAAAAAAGCAGGCTGGATCGCGTTTTTGTCAGCGTGATGATCATCGGCGTCACCCTGATTGCGCTGACGGTCCTGGTACGGTGACAGAAGGAAGAGCGTGCGGCAGCGAGGTGACTCGCTGCCGTTTTTACTGGCGGGACACCTATTCCTGGTCGCGCTCCCGGCTGGCGCGCTGACGCTCGTAATACTCATCTTCAGCGGTGATGATCTCATCCAGCAGGGAATCCATATCCACGTCACGCTCCTCTTCCACAAACTGGCCGGTGAGCGTCGTTTCCGGGGTTAACTTACCCTCTTCATAGAGCTGCCAGATCTCGCCGGCATAGCGCGTCTTTAACAGCTGCGGGGCGAACTGCCCGTAGTAGGCGGTGATGTTATTCACGTCACGCGCGAACATCGACTCCGCATGGTTGTTGGCCGCCGCATCCACCGCCTGAGGCAGGTCGATGATCACCGGTCCCTGATCATCCAGCAGGACGTTGAACTCCGACAGGTCACCATGAACGATACCGGCACAGAGCATGCGAACGATGTTGCGGATCATGGTGTTAAAATCGGTGATCGCCTCCTCTTCGGAGAGCGTTACGTCGCTGAGGCGCGGCGCGACCGAACCATTGGCGTCGGTGACCAGCTCCATCAGCAATACCCCGTCGATGCAGAGATAGGGCTGAGGCACGCGCACACCGGCGTTAGCCAGGCGAAACAGGGCGTCGACTTCGGCGGTCTGCCAGGACTCTTCCTGCTGCTTACGGCCAAACTTTGAGCCTTTCTGCATGGCGCGGGCGTTACGGCTGTTACGGGTTTTCCGGCCTTCCTGATACTGAACCGCCTGCTTAAAGCTGCGCTGGGTCGCCTCTTTATAGACTTTGGCGCACTGCACTTTGTCACCGCAAAGCACGGTATAGACGTCTGCTTCCTTGCCGCTTTTCAGGCGCTGCAGCACATCGTCAATCAGGCCGTCATCGACCAGGGGCTGAATTCTGTTTGGGATTTTCATGCGGCTTTATACCTTATTTCACCCGCTTTTCGTATCAATTTGCGCTGATGGAAAACCTGAGCCATGCGTGAACAAAGTCTGTAATTCTACCCTGGAAAACGCTTCAGGGGGATGATCCTTGCCTGACCCGCGTTTCTGACCGGTTTTTTTCCGCAGGCCGTCAGAGAGTGGCGTGCTGAAGCCGAAGGGGATAGGTGCGGCCCCGTGGCGCAACAGAGAAACCTAGGGAGTATGGCGTCAGACGCGCAGCGACGGGACGGGTTCAGGGAGAGAGGGGCAGCGGGCCGGTATCCTGGTGCGGCGGCGCACAGGCATCCGGCCCTGCGGCGGGGTTACTTCAGGGACTTAAGCACTTTGACCGTGCTTTCAATGTCGATCTCATCTTCGGAGAAGATCAGCGTCGAGCCCTGGAAAGTGGTGACCGCCAGCTTTTTCAGCGAGCGCATCTCACCCGGTTTCGCGTCCGATTTAGGCCGGATGTTATTCAGCAGCAGACCTACTGAGAGCACCGCGTTCTCTTTGTCGATACCGGTATCCGCTGGCACTTCTTCGCTGTAGACCAGGTAAGACTTGATCGAGGTGATTTTCAGCCGCTCGCCCGCGATGAAGATATATTTACTCTCCGGGGCTACCTTCACCGCATAGGCGGATAAGCCTTTGTTGTTGGTGGTTGGCTCAAACGTTACCGCCGCATCTTTCTTAATCAGATCAGGATTGGCGACCTTAATCACATGAAAATAGCGGTTATCACCGTTTTCATCTTTGATAAAGCCGAATCCTTTATCTTTAAACCAGGTTGTGATTGTTCCGTTCATCGCCATTTTTCTTGCCTGCTTACTCTGCTCAGTTTTTACAGCGCGCAGTGTAAAACACAATGCCTGCGCAGACTATATCAGTCTGGACGATAATTTTCCGGCGTGCCAGGGGCGGCGGCGCGTCAGGCGGCGGGGTAAAAAGCGGGGCGGAAAAGGGGAAGGCGGGGATATCAGGCTGTCCGGCGCCGTGCTCTGCAGCGCAGTGAGCGGGCAGGCGCACCAGACGGGCTGCCGGAAAGCGCAGGCCCGCCTGAGGATCAATCGCCGTTACTCATTGCCCCAGCGGTTCAGGAATTCAGCGATATCATCAATACGCTGCTCGTCGATGCCCGCTTCACGCGCCATCTCCTGCTGCGACGCTTCACTGATCTCCTCGTTATTCATTAAACGGGTGATCAGCAGCTGGAAGTAGTGCGCCAGCGGGGTGCGTTCCGCTTCGTCCACCGGCTTCGCGGACTCGGTCGCATACTCATCGGCGACATCGTAATACTTAAGAGGGATTTCGTTGGTCATAATGGGGTCCGCTGGATTAACGTCGGTTCAGAGGCTGCCAGGGGGCCTGGCGTGTGGCGCTATTATTTCGTGTCTGGACGGGGGCTGTAAAGGGGGAGAGGCGGCAGATGGCACTGCCGCGTAATCGGGCTGTCTGCGTCAGGCGGTAATACTCTCAATTGGCTCGACAAGACACTCCGGGTGCGCCTGCAGGCGTGCCAGCGCCTCGGCATAGGAGGGCATGGAATCGGCCGCGCCAGCACGCTCGACACAGAGTGAGGCAAATGCCGCAGCAAAGCGCGCCGCCTGCGGCAGGTCATCGCCCGAAGCGAGCCGGGCGGCGAGCGCGCCATTGAATGCATCTCCCGCGCCGGTGGTATCGCGCGGCTGCGCCGGGAAGAGCGGAATGCGCTGCTGCTCCGCAGGCGTTGAAAGCAGCGCTCCGGCGATGCCCAGCGTGATGATCACCTGACGCGCTCCTTTACGATGCAGCACCGCGGCGGCGCGGCGGGCGCTGTCGAAATCGGTGACGGTCACGCCGCTGAGCTGGGTCGCCTCGGTGCTGTTGGGCGTCAGCAGATCGATCTTTGCCAGCAGCGCATCGCTGACTTTCTGCCAGGGGGCCGGATTGAGGATCACAAAGGTGCCGCTGGCTCGGGCGTTATCGATCATGCGCTGGATGGCGCTGAGGTTATTTTCGAGTTGCACCAGCAGGATATCTGCGGCGGCTACCGTCGGCTGACAGCGCGTCACCTCTGCGGCCGTCACGGTGGTATTGGCGCCGGGATAAACCGAAATCATATTTTCCGCATCATCGCCTGCAACATAGATCAGGGCGTTACCGGTGGGCTTCTCCTTACAGGTAAACAGCGTAATGGCGTCAAAGCCGGTTTTCTCCAGATGACGACGCGCAAAGAGGCCGAAATCGTCGTTACCCACTTTCCCGATGTAGTGCACCCGCGCACCTGCGCGCAGCGCCGCCGTGGCCTGATTTGCCCCTTTTCCGCCCGCACCCATCATGCTGTGGTGCGCCGTCAGCGACTCACCCGGTAGCGGAAAGCGACGCATCACGGCGACCACATCGAGATTAAAAGAGCCGAACACACACACTTTTCCTTTCATCCTGCGCTCCTGAACAGGCGTTCGGCGGCGAGACAGGCACCGCGACAGCCCGTGTAGTCGGTTGAGTGGCTGAAAACAATCTTCAGGTTTTCGCGTGTGACCGGTGGCCGCAGATGCTGCTGGATCTGGCTGCGCAGCAGGGCCAGCGGAAAATCAGCCATCGCCAGCACGCCGCCGCCAAGGATCAGATATTCCGGGTCGAGTATATTCATCTCTGTGGCGATCAGCTGCGCCAGACGTCGCACAAACGCCTGAAGTTCCGGTTGCTCCCCGTGGCGGGTAAACAGCGCGGAGATAGGCGTGTCGGCGGCGTTCAGAGCGGCCCAGTGACTCAGCCAGTGACCCGAGGTCAGGGTCTCCGCACAGCCGCGATTGCCGCACGGGCAGGGGAGGTCGTTCCCGGCGACGGGCACGTGGCCCAGTTCGCCTGCACCACCATGCTCGCCGTGATAAAAGTGGCCATTCAGCCACAGGCTGTTGCCCATCCCGGTGCCGGGATAGAGGCCCACGGCGTTAGCCGGCAGCTGCTCCAGCTGCAGCAGATCCCAGAGCATCAGATGGTTCACATCTTTGTCCATCGCTACCGGCACGCCGAGTTGCGCCGCCAGACGCGCCGCCACCGGCTGATGATCCAGCGCCTGAATAAAGGGCAGCGAGATCACCTGTTTCCTGTCGCGGCTGAGGATGCCGGGCAGCCCCAGCATGATGCCGCTGACCGGCTGCTGCTCCAGCGTTTCATCAATGAGCTGTGCCAGGGCCTGCAGCGCATCGGGCTGCTGCGCCCAGCTGATGGTGGGCACCTTGCGAAAGCTGCTCCAGACGCCCCCCTCTTCCATCAGCTGCAGCCGGGTACCGGTGCCGCCGATATCGATACCGAGCCAGCGTGATCTCATGCGGACACCTTCGTCAGCCCCTGGGCCTCATCAATGCTGTCGCGCATCATCTCCCACGCGGTGGCTAAATCGTCATGGATATTGAACAGGCCGGAGGTGCCGACAATCAGCACTTCCGCGCCTGCGCCGATCAGCTGGTGATAGGTGCGGGTGTTGCAGGAGCCGTCGATCTCGATCAGATAGTGAAAGCCGTGCTGCTCCTTCAGCGCTTTCAGCTCACGCACCTTTTCCACCATTTCCGGAATAAAGGGCTGGCCGGCGTAGCCGGGGTCGACCGTCATCACGGTGATCTTATCAAGCAGATGGATATAGTGCTGAAGGTATGACACCGGCGTCGCCGGATTCAGCACCACGCCCACCTTTTTGTCGAAGCTGCGGATAAGGTTAATGACGCGAAACGCATCGCGATTGATGGTCTCCGCGTGCGGACAGATATAGTCAGCGCCCGCTCTGGCGACCGCCTCGATAAAATCGGTTGGCTCTTCCACCATCAGATGCACGTCGATCGCCACGCGGGTAAAAGGACGGATCTGCTCAATAAAGAAGGGAGAGAGCGTGATGTTCTTAACGTAGTGACCATCCATGATATCCACATGAAGAAAGTCAGCGCGCGAGTCGAGGATCTGCAGCTGGTGCTTGATCTCCATCAGGTTCATACACATCAGTGACGGGGAGATTTGAGTACGCATCATACTTCCTTCTTTTCAGTCAGAGGATTAAGCACCGCGGCCAGCCTGCTGAGCTTTACGGCACGGTGTTCGTTGAATCGGGTTTTGAATTGTTTGAAGGCGAGAACCACAATCAGCACCGCGCCCCACATGGCCAGGCTGACGTGCTGGCTGATGTTCATCAGATTGAAACCGGTGGAGAGCACCTGCAGCGCAATCAGCGCCAGCACCACGCCGGTCACACGGCCGAAGCCCCCGTTGGGGTCGGTGCCGCCGAGAATAATGGCCAGCACCGTCAGCAGCAGGTAGGCGTCGCCGTAGCCCATACGGGCGGAGTTGAAGCGCGCCATCATGATCAGCCCCGCCAGCACGCAGAGCAGGCTGGAGATCACATAGACCAGCATCACCATGCGATGGGTGTTGATCCCGCTGAACCAGGTGGCGTTGATGTTGCTGCCGCCCATATAGATGCATTTACCGGCACGGGTTTTACCGAGGAACAGCGCCAGCAGCGCGGCGGCGACCAGGAACACCCAGAGCGGCAGCGGCATGCCCAGCAGCGTGTCAGCCCCCAGCGCCTGCACCACCGGCGGCATGCCGCTGACGGCCGCACCGTGGGTCAGCCAGATCCCGATGCCGTTCAGCGTCATCATCGTCGCCAGCGTCACCAGAATCGGGTGTGCGCCGATCCGCGTCACCATCAGCCCCGTCACTACGCCGATCGCGGCCGCGATCAGCATGGCGCCAAGGATGGCGATAAAGAGCCATAGCAGCTGCAGCGCCATTCCGGCACCGGCGGGCAGGGCGCTCATCAGCGTCCAGGCGATAAACAGCGCCGTGAGGTTAGCGGTCGCGATAATGGCGAGGTTCAGGCCGCCGCTGAGGATGGCGATAAACATCGCCAGCGTCAGTAAGCCGAGTTCCGGCAGCTGAAACGCCATACTCATAAAGGTGGAGTCGGTCAGGAAGCGCCCCGGCAGCATCACCGTAAAGGTGGCCAGCGCCAGCGCAATCAGCAGCATCAGGCCGATGTTGGTCCCGTCGGGTCGCAATGCAGTCAGTGATTTCATCATCAGTGCCCTCGGTCACACGAAACTGACGTCAGTTTCTTTGCGTTTTTTGTAGTGGGTCACGGCGATCGCAATCATGATGACGCCGCCTACCACGATATTCATGAAGTAGTTCGAGACGCCGACCAGGTTGAGGCCGTTCTTGAGAATGGCGATCAGGAAGACCCCCATTAGCGTGCCGCTCACCGTGCCTTTGCCTCCCATCAGGCTGGCACCGCCCAGCACCGTGGCGGCCAGCACGTCCAGTTCGCCGCCAACCAGCGCGTTGGGCACCACCTCGCCCATGCGATAGACCTGCACCAGCCCGCCGATGGCCGCCATCGCCCCCAGCCAGCCGTAAGCGAACACGTGAATCAGGCCGACGCGGATACCAATACGGCGGGCCGACTCTGCATCCCCGCCAACGGCGTAGAGCTGGCGTCCAAGGTTAGTTTTGTTCAGCAGTAGCGCGGTGACAGCGGCGATCAGCAGCATGGTGACCAGCGGCAATCCGACCTGGAAGCTCTCACCCTGCCAGCTGAACGGCAGCACGTTGCGCAGCGTGATCCACCATTCCGGCAGCGAGTAGAGGCTGCGGCCGCCGGTCACCCACATCAGCAGCCCGAACAGCAGCGACTGCATGCTGATGGTGATGATGATGGAGACCACCCGCAGTGTGGTGATCAGCAGGGCATTGAGCACCCCGAACAGCGTGCCGCACATCACCGCCAGCAGAATGCTGAGCAGCGCATTGTCGAACTGGAACTGCACAAACAGCGACGCCAGCAGGTACTGCACCACCGAGGCGACGGCCGCAAACGAGATATCGATCCCGCCGGTGACCAGCACCACAAACAGGCCCAGCGCAAAGATGCCGGTAACGGCGTAGCTCTCCGCCAGATCCAGCAGATTCTGCATGGTGAGAAACTGGTCGCTGGCGAGCGAGAAAAACAGAATGAACGCCAGCAGCACCCAGGCGAGCCAGCCCTGACTGGAGTGCGGACGGAAACGGGAAAAGTCAGGCATTGATCACCTCCGCCAGCTGCTGCTGTTCGACGCTATCGGGTTGGTATTCGGCATGGATCGTGCCATCGCGGAAGTGCAGGATCCGGTCACAGTTGTACCAGACCTCCGGCACCTCATCGGAGATCAGGATGATCGACAGACCCTCTTTCGCCAGTTCATGGATCAGCTGATAGATGCTGGCCTTGGCACCCACATCGACGCCGACGGTGGGGGAGTCGAGGATCAAAATGCGCGGCTGGGTCAGCACCCATTTCGCCAGCACAATTTTCTGCTGGTTACCGCCGGAAAGGGTGGAGATGGCAAGATTCGGATCGGCGACGCGCACGCCAAGCTGCTGGATCCACTGCAGAATCAGCTTGTTCTTACGGTACTCATCGATCAGGTGAAAGCGGTTCTGCAGCTTGTCGAGGATCGGCAGCACCATGTTGTCCGCCACCGACTGCTGCTGCACCAGGCCCAGCGTCAGCCGATCTTCCGAGACGTAGCCGATGCCCGCTTTGATCGCATCTTCATGGCCGCGAAAGCGCACCGGCTTGCTGTCGAGCCAGATCTTACCGCTGTCGGGACGTGTCATGCCGAACAGCGACAGCGCCAGCTCCGTACGGCCAGAACCGAGCAGCCCGCACAGTCCGAGCACCTCACCTTCATAGAGTTTAAAATTGACGTCGTGATACTGACCGGCGCGGGTTAACGACTCGATCTCCAGAATGGCGCGATCGCTGTTGCGCGTCGGGGCTTTCAGCTGATAGTCGAGTTTCAGGCCGGTCATCAGCTCTGTCAGATGGTGCGGCGTCATCTCCCGCGCAGGCCAGCAGCCCATTTTGCGTCCGTCGCGGATTACCGTTACGCGGTCGGAGATCTCCAGCACCTCATCCAGCCTGTGGCTGACAAACACCACGCAGATGTTCTTATCTTTCAGGTAGCGCACGGTACGCAGCAGCTGATTGACCTCAGTGCGGGTCAGGGAGGCGGTCGGCTCATCCATGATCACCAGACGCGCATCGGCGACCAGCGCACGGCAGATTGCCACCTGCTGACGCTGCGCGATAGAGAGCGCAGCGACTTTCTCATCCAGATCGAGATCGAACTTCAGTTCGGTAATGATAGTGCGCGCGCTCTCCCGCAGACGTGCGCGGTGGTGCCAGCGCAGCAGGCCGTTGAGGTTATGCTCGAAGGCGATGTTCTCTGCCACGCTGAGGTTGGGGAACAGCGAGAGATCCTGATAAATCACCTGGATACCGAAGTCGCGCGCCTGCCGGGTAGTGAGGCGCGGCAGCGTCGGACCGTCGCCCAGCGTGATGCGGCTGCCGCTGTCCGGGGCGTGCACCCCGGAGATAACTTTGATCAGAGTGCTCTTGCCACAGCCGTTGGTACCCGCAAGGCAGTGCACTTCGCCTGCCCGCAGAGTCAGGGAGATATCGCTGAGTGCGCGGTTACCACCAAATGTTTTCGACAGATTCCCGAGCGCAATCAGTGTCTGTGGAGTGACCTCTTGCATATCAGAGCCCCATTTTTACCAGTTTTGGCAGGTTGGCTTTATCCAGACTTTCGGTGCTGTTACCCAGAATGGTGTGGGTGGCTTCATCCACTTTGACTTTGCCCAGCCCTTCAATCGTCATGCCGTCGGTGATCGGCTCCTTCTTCTGCATCATGTCGGCTATGCGGACAAAGACTTCGCCCGCGGTCTCCGGATTCCAGATGTAGCCCCCTTTGATGGCGTTACGCTGCACCAGCGAGGCACCCTGGCCCGGACTGAAAGAGCCAATGACGCAGACCTGGTCGATTTTTTTACGGTTCATCACCGCACGCCCGGCGCCGATAGGCCCCTGTGAACCAAACGCCAGGATCCCTTTCAGATCGGGATATTTTGACATCAGCTCATTGGTGGTACGGATGGAGTCATCCAGCGATTCGCCGACGCCAAACTTGTCGGTGACCAGCTGCATTCCGGGATAGTGTTCTTTCTGATAAGTGAGCGCGGCGTCGGTCCACTGCTGATGCAGAGGCACCGTCAGGCTGCCGACGTACATGGCATATTTGCCTTCGTCGTGCATGCAGTTCGCCAGCGCTTTCATATGGTTGATGCCGTGAGTGGTCGCATCGACCAGTTCGAAGTCCCAGTTGGCGCCCTGCTGGCCGGGTGACTCATGGGTAATCACCTCGATACCGGCGTCCCGGGCCCGTTTCAGCACCGGCTCCAGCACTTTCGGGTCGTTGGGCACCACGCCGATGATATCGACTTTCTGCGCAATCAAATCTTCAATGGCGCGCACCTGAAGCGCCGGGTCCGCGGCGGTCGGCCCCACCATCCACGCATCGATACCACGTTTAGCCGCTTCACTTTTAATGCCCGTCTCCATGGCATTGAACCAGGGAATACCGCCTATTTTAACCACAATACCCATACGTAATTTATCTGCGGCCTGCGCACCAGAGGCGGCAAACAGGGCAAGCAGAGAGCAGGCGATAAGATGTTTTTTCATACAGACTCCGGATTAATTTTTAATTAGCTGCATGGATTGATAACGCTGAGAACAGACGATGACGTTGACACCATTCCATGCCAGTTCCTGTTCAAGCTCTTTATCTTTTAACTGGTCGGTAATAAGAAAATCGACATCACGGTAGTGACAGATACGGGCAAAAGAGGGGCGCAGAAATTTACTGCCATCCATTAAAAGATGTTTTCTTTCTGCGGCCAGCAGCATCTGTTGTTTCAGGTGCGCATTATTCTCATTGCCTTCGCGTAAATATCCGTCGTTGCCCAGACTGCTACAGGAAAAAAAGATTTTATTAATCTGAAATTCACGCAGTGGCTGCTCGGCCACCACGCCGTGAAAATCTTCATCGCGATCGGAATATTCCCCACCCAGGCAGATCGTGCGGATACTGCCGCGCGCCGCCAGCGTCTGCACGATACGCAGCGAATTGGTTAATACCGTTAACTCAATGTCCGGCAGCTGTCGCGCCAGATACCAGCAGGTGGTGCTGCTATCCAGCAGGATGCAGTCGCCGGGGCTGATAAAGTCGAGCGCACGCTTGGCAATGATCATTTTTTCATCAGCGTGCTCATTAATTCGCTGCCGGAAGGATAATTCGTTCTCTTTAGCGATTCTGTTATTTCCCGGCGTGCCGGTGCTTTGTTTTTTTATCAGTACAGCGCCGCCATGGCTGCGCTGTAATAAACCGCGCTTTTCCAGCTGGCTTAAATCCCGGCGAATGGTTTCCTGTGAAACCTGACAAAGCGTGACCAGTTCTGAGACAATTACCCGGCCATTAATATTAATCTCATTAATAATTCTTTGCTGTCTTTCAATCGGCAACATACTTTTCCTCCGATGGAGATAAATTACTGGAAGCGAACATGGGAAAATGTGGACTGGGCAGGAGTCCACGTGGGCAAATAGTGACGCCCTTTATTAAGTGATGAAGTCGAAATAAAACATGCAAAGCCATGCAATTAATTGCAGTTGAAAGTGATTCCTCTCACATATTTTCGCGCTGAGGGCCGGTAAAAACAAAATACCGGCTGAACAGACTATACCGCTATTACGGGAAAGGCATGACTGTTTGTGACCGTTTATGTGGTTTTGACCGTTTAAGCTTACGCTTTAACGTTTTCATGAAGGGAACTGATCCATCTGACAGCGGGCGGAGGGTGAGAGTCGTATGGCGATTCCGGGCATGGTGAGGGATGGAGCTGCTTTTCTGGCCGGGACTTCGGGTCCCGGCTGTACACTGTATGTTCTGCGTGGCCAGCGCCAGACTTACCGGCGCATAAAGCGTGCCCGCCACGGCTTGAGAACCCATAACGCCAACCCGGCAGTAATAAAGTCGAAGGTAATCGCGCAGCCAAAGACCAGGTGCCAGTTATGGGTGTGCTGATACATCAGCGCCGCCAGCGGGCCGCCAAAGATCGAGCCTATGCCCTGAGAGATATAGAGCCAGCCATAGTTGGCTGAGGCATTTTCACTGCCGAAGGTGTCGGTGAGTGTGGAGGGAAAAAGCGAGAAGATTTCACCCCAGCCAAAGAAGACGACGCCTGAGAGCAGAACGAACAGCAACGGATCTTCACGGCACGCCAGCCACAGCGTCATCGCCACGCCCTCCAGTGCGAAGGCAATAAACATGGTGTTTTCACGCCCATAGCGGTCAGAGATAAAACCAAACAGCGGTCGCGTTAAACCGTTGGTGAAACGATCGATGGTCAGCGCCAGAGGCAGCGCGGCCATACCGAAAATGACCGCCTTGCTGATGCCAAAGTCTTCGGCAAAAATTGCCATCTGCGACGTCACCATCAGACCCGAGGTCGACATCATCGTCATCATCATAAACATCAGCCAGAACAGCGGCTGACGCAGCATTTCCCCGGATTTAAACTGGCGCTGGCTCACCACCGGTGCGGATGGTGTGCTGACCGGCGTCATCATGCTGGTTCCGGGCAGCCTTAAGTTCTGACTGGCGAGAAGACCTACCGCGGCGAAGAGCAGGCCAAAAACCGTCATTGTCTGTTCAAGACCGTAGCTGTTGAGAGAGATGGAAATGGGGAAGGTGGTAAAAATCGCGCCCATGCCGTAGCCCGCCGCCACGGTTCCGGCGGCAAAACCGCGCTGCTGTGGAAACCATTTCATCACCAGCCCCACGACGCCGATATAAACAATCCCCGTGCCCAGTCCGCCGAGGCAGCCATAAACCAGATAAAGTGCGGCCAGGCTATCGACCCGGGCGGCAATGACCCAACTGAAGCCAGCCATCAGCGTACCTATTGAGATCAGCAGGCGCGGGCCAAAACGCTCCACCAGCCGACCCTGAAAGGGTGAGAAAAAGGTCTGCAGAATAATCAGCACTGAGAACGTTACCTGCAGTTCCGCCAGCCCAACGCCGAGTCTGGCCATCATCGGTTTGGTCAGCAGCGTCCAGACGTACTGCGGGCTGGAAATGGCTGCCATGCAGATTAAGCCAAGCAGAAGCTGTACCCACTTGCTGTGTTTCGCTATTACCACTGGTTCGCTAATTGAGGTCATGGCTCTCTCCGGAAGTACGTTCTGTAATGCAGCCAGATTCCGCCCGCTTTTTATGCCACTCTTATGGCGTCGCAGATATCCGGACGGTTAACGGCTGATGCTAAATCTTTAAGGTCATCATCCCTGTGGAACGACGTGACTGAGAAGTGTGCAGGAAGTGTGCCAATCCAAAAATTCTTCAAAATCAGGGGTTAAAACGGATGGCAAAGTGATAAGTGTGATGCAGTGCAAAATATGAGTGCGCTGAGTTGGTGCGCAGGAATGGGATGAGCGTGGGGAGTGACTGATTTAAAGAGGGTGTGCTGAAGAGGTTACAGGAAGAATGAAGGAGACGAAAAGCCGGCAGGGTGGCGGGATTTCAGGGGGGAGAGGGGCAGCTGGCAGAGTCTGGATAACTATCGCAAATTATTATTTTTTTGCGTTCAGTTTCCTACGTGTACTAATTATTTTTTTCATCAGGAAATGTACTCCTTAAAGTCTCATTTCTCTGACGAGATCTGACGCACAGTCATCAGGAATCCATGAGCGGTGGTTTCCCAAAGCTCAGGTGAAAAATCAAACTCGTATCGTTTCCTGAACTCCTCTTCGACACCATCACCATAAGTGCAGATAAAATCATCAACTTCTTCGACGAGATCTTTGAGCATCCAGTCTGGCGCTGACCTTTTGAACAGTCGAATGATGCCCTCAATCGTATCCTCGCCATCATTGATGATGTCGGCGTCCTGGTTGAAATAACCGAAAATCAGCTGGTCAAGAAAGTGGAAGTTTTGCATTTTGTACCTATAGATCCGGGAAAGCGGTGAGAATGTAATAAGGTTTGCCGTTATATTGCTGAAACTCGATAACAATTCTCACATTTGTCATGACGATCCGCTGGTTATTCCCGCGCCTGAAACCGTAGCCAATCGCTTTACCAGATGCATAACGAATAGTAAGCCTTGCTCCCTGCCTGCCTCCGCCAAGAACAGATTTTATAACGCCCCGATTAGCAAAGAGCGCTCGCGATATGGCTTCTTCTGCAACATGCACATTGCTAAAGGTGGTGGAATACTGCAAACGTTTATTCGCTTCAAAGCGGGCTAATAGCTCTGTATCGCTTTTGCCAACATGTGTGGAAAGCGTGTGTCCGCCGGGTTTAAAACCCGTCATTGACTCATGCTCACTGAGTTTGATGCGGCCAGCCCTTACTGCTGCTACCCGACTTGCGCCGATGCCAAGTGCAAATCCTATTGGAACAGCAATATCGACAGTCAGCCCGATTTTCATCGCCGTTTCGTCATCTGCTCCAAAGGATCTAGCAATTGCTGTTGCTGCCTCGTAAGTTGCCGTGCGGGTGTCTCTACCCACAATGAGCTGGTTTGCAGCAGCGTGAATGCTATCAAGACTATGTGCGCCAACAACTACACATCCTGCTTTTGTTAAACCAGTTGGTTCAGGTGCGATACAAAGAGCGGTGGCACCAGCCAGCTCAAGTGAACCCATGATAAGTCCCAGCCCTCCGATAAGGCGGTTGCTCATCGTTTCCGCTTCTGTCACTGTTTTGTCAGAGAGCGCGGCAGCAAGCTGAACAGGGGACATCGCGATCTTTATGCCATCATCCATAATGCAACCTCATGTGTTTAGAAGACAAACAGGACCATTCTAAACTTTTTTCTGACATGACCAATCATTTCAGGGCCAGAAATGATCATAGTGAAAATGATTTGCACTGATCATTTTAGATTTAAGTATTCTAAATCATTTTGTTAGGTGTTGAAGGGATAAGGGCTGCGTGTACATTGGTGTACATATGGAGTAATCACTTCTGGCTGGAATTAAAAAAAAGCTCCTGAACCGGTTCATTTGCTGCGGGGGTAATGACTGCATGTGGGTAGTCAGTCGAACTCGCTGTTTTCATTCAGAAGCAAGGCGGTGAAGTCCAAGTTGCTTACGTTGAGCAACTACTGCTCGCGGCGGTGTGAGGTGAAAGTGCCGGTGTCACCACTATTAAAGCTAAATCAGTCAGCATCAGGAATGGATAATCGTCGTGATTATTGGCAGGGGGCCAGCAGGCCGCAGACACAAAAAAGCCCGCAGGGCTTGCGCCGTGCGGGCTCTTGGGGCTTCAACGGATGACCGTGGTAATCACCGATGGAGAATTTTAGTGCTGGCGGAATCTGAAATAGTTTTGCAACCTTATGTAATTATACACTTTTATCCAATTCAGATTTGTTGAGTGTACCTAAACGTGTACCAATTATTGGATCTCATACCCCGGAGCAGCCCGGCGAGGATAACGAATGCCTGGCGCGTGATTCATAATAAAATCATTTTAGAGAAAAGTATTCACACTGTTCACATATGGTTTTTATGTAATAATTTCAATTATTTATCCGGTGAATGATTTGAGGGGGGATGTATACTAGTGTGCACTTTTGATGAGCACCTTAGCCAAGATCACAAAAAGCGACCTGAGCCATTATGCGTAATATGAAGTTATTAGGCGCTGCTACTGTCAATGGTCCACTTTGTGCCAACTGCAGCCATTGCTGGCGAATGGCATGTTAGTTTAAGGGGGGCAGGTCATAGCCTTTTACGTCATTGCTTCTGGTGTGTGCCGGACAGGCTGTTCGGCATGGCTCCGTAATGCTATTGTAAACTGACATCCATAAGGCCAGACAAAAGCAGTAGCCATATTATATCCCTAGAATAAATAGTATTAAAATGCTGTTTTTTTTGGTATCTGTAATTGAAATTGAATGATTTTTTCTATGTTTTATTCTTGTTGAAGATGAAAGCAGTATTCTAGTTAAAGTGAGGGAGTTTATGTCTGAAAATGAAGCCTATAAAAAATTACATGCGTCACATGAAAAAAATTATAAAAAAAAGCTTAATCAACTAGATCCAAACAGGACTGGCCTGGTAATTACCTGTCCAAAATGTCAGGATTTGAGTTGGCTAATGCTTCCAGAATGCAAAACGGGATGGAATGACGAAATTTATTTAGCATGCCCATCCGCTTGCGGTTATGGTGGTCTTATTGACACTTTTAGGCCTATAGCCAAACTCAGAGATGATGCTGGAAGTTTTGATATAGATACTATTTGTAAAAAATATAAAACCCCCTACGCATTCAACGGTTATATACACAGATGCCCCATATGCTTTATTGAAAACCCAAGAGAAGTTATGAGGGATATGGTGAGTAAAGCTGAAGTGGCGGTTATTCAAAATTATTCCCGAGAACAATTAAAACAGTTGTTGTCAGATATTGTCAGTGCATTTGATGGTGTAATGAAGAGGTGCTATGAAATTCACATGCATAATAAAAATATTTTCGATTTCAAAACCCCATCCTTTCAGAATGTAAGCGGATGGAAGGATAAAATGGCTGATTTAATAGTTGTTGAAGACGTTGTTGATGATCTGAATGAATTTACACGGATTTTTCAAAAAAGGCATTTGTTTGCCCATTCTTTAGGCGTTGTTGATCAAAAGTATATTGATAAAACAGGGGACACAACGGTTCAGGTTGGAAAGCAAGTGCCATTGAATTCAGAGGAAGTACTTTTCTTGGCAAAGAACACTCTAAATATTGTAGTGCATTTTTTTGGTTATCATTTGTCTTAAAGATTATGCAGCGCTGCCTGTTTTAGATCTGGCTTATTGGCGTTAAAAGAATATTATAAGGTAATCCTCCAAGAAAAGGAGGTTTACCGAAATTTTGTTTTTATAGCTATTACTTATTAAATTTATGATTAACATTAAGCTTTTAATGTTTCTATTTAAATTTATAGCGGCTTTGTTGAATAAAACAGATTTGGGATAAATATTACCGTGGCGGATTTTTTTCAGGCATGCCAGCCTTTGTCATCTTGTTCAATGCACTTACCATGCATAGGTCCTCTGCGACCTGACCGTCATTATCACGCAGTGTAAGCGAGCCTCCGAAAAGTTGTTTTACGAGAGAAATTGCCGTTTCCGCAATGGAGCGACGGTTATATTCCGTGTCTATTTCTACCGAGCATTGCTCCCACTTAGACGTTGAATAGCAACCGCTCTGTTACGGTCTACTTACTCGCTCGGCCAGTACCCCTCTCACATTTGGGGAGGGATGAGGGCGCTAATTGTAAATTATTACGCCGCAATTCATTATGTCACATTGCTACACCTTAGGAGCGCTTTATTCAGGATGCTCTCAACCAATACACACCGGAAGTAATATTTATTCCGAACTAACAAAGGTTTGGAAAAATCAGCGTTAACTTAAGCTAATAAAAATAAATACTCTGAATGAAAATATGTTTCATGATAATTATAGATTAATTTTCAATGAAGTTTTTAGAAATAATTTTAATCTAGGTTTAAAGCTGCTTCTAACGTCTGCTGTTCGCTCTTAGCGGACCTTGGCTGATATTAATAATCGCATCAAATATAAAAAAACCGGCCTAAGCCGGTTTACGTGGAGTAGTAATTAGGGGCTACATGCTGGCAGCCAATCTGCCTCGCTGTCTTCATGTAGCGTGAGATTAGTCTGGATGCCGTTATTAGTCCTGCGCTTCAGAAGGGTGCGCTCATACTCTTTAAGAGTCTGCGGCACCGCCTGACCGAAAGCTGTCAGGCTGAGCGGGTGCTGATGTCCACGCGATTCCATAAATGACAGATACGCATGATAGAGATATCGCTTCGGATTAATTGGGCGAATATTTGCATTGCCTATGAACAACCCGTTTGGCGTGCTCAGCGGCATCAGGTAGCCGCAGAAATCGACCAGCGGATCCGCCTGTCTCTTTATCTCCAGCGCTTCGCCCGATGACTGCTGCGCCTGCAACAGATCGCGCGCTTCATCTGGTGACGCGAAGCGCTGCATCAGATGACGAACAATGACAGCCAGCTCGTTGCTGATTTTATCCAGCAACTGCGGGTCACGCTCATTAGCCGGTATCACTTCCGGGAACGTCAGGATTACCCGACGGCGCGACACGCCGCCGCTGCGATCGCTGAAGCGCATCGGGTTGTTGTTTACTGCCAGAATCACCGCCGGGATGTGTGTGGAGTAGGCATCGCGATATTTCGGGTCGATTGCCACCGCATCGCCGCCGGTTATCGCCTTGATGCCCGCGCCATCGCCGCTCCATTTCTCCTGGTCAGGCAGGATAATGAGCGAGAAACCCACCACGCTGGCGCGCTCGCGTGAGGATTCCAGCGTGTCGATAGTGGCGGACGTGGTGTTGTCTTTTCCGGCCAGCAGAGTGGCTATCGAGGCCATGACGCTTTTACCGCTGCCGCCGGGGCCGGTGACTTCGAGAAACATCTGCCAGTCATAGCGATTTGCCAGCACCATAAATAATGCCGCGAGGATGCGCTCCTGCTTGTCGTGATTATGTCCGGCTGCCCGCGTTAACCAGCGCCAGAAGGCCGGGGCATGGTCTGCAAGGTTTTCACCCCGACGCGGGGCGGTGTAGTCCACGCTGTTGACGGTGCGCAGCCAGTGCTGGCGGCGGTGCGGGCTGAAGGTGCCTGTCGTGGTGTCATACACGCCGTTACGGAAACCAATCAGGCGGCGGGATGGTTCACCCATCTGCGGCACCATCAGCTTGAGCGTGTCCAGCACGCTGCCGATACCGGCAGCCGAGAACGGTGCGCGTACTTTCTGAAACAGCGCGGCGATTTCCCGGCGCAGCGTCTTCGCCTCCATCACCTGCCATGCGCCGTTCTCATAGCGGCAGATTTCCTCCCCGACCGGCGGCACGGCCAGCGCCTCTCCGTAATGGGCGACCAGCAACTCGGCTTTCTGGCTGGCGCTCATGGCCTTCAGGTCAGCCTCGCTGACGGATTCAAACGGGCTGAGCGGCTGCGGCTGCGTGAAGTCGGTGAGCTGCGCCAGCGTGGCGATATCGCCCTGCGCTTGCCACACGTCGTTCCAGTCACCCGTAACCGGTGGCAGTGCGGTTTTCCCGCCACAGGCTTTTGCCGCTTCCTCTGCCTTTAACTGGCCGGTGCCGTTATCGTCGCGGTCGGCGGCAATCAGCATCAGCGCGCCGGGGTGTAGCTCACGCAGCTGCTTTGCCAGTGAGGGCAGGTTGTTGGCGCTCAGCGCCACGTATACCGCCTCGCCGGTCAGCCGGTGCACGGTCAGGCCGGTTGCGTATCCTTCAGTGAGCCACAGCGTTTTGCCATCCGGCTCGCCTGCCAGCCAGTATGTGCCTTTCACCTGTCCGCCGGGCAGTGTGCGCTTGTCGCCTGCAGCACTGATGAGCTGCACGTTAACAGCCGTACCGTCTTCGCCGGTCAGCGGGATGAGCACATCCCCGGTGGCAAAGCTGATGCCACCACAGCGTAGCGCATCAGCAAGTGTGAGCGCCTGCGTACCGTGCAGCCCTTTCGATGAAAGGTAGGCGTTGTCCGTGCGGCTGACAGCGGCGGCGATAAGTGTCTGCGCCCGTGCGGCGGCGTCTGCCTGCGCGCGGCTTTTGTCTGCGGCTTCATTATGGATAACCGGGGCTGACTCCGGCAGCGTGCCGAGCATTCCGGCCACCTTCATGGCGGCCTCTTTAGCGCTGATACTGAGCGCCTTTTCCACCAGGTTAAGGCCGTCACCGGCCCCGCACTGGTTACACAGCCACGTTCCGCGCCCGTCCTGATTGTCAAAACGGAAGCGGTCTTTACCGCCGCACGCCGGGCAGGCACCGTGTCGCCCCCCGGCGAACACGCTGATACCGAGGGCAGGCAGAAGCTGCGGCCAGAATCCGGTGGCCGCCTTTACGGTGTCAGAGACGATATGTTTCATCTGCATGTTCTCCCTCAGTGCAGCGTGATGCGGCTGGCGGCCGCAAGCTGGCTGCGGAACAGCTCATCCATCATGGTGACGCCGAGCTGTGTCAGGCGCGGCGGTGCGGTCAGCAGGTCCGGCTCGACCATATCGCCCAGCATGGTGCAGGCCATCTCCAGACCCGCATCCGGGCCGTGACGGTGCACATAAAAGCCTTCCAGCTCAAGGGCGATGGTCATCTGAAGCTCATCGAGCGTGGCTGACACGGTAATTCCGAAGTTTTTGCAGGCATTCAGATAGCCCTGCGCCAGCGCGCGTCGGTAAACGGCGGTGCGTACCTCAACGGGCAGGCAGGAGTGATTAACGGTCATCATGGCGGGCTTCCGTGGCTAACATGCGGGATTCACAGGTTTCAACAACTTTACCGAGCTGGTCGGTGAGCAGGGCAACGACCGAGGCAAGCGCCGCGCCGTCCGGCACGCATCCGCGCGCACTCAGGCAGTTCACCGAGTCGAACATATCGAGCACGGTCACGCCGACCGTGTGCGCGTGCAGCAAACGCAGATAGTCAGCGTGGGGAATGGGGTAGGTATCATGGTTGTTCAGGTGTTGGGAAAGGGTATTCATGCCGCCACCGCCTTAACCGGCAGACGACCGGCAAGGGACAGCACGTAATCGCGGGCAAGGCTGGCACGGGCGCTGCGCTCATCGCATGCTACAGTGCGCAGCATGCAGGGACGGGCGGCGGCATCAGTGCGTCGCACGGCGGCAAAAATAAATGTGAATTCGGGGTGAGTGGCAGTTAGGGCCGTTGTCATGAGGACAATCTCCAATAAGTAGCGGTTACTGCTACCACCGGAGTTCCTACGCTCATGGGTGGTAGCCCAGACGGGGGTAGGAATACCGGCCTTATTGGAAACCGGCCAGCCCGAAGGCTGCCCCGCCTGAGCCACCATTATTTTGACGACGCAACGGAATAAGAACCGCTGCGCTGAAAAATGGCGCACTGAGGCAACGACGTAAAAAAACACGCATGGCGCGTGTTGTGTCGCCAATAAGTAACTCGGGTTCCTACGCCCGGCTGCCGATTTTGCGGCAGCACAAAAACTGTATAACGGCCGCTCGCCAGAGAAAAGCCTTTTTTTAAACATCGGGGTTATTTCCTCAGCAACCGGTCAGGACGTGATCGGATTGCGGCGGATTTGATCGGAATTCCCCGCTCTCTTCCTTCGTCCGATGTCTGGCAGGCTTCGCTTTTTTACTCATAACGGAGATGTAACCGTGCATACCTCTGGTAAAGGGCAGTGCGGTTGCTGGTTTGCCGCTAACGGTTGCCGTCAGGTTTTCTGCAATAAATGCCGCTTCTGCGCGGGTTAGCAGACAGGTTTTCGTGCCAAACTTCGGCGAAATCACGATGCACCTCCAGCACGCTGTGCGATACGAGCCTGCATCCAGGCGTCAATCTCTGACGCCAGCCAGGCGACGTTTTTACCACCGAGTGAAATCTGTGAGGGGAATTGCTCCCGGCTGATTAAGTCGTAAATGGTCGAACGTGACAGACCGCAGGTGCTGATGACTTCTGGCAGGCGCATGAAGCGGTCGCGCGGGTAAACGGCATCACGGATTACGGGAATGGCAGGGGCTGGTACGGATGAAACTGCGTGCATAGTGTTACCTCATTATGAGTCCGGCCGGTGCTGTCCGGTTCCGGTGGTGTCTTCAGGTAACTCCCTATTCTGGTTATATTTCTGGCGAAGTAAACAACCCCCTGATTGCTGAAAAATGAGCAAAAAGCACTTCTCTTACCTCCTGTTTGCCTTTGTTTGCCAACGTTTGCCAGCGTTTGCCTTTTAAGAGCTTTCAGCGATTAAAAAGCGCTTATTAATAGAATTAAAATCTGAAAAAGGCTCGCCAGAAAAAGCTGTTATCTGAGGCTGTGTGAACACAGGTGAATACTCAGTGAAGACTTAATTTTAAAGTGTTCACTACTTTAACTTCTGTATTTATTACCTTTTTTATCTCAGTGAATACCAGTGAACAGTTATAAGAGAAATATCATCAGTCAAGGGGCCATCCCGTACCGGTTTTGCCCTTGTTTGTTCATCGACAGGCGGAAAGCAATGAAATGCGCTGTCCTGTGGTACACGACAGAATGACCTCATCCTTTACAGACGATGAGAGACAATTATGACTCCCCCGGAACAGAAACCTGCATCACAGGAACGCCTCGAGAAAGCCCGCGCTGAACATACCGAAAGGATGAAAGCCTATAACGGCATCTGCGCCGATATCGCCCGCTGTGAAAAAGAGCAGCAGGCGGCCATTGAGGCAGGGAAAGAAGCTGAGAGCAACTGGCGCAAGAGCTTCCGCAGCCTGCGAGGCAATCTCACTGACGAGCTGCGCGCCGAACATTCTCAGCGCATCGCCAGTCGGGAACTGGCCGATGAGTTTGGCGGACTGCTCAAAGAGCTGTCGCTGGATAAGCAGGAGGCGATGCTGAAATGCTGCGGCAGTGGTAAAGAGTACGTGGAATCACACCGGGAGGCGTTTACCGGGTTCGCGGATGCACACTGGCAGTCAGCCCTGCGTAACGTAAGTCCGTCGCTGCTGTGGGCTATTAAGCTGCGTCTCTGTCGTGAAGAACTTTCCCCGACGTTTGCCGGAGACGACCGCGATAGTATTAATGACGTGGCTTATCTGGTTGGTGAAGCGCTGACGCGGGCGGCTGCTGCTCTGCCAGACAGCATACTAAATGAGGCACCGCTGCTGGAAAATATTGGTCTGTATCGCCCGCCGTTAACGGGTATTGATATGGAGCTTTACCGCCATCCTATGCGCCGCCAGAAGCTGGCGGAATCAATCCGGGCGCAGCGTGCAAAGCTTCAGGAGGGCAGCCAGAAATGATGCACTGTCCATACTGCAAAAGCGCAGCACATACCAAATCGAGCCGATATATGTCCGAACAGGTGAAAGAGCGTTATCACCAGTGCACTAACCTGGACTGCTCCTGTACTTTCAAGACTAATGAGAGCATTACAAAGGTGATCACTGCACCGCCACAGCCGGAAAACGTACCGGAAGTACCACCGGAACCGGCAAGAGAACGTCAAACGCTGGGACGTTATGGTTCTGCATTCCGCCAGGTTCATTAACCCACACCGCCGCTGCCTGACCAGCGGCTTTTGTGTGCCTGTCCTTTGCATTTTGAAGCCCTTTTTCTGGCCAGCCGTTTTGTAAGGAGTGATGCATGCATAGCTTGCATGGATCTGCATGCAAAATCATGCACCGCTTTCTCCTGTTCAGGCCATACCGGGCGCGGCTCTAACCGCATCATGCATCTGCATGAAAAACGATGCATAAAGCGGGCAGGCGTGGCGGGGATAGCATTGCGCGCTGGAGTCTTGAATCAATTCCAACTTGAAGGCATATTCGATACATCTCAAATGTCCTTCGGGTAGTTATATGCACGACCAATCTTTTAACACATGTACACTGGCGTATTGTTTTAAACCCATAGACTTTCAAAAATGGCGAAACTTAGGCAACAGTAATGAGAGGGAAAAAATCATTAACTCGGCTGTCAATCGCGCGCAAACAGGTTTTCTCGGCTATCAATTATCTTCGTCAGTTATAAGAGGGAAGACAGTTTATTGGGTTAATGAACTGGCCGATATACTTGTTCTTAGAAAAATAAAAAATAATATTGCAATCAAAAACAAAGTTAAAACAATTCCACGTTCAGTAATAGTTGATGCCGTGAAGATGTTTATTTCAGAGTGCTCGCAGTTTCGGTTATATAGATTGGATGTGAGATCTTTTTATGAATCATTTAACCAAGGCTATATCTTTAAGAAAATAGATGATGTCACTGGAGTAGATGTTAGAAGTAAACAGCTTCTGAAAGAGTTCATGTATGAGTTTTATGTAAGCGGCGGAAAGGGAGTTCCTCGAGGCTTATCTATAAGCTCATTCTTATCTGACTATCTTATGCATGAATTTGATGAGCTGATAAGAAATCTGCCGAACGTCTTTTATTATGCGAGATATGTCGATGACATCATCCTAATTACAGATGGGTTCGAAGATGAAAAGATACTAATGGATTATCTAAGGCAGGCTTTGCCAGATGGACTAGAGTTTAACAACAAAAAATATTTTGTTAGTGATGGGCTTGCAAAGGTTGGAAAGGAAAATAGTAAAAAACCTAAAAAAAAATTAATGGATTTTGAGTATTTAGGGTACAGTTTTTCTGTAAGTGATAATGTAAGTGAGTGCAGTATTAGAGGGTTGGTAAGAGATGTAGAAGTTGACTTATCCCAAGCTAAAATTAACAAGCTAAAAAGTAGGGTTGTTTATTCGATTATTGATTACAATAAAAATAAAGATTTCTCGCTTTTATGTGAAAGATTGAAGTTTTTATCAACAAATTTTAGTGTGCTAGATGCAGACCGAACTTTAAAAAGATTATCAGGAATTTATTATAACTATCCAATGGTTGATTCAACGAATTCAGTTGGGCTTGTTGAGCTTGATAAATTTTTAAAAAAGGCAGTTCTTTCTTCTAATGGCAAGGTGTTTTACGACTTTCATCTCAATCTTACTCAGGTTCAAAAGTATAGAGTTTTAAAGTTCAGTTTTGTTAGAGGTCATAGTAAATGTCATTTCTTTCATTACTCTGCAAAAAAAATGAAGCGTATACAGGAGTGCTGGAAATATGCATAAAGGAAAGCCATACAAAGTTAATAAAAAAGACTTTAACAGGGTTTTAGTAACAGAAACTACACCTTATGAAACACCCATTATTTCATCAAATGATGGTTTTTATAAAAATGTTAGGAATCACTCTACATTACAAGGGTTTAGTGATGTTGTTTTTAAGAAGATTATTTTAGGTGATAGAAAGAAAAACAAATACACTATCCCATATACTTACAAGATAAAAAAGAATGAAACTGAGTTTCGAAGGTTGTCAATCCCTCATCCATTTTCTCAAATTGAAATGAGAGACTTTTATATGCACTACAGCGCAATGATAGTGCATTTCTGCTCTCAAAGTGGTTTTTCAATTAGGGCGCCCAAAAAAGTTGCAAGTACATATTATTTCAAGAATCTTCTCGAAGATCGTAATTTATATAAAAAAGGTGTGGTTGATACTGAAGGCGGAGAGGTATACTCAAAACACGCATCGTCATACTTTAGCTATGTAGGATATGATAGGCTATATAAATTTTTCACATCCCTTAATTTTCTTAAGCTTGAAAAAAGATTTAAATTCCTTCAAACTCTCGATGTGTCCAAGTGTTTTGATAGCATTTACACACATTCTATCTCTTGGGCAACTAAAGATAAGTTATTCACTAAGAGGATGCTGGCTAATAAATCGTTAAATTTTGGTGATGCTTTTGATAGATTAATGCAAAGAAGTAATTTTAACGAAACTCATGGTTTGATAATCGGCCCTGAGATTAGTCGTATTTTCTCTGAAGTGATTTTTCAAAAGATAGATCTTTTAGTTCAAAAAAAATTACTTGAACAAAAAAATGCGTTACGTAATGGTCATGATTATGAAATAAGGCGTTACGTCGACGATGTTTTTATTTTTACTAATTCCGAGTTGATTGCAAAAGATATTTATAAGGTTTATTCAGATGGTCTGGCTGAATACAATATGCATGTCAATTTAGGAAAGGTTGAACTAAAAGTTAAACCATTTTCAACTGCCAAATCAAAAGTAATTCATTTGGTTAACAACAGTTTTAACTCGTTTATTGACATATTCCTTGAAAAAAACAGTTCGATTCATTTGAATCCGAAAAGTATATTTAAAAAAAATAATCTGGCAATGAGGTTTATAAATGAAATTAAAATAATCTGCTCCAGTGAAAAAACGGCTTATAATGATGTTTCCTCATATATTGTTTCTGCAATATTTGAAAGGATTAAAAGGTTATCTCCAGAAGCCGGTAAGTATGATAGAGGGGATATGTATTCTGCAGTATATATACTTCTGTTTATATGCTTCTTTTTCTTTAGAGTTTCGCCATCAGTTAACTCATCGTATAAACTGGCATCAACATTAATAGTTGCAATTAGATTTGTTAAAAAGATCATTCCTGAATTTAGTGATGCAATTGAATTTTACATTTATAGTGAGATATTTGATTATCTAAGTGATTTGTCAAAAGAAAGTGTTTCTATTAATAGAGTTGTTAATTTAGAAGCATATAACATTATGTGTGTTATTGGTGAGCTGGATAAATCACGTTTTTTGCCTTCTGATTTATTAGGTGAAATATTTAAAGGGGTGGATTCTTATTACGATATCATTTTACTTTTATTTATGGTCGGTGACAATGTCGCATACAATAAAATAAAAGATGAGTTAATCGAGAAGATAAATATCAAGCTAATTAATGGAGGTGCCATACAAGAATGTTCCGAAAGGGCGTTACTCTTTTTAGATGTAATGTCCTGCCCATATATAGATATTAAACATAAGAGAGTTTGGATCAGGAATATTGCAAAAGAACTACAAGAAGCTAGCCCGACAAATGCTGAAATAGATGATTATATCCAGCATGAGACATCTAATCCTTGGTTCGTAGACTGGTTAAATGTGGATCTTCTAAATCTACTGGAGAAAAAACAATTGAAAAAATCTTACTAAACTGATACTTTTTTGTTGAAGCAACCAAGATGCCCTACACATTAGTTTGATATACTCATCTTTCATCTTTTTGAGACCTGAAAAATTTCATTTTCACTAATTTGAGATGTGAGAGCAGAAATGCACACACCAAGGGATGAGGTTGCTTCACCTTTTACTTCATATAAACAAATGCCCCCCACCAATCCATTAGTTCTGTTCTTTTTGTCAAGTAAGTAGAACGATTATATGCCCGCCTAACCTCATTTTTATCAGAATGAGCAAGTGCTGCTTCAATCACGTCTGCATTAAATCCCTGTTCATTTAATGCTGTACTTGCAATTGATCGTAATCCATGTGCAACTAATTTACCACTATAGCCAATACGTTTAAGCGCAGCATTAGCTGTTTGGCTGTTCATCGATTCTTTTGGAGAGTTTCTGCTGGGAAAAATGTGTTCTCGATGAAAGCTTATAGGCTTCATGATTTCAAGAATCTCTAATGCTTCTGCCGACAAAGGAACGATATGTTCTCGTTTTGCCTTCATGCGTTCGCCAGGAATGATCCAGAGTTTGGAATCAATATCGAGTTCATCCCATCGAGCACCTGATGCCTCAGATGGACGCACGAGGGTTAGGAGTTGCCATTCAATCAGGCAGCGCGTTGGAACCGATAGATTAGACATTACCAGCGCGCGCATTAGCTTCGGCAATTCTTCCGGGCGTAACGTAGGCATATTTTGCTTTTTGGGTTTCTCGAAAGCCATGCCAACGCCCGAAGCAGGATTCGCATCAATCAACCCTGTGTTGACTGCATAAATCATGATCTCATTAATGCGCTGCACTAACCGGCGAACTGTCTCAAGCGCCCCGCGAGCTTTAATTGGCTCCAGTGTTTCAACGATCGTTCTGGCCTTGAGCGCTTGAACAGGAATCTCACCAATCTTAGGAAAGATGTCTTTCTCCAGCGATCGCCAGATATCCTTCGCGTAATCCTCGGTGACGCTTTTACTTTTGAGCTGGAACCACCTTCCGGCAACAACTGAAAAAATACTATCCAGCTCAATTTGCCGTTGCTCAGAAACTTCCTCTTGCTGCTTCTGCGGGTCGATACCTTGCGCAAGCAGCGTCAGATATTGGTCACGCATCTGGCGTGCGACAGCGAGCGTTAGGGCAGGGTAAGAGCCAGGGCTAAGATTTGTACGGCTACTACTATTTGGTCGCTGGTAGCGAAAACGCCATAGCTTCTTACCTGATGTTTTGACGAGCATGAAAAGCCCGTCGCCATCGTGCAGCGTGAAGTCTTTCTCTTGAGGCTTAGCTTTGAGGATTTCGTTATTGGTAAGGGGGCGTGTCATCCGCGCCATGACTGATTTCCATTCATAATTGGTACACGTTTCTGGCCCTCATTATAGCGTGTACCAATTCGTGTACCAATTATCTCTGGATTCAGGCGGATCGTCCCGGAAGATTACAGACACAAAAAAGCCCGCAGGGCTTGTGCCGTGCGGGCTTTCAGGACTTCTGCGGATGGCACTGGAACCATCTTTGAAGAATTTTGGTGGAGCTGGCGGGAGTTGAACCCGCGTCCGAAATTACTACACCGTCGGCACTACATGCTTAGTCAGTTTTTACATTCGCCGGTCAGCTGCGAACAGACACGCCACTGACAGACTAGCCTGATTGGATTTAACGCTTCAACCCCAGGCAGGGCCTCCACGCGATCTCTTTTGGGTTTGACCTCTCTTGATCCCCGTCTTAAGAGCGGAAGCTAGGGAGAGAGGGCTCAGAGCAGGTTATTAAGCTGCTAAAGCGTAGTTTTCGTCGTTTGCGACTATTTTTTTGCGGCTTTTTACGAGGCAAACCGCCCCTCGGCATGCTCCTAAGGCTTCACAATCCCGTCGAATCCAGAATCAGCCCCAGAACTTCAAATATTAGCAATTAAACAGCATAAAATCCAGTGCTTAGCGCGCTGAATTCTTCATGATACGGGCTTTGTCTAATTTCCATTCACGATCTTTGATATCGTCGCGCTTGTCGTGCTCTTTCTTACCGCGTGCCACACCAATCTTCAGTTTGCACCAGGCGTTTTTCCAGTAAAGCGACAGCGCCACAAGGGTGTAACCTTCGCGGTTAACGCGCCCATACAGGGAGTCGAGTTCGCGTTGCTTCAGCAGGAGCTTACGGTTACGGGTCGGGTCACAGACCACATGGCTGGACGCAACCGCTAAGGGTTGAAAGGTTGAACCGAACAGGAACGCTTCGCCATCGCGCAGCAGAATATAGCTGTCGCTGATGTTGGCTTTACCGGCACGAAGTGATTTAACTTCCCATCCCTGTAACGATAATCCCGCTTCATACTCCTCTTCGATGAAGTATTCGTGGCGGGCGCGTTTGTTCATGGCAACAGTGGCCGAACCGGGTTTGTGTGCTTTTTTCTTTGTCATAATGAGGCGTATTTTACATCACTTAGTCGGTTATCGCATCCCCAGTCCAGCGGGGCAGCAGGAAACGGGATATTCTAGCACACCCTTTACCAGGGACATTTTTGTTTGATCGCTGAAAATGCTATTATTCAGCGGTTTCTTGATGAACAGGAACCATTATGGCTCAGATTAGTCGTTCGGCACTGGTCCCGTTTAGTGCCGGGCAGATGTACAAACTTGTAAATGATGTGGATGCCTATCCGCAATTCCTGCCGGGTTGCACCGGAAGCCGCGTGCTGGATGCGTCAGAGAATCAGATGACGGCGTCTGTGGATGTCTCGAAAGCGGGTATCAGCAAAACCTTTACCACCCGTAACACCCTGACGGATAACCAGAGCATCCATATGCAGCTGGTTGACGGCCCGTTCCGCAAGCTGACTGGTGGATGGAAGTTCGTCTCGCTGGGCGATGACGCCTGCAAAGTCGAATTAAGCCTGGAGTTTGAATTCACCAATATGCTGGTCGAGATGGCCTTTGGACGCATCTTCAAAGAGCTTGCTAACAGCATGGTCCAGGCTTTCACCCAGCGTGCCAAAGAGGTCTACAGTGCCTGATATCGCCGTTGAGGTGGTCTATGCGTTGCCTGAAAAGCAGTATCAGCTCTACGTCAAAGTGGAGCAGGGCAGCACGGTAGAACAGGCCATCGTAAAATCAGGATTACTGGAGCTGCGTCGCGAAATTTCCCTCGCCAGCAACAAGGTCGGCGTCTACAGTCGGCCGGTGAAGCTGGATGATGAGGTGAATGAGGGCGATCGTATCGAGGTTTATCGTCCGCTGATTGCCGATCCCAAAGAGCTTCGTCGCCAGCGTGCAGAGCGGGCTGCGGTGAGCAAAAAATAAGTTCTGTCTGGCTTTGCAGATAACGGACATAAAAAAAGGCGCTCAGTGCGCCTTTTTGCTGCCTGTTTTTCAGACTCTCTGCCGTGTGATTAATCGCTGTTCTGAGAGAGATTCGGCTTATTGTCGATGTTGGTCAGCACACCGTTGCCATCAAAGGTCAGCGTCAGCGTCTGCTGTTTGACGCGCTCATGACCGGGTTCCTGACGGAAGATGTAATACCAGACGTTGCTGCCAAACGGGTCTTTCATCATCGGCGTGCCGAGGGTGTAAGCCACCTGCTGCTGTGTCATACCGGTATGGATCTTGGCCACATCGTTGGCAACCAGATAGTTGCCCTGGTTGATATCAGGACGGTAGACCACGCGCTCTAAAGTGGAACATCCGGCGGTCATCATCAACATTACCACTGCCGCGGCAGTCAGCGTTTTACAGCGCATCTATACATTCCTTTTCCGGGGCCAAACGCCTCAACAGGCGATTTTATTGCCATCAAAATCTGAACTCTGCCTGCGGCAGGCTTTATTACTCTGGCGACATAAGTGCCGATGATAATAAACCTTTTCGCTGTTGGAAACCTCTGCAGAGCAAGCATATGACCCCGTCAGGTTAAAAAAGTGCGCTGCTATGCGGCTAAAAGTTCTTTTGCATTCGCCAGGGTGTTGCGGGTGACCTCGCTGCCGCCCAGCAGACGAGCCAGTTCCTGCAGGCGCGCCCGCTTGTCCAGCGGCTGCATGTGGGTTTCAGTCATTGCGCCGTCGGTCTCTTTGCTCACAAAGAAGTGCTGATGACCGCAACCGGCCACCTGCGGCAGGTGCGTGACACACATAACCTGCGTCGATTCACCCAGCTGACGCAGCAGTTTACCTACGACGGCCGCGGTCGGGCCGCTGATGCCGACATCAACCTCATCGAAAATCATTGCCGGCGTTTCCATTTTCTTCGCGGTGATCACCTGAATCGCCAGCGCGATACGTGACAGCTCACCGCCTGACGCCACTTTACCCAGCGGCTGCAACGGCTGACCCGGGTTAGTGGTGACCTGGAATTCGACGCGGCTTGCGCCGTCAGCCGTCAGCTGATCCGGGTTAAAGGTCAGGGCAATTTTAAACTGGCCGTGCGGCATCGAGAGCAGATGCATACTCTGGGTAATCAGCTGCTGCAGCTCATCTGCAAAGTGGCTGCGCTGCTGATGAAGCTCTTCGGCGCTCTTAAGGGCCGCCTGATAGTGTTCACCGACCAGCGATTGCAGGCTCTCCTGATCGCTTTCGTGCTGTGACAGCAGCTCCGCTTCATCCAGCAGTTGCTGATGCAGTTCAGGCAGCGCTTCTGGCGTGACGTGATGCTTACGCGCTAAGGCAATCTGGCGTGAAATCCGTTTTTCCAGTTCGTACAGGCGATTAGGGTCCAGATCGAGACTGTCACAGTAGTGACGCAGCTCATCGCTCGCTTCGCTCAGCTGGATAGCCGCCTCTTCCAGCAGGTTATGCACGCCGTTCAGCTTCTCATCCAGAGAGGTCAGCTCAGAAATCAGCTCACGGGCGCTGTAGAGCAGGCTGTTGAGATTGGTGTCATCACTGTCGGAGAGTATCTGCAGCGCCTGCTGGCTGGTTGACAGCAGCTGGCCGCTGTTCGCCAGACGCTTGTACTCTTCGTCGATCTGCTCATATTCACCCGGCTGCGGGGCAAAGTCGTTCAGCTCTTTCAGCTGATACTGCAACAGTTCGCGGCGCGCTTCGCGCTCCTGCGCCTGCTGCTGATGCAGCGCCAGGGTGCGGCAGCTCTGATGCCAGGTCTGATAGCTGGCACGCATACGCTGCAGCAGATCATCATGGCCGGCATAGGCATCCAGCAGATGTTTCTGGTGGTCGGGTTTAAGCAGAAGCTGATGGGCATGCTGACCGTGGATCTGAATCAGCAGCTGACCAAGGTCGCGCAGCTGAGAGAGCGGGACCGCGGTGCCGTTGATAAAGCCGCGCGAACGGCCATCGGCGCTGATTACCCGGCGCAGCAGACACTCGTTGCCATCATCCAGCTGATTATCCAGCAGCCAGCGCTGGGCTGAAGGGGAGGCCTTAAGCTGGAAGCGGGCACACAGGTCAGCCCGGCTGGCTCCCTGACGCACCATGTCGGCGTCAGCACGACCGCCAAGACATAATCCCAGCGCATCAATCGCGATGGACTTACCGGCACCGGTTTCACCCGTGATGGCTGTCATGCCGCGGTGGAAATCAATGTCGAGCTCACGAACGATAGCGAAATTACTGATGGTCAGTTGGGCCAGCATAGGTTCACCTGTACGAATAAACACATATGGTTTTTCATACAGTATAAACTGGTTTTTTATCCAGTAAAGAGGCTGCACCCCTTTTCAGAACAATTTTTTTGACCAGCCCAGTTTAGAGCTCAGCGTGTTGAAATAGCTGTAGTTTTTAGGGTGAATCAGGTTGAGGTGATGATTGCTGCGCCGGATCAGAACATCTTCACCTTCCTGTATCGGCAGGGCAATCTGACTGTCGCAGCTGATTTCCAGGTCGCTGCGGCGGGACGAAAAGCGCAGGCGGATGGTGCTGCTGCTGTTGATGACCAGCGGCCGCGCTGAGAGCGTATGCGGGAACATCGGCACCAGCACGATCGCTTCCAGTGACGGTGTCAGAATCGGACCACCCGCAGAGAGCGAGTAGGCGGTCGAGCCGGTAGGGGTGGAGATAATCAGTCCGTCAGAGCGCTGCGAAAAGGCGAACACCTCATCGATGTAAACCTCAAATTCGATCATGTGCGCGACTTTGCCGGGATGGAGTACCACCTCGTTGATGGCGGTGCCGATGCGCGGCGAACAGGCCGATTTGCACACCTGGGCTTCCAGCAGAAAGCGGCTCTCGACAAAATAGTTGCCCTGCAGCACCTCATCCAGCTGCTGCTGCGCATTGTCCGGGTCGAGGTCGGTAAGAAAACCGAGGTTACCGCGGTTTATGCCAATCACCTTGATGTCGTAACGGGCCAGCACCCGCGCGGCACCCAGCATGTTGCCATCACCGCCTACTACGACCGCTAGATCGGCCTGCTGACCAATCTCCGCCAGCGTGCCGGTCTGCACATCGTGAAGCGACAGCTCCTGCGCAATCTGTTGCTCGACGATCACTTGATAACCTTTGGCTGTCAGCCAGCGCCAGAGCATCTCATGCGTGGTTAGCGCGGTGGGATGGCGTGGATGACCCACAATACCAATGCAGTTAAAGTGTTTGTTCATCTGGTCGGTGTTCCTTATAAGCCAAAACGGCAAGGCAATGTGACAGGTTCCCTTGAAACCGCTATTTCAATCCCCATAATAAGCCAACCAGCGAAATGAATGTGCAAAACGCGGAGAAATTCATGAGTAGTAAAGAACAGAACACCCCAAACGAGCAAGTCTCAGACGAAATTCAGCAGGATCAGCAGCAACCTCAGGAAGCGGAGACAGCGGCAGAGGTGGATCCGCGTGATGAGCGTATCGCTCAGCTCGAAGCTGAATTAGCGCAGTCGCAGACCGGCGTGCGTGATGCTCAGCTGCGTGCGCAGGCTGAAGTCGAAAACATTCGTCGTCGTGCGGAAATGGACGTTGAGAAGGCGCACAAATTTGCGCTGGAGAAATTTGCCAACGAACTGCTGCCGGTTATCGACAGCCTTGAGCGCGCGCTGGAAGTGGCGAACAAAGAAGATTCACAGCTGGCGCCTATGATCGAAGGGGTTGAACTGACTCTGAAAGGTCTGCTGGGTGCCGTGCGTAAATTCGGTGTTGAAGTGGTCGGCGAAACCGGCGTGCCGTTTAACCCGGAAGTGCATCAGGCGATGTCGATGATGGAGTCTGAAGAGTTCGAGCCTAACCATGTCATGCTGGTGATGCAGCGTGGTTATACGCTGAATGGTCGCCTGCTGCGTCCGGCGATGGTTGCCGTTGCCAAAGCCAAAGGCTGATTCAGCACCGGAATCCCGCTACACGGCCGCGCACTGACGCGGCCGTGTGCATTCTGGCGTCAGTCCGGTAATACCGGCGTCCAGTCCACCGGTTTTTTACCGGCCGCGCTGAGCAGTTCGTTGGTTTTTGAGAAATGGTGGCTGCCGAAAAAGCCGCGATGCGCAGAGAGCGGCGAAGGGTGCGGCGCCTGCAACACATGATGGCGCTGGCGATCGATGATGCTGCCTTTCTTCTGGGCATGCGATCCCCACAGCAGAAAAATGACCCCTTCACGATGCTGATTGATCGCTGCAATCACATTATCGGTAAACGTCTCCCAGCCGAATCGCGCATGAGAGTGCGCTTTGCCCGCCTCGACCGTTAAAACGGTGTTCAGCAGCATCACACCCTGTTTCGCCCAGCTCTCCAGGAAGCCGTGACTGGGTTTCTCAAAGCCCTGAATATCCTGCTGCAACTCTTTATAGATATTTTGCAGGGATGGCGGCACCTGCACGCCTGGCAGCACAGAGAAGGCCAGGCCATGTGCCTGGTGAGGGCCATGATAGGGGTCCTGGCCGAGGATGACGACATTGACGTCGCCCAGTTCCGTCAGGCGAAAGGCATTAAAGACATCTTTCTGCGGCGGATAGACGGTGACCCCCGCAGCGCGTTCATCGGCGACCAGCTTAAGCGTCTCGACAAAATAGGGTTTCTGTTTCTCTTCAGCCAGCACGTCGTGCCAGGTCAGCTTTTCAGCCATGTTCAACTCCCTTTCCGTTAGTGCCGTAAGCTTAGCCGTTCCTGCCGCCCAGCTGAAGGTAAAATAAATTTGAAAAATAAAAATAAAGTTAAGTGTTAAGGCGTTTTCAGATCAACGGGTTAGGCTGAATGGGCATGTAGCGCCGGGTGAAGATTGATGCAGGTCAAGGCTGGTCGAAATGATGGGTGGTATACCGGAGCCTTAAATTTGATTTATTCACCTATTATTCGGGAGATGCAAAGATGATCACAGGAATCCAGATCACTCAATCCAACCATGCCAACCTGCTGAACTCCTTCTGGCTGCTGGACGAAGAGAAAGCCCAGGCGCGTTGCCTGTGTGCCGCCGGGGGTTATGAAGAAGACCAGGTTGTGGCTATCAGCGAGCTGGGCGAATTTGCTTATCGTGAAGTTCCGGTAGAAATCAAACCGCAGGTGCGTGTTGAAGGCGGTCAGCATCTGAACGTCAACGTGCTGCGTCGTGAAACGCTGGAAGATGCGGTGAAGCACCCGGAAAACTACCCGCAGCTGACCATCCGCGTGTCGGGCTATGCCGTGCGCTTCAACTCACTGACTCCTGAACAGCAGCGTGACGTGATTGCCCGTACTTTTACCGAAAGTCTTTAAGTAGCCTGAGTGATCGGACGCTGAAAATAAACGCAAAGCGCACACAGCATATTTTATCGTCCTTATCAGCAAGATAGAGAGTCATGTGCAGCGAGCCGGTCAGTGAGTATCGCCAGCAACGCGATCAGGCAGGTAAAATGGTGTGAAAAGGCTGTTAACAGCTGTCAGCTAAAAAAAATCGCCTCATCAGAGGCGATTTTTTTGTTTAAGCGCTGTTTTATTCCGCATTCTCGTTAGCGGCCGCGGTACCGCTTGCTTTACGGCGTTTGCCGATATTTTTGGCGTCACGATGGCGTTTTTTCACGCGGGGTTTTTCAGTTTCGCTCGCTTTCTTCTCTGCGCGCTTAGCCAGCACCTTTTTCGACGGTTTGCCGGTGGTTTTTGCACTTGGAGCGCGGGTCACCGGACGCAGCTCGTCAATGACGCGCGCTTTAATCGGCTCATTAACGTAGCGGGTTATTTTACCCAGCAGGACGTAATCGTGCGCTTCGACCAGCGAGATGGCGATGCCTTTACGACCGGCGCGACCGGTACGGCCAATACGATGCAGATAGGTATCGGCGGTGCGCGTCATGTCATAGTTGAAGACGTGGCTGACATCTTCAACGTCGATGCCGCGCGCCGCAACGTCGGTGGCGACCAGCACATTCACCCGTCCTTCACTCAGACGTTTGATCGCTTCGTTACGCTTCGCCTGCACCATTTCGCCTTCCAGATAGCTGGTGCGAATCCCCGCTTCGTGCAGCCAGCTCACCAGCTCATGCAGACGCTCACGCTTGCGCACGAACACGATGCTGCGTGTCACTTCCGGCTGCTTCAGCAGATGGATCAGTAGCTTGGTTTTGTGCTCAAGATCGTCAGCGCGGTAGTACCACTGCTGGATCTTTTTGCGCTCGCGACGGCTCGGATCCGCTTCCAGCTCAACCGGATCGTTCAGCAGACGTTCGGCGAAATCGCGGATGTTGTCGCCTTCCAGCGTGGCGGAGAAGAGCAGGGTCTGCTTGCGCCAGCGCGTTTCAGCCGCGATGGTTTCGATATCCTGGGCGAAGCCCATATCCAGCATGCGGTCAGCTTCATCCAGCACCAGCGTTTCCACGGCGCGGCAGTCGAAGTTCTCTTCTTTAATATACTGCAGCAGGCGGCCGGTGGTCGCGACCACGATATCCTGGTTTTCGCTGAACACTTCGGCGTGGTTCATGTAGGCCACGCCGCCCGTGATGGTGGCGATATCCAGATGGGTATGTTTCGCCAGCTCACGCGCATGTTCAGCGACCTGCATCGCCAGTTCGCGGGTCGGGGTCACAATCAGGATGCGTGGCGGGCCAGATTTCTTGCGCGGAAAATCAAGCAGGTGCTGCAGCGCCGGTAACAGATAGGCGGCGGTTTTCCCGGTCCCGGTAGGTGCCGAACCCAGAACGTCGCGGCCCTCCAGCGCGGGCGGAATTGCAGCAGCCTGAATCACTGTTGGACGCGTGAAGCCTTTTTCCTGCAACGCTTGTAGCAGGCTTTCGTCGAGTTCGAGTTCGGAAAATGTGGTTACTGTCATGGTCTACCTCAGTTTGGGGCGCTGATTATAGACAGATCAGACTGAATCTTCATCTGTTAATCCGTTTCCGTGGCGCCTGGAGTTGTCTGCCGCGTGAATTCCCTCTGTTGCCACGTTACACTCATGCGCTGCCGGACGGCAGGAAAAAACGATGGTAGTGAAGAATGATGCAGGATAAGCCGCGTGAACGGCCAAAGTTAAACAAGAACGGTTTTACCTTTAAACAATTTTTTGTCGCGCACGATCGCTGTGCGATGAAAGTAGGAACCGATGCCATTCTGCTCGGGGCCTGGGCACCGGTGGCCGGGGTCAGGCGCATTCTGGATATCGGCAGCGGCAGCGGGCTGATTGCCCTGATGCTGGCGCAGCGTACACCGTCGCAGGTGCTGGTCGATGCGGTTGAATTAGAGCCTGAGGCCGCGCAGCAGGCGCAGGAGAATGTGCAGCAGTCGCCGTGGCCTGAACGGATCCGGGTGCATCAGCACGACATTGCCCGCTGGGCAGAGGAGTCCACCGCGCGTTATTCCCTCATCGTCAGTAACCCCCCTTATTTTGCGCCTGGCGTGGCCTGTTCTACGCCAGCGCGGGACAGCGCCCGCGCCACAGCCTCGCTCGACCATCAGACGTTACTGCGCAGCGCGGCGTTACTGATTGAGGAGGAGGGGATGTTCTGCGTGGTGCTGCCTGCCGCCATCGGCCAGGATTTTATCGCGCTGGCAGAGGCAGATGGCTGGCATCTGCGTTCGCGCCTGGATGTGGCGGAGTATGCCCATCGTCCGCCGCACCGGGTTGTGCTGGGCTTTTCGCCGCAGCCTGGCGAAACCCTGCTGGAGCGGCTCGCTATCCGCGCGGCAGACACCCACTATTCGGATGAGTGGTGCAGCCTGACGCGGGCGTTCTATCTCTTTATGTAGCCGGGCGGCGTCAGAATTGTCGGTCGCGCCTCTGGCAGCAGGTTCGGGTAGTCGCGGATATAGTGCAAGCCGCGACTCTCTTTTCGCTCCAGCGCACAGCGCACCATCAGATCCGCCACCTGAACCAGATTCCGCAGCTCCAGGAGATGATTGGAGAGGCGGAAGTGACGGTAATACTCATCGATCTCCTGCTGAAGCAGGGTGATGCGGCGCAAAGCCCGCTCCAGTCGCCGCGTCGTACGCACAATGCCGACATAATCCCACATGAAGAGCCGCAGCTCATGCCAGTTGTGCTGGATGACGACGCGTTCATCGGCATCATCGACCTGGCTCTCATCCCAGGCGGGCAGGGTGGTCACAGCCTCTATGCCAGGCAGGCTCTGGATCAGCGCTTCGGCGGCTGACCAGCCATAGACCAGGCACTCCAGCAGCGAGTTGGAGGCCATGCGGTTCGCACCATGCAGGCCGGTGTAGCTCACCTCACCGATGGCATACAGGCCGCTGACGTCACTCTGCCCATGCTGATCCACCATCACGCCGCCACAGGTATAGTGGGCGGCAGGCACGATCGGGATCGGTTCCCGGGTCAGGTCGAAGCCAAAGGTCAGCAGCTTTTCATAAATCATCGGGAAGTGGGCGCGCACAAACTCTTCCGGCTGGTGGCTGATATCCAGATACATGCAGTCCACGCCCAGCCGCTTCATCTCATGATCGATGGCGCGTGCGACGATATCGCGCGGAGCCAGCTCGGCGCGCTCATCAAAATCGGGCATGAAACGGCTGCCATCGGGACGCACCAGCCAGGCGCCTTCTCCGCGCAGGGCTTCAGTCAGCAGGAAGTTCTGCGCCTGGGGATGAAACAGGCAGGTGGGATGAAACTGATTAAATTCGAGGTTGGCGACCCGGCAGCCCGCACGCCAGGCCATCGCAATCCCGTCACCGGAGGCGACGTCAGGATTCGTGGTGTACTGATACACCTTGGCGGCGCCGCCGGTCGCCAGCACCACCGCCCGCGCCTGACAGGTTTCCACCTCCTCGCGGTTACGATTCCAGATCCAGGCACCCACCACCCGGCGCGGGCCAGGCAGGCCGATTTTATCGGAGAGAATCAGATCGACCGCGTTGGTGCGTTCCAGAATGCGGATGTTGGGATGGCTGAGCGCCTGGCTTACCAGCGTGGTTTCAACCGCATGACCGGTGGCATCGGCACTGTGCAGAATACGGCGATGGCTGTGTCCGCCTTCGCGCGTCAGGTGATAGCGCATCTCGCCTGAGGCCTGCGGATCGAGATCAAAGGCAACGCCATTGTCGATCAGCCACTGCACGCAGTGCCGGGCATTGCTGGCGATAAACGAGACCGCCTCCCGGTCGCACAGTCCGGCGCCGGCAATCAGCGTATCTTCTATATGCGCTTCAATACTGTCGGTCTCATCGAACACCGCCGCAATGCCGCCCTGAGCATAAAGCGTAGAGCCCTCATTGACCTGCGCTTTGCTGAGCACCGTGACCTGATACTGTTTCGCCAGGCGCAGCGCTAAAGAGAGGCCCGCAGCACCGCTGCCCACAATCAATACATCACACTGATAATACGGATTCGAATTTGTCATGTTGTTTAATTTACTAAACAAAGATTGCCCTGAGCATAAGCCCTGAGCCGGTCGCTGTGAAGTATTTTAAACAAAAGTTCGCAGATTCACGATGTGAATTCAGAAAAATTACCGATAATCATTAAGTTATAAACAGTACAATTTGAGCTCTGTTTTCTATACCAAACTTATTGTCGGCGGAGGATTTAATGATGAAAAAGCTGTTGTCATAGGTTACTCTGCCTGCGATTTGCGCTCCTTACACTGAACGAAAACGAACAACCTGTGTAATCAATTCCGGAGCGGCAAATATCAGGTCGGGAAGTGAACTTCGCACCACATCACAACTCTAAGCGCATGCTTGCTCAGAACCAATGAGATGTGCTGGCAGTTACTTTATGCGTAAGAAAAGTTTGGGGAGACATTACCTCGGATGAGCGAGCAGTTAACGGATCAGGTTCTTGTCGAGCGGGTTCAGAAGGGAGATCAAAAAGCTTTCAACTTACTGGTGATTCGTTACCAGCACAAAGTGGCGAGCCTGGTTTCACGCTATGTACCTTCAGGCGATGTGCCTGATGTCGTACAGGAATCATTTATCAAAGCGTATCGCGCACTGGATTCATTCCGTGGCGATAGCGCCTTTTATACCTGGCTGTACCGCATTGCGGTCAATACAGCGAAAAATTACCTGGTTGCTCAGGGGCGTCGTCCGCCATCCAGCGATGTGGATGCGATTGACGCAGAAAATTTCGAAAGTGCGGGTGCATTAAAAGAAATTTCGAACCCTGAGAACTTAATGTTGTCTGACGAATTGAAACAAATTGTCTTTCGTACCATCGAGGCGCTACCCGAGGACTTGCGTATGGCAATCACCCTCAGGGAACTGGACGGCCTGAGCTATGAAGAGATCGCCGTCATTATGGATTGCCCGGTAGGCACTGTTCGATCACGTATCTTTCGTGCGCGAGAGGCTATTGATAACAAAGTTCAACCGCTTATCCAACGTCAGTGATAACGGCTACTGGAAGGGTACATAGGCATGCAGAAAGAAAAACTTTCCGCTTTAATGGATGGTGAGACCTTAGATAACGAGCTGTTTTCCGCCTTATCGAAGGACGCAGAACTGCAGAAAAGCTGGGCAAGCTATCACCTCATCCGCGATACCATGCGCGGTGACGTGAGTGAGCACCTGCATTTCGATATCTCTGCGCGCGTCGCTGCTGCTATCGAAAAAGAACCGCTGCGTTCTGTCACAACGCTGATCCCTGAAGCTCAGCCAGAACCTTCCCGCTGGGAAAAAATGCCGTTCTGGAAAAAAGCGCGTCCGTGGGCAGCTCAGCTGACGCAGGTGGGTGTGGCGGCCTGTGTGTCACTGGCCGTCATCGTGGGTGTTCAGCACTACAATCAGCCTGAGGGCAGCGCGACACAGACCTCTGACTCGCCGGTGTTCAATACGCTGCCGATGATGGGTAAAGCGTCGCCGGTCAGCCTGGGCGTGCCGTCTGATGCGTTTGACACCAACAGTTCTAATCAGCAGGTTCAGGAGCAGCGCCGTCGCGTCAATGCGATGTTGCAGGATTATGAACTGCAGCGTCGTCTGCACGCTGATCAGCTGCAATTCGAAACCGATGCCCCTAAACAGGCACAGGTGGATGTTCCCGGAAACCAATCTTTAGGACAGCAGCAGCAGTAATGAAGCCGCATTGGTATGCTGTTAGCCTGCTGGCAGGCAGCCTGTTGTGGTCATCTGTCGCCCCGGCGCAAACTTCGGTGTCCGGGGCGCTATTGCAGCAGATGGAACAGGCAAGCCAGAACCTTAACTACGAATTCGCCTATATCAACGTCTCCCGCATCGGCATCGAATCGCTGCGCTATCGTCATGCTGTGATCGATAACCGGATATTCGCTCAGCTGCTGCAGATGGACGGGCCGCGTCGGGAAGTGATCCAGCGCGGCAACGATATCAGTTACTTCGAACCTGGCCTCGATCCCTTTTCGCTTCCCGGCAATCACATCATTGACGCCCTGCCGTCTGTGATTTTTGCTGACTTCAGCAAGCTGGCCAGCGCCTACGATTTTATTACCGTGGGACGCTCGCGCATTGCCGATCAGATGTGTGATGTGCTGCGTATCGTTTCACGGGATGGCACCCGCTACAGCTATGTGGTCTGGCTGGATGTCGACACCAAACTGCCGCTGCGCATTGACCTGCTTGACCGTGATGGTGAAACGCTGGAGCAGTTCCGCGTGATCAGTTTTGCGGTGGATGAGGGGGTGCGAAACCTGATGCAGGGGCTGGAGAAAGCCAATCTGCCGCCGTCGCTTTCGGTGCCAAAAGGGGATGCGGTCACGCTCACCTGGCAGCCAGGCTGGCTCCCTGCCGGGATGTCACTGGTGTCGCAGAATCGCCGTTCGCTGCCGGCGCTGAACAAAAATATGGAATCGAAGCTCTACAGCGACGGCCTGTTCAGTTTTGCGATCAACGTGACGCCGGCGGATAAAACCAGCCTTACCCAGACATTGCGCACTGGGCGTCGTACGGTTCAGACTGTTGTGCGCAATAATTACGAGATTGCGGTGATTGGCGAGATACCGCCTTCAACCGCTAAACGTATTGCGGACAGCATCGACCTGGGATCACAGAAATGATGAGAGAATGGGCCACCGTGGTGGCATGGCAGGATGGCATCGCCACGCTGCACACTGAAGCAAAAACCTCCTGCAACAGCTGCCAGGCGCGCAAAGGCTGTGGCAGTCATATGCTGAATAAACTCGGCCCGAAAAATGCGCACGTGATGCAGATCGCCAGCAGCGAGCCACTGCAGCCGGGGCAGCGGATCGAATTGGGCATCAGGGAGAGCAGCCTGCTCGGTTCGGCGCTGCTGGTCTACATGACGCCGCTGCTGGGTCTCTTCCTGGTGGCGGGTCTGTTTCAGTCGCTGTTCAGCAGCGATCTGGCGGCGGCCTGCGGTGCGCTGCTGGGCGGCGTTGGCGGCTTTATTATCGCCAAAGGCGTTTCACTGAAATTTGGCGATCGCGAAGCCTTTCAGCCGGTGATCCTCAACATCGCGTTACCTCCCGATGCGCTGCGTGTCGAAAGCGAAGCGTAACGCACGTCCAGGCCGCGCACTCCGCGGCCTTTGTCCGTTCTGCCCTGCGCAGATATCTGTTTCGCTTCCACCTCGTTCCATTCTTTTATGCGCGGCGTTAACAGTGTAATATGCGTCGTCATTAATGAGGCTGACAGGATTGTGGGTAAAGAGCGATCTTCCTGAATGTGTCTGTGCTCAGGTTTTCAACTGAATTTTAAGCGAAGATATCCCTATAAATGAAGCACATAAGAAATTTCTCCATCATCGCTCATATCGACCATGGTAAATCCACGCTCTCTGACCGCCTTATTCAGATCTGCGGTGGCCTCACAGACCGTGAAATGGCTGCGCAGGTTCTTGACTCTATGGATCTGGAGCGTGAGCGTGGCATTACCATCAAAGCACAGAGCGTCACACTCGACTACCATGCGAAAGACGGCGAAACTTACCAGCTCAATTTCATCGATACCCCGGGCCACGTAGACTTCTCCTATGAAGTGTCCCGCTCACTGGCTGCCTGTGAAGGGGCACTGCTGGTGGTGGATGCCGGTCAGGGTGTTGAAGCGCAGACACTGGCGAACTGCTACACCGCGATTGAGATGGATCTGGAAGTAGTGCCGGTTCTGAATAAAATCGACCTGCCGGCTGCCGACCCTGAGCGCGCGGCGCAGGAGATTGAAGATATCGTCGGCATTGATGCCGCCGATGCGGTGCGCTGTTCTGCCAAAACCGGCGTTGGCGTGCCTGACGTGCTGGAACGTTTAGTGCGCGATATTCCGCCGCCGGAAGGCGATCCGGAAGCGCCACTGCAGGCACTGATTATCGACTCCTGGTTTGATAACTACCTGGGCGTGGTTTCACTGGTGCGTGTGAAAAACGGCACCATGCGCAAAGGCGACAAGATTAAAGTCCTGAGCACCGGCCAGACCTACAACGCGGACCGTCTGGGTATCTTTACCCCGAAACAGGTCGACCGTACCGAACTCAACTGCGGTGAAGTGGGCTGGCTGGTCTGCGCCATCAAAGATATCCTCGGCGCGCCGGTGGGCGATACCCTGACCACCGCCCGCAACCCGGCTGACAAAGCGCTGCCTGGCTTCAAAAAAGTGAAGCCGCAGGTTTACGCCGGTCTGTTCCCGATCAGCTCCGATGACTATGAAGCCTTCCGTGACGCGCTCGGCAAGCTCAGCCTGAACGACGCCTCGCTGTTCTATGAGCCAGAAAGCTCAACGGCGCTGGGCTTTGGTTTCCGCTGCGGCTTCCTGGGTCTGCTGCACATGGAGATCATTCAGGAGCGTCTGGAGCGTGAATACGATCTCGACCTGATCACCACGGCGCCGACGGTTGTGTATGAAGTCGTGACCACAAGCGGTGATACCGTCTATGTCGACAGCCCCTCTAAGCTGCCGCCACTGAACAACATTGAAGAGCTGCGTGAGCCGATTGCGGAATGTCACATGCTGCTGCCGCAGGAGTATCTGGGCAACGTCATTACGCTCTGTATTGAGAAGCGTGGCGTGCAGACCAACATGGTTTATCACGGCAACCAGGTCGCGCTGACCTACGAAATTCCGATGGCAGAAGTGGTGCTCGACTTCTTCGATCGTCTGAAGTCGACCTCGCGCGGTTATGCCTCGCTGGATTACAACTTCAAGCGTTTCCAGACCTCTGACATGGTGCGCGTTGACGTTCTGATCAACTCAGAGCGCGTGGATGCGCTGGCGCTGATCACGCACCGCGACAACGCCCCTTATCGCGGCCGTGAACTGGTTGAGAAGATGAAAGATCTCATCCCGCGTCAGCAGTTTGATATTGCGATTCAGGCCGCCATTGGTAACCACATCATCGCACGTTCAACGGTTAAACAGCTGCGTAAAAACGTTCTCGCCAAATGTTATGGCGGTGACGTCAGCCGTAAGAAGAAACTGTTGCAGAAGCAGAAAGATGGTAAGAAGCGAATGAAGCAGGTTGGCAACGTTGAGCTGCCACAGGAAGCGTTCCTCGCCATTCTGCATGTCGGTAAGGACAGCAAATAAGGATTTCCAATGGCTAATATGTTCGCCCTGGTTCTGGCGATAGCGACGCTGATTACTGGCATCGTCTGGGTAATTGATCGTTTCAAATGGGCGCCGGAGCGCCGTGCAAAGCAGGCCGCGGCGCAGGCGCAGACCGGCAATGCACTCGACAGCAAAACGCTGGCGAAGGTTTCTTCACAGCCTGGCTGGGTGGAGACCACCGCCTCTGTTTTCCCGGTGCTGGCCGTGGTGTTCATCGTGCGTTCGTTTATCTACGAACCGTTCCAGATCCCGTCTGGCTCGATGATGCCAACCCTGCTGATCGGTGACTTTATCCTGGTGGAGAAGTTTGCTTACGGGATTAAAGATCCGATCACCCAGACCACGCTGATCCCAACCGGTCAGCCGAAGCGCGGCGATATCGCGGTCTTTAAATACCCGAAAGATCCGAGCCTGGATTACATTAAGCGCGTGATCGGCCTGCCGGGCGATAAAGTCATCTATGATCCTTACAGTAAGACGCTGACGGTGAAACCGGCCTGCGATGAGGGCAAAGCCTGTGACTCTGCGCTGCCGGTGACCTACACCAGCGTTGAGCCAAGCAAGTTTATCCAGACCTTCAGCGGCTTTGATGGCAACGAAACCGGTAACGGTTTTTATCAGGTGCCGCAGGGCGATACCCTGCGCGGCGGACTGCGCCTGGGCACCCGTAAAGAGACCATCGGAAGCGTAACGCATGACATTCTGCTGGTAAACGAAGCGCAGAGTCAGGCAGGCATGTATTATCAGCAGCCGGGCCAGCCGCAGGCGACCTGGGTGGTGCCGAAAGGGCAATACTTCATGATGGGCGACAACCGTGATAACAGCGCCGACAGCCGCTACTGGGGCTTTGTCCCGGAGCGTAACCTGGTCGGTAAAGCGGTCGCTATCTGGATGAGCTTTGAGAAACAGGAAGGCCAGTGGCCAACCGGCGTACGATTCAGTCGTATCGGCGGTATTCACTGATAAAATTGTCTGATTAACAGGCAAAACGGGTGGCCTCCTTTGGGAGGCCACTGCACACCAAACGGAACGTGCTGGAAAGCCAGCCCCGTTTGGTATGCAGAGTCACAGACGCAACAAAGAACTGGAATCGCATGAACCCCATCCTGATTAATAAGCTTCAGCGCAAACTGGGCTACACTTTTACTCATTCGGAACTGTTACAGCAGGCCCTGACACACCGCAGCGCCAGCAGTAAGCACAACGAACGCCTGGAATTTCTTGGCGATTCTATTCTTAGCTATGTGATTGCGAATGCCCTTTATCATCGCTTCCCGCGGGTTGATGAAGGTGACATGAGCCGCATGCGCGCCACGCTGGTGCGCGGCAATACGCTGGCTGAAATGGCGCGCGAATTTGACCTCGGTGAATGCCTGCGCTTAGGGCCGGGCGAGCTGAAAAGCGGCGGCTTCCGCCGCGAATCGATTCTGGCCGATACGGTCGAAGCGCTGATTGGCGGCATCTTCCTCGACAGCAGTATCGAACGGGTAGAGCAGCTGATCCTCGACTGGTACCGGACGCGCCTTGACGAGATCAGTCCGGGCGACAAACAGAAAGATCCCAAAACCCGCCTGCAGGAGTATCTGCAGGGACGACACCTGCCACTGCCCAGCTATCTGGTGGTGCAGGTGCGTGGCGAAGCCCACGACCAGGAATTCACCATTCACTGTCAGGTGAGTGGCATGGCCGAGCCGGTTGTCGGCGTCGGCTCCAGCCGTCGTAAAGCTGAGCAGGCTGCCGCTGAGCAGGCGCTGATCAAGCTGGGCCTCGAATAGCACTCCGGCATACCGGCGTCTGTGGACGCCGGATGCGCCAAGACACATTGCACTCTTTCGGCGCCGCAACAGGCGCTGAATAACTCAGGATTCGAATGAGCGAAAACGTTACCTATTGCGGCTTTGTCGCGATTGTTGGCCGACCTAACGTCGGTAAATCCACCTTACTGAACCAGCTGCTGGGGCAGAAGGTGTCGATCACCTCGCGTAAGCCGCAAACCACGCGCCACCGCATCATGGGCATTCACACCGAGGGTGAATATCAGGCGATCTACGTCGATACCCCCGGTCTGCACATGGAAGAGAAGCGCGCGATTAACCGCCTGATGAACCGCGCCGCCAGCAGCTCTATTGGCGACGTGGAGCTGGTGATCTTCGTGGTGGAAGGCACCCGCTGGACGCCAGACGATGAGATGGTATTAGGCAAGCTGCGTGACGGCAAAGTGCCGGTCGTCCTGGCGATCAACAAGGTCGATAATATCCAGGACAAGAGCGTGCTGCTGCCGCATCTGCAGTTCCTGAGCCAGCAGATGAACTTCCTCGACATCGTGCCGATCTCTGCCGAAAGCGGCAAAAACGTCGATACCATTGCGGCGATCACCCGCAAGCATCTGCCGCAGGCCGATCATCACTTCCCGGAAGATTACATCACTGACCGCTCCCAGCGCTTTATGGCGTCTGAAATCATCCGTGAAAAACTGATGCGCTTCCTGGGCGCTGAACTGCCTTATTCCGTCACGGTCGAGATTGAACGCTTCGTAAGCAACGAGCGGGGCGGTTACGACATTAACGGTCTGATTCTGGTCGAGCGCGAAGGGCAGAAGAAGATGGTGATTGGCAACAAAGGGGCCAAAATCAAAACCATCGGCACCGAAGCGCGCAGGGACATGGAAGAGATGTTCGAAGCGAAAGTGCATCTCGAACTGTGGGTGAAAGTGAAATCCGGCTGGGCAGATGACGAACGTGCTCTGCGCAGCCTGGGTTATACAGACGATCTCTGATCTGATGGAAGGCTGGCAACGCGCTTTTGTGCTGCATAGTCGCCCCTTCAGCGAAACCAGCCTGCTGCTCGACCTGTTCAGTGAAAATGAAGGGCGGGTGCGGGTTCTGGCCAAGGGCGCACGTTCCCGGCGCTCACAGCTGAAGGGCGCGTTACAGCCTTTTACCCCCCTGCTGGTTCGCTGGAGCGGGCGTGGTGAAGTCAAAACCCTGCGCAACGCCGAAGCGGTGTCGCTGGCACTGCCGCTCAGCGGCATCACCCTCTACTGCGGTCTCTACGTAAATGAGCTGGTCTCTCGCGTGCTGCAGCAGGAATCGCCTTTCCAGGAACTCTTCTTCGACTACCTTCACTGTCTGCAGGCGTTAGCCTCAACGCACGGTAAGCCCGAACCGGCCCTGCGCCGTTTTGAGCTGGCGCTGCTTGGTCACCTGGGCTATGGCGTCGATTTCCTGCACTGCGCAGGCAGCGGCGAGCCGATCACGGATAACATGACCTACAGCTACCGCGAAGAGCGCGGCTTTATCGCCAGCCTGGTGCTCAATCAGCGCAGCTTTACCGGCCGCGAACTGCGTGCCCTCTATGAACGCGACTTTCCCGATGCGGAGAGCCTGCGCGCCGCGAAGCGTTTTACCCGCATCGCCCTGAAGCCCTATCTGGGCGGCAAGCCGCTGAAGAGTCAGGAGCTGTTTCGCCAGTTTATCCCGAAGAAGAAGCCCGAACAGACAGATGAATAGCGCTGGTCGTACCGCCTGCTGACATGGGCGCGGTACACTCAACACCCCGATGGAAAAGAAGTGAGGATAGTCATGGCTGAGTTGCTGTTAGGCGTCAATATCGATCACATTGCCACGGTGCGAAACGCCCGTGGGACAAATTATCCCGATCCGGTGCAGGCGGCGTTTATTGCTGAGCAGGCGGGCGCAGATGGCATCACGGTGCATCTGCGGGAAGATCGCCGCCACATCACTGACCGCGACGTGCGTATTCTGCGCGACACCATCCAGACCCGTATGAATCTGGAGATGGCGGTGACCGATGAGATGATCGGTATCGCCTGCGATATTCAGCCCCATTTCTGCTGCCTGGTGCCGGAAAAGCGTCAGGAAGTCACCACTGAAGGCGGCCTGGATGTGGCTGGGCAGCAGGAGAAGATCACTGCGGCGGTGCGACTGCTGAGTGATGCGGGCATTCTGGTGTCGCTGTTTATTGATGCCGACCACCGCCAGATCGAAGCCGCCGTTGCCAGCGGCGCGCCCTATATCGAAATTCACACCGGCGCCTACGCCGAAGCACCGGAAGGGCTGGCGCGCGAGGCGGAACTGGCCCGCATCCGCCACGCCGCGACTTTTGCCGCCAGCCTGGGGCTGAAGGTGAATGCCGGTCACGGCCTGACCTACCACAACGTCCTGCCCATTGCGGCACTGCCGGAGATGCATGAGCTGAATATCGGCCATGCCATTATCGGTCGTGCGGTGATGAGTGGCCTGTCGGAAGCGGTCAGAGAGATGAAGCAGCTGCTGCGTGAAGCCCGTCGCTGATGGCTATTCTGGGACTGGGCACGGACATCGTTGAGATTGAACGCATTGCCGGGGTGATTGAGCGCTCCGGCGATCGTCTGGCGCGTCGGGTGCTGAGCGAAGCCGAATGGCAGCAGTATCAGGCCCATCAGCAGCCGGTGCGTTTTCTCGCCAAGCGATTTGCGGTGAAAGAGGCGGCGGCCAAGGCCTTTGGTACCGGCATTCGCGGTGGCCTGGCGTTTAATCAGTTTGAAGTTTACAACGATGCGCTGGGAAAACCGGGATTACGCTTCTTCCAGCACGCGGCGGAAGTGGCACAGCAGCTGGGCGTCAGCCGGGTACACGTGACGCTGGCAGATGAACGGCATTACGCCTGCGCCACGGTGATTATCGAAAACTAGCCGTGCAGCAGCACAAACTTCTCCCACAGCGCATCGCGTGATTCGGTGTGCTGTGGGTTAACGATGATGGTGTTATCGATAGGGCAGACCTGCTGACAGGTTGGCGCTTCATAATGGCCGACACATTCGGTGCAGCGGCTGACATCTATCTCATAGATCGCCTCGCCCAGTGAGATCGCCTGATTCGGGCACTCCGGTTCGCACATATCGCAGTTAATGCATCTGGACGTAATCAATAACGCCATGTTTCCCACCTGATAACAACAGAAAAAGCGCGGGTATTATACGCGCTCCCGCTGATCAGACCAGCTTTTTCACCAGCGCCTCGCTGTGGCGAATGTGGCTGGAAGCGCGCTCCGGATCGTTTTGCACCAGCGCCATAAACAGCAGATCGGTCAGCGCCAGCTGAGCCGTCGTCGAGGAGATCGCCGCGCTGCGGGTACTCTGCTCTTCCGCCACCGTATAGAGGCAGTAACTGGCGCTCTGCTGCAGCGTATTCGGGGTAAAGCCGGTAAAGGCGACCACATCCGCACCCACCTCAGCGGCCTCCTGCGCGGCCAGATTGATCTCGCGCCGTTCACCGGTATAGGAGATGGCGAGCAGCACATCGCCCGGCCCCATTGCCTGGACGCTGGCCAGCAGGGCGTGCATATCCTGCTCCGCCACGGCATTGATCCCGATCTTCATCAGCTTCCAGGAGAAGTCTTTTGCCACCAGACCTGACGCCCCAATCCCCACCAGCAGAATACGCCGGGCATTCTTCAGCAGCTGCAGCACATCATTGAGCTTCTCTTCGCTGTTGATATCCAGCGTGGCCCGGATCGCCGACAGCTTTTCGGTCAGCAGTTTTTCACCCACCATTTTGAGCGGGTCGTCGCTGAGAATATGGTTATGCACCGTGATGGCATCCTTGTCCGCCAGTGACTCACTCAGCGCCAGCTTCAGCGCCGGAAATCCTTTGTATCCCAGCTTCTGCGCAAACTTCACCACGCTCGACTGGCTGACGCCGGACTCCTCTGCCAGCTTCTGCGAGCTGAGATGACGCGCCCTGTCAGGTTGCGACAGTAAAAAATCGGCCAGCCGACGCTCGTTCAGTGCCAGACGTGGATAAAGCTGGCGAATGCGCAGCAATGAACTCATGCCCAATCCTCATCATTCAGGGGATAATCGGAGAAGAATAAACTATTCATCAGGCATTGTAGTCATCGGAATTAAAAATGACACTCATCGCCGTTACGCCTGATGATGGCTACACTACTCTTTATGATTCCGGAACCAGACCCGAAGGAGAGTTGTTTGACCAGGGGAACACAACGTCGCATCGTATTTTTCGACCTGGATGGCACTTTGCACCAGCAGGACATGTTCGGCACCTTTATGCGCTATCTGCTGCGCCGGCGACCGCTTAATCTGGTGCTGGTGGTGCCCCTCCTGCCGGTGGTGGGGATCGGCCTGCTGTTTAAAGGCCGGGCGGCCCGCTGGCCCATGAGCCTGCTGCTCTGGTCGATTACCTTTGGCCGTTCAGAGCAGACATTGCTGCGTCTTGAGGCGGAGTTTGCCCGGTGGTTTCGCCAGCGGGTTACCGCCTTTCCGGTGGTACAGCAGCGCCTGACCGACTACCTCGGCAGTGATGATGCCGACGTCTGGCTGATCACCGGATCGCCTCAGTCGCTGGTGGAGCAGGTCTACTATGACTCCGCCTTTCTGCCGCGCGTGAAGCTGATTGCCAGTCAGATGCGGCGCGGCTGGGGGGGGCGGGTGCTGGCCATGCGCTGCCTCGGCCATGAGAAAGTCGCCCAGCTCGAAGAGAAAATCGGCACGCCTTTGCAGCTCTACAGCGGCTACAGCGACAGCAAACAGGATAACCCGCTGCTGTTTTTCTGCCAGCATCGCTGGCGCGTGACGCCGGCAGGTGAGCTGCAACAGCTGGAATAAGTTTCGGCACCCGTTATAATGCGCCGCTTTTCTGTCGCCCGGAGTGGTCTGCATGAAACAACAAGATGAATACTGGATGCGCCATGCGCTCAGCCTGGCACGCCGGGCCTGGGAGCAGGGCGAAGTGCCGGTGGGGGCGGTGCTGGTGCAGAATGACCGGGTGATCGGCGAAGGCTGGAACCGGCCCATCGGCCAGCACGATCCCACCGCCCATGCGGAGATCATGGCTCTGCGCCAGGGCGGCAAGGTGCTGGAAAATTACCGTCTGCTGGAAACCACCCTCTATGTGACACTGGAACCCTGCGTCATGTGCGCCGGGGCGATGGTGCACAGCCGGATCACCCGGCTGGTCTATGGCGCGCACGATCTGAAAAGCGGGGCGGCGGGTTCGCTGCTGGATGTGCTGGGTCACCCCGGCATGAACCATCAGGTTGAGTTAGCGAGCGGCGTGCTGGCGGAGGAGTGTGCTGCGATGCTGAGCGACTTCTTTCGTATGCGGCGCGAAGAGAAAAAAGCGTTGCGTCAGGCGCAACGCCAGAGTTAGTTCATGGCGATCTTCGGTTCTACCGCCGGATAGCCTTTGGCCAGTTCGGCCTCGGCTGCTGCCTCCGCCGCCTGGCGTGCCAGGCGCTTCTCCTGCTCCTGCAGATAGCCCACCAGACTGATCTGATACTTGCGGATGTTCTCCACATAGTTATAGGCCTCATGCCCGCGCGCATAGCCGTAAGTCGTCTGGGTGTAGTAGCGTTTCTGGCTCAGCATCGGTAACCGCAGCTTCACATCCGCCCAGCTGTCCGGATTGCCACCCTGGCGGGCCGTGAGTTTCCGCACATCCAGCATATGGGCGTAGCCCATGTTGTAGGCGGCCAGCGCAAACCAGATGCGCTCATCTTCCGGGATGGTCTGTGGCACTTTCGACATCATATCCTGCAGATACTGACTGCCACCGCGAATGCTCTGTTCAGGGTCGGTGCGGTCGCCCACATCCAGGCTCTCTGCGGTATTGCGCGTCAGCATCATCATGCCGCGCACGCCGGTAGGGGAGGTGGCCTGAGGATTCCAGTGTGACTCCTGATAGGAGATGGCCGCCAGCAGCCGCCAGTCAATGCTGGTGGCGTACTTCTCAAACAGCGGCTTAATGTCGGGCAGCGTGTTGTCGATCGCGCGCAGGAAGGTGCGGGTATCGACATAATCAAAGGTGCCGACGTGGCCGAGATACTTCTCCTCCAGTCGCGCCATCGCGCCTTCTTCACCCATGCCATTAAAGAAGTCGAGCATCGCGGCATTCAGGCTGTCATCGTCGCTGTGCCGCACATACCAGGTGACCGGCTCCTCATCAGTCACGTCGAACGCCACCGCCAGCTGCGGATAGATACGCTGCAGCAGGGCGATGGTGACGGAGTCACCAATGGTGTAGTCGAGCTTGCCGTCTGCCACCGCTTCCAGCAGGGCTTTCGGGCTCTGGTCGGTGGAGATGGCCCAGTCCAGATCGGGGAACTGATTGGAACGGGCACTCTTCAGCGTGGAGAGGTAAGCCGATCCGGACGCGACCGTTAACCGCCCCTTTAAGTCACCGAGGTTTTTGGGGCGAGGCTTATCCACGCGGTAGACCAGCTGCTGCGATACGTTGTAGTAACCCGGCCCGGTCTGGTAACGGGTCAGGCGTTCGCTGTTGTAATTCAGGCCTGCGGCCAGCAAATCGGCTTTGCCATCATCCAGGTCATCGAACAGATCGCTCAGGTTAGGGCGCACCGTGACCTTGAGCTTGACGCCCAGATAATCAGCAAAACGTTTTGCCAGCTCATAATCCATACCGGCCGGAGATTGATTGACGGTGTAGTAAGTCAGGGGGGAATTGATGGTGCTGACGCGCAGCACTCCCCGTGATTTAATCTGTGAAATCGCGTCCTGCCCACCCCCATACCAGGGAATGGATGGCCACAGCGCTAACGCTAACAGCACGGCAACCAGACCGATAAACAGATAATTAAATTTTAGGCGTTTCAAATAGTTATCTCTCGCTGGCTCTAAGGCCTCTGTCTTTTAAAGGCAGTATTTGTCTTCTTTGAACTCCCAGAGCGAGGGGCATTTTGCGCAACAAAATGACGCTGAGCAACTTTTATAGCAGCTTTTGCGCAAATTTCAGGCAAATCCGTGTCGCCAAAAATTGTGCGCAAACGGTTTCGTCGCGAAGGCGCTTTCTCTATAATACGCCCCGTTTTCCCTGTTGCGCCCAATCAAGCGTCGCCCGGCGCCCTGACGAGAGACTTATGTAATGGAAATTCTGCGTGGTTCGCCCGCCCTGTCGGCATTTCGTGTAAACAAACTGCTGACCCGCTTTCAGGACGCTCATCTGCCGGTGAGTGATATTTACGCCGAGTACATCCATTTTGCTGATGTCAGCACGCCGTTAAGCGCAGACGAACAGAGCCGTCTGCAGCGCCTGCTGAAATATGGTCCCTCTCTTGCTGAACATGCCCCGCAGGGCCGTCTGCTGCTGGTGACCCCGCGTCCCGGTACGATTTCGCCCTGGTCATCCAAAGCCACCGACATCGCCCACAACTGCGGCCTGCCGCAGGTTCGCCGCCTCGAACGCGGCCTGGCCTTTTATGTGCAGGCCCCGCAGCTGACCGAAACGCAGTGGCAGGCGCTGAGCACACTGCTGCATGACCGGATGATGGAAACGGTCTTCAGCGATCTGGCGCAGGCTGAGCAATTATTCGCGCACCATACGCCGCAGCCGGTGAAGAGTGTCGATCTGCTGGGTGAGGGCCGTCAGGCGCTGGTTCAGGCGAACACCACGCTGGGTCTGGCGCTGGCGGATGATGAAATCGACTACCTGGTGACGGCCTTTACCGCGCTGGGGCGCAACCCCAACGACATCGAACTCTATATGTTTGCTCAGGCGAACTCTGAGCACTGCCGTCATAAGATCTTCAACGCCGACTGGATTATCGACGGCGAAAAACAGCCAAAGTCGCTGTTTAAGATGATCAAAAACACGATGGAGCAGACGCCGGACTACGTGCTCTCTGCGTATAAAGATAACGCCGCCGTGATGGAAGGTTCCGAAGTGGGCCGCTTCTTCGCTGACGCCGGAGAGAGCGAATACCGCTGGCATCAGGAAGCGGCGCACATCCTGATGAAGGTGGAAACACACAACCACCCGACGGCCATCTCACCATGGCCAGGCGCCGCAACCGGTTCCGGTGGCGAAATCCGTGATGAAGGCGCAACCGGACGCGGCTCCAAGCCGAAAGCGGGCCTGGTCGGCTTCTCCGTTTCTAACCTGCGCATCCCGGGCTTTGAGCAGCCGTGGGAAGAGGACTTCGGTAAACCGGCTCGCATCGTCAGCGCGCTGGAGATCATGACCGACGGCCCTCTGGGCGGGGCGGCCTTTAACAACGAATTTGGTCGTCCGGCTCTGAATGGCTACTTCCGTACCTACGAAGAGCAGGTCACCAGCCACAACGGCACCGAACTGCGCGGCTATCACAAGCCGATTATGCTGGCAGGCGGCATCGGTAATATCCGTGCCGACCATGTACAGAAAGGCGAAATCAGCGTCGGTGCCAAACTGGTGGTGCTGGGCGGCCCGGCCATGAACATCGGTCTGGGCGGCGGTGCCGCGTCATCAATGGCCTCGGGCCAGTCTGATGCTGACCTCGACTTCGCCTCCGTTCAGCGCGATAACCCGGAGATGGAGCGCCGCTGCCAGGAAGTGATCGACCGCTGCTGGCAGCTGGGCGATGAGAACCCGATTCTGTTTATCCACGACGTGGGCGCGGGTGGCCTCTCCAATGCGATGCCAGAGCTGGTCAGCGACGGCGGCCGCGGCGGCCGCTTTAATCTGCGTGACATCCTGAGCGATGAGCCGGGTATGAGCCCGCTGGAAGTGTGGTGCAACGAATCACAGGAACGTTATGTGATGGCCGTGGCCCCGGATCAGCTGGCGCAGTTTGAAGCGATCTGCCAGCGCGAACGCGCTCCATTCGCGGTGATTGGTGAAGCGACCGAAGAGCTGCACCTGAGCCTGGAAGATTCGCATTTCAATAATAAGCCGATCGACATGCCGCTTGACGTTCTGCTCGGTAAAACGCCGAAGATGACGCGGGATGTGGTAACGCAGCAGGCGCAGGGCAACGCGCTGCAGCGTGACGGCATTACCCTGGTTGATGCGGTCAATCGTGTCCTGCATCTGCCAGCCGTGGCGGAAAAAACCTTCCTGATCACCATCGGTGACCGCAGCGTGACCGGCATGGTGGCGCGCGATCAGATGGTCGGCCCGTGGCAGATCCCGGTCGCCAACTGTGCCGTGACCACCGCCAGCCTCGACAGCTATCATGGTGAAGCCTTTGCCCTCGGCGAACGTTCGCCGGTTGCACTGCTCGACTTCGCCGCCTCGGGCCGCCTGGCCGTGGGTGAAGCGCTGACCAACCTGGCGGCAACCCAGATTGGCTCGCTGAAGCGCGTGAAGCTTTCGGCAAACTGGATGTCTGCAGCCGGTCATCCGGGTGAAGATGCCGGTTTATATGCGGCGGTGAAAGCGGTCGGCGAAGAGCTCTGTCCGGCGCTGGGGATCACTATCCCGGTCGGTAAAGATTCGATGTCGATGAAAACCCGCTGGCAGGAAGGCACCGAACAGCGTGAGATGACCTCTCCGCTGTCGCTGGTAATTACCGCGTTTGCCCGGGTCGAAGATGTGCGCCGCACCGTTACGCCGCAGTTGCAGGCCGACCGGGATAACCTGCTGCTGCTGATCGATCTTGGCAATGGGGCAAACACCCTCGGCGCAACCGCGCTGTCTCAGGTCTATCGTCAGCTTGGCGACAAGCCTGCGGACGTGCGCGATGCCACACAGCTGGCGGGCTTCTTTAACGCCATTCAGGCGCTGGTGGCTGAGCAGAAACTGCTGGCCTACCACGACCGCTCAGACGGAGGCCTGCTGGTGACCCTGGCCGAGATGGCCTTTGCCGGTCACTGCGGCATCGACGTTGACATCGCCGCGCTGGGTAACGATGCGCTGGCCGCACTGTTTACCGAAGAGCTGGGCGCCGTGATCCAGATTAACGCCGCCGATCGTGCTGCGGTGGAGCAGATCCTTGCCGATCACGGCCTTGCTGCCTCAACGCATCTGCTGGGCAGCGCGCAACCGGGCGATCGCTTCGTGATCCGTGCCGGCGAGAGCGCCGTCTACAGCGAAAGCCGGACCACGCTGCGGACCTGGTGGGCAGAAACCACCTGGCAGATGCAGCGCCTGCGTGACAACCCGGCGTGCGCCGATCAGGAGCATGAGGCGAAGAAAAACGACAGCGATCCAGGCCTGAACGTTAATCTGACCTTCGATCCGCAGGAAGATGTGGCGGCACCGATGATCGCCACGGGTGCGCGTCCACGGGTCGCCGTGCTGCGTGAGCAGGGGGTCAACTCCCATGTGGAAATGGCTGCGGCTTTCGACCGTGCCGGATTCACCGCCATTGATGTGCACATGAGCGACCTGCTGGCCGGTCGTCGCGGTCTGGAAGAGTTCCAGGCGCTGGTTGCCTGTGGTGGCTTCTCCTACGGTGACGTGCTGGGCGCGGGCGAGGGCTGGGCGAAATCGATTCTGTTCAACCCGCGCGTGCGTGATGAGTTCGAAACCTTCTTCCACCGTCCGCAGACCCTGGCGCTGGGTGTCTGTAACGGATGCCAGATGATGTCGAATCTGCGTGAGCTGATCCCGGGCAGCGATCTCTGGCCGCGCTTTGTGCGTAACCAGTCTGAGCGCTTCGAAGCCCGTTTTAGCCTGGTCGAAGTGGCCGCCAGTCCGTCACTGCTGCTGGACGGCATGGCCGGCTCGCACATGCCTATCGCGGTTTCCCACGGTGAAGGCTTCGTTGAGGTGCGTGATGCGGCGCATCTGGCCGCGCTGGAATCGAAAGGTCTGGTGGCGCTGCGCTTCGTGGATAACTTCGGTAAGGTGACAGAAACCTATCCGGCTAACCCGAACGGCTCGCCAAACGGTATCACGGCCGTGACGAACGAAAGTGGTCGCGTCACCATCATGATGCCGCATCCGGAGCGCGTATTCCGTACCGTCAGCAACTCCTGGCATCCGGCAGAGTGGGGCGAAGACAGCCCTTGGATGCGTATTTTCCGCAACGCGCGCAGACAGCTGGGTTAATCTCATCCGCTGTAATATAGAGGAGGCCTCCGGGCCTCCTCTTTTTTTGCCCCCTGTTGGCAAAAGGTGACAGAGCGGTAAGTGTGGTGTCGCTTTCTGGCGACATCTATCCTGCTGATTTTATTAGATTGCTGAACAGGGGTGATTTTATGTCGCTTTCGGACGACACTCCGCCCCTGTCATCCTCAGACTTTTCGCACGGGGAGGCGGGCCAGGGCAGGCAATATGCTGAAAAATATAATCATTTATTTTCTGGCACGGAACTTGCTATAATCCTGCAGCTGCTCATTCACCTGTTTATGATTGCCCCGCCTGGCGGAAAAGAGCTCATAAAGCCCGAATGACGCACCAAACGGAGCCTGCCGTCCAACTGACCGATAATCGCTTGCGTTATCAAACACCGGACGTAACGTTGAGTAAGGCTCCACCCATTCTTACACGAGGCATTGCGCGTCGTGTCCACGGCAGGCCACTGAGCCTGCCGTTTTCTTTTCTTCCTCTTTCTTCCGTCAGCAGAGTCCGCTAGCATCCTGTCAGCACTCTTTTAAGGAAGCGGCCGCGTGAAAAAATGGCGTTTATTTCCCCGTTCTCTGCGTCAGCTGGTGCTGATGGCTTTCGTGCTGGTGTTGCTGCCTTTACTGGTGCTGGCCTGGCAGGCGTGGGAAAGTCTCTCTGCGCTAAGCGAGCAGGCCGCTGACACCAACCGCAATACGTTTACCGATGTTCGCCGCAGTGAGGCGATGGCGCGCACGGCGGTGGAGCTGGAGCGAAGTTATCGTCAGTATTGCGTGCTGGACGATGCCTCACTGGCCCGCCTCTATCAGACCCAGCACACCCGCTACAGTCAGATGCTGAGTTCGCACAGCGCCAGCCTGCCGGAACTGCCCGTCTTTCAGACGCTGCAGGCCACCCTGCCGCTGCTGACGCCACTGAAATGTGACAACGGCAATCCGGTGCCGGTTGCCGCAGAGGCGCTGGATCGCTTTTCAGCCACCAACGCGCAGATGGTACAGGACACACGTGAAGTGGTGTTTGCGCGCGGCTTACAGCTGCAGCGCGAAATTGCCGATCGCGGCCAGTTTTTCGGCTGGCAGGCGCTGATTCTGTTTATCATCAGCCTCGCGCTGATGACGCTGTTCACCGGCATGATTATCGGGCCGGTTAAGCGTATCGAGCGGATGATCAACCGGCTGGGGGAAGGGCGGGAGCTGGGGAATAGCGTGAAGTTTCGTGGCCCGCGCGAGCTGCGGTCGCTGGGACAGCGCATCGTCTGGCTGAGCGAACGGCTGGCCTGGCTGGAAACGCAGCGCCATGAATTTCTGCGCCATATCTCTCACGAACTGAAAACGCCGCTGGCCAGCCTGCGCGAAGGCACGGAACTGCTGGCGGATGAGGTGGCTGGCTCGCTGAATGCCGATCAGAAAGAGGTGGTCGCTATCCTCGACGGCAGCAGTCGCCATCTGCAGCGCCTGATTGAACAGCTGCTTGATTACAACCGCAAACTGGCCGATGGCCCGATTCGGCTGGAGCCGGTCAGCGTAGTGGATGCGGTCGGGTCGGTGGTGAACGCGCATGCACTCTCGGCCCATGCCAGAATGATGCAGACGGTAGTCGACCTCAAAGTCAGCCACTGTCTTGCTGAACCCACGCTTCTGGTGCGGGTCATCGATAACCTCTACTCGAACGCCGTGAACTACGGCAGCGAATCCGGTACCATCTGGCTGCGCAGTCAGCAGCAGGGGGATCGGATCTGGATTGATGTCGCCAACAGCGGCACGCCGATCCCGCCGGAGGAGCAGGCCATGATTTTTGAGCCGTTCTATCAGGGCAGCCAGCAGCGTAAAGGGCCGGTCAAGGGCAGCGGGCTGGGTCTGAGCATTGCCAAAGATTGCCTGCGCCGGATGCAGGGCGACCTGACGCTGGTTGCCTGTGAACAGGCGGATGTCTGTTTTCGAATTGAACTGAACACCACAGCCGGGAACGTCTGACTGATGAAATATTTACCCGCTTTGCTGCTGAGCACGCTGGCGACGCTGCTGCTCAGCGGATGCACCACCGCACCGGCCACCTCTTCACTGCCGTCTGGTCATCAGGTGGCGGAACCGGAAGTAACGGTCGCTGACTACCTGGCGACCCGCTGTAACGATCTGTGGCCGATAGAGAAGAGCGCGGCGCTGAGCAATCCCCTCTACTGGATGCGGGCGATTGACTGCGCGGAACGCCTCTCTCCCGCCGAAGCGAGAGCCGAAGCCCACCGCTGGCCGGCAGAGAGCTGGTCGCGCGCGTTCAAGCAGGGCGTGCTGATGGCCAATGGCAACGTGACCCCCGTAGAGCGCCGTGACTATGTGGCAACCCTGGATCGCTACAACAGTGATTTTCCGCCGTCCGTGCGCCCGCTGATTCAGCTGTGGCGCAGTAACCAGACCGCGCAGCTTGACCTGAGCGAAGCGCGCACCCGCTATGCGCATCTGCAACAGAGCAGCGACCTTCAGCAGGAGACGCTCCGCCAGCAGATGGTTAAACAGCAGCAGCAGCTCAGCGATACCCAGCATAAGCTGGAGCGGCTGACGGACATTGAGCGTCAGCTCTCCTCGCGCAAAGCCCCGGATGTCTCTGAAAATGGCCACGGCACCGCGCTGCCGCAGGATGAGGAGCAATAATGGTCAGACAAGCGGCAAAACTGCTGCTGGTGGATGACGATCCCAGCCTGCTGAAGCTGCTGGGCATGCGTCTGAGCAGCGAAGGCTATCAGGTCACCACCGCAGCCAGTGGACCAGAGGCGCTGCGCCTGCTGCAGAAAGAGAAGATTGAGCTGGTGATCAGCGATCTGCGCATGGATGAAATGGATGGCCTGGCGCTGTTTGGCGAGATTCAGAAACGCCATACCGGTCTGCCGGTGATTATCCTGACCGCACATGGGTCGATTCCGGATGCGGTTTCCGCTACACAGCAGGGGGTGTTCAGCTTCCTGACCAAACCGGTCGATCGCGATGCGCTCTATAAAGCGATTGATGAGGCGCTGGCCCAGCAGGCACCGGTCAGTGATGATCGCTGGCGGGAGGCGATTGTGACCCGCAGCCCGCTGATGTTAAGGCTGCTGGAGCAGGCCCATATGGTGGCGCAGTCGGACGTCAGCGTGCTGATCAACGGACAGAGCGGCACCGGTAAAGAGATGCTGGCGCAGGCGATCCACGCCGCCAGCCCGCGCAACGGCAAGCCGTTTGTCGCCATTAACTGCGGCGCGCTGCCGGAGCAGCTGCTGGAGTCGGAGCTGTTCGGTCACGCCAAAGGTGCCTTTACCGGCGCGGTCAGCGCCCGCGAAGGGCTGTTCAAAACCGCGGGCGGCGGCACGCTTTTCCTGGATGAGATTGGAGACATGCCGCAACCCTTGCAGGTCAAGCTGCTGCGGGTGTTGCAGGAGCGTAAGGTCAGGCCGCTGGGCAGCGATCATGACAGCGAGATCGACGTGCGCATTATCTCCGCCACCCACCGCGATCTGCCGAAGGCGATGGAGAAAAAGGAGTTTCGCGAGGATCTCTTCTATCGTCTCAATGTGGTGAACCTGAAAATTCCGGCGCTGCATGAGCGCACCGAAGATATTCCGCTGCTGGCTAATCATCTGCTGCGTCAGGCTGCGGAACGCCATAAACCGCAGGTGCGCAGTTTTTCAGTCGATGCGATGAAGCGTCTGATGGCCGCCAGCTGGCCTGGCAACGTGCGTCAGCTGGTTAACGTGATTGAGCAGTGCGTGGCGCTGAGTTCATCGCCGGTCATCAGCGATGCTCTGGTGGAGCAGGCGTTAAGCGGAGAAAATAGTGCGCTGCCCACCTTTGCCGAGGCGCGCAATCAGTTTGAGCTGAACTATCTGCGTAAGCTGCTGCAGATGACGAAGGGCAACGTGACCAATGCCGCGCGACTGGCTGGACGCAACCGCACGGAGTTCTATAAGCTGCTCTCCCGTCATGAGCTGGATGCCAGTGATTTCAAAGAGTAGGGCAGGCTGAGACGGGCGAGCGGCAGGTTGCCTGCTGAGGCGCGGATCGTTGCCGGGCATGCTCACGGCGCTGACAGCGCTTGCGGCAACCTGAAGAATCCCGGATATTAGCGCCCGACAGCGCCAGCAACATTTATACTTGATAAACCCTCTGACCATGGAGGGAGTGAAAAAGGGTCTGACATGAAAAAGATTGATGCGATTATCAAACCATTCAAGCTCGATGATGTTCGTGAAGCCTTAGCGGAAGTGGGCATCACCGGGATGACCGTGAGTGAGGTTAAAGGCTTTGGTCGCCAGAAAGGGCACACCGAGCTGTATCGCGGCGCAGAGTATATGGTCGACTTTTTGCCGAAAGTGAAGATCGAGATGGTGGTGGGCGACGATATCGTTGATACCTGCGTCGAGACCATTATGCGCACGGCGCAGACCGGCAAAATCGGTGACGGTAAAATCTTTGTCTTTGACGTTGCGCGCGTGGTGCGAATCCGTACCGGCGAAGAGGATGAAGAGGCAATCTGATGCCCTCCTGCGCCTTGCGTGTATCTGCTGCTGCCAGCATTACCCTGCATCGTTCAACAGATTAAGCCCGCGCTGCGGGCTTTTTCACGCTTATTACATGCCTTTATGCGGGCCAAAGAGCTCGTAATGAATGCGAGTGTCTGCCACGCCGGCATCCCGCAGCTGCGCCACCACGTGCTCCATAAAAGCCAGCGGACCGCAGAGATAGAAGTGGGTGGCGGGTGAGGCCAGGCGTGCAGAGAGAGCGGTGAGATCCATCACGCCCTGAGCATCATAGTGCCCGGCATCCTCAGCTGCGGGCTCGCGATACCAGACCCGGTGGGTGAAATCGGCCAGCTGTGCGCCTGTCGCGGCCACTTCATTGCGGAACGCATGCTGTCTGCCGTTCTCTGCCGCGTGCAGCCAGCTGACCGGCGCGCGATGATGACCGGCGGCCAGCGCATGCAGCATCGCCAGCATCGGCGTCTGACCCACGCCCGCGGAGATCAGCGCCACCGGCGTAGCAGGCGTCACCTCAAGGAAGAAATCCCCGTGCGGCGCAGTCAGCTGCAGCACATCACCTTCGCAGGCATGCTGATGCAGCCAGCCGGAGACGCTGCCCGCGGCTTCACGTTTCACCGCGATACGGTAATCTCTGCCGTTGCTGAGGTGAGTAAGCGAATACTGACGGATCTGACGATGGTCGAAACAGGCGGGCTGCAGATGAACGGTCAGATACTGACCCGGTTTAAAGGCCGCTACCGGCCCTCCGCCAACCGGCGTCAGGGTAAAGCTTTTGATCACCTCGCTCTGCTGTGCAATCGCGCTGATGCGAAACGCACGGGTGCCGCGCCAGCCACCGCGCTGGTTCTCTGTCGCCTGATAAATCTCTTCCTCACGCTGAATGAACAGATCCGCCAGCACGCCATAGGCCCGTCCCCACGCGGCCAGCGCCTCTTCACCCGGGTTCAGCAACTCGCGCAGCGTTGCCAGCAGATTCTCCCCGACGATAGCGTACTGCGCAGGCTGAATATTCAGGCTGGTGTGCTTCTGCGCAATCTTCTCTACGGCGGGCAGCAGCACGGCCAGATTCTCCAGATTCGCGCCATAGGCGCAGATAGCGTTAAACAGGGCTTCGCGCTGAGCACCGTTGCGCTGATTGTTCATGTTGAAGACGTTTTTCAGCTCCGGGTGGCGGGTCAGCATGCGTTCGTAAAAGTGCGCGGTCAGCTTCGGACCGCAGGCGGCGACGGCAGGGAGGGTCGATTTAACAGCGGCGATTGTCTGTGCATCAAGCATATCAGTGACCTCATTCTAAAGTTGCATTTTAAATGCATCTTAATGCCGTCTCGCTTCTGCTGTAAAGCAGCCGGTCAGTTTTCACCAACTGCCGGTGGCAACTTTTACGTGCATTTGGAAAAAAGCGCCTGTTATCAGACGCGGATTCGGCGGGCCGGAGAGGGGAGAAAAGGTGTAAAAAAGCAGTGCCACCCGTCAGCCAATCGTTTGCGTAAAAAGAGGCGGTTCACCCTACCTTCACCTGTTAAAACGGTTTACACTGTTGGCCTTCGCTCCCAGAGGGGGCAAATACCGTCAGAAAGTTAGCTGAGTCAGGAGATCCGGATGTTAAAGCGTGATATGAACATTGCCGATTATGATGCCGAGTTGTGGCAGGCGATGGAGCAGGAGAAAGTGCGTCAGGAAGAGCACATTGAACTGATTGCTTCTGAAAACTACACCAGCCCGCGTGTTATGCAGGCGCAGGGTTCTCAGCTCACCAACAAATACGCTGAAGGCTATCCGGGTAAACGCTACTACGGCGGTTGTGAATACGTTGATATCGTTGAGCAGCTGGCGATCGATCGCGCAAAAGCGCTGTTTGGTGCCGACTATGCTAACGTGCAGCCTCACTCCGGTTCACAGGCAAACTTCGCCGTCTACACCGCGCTGCTGCAGCCGGGCGACACCATCCTTGGGATGAACCTGGCGCACGGTGGACACCTGACTCACGGCTCACCGGTTAACCTCTCCGGCAAACTCTATAACGTGGTTGCTTACGGCATCGATGAAACCGGTAAAATCGACTATGACGAGCTGGCTGAACTGGCGCAGACCCACAAGCCAAAAATGATCGTGGGCGGCTTCTCTGCCTACTCCGGCGTCTGCGACTGGGCAAAAATGCGTGAAATCGCCGACAGCGTCGGTGCCTGGCTGTTCGTCGACATGGCGCACGTTGCCGGTCTGGTCGCGGCTGAGGTCTATCCGAGCCCGATTCCACATGCGCATATCGTCACCTCCACCACCCACAAAACCCTGGCGGGTCCGCGTGGCGGCATCATTCTGGCGAAAAACGGCGACGAAGATTTCTACAAAAAGCTGAACTCTGCGGTCTTCCCGGGCGGTCAGGGTGGTCCTCTGATGCACGTTATCGCCGGTAAAGCGGTAGCCTTCAAAGAGGCGATGGAGCCGGAGTTCAAAACCTACCAGCAGCAGGTGGCAAAAAACGCCAAAGCGATGGTAGAGGTGCTGATTGAGCGCGGTTACGACATCGTCTCTGGCGGAACCCATAACCATCTGTTCCTGATCGATCTGGTGAGCAAAAACATGACCGGTAAAGAAGCGGATGCCGCACTGGGCCGTGCCAACATCACCGTCAACAAAAACAGCGTGCCAAACGATCCGAAGAGCCCGTTTGTCACCTCGGGTATCCGTATCGGTACCCCGGCCGTCACGCGTCGTGGCTTTAAAGAAGCAGACGTGCGTGAACTGGCAGGCTGGATCGCGGACGTGCTGGACAACGTCAATGACGAAGCGACCATTGAGCGCACGAAGCAGAAAGTGCTGGAAATCTGCGGTCGTCTGCCGGTCTACGCTTAATCGCTAACCTGTTGTAAGACACCACAAAAAGGATGGCATCTGCCATCCTTTTTTATTGCCTGTCTGGTGGCGCTCTGCCAGAGTAGCGCCCACCTGTGCTGCAAGGCAGCAAACCTGCTGGAGGGAATATGGCAATCGGCTCCGCCAGATGGCTCGGACTGGGCTACTTCACTTACTTCTTCTGTTACGGCATCTACCTGCCATTCTGGGGCGTGTGGCTGAAAGGCACCGGTCTGGATGCAGAAAAAATCGGCCTGCTGCTGGGCTGTGGCATGGTGGCGCGCTTTGTCGGCAGCCTGCTTATCGCGTCTCAGGTCAGAAATCCTGCCCGGCTGATTACGGCGCTGCGGCTGCTGGCCCTGATGACCTGCCTGTTCATCATCGGATTCTGGGTGGGTGAGCAGTGGATGTGGCTGATGGCGGTGATGATTGGCTTCAACCTCTTTTTCTCCCCGCTGGTGCCGCTCAGCGATGCGCTGGCCGCCACCTGGACACGGCAGATTGGTCTGGCTTATGGACCGGTGCGACTGTGGGGATCGCTGGCCTTTGTGCTCAGCTCGGCGTTAACCGGTGTGCTGGTCAGCGCCTGGACCTCCCAGGCGATTCTGCTGCTGCTGTCGCTGGGCGCGGTCAGTATGCTGGCCGGCATGATGCTGACCCCCGTCACGCAGCCACAGGGCGATGAGCGTCAGGGCGCCGCAGGTGGGGGCTGGCAGGCGTGGCGGGCGCTGCTGCGTGAGAACGCCGTCTGGCGGTTCATGCTCTGCGTGACGCTGCTGCAGGGCGCGCACGCCGCCTATTACGGCTTCAGTGCTATCTGGTGGCAGGAGAGTGGCTACTCCGCCTCGACGGTGGGCTATCTCTGGTCGCTGGGCGTGGTGGCGGAAGTCGTGGTCTTTGCCCTGAGCAACCGCCTGTTCCGTCGCTGGAGCGCCCGGGATCTGCTGCTGCTTTCAGGCATCTGCGCGCTAATCCGCTGGAGCCTGATGGGAGCCACCACCGCACTGCCGCTGCTGATTGTGGCGCAGATCCTCCACTGTGGCAGCTTCACCGTCTGTCATCTGGCGGCGATGCGCTTTATTGCGGCGCGGCAGGGAGCCGAAGTGATCCGCCTGCAGTCGCTCTACTCCGCTCTGGCAATGGGCGGCGGGATTGCGGTAATGACCATGATCTGTGGCGTGCTGTTTACCCATCTGCAGGGCCACCTTTTCTGGGTCATGGCGCTGGTGGCGCTGCCCGCCCTGTTCCTTCGTCCCGGCTACGACTCCAGTAAATAACGAATACGCTGCTGATGGTGTAACGTCAGCGGCAGTTCAGCGTGCACCAGCGGCGGCGAGAAGAGAGGCAGCGAAGTAGGGTAGGGCGAGATGATGATATCCACATCACGCGGTGCGCCCTCCTGCTGAAACTGTCTGATATCCTGATAGGTAATATTGATCGGCAGCAGCGTGATCTCGCGGATCTGCTGCTCCACATCCTGCTCCAGCTGCGTATCATCCCCCGTCAGAATCAGCACCTGCTTCTCCTGCAAGGCACTCTCCTGCATCAGCCAGGCACCGAAAATAATGGTCATTAAACTCACCTCTTCCGGCGTAAAAGCGACGCTGTAATGCTGTTCAAACGGCTGTAAGGCCTGCTGGGTGGTGCGCAGCAGACGGGGATAGAGGCGGCTGACATCCAGCGCGACGCTGTTGTCGATACCGATATGGAAGTGGGTGCGCTCCAGCGCCTGGGCCAGATGCGGGTAGAGCTGGTTCAGCAATCCGTCGCGGTCAGCAAAGGTAACACCGGCGCACTGTTCGAAGTCATTGATCAACTGCTGCGTCGCCGTCATTAACTGCTGCTCGGCAGGATGATGAATGGCATGGGTCAGCGGCGTATGGATCTGGCTGAAGAGCAGCGTCCAGAAATCCGCTTCGCTGATCGGCGGGGCCAGGTGGCAGCGTTTGCGCCAGTGGTGAATCACATCCTCGGCGGCCTGCCGCTCTGCCTTATGCAGCAGCCAGTGACGCTGCGCCTCACTGAACAGCACCGGCTGGCGCTCGCATAAGCCATATTTCATAAAAATCTGCAGAAAAAGGCGGTCACGCTCGCTGAAATCCCGCTTCAGGCGCAGGCCGCAGTGCTGGATCAGTGCCTGCAGATTGGTCTCATCCCACAATGCTTTCTCAATCTTCATCACCTTCAGGCGCTGGCGCAGCGGGGCGGCAAAATGCGCGCAGACAAACTCCTGCGACAGACGCAGACTGCGCCGCAGGTTGTGCAGCAGACAGAGTCGCCGATTCAGCTCTGTGCCATGAAGACGAAAACTGCCGTCCACCATCTGGTGCAATTCCAGCTGGTGATATCGCTGTATCTCATGACCGACATCCGCGATATCCTGTCGGGCAACGGCAGGATCGACGCCATTAAGCTGGCAGACTTTCTCAAGTGTGAGCGCGGATGATGGCAGAAACAGCAGCAATAAAAGGTGGCACTGACGCTGTGAACGGGTGAAGAGTGGTGCCAAAGGGGTAGCAGAACTCATCAATCAGATTTCCAGCAGGCTATTTTGAGCTAAGAATAGTCAACCGCGTCAGCGCCTGTGCGCTTTGCGCAGTTTATTTGCCGGAGGTTTAAGGCGGGTCACAAAATTTTGTTACTTATAGATTCTTTTCATCGGGAACGTTACTTTATAACATTATGAAACGCGCACTTTTAACCTTACTGATGGCACTAAGTCCGGCTGTCGTGGCTCACCCTCACAGTTTCATCGACATGAAAACCGCGCTGGTGGCACAGGGTGACACCTTTACCGGTTTAAAGATGACCTGGACCATGGATGAAATCACCTCCGCCGATCTGCTTTATGATGCAGGCGACGCCAGACCGGGCAGCGTGGTGTGGAAAAAGCTGGCGGCGGGCGTGATGGCGAACGTTCTTGGCCAGCACTACTTTTCTGAAGTCTGGCATAACAAACAGCGGGTAAAGTTTTTGAATCTGCCAACGGAATATAATCTGTCACGCAATGGCCACAAGGCGGTGCTCGAATTTATTCTGCCGCTGGCGGAGCCGCCGACGCTGACCGGACAGCACTTTGAGATCCTGACCTTCGATCCCACTTACTTCGTCGATATGTTCTATGACAATCCCGGCGCCTTAACGCTGCCGCCTGCACTGCAGGGGCGCTGCCGCTTTACCCTGACGACGCCGAAACCCAATGATTCGCTGAAGCAGTATGCGCTGTCGCTGGATAAAGCCGATGCCCCCGCAGAGGAGATGGATCTGGGCCGCCAGTTTGCTCAGACGGTGGGGCTGACATGTCAGTAATGTCCACACCGGGGCGGGGATCGCGGCTCTGGCCACTCTGGCTGATGGCGGCGCTGCTGCTGAGCGGCGGACTGCTGGTCTGGATCTACTGGTCACAGATTCTGCTGCAGAGCGTGTTGTGGCAGAAAGATCTGCACCGGCAGATGACGCAACTGTTGCAGCAGGTGGCTGAGCAACCCCATCAGGCGGGTCTGTCGCTGGTGATTTTCAGCCTGCTGTATGGCGTGCTGCATGCGCTGGGGCCGGGCCACGGAAAAGTGGTGATCGCCACCTTTCTGGCGACCCATCCTGCCAGAGTGAAAATTAGTATCAGGCTGACGCTGCTCGCCTCACTATTGCAGGGCTCGGTGGCTATCGGGCTGGTGACGGTGATGCTGGTCATACTGCAAACCTCGTCGCGGCAGCTGCACCTCAGCAGTTTCTGGCTGGAGAAGGGCAGCTATCTGCTGGTGATCGGTCTGGGTGTGCTGATGGGCTATCGGGCGCTGCGTGCCCTGTGGCGGGCTTTGCGTCCCCGGCCTGCGCCGCTGTTTCGCGCCTTCCAGCCCCATCATCAGCATGATGCGCAGTGTGGATGCGGACATGCGCACCTGCCAACACCGCAGCAGATGCAGGGAAGTGTCAGCCTGAAAACTCAGCTGCTGGTCGTGGTGTCGATGGGATTACGCCCCTGTTCCGGCGCGATCATGATGCTGCTGTTTGCCAAAGTGATCGGCGTTTATGGCTGGGGCGTGCTCTCGGCTGCGGTGATGGCGCTCGGCACGGCCCTCACCATTTCCGCCATAGGCGTGCTGGTTCAGCAGGCGCGCTCGGTGGCGCAACGGCTGGCGCAGCCCCGCGAAACGGCGGGCAGCGCGCGGCTGCTTATCCCGCTGCTGACCCTGACCGGCAGTCTGATTTTAATCGTCGCGGGTCTCGCCCTGTGGCAATCAGCCCAGCTGACGCTGGGCGGTGGTATCCGCCCTTTCTGAATTAAAAACGCAGCGGGAATAAAATAGCCGCTGCGTTCTTCTCTTCGCTAATCCGCTTTAAATTCACATCTTTATTATTTTCTCACGCCGCTTTAGTGGAGAAGTGACTATTTCCTGTCTACGCTGTTAATACCAAATCGGCACGTCGCCGTCGGGATGATAAAAGATCAAAGCAGCTTTCTTTTTTGCGAGGAGTATATTTCATGGCTGATACCCGTATTAATAATGGTTATACCGAAACGCTGGCGACCGGGCCCGCAGGATTACCGTTAAAGCGTATTTCCTGGAGCGCCGTATTTGCCGGTGTTATCTGCGCGCTTATCGTTCACATCATTCTGACGCTGCTGGGAACGGCGATCGGTGCCACCACCATTGATCCGATGAAAGAACAGAATCCTCTGGATGGCCTTGGTACGGGCGCACTGGTCTGGACGGCGATTGAGATGCTGGTTGCCATTGCGGCGGGTAGCTATGTGGCAGGACGTCTGGCGCAGCGCGAAGGCGCCATGCACGGTTTACTGATGTTTGGCCTTAGCACAATTTTCACTATTTACCTGGCAGTTACGCTGGCTTCCAGTGTATTAGGCGGCGCGATGAATATTGTAGGCTCCGGCTTCCAGGCGCTGGGTAATGGTATTTCCGCAGCGGCACCTTCGGTAACGCAAATGGCAAAAGAGAAGCTGCAGGAAAATAATATTAATCTGGATAACCTGCAGAGCGAACTGGAAACCACGCTGCGTCAGACCGGTAAGCCGGAATTACAGCCAGAGAATTTAAAACAGGATGCGAATAACGAAGCGCAGAATGCAGAGAATCAGGCGAACAATACCGCAAACCATCCGCAGACGGCCGATACCGATCTGGCTAACTGGTTAAAAGGTGTGATGGATCGTCATTCTGATACGCTGCAGGCCGCTGACCGTGATGCGCTGAAAAATATTATCAAGGCGCGTACCGGTAAAAGCGATGAGGAAGTGGATCAGATCGTTGCCAAAACCGAGCAGAGCTATCAGCAGGCCGTTCAGAAGTATCAGGAACTGAAACAGCAGGCTGAGCAGAAAGCGCGTGAAGCCGGCGAAAAAGCGGCCGCCGCCACTGCAAAAGCGAGCTGGTATGCCCTGATTCTGCTGATCATCGAAGCCGTGCTGGCGGGTGTGATGGGTATGGTGGGTCGTCGCACTCAGCCTCGTCAGGTGCTGGCGCACGAACGTCGCTAATCCCCTGTAACAGGCAATAAAAAAGGCGGCTGAGAAGCCGCCTTTTTTCTGTCTGAGACTTAGCGTTTTAACGCTTCGCTCAGCTCATCACGCATGGAGGAGAGCATCGCTTTCACCACGCGCGGGTTACCGGCAACGATATTACCGGAGTGCATATAGCCATGGTTACCGGTGAAGTCTGTCACCAGACCGCCCGCTTCACGAACCAGCAGTTCTCCCGCCGCAAAGTCCCACGGCTTCAGGCCGATTTCAAAGTAACCGTCCACGCGACCGGCGGCCACGTAGGCCAGATCCAGCGCAGCTGAACCGGTGCGGCGGAAATCGGCGCACTGCGTAAAGAGTTTGGTCAGGATGTTCATGTAAGCCGGTGCATGCTGCTTCATCTTGAACGGGAAGCCGGTTGCCAGCACGGTGCCATCCAGATCGCGGGCAATGCTGCCGCGCAGACGATAGCCGTTCAGCTGGGCGCCCTGACCGCGTGAAGAGGTGAAGAGCTCATTGCGCATCGGATCGTAAACGACCGCGACTTCAGTGCGGCCTTTGATGCGCACAGCGATAGAGACAGCGAAGTGGGGCAGACGTTTGATGAAGTTTGAGGTGCCATCCAGCGGATCGATAACCCATTGAACGTCCTGATCTTCGCCCGCCAGCTCACCGCTTTCTTCGGTGATGATGGTGTGTTTCGGGTAAGATTTACGAATGATTTCGATAATCAGGCGTTCTGCTTCACGGTCAACATTGGTTACGAAGTCGTTGCTGCCTTTCTGGCTGGCTTCGACGGCGTCCGGGGTTTCATAATATTTGGCAATTAAATTTCCGGCCTTGCGCGCTGCGCGCACGGCAATGTTGAGCATTGGATGCATCGGTATCTCTCGCTGGATGTTAAAGAACGGGGAAAACGGCGCGGAGTATAGCAGTGTGTTCGGTAAATGTCCTGCTTTATGTTAGGATTCTCCCCACTGATTTTACTGACCCGTTTCTGAGTATCCCTAATCATGCTGCAAAATATTCGTATCGTTCTGGTTGAGACCTCTCACACCGGTAACATGGGCTCCGTTGCGCGCGCCATGAAAACCATGGGCTTAACCAACCTCTATCTGGTGAATCCGCTGGTCAAGCCCGACTCACAGGCCATCTCACTCGCGGCGGGTGCCAGCGACGTTATCGGCGACGCGAAAATCGTCGACTCGCTGGATGAGGCGATCGCCGGCTGCAGCCTGGTCGTGGGCACCAGCGCACGGTCCCGCTCACTGCCATGGCCAATGCTGGATGCGCGTGAGTGCGGCGTGAAAAGTGTGGAAGAGGGCCAGCAGGCACCGGTCGCGCTGGTCTTTGGGCGTGAGCGCGTCGGCCTGACCAACGAAGAGTTGCAGAAGTGTCATTATCACGTCGCGATTCAGGCTAATCCGGAGTACAGCTCGCTGAATCTGGCGATGGCGGTGCAGATTATCGCCTATGAAGTGCGCATGGCATGGTTACAGTCGCAGGAGCAGGCCAGCCCGGCACCGAAGTATGAAGAATCGCCTTATCCGCTGGTCGACGACCTGGAGCGCTTCTATCAGCATATGGAACAGATGATGCTGAACAGCGGCTTTATCCGTGAAGCCAATCCTGGTCAGGTGATGAGCAAACTGCGCCGTCTTTATACCCGCGCGCGTCCGGAACGCGATGAACTCAACATTCTGCGCGGCATGCTTTCCTCCTTTGAAAAGCCAAAAAGCGATAAAAAATAACAGGTTAATAGTTGACTGAATTACCAGGTTAAATAGTTGAGTGTTTTACCAGGTTAAATAGTTGACCAATTTACTCGGGAATGTCAGACTTCAGAGCATCTGTTGCTAATCCTCCGATAACCGGACGCTATTGAGGTCGTATGCTATGAGACTGACATCCAAAGGACGTTATGCCGTTACCGCAATGCTGGACGTTGCCCTTCACTCCCATGAAGGCCCGGTCCCGCTGGCTGATATTTCAGAGCGTCAGGGCATTTCGCTCTCCTATCTGGAGCAGTTATTCTCGCGGCTGCGCAAAAACGATCTGGTCTCCAGCGTCCGGGGACCGGGCGGCGGTTATCTGCTGGGCAAAGCGTCCAATACCATCTCTGTCGGTGAAGTGATCACCGCTGTAGATGAGTCTGTTGATGCAACGAAGTGCCAGGGGAAAGAGGGCTGCCAGGGCGGCGAACGTTGCCTGACCCACGTACTGTGGCGCGACCTGAGTGTGCGCATCAGTGACTTCCTGAATAACATCACGCTGGCTGAGCTGGTGAACAATCAGGAGATCCTGGATGTCGCCGACCGGCAGAATGCGATTGATAATCGCCGCTTCCAGAGCCCGCGTACTCAGGAAATCAACATCAATCAGCGCGCCTCGTAATCCCCCCTGTTGCGGCCCTTACTGCTAACGCGGTCAGGGCCGAATCTGCTATAAAGACGTATGATTTTTTATACGGAGCTGTAGCGCAATGAAATTACCGATTTACCTGGATTACGCCGCCACCACGCCGGCCGATCCGCGTGTAGCCAGCAAAATGATGCAGTTTCTGACGCTGGATGGCACGTTCGGTAACCCGGCCTCGCGATCGCACCGTTTTGGCTGGCAGTCTGAAGAAGCGGTCGATGTTGCGCGTAATCAGATCGCCGAACTGGTCAATGCCGATCCGCGTGAAATCGTCTTTACCTCAGGCGCCACCGAATCTGACAACCTCGCGATCAAAGGTGCGGCCCACGCCCATCAGGCGCGCGGCAAACATATCATCACCAGCCGGACCGAACACAAAGCGGTACTCGACAGCTGTCAGCAGCTGGAACGTGAAGGCTTTGAGGTCACCTGGCTTACGCCAGGCACTGACGGCATTATCTCCCCTGACCAGCTGCGGGCGGCGCTGCGCGACGACACCATTCTGGTCACCCTGATGCACGTCAATAATGAAACCGGCGTGGTTCAGGATATCGCCGCCTTTGGTGAACTCTGCCGCGAACGTGAGATTCTGTTTCATGTGGATGCGACCCAGAGCGTCGGCAAGCTGCCTGTCGATCTCGGCGTGCTGCCGGTGGATCTGATGTCCTTTTCTGCTCACAAACTCTATGGCCCGAAAGGCATCGGCGCGCTCTATGTGCGGCGGAAACCGCGCGTGCAGATCGCCGCCCAGATCCATGGGGGCGGGCACGAGCGCGGTATGCGATCCGGCACCCTGCCGGTTCATCAGATTGTCGGGATGGGGGAAGCCTTTCGCATCGCAGCTGAAGAGCGCGAAACCGAGATGGCGCGTCTGCAGGCGCTGCGTGAGCGTCTGTGGCAGGGCATCAGCACCCTGCCGGGCGTGACCCTTAACGGCCATCCTCAGCAGAGCGCGCCCAATATTCTCAACGTCAGTTTCGCTGACGTTGAGGGTGAGTCATTGATCATGGCGCTGAAAGATCTGGCGCTCTCTTCCGGCTCGGCCTGTACCTCCGCCAGCCTGGAGCCTTCCTATGTTCTGCGGGCGCTGGGGCTGAGTGAAGAGCTGGCGCACAGTTCGCTGCGCTTTTCGCTGGGACGCTTCACCACCGATGAAGAGATCGACTATGCCATCGCGCTGGTGCAGAAATCCGTGACGCGTCTGCGGGCATTAATGAAATCCTGACACCCGGTCAGAATCCGGAAACGGCACCTGTCATTGCACTTCGCTGGCATCACCCGACGGAATCTGTTATCAGGTCTGTCTGCGGATTGCATTTAACATCTTATTAAAGCCGTTATAACAATCAGGCTGGATGAAACAGATAACGATTATGGAGCTTTTCGATGACCACACAACCGATGAACATCACGCTTAGCAGCCAGCCCGCCGATGCGCGCTGGGGCGAAAAAGCGATTCTCAGCAGCAACGACAGCGGCATGACGCTGCATCTGACCGGCGCGGATGCGCTGAATACCATTCAGCGTGCGGCGCACAAAATCGACAGCCAAGGGATCCGCCACGTGGCGCTCACCGGCGAAGGCTGGCATCTTGAGCAGTGCTGGGCATTCTGGCAGGGCTTCCGTGGCCCGAAAGTGCAGCGTCAGGTGGAGTGGCCGGCGCTGGGCGAACATGAGCAGGCGGAGTTTGACCGTCGTCTGAAAGCGATCGACTGGGTCCGCAACGTCATCAACCTGCCTGCAGAAGATCTGGGGCCGGAACAGCTGGCACACATGGCGATCGATCTGATCAGTGAAGTGGGCGGCAGCGCCGTCAGCTATCGCATCACCAAAGGTGACGATCTGCGCGAACAGGGCTACATGGGCCTGCACACCGTAGGACGTGGCTCGAATCGCCCGCCGGTCTTCCTGGCGCTGGATTACAACCCGACCGGTGATGAGAGTGCGCCGGTCTATGCCTGTCTGGTCGGTAAAGGCATCACCTTTGATACCGGCGGCTACAGCCTGAAGCAGAGCAGCTTCATGGATTCGATGAAGTCAGATATGGGCGGAGCGGCGACTGTCACCGGCGCGCTGGCGCTGGCGATTTCCCGTGGACTTAACAAGCGCGTCAAACTCTACCTCTGCTGTGCCGACAACATGGTCAGCAGCAACGCCTTTAAACTGGGCGATATCATTCGCTATCGCAACGGTAAATCGGTGGAAGTGATGAACACCGATGCGGAAGGACGTCTGGTTCTGGCCGACGGCCTGATCGATGCCAGCGAACAGAATCCGACGCTGCTGATCGACGCTGCCACCCTGACCGGCGCAGCCAAAACGGCGCTGGGTAACGATTACCATGCGCTGTTTACCTTTGACGACGTGATGGCGCAGTCGCTGATGGGCAGCGCGGTGAGCGAGAATGAACCTTTCTGGCGTCTGCCGCTGGCAGAATTCCATCGCAGTCACCTGCCGTCTAACTTCGCCGACCTTAACAATATCGCCAGTCCTTCCCATGCGGCGGGTGCCAGCAGCGCGGCAGCGTTCCTGTCCCACTTCGTCAGCCACTATCAGCAGGGCTGGCTGCATATTGACTGCTCTGCGACCTATCGCAAAGGCGCGGTCGATCAGTGGGCCGCAGGCGCAACCGGCCTGGGCGTGCGCACTATCGCCAACCTGTTACTGAAATAAGCTGACCCCAGCGGTGGCCGATGCCACCGCGATGCAGAGAGCAACTATGAACCGTCTTGAAGAGGTGCTGAAGCTGGCCGCAACTGAGCCAGCCCATCGGCCCGAATTTTTTCAACTGCTGCTGGAGTCCGATGTCTGGGTACCGGGTGAAAGCACCCAGCCACAGCTCGATGCCAGTACGCCGGTTGATCTGCAGCACTGGGAAAAAGAGGATGGCAGCAGCATCATTCCTTTTTTCACGTCGGAACAGGCGATGAGCGAAGCCGTCACGGGTGAACAGGCCTGGCTGCGTCTGCCGGTGCGGACGCTGTTTGAGATTACGCGCGGCGAAACGCTGTTTCTCAATCCAAAACTCCCTTCCGGCAAAGAGTTTACCCCGGCAGAGATTACGCATCTGCTGGCGGAGCAGGGCAGTGCGCTGAGTCAGCAGACCGTGCTGGAAGGCGGGCACGCCCTGCTGCTCTCTGAGGTGGCCGAGCCGCCTGCGCAGATGATCGACTCGCTGACGCAGCTGTTCAGCAAGCACAAAGAGGTGCGGCGCGCCTTTGTTGCCAGCATTCGCGAGCAGGCCGACGAAGCGCCTAATCTGCTGATTGGTATCGAAGCGGACAGCAACATTGAGGCAATCATTCAGGCGGCGGGCAGCGTGGCAACGGATACGCTGCCGGACGATGCGCCGATTGATATCTGCGAAGTTACCCTGCAGGACCGGGGTATCAGCCACTTCTTTACCGCGCACATCACGCCCTTTTATGAACGTCGCTGGGGCAGTTTCCTGCGTGACTTCAAGGGCAGCGAGCGGATTATCTGACGCAGTTAAAAACAGGCGGCTCATGGGCCGCCTGTTTTTTATTTCGCAATCGGTAAGTCGTCGCGACTGCCCCATTCACCCCAGGAGCCGTCATACAGCGTGACATCCCGCGCTCCCAGCGCCGTCAGCGCGAGGATTACCACCACCGCCGTGACGCCAGAGCCGCAGCTGGCCACTACCGGTTTGCTGATATCGACGCCGGCGTCAGCAAACAGCTGGCGCAGCGCCGCCTCCGGCTTCAGTTCTCCCTGTTCTACCAGACTGTTCCACGGCACGTTCAGACTGTTGGGAATATGCCCGCGATGTAATCCGGGACGCGGCTCGTCCACTTCCGCGTTGAACCGACTGGCCGCACGTGCATCCACGATCTGTGCGCCGCCTTCATGGCTGATCAGCAGCACGTCCGTCAGACGTTTCACCCGGCTTTCATCCGCCTGAGCCTCAAACTCACCTTCCGGCAGGCTGACCTCGCCGGTTTCCAGCGCAAATCCCGCTGCTTTCCAGCCCTGCAGTCCGCCCGCCAGGATCGACACCTGCGCGACACCAAAGGTCTTCAGCATCCACCAGGCGCGTGGCGCGGAGAAGAGATTGCCTTCGTCATAGACCACCAGGTGTTTATCGCTGCTGACGCCCAGCTCGCGCATCGCCACGGCAAAGCGTTCGGCGCGCGGCAGCATGTGGGGATAGGGGCTGGTGTGGTCGGACAGCGCTTCGATATCGAAGTAAGGGGCGTCGGGTAAGTGTCCCGCCAGATATTCAGCCTGAATATCACGCACGGCCTCCATGCCGGGTGGCAACATGCGCGCATCCAGAACCTGAAGCCGCTCATCATCATAGTGCTCTTGTAACCAGTCGGCGGACACAAACAGTGGCGTCGTCATAACAACCTCATCTCAGCAATCTGTGATAGCAGTGTCGGGGAATGTGGAGACCATCTCAAGCGATGCGTTAATAAAATGGGGCAGGGGAGGAGAAAAAGCCTGGCGTGCTGCTCAGGAATCGTCCGTCAGGGCCGCAGCACCGGCGCTTTTTCAGGCAAAATCATAACGAAGACGCCTCTGCGTCGACTCAGATCAAGAATTTTCAACAAATTAGGGATCTCTGATAGGCAATGCCGCACTCAGCCCCTATAATCGGCGCCGTTTATTGGCCGGGGGCTGCGCCGCCGGTTTCTTCAGGACGTCAAGACAGAGGTCATCATGGCAATCGAACGTACTTTTTCTATCATCAAGCCAAACGCCGTCGCTAAAAATGTGATTGGTGCTATCTACAACCGTTTTGAAAGCGCTGGCTTCAAAATCGTTGGTGCAAAAATGCTGCAGCTGAGCAAAGAGCAGGCTGAAGGTTTTTACGCTGAGCACCAGGGCAAGCCATTCTTTGATGGTCTGGTTGAATTCATGACCTCTGGCCCGGTTGTCGTTTCTGTACTGGAAGGTGAAAATGCCGTTCAGCGTCACCGTGACCTGATGGGTGCGACTAACCCGGCAAACGCACTGGCTGGCACCCTGCGTGCTGACTACGCAGACAGCTTCACCGAAAACGCCACGCACGGTTCAGATTCTGCTGAATCCGCTGCCCGCGAAATCGCCTATTTCTTCGGCGAAAACGAAATCTGCCCACGTACCCGTTAATCGCCTGGCGATAAACAGCAGGTCGGCTTTACAAAAATCTGCCTGAGGGAGCCACTCCCGCCTGTTATCAGGCCGCAGATGTTGTACAATATTGCGCCTTCATTGACTTCGCTTAATGAAGGCGCAATTTTTTTCACCTATCCCTGAACAGCGCCATAACGTGTAACAACGAGGCCAGAGAATATTATGTCCGAACAGATTGTGACGTCCGCGTCCGCATCCCCCATTGTCGTTTCCCCTAAAAGCCAGAAAATCAACCTGCTGGATCTCAACCGTCAGCAGATGCGCGAGTTTTTCCAGTCGCTGGGCGAAAAGCCGTTCCGTGCCGATCAGGTCATGAAGTGGATTTACCACTACTGCTGCGACGATTTTGAGCAGATGACCGACATCAACAAAAAGCTGCGTAACCGGCTGATGGAGCTGACGGAGATCCGCGCACCGGAAGTGGCTGAAGAGATGCGCTCCACTGATGGCACCATTAAATGGGCCATCCGCGTGGGCGATCAGCTGGTGGAAACGGTCTATATCCCGGAAGGCGACCGCGCCACGCTGTGTGTTTCTTCGCAGGTGGGGTGTGCGCTGGAGTGTAAATTCTGTTCGACCGCACAGCAGGGCTTTAACCGTAACCTGCGGGTGTCAGAAATTATTGGTCAGGTGTGGCGTGCGGCGAAAATCGTCGGCGCAGCAAAAATCACCGGCCAGCGTCCTATCACCAACGTGGTGATGATGGGCATGGGTGAGCCGCTGCTCAACCTCAATAATGTGGTTCCGGCAATGGAGATCATGCTGGATGACTTCGGCTTTGGTCTCTCCAAGCGTCGTGTGACCCTCTCTACTTCAGGTGTGGTGCCTGCACTGGACAAACTGGGCGATATGATTGATGTGGCGCTGGCCATTTCACTGCACGCGCCTAACGATAAGCTGCGTGATGATATTGTTCCGATCAACAAAAAGTACAATATCGAAACCTTCCTGGCAGCGGTGAAACGCTACATTGGCAAATCTAACGCCAACCAGGGACGCGTGACCATTGAGTACGTCCTGCTGGATCATGTCAATGACAGTACCGACGATGCGCATGAGCTTGCCGCATTACTGAAAGAAACACCGTGTAAAATCAACCTGATTCCGTGGAACCCCTTCCCGGGTGCACCTTATGGCCGCAGCTCAAACAGCCGCATCGACCGCTTCTCCAAGGTGCTGATGGACTACGGTTTTACCACCATTGTGCGTAAAACCCGTGGCGACGATATTGATGCCGCCTGTGGCCAGTTAGCGGGTGAGGTAATCGACCGCACCAAGCGTACGCTGCGTAAAAAAATGGCGGGTGAAGCCATCTCTGTGAAGGCGCTCTAGAAGCGTGACAGAGAACGTTTCCTGACGTGAAGACGCGTGGCAGGCTGCAGCCTGTCAATGTCAGGCAGAGGGAAACGATCGTGCGTAACGGATTACCCGCCAGTGTACTGGCGCTGTTTGTTGTAAGCGGGTGTGTCAGCCAGCCGCACTCATCCGGTGCTGAAGAGGTGCGTCTGCAGTTAGGGATGCACTATCTGGCGGCGGGTGATTATGCCGCCGCTGAGCGAAACTTTCTGCGCGCGCAGGCCGCCGCGCCAGAGGATTACCGGGTCTCGCTTGCGCTGGCACGACTGGCGCAACAGCAGGGCAATCAGACAGCAGCCCAGGCAGGGTTTATACTGGCACAGCAGCAGGCCCCGGATAATGGTTTTGTTGCTAACAATTACGGTGCGTTTCTCTGCGCTTTAGGGCAGTATGACGAAGCGCATCAACAGTTTAGTCGGGCAGAAACCGCTCCGTCGTCTGATGCACGCAACGACGCGCTTGAACTGGCAGGTTTTTGTTACCTGCAGGCGGGAGATGTTGTTGCCGCCCGCAGGACGCTACGCCGGGCCATTGAAGCCGACAGGCGAAAAGCTGATTCGCTGCTGGCGGAGGCTGAAAAGCAGATGGCTGAAAACCATCTGGCGAGGGTGCAGATTTTGCTCGACGTTTACCAGCTACAGTTGCCCGAAACGGCACGCAGTCTGGCGTTACACTTACGTTTCGCCGCGCTACAGGGAAATGCCGCAGACGTTTCACGTTATGGCGACCAGTTAGCGCGACGTTTTCCGCAATCGATACAGTACCAGCGTTATTTAGCTAATGAATACTGAAGCCACTCAAGAAAACTCTGCATTACATTCAACAGGTGATCGCCTGCGTCTGGCCCGTGAGCAGATGGGGCTGTCACAGCAGAACGTCGCTGAACGTCTGTGTCTGAAACTCTCTACCGTGCGTGACATCGAAGAGGACAAATCGCCTGCCGATTTAGCCTCGACGTTCCTGCGCGGTTACATCCGCTCTTATGCGCGTCTGGTGCACATTCCTGAAGAGGAACTGCTGCCGATGATGGCGAAACAGACGCCGGTCCGGGCGGCAAAAATCGAGCCGATGCAAAGTTTCTCCCTGGGCAAGCGCCGCAAGAAACGCGACGGCTGGTTAATGATTTTTACCTGGCTGGTGGTGTTCGTGGTGATTGGCCTGACCGGCGCCTGGTGGTGGCAGAATCACAAAGCGTCGCAGGACGATCTGGTGCCGATGACCGACCAGAACGGCAGCAGCGGCGATAGCGGCCAGTCGATTCCGCTGGGTGAGACCAGCGGTGACAGCGCGGCGCCAGCCGCGCCTGACGAAAGTAATACGGCCGCCAGCGACAACAGCGCGACCAGCACGCCAGCCACCTCTGCGCCGGCTGCCAGCACGACCACTACCCCAGCCACAACGCAGACCGACAGCAGCAATGCTGTCGTGTCACCGAGCCAGGCGCCACAGGACACCACATCGGCAGCACCGGCCACGACTAACCCTGCAACCAGCACGACACCACAGATGCCGGTCGGCGCTGCCGCAGTCAGTGAACCGGCGGCCGACCCGAATGCGGTGGTCATGAACTTCACCGCCGACTGCTGGCTGGAAGTGAGCGATGCCACCGGCAAAAAACTGTTCAGCGGCATTCAGCGTAGTGGTGGTAAACTGAGCCTCGCGGGCACACCTCCGTATCGTCTGAAAATTGGCGCGCCGTCCGCGGTTCAGGTGCAATATCAGAATCAGCCCGTTGATTTAAGTCGTTTTATCCGTAATAACCAGGTTGCTCGCCTGACGTTGGGTGCGCAATAACAGCGTATCGCGTACCGGGCAATTGTGGAGAAGAAATATGCATAACGAAGCACCCATTATCCGTCGTAAATCCAGACGCATTTACGTCGGCAAGGTGCCGGTCGGTGACGGCGCACCTATTGCCGTCCAGTCGATGACCAACACCCGCACCACTGACGTGGAAGCGACGGTAAATCAGATCAAAGCCCTTGAGCGCGTCGGTGTCGACATCGTTCGTGTCTCGGTGCCGACCATGGATGCCGCAGAAGCGTTCAGGCTGATCAAACAGCAGGTGAACGTGCCGCTGGTTGCAGACATCCATTTTGACTACCGCATCGCCCTGAAAGTCGCCGAATATGGCGTTGACTGCCTGCGCATCAATCCCGGTAATATCGGGAACAATGAGCGTATTCGTATGGTGGTTGACTGCGCGCGCGACAACAATATTCCGATCCGGATTGGCGTTAACGCCGGTTCGCTGGAAAAAGATCTGCAGGAAAAGTATGGCGAGCCGACGCCGCAGGCGTTGCTGGAATCGGCCATGCGTCACGTCGATCACCTCGACCGTCTCAACTTCGACCAGTTTAAAGTCAGTGTAAAAGCCTCTGACGTCTTCCTGGCGGTGGAATCTTATCGCCTGCTGGCAAAACAGATCGATCAGCCTCTGCATCTCGGGATCACCGAAGCGGGCGGGGCGCGCGCTGGCGCAGTCAAATCGGCGATTGGGCTGGGTCTGCTGCTGTCAGAAGGGATCGGCGACACGCTGCGTATCTCGCTGGCGGCCGATCCGGTTGAAGAGGTCAAGGTCGGCTTCGATATTCTGAAATCACTGCGCATCCGTTCGCGTGGGATTAACTTCATCGCCTGCCCGACCTGTTCACGTCAGGAGTTTGACGTGATCGGCACCGTCAACGCGCTGGAGCAGCGTCTGGAAGATCTCATCACGCCGATGGATGTCTCCATTATCGGCTGTGTGGTCAACGGACCGGGCGAAGCGACGCTCTCGACCCTGGGCGTGACCGGTGGCAGCAAGAAGAGTGGTTTCTACGAGGATGGCGTGCGTCAGCGCGATCGTCTCGATAACCATGACATGATCGATCAGCTGGAAGCGCGCATTCGTGCCAAAGCGTCGATGCTGGATGCCAGCCGCCGGATTGACGTGCAGCAGCTGGAAAAATAATGGCGTGCGCAGCCTGCGTGCGTGACTTTTTTGACTGAACCTGTGCGGTTTCATCCTCATAAGGTATGATGCCGGACAGGTTTTTTTGCATTAAGAGATTTTAACGTGGCGAAGAATATTCAGGCGATTCGCGGGATGAACGACTACCTGCCTGCGGATACCGCTCTCTGGCAACGGATTGAAGGCGTACTCAAGCAGACGCTGGCGAGCTACGGCTACAGCGAAATTCGCTTGCCGCTGGTGGAGCAGACCCCACTGTTTAAACGCGCCATCGGTGAAGTCACCGATGTGGTTGAAAAAGAGATGTACACCTTCGAGGACCGCAATGGCGAAAGCCTGACGCTGCGTCCGGAAGGAACCGCAGGCTGCGTGCGAGCCGGTATTGAGCACGGTTTACTCTACAATCAGGAGCAGCGCCTGTGGTACATGGGGCCGATGTTCCGCTATGAGCGTCCGCAGAAGGGCCGTTATCGCCAGTTTTACCAGATCGGCGTCGAAGTGTTTGGTCTGCAGGGACCGGACATCGATGCGGAGCTGATTATGCTCAACGCCCGCTGGTGGAAAGCCTTAGGCATTGCCGACCACGTTCGCCTGGAACTCAACTCCATCGGCTCACTGGAAGCGCGTGCGCACTACCGCGACGCACTGGTCGCCTTCCTCGAACAGCACAAAGAGGTGCTGGATGAGGATTGCAAACGCCGCATGTACAGCAACCCGATGCGCGTTCTCGACAGTAAAAATCCCGATATTCAGCAGCTGCTGAATGATGCGCCGCAGCTCGGCGACTATCTTGATGACGAATCACGCGACCATTTCAGCGGCCTGTGTGCCCTGCTGGATGACGCGGGCATCCGCTACACCGTCAATCAGCGTCTGGTGCGCGGCCTGGATTACTACAATCGCACCGTGATTGAGTGGGTCACCGACAGCCTGGGTTCACAGGGTACCGTGTGCGGCGGCGGTCGCTATGACGGCCTGGTAGAGCAGCTCGGTGGACGTGCCACCCCTGCGGTGGGCTTCGCGATGGGCATGGAGCGTCTGGTGCTGCTGGTTCAGGCGGTGAATCCGGAATTTGAACCGACGAGCAATGTGGATGTCTATGTTATCGCTTCCGGTCAGGGCGTGCAGTCCGCTGCGATGCAGCTGGCTGAGAAATTGCGCGATGAAGCGCCAGAGCTGAGGCTGATGACTAACTTTGGCGGCGGCAACTTCAGGAAGCAGTTTGCCCGCGCTGACAAGTGGGGCGCTCGCGTCGCGCTGGTGCTGGGCGAGGATGAAGTCAAAGCCGGTCAGGTCGTGGTGAAAGATCTGCGCCGTGGCGAGCAGCAAACGCTGGATCAGGCAGAGGCTGCTGCTGTATTGCGCACGCTGTTACAGGCGTAACACAGCACCAACCATAGAAAGGAGAAGGATTGCGTGGAAGTGTATAGCAATGAGAACGAGCAGACCGAAGCGCTGCGCAACTTTTTTACCAGCAATGGTAAGGCGTTAGCCATTGGCGTAGTCATCGGCATTGCTGCGCTGGGTGGCTGGCGTTACTGGAGCAGTCATCAGGACGATACCGCAAAAACGGTATCGGCCCAATATCAGCAGCTGACCACCGCCATGCAGGCGGGCAAACCTGAGACGCTGGAAGCGGTTAACCGGTTTGCCAGCGAAAACAGCAACACTTACGGTGCGCTGGCGGCGATGGATCTGGCGAAGCAGTATGTGGATGCCGGTCAGCTTGATAAAGCCGCAGCACTGCTGCAAAACGGACTGAAAGATACCAAAGATGCCAATCTGCAGGCGGTCATTAACCTGCGTCTGGCTCGCATTCAACTGCAACAGAATCAAGCGGATGCGGCGCTTAAAACCCTTGACGGTGTGAAGGGTGATGGCTGGACAGCCATTGTGGCCGATATTCGCGGCGAAGCGCTGCTGGCCAAAGGCGACAAGCAGGGCGCGCGCGATGCCTGGAGTAAAGGGGTGGAATCTGACGCCTCTCCGGCATTGAAGCAAATGATGCAGATGAAGATGAATAACTTAAGCTAAGCCAGTCAAGAGAGAGCGCATGGAATTACGTAAATACCTGCTGCCGGGACTGATTTCAGTCACTTTGCTCAGCGGTTGTTCGCTGTTTAGCGGCGAAGAAGATGTAGTGAAAATGGCCCCGCTGCCGAAGGTGGAAAATCAGTTTACGCCAGAGAAAGTGTGGAGCACCTCAGTCGGCGATGGCGTGGGTGATTTCTACTCCAATCTGCATCCTGCCTGGCAGGACAGTACGGTCTTCGCAGCCGATCGCTTTGGTATCGTGAAAGCGCTGGATGCCGCAGACGGTAAAGAAAAATGGAAAGTCGATCTCTCTGAGAAAACCGGCTTCTTCTCGAAAAATCGCTCAGCCCTGTTATCGGGCGGCCTGACGGCGGATGGCGATCGGATCTATGTCGGCAGCGAGCGCGGTCAGGTTTATGCCCTGAACAGCAGCGATGGCAGCCTGGCCTGGCAGACGAAAGTCGCCGGTGAAGCGCTGTCACGTCCGGTGGTCAGCGATGGCCTGGTGCTGATCCATACCAGCAACGGCATGTTGCAGGGGCTGGACCAGAGCAGCGGGGCAGTGAAGTGGAGCGTTAACCTGGATATGCCTGCGCTTTCACTGCGCGGTGAATCGGCTCCGGCTGTTGCGTTTGGCGGGGCCATTGTCGGTGGTGACAACGGCCGCGTCAGTGCCGTTGTGCTGAACCAGGGACAACTGATCTGGCAGCAGCGTATTTCTCAGGTCAGCGGCGCAACCGAAATCGATCGTCTGAACGATGTCGATACGACCCCGGTTATCGTCAACGGCGTGGTTTACGCGCTGGCGTACAACGGTGACCTGACGGCGCTGGATCTGCGTTCCGGCCAGATTCTGTGGAAACGCGAAATCGGCGGTGTGAAAGATCTGATTGTTGATGCCGGCCGCATCTATCTGGTCGATCAGGATGACCGTGTGATTGCCCTGAACGCGGATGGTGGCGTCGCTATCTGGCGTCAGAGCGATCTGCTGCATCGCAACCTGACTTCACCGGTGCTCTACAACGGCTATCTGGTGGTCGGCGACAGCGAAGGGTATCTGCACTGGCTGAACACCACCGACGGCCGTTTTGTCGCGCAGCAGAAGCTGGACAGTTCCGGTTTCCAGACCGAGCCCGTGGTCGCCAGCGACAAGCTGCTGATCCAGTCGAAAGATGGTGAGGTTTATGCGATTACCCGTTAACGGGTAAACGTCCGGCAGGTGAAATCCTCCGTTCCGACGGCTCCTGATTTAATCAGGGGCCGTTTCGTTTTTAGTCAGGCATGGTATTCTTTGCGCCTTAAGCCTGAACTTAACGGCCAGAGCCGTTATAATCACGCCATTCGGGCGATTCATTTTTTATTGAGGCATTTTGTTATGGTACCTGTGGTCGCGCTGGTTGGGCGTCCCAATGTGGGAAAATCTACGCTATTTAACCGCTTAACCCGCACTCGTGATGCGCTGGTAGCGGATTTTCCCGGACTGACTCGCGATCGCAAATATGGTCGCGCCGAAGTGGAAGGGCGCGAATTTATTGTTATTGATACCGGTGGTATCGACGGCACTGAAGAGGGTGTTGAAACGCGGATGGCCGAGCAGTCACTGCTGGCGATTGAAGAAGCGGATGTCGTACTGTTTATGGTTGACGCACGTGCGGGCATGATGGCCGCCGATCAGCAAATCGCTAAACACCTGCGTTCCCGCCAGAAAGCCACTTTCCTGGTGGCGAATAAAACTGACGGGCTCGATCCGGATCAGGCGGTTATCGACTTCTACTCACTCGGCCTGGGCGAGATCCACGCCATTGCGGCATCGCATGGTCGCGGTGTCACCAGCCTGATCGAAACGGCGCTGCTGCCGTGGATGGAGACGGTTGAGCCGGTCGAACTGACCGAAGAAGAAGAGAACCAGGCCTACTGGGCGGCGCTGGACGCCGAGGAGATTGCTGAGCAGGAAGCCGCCGAGGAAGAAGAAAACTTCGACCCGACAGGTTTACCTATCAAGCTGGCCATCGTGGGGCGCCCTAACGTAGGTAAGTCAACGCTTACTAACCGTATCCTCGGTGAAGACCGCGTAGTAGTCTACGATATGCCCGGCACCACCCGCGACAGTATCTATATTCCGATGGAGCGTGACGGACGTGATTACGTACTGATCGACACCGCCGGGGTGCGTAAGCGCGCCAAAATCTCTGACACCGTAGAGAAATTCTCGGTGATCAAGACGCTGCAGGCGATTGAAGATGCCAACGTGGTGATGCTGGTCATCGACGCCCACGCCGGTATCTCGGATCAGGATCTCTCCCTGCTGGGCTTTATTCTCAACAGTGGCCGCTCGCTGGTAATCGTGGTTAACAAATGGGATGGCCTGTCGCAGGAAGTGCGTGACGAAGTGAAAGAGACGCTGGACTTCCGTCTGGGCTTTATCGATTTCGCCCGCATCCACTTTATCTCTGCGCTGCACGGCAGCGGCGTGGGTAACCTGTTTGAATCGATCACTGAAGCCTATGACTGTTCGACCCGGCGCGTAAACACCTCGCTGCTGACGCGCATCATGAACATGGCGGCAGACGATCACCAGCCACCCCTGGTGCGCGGCCGACGCGTTAAGCTTAAGTATGCCCATGCCGGTGGTTACAACCCGCCCATCGTGGTCATCCACGGGAATCAGGTGAAAGATCTGCCAGATTCTTACAAGCGCTACCTGATGAACTATTTCCGCAAATCCCTGAATGTGATGGGAACGCCAATCCGTATTCAGTTCAAAGAGGGTGAGAACCCTTACGAAGGCAAGCGTAACCTGCTGACGCCGACTCAGCAGCGTAAACGTAAGCGTCTGATGGCGCATATGAAAAAGAATAAGCGTTAACGAGAAGAGGGCCATGAGGCCCTCTTTTTTTTATGCTGAACACGCCACTCAGGAGGAGAAAGGTGACTATTCACTGCGAAAAATGTCAGCAGCCACTGCGGCTCAGCGACGGCGAATTTATCTGTGACCGCTGCAGTGCGCACTATCCGGCGCAGCCCGTCTGTCCGGACTGTCACCAGCCACTGACGGTACTGAAAGCCTGCGGTGCGGTCGACTATTTTTGTCAACATGGCCACGGATTGATCTCGCGCAGGCGGGTGCAGTTTCAGCCGTCCACACCGTAAGATTTGGCTATGATTAAACGCACCGGTGAACCCGACCCGCCCGCCGTTTTGTAGCAAAAATGCTATTACGTCGTAACAAATGAGTTGTATATGTTCACTCGGTTATGTACCAGGTGGTACAATCCTGCCGCGTCGTGGGAGGGGCCAGCCACATCTGTATGCTTCCGGCCCTCAGATTCTTACGGACGCGGGTCTGTTTATAATTGATTTGAAACAGAACGGGGCTCTGCGCAGAACGTTTAAGGCGCGGAGTCCGGACGGCACCTGTCCGGACGTTCTGTTTATTCAGGAGAGATAGTTTATGGCTGAAACATCCTCCCGCTCCGCCAGGGGGTTGGGAATCGCATCCGTGCTGCTCGGACTGGTGCTGCTTGCTACCGGTCTGTTCTTTGCAATCGGTGGCGGCAAACTGGTTGCACTTGGCGGCAGCTGGTACTTTTTGATTGCAGGGATCGTCATCGTACTTTCCGCAATTCAGTTCTTCCGCCGCAAATCGTCGGCAGCGGTTCTTTTCCTGCTGGTCTTTATCGGCACGCTGATCTGGTCGCTGTTTGATGCCGGGCTGGATTTCTGGCCGCTGGTCTCACGCCTGATGGTGCCAGCCGGACTGACACTGCTGGCCTTCCTGATCTGGCCTTCACTGCGTAAGCATGAAGGTAAGCCCTCACTGGCAAAACCTTCCTATACCTTCTCCGCACTGCTGGCCGCAGGCATGGTGGTCACGCTGGTGCAGATGTTCCAGCCGCATCCTACCGTGGCCGGTAATGGTGAAGAGCTGCCGCTGATCCCGGTCGATAAAACCAAACAGCAGAAAGACTGGGATAACTACGGCAATACGCCGCAGGGCAGTCGCTTTGTGGCGCTGGACCAGATTACCCGCGACAACGTGAAAGATCTGAAAGTTGCCTGGACCTTCCGCACCGGTGACACCCCGATCAGCCCGACCGGTAACGGCGCAGAAGATCAGCAGACGCCGTTACAGATTGGCAACACGCTTTATCTCTGCACCCCACACAATAATGTGATTGCGGTGGAAGCGAACAGCGGTAAGCAGATCTGGAAACGCGAAATCAATGCGCAGGCTGAAGTCTGGCCGCGCTGCCGTGGCCTGGCTTACTTTGACGCGACGAAACCGCTGCAACAGCCGGACAAGCCGGGGTCAGTTCCGGTAACGGCCGTTACCCTGCCTGCCGGTGACACCTGTCAGCGTCGTATTCTGATGAACACCATCGACGCGCGTCTGATTGCCATCAACGCCGACAACGGTGAGTTCTGTGAAGACTTTGGCGATCACGGCATTGTCGATCTGAAAGCCGGCATCGGTAAGGCGCCAGACCCGCAGTATCAGCTGACCTCAGCCCCTACGCTGGCAGGCACCACTGTCGTGGTTGGCGGACGCGTGGCGGATAACGTACAGACCGATATGCCGGGCGGCGTGCTGCGTGGATTCGACGTTATCACCGGCAAGATGCGCTGGGCGTTTGACCCGGGCAACGTTGACCCGAATGCGATCCTGATGCCGGGCAAGGAGTACACCCGCAGTACGCCGAACTCCTGGGCTCCGATGTCATACGATCCGACCATGAATACCGTGTTCATTCCGATGGGCAGCTCCTCTGTTGACCTCTGGGGCGCGAACCGTACCCCACTGGATCACAAATATGGCGCATCCGTGCTGGCGCTGGATGCCACCACCGGTAAAGAGAAGTGGGTCTATCAGACCGTGCACAACGATCTGTGGGACTTTGACCTGCCAATGCAGCCAAGCCTGATCGACTTCCCGCAGAAAGATGGCAGCACCACGCCAGCGGTGGTGATCGGCGGTAAAACCGGCATGATCTTTGTGCTCGACCGGATGACCGGTAAGCCTTTGACCAAAGTCGAAGAGCTGCCGATGCCGCAGGGCCATATCCCGAACGAGCAGTACACCAAAACCCAGCCACACTCGACCGGCATGCCGCAGATTGGCAACCAGACGCTGAAAGAGTCTGACATGTGGGGAGCGACGCCGTTTGATCAGCTGGCCTGCCGTGTTGCCTTTAAATCGATGCGTTATAACGGCCTGTTCACCGTGCCGGACACCGACAAGTCGCTGAGCTTCCCGGGCTCGCTGGGTGGAATGAACTGGGGCAGCATGTCGACTGACCCTAACAATCATCTGCTGTTCGTTAACGATATGCGTCTCGGCCTGTGGGTGCAGATGATCCCGGCTGACACCAACAGCATTTCACGTGGCAGCAACGGTGGCGAAGCGATCAACACCGGTATGGGTGCAGTACCGCTGAAAGGCACGCCGTACGCCGTAAACAAAAACCGCTTCATGTCTCCGCTGGGCATCCCTTGTCAGAAGCCGCCATTTGGTACGCTGTCAGCGATCGACATGAAAACCCAGAAAATCGTCTGGCAGGTGCCGGTTGGTACCGTGCAGGACACCGGACCGTTTGGTATCAAAATGGGCGTGAAAATGCCGATTGGTATGCCGACGCTGGGCGGAACGCTGGCAACGCAGGGTGGCCTGGTCTTCATCGCCGGTACCCAGGATTACTATCTGCGCGCCTTTGATTCTTCAACCGGTAAAGAGGTGTGGAAAGCGCGCCTGCCGGTCGGCAGTCAGGGTGGCCCGATGAGCTACGTCTCACCGAAAGATGGTAAGCAGTACATCCTCATCTCGGCAGGTGGCGCACGTCAGTCACCGGACCGCGGTGATTACGTGATTGCTTACGCGCTGCCAGACAGTAAGTAATATCGCAAAAGGAAAAGGGCCGACATTGTCGGCCCTTTTTTTTGAAAAAATTCTGGCCGGTTCGCTGTAAGAGCGGGCATGCTCAGGAAACACGGTCAGATCGGAAAGTCGCAAAACCGTCATCCATGACGGCTCGGCCCGCGCCGTCCCTGGCGCGGGACGCTTTCCTCCTCTGACCGTGTTACCTTCACTTTAAGCTTATCCGTTGCAGCCAGATTCACATCAGATTATCAGCTCTCTACGGGCCAACATTGTCGGCCCTTTTTTTGCTTATTTGCCGTCGCGCCACAGCGCCTGCAATTCGGGAGGGGCGACCTGTTCCGGGATCAGCAGCACAATGGTGCCAACCTCACGGCGGGTCGCGTACTGGATCTGAATGCGAAAATAGCGCTGATCGCCACTGCCCACCTGCGCGGCTTTCTCCTCGGGTTCGCCCAGCGGCATCGCCTGTTCCAGCGCATGGCAGACGCGCTGTTTTTCAGGCGGTGGCAGATCGCCCAGCATAAAGCGACGCTCGGCGCGCAGCCCCGGAATAAAGGCCATGCCGCCTTCACGCGCGACGATGACCGTAGCGTCATCGGTGAGTTCGGGCAGTTCACTCATAGCACGCCAACCTCCTTCCACGCCTGTTCAATGGCACGGCCGACCGACGAATTAAAGCGCTTTTCACCGTGCTGAACGGTGAAGCGGGCAAAGGTCTTGAAGTCCGCATCCTGAGGCAGCTCGTCGTCACACAGGGTGTCATACCAGGCGTAGCCTGCCTGCTCCCAGGCAAAGCCGCCCAGCGCGGTGGCCGCCAGATAAAATGCCCGGTTAGGAATACCGGAGTTGATGTGAACTCCGCCATTATCTTCACGGGTTTTCACATAGTCATCCATGTGCGCCGGTTGCGGATCTTTACCCAGCATCGGGTCATCGTAGGCGGTGCCGGGTTCAGACATTGAACGCAAACCGCGCCCATTGATGCCGCTTGCCAGCAGGCCTTCACCGATAATCCAGTCCGCCTCTTCGGCGCGCTGTTTCTTGCTGTACTGTTTGACCAGGGAGCCAAAGACGTCAGACAGGGACTCATTCAGTGCGCCCGCCTGCTCAAAGTAGATCAATCCGGCTTCATTTTCCGTGACGCCATGCGCGAGTTCATGTGCCACCACATCAATCGCAATGGTAAAGCGATTAAAAATTTCGCCGTCACCGTCACCAAATACCATCTGCTGACCGTTCCAGAAGGCGTTCTGATACTTCTCTCCGTAATGGACGGTACCGAGCAGCTTCAGCCCCTGATTATCCAGCGAGTTACGCTGATAAGCCTGCCAGAAAAAGTCATAGGTGATGCCGAGGTAGTCCCAGGCTTCTTCAGCCGCCACATCATCACTGGCGGACTGGCCCTCCTGTCGAATCAGCTTACCGGGCAGGGTTTCTCTGCCCTGGGCATCATAAATTTCCCGGTCCACATGGCCGCCCGCCGCCGTTTTAGCCACGGCGGGCTTTTGCCAGTGTTCTGCCATCAGGTGCTGAACGTGGGTGAGGGTGCGACGCGCCTGCGCCTGCTGGTGACCGGAACCGTGAGCAATGATCTTACGAAGGATATAGGGAGGAATAACGCAGTAAGCCATCTGAAACTCCTTGGCAGCTGAGAAAGAGGTACCGGAGAGTACAGACCCGTCAGACAGACCACGTTGACAGGCCATCTGAAACGCTCTGGCAGCAGAGATGTACCAGAAAGTATAGACCGGTCACGGCGAATGCACGCGGTAAATGAGACCAGCCATAACTGGAAAGGAAGGGCGATGAGAGCGGAGCGGGTCAGGAGGCGGTTTTGCGGCGACGCTTTTTCTCAGGCAGTAACTGTGTGACCTGGCTTTCGACCCAGCCATCATCCAGACGGGTGCGCAGCAAGTCGCCGCTCTGCAGCTGCGCCGTTTTTTTCACCACCTGTCCGGTGGTGTCGGTCGTGACGCTGAATCCGCGTGCCAGCGTGGCCAGGGGACTGACGCCCTCCAGCTGCGCTACCAGCTGACCAAACTGCTGTTTTCCGCTGCTCAGCTGAGTGGTCATACTCTGCTGCAGGCGGTAGTGCCAGCTTTGCAGTTGCTTCTGCGCTTCGAACAGGCGCTGCTGCGGCTGTTGGGCACTGAGCCGGTGCTGCAGGCGATCCTGCTGACGGGTAGCGTGACGCAGACGGGTTTCCATCGCATCACCGAGACGCTGCTGCAGGCGGAACAGGGCAGTCTGCTGGCGGGCCAGACGCAGCTGCGGATGCTGCTGCTGCAGGCGATGCTCCAGGCGGCTGTAAAGCCGCTGCTGGCGCGCCAGATAGTAATCCATCGCCATCTCCAGCCGCTGCTGCTGCGACTGCAGCTGACGCAGCAATTCAAGCTGATTGCGGCTGACAATTTCTGCTGCGGCCGACGGTGTGGGCGCGCGTAAATCTGCGACGAAGTCGGCAATGGTGACGTCGGTTTCGTGTCCGACTGCGCTGACGATGGGAATGCGGCTGGCAAAAATCGCGCGCGCTACCCGTTCGTCGTTAAAGCTCCACAAATCTTCCAGCGAACCGCCGCCGCGCCCGACAATTAACACGTCGCATTCATTGCGCAGGTTAGCGACTTCAATCGCCCGGACGATAGCCGCAGGCGCATCGACACCCTGCACGACAGTAGGATAGATGACCACGGGCAGGGAGGGATCGCGGCGATGCAGCACGCGTAACACATCGTGCAGGGCGGCGCCGGTCGCCGAGGTGATCACCCCAACCTGACGCGCCGGTTCCGGCAGCGGCTGTTTATGCTGCGGGTCGAACAATCCTTCGGTCGACAGTTTTGCCTTAAGCAGTTCAAACTGCTGCTGCAAAAGCCCTTCGCCCGCCGGATGCATACTCTCGGCAATCAGCTGATAGTCGCCACGAGGCTCGTAAAGGGTGATGCTGGCGCGCACCAGCACCTGCTGGCCGTGCTGCGGACGAAAAGTGACGCGACGATTGCTGTTGCGGAACATGGCGCAGCGCACCTGAGCGCCATCATCCTTCAGCGTGAAGTACCAGTGACCGGAAGCCGGCTGAGTGAAGTTGGAGATCTCGGCGCTGATCCAGACCAGGCCCATCTCTTTCTCCAGCAGCTGACGCACTGTCGTATTGAGACGGCTGACGGTAAAAATATTGGCGTTGGATGGCAGCGACATGTGACGAAGATCAAATTCCAAATCAGCAGGTTAATTCACCGATACTACAGGGCTGCCAGTGCGGATCAAGAGTTTTTCGTAAATAATAGTGGAGGCAATCGATTACGGCCTGTATAATGCCGCGGCAATATTTTATCTAATCTCAATCACCCGAGGTGGAGTATTGCCATGTTAAGAATCGCTAAAGAAGCACTCACTTTTGACGACGTTCTGCTCGTTCCTGCTCACTCCACCGTCCTGCCTAATACGGCCGATCTCAGCACACAGCTGACCAAAAACATCCGTTTAAACATTCCTATGCTTTCCGCTGCCATGGACACCGTGACCGAAGCGGGTCTGGCAATTGCGCTGGCACAGGAAGGCGGCCTTGGCTTCATCCATAAAAATATGTCGATTGAACGCCAGGCGGACGAAGTGCGCAAGGTGAAGAAACATGAGAGCGGCGTCGTGACTGAACCGCAGACCGTACTGCCGACCACCCCACTGGCTGACGTCAAAGCGCTGACCGAGCGCAACGGCTTTGCAGGCTATCCGGTAGTTAACCGCGACAATGAACTGGTCGGTATCATCACCGGTCGTGACGTGCGCTTTGTGACCGATCTCTCTCAGCCTGTTTCTGCGGTCATGACCCCGAAAGACCGTCTGGTGACGGTGAAAGAGGGTGAAGCGCGTGATGTCGTGCTGCACAAAATGCATGAAAAGCGCGTAGAGAAAGCGCTGGTCGTGGATGACAGCTTCCATCTGCTGGGCATGATCACCGTTAAAGACTTCCAGAAAGCCGAACGTAAGCCTAACGCCTGTAAAGATGCGCAGGGCCGTCTGCGTGTGGGTGCCGCTGTCGGTGCCGGTGCAGGCAACGAAGAGCGTATTGATGCGCTGGTTGCTGCGGGCGTTGACGTGCTGCTGATTGACTCCTCTCACGGTCACTCTGAAGGCGTGCTCTCCCGTATCCGTGAAACCCGTGCTAAATATCCGGACCTCGAAATTGTCGGCGGTAACGTCGCTACCGGTGCCGGCGCACTGGCACTGGTTGAGGCCGGCGTCAGCGCGGTCAAAGTCGGTATCGGCCCTGGCTCTATCTGTACCACCCGTATCGTCACCGGTGTCGGTGTTCCGCAGATCACCGCCGTCTCTGACGCCGTGACTGCACTGGAAGGCACCGGTATTCCGGTCATCGCCGATGGCGGTATCCGTTTCTCCGGTGATATCGCAAAAGCGATCGCGGCGGGAGCCTCCTGTGTCATGGTGGGTTCAATGCTGGCGGGCACCGAAGAGTCTCCGGGCGAGATCGAACTATACCAGGGTCGTGCATTTAAATCCTATCGCGGCATGGGTTCACTGGGCGCGATGTCCAAAGGCTCTTCAGACCGTTACTTCCAGACCGATAACGCCGCTGACAAGCTGGTGCCGGAAGGCATCGAAGGCCGCGTGGCCTATAAAGGCCGTCTGAAAGAGATCGTCCATCAGCAGATGGGTGGACTGCGTTCATGCATGGGCCTGACCGGTTGCCCGACCATTGATGACCTGCGCACTAAAGCGGAGTTTGTCCGCATCAGCGGCGCTGGCATCAATGAGAGTCACGTACATGATGTGACCATCACCAAAGAGTCACCGAACTACCGTATGGGCTCGTAATTTCGATTTCCCGCCCGGCTTCAGCCGGGCGCTTTTATTTATTAAGTCACCGTTCTGGAACCCCCTCAATGACGACGGAAAATATCCATAAGCATCGCATTCTGATTCTCGATTTCGGCTCGCAATATACTCAGCTGGTGGCACGCCGCGTGCGCGAGCTTGGCGTTTACTGTGAACTCTGGGCATGGGATGTGAGCGAAGAGCAGATTCGCCAGTTCAACCCAAGCGGCATCATCCTTTCCGGTGGCCCGGAGAGCACCACCGAACTGAACAGCCCGCGAGCGCCGGAATATGTCTTTAATGCTGGCGTGCCGGTCCTGGGCGTCTGCTACGGTATGCAGACCATGGCGATGCAGCTGGGCGGCGCCGTTGCCGGTTCAAACGAACGCGAGTTCGGTTATGCGCAGGTTGAAGTGACCACGCCAAGCGCTCTGGTTCGCGATATCGAAGATGCGATCAGCGCGGCCGGTAAACCGCTGCTGGATGTCTGGATGAGCCACGGCGATAAAGTCACCGCTATCCCGGCTGACTTCGTAACCGTTGCCAGCACCGAAACCTGTCCGTTTGCCATCATGGCGAACGAAGAGAAGCGTTTCTACGGCGTGCAGTTCCACCCGGAAGTGACCCATACCCGTCAGGGCCTGCGGATGCTTGAGCGCTTCATCATCGACATTTGTGAATGTGAAGCCCTGTGGACGCCAGCCAAAATCATCGAAGATGCGGTAGAACGTCTGCGTGAGCAGGTAGGAAATGACAAAGTTATCCTCGGTCTGTCTGGCGGTGTGGATTCATCGGTAACGGCGATGCTGCTGCACCGTGCCATTGGCGACCGTCTGACCTGCGTGTTTGTGGATAACGGTCTGCTGCGCCTGAACGAAGCGCAGCAGGTGATGGATATGTTTGGCGATCACTTTGGTCTCAATATTGTCCATGTCCCGGCTGAGCAGCGTTTCCTGGACGCACTGGCGGGTATTGATGAACCTGAAGCCAAGCGTAAAACCATTGGTCGCGTCTTTGTGGAAGTGTTTGACGAAGAAGCGCTGAAGCTGGAAGACGTTAAGTGGCTGGCGCAGGGCACCATCTATCCGGACGTGATCGAGTCGGCGGCATCAGCCACCGGTAAAGCGCACGTCATCAAGTCGCACCACAACGTTGGCGGCCTGCCGAAAGAGATGAAGATGGGCCTGGTTGAGCCGCTGAAAGAGCTGTTCAAAGACGAAGTGCGTAAGATTGGTCTGGAGCTGGGCCTGCCGTACGACATGCTGTTCCGCCATCCGTTCCCGGGCCCGGGTCTGGGCGTGCGCGTGCTGGGCGAAGTGAAGAAAGAGTATTGCGATCTGCTGCGTCGTGCCGATGCTATCTTCATCGAAGAGCTGCACAAAGCGGATCTCTACAACAAAGTCAGCCAGGCGTTCACCGTCTTCCTGCCGGTTCGCTCGGTCGGTGTGATGGGCGATGGCCGTAAATATGACTGGGTGGTTTCACTGCGCGCGGTGGAAACCATCGACTTTATGACCGCTCACTGGGCGCATCTGCCGTATGATTTCCTGGGCCGCGTCTCTAACCGCATCATCAATGAAATCAACGGGATCTCCCGCGTGGTGTATGACATCAGCGGTAAGCCACCGGCGACGATTGAGTGGGAATGAGGCTATTATTTAACCTATTGTTTTAATTGATTTAGTGAGTGCCATTGATGATATTAACTACATTATCAATGGCATTTTTCATGGTATAAGGCCGACGCTGAATCGAAGATATAGCAAATACAACGTGAACGTATCAGCAAATGCCATGGTATCGACAACCGGATGCATTGCAGAGCTGTGCTGACGCTATCGATGCCGGCTTTTAGTCAGAACCGCTCTCTCGACCCAAGCCTACAGATCGTTAAATATGCGCCAGAAGAGCACCTCCTGATCGAAATTGTGAACAAGACAGCCGCCGCTCGGAATCGAAGTCTGCATATGGGTGAATAAAGTTTGCGGAAAACACGCAGAGAAAATACAAAAGCTTCAATGACGGAACATAGCAATGGCGATTAACGGAGAGCACGGTGTTAGTGCAGTCACCGTGGATGAACTACTCAAGCAAGGCCTTCGGATACCGAACTATCAACGCCCATACAGTTGGGAAGTATCGACCGCTCTACAACTAGTGGATGATCTCAGCGAAGCTCTTCAAGATACCAAACGAAAAGAGATTCCCTATGTTTTGGGTGCAATCATTCTTCATGATGATGGTGAGTATCTTAATGTAGTCGACGGACAGCAACGTCTGCTGACTTTGCGAATGATTCTTGCGGCCTTAGATCCGATAAATCATCAGATCTCGGTGTCTGGTAACAGCGAAACCCCTGTCTCTTTGGTTTGGATGGAGCTTCAAAGGCGCCTGTCGCATTTGGACGATAAAAAAGAATTTTTGGATTTTACCTGTCACAAATGTCAGTTGGTGCGCATTGTGACGGACGATATTGACGAGGCATTTCGTGTCTTTGATTCCCAGAACTATCGCGGCAAACCGCTTGCCCCTCACGACTTGCTCAAAGCACACCACCTGCGCGAAATGCAAGATGAGTCCGCTGTTATGAAAGTGGCTGTCGTTGAGGCTTGGGAAGCCGTAAAAGATGAGGATCTGGACAGGCTTTTTTCTACTTTTTTATACCGGATATCCAAGTGGTCACGAGGCGAAAGCTCGCTCGAATTTGCTATTCGGGACATCGGCATGTTCAAGGGAATTTCATCACAATCCCTCAGTTCATTTTCGCCAAATCTGCGATATCACCTTGCAGCACAAGCCGCTATGCCACTTCTAAGTGCATGGGCAGTGTCCTCTACACATGATGTACGAAATGCCGGGCGCAGCCGCTTTCAGCTTGATGCCCCGATAATCGCTGGGCGCTCATTTTTCGAGATGGTGACATTCATGCTTGACGAATTGAAGATACTGGAGAAAGAGGTTATCGATAGAGGTTTCAAAAACTTTGGCCCATCTCAAAGTCGCTACCGCTATGTGTACGAATTGTTCATTGCCGCACTGCTTTGCTATACAAACAAGTTTGGCGATGAAGATGTGGATGAAGTGCGAAATAGGTTATTCGCATGGGCATATGCCTTACGGGTCGAGTTACTTCGTGTGCAATTTGTATCTGCTGACAACCGAGCGCGAGGGAAAAACGATGCAAATAAATCGCCTTTTGTTTTGCTACGCAACGCGATGACTGGAAGTGTTGTCCGCAAACTTTCAATAGCAAGTCAGCCATACAGCGATAACCACGAAAAGGAACTCGTTGCTTTTATCAAGGGGCTGCAATGAGCAAGAATGAGTTGAAACCCGAACTGCTAACTGTCGGCAAGCTATTCGCGGACAATTATCTGATTCCTGTTTATCAACGGAACTATGCTTGGCGGGCCGAACAGATTGAACAACTTATCAGCGATATTCAAGACTCGGTGGCTGGGGGCCAGGACCACTATTTTCTTGGGAACCTAGTTGTAATCAAGCGGGGTAGAGAGGACGAGTTCGAAGTCATAGATGGACAACAACGACTTACAACCCTCTATCTGCTTCTGACCTTCCTGGAGCAAGACGGTGAGGGTGAGAAGCCGTCGGTTGGCCATGCAGGCCACTTGCAATATGAGTCGCGCGCACGGGCAACGGAAGCCCTGCGGCAAGTAGCACAGGAGGCGGCTAAGGAGCACGTCCGACCGCATAGCTCCACGAGTAATGCAGATGCTGGCATCCATGAAGGCTACAGCATCATCAATCAGTTCTTCAAACAAAATGAAGCCCTTAATCGCTCACGCGAAAAATTCTCCGATTTCTTGCTAACGAAGGTGACTGTCGTTCGTGCCTCGCTGCCACCCAATACCGACCTCAATCGCTACTTTGAGATCATGAACACTCGTGGGCAGCAACTCAAGCAGGTTGATATTGTTAAGGCTCGCCTGATGAGCAAGCTGCCCAATCAATATGAACGTGAATGCTTCGCATGGATTTGGGATGCTTGTGCTGACATGGATTCTTATGTCCAGATGTCTCTGACCCGTGGTGACACCAGTTTGCGAAATAAAGTATTTGGCGATGAATGGTCCTGGCTGGAGGTGACCAGCTTCGCGTCGCTAATGGAAAGTCGTCCGCAATCCGGCATCAATTCATCAAAGCAATCCTCCGAAGGGGTATCGTTGTCCTTGGATGAGGCGTTGTCAAAATACGCTAAAGAGATCGAGTCAAATTCCACTGAAGACGAGGGCAACGAGCGGTTTCGTTCGACTATTGATTTTCCGGCCTTTCTGCTACACGTCCTAAGAATTATGAAAGGCGATGAGGTCGAAGACGAAGGCCAGCTTGACGACAAGCGCCTCATCAAGTCATTTGACGACACCGTAAATAATGTACCCGATGCTAAAGCCGATTGGGTGCGTAGCTTTGCATTCATGCTTCTCAAGTGCCGCAACCTCTTTGATGGCTTCATCTTGAAGCGCCAATTCACGGCAAACATCAGTGACGATGGGGATTGGTCTCTCCAGCGATTAAAGAAAGGCGGCGCGGACAAGAAGCCAGCCCCGACTTACATCCATGTTTTCTCGGCCAGCAATGGAAACTTAGAGGAGGACGGCGGTGCTGACCCACATACCCGAGATGTGTTGCTGCTTCAGTCCATGCTTCGGATTACCTACACTTCTCCGCGAACGATGCACTGGATTACCAAAGTTCTTCGCTGGCTATTCGTTAAAGCCCCTCAAGAAGCGAAACATGCGGATCTTGCCGATTTGTTGAAGGGGTATGCCCGCAGCAAGGTCAAAGAGACATTCCCCTTTGAGGAAGATCAGCAACCACAAGGGTTTGGTATCAGCCGTATCGTCTTTTCGTATCTCGACTATCTTCTGTTGAGCGATTCCTCAAAACGAGATTTCAAATTTCAGTTCAGAACTTCCATTGAGCACTTTTATCCACAGCATCCGGACAAAGAGCAGTCTGGCGCAGTTGTTTCAGGTTCTAGCCTTAACCTGCTTGGCAACCTCGCGCTCGTAAGCGTCAGCGCGAACTCAAAATTCAGCAATAGCCTTCCCAGAGCGAAGGCCGAAAACTTCAAGGATACGATTGAACGTCAAAGTCCCAAGCTCATGAGAATGGCGGAAATCACTCGAAATATAAGCTGGGACGATCAGCAGATAACAGCACATCATAAAGAGATGGTGAAATTGCTTCGTGATGATGTAAGTCTGGTGGAGGCAAGTGGAAGATCCTACCCGGGGCGTTGACTTCTTTGAATAACCGCTTTTGGACGAATGTCCTTGTGGAGTGCAAGTTGTCGGTCTAAAAGCGTTTTGCGTCGGGTGACGCAATCAGTACAGTTCCCAGGTTTTCTTACCATGGCTTTTGTGTGGTATCTACATGCAAAGCAAATTTCATCCTATTGATTTTATAGTTTTTTAAAGTGGCATTGATCATCGCGTGGGGAATCAGCCTGTAGCCGGTTAACCCTGACGATGTTCAAGCCCGCTTCTCAGCGGGCTTTTTTCTGCCCAGACTGCCCGCCGATCCGCCGTTTTAACCTTTCAGCACATCCGCACCCGAACCTGGTGATTTTCTGTTCACTTTGCCGCAAATTACGCTATTCTGCTGGTCAGCAAAAGCACGTCGGGTTTCCTGTCTGACGCCCGCTTTTGACTCGCCGCTTTTACCGATTGTCCATATCTCAAAGCCGCCGCTTACGGAAACCGCCCGCACCGCAGGCGTTTCCTGATTCTGACGCCACCAGGAATGTTGTCATGCTCTCACTCAAAGTGTTCAGCCTGTTTTTTGTTGTCGTGTTGCTGCTCTCTCTGGGAGCCAGTATCGCCCAGGCGACCCGTCACAGCGAAACCGCAGAGCGGGGCGGCTGGTGGTCGGCGCGACGCGATTCAGCCGGTATGGCGCCCGACCCGCGCGCCTTCGCTAATCTGGCTATCGTGCAGGTCTATGCCGCGCCCACCTATGGCTGGAAAGGGCGGGTCGCGGTGCATCCCTGGATCATCTTCAAACGTGCCGGTGAAACGCACTACAATCGCTATGAAGTGATCAGCTGGGGCAGTGGCGATAAAGTGCGTCACAATACCAATCTTCCCGATGGCTACTGGTATGGTGCAAAACCGCGGCTGCTGGTGAACCATCGCGGACCCGAGGCAGAAGCGATGATCCCGCAGATTGAAGCGGCTATTCAATCCTATCCCTGGCCGACGACCTATCACGCGTGGCCGGGGCCCAACAGCAATACTTTTCTGGCGCACATTGGTCGCGAAGTCCCGGCCTTAAAACTCGATTTGCCTGCGAATGCCTTGGGCAAAGATTACCGGCCACTGTGGCGTCCGGTCGGGCTGCCGCCATCCGGGCGAGGTCTGCAGGTATCGGTTCTGGGTGTGGCAGGTGTCACGCTGGGAGCGGAAGAGGGGTTCGAAGTGAATCTGCTGGGTCTGAACATGGGCCTCGACTTTACCCCGTTCCGCCTGCGGTTGCCGTTTATTGGCGGGCTGGGTAACGACAATCTGCAGCAGGATAAGCCCTGATCGTCTGGCCCCGCTAACGGGGCCGGTTTGTTTCAGCACACGCCAAAATCGCCCTCTTCGTGATAGAGGTTGACGCTCTCTGCCTTCACTTCAATCTCTTTTTTGGTCGCATCATCCACCCTCGCGCAATACAGGGTGTCACCTTCAACGCGCAATACCTGCATTTTAGGGCCACCGGTTTTCGACTGAACAAAATCCTCTGCTTTAAACATAGTTTCTCCGTCGTGAGTCGTGATTGCTGCCAGCATCGCGCTGACATTTTTTTAAGTAACGTTTTCCAGTTTAGATCCTGACCGTTTTACTGTGTGAAAAAGTCTGCGTAAGCTCAGCCGGACAACAATATTTTTATCAGTTGTCATTTGACAACTTGTTAATCCGGCGGGAGGATAGGGAGGACGTGCGAAAGGAGAGGCATATGGAATATTGTTTTACATTACGGTTCAGCCTGCCGGAAGGGCATGCGCCGGCAGATGAGATGATGGAAGTGCTGGCCGCAGCCGGCTGTGACGATGCGCTGATCGGTCTGGGGATGCCGGGGCGAATCGCACTGGAGTTTACCCGGGAGTCAGGCTCTGCGACGGAGGCACTGGCAGAGGCAGAAGCGGCGGTCCTGCGCGCGATACCGGGTGCCACGCTGGTGGAAGCGGCGCCTGACTTTGTGGGACTGACTGATGTAGCCGAGCTGATCGGCATGTCGCGGCAGAACATGCGCAAGCTGATGCTCAGCCACCGCCCGCCATTTCCGCTGCCGGTGCATGACGGCAAAACCGCCATCTGGCACCTGGCAGATGTACTGGAGTGGCTGAACCAGCGCGGTAACTATGTGCTGCCGGTGGCGACCCGGGAACTGGCGCAGGTGACGCGCCAGCGTAATCTCAGCGGGTCACTGCAACGCTACGGTCTGCTCGCCTGAGGATCAGTGCGTGGTCAGAAACAGCGTCGCCAGTCCCAGGAAGATAAAGAATCCGCCGGTGTCGGTGATGGCGGTAATCAGAACGCTGGAGCCGACGGCCGGATCGCGCTTCAGTCTGGTCATTACCAGCGGTACCAGCACGCCCATCAGCGCCGCCAGCAGCAGATTAAGCGCCATGGCCAGCATCATGACGCCGCCCAGCGCCATATTGTCATACATCAGCCAGGTGATGCCGCCCATGATGCCGCCCCAGAAGAGGCCGTTGATCAGCGCCACGCCCAGTTCACGGACGATAAGAAACGAGAAGTTCCCCGGCTCCACCTGATGCAGCGCCAGCGCGCGCACAATCATGGTGATCGTCTGGTTACCAGTGTTGCCCCCGATCCCGGCCACTATCGGCATCAGTGTCGCGAGGGCGACGATTTGCGAGATGGTCCCTTCAAACAGCCCGATAACGCGTGAGGCAACAAAGGCGGTACAGAGGTTGATCGCCAGCCAGGCCCAGCGTTTACGGACTGACTTATGCACCGGGGCAAAGACATCCTCTTCCTGACTGATACCGCCCATCTTACGGATATTGCTTTCGTTTTCGGCGTTGACCAGGTCGATGATATCTTCAATGCTTACACGGCCAATCAGTTTGCCTTTTGCATCGGTAACGGCGGCAGAGATGAGGTTATAACGTTCAAAGGCGCTGGCGGCGTCTTCAGCCTTGTCATTAAGCTGGAAGGTGGTGGGGCGTGCGTTCATCACCTCGCTCACCAGCGTGTTGGGCTTATTCAGCAGGATATCGGTCAGCAGCAGTTCACCCAGCAGCTGATTATCTTTATTCGTGATGAAGAGTTTATCGGTGCCGCCCGGCATACTTTTGCGCTTGCGCAGGAAACGCTGCACCGTCGCCAGCGTGACATCTTCTCGCACCGTCAGGATGTTGAAATCCATCACCCTGGCGACGCGGTCGCGGTCAAACTGCACCATGCTGAGCATCCGGGCGCGCAGGCCAGGTTCCACCGTGGCCAGCAGGCGTCCGGTCAGATCACGCGGCAGATAGCGCGCCAGCCAGACCTGATCGTCGATATCCAGCGGCTGGATGGCGCGCAGGATATCGCGGTCGCTCATCTCCTCCGTGAGGCTGGCCCAGACCGTTTCTGATGCTTCAACCAGCACGTGACCGCGTCGCTCGTTTGGCACCAGCCGCCATAGCGCCTGGCGCTCCTCTTCCGGCAGGGCTTCGAGAATATCGGCAAGGTCAGCGGCATGCAGCTGAAGAATATCCTGTTCCAGCGCTTCACGCTGGGCCGCATTTTCACGTTGCTGTTCAGGCGGCTGATCGCCGGATTTCTCCAGCAGGGCATCAACCAGATCGTGTTCATTGAGCAGCAGCGTCAGAATGCGATGACGGGTTTCACTTAAACGTTGAGAGTGAGAGGCAGACACATTGGATCCCTTTAGTCTGAAAGCACCAGCACGAAGTGTAGCGTTTCGCCTGAAAAAGGGATGCAAAAAAGCGTCCGATCGGTCGGATAACGTTTTAAATTCAGTTCAGAAGGGGACTGTGCGTTAGCGGGTATCGCCTGATGTCACTGTAACAGGTCCAGGCGTCGCTTTCTGTTGCTGATGATGTTCGAAGGCAGCAGGCAGGATGAAAATCAGGCGACTAAAGAGAATGATAAAACTGATCAGCAACACGATGCGGGTCATGGTGCCGGTTTTCTGACGTCTTCGGGGAGAAATAGCGCTGTTCACGCGGGGTGGTTCCTGTAGTGACCCTCATCGGGGCGATTGCAATATTTAGTCACAGTCGCCCGATGAAATCAATCACTGTTGAAAAAAACAGCAGATAATGATCAGTAACTCGCTTTCTGCGCCAGCAGCGTGGCAAAGCGGCAGGTGATGCGCTGGCCGTTTTCATCTTTACGGTGCAGCTGGCCGGGATGCTCGTTGTACTTCACGATGTGCCAGTTGCGATAGTAGTGACTGAGTTCACCCGATTTAAACGCAAAAGAGAAATCAGCCGGGCAGGGCATATCGTCCGTATTCATCGCCGCGACAATCAGGTTAAAGCCATATTTCACCGTGCAGGCCTGCATGTCCGCAATCAGCTGTGGAATGGTCTGCGGCTGCAGAAACATCATCACCACGGTCGACAGCACAAAGTCATAGCCGCCATTAAAGCGCGTCGTGTTCAGGTCATGCTGCGCGGTGTGGATACCGCTGAGGTTTTCCTGCGTCACAATCTCCTGCAGGCGCGCCAGACTTTGTGGATTGTGATCCCACGCCGTCACGTCAAATCCCTGCTGATTCAGAAACAGCGTGTTACGGCCCACGCCACAGCCAAGATCCAGCGCCTTGCCGACGGTGAGCTGGGGCAGCGCCGCAACCACTTCAGAGTGAGGCGGAGTCAGGCCATAGGTTTCGGCGAAGTAGTTTGCGCCTGAAAGCAGTGTGGTTGGTTGTGTCATAGTCATCAGTTCAGTTAAAAGGGCGCCTGGCGCCCGTAAGGTCAGGCTTCTTCTTTAAGGATCAGTTTCCATCCCGTCACGTCATTCCAGTAAACCTGCTCACGTTCGAGATCGAGCTGAACCAGGTTGTTCTGACTGAAATAGCCTGTAGGGAAGGTCAGCGTCCAGTGGCCGTCATCACACTTCAGGCTTAACGCATCCGGGCGCGTCGTGGCCTGGCGCTGATTATTGAGCAGCGTACCCAGGCGCAGCAGGAAAATCAGCGGGATAAACTGCTTTTTCTTGAACAGCGTGACGCGCGGCAGCTCATCGAGTTTAATCGCTTTGCGATGGAATCTGACCAGCGCAGCCAGCAGCATCTGCTGGTCCTGATTGAAACCGGGCAGGTTGGTGTTTTGCAGGATGTAGGCGGAATGGCGCTGCAGCGCGCTATGGTTAATGGTCAGGCCGACTTCATGCAGCATGGCCGCCCACTTCAGCAGCGCAGCCAGTTGCGGATTGGCCAGCTTAGGATTCTGCTCGCTCCACTGCACATAAAGCTGCTCGGTGGTGTCAAGTACGCGTCGCGCCTGATCGCTGTCGATGGCGTAGTGATTCGCCAGACTCTGTGCGGTCCGGCTGCGAATATCCTGATGGCGGAAGCGGCCTTCCATCTCATAGAGCACGCCTTCACGCAGCGCACCGTCAGAGAGGCGCAGCTCGCGGATCGCCAGCGCATCAAAGACGCCACAGAGAATCGCCAGTCCCGGCACGAAGACGTTTTTGCGCTCTTCAGAGAGGCCCGGCAGGCTCAGTGCCGCAAAGGATTTATGCTTCATCACCTCGTCATAGAGCTTGTCGAGACGCTCAGGGGTGATCAGTTTCTCTTTCTCATCCATCGCCTGCAGCACTTCACAGGCGGCTTTGATGGTTCCGGACGCCCCAAGCGCATATTTCCAGCCATGCAGACGGTACTGCCACGCCAGCGTTTCCAGCTTCTGCGCGGCCGCTAAACGGGCACGACGGAAGTTTTCACGGCTGATTTCCCCCTTAGGGAAATAGAGCTGGGCGAAACTGACGCAGCCCATGCGGCGGCTCTCAACCAGCTGCGGTTCAAAATCCTCGCCAATCACCAGCTCGGTTGAGCCGCCGCCGATGTCGATCACCAGCTTGCGGCCTTTTTCCGGCTGCGTATGCTCCACGCCCATAAAGATCAGACGCGCCTCTTCATGACCTGAAATCACCTCGATCGGGTAGGGGATCACCTCAGCCGCCCGCTGCAGGAAGGTTTCGGCATTTACCGCCTCACGCAGCGTATGGGTGCCGACAATCGTCACGTTGCTCGGGCTGAACCCTTGCAGGCGCTCGGCGAACAGCGCCAGACAGGCTAAGCCGCGCTCCATCGCCTCTTCGCTGAGTTTGTGCTGAGCATCCAGCCCGTCAGCCAGATGGACGCGCTGCTTCAGGCGACCCAGCACCTGCATCGCACCGTCGACGACCCGCGCAATCACCATATGGAAACTGTTCGAGCCCAGGTCAATCGCCGCAAACTCCTGGGGTTTAGGCGTACTTTTATGAGAAATTGGCATAGGATTTAGTCAGGTTGTTCCAGTTTCTTGATGTAATCATAGATGGCCAGCTGCGAGCGCACTTTACGGCGATTGCCTCGCTGGACGTAATGGTTACTCAGCTCTTTGTCGACGATGCGGGCTTTCACCGTATCACTCAACTGAATGGCAATAATGTCGAGTATGCGCTGCCGGATGCGTGGATCGAGAATCGCCACCGCCACCTCGATACGGTAATCAATATTACGCGTCATCCAGTCAGCGGAGGAGAGGAACACCTTCTTATCGCCGCCATTCTCAAAAATATAGACGCGATCGTGTTCCAGATAGCGGTCAACAATACTGATGACGCGAATGTTCTCGCTGATCCCCGGCAGATCCGGGATCAGTGAGCACATGCCACGCACCAGCAGATTGACTTTTACCCCTACGCTGGAGGCTGTATAAAGCCGATCAACCAGCCCTTTGTCCACCAGATTGTTTATTTTCAGAGTAATGCCGGAGGGCTTCTGCTGCTGGGCATTGGCGATTTCGGTGTCGATCAGTTCATACAGCATCCGGCGTGAGTTCTGCGGAGACACCATCAGGTGATCGAACGTCACGGGCCGGTAGGGGTTCTCAATAAAGTTGAACACCCGACGCACTTCGTTGGTGATACGCGCATCGGCGGTCAGCAGGGAGTAGTCCGTGTAGAGCCGGGCGGTCTTCTCGTTAAAGTTGCCGGTGCCGATATGGGCATAGCGCACAATCTCTTCCCCTTCACGGCGTGAAATCAGGAACAGCTTGGCGTGGATTTTCAGGCCAGGGGCGGAGAAAATCACATGCACACCGGCTTCGGTCAGGCGTTTAGCCCAGTAGATGTTGGCTTCTTCATCGAAGCGCGCCTGCAGCTCAACCACCACCGTGACCTTCTTACCGTTATAAGCGGCGTGGATCATCGCATCCATGATGCGCGAGTGTTTGGCGACGCGGTAAATATTGATTTTGATCGCCAGCACGCTCGGGTCAAACGACGCCTGACGCAGCAGCTCCAGCACATGCTCAAAGGTGTGATAAGGATAATAGAGCAGTACGTCGCGGTCGCGGATCGCATCAAAGCCGTTGCGGTAGCCGTCGAAGCCAATATGGCGGATCTGCGGCAGCGGACGATTTATCAGGTTGTTTTTGCCGACGTTCGGGAAGCCGATGAAATCTTTAAAGTTGTGATAGCGACCGCCGGGCAGAATCGAATCGAAGTTAGAGATAGAGAGCTTGTGGCACAGCAGTTCAACCATCGCCTCCGGCATATCGCGCTGATAGACGAAACGCACCGGCTCCGCCGTCAGTCGCTGCTTCAGGCTGGAGGACATCAGCTCCAGCAGGCTCGACTCCATCTCCGTCACCAGATCGTACTCGGCGTCACGCGTCATTTTCATGGAATAGGCGTTGAGCGCGTCGTAGTCGTAAAAGCCTTTGAAAATATCATCCAGGCAGTAACGTAAAATGTTGTCGAGCAGGATCATCGGCTTACGGCGACGCGGTGGCTCCGCCGGAAGATTGATAAAGCGCGGCACCTTGTCGGACGGGATCTCCAGCAGCGCATAGCGGATGTCGTCACCCCGGATAATCTCGACCGCCAGGTAGGTGTAGTCATCTTTAAGAAATTCGGTCAGGTCGGTTTCATGGGTGATCAGAATCGGCGAGATGTGCTGACGCAGCTCATGCTTAAAGTAGTGACGCAGCCACGCCTGCTGATTGGGCGACAGCTGACGTTCGTTGATCAGGAAGATCTGGTTGCGCGCCATCTCCAGCAGCAGTTCGTTATAGAGGGCATCGAACTCCTGATCGGACTTCATCACCCGCTGCTGAATTTTCTTAAACAGATGACGTGGCGTACTGGCGGAACCCTGCTCTTCACCAATCAGAATACGGCGTTTCAGGTCGGCAAAACGCACTTTATAGAATTCATCGAGGTTGTTGGAGTAGATACCCAGAAAGCGCATCCGCTCAATCAGTGGATTGCTTTTATCTGCCGCTTCCTGCAAAACCCGTTCATTAAAGGATAACCAGCTCAATTCTTTTTCAATATAAAGCTTTACCTGACCCATTCTCACTCCATTTAGCGGTTGCAGGACTGAAGATCCAGTGTCCCTGAACATTATGGCGAGAGTATGGCAGCGTTGTCCAACGCCAGGAGTTGTCTTATCAACCCGCTACGGGCAACATAGCGGCTTATTTCAGCCTGCTGCCGGAACCGCATGAGCGTAAACCACATTCCTGTCCAATTCAGCGATCGTAAGCGTCGTGCCATTGACCGCCTGACGCGGCGGCTGGTCACCTGCTGCGGCGTGGCGATCCTGCTGCTGATGCTGCTGCTGTTCTGCTGGCTGATTGGAGTGGTACTGCCGCTGTTTACGGCGCCGGGTCTGCAAATCGCCTCCAGCCAGCAACTCTGGGATCGTGCGCCTGCATTAGCGATGGGCAATCAGGGCAAGGTCGGCTGGCGTATCAGCGAACGCGGCGCGGCGCGCTTTATTCCGCTGGATGGGCAGCCCGCAGAACCGGCACTGGCGCTGACGCCACCACCGGGTGCGACTGTGCAGAGTGCCGACGGGCAGACGCTGCTGCTCAATATTGAGGGAGCGCTGACGCTGCTGCAGCCCACAGCCGACCAGCAGTGGCGCTTTCCGCTGGGCGACAAACCCTTTCATTTACCCGCTGGCGCGGTGACGAAGATGGCGCTGGCAACCCGCCATGCCGATCAATGGCGTATCGCGGCGCTCACCCAGGCCGGACTTCAGGTGCTGACGATCGGCACCGATCGTCAGGCTGCTATTCTCTCGCTGCCTCAGCGTCAGCTTGATCTGCTGGCGCTTTCACCGACAGGCGATCTGCTCTACACCACGGAAGGCAACCTGCTGCGCGTCTGGCAGCTGGGTGATGCACAGGCCTCATTACGCGAAACGCACACCCTGCCGCAGCCGCCGCAAAGCCTGCACCTGCTGGTGGGCGGTGCAAGCCTGCTGATTCAGGATCGCAGCGGCGTGACACAGTGGTTTGCTGTGGCCGGCGAGCAGGGGCCGCGCCTCCAGCGCATAAAGACCTTCGCGCAGAGCGACGGTGAGACGCTTCTGGTGACGGAGCCGCACCGTCGCGTGTTCGCCACACTCAGCAGGCAGGGGCTGCTGCGGCTGTTCGCCAGCAAGCAGAGCGGCCCGATACTGGAGCGTCAGCTGGCGCCCGGCATCGTACAGGCGCAGTTTTCACCCCGCGGCGACAGCCTGCTGATTGAGCGGCCCGGACACTGGCAGATGCTGCGGCTCGATAACCCGTGGCCCGACGTCACGTGGCGTAATTTCTGGCAGAAAATCTGGTATGAGAACTATCCCGCGCCGGACTGGGTCTGGCAGTCGACCGCCGCGGGCGACGGCTATCAGGCAAAGTTCAGTCTGGTGCCGATGGTGACGGGCACGCTGAAAGCGGCCGGGTTAGCGCTGCTGTTTGCCACGCCGCTGGCGCTGGCCGCCGCCATGTACACCGCGTGGTTTATGGCCCCCGGCCTGCGACGCTGGGTGAAACCGGCGATTGAGATGATGGGGGCGCTGCCGAGTGTGGTGGTCGGGCTGATTGCCGGCCTCTGGCTGGCTCCGCATATTGGTCAGGCCCTGCTGGGGGTGCTGCTGCTGCCGCTCACCCTGGCGGGCGCGCTGCTGCTGTGCGGGGTATTCAGCGCCCGCTTACCGCCGCGCTGGCGTCAGCCCGGTCGCGAGGTGCTGATTCTGCTACCGCTGCTGCTGTCAGTGACGCTGCTGACGCTGTGGCTACCCGCTCGGTTTATGCCGGATGCCGGCGACTGGCTGCCGCATTATGAGCAGCGAAATCTGCTGGTGGCCGCACTGGCGATGGGCTTTGCGCTGGTGCCGCTGATCTTTACCCTCTCGGAAGATGCGCTCTTCAGCGTCCCTGCGGCGCTGGGACAGGGCTCGCTGGCGCTGGGCGCGACGCCGTGGCAGACGCTGACCCGCGTGGTGCTGCCCGGTGCCTCTGCCGGTATTTTTGCCGCGCTGATGGTCGGTCTGGGGCGCGCCGTGGGAGAAACCATGATTCTGCTGATGGCGACCGGCAACACCCCGCAAAGTGAAGGGGGCCTGTTCAGCGGCCTGCGCGCGCTGTCCGCCAATATCGCTATCGAGATGCCGGAAGCGGCGGCGGGCAGTGCTCACTACCGGGTGCTGTTTCTCAGCGCTCTGCTGCTGCTGCTGTTTACGCTGGTTATCAACACTATTGCAGAGCTGATCCGGCAGCGGCTGCGTCAGCGATACAGTCAGCAGGAGGAGCAGGCATGAAGGTGATGCGCCAGAACGTTCGCTGGCGGTGGTTAACCGCCGGCGCGGTAGCCGTCTGCCTGCTCGCCTTTACGCTGCTGATTGGTTTGCTGGCCTGGCAGGGGGTGCGTGCCTTCTGGCCGCAGCGCGTTGACCTTTACAGCTTCAGCCAGCCGGACGGCGGCGAGACGCGCCTGCTGGGTGAAACGCTGGAGCATCAGCGGCACTTTCCCGCCCCGGCCGATGAGCAGGGCAACCAGGGGGAGAAGGTTCATCGCTATCTGATTAAGACCGGTAACCGGGAGTGGGATGCGCCCGATTTCCGCGTGGTTTACAGCCGTCAGGCGGCGCAGGTCACTCAGCCCGCCGATGTCATGGTGCTGCAGCGGCGCGGCCACGGTCAGGCCTATGGCTGGTTTGTCGGGCTGCGTGAAGACAATGAAGAGTTAACCGCCAGAGACCCGGATGCGCTGCTGCATCAACGGCTCGGGCAGGTGCAGACCCTGGTGCGCCAGGCCAGCCAGATCCGCCGCGTCGATATGGCGCGTCTCAACAGCCAGCGGGAGCAGTTAGACGAGCAGGCGGAGGCACGACGGGCCGCCGGACGCTTTGATCTGCAGACCGAGTCGGAATTTCAGGCCAATCAGGCCGCCCTGCAGCGCCGTTTCAATCAGCTGAGTGAGACGCTGGCCTCTCTGCAGCAGCAGAGTCAGCGCGATCTGCTGATCCTGCGGGATGTGCACGGCACCGAACATGCGATTCCGCTGACCGACATTGTGGACAGCTGGAAGCCCAATGCGATGACGGCAGGCGGCAAAATGCTGCATTTCCTGCATCAGCTGTGGCGCTTCGTCAGCGACTCCCCGGCGGAGGGCGAGAGTGAATCGGGCGCGTTTCCGGCCATTTTCGGCACCGTGCTGATGGTGCTGCTGATGTCGGTGGTGGTGATGCCGCTGGGCGTGATCGCGGCAATCTGGCTGCATGAATATGCCGGACGTCATGCGCTGACCCGGCTGGTGCGTATTGCGGTGGTCAATCTGGCGGGCGTCCCCTCGATTGTCTATGGCGTCTTTGGCCTGGGCTTTTTCGTCTGGCTGGTGGGCGGCACGATAGACCAGCTCTTCTTCGCCAGCGCGCTGCCCAATCCGACGTTTGGCACGCCAGGGCTGCTGTGGGCCTCACTGACGCTGGCGTTACTGACGCTGCCGGTGGTCATTGTCGCGACCGAAGAGGGACTGTCCCGTATTCCCAACAGTCTGCGACAGGGGTCGCTGGCGCTGGGCGCAACGCAGGCGGAAACCCTGTGGAATGTGGTGCTGCCTATGGCGGTGCCCGCGATGCTGACCGGTCTGATCCTGGCGGTGGCGCGGGCGGCCGGGGAAACCGCACCGCTGATGCTGGTGGGGGTAGTAAAAATGGTGCCGGAGCTGCCGGTAGATGCGGTGTTTCCTTATCTGCATCTGGATCGCAAGTTTATGCATCTGGGCTTCCAGATTTACGATCTGGCGTTTCAGAGCCCGAATATTGAAGCTGACCGGCCGCTGGTGTTTGCCACCGCGCTGCTGCTGGTGCTGATTATTCTGTCGCTTAATCTGCTGGCGATGGCCCTGCGTCACCGTCTGCGTGAACGCTATCGCCTTATGACTCAATAACAGGCTATGACTATGATGTCCGACACGGATATGGCGCTTACCGTTAACCATCTGTCGCTGTGGTATGGCGAGCGCCAGGCGCTGCAGGATATTTCGCTGCAGGTGCCGAAAAACAGGATCACCGCGCTGATTGGTCCCTCAGGCTGTGGTAAATCGACGCTGCTGCGCTGCTTTAACCGCATGAATGATGTGATCGATCACTGCCGGGTTGAGGGAGAGGTGCTGCTGGGCTCGCTGCCGATACTGCGACCGGAGCAGGATCTCTCCGCGCTGCGGCGTCGGGTCGGGATGGTGTTTCAGCGGCCGAATCCGTTTCCCAAGTCGATCTATGAGAATGTGGTTTACGGGCTGCGCCTGCAGGGGGTACGCGACCGGCGGGTGCTGAACGAAGCCTGTGAGCGTGCGCTGCGTGCGGCGGCGCTCTGGGGCGAGGTGAAAGATCAGCTGTCTCAGAATGCGCTGACGCTCTCGACCGGACAGCAGCAGCGGCTGGTGATTGCCCGCGCTATTGCGATTGAACCGGAGGTTCTGCTGCTGGATGAGCCGACCTCTGCGCTGGACCCCATTTCGACGCTGGTGATTGAAGAGCTGATGACCACGCTGAAGCAGCATTTCACCCTGGTGCTGGTGACGCATAACATGCAGCAGGCTTCTCGCGTGTCAGATTACACCGCATTCATGCATCAGGGGGTGCTGGTGGAGTTTGATGAGACCGACCGTATCTTCACCGCGCCGAAACAGCGCCGGACCGAAGATTATATTACGGGGCGTTACGGCTGAGTCCGCAACGGGAAAGTGGCGCTCTGTCACTGGCTCAGGGGGCCTGTGTCCTGCGTAAAGACGCAAAAGACGCCCTCCATGGCGGGCTCAGCGCGGGCCCTCCATGGCCCGCTATGCTTTACTCCGGACACCGGCCCCCCTCGCTTCAGGTTTATCCGCTGTCTGTGGGACTTCCGGTGTATCAGTCGTTAGCATAGCCCTGCGGCGGCAATGGTTCGCCATCCAGCCAGGCCTTACCGTCACGCATCGCCAGCCGTCCCTCAACAAACCAGTCGATGACCAGCGGATAGATGGCGTGCTCCTGATGCTGCACCCGCTCCGTGATCTCCGCCTCCGTGTCGTCGGCAAAAATCGGCACTTTTGCCTGCAGGATCACCGGCCCGCCATCCAGCTCGTCAGTGACAAAATGCACTGACGTGCCATGCTCGCTGTCACCGTTCTCCAGCGCCTGACGATGCGTATGCAGGCCCGGATATTTCGGCAGCAGGGAAGGGTGAATATTCAGCAGGCGATCGTGAAAATGGGCCACGAATGCGCTGCTGAGAATACGCATATACCCCGCCAGGACGACAAGGTCGGGCGAGTACGCTTCAATCTCAGCGATCAGCTGGCGATCAAAGGCGTCCCGGTCGGTGAAATCGCTGGCGGCCAGCGCGTGAGCCGGGATGCCCGCCTCACGCGCCCGCGTTAAGCCAAAGGCAGCGGCGCGGTTGCTGAACACGGCAGCCACGCTGCCGTGAATGCGCCCGCTGGCGCAGGCGTCAAGGATGGACTGAAGATTGCTTCCGTTGCCGGAGATCAGTACAACCAGCTTTTTCATCCGTTGATGACCACACGCTCTTCCGCCTCTGACGCTTTGATCACGCCGAGCTTCCAGGCTTTCTCACCGGCCGCTTCCATCAGCGCAATCGCTTTATCCGCGTCGGCCGGGCTCAGGGCGATGACCATCCCGACGCCGCAGTTAAAGGTGCGGTACATCTCGAAACGGCTGACGTTACCGGCCTGCTGCAGCCAGCTGAAGACGGCCGGCCACTGCCAGCTCTTCTCATCAATCACCGCCTGGGTGTTGTCGGGCAGCACGCGAGGAATATTTTCCCAGAAGCCGCCGCCGGTCAGGTGTGCGATAGCATGCACATCGACCTGTTCAATCAGGCTCAGGATATTTTTCACGTAGATGCGGGTCGGTTCCAGCAGATGATCAGCCAGCGGTTTGCCTTCCAGCTGTTCGGTCAGCGGATCGGTGCTGCTGACTTCCAGAATCTTGCGCACCAGCGAATAGCCGTTGGAGTGCGGGCCGCTGGAGCCGAGGGCGATCAGCACGTCGCCATCCTGCACCTTGCTGCCATCAATGATTTCTGATTTTTCCACCACGCCCACGCAGAAACCGGCCACGTCATAATCTTCGCCGTGATACATGCCTGGCATCTCGGCCGTTTCACCGCCGACCAGCGCACACCCTGACTGCAGACACCCTTCGGCGATGCCGGTGATCACCGCAGAGGCAGTGTCCACGTCCAGTTTGCCGGTCGCGTAGTAATCCAGGAAGAAGAGCGGCTCAGCACCCTGTACCACCAGGTCGTTAACGCACATCGCCACCAGGTCAACACCAATGGCGTCGTGACGTTTGAGATCCATCGCCAGACGCAGCTTGGTACCAACGCCATCGGTGCCGGAGACCAGCACGGGTTCACGGTATTTCTGCGGCAGCGCGCAAAGCGCACCAAAACCGCCCAGTCCACCCATCACTTCCGGGCGACGCGTCTTTTTCACTACGCCTTTAATACGGTCAACCAGGGCATTACCAGCATCAATATCAACACCGGCGTCTTTGTAACTGAGAGAGGTTTTGTCGGTCACTGCGAGGTCCCCACGCGAGTTGCGGTTGGTGGTTAAAATAAAGCGCGGCAATTCTAACAGTGCAGGCAAACGTTTGCGAGTCCGGGATTGCGCATCGGACAATTTTCATTAATCCTTGTTTTATCCCGGCCAGACTCGCGGCTTTGCGCAAGGACAGGTGGCGCAGAGCGGAAAAGGCGGTATAATCCCGCGATTTTTTTTAGCTCAACTCATTCCGGGAGAACACCAATGAAGATCGTGGAAGTCAGACACCCGCTGGTCAAACATAAACTGGGCCTGATGCGTGAGCATGATATCAGTACAAAGCGCTTTCGTGAGCTGGCGTCTGAAGTGGGCAGCCTGCTGACCTACGAAGCGACCGCCGATCTGGAAACGGAGCGCGTCACCATTGAGGGCTGGAACGGCCCGGTTGAAATCGATCAGATCAAAGGCAAAAAGATCACGGTGGTGCCGATTCTGCGTGCCGGTCTTGGCATGATGGAAGGGGTTCTGGAGCACGTTCCCAGCGCCCGTATCAGCGTGGTTGGGGTTTACCGTGATGAAGAGACGCTGGAGCCGGTTCCCTATTTCCAGAAGCTGGTTTCTAACATCGAAGAGCGCCTGGCGCTGGTGGTAGACCCGATGCTGGCGACCGGGGGCTCAATGATCGCCACCATCGACCTGCTGAAAAAAGCGGGCTGCACCAGCATTAAAGTGCTGGTACTGGTTGCCGCCCCGGAAGGGATCGCTGCACTGGAGAAGGCACACCCTGACGTTGAGCTCTACACGGCGTCCGTGGATCAGGGACTGAATGAGAAGGGTTACATCATTCCCGGACTCGGCGATGCCGGGGACAAGATTTTCGGAACCAAATAAATCGCATAGCCGACCAGAGAGTCGGCTTTTTTTTGCAAAAAAAAGCTCTCCGACCGGGGCGGGTTTGCCGCAGGGCTGACCCGCGTGCCTGAGGCTGTGCCTGAAGCGCGCACCCGTGGGGAAAATAACATAAGGGGATAAATGATGACTCGTCGCGCCATTGGCGTCACTGAACGACCGCCGTTACTGCAAACCATTCCACTCAGCCTGCAACACCTGTTCGCCATGTTTGGTGCCACGGTGCTGGTGCCGATTCTGTTTCACATCAACCCGGCGACGGTTCTGCTGTTTAACGGCGTCGGCACGCTGATCTACCTCTTTATCTGTAAGGGCAAAATCCCCGCCTATCTCGGTTCCAGTTTCGCCTTTATCTCGCCGGTACTGCTGTTACTGCCGCTGGGCTATGAGGTGGCGCTGGGGGGATTTATCCTCTGCGGGGTACTCTTTTGCCTCGTGGCGCTGATTGTTAAACGCGCGGGAACCGGCTGGCTGGACGTGATGTTTCCGCCAGCGGCGATGGGCGCGATTGTCGCCGTAATCGGTCTGGAGCTGGCGGGCGTAGCGGCCAATATGGCGGGCCTGCTGCCGGCAGAAGGCAGTGCACCCGACAGTAAAACGGTGCTGATTTCGCTGGTGACCCTGGCCGTCACGGTATTTGGTTCGGTGCTGTTCCGCGGCTTCCTGGCGATCATCCCTATCCTGGTCGGCGTGGTGGCGGGTTATCTGCTCTCCGCGTTTATGGGCATCGTGGACTGGCGCGGCGTGGTCAGTGCCCCCTGGTTTGCCCTGCCGACCTTCTATACGCCGCGCTTTGAGTGGGTGGCGATGCTGACGATTCTCCCCGCCGCGCTGGTGGTGATTGCCGAACATATCGGGCATCTGGTGGTCACGGCTAACATCGTGAAGAAAGATCTCATCCGCGACCCCGGCCTGCATCGCTCAATGTTCGCCAACGGCTTATCGACGGTGATCTCCGGCTTCTTCGGTTCCACCCCGAACACTACCTACGGCGAAAACATCGGCGTCATGGCGATTACCCGTGTCTACAGTACCTGGGTAATTGGCGGTGCGGCGATTCTGGCGATCCTGCTCTCCTGCGTCGGCAAACTGGCGGCGGTGATCCAGGCGATCCCGGTGCCGGTTATGGGCGGCGTGTCGCTGCTGCTGTATGGCGTGATCGGCGCATCGGGTATCCGCGTCCTGATCGAATCGAAAGTCGATTACAACAAAGCGCAAAACCTGATCCTGACCTCGGTGATCCTGATCATTGGCGTCAGCGGCGCGAAGGTGCACATCGGCGCGGCAGAGCTGAAGGGCATGGCGTTAGCGACGATCGTGGGCGTCGGACTCTCATTGATCTTCCGGGTGATCTCGCTGCTGCGTCCGGAAGAAGTGGTGCTGGACGCCGAAGAATCCCGCGAGCCCTGATCGCATCGTGACGGACAGGATCGGGGCAGGGACGCCCCATTCATCTCTTTCTGAAAACTGTGGTAGACTTCCCCCGATTTTTTGCTTGTTCTCTTGCTGAGGTGCTTCTGAACACGCCGGCACAATTGTCATTGCCACTCTATTTACCTGACGATGAAACCTTCGCCAGCTTCTGGCCGGGGGAGAACCCGTCGCTGATTGCCGCGCTGAAAGGCGCTCTCAGCCAACAACATGGCAGCTATCTCTACTTCTGGTCACGCGAAGGCGGCGGGCGGAGTCATCTGCTGCACGCCGCGTGCGCCGAAATGTCCGCACGCAGTGAAGCGGTGGGGTATGTGCCGCTGGACAAACGCACCTGGTTTGTACCGGAAGTGCTGGAGGGGATGGAGCAGCTGTCACTGGTCTGCATCGATAACATTGAGTGCATTGCCGGTGAGCCGGAGTGGGAGATGGCGATCTTCGATCTCTATAACCGCATTCTGGAAACCGGCAACACGCGGCTGTTCATCACCGGCGATCGTCCACCGCGCCAGCTGAATCTTCAGCTGCCCGATCTCGCCTCGCGCCTGGACTGGGGGCAGATCTATCGCCTGCAGCCGCTCTCCGATGAAGATAAACTGCAGGCGCTGCAACTGCGCGCCGGGTTACGCGGCTTTGAGCTGCCGGAGGATGTGGGACGTTTCCTGCTGAAGCGACTGGATCGTGAAATGCGCACCCTGTTTGAGACGCTGGATCGGCTGGATCGTGCCTCGATCAGCGCCCAGCGCAAACTTACCATTCCCTTTGTTAAAGAGACGCTCGGCCTTTAAAGAATGTCGAGCACCGCTTCCGGCGGACGTCCGATTCGCGCCCGATGGCCCTTGATCACAATCGGCCTTTCAAGCAGTTGCGGATGGGCGGCGAGCGCGTCCAGCAGCGCACTTTCCTCTTTATCACTCAACGCCAGTTCGCTGTAGAGCGCTTCTTTCGTGCGCATCAGCTGGCGTGCGCTCTGCATCCCCAGTTTCTGCAGCAGACTCTGCAGTGTCTCGCGGTCAGGCGGCGTCTGCAGATAGAGCACCACTTCCGGTGTCAGGCCGCGGGCGTTCAGCAGGGCCAGAGTTTCTCGACTCTTGCTGCAGCGCGGGTTGTGGTAAATCGTCACCATGTCAGGCTCTCCCTTTCTGGCTGTTATGCTCAGCCTTTCTGATATTGTTTGAAACGCTGCTGCAACTGACGCAGCTGATCGATACGGGCATCGTAGCGCGCCTGTTTCAGGCTGCCGAGCGGCACCTGGGCGCTGGCGCTGCTCAGTGCGCTAATCGCCTGATCGAGCTGACCATTCAGTGCCAGACTCTCGGCCCGCGCCGAGAGCTCCTCATCATTCAGCCCCTGCTGAGCAGAAGCCTGCGCCAGTAAATCCCAGCCGTTGGGGTCATCCTTGTTTGCCCAGGTGTAGCGATTCAGAATGCGGCTGGCGCTGGCATACTGTTTCGCTTCCACATAGGCATTCGCCAGGTTGAGCTGCACCACCGGGCTGTTTTTCGCCCCGGTAGCCGCGGTGAGCAGGGCAATCGCCTGCTGCGGCTGGTTCAGACCGATATCGATATCGGACATTATGTCGAGGAACCAGACATTACCGGGCTGCTTCGCCAGCAGCGGGGTCATAATCCGCTTCGCGTCGGCAAAACTCTTCGCCTGCAAAAACTGTATCGCTTTGCCATATTGTGAGGCCAGCTGCTCACGCGAATTGCCGCTGGCATACTGGCTAAGCAGTTCGTCAGTAAGCTGATTGCGCCCGGTGGAGTACATGCCCAGCGCCCGGACCTTCGCCAGATAGAAATCTTCCGTCGACTGCACGACTACTGGCCGCATCTGGTTGGCGCGGTTTCGGGCATCCGCCAGACGGCTGTCGGGCAGGGGGTGCGTCAGCAGAATTTCCGGTGGCTTTGACGAGAAGCGGCTCTGATCGGCCAGCTTCTGCAAAAAGTTCGGCATCGCCTGCGGATCGAATCCGGCGCGCTGCAGCACCTGAATCCCGATGCGATCTGCCTCCTGCTCATTGCCCTGGGTAAAGCTGATGATCCCCTGCTGGGTGCCCGCCAGCGTACCGGTCAGTGCGGCCATGCCCGCCTGCGGACTCGCCATCGCCAGCAGAATAGAGCCCAGCGCACCGACCCAGGTCAGCGGCGCATTGCGCTTCTGATCTTCCATCGCGCGCGCCAGATGGCGCTGGGTAACGTGAGAAATCTCATGCGCCATTACCGACGCCAGCTGGCTTTCATTCTCGGTAAAGCGGAACAGCGCGGAGTGCAGCACCACATTGCCGCCAAAAAAGGCAAAGGCGTTCAGCTCATCGTTCTGTATCAGAAAGAAGTGGAACGGCGTTTTCACCGAGTCAGCGTGCGCAACAAGGCGCTGGCCGAGCTGATTGATGTACTGATTAAGAAGCGGATCGTTGATCAGCGGTGCGCTGGCGCGAAGCTGGCGGACATAGAAGTCGCCCATCTGCAGCTCCTGATTAATCGACAGCGTCGAACCGGCCGTGGTGCCAATATCGGGAAGAGAATCACTGACATCAGCGTAAGCCGGTGACAGCGTGGACAGAATGAGCGTCGGCAGAAGCGCGGCGATCAGCGTTTTTTTTAACCGGTTCAACATGCCTTAATCCTGTAGAGAGGCTCTGAAAAGAGACAGGTGCGCAGCGGGTAGGTTCCCTTTTCCGCAGATAACGACGGTTTGCGCCTATCTTAACCAGTGCCCGAAAAGAAAGAAATGCTGTTTTCGGGGCCAGCCGGCGGCGCGGTTTGTGCAAGATCAGCGAATATAACGAAAAAATTTGAACATCCCTGAAACCTAAACCGTAGTTAAACGGATAAGCCAGGGCAGGGGATTGCCCGCGCCGGCGCGCAATTATACAACGGCTTATTTACCCTGCTGATCGAGTCCGGCATGAATAAAGCAGAATCTTCTGTCGGTCTTCTGACGTTAATCCGCATTACTTTTTAAAGTTATGTAAATTCACTCAAAAAAACTGAATATGGCATGATTTTTTCCAGGCCAAATCTGAAAAAAACAGCGAAACGCATGGGTTTAATCCTTTTTTTACATTGATAAATTCAATCGTTATTCCGGCCATATCTGTTTTTTTCTATTTAACGCTGGCTGTTATTTTTTAAATCTTTCCCCTGTCGCCATAAATAAGGCGGCCCTTATCGCGGGCCAGTGATAAGAAGACGGCTTTAAGCAGCTAATGAAATTTTTCGATTAATTCAGGCGGTGAATCATTTCTGCTGTCATCAGCAGCGTGCCTGCCCGCCTTTCCTTCAGGAGAGAATCACGTCCGCGCTGTGATATAGATAGCCGACCTGATTCAGTCCTGAATCGGCCAGAGATTATTTGCCGGAGAGAAGTGTTATGCGTTCAGCTATTTCGTACGCGTTAATCGCCATTATCGGTGGCGTAGTGGGTGCGGCTGTTACACAGAGTGGCACTATTTATGACAAAGTCACACGCCATTTTGTCTCAGAGCCTCAGGAACCCGCCGGATTCTGGAGTACACCGGCGATTGAAGGCTACGGCAAAATTCATTATGAGCCTGATGCCGCTTTTAAGCCGGTGCCGGGTCTGAGTAATAAAATTGTTTTCCAGATCACCCGCAGCGATGGCGCGATGACCGCACCCAATCTGGGACTGGAGCGCGTCGCGCGGGTAGTGAATCTTTATATCGCCTCTGGCGTTCCGGCCGATCAGCTGAAGTTTGTGGTTTCGGTTACCGGTGACGCGACCCCCGCCATGCTGGATAACGCCCATTTCAAACAGTTTTATGGCATCGACAATCCCAACCTGAAGCTGATTAACGAGCTGAATCAGGCGGGTGTAAAAGTCTCCGTGTGCGATCAGTCGGTGGCCTTCCACCACTATCCCAACAACTGGATTGATAAATCCGTTGTGCACGCGCTTTCCAGTCCAACCACGGTCTCAACGCTGCAAAACCAGGGGTATGCGTGGCTGGCAATGTAATTAACGTTTTATTTAATCGGGAGAATATCTGATGCGTCCAGCAGCTTTAGTGGTGGTGGCAGCCGTCGCGGGATTTATTGGCGGCAATGTTTTACAGCTGCCCGCTTTATTTGGTAAGGCCAGCGATAAACTGGCGGAGAATAAAACCGAGCCTGCCGACTTCTGGAGTACACCGGCAATTGAGGGGTATGGCAAAATACATTATGTCGATACGCCAGCCTTTAAACCCGGCACAACGACAGGCCTGAGTAATAAAATCGTCTTTCAGATCAACCGCAGTGAAGGGGATATTCGTAAGCCGAATCTCGGTCTGGAGCGCGTCGCGCGTGTAACCAACCTCTATTATGCGGCGGGTGTTCCGCTCGATCAGCTGAAATTTGTGGTATCCATTAACGGCGACGCGGTTTCATCTGCCCTGAACAATGCGCAGTTCAGCAAAGCCTACGGTGTCGATAACCCGAACCTGAAATTAATCAGCGAACTGAAAAAAGCGGGTGTGCAGGTCACTATCTGTGACCAGTCAGTGGCGTTTCATCAGCTGGAGCGTGACTGGATCGACCCGATGGTCACCCACACGATCTCCAGCGGCACCACGGTCGCCACCCTGGAAAACAGCGGTTACGCCTTCCTGATGCTCTGATCCTCCTGACAGCGGCGTCATTGCCGCTGTCATCTGCTGCGCTTTGCTTTTCCTGTAAGGCGGACCGGCCTTACTCCTTTCTTCTCACCGGATGCGCCCTGTCGCTTCAGGCTGGCCTTAATTGCCGCGCCTCCCACAGTAAAACGTCATGTTTACCGGGATTCAGGACCTCTATCCATCGTGCTTTTTCCCTGTCAGCAGGTAAGCCCCGATCATTAAATCAGTGCCAGGATAATTTGTATTTAGTCGGCTGAAATTTGTCTTAATGCTGCTCAAAAAGGCCAGCAGGGTGTAGACTTAAGCCCGGATTATCAGCTGGCTTTCATTAAAAAAATAATCAGGCATTCATGACATGACTTCCTTCTTCGGGGCGGCAACGCCATGCTAAAGCTGTTTCGGCCTAAAGCCGATTTGCGCAATCTGATCGCCCTGCTGGTCATTGTCAGTATTGTCATTACGCTCGCCAACACACTTTACGCCACCTGGCGCGTGCAGCGTCAGGTGCTGATCGATTCCACGCTTGAAGCTAACCGCGCCTATGCCGCCAAGCTCGCCTCTACCAGCGAAATCTTCTTCCAGCTGGCGCAGTCACAGCTGCACTTCAGCGCCAATCAGCTCAGCCGTGACTTCAATAATGATGCGTTGCTGAGCAGTGAGGTCAACCGCCTGCGTGAGCAGACCACCAGTTTTAACTCGGTGGTGGTGGTGGACGGGCAGGGTGTGGTCAAAGCGATCTCGCCTGAGTCCCTGACCCTGAAAGGCATGCATCTCACCAGTGATGCCTCGCGCGAAGCGCTGACGCTGCGGCAGCCGGCAATCAGCAAACCGACGCTGTCACCGGCTAATAATCTGCTGGTGTTTGTCTCGTGGCCGATCTGGAGCGAACAGGGCGACTATCTGGGCTACGTCGGCGGCACCATCTATCTGAAAAAGAAAAGTATTCTGAATGCGCTGCTGGGTGAACAGTTCTATCGTGATGGCACCACGGTCTATGTGCTCGACAGTAATAATGAGGTGCTGTATCACCAGAATCGTCAGCTGGTGGGCAAAACCCTGCCTGCCATCGTCAGTCCCAACGGTGAGGAGACTAACGGCTCGCTGATGATGACCGGTGCGGGAGAATCCACGCAGCTGGCCGGCTATGCCGTCGTTCCGACCACCGGCTGGACGGTGGTGGCCCTGAAGCCCATCAATGCCACGCTCGATCCGCTCTCCGGGCTGTTAATGAAAGTGCTGAAAAACTCGGTGCCGTTTGCGCTGCTGACCCTGCTGGTGGCTGTGGTGCTGGCGCGACTGATCGCCCGCCCGCTGTTTCAGCTGGCGCGCAAAGCCAGCCGGATGGATGCGCAGGGCGTCTCTAAGGAGATTGGCGGTATCAGCGCCTGGTATTTTGAGGCCGCACAGGTGAAGCGCGCGCTGCTCACCGGTATCGGCCTGGTGCAGGATAAAATCGGCCGTCTCAGCTCAGAAGCGCAGACCGATCCGCTCACCCAACTGCTGAATCGCCGGGGGCTGAACGCGGTCCTGGAGTATTACCGCACGCTGCGCCAGCCTTTCGCGGTGCTGGCGCTGGATATCGACCATTTCAAAAACGTTAACGACAGCTGGGGCCATGACGTCGGTGATCGGGTGATTCAGCAGGTGGCCAGCACGCTGCGTGCCAGCGCCCGTCACTCGGATGTGGTGTGCCGCAACGGTGGGGAGGAGTTTCTGATGCTGCTGCCAGGAACGTCGCTGGATGAAGCGCAGGTCATCGCAGAGCGGGTGCGGCAGGGCATTGCAGAAGCCTGGCTCAGGGATGTGGGGCGGATTACCCTCTCTATCGGCGTCGCGGCCTGGAAAGGAACGCAGGATGCCGGGCTGGAAGTGAGCCTGAAACAGGCGGATGCCGCGCTTTATGAGGCAAAGAATGCCGGGCGCAACTGCGTTATCGTTGTCCGATCTTAACGGTTCGGGAAGCGGGGAGGGCGGGGAAAGAGAAAGAAGAAGGGCGCGGCACCCAGGCTACCGCGCCCTTAAGATCATGCGGACTTGACGTAATCCAGCACCATGTCGTGGTGATTCGAGGTTTTGAAGTTATCAAACACTTTCTCAACCTTGCCCTCTGCATCCACCAGGAAGCTGATGCGATGAATGCCGTCATAGGTTTTACCCATAAACGTTTTTTCACCCCAGACGCCAAACGCCTGGCAGACTTCATGGTTTTCATCTGAGAGCAGGGTAAAGTTCAGCAGCTCTTTTTCCGCAAAACGTGACAGTTTTTCCGGTTTGTCGGTGCTGATACCCAGCACTTCCACACCCGCTTTTTTCAACTCATCCATGTTGTCACGCAGACCGCACGCCTGCACGGTGCAGCCTGGCGTCATCGCTTTCGGGTAGAAGTAGACCAGAACGCGCTGTCCCTGGAAGTCGGTCAGATTCACTTGTTCGCCGTCCTGATCGGGCAGGCTAAATGCGGGTGCGGTGTCACCGGCTTTCAGTGGATTCATCACATCTCTCCATTTTTTTATTCAGGCTGTGGGTAATACACCATCCAGCGAAAAACAACCAGAGGGAACGTTACCATCAGGGGGTATTTCACCACATAGCCGGTCACGTTTCAGTGGCAGTAATGTGGAGAAATAACTCCGGTTTATTTTCAAAGTTTAGCGCACCGCGCTGACAGATTCGCTGCTGTCGGCGTCTGACACACTATAGAGGCGCAGCGTGCCCTGGGCATTCAGCTCCTGACACAGCGCATTGAACGCCTGCTCAAAGGTGGTGCCGCTGGTGCGTGTCGGACTGTGTGCCGTCATCTGAATATAGAGTGTCGGCGGCAAACCCTGTTGCGCGGGGGTGATGCGCGACACCAGTTCGGCCACGTTCATCTGATGCTTATCAATGAGATCGGTAAAGCGCTCGATGATGTGCGGTGAATCGGCGACCTCAACCTGGATAAAGGCGGTATCAGGCATCGGCGGGCGTAACCGCGCGTTGGTACGCTTCATGACGATCAGCAGCTCCAGCTCTGCCCCTTTCAGCGGCAGCGTCGATTCAATTAGCGTGATCGCATTCCAGCTGCCGGACAGCAGCATGATAAACGTGAACTCATCCCCGAGCATGGCAAGACGACTGTCTTCAATATTGCAACCACAGCTGCTGACGTGTCGGGTAATGGTGTTGACGATACCCGGACGGTCAACACCGAGGGCGGTGATCACCAGATGATGGGGCTGAGATTGCGACAAAATGGCTTTTCCTCTGCTTTCGCTAATAACCATAAGGTAAACATAAAAAAAACTGCTGACAAGCGCGGGAATAGCGTGGCTTGCTTGCTTTTCCCTAAGCGTAAAACGTACCATGAAGCACTTGTTTGTCGAGGGGATCGCCAATGTTTACGGGAAGTATTGTTGCACTCGTTACGCCAATGGATGACAGCGGTAATGTCTGCCGGTCGAGTCTGAAAAAACTGATTGATTATCACGTCGCCAGCGGCACCGCGGCGATCGTTTCCGTCGGCACCACAGGCGAGTCTGCCACCCTGAGTCATGAAGAGCATGGCGATGTGGTGATGCTGACCCTGGAACTGGCCGATGGCCGTATTCCGGTGATTGCCGGAACCGGGGCTAATGCCACCGCTGAAGGCATCTCCCTGACGAAGCGTTTTGAACATTCCGGCGTGGTGGGTTGCCTGACCGTCACCCCTTACTATAACCGCCCGACGCAGGAAGGGCTGTTCCAGCACTTTAAAGCGATTGCTGACAGCACCAGCCTGCCACAGATGCTCTATAACGTTCCCTCACGTACCGGTTGTGACATGCTGCCGGAAACCGTTGCCCGCCTGGCCGAAATCAAAAATATTATCGGAATCAAAGAGGCAACCGGGAACTTATCGCGGGTTAGTCAGATCCAAGAGCTGGTTAATGAAGATTTCATTCTGGTGAGTGGCGATGACGCGACGGCACTGGACTTTATGCAACTGGGCGGCAAAGGCGTCATCTCGGTGACCGCGAACGTGGCTGCGCGCGAAATGGCGGAAGTCTGCCAGCTCGCACAGCAGGGCAATTTCGTCGAGGCACGCCGCCTGAATCAGCGTTTGATGCACCTGCACCAGACGCTTTTCTGTGAACCCAATCCTATCCCGGTGAAATGGGCAGCGAAGCAGCTGGGATTAATCGCTAACGACACGCTGCGTCTGCCAATGACGCCACTGACAGCAGCCAGCCAGCCGAAAGTGGAACAGGCGCTGGTGAAAGCGGGTTTGCGATAATTTAGGGAGTTTGAATGAATTACTCAGTAAAGCGGTCAACAATTGCCACAGTGGTGGGGCTTTCTACCCTGATGCTGTTGTCGGCCTGTTCAACCGATCAGCGTTATAAGCGCCAGGTCAGCGGCGACGAATCCTATCTTCAGGCCAGTGAACTGCATGAGCTGAAAGCGCCTGCCGGGATGATCCTGCCGGTGCAGCGTGGCGACTATGATGTGCCCCGCACCGCCAGTCAGGGCCCTACCGGCAAGCAGCTGGACATCCGTCCGCCAGCACAGCCGCTGGCACTGATGAACGGCACCCGCGCGCAGTTCAGTAACAACACCGGCGCGCTGATCATTGATAACAGCCGTGGCTCGGTCTGGTCGCAGGTCGTCAATGTGGTGCAGTCCTACAAATTCCCGATCGCCTCCCGCAATGATGCCGGTCAGCAGCTGACGACCGACTGGGTTCAGTGGAACCGTGCGGATGAAGATCAGCAGTACCGCGGTCGCTATCAGATCAGCGTGCAGTCGCAGAGCTATCAGCAGCTGCTGACCGTGCGTCTGCTGGAGCTGCAGCAGGATGGGAAAACCATCACTTCACCTGCCCAGATCCAGCGTTACACCGCGCAGATGCTGAATGACATCAGCACCGGCATGGACAAGATCGATACCGCCAGTGAAAACGCGGCAACCGGCCGGGTGAACGGCGCGATCGATGTGCAGAGCGGTGCCGATGATACCGGTCTGCCTATGCTGATCCTGCGAACGCCTTACAACGTGGCCTGGCAGCGTCTGCCAGACGCAATGAAACGCGTTGGCATGGAGGTGACTGACACCACCCGATCTACCGGCAGCATGAAGGTGACCTACAAGTCACTGAGCAGCAGCGACTGGGATTCCTTGGGCGCGAAAGATCCGGAATTGCCGAACGGCGATTACAAAGTGCAGGTCGGCGATCTCGACAACCGCACCAGTCTGCAATTCATCGACCCGAAAGGGCATGTGCTGACCCAGTCGCAGAACGATGCGCTGGTGGCCGTGTTCCAGGCGGCGCTGAACAAATAAAGTTGCCTCAGGCCGGAGATTCTCCGGCCTTTTTATTTTGTTTTTGGCATAATAGCGCGCGGCGAAGTAAACGATTGCGTCAAGGCAATCGCCGCAGCGGCGCTGGCCGCTGAACACCCGTTATTTCAAGTCTGGAGTGAACAAGATGCAAAAGCGAGCTGAGTTGTATCGCGGTAAAGCGAAAACCGTATACAGCACCGATAACCCGGATCTGCTGATACTCGAATTCCGCAACGATACGTCAGCAGGTGATGGCGCCCGAATCGAGCAGTTTGATCGTAAGGGAATGGTTAACAATAAGTTTAACCACTTCATCATGACCAAATTGCAGGAAGCGGGTATCCCGACCCAGATGGAAGCGCTGCTGTCCGATAATGAGGCGCTGGTCAAGAAGCTGGAGATGGTACCAGTAGAGTGTGTGGTGCGTAACCGCGCCGCAGGATCGCTGGTAAAACGTCTGGGCGTCGAAGAGGGCATGGTGCTTAATCCGCCGCTGTTTGATCTTTTCCTGAAAGATGATGCAAAGCATGACCCGATGGTCAACGAATCCTACTGCGAAACCTTTGGCTGGGTCAGTAAACAGAACCTGGCGCGGATGCAGGAGCTGACCTTTAAAGCTAACGAGGTGCTGAGCAAGCTGTTCGACGAGGCAGGTCTGATTCTGGTCGACTTCAAACTGGAGTTTGGTCTGTTCAACGGTGAAGTGACGCTGGGCGATGAGTTTTCCCCGGACGGTGCGCGCCTGTGGGACAAAGAGACGCTGGATAAAATGGACAAAGACCGTTTCCGCCAGAGCCTGGGGGGTGTAGTGGAAGCCTATGAGGCGGTGGCACAGCGACTGGGCGTTAAACTCGACTGAGTCTGACGACCGTGCAGAACATAAAAAGGAGAGCCCCGGCTCTCCTTTTTTCATTTTGGCGTAAAGCTGGTGATTGCTTCGTCGCACAACTAAAATCATGCCATCTGAAGATTATCAAAGGGAGTAGAGCATGCGCTGGCAAGGGCGTCGCGAGAGCGACAATGTAGAGGACCGTCGCGATCAGTCATCCGGTTTTGGCGGCGGCGGACGCCAGATTCGTCTGCCACGTGGCAAAGGCGGCATCGTGCTGCTGATTGTGGTGGCGGTAGCAGGCTATTACGGTTACGACCTTACCGGACTGCTGACCGGCGGCGACGTGGCACCGACCAGTCAGCAGCAGCGCAGCGTCAGCGCCAATGATGATGAGGCGGCGAAATTCACGAAGGTGATTCTGGCTACCACTGAGGATACCTGGGGCAAACTGTTCCAGCAGATGAACAAGCAGTATGTGGCCCCGAAGCTGGTGATGTATCGCGGCGCAACCCGCACCGGCTGTGGCACCGGCCAGTCCGTGATGGGACCGTTTTACTGTCCTGCTGACCAGACCGTCTACATTGACCTCTCCTTCTACGACGAGATGAAGACGAAACTGGGCGCGGGCGGAGACTTTGCTCAGGGGTACGTGGTCGCCCATGAAGTGGGTCACCACGTGCAGAAGCTGCTGGGCATTGAGCCAAAAGTGCGTGAAATGCAGCAGGGCGCCAGCCAGACACAGGTCAATCAGCTCTCCGTCAAAATGGAACTGCAGGCGGACTGTTTTGCCGGTGTCTGGGGACACTACATGCAGAAGGAAAACATCCTGGAAGCGGGCGATCTGCAGGAGGCGCTGAATGCTGCCGAGGCGATTGGTGATGATCGTCTGCAGCAGAAAGGCCAGGGGCGCGTGGTGCCGGACAGCTTTACCCACGGCACCTCTGAGCAGCGCTACACCTGGTTCAAGCGCGGATTTGATGGTGGCGATCCGGGACAGTGCAACACCTTCGCCAGCAACTGATGTCTCTGCCACAGCAGACGCAGCTAATGCAGCAGTCCGGTGTCCGTCGTCTGGCGGTGATCAGCGGCGATCCGGCCTGGTGTGTGAGGCGGGCCGCAGAGTGGCGTGAAATGCTCCCGGGCGACTGGCTGCAGGTGAGTCCTGAACCGCTGTTTACAGGTTCCTCTGATGCTCCCGAACCGCATAAACCGCCCGGAGCGCTGCGAACGCTGCTTGGCCGCGAGTTTCATCACGCCATTTTTGACGCCCGACAGGGCTTTCATGCCGAGGCTTTCGCTGCGCTGGCGGGGACGCTCAGCGCCGGTAGCTGGCTGTTACTGCTGGTGCCGCCCTGGGGGCAGTGGTCGCAGCAGCCTGACGCCGATAGCCTGCGCTGGGCAGATGTTGCGGAACCGATCGCGACGCCCGGTTTTGTTCGCCACCTGCAACAGCTGATCATCGGCGATAAGCAGGTGCTGCTGGTGCGTCAGCATCAGCCTGACCGTTTTCCGCCCCCACCGGACTGGCCGCACTGGCACTGTCAGGCACCGCAACAGCAGCAGACGATACTCGATCAGCTGGCGACGATGCCTTCTGGCGTCGCGGTCCTGACCGCCGCCCGCGGACGGGGCAAATCGGCGCTGGCGGGCATGCTGGCCCGGCAGAACGGGCAGTGTCTGGTGACCGCCCCGGCCAGAGCCTCCACGGAAGTGCTGGCGGCCTTTGCTGCTGAGGCTTTCCATTTTATGGCCCCGGATGCTCTGCTGGCGTCGGATCCCGTGCCAGGGGCGTCGTGGCTAATTGTGGATGAAGCGGCGGCCATCCCGGCTCCGCTGCTGCAGGCGCTGGTCAGCCGCTATCCCCGCGTCCTGCTGACTACCACCGTGCAGGGCTACGAGGGGAGCGGGCGCGGGTTTATCCTTAAATTCTGTGCCGGGCTGCCGCAGGCACGCTACTTCACGCTGGATGAGCCGCTGCGCTGGTCGCGTCACGATCCGCTGGAGCAGTGGCTGAATGCGGCGCTGCTGTTTGAGGATGCCGCTGCCACCACGCCCGCTTCTGCCGTGACGCCACACCCGGTCCCGCGTCACGATTTCTCCATGCTGGAGGCCGCCTATCGTCTGCTGACCAGCGCGCATTACCGCACCTCGCCGCTCGATCTGCGCCGCCTGCTGGATGCACCGGGTATGCAGCTGTGGCGGGCAGGGGAGCCGCCGGGTCTGCAGGGGGCGCTCTGGCTGGTGGAGGAGGGCGGGCTGGAGCCCGCCCTGGCGCAGGCGGTCTGGGCAGGCACCCGGCGACCGCGCGGCAATCTGGTGGCGCAGTCGCTGGCCGCACACGCGGGTCTGGCTGAGGCGGCGATCCTGCGCTCGCTGCGCATCAGCCGGATTGCCGTGGCGGCGGAGAGCCGCAGTCGGGGGATGGGACAGCAGCTCGTGGCCGCCGCCGCCCGCGCCGCCGCCGATCGCGACTACCTCTCGGTCAGCTTCGGCTACACTGAATCTCTCTGGTCATTCTGGCGCGCCTGTGGTTTTACGCTGGTACGGATTGGCAGTCAGCGTGAGGCCAGCAGCGGCTGTTATGCGGCGATGGCCATCCTGCCCTGTTCTGCAGCCGGCGAGGCATTGCAGCGTCGCGCGGCAGAACAGCTGGCGCGTGACTGGCCGCTGCTGCGTCAGCACATCGCGCTGGAGCTGCAGTTTGAGGCGAGGTGTGATGATGGATGGCGTGCGCAGGACATCCCGCTGGCCGCGGGTTTTGCCTGGGCGCAGCGCCCACTGGAAGCGAGCCTGCCGGTGTTGCAGCGTCTGGTGGCGGCCAGTGCGGCACCAGACTCACTGCTGGCCGCAGCGGTAAGCACACCGGATGCGTTAAGCGGGCTGGCACACCAGGCGGGCATAAGCGGACGCAAGGCGCTGATTTCGGTACTGCGTCAGCAGGCGGCAGCCGCCCTGGAAAGTCTGGGCATTCGGCAGGATGCGCTGCACCCGTCGTTGAAATAATTCGACCAGCGGGTTCAAATAATCCTCATATCATTCTTTGCCAGCTGGCGTAGAGTGAATAACGGAGGTCACTATGACACTGAAATATGTAATCGTTCAACAGCCTGCCACCACGGCTCAGCTGTTTCTGCTCTACCATGGCGTAGGCGATAACCCGGATTCTATGGGTGAGATTGGCAGCTGGTTTGCCCGGACATTTCCTGAGGCGCTGGTGGTTTCTGTTGGCTCGCCGGCTGCGGGCCGTCAGTGGTTCAGCGAGGCTGAACTGCACGATATGACGCTACAGCAGCGGGTTAACGCGGCGATGCCACAGTTTGTGGAATCTGTGCGTCACTGGCAGAAAAAAAGCGGTGTGCGCCCGGAAGCAACGGCGTTAATCGGTTTTTCCCAGGGCGGCAGTATGGTGCTGGAAGGGGTAAAAGCCCATTCCGATCTGGCCGGTCGCGCGGTGGTGTTCAACGGCCGGTTTATTACCCTGCCGGAGAAAGCCAGCACCCGTACCACGGTTCACCTGATCCACGGTGATTATGATGAGCAGATTCCGGTGTTTCATGCGCAGCAGGCGGAGCAGCGACTCACCGCCAGCGGGGGCGACGTCACGCTCGATATCGTCGACGATCTGGCGCACGCTATTGATGACCGCAGCATGACGCTGGCGCTGAATCATCTGCGCTACACGGTGCCAAAACGCTACTTCGATGAAGCGTTAAGCGGGGCAAAACCCGGTGACGATGATGTCATTGCGATGATGTAAAAATGCCCCTGCAGAGCAGGGGCATTTTCGTTACTTCTTCTTCGGCCAGTCGTCTTCGTCATCCCACTTATCGTTAAAGTCACGGTGGGGCGGCAGGTCAGGTTTGTTATCCATGAATTTTTTATGGTCGATCCGTTTCAGATCTTTATAGACATTCATCAGCACGCCAACCATCAGCAGGATCACCAGGATCCACCAGTAATCTTTGATAAATTCCATTTGCTGCTCCTTAACATCGCCATCAGGCGATCAGTTGTTCCATGATGCGTTGGTACATCCGGCTTAGCATCTGCAGGTCGGAAGCTTTCACACACTCATTGATTTTATGAATGGTGGCATTCACCGGCCCCAGTTCCACCACCTGCGCCCCCATCCGGGCGATAAACCGGCCATCGGAGGTGCCGCCCGTCGTCAGCAGCTGCGGCTTAATTTCATTATAGTGCGCTACCGCTTTCACGACGGCATCAACCAGCTTTCCGCGTGAGGTCAGGAAGGGCTGACCTGAAAGCTTCCACTCAATGGTGTAACGCAGCTGGTGACGATCCAGCAGTTCTGCGACCCGCTGGCGGATCATCTCATCGGTGAGTTCGGTGCTGAAGCGGAAGTTGAACTGCACAAACAGCTCGCCGGGGATCACATTGTTGCTGCCGGTGCCCGCCTGGACGTTGGCAATCTGCATACTGGTGGCCGGGAAGAACTCATTACCCTGATCCCACTCTGTCGCCACCAGCTCATTCAGGGCAGGCATCGCGCGGTGAACCGGGTTGTCAGCCAGATGCGGATAGGCAACGTGACCCTGCACGCCATGTACCATCAGGTTGGCGGTGATCGAGCCGCGTCGGCCATTTTTCACCACGTCACCCACTACTTCGGTGCTGGAAGGCTCACCGACCAGGCAGTAGTCGAGGCGTTCCCGGCGCGCCATCAGCCGTTCCACCACTTTGACCGTGCCGTTGGCACCGCTGGCCTCTTCGTCAGAGGTGATCAGAAAGGCGAGTCGCCCTCTGTGATGGGGACGGGCTGCCACAAAACGCTCGGCCGCGACGACCATGGCCGCCAGCGATCCTTTCATGTCGGCCGCACCGCGACCAAACAGCATGCCGTCGCGGATGGTAGGTTCAAACGGCGGGTTAATCCAGCGGCTGGCATCGCCCGGCGGCACCACATCGGTGTGACCGGCAAACGCCAGCGTTTCCCCTTCGCCACGGGTGGCCCAGAAGTTCAGGGTATCGTCGATGTTCATCGTCTCAATCTGAAAGCCAATGGCTTCAAGACGGGCGATCAGCAAAGCCTGACATCCGGCATCATCGGGGCTGAGAGAGGGACGACGAATAAGCTGCTGCGTCAGCTCAATGACCGGGCAAAACATATTATGGCTTCTCCTGAATAGCATTCTGATAGGTGGCTTCGTTGAAACCGGCGAGCAGGCTGCCATCCGGGGCGCGCAACAGCGGACGCTTAATCATGGCGGGATGCGCCAGCATCAGCGCTTTGGCACTGCGGGCATCGGTCACGGCGTCGCGGTCAGCCTCGGGCAGTTTACGCCAGGTGGTGCCGCGGGTATTGAGCAGGGCTTCGTAGCCCAGCGCATCGATAAATTCCTGCAGCAGTGCATCGCTCAGGCCATCGGCCCGGTAATCGTGAAAGTGATAATCAACGCCTGCATCTGTTAAAAAGCGCCGGGCTTTTTTTATGGTGTCGCAATTTTTTATCCCGAACATCACCCACTGCGTGCACATCGCCTGATCCTTATTGTTATGAAGCGCGTTAAGCTGAAAAAGCAGCCAAAGCGCGAGTTTAGCATAGTGTGATCCGTTGCGGCATCTGCCCTGACGGCTGATCGTGCGTAAAGCGAGCCTCAGGCAGAGGATCATTTCCCCCCGGGTAAACGCTATCAATTCAGCGGGCAATCATTACCCTGCTCATCATTTCGCGATTAAGAATTTCGCCATGTTGAAAAAATCGTCTACCGCTGGGTTAATCGCGAAATATTTCCTGCGTAGTTAGGAGGTTGCTGAAATGTGCGTCAGCTTACAAAATCCGCAATATTCATGTTTTCATCGCTGCTGCCGATAGTGATAACAGGTGTAAACGTATTCACCTGGCGAAAAAAAACGCGTAATATTGCCAGCACAATAAGAGAGGGCATTATGATTGACACTGAAATGGGAACCTGGAAAGAATTCATCGAAGCGATGTTACGCAACAAGTAACACGTGGAGATTAAAGCAGGACATTCCCGCTTGCTGACATTCTTACCACACACAGAAATAAGGCGGCCGCTGATCTCAGGGGCCGCTTTTTATTGGTTCCGCATTCAGTCATGCGGCTTCTCTTTCAGCGGGAAGCGACGGCGTACCAGCACAAAGAACAGCGGCACGAAATAGATCGCCAGCAGCGTCGCGGAGATCATGCCGCCCATCACGCCGGTTCCCACAGCATGCTGGCTGCCGGAGCCTGCTCCGCTGCTGATCGCCATAGGCAGCACGCCAAAGATAAAGGCCAGTGACGTCATGATGATGGGCCGCAGGCGCTGACGCGACGCCTCCAGCGTAGACTCCACCAGCTCACGCCCTTTACTGTTCATCTCACTGGCAAACTCGACAATCAGGATGGCGTTTTTCGCCGACAGGCCGATCACCGTCAGCAGGCCCACCTGAAAATAGACATCATTTTCCAGCCCGCGCAGCCAGGTGGCGATCAGCGCTCCGACGACGCCGAGCGGTACCACCAGCATCACCGAGAAAGGAATCGACCAGCTCTCATAGAGCGCGGCCAGGCAGAGAAAGACCACCAGCAGCGAAATGGCATAGAGCGCCGGGGCCTGTGAGCCGGAGAGGCGCTCCTGATAAGAGGCGCCACTCCACTGGAAGCCGACACCCAGCGGCAGGGCGTTAACCAGCTTCTCCATCTCATCCATGGCAGCGCCGCTGCTCACGCCACTGGCGGCTTCGCCCACGATCTCCAGCGAGGAGTAGCCGTTATAACGCTCAAGGCGTGGCGAACCGGTCTCCCAGCGGCTGGTGGCAAAGGCGGAGAAGGGCACCATTTTGCCGCTGCTGTTGCGGACATACCATTTGTCAATGTCGTCCGGCAGCATGCGGAACGGAGCGGCGGCCTGAACATAGACCTTTTTCACCCGGCCGCGATCCAGAAAATCGTTGACATAGCTGGAGCCCCACGCGGTGGTCAGGGTGTCGTTGATGGTATCCAGTGACACGCCCAGCGCCTGCGCTTTGCGCGCATCCACATCGATCTGCAACTGCGGGCTGTCATCCAGGCCATTGTGCCGCACCCGCGACAGCGCCTTATCGTTGCCCGCCATCTCCAGCAGCCTGTCACGCATCGCCATCAGCTGGGTATGACCGATGCCACCGTGATCCTGCAGCTGCAGGTCAAAGCCGGAACTGCTGCCCATACCGGTAATCGCGGGGGGACTGCTGGCTATCACCCGGCCCTCTTTGATCTGCTGAAAAGCTCTGGTCGCGCGCTCGATAATCGCAAAGGAGGTGCGATCGTCACCGGGCCGCTCCTCCCAGTTTTTCAGCCGCACAAACAGACGCGCGACGTTCTGTCCGTTGCCGCCCGGGCCTGCACCGATGGTGGAGAAGACCGACAGTACGTTCGCTTTCTCCTGAGTCAGATAGTAGTGCTCCACCCTGGCGACCACGCGAGCGGTCTGCTCCAGCGTCGAGCCCGCCGGCAGCTGCACCTGCGTCAGGAATACGCCGCGATCTTCCAGCGGCAGAAACGAGGTGGGCAGGCGCAGAAACAGAAAGGCCATCAGGCCGATAAGGCCGAGATAGAGCAGCAGCCAGCGACCGCCGCGGCGCAGAATCGCCGCGACCCCGCGCTCATAGCGCTCAGCATTGCGGTTGAAGTGACGATTGAACCAGCCAAAAAAGCCGCGCGCCGCATGCTGTTCGCCCTGTGCCACCGGCCTGAGCAGCGTGGCGCAGAGTGCCGGCGTCAGGATCATCGCCACCAGCACCGACAGCACCATCGCCGACACGATGGTGATGGAGAACTGACGGTAAATCGCGCCGACGGTTCCGCCAAAAAATGCCATCGGCACAAACACGGCTGACAGCACCAGCGCGATACCGACCAGCGCGCCCTGAATCTGGCCCATCGATTTCCCGGTGGCGGCCCGCGGCGAGAGTCCCTCTTCGCGCATGATACGTTCCACGTTTTCCACCACCACGATGGCATCATCCACCAGTAACCCGATCGCCAGCACCATGGCAAACATGGTCAGGGTGTTGATGCTGAATCCGCAGGCGTAGAGCACGCTGAAGGTGCCAAACAGCACCACCGGCACTGCAATGGTCGGAATGAGGGTGGCGCGAAAATTCTGCATGAACAGATACATCACGCCAAACACCAGCACGATCGCCTCCAGCAGCGTCTTCACCACATCGGTAATTGACGCTTTAACGAACGGCGAAGTTTCATAGGCCACTTTTGCTTCCAGCCCGTGCGGGAAGTAGTGCGACAGCTCCTCAATGCGCGCCCGCACCAGCTTATCGGTGTTCATCTCGTTGGCGCCGGAGGCGAGCTTTACCCCCAGCCCCGAGGCGGGCTGACCATTGTAGCGGCTCAGATAATCATATTTCTCCGCCCCCAGCGCCACGCTGGCGACATCGCCCAGCGTCACCACGGAACCGTCAGGATTGTTCTTCAGGGTGATGGCCCGGAACTGCTCCGGGGTCTGCAGCATCGACTGCGCATTGACCGTGGCGTTCAGCGCCTGCTTCTCCACCGAGGGCAGGCCTCCGACCTGACCCACGGCAACCTGGGTGTTCTGCGACTGAATAGCGCTGACCACATCCCCGGTGGTCAGGGCATAGGCGATCAGCTTGTTGGGATCGAGCCAGATGCGCATGGCATATTGCGAGCCGTAGGCGTCCACCTGGCCGACGCCATCAATGCGGCTCAGGGGGTCCTGAATGTTGCTGGCGACATAGTCTGCAATATCCTGCTTATCCATGCTGCCGTCGGTGGAGACGAAAGCCACCATCAGAATGTTACTGTCACCGGTTTTGTTCACCGTGACGCCCTGTGACTGCACCGCCTGTGGCAATTTGCGCAGCGCAGACTGCAACTGGTTCTGCACCTGCTGACGCGCTTCATCAGGATCGGTTCCGGCGGTAAAGGTGAGGGTGATTTGCGCCTGGCCGGTGTTGCTGCTGTTGGAGGACATGTACATCAGGTTATCGATGCCGGTCATGTTCTGCTCGATCACCTGGGTGACCGTATTTTCCAGCGTCTGGGCCGATGCGCCCGGATAGTTAGCGGTAATGCGGACATTGGGCGGGGCCAGGTCGGGGTACTGCTCAATGGGCAGTGACCTGATCGACAGCGTGCCGCACAGGCACAGCAGAATCGCCAGCACCCAGGCAAAGATGGGGCGGTCGATAAAGAAATTCGACATTAAACCGACACTCCTCACGACAGTTAAAATCGACCAGGCCTGCCCGCTACGGGCGCACTGACAGACAAATCGGATGTGCTTTGCCACGATTCGCCGCCGCCATTCACTCTACGTGCGGCAGCGGGGGAAATCGTGGAGAAATTGAGGAGAAAGTGTAAATTCGTTGGCTATTTGCGGCTTTCCAGCCACATCACCGTGGCGGCGACGCGCGAACGCACATCCAGCTTGCGCAGCAGATTACGGATATGCACTTTTACCGTCTCTTCCGAGATGTGCAGAATAGCGGCAATCTCTTTGTTCGACAGGCCGCGCGCGACCTCCTGCAGCACATCCCGCTCGCGATCGGTGAGCTGACGCAGCGGATCGGCGCTGTGCTGGCGATTCGTCAGATAGCTGGCGACGCCTTCACTGAAGACTTTTTCGCCACGCGAAGCCTGCAGAATATGCGCCAGCAGGATCTCCGGTTCGCTGTCCTTGAGCAGATAGCCATCGGCACCGGCATCCACCATCGCAAAAATGTCACTGCGGGCATCAGAAACGGTCAGCACCAGAATGCGGGCGCTGATCCCTTCATGGCGCAGCGCCTTCAGCGTGTCCAGCCCGGACATGCCTTTCATATTCAGGTCGAGCAGAATGATGTCGGGCTCCTGACGGCGCGCCTCGGCCAGCGCCTCTGTGCCGTTATTCGCTTCGGCGACCACCGTCAGTTGCGGCTCCAGCGCCAGCAGCTGACGAATACCGCGACGCATCAGCGGGTGGTCATCCACAATCATCAGGGTTAATGCGGGTTGTTGCATAGTCTCTCCGTTTATCGGTTCAGTGAAACCGACAGTCTGTTCTGGCGAGTAAACCAGGCGGCGGCCCGTTACTCCAGCGGGCGGGCAGGCTGCGGCGGAAAGCGCAGTTCGACCCGGGTGCCCCGCGGTTGCGCGTGGATGGTCAGGTTGCCGCCCAGGCGCTGAGCGCGTTCCGCCATAATGGTCAGGCCATAGTGGCCGGGGGGTTCGTCGGTGCTGTTCATGCCCACACCGTCGTCCGTAATCGTCAGTAAGTGCTCACCTTTTTCACTGTGCTGATACTCCACCCGGATGACCTCTGCGCTGGCGTGACGTATCGCGTTCAGCAGCGCCTCTCGGGCGATCTGCAATACATGCACCTGCTGCTGCGCTTCCAGACTCAGCAGCCCGGTCTGATAGTGAAACTGTATCTCTGCGCCACTCTTCTCCTGCAGCGAGGCGATCATCGCCTGCATCGCCGCGACCAGATCTGCCTGCTCAATGGTCAGGCGGAAGGTGGTCAGCAGTTCACGCAGCTGCCGGTAGGCATCAGCCAGCGCCCGATCGAAGTCGGCAATGATAGTGTGCGCTGCGCTATCCTCTTTATCGACGGTGCGGCGCAGCAGGGTCAGCTGAATGCGTAAAAAGGAGAGCGACTGCGCCAGCGAATCATGCAGTTCACGGGCGATGGTGGTGCGCTCTTCGATCAGCAGCATCTGCTGATACTGCTGCTGCGCCTGCCAGATCCAGATAGCGCGTCCGAGCATCGCCGCGAGGCTGCGCATCAGCTCATCCGGGGGAGAGGCACCGGCTGTCTGCCAGCGCAGCTCGCCCATCGGCTGGTCGGCCTGCCGGACCGGCAGCCGCTGCCACTGACCCCCGGCCTCTTCATCACCGGCGCAGAACTGAAACTGATCGCTGTCGAGCCGGATAGCCGTCAGTTTTTCACGCGTCAGCACGCGGCTCAGGACGGCTTCAAACAGGGCCGGATGCAGCGGGCTGGCCGTCAGCATCTGTGAGCTGTCATAGAGCAGAGACAGGGTGCGGTTCGCCTGGGTTAAATCTTCGGTCTTTTCACGCACCGTACTTTCCAGCAGCTTATAGTGCGAGTGCAGGCGTGCCGCCATGCCGCTAAAGGCGTGAGACAGTACCCGCAGCTCATTCTGCTGTTCGACCTGCAGCGGCGGAAAAGCAAAATTGCCGCTCTCAACGTAGCGACTGGCGGTGACCAGCGCATTGAGAGGCCGTACCACCTGCAGGCGGGTAAAGCGAATCGTCATCAGCGCCAGTGCCACAATCGCAATCACCCCCACCAGGCTGCTGCCCGCCACCAGATGCATTTTCAGCTCGGTGTAACGCTGTAAGCCCAGCACAAAGCGGTCGATCTCGGCGACGTAAACCGGGATCTGATGCTGCCAGGTGACGGTATCGCCCTGCAGCAGCTGCTGTTGCAGGTCGGGCCAGGCGGCGCGCAGACGTTGATAGCGAGTGCTGACTTCACGCGGAACCCAGGGGCGATCCAGCTTCTGAAACACCGGGGAGTCGAGCGTCTGCTGATAGAGCGCCAGATGTTGCGGCAGATTCTGCGGCTGACGGCTGGCATCCCAGGCCATGCGGTAACTCTGCATACGCAGTGAACCGGCCAGATTGATTGCCTCTGCGTCGCGCTGACTGCTGAGCAGCGTGACCAGGGCCAGACCTGTTGTGAGCAGCGACAGCAGGACAATTGCACTGAGCGCCTGCGCGATGCTTTGAGTTACGGAACGTTTAACAATCACATGAATGGCCCTGTGGTGAGTGCGGGATTATAAAAGAGCAATCCCCTGACGCAAATGATCCTGCTGCGGTTTATCGCACCCGTCGTGTCGGACAGAACAAAAAATGACCGCAACTGACAGTTCCCAGGATCGACGACGGTTCTGTGGTCAAAAAACAAACAGCTTTACACCACCCCGATGTTGCTTTTCATTGCAGCGCTAATAATTCTTCCAGTCACTGACTTACCCCCGATTACAGATTAAGGAGCATCCCATGAAAAAACTGAATGCTGTTCTGGCGGGCGCCTTACTGACTACCGCCTCATTTACCACTTTCGCTGCTGCACCGGTCGATCAGGCCCAGGCGCAGAACCTGCAGAGCATCGGCAGCGTCTCGGTCTCCGGCGTGCGAGGCTCGCTGGATGATGCCAGCCGCCATCTGTCGCAAAAAGCGGAAGAGATGGGCGCCAGCCACTACCGTGTTATCGGCGTAGATAACCCAGGCGACTCCAGCCTGTGGAGCGGCACCGCAGAGATTTATCGCTAGCTATACCCTCCTGTTTCCATCCCTGTAGCTCTTACCGGCCTGAAAATGGCCGGTTTTTTTATTTTTGTGCATCATGACGGATTCTTACAAATCAGCCTGTGCATCCGCCCGGTATATTTTGCTTCGTTCCTGCATAACGGGTAGGATTCATCGCCGTAAATTCCCGCCTTGCCTGGCACTCACTCACAGGCAAGCGCACAGAGGAAAATACCCCATAACTCAGGGCATGACACCTGCATGGGGGAAGCGACGACTGATGGTCAGGACAAACAGGAAAGCTATGAAATCTAAAAAGAAAACCCCAGGCGAGTTGCGCGCTGCGAAACGACGCTGGCTCAATTCTCATGACGCTGGCTACCAGAAGGCTATGGGTAACCGGCACGTACAGATGATCGCAATCGGTGGTGCCATCGGCACCGGTTTGTTCCTGGGCGCAGGTGGCCGTTTGCAGGCTGCGGGCCCCGCCTTAGCCATCATCTATCTGGTGTGTGGCATTTTCTCCTTCTTTATTCTGCGTGCACTGGGTGAGCTGGTGTTACACCGTCCCAGCAGCGGCAGCTTTGTCTCTTATGCCCGTGAGTTCCTCGGCGAGAAAGCCTCCTATGTGGCGGGCTGGATGTATTTCGTCAACTGGGCCATGACCGGTATCGTGGATATCACCGCCGTCGCGCTCTATATGCACTACTGGGGCGCGTTTGGTGATGTGCCGCAGTGGGTCTTCGCCCTGGGTGCGCTGGCGATTGTTGGCACCATGAACATGATCGGCGTGAAGTGGTTTGCCGAAATGGAGTTCTGGTTCGCGCTGGTGAAAGTGCTGGCCATCGTGGTCTTCCTCGTGGTGGGCGTGGTGTTCCTTGGCACCGGCAAACCGCTGGATGGCAACAGCACCGGCTTCCATCTGATTACCGACAACGGCGGTATCTTCCCGCACGGCTTACTGCCTGCGCTGGTGCTGATTCAGGGGGTAGTGTTCGCCTTTGCCTCGATCGAACTCGTCGGAACGGCGGCGGGCGAATGTAAAGATCCGCAGACCATGCTGCCGAAAGCCATTAACAGCGTGATCTGGCGTATCGGTCTGTTCTACGTCGGTTCGGTGGTCCTGCTGGTGCTGCTGCTGCCGTGGAACGCCTATCAGGCCGGTCAGAGTCCGTTCGTGACCTTCTTCTCAAAGCTGGGTGTACCTTACATCGGCAGCATCATGAACATCGTGGTGCTGAGCGCGGCGCTCTCCAGCCTGAACTCCGGACTCTATTCGACCGGACGTATCCTGCGTTCCATGTCGATGGGCGGTTCTGCACCGAAGTTCATGTCTAAGATGAACGGTCAGCAGGTGCCGTATGCCGGGATTCTGGTCACCATCGGCGTTTATGTCATTGGCGTAGTGCTTAACTACTACGTGCCGTCACAGGTGTTTGAGATCGTCCTGAACGTCGCCTCACTGGGCATTATCTCCTCCTGGGCCTTTATCGTGGTCTGCCAGCTGCGTCTGCGTAAGGCGATCAAAGAGGGCAAGGCGGATGATGTGAGCTTCAAGCTGCCGGGCGCGCCGTTTACGTCCTGGCTGACCCTGCTGTTCCTGTTCAGCGTGCTGGTGCTGATGGCGTTCGACTACCCGAACGGCACCTATACCATCGCCTCTATTCCGCTGATTGCCGTGGTGCTGGTGCTGGGATGGTTTGGCGTGCGTAAGCGCGTTAACGCTATCGCCGAAACCGAGCATGATCATCATGAAGAGGAGGCAAAGCCGACCCAGCTGGCGGATGAATCCTCCCGCTGATCGCCATTGCCGTCATCAGGCCAGCCTTCGGGCTGGCTTTTTTTTGGGCGCAAACCGGCGCCGTGAATTAGGATAGTTTTCCCGCCTCCTTGCCCCTATGATGAAAGGCTCCCTTTATGCGGTAGCGGAGTCTGCATGTCGTTTAAGATCAACATCATCAAAGATAAACTCCTGTCTGAAAACTGGTTTGTGCTGCGTAACTACACCTATGAGATAACCGACCGTCAGGGTGAGGTGATCCGCCACAAGCGTGAAGTCTATGACCGCGGCAACGGGGCGACCATCCTGCTCTATAACCGTGAAAAAAACAGTGTGGTGCTGACGCGCCAGTTTCGCATCGCCACCTACGTCAACGGTAATGACAGCGGCATGCTGATCGAAGCCTGCGCGGGTTTGCTGGATGATGACACGCCGGAAGATTGCATCCGCAAAGAGGCCATCGAAGAGACCGGCTACGCCGTGGGTGAGGTGGAAAAACTTTATAGCTGCTACATGTCACCGGGCGGCGTGACCGAGCTGATTCACTTTTTCGCGGCGGAATATCACGACGCGCTGCGTGACAATGCGGGCGGGGGCGTTGATGATGAGTCGATTGATGTACTGGAGCTTCGCTTCCCGGATGCGCTGGCGATGGTCGCCGATGGCCGCATTCGCGACGGTAAAACTATTATGCTGCTGCAGCATGCCCGTATCGCAGGCTGGCTGACGCCATAATCGTGCCCTGAACGGCCCGCCGCGCGACAGCCCGGGATGCAATGCGGACACTGTCTCCAGGTTATGCACGCTTTTTAAGCAGTTAACTGCGCTTTTTGCACGGGTTCACAGAATGCGAACCCTGTCTGGCCCATTGATGCGCTATCCTCTCCACTCTGGGTTTTTGGGGATCGATTTTCTTAATGTCGTACTGGATGAAATCGCTGTGGCTGTCGACGTCTCTATGGGTGACCTGTGTTCAGGCGGAACCGTTGCAAAAGTCATTCAACGACTGGCAAATCACCTGCAACAATGAAGCCTTCTGCGTGGCCCGCAATATCCCCGGCGATAAAGGGCTGGTGATGACGATTTCGCGCCATGCGGGCGTTAACGATCGCCCCTTACTCCGCATCGACTACGGCAGTGCCTATACCGGCGCGCTGCCTGGCGGCCCGCTGCAGGATAATCTGCTGCTCGACCAGCGGCGTCTGAAACCGGACCTCAAACACTGGACGGCAGAACCGCACCATCTCGCCACCAGCAATGCTATCGCCATTGATGAATTTCTTGATCTGGTGATGGAAGCCAAAACCCTGCAACTCACCTACGATGCCAGTGCCGCGATCTCCCTGCGCGGTATGAAAGCTGCACTGCTGCTGATGGATGACAGGCAGGGGCGGGTGAACAGCATGAGCGCGTGGATTAAACGTGGCGACCGCGCCAGCTGGGAGGTTCCGCCGCCGCCGGCATTGCCACAGCTGCCTCCCGCCGTGAGGCCGCCTGCGCCCCTGACGCGCGAAGAGACCAGCGGATTAATCGATTACGGCACCTGGCGCATCAATACCGACTCCTGCTCACTCGACCCGCTGCGGCGTGAGGTCAGCGTTGCGCCTCTCACCGATCAGCATGCGCTGTTGCTGGTCAGTTGTGAAATGGGGGCATATAACGTCATCGATCTGGCGTTTGAAGTGACGCGCAGCCCGCCCTACGTGGCCCGGGGCATCACGCTGACGCTGCCCTTTACCCCGCCGCGGGCGAGTGACCGCCAGCTTGAGCTGATTAACGCCGAGTATGATGCGGCCAGCGGCCAGCTTTATACATTTGGCAAGGGGCGGGGACTCGGTGACTGCGGCAGTGCCACACGCTGGCAGTTTGATGGCACCCGCTTTGTGCTGGCGGAATATGCGGAGGAGTCGACCTGCGATGCCTGGCACAGCAGTGATGACTGGCCAACCCTGTGGGTCAGCCAGTCAGACGGTGGCGTCCAGCAGCGTTAGCGGATGACCTGCACCATCATCGGAGAGCCGGTCTGGTTGCCGACCAGCTCAGCCAGCATGTTGTTTACGCCGTCGCTCATTGGCGTAAAGCGGGTCAGCGGCGAGCGCGTCACCACGACAAACACGCCCACGTTATGCTGCGGCACCATCGCCATATAGGTAATGAAACCCCCGCCACCGCCGGTTTTCTGAATAATCCCGGGACGACCATTCTTTGGTCCCATGTAGACCCAACCCATCCCCAGCGCATCCGCTTTCCCTGGCACATCCATGCCTTCCACGCGGGTCAGCTGATCGCGGCGATAGATCAGCGTTTGCAGCCGATCGATCTGCGGGGTGCGATGGTTAACCGACGAGTTAAGGAACTGCTGCATCCAGCGGCCCATATCATCTGGAGTGGAGTAAACGCCGCCGCTGCCAATCGCCGCCAGGGTGTTGTTGCAGGGGCTGGCCCCTTTTTCAGCCACCATCAGGCGACCACACTGCTCCGGCGAAGGCGTAAAGGTGGTGTCTTTCATACCCAGCGGACGGGTGATCAACTGCTGAAACAGGGCCGGGTAGGGCGTGCCCGCCGCGCGCGACAGCGCATCGCCCAGCAGATCGTAACCCAGGTTGGAGTAGGCGGCACTGCTGCCCGGTGCGGCTTTGAGGTTCGCCCGTGACAGCCACGTCCAGCGTTCACTGCGCGTCGGCCAGACAAACACCGGCCGCTGCGCCTTGCCGCCAGGCTGTTCACGCGGCAGTCCGCTGGTATGGGTGGAGAGGTTGATCAGACGAATGGGCTGTCCGTTATAAGCAGGCACGCGGGTGCCCGGCGGCGCATATTTACTCAGCGGATCGTCGAGGCGAATCTGTCCGCGCTCCGCCAGCTTGACCATCACTTCACTGGTCATCAGCTTACTCAGCGAAGCGATACGAATCAGCGAATCTTTTTGCGGGCGCACATTGTTGCCTGGCCGGGTTTCACCAAAGCTGGCGAAGACCCGCTGATTGCCATCAATCGCGACCAGTGCCATACCGGTTGCACCGCTGCCATAAAAGATATGCTCCGCATAGCGGTCAACAATCTGAGAGGCGAGCAGCGGATCGGGCGCGACCTGCGCCATGCTTTTTAATGGAAGCAGTGAAACCATCAGGGCCAGTAAATAGGGTGTGCGCATGTTCAACGGAAATGGCTTCGCTATAGAGATCGGAGGAGATCTGCCTTCACGCATCGGACAGACGCGGGCAGCACATCGCGTTATTCCGGCAGAACAGCAGCAGGAACAGGCGGGCAGCCAGGGCGCAGGCAGCATTAACTATGACGGCTCTATAGTAATCAGTTTGTGCGGGGCGTGAAGAGGGGAGACGAGATTTTTTTCTGTTTCGGGCTATGTGATGAAATGGCCCTTCCCGGTGCACCGGGAAGGGCAAAAGCATTACACCGGCTTGAGTAATGCTTCAGCGTGACTGACGATATTCTCTACCGTGAAGCCAAACTCCGGGAACAGCTTGCCGGCTGGCGCTGATTCACCAAAGGTGGTCATACCGACAATCGCGCCTTCCAGACCCACATACTTGAACCAGTAGTCGGCGATTCCGGCTTCCACCGCCACGCGCGCCTTCACGCCGACAGGCAGAACGGATTCGCGGTAGGCAGCATCCTGCGCATCAAACAGGTCGGTTGAAGGCAGTGAAACCACCCGCACCTTGTGACCGCCTGAAGTGAGCTTATCGGCTGCACCCAGGGTGATCTCAATTTCTGAACCGGTGGCAATCAGGATCACTTCGGGGGTGCCGTCGCAATCTTTCAGCACATAGCCGCCGCGTTTGATGTTCTCGATCTGCTCCGGGGTACGTTCCGGCTGCAGCAGATTCTGACGGGAGAGGATCAGCGCAGTCGGGCCATGATGGCGTTCGATAGCCGCTTTCCACGCCACAGCCGTTTCCACCTGATCGCACGGACGCCATACGCTCATGTTGGGGGTCAGACGCAGGCTGGCGATCTGCTCAACCGGCTGGTGGGTCGGGCCATCTTCGCCCAGACCGATGGAGTCATGGGTGTAGACCAGAATCTGTCGCGCCTTCATCAGCGCTGCCATGCGTGCTGCGTTACGCGCATATTCGACAAACATCAGGAAGGTGGCCGTGTAGGGGACGAAACCGCCATGGTGCGCGATACCGTTACCAATCGCCGTCATCCCGAACTCACGCACGCCGTAGTGAATGTAGTTACCGGCCGGATCTTCTTTGATCGATTTGGAGCCAGACCAGATCGTCAGGTTACTGGGCGCCAGGTCTGCAGAACCGCCGAGGAACTCCGGCAGTAATTTGCCGTAGGCTTCCAGCGAGTTTTGTGAGGCTTTGCGGCTGGCAATTTTCTGCGGGTTAGCCTGCAGCTCCTGAATGAAACGGGTGGCTTCGCTTTCCCACGTTGACGGCATCTCGCCATTCATGCGGCGTTCATACTCTTTCGCCAGCTCAGGATGTGCCTCTTTATAGGCCGCAAATTTTGCATCCCAGGCTTTTTCCCGTTCCGCACCGGCGGCTTTGGCGTCCCACTGCTGGTAGATTTCAGCCGGGATCTCAAACGCCGGATAGTTCCAGCCGAGTTGCTTGCGGGTCAGGGCGACTTCTTCCTCACCCAGCGCTGCGCCGTGCGACTCCTCTTTACCGGCTTTGTTCGGGGAACCGAATCCGATAATGGTGCGGCAGATAATCAGCGAAGGCTTATCGGTAACGCTCTGCGCCTCTTTGATCGCCTCGCGAATGGCGTCCGCGTCATGGCCGTCGATGTCGCCGATGACGTGCCAGTTGTAAGACTCGAAGCGCTTATGGGTGTCGTCGGTAAACCAGCCTTCGGTTTCACCATCGATCGAGATACCGTTATGGTCATAGAAGCCGATCAGTTTGCCGAGACCCAGGGTGCCCGCCAGGGAGCAGACTTCGTGCGAAATCCCTTCCATCAGACAGCCATCGCCCATGAAGACATAGGTATGGTGGTCAACAATCTCATGATCCGGACGGTTAAACTGCGCGGCCAGCGTGCGCTCTGCAATCGCCAGACCAACGGCGTTCGCCAGACCCTGACCCAGCGGGCCGGTCGTCGTTTCCACACCAGGCGTGTAGCCGATTTCCGGGTGGCCCGGCGTCTTGGAGTGCAGCTGACGGAAGTTTTTCAGCTCTTCAATCGGCAGGTCGTAGCCACTCAGGTGCAGCAGGCTGTAGAGCAGCATTGAGCCGTGGCCGTTAGAGAGGATAAAGCGGTCGCGATCAAGCCAGGCGGGATTGGTCGGATTGTGCTGGAGGAAGTCGCGCCACAACACTTCGGCGATATCGGCCATTCCCATGGGCGCACCGGGGTGGCCGGAATTTGCCTTCTGAACCGCATCCATGCTCAGTGCACGAATCGCGTTTGCCAACTCTCTGCGTGAGGACATAAAGTTCTCCCTTGTTATGCATCAGGGCGGGAAAGTCCCGCCCGACTAAAATGAGGACTACAGACGTGCGGCCAGTACATCTTCCAGCTTCTGCTGGTCAACAGCGAACTGGCGGATACCATCAGACAGTTTCTCAACCGCCATCGGATCCTGATTATGCTCCCAGCGGAACTCCGCCTCGGAGAGCGGTGATGGCTGATGGAAGCCTTCGGTAGACGGCTCCAGCTTGCGCTCCAGCGGCGCGTCGCTGTTCTGCAGCTCTTCCAGCAGGTTAGGGGAGAGCGTCAGGCGATCGCAGCCCGCCAGCGCCACAATCTGCTCCACTTTACGGAAGCTGGCACCCATGATGATGGTGCTGTAGCGGTGCTTTTTGTAGTAATCGTAGATGCGACGCACGGATTTCACGCCCGGATCTTCATCCGCCACGTAGGGTTCCATCGGCTTGCGTGAGTTATACCAGTCGTAGATGCGACCCACGAACGGCGAGATCAGGAACACGCCCGCTTCCGCGCAGGCACGCGCCTGCGCGAAGGAGAAGAGCAGAGTCAGGTTGCAGTGGATACCATTCTTCTCCAGCTCTTCCGCAGCGCGGATACCTTCCCAGGTTGAAGCCAGCTTGATCAGTACGCGCGAGCGGTCGATACCCTGCTCTTCGTACATCCGAATCAGTTTTTCTGCTTTGGTCACACACATGCCACGATCGAAGGAGAGGCGCGCATCCACTTCGGTCGAAACACGGCCCGGTATGCTTTTAAGGATTTCCATACCGAGATTGATTGCCACTTTGTCGCTGGCGTTGATGATCTGAGTCTCTTTGCTGCCGCCCTGTTTTTTAGCGTACTCGATCGCGTCATCCATCAGGTGCTTGTACCCTTCGAGACCGGATGCTTTCAGAATGAGTGAAGGGTTGGTGGTGGCGTCTTCCGGGTGGTAATGACGAATCGATTCGATATCGCCACTGTCCGCCACCACGGTGGTGAACTGTTTTAGGGCTTCTAGCTGGTTCATCTCTAAACTCCTTGAAAAGAAAAATGAAAGCGAACAGGGATCACCTCAGGCCTCGCAGCCGGTCTGTGGCATGTGCTGCTAGCGGGAACGCGAACCCATAACATTGCAACAGACACTTTCTGATGAAAATGCGGTTTCTCTGATTGTTGCGCTGCGAGGCGGTGCGAAGGAGCCGTCATGCGGTGTAACCCGAGGGGTGCGCCATATTCCATCCTTAAGCATAGCAGTCGGGGAAAATGACGCAGGCAACACTGTAGCAATCCGTGCCCTCTCCGCATCAAAGCGGCGTGACGACACTCACTCTCGTCATACGCCGGGAGCAGAAAACGGTGCGGTGAATCGGCAAGTAAAAACGCGGGGACGGGAAAAGCGCTGCCACAGTGAAATGTGGCGGGGCAGGCTGAATGCTAAACAGGAGGGATGTCTGAGCCTCCCAGGGAGAGGCGTTTTAAAACAGGCCGCGATGAGAGTACAGGCGGCCCGAATCACGCGCTGCGCTATTGCCGCTCAAAAAATTGCGCCAGCGTTATTTTGGGGTGCGGGTAGTAAAATTTATTATGCGCCAGCGGGATATACATCCCTTCGGGTTCACCCGGCATAAAATAGTTGCCCTGCCAGCGGTTCGGTTCACAAACCGGCCCGTCGTTATAGACGGTACCCAGCGGCGCATAAGTGACATCCCGACCGAAAATAGAATAGACGGCGGCATCGACAAAATTGAAAGATTCCGGAACGCCACGCAGATGGGTATCCTGAATGAGTAAGCTGTGCAGTTTATCTTTGATATAAAAGAGGCTGCCGAGGTCACAGATCACCTGTTCGAAATCGTGCGCGCCATCATGATGAATGATGACGTTTCCGCCTTCTTCTTTCATCAGCACATCCCTGACATACTCCGGAAGGGTGCCATGGTACATTCTGACCCGGCTTTCGACGGTCTCCGGATAGGCTCTTCTTGCGCGCTCTCTGGCGAACTGTAAATGGTCCGGGCTGATGTCGATCAAATCGAGTTCAATACCCAGATAGTGTGCACAGCCAGCCAGAACAGAGGTGCTGCCTCCCATAAAGACGCCCACTTCAACGATTCTGCTGACTTCACCCAGTGCCGACTTAATGGTATTAAAAATATCAAAGTAATATTTCCCGGAGCATTGATCTTCGTAGTGACCTTCAGTCGCCGCTCTCTTTGCGATGATGTCGTCGAAGATAATATTTCTGCCCAGCCAGGGAGAAAGGTCGGGTTTGAAACCACTGTATATTTCGATGTTGAGCCGTTCCGCTATCTCCGCAAAACTCAGTGTTTCAAGGTTTTTATCGGGGGCTGTGAATGAAGCCATCATTGGTGTCCTTATCCTGAATATGGCCTAGTGTATCAATGAAATTCAGGGCACTAATGAATGAGAAACAAACGGAACTGAACCCTTTTTATGGGTTATCAGGTCGGGTGGGAGCGGCAGGAAGATGAACGGTTTCAGGCGGTTGAGACAGCGTAATGAACCGCAACGCAGGCAGAGAGCCACGTTGCGGTCCGGGGGATTATGACGGCAGATTGAGCCAGTTCTTCACCGGCAGGAAGTCGCGATAGAGGGCCGCTTCAGGCGAGTCTGGTTCAGGCTGATAATCATATTCCCAGCGCACCAGCGGCGGCATCGACATCAGGATCGATTCCGTGCGGCCGCCGGTCTGCAGGCCAAACAGGGTGCCACGGTCCCACACCAGATTGAACTCCACATAACGCCCGCGGCGGTAGAGCTGGAACTGGCGCTCGCGATCGCCCCATGGATGATCTTTGCGGCGTGCCACAATCGGCCGGTAGGCATCAATAAAGCCGCGTCCCACCGCCTGCATAAAGCTGAAGCTCTGCTCAAAATCGGGCGTGTTGAGATCGTCAAAAAACAGGCCGCCAATGCCGCGCTGCTCATCGCGGTGTTTCAGATAGAAATAGTCGTCGCACCACTTTTTATATCGCGGATAAACGTCGTCGCCAAAAGGCTGACAGAGGTCGGCGGCAGTCTGATGCCAGTGCAGTGCATCTTCTTCGAAGCCGTAGAACGGCGTGAGATCAAACCCGCCGCCAAACCACCACACCGGATCGGCACCGGGTTTCTCCGCGATAAAAAAGCGCACGTTGGCGTGGCTGGTGGGCACATAGGGATTGTTCGGGTGGATGACCAGCGACACGCCCATCGCTTCAAAGCTGCGGCCCGCCAGTTCCGGACGGTGCGCCGTAGCCGAAGCCGGCATCTTATCGCCATGCACGTGCGAAAAGTTTACGCCCGCCTGTTCAAACACCGCACCGTTTCGCAGTACGCGGCTCTGACCGCCGCCGCCGCCCGGACGCTGCCAGCTATCTTCTGCGAACGCTGCGCCGCCATCTTCAGCCGCCAGCTGGTTACAAATCTCATCCTGCAGAGCGAGCAGGAATGCTTTTACGCGGGAAATATCAGCCATCTTTTCGCTTATCGTCGGTTTTAATTTAGGGCGATTATACGCAAAATCGGCCTGCTTGCATGAGTGCGGCTATCCAGGCAGGCATACAATGGGAAATTTTCATGTCTGAAGAACCCTTGCAGAATTTTATAAAAATGGGTGAAGCGCTGCGCAAAAATCCATCGGCCGCGGAGGAGTTTATTAATGCTATCGAAAACTATCAGGCTGATCCGTAAGCTGATAGCCGAGGTGTCAGGCGGACTTGTGCTTATGGCGATAGTGATTGGCATATTTCTGACCGCAACGCTGAATGAAGGGGCGATGCGTATTGTCGGGCCGCTGCTGGTGCTTGTTGCTGGTCTGGTGATTTATGGGCTGACTTATCTTATCGCGGATAAGTCTGACCGCCGATAACCCTCTGCCACGATTAACTTCCGGCAGAGAGGCAGACAGAAGGCCGTTAATACGGCCTTACTTAAAACATAATTCAGGATGGTCTCCGCCGCTCGCTTCGCCTGAACGTTACGTCGGATGGAGCATTTCTCAGGTTCACATGCGTTTATTCAAGCTTCTGCACTGAGTCATTGTTACTTTCCGCATCAGGCATTACGGCGATCAAACTCATCAAAGTAGTTGACGATGCCGCTGGCAATGGCGGCGGCAATTTTCTGACGAAACGCCGTGGTGCCGAGCAACTGCTCTTCGTGCGGATTGGTAATAAAGGAGGTTTCAACCAGCACCGAAGGAATGGAGGGCGACTTCAGGACCGCGAAAGCAGCCTGTTCCGTGTGCTGGCTATGCAGATGATGAACCGGGCGAATCTGATCCAGCACATGTTTGCCCAGCGTCAGGCTGTTTTTGATGGTGTCGGTCTGAACCAGATCGAACAGGATCTGCTGCAGATAGTGATCCTGCTGCTGCGCCTTCACGCCGCCCAGTTTGTCCGCATCGTTCTCACGCTGAGAGAGATAACGCGCCATTGAACTACTGGCACCGCGATTGGAGAGCGCAAATACCGAGGCGCCGCTGGCATCGGGGCTGGTAAAGCCGTCGGCATGGATCGACATGAACAGATGCGCGCCATGCTGATGAGCAATCTCCACCCGCTGGTAGAGCGGAATAAAATGGTCGCTGTCACGGGTCAGACGCACTTCAATGCGCGGATGGCTCTGCAGTTGCCGTTTCACGTTACCGGCAATCTCCAGCACGATGTGCTTCTCTTCTGAACCCTCCTCGCCGACCGCGCCGGAGTCGATGCCCCCGTGGCCGGGATCAATCATCACAATGCGCTTTCCGTTACTGGCTGGCGGAGCAGGGCGTGCATGGCGGCCTGTTCCTGTAAGCGCTGAAGGCTCTCTGGCCTGAACCGCGCGCGGCGATAAAACGGCCAGAGCCAGACCGGAAAGGAGTAACTGACGGCGATGAATCAAACGTTTAAGCAGGTGCATGTGCGGGTCCGGTAACAGAAATCCTGCCGGTGTTATAGCCTAAGGCTCTGTTGTCTGCGATCACATAACCATTTCAGGGCATTACTTTGTATTGCAGGCCGCGAACAGAAAATTTGCGCTTTTTTATTTGCCGCCGTTCAGCCGAGGGTTGCGTGCGGCAGAGAATGCGTGATAATCAGCAAATTGTGCTTAATTGCAGGTGAAGAAGATGGAAATCCGCACCTTCCGCCAGGAAGATTTTGAAGAAGTGATCACCTTATGGGAACGTTGCGATTTGTTACGGCCCTGGAACGATCCGGAGCTGGATATCGAACGCAAAATGCATCACGACCCCGATCTCTTTCTGGTCGCTGAAGTCGGCGGCGTGGTCGTCGGCACCCTGATGGGGGGCTACGATGGTCATCGCGGTGCGGCCTATTATCTGGCGGTGCATCCTGACTATCAGGGACGCGGCTTTGCGAATGCGCTGATGAATCGTCTGGAGAAGAAGCTCATCGCTCGCGGCTGTCCGAAGCTGCATCTGATGATCCGCGAAGAGAACGATCAGGTGGTGGCCTTCTACGAGAAGCTCGATTATGAGCCGGTCGATGTGCTGCTGTTTGGCAAACGTCTGATCGAAGATCGTGAATACTAAACCGTCCCCTGACTATCAGCCGGACCACTATGACGCCAGAGGGCAGCTGCGGCTGCCGTTTCTTTTTTGGCTGATCCTGTTACTGCAGGCGCGCACCTGGCTACTGCTGGTTATGGCCGGGGCGTCACGGCAGCAGGGTAACGATCTGCTGGCGCTCTTCTATCCGGATCGCCAGGCGTTCTGGATCGGTCTTGCCCTGGGATTACCGGCGCTGGCAGGTCTGCTGCTGACCGGTTACCGGCTACGGCTGCCGCGACTCTGGCAGCACTGGCGCAGCGTGCTGTCGCTGTCATTTTTAGTGAATCTTATCTGGCAGGGGCTGCAGTTTGTGCAGGGTGATCTGCTCAGTTCGCCGCTGCCCTTGTTGCTGACGCTGTTTGACCTGCTGGCACTCATCTGGCTGCAGACTGACCGTCGCTGCCGCGACTGCTTTCTGCCTGAACATCATCTTAAATAAACTTTTTGGCGCTTTGCGACTCCAATCAGTTCCGCCTTCCGGCATCGTATTTACAGGAGTTCTCATGAAAGCTGTTCGTTCCACGCTACTGATCGCCGCCGTTGCACTGAGCGGCTGTGCCAGTTCGGGTTCCGGCACTGACAGCAGCCAGCAGGCCAGCTGGTGGAATCCGCTGACGTATCACTGGTCCTCGGCGCTGCCGTGGAACTGGTTCGGTTCATCGCTCACCGCGACGGAGCAGGGCGTAGGCGGACTGACCGCCTCGACGGCCATGAAAGAGGAGGCGATCAAAGCCGGCCTGAATGGGGATTACACCCTGCGCCAGGGCATGCGTGGCGAAAACGGTCAGGTGGTTGCGTTCTGGCAGGCGCTGGATGACGACAAGGTGAAGCTGGTGATTTACGGGCAGTCGCAGGTTGAACGCATTGAGGTGATGGACAGCCAGATTGCCAGCAGCGACGGCAGTAAAGTGGGCGATGCCTTCAGCAATAAGTTCACCAAAGCCTTCAGCAACTGCACCCTGGCCAGCGGAACGGATGCGCGAGACGTAGCATGCCGGGCCCCTGGCAGTCAGCATCTCACCTATCTCTACCATGGCGACTGGCATGGACCGGAAGGACTGATGCCTTCTGACGACACGCTGAAAACCTGGAAACTCAGCAAAATCGTCTGGCAGCGTTAACACTGCCTGCTAAACGCCATGCGCTGACGCGCCTGGTCACCCCCGCAGGCTGGTGCTCAGCGGGGGTTATCCTCTCTGCGGCTTTTGCTGATTTCTGCATAAACTCTGCCGCTGTCTTATGCTTTTTTCGACTTTGAAATCATCAAACGATATATAAAACCGTTACTGGTTTTCCCTGAGTTATAAATAAACTGATGTTTCAGCGGGTGAGATCCGCATCAAATTTTTTCAGGGTGCCAAATGACATTACAAGCGATGAAAAAAGTCGTGAGCGGTATCGCGTTGTCGCTGAGCCTTGCTGGCGCAGCCAATGCCACTGAACTTCTTAACAGCTCTTACGATGTGTCCCGGGAGCTGTTTGTTGCCCTGAATGCCCCTTTTGTTAAACAGTGGGATGCCAGCCATCCTGCCGACCCGCTGACCATCAAAATGTCCCATGCCGGTTCATCTAAACAGGCGCTGGCTATCCTGCAGGGACTGCGCGCCGATGTTGTCACTTACAACCAGGTGACGGATGTGCAGGTCCTGCATGATAAAGGCAACCTGATTGCCGCAGACTGGAAAAGCCGTCTGCCGAATAACAGTTCACCGTTCTATTCCACCATGGCGTTTCTGGTGCGCAAGGGAAACCCAAAGCAGATTCATGACTGGTCAGATTTGACCCGTAACGATGTGAAGCTGATTTTCCCCAACCCGAAAACGTCCGGCAATGGTCGCTATACCTATCTGGCCGCCTGGGGTGCTGCTGATAAAGCGGACGGTAACGATCAGGCTAAAACCCGTGCCTTTATGACGCAGTTTCTGAAAAACGTTGAAGTTTTCGATACCGGGGGCCGTGGTGCGACCACGACCTTCGCTGAGCGTGGTCTGGGCGACGTACTGATTAGCTTTGAGTCGGAAGTAAACAATATCCGCAACCAGTACGGCAAAGATGAGTATGAGGTGATCGTGCCGAAAACCAACATTCTGGCGGAGTTCCCGGTGGCGTGGGTAGATAAAAACGTTGCCGGTAACCACACCGCGGATGCGGCCAGCGCCTATCTTCGCTACCTCTACACACCGGAAGCGCAGACGATTATTACGCACTACTACTATCGCGTGAACAATCCGCAGCTGATGGCAGAGCAGAAGGATCGCTTCCCGCAGACCAGCCTGTTCCGGGTTGAAGAGGCCTTTGGCGGCTGGGACAACGTGATGAAAACGCATTTCGCCAGCGGCGGTGAGCTGGATAAATTGTTAGCGGCGGGGCGTGGATAATGTTTGCAGCAAGTCATAAACGCGTGTTGCCCGGCTTTGGACTGAGCCTGGGCACCAGCCTGCTTTTTACCTGCCTGATTCTGCTGCTGCCCATCAGCGCCGTGATCATGCAGCTGTCACAGATGACCCTTCAGCAGTACTGGGATGTGGTGACCAACCCGCAGCTGGTTGCGGCCTACAAGGTTACGCTGCTCTCCGCCGGTGTCGCCTCGCTGTTTAATGCGGTGTTCGGCATGCTGATGGCATGGATCCTGACCCGCTACCGCTTCCCGGGCCGCACGCTGCTGGATGGCCTGATGGATCTGCCGTTTGCGCTGCCGACCGCCGTCGCGGGCCTGACACTGGCCGGACTCTTTTCAGTCAACGGCTGGTATGGACAGTGGTTTGCCCATTTCGATATCAAAATCTCCTACACCTGGATCGGCATCGCCATCGCCATGGCCTTCACCAGCATCCCGTTTGTGGTGCGCACGGTACAGCCGGTGCTGGAGGAGTTAGGCCCGGAGTATGAAGAAGCCGCTGAAACGCTGGGTGCCACACCGTGGCAGAGCTTCCGTCGGGTTGTGTTACCGGAAGTCGCCCCGGCGCTGCTGGCGGGCACGGCGCTCTCCTTTACCCGCAGCCTGGGGGAGTTTGGAGCAGTGATCTTTATTGCCGGTAACATCGCGTGGAAAACGGAAGTGACCTCGCTGATGATTTTTGTCCGGTTGCAGGAATTTGACTATCCGGCCGCCAGCGCCATCGCCTCGGTGATCCTGGCCGCCTCGCTTATCCTGTTATTTGCGATTAACACCTTACAGAGCCGCTTTGGCCGTCGACTGGGAGGTCACTAATGGCTGAGGTCTCACAACTGAATCATGCGGATCGCCAGCCGGTGAACTGGGGAAAATGGCTGCTGATTGGTATCGGCGCGCTGCTCTCGATTCTGCTGCTGCTGGTGCCGATGGTCTCCATCTTCTGGGAGGCACTGAATCAGGGACTGCTGGTCTCCCTGAGCAACCTGGCTGACCCCGATATGCTGCACGCCATCTGGCTGACGGTGATGGTGGCGCTGATCACCGTTCCGGTTAACCTGGTGTTCGGCACGCTGCTCGCCTGGCTGGTGACCCGCTTTACCTTTCCGGGGCGTCAGCTGCTGCTGACCCTGTTTGATATTCCGTTTGCCGTGTCGCCGGTGGTGGCCGGTCTGATGTATCTGCTGTTCTGGGGCGTCAACGGGCCAGCTGGCGGCTGGCTGGATGCGCATAACATCCAGGTTATGTTCGCCTGGCCGGGCATGGTGCTGGCGACCGTGTTTGTGACCTGTCCGTTTGTGGTGCGCGAACTGGTGCCGGTGATGCTGAGCCAGGGCAGTCACGAAGATGAAGCGGCGGTGCTGCTGGGCGCTTCAGGCTGGCAGATGTTCCGTCGGGTGACATTGCCGAACATTCGCTGGGCGCTGCTATATGGCATCGTGCTGACCAACGCCCGTGCGATTGGTGAGTTTGGTGCGGTCTCGGTGGTATCGGGGTCGATTCGCGGTGAGACCTATACGCTGCCGCTTCAGGTTGAATTATTGCATCAGGATTACAATACGGTCGGCGCCTTCACCGCTGCCGCGCTGCTGACCCTGATGGCCATTGTAACGTTGTTTCTGAAAAGTATTGTGCAGTGGCGTCTGGAACAACAGCACAAGCACCTGCAACAGGAGGGAAATCATGAGCATTGAGATTAACAAGATCAACAAATCCTTTGGTCGCACCTCGGTGCTGAACGATATCTCTCTGGATATTGCCTCGGGTGAAATGGTGGCGCTGCTTGGCCCATCCGGCTCCGGTAAAACCACGCTGCTGCGCATTATTGCCGGGCTGGAGCATCAGAACAGCGGCCAGATCCGTTTTCATGGCAACGATGTGAGCCGTCTGCATGCGCGCGACCGTCAGGTTGGATTTGTTTTCCAGCACTATGCGCTGTTCCGCCATATGACGGTGTTCGACAACATCGCCTTTGGCCTGACGGTGCTGCCGCGTCGGGAACGTCCTTCTGCGGCCGAGATCAAACAGCGTGTTACCCGTCTGCTGGAGATGGTGCAGCTGGCCCATCTGGCGAACCGCTTCCCGTCTCAGCTTTCGGGCGGACAGAAACAGCGCGTGGCGCTGGCGCGTGCGTTAGCGGTAGAACCGCAAATCCTGCTGCTGGATGAACCATTTGGCGCGCTCGATGCGCAGGTGCGTAAAGAGCTGCGTCGCTGGCTGCGTCAGCTGCATGAAGAGCTGAAATTTACCAGCGTGTTTGTGACCCACGACCAGGAAGAGGCGATGGAAGTGGCAGACCGCGTGGTGGTGATGAGCCAGGGTAATATCGAGCAGGTCGGCACGCCAGATGACGTGTGGCGCGATCCGGCAACCCGCTTTGTGCTGGAGTTCCTGGGTGAAGTGAATCGCTTTGATGGTGAGATCCACGGGTCGCAGTTCCATGTCGGTGCGCATCACTGGCCGCTGGGGTATACCTCAGCACATCAGGGCCCGGTTGAGCTGTTCCTGCGTCCGTGGGAAATCGACGTGTCCCGCCACAGCAGCCTGGAAACCCCGCTGCCGGTGCAGGTGCTGGAAGTGAGTCCGCGTGGACACTTCTGGCAGCTGGTGGTGCAGCCCGCTGGCTGGCAGAGCGAGCCGTTTTCGCTGGTATTTGAAGGTGAACAGACCGCCCCGATTCGTGGCGAACGCCTGTTTGTTGGCCTGCAGCAGGCGCGTCTCTATAAGGGGGATACCCCGCTGCGCGCTGTTGCCTTTGCCCAGAGCGCCTGATATTTTCTGATCAACACCGGGCGGGAGTGTGACTCCCGCCTTTTTTTTGCCTTCTGTTTGCATTAAGCCAGGAACCTTACCGTGACGACTCTCGAAAATACCATCGGCAATACCCCGCTGGTCAGGTTACAGCGCCTGACGCCCGCTAACGGCAGTGAGGTCTGGCTTAAGCTGGAAGGCAACAATCCGGCGGGTTCGGTCAAGGATCGTGCGGCCTGGTCGATGATCAATCAGGCGGAGCTGCGCGGAGATATCACGCCCGGCGATCAGCTGATCGAAGCCACCAGTGGCAACACCGGCATTGCGCTGGCGATGATCGCCGCGATGAAAGGCTATCGTATGCGCCTGCTGATGCCGGACAACATGAGTCAGGAGCGGCAGGATGCGATGCGTGCCTATGGCGCAGAGCTGATACTGGTGCCGCGCGAGCAGGGAATGGAAGGGGCGCGCGATCTGGCGCAGGCGATGGCGGCACGCGGCGAGGGCCGGGTGCTGGATCAGTTCAACAATCCCGATAACCCGCTGGGCCACTATCAGACCACCGGCCCGGAGCTGTGGCAGCAGTCGAATCAGCGTATGACCCATTTTGTCTCCAGTATGGGCACCACCGGCACGATCACCGGCGTGGGACGCTACCTGAAAGAGCACAACACCGGCGTGCAGGTCATTGGCTTACAGCCCAGCGAGGGCAGCAGCATTCCGGGCATCCGTCGCTGGCCGCTGGCCTATCTGCCGGGGATCTACCGTCCCAATCTGGTGGATGACGTCATCGATATGACGCAGAAGGAAGCGGAGGAGACCATGCGGGCGCTGGCACGCCGTGAGGGCATCTTCTGTGGCGTCAGTTCAGGCGGCGCGGTGGCGGGTGCACTGCGCATCGCCGAGGCAAATCCGGGAAGCGTGGTGGTGGCGATCGCCTGCGATCGCGGCGATCGTTATCTCTCGACCGGTCTCTATCACGCGTAACCGCTGTAGATGCGAAACCTGGCCTGTGAAGCGTCTGCTGCCCACAGGCCTTTTTTTTGCCCGGTTTACTGTGCCAGCGAGTGTGAATCTGTAAGGATCACGTAAATCAGGCTGCGCCGATCGGCCGCACAGGTGAAAATAGCGCCCGTTCTCCGGAGAAATGACCATGAAAATTCTGCTTGTAGATGATGATGTAGAGCTGGGCACGATGTTAAGCCAGTACCTGATTGCGGAAGGCTTCGATGCTCAGCTGGTGCTGACCGGCAGCGCCGGGATTCAGGGCGCGCTCTCCGGCCAGTTCACCGCGATGATCCTGGACATCATGCTGCCCGACATGAGTGGCATTGACGTTCTGCGCCAGGTGCGTCAGAACAGCCGCATACCGGTGATTATGCTGACCGCCAAAGGCGATAACATTGACCGCGTAATCGGTCTGGAGATGGGGGCCGATGACTACATGCCCAAGCCCTGCTATCCGCGCGAGCTGGTGGCGCGTCTGCGGGCGGTGCTGCGGCGTTTCGAAGAGCAGGCTCCGCAGCCGGATAGCCAGGAGCCGCTGCGCTGGGGGGCGCTGACCCTCAATCCCGCCACCCGTATCAGTGAATGGCAGGAGAAAGCCTTCGATCTCACCGCCTCGGAATTTAATCTGCTGGAACTGCTGATGCGCGCCCCGGACAGGGTGGTATCAAAAGATGAGCTGTCGGAGAAGGGACTTGGTCGCCCGCGCGAGGCGTATGATCGCAGCGTCGATGTGCATATCAGCAACATCCGTCAGAAGCTCAGTGCCTTAACCGCTGACAGCATCACGATCGAAACCGTTCGCAGTATCGGTTATCGCATTCGATGAGGCACTACCGTGGACGCCTGTTCTGGAAGATCTTTATCGGCTTCTGGATCGTCTTTGTCATCATCAGTCAGCTTATCTGGCTCGGCTTTTCGCTCTCCGGTAGACGACACGAGCCGCCTGAACTGGTGGCGGTCCGTCGCGTGGCCGATCTGCAACTCACCTCGGCGGCGACGGTGCTGGCGCAGAACGGGCCTGAGGCGCTGAACGCGATGCTGTCGGGCTGGGACGAACGTGACCGGCAGTTTTTCCACATCCTGCCACAGGCGCAACCGTCGCCTGCACAGGCTAACCCGGATGGGGAGGCGCATCGGCCCGCCGAAAGTAAACGCTGGGTGCGCGGCGCCGATGGAAAAGGGTATCAGCTGCGCTATGACATCGATGGCATGCGAAAAGAGAGCATGATGAACAGCATGCCGCGCAAATTCCTCAATATCCCTGAACCGATGTTTGTTTTCGCCGGTTCGGTAGGATTACTCTTCAGCCTGCTGCTTGCCTGGAATCTGACGCGACCCATGCGTCAGCTGCGCGAAGGGTTCTCCCGGGTCGCAGAGGGCGATTTAAGCGTGCGGCTTTTTCCGGTGATGCGTAAACGGCATGATGAGATTTCTGATGTCGCCCGGGCCTTCGATACCATGGCTGAGCGGCTGGAGACCCTGGTCCGCGCGCGCGAAGAGCTGCTGCACGATATCTCACACGAGCTGCGTTCACCGCTGGCGCGCCTGCAGCTGGCGACCGGGCTGGCCAGGCAGACGCCAGAAAATGTGCACAGTTCGCTCGATCGTATCGACGAAGAGGCGCGCCGGCTGGATAAGATGATCGGTGAACTGCTGACGCTGTCGCGGGCTGAGCATGAAAGTATTCCGGATGAGCAGTACTTTGACCTCACCGGCCTGCTGGAGGCGGTGATCACCGATGTCCGCTATGAAGCGCAGCTCCCCGGCGTGCAGGTGGCGTTTCAGGTGGACGATCGGGCCGATTACACCGTGCGTGGCAATGCCGAACTGATACGGCGCGCCACCGAGAATGTGTTACGCAACGCGCTGCGCTTTTCCCTGCCAGGCCAGCGGATCGAGGTTGAACTGCGCACCGCGCAGCAGTGGCTGGAAATTCAGGTGCGCGATCAGGGGCCGGGTGTCGATGAAGAGAAACTCTCCAGCATCTTTGACCCGTTTGTGCGGGTCAACTCACCGCTGATGGGAAAGGGCTATGGCCTCGGGCTGGCGATCGTCCGCAAAGTGGTGCTGGCGCATCAGGGTGAAGTCGAGGCACGGAACCGGCCGGAAGGAGGGCTGGAACTGACGCTGCGGCTGCCGCACTGGCCCTCCTGAAAAGCGCAGAGAGCAGAAACGAAAACGGCACCCGAAGGTGCCGTCAGAGCAGGAACAAAGCCTTATTTTCTGATGCGAATCACCGGCGTTTCGCCGACGGTGACCTGGCCAGAGAGCTTAATCAGTTCCTTGATTTCATCCATGTTGGAGATAACAACCGGAGTCAGGGTTGATTTCGCTTTCTCTTCCAGCAATGGCAGATCGAACTCGATAACGACGTCGCCTTTTTTGACCTTCTGGCCTTCTTCAGCGATGCGTTTGAAGCCTTCACCTTTCAGTTCAACCGTATCGATACCGAAATGCACGAACAGCTCAATGCCGTTGTCCGATTCGATTGAAAAAGCATGGTTGGTTTCAAAAATCTTACCGATAGTGCCATCCACCGGCGCAACCATTTTGTTGCCAGTCGGTTTGATCGCGATACCGTCGCCCACGATTTTTTCTGCAAACACCACATCTGGTACGTCTTCAATATTCACAATTTCGCCTGACAGAGGCGCTACGATATCGATTGTCCCAGCGCTATCCGTTTTTTCGCCAAAAAGTTTAGAAAACAAACCCATGATCTTCTCCTAAGCAGTAATTTGGGGCCAGCATCATGCAGATTAGCAGAGCGTTTTTTCTTTAATGAACTTGTTCACCAGGTTCATTAAATCTTCCGCTGTCGGTTGAGCCAGTGCCTGCTCTGCCAATGCCTTCGCATCTTCAAAATTAGTATTACGAATGATTTTCTTGATGCCAGGGATAGAAATGGCACTCATGCTGAACTCGTCCAGCCCCATTCCCAGTAACAGTAGTGTAGCACGTTCATCACCTGCCAGCTCACCACACATGCCGGTCCATTTACCTTCAGCGTGAGATGCATCAATGACTTGCTTAATTAAGTTAAGCACAGACGGCGTCATTGGATTGTACAGGTGCGAAATCAAATCGTTACCACGATCGACCGCCAGAGTATACTGCGTCAGGTCGTTTGTCCCAATACTGAAGAAGTCGACTTCTTTCGCCAGATGACGTGCAATCACCGCTGACGCCGGGGTTTCCACCATAATACCGACTTCGATGGACTCGTCGAACGCTTTGCCTTCTTCACGCAGCTGCGCTTTCAGCAGTTCCAGTTCCGCTTTCAGCGAACGCACTTCTTCAACGGAAATGATCATCGGGAACATAATGCGCAGTTTGCCGAAGGAGGAGGCGCGCAGGATAGCACGCAGCTGCGCATGCAGAATCTCTTTGCGGTCCATGGCGATACGGATAGCGCGCCAGCCGAGGAAAGGGTTTTCCTCTTTCGGCAGGTTCATGTAAGGCAGATCTTTGTCACCGCCGATATCCATGGTACGGACGATAACGGCCTGTGAACCCATGGCTTCAGCGACGGCTTTATACGCCTGGAACTGCTCTTCTTCGGTCGGCAGCGCATCACGGTCCATGAACAGGAACTCGGTGCGGTAAAGTCCCACGCCTTCTGCGCCGTTGCGCTCTGCGCCGGCGACGTCGCGCACGGTGCCGATGTTGGCGCAGACTTCAACCTGATGACCATCCAGCGTGACCGCAGGCAGGTCTTTCAGCTTGGCTAATTCGTGTTTTTCCGACAGATACTGGTTCTGTACGGCTTTCAGCTCTTCCTGAACGGCGTCAGAAGGATTGACGTGAATCGCGTTGTTCACACCATCCAGAATCAGGAAGTCGCCGTTTTTAACCGTGACGGTGACATTGCCGGTGCCGACAATGGCTGGGATCTCCAGCGAGCGCGCCATGATTGAGGTATGTGAGGTACGGCCACCCAGATCGGTAATAAAGCCCAGCACTTTTTTCAGGTTCAGCTGTGCGGTTTCTGACGGCGTTAAATCTTTTGCTACCAGAATGGATTCATCCGGAATGGCGCTCAGGTCAACGATATGCAGACCGAGGATGTTTTGCAGCAGACGCTTACCGATGTCGCGCACGTCAGCCGCACGCTCTTTCAGATACTCATCGTCTAACTCTTCCAGCGCTTTCGCCTGACCATCGATAACCGAGTCGACAGCAGCATCGGCAGAGGCGTGATCTTTTTTGATCAGGTCGATGATTTCCTGCTCCAGCTCTTCATCTTCCAGCAACATAATGTGGCCTTCGAAGATCGCAGCTTTCTCTTCACCGAGGGTTTCACCCGCTTTGACGCGAATCGCTTCCAGTTGCTGTGCCGCTTTACCGCGACCATCGAGGAAGCGCTGAACTTCCTGCTCAACCTGGTCATCAGAAATTTTTTTACGGTTGATGACGATCTCGTCTTCTTTCAGCAGCAGTGCTTTGCCGAAAGCGATACCTGGTGATGCTAAAATGCCTGAAATCATAACGCTACCTTTTAATCACGATGGCTGATGGGACTCTTTGCGGTGCCATTGTCGCGGGACACGTACTCTACGAAAGCAATAACGCGGACAGATTGTCCGCGATCAAGATGTTTGCACTCAATGGCGCAGAGGAGTCGATTGGCTGGAGAGCTGAGCGGAGATTACTCCAGTTCAGCCATCAGTTTGACCAGATGCTCAACTGCTTTCTGTTCGTCTTCGCCTTCTGCTGACAGGGTCACAACGGTTCCCTGCGTTAAACCCAGTGTCTGCAGCTTGAACAGGCTCTTGGCGCTGGCAGATTTACCGTTAGAGGTCACAGTGATTTCTGACTGGAAAGCTTTGGCTTCTTTAACGAATTGCGCTGCTGGGCGAGTATGCAGACCGTTTGGTGCAGTAATGGTAACTTCTTGCTGGAACATTCTATTTCCCCAACGTTATCAGAATGAGTGTTATGGATCTAAAGTCTAGCCTGGAGCCTTCACTTTAGCCTGTGTCGGTGCGCGGGTATAGCTTCATGCTGACCCAGGACGCGCATGCGTCAAATCGACATTCCGTTGCGTCGTAAAACCGATTCTACACGTCACCGGTTAATTATGCCGTGATACGCCGTTTCACTGAATCCGTAAATCGATTCAGCTTGATCCACTTCAAACGCGGATTAATTTCAGGCATCGAAATAATTGGCAGTCTAAATACCAGAGCGGCGTCACTGAAATCAATCTGCCGGGTGGTGAAAGTGAGATCTGCGCCACAAAAAAGCACCCGGTCGGGTGCTTTTTGCGGCATTTTCAGACTTTCTGCCCCGACTACTGCAGCTCTTTTTCTGTAAAGAGATCGGCGAACAAAGCGGTACTCAGATAGCGTTCACCTGAGGAGGGGAGAATCACCACGATATTCTTGTTGGCGAAGGTTTCCTCTTCCTGCAACTTCAGTGCGGCGGCGACTGCAGCACCGGAGGAGATACCGGCCAGAATGCCTTCCTGCTCCATCAGCAGACGCGCAGTGCTGATCGCTTCCTCATTCGTGATAGCCACAACCCGATCAACCAGATTCAGCTCAAGGTTACCCGGAATAAAGCCTGCGCCGATCCCCTGGATTTTGTGAGGGCCAGGTTTGATCTCCGCTCCTGCCAGGGCCTGAGCAATGACCGGCGAATCGGTTGGCTCCACCGCGACGGTGATCAGATCTTTTTTACCTTTGGTGTTCTTGATGTAGCGGCTCACGCCGGTCAGCGTACCGCCGGTGCCGACACCAGCAATAAAGACATCCACTTCGCCGTCGGTATCTTCCCAGATTTCCGGGCCGGTGGTCTTTTCATGGATCTCCGGGTTAGCCGGGTTGCTGAACTGCTGCAGCAGGACATATTTATCCGGGTCGCTTGCAACAATCTCTTCAGCTTTGCCGATAGCCCCTTTCATGCCTTTGGCACCTTCAGTCAGGACCAGATTCGCGCCCAGTGCTTTCAGCAGTTTACGACGCTCAACGGACATCGTCTCAGGCATGGTCAGGGTCAGTTTATAACCGCGCGCGGCGGCCACATAGGCGAGGGCAATCCCGGTATTGCCGCTGGTCGGTTCAACCAGTTCAATACCCGGTTTCAGAATACCGCGTTTCTCTGCGTCCCAAATCATATTGGCACCGATACGGCATTTTACGCTGAAGCTCGGGTTACGGGATTCAACTTTCGCAAGGATGCGGCCGTTACCGATGCGGTTCAGTCGAACCAATGGCGTATGACCAATTGTCAAAGAGTTGTCTTCGTAGATCTTACTCATAGCCTGTCCTTAACTGTATGAATTATTGGGAACCCTATGAGCATACCTGTTCTGCCTGGGGGCGGAAGGAAAGAAATCGCATATCTATATGTCACCCGGCAATAAGCCTTGTTAAAAAGAGCATAAGGCGCGCTGATATATTCAGCGCACTTCCTGCCGCGCCAGTTGCTGCCGGTAGCGATCGACCCACATCGCTGTGGCCCCGCAGACGGCCACCGGCATGATGACCAGGTTCAGCACCGGGATCATGGTAAACAGACTGGTAAGCGCACCAAACTGCATATTGGCGGTTTTATGCCGACGCAGGGCGTTACGCATCTGCTGAAAAGGCACTTTGTGATTATCGAAGGGGTAGTCGCAATACTGGATCGCGAGCATCCAGGCGCTGAACAGGAACCACAGCACGGGCGCAACCGTCTGGCCGAAACCCGGGATAAAGTAGAGCAGCAGCAGTCCCACCGCACGTGGCAGGTAGTAGCCCAGCTTTTGCAGCTCGCGCTTCATGATGCGCGGCACATCTTTGATCAGACCCGCCCAGCCGCTGTCAGGCAGCGGTTTACCGGTCAGGCGTCCCTCAAGCTGCTCGGCCAGCAGGCCGCAAAACGGTGCGGCGATAAGGTTAGCGAGGGTGGAAAAGAAGTAGCTGAAGACCAGCACAATCGCAATCACCGACAGTGGCCATAACAGATAGCTGAGCCACTGCAGCCAGTCCGGAATCGAGGCCATCAGCCGCGGGATCCAGTCACCCAGACGATAGAAAAGCCAGATGAATGCGCCACCCAGCATCAGAATGTTGATCAGCAGCGGCATGACCACAAAGCGACGAATGCCAGGCAGACGCATCAGTTTCCAGCCCTGGCTGAAGTAGTGTATGCCGTTAAAATCTGAGACGGACTTCTCAAGGGCCATATAGGCAATTCTCCTGAAGGTAATAGGGCGGGCCCACTATAACCTGGCTTTTTCCCCAGGCCAGGTGCCGTTTGGGTAAAAAAACAGCGAAAAAGCGTGGGTTGCCTATCTTATTTGTTAGAAAATAGTGCACAGACTTGCACTTGTGTAGCAGGGCAAATACAGTTAGAGGATAAAGTTTGCCGCGGTGGCAAGGTATTGGAACAACAGAGAATACAATGATGCAGGATTTGCGTCTGATATTAATCGTTGTTGGCGCGATCGCCATAATAGCGCTCCTTCTTCACGGACTGTGGACCAGCCGTAAAGAGCGTTCGTCAGTGTTCCGCGATCGCCCGCACAAACGTCTGAAACAACGTGATGAACATGATGAACCGGACCTGATCGACGACGAAGATGATGGCGTCGGCGAGGTTCGTGTTCGCGCTGAGCGCAGCAACCATCAGGAACCGCGTTTCGATGATATTCGCGAATCCCAGCCGGTTGCGCCGCGTAAGCCCGCGCCTGCTGAGCCTGTACGTCAGCCTGCGCCACGACCTGCTCCGCAAGCCGAACCGGAAAGCGACCCGCTTTTCAGCCCCGCACCGCAGCCTGCTCCTCAGCCGCGTCCGGAACCGGCTCGTCAGCAGCAACAGCCTGCGCCTGCTTTTGTCGCACCGCCTGTGCAGGCCGATCCGCTGCTGGATCTGGACCCGCTGGAATCGGTGCAGCCCGCACCGCAGTACCAGGCTGAACCCGAGCCGCAGCCTGAAATCACTCAGGCGCCGGAACCGACTCCCGTTCCGCCGTCTGCACCTGCCGCACCGGCAGAGAAGCCGAAAGAAGCCGTGCTGGTTCTGCACGTTGCCGCACACTCGGGTGGCGAACTCAATGGTGAGGCTCTCCTCCAGGGGATTCTGCAGGCGGGCTTCCAGTTTGGTGAGATGAACATCTTCCATCGCCATCTCAGTCCGGCAGGCAGTGGTCCGGTCCTGTTCAGTCTGGCCAATATGGTCAAGCCTGGCTCGTTTAACCCTGACCTGATGACAGATTTCAGCACGCCGGGTATCTCCATCTTTATGATGGTGCCTTCCTATGGCGATGCGAATCAGAACTTCAAGCTGATGCTGCAGTCGGCACAGCGCATCGCTGATGATGTTGGCGGCGTAGTGCTGGATGATGAACGTCGCATGATGACGCCGCAGAAGCTGGAAACTTACAAGGCGCGTATTCGCGATGTGGTCGGTGTCTGACCACGGCGCAAACCGCTATCTGAACTGTTAAAACAAACCCCCGCATGTCGGGGGTTTTTTATCTGATGGGGCTTTATGAAATCCGTCCAGGATCACATCACCGAACTGCGCACTACGTTGCGTCATCACGAATACCTCTATCACGTCATGGATGCACCGGAAGTGCCGGATGCCGAATATGATCGCCTGATGCGTGAGCTGCGCCAGCTGGAAGCGGATCACCCCGATCTCATTACGCCGGACTCACCAACCCAGCGCGTCGGCGCTGCGCCGCTGACGGTGTTTGAACAGGTTCGCCATGAAGTCCCGATGCTGTCGCTGGATAACGCCTTCGATGAAGCGACCTTTATGGCCTTCAACAAGCGGGTGCGCGATCGGCTGAAAAGCAGTGAAGAGATTACCTACTGCTGTGAACTTAAACTCGATGGCTTAGCAGTCAGCCTGATGTATGAAAACGGGCTGCTGGTTCAGGCAGCCACGCGGGGAGACGGCACCACCGGCGAGAATATTACCGCCAACGTGCGCACCATTCGCGCTATTCCGCTGCGTCTTAAAGGTGACAACATTCCGGCGCGGCTGGAAGTGCGTGGCGAAGTCTTTATGACGCAGCGCGGCTTCGAAAAGCTGAATGAGGAAGCGCGCCGCACGGACGGCAAAGTCTTTGCTAACCCGCGCAACGCAGCGGCAGGTTCGCTGCGTCAGCTTGATCCGCGCATCACCGCAAAACGTCCGCTGACCTTCTTCTGCTACGGTTTCGGCCTGCTGGAAGGCGGCGAGATGCCGCACAGTCACATGGCACGCCTGCAGCAGTTCAAAGCCTGGGGGCTGCCGGTCAGCGACCGCATTAAGCTGGTGCATAATGCGGATGAGGCGCTGGCTTTTTATCACGACGTTGAGCAACAGCGCCCCAGTCTCGGATTTGATATCGATGGCGTGGTCATCAAAGTCGATTCACAGGCGCAGCAGGAACAGCTGGGCTTTGTGGCGCGTGCACCGCGCTGGGCGATAGCCTTTAAATTCCCGGCGCAGGAGCAGCTGACCTGGGTGCGGGATGTCGAGTTTCAGGTTGGCCGGACCGGGGCTATCACTCCTGTCGCCCGCCTGGAGCCGGTGCAGGTAGCGGGTGTGATTGTCAGCAACGCCACGCTGCATAACGCCGATGAAATCGCGCGGCTGGGACTGCGCATCGGGGACCGGGTCGTGATTCGCCGTGCAGGCGACGTGATCCCGCAGGTCGTGAATGTGGTCACCGCTGAACGTCCTGAAGAGACGCGTGAAGTGGTGTTTCCTGCTCACTGCCCGGTCTGTGGTTCTGAGGTGGAACGGGTCGAAGGTGAATCGGTCACGCGCTGCACCGGCGGTCTGATTTGCGGCGCGCAGCGAAAAGAGGCGCTGAAGCATTTTGTCTCGCGCCGGGCGCTCGATGTCGACGGCATGGGCGATAAGATTATCGACCAGCTGGTGGAGAAAGAGTATGTCTCGACCCCCGCCGATCTCTTCCGTCTCACGGCGGGTAAGCTGACGGGGCTGGATCGCATGGGGCCAAAATCGGCGCAGAACGTAGTGGATGCGCTGGAAAAAGCGAAGTCGACGACGCTGGCACGCTTCCTCTATGCACTGGGGATCCGTGAAGTGGGCGAAGCCACCGCCGCCAATCTGGCAAACCACTTTGGTGAGCTGCAGAAGGTGATGGATGCCGATCTGGATGCGCTGATTGCCGTGCCGGATGTGGGTAAGGTCGTCGCCGCGCACGTTCGCAACTTTATGGAAGAGGAGAGCAACCGCGAGGTCATCCGCCAGCTGACGGACGATATTGGTGTTCACTGGCCGGCTGTTGTGGTGGTGAAAGCCGAAGATATTGACAGTCCGTTTGCCGGGAAAACCGTGGTGCTGACCGGTTCGCTGTCGCAGATGAACCGCGACGATGCCAAAGCACAGCTGATCGCGCTGGGAGCTAAAGTCAGCGGCAGCGTGTCGAAGAAAACGGATCTGCTGATTGCCGGTGAAGCGGCGGGTTCCAAGCTGGCGAAAGCGCAGGAGCTGGGCATCGAGGTGATCGATGAAGCTGAAATGATCCGTCTGCTGGGTGCCTGAGATGGATAAGCATCAGCTGGTGGCGATAGCGAATACGGCGATGCCGTTTGGGAAATATAAAGGGCGGATGCTGATCGATCTGCCTGAACCCTACCTGCTGTGGTTTGCCCGCAGTGGCGACTTCCCCTCCGGCCAGCTGGGTGACCTGATGCAGCTCACGCTGACGATAAAAATCGAAGGTCTGGAGGGGCTGGTGAAGCCGCTTCAGACCCGGAAATAACGTGGCCCGCTTTGGCGGGCCATGCAGACTATTTCTGCGACTCCATCACGGAGGTTTTCACCTCTAAAGCCTGCTTTTTCTCACCGCTCTTCTTGTAGCGTCCGGCGATGAACGAACAGACCATCAGCTGAACCTGATGGAAGATCATCAGCGGCAGCACGATAATCCCCACGGTACTGGCCGGGAACAGGATATTTGCCATCGGTACCCCATTCGCCAGACTCTTCTTCGATCCACAAAACAGCACCACAATCTCATCGGCGCGTTTGAAGCGGAACAGGCGCGAAGCCAGCAGGTTGATAATCAGCACGGTGGCCAGCAGCACAATGGAGCCCGCCACAATCCAGAGCAGGGTAATCACGCCCACGCGATGCCAGATGCCGTTCACCACCGCCTCACTGAAGGCACTGTAGACCACCAGCAGAATCGAGGTCTGGTCAGTTTTGCCAATCAGGCTGCGGTGCTTTTCAACCCAGCCGCCGATCCAGCGGCGTGAAAGATGGCCCAGTATGAACGGCACCATCAGTTGCAGCATAATCTTACCGATCTGCTCCAGACCGTCAGTCGGCGCGCTGCTGTGGATATCCATCACCACATTTACCAGCAACGGGGAGATGAAGACCCCCAGCAGGCTGGATGCCGAGGCGCTGCACACGGCGGCCGCGACGTTACCGCCGGCCATCGAGGTAAATGCGATGGCGGACTGCACGGTGGCAGGCAGGATACAGAGATAGATAAAGCCGGTATAAATTTCCGGACCGACATCAACCGGATGCCACCAGACCAGCAGCATGCCCAGCGCCGGAAAGAGCACAAAGGTGCTGAACATGATCCAGAGATGCAGCTGCCAGTGGCTGCTTCCCGCAATGATCTTCTCCCGCGACAGCTTGGCACCGTGCATAAAGAACAGCAGTGCGATAGCCGCGGTGGCGAGGTAGCTGAAGATATCGACGTAGATCCCTCTGGCAGGCAGGAAGGTGGCCAGCAGCACGGTGATGATGAGCTTAACCATCATCGGATCAAGTTTTAAAAATCCCATTGTTAAATCCGGTAAATTTTTCAATAGGCCGATTGTGCGGGAATCATTTTTAGAAATAAAATTGATTTATTGCATTAATCTATGAGCGTAATCGATGAATTATACCCTGCGTCAATTGCGGACTTTCATTGCGGTGGCACATTACGGTGGTTTCAGTCAGGCGGGGCAGGCGATAGGCCTGAGCCAGTCGGCGGTGAGTCACAGCATCAAAGAGCTGGAGGCGGAAACCGGCGTGCGGCTGCTGGATCGCACCACGCGCGAGGTGATGCTGACCGAGGCAGGAAAACAGCTGGCATCCCGCATGGAACGTCTGCTGGAGGAGATTAATACCACGCTGCTGGATATACGCAGTTTTGGCGAACAGCGCAGCGGCACCGTGCGGGTGGCGGCCAGCCAGACGATTTCCGCGCATCTGATGCCTCAGTGTCTGGCGGCCAGCCAGCAGCACTTCCCCGACATTAAAGTGATACTGCACGACCGCGCGCAGCAGTGGGTGCTGCAAAGTGTGCGAAACGCCGAAGTCGATTTTGGCATCGTAATCGGGCCGCTGCGCGACAGCGATTTTGACACGATTGCCATTCTGGATGAGCCTTTCTTACTGTTGTGCCGGGATGATGATCCGCTGGCGCGGGTGGACAGGGCGGAATGGTCGATGCTGGATGGGCGCACGCTGGTGTTGCAGGATTATGCATCCGGCAGTCGGGTACTGATTGATGCAGCCATGCAGCAGCAGAATATTCAGGCAGAGGTGGTGCAGGAGATTGGTCATCCTGCCACGCTGTTTCCGATGGTGCAGGTAGGGATTGGTATCAGTATTCTGCCCGCGCTGGCATTACCCCTGCCGGCGGATCGCGCGCTCACCGTGCGGCGGCTTTATCCCGAGATCAATCGAAGTCTGACCCTCATTAAACGCAAAAACCGCTCGCTGACGCCCGCCGCCGAAGCCATCTGGCAGGAGGTGCGCCAGCAGGCGGCGCTGCTGGCGCAACAGCGGGCCATTACGCCCGCGTTTTAGATATAGACATCGACATTATTTTTGTCAGTCGGGCGGTTAATCCCGTTCGCCTTGCTTTCACTGACCGGATTAACACTGTCGCTTTTCTGCTGCGCCTTTTCGGCCTGCTCAGCCTGCTTCTTTTGCAGCTGAGCAATCTGCGCTTCCAGCATGGTGATCTGCGACTGGTACATCTGCGCTATTTTAGATTTCTGGTCTTCGTCAAGATCGTGGTTGTCGGCCAGCTCTTTGACTTTTTTCATCACGCTCTGAATCTGTTTATTCAGTGCGGCGATCTGCGAGGCGATACTGCCGCCGCCGCTGTCACCACCACCTTGCATAACTTTTAAAACTCCGGCTATTGAGGACATCATTTTCTCCCTGTAGTTCGTCTATAAGGTTATCGGCGCAGGCAGGAATAACTGAAGTGTCAAAAAGAGCAGGGGAGTAAAAAAGCAGATTCTTCTTCTGAAAGCCCCTTTCTGAGGGGAGTCGTCATTCAGGCTGAGCCTGGCGCAGTAAAATAAACGTGGTACTCAGGCAGCCAGAATAAGTAAAGGGGGGCAGAAACGAAAAAAGCGCCTGAAAGGCGCTTTTCTCTGAATTGGTGGGTCGTGCAGGATTCGAACCTGCGACCAATTGATTAAAAGTCAACTGCTCTACCAACTGAGCTAACGACCCGAAGTGGTGGGTGATGACGGGTTCGAACCGCCGACCCCCTCCTTGTAAGGGAGATGCTCTACCAACTGAGCTAATCACCCACTTCGTACTTCAGTAGTGCTAACAGGCAAGATATGGTGGGTGATGACGGGTTCGAACCGCCGACCCCCTCCTTGTAAGGGAGATGCTCTACCAACTGAGCTAATCACCCATATCTTCATACCTGTTCACTGCGGGCACCCTGTTAAGAGTGGTGGGTGATGACGGGTTCGAACCGCCGACCCCCTCCTTGTAAGGGAGATGCTCTACCAACTGAGCTAATCACCCCCGCTGTGTGGAGTCGCATTATAGGGATAGTTGATTTTGAGTCAACGCTTTTTAAAACATAAATGTTCGTTCGGTTTATTTTTAAACATCCTGTCGCGCTTTTAGCCAATATGCTGGTTTTACTGGCAGAAAAGCGCCTTTTCACGGCCGGCAACCGGCCTGCATCCATTGAGGATTCATGGGCAGATGCTAGAATGTGCCCACTGTTTTTCGCGTCTAACCTGTTTTTTGTCATCCAGACAACGAACCCGCGCATCTAAGGCAATACTCAATGAAAATCAAAACACGCTTCGCGCCCAGCCCGACCGGCTACTTACATGTCGGTGGCGCTCGTACCGCACTATACTCCTGGCTTTTTGCCCGTCACAACCAGGGCGAGTTTGTGCTGCGCATCGAAGACACCGATCTGGAGCGCTCCACGCCGGAAGCCATTGAAGCCATCATGGATGGGATGAACTGGCTGAGCCTCGACTGGAATGAAGGCCCTTACTACCAGACTAAACGTTTTGATCGCTACAACGCGGTCATTGATGAAATGCTGGAAGCGGGCACCGCCTATAAATGCTACTGCTCTAAAGAGCGTCTGGAAGCGCTGCGTGAAGCGCAGATGGCCAATAATGAAAAGCCGCGTTATGACGGCCGCTGCCGTGACAGCCATGAACATCATGCCGATGATGAGCCCTGCGTCGTGCGCTTCCGCAATCCGCAGGAAGGCTCGGTCATCTTTGACGACCAGATCCGTGGCCCGATTGAGTTCAGCAACCAGGAGCTGGATGACCTGATCATCCGTCGTACCGACGGGTCGCCAACTTACAACTTCTGCGTCGTCGTGGATGACTGGGATATGGGTATCACCCACGTTATTCGCGGTGAAGACCACATCAACAACACGCCACGCCAGATCAACATCCTTAAAGCGATTGGTGCACAGGTTCCGGTCTATGCGCACGTTTCGATGATCCTGGGCGATGACGGTAAAAAACTCTCCAAACGTCACGGTGCGGTAGGGGTTATGCAGTATCGTGATGATGGCTACCTGCCGGAAGCGCTGCTGAACTACCTGGTGCGTCTTGGCTGGTCACACGGCGATCAGGAAATTTTCAGCGTAGCTGAAATGACCGAGCTGTTTACCCTGGATGCGGTCAGCAAGTCTGCCAGTGCGTTCAACACTGAGAAACTGCAGTGGCTGAACCATCACTATATTAACGCGCTGCCGCCTGAATATGTGGCGACCCATCTGCAGTGGCATATTGAACAGCAGAACATTGATACCCGCACCGGCCCGGAACTGGCGAAGCTGGTTGGCCTGCTGGGCGAACGCTGCAAGACGCTGAAAGAGATGGCGGAATCGTGCCGCTACTTCTATGAAGACTTTGCCGAATTTGATGCGGATGCCGCGAAGAAACATCTTCGCCCGGTGGCGCGACAGCCGCTGGAAGTGGTGCGCGATAAGCTGGCCGCAATCGCTGAATGGAATGCTGAGAACGTGCATCAGGCTATTCAGAGTACGGCAGATGAGCTGGAAGTCGGGATGGGCAAAGTCGGCATGCCGCTGCGTGTTGCGGTGACCGGTGCTGGTCAGTCTCCGGGTCTGGATGTCACCGTGGAGGCGATTGGCCGCAGCCGCAGCGTGGCACGCATTGAGCAGGCTCTGGCCTTTATCAGTGAGCGGGAAGCGCAGGCTTAATTCACACAGCCGGAAGCATCACGCTTCCGGTTTCTTTACCCCTGGCTGATGCCCAGTCGCTGCAGAACGCCTTTTATCCCTTCACGTAAGATTAACGCAGTGAACTGATCCTGCTCTTCCTGACTCATTTGCTGGACGGAACTTATTAATAACGCAGGTAACGAATTGGCTGCGGCACCGTAGGTTGCCACCGGTTCGTGGAGATTGCGGGTAGACTGAATAAAACTTTTCACACGCTCATCAATATGGATGAGACGCGCTTTGCCGCCTTGCACACCGGGCTTCGGTGTCGTCGTCCAGTTCTCACGCTTAATCCATTTATTCACCGTTTGCCGACTGTAACCCGTTTCTGCAGCCAGCTCTTCGGGAGTAAGCCATTCCTTTTTCACGATGCTATCCCTGTTAAATACATTAGCGGTACATATTACAGCAAAACCTAACGCGTGAAAGTAACTGAAGCAGAAATTGCCTTTTGTCGCTCGACAAAAGGCAAAAGAGGATTATTGCGGGTTGCTGGCAGGTTCAGCGGCAGGACGGAAGGCAAGGAAGTAGGCCAGGCCGACGAAGACGGCGCCCCCTACGGCATTGCCTGCGAAGACGGCAACGAAGTTGGGGAAGTATTCCGCCCAGCTCAGCTGACCGGCAAAAATGGCGGCCGGAATAATGAACATGTTCGCGACGACGTGCTGGAAGCCGATGGCCACAAACGCCATGATCGGGAACCACATGCCAAAGATTTTGCCCACCACATCTTTACTGGCAAACGCCAGCCAGACTGCCAGGCAGACCAGCCAGTTGCAGCCGATGCCGGAAATAAAGGCGTGCAGGAAATCGGCGTGAACTTTTGCCGAGGCGATGGCCACGGTCTTCTTCAGATAATCGCCTTCGGTCATGCCCAGGATGTGGCCAAAGAACCAGGCGACAGCCACGCTGCCGAGGAAGTTAGCCAGGGTTACCCAGAACCAGTTGCGCGCAACGCTCATAAAGCTGATGCGACGGGCGAACCAGGCGACAGGCAGGGTCATCATATTACCGGTCAGCAGCTCACCACCGGCCAGCACGGTCAGAATCAAACCGACCGGGAAAACGGCTGCGCCGAGCAGGCCGCCAAAGGAGCCCCAGTCTGCAGGCAGGGAGTTAATGACATGAAGATCCAGCAGGAAGCCGGTCGCGATAAACGCGCCCGCCAAAAAGCCGAGAATCAGAAGGATGCTGACAGGCACACGGCTTTTAGCCACGCCTGCCTGGATCGCCAGTTGTGCGATTTCTTTAGGTGTATGCAGCGACATAGTATCTCAGTAGTTTTTTTATGAATAATGGGACGATAAACGCCTGGTGGACGCGCGGCGCGCGGGAGAGGGTCCCGGCATCCGCTAAATTAGCGGGCTAAGTTTTGCATGCGTAAAAGATGAAGACAAGAAAATTCCTATAACATATTTAACCATGAATTAACCTGACCTCAGGGTAAATAACAGCCGTTGTCCCCGTATGAGGTCAGCATCACGGTTTTCCGCTGCGCCATGCTGCTGAAACTTCGCAGGTTGCCGCCTTTTTCAGCGATCAAACCGAGAATGTGATTTTGCCGTTGACACCCCGGGGGCGGTTTCATATTATGCCGTCCGTCGCTTAACACGACAGTTTTTCGGTTCGGGGCTATAGCTCAGCTGGGAGAGCGCCTGCATGGCATGCAGGAGGTCAGCGGTTCGATCCCGCTTAGCTCCACCAAACTTCTTCCCAAAAGTTTGGTACTGAAAAATAATTCCAGATGTGGGGGTATAGCTCAGCTGGGAGAGCGCTTGCATGGCATGCAAGAGGTCAGCGGTTCGATCCCGCTTATCTCCACCATTTTCTGACACATCGCTGTCAACATCCTTTCTGTAGTACGTATTCTTCGCCTTTTCTGCGAGTCTCATTTTCTGTTCCTGTTTCTCCCGCTTTGCCCTCGTTAACGCTTTCCGCCATCAGGGTTGGTTTACGCCATGCTGCTGCCTCAGCACGGCTGTTAAACGAAGAGAACAGGCCTGAGCAGCCAGGCGGAAGGCGAACGAAGGGGATAAGTTAAAGCGATGCAGGGAAGAGAAGGGTAAAGCAGAAGAGAAGGGCGAGATCGGCTCGCCCTCCGAAACTTAAAACGCCAGCACCAGCCCGGCGATAGCGGCGGAGAGCACGCTGACCAGCGTAGAGCCGTACAGCAGCTTCAGGCCAAAGCGGGAGACCACGTTGCCCTGTTCTTCGTTCAGACCTTTAATCGCACCGGCCACGATGCCGATGGATGAGAAGTTAGCAAACGACACCAGGAACACCGACAGAATACCTTCTGAGTTTGGCGACAGCTGACCCGCAATTTTCTGCAGATCCATCATGGCAACAAACTCATTGGAGACCAGCTTGGTCGCCATAATACTGCCAACCTGCAACGCTTCGCCGGACGGCACGCCCATCATCCACGCAAACGGATAGAAGACAAAGCCAAGCACGCCCTGGAAAGTGACGCCGAAGATGAGGTCAAACAGCGCATTCAGGCCTGAAATCAGCGCGATAAAACCAATCAGCATGGCCGCAACGATAATCGCGACGCGGAAACCCGCCAGAATATATTCACCCAGCATCTCAAAGAAGCTCTGACCCTTGTGCAGATCCTGCAACTGGAGGTCTTCTTCGTTCTCAACGCGATAAGGGTTAATCAGCGACAGCACAATGAAGGTGCTGAACATGTTGAGCACCAGCGCCGCGACCACATACTTTGGCTGCAGCATGGTCATGTAGGCACCGACGATAGACATCGAGACGGTCGACATCGCGGTTGCTGCCATGGTGTACATGCGGCGGTTAGACATCTTGCCGAGGATATCTTTATAGGCGATGAAGTTTTCTGACTGTCCCAGAATCAGAGAACTCACGGCGTTGAAAGATTCCAGTTTTCCCATGCCGTTCACTTTCGACAGCACGGTGCCGATACCGCGAATCACCCACGGCAGGATACGGAAATGCTGCAGAATGCCGATCAGCGCCGAGATAAAGACGATAGGGCAGAGGACGTTCAGGAAGAAGAAGGCCAGACCTTTGTCGTTCATGTTGCCAAAGACAAAGTTGGTGCCCTGGGCAGCATACTTCAGCAGATGGTCAAAGAAGCCTGCGAAACCTTTAACGAAGCCCAGTCCCGCTTCTGAGTTCAGGAAGAACCATGCGAGGACTATTTCAATCACAAGTAGCTGTATGATGTAGCGGATGCGAATGCTTTTACGATCGTGACTGACCAGCAGGGAGAGTATCCCGACCACCACCAGTGCTAAAATAAACTGCAAAATATGGGACATAGTTGCTCCAAATTTGAGGAGGATTGTATTTTGCTGCGTATTCTATGTAACGCGTTACTTAAAAACGAGATCTGAACCACAATATAAGTATTCGCTATCGCTATATTTTCCAGAAAAGTTTCCGTGATCACGTCCTGTTTACAAATCATTTACCTCTTATAACCACATAATTATTGTCTATATTTTACACAGAGCGTAAAGTGACATGCTTGCTCACATTTTTAGCAGTCACTTCCTTTGCTGTAATGTATAGCAATGGCTATACTTTATAGCAGTATCTATTACACCGATAACAATAAACGAATTTCACTTGCTCATGCCAACCCCTAAGCTGCCGGGGCAGGCACATGTTCAGACAGGGTACCGGATATGTTTGAAAGTCGTACCGCCGAGCGCGCCGCTCGCGGAGTCAGAAAAGTCAAACTCGCACTGCTGGGGCCCGCCTTTATCGCCGCTATCGGCTATATCGATCCGGGCAACTTTGCGACTAATATTCAGGCGGGCGCCGCTTACGGCTATAAGCTGCTGTGGGTCGTGGTGTGGGCAAACGTCATGGCCATGCTGATCCAGCTGATGTCCGCCAAGCTGGGTATCGCCACGGGTAAAAACCTCGCTGAACATATCCGCGATCGTTTTCCCCGGCCCGCCGTCTGGTTCTACTGGGTGCAGGCAGAAATTATCGCGATGGCGACCGACCTGGCGGAGTTTATCGGGGCCGCGCTGGGGTTCAAACTGCTGCTCGGCATCTCGCTGATGCAGGGCGCGGTGCTGACCGGTGTCGCCACGTTCCTGATCCTGATGCTGCAGAGCCGGGGGCAAAAGCCGCTGGAGCTGGTGATAGGAGGGCTGCTGCTGTTTGTGGCGGCGGCCTATATCGTTGAACTCTTCTTCTCTCAGCCTGACGTCAAAGAGCTGGTGACCGGGATGGCACTGCCCGCGCTGCCGACATCCGATGCCGTCTTCCTGGCGGCCGGTGTGCTGGGCGCCACCATCATGCCGCACGTTATCTATCTGCACTCAGCCCTGACGCAGGGTAAAAGTGAGGACAGCAAAAGTCAGCGTTACTCCTCGACCAAGCTGGACGTGGCCATTGCGATGACGATTGCCGGATTCGTCAATCTGGCGATGATGGCGACTGCGGCAGCCGCCTTTCACTTCAGCGGTCACAGTAAAATTGCGGAACTCGATCAGGCCTACCTGACGCTGCAACCGCTGCTGGGTCAGGCAGCGGCGACGGTCTTCGGTCTGAGTCTGGTCGCCGCGGGATTATCCTCGACCGTGGTGGGCACCCTGGCGGGACAGGTGGTGATGCAGGGCTTTATCCGCTTCCATATTCCGCTCTGGTTACGCCGCACCATCACCATGCTGCCCTCGTTTATTGTCATCGCGGCAGGCTGGGACCCAACCCGGGTTCTGGTGATGAGTCAGGTGCTGCTGAGTTTCGGAATTGCACTGGCGCTGATCCCGCTGCTGGCTTTTACCGGCAATCGCGAGCTGATGGGGGAGGATATGGTTAACTCCCGCCTGATGCAGAACACCGGCCGCCTGATTGTGCTGCTGGTGATTACGCTGAACCTCTATTTGCTGGTGGGAGAGGCGCTGGGGCTGTAACGCGCCTGACTGACAAAAAACGCCCGGTTATGCCGGGCGTTTTGTTTAGTGACGATCGTGGCCGTGCGGGCCCGGTCCGTGAGGCCCGAACCCATGCGGCCCCGGACCACGACGGTCATGATGATCCCAGTCACGATCGCGGCGATGCTGATGTTCCCAGCGACGCTCACGGTCGCGCTCATGCCAGCGACGTTCACGCTCCCACTGCTGATGACGCCGCCACTCTTCGTGGCGCCACCAGCGGCGTTCATTATAAGAATAACGATCGTTCCACCAGCGCGGTTCACGCCAGCGACCGCCATCCCAGTAGTAGCCACGGCGATCGCGGTCACCCAGGTTCAGGGTTACGCCGGGGGCCAGTGTAATTGAGGCTCCAGAGGCCTGGGCGGTCTGGTGTGCCAGTGGCGACAACAGGGCCAGCAGGGCAGCAAATATCAGGGCTCTTTTCATTTTTTTCTCCTCATCAACAGTCTGATGCTGTTGCGGCGCAGTCTGTGCCTGCGGATTGCTGTTGTTACCCTATCATTGTGTCGGAAGATTGTGAGGAAATTGGGGAGAGAAAGGGGATTGAGACAATTCTGGCCCTGAAACTGCCCGGTGAGCACCGGGCAGGGCAGGGATCACATCAGGGCCGCGTCAATGGCTGCCAGCTCGTCATCGCTGAATTCACGGCGGGCCAGCATCGCCACGGCATCATCAATCTGCGCCGTTTTACTGGCACCAATCAGTACCGAGGTGACGCGCTCATCGCGCAGCACCCACGCCAGCGCCATCTGCGCCAGCTTCTGCCCGCGCTGCTGCGCCAGGGTATTTAGTCTGCGCACCCGCGCCATTTTCTCCTCCGTCAGCTGGTTCTCATTCAGGAAGCGGCTGCCGCTGGCCACACGCGAATCGGCCGGGATGCCCTGCAGATAGCGATCGGTGAGGACGCCACCCGCCAGCGGGGAAAAGGCGATACAGCCGACGCCCGCCTCGCCGAGCGTCTGAATAAGTCCCTGCTCCGGTGTGCGTTCAAACATCGAATAGCGCGGCTGGTGGATCAGACAGGGCGTGCCGAGATCGCGCAGGATCGCTATCGCGTCAGCCGCGAGCCCGGCCGGATAGTTCGAGAGGGCGGCGTAGAGCGCTTTGCCCTGACGCACCACATGATCCAGCGCGCGCATCGTCTCCTCCAGCGGGGTGTCCGGATCGGGGCGGTGATGATAGAAAATATCCACATACTCCAGTCCCATTCGTTTCAGGCTCTGGTCCAGACTGGCGACCAGATACTTACGCGATCCCCAGTCGCCATAAGGCCCCTGCCACATGGTGTAACCCGCTTTAGTGGAGATAATCAGCTCATCGCGATGCGCCCGAAAATCTTCCCGCAGAAGTCGGCCGAAGTTCTCCTCTGCCGAGCCGGGCGGCGGACCATAGTTATTCGCTAAGTCGAAGTGCGTAATGCCACGGTCAAAGGCATGGCGCAGCAGTTCACGGCTGTTATCGACGCGGGTGCTGTCACCAAAGTTATGCCACAGCCCCAGCGAAATGGCGGGCAGCTTAATGCCGCTGCGGCCACTGCGCCGGTATTCCATCTGCTGATAACGGTCGGGATGGGGGAAAGAGGACATTCAGCGCTCCTGAGTAAAAACGGGAAGATGTGCCAAAAGTCTATCAGTGTATACGGTTACACTTGGTGGCAATGCGCACCAGTTCGCAATTTTACAGAATATTCCGCCAGCGTAACGCCCGCTTTCCGCACATTGCGGCGGCTGAAAGCTACCCCTTTTCTCGCTAATTTCAACGGCTGTCAGATACTTAAGCCGACTCTTCCCTGAAAGGAATGCGCGATGTCTACATTTACCGTTGGCGATTACCTGCTAAGCCGTCTGCAGGAGATTGGTATAGAGCATCTGTTTGGTGTGCCGGGCGACTATAACCTCCAGTTTCTTGATCGGGTCATTGCCCATCCCACCCTCAGCTGGGTGGGGTGCGCCAATGAACTTAACGCAGCCTATGCGGCGGATGGTTATGCGCGCTGCAACGGCGCAGGGGCACTACTGACCACCTTTGGTGTCGGCGAGCTGAGCGCAATCAACGGCGTCGCAGGCAGCTATGCTGAATATCTGCCGGTCATCCACATCGTGGGTGCGCCTGCGACAGGGGCACAGTCGCAGGGCGACTGCGTTCACCATTCGCTGGGCGATGGCGATTTTCAGCATTTCATTCGCATGGCCGGGGAGGTCAGCGCCGCAACCGCCCGGCTTACCGCGGACAACGCCACGGCTGAGATTGACCGGGTGATAACCCATGCGCTGCAGGCTCGTCGTCCGGGTTATCTTTCGCTGGCGGTTGACGTCGCGGCGACGGAAGTCCCGCCACCCGCCCGGCCGCTGATTATCCGGCAAACCTCTTCGCCCGACGTCCGCCGTGCTTTCCGCGCTGCGGCGGAGCGGATGCTGGCTTCGGCGCAGCGCGTGTCACTGCTGGCGGATTTCCTTGCGCTGCGCTGGCAGCAGCAGGCAGCACTGGCCGCGCTGCGTGAACAGCGTGCGATACCCTGCGCCACGCTGCTGATGGGTAAAGGCGTACTGGATGAACAGCAGCCGGGTTACGTCGGCACCTATGCCGGTGAGGCGAGCGCCGGACAGGCGCGTGAACAGATTGAGCAGGTGGACGTGGCGATCTGCGTCGGCGTCCGTTTTACCGATACGATCACCGCGGGCTTCACGCAGCAGTTCGCCCCGGAGAAATGTATTGACCTGCAGCCGCACAGCGCCCGCGCAGGCTCGGAACAGTTTGCGCCGCTGTCGATGGCCGATGCGTTAAGCGAGCTCCAGTCGCTGTTCGCGCAATATGGGCAGCAGTGGCGGAGTAGTGACACGCCCACCGTCGCGCAGCCCGAAGCGCCAGCGGCGATCATCAGTCAGCAGGCGTTCTGGCAGGCCATGCAGTCATTCCTGCAACCCGGCGACCTGATTCTGGCCGAGCAGGGGACGGCAGCCTTTGGTGCAGCGGCCCTGCGACTGCCTTCACAGGCACAGCTGGTGGTGCAGCCATTGTGGGGCTCGATCGGCTATACTCTCCCGGCAGCCTTTGGCGCGCAGACGGCCGCGCCGGATCGCCGGGTTATCCTGATCATCGGTGACGGCTCGGCGCAGCTGACCATTCAGGAACTGGGCTCAATGCTGCGCGACCAACAGTCGCTGATTATCTTTCTGCTGAATAATGAAGGTTATACCGTCGAAAGAGCGATTCACGGCGCAACTCAGCGTTATAATGATATTGCACAGTGGAACTGGACCGCCTTACCGCACGCTTTCAGCCTGCAGGGCCAGGCGCAGAGCTGGCGCATCAGTGAAACGGTGCAGTTAAACGAGGTGATGGCGCGGCTCTCACGGCCTCAATGGCTGTCGCTGGTTGAGGTGGTGATGCCCAAAGACGATCTGCCGCCGCTGTTACGAAAAGTCACGGCCTGCCTGAATCAACGCAACGGCGGCTAAGATTCAGATAGTTGCCGCTGTGCAGGGTTGACTATCGCGGTTAGGCTGTAGCACACCTGAGTAAGACGCTCACCAATCGCACCGGTGAGCGTTGTTGTTTTATGGGCAGAATTTTATAGTGTCCTCCAACTCTTAAGACCCCAAGCGGAGCAACAGAAGAATGACAACCTATGCCTTGGTCGGCGATGTCGGCGGGACTAACGCGCGCCTCGCCCTGTGTGAGGTGGAAAGCGGCAGCATCTCCCAGGCCAAAACATTCTCAACATCAGACTACGACAGCCTCGAAGCTGTCATCCGCCACTATCTTGATGAACAACAGCAGGATGTTAAAGATGGCTGTATTGCCATTGCCTGCCCGATTACCGATGACTGGGTTGAAATGACCAACCATGACTGGGCGTTTTCGACGCGCAAGCTTAAAGAGAACATCGGTTTTGAACACCTGGAAATCATTAACGACTTCACGGCAGTCTCAATGGCGATCCCGATGCTGACCGCTGACAACGTGATTCAGTTCGGCGGAACTGAACCGGTAAAAGATAAACCTATTGCGATTTATGGTGCCGGTACCGGGTTAGGCGTCAGCCATCTGGTGCATGTGGACAAGCGCTGGGTAAGCCTGCCGGGCGAGGGCGGCCATGTCGATCTGGCGGCCAACAGCGAAGAAGAAGATCAGATTCTGGAAGTGCTGCGCGAAGAGCTCGGCCATGTTTCCGCCGAGCGCGTTTTGTCGGGTGCCGGTCTGGTTAACCTCTATCGCGCGATTGTTAAAGTGGACAAGCGCGTGCCGGAAAACCTGAAGCCGAAAGATGTCAGCCAGCGTGCGCTGGATGACAGCTGCACCGACTGCCGTCGTGCGCTGTCGATGTTTTGCGTCATCATGGGCCGTTTTGGCGGCAATCTGGCGCTGAATCTCGGTACCTTCGGGGGCGTTTACATCGCAGGGGGCATCGTGCCTCGCTTCCTGGAGTTCTTTAAGGCGTCCGGGTTCCGCGCCGCCTTCGAAGACAAAGGTCGTTTCCGCGACTATGTGGCCAGCATCCCGGTCTATATGATTACGCACGATCAGCCTGGCCTGCTGGGCGCGGGCGCGCATCTGCGTCAGACCCTGGGTCGCGAAATCTGATCCGGCTTCCGCTCGTGCACGGCATCTGACTGGGCACGAGCGGATTCCCGGCTTGATCGGGGCGGGCCCGGGCACGCCTTATCCGCCTTACGACTCCCTTCCCGGACACGCATTTCCCGGCGTCAGAGCCGCATTAACTGTCGAAACAGCTTGACCTTGCTGCGACTGACCGGCACCTGAAACTCCAGATCGCGCAGTTTCAGCAGATAGGTATTGTTAAACCAGGGTTCGATTTCGCGAATTTTGTTCAGGCTGACGCAGTAAGAGCGATGGCAGCGGAAAAACTGCTGCTCCGGCAGGCGGGAACAGAACTCGGTAATGTTCATCGACATCACATAGGATTCACGCCGTGTGTAGACGAACGTCAGCTTCTCATGTGCCTCAACGTAGTAAATATCATTCACGTCCGTGACGATGATGCGATCATCTTTGACCAGATTGACCGTCTGCGGGGCGGGTGTGGCACTGAGGTGGCTGACCGCCTGCTGCGCCTGTGCCGTGGCTTCAAGCTTGTTCAGCATGGTGACAATCCGTGATTCCTGATAGGGCTTGAGAATGTAGTCAAACGCCTCCAGCTCAAACGCCTCCACCGCATGCTCTTTCCAGGCGGTAATGAAGACAATCAGCGGCTTGTGGGCAAACTGATGGATGTTCTGCGCCAGCAGCATGCCATCCAGTGAAGGAATGTTGATGTCGAGAAAGATCACATCCACCCGATGCTGTTGCAGATACTTCAGCACGTCGAGGCCATCATCAAAGCAGGCTTCAATTTCGATTTTGCTGTGATGCTGGATCATCCAGCTCAGTTCCTGCTGCGCCAGGAATTCATCTTCCACAATAATGGCTTTCATAACAGATTCTCCGCCAGACGCTGGCCGTTTTTACTGAGCGTAAAAGAGATTTCCGTGCCCGGCTCATGCCGCACAATGCACAATCCCTGACCCGACAGCAGTTTCACCCGGTGATGTACGTTGAGCAGGCCGATTTTATTGCCGGGCATGTCGTTGCGCGCCACCCGGGCCATCACCTCCTCGCTGATCCCCTTGCCGGTGTCCCGCACTGAAATCCGCACCTGATCGCCCTGATCCCGCACGCTCAGCGTCACCACGCCTTTGCCTTTACAGGGCTGGATACCGTGCACAATGGCATTCTCTACCAGCGGCTGAATCAGCAGGCTGGGCAGCAGAAAGTGCAGATCTTCATCGACGTCATAAATCATCGTCAGCTTGTCGCCAAACCGCGCCTGCTCTATGGCGATGTAATCTTTGACCTGCCACAGCTCTTTGCGGATGTCGATCAGCTCATCGTCGTTCAGCTCCAGGTTGTAGCGCAGATAGCGCGACAGGTTAATCACCAGCTGGCGGGCGGTATCGGGATTGAGCCGGATGGAGGAGGAGATCGCGTTCAGGGCATTAAACAGAAAATGGGGATTTATTTTGCTTTGCAGCGCGCGCAGTTCCGCTTTATTGGCCATTTCGCGCAGCTGCTCGGCGCGCGACACCTCCAGCTGCGTAGAGATAATCTGTGACAGACCGATCGCCATCTCTTTCAGCGAGCCGGTAATACGATGCGCACGACGGTAGTAGATTTTCAGCGTGCCGGTGACCTTGCCCTTTTCCCACAGCGGAATCACAATCATGGAGTGAATGTCTTTGGTGCGATGGGCTTCATCATTGTTTTTGATAATAATTTTACCGCTGGCGATCGACTGCGCGGTGGTAGGACTGATACCGTCATCCCCGTGCTGATAATTATGTTCGCCATAGCCAACATAGGCCAGAATCTGCTTTTTATCGGTCATCGCCACCGCATCGGCTTTGATTTCCCGCCGGATAATGTCACAGATGTTGCGCAGTGAGTCGCTGTTAACCTGACGAAACAGCGGCAGCGTTTTATTGGCGATCTCCAGCGCCAGCTTGGCCTGACGCGCGGCAATCGCCTCTTTTTCCCCTTCAACGCTCTGCACCAGCAACACAATCAGGCCGATGCTGGAGGCGCCGAGGATCATCGGCAGGGCGATTTCCGATACTATCGCCAGGCCGAGCGATGTGGGGCGCGCCCACAACACAATCAGCACCATCGTCAGGGCTTCACACAGCATCCCGCCGACGATACCGGCACGCCAGCGATGCTCTTTCAGAACCCGCCGGTTAATGCCGCCCGCCACAACACCGGCAATGATGCTGGTAATCAGACAGGGAACGGAAGTCACGCCGTGGATATCGATCAGAAAGCGGTGCAGGCCGGCGATGATGCCGGTGGCGATACCGACCCAGGGACCAAACAGGATGCCGCCCGCCATCACGGCGATCACCCGCACGTTCAGCAGCGACCCATCCACATTGACCCCCGACCAGGTGCTGAACAGGGCAAACAGGGAGAAGATCGCGGTGACCGCTATCTTCTCTGCGCGGGTGTGTTCATCTTTCTGCAGCAGCTGACGAAACGGACGGGTGCGCGTCAGGAAAAACAGGCAGATCAGCATCAGGGCGGCGCGGTCAAAAACGGCCAGCAACATCGTGAAGTGGGAGGGCACAGGCGGCTCGTCGGCAAGGGAAAGTGACCCTATGATAAAAAATGTGATCGCGAACCGCCAGCCTCCTGGTGAATCGTGCCGGGCATTCCTGCTGCAGGTCAATTTTTAAGGGAATGCAGCTAAAAGAGGAAAGCCTGAGCGCAATAAAGGGGAACAGTTTTCCCGCCGGTTAACGCTGGTCGCTGGAAGGCCGTTTTGCTATGTTGCGCGATAACGCGTGCCAGCGATCGCCGGTAAACCGCATCACCCGGGAGCAGCAGATGCAACTTGTCACCACCCGTTTAACCCTCACCCGATTACAGCCAGAAGACTGGCAGCTGTTTCGCGCCGTCCATGAAGATCGCGACACCATGGCCTGGGTGAGTGAAATCCCTGATGAGGCGGATATCCGCCAGCGTTTCACGTCGCGTCTGGCCCCCTGGCAGCCCGGGAGCTTTCATATGCTCTGTCTGGTTGCGCGGCGACGGGACAACGGGGAGCCGGTTGGCCTGTTCGGCTGCAGCCCGGAGTGGGAGCCGCATCGGCAGGCAGAAGTGGGCTACATGCTGCTGCATCGCTACTGCGGTCAGGGATATGGCAGCGAGGCGCTGGCGGCCCTGTGCCAGTTTTTACTGGAGGCTGATTTCCATAAACTTAAGGCGCTGGTGGTGGAAGGTAACTGGGCCTCGCGCCGTATTCTGGAGAAGAACGGTTTTCAGCTGGAGGGGACGCTGCGGGATAATTATCTGCTGAACGGCTGTTGGGTGAACGACTGGCTGCTGGGACGACTGAATCCGCAGCAATAAAAATATTTTCTGCCATGCTCGACAAAATGATCCTCACCACGTTATGTTCGTAACGGGTCACCGCAGTGACCCGCGTCGCTCGGACGGTCCGGGCGCTTACGTAATCCAGAGGACACTATGGCTGATAACAGCACACCCCGTCGTTTCTCGCGTATTGAACGTTTACCCCCTTACGTTTTTAATATCACCGCTGAACTGAAGATGGCTGCGCGCCGGCGCGGCGAAGATATCATCGACTTTTCAATGGGCAATCCCGATGGTCCGACCCCACCGCACATCGTCGAAAAGCTCTGCCAGGTGGCACAGCGTGATGACACCCACGGTTACTCGACTTCCCGCGGCATTCCGCGTCTCCGCCGGGCCATTTCCCGCTGGTACGCCGATCGCTACCAGGTCGAAATCGATCCGGAATCGGAGGCGATTGTCACTATCGGCTCTAAAGAGGGGCTGGCGCATCTTATGCTGGCAACGCTGGACCACGGCGACACCGTGCTGGTGCCGAACCCCAGCTATCCGATTCATATCTACGGCGCGGTGATTGCGGGTGCGCAGGTGCGGTCAGTGCCGCTGGTGGCGGGCGTTGACTTCTTCAACGAGCTGGAACGCGCCATCCGCGAGAGTTATCCCAAGCCAAAAATGATGATCCTCGGCTTCCCGTCCAACCCCACCGCCCAGTGTGTGGAACTCGACTTTTTCGAACGGGTTATTGCGCTGGCGAAACAGTACAACGTGCTGGTGATCCACGATCTGGCCTACGCCGACATCGTCTACGACGGCTGGAAAGCGCCGTCAATCATGCAGGTGCCGGGTGCGCGTGATGTCGCCGTGGAATTCTTTACCCTGTCGAAAAGCTACAACATGGCAGGCTGGCGCATCGGTTTCATGGTGGGCAACAAAGAGCTGGTTGCCGCACTGGCGCGTATCAAAAGCTACCACGACTACGGCACGTTTACACCGCTCCAGGTGGCGGCAATTGCTGCGCTGGAGGGCGATCAGCAGTGCGTGCGCGACATCGCCGAACAGTACAAACGCCGTCGCGATGTGCTGGTGAAAGGTCTGCATGAAGCGGGCTGGATGGTGGAGAATCCGAAAGCGTCCATGTACGTCTGGGCAAAAATCCCGGACCACTATGCGCATCTGGGATCGCTGGAATTTGCCAAACATCTGCTGCAGGAGGCAAAAGTCTGTGTCTCGCCCGGTATCGGATTTGGCGACTACGGTGATACGCACGTGCGTTTTGCGCTGATTGAAAACAGCGATCGCATACGTCAGGCGGTGCGGGGGATAAAAGCGATGTTTCGTGCCGACGGCGTGTTGCCGGGCAGCATGAAACTGCAGGAAGAAGAACGCTGACAGCCAGCAAGGGCGACGTTATCGTCGCCCTCTGGCGGCACTGTCACGCCGTTACTTCAGCAGCAGAACGAAGGTTCCGAACCAAAGTAATGCGAAAAAAGAAATTCCCATCAAGGCATATTTCACAAAGCAACTCCTCTGAGCGGTTACGATGATGGCGATCCCAAACCAGTGCAACGCGAACAGATGTGGAAAAGAGAGCGCCATAAGCGGCAGGGTCTTCTCTTGTCCGGGTCGATCTGAATAACTCAGAACAGGATCGAGCGCTAATTTACGCGTAATCCCGCCCAAATGAAATAGGTCCGTTCTGAGATATTGCTCACAATATTACGGTACGTCGATGTCCGGGATCGCAGACATGCCGACACGCAACTGGGCCAGATTGGGTTGGTCACTATCCAGCACAATTTTGACCGGCAAACGCTGAACCACTTTAGTGTAGTTGCCGGTAGCGTTATCGGGAGAGATAGCGGAAAAAGTTGCGCCGGTTGCCGGTGCAATGCTGTCCACGTGGCCGGTGAACGTCCTGCCAGGCAGGGCATCTACCCGGATCTGCACCCGCTGACCGGGACGCACATCGCTGAGCTGCGTCTCAAGGTAGTTCGCGGTCACGTAGGTTTGCTGCAGCGGGACCACCGCCAGCAGACGGGTTCCGGCGGAGACATAGGCGCCTGTCCGCACCGCACGCTGACCGACCATGCCGTCCACCGGGGCGACAATACGCGTGTAGGAGAGATTCAGCCGGGCCTGATCGACGCTGGCCTTCGCGGCAGCCACATCCGCTTCCGCCGACCGCACCGCTGCCTGGAGTACCCCCACCTGTTTAACGGCTGACGCCAGCGCGGCCTGACTCTGGTGAACCGCCGCCAGGGCTGAGCGCTGAGTTGAGCTCGCTTTTTGCTGATCGTCGGCTGCAACGGTGCCGCTCTTGTAGAGGCGGTTGTAGCGTTCCGCGCTCTGACCGGCATACTGTGCTGACGCCTGACTGGCCGCTACGCTGGCTTTTTGCTGATCGATCACGGACTGCTGCTGTTCAAGCTGCGCCTGACTGCTGAGCAGCTTCGCCTGGCTCACCTGCAGGTCAGCGGTGGCGCTCTCCAGCGCCACGCGATAGTCACGATCGTCCAGCGTGGCCAGCAGCTGGCCTGCTTTAACCTGCTGATTATCCTGAACCTGCACGCTGCTGACATAGCCCGGGACTTTCGGCGCCACCAGCGTGTAATCGGCATTGATGTAAGCATCGTTGGTGCGGTGATCGTTGCCGTTCATCAGTGACCAGACGACAAAGGCCATGACCAGCAAAATCACCAGCAGCAGAGTCAGCAGCAGGGTTCTTTTCATTTCAAAAGCACGCATATTCAGTTATTCCGGGAAGGGGGTTGAATCAGAGTCTGCGGCGGCCAGACCCGTTTTGGCAGGATGGCGGTCAGCACCAGCAGGCAGGCGGCAAAGCCTGTCAGCATCAGCCAGCTGTCGCTCAGGCCCAGCACCGTTGCCTGATGCCGCACCAGGGTGGCGAATCCACTCAGATTCGCGCTGGTACTGAGGCTGCCGTCAGGCAACAGCGGCAGGCTGCTGCTGGCCTGAGCGGCAGTCGGGGCGGTCATCAGCCAGCTGCGGCTGGCCGCCTGGTCAATCAGCACGCTGGAGTGAAACTGCTCGCGGTGAGTCAGGAATACTTCAACCAGTGTGGAGGCTGCGATGCTGGAAAAGCCGCGCACCGTATTAAACATCGCCGAGGCAAAGGGGCCTTCGGGTGGCGCCACGACGCTGGTGGCGCTCATCAGAATCGGCAGAATGATCATGGGTTGTCCGAACGCCTGCAGGATCTGCAGCAGCCAGAAATTCTGTCGCGCCCAGTCGCTGGTGATCTGTGTCCCCAGCAGACAGGCAACCACCAGCAGGCCGACGCCCGCCGTCAGCATCCAGCGGCAGTCGACCCGGCGAATATTCAGCAGGGCGGCAATCAGCGGCGCGATCAGCAGCTGCGGCAGGCCGACCGTCAGCGCCAGCGGGGCAAACTCCAGGGTGCGAAATCCGCTGACCTGAGCAAAATAGGCGGAGGGCAGGGCAGAACCTGACAGTCCCAGGATCAGCACGCAGGCCAGACCCAGCAAGCCATGCGCCAGATTGGGCCGCCGGAGCATCTGCAGCTTAAACAGCGGCAGCGGGTGAAACCACTCGTTAATCAGAAAGACCAGCAGCAGCGGCAGAGCCGTCAGCAGCATCCCGGTAATCAGCGGCGAATTGAGCCAGTCGAGGCGCTCCCCCTGGGTCAGCACCAGCACCAGCAGCGCCACCCCACTGCAGCCGGTCACCATGCCGAACAGATCGATCTGCTGAAAACGTTCGGGACGCAGTGGGTCCTGCGGGATCCCGCGGCTGATCAGCAGCATGGCAACCAGCATGCCGGGCACCACCTGCCAGAAGACCATCATCCAGCTGACGTGATCGGTCCACAATGCGGCGAGCGAGGCCGCCATGTTGGGACCGAACGTCGCGGTCAGGGCATAACCCGCCAGGCCAAAGAGTTTAAACGGGGGCGGCAGAAAGCGCAGGGCGACCGTCATCAGCATCGGCGGTAATGCGCCGCCAAAAAGTCCCTGCAGAACGCGCAGGCTGATAAACAGCGTAGGGTCAGGCACCAGCGGCAGCAGAATACCGGTCAGCATAAATCCCGCTGACACGCCGAGCGTAAAGCGTCGCAGCGACAGCGTGACGGCAAACCAGGGCGCAATCATCATGGCAGCGACTTCGGCCGCCTGATAACCGGAAATAATCCAGCTACCCTGATCGACACTGATACCGATTGCGGCACGAATATCGGCCAGCGCAATATCACTGACGCGATCGTTCAGTCCGGAGGTCAGGGCGGCGATCAGGACACCGACTAAACCCAGCGCCAGACGCAGCGTAAAAGGGTGGGGGGCCGGCACAGCGGCGGACCTGGCGTTCATAGCAGGCGATCTCGTTTTTATGATGCAGTGTATTGCGATGTGATACAGCCGGTAATATTACATCCCGGTATGCTGTATTGCAATGTGGTACAGGCTGTAAAAAGTGCGGCAATCGGGTTACAGTAAGGCAGCTCAAACAGGACGACGCTATGGCACATCACCCCTCCAGCCGCGAGGATGAAAAAACGGGCGGTATACAGGTCATCGCCCGTGCGGCAAAAATTCTTAATGCGCTGGGCCAGCAGCCGGGCGGCATGAGCCTCGGCGAGATCGCGCAGGCGGTCGAACTGCCGCGTTCAACGGTGCAGCGCATTGTCGCCGCGCTCGACAGCGCAGAGCTGGTGCGCAGCAGCGGGGCGGGCGGACTACGGCTGGGGCCGGCACTGCTGAAACTCATCTCCAGCGTCCATACCGATGTCGTAGACCTGGTCAGCCCGCTGCTGGAAAAACTCTCCTCCGATACCAACGAAACCGTCTCACTGGCACGCGCCAGCGGCAGCCAGCTGGCGATTGTTCATCACGTGGTGGCATCGCGTGAGCTTCGTGTCGTTCCGCATATGGGGCTTAATCTGCCGCTTTACAGCACATCCGGGGGGCGGGCACTGCTGGCGCTCGAGTGTGACAAAGATGTGCGAACCATTGTCGGCGATGACTGGCAGGAGTTAACGGATATGACCGTGAAAACCCTGCCGCAGCTGCTGCAGCTGCTCGGGGAGGTTCGCGAAACCGGCATTGCCGTGGATCGGGGCGAAACGCTGGAAGGGGTCTCTACCATGGCGTTTGCGCTGGATACGCTGTTTGGTCGTTTTTCTGTCTCTTTGCTGGTGCCTTCTGCACGTTTTCTGCGACACGAAGCGCGCTTTCGTGACGAGATGCTGAAGTGTAAAGAGGCACTGGTACGTGAAATCGGCAAAGTTGCCGCGATAGAAGGATAAGCATCTGATGAAAACCCTGCTGATGGCCATTGATCACTCTCCGGTAGCGGAGAAAGTGGTCGCCTTAACCATTGAAGAAGCGCTGGCACATCGTGCGGAAGTGGTGGTGCTGTGCTGTATAGATCCTGCCTACTCCGCCTGCAATCAGCCGATGGAAATCGACGCGGGTGAAGATCCGGCCGATTTTGTGGCCGCGCAGGATGAGCAGAACACTGCGGAGCTGGTGGTGCGCCATGCGCTGGCACCGCTGCTGCGCGCCGGCATTACGGCCCGAGGCATGATTCTGGCCGGTGACGCGGCAGAGTCTATCGTTGCCCAGTCGCAGCAGCTCAAGGCCAGCATGATCATTATGGGGCGTCGCCATCTCTCCTCTTTTAACCGGTTATTGAAAGGCTCCGTCAGCGCGTCGGTCATTGAACGTGCGCACTGTCCGGTGCTGATCGATGTGCGTAAGGATTAATCCCGCCGCATGAATGGGCTGCTTTTTATTACGCTGGCGGCGTTTGCGCTGCTGGCGCTGATCATTATTGTTCTGATCAAAACGACCCGGCTGCGTTTGTGGCAGGGGCTGGTTCTCTTTCTGCTGCCGCTGATACTGGCGAATCTGGTCTGGTTCAGCTGGGTCGCCCCGCATCGGTTGCAGGCCAGCCAGCATGAGCAGGCGGTGAAGCAGCTGGCAACAATGCCGGGCTACCGGGTGCTGCAGACGCAGGAACCGGCGCTGTGGCTGCTGCTGACCCAGGAACTGACCCGCCGCATCCGGGCCGGAGAACCGGCTGAGCAGGCGACGGGCGAACTGCGCGGCTGGCTGATCGAGGTGATTAATCAGCGGCTGATGCGCGGAACGGATCAGGCGGTTGTTAACTATATCCGCGTTTCAGTCGAAGAGATGAAGGCGCTGAACAGACTCGATCCGGGCCTCTGCTTCCGTTATCTCTATCCGCAGGTGAGCGGAGGCATCAATTTGCTGACCACGCTGCCACCTTCCCTGAATCGCAAGGAGGCGGATGCGATGGAACAGCTGCTGCTGAACAGTCCTCCGCCCGATCAGCCACTGGATAAGCCGCTGGCACAGGCGGATCTGCAGAACATCGTCGGTCGCCTCTATCAGCAGTGGGGCGAAAAGCTGCAGCAGCTGAATATGCCTGCCGACACGGCGGTAGACCGTTCATCGCTGTGTGCCATGTCTATCGATCTCTACAGTGCCATTCTGGCATTACCTGACAAGCGCGCCGCTAATCTGTTACGTAGAATGATTGCCCTGACCGGTCAGTAACGGATGGCCGGAAGCGGGCAAAAAAAAGCCCGCTAAGCGCGGGCAGGGAAGAGAGGAACAGATTCTTATTTTTGGCATTTCCTGGTGTGGTGCAGTCTTTCGTTGGGTCTGACTGCATCCTGTCATGTCTGGTACGATAGCGATAGCCGTTTAATCGTATCGCATTAATTGGCAAAATCTTCTAAGGTTTCGATTTTTCGCGCATTAATCCTATGGATGCGTGACAGGCCGCGTCATACACTGCGCGGCAAAGTGAGGACAACGAAATGAAAAAATTAATTACCGGCGCACTGGCGCTTATTCTGCTGAGTGGATGTACCTCCAGCAAACCCGGGGCATTTGAACGTGTTGACGAAGATCCCAGCTCAAATACCGTTCAGTATCGGTTTGACCCGCTGAAGGTCAATCGTGATGCGATGGATATTGACCTGGCGAATTACTGCAGCAACAAAGGATTTGATAAAGTGGAGGCGCTGCCGGCACAGGAAAGTCATATTCCGGGGCTGAAGAAAGCGTGGTTCCAGTGTAATTACGCCATAAAAAGCTAAATAAAAAAGGGCGGGATAATTATCCCGCCCTGACGATGTTATATTTTTATTTTATGCTGTGTGACATCTTTGCCCGTTAATGGCGATGGTGACCGCCATGATACCCTCCGTGATGACCTCCGTAATAGCCTCCGTGATACCCGCCACCTCCATGGTGCCAGCCGTTGTCGTGCCTCGGGCTGATGATACAACCGCTTAATAAGGTCATCAGCGTTACCACCGAAGCGACTTTAATTAATCTCTTCATCGGAAGCGTCTCCTCTTTTCCAATGACTATGACATTACGACGGAAAAGTGGAGTGAGAATGCAGGCTTTGTAGAGTTATTTAAACAGATATGACGGAATATTTCAGCGCGGTCTTTTCTGCGGCGGCTGAAAATAAAGAAATCAGAATGGGCTGAATAATAAACACTATCAGAGAGAATCTTCTTAAAATCAAGCGAAAATAATTCTCATATGACCGTTTTTATCACTACATTATTAGCAGGTCAGTTTAACGGGAGAAAAACATGGCACATGAAGTAAGACATATTCTGGCATTACAGGCTGAGCTGGGCGAATGTCCGCTCTGGTCAGTGGAAGAACAGGTGTTGTGGAGTGTCGATATTCTGGCACCGGCGATTCACCGTTTCGACCCGGCCAGCGGTGAACTGCAGACTTTTCCGCAGGCGGAAGAGGTAGGCTGCATTGGTCTGCGCGAGCAGGGTGGACTGATCGCCGCCTTGCGTAACGGTGTCTGGCTGCTGGACGCACAGGGCCGGCCTGAGAAAAAGATTGCCGAAAATCCGGGTGACGCGCCGTTAAGCCGGTTCAATGATGGACGCGTCGATCCCTGGGGCAATTTCTGGTGTGGCAGCCTGTGGGAGCCGCAGGATAAAAATGGCGGCCTGCTTTGCCGCGTCACGCCCGACCTGACGCTGGAGGTGAAAGCGCGCGACATCAAAATCTCTAACGGGCTGGCTTTCTCCCCCGATCGGCGCTGGATGTATCACAGTGACACGCCGAACGAGACCCTCTATCGCTATCCTTTAGATGAGCAGGGGGAACCGGGCGAGCGTACGGTATTCCGGCGCTTCGATGCGAAAGGGGGACTACCGGATGGTGCTGCGGTGGATAGCGAAGGATTTTACTGGTCAGCCCAGTTCGATGGCGGACGTGTGGTGCGTATCGACCCGCAGAGCAGTGAAATCGTCGATGAGATCCTGCTGCCGGTGAAGTGGCCAACCATGGTGGCCTTTGGCGGCGCCGACCTTAAAACGCTGTTTATCACCAGCTCACGGGAAGATCGAACGGAGGAGGAGCTGGCGCGCTATCCCCTGTCGGGCGATCTCTTTGCTGTGGACGTGGCCGTGGCGGGTGTGGCAGAGCCGCGTTTCCGCGGCTGAGGATGAACGGGCCGTGGCAACACGGCCCGACAGGATCAGTGACGCTGCAATACCGGTGCTGGCGCAACCGTACGCTGTGGCAGACGGATAGTGAGTGACAGGAACAGGGAGATGACCAGCAGCGTCATAATCAGGCTGAATGTCACCGTGAAACCGCCAAACAGTGAGGCAACCAGTGAGCCCAGTACGCTGCCGATGCCAAAGCCGAGATAGAGCAGGCCATAGTTTTTGGTCAGGTTGTTAAGGCCGAAGAAGTCACTGACCAGCGAAGGGAATACCGTGATGGTTCCGCCAAAGCTGAAGGCCACACAGGCGAGCGACAGGAAGAAAGTGCTCTCATTCATCCGGGTGAAAAGCAGCACGCTCATCCCGATCAGCGACACTATCTGCGCCAGTGAAATCACCCGGATGCGCATCATCCGGTCGGACAGCACGCCCAGCACCAGACGACCGCTCAGGTTAGCGATGGCGATCACGGTGACGGCACTGGCGGCAGTCTGGGTGGTCAGATGCACCAGGCCTTCACCAATGTCTTTAGCCACCCCGATAACATAGAGACCACTCATGCAGGCGGTCAGGAACATCAGCGCCAGCATCCAGTACTGCGGCATACGCACCGATTGTGCCAGCGTATAATCACGCGCCTGTTGCTGACCTCGCTGGCTGCTGCTGTTTTCCTGCAGAGGCGCATCGCGCATCAGCAAAGCCCCCAGGATAATCATCGACATGGCCAGCACGCCCCAGATCATAAAGGTCTGCTCCAGACCCACCGAGGCCAGCAGAGCGCCGCAGATGAACTTGAATCCCAGACTGCCCAGGCCATATGCGCCAATGGCACAGGCAGAGATCATCCCTTTGCGCTCCGGGAACCACTTCACGCAGTTTGACAGCGTCATCAGGTAACCCGCCCCATCGGCCAGACCCACCAGCAACCCGGCGCTGAAATAGAGCATCATCAGGTTATCAGCCTGCGCGGTCAGCCAGAAGCCGACCGCCATTAGCACACCGGCTCCGATTGTGACGCGGCGCACGCCAAAACGTTCCTGTAATTTACCGGCCAGTGACGAGGCAATTGCCAGCCCCAGACTCAGCAGGCCAAACGAAAAAGCCACCTGACTGATCGGTGCATTCAGCTTGTGGGAGAGCTGGCCGTTGAAAAGACTCCATGTGTAGACTGACCCCAGCGCGAACTGAGTGATTACGGTGCCGAACAATGTAAGCCAGCGGGAACGCTGGTATGAAGCCTGCTGCGTCTGGTTCATCATTTATCTCTCCCGTCCGGGAATCTGGAAACTGCGGTCAGAATAAAGCAGTAACGCGCGCGCAGGCGTAGCAAACGCATGAATGGAACGGATCAGGGAATGAAATGCCATCCAGCGGGTATGAATGGCATTGTGCACTCTCTGTGAGGTCGCGCTGAAGGTAACCAAAGCGGCAACCTGATGAGTAAGCGTAATGAGCGGTAAGATAATGTTTCACACTGCTGTTTCTGTAAGCAGGTTTCCGGATCTTTTGCCAGGATAGGGGTTCACTCAACAGGAGGAAATATGAAAGACCGGACATATGAATCCACTACCAGTGAAGATGAAGTCTGCTGCATCATCGGTCAGGCCGTGGTTGAACTCAGTACAGAACAGCAGCCTGTGACGAAATCGACGCTGGCACTCAAGCTGCTGTCGATGGCTGACCGTGACAGTGACGATGAGCGTGTTCTGCTCTACTGGATTGCGCGCAAAGCGATCAATCAGCCGCAGCAACTCCTCCCGCAGTCGTGGGCATAACAGCCAGCCCATGCGGGCGCTACGCCCGCATCTCTGTCAGACGGTCGCCCGGCTTACGCTGAGCGGCCAGCGGGCAAACATCACGACATTGCCCAGCAAAATCATGACAAGGCCAGGGATGGCACTGGCGTGCCACTCATATCCCTCATAGCGGGTTGACAGTGCCAGCGCGACCAGCGGAAACAGCACCGTCGTGTAGGCCGCCCGGCTGGCACCGATGCGACCCACCAGCGTAAAGTAGGCACCAAACCCCATCACCGATCCCACAATCGCCAGATAGCTTACCGCGCCTGTCCACTGCGCGTTCCATGTCGGCTGCAGGGATACCCCCTGAAGCAGTGAAACCAGCGCCATCATTAACGCGCCGTACAACATGCCATAGCTGTTGGTGGTCAGCACGTCACGATGCAGACGCTGATGCCGCTGACTGATCATATTGCCGAATGAGAATCCCAGCGTGCCCAGCGCACTTAATCCAATACCCCATAGCAGGCCCGCAGAGGTCTCTGTGTTGCGCAGATCGTGCCAGAACAGCGCCACAATGCCTGCCATCCCCAGTATCATAGCCGGAAGCAGTCGCGCGGAAGGGCGCTGACGGAAAAATATCCAGCTGTTAATGGCGTTATAGATCACCGCCATGGAGAAGATGACCGACTCCAGACCACTGCTGATATATCCCGAAGCGTAATAGAAACAGACAAAATTGAAGCCAAACACACAGCAGCCCTGCAGCAGACAGAAGAGATGATCGCGCAGGGTCAGCTTATCCAGCCGCTTCATCAGCTTAAGCAGAAGCAGCATCACCACCGAGGCCAGTAAAAAACGCCAGAAAACCGCGACGGTCACCGCGCTGGCGCCCGCAGACTGTTGCGCATAAATCGCAATCCAGGTTGTGCCCCAGATCACCACCACAGAAAGATATAAAAACAGGTTCATGGCCTGAATCTCCACGTTAAAACACGGAGTCTGCCCCGGTAAGGCAATCAGGTCTTACAGCGGATTGCGCGGAGTTTGCAAAATCTTGCGCATTTTTCTGTGTCGTCCCGATGTGACCTGTTTTCTGTCCCGCGTTGTCCGTAAACTGGCACTCTGTTCAACCTGAAATGCGACCCCGATGCCTGTTTATCAGACTTTTGAAATGCTGCAGCGCCAGAAAGCCCAACTGCGTGATCAGGTGCAGCTTCACAGCGGCATTCAGCTGGCCGCCTGGTTTAACAGTGGCGATCGTGTCACCAACTTCAGCGATCACCACACGCTGAGCCTCTATGTCGCGGGGGGATATGACACCTGGCACAAAACTGCGCATGGCTGGCGTAACGGTGGGGCACCGGATCGCTTCTGTCTGATGCCTGCCGGCACCGAGTCGACCTGGGACCTGCGGGCCGATCTCGCCTTTGTCCATCTCTACTGCAGTGAGACGCAGCTGCGACAACTGGCTGAACGGGTATGGGATCGCAGCCCGGCACAGTTAACCCTGCATGAGAAAATCTTTTCTGCTGACGACCGTATTACGCAGCTTTACCGGCACTTTCTGCTGAGCTGCGACTGGCAGCAGCCCGCCAGTCAGGTGATGCTGAGCAGCGCCTCCACCTTACTGCTGACCCACCTGTTGCAGCACTACAGCGATGTGCAGTGGCAGCTGCCCCAGGTGCGGGGCGGCCTGGCACCGGCAGTGTTACGGCGGGTGCTGGACTTTATTGAAACCCATCTTGACCAGCCTTTAACCCTGGCGGTGCTGGCACAGGAAGCGGCGCTCAGCGAGTTTCACTTTGCCCGCATGTTCCGGCACACCACCGGCGCAGCGCCACACCAGTTTGTGATGCAGCGTCGGATGACACGCGCACACGCTTTGCTGGCACGTCCCGATCTGACACTGACTGAAATTGCCTTTCAGTGTGGTTTTCACTCTTCCGCGCATTTCAGCCATCGGTTCCGCCAGGTTTATGGCATGACGCCCTCCGCCTGCCGTCGGGCGCAGAGCTGAAGGCGGTTTTAAAAACGTTTTAAATGATCTCCGGCCACATATTAAAGAGTGCGTGAATCGGTATCTTCTGGTGGCGAAAACCACCGCGCTGGCTGGGTGTGAGGGAGGGTTTAAATCTATTCTCACCAGCGGTTCCTGCAATTATTGCATTAAATCAGGCACGCTTTGTCTTAATAAAAATTCGATGTCATTCTGGACATCTTTCTTAGGAATATTCCACAGTTTCTCCTGTCAGCCCGCGTTATAAAGTCCGACGTTTCTTTCCGCTTTTATATCTTCTGTTCCAGAATGCTCCTTCAGTCAGTCAATGACTCTTTTTGGTGTAGCTGTATTGATGCAAATCAATGCCATAACCATTTACGAGCAATTTTTCGTTCGTTTTCACTGCAGCGACATAAATGTTTATTTAATTGCTCACTTCTGGCTCAAATCGCTGGTATGGCGACAATCACCGCTATTAAAATTCAGCAGAAAATTCTTAATATGTTTAGTAAATAGCGTAATGATCTTAATATTTGATCTTATCTCGATCATTATTCTATTATCGTGCGTCTATAGCTTTAGTCTGAAAAATCCATGTAGCGATAATCTGAGGGATGATGAGATGTCGGATAGTTTCCAGAGTGAAGTGCCGAAGGCACGTATTAATTTGAAACTCGATTTGCATACGGGGGGCGCAAGCAAGAAAACGGAACTCCCCCTTAAATTACTGGTGGCGGGTGACTTCAGTCATGGTCAGGAATCTGCACCCCTGTCTGAGCGTAAGAAAGTTAATCTCAACAAAAATAACTTTGACTCAGTGCTTTCCGAATATTCCCCAAACGTCAATCTGACCGTTAAAAACACACTTGCCGGTGATGGCAGTGAGGAAAATATCACGCTGACATTCCAGAGCATGAAGGATTTCACCCCGGAACAGGTTTCACGGCAAATACCCCAGCTGAAAGCCATGCTTTCCATGCGCAATTTACTTCGCGATTTAAAAGCCAACCTGCTGGACAACCAGGCATTCCGAAAAGAGCTGGAAAAGATTCTGCTCGATCCGGCATTGAGCGCAGAACTCAGAGCCGAACTTTCCGCCCTGGCCCCGAAACAGCCATAACGATCACGATGCTTTAACGGATTAATAAGGAAGATGCTGATGTCTGTAAAAAATGAGAATGCCGCGGGTGGCGAGAGTGTCGTGCTGGAACGTCCTGCTGCCGGTGGGGTATATGCCTCTCTGTTTGAAAAAATCAACCTGAACCCGGTGTCTGAACTGAGTGCGCTGGACATCTGGCAGGACGCGCAGGCGATGTCAGATGCGACCGCGGATGAGCGTCTGACTGCCGGGATGCAGGTGTTTCTGGAATGCCTGACAAAATCGGGCTCAAAAGTCGAAAAGCTCGACAAAAACCTGATTGACCACCATATCGCAGAACTGGACTATCAGATCAGCCGCCAGCTTGATGCCGTGATGCATAGCGAAGAATTCCAGGCAGTGGAAAGCCTGTGGCGCGGCGTGAAATCCCTGGTTGATAAAACCGATTTCCGTCAGAACGTGAAGGTTGAACTGCTGGATATGTCAAAAGAAGAGCTGCGTCAGGACTTCGAAGACAGCCCGGAAATCATCCAGAGCGGATTGTATAAGCAAACCTATATTGAAGAGTATGATACACCGGGTGGCGAACCGATTGCCGCGCTGATTTCCGCTTATGAGTTTGATGCGTCTGCGCAGGATGTCGCGCTGCTGCGCAACATCTCCAAAGTCTCTGCCGCAGCACATATGCCGTTTATCGGCTCAGCTGGCCCGAAATTCTTCCTGAAAGATTCGATGGAAGAAGTGGCTGCTATCAAGGATATCGGTAACTACTTTGACCGTGCGGAATACATTAAGTGGAAATCCTTTCGCGAGACGGACGACTCCCGTTACATCGGTCTGGTCATGCCGCGTGTGCTGGGTCGTCTGCCCTATGGCCCGGACACCGTGCCTGTTCGCAGCTTCAATTATGTTGAGGAAGTGAAAGGCCCGGATCACGACAAATATCTCTGGACCAACGCCTCTTTTGCCTTTGCGGCAAACATGGTGCGCAGTTTTATCAATAACGGCTGGTGTGTACAGATTCGGGGCCCGCAGGCCGGTGGTGCGGTTCAGGATCTGCCTATTCATCTGTATGACCTTGGCACCGGCAATCAGGTGAAAATTCCGTCCGAGGTCATGATCCCGGAAACCCGCGAATTTGAATTTGCCAACCTGGGTTTCATTCCGCTGTCCTATTACAAAAACCGCGACTATGCCTGCTTTTTCTCGGCGAACTCCACTCAAAAACCTGCGCTGTATGATACGGCAGATGCGACGGCCAACAGCCGTATTAATGCCCGTCTGCCCTACATCTTCCTGCTGTCGCGTATTGCCCACTATCTGAAGCTGATTCAGCGTGAAAACATCGGCACCACTAAAGACCGTCGTCTGCTGGAGCTGGAGCTGAATACCTGGGTGCGCAGTCTGGTCACGGAAATGACCGACCCAGGCGACGAGCTGCAGGCCTCTCACCCGCTGCGTGACGCCAGAGTGGTGGTGGAAGACATTGAGGATAACCCCGGCTTCTTCCGCGTGAAGCTCTATGCCGTGCCGCACTTCCAGGTGGAAGGGATGGACGTCAACCTCTCACTGGTTTCTCAGATGCCTAAGGCCAAATCGTAAGCTAAGGCAGGAAGCCAATGAAAACGGAACAGCCGTTATGGGGCCGGGGGCAGATGATCTCACCCCAGCATTTCCAGCAGCAGGCCGCGTATGCGGCCTGGTCAGCGGAATGCATCGCCCGACTGGGGCTCTCCCATCCCTGGGGGGTGATTGAGGCAACTTTTGAACCTGACGCATTAAAACTGGGCCGCCTGCAGGCCAGTCATCTGCACATCCGCTTTCCCGACGGCACGCTGGTCGACACGAATAGGGGCGATGACCTGCCACCGGTGCTGGCGCTTGAAGGGGAATCCCGGGATGTCGGGGTGGTTCTGGCGCTTCCGCTGATGCGGGCAAACGGGGGCAACTGTCTTAAGCCTGATGAGGTAGCCGATCGCCCGGTTCGTTATCGTCAGTGCTGGCGGGATGTTCGCAACCTCTTTGGGGAAGATACCCGTCAGATTGCGGTGATGCAGCCCGCGCTGACGCTGCGTTTTGCTCATCAGAACAACAGTGATTACCTGACCTGCCCGGTCGCCCGTCTGCAGCAGGATTCGCAGGGCCGCTGGACACGCGATGATGCATGGCTGCCCCCGTTGCTCGCTCTGCAGGGCAGCCGCTGGCTGGTGAATCAGCTGGAGCAGCTGATGACACAGCTCCGCGCCCGTCTGAGTCGCCTGATGGCGATGCGCCGGGAAAGTAACGAGCGCATGGCGGATTTTGCCGTAGCCGACGTGTCACTCTTCTGGCTGCTCAATGCCCTGAACAGTGCCGAGCCGGTACTGGGTCAGTTTCAGCGCCACCCGCAAAGCCCGCCGGAGCGTCTGTACCCGGAACTGGCACGGCTGGCGGGCAGCCTGCTGACCTTCTCGCTGGAGCATCAGGTGAGCGCGATTCCGATCTGGCAGCATGAGCAACTGAATCACGTATTCCCGCCGTTGTTTGATTTGCTGAGTGATCTGCTGGAAGCCAGCCTGCCGTCACGGGTGGTGGCAATTGAGCTTGAACAGGATCCCCGGCTTCACGTCTGGCAGGCTCGTCTGCATGACCCACGTCTGCGTGAAGGGGCAGATTACTACCTCTCCGTGCGTTCACCGATACCGGTGGCACAACTGCAGGAGCAGTTCCCGCGCCAGTGTAAGGTCGGCACGCCTGATCATGTCAGAAGTATCGTCAATTCTTCGCGGGTAGGTATTCCTCTGACGCCATTGCGTCATGTGCCAGCCGCCATTCCGCTGCGCCTGGAAAATCAGTATTTCAGCCTTGATGTTTCTCATCCTCTGGCCACTGAAATGCTTCAGAGCGGTACCTGTATGTTTTACGTGCCGGGCATGCTCGGCGAGCCTGAACTTGAACTCTTTGCGGTACTGAGAACATGAGTAAGCCTGAACGCGGTGTTGCCACATCTATCGATATTGATGCTCTCCTGCAGAATACCTGGCTACAGGTGATTAGCCTGCGTTACGGCCCGATATTTCAGGAGGGAGAAGGGCGCATGTTATGGGAGCACTGCATTGCGGATGTCGAACGGGTCCAGCGCGAACTTAAAGCGAGCGACCTCGATGAAGCCAGCTGTCAGCATATTCTCACGGCACAGTGTGCGCTGCTTGATGAGGCGGTCAAAGGTCGCGGTGTGGAGGATGATGCCTGTGTGCAGTGGTATGGCATTCCCCTGCAGGGGTACTTCCTTGGCACCATGGACGCGGGTGACACGCTGTGCGATCGGATGCGCGCAGTGCTGCGTGACCCATCGCCCGATCGGGCCGTCCTGACCTGCTTCCAGCGGGTCATGATGCTGGGATTCCTGGGCAGCTTTCGTGCTCTGAACGATCCGGAGCGTCAGAAACTTGTCAGCGCACTGAGTGAGCGGGTCTCACCGTTCAGCTATCCCAATACGCTTCCGGTTCTGGCAGAAAGTGGTGCCGGAGGGGGGATGGGGCGCTGGCTGGACTCGTGGCCCGTGCGTATCGGCCTGAGCGTCGTGGTGGTAGCCGCACTCTGGTGGGGGCTGGATCACTGGCTGGATCAGATGCTGCAGAGCCTGTTACCGGGAGCCGTGAAATGAGTCCTGCACAACAGCGCGCGCTTGTACTGTGGGCCGCCCTGCTGAGTGCCGTGGTCTGCCTGAATTTCCTGCCGGTATCCCGACTGGTTTCTGTGCTCCTTCTGCTTATCGTTCTGGGGGGTATCCTGGCGTTCCGGACGGTCGCCAGTCGTCGTGCGGAGCATGACGTTACCCTGCGTCTGGATGACCTCCCGGAAGCTTCCTGGCGTCAGCCTGTGGTGCTGTTCTGTGGCGATCTGCCGCTGACATGTCGACAGCCGTCACCGGTGTTCACTGGCACGCAGGGATGCTGGATCCGCGTGACGGATCATCAGGATCTGGTTCAGGTCGCTCAACAGGTTCTGTCGCTGCGGCCTGACTGGGGTCGCCAGCTATCGGTGATGGTCAGCGTTTGTCCGCAGAAACATGCCGACAGCGAAGCGCTGACCCGTCGTCTGCTGGCCCTGCGCTGGCAAATCAGCCAGTTGCGTAAAAAAACGGGTCATTGTGTGCCACTGGTTCTGAAGGGGCAGATTGGCAGCGCGATGACGGATGATCTGCTCTGGCAGGCGGCTATCCCGGGTGAAGGCGTGAGGGTCTGGCGGGCGTCTTCAGCGCCGGGTTCAATCGCTGAATGGATCACCACCGGTGGGTCGCCAGCGATGCAGCAGCAGGTGCTGATAAACAGCCTGATGGCGTGGTTTCAGCAGCATGTCACTGCGCGCTTTATGGATGAGAATCCCGATGTTCCGGTCATCGCACCTGTTGCGGTGTTGTGGGGAATGGGACCGATCCTTGCCGGCAGTCTGGCCACATCTGCCTGGACTGCATGGCTAGCCCGTCACACTGCGATCCAGCAGGTTGCGGGCTGGCAGCCGGTGGGAACGGACAGTACGGTGGTTGCCCCCTTCCCGGATTTTATTCTGCCGCTGCTCCCTGAAGGACGGGGCCTGACGCCACGTGGGCGAGCCTGGCGTTGTGCGCTCGGGATTTTCACACTGGCCGCCGTTGCTGCCCTGCTCAGCAGTAGCTGGAACAATCGCCAGCTGCTGCAGCGTTTGAGCTTCGATATTGCCCGCTATGACCGTATCCCGATGCAGGATTTCGGCCCCAAAGCCGATGCCGTGGCTGTCCTGCGTAACGATGCGGCAGAGCTGGATGACCAGGCGCGCAATGGCGTACCGGCTCGGATGAGCCTGGGTCTCTATCAGGGAGAGCGTCTGCGAATGCCGGTGCTGGAGGCGATCCGTTCGTATGTGCCGCCACCGCCGCCGCCTGAACCGCAGCCGGAACCTGAACCGGTACCCAAAATTATCCGTCTCGACAGCATGTCGCTGTTTGATTCCGGCAAATCCGCGCTGAAAGCGGGTTCCACCAGAATGCTGGTGAACTCACTGGTCGGCATCAAAGCTAAGCCCGGCTGGCTGATTGTCGTGTCCGGCCATACAGACAACACCGGTAACCCAAAACTGAATCAGACGCTGTCACTCGAGCGTGCCGCAGCGGTACGCGACTGGATGCGTGACACCGGTGACGTGCCGGAAAGCTGTTTTGCGGTGCAGGGCTATGGCGCAAGCCGTCCGATCGCTACCAATGACACCCCGGAGGGGCGTGCGCTCAACCGCCGTGTCGAAATCAGTCTGGTACCGCAGGCCAGTGCCTGTCAGATACCGGGCCACACCCAGGCGTCATCGCAGGATGATGACGCATCACTACACAATGGAGAGTAATTTCATGGCAATTCCTGTTTATCTCTGGCTGAAAGACGACGGCGGCGCGGACATCAAAGGGTCCGTTGACGTTCAGGATCGAGACGGCAGCATCGAAGTGGTGGCACAGCAGCATAACCTCTACATCCCGACCGACAACAACACCGGCAAGCTGACCGGCACCCGTATTCACACCCCGTTCCTGTTTACCAAGGAGATCGACTCCTCCAGCCCCTATCTGTACAAGGCAGTGACCACCGGGCAGACCCTCAAATCTGCTGAATTCAAATGGTACAGGATCAACGACGCGGGCCAGGAAGTGGAGTACTTCAACACCAGACTGGAAAACGTGAAGGTGGTGAAAGTGAACCCGGTGATGCACGACATCAAAAATCCGGCTTTCGAGAAGCATAATCATCTTGAGCAGATTGAATTGCGCTACGAAAAAATCACCTGGACCTACAAAGACGGCAACATCATTCATTCCGACTCCTGGAACGAACGCGCCACCGCATAAGTCACGAGCGGGCAGAGCTTCTCTGTCCGCTCTTTTTGCTGAGCGTCTGCCTGTGCGGGCGCTCAGCAAAAAACATCACATCCCGGAAACAGACCTCATGGGCCTCGGTAACGGCCAGGGGCGGTAGCGTGCCTGAACGGTCCTCAACAGTGAGCAAGCAAATATGGAAAACCCGGCAATCCTTCTTCGACGTCTCAACCCTTACTGCGCCCGTGCGATGGAAGGGGCAGCCTCCCTGTGTCAGATTCGCGCCCATGCTGAAATCCTGCCGGAGCACTGGCTGCTGAAACTGCTGGAGCAGGGTGAAGGCGATCTCACCGTGCTGGCCCGCCGCTATGAGTGGGATATGGACGCCATCTGGCAGGATTTGCTTGCCTGGCTGGATAAACAGCCGCGTTCAGTACGCCAGCGTCCTCAACTGTCTGACACCATTCAGACATTGCTGCAGCAAGCCTGGCTGATTGCTTCTCTGAACGGTGAGGAACAAATCCGCAGCGTCCATCTGCTAATGGCGCTGGCAGATAAACAGAAACTGGTGCGCTGTGACAGGCTGTGGCCACTGCTGACGCTGGGCCAGAGTCAGCTGGAACGTCTGCGTCCGCTGCTTGATGCACAGTCGGACGAACGCCCGGAACTGCAGCAGGAAGCGGAACTTGCGCAGAGCCACAGCGGCGGGATGGAATTTGTCGGCCGTCCGGTGGGTGCAGAGTTGAAAGAAGGCGAGCTGAGCCCGGCGTTGCAGAACGCGCTGGATAAATTTACGCTCGACGTCACCGCCAAAGCGAAAGAGGGCAAAATCGACCCGGTGTTTGGCCGCGATACGGAAATCCGCCAGATGGTGGATATTCTCTCCCGTCGCCGCAAGAACAACCCGATTCTGGTCGGCGAACCGGGCGTGGGGAAAACCGCGCTGGTGGAAGGGCTGGCGCTGCGTATAGCCGAAGGCAACGTGCCGGAATCTCTCAGGCCGGTTGTTCTGCGTACCCTCGATTTGGGGCTGCTGCAGGCGGGCGCGGGCGTGAAAGGCGAGTTCGAACAGCGCCTGAAAAACGTCATCGACGCGGTGCAGCAGTCTCCGCTACCGATTCTGCTGTTTATTGATGAAGCCCACACCATTATCGGTGCGGGCAATCAGGCGGGTGGCGCGGATGCCGCCAACCTGCTGAAACCGGCGCTGGCGCGCGGCGAACTGCGTACCCTCGCCGCGACTACCTGGAGCGAGTACAAACAGTACTTCGAGCGCGATGCCGCGCTGGAGCGTCGCTTTCAGATGGTGAAGGTCGACGAGCCGGATGATGAGACCGCCTGCCTTATGCTGCGCGGTCTCAAATCCCGCTATGCCGAGCACCATAACGTGCATATCACCGATGATGCGGTGCGCGCTGCGGTCACGCTCTCCCGCCGTTATCTGACCGGTCGCCAGCTGCCGGACAAAGCGGTCGATTTGCTCGACACCGCCGCCGCCCGCGTGCGCATGAGCCTTGATACCGTTCCGGAGCAGCTGACCCGCATTCGCGCGCAGATAACCTCGCTTGAAATGGAGAAGCGGGCACTGCTGGAAGATATTGCTTTTGGCAGTCAGAGCCACAGCGAGCGTCTGACGCTTATCGGGCAGGAAGAAGTACAACTGATCCTCAAACTTGATGAGCTGGAAACCCGGCACGGTCAGGAGCTGAAAGTCGCAGAGCAGTTACTGCAAAGCCGCCAGGACCTCTCCCGTCAGGGCGAAACTCACGCGCTGCAACAGCAACTGAACGGAATGCAGCACAGCAATCCACTGCTCTCGATCGATGTGGACGTGCGCACCGTTGCCACCGTCATTGCCGACTGGACAGGCGTGCCGCTCTCTTCGCTGATGAAAGACGAACAGACCGAACTGCTAAGCCTGGAGAAGGAAGTCGGCAAACGCGTGGTTGGCCAGGATGTGGCGCTGACTGCCATCGCCCGGCGCCTGCGTGCGGCGAAAACCGGCCTTACGTCCGGGGACGGTCCGCAGGGCGTGTTTCTGCTGGTTGGCCCGAGTGGCGTCGGTAAGACTGAAACCGCGCTGGCGCTGGCGGACGTGCTGTACGGCGGTGAGAAGTCACTCATCACCATCAACCTGTCCGAGTACCAGGAGCCGCACACGGTGTCGCAGCTGAAAGGCTCACCGCCGGGCTACGTCGGCTACGGCCAGGGTGGCATCCTCACCGAAGCAGTACGCAAGCGTCCCTACAGCGTGGTGCTGCTCGACGAAGTGGAAAAGGCACACCGTGAGGTGATGAATCTGTTCTATCAGGTGTTCGACCGCGGCTTTATGCGCGACGGCGAAGGCCGCGAAATCGACTTCCGTAATACCGTTATCCTGATGACCTCGAACCTCGGCAGCGACCCTTTGATGCAGCTGCTGGATGAGCAGCCGGAGGCCACCGAAAGCGACCTGCACGAACTGCTGCGCCCGATCCTGCGTGACCACTTCCAGCCGGCGCTGCTGGCCCGCTTCCAGACCGTGATCTATCGACCGCTGGCCGAAGCGGCCATGCGTATCATCGTGGAAATGAAGCTCGACCAGGTCAGCAAGCGCCTGAACCGTCACTACGGCCTGACCACCCATATTGATGTGAGCCTGTACGACGCACTGACCGCTGCCTGCCTGCTGCCGGATACCGGCGCACGCAATGTCGACAGCCTGCTTAATCAGCAGATTCTGCCGGTGCTGAGCCAGCAACTGCTGACCCACATGGCCGCGAAGCAGAAACCACACACCCTGACGCTCGGCTGGAGCGACGAAGAAGGTATCTCGCTGGACTTTAACCGGACTGAGGGAGAGAACGTATGAGCAGTCATCCCCCGATCAGATTCAGTCATAACCACCACATGCTGGCAGTGAAAGGCTGTACGGCGGAACCTGACGTGCTGGCCTTTGAGGGCGATGAGGCCTTAAGTAAACCGTTCAGCTACCGCATTGAATTCACAAGCTCTGACCATGCCATCAGCAAAGAGATGATGCTGATGAAAACCGGCTCGCTGACGCTGCAGGCCCCGGTGGACCAGGGTTACGGCATTAAAGTGCAGCAGGCCGTGCGCACCCTTCAGGGGGTAGTGACCGGCTTTGAACGCCTCAGCACATCAAAAGATGAAACCCATTACGCCCTGACGCTCCGGCCACGCCTGGCGCTGCTTGACCGTTCGCACCAGAACGCCATCTATCAGGACATGTCGGTCCCGCAGATTGTGGAAAAAATCCTGCGCGAGCGTCACAACATGCGCGGCCAGGATTTTCTGTTCTCGCTGTCAAAAGAGTACCCGCGCCGTGAGCAGGTGATGCAGTACGGTGAGGACGACCTGCACTTTATCACCCGCCTGCTGGGTGAGGTGGGTATCTGGTTTCGTTTCACCACCGACACGCGCCTGAACATCGACGTGGTGGAGTTTTACGACAGCCAGCAGGGGTATGAGAAAGGCCTGACCCTGCCGTCAGTCCCGCCGTCGGGCCAGCATTCAAAAGGCGTGGACTCGGTCTGGGGCATGGCGTGCCACCACAACGTGGTGCAGAAGCAGGTCAGCACCCGTGACTACAACTACCGTCAGGCCACGGAAGACATGAGCACGCAGGTGGACGCGACGCAGGGCGACAGCACCACCTGTGGCGATGCCTACCACTGGGGGGACAACTACCTTACCCGGGGTGATGCATACGACCGCAATCCGGCCCCGGAGTCCGGGGCGTTTTATGCCCGCATTCGTCATGAGCGCTACCTGAATGGCCAGACCCGGACGCAGGGCATTACCAGCTGTCCGACGCTCTTTCCGGGCCAGGTGCTGAAAGTCACCGGCGGGTACGAGGTTGCAGAGGTGTTCAGCGCGGGTGTGGTCATCACGGCGATGCGCACGCATGCGCGCCGTGACAAGGACTTTGCCGTTGATTTTGACGGCATTCCTGATAACACCGATTTTGGTTTCCGCCCTGAGCCTGGCTCACGCCCGGTGATGGCCGGGACGCTGCCGGCCCGCGTCACCAGTACCACTGAAAATGACACCTACGGCCACATCGACAAAGACGGTCGTTACCGCGTCAATATGCTGTTTGACCGTGACAGCTGGGAGACCGGATTTGAGAGCCTTTGGGTGCGCCAGTCCCGCCCGTACGCAGGGGATACGTATGGCCTGCACCTGCCGCTGCTGGCAGGAACCGAAGTGGCGATTGGCTTTGAGGACGGTAACCCGGACCGGCCGTACATTGCCGGCGTGCTGCACGACTCGGCGCACGGCGACCACGTTACCATCCGCAACTACAGACGTAACGTCCTGCGCACCCCGGCGAACAACAAAATCCGCCTCGATGACGAGCGCGGAAAAGAGCATATCAAGGTGTCGACAGAGTATGGCGGCAAGAGTCAGCTGAATCTCGGGCACCTGGTCGACAGTGAGAAACAGCAGCGCGGCGAGGGGTTTGAGCTCAGGACGGACAGCTGGGGGGCGATACGGGCGCAGAAGGGGATTTTTATCAGCTCAGACGGGCAGGCCAGAGCGCAGGGGCAGGTACTGGAGATGGAGCCAGCGATCAGCAATCTGGGTGATGCCCGGGAGCAGATGACGTCTATCTCCGATGATGCGCAGAAGGCGACCGCGAACCCGGCCGATCTCCAGGCGCAAATCAAACTGCTGGAACAGCAGCTGACAGACCTCAAAAAATCAGTGCTGCTGCTCAGTGCACCGGATGGAATGGCGCTGACCAGCGGACAACATCTGCAGGTATCTGCCGGGCAGAACCTGATAGCTACGGCCGGTAAAAATGCCGACGTCAGCGTGGTGAAAAATCTGTTCGTCGGGGTAGGTAATGCCCTGAGCGTATTTGTTCGTAAGCTGGGGATCAAGCTCATCGCGAACCAGGGGCCGGTGCAGGTACAGGCGCAGAACGACCTGATGGAATTGCTGGCACGTAAAGAAATCAGCATTGTCAGCACGGAGGATGAAATCAAAATCATCGCGAAGAAGAAGCTGACTCTGAATGGTGGTGGGAGCTATATCAGGATTGATGCAAGTGCGATTGAATCTGCTACTGCAGGTGAATATCGTACGAAAGCAGGACATTATGGGCGTAAGGCAAGCGCATCAGAAAAGGTCACGCTGCCTGTTTTTCCGGTAATGGAACCTGGCGAACAAAGCTTACGTTTTGCTTTCCCTGGTGCCGATAGTGTCAGCCAAAGTATGGACTGGTTGACAAATCAGCCCTACAACATTACTGACAGCAATGGGAAAATCCTGTCGACCGGCACGGTAGACAGTTCAGGTCGCTTCCCGAAAATAGTGCTGCCTGAAAGCGATATATTAAACTTAATCATTGGGCGAGAGACTTGGAGTAAAGAGGAGCTTCCAACATCAGTCGAAGAGGATGAGGTAGATAGTGCGGAAGATATAGAATCACTGGAGCCTGATAGTGATTCGGATGATACCGAGACAGCAGAAGATCATACTTCCGCGCTAACAGAATCAATGATTGCAAAACTATTAAATTTAACTACGACAGGGTGAACTATGTTAAAGGAAATTTGGAAGTCTATTTTTTGCTTTATAATCGTGCTTTCTAGCGTTAGTACATCTGCTACTTGCCTAAAGGAAGGGGATAAAGTAATTCTGACTGGAGTTGTTAGCGAAAAATTATACTACGGCCCTCCTGGCTGGGGAGAGGATAAAGCGAATGATGAGAAACTACATGAGTGGATATTGCATTTAAAACAGCCACTCACGTGTGTAACAGACGCAGATACTGACAACCAAAACTGGAATCAGGACATTCAGTTGATAATGCGTGATAGTAATGACTATAAAGTAAATAAAAATCTTCTTGGGAAAGATATCAGTATTGATGGCGTAATATTTCTTGCAGAGACCGGGTATCACATGACGTCTGTTTTATTAGATGATGCCAAGTTTGAAGTTGCAGGAAAATAGCAAAGAGGATTAATTAAAATGCGCTTTATAAATGCTATTTATCATGCATCGACAAAAACGGTAGAGTATGAGTCATCGAATGGCACAAGATTGTTAAAAACTGGGGGCTCACTGAATTGGCGATTCAATAACCCAGGAAATCTCATTTCTGTAAAAAATCAGCAAGGAAAAATCGGTGTTGGAGTTGTCTACAATCCAGACAAACATTCTTTTGCAATATTTTCAAGCATAGATGCTGGTGAGAATGCAAAACGGTCTCTGCTTAAACGGAAGTATAAAGATTATACTATTCCAGAAATGATGAAAAAATATGCGCCGGGGAATGATGGTAATAACCCTGAAGCTTATGCTAATTTTATCATGTCTGAAAGTGGGGTCGCTCAGGGAGAGAAAGTAGGAGATCTTGACGACACAAAATTCAGTAAGGTAATCAAGGCAATTAGCAAAAAGGAAGGTGGCATGAAGCCGGGCACCGAAAAATGGGTGTATGTGACAAATGTGACTGTTTCTGATGGCTCGCGACCAGTTGCTGATGTGCCATTTAAAGTGACACTAGGAAGCACTAGCTACGAGTGGAAAACAGACGCATACGGCAAGCTCAAGACAATCGTCCATATGAAACAAGGAATGGCTATTGTCGTCAAATATACTAATTCTGCTGGAAAAGAGGATGTTGTTTATTCAGAAGTTTCTGGGGATGAAACAAAGAATATACTGCTCACGCGAAACTTTTCTCAATTCTTTGCAAAAACACTTGCCGAGACTCCCAAAGTGCCTCGTGAGAAGAGCGCTCAGAAACCAATAGAGTATATAGTCATGCCAGGAGACTCTCTATCAAAAATTTCCGAACGTTATAAGACAAGCATTGATGAAATAGCCAAAAAAAATAATATAAAAGATGTGAGTAAGATCTTTCCCGGACAGCATTTGACGATCTATGGTGTCAATGCTAATAGCCCTACGGTCTATACCGTTGCTCCAGGGGACACTTTGGCGAAGATCGCAGAAAAAAATGGTGTGAATGTTGAAGATATTGCGCGGCAGAATAATATATCAGATCCTGATAAAATATACCCGGGACAATCAATTTCTATAGACAAAAGTGGCAATGTGACGTCTGGTCAGACTGAAAGGCCAGTTGCAAATCCGATAGCCTCAAAACCAGTTAATAATAAACCTGAAAAAAATAGTGTAATCAATACGAATAAAAAAGCGCTGGATTCAGTTGGAGGAAAAAATTCTGGTAATCCGATTGCGTTACTTCCACACGACCAGAGAGAGACTCCATGGATGAATATAGCACTGAGTGAGGCAAAAAAATGGCATGGGACTAAGGAAGACCATATTACTAGTAATTACCATGCATTAATAGGTCATGGGTGGATAAAAAATCTAGTTGGGACATTAAATGCTTGGTGTTCGTCTTTTGTAAATTATTGTTTTCAAGAATGTGGGTATCATAAAACAGCTCCAGACCCATATCGCGCTATTTCTTTTTTTAGAGATAGTACCAATTTTTTTGAGATCAAAAAACCTATCTATGGATGTGCCGCATCATCAGGACATCACGCAACCTTTGTGTATGGAAAAACAAAATCTGGGGCATTAATTTGCTTGGGAGGGAATCAGAGCGATACAATAAAATTTTCCCCCTTTAATGGATTGAGGTTTTTTTTACCAGTGGCATACAAAGGGTATTATGAGTCAAATGTACATAAAGAATTAGATATCTTTGATGTAAATGAACTCAATGAAATGATTGGTATTCATTCCAAAACAACTGGGCATGAGAGTACAAGATGATTCTAAAAACAAAAATAACCCTTTCATTAGCTTTGATGGTTTTACCTGTGATGAGTAGTTTTGCAACTACCTTTACCAAGGAGTTCGAACGCCCGGATGGTATTCATAAGGTGAAAATTGATATTTACGAAGAAAATAATGGTGAAACTAAAAATTCAAAAATTACCGCTTCGGAACATGTAAAGGACAAAAAGGTATGGAGTCTTGTCGATTATGTGAATAATTGTCCGCTTGATATAAACATGGCTTTAATTAAGGATTCCTTCGAAATTAAGAAAATTAATGGCTCATTTGATGCTGTATTGTTTTCTTATACCATAGGTTGTGTAGGGGGACTTGATCCAGTTACTGTAAAATATTTTGCTTATGTAAATGGCATGAAGCATTCTCTTCGAGGAGAAGAGCGGATGGTTACGCCAGATGGGGTAATTGATGATAATGTTAAGCCGGTGTCTGATGCTAATTTGAAAAACAACGTCCTATTATATAATTATATGACAAGTAACTGGAGTAAAGCGTCTACAGTTATTCTAGAATGATTGTTTTTAATTAAACACTTAGTCAACATAGCAGGTCAGAATGAAAGTGGCAATTGCGGTGATTTTGAATTCAATTATTGCTTTTGCATTCGTATTGTCTCAAGCGGCTTTTGCAAGTTCTGAAATATTCCAGAGAGCATGGAATGATAGTTCCGGTATACATACCCTAACTATAGATAAAAAGCTTGATAGCAAAGAAGGAGGAGTGACCTTGCTTGTTACGCAAGTCACAGGGAATAGCAACGATTGGTCCCTTCAGGATTTTGTTAGGAATTGTGGTGAAGATATGAAATTAGATATTGTACCTGATTCCGTTGAGGTTAATAAAATATTTCGGATGGTGTAGAAACCGTTTCATTTGCCTACAAAATAGGGTGTGTTGGTGGGATTGACCCTGTAGCTGTAAAATATTTCTCTTTTAAAGATGGGGTGAAATATTAATTAAGGGGAGAGGAGCATGTTATTGTTGGTAGTGATGGCTTAGGATGAGAGAAGACTCCAGCACCCGATTTCAATTTCAAGAATGACAAATCCCTTCTGAAATACATGATAGGAAAATGGAAGTCTATTTCCACAACAAAAATAAATTAAATCATATGTTTTAAATTTGTAAATCAACTGACGGTTTATTCAGTTTATCGATATTTTAAAGGTGGGGGTTATTTAGAAGGGTTCTTTTTCTTTCTATGATTTCATTAAATGCTTGCTCGGTTGATGTTGAACTTATTGAAGATGACACAATGGGCATTTTATTGTGGTTAGAACAGACTTTGATTCTGTGAGCGGTAATGATTTTAAATTATGCACTGGGCATAATTCATAGCAAGTCAAAAAGTATAGATGACTTTGATCATTTAGAGAATTAAGTAAGCAGGAAATAATCATGTCATATACACTTAAACATTTGCCAGAATGCTACCCCAGACCTAGATCTCTAAAACTTTCACGTTGGCTTATTGCTCTGGTTGCCATGCTTTCGGTCAGTGTTATATCAATGCGTATATTTGGGCGTTATGTTGAAAATCTGTATTTTTGGAAGATTGCTTTAGGTGTGCCTATAGTTTTGTGGAGTGTTCCGTTTGCTTCTTGTCTGCTTTTGTGGGCATTGCAGGATAGCAAAGCAAATGCTTTCGACAAACAGCGAGAACAATGGATTCTTCGAGAAACCCGTAAGGCACGTCGTGCACTGCAGGTGCTGAATGCAACATTCATTACCGGCCACTCATCAGTTGCTCAGAAAGATACAGCTATTGCGATGCAAAATAACGATAGCATTATTGTTTCGCAGGTCGACCGGGATGGTTATGAAAGCTCCAGGATGAGCCAAATTTCTTCCAGCCCGCAGGACTCGCTAAAATTCGTGATAACGAATATTTTTTCGAAGCTGATTGCTGGCATTCCTTTCGCACATATCCCTGACAAAGTACCACTTGTGGTATTTTTTGATGTAACAACATCGCTGCCTCTGGAGAGTATTCGCCATTACTGGGATGAGACCTGGCATAAAAACAATATTACTCTTCCTGTTGAATATGGTGAGGGGAGTGGGCTCAGTGTAATCGACCGCTGGTTGAATGAACGTATTAAAGATCAAGCGGTGTTACTGATTGTGGGTCTCCAGTTAAAGCCTGCCGAATCTGACAACACAGCTGAAGCCGGTGTAGCACTGCTTCTTGGCAACCGCCTGACCCAGGAGGCTCTCGAACCTCTCGCGTTGCTGCACCGGCCAGATGCTGCTCCAACCGGTGAGCTGAGGGAGGGGATGAACATGGCTGCCTGGAACGTCCCGCTCAAAGAAAACATCGTCAAAAATTTATGGCTTGCCGGGCTGACGGGTGAGCAGCGTGCAGAAGTTATTGCGTGCCAGAATGCGCACCCTGCGCAGTTTGTAGAGGACGAAGCCGTCATTTCGCTCGATACATCTATGGGACATGCCGGTGCCGCGGCCCCCTGGCTGGCTATTGCTGCCGCCACCGAAATCGCCCGACAAACTCAATTACCACAGATGATTATCTGCGGTGATACCACACAGAATGTGCTGTGGAGCACGCTCATTACCCCGATTGCTTCCCGACAGGAGATGGATCCGTGAAGCTACCTTTAGCACCGAAGACTACGGAAGGCCGCTATCTTGCTGTCGCAGTTATTTTCTTTTTGCTGTTAGCCGTTATGACGTTCATGGTCTGGAAACACCCGGATATAGCCGGGATGGAAGGCGGCAGTCAGCAACAAATTTACTGGCTTATCGCCGGCGGATGCATTTCAGGCTGCGCCCTTATCGTATCCGTAGTGCTTCTGGCGGCGGCACGCAATGCCGGTAAGCAGGAGTTTAATGCGCTTGTTGACAGCATCAACGGTGATGATGAGAAAAAAAAGCGGGAAAATGATAAAGCGCCTGTTCACCCTGCGGTGGCCATGTGTAACAAGATTCGGGTTCATCTCTGCTCCCGTATTGGCCTTTACTGGCGTCGTAAAACCCGTCTGTTGCTCATCACTGGCGATGAGGCGGCAATCGAACAACTGGTGCCCGGCCTGCAACAGGAGCAGTGGCTTGAAGGTAACCGTACCGTTCTGATTTACGGCGGTAGTCTGATTGCTGAGCCCGATAAGGAAAAATACTCCGCACTGCGTAAACTGCGCCGCGGACGTCCGCTGGACGGGATTGTCCGAATTATGCCGCAGTCGTTTAATCTTACCCCGCAAATCAGCGACAACGACCTACGCGGTCTGGAAAAGATCAGCGAACTGCTGCGTTATTCCGCCCCGGTTTATTTATGGCAGTTGTGCGACAGCACCTGGTCGCAGGCTAAACGCCCTGAACAGACGGTTGGGGCTACTTTCCCGCTGCGTGCCCAGCCTGACGACATTACCCGCCAGCTTGAACGGATGCTGCCAACACTGCGAAACCAGGGAATGAGTCAGGTCGCTGAGAACAACAGCCACGACTTTCTGCTGCGACTGGGCCAGCACCTCAAAAACGGCGGTATCGCCCGCTGGGCTCAGCAGCTGGTGCCATGGCTGGCAGCCTCCCAGCAGCGCATTCCGCTGCGTGGCCTGATGTTCAGCCTGCCGGAGTATAAACCTGCTGAAACGTTTGAGGGTGAAGCTGTTGCATCTGCCGACCCTGATAAATATGTTCCCGAATTACAACGCCACGCTCTGAGCCTGCCAGTAACCTGGCAGGGCATCGTGGATGACTGCGTCCGTGTTCGTGGCCGCCGCGTCGGTATGGCGTGGGAACAGACACTTGCCTGGACGCTGATGGCCCTCATCGGTATCTGGGGCGCAGGAACGCTGCTGTCTTTCGCGGTCAACCGTCAGCAGATCGTTTCTGTTGCCGGGCAGGCGCATGCCCTGGCAGAACATCCCTCTGTTTCGGATGACCAGCTCACGGCGCTGCATACGCTGCGTAATGACGCCGGCCGCCTGAAGCACCGTATTGAAGACGGCGCACCCTGGTATCAGCGCTTTGGTCTGGACCATAACCCGCAGCTGCTTGACGCGATGCTGCCCTGGTACGGCGTGGCAAACAACCGCCTGATACGCGACCCGGCGAATCAGGCGCTGATGCAGAAACTCAGTGCGCTGGTGAATTCAGCCCCCAACAGTGACCAGCGCGCTGCGCTTGCTAAACCGGGTTATGACCAGCTTAAAGCCTGGCTGATGATGGCTCGTCCGGATAAAGCCGATGGTGCCTTTTATGCGCAGGCTATGAAAACCGTGCAGCCGGCGCGGATAGGTATTTCAGCCGGCCTGTGGCAAAGCCTGTCGCCGGATTTGTGGGCGTTCTATATCTCCGAACTGCCAGAGCAGCCACAGTGGAAAATCACGCCGGATGCGCAGCTGGTGAGCCAGAGCCGCCAGGTGTTGTTGCAGCAGATTGGACGGCGTAATGCTGAAAGCACGCTGTACCAGAACATGCTCAAATCCGTGCGGCGTAACTTCGCCGATCTCTCTCTGGAGGACATGACCGGCGGTACCGATGCCCGTCGTCTGTTCACGACTGAAGATATGGTGCCGGGCATGTTCACGCGCCAGGCCTGGGAGGGGGGCATTCAGTCCGCCATCGAAAAAGCGGCAAATTCCCGTCGGGATGAAATCGACTGGGTGCTGAGTGATTCCCATAAGTCCGTCTCAGCCGATCTGTCGCCGGAAGCCCTGAAAGCCCGTCTGACGCAAAGGTACTTCACCGACTTTGCTGGTCGCTGGCTGAGTTTTCTTAACAGTCTGCACTGGAACCCGGCAAACAATATCGCCGACGTCACCGACCAGCTGACGCTGATGAGTGATGTCCGTCAGTCGCCACTGATTGCCCTGATGAATACGCTCGCCTGGCAGGGACAGACCGGTCAGCAACGCGAAGGTCTGTCGGACTCGATCATCCAGTCGGCTAAAGAGCTGGTGGGCGGCAAAGATAAACCGGCGATTGACCAGTCGGCGGCAGGCCCGCAGGGTCCGCTGGATGAAACCTTTGGCCCGCTGCTTCAGCTGCTGGGTAAAAACAAAAGCAGCAACGTCATGTCCGCTGACAACTCCCTGAGCCTGCAGACCTGGCTGACCCGTATCACGCGTGTGCGTCTGCGCCTGCAACAGGTGGCCAGCGCCTCTGATCCGCTGGAGATGATGCAGACCCTGGCGCAGACTGTATTTCAGGGTAAAAGCGTGGATCTTAGTGACACCCAACAGTATGGCAGCCTGATTTCTGCCAGCCTGGGTGAAGAGTGGAGTGGGTTTGGTAACACGATGTTTGTGCAGCCGCTGACCCAGGCCTGGGAGACCGTGCTTCAGCCCTCAGCAGCCAGCCTGAACGATAAGTGGAGTCGTTCCGTTGTCGCAAACTGGCGCACCGCCTTTGACGGGCGCTTCCCGTTTACTGCGAGTAAAAGTGATGCCTCCCTGCCGATGCTGGCTGAATTCGTGCGTAAGGATAGCGGACGTATTGAGCGCTTCCTGACGACGGAGCTCAGCGGTGTGCTGCACAAAGAGGGCAGCCAGTGGGTGCCGGATAAGATTAACAGCCAGGGCCTGAGCTTCAACCCGGCCTTCCTGCGTGCGGTTAACCAGCTGAGCCAGCTGTCGGACATTCTGTTTACCGATGGCAGCCAGGGCATCAGCTTTGAGCTGCAGGCGCGTCCTGTACCGCAGGTGGTGGAGACGCAGTTGACCATTGATGGGCAAAAGCTGCATTACTTCAACCAGATGGCCGACTGGCAGAGTTTCCGCTGGCCGGGAGAGACTTACAGGCCGGGGACGATGCTGACCTGGACCACCGTCAACGCCGGAGCGCGCCTGTTCGGAGATTACAGCGGGACCTGGGGCTTTATTCGCTGGCTGGACCAGGGCAAACGCCAGCAGCTTGACCGCAGCCAGTGGATGATGAGCTTTACCGCCCCGGACAGTCGCACTCTGCAGTGGGTGCTGCGCTCACAACTCGGCAAAGGTCCGCTGGCACTGCTGGACCTTCGCGGTTTCACGTTGCCCGACCAGATATTCAGTGTTGACAGTACGGCCACCGCGCAGGCGCTGATGGCCAGTACCGGAAACAGTGACAGGGAGGGTGTCGAATAATGAGCACACTGCAGAATCTGGTTGCCGCCTGTCAGGCAGACGAAACTCAGCTGCGACAACAGGCGCAGACGCGCATGGAAAACTGGCAGGGCTGGCTTACGCCAATAAGTGGCAGCAGTCTGACCGGTGAAGACCCGGGATATGATGATGATTTTCAGCGTATCCGCGAAGAGGTCAATAAGCTCACCGGGATCGATACCGGGCTGATATGCACGCTTGCCGAGAAGTTACTGATCACCGGGGCGAAAGATATTCGGGTGGCGACGTATTACTGCTGGGCGCGCCTGCACCAGTATGGCGAGGCTGGCTTTGCCGAAGGGCTTGAACTGCTGGCGGGATTACTGCAGCGCTTCGGCATGCAGCTTCACCCGCAGCGGGATCGCAGCCGCAGGGCCGCGCTCGAATGGCTCGGCGGCACCCGTGTTCTGGACAGTCTGTCATTGTATCCGGAGGTCGTCCGCGAGGATGCACAGCGTACCGCCGGGGCGCTGTTGCTCATTGCTGACAGCCTGGAGAGAGAGCCGGAGGCGTCACGGCCGGCGCTGAATGCTCTGTACAGCGCGCTGGAATCCCGCCTGATGAAGGCCGGGGGTGTGGATGCCGTGGTACCTCAGAATGTCAGTAACAAGAGTCAGTCACAGACCTTACACGCGACAGAGCCTGACGCGCCGATACTGAGCCGCATTACCTCTGGTCAGGATTTACTGGCTCAGGCGCGCATCCTGACAGGGTATCTGCGTGAACAGCCCGGTGGCTGGCTTGCGGCGCATCGGCTGATGAAGAGTCTGCGTCATGACACGCTGAACACTATTCCGGCCCCGGATGCTGAGGGGAAAACGCGCATCGAACCGCCACGGGCTGACCAGCGGGCCATGCTCAAACGGCTATATCTCCAGCAGAGCTGGCTGGAGATTCTGGAACAAGCGGACAATACCTTCTCGCGCGGTGCCAACCACCTCTGGCTGGATTTACAGTGGTATATCCACCAGGCCCTGATGAAATCAGGGCAGGATGTACTGGCCGAGATCATCACCGCAGACCTGAAAGGGTTGCTGCGCCGCCTTACCGGGCTTGAAACCCTGGCCTTTAATGACGGAACGCCGTTTGCTGATGAAGTGACGCTGAACTGGATAAACCAGAGCGTGCTGGACGATATGTCCGGCTGGCGGAATGAGCCGGTCAGTGCCGGTGAGACAGATAACGATATTCTGTCTCTTGAGCCGGAAGCGCTGGATAAAGCGGATAGTGACGGTCTGGATGCCACACTTCACTGGCTGCAGACCCGCCCGGGCACTGACACCACAAAAGACAAATGGTTGCTGCGTCTGTTGATGGCCCGCGTAGCAGAGCAGAAGGGCAAAAATGAACTGGCCCTGCATCTGCTGGGTGAGCTCGATAGTGCCGCAGAGTCCATTACCCTCACGCAGTGGACGCCGGCACTGCTGTTTGAAGTGAAATCACGCCGCCTCAGACTTCTGCGCATGAAAGCCACACGCAGTGAAACCGATAAATCACGGTTAAAGCCAGAGATGGACCAGCTTCTTGCAGGGCTGATTGCGCTCGATCCAGCCAGCAGTGCAGTGCTTTGCGGGTAAAAATCCCTCGCATACCTTTAATTCACACTTATTCAGGTTTTTATGGATGATTTAACCCTGCGTTATTATGACGCTGAAATGCGCTACCTGCTGGAAGCCGGTGAAGAGTTTGCCCGTGCGCATCCCGAGCAGGCAGCAATGCTCAATCTCGACAAGGCAGCTGCACGTGATCCGTTTGTGGAGCGCCTGTTCGAAGGCTTTGCTTTCCTGATGGGCCGCCTGCGGGAGAAGCTCGATGACGACCTGCCTGAACTGACCGAAGGCCTGGTCAGCCTGCTTTGGCCGCATTACCTGCGCACCATTCCGTCGATGTCAGTGGTGGAATTCACCCCTGACTGGCGCGAAATGAAAGAGCCGATGCGAATCGTCAAAGGCTTTGAGGTGAACTCAAGGCCGATCGGTGAGAAGGGCACGCGTTGCCGCTACACCACCACCAAAGCGATCACCCTACAGCCACTGTCGCTTGAGCACGCCCGCCTGTCGACTGACTCTGACGGACGTTCAGTTATCAGCCTGCGCTTTAACTGCAGCCACCTTGCCGACTGGCGTCGTGTCGATCTCACTCAAATCCCGTTCTATTTTAATGCCGACGCGCCGCTGGCCTGCGCCATGCATGAAGCTTTTACCATGAACATGGCGCATCTGTGGTTGCGCATGCCAGGCGATGTGGACAGAAAACCGCTGGACGGCTATTTCGCTGCACTGGGCTTTGGCGATGATGACGACCTGTGGCCGAAGGGGAGCAGCAGTTTCAGCGGCTATCAGCTGCTGCTGGAGTATTTCACCTTCCGCGAGAAGTTCATGTTTGCGGGCCTGCGTGGGCTGGAAACTGTCGTCTTTCCGGCTGAGCTCCCCTGGTTTGAAATCGACGTGGTACTGGCGGAGCGCTGGGAGCATGACTTCAGCTTTACCGAAAAGCATCTGCGCCTGAACTGTGTGCCGGTGATCAACCTGTTTCCGCTGGAATCTGACCCACTGACGGTCAACTCCCTGCAGACCGAATATATGCTGCGCCCGATGCGCGTTCAGGATGGCCATACCGAGATATACGCGGTGGATTCTGTGATGTCATCAAGCCAGCATACTTACGTGCCGTTCTCAAGCTTCCGTCATAAAGGCGGCATGATGCGTCATGAGGCGCCGGAATATTATTACCACACCCGCGTGCGACGTGGCCCGTCCGGGCTGCATAACACCTGGCTTGTCCTCGGTGGCGAAGCCTTTGATAACCATACCGTTCCGGAGAATGAAAGCCTGTCTCTGACGCTGACCGGTACCAACGGCCAGTTACCACGCCGCGCGCTACAAAGTACCGTCCTGGATACGGTGATGAAAACCACCTCAGCCAGTATTGCCGTCCGCAACCTGTGTGCACCGACATTACCCTGTTACCCACCGGATCAGGATCGCTTCCACTGGCGCGTGCTTAGTCACCTCGGCAGCGGCTTCCTGTCGATGATGGATAATGCCGACGTGCTGCGCGGCACCCTGGCGCTGTATGAGTGGACGGACAGTGAGATGAACCGCCGTCGTCTGGAGGCGATTATCGACGTGAAGCATAGCGAAACGGAGCGCTTCGAACAGGGCTACCTGGTGCGCGGCGTGCAGATTGACGTGACGCTCGACAGCCACGGCTTTGCCGGGCGCGGTGACATCTGCCTGTTTGGTGAGATGCTGAGTCGCTTCTTCGCGCTGTATACCGATATCTATCTGTTCAACCGCCTGATTATCATCCTGCAACCGACCGGAGAGCGTCTGGAATGGGAAGAGAAGCACAACCGCCGTATTCCCGGCTGACCCCACGGCTGGAGGCTGACCTTAACCGGATAAACTTTTACCGTTTCTGCCAGCTACTGGAGAAGCAGAACCCGGGCAGGCCGCTGATAGGTTCAACCAGCCATCCTTCTGACGATCCGGTGCGCTTTGCGCCGCATCCCGGAATGGGCTTTCCGGCTGGCGAACTCAAAGCCGTCGCGTATGACGAAGAGAATGGCAGCAAACCACCGCTCATTCGCACCACGTTTATGGGCATGTACGGCGTGGATTCGCCGCTGCCGACCGCCTATCTCGATGACATCGCCCAGTGCCGGGAAGGGCATGAGGCGCTGCAGGGCTTTCTGGATATCTTCAGCCACCGCATCCTGACGCAATTTTATCGCATCTGGCGTAAGTACTCGTATCCGGCCACCTTTGAGCCAGGCGGTACTGATGCGATTTCGCAGTCGCTGCTTGGCCTGGTGGGGCTGGGTATTCCCGGGACGGCAAAGCATATTGCCACGCCGGTGTCGCGCTTTCTGGCGCTGCTTGGTGTACTTCGCCAGCCGGGAAAAACGCAGGAGGGAATACAGGCGCTGGTGACGCTGCTTGCCCCGGATACGATCGTCAGGGTCAGCCCATATTGCCTGCGTCCGGTGGAAATCAGTCAGCCATTAGGTTTTTACGGAGACGACGATTTTCTGCTGGATGGCAACACGCCGCTGGGTGACGAGGCGATGGATGCCAGCAGCCAGCTGCTGATTGCCCTGTCCACCGAAAACGAACAGGAGTCGCAGGGCTGGAAACCGGACGGTCTGCTGTATCAGGACTTTCTGGTGATGCTGCGTGTCTACCTTGGCTGGCGTTTTAAGGCAAAAATCACCCTGACCACCCGAACCCGACTGCTGGCCGCGCCGCCGCTCGGCGAAGGGCCTTTCTGGCTGGGGATGAATGGCGTGCTGGGCGCGGAAGACGAAGCCCTCCCGGACGATATCCCGCAGACTTTTACGACAGAACTGGGCTATTACACCGGCATGAAGCCCGCCACACCACAACAAGGAAACCGACGTGTTACGTACAAGTTTAACTAAGACCGCGCGCTGGCTGTTACCCCTGCTGACATTCAGTCTGGCGGGCTGCGGGGTGACGCAGGGCATTAGCGATGGCACCAAATCAGCATTTAACGCGGTGTTCTACAAAAAGATTAAGGTGCTGCACCTGGATTTCACTGCCCGTGAGGCGCTTAACACCGACTCCAGCGAGAGTAATTCGCTGTCTGAGCCGGTGATTATTCGTGTCTGGCAGCTGAGAGATCGCAAAACTTTCGACAAAACGGTTTACCAGCAGTTGCTGAAAGAGGGGGAAACCATTCTGAAAGCTGACCTGCTGGCGAGCCGTGATGTGGTTTTGAAGCCGGGCGGTGATGCGGACCTGAATATGCCGATGGAGGCCGATGCGCAGTTTGTCGCGGTGGCTGGGCTCTTCCGCCACCCGGACAGGGTTAACAACAACTGGAAGCTGGTGATTGAGCGCGAAGATCTTGACCCGGATAAGCCGCGCATTCTTGAAGCCGGTAACAACCATCTGACGCTGAAACCGCTCAGGGATGACTGATGCCACAGGGAAACAATACGCCTTCGCTGTATGAAATGCTGACGGGCAACTTCACTGGTGGCCTCGATCTCCATCAGGTCAGCGAGGAGAACCAGCTGATTCTGTCCGTACTGGACAATATGCAGCGTATCCTCAACTGCCGTGCCGGTACGCTGGCGCATCTGCCCGACTACGGCCTGCCGGATATGACCCGAATCCTGCAGGGCATGCCAGGTACTGCTCATGAACTGATGGGCACGCTTTCGACGCTGCTGCTCAGATATGAGCCCCGCCTGAAAAAGATAGACGTTGTTCTGCTTGAGCAGCACGTGCCCGGTGAACTGCGCTATGCCATTGATGCAGAGCTGAAAGGCGTCGGACTTGTCCGCTACGGCACTGAGTTTATGCCCGAGGGGCGGGTGCTGTTGAGGCACCTGAAGCAACAGCACTATCTCGACACCACAACCCGGATCTGAGGCCAGAAAGCACCATGTCTCTAAAAACACAGTTCCTCAAAAAACTGCAGGACAGGCAACGTGGCCCGGTCTCATTTACCTGTAAAACGCAGGCTGATATAGCGGCATTCCGCCTGCGAATGACACAGCTTCAGGAGCAGATGGACATATGGCTGACAGATACCGGCCTGCATGTTGAAACGCAGGCCGTGTCCGTCACGGACCTGCTGGTCGGGGGCGGAGCATTTGAGATTGCCAGTATCGCCCTTTACATCAACAACCGGTCTGTAAACTTTGTGCCGGTCTTCCTGTACGGTCAGGGCGTAACAGGATGCGTGGAGGTGACCTTCCGGAATGGCGTGCAGGTGACGCCATTGGGACGACTATTCATGCGGTCAGTTTCGGTGAACGACTGGACCTTTGCTCCGTCTGGTGATCTCTCCCGTTCCGGGGAGGGGTTTAACGAGAGCACATTTTTTAGCCTGATTATTGCGCTCCTGCAGTAGCGTCTGAGGCTGTAAAAGAGTGCGTGATTTTTAAACCTGTTAATTGCCTGAAATCCTCCCTGCCATTTAAACGAACATCTTTCATCCCTTCAGATATACCCAATGGACAACTGGTCATGAATGACACTTCCCCGCGAAAAATCAAAACCGGCGGTGACCCGCGCACGCTGCCGGATTACAGCGCCCTGCGTGATGAACTCGGTAAGCTGACACATCCGGCGCGCCCGGATGTGAACTGGCAGTATGTTGAAAAGCTCTGCCTTTCACTGTTTGAGCAGAACGGCGTGGAATTGCAAACGGCAGCCTGGTATACGCTGGCGCGTGCGCAACTGGCTGGCTTATTCGGGCTCAATGAAGGACTGACGATAATCGAGGCCCTGTTCAGACATCAGTGGGGGGCGCTGTGGCCTCAGCCAGTCCATGCCCGTATGGAAATCCTCAGCAGTCTGAGTCAGCGTTTGCAGCAACGAATGCGTTCGCTCCCGTTAAATTACAGCGACCTCAGCCAGCTCTATCGAGCGGAGCAACTGCTTACCAGACTGGGAGAGGTACTGCAGCGTCTGGAGCTTAAACATCTGAGCCAGCTCGATACGTTGCGTACTCAGATGCACATGAGTGCTGTCCGGCTGGAAAACAGCGATGGCACGGCCAGCACCGCGCCGGACACTCAGCCAGATATCGTATTGCCTGCCACCGTGATGAAGGAGGCGACAGCCGCCTCAAAGGAGCCTGCCGGTTGCCGGTCTGATGATGCTCAGGGCAGGGCAGTGAAGTGGATAGATGTCGCGCAATCGGAACCGCAGCCGAAAGTGGACGTGCTGGCCGCTGCGCCCGTCCCGGTTAACAGATGGATATTCTTTGCTGCCGGGATGTGCGCCATGCTGATGATATGCATGGCGGCAGGGTGGGGATGGCATTCTCTGAACCGGTCCGAACCCCTGAAGGTCCGGTTTGCCGCATCGCTGGCACCGCTACCTTCACCGCTTGCGCCGGAAGATCTGGATCGGTTACGTCGGCAATCGCCGCTACCCCAGTCTCTCATTACACAAACGGAGCAGCAGCTGGCCCGACTGGACAGATTGCCTCCTGACTGGAGTATGGCCTACAGCCGGACACTTACAGAGCAGGCTCAGGCGCTGTGGCCGGAGCAGGGCAAATCCCTGGCAGATCAGTGGCAGCAAAACCTTAACGCGGCCGTGTTGTCGCCAGAACAGCGCAATGGCTGGGATCAGGGAATGACAACGCTAAAAAATCTGAGCAACAGGCTGAACGGGCTGGATCAGCAGAAAGGCAAATACATCACGGTGAGTGAGCTGAAATCCATCGTTTTTACTGCAATGCACTCATTTCACAAATCGATACCCGCTGAAGAACAACTGCGCGTACTGTCTCAACAACCGGCTGGTGCGCCTTTGCCTGCCGCAGCCCGCGCACAGCTGGAGATGCATCTGAAACAGTTAACAGCCAGCTATGCTGAAATAAAACAGAATGCAGCAGAGTAGTCGCAGGCGCGAAAATGCGCTGTGATTAAGTCCGCTATAAGCATGGCGACCGCGATGCAGTCAGCGCGGATGAATGTTCTGCAGACTCTGCTCAATGCCTGCCCGAATGACATTCCGGAAATTGTATTACCGGGTCAGACTCGTTGCGTGACGAAACGTCATGGACAGCATTCTGACCAGATTACCCGTGAGGATTTATCGCGCCGGTAAAAAGCAGGTGTTGTAATGCGGGCAGGTGTAAAAGGGAGGGCAGATATTGTCCCCTGCAAACACCAAATACGATGCGCAGGGGTATGATAGTAAATGATTTATCTGGATGTGATTTTTATAATGCCCGCAAATGTGCCCACAAAGAGTCACGCGGCGGACTTCATCGACTGACCGCAGGACTGTTTCCAGCATTTGTAATCTTTGTATTCCCAGCGAGATGACCGGCCGTATTTTTTCGGCGGTGGCAGATTGCCTTTCTGGATTTGCTTGTAGAAGTACCGATCGGTGAATCCAGAATCGCTTACCATGAACTTCATGTCAACAAGGGAATCGTCGCGTAATTCCATATCTACTCCTTATACGGCCAGCGCAGAGCCAGCACGATGCAAATTAAAAAGGCGAGCCATATGAGGAACTCGCCGGGGGAGATGTCGTGGATGGTGTTCATGATGGCGGCATAATGGAGTTCATGCTTGCAGCCAGATCTGATCGGTACTTTGATAGGTCTCTATCGAATTCTTTAAAGGGAAGGCTTTTCCTGCACCTCTGCAACGTGTACCCACAACGGGCCATGTACCAGAGAAAGGTATCGACGACGTAGATATGACCGTCACGTGCATTACCATTCTCGTTCGCATTCTGGATTGTGTTGTGCATGGCCTTGAACAGGTCTTTCTGGTTATGGAAGTCGCGGAACTCAGGCGGCATGTAATCACCGCTTTTTAGCCAGGCATAAAGTGGATCATCAGACATAACAACTCCTCACGCAGAGCGCGATAGTGAATAGGGTGGGAGTTACTTGAGGGTGATGTGGGGGACTTTGCCAGTAGAGATCGCTTCATAGAGCCAGCGGGCCATTGCTTTGTGATTGCACCCGCTACGATATTCCACCACCTGAGATAGCGCTTCGATTGCGCTTTCATATCTGAGCTCAACTTCGTTCCGAATGGGGCGGAATTGACACGAATGCGTTTGCCAGCAGATTTCTTCTTTTGCTTGGAGAATCACATGAAAATCGGATATGAAAACAATTTTGCATGGCATCCAATCCAGCGCGCGCTTAACTTCACACTCGCACCCCACAGGCGGCAGGCCTTCTCCATTCCATTCAATGCTCATGCAACCCTCCTTTGCTGCTTAGCGCGCTCAATGCGCTCGTAGTCGCTGCGGCAATCCTCATCGCAGAAACATCCCGCCGTCACTGCCTCTTCGCAGTAATAGCAGGCACCGGTAAACAACATTTCTGGATGCTTTCGGTTAGCCAAGGCAATCTCAATCCTCTGCTGCTCGCGTTGTGCGGCTTCATCTGCTGGGTCTGGAAAGTTCATGCTGCCACCTCCGTAAATGCCTTCTCACACCAGATAGAGATGTAGGTAATCTGGTCCTGCATTTCCTGCAGGGTCTTCGCTTCGCCGGTGCGGATTTCGTGGTTAATCAGTGCACGGATGAGGTGCTCTAATTTCGAGTAATAGCCGAGGCGCTGCTGCGTTTCCTGACCGGCAGTTTTGCCATGCTTAACGACGTTCTTCACGTAAAGGATGAAGTCGCTGGCACCACCTTCTATTGTGTATTTGTCACCGATTTCGATATGCATTTTGGTTTCCTATAGGCAATAAAAAACCCCGCCGTGGCGAGGTTCATTGATGGGTAAAATTTTATCTGTGCTGCTGTCGGTGCTCTTCTATGACCTGGCGAGCTACGGTGGGATTCTTCTCATGACGATTCACGTAATACTCAAATGGATCTGATATCCCCATCTGCGATACCCGTTTGTCATGCTCTTCGCGAAGCCGCTGCTCTATGTATGCCACGACATCAACCTTCCCTGACCTTGATAACTTAAGGGCTTCCGCCTTTACCTGCATGTAAAATGGAAGATTGTTGTTTAGGAAATCGGAAACATCGATAGCATAATAGTCTTTCATGGGCTTCACCTGATCAGGTCCAGAGAATAATTAACCGCAATTTGGGCAACATTAGTTAATCATTCGACAACCATCATGACTACCTGGACTCCTCTCAAATTTGGTTTCGATACCGTAATAATTGTCACCAACTATTCCTGCGAAATCCTTGATCAGCCTTGACGCTTAGCTCTCATTTTTCTGATAAATCGGGTCAGTGCCGCGCGGGAACTGCAGCGAAGCATTCCTATAATGCTGCAATCTCTCCCTGAAATACTCCCTCATCGCTTCAGGCTGCTGCATCTCCACCTCATGCGGGATAACAGGCATATTCATACGCTCCTTGTATGCGACTCCTGACGCGGCTAAATCCACGTTAATCCTGTCGCGCTCTTCTCTGCTGCGTGCTGCTAAGTTGTGTGACATGGCGATGTCCTCCTGTGGGGAGTATATCGCTTATTCGTGCAGGGAGGGTGCTGCGGCTAGCAATGCCTGATATCTACGCTTCATCGCCACTTCTTTAAACCGCTCATCCAGCCAAATCTCCTCCAGCATCTCTGTTGTCGGCTCAACCGGCACCAGCTTCCAGCCATCAGGCGCGAGCTCCGCCAGGTTGATAGCGGGCGCGGTGCGGGTGAATAGATTGATAATCCGCCGGGGGTCTGCGTTAGGCGTTACCGGGTCGACAGTGAACAGATATCCGCAACCGTGATTCTTAACGTCCCGCAATTCCTGATCGTCTGTCCACGCCACGGGCGGCTGCTTCTGCAGCTCTGCCAGCTTCGCCTCAGCTGCTTCTGCGCGCTGTGACAGGTGTTGCCAGACTGCTCGGGCCACATTCATATCCCACGACATGTAATCGTTTCCATCACCGTTCTTACAGCGGCGGCGGTCTATGGATTGCTCAAACCTTTCCGCCATAAATTCTTCGAACTCTTTCCGTCTGCTATCACTTAACTTTCCCATTATTCGATCACCTCATAGCCTGCTGCGCGGATGGCCTTAATATCGTCATTACGGATATTGCACATGCAGGTAATTTCATCGTGCGTGTAGCCGATTTGAATGATTGGCTCCAGCTTAACCGGCTGCGTGGTCAGGGCGGCCAGTGCAATCTTAATTAATGACAACTCCATCTCGGTGTCTTCATCAAAACCGAAAGGTATGTCATCGCGCGCCGCTTCAGCATCAGCTATCCATGATTTGGCGTGTTCAATCAGCGCCTGCTTCTCTTCGTTTGTCATGATGTCTCTCCTGCGCGGAGTTGGGCGGCGAAATCCTCGGCCCGGCATGCTGTAATGCGATGGCCGCGCTGAATTGTTGGGTCTGTTTCTGAGTCGGAAATTACGCGCTGATGATGCGCGAACGATGCGACAGCATCAGCCCGCACAGAGTTGAGGTAGGCGGCGGTGGCTGGGGTTGGTGGCATCCAGTCTATAGCAGGGACATAAACTGATTTTTCGGCAGCGCTATTCCAGTTACCTTCACCCTGAACTACAGAGCACTCTTTCAGGTATTCCTTCTGCGCCGCATTCTCAGCCGCCAGCGCGTCACGCTGTGCTTTGAGTTCGGCTATCTGCTTTCTTAGTCCATCGCCGCAGCTATGGGAGCCACTCTGTCCTCTTCTCCACGAAAATCCACAGTCGCAGTTAAAATTTTCACCAACTTCATTTACGTTCATTCTCTTACCCCTTATGCCGCTGTCAGGCTCAATGCCGCGGTGAAAATAGTTAGTCCAGGTAGCCCGGATTGAGCCCGAGCGCAATTACCCGCGCCCGGCGCTTAGCTGCGCTGATTGCCTGCTTCCTGCGTTCCGCATCGAATCCGCCTCCGCTGATGATGATTGGCACCGAGTTAAGCGGCACCAGTCGCTTTGGTTTGCGTTCCAGCGTGTAGGTATGGTCAAACACTCTGCCAACCTTCACCGGGTCGGATGAGGTGATAGAGATTGATTTGCATGGCTTAAGGCATTCGCGCATCTGGTGGTTAAACTCACCGAGCGTCATATGAAAAAGGGCGCATAATTCGCGCCCGGTCATTGGTCTTTTGGATAGCTGGAAGGTGACTTTCTCTTTGAATCCGCTGTTCGGGTGATTGTTGCGCCGGTACTGAGCGAGTTTTCGCATGGTTACTCTCCTCCGTCTCCTTCCAGAACGCTATATTCAGCGCTCAGGACAGATGCGTTATCCTGATCCACGTCGCTTTCGGCTTTCTCATCCAGCACCACGGCCTTCTGCATTTCGATGCTGACCGGAAGGTATTTGAACAGGCGGCGGATAACTGTCTTCTTCGCCATTTCTTCCCAGTGGGTAACCCACGGGCCATTGGATGACGCCTTGCTCTGCGCCTTGACCTTCTCGACCTGCTTAGCGGTCATGACTTCAAACTGCGTGCCGCCATCCTTGAGGCGTGCAACCGCGTAAACGTGGGTGATTGGTGCATCCTCGTTATCGCCCGGGCGGTGAATCAGGTTTTCATCCAGGCCATACTCGAAGCTGAACTCATCATCGGCGCGCACCACACGGGCAGACAGGCTGACGATTTGTCCTGAGCGTCGGGCAAGGTCAATCATGCCGCGGTAGCCGATAATTAGCTGGACGTTCGACTGGCCTGATTTAGAGCGGCCATTACCGAACGGCAGCAGGTAGGCATGACCCAATGCGCTACCGGGTTCAAGACCAAGCTGTGAGCACTGGACAACGGCACCAATAAAGCTGCTCTGGTCGCAAGTTGCCAGCGCCGGTGTCTTGCGAATCTCGGTGGTGACGATGCGAATCATTCGGTCGGCCGTCATGTGGCGGGGAAGCGCGGCTGCAAGCTGGCTCTTCATGGCTGGCTGGTTCATGAAGCCGACCAGTGTCTGCTCAGGCGTTTTGTTGGCAACCTGCTTGCTCTGCTGCGTCTTCTGCAGGTCAGCGCTGGCGATAGGTGGCTGGTTACTCATTCCTTAACTCCTTCGCCCAATAGGGCAGTGATAGGGTTGCGATGCCCGGCCATTCATTCCGTGACAGGCATTCTGCGAAAGTGTGGATGTTTCGTTTGTACTCAGCACGACCGGCATCCTTTGCCTGCTGGTCCATGATGAACACCTGTACCGGATAGCGGCCACAGTCAATTGACGTGCTTACAGCAAGGAACGCGAATGTAGGTGTTTCATCGAAGTGCGATTCATAGCCGTCCGAGTAGAAGGCGTCCTGAACGTGATAGCGGTATGAGTAAAAGTCTTTCTGGAACTTGATGATGTCGGCCGTGCTTTTTACATCCACACACCAGTTAAAATCGGTGATAATTTTGTCCGGCCGGCAGCGGGATAAAACGCCGGTGTCGCGGTCATTCCAGTAAATGCTCGCTTCTGCATTTCCCTGCGCCTCAAGCATCCACCGGGCAATCGGATGAGCCATGGCGCTGTCACGCATCAGCCTCAGCTTCCGATTGTCGTCGTGCGTGATAGGCGTAACTCCTTCAGCCTCGCACCGTTCCATGAACTCCTTTTCTTTCTCCTTGCCCGCAGTAGTCCGGCGGTTAACCTCCGGGCCTATCTCAAAGCGCTTGCTGAACTCGTCAGGCTCAAGCAGCAGGCAGTGCAGGGCAGTGCCTAAATCCAGCGCAGCCGTCTTTTCCTCATCAACCGGCGCATGCTTCCGCCACTGGTAGATGGCCGGGCTTATCGCAATATCATCCAGTTGCGATTTGCTGATGCCCGGGCCACCGTGATAGTCCTCGTTGCTGATGTCGTAGTAGATGCCAGGCTGCATTACGCCGCCTCCTGATTTCCATGCTTGTTGCGGTAGATTTCGATCGCCACTTCCCGCCGCGCCGCAATGACCATTGCATCACGCAGAAGCGTCTCAGCGGCTTCGTGCATGTCATCGTCACTGTCGAACATCTCAATGGCGGGATGGTCATAATGACGTAGCAAGAAAGCGCACAGAGCAGGCATCAGCGGGTTCGTTTTGTGCTGGTTCATCCGCGCATCGACTTCAGCGGCGATAAGCTCCAGCTCGCTCTCTGGTAGGTTGTCAGCAATATCCTGCACTTCATTTCGGGCCGTTCTGTTCAGTCTCATTGCATCGCTCTCCGCAGTAACCGCATTGCCATCGCCCACTTGGCGCCATCACCAAACAGGTGAGCCTCTCTAGAAAGCTCCTGAGCCTTCGTGAAGTAACGTGATTTCATGATTAAGGTCTCCCTGGCTGGTTTAGGGTGTCGATAAGGTTGCGCCAGCCAGTGCGGAGGCGGCGGGTAATGGTGTCGAGCAGTGATTCGTTTAACTGAGCAGCGCCCACGATGGCGCCGCCCGCGATGGCATAGTTCATCGTGGGTTCCTTGATTCGATAGGGTTGGTGTAAAAAGAAGGGGGCCATTGCGGCCCCATAAGGTGTGTTACGTTCTGGTTATCTATCCTGCTGAAATCTCAGCGTTGGTGCGTAGCACCTCAAAGCCGTCTAAGCAGGCGGCTTTACGGTGTCACTCAGTTGGATGATTAAGGTTGGAGAAGTGAGTCACCTCTGAAAACGCATAACGCTTTTTGAATTCGCCATTCGTATATATGTAGTAATCACCCTCATGCTCTCGCCAATGACCAAACTCATAATCCCCATCAACAAAGAGCAGGACTAGCCTGCAAGTAATTGGTTTCCTTTCACTGCACTTAATCCATTCCATCCTCTCTCTCCTGTAGTGGTTACTGGCTCTGATGGGAAATTCTGACCAGTTTTTCTATCAAGTCTTCCACGCTTAATCCGCGGTCATCACAACTTTCGGCCAGGTATTCAATGCCACTATCTTCGATAAACTGCGCGAGTACTTCTGCCTCTTCTGGCTTAAGTGTTAAATCTTCACTCATCTCAACCTCCTGCTATAAACCCCAGCACCATCAGCACGCCAAACACAAACCAGCCAAATACATAATCTCTGTCGCTTAACATGGGGCCTCCAGATGTGAAAAAGGCCGCCTAAGCGACCTGTTATTTGCCCGTCAGGGCCTTGGCTACATCAAGTGCCGTCTCGCACCCAATTAACCCCTTAGTGAAGTTATCTGCCATCTCCTGATCAGCAGAATCGAAAAGCTTGTCGCGATCCTCTTCGCCGTCTTCACCCGAAAATACCGGCCCCAGAGAAACCTCAGCACCGTCAACGCGGATAGCGATGCTTAGCTTCGGGTTATCATCATCGTCATACTCCTTGGTGATGAGAACCTGACGACCGTTTGCTTCAAATAGCTTTGCCCACTGCTCCATGCTCACCTCGCTGTAACTGTTTCTGACTTGCGGTAACCCGCGTTGAATAATGCAATCTCAGGCAGACACACTGATGTGCTCTTATGCCTGTCACGCAGAGAAGGGGAGGAGCAGGCCTTCTCGACTCTCTGGTTGCAGCTGGATAAGGTGCTGACGATGCGGCGCTCGAAACGTGCCTGCTCGATAGACTGCGATGCTTTCTTGGCGTTATAAGCCGCCATGCGACGCTGATTTCTGTTCATGGGTATTCCTCGATGATTTCATTCATGCGCCCTGTTACAGACGCAGGGTGAAGCCACTTAGTGTTTGAAATTGCCGCTGTAGTCAGGCATTGAGCGCATGCTTTTAATTTCAGAGTCCCACTGCTTTAAAAGGCTTAAACGCTGGCTCTGCAATTCCAGGCTATCCAAATAGCGGATGGCTGGATTTTCGAGTTGGTGATTAACCCGAGAGATTTGATTTTGAATGTTAATAACTTTCTGGCGTTGTTCTGCGTATGTCATCCTGCCACCCTCACTCATTGGCGACTAAGTCGCCGGTATTACTGCTGAATTTTCTGACTTGGTGTAAACAAATCCGGTCTATTTGCACGGGGGCATACGAGAGAAGCACCTGCCTGTTTACTGCCTTCTCTGGTACATGCATTGTTCTGCATGCGGTTCGTGTTCCATTGCCAGCTCACCCGGCCTAACTCGCCCTCCAGGGCTACTATGTTGCTAAGTCAATTGCGGTCTAACTGCGTCAGTGCACAGTTCCGGCACTGCCTGTTCGGTTAAACGTTCGTTCCTGTGTATTCACAGGGTCATATTGTTAAAGAGCATCACCGTCCTGGTGAGTAGTGCGTCCTGCTGATGGGATAGATATTATGCGTGATGCGCATATGCGTCAAGCGCATAATTAATCGTGTTTGTGTGTTTTTGGGATTGTTTTGCGTATGCGTATGAAACAGAAAGAGATTTATTTTTAGGCAGGATGTGCAGCAGGCACAAAAAAGCCCGCACATGGCGGGCTAGATTGCGAAAGGGGAGGCTATCCGTGGCGTCGGTACTGTTGGGATTGGCTGAGCATTACCCGGCCAGCTACATGAAGCATATCCATTTCTTCTTCAGAAATGGTCCACTCACGATAGCGCGGGTTGTCAGATATGACGATTAGCTCGCTTTTGACTTTCTGCAGGCGCTTAACGAACATGTCGCCGTTGTAGTCAAAGACGTAGATGCCATCACCATCAAAGCTGCTTACGGCGACATCCACAAAAATCAGATCGCCTGGCTCTATAGTGCCTTCCATACTGTCACCGCGAACGTTGATGAGCTTCACAGATGACTCCGGCCGGTTACCGAATATGACCCTTGCTTGATCGGGAACATATTCAATAGACCTTATGACTTCAACGACATCCTTTGAGGGCGAACCATCTCCGGCGCTTGCTGAAACATCAAGAACATCAATCCTGTACACATCTTTTCTCCCCTTTTTTATAATGGAACCAATACTGTATGAATCTACAGTATCATTCGCCTCATTGGAAGAGAATAGCTCAGATACAGGAACTGCGAGAGCTTCCGCAATTTTATGTATAAGTGAATCACTGTAGCCCTGCATCCCACGCTCAAGGCGAGATAGGTTCCCCACGTCGCTATCCACGCGCAACGCGAGTTCATTCAGGGTCATCTTATTCGCTTTGCGAATCTGTCTAATTTTGTCGCCTATTTTCATGGCGGATATTCAACCTTTTTTATGCGCGTCACGCAAAGCGCCTTGCGCATATTTTATAATTCGCATATTATGCGTATAGCGCATTTAGGAGGTGCATTATGCCAACACCATTAAGGAAAATGCGTGTAGAGAAAAAGCTGACAATTTCTGAGGTAGCCATCGCAACGCAACTTGACGTTGGAAACCTCAGCCGAATCGAAAGGGGAATTCAGGTTCCATCTCTCGAAACGGCAGAGAAGTTGTCCCGGTTCTTCAAAGGGAAGATCACCGAAATGCAGATTCTCTACCCGCAGCGTTACATGAAGTCAGCCGATACCGCGGCTTAAGCAATACCGCTCTTTATAAATCTGACCTCCCTCGGAATACCAGGGAACTTACGTAGTGACTTGCTCACCGCAATGTCACGCAAGTTATTCAACTAAAGGAATTTTACATGATGGAAATTGCAAGCTATCGCAAAAAGGCGAGAGAGATTGAAAGCCAGTTACTGAACAAACTGGCTGAACGTGGACAGGGAACACTGGCGAAGGTGCTGGACCTGGACGACGCAGCTGTAAGCCGCATGAAGCGCCCATCAGGAAAGCAGCGTCACAGCTTCTTCCAGATGATGAGTCTGGCGCTGGCGTATCTGGATGTGGTGTCACCGGAGTCGGAAATGGCTCAGAGGTTGTTGCGTATTGAGCAGCTACTGACAAAAGAAAAAGCCCCGAGCTGCGCTAACAGCTTCGAGGCCTGATGCACGAATCTTACTGGATCAACGTGCAGGAGTAATTATGAGTTCTTTATTATCGCTTTACAAGGCAAAAGAGAAAAACGGCACGGAAACAACGGTTAAGAAAACATTTCTGGTACCGCTGGCTGAGCTTTACGTCGAGCCGGGCTACAACGTTCGTGAAATCGACCAGGAGCACGTCGCTGAATTCCGCGATGCTTTCATCGCAGGTGAATTTGTTCCGCCGCTGGCGGTACAGGTGACAGAGCAGGGCATCAAGATTATCGACGGCCACCATCGGTATTACGGCGCAAAAATGGCGTCTGAAGCCGGACACGAAATACCGCGTCTTGAGTGCAAGGACTTCTCAGGTTCTGAAGCTGATCGCATTGCATTCATGGTCACCAGCTCACAGGGTAAAGCGCTTTCTCCTCTGGAGCGCGCGGCGGCATATCAGCGCCTGCTGAATCAGGGATGGACGCCAGCTGAGATTGCCAAGAAGGTTAAGCGCTCTCCGGCAGATGTGGATCAGCATCTTCAGCTACTGGAGTGTGGCGATGGCCTGATAGCCATGGTGAAGGCTGGCGAGGTAGCACCGACAACGGCTGTCGCACTCTCGCGTGAGCATGGCCCGAAAGCGGAAGCCGTGGCGCAGGTTCAGATGGAGAAGGCTAAAGCCGCAGGAAAAACCAAACTGACGCGCTCAGCAGCTATTCCTCAGTTCAGCGCAGCCAAAGCACGCCGCCTGGCTGAATTATTGGTTGATGCTGAGTTTGACCGTGATGGCGGCTTCGACAGCCTGATCCTTTCTCATGGCACCACTGAAGAGATAAAGCGGATTCTCGCTGATTATCGCTCAGGCATTCCTTCTGACGGGGGCGGCGATGAATCTTGCGCATGACAATGTATCACCAATCAGGCCCGCTCTCAGGGCCGTGGAGCAACGTGTGGCAGATACAGACGATGGATACACGCGTCTGGCAAACGAGCTGTACGAAGAGCTGATAGGGGCCAACCTGACCAGGAATCAGGCGAAGGTTGCGCATGCTGTTTGCCGGAAAACATACGGCTTCAACAAAAAGATGGATCGCATTGCTGACAGCCAGATTAGCCAGATTACCCGGCTGCCCAGGCAGAAGGTAAACAAGGCAAAAAATGAGTTAATTCAGATGGGTGTATTGGTCCGGGAAGGCATGCTAATCGGTCCGAATAAGAATCTCACAGAGTGGGAAATTCCAGAGTGTCACCAAGATGGTGTCACTGTCACCAAATCAGTGACAAAAAGTGTCACCAAAACGGTGACAGGGTTGTCACCAAAACAGGGACACACAAAAGACACTATTACAAAAGACAAGAAAGACAGTAAACATACGTCAGAGGATTCTGGCGAATCCTCCGACACACCCCTGAAGAATCTACCGGTCATTCGGCCTGAAGCAGCTACCCATTCACCGAAAGGTGACAAGTGGGGAACAGCTGACGACCTGAAGGCTGCCGAGTGGATTTTCAGTAAAGTGCAGATGGTCACCCCGACAGCACAACAACCAAACTGGCCCGCCTGGGCTAACGACATCCGCCTGATGAGAGGCGCCCTTGAGGCAACGCATCACGATATCTGCGAAACCTTCAAGTGGGCCAACGCCGATCACTTCTGGCAGACCAATATCCTCAGCCCTGCAAAACTCCGCGCCAAATGGGACACACTCCGGGCGCAGATGAGCCAGCCAGGGCGTAACCGGCAGTCAGCGCCTCAGCAACCCGCTCAGCACTGGAACAGCCGCGAAGCCTGGGAGAATGAATTCCTATGAGAAATCTCGTATCAGCAATTCAGAACCGTGATGCAGGCGCACTGGCTCGCATTGCAGGAGATGGCCCGCGCCCGGTTGAGCGTGGAGTGCATGAAGACGTTGAGCGTCTTGTCGATGCTCTGTTTTCGAACCTGAAGCAGGTGTTTCCGGCATCGGTCAGCACTGCATGGCGCAATCCGAACGACGAAGCAGCAGCGAAACGCCAGTGGATCGCCGCCTTCGCTGAGAACGGTATTCACAACAAGCAGCAACTTTCAGCAGGCATGAAGCTGGCGCGTGCAAGTGGTTCGCCGTTCCTGCCATCTCCCGGACAGTTTATCGAGTGGTGCAAGCAGGGCGAACATCGCGCCGCGGGTTTGCCAGCCGATGAAGAGCTTTATGACATGTTCCGTCTGTACTGCCGGGACCGTGGCATGTACGACAGCAGCGAAGAGTTCCCGTGGGAAAGCCCGGCATGTTTTCACATGGTGACAGCGGTCTACAACCAGGTGCGCTCATTCAACCTGACTGATGCAGAATGCCGCAAACGCCTGGGCGATGAGCTGCGCAAGATGTCCCGCCGCATTGAGTCTGGTGAGGTCATCCCTCCACCGCGCAAACAGATTCCTCAACTCCACATCCCAACCGGTAACGAAAAGGCACTGGATCATCTTGCCGACATTCGCCGCCGCTTTGGTCTGAAGGGTGGCCGCCATGACTGAAATGAACCGTATCCGCTTTGAGCGACTGTATCGCAGCGTTCACGGTGACAAGCACAACCTGACCCGATCACATCTTGGCTATCAGGATGCTGTGGTAGACCGGGCGTTTTTCTTCTGGCTTGAGGGAAGGGAGAGTGCCGCATGACACAGGTAACTCAACTGGTAATCACACAGCCGCTGATGCGTCAGGCCCGTAACATTCAGCTGGCAATTATCGACCTGGCTAAGAAGCGCGACCTGAAGCCTGAGCAGTTCCGGGCCCACCTGAACGCTATCGACATGCTGGCGCGTGAAGCACATGACCTGATGGTTGACGCGGAAGATGAGCAGCAGCCAGCCAAAGGCCAGAAACGGGGAGGATTTTGATATGAGCAAAGAATTACCGACGGTTGTTGCAGAGAACCTCATGACCATCGCGCCAGACCTGACGATTAAAGTTGTTGTTCTCAGTAACGGGCAGCGGGTCATCCCTGAGGATGATATGAAGCGGGCCTGTGAGTGGCTCGGAGTAGACCTCAGCAGCCTTGAAGTCGATGCCTTTTTCCGGGTGCAGGATTAAAAGTTAAAGGTGAACCATGAACAACGTAATCCCCTTAAAACGCTCTGAGCACGTCATATCGGACGCGGAGCTGGATAAGCTGGCTATCGATATCAGCCGGTTCGCTCAGAAGCATGCAGGCACACTCAGCCTGAGCCACGGCATCAGGAAGTTACTCAGCGACGCATTAAAGCGAGACAAACGCGATGGAGAAAGCAACGTTCCTGCTTAGGAGCGACAACATCCGACAGAACTGCATCACCGCCATCCAGCAACTACCCGCCAATCCCGACAAGCCTCTGCAGGTAACCATCCAGGAAGACACCAGAAGCCTTGCGCAAAACCGCATGCTTTGGGCCTGCCTGCATGATGTATCAAGCCAGGTGGTGTGGTACGGGAAGAAACTCGACGCAGAGAGCTGGAAGCATATTTTCAGCGCCAGCCTGAAAGGGCAGGAGACGGTGCCGGGTATCAATGGCGGCTTCGTGGTGCTGGGCCAGTCAACAAGCAAAATGCGCGTCAGTGAGATGCGTGACCTAATCACACTTATCCATGCCTTCGGTGCCGAGCGGAACGTCAGGTTTAGCGACGAGTCAGCGCGGGCGGCTGAATGGGCTAATCGATTCGGGAGTAGAGCATGAGCAAATTAACCACTGCAATTCTGGATGTGCTTTCTGATGGTGAATGGCACACCTCCAAAGAAATCACCGACCGCGCCTGCGTGATGGCCTCAGCTAAGCGAAAAAACGTGGCTGTAGCTCTTCACGACATGACTGACAGCAACAAGATAAAACGTCAGCGGTTTGGCAATACCGACCACGATTACCAGTACCGCATGGGAACGGTAAACATGGGCTTTGGCCGCAGCTACAACATGGCGATGCTGGACAGTCTGTTATCAACCGTCAGAGGTGCTCATGCGAATGACATGGTTCGTGCATGACCCTGTAGACACTGACACCGCCGCCGAACTCCTTTCCCGCTACGCCTCCCGTAATATCAAAACTCAGAAGACCCTCTCAGCAGACCCACGCCTGTGGCTGGTGAGCGCCTTGCTGCCTGAGTTCCGGGAAGAGCCAAAACCTAGCCGTCAGTATAAAAACCCAATGTGGAGCTGAAGATGAAAATCCTATGGAACACCTTGCTTCGTGCCTCTGCCTTTGCGGCTGAAAAGCTATATGGCGAGAAAGTAACGCAGGTCGATGTCTGGCTGGAAAGCGGCCGGCAGTTAATGCTGATGGACCGCGATGAATCGGAGAGGCTGGTCCGGGTATGTCGACAGCTGAAAGACGAGTGGACTGAGCAGGAAAAGCAGGAACTGCGTCAGGCTATCAGTACCATCCGTCAGCATGAAAAGGGGCATCCTAATGCGTGAGCGCTGCTGCCGCTGCCACACCATCCTCACCTCAGAAGACAAGTATCACTACGGGGCCAACTGCGAAAACTGCGAGGTAGATCGCCGCTATGAAGACCACGAACGGGACCAGCCAATCAAGTCAGCCTACTGGCGCTGGCGAGCCATCTGCTTCTGTGTGCGCTTTCTGTTCTGCGGCGCTGCCAGAGTCAGTGGTGTACTGCTGCACAAGCTGCGAAATAAGCCTGATGCAGGACCCACACTTTCGGATGTGCGGAGAGAGCCATGAGTGACCAAAAAATACAGATAATTTGTGGGGTTCTGCCGGCTCTATTGCGACAGCTGGTTGCGGATAATGAAGTAGTTGTTATCGACAGCATCGCTCGAAGCAGAGTGTCAGTTAAAGCTCTCGAAATGCCATCTGCTGCAAGTTTTGAGCGCACGCAAGAGGCATGGCAGGAGAAACCTAATCGCCGAGCAGGTTTTGCATCAGCACGTAGGCAGGCGAAGAAAAACAGGAGACGTCATGGCTAAAGGCGCCAAGCTGCCGAAGCCGAAGAAATGCCCTATCTGCTCCACCGAATACACCCCCCGAAGTTCACTCCAGAAAGTCTGCCACAACTACCGATGCGCCATGAAATTCACCGCTATACGTGAAGCGGAGAAGCGTGTGCGTGAAGCAGGAAAAGAGGCAAGACGGCAAAGAGATGACCTTAAGCGAAGGAGGGAAGGGTTGAAAACCCAGGCGGACTGGATGAAAGAGGCTCAGGCAGCATTTAACCGGTACATCAGATGGCGCGACCACGGTAAAGATTGTGCAAGTCATGATGGGCCACTTATCAGCAACAGCAATTACCTCACCGGCAGTGCAGTAGACGCCAGTCACTACCGCTCACGCGGCGCAGCACCCCACCTCAGGTTTAACGTTTTCAACGTCCACGCTGCTTGCACCCGGTGCAACAGGCAGTTAAGCGGCAACGCAGTTGAGTTCAGGATACGCCTGATTAAGCGCATAGGCCTTGAGCGCGTAGAGAGACTTGAGGCAGACAACACACCACGCAAATTCGATATCGAGTACCTGAAGCGGGTGAAAGCCATATTCACGCGCCGGGCACGCCATTACGAGAAATTGCGTAAACGTCAGATGGAGCGTGCAGCATGACCCAATACCTCAGAGAAAAGTGGCTCAGGCTACTGCTCAACTTCAGACCAATCACCCCAGCCATTCAGCCCGCTCACATTCAATCGTGGGACATCCAGCCTAAGAGGAAGAAACGATGAGTCTTGAAGCAACCGTTAAGTACCACTTCCCGAAGACAGCAAGCTTTGCAGGTATGCCGCCTGCAACAGCCTCAGACGCATTATCTGGCACTGACTACATGGCAGCAATGGGAATGACGCAAAGTCGCGCTCCGCTGGGTTACAGTGCGTTTATGGGGAAAGTTGGAGTAAGCGATAACGACGCCCGACGCGCCGTATCGTTATTAACTGAATATGCCTTGAGTACCTGCGATAAGGTTGCCGCCCTTCGCAAGCTAGACCCAGATGTTAAACCAGCTGTAATGCAAACTCTCGCAACTTATGCGTACATGGATTATTGCCGCAGTGCGGCCAGCGTCAAACCGTGCGAATGCTGCCAGGCTAAAGGATTTATTGAGGCTGACGTGTTCAGTATGAAGTCGCCGCTTTCGGGTGGCGCCGCTCGGAGTGTGAAGGAAGTCGTCCGGGTTCTCTGCAAGACCTGTAACGGTAAGGGCGTCGTGTCGTCGTCATGCCGGGACTGCTGCGGGAGGGGGCGGGCGGTTGATCGCAAGTTGACTGAAGAGCAGGGCGTGCCGGTGATGGGCGACTGTAAGCGATGCTGTGGTCGTGGGTATGAGCGTATCCCATCGACTGACGTGCATCGAACCGTGGATGGATTAACTGACGCGATATCTCTCGACACCTGGAAGAAGTCGGTAAAGCCATTCTATGACGGGCTTATCGGCAAGATTGAGATTGAGGAATCGTGGGCCAATGCCTCGCTAAATAAGGTCACAGGATAGCGCAATCAGAAATAGCTCATTATTTTATCGTGGGCTATTTACTTTTCCCGAAACTGGGGATATGATTCCCAACAGTTGAAGTTGCGCGCTGTTGTTTAACGCGGTAACTTAATCCAGTCAGTTCCATCGATTTGTGATAATCAAAGCGCCTTACGGTCTCACCAACTGCGAGGGCGTTTTTTATTTCTATACCCTGCAGAGGATAAGCAATACCGCATACCCTGTAGCGGATAAGTAACACCACTGAACTATTCCAAAAGGTCGCCATTAGAGCGGCCTTTTCTCGTTTTTCGCCCATGCCAATCAAAATCGACTCTCACCTTTTCCTGTGTGGCATCGGGCGATCTTTTCTTCTAACAGCAATGAGCCGGTCTCACCGGGTTGCCGGAGACGGCTATGGCAGCAGAATTCTTCTCAAAAGAGATACTCCTCGGGCTGGGCGGCGCTCTGTCGGTTGGCATTAACGGCTGGCTGGCTTTCAGTCGGTACTGGATAAGCAACAGGGCAAAGAACGCCAACGACAACCAGCAAATCGACATGCTCGATAAGCAGGAAAAGTACATCGAACGGCTGGAGAAGACCAACTCTGAGCTCAGGGCGGACAATGCCGCCAAGGATGAAACCATCCGCCAGTACTGGAAGACGATCGCCGACACTCAGGCCCGCCTGCAGATTATCGAAAGCTCACAGAAGCATCTGGAAGAGCAGAACGAAAGCCTGAAAGCGCAGGTCAGGGAGCTGACCACATCAAACATGAACCTCGTATCTCAGATAGCTGAGATGCGTAACGAATTGAGGGTATCGCGATGATTAGAGATAAGAATGGCGACCCCGTAATCACCTGGCAAATGCTCGTCGTCATTCTGGCGACCACTTTCGGCATCTACGCCTGTGGCGTCGTGTCAGGCTATTTCTACTTCCGCGGCGAGTATCTGGCTAAAGCTGATGCCCGCGACCGGGTGGTTAACGAAATCAAAAAGCAGGTAGACCAGCTTCCGACTCAGCAGGAGTTAAAGCAGGTTGTGAAACAGGATGAGAAGAAATGAGCCAGATTATCCCGATCCTGAATTTTGAAGAGGGTTTCCGAGCGCGCCCTTATGTTGACAGCGAAGGATACCCGACTGTCGGAACCGGATTTCTGATTGGGCCTAAGGGCGCTGCAATCAGTAACTACACATTCTCTCTTTCAAAGAACGTCTCAGACGTGTGGCTTCAGGAGCTGGTAGACACGAAAACAGCAGAGATGAAGGCGTCACCTGCCGTTTATGCCGCACTGAAAAACTGCAACCCGGCGCGCACTGATGTGCTTATCAGCATGGCATATCAGCTCGGCACTCAGGGGCTGGCAGGTTTCAAAAACACACTGCAAATGATTGCGGTTGGTAACTTCACTGGCGCTGCTGCAGGGATGATGAATAGCCTCTGGGCGAAGCAGACCCCTAAACGGGCGTTGCGTCACGCTGATGTCATGCGAACCGGTACATACGACGTTTACAAGGGGCTGATATGAACTTCGCTATCTGGCTCCTCATCATCGTAGCCACCGTGATTGCCGTTCTGCTCATCCGCAAGTACACCAGTCTGGAGTTTGTCGCCCATGCAAAGCTTCTATTCAAGGCGTACAGCGTATGGCTTGCATCAGCTGGTTCCGCACTTAGCGCGTGGGTGCAGTCATTCCCGCAAAATGCGCTCGATGCATGGAATGTGCTGCCGCCTGATATCAAATCGTTTCTGCCTCAAAACTACCTCGGCATGATAGGCGCATTCATGGTAGCGATGGGCGTTATTGCTCAGTTTGTGCGGCAGAAAAAGTTGCTCGCCAGTAAGCAGGAAATGGAGAGTCAGCCATGACGCTTATTACTTCACTGTTCTCAGGTTGGTGGACAGAGATTCTCGCCGGCGCAGCTGTTCTGGTCGCGCTGTTTGCCAGTTACTTCGGCGGAAAGAAAATCGGCACCACACAGACGCAAGCTAAAGCAGAAGTAACGGCAGCGCAGAAAGAAACCCAGCAGGCTGAAAGGGTAGCCAAAAAGCAAAGCGAAATTACCCAGGCGGTGAAAAATGTACAGCAGGATAATAACTCTGTTAGCGATGACGATGCTCGCAGCCGGATGCGGGTCAGCAAATACCACACCGACGACTGAGTATATTTACACCGATTCATCCTGCACAGCATTCCAGCCAATTATCACCCACGGAAAAGACCCAGACGTTATGGATGTTCGCACTGTGCGGGCTATCAACACGCTCAACGACACTTACGACAGAATCTGCGGGAATAAAAAATGACAACAGAACAGTTTGCATATTGGCTTCAGGGGTTTGCTGAAGTGAATGGTGCGCCACCAAATTCCCAGCAGTGGGACGTCATCAAAGAGCACTTGCAGCTTTGCTTTGTGAAAGTCACGGGAAGCCAGACGAAGCTGCCTGGTATTGAAGAATTCATTAAGCAGCAGAATCAGCAGAAGCAGGGCAATTTCCCATACGTAGTTGGCACTGGCTACCCGTTACCTCACCCAACAACTATTACTTGCTGAGGCGATGAATGAACACCCTCAAGCGAGCCTGGATATGGCTCATCACCAAAAAGGATAATGCAGTGAGTGAGCCTATTGCTGATACCACGGTTGTGACAGATGACCCGACTACCGTTACCGCCGATACTGCCACTGAGTCCGCAACACCGGCAGCAGAAGTGAAAGCGGGAGTGCAGGACTTTGAAGCAGCACTGGCTTTCGTAGAGAGCGGCGTAGCGCAATTAGGCGCAGCGGCTAAAGATGAGCTCAAAGCACTGGCTAAGAAGTATCTCTGACATCTTTCAATATTGTGTAATGCGGTACAGTGCCTGCTCAGCTTCGTTTTGGCTCATTCCACCATGCACGTTCGCAGGGAAAACTATCTCGCTCCCTGAAAGAACCCATATACCTTTGTGAGTGGGATGACGCGACAACTCCTGACCCTCCACTATCGGGAATGACTTATCAACCACGCTCACGCAATAGCCGTTGATGCTGTGAATTATAAGCGCCCACTGTGGACGTGAGCTGATAGAGACCCTTCTGACTACAACTGCATTATCCATTCGAATAGTTTAAGCATGTTATCAATAAGCAAATGATAACTGATGTCCCGAATCAGTCACACACCTAAAGAAACACTCCAGCCAGTCCCTCTGGAACAAAGCGCCCTGACTTAAGTAAGAAGCGTCCGCATAGCGGAATCCTCCCGTGGATTCGGTCAGCAAGCGCAAGGGGCAAGCAGGGTTATAGGCGAAAGCTGAATTCCCCGACATGCGGTGAACGCCCACCGTGCGAGTTGCAGGCGTGGCACTCTGAGAGAAGAGGTTATTCATACATGGCTAAAACAAAATGGCCTAAGTTGCCACGTTTACTGGTTCCACTATTCCATTGCGCCAACATATATCTTTGCCGCAGCAGGGATGAGTGGGTGCAGGCTGAGACGTGCATTGGATTACCCCCTACTGACCTATTGCTCAGCAATGGTAGATGCAGGCACTTCGTTGATGATCAGACCGGCGAAAATCTTTATCTGATTGGCGTGTTCGACAACAGCCTTGCAACTCTGGTTCACGAGTGCGCTCACGCAACCTTTTACTGCTGCAGTGATGTTGGCGTTAGCGTACAGACAGACCGGCCAAACGAAACCTATTGCTACTTGCTGGATAGAATGTTTAGTCACTTCCAGCCTTACATCAAACAGGAATAAGAAATATGGCCGCACCAAAGGGCAACCGATTCTGGGAGGCTCGCAGTAGTCATGGGCGAAACCCTACATTCGGTTCGCCTGAAGAGCTGTGGCAAGCCTGCATTGAATACTTCGAATGGGTGGAAGCTAACCCACTCTGGGAGATGAAGCCATTCGCTTATCAGGGTGAAGTGGTTCAGGAACCCGTCGCCAAAATGCGTGCGATGACTCTGACCGGCCTATGCCTGTTCCTCGATATCGGCGACGAGACATGGCGAAATTACAGAGCGAAGCAAGATTTTATTGGGGTCGTCACGCGAGCAGAGAAGGTTATTTACGACCAGAAGTTCTCAGGCGCCGCTGCTGACCTGTTAAACCCGAACATCATTGCTCGCGACCTCGGCCTTGCCGATAAGCGCGAGGTTCATAAGACAATCACTGACCTGACTGATGAAGAGTTAGATCGCAAACTCCTGGAGCTAACCAATGCAAAATCTCAGCCGGGAGCAGAAGATTGAGCTGGTAAAGCTGCTGGAAGAGAAGAAACGACGCGAGAACGTTTATCGCTACCGTGGCTTCTATCAGTCACGTCACCCCTGGCAGAAGCGATTCATTGCCAGCACCAAAGAATATTCACAGTCAGCTCTCATCGCTGCTAACCGTGTTGGCAAGACTGAGACAGCGACATACATCGACGCCATCCATGCGATGGGCGATTACCCGGATGAATGGACGGGCCACAGGTTTGATCATGCGCCGCTTATCTGGGTGCTTGGCTACTCCGGTGAGAAATGCCGCGACCTGCTTCAGACGCCAATCATCGGGCGAAAGACAGATAACGGCTGGGAAGGTGGCCTGATACCCGGTGAGCTGATCACCGGCGTTGAGGCTATGACCGGCACGCCAAACGCCGTCCGCTCCGTGTACATCAAGCACAAGTCAGGCGGCACAGCAAAGATTCAGTTCTGGTCCTACTCGCAGGGCCAGCACGCATTAATGGGTGACAGCGTCGACTGGTTCCACATCGACGAAGAGCCCAAAGACCCCGACATCTTCCCGCAGGTTCTGACGCGCACAGCGACCGGTGACCGAGGGAATGGCGGGCGTGGCATTCTGACGTTCACACCAGAGAACGGACGAACCGACCTCGTTATCGGATTCATGGACACGCCAAGCGCGGCACAGACGTGCATGAATGTTGGCTGGGATGATGCGCCACACCTGAGCGAAAAAGTTAAGACGGAGCTTCTGGCGTCGTTCCCTGCGCATCAGCGCGACATGCGAACCAAAGGCATCCCGATGCTGGGCCATGGTCGAATCTATGACCTCGCTGATGATGCCATCATGTGTCAGCCGTTCCCATGCCCCGATCACTTCTTTGTCATTGACGGTCAGGACTTTGGCTGGGACCACCCGCAGGCGCACGTTCAGCTTTGGGAAGACCGGGATGAAGACGTTGTCTATGTCGCTCACGTCTGGAAGGCCAGAGAGAAAAAGGCTGATGAAGCGTGGCGGATGGTTAAACGCTGGGCCGATGGTGTTCCCGTTGCATGGCCTCACGATGGCCTTCAGCACGAGAAGGGCGGCGGTCAGCAGCTTAAAGAGCAATACAAAGCTGAAGGCTTCAGGATGCTGGCAGAGCACGCGACATGGCCAGACGGCAATTACAAGGTCGAGCCTGGCATCCATGAGATTCGCGAGCGCATGCTTGATGGCAAGTTCAAGGTATTCAGCACATGCCCGGAATTCTTTGAGGAGTTCCGCATGTATCACCGCGATGAGCACGGCAAGATTGTGGCGATCAACGATGACGTCCTGTCAGCCGTTCGCTACGCCTACATGATGCGCCGGTCAGGCAAGCAGATGTTCAGCATCAAATCACCCCGCAAGAAGGCTCGCTTAGCCACCACAGAATACAACCTATTCGGGAGTTAACCATGGGTATCGAAACCGGCGCTCTGGCTGCTTACGCTGCCATTGCCTCTGCTGCCGTGGGCGCAGGAACAGCCGTTTACTCGGCAACACAGAATAAAGCGCCAGGCGTAAAAGGCGCACTGGCTCCAAACGCAGACGCAGCAACAGCGCAGGCAGATGACCTGCTTCGCAAGCGTTCACGTCAGGACATCAATGCGAACATCCTCAGCGGTTCCGGTGGTGCAGGAAGCGTGGGCGCATCTTCTACCGGACAGAAATCACTCTTAGGCGGTTAGCATGGCGCAGGAAAACGACGAACTGCTTGACCAGATACTCCGCGACCAGTCGACAATGGAAACATCCCGGTCAGCATGGGAGCAGCTCTGGCAGGAAGTAGCAGAGCGTTGTTTACCCCGCGGAGCCGACTTCAAGGGTGAGATTCGCGACGGTCAGAAAAAATCTGACAAGGCTATCGACTCAACCCCCATAGTTGCGCTTGAGCGATTTGCTGCAGCGATGGAGTCTGTAATTACGCCTCGTACACAGACGTGGCACGGCCTGCAGAACGAGCGGTTCAGCGATGACACTGAAGTGCAGGAGTACTTCGAGGAAGTCACAAAGGTTCTGTTCCGGCTGCGTTATGCACCTTGGGCCAACTTCGCCAACCAGATGAGTGAGAACTACATCTCGCAGGGCGCATTTGGCAATGGCTGCATGTATGTCGACGAGTTGCCCGGAAAGGGCATGCGCTACCTGACGTATCACCTTCGTGAGATTTACTACGAGGAGAACTATCAGGGTATCGTCGACCTCGTTCACCGCAAATTCAAACTCAACGCCCGGCAGGCGGTGCAGCAGTTTGGCAAAGACAATCTGCCGGAGAGCATTCAGCGCGCCTCTGAATCAGCACCGATGAGCAAGTTCGAGTTCATCCATCGCGTCTGCCCGAACACAGAAATCAAGTTCACCGAAGACGGTAAGCCGAAGCAGGACCACACAGGCATGCCGTGGGCGTCCTATTACATCTGCAAGGAAGGGCGGAAGATTGTCCAGCAGAGCGGCTATCACACAATGCCTTATTGCATTGGTCGCTACTACAAATCACCGGGTGAGACTTATGGGCGTGGGCCGGGAATGACAGCGCTGCCCGACATCAAAGTGCTCAACGAGATGAACCGTGAGACGCTGATTGGTGCGCAGCTTGCGAACCGCCCGCCTATTCTTGTAGCTGATGATGGCGTGCTGGACACCTTCAACCTGACGCCTGCGGCAATCATTCCCGGCGGCATGAGCTCCAATGGCTCACCACTGGCCGCGCCTTTCACGTCCGGCTCTCAGCCTAATCTCGGGCTGGAGATGATGGACCAGAAGCGCCAGCTGATTAATGACGTCTTCCTCGTCACGCTGTTCCAGATTCTGGTGGACAACCCACAGATGACGGCGACAGAGGCCATGCTGCGCGCTCAGGAAAAAGGCCAGCTAATGGCCCCGACCGCCGGTCGCATTATGTCCGAGCAGCTTGGCCCGATGATTGAGCGTGAGATTGATATATGCGCCCGCAACGGCCTGCTGCCCGATCCGCCTCAGCAGCTTATCGATGCCGGAATGGAATATGACATCGACTACAAATCCCCACTCGTGCGCATGCAGCGCGCAGAGCAGGGGCAGGGCATCCTCACCACGCTGGGAGTTGTCAGTCAGGCCGCACAGTTCGATCCAAGCGTGCTCGGCCTTGTGAAGTACGGCAAGGCAATCAGGGAACTGGCTGACATCAACGGCATGCCGCTTTCACTGCTACTCACCGAAGAGGAAGAGCAGGAGGCTAAGGCGGCTCAGGCACAGCAGGAGCAGCTGAACAACCTGCTTAATGCTGCACCGAACATCGCAACCGCAGCTGACAAACTGGCATCTGCCAACCAGAAAGCCAATACACCACTACCCGCACCGCAATAACCACCTGAAGGGATGACATGAGCAGATTAATTCTGAGGCGTGCGCGTGCCTTCAGGGCGGTATTCGGCACCACCGGCAAACGCACCAGAGAGCAGGAGATTGTTCTCAAGGTGCTGGGTGACTTCTGCCGGGTGAATAAGTCCAGCGTGACGGTATCACCCATTCACCGGCAGGTAGACCCGCTGGCAACGTGTGTGGCTGAAGGTCGTCGCGAAGTGATGAGCCGCATCTCCCAATATCTTCAGCTCGACCAGGAAGAGCTGATCCGAATTATCAACGAGGCAGAGAAAACCGATGTTTAACATTCGTGACCTTATTCGCGTTTACATGAACGAAGCCGGTGAAGCCGACCAGTCTGGCGCAGGTGACATTCTTCAATCGGGCACTGAAGGCCAGCCGCCATCAACCAGTACCAATCTGCTGGGCGGTGACGAACAGCCGCAGGCCGCAGATCCGTTCCTCTCAGCACTTCCTGCAGAGGGTGATGCAGAAGGCTGGGGCAACGTCTGGAACAAACTCGGGCGACCTGAGACGGCTGATGGCTATGAGCTGCCAGTACCAGAAGGTGACAGCGGTGAGTTTGCCGGCGCGGCCAGCGGCAAGATGCATGAGCTTGGGCTCAGCAAGTCGCAGGCTCAGGGTATCGCTGAGTGGTACAACACCCAGCAGTCGCAAATGGTTGAGCAGTTCAATCAGCAGCGCGAGCAACAGGCCACAGAGAATGTTGCTGCCATCCGTAAGGAGTGGGGCAATAACTTCGACACCAATGTTGCAGTCGCCAACAAGGCCATCTCGGCGTACCTGGCACCTGAAGCCATTCAGGCGCTGAAAGAGAGCGGGCTGGGTAGCAATCCTCACATCGTCAAAGCATTCCACAAAATCGGCCAGTCGCTTTCCGAGGCGAAGGTCATCAATGGCGAGCCGTCTCAGAGCGGACCCAAATCAACAGAAGACATCTTCTACGGAAGCAACTAAAGGAACCATAACCGATGGCTATTATTGGTAACACGGCCCTTACCCTGGCCGACTGGGCTAAGCGTCAGGACCCCGACCTGAAACAGGCTCGCATCATTGAGATGCTGAACCAGAAGAACCCTATCCTGCTGGATATGCCGTTCATCGAATCCAACGCACCTACTCACCACCGCACCACCGTCCGCACCTCGCTGCCCGCCGCTCAGTGGCGTCGCATCAACAAGGGTGTGAGCAAAGGCAAATCGACCACAGCGCAGGTCGATGAAGCTGTTGCGATCATGGAAACCTACTCCGAGGTAGACAAAGAGCTGGCTGACCTGAACGGCAACACCGGTGCATTCCGCCTGTCTGAAGCACAGGCATTTTTGGAAGGTATGAACCAGCAGATGGCTTCGACCCTTTTCTATGGTGACAAGTCTCAAGACCCCGCGTCGTTCGATGGTTTTGCTACGCGCTATAGTGAGCTTGATGCGCAGAACGGCAAAAACATCCTCAATGCAGGCGGCACCGGCGACAACCTGACCTCAATCTACATTGTTGGATGGGGTGATCAGACTGTCCACGGGCTCTATCCAAAAGGCTCGCGAGCTGGGTTGTTCCACAAAGACCTGGGCGAACAAACCCTGAAGGATGAAGACGGCGGACAGTATCAGGGCTATCGCGATCACTTCCAGTGGAAAACCGGCCTTGCTGTCCGTGACTGGCGCTATGTGGTGCGCATCGCAAATATCGACGTGACCAAAATGCTGGATGAAAAATCAAACGGAAAGTTCGCTACAGACCTGGTGCGCCTGATGATTGCAGCGACGCACATCCTGCCAGACCGCAGTGCACGCATGGGTATCTACATGAACCGCACGCTGGGTGGCTTCTTTGACATGCAGGCGGTGGAGAAACCATCTCTCGGCCTGAACATCATCAAAGACACCGAAGGCCGTCCATGGACTGATTTCCGTGGCATGCCGTTCCGCGAAACCGATGCCATTATCGATGGCGAAACTGCTGTAGCGTAAGGAGCTAAGCAATGGCAATTCTTGATAATGAGCTGACGTTCTCGAACGCTCAGGCGGTCACTGCGACCGCCGTATCAACCAACGTGGTTGACCTCGGTGTCGACCGCGATATCGGTATCGGTGAGCCGGTTTATCTGGCTGTGCAGGTTGGTGCAGCATTTGCTGGACTGACTTCACTCACCGTTACGCTGCAAACCAGCCCGGATAACAGCGCATGGTCAACCCTGTATCAGTCTGCGGCGATCCCCGTAGCCGACCTGACTGCAGGTGCACAGCCAGTTCGTGTTGTTGTTCCGTCACGCACTGAGCGCTATCTGCGCGTCAACTATACCGTGGCAGGTACCGGCACCGCTGGCACCGTTACAGCATCGCTGCTGCTCGGTCCGGATGGCTATCGGGCTTACCCGGCTGGCTCTCCGACGCCAGACTTCTCAGCGGTCACTAACGTTTCTGTTACCGGCGTAAGCGTCAGCCCGACGACGGCAAGCGTGGCTGTAGGTGCGAACGTGACCCTGACAGCCAGCGTGTCGCCTTCTGACGCGAGCAACCCGGCGATTTCTGCAACCTCATCTAACACCGCAGTGGCAACCGTGACTCGTTCCGGCAATACCATCACGGTGAAAGGTGTTGCAGCAGGCACGGCAACTATCACCGTCACCACCGCAGACGGCGGCCACACTGCGACCAGCACCATCACGGTTACTGCATCGTAACTCTGGTGTATCAGACTCAGCCCTCTTCGGAGGGCTTTTTTAATGGTGAGATATGACTACCAAGATAATCGTCATAAACCGCGCTTTAGTGAAGCTGGGCGAAGAGCGCCTGATGAGCGAGACGGACAACAACAAAGCTTCCAGAACGATCGAGGCGATTTATGACGGTTTGCTTGAAAGCCTGCTGCGTGACTATCGCTGGGCGTTCTCCATCAGGCGGGCAAAGCTTGCGGCCCTCAGTGATTCTCCAGCTTATGGATACTCGCACCAGTATCAGCTTCCCTCTGATTTCCTCCGGATGGATGAGGTGCTTAATAGCGCGCTGATGAGTCCGCTATGTGGTGCTATTGACCAGCTTCGTGATTCACCCTGGCAGATTGAAGGCCGGAAGATACTGACCGACATCGAGGCCCCGCTGCACCTCCGTTACGGCGCTAAAGTCACAGACCCGTCGCAGTGGGATAGCTCATTCGCTGAAGCTTTCGCCTGTCTGCTTGCTTATGAGATGTGCGAATCCATCACGCAGTCCTCAACCAAAAAGCAGGCGGCCGGACAGGACTTCGAAACGGCGATCAAGGCAGCACGCGCTGCCAGCGCTATTGAGCGCCCCCGCATTAAGCAGCAGGAAACATCCTGGTTAACATCGAGGTTATAAATGCCATCAGCTTCCCCATCACTCAATAGCTTCAATGCCGGTGAGTTTTCCCCGCTGATGATGGGGCAGACCAACTTTGAAAAGTGGTCATCCGGCGTTAAGTCGATGCTGAATTTCATCCCTCGCTCTCAGGGTCCTGCAGAGCGCCGCGGCGGCACCTACTTCGTTTCTGAAGTGAAAAACTCAGGACAGCGAGTATGGCTGGCTAAGTTCGAGTTCAACACTACGCAGGCGTTTATTCTTGAGTTTGGCCCTCAGTACATCCGATTCTATTCCGACCATGGCGTAGCGCTTAACTCAGACGGCGGAACCCTGGAGGTAGAGACTCCATTTGTCGCTGGCGAACTGACTAACAGTGATGGCGGGTTTGGCCTTTCGATGGTTCAGAGCGGCGATGTCATCTACATCTGCACGCATACCGGCAACCTGCCTCCGTACAAACTGTCGCGGGAGTCCAATACAAACTGGACGATTGAGCCTTTCGATTACTCCGGAGCGCACGGACCGTTTCGCGATATCAACTCAGACCGCACCATCACAGTTCACACAGACCAGTTCCGCATCTGGTCGGCCAATGGAGCAACGCGCCCGGATGGTACACCTACAACAACCACTCAATGCACCATCTCTGCAAACTCAGCCATTTTCGATTCGAGACATGTGGGCGGGCTCTTCTACATTGAATCGAGCACTGATGCCGTAACTGATGGTACCGGCAAGGGCGGCTATATTCCGGCTTGGGAGGCAGGGACCACATCAACATTTGCCGTAGGCATGTTTTGCAGAAGTGATGGCAAATACTACGAAGATTTGGACGGTTCGCAGACTGGCGCAACTCAGCCTACGTGGACGGCAGGTGCTCATCGTGACGGGCCATCAAACGCATCACTCTGGCGGTATTCGAACGGCGGCTGGGGAATCATTCAGATCACCTCTGTCGTCAGCAGCACACAGGCCGTAGGCAAAATCCTGACAGAGCTTCCTCCGAGCGTTCGTGAGTCAACCGGCAATACTTATAAATGGGCGTTTGGTGAGTGGTCTCCCAAATACGGCTTCCCAACAAAGGTGGCTTTCTATAAGAACCGCCTCCTGTTCGCGGCTCGTGGCAAGCTGTGGTTCTCCGTAGCTTCCGACTATGAGAACTTCACCACCATGACGAATGGGTATGAGGTTCAGTCTGACGATGCAATTAACGTTCAGATTGAAGCTGATTCAACCAACACCATTCAATGGCTGGCGCCCGGTTCATCTCTGTTGGTTGGCACCGCGGGTGGAGAGCATACATGCTCACCTTCAACCACAACGGCTGCATTCGGGCCTGACAACATTCAGATAACCAAAGAGTCATCCTATGGCTCAAAAGGCGTCAACGCAGAGCAGGTTGGCGCTACGTCAATGTTTGTTCAGCGCGCCGGATGCAAAGTCAGGGCAGTCCTGTCTGACTTAGAGAGCGGCTCATACAGTACCAGCGACGTGACAATCCTCGCGGAGCACATAACCCGTGCCGGCATTGTCGATATGGCCTGGCAGCAGGAGCCGGACTATGTGCTTTGGGTCGTACTCGCTGATGGCTCGCTGGTCGCAATGACCTACAACGATGAGCAGAAAGTTACCGCGTGGCATCGTCACGATTTGAATGGCGATGTGGAGGCTGTCTCCTGCATCCCGGACCCTGACGGTATAAGGGATGACCTGTGGGTCGTGGTGAAGCGAATCGTCAACGGGGAAACAAAGCGCTATGTCGAGTACCTGAGGGCGGCCTGGGACGCCTCTACTGAATCGCTATCAGAAGCGTTCTATGTTGACTGCGGCCTTAGCTATCGTGGCGAGCCAACCAAAAGCATCTCAGGCCTGTCGCATCTTGAAGGTGAAAAAGTATCAGTGGTCACTGACGGAGCGGTGCATACAGAGGCTGTTGTTACCGGTGGTGGTATCTCCCTTGAAACATCGGCATCAGTCGTTCACGTAGGCCTGCCATATCGTTCTGAGCTTGTCACCCTGCCACTGGAGGCAGGCGGCACGGCCGGCACCTCGCAGGGTAAAACCAAGCGTATCAGCAAGCTGACACTCAGATTCGTTAATACGCTGGGTGGAAAGGCAGGCCAGTTGGGCGGCAAATATCTGGACACCATAGAGAGCCGCGACTACTCAGACCTCATGGATAACCCGCCTGCTGCCTTTACTGATGACCGGGATATCGATTTCGCCGGAGGTTATGACACTCAGGGGTGCATCAGGGTGGTTCAGGACCAGCCCTTGCCGATGACACTGGTTGCTATCTATCCACGCTCATGGACAACTGGCGAATGAAAATAATCCCCTATGAACCTCAACACCTGCTGGAAATCACCCCTCAGAAAAGCCAGTCATCACTGGAAAGAACGCCAGAGCGTGCTCATCAGTTAGCCAGCTATCACAGTTTCACTGGTGTGATTGATGATCGCGTTGTCGCTATCGGGGGGCTGGTTGAGCTTAACCCTATCCGGGCGTATCTGTACCTGATTGTCACAGAAGACATCCCACACCAGTGGACTCAGCTGTACCGGGCGGCAAGGCGGCTTATTGATGCGGGTCTGAATGACTATGTCAGGCTCGAAACCATGTCCTCCTTTCCGGAGGCAGAAAGGTGGCTTGAGCTGATCGGCTTTGAGTATGAGGGAACCATGCGCCGTGCAGGGCCAGATGGTGAGGACGCCAAAATGTACAGCATAGTGAGGTCTGGTGATGCAATTTACACAGGCAGTAAATAACAACCCAGCCGCATGGTCATCCGTTGCCTCATCGGGTCTGAGCAGCGTAAGCACAATGGCTCAGGGCTACACGGCATCACGCAACAGCAACTACAACGCGTCACTGCTTGATCAGCAGGCGCGTACTGTTGCGCTACAGACCGGCTCGCAAACTGCGCAGATTCGCAGGCAGGGGAGTCAGGCTCTTGCGGGTCAGTCCGCTGCGTTTGCTGATAATGGCACCGGGAGCGGAGGGAGTAACGCACTCATTCAGCGCTCAACTGCGATCGACACTGAGATGGACGCGGCAACTGCTGACTATAACGGCAGAATGCAGATGGCTGAGCTGCAGAATCAGGCGTCCGCACAGCGGGCTCAGGCAAAAGCACAGCGTCCCGGTCTGGTCAGTCTGCTGGGTGGCATCAGTGGCGCGGCAGGAAGTTACTACAGCACTTCGGCAATGACAAAACGGTAGGTTAATAATGGCACGAATTCCGGTATACGATCGTCAGGTAGGGTTACGCGCTGGCGGCCCATCTCCGGTTAGCCTGCCGTCGCAGTCAACTGATACTCAGATGCTCCAGCAGGGCGTCAACTCCTTTGCCGATGCGGCCGTCAGATTGCAGCAGCAGCAGAACTCAGTTCGCGGCACGCAGTACATGACTGACTTTGTTAACTCTCAGTCATCACTAGGCAAGGCGCTGAATGACGCTCAGCAGCAATCGAAAGACGGCATCGACTACATCCCGGCTGCACAGCAACTGATTAAGCAACACCAGGAAGATTTCTTCTCCCAGCACCCCGGCATGAGCGACACCGAAAAGCAGGACTACACCCTTCGCTGGGCGCAGTCACGCGGCCAGCTTGAGAATCAGGCGATTAACTGGGGCCAGAATCAGGCTAAGCAGATTTCAGTCGCTAACCTGAATGACAGCGCGGCTGCGGTTGGGAATGCGATTCTGCAGGACCCTAACACAGCCAAAGCGCTTGCCGTTGCCCACCTGCAGGCGATAGACCAGAGCGATCTGGACCCGGCAACGAAGACTGAGATTGCCAGCCGCTCCCGAAACATGTGGGCGCTGTCTGCAGCGCAGTACGGCATCCAGAAAGATGCTCAACATGTAATCGACCAGCACGGTGCATTTCAGGCAGCTCAGACCGTTGGTGCCGGTGATGGCGCATCAATGCCATCAGGCTCGCCTTCCACTCTGGCTACCCGAAATAACAACCCGCTGAATATCCGCTTCAGCAATACGAATAATTGGGCGGGAAAGGGCGGCGATAACGGCACTGGCTTTGAGCAGTTTGACACGCCTGACCACGGATTCCGTGCGGGCCTCAAGCTGATGCGTAACCACATCAACAATGGCAGCGATACCCTCTCCAGTTTAATCAGTAAGTGGGCGCCGGCAGGAGACAACAACAACCCTGTCCAGTATGCGCAGTCAGTGAGCCAGCAAACCGGCATTCCTGTCGACGCAAAACTTAACCCTAATGACCCGCAGCAAATGACGGCTGTCGCCAAAGCAATGGCGCGTCAGGAAGGATATGGCGCTCCGGTGAGCGACTCTCAACTGAGCCGGGCATGGTCATCACAGAGAGATCCGAATCAGCTTGCCCCTGGCGTTCCATGGGGTCAGCTAACCCCTCAGCAGACAAATGGGATCATTAATCAGGCGCAGGCAAAGGTTGATCAGCAGAATACGCAGCGCCGCCTGCTGATGCAGGACCAGATGCGCAACGACACCGCCCTGATTGAGTCTGGCAATCCGGTCGCAAACCCGATCAGCCGCGAGCAGTGGATGAGCACAGCACCGCATGACGCCACACCTGAGCAGCTGACTATTCTGGATAAGCAGTTCCAGCAGTACGCACTGCTGAATCAGCTGCAGCCCATCTACTCCGACATCAATACGAAGTCGGCGGGTGAGGGGCTGGCGTCAGTGCAAGGCATCAGGCCAACGGGAAGCGAGGACGATTTTGCTTTCCGCCAGCAGCGTTACCAGCAGGCTATCCAGAAATATCAGCAAGTAATCGGCGCTCGTGAAAAAGACCCGGGCGGCTGGCTGGCCCAGAACTCCCCTGAAGTGAAGGCGGCTTACCAGACCTACCAGCAGGACCCGTCTCAGGGTGCGTTGCTGGCTCAGGCTATTCTGGTGGACAAGTCCCGGCTTGGAATAAAGAGCAAGGACGTTCTTCCGGATGCGCTGGCTGATGGCATTCTGCAGCAGATTGACACCAGCAAGGAGCAGAGCGTGGCTGCGATTCAGAATATCGCCGGTCAGTTCGGCCCCTATGCAGATCAGGTTATGCAGCAGGTGCAGAAGAAAGCGGGTCCCGTTCTTCAGGTCGTGATGGCAACGGATAACCCGCGTTCGGCGAATACCTTGTGGCAGAACCGCAACGTGAAGACCGGCGATATCAAAGACGCAATCAATACGGATAACAAGGGTGCATCTGACTCTGCAGACAGTGAGTGGGCCAGCCAGTCAAAGGACTTTGCAACCACGATGGTTAATCAGCCTGGTGGCGTTGGCGTCTGGAATAACTTCAACGAACAGGGCCGCCGTCTGACCTACCTCAACATTCAGAAAGGTATGAGCCCGGGCGATGCAGCAAAGCAGGCCTATCAGGATGTTCTCGGTTCGCAGTATCAGACGCAGGGCTCATGGCGGCTGCCGGTTAAGTACGGACTGGATTTGAGTGATGTAAGAGATGGCGCAAATCATTATCTGGAAAACCTGAAGGCAGACCAGATTATGCCGTTGCAGGGTGACCCGCGGCTGGGTGATGAAATAAACCGGCAGCAAAGCCTTTCTCGAATTCGTGATAATGCAGAGTGGGTAACCAACGCTGATGAAACCGGCCTGATTCTAACGCTGAATGGTCTGGTGGTTAACGGCAGCAACGGAACGCCTATCACCGCCAACTTCAATGACCTGTCTAAAGCGGGCCAGCAGAATCGAGGGCTGATCAACAGCATCGGCAAGTTCTTCTCATCGCCAACCAAGTTTGACGCGAAGAAAGGCGGCATGACGCCGGAGCGCGCATTGTTCGGTGATAACTTCCAGCAAGGAGTACAGCGTTGACGATTTACACACAAGACCCGGGTCAGGGTATTAACCAGCCAATCGGCAATGCCGCGTCAGGTCTTGGTGAATCGCTTGCTGCTACTTTCGAGCAGGGGTTTGAAGAAGGACCGTTTAACTCTGCATTGCGCCTTAACCGCGCTTACGGACAGTTAAATGATACCTCATCAGCGATGGTGCCGAAGGCACAGGCTGACGCGACGCTGAAGCAGTACGGTGTCAAAAGCATCAACATCCCGGATGAGGGCGTTACCCAGACATATCTGGATAATGTGGTATCGAACCGAAAGGACACGCTGGCGAAGCAGCAGATCGCCGCTGCAGCTCCATCTGGCTTTGTTGCCACGCCTCTTAACGTGATGGCAAACCTCGCTGGCGCAATGGCAGACCCGGGCAACCTTGCTTTGGCTCTGGTGCCGTTCGCTGGCGAGGCGCGCGCAGCGACATTGCTTGGGCGTGCCGGAGAGAGATTTCTGCAGGGCGCAGCAATGGGCGGACTCCAGACCGGCGCAACTCTTCCGACCATGGCAATGGCATCGGCGGCGGAGGGTGATGATTTCACGCTGGGAAGCGCCATGGAGAACCTTTTCTATGGCACGGTCGGCGGCGGCCTGCTTCATGCCGGTGGCGGAGTAATTGCCGATTTGGTTAGGGGGCGCCGGCCCACCGTCACCAGTGAGTCGCCACTTGAAACAACAGCGCGTGTTGAGCCTGTTTCTGAGCCGGTATCGCCGAGTCGCGTATCAGCAGGTGAGCCTGATAATGCATCGCCGTTACTTGACCAGACCATTTCACGTGAGGCTGACAATTACGCCTACAGCCGCGCATATGATGACGTGATCCCTGAGTATCAGCAGTCGCTTCAGAACCTGCAGCAGGGCCGAATCGATAACGTAGCTGACCTGCGGGCGGAGATGGCCGCAAATGAGCATGCAGCCAGTCGGCTGGATGCAACGCTTAAATCGCGGACTGAACAATATCAGCAACAGCGTATTAAGTATCGCGATGCACGTCAGCGAGCGCTGGCCGATATTGAAAGTGAAAAGCAGGCTCTCTCTTCACGTAACGACGAAATAAATCAGGCTCTGGAAGGTAATGCCGCGGCAGAGAAAGCCTCAGGGGAGCTAAGCGCAATCGGTCGCGGAGAAATCCCTGACGGACTGGCAGGAAGAATCAGCGATCGTGCCGGTCAGATAAAGTCCGGGCTGCAGCGCACCTCTCTTGCTGAGGGGGTTCGAACAGCCGCGCAGAGAATCGACGAAGCCCACTGGACTCAGCGACAGAATGCTTTTAGAGCAGGACTGTCGCACATGATGCAGGGTAAAGCGCCAGACGTTGAGCCTTTCTTCGATATGACCGCGCCCGAACTGCGGGAGCCATCAATCGAGCAAATCAGAAAAGGCCCGCGCAGCGATACCGAGCCATCTACAGTGAACGCCAGCAGGGATGCAGAAGCAGACTACCAGCGAGCAAGTCGTGATGATGCTGACCTGCTGAATGCTCAGGAAGATTTTGAATCTGAGCTGGCGCTGGCTAAAAGCCGTGTCGATGAGCTGGACTCGCCGGAACTGCGTGAGGCGCTGGGTGAAATTCAGAAGCAAGCCAGTGACGAAAGTCTGGTCAAAGGGTATCAGGAATATGCAGCCTGTATGCTCAGGAGAATGTAATGGCTAATCAGTTTCTGACGCAGTGCGAGCAGGCAGTCAACAAGGCAGCCGGGCGTGAACTGTCTGAGCAGGAAATGGAAACGCTGGTGCGCGACATGGAAAATACCGTGAAGCGTATCCGGGCTGAGAATGAGGGAATTTCACTGCAGGATGCGGCGCTACGTGCAGCGGAAGAGTTAGGTAATCAGGAAAAGCTGGCAAACGTCATTGAGGCGCGTAACAAGGCAATCAATACCCGGGTGGCAGCTGAGCGACTGGCATTTCTGCGAGACAGCTTCCCGGATCGGCCAGACATTGGGCTGTCAGCTATTCTTGTTGGTCGCAACGAGGCTCGAACCGGTAGCCGATCATCTGCTTCATCAGAGCAGTTTCAGTTGCGCTCTAAATACCTTTCATGCCTGAACCATGACCTCGAACAGGCTGACGTGCTGAAGTTCCTTGCGGCCGGCACAAATGATGCTGAGGTTGCGGATGCGATGTGGCGACTGGGTAAGGGTGAGTCTACTACTGGCCTGCGGGCTGAGTCAGTGAAGATTGCGGAGATTATCACCAAGTGGCAGGAAGCAGCTCGCATTGACGCGAACAAGGCTGGCGCATGGATTCGCAAAATGCCTGGCTACATTGCCCGTCAGGGGCATGACATGATGAAAATCCGCGCCGCGGGCTTTGATGCGTGGAAGCAGTCAATCCTGCCACGGCTGGACAATGCCACTTTTGAGGGTGTTACAGACACTGATGCTTTTCTGCGAAACGTATATGACGGTCTGGCATCTGGTGTCCATCTGTCCTCCGAAAAGCCTGACTGGATGAAAGGCTTCAAAGGCTCGCAGAACGTAGCACGACGTGCCAGTCAGGAGCGCGTGCTGCACTTTAAAGACGGTATTGCATGGCACGAGTACAATCAGCAATACGGTGTTGGCAGCCTGCGTGAGGCGATATTTGGCGGCCTTGAATCCTCAGCCCGCAACACTGGTCTGATGCGCGTCCTGGGTACAAACCCGGAGAACATGCTTAACTATCTGGCCGACACGGTTTCTAACGATCTGCGCGGCAATGAAAAAGGCATGCGCGCCTTCACGGATGCGCGCCGAAGCCAGATTAAAAGCCAGATGGCAGAGGTGACCGGCGCAACAAACATCCCAGGCTCAACTGCGCTTGCCCGCTTTGGCTCAACCACCCGCGCCGTGGATTCAATGATTAAGCTTGGCGGCGCGCTGATTTCATCCTTCAACGACCTTGCCAGTAACGCGCTGGAACTCCGCTATCAGGGGAAGAGTTTCCCGCAGGCGCTGACTGAGTCTATTCAGGGGCGACTTAAGCGATACTCTGCACCTGAGCAGAAGCAGATTCTCAGCTCACTTGGCGTTTACGCCGACTCAATGCGTGATGAAATCCTGCAGCGCTTCTCAGGCGACGTTACTCTTCCCGGCAAGGTTTCCCGTCTACAGCGCCAGTTCTTCAAGCTCAACGGCCTTAACTGGTGGACAGATGCTTCACGTAACACGACGGCCACGATGATTTCTCACTGGCTGGCTGACAACGCCGGTTCCGTACACGCATCGCTGAACGGCGATTTAAAGCGCGCCCTTGACCTGCACGGCATTGGTGAGGCTGAGTGGAACGTCTATCGCCAGATGGATTTGAAAGGCTCTGAAGGCCGCAAATTCATGACGCCTGACGGAATTGATTCAATCCCCGACGACGTCATCGCGAAGTATGTTTCCGATCGCAATGTTAACGTGAACGAGAAAAGCCTTCAGGCAGGCCGTGAGCAACTGGCTGATAAGTTACGTGGATATGTGCTCGATCGCGTCATGGTAGCAATGACAGAGCCTACGGCACGAACCCGCGCACTGATGAAGCAGGGGACGCAACCGGGAACGGTAGAAGGTGAACTGCTTCGCTTTATCGGACAGTACAAATCCTTTACCGCATCTTTCATGCAGCAGGCGCTGGGTCGTGAAGTGTTTGGTCGCGGCTACACACCTGCACCGCTGGGTCAGGGGCGATGGGGTAGCGTGCAGAACGCACTGTTTAAAAGCGGGAAGGGTGAGATGGTTGGGCTGGCTCAGCTTTTCCTGTGGATGACCACGTTCGGATATCTATCCATGCAGACAAAGCTGATGCTGAAGGGGCAGACGCCACGACCGGCAGATAGCAAAACATTGCTGGCAGCAGCGGCGCAGGGTGGCGGGCTGGGGATATTCGGAGACTTCCTTTTCGGCGAAGCAAACCGATTTGGTAATGGTCCGGTAACCTCTCTGGCAGGTCCAGTCGCCGGTAACCTTGATGAGATCGTGACGCTTTTTCAGAAAGCCAGAGCAGGTGACGCTAAGGCGGGGGATGCCTTCAGATTTAGTGTAGACCACACGCCATTCATCAACCTTTTCTGGGCGCGGCCGGTAATGAACTACCTCATCCTTAATCAGCTGCAGGAGTCTTTATCTCCCGGCTCCCTGCATCGTTATGAGCAGAACATCAGGAAAAATCAGGGCAACGATTTTCTTGTGCCGCCGTCTCAATTCATGCTCGGCCGATAAGCCTTTTGAAAGCTTCACCAACCCAAACCACAAAAGCCATTGAGTAATAGGCCCATGCGAACATCAGTACCATCGCCGGGCCCACCAGAAACCCCCACCAGTCCAGATAAGGGATGGAGATAATAGATAGCACCGCCGCCGCAATGGCGGTCATTTCAATGTCGCTTGTCTGAATGTTTCGCATCAACCCTCTTACCGCAGGATTTACCTGTGGGGATTACACACGCCCGGAGAAAGGCAGATGACAGTCTCATCCACCCAAAGTTACGTGGAGTATAACGCTGACGGGGTCACGGCGACATTCACCATTCCCTTTTACTTCCTGCTGAACAGCGACATCTCGGTGATGATTGCAGACTCGGCGGGGAATATCAGCGAGCCGGTTAATGGCACTGACTTCACCGTCACTGGCGCGGGAGATAGCGGAGGTGGATCCCTCACTTTCGGCGCTGTCACCGCGACAGAAAACACTATCCTTATTTACCGGAATCCACCGGTAACACAGGAAACAAAGTACTACGAGAACGGCAAGTTCCCCGCCTCATCTCATGAGGCTGCACTGGATAAGCTGACAATGCTCATTCAGGAGTTCGGCTGGCGCTTCGACTCGTTAACCCTGAAGAAACCCAGCTTCTTCGCCGGCTATTACGACGCTCTAAATAACCGCATCAGCAACCTTGCAGACCCCGCTGCAGAGACAGACGCGGTGCCAAAGCGCTATGTCGACAGCTCTGTCTCAGACTTCAAGAAATACGTAGACGATGAAGTTTCAGCAGAGGCTGCAATCCGTGCTGCCGCTGATTTGGCTGAAGCTAATGCGCGTGCTGCTGCCGACGCCAATATTCAGGAGCAGCTAACTGGAAACGTTCCTCTCGAATCCAGCGCGTTCTCTCCTATCTCCTGGCATAAGCAGACGATAGACAACAGCGTAAATATTCCTGCTGGCATGAATGCATGGTCATTCGGGCCCGACATGACCATCTCAGATGGTCAGCAGGTAGTCATACCTGAAGGCAGCCACTGGACCATTGCAGATGGACAACTGGTTACTGCATCAGCCTCCAACGTCGATTATGGCGAACTCTAAGGAAACCTCATGGCAGCATCACTGCAGTTAAAAGGCGGCACAGCCGCAAAGGTCGCCGCGTATACGCCATTGGCGCGTGAAGTCGTAATCGACACCGACAACTGGCTGCTGGTTATAGGCGACGGCACCACGGCAGGTGGCAAGCCTCTTACGGTAGCCTCCGCGGCGAAATGGACTACTGGACGGACGTTCTCATTTACAGGTGCAGCAACTGGATCAGCAACGGGAGTCGATGGTTCAGCGAACGTATCAATTGCGCTGACGCTCGGCGCTGTCGACCTCGGCACCCTGTAAGGAGGATGAATGGCAGCCTCTATTCAGGTTAAGCGCGGTACAACCGCAAAGGTCGCAGCATACACGCCACTTGAGGGAGAGCTGGTGCTGGACCTCACAACCAAGAAACTTTATGTGGGTGACGGTAGCACGGCGGGAGGAAATCAGATTGTTGCAAGTAAGAAGGGCGTGACTGACGCAACGAGCGCAGCAACAGGTGAAGTTGGTGAAGTGCTTACAGCCACGACATCAAATACCGCTGTAACGACCGCCACCGCACTAAACGCAACCTCGCTGGTGCTTACTCCTGGTGACTGGGATGTCAGTGGCGTCATCCGCTTTGACACAACAATAGCGGCGCTTACTTCGCTGATCGGCGGGTTAAACACCACGTCAGCGACGCAGCCTTCTTTCCCAAACTGCTATCAACTGATGAGTACGCTTAACACGGCCACCCAGCAATTTGCGGTTCCTACGCAGCGCATCAACGTATCAGCAAACACAACAATCTATCTGGTGGCATACACCAGCTTCACTTCGGGAACCGTTACTGTTAACGGGCACATCCGCGCACGCAGGGCGAGGTAATAATGAGTAACTTGCACGTAAACACCTTATGGCCGACTGACAATTCCTTGTCCGTTGATGTCAAAGACCTCGCTGGACGAATTAAGCGCAGTGTCAACGTTCTGACATATGGCGCCGACCCAACCGGCACATATGACAGCACTGCAGCTTTCAACCGCGCAGCTGCTGCTTCCGGTGGCGATCTCGTCGAAGTAAGCCCTGATGGCAATGGTAATGCCACTTATAAGGTGCTGAGCGCTACGAATTCTGCTGTATGGTCAATTCACCCAGGCGTAACAATTACCGGTAAAAGCAATGCTGGTTCAGCAGGCGGTGGTGTGCCTGACTTTTCCAATCTTACTGGCCGGGCATTCAACATGTCCCCGGGCGGGCAAATGGGATTGCGTCTTGGCAGCACATCACCATGGCTGACGGCCAGCTTTCGTGACCCAATCGAGTATATTTCGGAAACTGTGTCAGTTGCCAAATCTGGCGGCTATGGCTTAGTAGGCGCAAGCCGTGCAAGTGATGACCCGGCAGCCAACATGAATACGATCGGCGTCGGCGCATTCGGTTACAACGACTACGCGACAGCACCTAACCCTGTATGGGCATCGTATATGGAAGGGCGCAGGAACGCCGGGACGGGGCCGCTTTTCGGTCTTGAGATGGACTTTGTGAACCTGGGTACAGATTTCAAAGAGACGACCGTCAACACCATCGACCCGTACAGTGCAAATTCGCCAGTGATTGGCCTTCGCCTAAGTGCTGGCGGCGGCGTTGGTGGGAATCCTTGCTCAACAGGCATGGACTTCAGTCCAAACGGAACAACGTGGAATAATGGCATTATGTTCCGCGCTGGCAGCCTGACTGATGGCAAAGCCATCGGTATGCCTGCCGACTATGCAATTAACTATTACGACGCCACTGGTGCGATCATCGGCGTACGCAATGGCTATGGCAGCTTCCTGACAGACATCGGTGACGCCAACACAACCTGCGTGACCGACCAGGTTATCCGAAACCGAACCACTGGCAAGACGGCGGATGGAGATTATCTTTATCTTCTGCAGGCGCGCTATTACCCTGCAAGTGCGTCGGCAATCTCTAACCAGCTGGTCTTCAAGCAGGTCTCCACTTATCGCACCTCTGCAATCCTGACTGCTAACAACGATACAGCTGTAGCGGTAGGCATCGCGATCAATGAGTTTTCCAACAACAGCGTTGCGCCAAACATTGATGCGTCCCTTTCACTCGGTACAGCGGCTTATCGGTGGGGGCAGATTTACTCATCCACATCGACTATCAGCACATCGGACGGGAATCTGAAAACTGATATTCGCGACCTGACGGATGTGGAAAAGCGTGTTGCTTCAAAAGTAAAAGGCCTGATAAAGATGTTCCGCTTTAAGGAAGACAAGGAACAGAAAGGTGAGGACGCCCGAATTCATACCGGCGTAATTGCTCAGGATGTTATCGCAGCGTTTGAAGGGGAAGGTCTTGATCCTTTCCGGTATGGCATCGTTTGTCTGGATAAGTGGGATGCTATTCCAGAGCAAAGAGACGACAAGACCGGAAAGGTAATCAGAGAGGCGAAGGCCGCAGGCGAGCGCTACGGCATTCGTTATGAAGAGCTGATGTGCTTTGTTATTTGCTCGATCTGATATCTGGGGAGGCACTGCCTCCCTTTCTATGCAAAATCTCGTTATGCACAGCGCTACATAATGCTATTACAGCGCATATGTGAAGCAAGTATGCAACCCGAAAATATGAAGCATAAACTGTTGGTGAGAAGCCGATCATTACTACACTGGCCATCCCGCAAGAAATAGCTATTAGCGGAACGGTAGTTCTGTCCAGCCCTCTAATCAGCAGTGCAGAATTGAACATAATGCATACAGAATAAATCATTGTAAACAACATGTTAGCCCATCCAGAAAGAGATGAGAATTTTTCAGGCCACGGATAGAGCAAATCAGGGGAAAGCCAATTAAAGAAAAATCTTGAGAGTCCATGACCAGATAGACTCGTAATCAAAGATAATACCATGTATGTAAATATGACAAAGCATGAAGCTAAGTGGAGGAATCCTAGTTTCCTGCCCCTGTTTAAATAAATCAGAACTGCAGACAGGCAAAATATTGGTATGTTATATGGCATGCTGTAAGTGCTGCCAAGCCGGTCAATTCCAAACATAACTTTGGTCAGGATGCTGTATTCTCCGAATCCAGGCATCCATGTAGCTGATTCAGCTGCAAATCGCAATGAGTTCCCAGGAGCACTGAACATTATAAGAGAGCATATTGCCAGAACCGATATGTAAATAATTGAATACCAAGAGGGTCTTACTTTTTTCAAAACCAGCATCAAGATTGATATTAGCAAAAGAAAAATCGCTGACTGCTCAGAAAAAGATGCGATTAATAATGCTAGTATTGAAAGTGTGGAGTTAATCACTCCTCTCTTCATGCTGGAGAAAACGCTAAGTGAATATATTGCAAGAGAAAAAGGTATAATATAATTATAGGCGCCAGTTACCCAAAAAAAAGAATCTTCATTGATCATTCTTGGTGTTAGCAACAAAATCACTGCAGCAGCTATAGTGGTATAAAACCCTACACTATTAGTTGCGAGCTTACTTATAGAGCAAACTAAAACAATGAAAGATGTCGGAATGATAATTTTCCAAAAGGTTTCAATTCCTATTGTAGCAGTCAGTAACCCCTCTAAAGTTACTCGTCCGCTCCATGTGTCATATCTATATAAAAGGAAATCTACCAACCCCCTTGATTCAAGCGCTTTTGAGAAAAACACATCATCATTAGCACCCCTGAGAGAAAGATGCTGGAACATAATCGCGTAGAAAATGCAGGCCATTGCAATGACACATAGTAACTTTATTTTACTTGCATTCATACCTGATCCCTCTTGCCTTGACTTTATCTTCATTGATAATCACAGCTATCTCTCCAGAAAGGCCGCCCAGAAGGCTTATGTTCCTGATTGATGCTTCAAATCCCGATCTGTCATAAACAGAATTGACCTTAAAAAACCTGCTAACATCAGGCCTGCTCACAATAGAGGATTTTACAACGACCCACTCATCAGATTTATTTTTTCTCGCATATATGACAGCATGATTGTTAGGGTGCTCAGGATTTAAAGCCCATCCTTTTACCGTCATGAATTTTTCGTTAAAATAGCAGCTATCAATTGATGTGAAATCTTTATTGTCATCAAAGCTTGGAACTTCTACCGTTTTGTAACTGTTCCAAGATAGAAATAATAGCGACGATACCATCACGCAGGCTGAAATTAAAAGGGCAAAAGAAATTTTCAGAGCATTCATTTTTCGTCCCTCTTTATAACATACCGGGGTCTTTGTTTCGTCTCGACATAGATTCTTCCGATATACTCGCCAAGAACTCCAATGCCTATGAGTTGCACCCCGCCAAGAAACAGAATAGATACCAGAATCGAAGGATAACCAGCGACGGGATTCCCCCAGATCAGCTTGTCAGCAATCATCCACACGCCATAAAGAAAAGACAGGGCGGCAACGAAAAATCCGATATAGGTCCACATGCGCAGTGGGAAAGTTGAGAAAGAGGTTATCCCCTCTAAGGCCAGGTTCCAAAGTTTCCAGCCATTGAATTTTGTGCTGCCTGCAACGCGTTCTGCACGGGCATATTCAACGATATCGGTTTTTCCGCCAACCCATGACAGAATTCCCTTCATAAAAAGGTTTCGCTCAGGCAAAAGCTTGATGCTCTCAACCACATCGCGTGACATCAGGCGGAAGTCGCCAACGTTCTCTTCAATTTTTGGCGAGCTAATTTTGTTGTGCAGCCTGTAGAACCACTCCGCAGTCTTGCGCTTCATGTGTCCATCAGTGCTTCTGTCAATCCGCTTAGCCAGGACCATATCGGCCCCTGCCTGCCAGCGCTCAATCAGCTTAGGTATGACTTCCAGCGGGTCCTGCAAATCAACGTCAATTGGGATAATGGCATCACCAGTGGCATTTTCGATTCCTGCAAATAGAGCTGCTTCCTTGCCGAAGTTTCTTGTAAAGAATACGTTTCGGACCAGTGGATCTTCCTCCTGCATATCCTTCATCAGCTGCGCCGTGAAATCGGTGCTGCCGTCATCTACGAAGACAATTTCTATTTCATATGGCTTCAGGAATTCTTTATGTCTGACTGCGCTGTAAAAGAACCTTATTGCGTCTTCTTCATTGTAGACAGGAACGACTAACGAAATTTTCATTGTTTCTCTCTAAATATTACATATTTCGAATAAAGGAAGCCGCATACAAGACTGATCCCCGAGAATAACACTAACGTTACGATCGGATTTATTTTCAGTTTATCGCCATATCCACCTACGAGCGTAGCAACCATGCCCATAAAGAATACGTACATCATGTATCGAAAGGTTGTGGCCTCAGCGCTGAAAGTCCATCTAGCGTTAGCGAAAAAGGAAAACGTGACAGCAACGCAGAATGCGATGAAATTTGACAGAGATTGGGTTTGTCCGTTCTTGATGCAGATAGCAAACACGACCCAATGAATCAGCGTGTTGAGAACTCCAATCGTCATGTAGCGGGCAAATAATTTAGCCATGTTGACACCTGAAAATTTTGATACGGGATTTTGTCATTGAGATAGGTGATGATCAAGGAATCGATCATTTGCGTGAGGCAATAAAAAAGCCCGGCGACCGGGCAATGACTCAACCGCGCCTCTCTGAGCAGGCTACGGGGTGGGTTTTGTCAGGGTAGGTCATCATCACAACAGGAGCCAGGCGGGAGGCAAAAAATTACCCACCCCCGAGGCGGGTGGCGGGCATAATTTGTGGTGGAGCCAGTGACACTCTTTTGAGGCATCTCATGATTGTGACGAGGTTTAAGGCGAGCCAGCCATGCGCCTCTTCAGCCAGCGGTAGGAGCGCGGGCCTGTACACAACAGTCATATGGTAGGGGGCTGAGCTGGTATTACAAGCGTAAGCGGTAACTAATTTGGGGGATGCGCAAAAAAAAGCCCACCAGAGGCGGGCAACCATAAATTTATCAACACATATCAGTGAGGAGAACCTCACAGCAAGTATCGCCAACCCGAAGAAAAACTTTAGCCTTACGTCTCGTTTTTAATGGTTATCTACTCACCGATTTCAGAGCGCAAAAAAGCCCGCGTTACGCAGGCATCAATTGGGACAAAAAGGAAAAATCTCAGTATCAGCATCCGCTGACAGTCGCACCATACAGGGTTCCGGGCCAATAGATAGTGATGAATCTGGCAATAGCGAAACGTGAGCAAGTTATGTATTTTCGTCATGCAAAACTATGCAGCGCTCGGGCTATAGAGCATAAATTCAGCACCAGCTGCAGCTTTACAATTTTGCTACTCGCTTCGCCTTGATCAAATCCACCGATCGATATTACTGTTTATTCATACAGTATTTATCAGAGGAGGATTACTGATGGCGCGAGACTACGAGATAAAGCCTGCATTCGTACAGGCGATCACATTGGACCGACTAGGGCGTCAGATAGTGACGACCAGCGCATTCCAGGCGAAGCTGGAGGCCGTAAACCATCACTGGACGCTGCAGCAGTGCAACCAGTGGATACGACGCGAACAGAATATGTTCATGGAGCTGGCGACAGAAAACGGTGACAACCGCACCTACGCCCTGCGTAATATGGGATATGTGAGGTAGTCATGGGATTTCAGTCACCGGCGCAGGATTACGTCGAGAGCCGTCTCGATCTCAACAGGCTGTTTGCACCTCACCCAAACCACATGCTCCGGATAGAGACGCCAGGCGGATTCGCTCTGATAGACCGATCGCTTCAGGCGAAGCCGGGCGACACGGTCGCATTCCAGTTCGACGATTACCCGCAACTGGGGAAACTATTCAGCACAGGCATCATCACTCAGGATGGAGAGACGTTAGAAGGGAATGGGCTTGAGGGGGTCGTGGTGCTTGGGAAGGTGACTGCCGAGGTTCTGACTCTATACGAGCCTTACCGACCGACAATCTGAGGCGAAAGGGGCTATGCCCCTTTACCATCCAGCCAGTCAGCCCAATGTTGCATCATCTCAATACGGTTATTAAGATACTGGGCATGGTTATAAATTCCTCGCGTACCTTGCGAGTTCACGTGCGCCAGCTGGGCCTCAATAGCATCACTGTTCCAGTGAAGTTCGTTCATGACGGTGCTGAACTGGTGACGGAATCCGTGCCCACTGGTTTGCCCCTCATATCCAATCCTTCTTATCACACCGAGCACGGTATTCTCGCTGATAGGCTTCTTCTGGTCAGTACGGCCCGGGAAGCAGAGCAGGTACTGGCCGGTGACCTTTTTCAGGAAAGTCAGCAGTTCGACTACCTGATCAGACATAGGCACTATGTGTATACGCCGACCCTTCATTACTTCGGCGTCAATCGTGATAAGTCTATTTTCAAAGTCGACGTTCGCCCATGCCATCGAGCGTAACTCTTTTGTACGCAGAGCGGTGTAGTGAAGAACCTGCGCCGCAATCTTTGCAATCACGCTTCCACCATACCCTTCAAGCGCCCTGTGGAACTCCCGTATACGGTTAATTGGAAGGAAAGGGTAGTTCTCCTTTCTGTATCCTCGCAGGGCATCGACAAGGTCTGGCGCGGGGTTGTACTTAGCTCGCCCGGTTACGATCGCATACCGGAAAACCTCGCCACACCTCCTCCTGGCCTTATCCGCTCTCTCCATCGCGCCACGTTCTTCGAAAAGCCTGATGACCTTCAGCAGAACCATTGGCTCAACCTCTTCCATTTTCAGGTGACCGATGATCGGCAAAATGTCGTCTGTGAACATCCGGTGTAGCTCATCCGCATAACCCGGGGACCAGACTTTAGACTTGTGGGCATACCATTCCCCGAAGATATCGCCAAAGGTGTCAGCATTAGCCTCTTTCTCTTTCTTCTTCAGCGACTGCTTCTGCTCGGCAGGATCAACGCCAGCAAGCAGCTTCATCTTGGCCTCAGACTGGCGGGCCCGGGCTTCTGTAAGCGATATCTCAGGATAGGGCCCAATTACTAGCGTCTTTTCTTTCCCGTCAAACCGGTAACGCAGCCGCCAGACCTTTTTGCCGGTAGGGGGAACGAAAAGGAACAGACCGCCAGAATCGGCCAGGCGATATGACTTTTCCTTAGGGCGTGCAGCATCAATCTGCTTGACGGTCAGCATGTGGGCATAATTCCGGGCATAGTTTTTGGTGTGCCCACAATATGCCCGCAAAAAGTCGGCGTAGTCAATTCATGTCGGTTCGCGTCGGTTGTATATGATTTGCGGTAAAGGGTGTTTCTGAAGGGGTTTTGTTCGTGTCGGTGGAGGCGGGTTCTGTAGAATGTGGTGTCCCCTGCAGGAATCGAACCTGCAACTAGCCCTTAGGAGGGGCTCGTTATATCCATTTAACTAAGGGGACTTCGTTTGCGGAAGTTTTGAAGTTGTTCCGACGGTTCGCATCCTATCGTAAAACCTCAGATTTTTACAAGCCTTGCATTCTACTTTGTTTCGCTCGGTTTCCCTTACTTCTCCTTTAACATCGCCTCGTTCACTTGCCAATGAGTACACATTGAGTACAGAATGCCTTTAGGAATTGTGTACAGGACATCATTGTGGCGCTGAGTGATACCAAATTAAGAAGCATCAATGGCAAAGCTTACAACGGACCAGCGGAACTAACCGATGGTGACGGGCTGAGCGTTCGCATCACTCCATCTGGCACGATTACATTTCAGCACCGCTACCGCTGGAATGGAAAGCCTGTGCGTCTCACTGTCGGTCGCTACCCTTCAACATCGCTGAAAGATGCCCGCATTGCCGTAGGTGAGATGCGTGGATTGTACACGAAGGGGGTTAACCCAAAAACCTATTTTGCCGGAAGCACTGGTGTACTGACTCTTAAGGAGTGCCTGGATAACTGGTGGGAAAAATATGTTAAAGACCTAAAGCACAATACACAGGTGCTGTACAAATCAGTTGTGTACAACACCATGTACAACGAATTCGAAGATGTGCCTGTTGCCAACATCCCTGTATCAGCCTGGGTCCAGTTCTTTGATAAACAGGAAAACCTGAATAAGAAGAAAGCCCGCGTTCTGTTGCTTCAACTCCGCTCAGTCATTCACTGGTGCATCAGCCGGCAGCTGATACCTTCATGTGAGATCACAAAACTGAGCGTCAAAAATATTGGCAAGAAGCCAGACGTTGGTGATCGAGTTCTGACCTATAGCGAGTTAGCAAAAATATGGGTGGCGCTTGAGAACAGCAAGATCGTCACTTCCAACAGGTTGCTTCATCAGATGCTATTGCTGTGGGGCGCTCGCTTGTCTGAGCTTCGCCTGGCTAACGCTGCTGAGTTTAATACCACCGATTGGATATGGACCACACCATCCGAACATTCAAAGATGGGCAACATCATCAGGCGTCCTATCTTTGAGCAAATGAAGCCCATGGTGGAGCGCCTGCTAAATAGCGGGAATAAGGTTTTGTTTCCGGGGCAAGAACTCGACAAAGCTATTGATCGCTCTTCATCGAATTTGTACATGCGGAAACTGAGAGAGGCTATTGATATTCCTGAATGGCGCACCCACGACTTCCGCCGTTCATTGGTGACTAACTTATCAAGTGAGGGAGTCATGCCCCATGTCACTGAGAAAATGCTGGGGCATGAACTTGGTGGTGTCATGGCTGTGTACAACAAACACGACTGGCTGGAAGATCAAAGAAAGGCATATGAGTTGTATGCAGATAAAATATTCTGGCACGTCAAACAGCTCGGTTAATCCCTCCATCACAAATCCATTTCTCAACCGCTCTGCGGCTATACCGCGCCGGATGTGTTAGCACTGGCGCTGGAAATCCATGCTGTTTGCGCAGCCGCCAGAGTGCCGTTCTCGCTTTACCAATTTCGTCCAAAACTTCTTTTTCACTCATAAAGTCGTGGTGCATATTCTTCTCCACACATTCCTGCTGCATCAGGTTTGTTTAGCCGTGACACGTCACGGCGTATTGATATTCAACTTCAGTTCATGCCAGCCGCTGGTGGCCCAGCACGCTGCTTCACCCTGGCAAGGGCATGACTGCACCGGCAGCTGCTCTTTGCACTTCCCGCACTGCTGGTGGGACAGCACTTCCAGCTGCTGCATCAGCTCAGCAGCATCCTTCCGAATTAACAGCGCTATGTACTCGTTCAGCTCATATGGTTCACGACCGAAGCGGCGTGTGGCGCAGTTCTGCGCCAGCATCACCAGTTCCTGACTATCCAGCGCCAGCTCCAGTTTTTTACCACCGGCAGCGGCCTGTCTGGCACGCTGCGCGGCTTTGCGTTCGGCGGGGGATTTAGGCATTTGTCACCGCCGCTTTAACGGCTTGCCACACAATTTCAAGTATCGATGACCAGGCCAGATATGTATGAATACCCGCCACAAATCCAAACCCAACAACCATGGCATACAGTAAAGCGTTGCACTTAGACATCACTCCACCTCCACGCGCTTAAACTCAATGACCCACACCCACGGGTTAGCCAGCCAGCTGTCATCGCCGTAGATAGACTTCCATAACGTAACGAAGGAACCGCGTGCGCTCAGCTGGTGCTGAGTCCAGCCGGGCTGATAATGACGCCAGAAACCGCCCCGTAACTGCTCCACGCCTTCCGCGCGTGCATCGACTTCACTGATATCGTACATCCGCTCCACACGAACGCCGGTAATCTCCAGCGTTATGCGGGAAGCCCAGCGCGGCATGTGGATGGATGGGCGCCAGCGGCCTTCTTTCGGCCAATCGTCTGGAATAGTTGCGCGGTAAGCCATGTCGTGGCTGTATTGGTCAATGTTGTATCTTGCCCACGTCTCACGCACCCACAAGCGATCACCAATTGCACCAAAAGGACAGGTGTAGCCCTCATCATCGCTGGCCACACCAAAAACTTTTTTCTTGGCTGGCTGAAGGTAGCCATCTTTATCGACCATGCCGGGCGTATACCAGCGCGCGTTAAAGTCCGTTTTCAGTTCCATATTCATCGGACAGAAATCGGCAGAAGGCTGCACCCGCATGATCCGGCGCGTCTGAGTCTTTCTGCCGTCGAGAACTGCACGAACCATGTCGGCGTTAAAGATGACTGGACGCTCTTTCATTTCGCCTCCTCAATGTTGCGCAGGATGGCGGCGCGGCACAAGTTGAATCCTTCAGCTCTTGACTCAAGGGCTTTCTGAGCATCAACCGGCCTGCTGAAAGGTTCAACAACCATTTCATCTGGCACCAGCCCCGCCAGGCTGACGGCGGGCGCGGGGCGGGTGAATAGATTGATAATCCGCCGGGGGGCTGCGTTAGACGTTACTGGGTCTACAGTGAACAAATATCCGCAACCGTGATTTTTAACGTCCCGCAATTCCTGCTCGTCTGTCCACGCCACAGGCTGCTGCTTCTCCAGCTCTGCCAGCTTCGCCCGCATCACACTGCGCTCAGCATCAAGGTTATCAATCGCACGCTCAGCCGTTGCCAGCTTCGCCTCTGCTGCTTCTGCGCGCTGCTGCCAAGCAAGAGCGCCTTCAAGGTTCTTCTGCACTTCCTGTTCCAGCGCCCGGAATGCTTCGGCAATAGCTGCAGCAGACTCGTCGATTGCTTTCCGGCGAGTGGTGACATCAACGTCACGCGAACCCGGCGCACCATATTTCGGATACAGCGCTTCAACTAACTCATTCAGCTTTTCCATTACTCACCATCCTTAACCCATGCATTCCAGATACAGCCCGCTGGCAATCAGACGGGCGCGGCGTTTTGCTGCTTCTCGGTGGCGCTTCTTTGCCTCTTCAGAGCAGTCATTCCTGTAGTTGATCACCATTGGCTTACATGGTGGGGAGGCAACACGACGTGGATTTCTGACCAGGGTGTAAGTGCGGTCAATATAGCCGCCGCCAAGGCTGATTTGATTAGAGGCTTCAACCTGCAGCGTTTCGCCTCCTCTGCGTAATATGTGAATAACTAAACGGTTGAACTCACTGAGGGTCATACCGAGACGTTCTGCCAACTCCCGGCCCGTTGCCGGGCCCTTTGATAACTGCCAGGCTAACTTTTCACTGAATCCGGCATTCGCCCCATTGCTGCGCCGGAATTGGGCGACCTTTTTCATGACACCACCTTCAGGGTTACCGTGCGTGAGCGGAGTAAATCCATTTCCATTTGGGAAATGATGTTGATCGCATGTGAAATACCCGGTTGCTGGTGGTTACCCAGTGTTGTTACAGCGCGGCGGGCTTCCCCAAGTGCTTCACCACGCAATGTTCGAATCCACTGATTACAGGCTGGAGTGGCAAGCGCTGCATTCAGATCGTCAATCAGGGTCATATCAGCCCCGGCAATCTGAAGCGCCGCGATGGTATCAGGCAGGACGCTGTTGATACGCAGCACCTCTCCAGCCATGAGATTGGCGCGAACGGTGGCCACGTCGAGACGTGATGCCAGTTCAGTTACCATCTTCGCCATGTCCATAAGAGAGGTTTCTTTGCCGATGTTCTTAGCGAACTGGTGGCCGGCAGCGACGACTTCTTTGTTCGATTTAAAATGATGCATGTCATCGCCCTCAGTGAATGGTGATGTTGATGGTTTTATTAAGCCGCTCAGCTTCACGCTGCGCCTTAATGGGATTACTGATTACCGACCCGTCAGGCATAACCCAGCCGTTGAGGATATGGCTGTAGGGCAGGGTGATAATGCCTACGGTGATATGGTCGTTTGGCTTTTCCATGAAACTCTCCACACACGATTTTTGGTTGCATGAATCCCTTGCCAGTGACGGCAATAAAAAACTTTTGGGATTCGCTTAAGTTGGCTGGTGGGTTACTGCAATAACCCACAGCCCGATTACTCCACACACTTGAAAGGTTGCTGCGGTGCCGGGTGCCTCCCGGTGCTCTGGTCAGACTGACAGACACCAGAGCGGAGACTCTTAGACTGTATGCAATCTTTGTCAGTCTTCCGCGTGCGCTGGCCGCATTCACCACAACGATAAGGACACTTACTCCACGTCTCTAAAGCGTTCGAAAACACCCGCTTTGCAAATGTCCTTGTCGTTGTGAAAAAGGGCGGTTAAACCAAACCATCATGAGTAACCGCCAACACAGCAATTCAGTACTCTTAAAACGCTGGTCCGCGAACCACGTTTTCTAATTCACACTTCACACTCACCACACCGGCATCACCGCAACAGACAACATCAGCATCTGGAAAGAGCCTCAAAAAAGTAATCAGGTCCCGGAGCGTTGTGTTCGACATGTTTTTAATCATCTCCACAGTACTGCCCTCACACCACTGCAACTGCTTTAGCGAATCATCCCGATCTTCTTACGCCTCGGGCGGCTACTTCGTGGGCGTCCTGCCTATTCGCTGTTGATAGATTCATTATTGCCGGAAGTGATAAATCAGTCAACACCGCCGGAGATATTATATATCCTGCGGTGTTTATGTCATTGATTGAAATGATATTAAAAATTTTCTGCACGCATAATCATCAGATTGAGCATTTAGTAATGTATGTTTTGAGTGTTTTTTGATCGATGGGAGCACCATGAGCAAGCAATCAGAAGAACTTTATGATGAGATGTGCAGGGTGGTCGGAGACGTGGTTCTTACGCTTCATGATTACGGAGTTGAATCGAAACAAATGTGATAGCAGATGCACTTAGAACGGCGCTGGCATCGAAGAATCCCGCCCAGTCTGAGCTACTGGTCAAAGCAATGGAAGCTGCGGTAAAAGTACTGGAGCGTTAGGCATAAAAAAGCCCGCGCTAGACGGGCATAAACTCGTTCAATTGGGGCAAACCATCTGTCAGCATAAGCTGACGATAATAATGATACTTACGATGTGAAAATTAGGAAATAGATGCTCCACAATTTGTTAAGCACCGCAAATTTTGTGCGAAAACAAAAAGGCCCGCCGGACGCGGGCTAGCAGTATCAAAGCATTCAAAAGAGAAGTTTTGAGCATCAGTTGAGCTCATTCAGATTATCGTCAAATACTGAGAAATCTTTATTGAAATGTCTCTTCAGGCCATTGAGCTTTCACCACCTTACCTATGATCCGGCAACTATGATCACAGTCTAAAATCCGATAAGCAGGATTGAGCGGCACAAGATAGCTTACACCCGCATCCTTCTCATACTTTTTGAAAGTCACTTCTGAGTCAGCATTCGCAGACGCCACGCAGAAGTCGCCAGTCTCAACCGGTTCTGCCGGGTCGATGAGGATCAGCATACCCTCTGGGAAACTTGGACGAACGCCCTGCGGCGCGGTCATTGAGTGACCCTTCACTTCAAGCCAGAACGCTTTATCGCTGGCTTTCTTAGTTGTAGGGACCCATGCCTTTGCATCTCTGGAGGTAAAACTACCCACCTCAGAAAAATCACCAGCCTGGACATAAGTGAACAGGGGGTATTCATAGTGATTTGACCTAATGTTTTCTTCACCAATCGACTGATACATGTCAGCGATCTCAGCAGCAATTTTAGGACTAAATTCTCCAACACTTACCTTCAAGAATTTGGCTAATGCTGAGGCATTGCTGGGATTCAGAGCATTTACTCCATTCAGCAAAGATGCGACAGCTGATTGACCTACGCCCAGTGCGTCCGCCACAGACTCTTGGGAAATACCCAACTCAGCTTTTTTGCGCTCATAGATTGATTTCAGTCTCTGCGCGTCTTCGATTTGCTCGTTAGTGAGCGGCTTTTTCTTTGCATTCATATGTGAAATTTATCACCGCACGGGATAAATAACTAACACCGCGCGTGTTGACTATTTTACCTCTGGCGGTGATAATTAAGCCTATACATTAGGAGATGATTATGAGCCAGAGAATAAAACTCAAAGATTATGTAGAGCAGTTTGGCCAGACGAAAGCAGCTACCGATTTAGGCGTTTACCAGAGCGCAATCTTTAAAGCGATTTCACTCAAACGTGACATCACCGTGATCCTCCATGAAGACGGGACGATTTCAGCGGAAGAAGTGAAACCGTTCCCTGCAAATCGTAAGTGTGATCACAAGTCTATATCGACAGCTTTCTAATTTTAACCACAGTTTAGAGGGCTTAACCGTGGATCAGAAGCACTGGCAAGTTGAAAAGCAGCCGGCATGGCTGGTGGTAGCAATAAAGAAGACGATTTCAAGTCTTCCGGGTGGGTACTTAGAAGCAGCTGAATGGCTGGGTGTAACCGAGGATGCGCTATTTAACCGCCTGCGCACCAATGGCGATCAAATTTTCCCAATGGGTTGGGCAATGGTTCTGCAGCAGGCAAGCGGCACAAAGCACATCGCTAATGCCGTGTCCCGTCAATCGAACAGCGTCAACGTACCGCTGGTGGACATTGAGGATGTTGATAACGCGGATATCAATCAGCGCCTGATGGAGTCGGTTGAGTGGATTGGCAAGCATTCTGCTTACATTCGCAAGGCAACCGCTGATGGCGTGATTGATGCGGCTGAGCGTGAGCAGATTGAAGAGAACAGCTATCAGGTAATGGCGAAGTGGCAGGAGCATCTGACGCTGCTGTATCGCGTTTTTTGCGCTCCAGAAAAGGTGAACGCCGCTGGATTGCAGTCCGCGGCGTTCGATGCGACTAAATCAACGTGTGTGGAGAACTAATCGCGTGATCAATTTAACCAGAAAATCAGGATTACCGCAATTCCGTTGCCTTCCCTCTGCTGGTGGCCGCTTCAGCAATGAGCCGCTGCGGTATGTGCTTAATGTACCAGGCGTCAGCGAAGAAGTTAACCACGGCTTTGTTGAGTGGGCTGTGGGTGATGCTAACCAGCGAATGAGGGCGATCACATGCGAGAACTCGACCGTATTTTTCGAGACAAGCGCGGCATCCCTGTGCGGGTCATCCGCTGGGAGCCAGAAAACGACCGCGTTATCTACCTGCGTGACAAGTACGAACATGGTGAGTGCTTCAGCTCTCTCGAACGGTTCAAGCAATATTTCAGAGAGGTTGGGGTAAATCATGAGCGTTAAATTATCTGCATTCGTCTGGGACGGCTGCGCATCATCCGGCATGAAGATCACTATGGTAGCCATCATGGCACGCCTGGCTGACTTCTCAAGCGACGAAGGCGTTTGCTGGCCTTCAATCGCCACCATCGCCCGTCAGATAGGCGCTGGTCCGAGTACTGTTCGTACTTCGATCCGTAAGCTGGAAAGTGATGGCTGGCTGACCAGCACTTCACGTCGCAAAGGTAACCGCAACAACTCCAACATGTATCAGCTGAACGTCAAAAAACTGCGCGAATCAGCTGCTGCTCACCTGTCAGAATCTGAGGCGTCAGAATCTGACACATCAAAATTTGACGCATCAAAATCTGATGCACCGAATTTTGACGCGTCAAATTTTCACCCGTCAGAATCCAGCAAAAATAACAGTTTTGACCCGCCAGAATCTGGCGACGATCCGTCAGTAAAATCAAAACATGATCCATCAGATAAAAAACCCTTTTGTCAGGTTGCGTCGCAACCAGACGATGAGTGGTCAATTATCAATCGCTCCCGTCAGGTTTTACGTCACCTGAACAAAACTAGCGGCGCAAAACACACCGAGGCGCAGTCGTCGATGGGGCACATCAAATCCCGCCTGAAAGACAAGTTCACGGTGGAAGAGCTTTGTCTGGTGGTGGATTACAAGCACGCACACTGGGAAGGCACTGAGGAATACCAGTACATGCGTCCCAAAACGCTATTCATCCCCGGCAATCTGCCTGGTTACCTCCAGTCAGCCACCAAATGGGATAAGGCCGGTCGCCCGCCGCGCTCTGAGTGGAGCGCCCTGAAGCGCAACATGCAGCGCGATATCACGGTCATTCCAAAGCCTGACAGCTCAGTGCCTCACGGCTTTCGCGGTTAACGGGAGAAAATCATGATCAACCACGAATCAAAAATTCTTGAACTGATTACCCGTAATGGTCCGCTGAAGGTCCGCGAACTCTGCAAGCTCATGGGTCTGCATGAGACCTCCGTGAAGCGCTTTATCAAACCGCTGTTCACTAAGGGGCTGCTGAAGCGGGCAAGCGACTGGAGCTACTCAATCAACACTGACCCCTTGCCGGTTGAAAGCGAGAAATTCGCCCGCCTGGCGAAGCAGGCCAGCGAACTTGAGGCGAAAGGGTTCTGCCTGCGAGCTGCACAGGTATGGCGTGAAGCGATGATGGTGGCGAAGTTCGATGCATCTCGCAATGAAGCCAAAGAGAACTGCGACCGCTGCGCCGTTAAGGGCTCACTCAACTGTGGCAGCTACGGCGGACTCGACACCGGCCGCATCATTTCAGCCAGTGTGAACAGGGATTTGTTATGAGAACGCACCTGAAGAGCCACTACGAATGCAACGAGATTTTCTACCGGGCCATTCCCACTGCAGTAGTGATGATTGCCGCCCTGATTTTTGTCCTGACATGGGAGCTGACCACAGCATGAGCACGTTATCTCAGTACTACAAACAGAAAGAGCAAAATGGCACCGGCACCACCGTCAAAAAAACTTTCATGGTACCGTTCGAAGAACTCTACACAGTGGAAGGTGAGCAGGGGCGTCCACTGAATAAAGAACACGCTGAAAAAATGTGTGAGCTTTGGATGTCAGGTACAGACTTGCCAGCGCTTCTCGTTGAAGTAACTGAACGGGGTGTGAAGATCATTGATGGTCAGCATCGTCATTATGGCGCTTATCTGGCAAGAGAAAAGGGGCATCAGATACCCCGAATCGAATGTAAGGATTTTATCGGTACGCCGCTTGAGAAACTGGCAATCCAGACCGGTAGCAGCGAAGGCCTGCAGATAACGCCAATTGAACGTGCCATCAATTATAACAAGGCAAAAAATCAGGGTCACAGCATCCACGAGATCGCTAAGGCTTTTCATCGATCAGTAACTGACGTAGAGAATCACCTCCAGCTGCTGTCTTCAGGTGACACACTGCTGGATATGGTGAGCTCAGGAGAAGTATCAGCAACAACAGCTATGGAGTTGAGCAAGAAGCACGGACCAGCAGCGGGTCGCATTGCAACTGAGCAGCTTGAAAAAGTTAAGGCCTCTGGCAAGAAGAAGCTGACTCGTTCAGCAGCCATCGTTTCACCGGCAAAACTGCGTGAAAAAATCCGCGCAGAGCATGCAGCATGGTCGCAGGAAACGTTCGGCGATGTAGGTCCGGTTGGTCCTCTGAAGCACCTGGCAAAAGAGGCGATGGAAGCTGCTGAAGCACCTGATGACCTGTCTGAATGGGCTGACCTTCAGTTTCTGCTGTGGGATGCCATGCGCCGCGCCGGTATTACTGAAGAAGAGCTCAATTCCGCCATGGAATTGAAACTCAGCGTCAACAAGGCCCGCAACTGGCCCGAACCCAAAGACGGTGAGCCGCGCGAACACCTGAATGCTGATAGTGAGGAACCCGTTCAGTCTGAAAAAGACTATGGCGATGACCTGCCATTGCTGAAGCACGAAATTCTTGAGAAGAGCGGTGTTGACGTGTGGGCCTGCGTTCAGGCCGCATTCAAGATGAAAGCTGAGTACACCTACAGCGAATCCAAATGGGCGCATACCTGGGCGGCAGACTCTGTTGAGAATCCTACCTGTGTGACAGTTCCGGCAGAGACGATTGCCAGTGCAGTACGCCTCATCAAGCAGCACCAGGATGAACAGGCGATCAAAAAGTGGCTATCAGAGCAGCATGATGACCCTGAACTGGTGACAGAGCAGCTGAACCGCTTCACAGGGACGCTCACTGACTTACGTCAGGATCATCCGTGTACTGCTCAGGATTTCATAAAGCTGGTGGAGCAGGTAAATCGGGATTGCTGGTCCAATTACCGCATGCTGCGTCAGGCAGTCCGTGAGGTGGCTGGGCAGATGACAATTCCGGGTATTGGGGAGACTGCATGAAGTTAACCCTCCCGTTCCCGCCAAGCGTTAACACGTACTGGCGTAACACCAGAAAGGGAGTATTGATCAGCGCCTCCGGGCGCTGTTTCCGCTCCAACGCATTTGCCGCCATTCTTCAGCAGCTCAAACGCCGACCACAGCCGATTACAGTGAACGTGCAGGTTACCGTGCTGCTGTTTCCTCCAGACAAGCGCCAGCGTGACCTTGATAACTACCTCAAAGCCCTGTTTGACAGCCTCACGCATGCCGGTATATGGGGCGATGACAGGCAGATTAAGCGATTCACTGTAGAGTGGGGACCTGTAACCAAAGGCGGTAAGTCTGAGGTGGTAATCAGCGAGTTTCAGCCGGTAGCGGCATAGGTCCGCAACTGGTTACATGACCAGTGAAATTGGGTATAGTGTGTGCTGTACTGGTGATTGCAGTTGCCGTACCAAGGTTGGTCCCGTTCACTTGCAGGTGATGGGGCGGGGCCATTTAAAAATGTTGTTCCAGTGTGTGGAGAGGTCAAAATGCTGAATCAATCAGCGGGTGCTATTGCGCCTGTAGTCAATGCTATTCAATCCCCGATCATGACCAGCCGTGAGATTGCCGAACTGACCGGCAAAGAACACAAAAATGTCACTGTAGATATTCGCCGTATGCTGGATGACCTGGGAGAAGATGCGCTGAAATTCCAGCGTATCTATTTAGATACCATGAACCGACAGCGAACTGAGTATCACCTCGACCGTGAGCACACCGAATGCCTCATCACCGGCTATAGTGCCATTCTCCGCATGAAGGTGATTAAGCGGCTACATGAGCTGGAAGACAGCCAGCCAGTTAAAATCCCGCAAACCTTTGCTGAAGCGCTCCGCCTGGCCGCCGAAATGGAAGAGGAAAAAGAGCGCCTGCAGCTGCAGCTGAATGAAGCTGCACCAAAGGTTGCCTTCGTGGATCGCTATGTCACGGCCACCAGTTCAATGACTTTCCGCCAGGTGGCAAAACTTCTTGAGGCGAAAGAGCCTGAATTACGCCTGTTCCTGATTGAAAGCCGTGTTATGTACCGCCTGAATGGCGTCCTGACCCCCTACAGCCAGCACATTGAGGCCGGTCGTTTTGAGGTAAGGACCGGAACCACTACCGAATCAAATTACATGTTCAGTCAGTCCCGGTTTACCGCGAAGGGCGTTCAGTGGATAGGCGGGCTATGGACGGCGTACAAAGCCGCTGGTGGTGCTGAGTGAGGGCATTGCTTACACCTGAAGTAGCGCCGCGCACAGGGATTGTGCTGCTGAAGCCGGGGCCGGAGCTCATGAGGCTATTTAGTGGCCGCGTGGTTATCAGCACACCTTCAATCGATATGGCAGATCTGCCATCAGGGCGGCTGAATGACGGCACACAGCCGCTGCTTGATGAACCCTCACTGATTCCCTTCTTCAGTCATGAACGTGTGATAGCGGCTGCTGGTGGGCCTAGTGCGCTGGCATCTTTCGTCCAGTCATTTGGCTGCTGCCAGTGGGAGCAGTCCGGGACATGGCATCATCATGAGTTCACAGTGTCAGAAATCGAAAACGGCCTGGTTTCTCTGTGCTACAGCCACGATAATGAGTTCAGGGAAAACGGCGTACCCGGTAGCCTGGAGAATATTGCCAAAGGCAATACTGCGCTCTGGATCATCAGGGCCGCATGCAGCCAGATGGCATTACCATTCGATCACAACCTGACCCTGCCCGAGCTTTGCTGGTGGGCCACTCTGAATGATGTTATTGACCTGATACCGGAGGCACCGGCCCGGCGCGTTCTGCGCATGCCAAAGGAGACTATCCAGAGCGGGGAGCTGAAAGAAGCCCGAATTGTTCCGGCTCGACCGGCCCGCGAGGTGATTCAGGATGCTGCACAGGTCGTCAAAAAGATTATCAGCCTGCACGCGGACCCTGAATCACCGGAATCCTTCATGAAGCGTCCCAAGCGCAAGCGCTGGGAGAGTGAGAAGTACACGCGGTGGGTTAAGTCACAGAGCTGTGCATGTTGCGGCATGCAGGCTGACGATCCTCATCACATCATCGGGCATGGTCAGGGAGGCATAGGGACAAAGGCCCATGATTTATTCGTGATACCGCTTTGCAGGGCGCATCACGACGAATTACACCGCGACCCAAAACTTTTTGAGTCAAAATACGGCAGTCAGGTTGAGCTGCTATTCAGGTTCCTGGATTTCGCGATTGCAGTCGGCATTATCGGGACAGATAAAAAATAAAATGTGTGGAGAGGATTAAATATGCGTGACATGTCACAGGTATTAGAGCGCTGGGCGGGATGGGCTAAATCAGAAAGTAGCGGTGTTGATTACTCAGCAATTGCGGCTGGATTCAAAGGCCTGTTGGCGCAGGATTCAAAATTAACACTCACCTGCAGCGATAATGATGGATTAGTCATTGAGGGCTGTCTGGCGCGGCTTAAAGAAAAGCGCCCGGATGAGCATGCGATCATTGTGCTTCATTACTTTTTCAATATCTCAAAGCGCAACCTTGCTAAACAGGCCAGGCGCGATGAAAAAATAGTGAGAATTGAAATTCAGATGGCTGAGGGTTTCATTGAAGGTTGTCTGGCAATGCTGGATGTGCGGCTGGATATGGATGCCGAACTGACGCCGAAAAAAATATTGAAAAAACCTCTCACGCGGTCCGCATTTTCCTTAGTAATCTGATAAGGTCAATTACAAGCAGTGCAGCTTATCTGCTAAAAGTCAGTTCTAAACGTGGATGTCAAGGCGCCTCTGGCCTCACCAGCCTGGAGGCGTTTTTATTGTAAACATCCCTGCAAGGGATGGTGAAAAGATTATCCACACTGAGGGATAGAAAAATTAACCCTGTTGCCGACGGGCAAGGCAGTTACCGCTTTAGCGTCAGGGTTTCTAAATGCCCGACTCTGCACTAAGATGACTTCACTGCGGTGAATCCCATCTAAGCGATGGGGCGTGATGGCAAATGTTATGCGGAACGCGAGCCTGAAGCCATAACAGGGCTCACCGGGAGGCACCCGGCACCGCAGACCATCCAATTTTCTAAATTCAAAGGCTCACTTCGGTGGGCCTTTTCGTTTTTGCGCACGCCAATCAGCCTCCACACACATTTTGACGCCGTGGCGTTGCGCAATTTCCTTCTGACTACCGACAGCACCTGCCAATTAACGGAGGTGAGGATGAAACGCATGCCGGACAAAGACGTTGGGTTCTGGGCAAGCCTGATTGCCTGGCTTTACGCCCACAAAAACGAAACCGGCTATGCGGGTCTGGCCGGAGTCATGGCGATTCTCAGAGCCACTTACGTTGGCAAAGACGCATGGTCACGCCGCCTGCTTGATGCAGCGATGTGCAGTGTCTTCGCCTTCTTCCTGCAGCCAAGCCTGCAGGTAATTGGTTCGGTGTTTAACTGGCACTTCAGTGAAGACATTACGCGGGTTGCTGCGGTCTTTCTTGGGTTCCTCGGTGTTGACTACGTGTCAACGAAGATACGCCGCCAGATAGATAAGCGACTGGGGGACAGTAATGCTGACAGCCAATAGTTTTCAGCTCGCGACCGGCGTTAGCAATGCGCTGCGTGATGCCTGGTTTCCTCACATAGCGGCAAGCCTCTCAGCGTTCCAGATAAGCACGCCATTACGGCAGGCTCACTTTCTGGCGCAGACAGGTCATGAATCAGCCGGGTTCCTGAAGGTAGAAGAGGGACTGAATTACAGTGAGAACGCGCTGACTGCCATGTTTGGCAAGCGCATTACTGCTGAGCAGGCCCGCGCCTATGGTCGTAATGCGATGCATGCGGCTAACCAGAAGATGATCGCCAGCATCATTTACGCAAACCGTAACGGGAATGGTGATGTTGTTTCGGGGGATGGGTACCGCTATCGCGGTCGCGGCCTGATTCAGATTACCGGCAAAGCCAACTATGCAGCACTGGTGAAACAGCTTGGCGCTGATGTGGTGGCTAATCCTGATTTATTGCTGGGCTATCGCTTTGCTGCGATGTCTGCGGCGGCATGGTGGAAGAATAACGGCCTGAACGAGCTGGCTGATTCTGATGATGTTATCCGCATCACCAGAATCATTAACGGTGGCACCAATGGTCTGGACGACCGGAAATCCCGCTTATCAAAATCTAAGGGAATTCTATGTTCAACGTAATCGGCTTTATCCGAAACAATTCAGGTCTGGTCATCATCGGTCTTATCTGCGTGGCGCTGTGGGGGCTGAACGCCAGTAATTCACAGCTGAAGGCAACGAACGACAGACTTGAGAAGCTGGCAAACAGCAAAGACGAGCAGATTAACGACCTGCGCTCCAAGAACGATGGCCTCGCATCGAGCGTCACTGAGCTGGTAACAGCTGTTAAGCAACAAAACGATGTGATGAGTCAGGTCGCAGAGCAGCGTGCCGTAACAGCCCAGCAGAACCGGAAACTACAGAATGAAATCAAGCGTTACCTTGCGGCGGACAAGTGTGCTGTTGCTCCTGTTCCCCCTGATGCTGCTGACAGGCTGCGCGACGCAGCAAAAGCCGCTGGTGGAGTACCGGGCAATCAAAGAACCACGGTTAAGCCTGCCAGCGGAACTGACCACGCCGATTGAGGTGCCGGCCGTTCCTGATGCCATGAGCTTTGGTGACAGCGTTGGGCTTAATGCAGTGCTTTATGGCGCGCTCGGTCAGTGCAATATCGACCGTGCAGCCATAAGGGCACTGGAGCAGAAATAGCCGATTTGCAGCAATACATTAGATGCAGCGTCTTTAATAAATGTTAAAGAAGCCCATCTAAGGATGGGCTAGTAGTTTACTCATCCATGAATTTTTGACGGCGATAGTCATCATAATCACTTTGTTCACGGCAGTCTTCACAGACTATCCCATCATGCTCCCAAATGTGGTCATAAGCCTCTATCAACTCAGCCCCTTCAAGCACCTTGTTGCAATCATTGTGGTGCTCACCCGGGTCCGTATAGCCTTCACAAGCATGGCTCATGAAGGGTGTCAAGACTGACTTTTGGGCAGGGGATAGTGTTGAAAAGCCTCTATCTACCGCAAGTTTTGCTATGCCTGCTACCTTACTATCTTCGTTGTGGAAGGCGTCATGTTTTAAAAGCGTTTCGAGCAGATTTTCTTCAATGCCCATACATCCTCCTTTTATGAATGCTTCATCATTATCGGCTTAACATTAGTTTTATTTAAAGTTGATTGACAAAGGATAACGGTTAGCCACTCTGTGAAGCGTTGCGAAGCTGTGCTTATTATTTGCTTCCGTAGGATTAATCTTAAGGATAAATTGTACCCTCCATTAATAAGGAGGTTTTATGCTTGATAACTATTTAAAGTCTGCTGGCGGAGCTACTTCACCAGAGAAGCAAAGAGTCATTGCTTTAAATGCTGCGTTAGAACTTGCAAAGGCAGCGTTAGGAGCTTCCTCAGCAAATACAAACTCAACCCGCGTAGCTGACTCTCTCAATGGCGTAGCTCGAAATATTGAAGCTTTAGCCGATGCAATCCAGGCAGCAGCAAAAGTTAAGTAGTTACACAGCCGCTCAAGGGCGGCTTTTTATTTTGTGCTGAAAACTGCATTTACCGAGTTCAATTTTCAGCATAAACATACTGAATCATCGGCTGGTGGTTTCACCATTGCCGAGAGTTAAACACAAAAATCCAGCAGGAAACTCTAAATGGAAGTGATGATTGATGGCATTCGCTATGCGCCGATAACTGAACGGCCATCGAATATCGGTATCGCCATCAGCACCCATAATCGCCATGACGTCATTTCCCGCTCACTGGATCACCAACTAAAGTTTCTGCCAGCCGGTGCGCTGGTGGTCGTTATTGATGATGGTTCAGCAATACCAGTGACAGCGCCTGAAGGTGTAAAGGTCATTCGGCATGACGCATCTCGCGGCATTGTGGCCGCTAAGAACGCGAGCCTTGAGGCGCTGATTGATTCCGGTTGTGAGCATCTCTTTCTGTGGGACGATGATGCCTGGCCGATTGCTGGTGGCTGGGAGCGCCCCTACATCGAATCACCTGAGCCGCATCTGGCTTACCAGTTTCAGGACTTTGCCACAGGTCAGAAACTGAATGATATTGCGGTGCTTTATCGTGATGACCGGCATGTAGCCTATACCGGCCAGCGCGGCGTGATGCTCTATTACCACCGCAGCGCGATAGAGAAGGTTGGCGGGTTCGATTCCATCTATCAGCGCGGCATGTACGAGCACTCAGATTTAGCGCTGCGCATCCACAATGCCGGGTTAACGAGCTGGGCGTTCGCTGATGTGACTGGTTCAGGCAAGCTGATTTATTCGCTTGATGAACATCAGGCTGTAGAACGTTCAGTACCAAAGCCTGACCGTGAAGCGCAGGTGAAGCGCAACGTCACGATTCACAATGAGCGCAGGAACAGCGGTTACACCGGTTACGCAGACTACCGGCAGCAGCGCAACGTGGTAATTACCACACTGCTGACCAGCCAGCCGGACCCGCAGCGCGGCACCAGAATCACGCCATCGCCTGACCTGCTGGCTGAATGGGCGGCATCGGTAAAAGGTGGTGACGCTGTGGTGCTGGCCGATGAGCTGACTACTGCACCTGCAGGCGCATCGCTGGTAGCCGTCCCTGATGTGAAGATGAACGTCTACTTCAGGCGCTGGCTGCATATCTGGCAGCACCTGCGCGATCATCCTGAATATCATTACGTCTGGTGTACCGATGTTACTGACGTTGAGATGCTGCGTGAACCGTGGCAAGGGATGGAGCAGGGCAAAATTTACGCTGGTTCCGAACCTAAAACCTACGCAGACGCATGGGCGAAGCAGCAGCATCCTGAAGGTGTCTATCAGGCATTTCTCTCTGAACACCAGAATGAAGTGATGCTGAATGCAGGCCTTCTCGGTGGCAGTCGTGCAGACGTAATGGCAATAGCGCACGGTATTATCCGGCTGTATTACCACCTCGAATCGCTGCGCTTCTGGAGTCAGGAAGTAAGTGCAGCGGCTGTTGGCGACATGATTGCCTTTGGCATAGTGGCTCATCGCTACAGCGACAGGCTGGTGACCGGCCCATATGTGCACACAGTATTTAAGTCAGAAGGCATCGGTAAGGAGTTCGCCTGGTGGAAGCACAAATAAGTTTTGTGGTTGTGGGCCATCACTCACGCAGGCATCAGGCAGAACGCCTTGCACAGCTGCTTAACGCTCACCTGCTGATTGATGAGGATCATCATGGCGCGAACTGGAACCATCGCCGCGCCATCGATTGGGCCAGCCAGCAGGATAGCCGGGTAGTGATACTGGAAGACGACGCACTGCCGGTATCTGGCTTCGCGCAAAAGGTGGCTGAGTGGCTGTCGCGCTTTCCAGACGACCTGCTGAGCTTCTATCTCGGTACCGGCAGACCGCCGCAGTACCAGCCCGAGATAGCGACAAAGCTTATTGATACAGACCGGCAACAGGCAGATTACATCACACTCAACCGGCTGATTCATGGCGTCTGCTACAGCGTCCCTCAGCCAAAACTTAATCAGGTTATCAGCCGCTGGAATCATGGCTCGCCTGCTGATTACGCCGTGGGTGACGCATGTGGTGGTGCAGTGGTGTACCCATGCTACTCACTGGTTGATCACGCAGACGCGGCGACGGTTGAGCGCCACCCTGACAACACACTACGAACTGAACGCCGCAGGGCGTGGAGACTGGATGCCGCAACGAATACCCAGAGCGTGCCGTAAGCACGGCTGCGCTAAGACCACCACAGACCGCTCTGGCTATTGCGAAGATCACCTCAATGAAGGGTGGCAGCAGCATCAGAACGGACTGAGCAGGCACCAGCGCGGCTACGGCAGTGAATGGGATGTGCGGCGAGCTCGTATACTGAAGCGCGACAAACATCTGTGCCAGAACTGCAGACGCAATGGCAGGGCGGCAGCAGCAAAGACCGTTGACCATATTAAGCCAAAGGCACATGGAGGTACCGATGAGGATTCAAACCTTGAGGCCCTCTGCTGGCCATGCCACAAGAGCAAAACCGCGCGCGAACGTCTCAAATGATAATCAATATCAATAAATTAGTTGCAAATGCAACTATATCGATGTGAATGAGAATGGTTATCATCAGGCGGGGAGGGCGGGTCGAAAGTTCAGGGCTTTGCGTCTGTAGGACCGCCGCCAAACCTTTTTTCACACCGCCGCAGGTTAGAAAACTTTTTTTGGGGTCCCCCAACCAGTTATTAATAGGAGTTTTCGATTATGCCTGGACCACCGAAAACCCCGACACATCTGGCTTTGGTGAAGGGGAACCCATCAAAACGGGCAGTAAACAAAAAAGAGCCAAAACCGCCTTCAGGGGTACCCCCAGTTCCGAAGCATCTGGACAAGATGGGGAAGTACTGGTTCAAGCGAATCGGCGAAGAACTTGATGCTGTCGGAGTGATGACCACTCTCGACGGTAAAGCGCTTGAGTTGCTGATCGAGGCTTACACCGAGTACCGGCAACATTGCGATGTTCTTACTGAAGAGGGCTACACCTATAAAACGGTGTCAGCTACTGGTGAGGATATTGTTAAAGCACATCCGGCAGCAGTGATGAAGTCCGATGCGTGGAAGCGCATCCGGGCAATGCTCTCTGAATTTGGCATGACCCCGGCCAGCCGTTCCAAGGTTGGCGCATCCGGGCCAGCCGAAGCCGATCCTCTGGAAGAGTTTCTTAAAAAGCGCAAATGATGAATGGCAACTGTTCAGGCTGGTATTCAGTACGCAGAAAGCGTGCTGGCTGGCGAGATCGTTGCTGGCGAACTGGTGCGCCTGGCGTGCCAGAGATTCCTCAATGATTTAGAACACGGGCCGGAACGCGGTATCTACTTCAGTGAGGACCGCGCCCAGCACATTCTCGACTTCTATAACTTCGTTCCGCATGTGAAAGGTGCTCTGGCGGGCAAGCCGATTGAGCTGATGCCCTGGCACATCTTCATCCTGATAAACCTTTTTGGATTCACCATTCCGCTGATTGATGAAATGAGCGGCAAACAGGTTATGGATGATGATGGCGATCCGGTAATGGTTCGCCGGTTCCGTACCGCTTATAACGAAGTGGCACGTAAAAATGCCAAATCAACAGTTTCGTCGGGTATCGGGCTTTATATGACCGGTGCTGACGGTGAGGGCGGCGCAGAGGTTTACTCAGCGGCCACAACCCGCGATCAGGCCCGTATTGTATTTGATGATGCCAAGAACATGATCAAGAAAGCGCCCCGCACCTTAGGGCGTCTCTTTGGTCACGTTAAGCTGAACATCCATCAGGAACGCTCAGCATCAAAATTTGAGCCACTGTCCAGTGACGCTAACAACCTCGACGGCCTCAACATCCATTGCGGCATAGTTGATGAGCTCCACGCTCACCGGACCCGCGATGTCTGGGATGTTCTTGAGACTGCCACGGGTGCGCGACTTCAGTCTCTGTTGTTCGCCATCACTACAGCAGGGTCAAATAAAGAAGGCATCTGTTTTGAGCAGCGTGATTACGCCATCAAGGTGCTACGCGGCGTGGTCGAGGATGACACTTACTTTGCTGTCATTTACACCCTGGATGAAGAAGACGATCCCTTTGATGAGGCTAACTGGCCTAAGGCTAACCCCGGTCTCGGTGTCTGCAAGCGCTGGGACGATATGCGCCGCCTGGCGAAAAAGGCAAAGGAGCAGGTAGCTGCGCGGCCTAACTTCTTCACTAAACATCTGAACATCTGGGTTACAGCTGAAAGTGCCTGGATGGATATGGATCGCTGGTCGAAGATGTTGCCAACTGCTGATGAGGCCAAAAGAAAAGGCTGGCCACTTTGGGTAGGTGTTGACCTGGCGAACAAAATCGATATCTGCGCGGCTGTAAAAACATGGCGTGACCCGACAGGTGAAACGCATATGGAACCCCGGTTCTGGTTGCCTGAGGGACGTATCGAAACGGCGCCTAATCATATTGCCGAGCTTTACCGAAAATGGGCGGATGCCGGACACCTTGAGCTGACGGACGGGGATGTAATCGATCATGGGGTTATCAAGGCTGAAATAGTTGAGTGGGTCAAGGGTGAGAATATTAAAGAAATCGCATTCGACCCATGGAGTGCATTGCAGTTCAGCCTGGCACTGGCTGAAGAAGGTCTGCCGCTGGTTGAGGTCCCCCAGACGGTAAAAAACCTGTCTGAGTCCATGAAGTCAGTTCAGGCGGAGATATACGGCAACAAGTTCCATCATGACGGAAACCCCGTTATGACCTGGATGATGTCGAACATCACCGTTAAGCCTGACAAAAACGACAATATCTTTCCGAACAAATCCACGCCGGAAAACAAAATTGACGGGCCGGTTGCATTATTCACAGCTAAAAGCCGACTTCTGGTCAATGGCGGCGGTGATGTGCAGGACCTGAGCGGCTTCTTTGAAAACCCGATAATGATAGGTTTCTGATGAAAAAAAATAAGCAGCCCGGCAAAGTTAAAAGCGCTTTGCTCAACTGGCTCGGGGTCCCCATTAGCCTGACGACCGGCACGTTCTGGGAGGAATGGTGGGGGAAAAGCAGTAGCGGCAAGACGGTATCTGCAGACAAGGCGATGCGATTATCAGCCGTCTGGGCATGCACCCGCCTGCTGAGCGAGTCAGTTTCAACACTTCCACTCAAGATTTACCAGCGCCAGCCTGATGGATCGCGTGTGCTGGCGCTGGATAATCCGGTTTATCAGGTGCTATGTCGCCGTCCGAATCTTGAAATGACGCCTTCGCGCTTCATGTTGTCGGTGGTGGCGTCAGTCTGCCTGCGCGGTAACGCCTTTATCGAAAAAAAGATGATCGGCAAAAAGCTGGTGGCTCTGGTGCCGCTTCTTCCGCAGAACATGGTGGTTAAGCGCATGGATAATGGCAGTCTTCAGTACACATACACGGAAGTTAAGACGAAGCGCGAAATTCCGGTTCAGAACATCATGCACATTCGGGGCTTTGGTCTGGACGGTGTATGCGGGATGATGCCGATGATGACCGGTCGTGATGTTATCGGCGCGGCAATGTCGGTTGAAGAGTCAGCAGCAAAAATATTTGAAAACGGCCTGCAGAGCTCAGGCTTTCTTTCCTCCGATGTCGCCATGGACGATAAGCAGCGGGAAAGGCTGCGGGGCTATCTTGAGCGCTTTATTGGCTCGAAAAATGCCGGAAAGGTAATGGTCCTTGAAGCAGGGATGAAGTATCAGGGCGTAACAATTAACCCTGAGGCTGCTCAGATGCTGGAATCGCGGTCATTCAGTATTGAGGAAATCTGCCGATGGTTCCGCGTGCCGCCCTTTATGGTTGGACATACCACCAAACAAAGCAGCTGGGCATCAAGCGTTGAGGGGATGAATCTGCTGTTTCTGACCAACACCCTGCGTCCGCTACTGGTTAATATCGAGCAGGAAATATCACGCTGTCTGCTTGATGGCAGCGACGATGTATTTGCTGAGTTTTCAGTTGAAGGTCTGCTTCGTGCAGACACCGCAGGCCGATCAGCTTACTACACCACAGCCCTTCAGAACGGGTGGATGTCGCGTAACGATGTGCGCAGGCTGGAAAATCTGCCGCCGATTGCGGGTGGTGATATCTATACAGTTCAGCTGAATCTCACACCACTGGATCAGCTCCGTGAGAACAACGCTGGCGCACAGGCCAGTAACATGATGAAGCTCCACGCTTTCCTTTTCCCGGATATTCCACCGGAACATTCACCGCTTAAAAAAGCGGCTTAGGAGACCCCTGATGACCATTAAAACGCTTCCGGTTGCACCGGAGGGGCGTCCTTTTGCACGTCAGAATACTGAGCTTCCCTCTGCTGCCTTTGAGCGCTGGGACGGCGGAATTCGTGCGGCGGGCCAGTCTGGTGACAACACGATCTCCATTCTGGACACCATCGGAGGGGACTGGTACGGCGAAGGCGTTACAGCCAGCCGAATTTCCGGCGCACTGAGAAGCATTGGTGGCGGTGATGTGACGGTGAATATCAACTCGCCTGGCGGTGATATGTGGGAAGGGCTGGCTATTTATAACCTTCTTGTTGCCTATGAAGGCAAAGTGACCGTCAAAATTCTGGGCATTGCCGCCTCAGCAGCGTCAATTATTGCGATGGCCGGTGATGATATTCAGATGGGGCGCGGGGCGTTCCTGATGATACACAACTGCTGGACCATTGCCGCAGGTAACCGCAACGACTTCCGCGACTATGCGGATTCGCTGGAGCCGTTTGATAAGGCCATGGCCGATATTTATGCCGCACGCTCAGGGCTAAAGCTGAGCGAGGTGCAAACCCTTATGGATAACGAATCATTTATCTCCGGCAGCGAGGCTATAGAAAAAGGCTTTGCTGAATCTCTGCTGTCCGCAGATGAAATCAGCAGCGACGATGAAAGCCCCGCCGCCGCACTGAGAAAAATTGATGCTTTCCTGGCTAAAGGCGGTATGCCCCGTTCCGAGCGCCGGAAACACCTCAAGGCTTTAGGTGGCAAGCCGGGCGCTGTCACCGAAAAGAACGACAAGCCGGGCGCTGTCGATGAAATAAACCCTGAAGCACTTAACTCCCTCAAAAACGCGCTGGCTTCGCTCGGCGAATAAGGAAAACGCATGTCTGATGTAAATGATCTGTTGACGAAAGTCTCCAACAAGCTGGAGAAAGTGTCTGCTGAGTTCAGCGAGAAAGCTGAAAAGGCGCTGAATGAAGCGAAAAATTCCGGCCAGCTTTCAACCGAAACCAAAGCGGCCGTGGATAAAATCGCAACTGAGCATAACGCGCTCAATGAGGCGATGAAGACCCTCAAGACCTCGCTGGGTGATCTGGAGCAGCACGTCGCCGCTCAGATGCCGCTGAATGCTGCGCAGGAAGTGATCCAGTCTGTGGGACAGCAGTTTGTGTCTGCTGAAGTGATGAAAGATATTCGCTCAAGCCTTGAAGGTAATAAGCGTATTTCGGTACCTGTGAAAGCCGCGCTGACTACTGTTGATGTGCCGGGTCAGATTGTGGCACCTCAGCGCCTTCCCGGTATTGACACTGCGCCTAAACAGCGCCTGTTTATCCGCGATCTGATTGCTCCGGGCCGCACGCAGTCCAACACGATTTACTACGTTCAGCAGACGGGCTTCACCAACAAGGCTTCAGTGGTGCCGGAAAATACCACCAAGCCTTATAGCGATATCGAATTCGCCGAGAAGACCACTGCCGTGCGCACTATTGCTCACATGTTCAAGGCTTCAAAGCAGATTCTGGATGACTTTGCTCAGCTGCAGTCCACCGTAGATGCAGAGATGCGTTACGGTCTTTCCTACGTTGAAGAGCAGGAAATCCTGTTCGGTGACGGCACCGGCGCTCATCTGGCGGGCATCATTCCTCAGGCTAAGCCATTCAGCGCAGCATTTGCCGTGCAGAATGAGACGGGGATCGACATTTTGCGTCTGGCTATGTTGCAGGCGCAGCTTGCCCGCTTCCCTGCATCAGGCCATGTGCTGCATTTCACCGACTGGGCGAAAATCGAACTGAGCAAGGATACGCTGGGACGTTACATTCTGGCCAATCCTTCACAACTGACCACGCCTACCCTGTGGGGCCTGCCGGTGGTGGCCACTGAAGCTGCTCAGTTCCTGGGTAAATTCCTGACGGGTGCGTTCAATTCCGGTGCGCAGATTTTTGACCGCGAAGAAGCAAACGTTGTGGTTTCCAGCGAAAACGCCGACGACTTTGAGAAAAACATGATCTCAATCCGTTGTGAAGAGCGTCTGGCGCTGGCGGTGTATCGCCCTGAAGCGTTTGTGTATGGCTCTCTGACTGGCTCAGGCAGCTAATCATTAATCCAGCGGCCTTCGGGCCGCTTTCAGTGGTGTCAGCAATGGCGATGATTGAATTAATTACTGTCAGGGCGCACTGCCGTATCGATGAGGATGATACCAGTGAAGATTCATTACTGAGTATCTATACCGGTGCCGCAAAGCGTTATGTCGAAACGTGGACCCGAAGAAAGCTGTATGAGACCAATGCCGAACCCGGTTTCGATACTGATGAAGACCGCCTTTTGCTGGATGATGACGTGCGAACGGCGATGCTGCTGCTTGTCGGGCACTGGTACTCAAACCGGGAGGCAGTGAACATCGGTAATATTACCAGCGAGGTACCACTGGCGGTTGAGGCTCTGTTACAGCCATACCGAATTTACGGTTTGTAAGGTGGGATCATGCAGGCAGGAAGGCTGCGTCACAAAGTGACGATTCAGAATTTCACATCAACACGTCTGCCATCAGGTCAGCCGCAAAACGTCTGGGTTGATGGCATGACGGTGTGGGCTGAAGTTAAAGGCATCAGCAGCCGGGAGCTCATGACCTCAGGCGCAGAAAAACCCGAGGCAACAATACGCGTCTGGATTCGCTTCAGAACTGACGTTACAGCTGCTTCCCGGCTGAAGTGCGTTACGGGTCCGTTTAAGGGAATGATTCTGGACGTGACCGGGGAGCCCATACCGGACGCTAAGACGACTCAGCTCGAAATTCTCTGTAAACAGGGGGTGAAGACGTGATCGACACAAAGCTGGATTTTTCAGGGCTGCTGGATATTTCCGGCGATCTGGATGCGCTCAGTAAGGCTGAAAATGGCCGGGTACTGCGTAACGCAACCCGTTCAGCCGCTGCCGTGGTCAAAGATGAAGCGGTGCGAAGAGCCCCCAGACGTACCGGTAAACTGGCGAAAAACATCGTGGTGCTGACGCAGCGTACGCGCAACGGTGATATTTCTTCAGGCGTACACATTCGCGGTCGCAACCCCCGCACGGGTAACAGCGACAATAAGATGAAAACCAAGGACTCCCGTAACGCTTTTTACTGGCGCTTTGTGGAGCTGGGTACCTCTGACATGGCCGCTATCCCGTTTATCCGGCCAGCATATGATGCCAGACAGGAGGAAGCGGTTAAGGTCGCGTTTGATACCGCGAACCGGGCCATTGATGAGGCGCTGACCAGATGACAGAGTCCTCAGTCTTCAGCCTGATTGGCAGTCTGGCCGGGGGGCAGGTATACCCCTATGTTGCACCATTAAATGCACAGGGTTCGCCATCCATCAGTCCGCCGTGGATCGTATTCATGGTGGTCAGTGAGGTATTCGGCGACACGCTATGTGGACCGGCTGAAGAAACCGGCTCGTTACAGGTAGACGTGTACGCATCCTCCCCGGATGAAGCCCGCTCGCTGCGTGAGGAGGTGTCCGCGGCTCTATCGCCACTGAACTTTGCGCAGCTTAATAAAGCCAACGGTTACGAATCCGAAACCGGCCTTTTCCGTGCGACTCTGGAAATCCAGAGCATGCAGTAATCGCTCGTCTGAACACAATCACAGCCACCTCAGGGTGGTTTTTTTTCGCCTGGAGAAAACATGACCAGCAAATATGAGAAAACGCAGGGGATGACGATTGGCGTTTCATCCGCCCCGGTTACTGCGGATGCTTTTAACGCCAGCGGCTTTCCGAATGGCATCACGTTCCTTGATGCGGAGTGTGCGACCAAAGAGGTCACCTACACTGGCGGACAGAAAAGCGATATCGACGTGACAACGCTTTGCTCTACTGAGCAGGAGCAGACAAACGGCCTTGCCGCGCCCGCTGAAATGGCGCTGACCCGTAACTGGGTAGGCGATGAAGAGGCGCGTCAGGCGCTGCAGCAGGCTTATGACAATGACGAACTGCGCGTTCTGAAAGTCGTATTCCCGTCCGGCAACGGCTATTACGCGCTGATTGAGGTGCGCCAGAGTTCATGGTCTGCCGGCACATCAGCGGTGGTTTCGTCTACCTATTCACTGCGCGTCCGGGGCAAGCCGAAGCCGATTGTTGCAGCGGGATCATAATCCTCAGCTATTCCCTGAGCCACTTAGTGTGGCTCTTTATTCCCATTACCTGAACGCAGAGAAAATGAAATGTCGTCAACCAAACAAACCGAAACATCACCGGCTTCACTTCGTGCACTGGCGCTTGCTGCATCATCCGGCTTTCGCTCAAAGGTAATAGAGGTGCCGGAATGGAACGGCGCTAAGGTCATGCTGCGCGAACCGTCCGGTGAAGCCTGGGTGAAATTCCGTGAGATCATGACGCCACCTGAGCCTGAGGAAGGCCATGAGACGCCAAAGCTGAGTATCCAGGAAGAATACCTGCGCAACAAACAGGCTGACGTCGTGATGTTTATCGATGTACTGCTGGATGAGAGCGGCAACCGCGTTTTCAGCGAAGGCGACGAACAGACCGTGTCTGAAATCTACGGTCCGGTTCACTCCCGACTGCTCTCTCAGGCTATTGGCCTGGGCATGTCACAGGAAACAGCAGAGGCAAAGTAAAAGAGCCGCTGACTTTCTTTCTGATGACCCTTGCGCTCCGTCTGGGGCGCACAGTGAACGAACTGCGTAAGTCGCTTACTGCCAGTGAGCTAAAAATGTGGATTGCCTATGACCGGCTGAGTCCGATTGGTGACTGGCGTGGCGATGTTCAGGCAGCGCAGGTATCGACGGCAATTATCAATGCTCAGGGTGGAAAAGCCACTATTGATGAGATGCTGCTCAAATGGGGCAAAGCTGAGGAAGAGGAAGAAATCAGCGGCTTTGAAGAATGGATGAGTGCTCTTTAATTTCCGCGCCAGCGCGGTTCAGACGGGTGAGATATGGCAACGCTGCGCGAGCTCATTATTAAAATTTCCGCGAACTCCAGTTCATTTCAGTCTGAGATTTCGCGCGCCTCCCGCATGGGGGCTGATTACTATAAAACGATGGAGCAGGGCGGGCGGAAGGCTGCAGCGGCCACGCGGGAAACCCAGCGTTCTTTGTCTGACCTGAACTCCGAGCTGGCTACGGTAAAATCATCTGCAGCCGGGTTAGCGGGGGCGTGGGCTGGCGCGTTCGCAACGCATCAGCTTATTGAGTTTGCTGACACATGGAACCAGATGAATGGTCGCCTTAAGCTGGCCTCCACCTCTGCCGACGACTTCTCAACAGCCCAGCGCACACTGATGGAAATCAGCCAGCGTACCGGCACGTCACTGGAAGCTAACTCGGGCTTATACAGCCGTATCGCTCAGTCACTCCGCGCGGCGGGTTATGCATCATCTGACGTGGCGAAAGTCACTGAAACAGTCGCAACATCGCTGAAGCTATCCGGAGCCAGCACAGAAGAAGCGAGCTCAGTTATCACGCAGCTCAGCCAGGCGCTGGGTTCAGGTGTACTGCGCGGCGAAGAGTTTAACGCCATCATGGAAAGCGGTGGACGCCTGGCAAAACTTCTTGCTGATGGTCTGGGTGTGACCGTTGGTGGCCTGCGAAACATGGCCAACAACGGCGAACTGACCACAGATAAAATCCTGCCGCTTCTGACCAATGTTGAAATCCTGCGAAAGGAATTTGAGAGCCTTCCTGCTTCCGTGAGTGGATCGGCTCAGAAGGTCCAGAACGCCTTTCTGGCATGGGTGGGGGGTGCCGACAGTGCTGTTGGCGCATCTTCCTCGCTTGCTGGCGTGCTGGACGGCCTGGCTAGAAATATCGATACGGTAGCTAACACGGCTGGCGTGCTGGTCAGCGTCGGTCTGGCGCGTTATTTCGGCAACATGGTTGGCAGCGTTGCCCAGTCAACTGCGGCGGTGGTGTCGAATACTGCCGCTGAGGTAGGGCTGGCACAGGCTCAGGTTCGTGGCGCTCAGGTCAGTGTGGCAGCAGCACGCCAGACGGTTTACCGGGCTCAGCAGGCCAGAGCAGCCGCCGTCTCGATTGAGGCACAGATTGTCGCCGAACGTGCGCTGACAGCTGCGCAGTCCGGGCTTAACAGTGCCATCGCGGGCAGAACATCTGCCATCAGCAACCTGACCAATACTGCCTCTGTAATGTCGCGGCTTGGCGGCGGTGTGCTGAGTGTTCTGGGCGGCTGGCCGGGTGTGATTATCGGTGCCGGTGCTGCTATGTTCGGCTTGTACCAGCACACTCAGCAGGTTCACAAAGAGGCGGTAAGCTTCGCCAACAATCTCGATGAGATCAACAGCAAGCTTAAGCAGATGTCTGTGCTGGGCCTGAAGTCTACCGCTGCTGATGCCCGTACATCTCTTCAGGCGCAGAAGCAGGATTTGAATGACCTCGATACGCAGATCGCAAAAGTTAGAGACAGCCTGAGTGGCCTGGACCAGATTCAGCAGGATTACAACAGGCACCCCACGCTGACCTATATCAACACGTTCATGGATCAGGCCGACATCACGGCTAAGAATGTGGAGCTCACCGATAAGCTAAACCGGCTGGAGTATCAGCGAGAGCAGGCTGCAGCAAAAGTCGCCAGCACGCAAAAGCTGGTCAATGATGCGAGCGATCTTGCAACGCAGAAGGCCGTTGAGCAGGCTGGCGCTGTTTCGATTCTGAAGGGTGCCTATGATCTCCTGAACCGCTCAATGTCCGCCACTGCCGGGGCGAAACCGCCTCAGTATGCAGGTCCGGTTGTGAACGTTGCCAGCGCCACTCCGCAGCAGCAGACAGCGCTTGAAAAGGCCCGTCGCGATAACGAGCTTTCCAGCCTCAGCGGTTTGCAGAAGCTGCACGCGCAGCATCAGTACGAAGCTGATGACCTGAAACTGACCGGCGCACTCTATACCCAGTACGTTTACAACAAAGATCAGGCTGCAAAAAAAGATGCAGCCGCTGCAGAGGCAAAGAAAACCGGCACGGCCGCAACAAATGCACAGAACAAAGCTGAGCGGGAAGCCGCAACACAGGCTGAAAACTATGCCCGTAAAATGGCTGACCTCAGCGTTGCCATAGAGGTTCAGAAGGTTCGCGCCACCGAAGGTGAAAAAGCATCAGAGTTGTATGCCGCATCGCATCAGGCTGGCACCAAGTGGACAGAAGAGCAGCGCAAAGCCATTCGCGACAACTCATCTGAGTTAGCCATATGGACACAACGGGCTGAGGCGAATGTAAAAAAACAGCGTGAGCAGGCTGAGGCGCTGAAGGATTTAACCGAAGCAGCGCGGAAATATCGCGATGATGCCACCCAGACCACGGCGACAGCGGGCCTCAGTGACCGTCAGCGCAGCCGTTATGAAGAAACGCAGCAGGTGGATCGCGTTTTCGATAAAACGGACAAAGGCGCGGCGGCGATTGCGGCGCGTCAGCAGGCTCTCGGCGATCTGGACAGGAAATACCAGGCCATAGCCGCAACAGAGGCAGACTGGCTTAGCGGGGCGTCGAAGGGATATCAGAACTGGCTTGAAAGCGCCAGTAATGTGTCCGGGGCCGTTGCCTCCGGCGTGATCTCTACTCTCGACAGCGCAATGGATAACATGTCTTCCATGCTGGCAGGCAGTAAAGCAGACTGGAAAAGCTGGGGCCTTTCGATCCTGCAGACCATCGCAAAAATTGCGCTTCAGATGGCTGTCGTCAATACGCTGAAAGCTTCTTCTTCATCATGGGGAAGTATTCTGGGCTCAGTTGCCAGCAGTGTCGGCGGCGCTGTTGCAGGCGGTGCTGCAGGCGGCTCGACCGGATCAACCGGCGCAATGGGGCTGTCAACCAGCTACAGCGCCTATGACAGTGGTGGTTTTACCGGTGCAGGCGGTAAATATGATCCGGCCGGCATTGTGCATAAAGGGGAATTCGTCTTCACCAAAGAGGCAACAGACCGCATCGGTGTGTCAAACCTCTATTCACTGATGAAAGGCTATGCGGATGGCGGGGTTGTATCACCCGGGGCCGCTGTTTATTCCTCCGGTGTTAACCGCGCTTCCGGCAACGGGAATACGGTTTTTAACATCAGCGCCCCGGTCACCATAAGTCAGGGAGGGGCGGCGGGTGAAACCTCTGCCAGCGGTACGGCAGACACGGCCAGACAGCTTAAATCTATTGTCGAAATGACGCTAACAGAGCGGCTCAGGAAGGAGATTTCTCCGGGCGGACTGCTGTACCGGACTTCGTGAGGTTACAAATGGCGATTGATACTTTTAGCTGGTGCGTCAGAACGGGGGCGACGGAAGAGGTTAATGTTGCCACGCTTCAGGCCCAGTTCGGTGATGGCTATAAGCAGGTGGCCGGTGTCGGGATTAACGATCAGCGCGAGTCCTGGCCGGTTACCTGCAGCGGCAGTAAAACTGAGATGGCGACCGTGAGGGCTTTTCTCAAAGCGCACGTCACCACCTCCTGCTGGTGGGTCAATCCGTGGGGAGAGAAAAAGCTTTACCGCGTTAAATCTGATTCAATCCGGCCCGCCTTCATCAACGGTAATTTCGTGGAAATCAGCTTTACCTTTGAGCAGGCTTTCGCACCGTGACATGTCACGATAACAACAGGGCGCTGATGCGCCCTTTTTTATTGGGTGAAAAATGAGTTTCAACCAGGACATTCAGGCGCTGGAGCCGGGGAGTCTGGTCCAGCTGATAGAGATTGACGGTACAGCCTTCGGGCTGGATACCGTGCTGCGCTTCCATGCGTATAACCTTCCGACCGAGGGCTGGAAGTCTTTTGCAGCGGAAAACCTGCCATCCATCATCTGGCAGGGTAATGTGTACGATCCTCATCCGTATGAGCTGACCGGCATGGAGATGAGCAGCACCGGTTCCCAGCCGACACCAAAGCTTTCTGTCGGCAACGTGGGTAACTATGTGACTGCGCTCTGCCTGCAGTTTGACGACATGGTAAAGGCGAAGGTGCGCATCCACACCACGCTGGCAAAGTATCTCGATGCGGCAAACTGGACGGCGGGCAACCCAAACGCCAATCCGCAGGAAGAGCGCGTTCAGCTGTTTTACGTGAATGCGAAGACTTCCGAGACGCGTGCTCAGGTGGATTTTGAACTCTGCTCCCCCTTTGATATCCAGAGCCTGCAGCTTCCATCGCGCCAGATTACGCCGGTCTGTACCTGGTGCATGCGTGGCTGGTACCGCACCGGCACAGGGTGCGATTACGCAGGCAATCGGTATTTTACCAAGGACGGCACGGCGACCAGTGACCCGTCAAAAGATGTCTGCGGCGGGCGTATGGTTGACTGCAAAGCACGCTTTGGCGATGACCAGCCACTGCCGTTCGGCGGGTTCCCGGCTGCTAACCTGCAGGGGAAATAACGATGCGCAAAAAGATTCTTGAGGCGATACGCGAGCACGTCGCCGCCGAATACCCGAAAGAGGCGTGTGGCCTGGTCATCCAGTCAGGCCGGAGCCAGAACTATATCCCCTGCCGGAATATCGCTGACGCGCCGACCGGGCACTTTACGCTGTCGCCGGAGGATAAGCGGGCAGCGGAAGCGCAGGGCGAAATTCTGATGGTTATCCATTCGCACCCGGACGTGCCGCAGCTCATCCCGTCAGAGCATGACCGGGTACAGTGCGACTTCTCCGGCGTGGAGTGGGGGATCATGTCGTGGCCGGACGGCGACTTCTGCACCATCAGCCCGCGCACTGACCGCGACTACACCGGCCGCCCCTGGCTGATTGGCGGTAATGACTGCTGGTCGCTCATCATGGACTGGTACCAGCGTGAGCACGGCATCACCCTGAAGAACTGGTCCGTAGACTATGAATGGTGGGTGGATGGCAAAGAAAACCTGTATGACGACAACTGGCAGTCAGAGGGGTTTGTAGAGGTTGAGCCAGCGGAGATGCGTGAGGGCGACATGATCATGATGCGCATCAGCGCCCCGGTAACAAACCACGCCGCAATCTACCTGGGCAACAATATCATTCTTCATCATAACGCCGGAAGCCTGTCTACACGGGTGCCTTATGGCGAATACTGGCGTAACCGTACTGTGCGCATTGTGCGCCGAAAGGAGCTGATGGATGCTTAAAACCATGCGACTCAAAGGCCGGATGGCAAAAATGTTTGGTCCGGTTCACCAGTTCCACGTGGCGGATTTGCGGGAGCTGCTGCGTGCGATATGCTCACAGGTGCCAGGCTTCAAAAAGTTCGTGTCAAACGCCCACCTCAACGGCATCCGGTTCGCCTTCTTCAGCGGCAAAGACAACATCGGCCTGCAGGAATTCGATATGTCCTCAGCCGCAACTGAGTTTCAGATGGAGCCGGTTCTGGAGGGTTCAAAGCGCGGCGGTACGCTGCAGATTATCATCGGTGCCGTCGCGATTGTGGCGGCGTTCTTCACCGCAGGCGGCTCGCTGGCACTCTATGGCGCAGCGCTGGGTACCACCACTGCAACGGGTCTGGCCGTAACCGCGCTTACCAGTATGGGTATCAGTATGCTTCTGGGGGGAGTCGTGCAGATGCTGACGCCTCAGCCCAAGCTTAACGTGGGGGCCTCATCCAGTACTGACAACAAGCCGAACTACGCGTTCGGTGCACCGGTCAACACAGTCGCGATGGGCTATCCGGTGCCGGTGCTTTACGGGAAACGGGAAATCGGCGGCGCGGTCATCAGTGCAGGCAGCTTTACCAGCGATCAGCAGTAATCCATTCGGGACTAATTTTCAGGCCACCTTCGGGTGGCTTTTTTTATGGGTGAAATATGCGACTTCTTGAGGGTGCTGTGATTCAGGGCAGTAAAGGTGGTGGCGGGAGCGCACATACGCCGGTAGAGCAGGCAGACGATCTTCTGTCTATCGCCAAACTGAAAATGCTGCTGGCTATCTCTGAAGGTGAGATTCAGGGCGACTTAACCGCACAGCAGATTTACCTGAACGATACACAGCTGGCGAATGAAGACGGCACCTATAACTTTACCGGCGTCGTGTGGGACTGGCGCAGGGGAACGCAGGACCAGACCTACATTCAGGGTATGCCGGAGGTCGATAACGAACTGTCAGTGGGCGTTGCCGTCACGCAGTCTGTCGCCTGGACGCGCCAGTTCACCAACCTGACACTCGATGCTGTTCGCATCAAGGTGAGCCTGCCGGTGCAGTATCAGTATAAAGATAATGGCGACATGGTTGGCACCGTCACGCAGTACGCTATTGACCTGTCTACGGATGGCGGTTCATGGGTGACGGTTGTTGACGGCAGATTTAACGGCAAGACCACGTCTGAATATCAGCGTGATCACCGCATTGATTTGCCCAAAGCAACATCCGGCTGGTCAATCCGGGTACGCCGCATCACAGCTGATTCGACATCCTCAAAGCTGATAAACGCCTTCAAGGTATTCTCATTTGCAGAGGTCATCGACAGCAAGCTTCGTTATCCCAACACCGCACTGCTGTATATCGAGGTTGATGCCAGCCAGTTCAGCGGTCAGGCACCAAAAGTCACCTGCAAGCCAAAAGGGCGGCTGGTCCGCGTCCCGACGACCTATGATCCGGTTTCACGCACGTATGCCGGTACATGGCAGGGTGATTTCAAATTCGCCTATACCGATAACCCGGCATGGATTTTCTATGACCTGGTGCTGGATAAAATCTTCGGCATGGGGACCCGCGTTGATGCCACCATGATCGACAAGTGGGAGCTCTACAGCATTTCGCAGTACTGCGATCAGATGGTGTCAGACGGCGCAGGCGGCACAGAGCCACGCTTTACCTGTAACGTGTTCATCCAGAGCCAGCAGGATGCTTACACTGTACTGAAGGACATTGCGGCAATATTCCGTGGCATCACGTTCTGGGGTAACAGCCAGATTTTCGTCAATGCTGACGTGCCACAGGTCGATTCAGACGGAAATGTTGACGTTGATTTCGTTTACCACGCGGCGAACGTCATTGACGGTCTGTTCACGTATGCAGGTGGCAGCTACAAGAACCGCTATTCATCCTGTCAGGTGAGCTGGTCCGATCCGATTAACCACTATTCTGACACTGTTGAAGGCGTCTACGACTCCGACCTGGTGCAGCGCTACGATGTGCGCGAGATGAGCCTGACAGCCATTGGCTGCACGTCTCAGAGCGAGGCGCACCGGCGCGGACGATGGGCCATTCTGTCTAATGCCAAAGATGGCACCGTTTCATTCGGCGTCGGCCTGGACGGTTACATTCCGATCCCTGCTGAGATTATTGGTGTAGCGGACCCGTTCCGCAGCGGTAAACAGAACGGTGGCCGCATCAGTTCGGTTAATGGCCTGCGCATCACGCTCGACCGCGCTGTTGATTACGCTGCAGGTGACAGACTGGTTGTAAACCTGCCGGACGGTACCGCACAGACCCGAACAATCGGCAGCATCAGCGCCGATAAGAAAACGGTCAGCGTGAATACCTCTTTCCGTACCACGCCGGTGACGGGTGCAGTCTGGGCTATCGACAGCGATAATCTGGCAATTCAGTATTTCCGCGTCACCTCAGTAGCCGGGAATGATGACGGCACGTTTACCATTACCGGTGTGCAGCACGACCCCAACAAGTACCGCTACATTGATGACGGCGTGCGCATTGAGCCGGCACCAATCACAGTCACGCCCATCAGCGTGCTTAAGGCACCGGCCAACATCAAAATCAGCGAAGTCAGCTTTGTTGAGCAGGGATTGTCTGTTTCATCAATGCAGGTCACGTGGGACCGTGTTGAGGGGGCAATCAGCTACGTGGCTCAGTGGCGCAAGGACAAAGGGGACTGGATTAACGTCGCAGTCACCAGCGCACAGGGCTTCAGCATTCAGGGTATTTACACCGGTGTTTATGATGTCCGGGTGCGTGCTGTTAACGCGGCAGAAGTCTCTTCTCCGTGGGGCTATGCTGACTCGACCTCACTCAGCGGCAAAGCCGGTAAGCCGGGTACACCGGTAAACCTCCGCGCCACTGACAACGTGGTGTGGGCGATTGACGTGACGTGGGCGTTTCCTGATGGTTCCGGTGATACCTCTTACACAGAGATTCAGGTGGCCACAACGGCAGACGGGCAGAATCCGCAGTTTCTGGCCTATGTTCCGTATCCTGGCGTGAGCTACCAGCACGGACCGATGCCCGCTGGCGTTCGCCGCTGGTACCGCGCCCGGCTGGTGGATCGCATAGGCAATACTGGCGACTGGACGAAGTTTGTTGAAGGGGCAAGCAGTGTTGATGCCACTGCGTTGCTGGGCGACATTACCGAACAGGTTCTCAAGACGGATGCCGGTAAGCAGCTCATTGCCAAAGTAGATACCAACATTGATGCGATGCTGCAGAATGCGCTTAACCTCGATGCAACGGTTGACCACCAGATGGCGGAAGCTGGTAAAAACCGCGCTGACATCCTGACAGTGAAGCAAACCATCGCAACTAACGATCAGGCTTATGCGCAGAAGTTTGAGCAGGTACAGGCCACTGTAGACCAGAACACGGCGGCAGTTCAGCAAACCTCCACAGCGCTGGCGGATACGAACGGAAAGCTATCCGCGCAATACTCAGTAAAAGTGGCGGTAGACAGTAATGGTCGTCAGTACGCGGCTGGTATGGGAATTGGCGTTGAAAATTCCCCAGCAGGAATGCAGACGCAGGTGCTGTTCCTGGCTGATCGATTTGCCGTAATGTCGCAGGTAGGCGCTACGCCGAAAACCTTCTTTGCCATTCAGAACGGGCAGACCATCATCAATCAGGCATTCATAGGTGATGCGACTATCACAAGCGCAATGATCGCGGCATATATTGAGTCTACGAATTACGTTGCAGGAGCTACAGGATGGAGGCTCAGCAAAGACGGTACCTTTGAAAATAATGGTTATGAGCCCGGCAATGGTCGTATGGTGCAAACCAACAACCAAATATCAGTATATGACGGTAATGGTGTTCTGCGCGTGAGAATGGGGAAACTCAGCTGATGGCATATGGTTTTGGAACCTGGGACGCCAATAGTGTCGATAATAACACTGGGCTCGTTAAAATTAATGCGCTCGGCGTTATGTCGATTGATGCTACCAGTAATTACAATCAGTCATTCGCACTGCCTACCGGTTATTCTCTCGATTATCTTTTTCAGGCCAGTGGCGACAGGAATGGCAATGGCAGAAAGAAGATTTACGTCAGCGGCTCTAACGTCTTAGTGAGTCAGGTATCAGGCTCAGACTATTCTGTGGGAACTTTTCCTAACGTTCCGGGAAACATACTGGTATTCGTGAGGTGATATGTCCTATGGAGCAATGCTGACAGACTCAGCAGGAGTACCATTTTACATTGGCGACACAATGCCATTAACCCTTCTTGAAAAGCGCGTGCTTAATGTGCCTTCTGTGTCCGGAAGCGGCACTGTCATTAACCTGTTTAATAATGACAATGTCATCAGGTTTGTGTTTGTTAACAGTAATGGCGCTCAAGGGAATCGTTCAAGCACGTGTGAGGCCCTAGAATTATCCGGAGGGGTTTGGGGTTTACGCTGTGCTGGCGAGGCAAGAACAGTTAACGTTTACATTTTTGGCTATCAGTTCCAGCCTGTTCCCGCCTGGGGGATTCAAATCAATGACTCTCAGGGGCGATGTATACTGACAAACGAAACCAAAGTATTGCGTGATGTCCAGAAGCTGGGAGATGAGGGCTCGGATTCAGGATCGGGGTTAAACGCTAATTTCTCTATCTCAGGGGAGTGGGCCGTTGCACCGGCTTATACCGGGAATTACTCAGGAACAGTGAGTCAGGGTGGGCAGGTTTATCCGGTTGTTGCCCAGTATGCGAGCAGTGCAAGGTTCAATGGCAGCACGACACAGATCACCAGTGGATATATCGGCAACCTCAATACCGGGGGCGGAGGTACAGGTACATTAACTAACTACCGAAACCGTCTTGTAGCGGTTAACGTTCAGAGGTATTAATAAAATCGATCCTTGAAATCCATCAATTTAATTGATGAGTTGAGGCTTTAAAGGTATAAAGCATCAAACTAAACAAGGATGATTAAATGATGAAGATTCTTTTGCTGATGGCTCTTACCTCACTGGCCGGATGTCAGGCTCTACCTCCTGTGAAATGCACGGCGATTGCCAGAATTGGCGGGCAGGATGTCAATGTGCCAATCTACGATGTTAAAACTGAGGCGAACCAGACTAAATATTTCGCAGGCAATCCCTTCGGATGGAAGTGGGTATCAAAGTCAAACTTCACCGAGAGCACCTGCCAGAAATAGTAAATAACTCAAATCAATAAACCCGGCCACCGTGCCGGGTTTTTTATTGCCCGGAGAAAGCTATGCCAGCAGGCACTATCGCATTAACGAATAACTCAACGGCTGTGACAGGCTCAGGAACATCATTTACAGCTGAGCTTAAAGCGAACGACTTCATCGTTGCTATAGTAGGTGGTGTCACCTATACGCTCGGAGTGCAGTCGGTGAACTCGGCTACCGGCGTGACACTGACTACAGCATATAACGGCCCGACCGCATCAGGTATTGCGTGGACAGCTGTACCTAATGCGGCCCTTGTCGGGATTACTGCGCAGGTAGCGGCTGATGTAGCCAGGGCTATTCGCGGGCTTAATCTTGATAAAGCTAACTGGCAGCAGATTTTCAGCGGCACCGGAAACGTGACAGTAACGCTTCCAGACGGCAGCCAGTACACAGGTCCGGCATGGGGTGGCTTAATTAAGCGAGATGGCTCTGTTGCCATGACAGCTGCACTGACAACGCCAGCAATTGAGCTGACAGCTGCAACCCCCTTTATAGATTTTCATTATAACAATTCGACAGCCGATTATACGGCAAGGATCATTCATACCGAAGCGCAGGCGATTGAAGTTAGCGCTGGTTCAGGAAATATATCTTTTCGCATCAATGGCGGTTTACGCGTCGGTGGTGCGTCTTATTCAGGAGGCATTAACTTATATCGAGGTAATGGCGATGCGAATGCGTTGTGGGGGTTAAACGCTTCAGATGGAAATCTAAATATTGCCAGGGGGACATCGACCGGAGGCATTATAACGATGGCTGATAGCATGCTGGATCAAGTGCGAGGGATAAGAGGAAAACAAGGTGCTTCCGGAGTTTATCAACCTAATACCTGGCAGTTTTACTGGAATTCTTCAGCCCAGCTTGAGGCATGGGTGGATACCAGTAAGGTCGGTAACGTTACGCTATCAAGTACATCAGATAAAGGGCTGAAGAAAGATATCACCTACCGTGAAGACGCGAGTGAGGCTCTTGCGGAAGTTCTTAAGTGGCGCCCAGCTGATTTTAAAATGAAGGCTCGTGGCATTATTCCGGAGACAGCAGAACAGTTGGGTTTCATTGCTAATGACCTGGTTAAGGTATCTCCTGAATGTGTCAGCGGGAAAGGATTGCCGGATGATTATGATATTGAGGCCGATCCCAATAACGACACGGCATATTACCTTAACCACATCCCGATGATTGCTAAGCTGGCTCAGGCGCTACAGGCCCAGCAGAAAATCATCGACGCACAGTCCGAGATTATTAAGGCAATGGGAGTCCGGTTGAAAGATCTTGACGGCTTGGATGGATAAAAAAGCCCGGCGACCGGGCAAGGTATGTTCCGCTCTCGTCTCAGCGAGTTTACGGGGTGGGTATTGTCAGCGTAGGTTACTGTTTCAGCCAGAGCCAAGCGGCGGGCAAAAAAAGCCCGCAAAGCGCGGGCATAAAATTCGAGCGTTAGAAACTTCTTGTACGCAACACAGCTGCTGTGTGTTACCCATATATGATAACCCATAGTAATTATTTGTTTGTTAAGAAAGCGTAAATCCTATCAATAGGTGGAACTAACCTTTCGGGAAGCAAAAAAAACCGCTGTCCGGAACAGGGCAGCGGGAAAGGTGTACCCAGCTATTATTATGGTACCAGGGTAGATACCAGCGGCAATTATATGCCATAAGTCAGATCACGCCTGTTTTTTTAACAAATAATTTACAGCAATAACATTGACCTGAAAAAAATGCCTGCCCCCGAGGCGGGTGGCAGGCATAAGTCGTGGTTGGGCTATTGATACTCTTTTGAGGCATCTCATGATTGTGACGAGGTTTAAGGCGAGCCAGCCATGCGCCTCTTCAGCCAGCGGTAGGAGCGCGGGCCTGTACACAACAGTCACATGGTAGGGGAGTGAGCTAGTATGACAAGCGTAAGCGGGAAGTATTTTCAGGAGTTCAGAAAAATAAGCCCGCGTCAAGCGGGCTGACTCAAGCAGGGGTCACCAATAATCAGAGTTGAGAGCACTACTCTCAAAAATGGTATCGGTCAGCCGGCCAGGTTCTTTAGGGTTGATTTCATCAGAGGGGGGGTTAACCGAACAGCACCGCGTGTGCAAAAAAAAGCCCGCATCTCACGGGCAAGTAACAGCGTATGTCTTTTGTTTTCTCACTTCAGGTGAGGAGCTAAGCTCCACCATTGTTAACGGCTCATTGTCGAAAACCTTTAGTAAAGTCAGCACTATTTTGAATAACCGAAGCGCTCAAAGCTTAAAGCCAAAAAAGCCCGCGTTACGCAGGCATCAATTGGTACAAAAAAGGAAAAATCTCAGTATCAGCATTCGCTGACAGGCGCACCATACAGTGTTCCTGGCCATTAGATAGTGATGAATATGGCAATAGTGAAACATGAGCACGTTATGTATGTTCGCCATGCAAAACTATGCAGCGCCCGGGCTATAGAGCATAAATTCAGCACCATCCGCAGCTTTACAATTTTGCTACTCGTTTCGCCTTGATCAAATCCACTGTTCGATATTACTGTTTATCCATACAGTATTCATCGGAGGAGGATTACTGATGGCGCGAGACTACGAGATAAAGCCTGCATTCGTACAGGCGATAACGCTGGACCGGCTGGGGCGGCAGATAGTAACAACCAGCGCATTTCAGGCGAAGCTGGAGGCCGCAAACCATCACTGGACGCTGCATCAGTGCAACCAGTGGATACGTCGCGAACAGAATATGTTCATGGAACTGGCGACAGAGAACGGTGACAACCGCACCTACGCCCTGCGTAATATGGGATATGTGAGGTAGTCATGGGATTTCAGTCACCGGCGCAGGATTACGTCGAGAGCCGTCTCGACCTCAACAGGCTGTTTGCTCCTCACCCGGACCATATGATCCGCATAGAAACGCCAGGTGGATTCGCTCTTATCGACCGATCGCTGCAGGCTCGCCCGGGCGACACGGTCGCATTCCAGTTCGACGACTATCCGCAGCTGGGTAAATTGTTCAGTACGGGCATCATCACTCAGGATGGTGAGACGTTAGAAGGGAATGCGCTGGAGGGGATCGTGGTGTTGGGAAAGGTGACGACTGAGTTTGAATCGGCCTATGAAACTTACAGTGCCATTATTTGAAGCAAGAGCAATCTGCTTTTTGCCGCATTACATGCATCTATAGACACTCTGATAATCCGTCCGGAAGTTTATAATTATAAAACAAGCTCTTATAATAATGACTACGTAAACATTTCGAGAGTAGGAAGCGTGAAGGGTGGGTGTGGTGACATATGAACTACTCTCACTACACCAAATTCATGGCGTGTGTAATGAAGCACGAACATGGAAGTTCTATCTCCAAATTTCGACTCCTCATCATAATGATGAATACCAATATGGTAATGCCACAAGCAGTGTTTGTTGACAAACCTAGCTTTGCTAACAAATTCAGGATCGTCATGGTCAATGTCGTCTGAAAATTTGTTTCTTCCTTCAAGCCCGTCATAGCCATTCTTCATAAGATGCAGGATAAACGCACTTATTTTACGGCGATTTTTAGGAGGGAAACCCTGATAACGGGTCTTGAAGTGGTTAGTCAGCTTAGCGTCAACAACTACAGGCTCATGATCCATTCATCAATCTCATCAACAGTTTGCAGATGAGAAGGTATGGTGATATCACCAGAAGCCAAAGACGCGCTTATCTCATCCATAGGATAATTTCTAAAAGAATCACATCTAACGAAAGAAGTATGCTCGATGCTACGGACTTTGTTGCTTCTGAAATCAACTGCTTCAATAGAGCTATGCACAGCAGTTGTAGAAAAAGTTGATACGAAACACGCGACTAAAGAAGTCATAAGTTACCCCTTAAGATCTGGTGTATCTTTCAAGTTTGAAACGAGTGCATCGCGAAGAGCCACAGCTCTATCGTGAGACATTGTTACTGATGCAACCTTTTTAATCACTACCTGTGATGCCACTGGCACACCGTTTTCGTCGGCATGCGATGTCACTCTGTTAGTAAGAAATGAGAGGTTAACGTAATGATTGTCATCGATGCGATACTCTGTCACGCCTGCAATTTCAGCATAAACATCTGTAAAATTAGCGTCGTTCTCAATGAGAGTTAACTTCGCTTCAGGTTCAATGTGCGACATGATGAATTTTGTTTTCCATAAAGTGGATGAGAATCATACTCCAACTATGCTCCAAAGCAAGACAATCGAAACGAAATGATAAAGCCTTGAAACCCACATAAACAAACTATAGGTCATTCGCAAAGAATGATATCGGTAAACTTCTCAAAAACTTTATAGCAAAGGTAAAGGTTTTAAAAATTTGCGTACATATATGAGTACATATGTAAGTGAATTTTATGATTTAAATTACTGTTTATATTGGATTAGATTCTTGTTTTTTTTATATCCATTTAACTAAGGGGACAGCGGCACGCAGTATAGCGAAACAGGCGATGAGATTCATCAGGTCGCCGCGCGTTTGCTCATTACGTCAGCAATGTCGCTGTTCAGCCTCTCTTTTGAGACCACTTTTTTCATGCAGGGGCCAGATAACACGTGCAGCGCAAATCCTTCTGCGCTGCACTTTTTTACCTGACGACAGTTATTCAGCACCTTCCTCTTTTTCTCCGCGCTCTTCACGCTCACGACGCTTCTCCTGCCTGCGCTTTTCCGCCTTCGCTTTGGCGACCGCCGCTTCACTCATGTCATTACGGATCTGTGCGTGACTGATCAGCGCAAAAATCAGGGTGCCGCCGGTGATGTTGCCGAGCAGGGTAGGCAGGGCAAACGGCCAGAGGAACTCATGCCAGCTGATGCTGCCATTGAAGACCAGATAGAGTACCTCCACCGATCCCACCACGATGTGCGCCAGATCGCCCAGCGCAACCAGCCAGGTCATCATGACAATGACCACCAGTTTGGCCCCGCCCGCAGAGGGGAACATCCAGACCATGGTGGCGATAATCCAGCCGGAAATGACGGCGTTGGCAAACATCGAGCCGGGCGAGTTCTCCATCACTTTCATGCTGATGTCGGTAAAGGCCTGGCGGGTCGCCTCGTCAAAAATGGGCATCTCGTTGAAGGCCAGCGCACCCAGTGCCGTACCGATCAGGTTGCCCAGCAGGACAATACCCCATAACCGTAACAGCAGACCGCCATTACCCCAGGTCGGTTTGTGCATGACCGGCAGCACTGCCGTGACGGTGTTTTCGGTAAATAACTGCTGGCGCGCCATGATGACGATGACAAAGCCAAAGGTGTAGCCGAGATTTTCCAGCAGAAATGCACCCGGCACGCCATCAAGGTGGACCTTAAATATCCCCTTCGCCATCAGTGAGGCACTCATGGAGAGGCCTGCGGCAATGGCTGACCAGAGCAGGGCCATCCCGTCACGCTCCAGCTCTTTCTCCCCATCCTGACGGATCTCTTCATGGATCGCCGCGGCGCGGGAGGGTAATGCCTCCTCATCGACTTCGATGTCAGTGCCCTTGTCCTTCTCTTCGCTATCGACGTCGTTAGGACCCTGTTCATTACCTGATGAAGGCTTCATATTTTCTCCTGGTGATAGTGCTGTGGCGTAATAAGCGTAGCTGTTTTTTATTTGCCAATTATGTAACGATCGATGCGAATAAGCGTAACAAGCTTTTTCATACCTGCATTTTTATTCAGACTCAGCACCAGACCGCACGAATAAACCCCTGACAGCGCGCCTGAGCAGCGGCTCAGACTTCGGCCCTTAGCAACATTGTGGTAATATCCCGGCCACTTTTAGCTGGTGCGATTCCCCCCTCGATGTTGGAAATCATTACGCTCACTTGTGCATACGATGAACGCGCGCTGTTTCAGCAGCTCTCATTTCGCGTCTCTGCCGGTGACATTGTGCAGATTGAAGGCCCCAACGGTGCCGGTAAAACCTCGCTACTGCGACTGTTGGCAGGGCTGAGCCGTCCTGAGCAGGGTGAGATACGCTGGCAGCAGCAGCCGATCCTGCGGCAGCGCGACGCCTGGCATCAGGCGATGCTTTATCTGGGCCATCATCCCGGCGTCAAAGGCGTCCTCACGCCGCTGGAAAATCTGCGGTTCTACCATCCTGACTGCAGTGACGCGCAGATCTTTGCTGCGCTTGACAGTGTAGACCTCACGGGTGACGAAGAGGTGCCGGTAAGCCGGTTGTCGGCGGGTCAGCAGCGTCGCGTCGCGCTGGCGCGCCTCTGGCTCAGCCAGGCCCGTGTCTGGATCCTGGATGAGCCGCTGACCGCCATCGACAAAGCGGGGGTTGAAAAATTAATGGCCAGATTTGCCGCCCATGCCGATAACGGGGGCGCCGTGATCCTGACAACCCACCAGGATCTACCCGCTGCGGCCGCGCGGGTGCGTAAAATTCGCCTCGGCGATGCGGAGGCAAGCTGATGCTGTTTCGCCTGATTCAGCGTGAATTGCGTATCGCCTTTCGCGGCGGCGCTGATGTGGTCAATCCGCTGTGGTTTTTCCTGATTGTGATTACCCTGTTTCCGCTGGGCATCGGACCTGATCCGCAGCAGCTGGCGCGCATTGCGCCGGGTGTCGCCTGGGTGGCGGCGCTGCTGGCGTCGCTGCTGGCGCTGGAGCGCCTGTTTCGCGACGATTTCAGCGACGGTTCGCTTGAGCAGCTCCTGCTGTTGCCTGCGCCGCTGCCGGTGACGGTCATCGGCAAAGTCGTGGCACACTGGCTGATCACCGGTCTGCCGCTGATTATCCTGTCGCCGCTGGCGGCGCTGCTGCTGTCGCTGGATTTCAATGGCTGGCGGGCGATGGCCCTGACGCTGCTGCTCGGCACGCCCACTCTGAGTTTTCTCGGTGCCATCGGCGTCGGGCTGACGGTGGGATTACGCCGGGGTGGGGTATTGCTCAGCCTGCTGGTGTTGCCGCTGGCGATTCCGGTGTTGATCTTCGCCAGTGCCGCGATGGAAGCCGCCAGTCAGGGCCTGCCGATGGGTGGCTATCTGGCGATTCTTGGCGCGATGCTGGCAGGCAGCGCCACGCTCTCGCCGTTTGCCACGGCGGCGGCGTTACGGATTACGTTGCAGTAACCGCGCATAAAAAGACGCGGCCTTTTTTATCGTTAATGTGAGCATTTGATATGTGGAAAGCGTTACATCAGCTGGCCCGGCCCGAACGGCTCTATCAGCTTTCGGGGCGCCTGGTGCCCTGGTTTGCGATAGCCGGCGTGGCGACATTACTGCTGGGCTGGATCTGGGGATTTGGATTTGCTCCCGCTGACTATCAGCAGGGTGACAGTTTTCGCATCATGTATATCCATGTGCCCGCTGCCATGTGGTCGATGGGCATCTATGCCGCCATGGCCGTCGCGGCGTTTACCGGTCTGGTGTGGCAGATGAAAATGGCCGATCTGGTTTCCGCCGCCATGGCACCCGTAGGCGCGGTCTTTACCTTTATTGCGCTGGTCACCGGTTCCGCGTGGGGCAAACCGATGTGGGGAACCTGGTGGATCTGGGATGCACGCCTCACCTCGGAGCTGGTGTTACTTTTCCTCTATATGGGCGTGATTGCACTCTGGCACGCGTTCGATGACCGCCGCACCGCAGGCCGGGCCGCCGGCGTCCTGATTCTGGTCGGCGTGGTCAACCTGCCCATCATCCACTTCTCGGTGCAGTGGTGGAATACCCTGCATCAGGGCTCGTCCGGCATCCTTCAGCAGGCGATTGCGCCGGTGATGCGAACGCCGCTGCGCTGGGCCATCCTCGGTTATCTGCTGCTGTTTATCACGCTGACGCTGATGCGGCTGCGCAACCTGATTCTGTTAACGGAACGCCATCGCCCCTGGGCTCTTGACGTCGCAAAACGGGGAGAGCAGAAATGACGCCGGCCTTTTCCTCCTGGCACGCCTTTTTTGCCATGGGCGGCTACGCCTTTTACGTCTGGCTGGCGGTGGCCTGCACGCTGCTTCCGCTGGCGGGACTGACGCTGCATACCCTGTTACTGCGCCGCCGCCTGCTGGCGGAGATCCGCCAGCGTGATGCGCGTGAACGTCGCATCCGGGCAGCTAAATCCAGAAAAGCCGCGGCTGAAGCGGCAGGAGAGAGTGTGTGAATAGCCGTCGACGCAATCGCCTCTGTGCGGCCGTTGCGATTCTGCTTGGCCTGGGCCTGGCCACCGCGCTGGTGATGTATGCGCTGCGCTCAAACATCGATCTGTTTTATACCCCGGGTGAAATCCTCTATGGCAAAGGCGAGGCGCATGAGAAGCCGGAGGCGGGCCAGCGGCTGCGCGTCGGTGGCATGGTGATGCCCGGCAGCGTGCACCGGGACCCGAACAGCCTGGCGGTAACGTTTAAACTTTATGATGCGCGCGGCGTCGTCAGCGTCAGTTTTGAAGGCATCCTGCCGGATCTGTTCCGGGAAGGGCAGGGCGTCGTGGCGCAGGGCGTGCTGGCGGACGGTAACCAGATCGTTGCCAGAGAAGTGCTGGCCAAACACGATGAGAAATATACGCCGCCGGAGATAGAAGACGCGATGAAGAGCAATCACAACGGCCCGCAGTCACAGTATCAGGCGGGAAATAAATCATCATGATGCCGGAAACCGGGACTTTTCTGCTTTGTCTGGCGCTGGGGCTGGCGCTGCTGCTCAGCAGCTATCCGCTCTGGGGCGCAATTCGTCAGGATGCGCGGCTGATGGCGATGGCGCGCCCGCTGGCCTGCGGGCTGTTTGTCTGCATCGCTGCGGCCTTTATGCTGCTGGTCTGGGCTTTTATCTGCAACGATTTTACCGTGGCCTATGTTGTCACCAACTCCAACAGCCTGCTGCCGGTCTACTACCGCATTGCCGCCACCTGGGGCGCGCATGAGGGATCGCTGCTGCTGTGGGTGTTGCTGCTCAGCACCTGGACCTTAGCCGTGGCGATCTTCAGTCGCGGTATGCCACAGGACGCGCTGGCGCGCGTGCTGGCGGTTATGGGGATGATCAATCTCGGCTTCCTGCTGTTTATCCTGCTGACGTCGAATCCGTTTGCCCGCACGCTGCCCGACTTCCCTGTAGACGGGCACGACCTGAACCCGATGCTGCAGGATATCGGCCTGATCTTCCATCCGCCGCTGCTCTATATGGGTTATGTCGGATTCTCGGTGGCCTTTGCGTTTGCCATCGCTTCGCTGATGGCCGGACGGCTCGATACCGCGTGGGCGCGCTGGTCGCGTCCCTGGACCACCGCGGCCTGGGTCTTCCTGACTATCGGCATTGTGCTGGGCTCGGCCTGGGCCTATTACGAACTGGGCTGGGGCGGCTGGTGGTTCTGGGATCCGGTAGAGAACGCCTCGTTCATGCCGTGGCTGGCGGGCACGGCGCTGATCCACTCGCTGGCCGTCACCGAAAAGCGTGGCACCTTTAAGGCCTGGACCGTGCTGCTGGCGATCACCGCCTTTTCGCTCAGCCTGCTCGGTACGTTCCTGGTGCGCTCCGGCGTGCTGGTGTCGGTCCACTCGTTCGCTTCCGATCCGGCGCGCGGCATGTTTATCCTCGCGTTTCTGGTGATTGTCATCGGCAGTTCGCTGCTGCTCTATGCGATCAAAGGGGGGCAGGTGCGGAGCCGGGTACAGAACGAAACCTGGTCACGGGAATCCTTTCTGCTGGGCAACAATGTGCTGCTGATTGCGGCCATGCTGGTGGTACTGCTCGGCACGCTGTTGCCGCTGGTGCACAAGCAGCTGGGACTGGGCAGCATTTCGGTGGGTGAGCCGTTCTTCAATACGATGTTCAGCTGGCTGATGGCGCCGTTTGCGCTGCTGATGGGGATCGGGCCGCTGATACGCTGGCGGCGCGATGAACCGCAGAAACTGGCCAAACGGCTGGCCCTGGCGCTGCTCATTACCCTGGCCTGTTCGATGATGATTCCCTGGTGGCTGCAGGATCGCATTGCGGCGATGACCGTGGTGGGCTTACTGATGTCCCTCTGGATCATTGTGCTGACGCTGCTGGAACTGCACGAACGCGCCACGCATCGCCATCCGTTTCTGACCGGGCTGCGTCACCTCTCCCGTAGCCACTGGGGCATGGTGCTGGGCCACCTTGGCGTCGGGGTCACGGTGATCGGTATCGCCTTCAGCACGCAGTACAGCGTGGAGCGCGACGTGCGGATGCGGGCGGGGGATAGCGTGGACATTCATCACTATCACTTTGTCTTCCGTGGCGTGCAGAACCTGCAGGGGCCTAACTACAGCGGGGGCATGGGGATTATCGATGTCACGCGCAACGGGAAACCGGAAGCGACGCTGCAGGCGGAAAAACGCTTCTATACCGCGGCCCGAACCATGATGACCGAAGCGGCGATTGATGGGGGTTTCAGCCGCGATCTCTATGCAGCGCTGGGCGAGGAGCTGGAGGATGGCGGCTGGGCGGTGCGTATCTACTACAAACCCTTTGTCCGCTGGATCTGGGCTGGCGGCGTACTGATGGCGCTGGGGGGCCTGTTCTGCCTGTGGGATCCCCGCTATCGCTCGCGCAAAAAAGCCGCACGTGAGGAGCGCGCATGAACAAGAAAATCCTGTTTATCCCGCTGGTGCTGTTTCTGCTGCTGGCAGCGGCGCTGCTGTGGCAGCTGACCCGCAATGCGGATGGCGACGATCCGACCCGTCTTGAATCGGCGCTGATCGGTAAACCGGTGCCGCTGTTCCGGCTGGAAGCGCTCGACCAGCCCGGCAAAACCTACGACCAGCGCGTGCTGACCGATGGCAGGCCGATACTGCTGAACGTCTGGGCAACCTGGTGTCCGACCTGCCGCGCCGAACATCACTATCTGAATACGCTGGCGGAGCAGGGCATTCGGGTGGTCGGCCTGAACTATAAAGACGATCGCCATAAGGCGGTTAACTGGCTGAACACGCTGGGCAATCCGTACGCCCTGAGTCTCTACGATGGCAGCGGCATGCTGGGACTCGACCTCGGCGTTTATGGCGCACCGGAAACTTTTCTGATCGACGGTAAAGGGATTATCCGCTATCGCCACGCCGGCGATCTCAACGCGCGCGTTTGGGAGCAGGAAGTGAAACCGTTGTGGATGAAATACAGTGCGGAGGTGGGATCATGAGATCGCTGTTACTGGTCTGTGGCCTGCTGTTCAGCATCAATCTGTGGGCGACCATCGACACACTGCAATTTGACTCTCCGGCTCAGGAGGCGCAATACCGTGACCTCACCGCATCACTGCGCTGTCCGAAATGTCAGAACAACAGCATCGCCGACTCGAATGCCATGATTGCCGCCGACATGCGGCTGAAAGTTTATGAGCTGATGAAGCAGGGGCAGAGCCGCCAGCAGATCATTGATTACATGGTGGCGCGCTACGGCAACTTCGTCTCTTATTCGCCACCGCTGACCCCGTCAACGCTGATCCTGTGGGCTGGCCCGGCGCTGTTTGTGCTGCTGGGTGGCGCGGTGATTATTCTGCGCAGCCGTCGGCGTCACACCCACAGTGCGCTGGATGACGCTGAGCAACAGCGTCTCGATGCCTTACTGAAGTCAGACAGGAAGCCGTCATGAGTGCATTCTGGATTACCCTTTTTCTGTTACTGCTGGCGGCCTGCACGCTGTTCCTGGCCGCAGGCTGGCGGCAGCGTCAGGCCAGCCCGGGCGACCGCGATCGCCTCAATCAGCGCTTTTACCATCAGCGGATCGATGAGCTGGCGCAGGATGAAGAGCAGGGCGTTGTTGCTGAGCGCCCGGTAATGGAGCGCGAGTTACAGCAGACGCTGCTGGCCGATATTCCGCCGGCGCAGAGCCTCCCGTCCCACAGCAGCAGCCGCTGGATTCTGCTGCCGGGCCTGCTCGTGCTGATTGGGGTATCGCTGGGAACCTATCTGAAAACCGGCGGACTGACGCAGTACACCGGCTGGATGCAGGTGCAGCAGGCGTACCCTGCGCTGCGTGCGCGGCTGATGGACCCCGGCGCCAGACCGCTCAGCATGGAGGAGCTGGCACGTTTAGAGCTCGGATTGCGTACCGCCCTGCAAACGGAACCGGATAATCTGGCCGACTGGACCATGCTGGGGCGGCTTGGCATGGTGCTGAATCAGGCTGATATCGCCAGTCAGGCGTTTGAGCATGCGTTACAGCTCTCACCCAACGATATGACGCTGAAGCAGGATTATGCAGAGGTGCTGACGCGCTCTCCCGATCCGCAGGATAACCGTCAGGCGTCACTGCTGCTGCGCGCCCTGCTGAAAGCGGAGCCGCAAAACCCGCGTACGCTTGGTCTGCTGGCATTTAACGCCTACGGCCAGCAGCAGTACGATCAGGCGATTGAAGCCTGGCAGGCCCTGCTGAACGTGCTGCCTGCCGGTGACACACGACGCGCGATGATCGCCCGCAGCATTGAGCAGGCGAGAAGTGATGCCGGAGAGCAGAGCCGTCAGCTGGCGCTGACCGTGCGGCTGACCCCGCAGGCAGAAAAAATGTTACCGCAGGACGGAGTGTTGTATATTTCGGTTTCTGACGGGACGTCACCGGTGCCGGTGGCGGTGAAGCGCATGCCGCTGAGCCACTTCCCGCTGTCGCTGACGCTGGATGACAGCAATGCCATGATGCCGGATCGCCTGCTGTCGGCGCAGCATCAGGTCGCGGTTCGGGTACGTATCTCCCGCGACGGCAGCGCCACCCCGCAGCCGGGTGACTGGCTGGGTGAGAGCGCCGTGACGCCCTGGGATGGTCATCAGCCGATCGTGGTAGAGATTAATCAGCAGCTTCCCTGAACGTCATCAACGATCCTGTTCAGGTCGCTGCGTGCCATTGCCTGCTGCCTCTGGCATAAAGTCAGCTATGCTCATCGGGTAAGCCGATTCGACGCCGGGCTGTGCCTGAACGATGGGTAGCCCTTTTTCATCCGCACAGGGAGATTGGAATGAATTATCGCCTGACCAGCCTGGCTGTGGCCAGCGTCCTTCTGGTAGGTTGTGCCAGTTCAAAGCCGTCAAATAGCGATCCTGCGCAGCGCAGCGATCCTTTCGAAGGTTTTAACCGCACGATGTTTAACTTTAACTACAATGTGCTGGATCCCTATGTGCTGCGTCCGGTCGCTGTCGCCTGGCGCGACTATGTGCCGGTGCCTGCACGAACCGGCCTGAGCAATTTCCTCGGCAACCTGGAAGAGCCCGCCAGCATGGTTAACGCCATTCTGGTCGGTGACGGACGCGATGCGGGTATCCACTTCACCCGTTTCTTCCTGAACAGTGTGCTGGGTCTGGGTGGTTTCATTGACGTCGCCGGTAAAGCCAATCCGGAACTGGCGCGTGAACAGCCGCACCGTTTCGGCACCACGCTGGGCCACTATGGTGTCGGCTATGGTCCTTACGTTGAGCTGCCGGCTTACGGCAGCTTCACTATACGGCAGGATGGCGGTGACTACGTTGATACTCTCTATCCGATCCTCGGCTGGCTGACCTGGCCGATGTCGATTGGTAAGTGGACGCTGGAGGGGATTGAGACCCGCGCGCAACTGCTGGATTCCGATGCGATCCTGAAGCAGCAGAGCGATCCGTACGCCTTTATCCGTAACGCCTACTTCCAGCGTCACGACTTCCTGGCGCGTGGCGGCAAACTCAAGCCGGAAGAGAATCCAAACGCCGCTGCGATTCAGGATGACCTGAAGGATATCGACGCGCAGTAACGTTATGAGATCCTCAAGAGGGCGTGTCACATAAACTGTTCTGAGTTTGTTGACTGCGCCTGACCCGGTCTGCTTCAAGACCGGGTCAGCGTAAATAAGCGTTTTATGCCTTTCCCAGACTGTCCGGTTTGCCTCGTTTTTGCTTCGGGCCGGTTTTTCTCCTCTGTCCTTACTTCTGACCTGATCCGTCACGCCCTGTCTTTTTCCTGTCCAGGTCTGCTATTAGCTTCCTGCCTTCCGTTATGAGCCTGTTTTAAACAAATCTGGTGTCAGAGAATGACTGTTTATATGAGGCAGATCCGGATGTAAAATTCGGCGGAAAATTCTGATGTGAAAAACGCTGTGTAATCAGCGGGATATTTTTAGAGTGTTCCCCTCGTGAGCGGAGATAAACCGTTTATACCATTATGACGTGAGGGATTATGACAACAGGATTCTTTTTGTATCACCTGGATAAAACGACCTGTGGCGGACGTATTCTTGCTGGCGCATCCGATGATACCTACGAAATCGGCGGAATCGAGCGGCAAAAGGTTAGGGCAGGCGATCCGGTGACCTGCGGTAAGCATGAAGGACGGTTCCGTGTCTGTGGTGGTATGGGTGATACTTACGAGGTGGGTGGAGAGTTGAAAGAGTGGGCGGGTTCGCTGGACAGCTACAGCTCCTGCCCGTGTCGCGCCCGGTTCATTGCCGCAGTCGAGACAGACACCTACGAAAGTACCTGCAATGCTGGCAGAGTCGCAGAGCGACAGGAAACTACCCGCATCAAGAGACTGGCCGAGGCGAAGGAAAAGGGGCTCGAACCCCTGCCCATTCCGGCGCTGATTTATGCCACGAATCGGACAATGAATGATTACGGCGCGAAGGACATGCTCCATGGTGATCTGTGCGAGGAGGCGCTGAAAGGACGCTTTGGCCTGATGGACGTTTCGGCCAAAGTGAACCCGTATACGCTGACCCTTGTCCCGTCAACGCCCGCAAGTCCATATGGCGGATTTTATCACGGTAGCCTGACGGAGAATGCGCCGATCGTGGTCAGCCGGGAGGATAGCGCACGGCTAATGTTTGATGAGTTCCGGGAGCTGGCGAAGCTGTTCTCCTTTCAGGGGCCATACAAAAACGTCATCACCGAGATGATCACCCACATGCAGGACAATAGCGGCACACCGTACAGTAGCCCGCTACTGGACAGGGCGCTGAAAGAGCAAATTCTGAATGACCATTCCGAGCAAAGCTCTTTGCTATTAATTCGAGATATTTTGACACCTGCCATTAATTACGAATATGGATTTATTCCGCTCGATAAAAAGGACAAATTATTTGATGTGAAGGGTAACTTTAAGGACTTAAGTGCTGCTGTCCTTCCTAAATTTGACCATCTTATAGACCGCACTAATGGGCTGGTGATTACCGTCCATGATACCTGGTCGACGCATATTACGCTGGAGTCGTTGGAAGTTGAGGGAGAGAGTTTTAGGGCAAAGGTGCATTATCATATTCAGGATCACTTTGGTCTTGATGATGATGATATGCTGAACCCGTTATACCGGAAATTTCGTATCTTCCGGTTGTGGTTCACGCTTCAGCGCTGGGATGAATACGGCTACAGGCCGTTTATCACCGAGATGAATACGACCGTGGAAATTAGCGGGAGGCTGAGTGAATAAGCGACTGATTGCGGGAGTAGCTGTGGTTGCTGCCTGTGGTTATCTACTCTGGCAGTGTTTGACACCAGTTGAGATTGTAGCTGTTCATAGAAACGTTATGCTTGTCAGGCATTTTCCATACCTGAAAAGCCGTCAGATAGCTTGGTGGGAAGCAAATAAGGGCATGATTAAGGCTAAATACGGTATGCCGAATAAAAGCGAAGCTGATTATTACAGTATAGTCATTATGGACTTTGGTAAGGGGTACCGTATCGACAGAGGAACCGATGAAGATTCTGATCTGCTGTGCTTTGATGAAATGTCCACAGATGAAAGATGTATTGAGAAATATCCCCGCCTATGGATTAGGTTTAGTCTAAATACAGGTCTATCTTATCGTTAATCATATCTGCTTCAAAAATGAACTTCCTGAGGTCTTTTTATTCGCGCGTAATCTCTTGTCCTGTGAATGAAAAAAACTACCCAGCAAGACGGCTTTTTCGGGGGGGATCATAAATCAGCAAACACCTAGAGCCTGTGGTAACTGGCTTGGTGGATCGCGTATATCGAATACTGTCACTTTCAGTGAAGCCGTAATCAGGCTTCCACTTCAAGACTTCCAACATCTTAATCCACCTTGTTCAGTTATCCGTGGCTGGTGCCAGAGGAGATATACCGTCTCCATCCGGGTTGGATCAAGTTGATAGTTACGGAAAAGGGCGCAGCAGCCGGGCTGAATGGGGGGCTTGCACACAGCTCAGTGTGGAGCGAAATGTCTAAACGGAACTGAGTGTCAGGCGTGGTATGAGGTGTTGCCCACGTGACCGGGGATAAACCATTGTTAGCATCAGCCAGCGCAAATATGGCTGTGTGTTACCCATGCAAGCCGCTATAAATCTGTAATGGGGGAGTCCGTAAAAGGTGAGGATGAAACTTAGCTATGCGAGCGGGGTTACCATGATGAAGAAATATGTGGTGGAGTGAGAATCTCTGTACCCGCGCCTGCGGGGCATCAGTTGGAATAGGTCAGCAGTCTGAAGGCGACTCATCCGAGTCGCCTTTTTGAATCCCACCCGCCGGTCAGAACTTGTAGTTAAAGTTCGCGCCGTAAAGCCAGGCCTTGCCTTCTGAGTTAAAGGTATAAGGACCTTCTTTTACCGTCACTTTCTGTCCGTGCATATAGGAGATGCCCAGATCGACCGAGGCGTTATCGTTGAAGGCATACGACGTACCCGCACTCAGCCATAAACGATCCTGATCCGGGATGGAGATAGAGCGTTTATCGGCTGGCACCGGGCTGTCATCAAATGCGATACCGGTGCGGAACGTCCAGTTGCTGTCGTAGAAATAGGTGGTGCCCAGCGCGATACGGTAGGCATCGTGGAAGCTTTCATCTTTATAGAACAGCGTCTGGCCCTGAGAACCGGTGGCTTTCAGCTCCTGGAACTGACTCCAGCTGGTGTACGCCATGCTGTAGTGAACCGCCCACTGCGGAGCCACTTTATGCCAGCCCGACACTTCCCACATCTCCGGCAGATTCAGGGTTAACGCGCCCGGAACCGTCGTGCCGTTGGTACCAAAAGGCACGCCTGACACTTCCGGGTTGTTGACCGCATTCAGACGGGAGGACAGATTACTTTTGTAATCGCCATCAAAGTCGATCTTCACCTCTGAACGATAGCTGAAGCCGAAGCGGTTATTTTCATCCACTTCATACAGGATACCGGCATTCCAGCCGTAGCCCCACTCGTCGCCTTTCAGATGGGCAACCTGTGTATCAGCCGGCACGCCCAGTCTCGCGCCTGATTCACCGGCATAGCGTTCAATTTTCGCTTTAGCATAAACCGCATCAAAACCGACGCCCACGCTGAAGTGCTCATTAAACCGGTAAGCGGTGCTGAGGTTTAAGTTGCCGGTCATCAGGTCCGTTTTGCCGCCGTAGCCGCCAGCGGTGTAACCATTATTAAACTCTGTTGCTAAGCCATAGTTAGAGGTTGCCGATGCGCCAATCCACCACTGATCGTTGATGGGCTGAACGTAATGAATATTGGGTATCCACTGATTCGGGGCGATATTGCTGGCATCCAGGCTGCGACCCGTCGGACTACGGCCCGTGATATCCACATCCGGGTCAATATAAACCGCCCCGATGGAAAACTCCGGGCGATCCATTAACGCCATCGTTGCCGGGTTACGGCTGGCGGATGCCGCCGTATCACCCATTGCCCCTTCGCCTGAGTAGGCGCGACCTAAACCAATCGTAGAGAACTCATTTAACTGAAACCCAGCTGCGTAAACGTGTGAAGAGACAAGCGCCACTGCAGCCGCCACGGCTGACTTTGCGAACAGGTTCTTATGGTTCATGACCACAACCTCATGTGAATTATTATTTAACGCTATAACGTCGCGTAACAAAGGACGGCGGATTGTAGGGACTGACGGTAAACGCACATATCAGACCAGTGCGGAGAGTATAGGTCCGACCTGTGTGCAAGTTGCAATATTGTTTTTAAAATATTTCAGAGTTGATCGCTTAAAATTCGATCTGCATAACAAAAAGCACCCTGGTGAAGACAGCATACCGATTCCAGTTTGTTCTGGATCAATTTTTATTGTGATATTCGTCACTTAGCCACAGTCGCGTGGCGCATCTTATCGCAAGCGGGTAAAATTCCGGCCATAAAATCGCTTAACTCACCCGAAGCCGGGGCAGGAGATAAAGATGACTGATGCCATTAAAAAATGCAGTGCGACCGAAACCGCTGCCTGCTGCTGCGTTGATGTCGGCACCGTAATGGATAATACCGACTGCACCGCCAGCTGGTCAGAGTGGTTCCCGCAGCGACAGGATGCGGAAGCCAAAGCCGCCCGGCTGACTGAGCGTGCCCGTCAGGTGGAATCGGAACCCTGTGTGATTGACGTCCGGTTCAGCGATGTCGATCAGGGCGTGCAGCTGGATATCGATTTCACCTTCAGCTGCCAGGCTGAAACCCTGATTTTCCAGCTCGGCCTGCGTTAACGCCTCTTACGCCGCCTCAGCGCGGCGTTTTTCAATTTCGTGTTTCCCTTCTCACTTTTTCCTTTCTGCTATTGGCGGCTCACCCGCTTGTGGTTAACACTGATCAGGTCAGACCTCTTCAGGCAATGATGCCACAGTCCCGGCTACAGGTGAGAATAATGAGCAAAGCGCAGCCGCTGCTGACGCGTGATGGCGAACGCATCGCAATTACCCACGGGTTACGAACCCCTTTCTTACGCCAGGCGACCGGCTTTCATGGCATTCCCTCCATTGAGCTGGGACGGATGGTGGTCAGCGAATTAATGGCGCGCAGTGAGTTACCGGCTGACGTGATTGAGCTGCTGGTATTTGGTCAGGTGGTACAGATGCCGGAAGCGCCAAACATTGCGCGTGAAATTGTCTTAAGCAGCGGGCTGAATGTGAATACCGACGCCTACAGCGTCAGCCGTGCCTGCGCCACCAGTTTTCAGGCGGTGGCGAATGTGGCAGAGAGCCTGATGGCGGGTACGGTTTCTGCCGCTATTGCCGGCGGGGCAGACTCCTCGTCAGTGTTGCCGATTGGGGTCACTAAAACGCTGGCCCGCGCGCTGGTGGATCTCAACAAGGCCCGCAGCCTGGGGCAGAAACTGCATATCCTTAAACGGCTGCGTCCGCGCGACCTGCTGCCGGTGCCGCCTGCGGTGGCGGAATACTCGACCGGCCTGCGGATGGGGGACACGGCCGAGCAGATGGCGAAAAGCTACGGTATCACCCGTGAGGCTCAGGATGCGCTGGCGCTCCGCTCCCATCAGCATGCCGCCAGAGCCTGGCAATCCGGGGTACTGAATCAGGAAGTCATGGCAGCCTTTGTACCGCCGTGGAAAGCCGCAATCGATCAGGACAATAACGTGCGGATGAACGCTAAAGCAGAGGATTACGCCCGACTGCGTCCCGCCTTTGACCGCCAGCACGGCAGCGTTACCGCCGCCAACAGCACGCCGCTGACGGATGGCGCGGCAGCCGTCATTCTGATGCGGGAAGGGCGCGCCAGGGAACTGGGCGTCACGCCGCTGGGCTACCTGCGCAGCTACGCGTTTACCGCCATTGATGTCCAGCAGGACATGCTGCTGGGGCCAGCCTATGCTTCGCCGCTGGCGCTGGATCGTGCCGGGGTGAGCCTGGCCGATCTGACGCTGATAGATATGCATGAGGCGTTCGCGGCCCAGACGCTGAGCAATCTGCAGCTGTTTCGTGACGAACGTTTCGCCCGTGAGGTGCTGAACCGGCCGCATGCGCTGGGCGAGGTCAACGAAGAGCGTTTTAACGTGCTGGGCGGTTCCATCGCCTATGGCCATCCTTTTGCCGCCACGGGCGCGCGTATGATTACCCAGACGCTTAATGAACTGCGCCGCCGTGGTGGCGGGCTGGGACTGGTCACCGCCTGCGCGGCGGGTGGTCTGGGTGCGGCAATGGTTCTGGAGGCCGAATAATGGAGCAGAATGCCTTTCAGCTGACGATGCGCCAGGATCACGTCGGCATTATCACGATTGATGTCCCTGGCGAGAAGATGAACACCCTGAAAGCGGAATTTGCTGGCCAGATTGCCGCCATCATTGCGGAAGCGCGACGCGATCCGCAACTGGCGGGACTGGTCCTGATCTCCGGCAAAACGGACAATTTTATCGCGGGCGCGGACATCAGCATGATTGACCGCTGCCAGAGTGCGCAGGAAGCTGAAGCGCTGGCGAAGCAGGGCCAGGAAGTGATGGCGATGATCGACGCGTTGCCTTTTCCGGTGGTGGCGGCCATTCATGGGGCCTGCCTGGGCGGTGGACTGGAACTGGCGCTGGCCTGTGATGCGCGCATCTGCTCGCTGGATGATAAAACCCGCCTCGGCTTGCCGGAGATACAGCTCGGCCTGCTGCCTGGCTCTGGCGGGACGCAGCGGCTGCCGCGTTTAATCGGCGTTCAGCGGGCGCTGCCGCTGATGCTGACCGGCAAAAGTCTGCGCGCGAAGCAGGCGCGAAAGCTCGGCGTCGTCGATGATGCGGTTCCCCGCCCGATCCTGCTGGAGACCGCGATTGCGCGGGTGAAAAAGGGCAAGGTCAGCGGACGCGTCCTGCCGCTGCGCGATCGGCTGCTGCATGGCCCGGTCGCCCGCCAGGCGCTGTTTGCGCTGGCGAAACGCCAGACCGCGGCGAAAACGCAGGATAACTATCCGGCCGCCAGACGGCTGATTGAGGTGGTGCGCATCGGGCTGGAGCAGGGCAGCCGCGCCGGCCATGATGCGGAGGCGCGCGCCTTTGGCGAACTGGCGATGACGCCGGAGTCCGTTGCGCTGCGCGGACTCTTCTTTGCCACCACGGCGATGAAAAAGGAGCGGGGCGGTGAAGCTGAACCCGCGACCGTGAAGCGTGTTGCGGTGCTGGGCGGCGGGCTGATGGGCGGCGGCATTGCCAGCGTCACCGCGATCAACGCCGGGTTGCCGGTGCGAATCAAAGATATCAGCCTGGAAGGCGTCAGCCATGCGCTGAAAACCAGCTGGGATCTGCTCAGCAAAAAGGTCCGGCGTCGTCAGCTGACCCCGGCAGCGCGTCAGCAGCAGATGGCGCGCATCACAGGCGGCATCGATTATCAGGGATTCTCGCAGCGCGACGTGGTGATCGAAGCGGTGTTTGAAGATCTTGCCCTGAAGCAGCAGATGGTGCACGACGTTGAGGCACACTGTCAGCCGCATACCCTGTTTGTTTCCAACACCTCTTCACTGCCGATTGCGGATATCGCCGCCGGGGCGCAGCGTCCTGAGAATGTCATCGGGCTGCACTATTTCAGTCCGGTGGAAAAAATGCCGCTGGTGGAGGTGATCCCGCATCTGAATACTTCGGCCTCGACGCTGGTTACCGTTGTGGCACTGGCGCGCAGTCAGGGCAAGACGCCGATCGTCGTCGCAGACAAGCCGGGTTTCTATGTCAACCGCATCCTGACCCCCTATATAAATGAAGCGATGCGCTGTCTGCTGGAGGGGGAGCCAATTGAACACATTGATCGGGCGCTGGTGAAGTCTGGTTTTCCGGTTGGTCCGCTTCAGCTGCTTGATGAGGTCGGCATTGATGTCGGCAGCAAAATCAGCCCTATTCTGCATCAGGCCTATGGTGAACGCTTTGCCGCACCCGCCGCGTTTGATGCGGTGATCAGGGATGGCCGTAAGGGTCGTAAAAATGGCCGGGGCTTCTATCGTTATGACCTGCCGCGCTGGCAGCGTAAAAAACCGGACGCCTCGCTTTACAGCCTGCTGAAGGTCACGCCGCAGGCCAGGCAGAGTGGGGCACAGATTGCAGAACGCTGTGTGATGATGATGCTGAATGAAGCCGCCCGTTGTCTCGATGAGCAGGTAATTCGCAGCGCCCGGGACGGTGATGTGGGGGCGGTGTTTGGCATCGGCTTTCCGCCTTTCCTGGGCGGGCCGTTCCACTACATGGATAAACTGGGCGCGGCGGAAATGATCAGCCGGCTGAACCGTCTCGCGCAGCAGCACGGTGAACGATTTGCCCCCTGTGAGGCGCTGATTCAGGCGGCTGCGGAACAGACGAAATTTTACATTTCTCTGTGAAATGGAATAACGGCTCCGATTCAGCGGGTTAGAAAAGCGCCGCTCGCGTGTGCGGCGCAGCATGAATCTGAGAAGTGCTTATTTAATAAACAACCGGTTGACTATACTGAAGCCATTAGGGTAAAACACAGCGTTCATTCGCAGAGTGAAGAGTCTGACGCGTCGCGTCGGGCGATATCGACAAACAACAGCGGTGCTTTATGCAAGTTTTTATCATGCGTCACGGCGATGCGGCTCTGGAAGCAGCAAGTGATTCAGTCAGGCCTTTAACCTTATGTGGCTGTGATGAATCGCGTCAGATGGCCCACTGGCTTAACAGCCAGACGCCGGACATCGAGCGTGTCCTGGTCAGTCCCTATCTACGCGCGCAGCAGACGCTCGCTACCGTGCGTGAAGCCTATCCCCTGCCGGAAGGCCAGGACGTGTTACCGGAGTTAACGCCGGGTGGCGATCCGGGTCTGGTCGGCTGCTATCTGCAGGCGCTGGCGAACGAAGGGGTGAAATCGGCGCTGGTCATCTCCCATCTGCCCCTGGTGGGCTACCTGGTTTCCGAACTCTGCCCGCAGGAAACTCCACCGATGTTTGCCACTTCCGCCATTGCCTGCGTCGAGTTCGATCCGGCAGAGAGTGCCGGTAAACTGCTGTGGCAGGTCAGTCCGAAGAAGCTGGCGAAAGCCATCTGACGATGAGGGGCCGATGACACCGGCCCTGTCAGGGCAACTCAGGCGGTTGCCACTCCTCAATCTCAATCAGCACCAGCAGCGCAGCATCACCGCCGAACATTTTCGGCGCCTGATGAAACGCCATGACCCACGGATGCTGGGCCAGCCACAGCGGCGTCTGCTGCTTCAGAATATGTTTTCCATGTCCGGTCATGACGCTGGCGCAGAACAGATGTTCACGGCGGCAGGCGGCGATCAGTGCGCCCAGCTCCTGCTTGGCCTGCATCTGCGTTAAGCCGTGCAGGTCGAGAAAAATCTCCGGGGTATAGTCACCCCGGCGCAGTTTTTTCAGCTCAAAATGGCTGACATCGGCGCGCACGTAACGGGTAGCCCCTTCGGTCGAGAGCAGAGGCTGAAACTCATCCGAAAAGTAATGGCTGTTGTCCGCCTGCTCTGAAAGCAGACGTTTTACCGGAATCTCGCGGGTTTTTACCGGCGCTTTATGGACATAAGTGTCCTGTTTTAACTGACGTGTCCCCGTCATTAACTGGCGAAACAGCGCCTCATCATCCGGGCTTAGCGGTGTTTTTTTACTCATGGCAGGTCAGTCTTATCAGAAAAGGCTGTCACACAGCAGAGCCGATACCTTACCGTTAAGTGTCATTAATTGTCAGCTTTTTCACCTCGCTGCGCTGAATTCTCCCCGGCTTCATGGCACACTATCGGCCGATTTAGCAAAAGGCCTGCGGAGGGCTACGTGGACAAAATTTTCGTCGATGAGGCAGTGAACGAACTGCACACCATTCAGGACATGCTGCGCTGGGCGGTAAGCCGCTTTTCCGCTGCCGGAATCTGGTACGGACATGGCACAGACAATCCCTGGGACGAAGCCGTTCAACTGGTCCTGCCGTCTCTCTGGCTGCCGCTGGATATTCCGGAAGATATGCGCAACGCGCGTCTGACCGCCAGCGAGCGTCTTCTGATTGTCGAGCGCGTCATTCGTCGCGTTAACGAGCGTATTCCGGTCGCCTACCTGACCAACAAAGCCTGGTTCTGCGGTCACGAATTCTTTGTTGATGAGCGCGTGCTGGTGCCGCGTTCACCGATCGGCGAACTGATCGAGAACCGCTTTGCCGGTCTTATCAGCACGCCACCCGCGCATATTCTGGATATGTGCACCGGCAGCGGCTGCATCGCGATTGCCTGCGCTTACGCCTTCCCGGAAGCGGAGGTTGACGCCGTCGATATCTCGACCGGTGCGCTGGCGGTGGCCGAACAGAATATTGAAGAACATGGCCTGATCAATCAGGTCACGCCGATTCGTGCCGACCTGTTCCGCGAACTGCCGCCGCTGAAGTATGACCTGATCGTCACTAACCCGCCTTATGTGGATGCGGAAGATATGGACGATCTGCCCAATGAATATCGCCACGAACCGGAGCTGGGTCTGGCGGCGGGCAGCGATGGCCTGAAGCTGGTGCGCCGCATTCTGGCCTGCGCGCCTGATTATCTCAGCGATCAGGGCGTTCTGGTCTGCGAAGTCGGTAACAGCATGGTGCATATGATCGAGCAGTATCCCGATGTGCCCTTTACCTGGCTGGAGTTTGACAACGGCGGTGACGGTGTCTTTACGCTGACGCGCCAGCAGATCGTCGACGCACAACACCATTTCTCCTTTTACAAAGACTAAAAGTGGGGCGAAGCCTCGCCCGCCGAACCCTGACAAGGAAACAGCATGGCCGGAAACAGCATCGGACAATTTTTTCGAGTAACTACCTTTGGCGAGTCCCACGGTCTTGCGCTGGGCTGCATCGTTGATGGGGTGCCACCGGGCATCCCCCTGACCGAAGCGGATATCCAGCATGACCTCGACCGTCGTCGTCCTGGCACCTCGCGCTACACCACGCAGCGTCGCGAGCCGGATCAGGTGAAAATTTTGTCCGGTGTGTTTGAGGGTGTGACCACCGGCACGTCTATTGGCCTGCTGATTGAGAACACCGATCAGCGGTCGCAGGATTATGGCGCGATCAAAGATCTCTTCCGTCCCGGCCATGCCGATTACACCTACGAGCAGAAGTATGGTCAGCGCGACTACCGTGGCGGTGGCCGCTCTTCGGCGCGAGAAACCGCGATGCGCGTGGCCGCCGGTGCGATAGCGAAGAAGTATCTGCAGATGAAACATGGTGTGGTGGTGCGCGGCTATCTGGCGCAGATCGGGGATATCGCCTGTGAGCTGAAAGACTGGAGCATCGTGGAAGAGAATCCCTTCTTCTGCCCGGATGCGGAGAAGCTGGAGGCGCTGGATGAACTGATGCGCGGCCTGAAAAAAGAGGGCGACTCCATCGGGGCTAAAGTCACGGTCATGGCTGATAACGTGCCGCCTGGCCTGGGCGAACCGGTCTTTGACCGTCTGGATGCCGACCTGGCGCACGCGCTGATGAGCATCAACGCGGTGAAAGGGGTAGAGATCGGTGACGGCTTCGCGGTGGTCAGCCAGCGCGGCAGCCAGCATCGGGATGAAATCCGCCACGATGGTTTCCAGAGTAACCACGCCGGCGGCATTCTGGGCGGCATCAGCAGCGGCCAGACCATCAGCGCCAACCTCGCAATGAAACCGACCTCCAGCATCACCGTGCCGGGTAAAACCATTACCCGCGACGGTGAAGAGGTGGAGATGATCACCAAAGGCCGCCACGATCCCTGCGTCGGGATCCGCGCCGTGCCGATCGCCGAGGCGATGATGGCGATCGTCCTGATGGATCATCTGCTGCGCCAGCGGGCGCAGAACGGTGACGTTAACAGCACCGTGCCGCGCTGGTGATGGCATGAAGGCACTTCTGCTTACTCTGAGCGCGCTGTTGTTCAGCGCCTCCAGCCTGGCGGCGACGCCGTGGCAGCGTATTCAGCAGCCGATCAGCGGCACACCGCAGTCCATCGGCGGCTTTGCGAATGGCTGTATTATTGGTGCCCGGGCACTGCCGCTCAATTCACCCGACTACCAGGTGATGCGTCAGGATCAGCGTCGTTATTTCGGTCATCCCGATCTGATTGCGTTTATTCAGCGGCTGACGACCCGTGTGCACAACCTGCAGCTGGGTAATGTGCTGATTGGGGATATGGGCATGGCGGCTGGCGGACGTTTCAGCAGCGGTCACGCCAGCCATCAGACCGGGCTGGATGTCGATATCTGGCTGCAACTGCCGAAAACCCGCTGGACCGCGCAGCAGCTGCTGAAGCCGCAGCCGCTGGATCTGGTCGGGCCGGGTGATAAAAACGTGATTGCGCGCCACTGGCAGCCGGAAATCGACAGCCTGATTAAACTGGCGGCGAAAGACGATGATGTCACGCGCATCTTCGTCAACCCGGCGATTAAAAAGCAGCTTTGTGCGGATGCCGGTGCCGATCGTGACTGGCTGCGCAAAGTGCGGCCCTGGTTCGCGCATCGGGCGCATATGCATGTGCGGCTGCGCTGCCCGACCGGCAGTATCGGCTGTGAAGATCAGCCGCCACCGCCTCCGGGCGATGGCTGTGGCGCAGAGCTGCAGAGCTGGTTCCTGCCGAAGCAGCCCGGATCGGGCGCGCCGGTGAAACGTGAACCGCCGCCGTTACCGCCTGCCTGTCAGGCTCTGCTGGATAAACATCTACTGTAAGGGATTCCATGGAGTGGTTCGTGGTCAGTCCGCTGCTGGTCGGGCTGCTGTTTCTGATTGCCATGCTCGCCGGTTTTATTGACTCGATTGCGGGTGGCGGGGGGTTACTGACGGTGCCGTCGCTGCTGGCGGCGGGTCTCTCACCGGCTCAGGCGCTGGCGACCAATAAACTGCAATCGGTCGGCGGGTCGTTCTCCGCCAGCCTCTACTTTGTGCGACGCGGCGCAGTTAATCTGAGTGAGCAGTGGCTGAATATCGCCATGACGCTGCTGGGGTCCGTGCTGGGGGCGGTGCTGATCCAGCGCCTGCAGGCGGACTTTCTGCGTCAGATGCTGCCGCTGTTTTTGATCGCGATTGGCTTGTGGTTTCTGCTGATGCCGCGTCTCGGTGAAGAAGACCGGGCGCGTCGCCTGCACGGCCTCGCCTATGCGCTGGTCGGGGGCGGTGCCGTGGGCTTCTATGACGGATTTTTCGGGCCGGGCGCGGGCTCTTTCTATGCGCTGGCCTTCGTCACGCTCTGCGGTTACAACCTGGCGAAGGCGACAGCCCATGCCAAAGTTCTCAACTTCACCTCTAACGTGGGCAGTCTGCTGTTCTTTATGTTCGGCGGCAAAGTGGTGTGGGGAACCGGCCTGATTATGATGCTCGGCGCGTTCTGCGGCGCGCGTCTGGGCGCCCGGCTGGTGCTGAGCCGCGGGCAGAAACTGATCCGCCCGATGGTGGTGATTGTCTCTGCCGTAATGAGCATAAAACTCCTGTGGGACAGCCATGGCAGCGCCGTGATGGCGTGGCTCTCCACACTGCAATCGTAACTTTTTACGTGATAACGTCATGAACCCGACCCATCATTATGAACAGCTGATTACGCTGTTCGATCGCTGCTTCAGCGATGAATTTCAGACACGCCTGATTAAAGGCGACGATGAACCGATCTATCTTCCTGCTGATGCAGAGTCGCCGTGGAACCGGGTGGTTTTTGCCCACGGCTTTTACGCCAGCGCCCTGCATGAGATCTCTCACTGGTGCATCGCCGGTGAGGCACGCCGTAAACTGGTCGATTTTGGCTACTGGTACTGCCCGGATGGCCGCGATGCGCTGACCCAGAGCCAGTTTGAAGCCGTTGAAGTGAAGCCACAGGCGCTGGAGTGGATGTTTTGTATGGCGGCGGGCTTTCCCTTCAACGTCAGTTGTGACAATCTCGACGGAGATTGTGAGCCGGATCGCATTGCGTTTCAGCGTAAGGTACATGCTCAGGTCATGAGCTATCTGACGGCGGGTATTCCCGCGCGTCCCGCGCGTTTTATTACCGCCCTGGCGGAATTTTATGGCAGGCCTTCATTAACAGCGGCGCAGTTTCCCTGGCCGGACGATCTGTGATGCAGGATGACATTATCAAAAGAGGAATTGAGATGATCGCAGAATTTGAAGCGCGTATCCTGGCCCTGATTGACGACATGGTCGAGCATGCCAGTGACGATGAACTGTTCGCCAGCGGTTATCTGCGCGGGCATCTGACCCTGGCGGTCGCTGAAGTGGAGCAGCTGGATGAGCATACGCCAGAAGCGCTGCAGGTTCAGGTGACCCGCAGCCTGCAGAACGCCATTGCCGCAGGCGAACTCTCGCCGCGCGACCAGTCGCTGGTGGTCGGCATGTGGGACAACCTGTTTGTTCAGGCGCGCCAGCTCTCCGCATGATGTGACAGGGCGGTAAGCGCCGCCCTGCAGACCCGCTTTATACCGCTTTTCCCTTCAGCAGTTTCCTGACCCAGTAGCGATTCGGATTGAGTGCCGCCAGCGTGGTCGCATCCAGCGGCTGTGGCTCACCCGCCAGCTGGGCGGCCAGCACCTCGGCTGCCAGCGGTGCGCTGCACAAGCCGCGCGAACCCAGCGCACCAAACAGATAAAGTCCCGGCAGATCGGGCGCGTCACCAATCTGACCGCCTGCCGCAAGCCGGGCCGGTAAATCCGCATACTGTGCCAGCGTCGCGGCATAATCGGGCACGCCGCCTACCATCGGCAGGTGATCGCGCGTGGCGCAGCGCACGCCCATTCTGGCTTCTCCCTCACTGACATCCACCGTTTCCGCCCAGCGGCTGTCAGGCAGACAGTGCAGCAGTCGACTGCGATTCTCCTGCTGATCCGCCTCGCGATAATGCGTTGCGGTTTCACCACGATGGTAGCTGGCACCGATACAGTGGGTACCAGACTGGGTGCTGACCGGCGTCAGATAGCCGTCGTAACAGAGCACGGTCTGCAGCGCGCTGAGGGCAGGCGTGGCGGGAACATGGCTCACCTGACCCGCTACCGGGTAGGCTGGCAGCGGGGCGCTTTGCGCAAAGTCGGCGATCGCGTGACCGTTTGCCAGGACCACCGCGGAATGGTGAACCGCCGGGCGGTCGCTCAAGGTCAGCGTCCAGCCATCCTCCTGTTGAGAAAGCCCGCTTACCCGGTGCAGCCAGTGAATGCGTAAGCCCTGTGTTTCGCCATGGGCGAGCAGCGCGGTGGTCAGCTCAGCCGGTGAGAGCCAGCCGCCCTCCGGATAGAAAATGCCGCCGCAGCCCAGCGCTACCTTCGCCCGGTTTTCCGCCTCTGCGACATCGACGCCGCAGGCGAGGGTTTCAGGCAGATCCATCGCCAGCATCTGTTCGATCTTTTTGCGGCTCTTTTCATCCCAGCCCAGTTGCAGCACGCCACTCCACTCATGCTCAAAGGTGACCCCGCTCTGGTCGTAGAGTCGCCGGGCAAAGCTGAATGCCGCCGGGAAGAAGGTGGCGAGGGCCGGGTCATGCTGATTGAGCAGCGGATAGAGTGCGCCCTGCCGGTTACCGGAGGCACCCAGCGCGGGTGCCGCATCGGCGCAGTAGAGCGTTACCCGCCAGCCTCGGCGCAGCAGCGCCAGCGCCAGGGTCGCGCTGGCCACGCCGCCGCCAATCAGGGCAACTTCCTGCTGCGCCGCCGGACGGCGATGATACCAGGGCTGCGTCCCGGGGAGCAGAGGCGCATCCTGCAGGCTGCCGCACAGCATTTCGCGCTTCGGGCCAAATCCTTTGCGGCGGGTGACGTCAAATCCCGCCTCCTGCAGACCGCGCCGCACAAACCCTGCAGCAGTAAAAGTCGCGAAAGTCCCCTGTGGACGCGCCAGCTTCGCCATCATGCAGAACAGCGCGGGCGTCCACATATCGGGATTCTTTGCGGGCGCGAAGCCATCGAGGAACCAGGCATCGACCTGACGATGCAGGCTCTCATCCACCTTTTCCATCAGCAGGTTGATATCGCCCAGCCACAGATCCAGCGTGATGCGTCCGCCGTCAAACAGCAGTCGCTGGCAGCCGGGCAGGGCAGCGGGCCACTGGGCCTGCAGCGCTTCTGCCCAGGGGGCAAGTTCGGGCCAGTGCTGATGCGCCGCGATCAGATCCGCGCGGGTTAACGGAAATTTCTCAAAGCTAATGAAATGCAGACGTTTTACTGTCGCACCAGGCTGTTCACGCTGAAAGGCGTCAAAGGCCTGCCACAGAGTAAGAAAATTCAGGCCGGTACCAAACCCGCTTTCCGCCACGATCAGGAGATCGCGCGGATGCGCCGCAAAACGCTGCGGGAAACCGTTGCCGCCAAGGAACACATAGCGTGTCTCTTCCAGACCATTGTCGTTAGAGAAATAGACGTCGCCAAACGCTCGGGAAACAGGTGTACCCTGTTCATTCCAGTTTAGCTGCGCATGTTTAACCGGGGTTAATTTCACGGGAAAGGCTCGTTTTTCAGGCAGTGGCGCGATTTTAACGACCCAGGTCACATGACGCAAATTTACAAAAGGAAATAGCTGATCGGACTTGTTCGGCGTACAAGTGTACGCTAGAGTGCATGCCAATTACGAAGAAGTGGATGAGGAAGATTGAATGAAACGTGCTGTGATTACTGGCTTAGGGATCGTTTCCAGTATTGGTAATAACCAGCAGGAAGTGCTGTCATCTCTGCGTGAAGGACGCTCTGGCATCACCTTTTCTGAAGAGATGAAAGATTCCGGCATGCGTAGTCACGTCTGGGGTAACGTCAAATTAGATACCACTGGCCTCATCGATCGCAAAGTTGTGCGCTTTATGAGTGATGCGTCCATCTATGCTTATCTCTCCATGGAAGAAGCGATTAAAGATTCCGGCCTGACTGATGAAATGTATCAGAGCAACCCGCGTGTAGGTCTGATTGCAGGTTCAGGCGGTGGTTCCCCGCGCTTCCAGGTCTTTGGTGCTGATGCAATGCGCAGCCCACGCGGCCTGAAAGCGGTTGGCCCTTACGTGGTCACCAAGGCGATGGCTTCTGGCGTCTCTGCCTGTCTCGCCACGCCATTCAAAATTCATGGCGTAAACTACTCGATCAGCTCCGCCTGTGCTACCTCTGCGCACTGTATCGGTAACGCCGTTGAGCAGATTCAGCTGGGCAAACAGGATATCGTTTTTGCCGGCGGCGGCGAAGAGCTCTGCTGGGAAATGGCCTGTGAGTTCGACGCCATGGGCGCGCTCTCTACCCGTTACAACGACACACCAGAAAAAGCGTCACGCACCTATGACAACGAGCGCGACGGTTTTGTTATCGCCGGTGGCGGTGGCATGGTGGTGGTTGAAGAGCTGGAGCATGCGCTGGCTCGCGGTGCACACATCTATGCCGAAATCGTCGGCTACGGTGCGACCTCTGACGGTGCAGACATGGTTGCGCCTTCAGGCGAAGGTGCGGTGCGCTGCATGAAGATGGCAATGAACGGCGTCGACACGCCAATCGACTATCTGAACAGCCACGGTACCTCTACGCCAGTGGGCGACGTGAAAGAGCTGGGTGCGATTCGTGAAGTGTTTGGCGAGAAAACCCCTTACATTTCAGCAACCAAAGCAATGACCGGTCACTCACTGGGTGCGGCTGGCGTACAGGAAGCGATCTATTCGCTGCTGATGCTGGAGCATGGCTTTATCGCGCCAAGCATCAACATCAACTCACTGGATGCAGCTGCCACCGGCATGAACATCGTGACTGAGCCGATGGAAAAAGAGCTGACGACCGTGATGTCTAACAGCTTTGGTTTCGGTGGCACCAACGCTACGCTGACCATGCGTAAATATCAGGCGTAATCTTTTACGTCAGCACGCTGAAGGGCCGGCTTTGCCGGCCCTTTTGTTTTCTGGCCGGTGGTAAACCGGAGCCGGCCAGATTTATCCCTCCCGCTGCAGCAGCCTCAGCAGTTTATCGCACCCTCCCACAATCTCATCAGGCGTCAGCGCGGCGAAGCCGAGTATCCAGCCCTGCTGAGACGCCGAGCCGGCATAGAGCGGGCTGAGACGAGGCAACAGCAACCCCTGTTGTGCCGCGAGCGCGGTTAAGCGCGCTTCATCCTGTTCTACTGTCACCGTCAGCTGGAGTCCGCCACCACTGGCGATGGGCGTGATCCACGGTGAGAGGCGCTGCGCAATCTGCTCCAGCAATCGATCGCGACGGCTGTGATAGAGCTGACGCATCAGCCGCAGATGAGTGGCAAAATGTCCCTGCTGCAGAAAGGCCGCGGTAATCGCCTGAGGCAGCAGGGCGCTGTGCCCATCCAGCACGCTGCGAGCCTGGCCCAGAGGGGCAATCAGCGCAGGAGGCACCACCATCCATGCCAGACGCAGTGAAGGGAACAGCGATTTCGAAAAGGTGCCGAGCGTAATGACCCGCTGATGACGGTCCAGTCCCTGCAGCGCAGGAATCGGGCGCTCGTCATAATGAAACTCGCTGTCGTAGTCATCTTCAATCAGCCAGCTTTGGTTGCGCTGCGCCCAGGCGAGCCAGGCGAGACGGCGGGGCAGGCTCAGCGTTACCCCGGTCGGATAGTGGTGTGAAGGGGTCAGATACATCAGCTTTGCACTGCCGTGACCCGGCACTGCGCCTTCGGCATCGACGGTTATCCCGTGCACCTTTGCGCCTGCGGCGAGCAGCGCGTTTCGTGCGCCGGGATAGCCTGGCTCCTCTATCCACACATCATCTCCGGGATCGACGAACATCATCGCCAGCAGCTGCAGCGCCTGTTGCGAACTGGTCAGGATAATCACCTGCTCCGGCTGGCACTGCATACCCCGCGAGAGCGCCAGATAATCAGCAATCGCACTGCGCAGCGGCAGGTAGCCGCAGGGATCACCATATCCCATGGCGGCGCTGCCCAGCGAACGCTGCACGCTGCTGCTCAGGCGTCGCCAGCTGTCATGGGGAAAAGCGCGTAACTCCGGGGAACCGGCGGCAAAGGCGTGAGGAAACGGAGGATCCTGACAGCCTCCGGTTGCCAGCACCTGCTGCCCCCGCGCTGAGAAACGGGCGGGCTGAACGCGTGCCGCTGAAGCGGTTCCTGCGGGAATCGTGATGGCCACAAACGTTCCGCGACCGATCTCGCGTCGCAGATAGCCTTCGCTCTCAAGCTGACCATAGGCGGCTTCCACCGTGACGCGTGAAATCCGGAGATCCTGCGCCAGCTGGCGACTGGAGGGCAGCTGCTGACCGGCGTGCAGATGATGCCGGTTAATGGCCAGCCGCAGGGTGGTGCAGAGGCGCTCACGCACGCCGCCGCTGGCCTGATGCTGGAAAAGCTGCAACAGCGGAGAACTCATATGGGTCTTATTCCTGGCGCAAAATGGGTATCAGCAGGCAGTCCACTCTGCCGTAAACTGCACACTCACTTCAACAGGAGAATCGCGATGTCATCTGTATTACATTTTCCCGCCGCCACGCCGCAGCAAAGCCTCGACTATCTGCAGGCAAAACTCGCTTATTATACAGACGCCTGGGATCTGGCGGAGGATCTGGCCCGGAATCTGCCCAGCATTCAGGTGATCGATGCGCGCGCACCGGCGGCTTATCGCGCCGGCCATATCAGCGGCGCGATTAATTTTCCCCACCGTGAGATCAATGCTTCCAGCTGCGAGCCGCTCGACCGCAACCGCGTTTATGTCACCTATTGCGACGGCATCGGCTGTAACGGCTCGACGAAAGCGGCTCTGAAGCTGGCGGAACTGGGATTTCAGGTGAAGGAGCTGACTGGCGGGCTGGATTTCTGGAAACGGGAAGGTCATCCGCTGACCTGGGGGGCGGCGCCGGGCGAATGGCCCGTCACCGCACCCGATGCATCCTGTGGCTGCTGACCTAAAGCACCAGCCAGAGCAGAAGGGTGATCACCACCAGCGCAACAAACAGACCCAGCAGGGGACGCTGCGCCAGGGGCTGCAGCGGTGATGGCAGCGAGGTGACAAAGGGCGACCAGATCGGCTGCGGTTTGATCTCACTGGCGGCCAGCGGCTGTTCGTGAACTTTCTCGGCACGATCGGCGCGACGGCTGAACAGGAAGTTCAGCAGATCCTGCGTCTGCGTCACGGTTAGCACCGTCTGCGGTGTGGCCTGAAAACGCTGCTGGCTGTACTCCTCCAGGCTATGCCGCTCGTGCTGATCCAGCGGCTGTTTCAGCGAGGCTTCCAGCAGCTGTAAGGTCGGTGCGCTGTGCTGACTCAGCGTCTGACGTACCTGCAGATACTGGGTGAGCAGCGGGAAGTGGCGCGAGGGGATGGGATCGCCGCTGGTCAGTCCGACCAGTTTCAGCGCCGCCGTCCAGAGTTTGCCGGTCGGTTCTCCGGTGGCGGCGGCCAGACGGACCACCTGCTGATTGAGCGTCTGATGCTCCGCCGGGAGCAGGGTCCGATCGCTGACGCGGCTCTGCTGTGGCTGCGGGATCGCCATCTGCCCGTTCTGCAGCATCGTCAGCACCTGACGCAGCTGGTCCTGGCTCAGCGAGCTCAGAACGGTCTGACCAAACTGCTGGCGGATAAAGTCACTCACCGCCTGACGGTTATTGCCCTTCGGCAGCAGTTCTGTGAGCTGAGTCATCAACTGACGCGTGGCATGGCCATTCTGCGCCTGAGTCAGACGACCATTCAGATACTGCTCCGCAGCCGGAAAGTGACGCGACTGCAGCTCCGCCTCACTCTTCACGCCCACCTCATGCCGGACGCCCGCCCAGAGTTCAGGTGCCTTCAGATTGCTGAGCGATAAGATACGCACGATCAGGCGTTCTAATGTCGTGCGCTGAGCCGGGGAGAGGGGCTGTTCACCCGCCACAGAACCGTGACGTGTTACGCCGGTTTGCGGATTAAGAGATGAACGATCGCCGACCGGCACACCGGGGCCGCTGAGAGGTTGCATGGCGGATTCCTTGGGAAAACAGAACAGCGTCGGGTGCGCCGGAAAAAGAATAGGCCATGATAGCAAAAGCCCCCGCGAAATCCCACGGGGGACGCACAGTTCAGCGTGAGATTTACTCTTCAGCCAGTCTGAGGCGATAGCGACGCCAGCGTTTCCAGATCGGTGGCAGAACCAGCACCGAAATCGCCAGCACCAGCAGCACTTTGCAGATAGGACTTTCCCACAGAATAACCAGGTTGCCGTTACTGATTGAGAGGGCACGACGCAGGTTCTGCTCCAGCATCTCACCCAGCACAAAGCCCAGAATCAGCGGCGACATCGGAAAGTCCATCTTGCGCAGAATATAACCAAAGATTCCCAGGCCGACCATCAGGAGCAAATCGAAGGTGGTGCTGTGCACGGCATAGACGCCCACCGCGGAGATGGCGGCAATGGCCGGCACCAGGAACCAGAGCGGAATGCTCAGCATCCGGGCGAAAACATTGATCATCGGAATGTTCATCACCAGCAGCATAACGTTGCCAATCAGCAGTGCCGCGATCAGACCCCAGACGATATCTGGCTGCTCAACAAACATCGCCGGACCTGGCGTGATGTTATAGAGCGTTAAAGCGCCGACCATCACCGCTGTGGTGCCGGAGCCGGGGATACCCAGCGTCAGCATCGGGATAAAGGAGCCACAGGCTGAGGCATTGTTTGCCGCTTCCGGTGCGGCCACACCGCGAATATCCCCTTTACCGAACTGTTCACTGCCGCTGATTTTTTTCTCCGTCATGTAGGCGATAGCGCTGGCAATGGTCGCTCCGGCGCCAGGCAGAACGCCGACAAAGAACCCCAGAAAAGAGGAGCGTAGCGTCGCGCCTGTGGCCATCGCCGCCTCCTTCATGTTGAACATCATGCGGCCGCTTGCCCGCACCGCTTTCTGGCCGCTACTGGTCGACTCGAGCATCAGCAAAATTTCACTGACCGAGAACAGACCAATGACAACGACCACAAACTGAATGCCGTCAGAGAGATGAACGCTGTCAAACGTGAAGCGATAGACGCCGGTATTGGCATCCACCCCGACCGTGGCCATGCCCAGGCCAATGAGCGCCGAAAGAAAAGATTTCAGCGGATTGTGGCTCATCATGCTGCCCAGGCAGGCGATGGCAAACACCATCAGGGCAAAGTACTCTGCCGGTCCAAACGCCAGTGACCAGCTGGCCAGCAGCGGGGCGAAGAGAATAATGCCGACGATGGCAATCGTAGAGCCAACAAACGAGCTGACCGCCGAAATAGAGAGCGCGACGCCCGCTTTGCCCTGCTGCGCCATCGGATACCCATCCAGCGCGGTCATGATTGCGCCGGCATCGCCCGGGACGTTGAGCAGAATGGAGGAGATGCGCCCGCCATACTCACAGCCGATATAAACCGTGGCCAGCAGAATCAGCGCCGACTCGGCCGGCAGGTGCAGCGCAAAAGCCAGCGGCATCAGAATGGCTACGCCATTGATTGGCCCCAGGCCAGGCAGCAGGCCAACAATGGTGCCGATAAAGCAGCCGATCAGGGCGATCAGCAGATTCTCTGGCGTCATGGCGACGGCAAAGCCCTGCATTAAAAAGGACCAGGTATCCATGATGCTCTCCTTAACTCAGCCAGCTGCCGACCGGAAGGGTGACTTCCAGCAGACGGTCAAAGGCGTAAAACAGCGAGCTGCCCATCACCAGCCCGGCCAGCGCGGCGGCCCACCAGCGCGCCCCAAACAACAGGCCGATGCCAAAGGTCAGCAGCGTCGTGCAGATGGCAAAGCCCAGCGTCTCAAACAGCCAGCCATAGAGCATCATCATCAGCGCCAGCGCTACCAGCCGTTTCAGCGTGCCACCTGCGGGCCACTGAATGGTGTCCGGTTTCCGAAAGAGCATCAACAGGGCGCAGATGGCCATCAGGCCAAGGATCCCCATCGGGAAAGGACGCGGCCCCACGGGTTCGTAGCTGTATTCACTCTGAATCTGCCAGGCTATCACCATGCCGCCAAGGCAGAGCGCCAGCCACAGGCTGGCAAAAATGCGATCGCTCATCATCTGCTCCCGTTATTTGGCCAGACCAAAGGATTTGGCCTGCTCACGGTAATCCGCCACCTGCTTCTTCACGTAGCTGTCGAGTGCCTGGCCTGTCAGGTTAAATTCGAACAGTCCGCGCAGATCACGCTGCTTTTTAAACTCCGGCGTCTCAGCCATTTTTTTAAAGGCCTGTTCCCACCACTGATAATCCGCATCACTGACTTTCGGACCGAGGTAATAGCCACGAATAATCGGCCAGACGATATTGAAACCCTGCTCTTTTGCCGTGGGTACCCCGGCCAGCTGACCCGGCAGACGCTGATCGGACATCACGGCCAGCACCCGCATTTTGCCGCCCTGCAGATGCGGCACCATCTCACTCATATCACCTGAGACCACCTGAATATGGTTTCCGAGCAGGGCGGTTACCGGCTCACCGCCGCCTTCAAAGGCGACATAACGCATTTTGCGTGGATCGATTCCCGCTTCGCGCGCCAGCAACGCCGTTTTCATCCAGTCCTGACTGCCTATTGACGCACCGGCACCGACCACCACTTTGGTCGGATCGGCTTTCATCGCCGTCATCAGCTCACCTAACGTTTTCCACGGTGCATCCTCACGAACGGCCACCATGCCGTAATCGGTTCCCACCGCCGCCAGCCACTTAACGTCGTCCACGGTATAACGACCAAACTTACCCTGTGAAAGGTTCAGCAGTGAGCCGCCAGAGAAGGCGACAACGGTGCCCGCTTCAGCCGGCCGCTGGGCAATAATCGCGTTGTAGGCCACCGCGCCGACACCGCCGGGCATGTAGGTGACGCGCATCGGCGTCTTAATTTGTCCGGTTTCCTGAAGAGAGACCTGCAATAGCTTGCAGGTGAGATCGAACCCGCCACCCGGTTTAGCTGGCGCGATACATTCGGTGCGACCGGGCTCCCCTGCGGCAACGAGGGGTGTTGCCATCAGCGACAGCAGGGTAGTGGCAAGGGCGGTATGGATGATTTTTTTCATCTTATGCTCCATTCATTCTTCCAGAGTGTGATTGCCGCTGAAACATCAGCGTTACCGAATTGTTAAAACAGTTACCTTTCATTTACCTTTCAGTGCGCGGATTTAATAGCAGGATGTGATATGCGTCTCTTACTTGTTGAAGATACGGAAGAGCTGGCACGCTGGCTGGAAAAAGCCCTCACACAAAAAGGGTTCGCCGTCGACCGGGTCGCGGATGGAATGGCGGCCGACCATGCTTTGCAATGTGAAGCCTATGCACTGGTCGTGCTCGATATTTCACTGCCACGCATGGATGGACTGGAGGTGCTGGCACGGTTGCGGCGACGCGGACAAAGTGTGCCGGTATTGCTACTGACTGCACGCAGTGCGCTGGACGATCGTGTTCGGGGTCTGAACCTGGGGGCAGATGACTACCTGACGAAACCCTTTGAAATGGATGAACTCGAAGCGCGGTTACGGGCGCTGCTGCGACGCAGTCAGAGTCACACATCGCAAAACCAGTCACTGGGTCAGCTGGTGCTGGATGGCGAAGGCTATTTTCTGCTGGCAGACAGACCCCTGGCGCTGACGCCGCGGGAAGCAAGCATCCTGACGACACTCATGCAGCGGCAGGGCAGGCCGGTTTCGCGTCAGTCACTGTACGAGCAGACCTTTACCCTGTCAGATGAAGCCAGCCCGGAGAGTATCGAGCTCTATGTACATCGGGTGCGTAAAAAGCTGGCAGGCAGCAACGTGGCGATCGTGACCCTGCGCGGGCTGGGTTACAGCCTGGAAACGCTCTCATGCGGCTGATTCATTCGTTGCGGGGTGAGCTGCTGGCATGGTTTGGCCTGCCACTTTTACTGCTCTGGGCGCTCTCAGTCTATACCCACTATCAGAGCGGGCTGTCGGCCGCTAATCAGGCTTATGACCGTTCGCTGCTGGCGTCAGCACGAACGGTGGCAGAGCGGCTGGTGGTGCGGGAACAGCATCTGGAGGTTGATGTGCCGTGGGTTGTGCTCGACAGCTTCGAACGTAACATGAACGATCAGCTCTTTTATCAGGTGATTTCACCGCAGGGAAAGACGTTATCGGGCTATAACGATCTGCCGCCCATACCCATCACCAGCAAAATGTCGAACGCTTATCCCGCACTGGTGCATTTTTATGATGGACGCTATCACCAGCATCGGATTCGGGTTGCGGCATTATGGCAGCCGGTGAGCGAAGCGGGAGTGGATGGCATGGCGCTGGTGCTGGTGGCGGAAACCATCAACTCACGTCAGGAGTTTGCCCGCCAGTTAATGCAAACTGCGCTGATCAGCCAGAGCGGACTGGTTCTGATGACACTGCTGCTGGCCAGCCTGATGCTGCGTCGGGTTTTGCGCCCGCTGCGGCGGCTGTCGCGCATCGTGTTGCAGCGCGACGGTGGCGAATTAACGCCTCTTCCCTCCTTGCCGTGGTCAGAACTGCAACCGCTTATCATCGCCTTTAACCGCTATCTTGCCCGACTGCGGGGACTGCTGGCGCGCCAGGATCGTTTCAGTGCTGACGCGGCACATCAGCTGCGCACACCGCTGACCATCCTCAAAACGCAGGTCAGCGTCGCGCTCAGCAGTGAGCGTCCTGAAGCCTGGCAGGAGAGTCTGCTCGGGATGCGTCATACACTGGATGAGACCATTATTCTGACCGATCGGCTGTTACAGTTAGCCCGTATCAAAGCGCGTCATGGCGAGGATAAACCGATGGCGCGGGTTGATTTAGCGGCTATCGTGCGCGATGCCTGTTTCAGCCGCTATATGGCGGCCCGTACCCGGCAGATCGATCTGGGTTTCGAAGGGGAAGAGAGCTGTCTGGTCAGGGGCGATGGCGTGCTGATTAGCGAACTGTGCGCCAACCTGCTGGATAATGCGATTAAATATACCCCCTGTCGCGGCATTGTCACCGCGCGGGTGATTGTGGGGGGCCTTGAAATTGAGGACAGCGGGCCGGGCATTGAGGGTGCAGAGCAGCTGAAGGCGTTACAGCCTTTTCAGCGGCTGGACAATGTCGGTATCCAGCCGGGAGCCGGTATCGGTCTCGCACTGGTGCAGGATATCTGTGCCTGGCATGGGGCAACCATGCACCTGGATCGCAGTCCGCTCCTGGGCGGACTGCGGGTGACCATATTATTTAAAACTCACGCAGGTTAACCGATTTACACCGGATTAAGGGCGTGCGCAGTCGTTGTGCCAGGATCACCCCGCCCAGCGTCAGCCCTCCGCCGATCCAGTGGTAGCTGTGCAGCTGCTCATGAAGAAACAGCACGGCGATAAGCGCCGTAAACAACGGCGTCAGATTCATAAAGATGCTGGTGGTGCTCGCGCCGAGGCGCTGTACCCCGTGGATCCACAAAAATGGCGCGATAAGGGAGGCGAACAGGCCAGCAAACATCACCAGCGGCAGGTTATGCCGGTCAAGCGAGACATCAGGTGCCAGCAGAAAGCCGGGCAGCAACATCAGGACACCAGCCAGAATCTGCACATAGAGGCTGTGCCAGATGGGCAGCGGCAGCGCCCAGCGCTTAGTCAGCACGCCGTAAAGGGCATAGGCGGTGGAAGCCGCCAGCATCATCAGCTCCCCTTTACCCAGTCCGTGATGCAGCAGCTGCATCACGTCGCCCTCACTGACCAGCCACACCAGACCGCCAAAGGAGAGGATGCTGCCGAACAGGATGCCGGATGTCGGCGCAATACGCAGGATCACCACGCTCAGCAGCACGGTAAGCAGCGGGATCAGCGCGCCGATGATCCCCATAAAGAGGGCGCTGACACTGTGCGCCGCGTAATAGGCGAGGCTCTGGTAGAGCACCATGCCAAGCAGGCCGAGTATCGCCAGCCGCCAGAGATGGGGCTTAATCGCCTGACGGGCGCGCCACACACCGGGCAGGACAAACGGCGTCAGCACCAGCAGCGCCAGCAGCCAGCGATAGAATGAGATGGCTGCCGGATCGATCGCGCTGGCCGACAGTTTGCTGACGATCGCGTTGATCGACCAGATCATCACCGCACCGAGCGGATAGAGAAAAAACATACGGACTCTCCTGAATCAGAATGCGACGCAGTGTACGCTTGTCCGGTTTTATCCAGATAGTTAATATCGGACAAAAATTTTAACAGAGCGGACAGAATGACCCTGAAAGTGACCTACCAGCCGCCCGCCGACGTCTCGCAGCTGCGCTACTTTATGCGCTATGAACAGGCCAATGCCCGCACGGAATATCTGCCGCATGCCCATGCCTGGGGCCAGCTGATTCTGGTAAAAAGTTACGTGCTGGAGATGCAGGTAGAGGGTGAACGCCTGCTGACCCCGGCTGACATGCCGGTCTGGATCCCCCCGGGGCAGCAGCACAGCAGTTATAACCATCGTCAGGCGCAGTTCCGCACCTTTAATCTGGCGGCCCCGCTTTGCGCTGGTCTGCCGCAGCAGGCCTGCCTGATGCGAATCGACGCGATTGCACACGCCATCCTGGATACCTTTGCCGATCAACAGCTTGAACAGCCCGAAACCGAAGCGCAATGGCGGCTGTGTGAGGTACTGCGCGATCGCCTGCTGCTGGCGGAGGTGCAGGAGAGTTATCTGCCCACCTCTCAGGATAAATTTCTGGCGCCAGTGCTCCATGCCCTTGAAGCCTGCCCGGGGGATAACACCACCCTGGCAGGCTGGGCGGCGCGGGTCTTTACCACCGAACGGACGCTGGCGCGGCGCTGCCAGCAGCAGCTTCATATGACGTTTGGTGAATGGCGGCAGCGGCTGCGCTTTCTGCGCGCCATTGTGCTGCTGGAGCAGGGCGAAAGCGTGCAGAGTATCGCCCATGAGCTGGGATACAGTTCCGCCTCGGCGCTGATTGTGATGTTTCAGCAGCAGGCGGGCACCACGCCGGAGCGCTACCGCGCCCGGTTAGGCTAACGCGGTGCTTTGTGCCAGAATAATTGCCTCTCATGCAACAGACAGGAAAGCCGTGGTGAAAATTCTGGTCGATGAAAATATGCCTTATGCCCGTGAGTTGTTCAGCCGGACCGGCGACGTGGTCGCGGTGCCGGGACGTCCGCTGCCGGTGGATGAACTGGCCGATGCCAGCGGGCTGATGGTGCGCTCAGTGACGCAGGTGAATGAGGCGCTGCTGGCGGGCAAGCCGGTGAAATTTGTCGGCACCGCCACGGCGGGCACCGATCATATCGACGAGGCCTGGCTGCAGCAGGCCGGCATTGCGTTCTCTGCGGCGCCCGGCTGCAACGCCATTGCGGTAGTAGAGTACGTTTTCTCCGCGCTGCTGCTGCTGGCGGAACGTGATGGTTTCCAGCTGCGCGATCGTACGGTCGGCATCGTGGGTGTCGGCAACGTCGGTGGACGGCTGCAGAAGCGCCTGGAGGCCTGGGGCATCAAAACCCTGCTGTGCGATCCGCCGCGTGCCGATCGTGGTGACGAAGGGGATTTCCTGTCGCTGGAGGCGGTGACCGCGCAGGCCGATATCCTGACTTTCCACACGCCGCTGTTCAAAGAGGGGCCTTATAAGAGCTGGCACCTGGCCGATGCCGCGCTGCTGATGGCGCTGAAGCCCAACACCATTCTGATTAACGCCTGTCGCGGCCCGGTGGTCGACAACGTCGCGCTGCTGGAGGTGCTGAAAATGCGGCACGACCTCAGCGTGGTGCTGGATGTCTGGGAGCCGGAGCCGGATCTCTCTCTGGCGCTGCTGGACAGGGTCGACATCGCCACGCCACACATTGCAGGCTACACGCTGGAAGGCAAGGCTCGCGGCACGACCCAGGTGTTCGAAGCCTGGTGTGACTTTATCGGTCAGCCGCAGCAGGTGCCGCTCAGCACCCTGCTGCCGGAGCCGGAATTCAGTGAAATCACCCTGAATGGTCCGCTGGATCAGCCAACGCTGAAACGCCTGGCGCATCTGGTGTATGATGTGCGCCGCGATGATGCCCCCCTGCGAAAAGTGGCGGCGCAGCCCGGCGAATTTGATCGCCTGCGTAAGCAATATCTGGAGCGCCGTGAGTGGTCATCGCTGCGGGTGAAGTGTAATGACGCCACCACGGCTGAGATGCTGAATCAGCTGGGCTTTAACGCAATCCACTCTCCGGCGTAACCGGCGCGCGATGCCGCAGTGAACGCAGGCGGCGCTGCCGCGTGCCGGGTTAAGGAGGGGGATAAATCTGAATCCCTGGGCGGTGAATATCACCGCCTTCTGTTTTTATGTCATTGTCTGGAGTAAACCAACATGTCTGACGGCTGGAATATTGCGCTACTGGGCGCGACAGGCGCAGTAGGGAACGCTGTACTGGAACTGCTGGCGGAACGCCAGTTCCCGGTTGGTGAATTGTATCTGCTGGCCAGCGAAAATAGCGCGGGCGAAAACAAACGTTTCGAGGGCCGCACGTTGCGGGTCGAAAATGCAGAGACGTTCGACTGGTCGCAGGCGCAGCTGGCCTTTTTCGTCGCGGGGCGTGACGCCTCAGCCCGTTTTGCGGAGGAAGCGGCCAACGCCGGGTGTCTGGTCATCGACAGCAGCGAGCTGTTTGCGCTGGAGCCGGATGTGCCGCTGGTGGTACCGGATGTGAACCCGCACGTGCTGGCGGATTACCGTAATCGCAATATCATCAGCGTGGCGGATAATCTGGTCAGCCAGCTGCTGACCGCGATTAAACCGCTGCTCGATGCGGCCGGACTGAGCCGCCTGCAGGTGACCAATCTGATCTCGGTCTCCAGCTACGGCAAAGTGGCGGTCGATGCGCTGGCCGGTGAAAGTGCCCGCCTGCTGAATGGCATCCCGGCCGACGATCACCATTTTGGTCGTCAGCTGGCGTTTAACCTGATGCCGCAACAGGCGGATGCGGAAGGCAGCGTTGAGAGTGAGCGCCGGGTGGTTGAGCAGGTGCGTAAAGTGCTGCAGGACGAAGGCCTGCCGATTGCGGTCAGCAGCGTTCAGGCACCGGTCTTCTACGGAAATGCGCAGATCGTGCACATTGAAAACCTGTGTCCGCTCTCGGCGGAGGAAGCGCGTGCCGAACTGGCGCTGGCGTCTGACATTCGTCTCAGTGAAGAAGATGAGGTGCCGACGCCGGTTACGGATGCATCAGGCAACGGCGAGCTCAGCATCGGCGCTGTGCGCAACGACTACGGCATCCCGGAGCTGCTGCAGTTCTGGTCCGTGGCGGACAACATCCGTTTCGGCGGCGCGCTGATGGCGGTGAAAACCGCAGAGAAACTGGTTCAGGAGTACCTGTAAGCATGTCCGAAGGTCAGACGCAAAAACTGGCGCTCGGCATAGAGTATGACGGCAGCCGTTACTACGGCTGGCAGCGCCAGAATGAAGTCCGCAGCGTGCAGGAAAAGGTTGAGCGTGCGCTGTCGAAAGTCGCCGATCATCCGGTCAGCATCTTTTGTGCCGGCCGGACAGATGCCGGCGTGCACGGCACCGGGCAGGTGGTCCATTTCGACACCACGGCGCAGCGGCCTGACGGCGCCTGGACGCTGGGCGTCAACGCCAATCTGCCGCCGGACATAGCCGTTCGCTGGGTGAAAGCGGTGCCGGAAGATTTCCATGCCCGCTTCAGCGCCACCGCCCGCCGCTATCGCTACCTGATCTACAATCAGCGTCTGCGTCCGGCGGTGCTGGCGCAGGGCGTGACGCACTTTTACCATCCTCTGGATGCGGAAAAGATGCAGCGCGCCGGGCAATGCCTGCTGGGCGAGAATGATTTCACCTCATTCCGCGCGGTGCAGTGCCAGTCGCGTACGCCGTGGCGCAACGTGATTCACCTCAACGTGACGCGTCAGGGCCCTTACGTGATTGTGGATATCAAAGCCAACGCCTTTGTGCATCACATGGTGCGCAATATCGTGGGCAGCCTGATGGAGATAGGCTGCGGCAACAAGCCGGAGTCATGGATGGCAACGCTGCTGGCGGCGAAAGATCGGACGTTAGCGGCCGCTACAGCCCGGGCAGAAGGGTTGTATCTGGTGGCGGTGGATTATCCATCCCACTTTGCGTTACCACAGCCGCCGATGGGACCCCTGTTCCTCGCGGATTAATTCACTTTCAGGACATTAAAGGGCACGCTATGGAGTTCCTCCATTTTCTGGTTGATTTTATTCTGCACATTGATGTGCACCTTGCCGAGCTGGTTGCTCAGTACGGCGTCTGGATTTACGCGATTTTGTTCCTGATTTTGTTCTGCGAAACCGGACTGGTGGTGACGCCCTTCCTGCCGGGCGACTCCCTGCTGTTTGTCGCAGGCGCGCTGGCAGCCCTGCCGGGGAACGATCTGAATGTGCATCTGATGGTGGCGCTGTTAGTGACCGCCGCGATTCTGGGCGATGCGGTGAACTACACCATTGGCCGGCTGTTTGGCGAACGGTTGTTCAGTAACCCGGACTCGAAGATTTTCCGCCGCAGCTATCTGGATAAAACCCATGCGTTTTATGCCCGTCACGGCGGAAAAACCATCATCCTGGCGCGCTTTGTGCCAATCGTCCGCACGTTTGCGCCGTTTGTCGCCGGTATGGGCCATATGTCCTATCGCCACTTCGCGCTGTTCAACGTCACCGGTGCGCTGTTATGGGTCCTGCTCTTCTCCTATGCGGGCTACCTGTTTGGCGATCTGCCGGTGGTGCAGGAAAACCTGAAGCTGTTGATTGTGGGCATTATCCTGGTCTCCGTCCTGCCGGGCGTTATCGAAGTCTGGCGTCATCGCCGTCAGGCTAAACAGCAGAAGCTGCCCTGAGACTTTGCTCAGGGGTAAGACCAGATTTTTATCCACAGTCTGAACAGGTTGTGGTTTAATGAGCGACATTTACCGTCTGCTGAAGCGGTTTTCAGCAGTATCAAGACGACTGGACCAGGTCAGTTTTAAACAGAAAGGTCATCAATGAGCTGGATTGAACGAATTCTTAATAAAAGCACCACGACGCCTGCGCGCAAAGCCAGTATCCCGGAAGGGGTCTGGACCAAGTGCGACAGCTGTGGCCAGGTTCTCTACCGCGCCGAGCTGGAGCGTAATCTTGAGGTCTGCCCGAAGTGTGACCATCACATGCGTATGCACGCCCGTGAGCGTCTCGGCAGTTTCCTCGACCAGGGCACCATGGTTGAGCTTGGCAGTGAACTCGAGCCGAAAGATCTGCTCAAGTTCCGCGACTCCAAGAAGTATAAAGATCGTCTGGTCGCCGCCCAGAAAGACACCGGCGAAAAAGATGCATTGATCGTGATGAAAGGTCAGCTGCACGGCATGCCGGTTGTTACGGCCGCCTTTGAATTTGCCTTTATGGGCGGTTCAATGGGCTCTGTGGTCGGCGCGCGTTTTGTCCGTGCGGTTGAGCAGGCGTTAGAAGATAACTGTCCGCTGATCTGCTTCTCCGCCAGTGGCGGTGCACGTATGCAGGAAGCGCTGATGTCGCTGATGCAGATGGCGAAGACCAGTGCGGCGCTGGCGAAAATGCAGGAGCGCGGTCTGCCTTACATTTCCGTGCTGACTGACCCGACCATGGGCGGTGTTTCCGCCAGTTTTGCCATGCTGGGTGACCTCAACGTGGCGGAACCGAAAGCGCTGATCGGCTTTGCCGGCCCACGCGTTATCGAACAGACCGTGCGTGAAAAACTGCCGCCAGGCTTCCAGCGCAGTGAGTTTCTGATTGAAAAGGGCGCGATCGACATGATCATCCGCCGTCCGGAAATGCGCTACAAACTGGCAAGCCTGCTGGCAAAAATGATGAACCTGCCGGCACCGCTGCATGACGGTGAACAGTCCGCCCCTGCGCCGACTGAATCGGAAAGCAACGAGGCCTGACAGGAGATAGAGAGGCGCGTCCACCGCGCCTCTTACCAATGCACCGTATACCGCAGCAGCAGTCTGCCGGGTATCAATAAGCAAAACGGGACATATGGACAATCTTCACCTTCCTCAAGCCACGTCGCCTTTGGCCACGTGGCTTTATTATCTTGAGCACCTGCATACCCAGGCGATCGAACTGGGTCTGGATCGCATTCGCCAGGTGGCACAACGTCTCGACCTGCTGAAACCCGCCCCCTTTGTTTTTACCGTCGCCGGTACCAACGGCAAAGGCACCACCTGCCGCACGCTGGAAACCCTGCTGATGGCCTCAGGCTATCGGGTTGGCGTCTACAGCTCACCCCATCTGGTGCGCTACACCGAGCGCGTCCGGGTTCAGGGAGAGGAGCTGAGCGAAGCGCAGCACTGCGCCAGCTTTGCGGAGATTGAAGCGGGACGGGCAGACATTTCACTGACCTATTTTGAATTCGGCACGCTCTCCGCGCTCAATCTGTTTCGCCAGGCGAAGCTGGATGTGGTGATCCTCGAGGTGGGCCTCGGCGGACGACTGGACGCCACCAATATCGTTGATGCTGATGTCGCCATCGTCACCAGCATTGCTCTGGATCATACCGACTGGCTTGGCCCGGATCGCGAAAGCATCGGGCGGGAAAAAGCGGGTGTGTTCCGGGCAGGCAAACCGGCGGTGGTCGGTGAGCCGGAAATGCCGCAGAGTATCGCCATGGTGGCGCAGGAAAAGGGCGCTAAGCTCATGCAGCGCGACCGTGAATGGTCCTTTCATGCGCAGGCGGAAAGCTGGTCGCTGCGGGATGCGGCCGGTGAACTGAACGATTTGCCCCTGCCGCAGGTGCCGCTGCCCAACGCGGCGACGGCACTGGTGGCCCTGCGCATGTCCGGGCTGGCGGTCAGCGAGGCGCAGATTCGCGCCAGCCTGCCGCTGGCGATGCTGCCAGGACGTTTTCAGACCATCAGTGAATCCCCGCGTGTGATTCTGGACGTGGCGCACAACCCGCATGCGGCGGGCTATCTGGCTTCACGACTGGCCGCCCTGCCGGCACGCGGCAAAGTGCACGCGGTTGTGGGTATGCTGCATGATAAAGATATCGCCGGAACGCTGGCGGCGCTGGCTCCGGTGGTGGATGCCTGGTACTGCGCGCCACTCGATGGCCCGCGCGGTGCCACGGCGGAGCAGCTGCTGAGCAGCCTGCCGCAGGGCGAGGCGTTCAGCTCGGTTGCACTCGCCTGGCAGCAGGCGCGTCAGCAGGCCGCGCCGCAGGACGTTGTGCTGGTTTGTGGGTCATTCCACACCGTGGCGCAGGTCATGGAATCGATTGAAACGGAGAAAGGACGTGGCAAGTAAGTTTCAGAACCGTTTAGTCGGCACGATTATTCTGGTCGCCGTTGGCGTGATTGTCCTGCCAGGGCTGCTGGATGGTCAGAAAAAGCATTATAAAGAGGAGTTCGCCGCGATTCCGCTGGTGCCAAAACCGGACGACCAGCAGGACAGCGAAATGGTGCCGCCGGTCACGCAGTCGCTGCCGTCGCAGCCGCCGGAAGGGGCGGGCAATGCGGTGAGCAGCAGTAACGGCAGCGGTAAAACCAATGTGACGGCAGAACAGGGCCGCACTCAGCCGGAAGAGGAGAGCGATCCGGCTGTGGTCTCGCCGCCGCCGGTTCATCAGTCTGCGCCTGCGCAGACGGTCACGAAGCCGAAGGTCACCGAGCAGCAGAAAGCCAGAGTAACCGAGCAGCCTAAGCCGAAGCCTGTGGAACAGCAGAAGCCGAAAGTGGCAGAGCAGCCGAAGCCGAAGCCGGCTGAACAGCCAAAAGCGGTTGAGCAGCCGAAGGAAGAGACGGCGCCGAAAGCGGCAGAAACCACCGCGCCGGCAGGGCAGGCTTACGTGGTGCAGCTGGGCGCGCTGAAAAACGCCAGCAAAGTGAACGAGATCGTGGCACAGCTTCGGCTCTCGGGCTATCGCGCCTTTACCGTGCCGTCAACGCCGGTGCAGGGGCAGATTACCCGTATTTATGTCGGGCCGGACGCCTCTAAAGCTAAAATGCAGAGCGCAGTGGGCGAGCTGAAAAACATCTCCGGACTGGGCGGTGTGGTGAAGCCTTACAGCGCCCGTTAATCGGGTGATTGGCGCTGCCGATAGCAGTAACAGGCAGCGTCTTTTACCGGCTGGCGCGTTCATTTATAGCGCAGCGTGACGGAAAAAGTGACGATTTTCAACGGCATGAACGGCTGAGAATCACCCGGGCGATAGCGAATTTTTTTATCGCCTTTTTTATGGATGCAGAAAAGGAAAACCGCTACGCAAACGTTTTCTTTTTCTGTTAGAATGCGCCCCGAACTGGATGCAGGGGTGCAATTGCACTGGCGCTGGAAGAGTTCATGATCTGGATTGATTACGTCATTATTGCGGTAGTTGGTTTTTCGGCTCTGGTCAGCCTGATTCGCGGGTTTGTCCGGGAAGCCTTATCTCTTGTTACCTGGGGATGCGCGTTTTTTGTCGCCAGTCATTACTACGCCTACCTTGCAGTCTGGTTTACAGGTTTTGACGACGAACTGGTTCGTAACGGTATCGCCATCGGTGTGCTGTTTGTGGCAACCCTGATAGTCGGGGCCATAGTGAACTACGTTATCGGCACGCTGGTGGAAAAAACCGGCCTGTCGGGAACCGACCGGGTGTTGGGAGTCTGTTTCGGGGCGTTGCGTGGTGTGCTGATTGTGGCCGCTTTGCTGTTCTTCCTTGATACATTCACTGGCTTTTCCAAAAGTCCGGACTGGCAACAGTCTCAACTCATTCCCGAGTTCAGTTATATCATCAGGTGGTTTTTTGATTACCTGAAAAGCACGTCGAGTTTTTTACCCCGGTGATGTGACCGGGAGTGCGGCTTAATGAGGAAATGACAACATGTGCGGTATTGTCGGTATCACCGGTTTCATGCCGGTCAACCAGTCGATCTATGACGCGTTAACGGTGCTCCAGCACCGCGGGCAGGATGCCGCAGGCATTTGTACTATCGATGCGCTGAAATGTTTTCGCCTGCGAAAGGCAAACGGCCTGGTCAGCGACGTTTTCGAAGCACGTCACATGCAGCGTCTGCAGGGCAACATGGGCATTGGTCACGCGCGTTATCCTACGGCAGGAAGCTCCAGTGCCTCTGAAGCGCAGCCTTTCTACGTCAACTCGCCCTATGGCATCACTCTGGCGCACAACGGTAATCTGACTAACGCCCATGAACTGCGTAAGCACCTGTTCGAAAAGGGCCGCCGTCACGTTAACACCACGTCAGATTCTGAAATCCTGCTGAACATCTTTGCGCAGGAACTGGATCGCTTCCAGAACGATCCGCTGGAAGCTGACAACATTTTTTCTGCGGTTGCAGCCCTGCATCAGCAGGTGCGCGGCGCTTACGCCGTCGTGGCGATGATTATCGGACACGGCATGGTCGCCTTCCGCGATCCTAACGGCATTCGTCCGCTGGTCCTCGGCAAGCGCGTCATCGCTGACGGCCGTACCGAATATATGGTTGCCTCAGAGAGCGTGGCGCTTGATACGCTGGGCTTTGAGTTCATCCGTGACGTGGCGCCGGGTGAAGCGGTTTATGTTACTGAAGAGGGCCAGCTGTCGACCCGTCAGTGTGCTGAAAACCCGAAAAGCAATCCGTGCCTGTTCGAGTATGTCTACTTTGCACGTCCCGACTCGTTCCTCGACAAGATTTCGGTCTACAGCGCCCGTGTCCGTATGGGCACCAAGCTCGGCGAAAAAATTGCCCGCGAGTGGGAAGATCTCGATATCGACGTGGTGATTCCAATCCCGGAAACCTCAACCGATATCGCGCTGGAGATTGCGCGTATTCTCGATAAGCCCTATCGACAGGGCTTCGTCAAGAACCGCTACGTCGGCCGCACCTTTATCATGCCAGGTCAGCAGTTACGCCGCAGCGCAGTACGTCGTAAGCTCAACGCGAACCGTGCGGAATTCCGTGATAAAAACGTGCTGCTGGTGGATGACTCCATCGTGCGTGGCACCACTTCCGAGCAGATCATTGAGATGGCGCGTGAAGCGGGCGCAAAACGGGTTTACCTGGCGTCAGCGGCCCCGGAAATTCGCTTCCCGAACGTCTACGGCATCGATATGCCGAGCGCCACGGAGCTGATTGCCCATGGCCGCGAAGTGGAAGAGATCCGCCAGCTGATCAAAGCGGATGCGCTGATTTTCCAGGATCTCAACGATCTGATCGAAGCGGTGCGTGAAGAGAATCCGGATATTACCCAGTTTGAATGTTCGGTTTTCAACGGCGTCTACGTGACCAAAGATGTCGATCAGCAGTATCTGGAGTATCTTGAGTCGCTGCGTAATGATGACGCGAAAGCGCTTCAGCGCCAGAACGAAGTCGAGAACCTCGAGCTGCACAACGAAGGCTGATATCCCCGACAGGCGGACAGCACAGAACAGGGCGGGAGCAATCCCGCCCTGTTTGTTTTCAGAAATCGTCCGGCCGCGTTATGATGGTGCATTAGCGGAGACAAGGTTGGACTATGAAACGACTCATCATTGGCATCTCTGGCGCAAGCGGGGTGATCTACGGCGTGCGCATGCTGCAGGTGTTGCAGCAGGTGGAAGAGGTGGAAACGCATCTGGTCATGAGTCAGGCGGCGCGACAGACGTTGGGGCTGGAGAGCGACTACTCGGTTCGCGACGTACAGGCGCTGGCCGATGTGGTGCACGACGTGCGCGATATTGCCGCGAATATCTCCTCCGGGTCGTTTAAAACGCTGGGCATGGCGATTTTACCCTGCTCGATGAAAACCCTGTCGGGCATCGTTCACAGCTACAGTGACTCCCTGCTGACCCGGGCAGCGGACGTGGTGTTAAAAGAGCAGCGTAAACTGGTGTTGTGCGTGCGCGAGACCCCGCTGCATGTCGGTCATCTGCGCATGATGACCACGGCAGCCGAACTGGGGGCCATCATTATGCCGCCTGTTCCGGCGTTCTATCACCGTCCTGATACCATCGGGCAGATCATCGACCAGACCGTTAATCGCGTTATCGATCAGTTTGATATCGACCTGCCGGAAGATCTGTTTATGCGCTGGCAGGGTGCATAAAGTTCCGCGGGCGCACTTAATTAGTGCATAAGCGCGCCCCGGATCACTCTTCGTGCATCTGACGCACCAAAAGTTAACATCATCGCTTTTTCTCTTTAACTTCACTGCTATATTCCCCCCTATAAACAGGCGCTTTTCGCCGCACTGGCGTCACGCTAACTGCGTGGATAACTTGCAGATCTGGCATGAAACATGCAGATTAATTAGCGCATTCACATCACGAACCACATAACAAAAAGCACTTCACTTGAGGGTAATCTATGAAAAAGCGTGTTCTGGCTCTTTCCCTGATGCTGGGCTTATCCAGTGCTGCCAGCGTCTTTGCAGCGGTTCCGGGGTCGATCCGCATCGGTACAGATCCAACTTACCCACCGTTTGAGTCAAAAAACGCGCAAGGCAAGTTAGTGGGCTTCGATATCGACCTCGCTAACGAAATCTGCAAACGTATCCATACCCAATGTACCTATGTCGAAAGTGATTTCGATGCGCTGATCCCTTCACTGAAAGCGAAGAAAATTGATGCCATCATCTCCTCACTCTCCATCACAGCAAAACGTCAGGAAGAGATCGCCTTCTCAGAAAAACTCTACGCCGCCAACGCACGTTTAGTGGCACCGAAGGGATCAAAAATCGAGCCGACGATTGAATCGCTGAAAGGCAAAAACATCGGTCTGCTGCAGGGCACCACACAGGAAACCTATGCCAATGAGAACTGGCGGCCAAAAGGGGTGACGATTACGCCTTATGCGAACCAGGATCTGGTCTATCAGGATCTGAATGCGGGCCGTATTGATGCCGCTTTCCAGGATGAAGTCCAGGCCAGCGAAGGCTTCCTGAAGCAGTCGGTGGGCAAGAACTACGCGTTTGCCGGTCCGGCGGTAAAAGATGACAAGATCTTTGGTGTCGGAACAGGCATGGGGCTGCGTAAAGATGACAGCGAGCTGAAGGCCGCTATCGACAAAGCCTTTACTGATATGCGTAAAGATGGCACCTACGACAAGATTGCGAAGAAATACTTCGATTTCAATGTGTACGGCGACTAACCATCCTGTCGCTTTATCCTCTGGCTGCTGAAGCCCGCCGGAACGGACGGCTTAACGCCGCTGTGCCCCGGGGTGCGGATGGCAGAGACGCCAGAGTGATAAAGCTAAACTGCCCGTCGATGTCTGGCGGGCAGCGTTTTGTTTTCACCCCACGACAGGACCCTTTCGATGCTGTATGGCTATTCTGATGTAATTCTCAGGGGCACACTGGTGACGCTGGAACTGGCGCTCACTTCCGTCGTGCTGGCAGTGCTGCTGGGGCTGATTGGCGCAGGCGCGAAACTGTCGCGCAGCCGGCCTCTGGCGATGATTTTTGAAGGCTACACCACGCTGATCCGTGGCGTGCCCGACCTCGTATTAATGCTGCTGATCTTCTACGGGCTGCAGATTGTCCTCAACCAGATCACCGATGCGCTGGGCATGGCGCAGTTTGATATCGACCCGATGGTCGCCGGTATCATCACGCTCGGCTTTATCTATGGTGCCTACTTTACTGAAACGTTTCGGGGTGCCTTTATGGCGGTGCCGAAAGGGCAGATTGAAGCGGCCACCGCGTTTGGTTTTACCGGCGCGCAGGTGTTTCGCCGCATTCTGTTCCCGGCCATGATGCGCTATGCGCTGCCCGGCATCGGTAACAACTGGCAGGTGATCCTGAAAGCCACCGCGCTGGTCTCGCTGCTCGGACTGGAAGATGTCGTGAAGGCGACGCAGCTGGCCGGAAAAAGCACCTGGCAGCCGTTCTATTTCGCCATCGTGGCGGGCGTGATTTATCTGCTGTTCACCACGCTGTCGAATGGCGTGCTGTGGTGGCTGAACCGGCGCTATACGGTAGGCGTGAAGAGGGCGACTTATGATTGATATTATTCAGGAATACTGGAAATCGCTGCTCTGGACAGACGGTTATCGCTTTACCGGCGTGGCGATCACGCTCTGGCTGCTGATCCTCTCGGTCGCCATTGGCGGATGCCTGGCTATTCTGCTGGCGATTGCGCGGGTTTCCCCTAATCGCTTTATCAGTTTTCCGGTCTGGCTCTTTACCTACGTCTTCCGTGGCACGCCGCTCTACGTGCAGCTGCTGGTGTTTTACTCCGGGATGTACACGCTGGAGATTGTGAAAGGCACGGAGCTGCTGAATGCCTTTTTCCGCAGTGGCCTGAACTGTACGTTACTCGCCTTTACGCTTAACACCTGCGCCTACACCACGGAGATCTTTGCCGGGGCCATTCGTTCGGTGCCGCACGGGGAGATTGAGGCGGCGCGGGCGTATGGCTTCTCGACCTTTAAACTCTATCGCTGCATCATTCTGCCGTCGGCGCTGCGTACGGCGCTGCCAGCCTACAGCAACGAAGTGATTCTGATGCTGCACTCCACGGCGCTGGCCTTCACCGCGACGGTGCCGGATCTGCTGAAAATCGCGCGGGATATTAACTCCGCGACCTATCAGCCGTTCACCGCCTTCGGCCTGGCGGCGGTGTTATACCTGATTATCTCTTACGTGTTGATCAGCCTGTTCCGCCTGGCGGAACGCCGCTGGCTGGCTCACGTGAAACCCTCTTCATCGCATTGAGTAGAACTATGGCTGACAATAAATTAAGCGTCACCGAATTGCATAAACGTTACGGTGAACATGAAGTGCTGAAAGGGGTCTCGTTAACTGCTAAAGCGGGCGATGTGATCAGTATCATAGGATCGTCCGGTTCAGGGAAAAGTACCTTTTTACGCTGCATCAACTTTCTCGAAAAACCGAGTGAAGGCAGCATCGTCGTCAACAACCAGCAGATCAACTTAGTCCGTGACAAAGATGGTCAGCTGAAAGTGGCTGATAAAGAGCAGCTGCGCGCATTGCGCACCAGCCTGACCATGGTGTTCCAGCACTTCAATCTCTGGAGCCACATGACGGTGCTGGAAAACGTGATGGAAGCGCCGATTCAGGTGCTGGGACTGAGCAAGGCGGAAGCGCGTGAACGGGCAATCCGCTATCTCGATAAAGTCGGCATTGACGCACGGGCACAGGCGAAGTATCCGGTTCATCTCTCGGGTGGTCAGCAGCAGCGTGTCTCGATTGCGCGTGCGCTGGCCATGGAGCCGGAAGTATTACTGTTTGATGAGCCGACCTCGGCGCTCGATCCGGAGCTGGTAGGCGAAGTGCTGCGCATCATGCAGAAGCTGGCTGAGGAGGGCAAAACCATGGTCGTCGTTACCCATGAGATGGAGTTCGCCCGCCACGTTTCCAGCCACGTCATATTCCTGCATCAGGGCAAAATCGAAGAGCAGGGAGCGCCTGCGGAGCTGTTCGGTAACCCGAAAAGCCCGCGACTGCAGCAGTTCCTCAAGGGATCGCTGAAGTAACGGTTAGCGGGGCGGACAGGTGCGGGAAGCAGGGCATCGGCGTGACGTGCCCTGCGCCTGCCTGCCCGCTGCGTCACGTCTGCAGTAACTTCAGCGCCGTGTCCTCGTCGGTCACCAGACCCGATACCCAGCCGCCCTGTAAGGCGGCCCGGATCGCCGGATACTTGCGTTCGCTACCGGCAAAGCCAATGATTTTGCGCTGTGTCTGACTTTCCAGATGCACGCTGGTCAGGAGTTCATCCGTTTCTCCCCACACGCGTTCACCCTGCTGATTGAAGAAGTGACCGAGCATCTCGCCTGCGACGCCACGCGCATTCAGCGCCTCAACCTGCGCATCGGTAATAAATCCCTCGGCGTTCAGCGGACAGCCTGGCATCACTTCGCCAATCCCGACAAAGGCCACGTCTGCCCGTAAGGCGCGTTCGGTGACGCGCTGATACACCTTATGCTGCACCCACATCGCTTTATCTTCAGGCGTGTCGGCGTAGAGGGGGGCCGGAATAAAGAAATACTTACCCTGCATCTTTTCAGCCATCTTCAGCGGGACATCATAGCGTGTCCCGGAATCATCCCGCGCGATGGCGCCAATCATCGAAACGCAATGATGCTGCGGGCGATCCACCCAGGGTAACGCGTCGATGATCGAGCGTAAGGTTTTACCGGAACCAATGCCAAAGACCTGCGGCGCTTCCTCACTGATGAACTGTGCCATTACCGCCGCCCCTTCGACGGCCAGCATTTGCTGAATGGCATCCTCGTTCAGACTGGCCGAGGGCACGACGCGACAGAGTTCCAGACAAAACTTCTCCTGGACCTCACGCGCCAGCTGCAGACAGTGCGTGACGGGATGATCAATTTTTACGTTCACCATGCCCATTTCACGAGCACTGGATACCAGACGCTGCGCCACCTGGCGCGACAATCCCAGTGCCTGCGCAATCTCCTGCTGTGTCACGCCCGCAACGTAATACATCCATGCGGCACGCGCGGCCAGCTCCTGCTTTTTCTCTTCTCTGCTCATCACGCTGTTCCGTCGAATTCAGAGAGACATCTTAACGCGAGCCGGGCAAAAAGCGCTAACCGGGCAAAAGCCCAATAAAAGAGCAAAAGTATTATTTGTGACAGAGCTCGCAGAAGGATCCGCGTAATGAACACTATGCTAACGGCTATCGGGCAAATGCCCCTCACCGTGGCAAATGTTTAATTGAGGCGATTATGACCAATCAATCCGTGTGGATGCATATCGGCGCAGGATCTTTTCATCGGGCACATCAGGCGTGGTATCTGCATCAGCTGCGTAAGCAGGGCGACGAAAGCTGGGGCATCGCGCTGGGCAATATCCGCCAGGATGCCGCGCCGCTGCTTGATCAGCTCGCGCAGCAGCAGGGCGAATATGTGCTGGAAACCGTGACGCCCGAAGGTGAGCGCGACTATGAGACCATCACGTCGCTGCGCAAAATTTTGCCCTGGGACAGCGACATCAGCGCGCTGATTGAGCAGGGCGCCCGTGCGGAAACACGTGTGATTAGCTTCACCGTGACTGAAGCGGGCTACTACCTGACGCCCGCGTTTACGCTGGATCTCAGTCAGGCGGACGTGAAGGCCGATCTGGGTGGTGACATCCGCACCCTCTACGGCGCACTCAGCCGCATTCTGACACAGCGGGTTGCCGGGGGCGGGGCACCGGTCACGCTGCTGAACTGCGACAATCTGCGCCACAATGGCGAGCGTTTTCGTGACGCCTTCCTGGCGTTTCTGACGGCCAAAGGCGATACCGCGCTGGCCGACTGGGTGCGTACACAGACCCGCTCACCGAATACCATGGTCGATCGCATCACCCCGCGACCCACCCCACAGGTGGCCGAACGCGTGCAGGCGGCGACCGGCAGGGAAGAGGGTGCCGCAGTGATGGCCGAATCTTTTATTCAGTGGGTCATTGAGGATGATTTTATTGCCGGACGCCCGGCACTGGAAAAGGTGGGCGTTGAGCTGGTGGAATCGGTGCTGCCGTGGGAAGAGGCGAAAATTCGCATCCTTAATGCGACCCATGCCGCGATTGCCTGGGCGGGCACGCTGATTGGGCTGAACTATATCGATGAGAGCACCCGTCATCCGGCCATTTATAAACTGGCGCACGACTACGTGACCCAGGATGTCATTCCCTCACTTTCACCCAGCCCGCTCGATCTGGCGGATTATCGCGATGTGGTGCTGGCCCGCTTCAGTAATCCCTATATTCAGGACACCAATCAGCGCGTCGGTGCCGATGGCTTGTCCAAAATTCCCGGCATGGTGACGCCAACCCTGCAGGCGTGTTACCAGCGCGGCGTGCAGCCGACCGCAACGGCGGTGATCCCGGCACTCTTCTTCCTGTTTATGCAGCGCTGGGCCAGTGACGACTTACCCTATCCCTATCAGGATGGTGCGCTTCAGGCCGAAACGCTGCGTAAACAGTTCGCCAGTGCCGATCCGCTCCGTGCGTTCCTGAGCGATCGCGCGCTGTTTGCGGAACTGGCGTCCGATAAGGCGTTTCATGAGCTGGTGACGCGCCAGGTGGCGAATCTGCAGCAGTGGCTGAAGCAGCCTGAACTGGCGGCGGTGTAATCATGTATCTCGGTATTGATATCGGTACCTCAGAGCTTAAAGCGCTGATCGTGAACACGCAGGGTGAGATTGTGGCGTCTCAGCACGCCACGCTCAGCGTGCAGCGTCCGCATCCTCACTGGGCAGAACAGGAGCCTGAACGCTGGTGGCAAGCCTGCTGTGAGGTTCTGGCGGGATTGCGTCATCAGTCTCCTCAGGCCTGGGCTGAGATTCGCGCGATAGGATTGTCCGGTCAGATGCACGGGGCCGTGCTGCTGGATGCCGGAGGCAGGGTGCTGCGTCCATGTATCCTGTGGAACGACACGCGCAGCGCACCACAGTGTGAAAGGCTGGCGAAGCAGCATCCCCGGATGATAGCGATCAGCGGCAATATGATTATGCCTGGCTTCACTGCACCGAAGCTCTGCTGGGTTGCGGAACATGAGCCAGAGATCTTCAGCCGTATCGATAAGGTGTTGCTGCCGAAAGATTACCTGCGCTGGCGTCTGACCGGACGCTTTGTCACTGAGCCTTCGGATGCTGCCGGAACGCTGTGGCTCGATGTATCCCGGCGTGACTGGTCGGACGAACTGCTGGCCATCACCGGACTGACGCGTGCCGCCATGCCTGAACTGGTGGAAGGCAGTGCAGTAAGTGGACATCTGCAGCCGACACTGGCGAGCGAGTGGGGCTTATCCACCTCAGTCACGATTGCAGGCGGCGGCGGGGACAATGCCGCGTCGGCCGTCGGGGTAGGAGCGGTGAACGCCGGGGATGCTTTTATCTCACTGGGGACGTCCGGGGTGATTTTTGTGGTCAATGACCGGTTGCAGGCGGACCCGCAATCCGGGGTGCACGCCTTTTGCCATGCGCTGCCGGGCCGCTGGCATCAGATGAGTGTGATGCTCAGCGCCGCCAGTTGTCTGCGCTGGCTGTGCAATCTGCTGTCAGTGAGCGAAAGCCAGCTGATGGAGGAGATGGCTCAGCTCAGTGATGAACAGCTGCGCAGCGCCCCGATTTTTCTGCCCTATCTCTCCGGGGAGCGTACCCCTCACAACGATCCTGACGCCTCCGGTTCTTTCTTCAATCTGCGCCATGAAACGCCGCGCGCCCTGCTGGGCTATGCGGTGATTGAAGGCGTGGCATTCGGACTGGCTGATGGGGCAGAGGCGCTCGGCGAGGCCCGGCACCCCATTCAGCAATACAGCCTCACCGGTGGAGGCGCGCGCAGCACGCTGTGGGCGCAATTGATTGCCGATGTGCTGCAACTGCCGGTTGTTACCCACCCGGCCAGCGCCTCTGGCGCGCTGGGGGCGGCACGTCTGGCGTGGCTGGCTGATGGCGGTGCTGAGCATGAGGTGTGCCTGAAGCCGCCAGTCCAGGCGCGCTATCAACCGGACGACGCTCGCGGAGCCGTGCTGCAACAGCGGCTGCGTCTGTTCCGGGAACTCTACATCCAGCAGCAACAGGTGCGTAACCTGCTGCCTGCCTGACGACTAACCAAACAGAAGGTGATTGTGATGCAATCGAACGAATACTGGTTTGGCTTACCGAAAAAGATGTTCTGGGGCTTCCTCGCTATCGCCATCTTTATGGCGGGCGATGGCTTTGAAATGGCGTTTCTGTCGCGCCATATTACCGATATGGGCTTTTCGCCCGCGCAGTCTGCCGTCGTGTTCACCTTTTATGGTCTGGCAGCCGCGCTGGCAGCCTGGGCATCGGGCGTGGTCGCCGAGCTGATCACGCCGCAGCGCGCGATGATGATTGGCTTTGTGCTGTGGATCGTCATGCATGCCCTGTTTATGTCACTTGGGCTTGGGCTGCGTAACTATCCCCTCATGGTGCTGTTTTACGGCATTCGCGGGCTGGCTTATCCGCTGTTTATCTACTCTTTCATGATGATGCTGGTGCAGGTCTTACCGCGCGAGAAACTGGCGGCGGCGACCGGCTGGTTCTGGGCGATGTATTCAATCGGCATTGGCGTGGTGGGCAGCTATCTGCCCAGCTTGACCATTCCGATGCTGGGGGAGACCGGAACGCTGTGGCTGGCTATCATCTGGGTAGCCTGTGGCGGGATTCTTGCCTGGTTCAGCCTGCGCAACGTGCCGGTAGATCGTTCCCGCGTGAATCTGCCGATGCGTGACAAGATGACAGAGATGTCGCGTGCCGTGACCATCCTGTTCACCAATCAGCATGTCTTTTATGCCTGCCTGATTCGCATCATCAACACGCTGTCGCTGTTTGGTTTCGCCATTATCATGCCACTGCTGTTTGTCGACCGTCTCGGCTTTACCATCTCTGAATGGCTGCAGATCTGGGCGGTGTTCTTCTTTGTTACCATCTTTACGAATATCTTCTGGGGCCTCACCGGTGAGAAGCTGGGCTGGATCCGTCAGGTACGCTGGTTTGGTTGCCTGGGAATGGCTATCTCCAGCCTGACCTTCTATTACCTGCCGCTGTATGCGGGACATAATTTCTGGGTGGCATTAATTCCTGCGGTCATGCTGGGGATCTTTGTCGCCGCGTTTGTGCCGATGACCGCCGTCTTTCCGACGCTGGAGCCGCATCACAAAGGGGCAGCGGTCTCGATTTACAATCTCTCCGCGGGACTCAGTAACTTTGTGGCACCGGCTATCGCCTCTGTCATGCTGCCATTCTTCGACATCGTCGGAGTGGTATGGGCCTACACCGCGCTGTATGTGTTCGCTGGCGTGCTGACCTTTATTATCCGCGTGCCACAACCGGGGCACACGCGGGAAGAGAAGGCGATGCAGTCGCGGGTCGCCGGACAGCGAAGCTAATTACCCCTGCGGCGGCCCCGTGCCGCTGCAGGGTTATCCTGCGACATCCTGCAAGGCTTCCTGCAAATCGTACCAGCGGAAGCCGAAACCAGAGGCTTCCAGCCGCTTCGGCAGCACATGCTGACCGCCCAGCACCAGCACCGACGACTCCCCCATCATCAGCTTAATGGCGCTGGCAGGCGTGCGCATAAAGGCCGGACGATGCATCACCCGCCCCAGCGTGGCGGCAAACTGCTCATTGCGCACCGCGTAAGGCGCTACCATGTTAAATGGGCCATGCAGATCCTCATGATCCAGCAGCCAGAGAATCGCGTTGACCATGTCATCGATATGGATCCAAGGCATATACTGTTTGCCACTGCCGATCGGCCCGCCCGCGCCAAACTTAAACGGCAGTTTCATTTTACTGAGTGCGCCGCCTTCACGAGCCAGCACCACGCCGGTGCGTATCAGGCAGACGCGGGTACGTTCACTCGCGGCGTTGAGTGCCAGCTGCTCCCAGCGGGCGCAGAGCTGATGGGTAAACTCATCATGGCCCTCATCCTCTTCAGTCAGCACCAGATCGCCGGTATTGCCATAGAAGCCGGTTGCCGAACCGGAAATCAGGACGGCGGGTGGCGTTGCGCTGGCATTAATCAGTGAGGCAATCTGCTCGGTGATCTGCCAGCGGCTTTCGCAGAGCTGCTGTTTATGCGGCTCTGTCCAGCGTTTATCGGCAATGGGTTCGCCCGCCAGGTTAATCACGGCATCAATGTTATTGAGGTTTGTCTGCTGCGCCAGACCTGACCAGAGCGCCACGCTCTCGCCCAGTTTTTCGCGTGCGCTGACGATATCCCGCGTCACGACACTGATCTGATGCCCCAGCTGTTGCAGCCGTGGAATCAGATGACGCCCAATCAGTCCCGTGCCACCGGTAATAAGAATGTGCATGTTGCGGCTCCCTTTGTGTTTTTGTTATCTGCTCCTTTCAGCATAGAAGAGCGGAGCCACTCTGAAGTGCCTCGCGTCGCGCTTTGTTATTCCGGCGTGAGAGGTCGGAGCAGCTCAGCGTTGCCTTCCCAAAAAAAAGTCGGTAAACATGATGCAACCCTGACAGCCAATCGAGGTAACCGATGAATTATCCGCCCATTGTCCTGTGGTCAGATTCATCATTTTTCAGTCCTTATGCCATGTCTGCCTATGTTGCTCTTACCGAAAAAGGGGTGCCTTTTCAGCTGAAACGCGTCGATTTATCGCAGAATCAGCAATATGCGGAGGCCTATCGGGCGCTCTCACTGACCTGCCGTGTGCCAACGCTGCAGATTGACAGCTTTCTGCTGAGCGAGTCTTCCGCCATCAGCGAATATCTGGAAGAGCGTTTTCCGGCACCTGAATTTGAGCGGCTCTATCCCCATGACCGCGAGAAGCGCGCCCGCGCCAGAGAGCTTCAGGCCTGGCTGCGCAGTGACTTTATGTGGATCCGCCAGGAGCGCCCGACGGAAGTGCTGTTTGCCGGTGAACGTTTTGCGCCGCTGACGGCGTCAGCACAGCAGGCGGTCACTAAACTGATTGCAGCCGTCGAGCGTCTGCTGCCGGAAGGGCAGCAGAACCTGTTTGGCGAATGGTCCATCGCGGATACCGATCTGGCGGTGATGCTCAACCGGCTGGTATTGCATGGCGATCCCTTACCGACACGTTTGCAGCACTATGCTGAATTTCAATGGCAGCGAGCCTCAGTCCAGCTGTGGTTAGCAGAAAGTGGTAAAAATCGATAACTGTCAGGGCTTGCTCAGGCTGACGGAAGTGATTACCTTACGCCACATTAAAATAACAAGTGGCAAACTGCGTGCATCTGGGCACGCCAAACAGGAAAGGGTTACGGATGGTGGATCAAACTGCGGGTGACGGCATCGAGTGGGTCGATATTGTAAGCGAAGAGAATGAAGTCGTTGCTCAGGCGACACGTGCGCAGATGCGCGCTCAGTGCCTGCGTCACCGCGCCACCTATATCGTGGTTCATGACGGTATGGGCAAGATTCTGGTTCAGCGTCGCACGGAAACAAAAGATTTCATGCCGGGCAAACTCGACGCAACGGCGGGTGGCGTGGTGCAGAGCGGTGAGGATATGCTGGAGTCTGCGCGTCGCGAAGCTGAAGAGGAACTGGGCATTGCCGCCGTGCCTTTTGCTGAGCATGGCAAATTCTACTTTGAAGATCAGCACTGCCGCGTCTGGGGTGGCCTGTTCAGTTGCGTGTCCCACGGGCCTTTCGCGATGCAGGAGTCCGAAGTCGATGAGATTTTCTGGATGACGCCCGACGAGATCACCGCCCGCTGCGATGAGTTTACTGACGATTCGCTGAAAGCGCTGTCGCTGTGGATGAGTCGTAACGGCGATAGCCGCGACTGAGACGGTTCCGGCGCCTTGCCTCAACGGGCAGCGCCGAATCGCACATTTGCGGATTAAAAAAAAGGCATGCCCCGGGGCATGCCTTTTCTGTTCTCACCTGGCGCTTAGCCTTCAGCCTGCTGGGACTGAATGGCGGTCAGCGCGATGGTGTAGACGATGTCGTCGACCAGCGCGCCGCGCGACAGGTCATTGACCGGCTTACGCATCCCCTGCAGCATCGGCCCGATCGAGATCAGATCGGCGGAACGCTGAACCGCTTTGTAGGTGGTGTTACCGGTGTTGAGATCCGGGAAGATAAACACGGTGGCGCGACCCGCAACCTGTGAGTTGGGCGCTTTTGATTTTGCCACATCTTCCATGATCGCGGCGTCATACTGCAGCGGACCATCGATCACCAGGTCAGGACGTTTTTCCTGCGCAATCCGTGTGGCTTCACGCACTTTTTCCACGTCGCTACCTGCACCGGAGGTGCCGGTGGAGTAGGAGATCATCGCCACACGCGGGTCGATACCAAAGGCTTTGGCAGAATCGGCGGACTGAATCGCGATTTCGGCCAGCTGCTCAGCGGTAGGGTCCGGGTTAATCGCGCAGTCACCGTAAACCAGCACCTGCTCAGGCAGCAGCATAAAGAACACCGATGAAACCAGTGAGCTGTTCGGCGCGGTTTTGATCAGCTGCAGTGGCGGACGAATGGTGTTGGCGGTGGTATGAACCGCACCGGATACCAGACCATCCACTTCACCGCTCTCCAGCATCATGGTGCCCAGCACCACGTTATCTTCCAGCTGCTCCTGCGCGACAACTTCGGTCATACCTTTATTCTTGCGCAGCTCAACCAGGCGCGGCACATAGTTTTCACGAACCTGTTCCGGGTCAACGATCTCAACCCCTTTGCCCAGCTCAACCCCCTGAGCCGCCGCAACACGCTGGATCTCATCCGGGTTGCCTAACAGCACGCAGGTGGCGATACCGCGTTCAGCACAGATAGCGGCCGCTTTAACGGTGCGCGGCTCATCGCCCTCTGGCAGAACGACGCGTTTGCCCGCTTTACGCGCCAGCTCGGTCAGCTGATAGCGGAAGGCCGGTGGCGACAGGCGACGGCTGCGTTCTGACGTGGCGGTCAGCGACTCAATCCAGTCAGCGTTGATGTAGCTGGCAACATACTCCTGCACTTTCTCAATGCGCTGGGTGTCGTCAGCCGGGACTTCAAGGTTGAAGCTCTGCAGGCTCAGGGAGGTCTGCCAGGTGTTGGTTTTCACCATAAACACCGGCAGGCCGGTCTGGAAGGCGCGGTCGCAAAGACGGGCGATGCGATCGTCAATCTCGTAGTTTCCGGTCAGCAGGATAGCGCCGATTTCGATGCCGTTCATGGCGGCCAGACAGGCCGCGACCAGCACATCCGGGCGGTCTGCGGAGGTGACCAGCAGAGAGCCAGGACGGAAATGTTCCAGCATGTGCGGGATACTGCGGGCGCAGAAGGTTACCGATTTCACCCGGCGGGTCTGAATCTCACCTTCGTTGATGATGCGCGCACCCAGGTGGCGGCACATGTCGATCGCGCGGGTCGCAATCAGATCAAAGCTCCACGGCACGCAGCCCAGAACCGGCAGCGGGCTGTCTGAGAAGAGCTGCTTAGGATCGATATTGGCGATGCTGGCTTTCGACGAATCATCGAAGATCTCTGACAGGTCAGGGCGGGTACGTCCCTGATCGTCAACCGGCGCGTTCAGTTTATTGATAATCACGCCCGTGATGTTTTTATTCTTCTGACCGCCGAAGCTGCTCTGGGTCAACTCAATGCGCTCTTTCAGCTGGGCCGGTGAGTCATTACCCAGCGCCATCACAAAGACGATCTCGGCATTCAGCGTTTTGGCAATTTCATAATTCAGTGCGTTGGCGAACTGATGCTTACGGGTCGGCACCAGACCTTCAACCAGCACCACTTCCGCATCCTGCGTGTTGGCGTGATAGCGGGAGATGATCTCCTCCATCAGCACATCCTGCTGGTTCGATCCCAGCAGTGATTCCACACGGGACATCTGCAGCGGTTCGGCGGCAGGAATCGAGGAGTTCTTGCGAATGATGGTGGTGGTTTGATCCGGGGTATCGCCGCCAGCACGCGGCTGCGCAATCGGCTTAAAGACGCTGAGGCGGACGCCTTTGCGCTCCATGGCGCGGATAACGCCGAGGCTGACGCTGGTCAGGCCGACGCTGGTGCCGGTCGGAATGAGCATAATTGTACGTGACACGTTTGAACCTCTCAGTAATGGCAGGGTGTCAAAAACAACTCCGTCAGCCTGAGCTGACGGAGAGAAGGGGTTATGCAGTCAGACGCGCAGCGTCCTGGGCGATGACCAGCTCTTCGTTGGTCGGAATCACCAGGGCCGGACGGGTGCCTTCTTTATTGATGTAGCCAGACTTACCGAAGCGCGCTGCAAGGTTGCGATCATGATCAACCTCAAAGCCCAGCAGCGCCAGTTTTTTCAATGAAAGTTCACGCACCATCGCCGCGTTCTCACCGATGCCGCCGGTGAAGACCACGGCATCAAGACGACCGTCCATCAGCGCCGTGTAGCTGCCGATATATTTCGCCAGGCGGTGGCAGAACACATCCATCGCACGTTTCGCATCTTCTTTCGTCGCGTAGTTATCTTCCACGTAGCGGCAGTCGCTGGTGACTTCGGTCAGACCTAACAGGCCAGACTCTTTGGTCAGCAGTTTATTGATGGCGTCAACGCTCATGCCCAGGGTGTCGTGCAGGAAGAAAACAATCGCCGGGTCGATGTCGCCACTGCGGGTGCCCATCACCAGCCCTTCCAGTGGCGTCAGCCCCATGGAGGTATCGACGCACTCGCCATTACGGATGGCAGAGACAGAACCGCCGTTACCAAGATGGCAGGTGATGATGTTCAGTGATTCAAGCGGTTTATTGAGCATTCTGGCCGCTTCGTGTGTCACATAGAAGTGGCTGGTGCCATGCGCGCCGTAGCGACGCACGCCGTGCTCTTTGTACAATTTGTAGGGCAGGGCGTAGAGATAAGACTCTTCCGGCATTGTCTGATGGAAAGCGGTGTCGAATACGGCGACATTCTTATCTGACAGGTGCGGGAAGTTTTTCATCGCTTCATCAATCCCGATCAGATGAGCCGGGTTATGCAGCGGGGCAAAGGAGGAGGCGTCTTTGATGCCCTGAATCACCTCTTCAGAGATGATAACGGACTGAGTCAGCTTCTCGCCGCCATGAACAATACGATGACCGATTGCAGCAATTTGTGCCGAAAGCTCTGGTTTTTGTGCCAGAATGGATTTAACGATGAAGTTCAGCGCTTCGCTATGCGCTGCACCGGCACCGAGAGGCGCTTCCTGTTTTTCGCCGTCCAGTTTCCATTTAATACGTGCTTCTGGAAGGTGGAAACATTCTGCCAGGCCCGACAGGAACTCTTCGCCGCTGGCAGGGTTGAGGATGGCAAACTTAAGGGAAGAGCTGCCACAGTTCAGAACCAGAACTAACTTACTCGACATGGAAGTACCTATTTTTTGAGAGTGGCTAAATAAAACGCAATCAGACTAACAGCGTAGCCCATGAAAGCTGGTAGATTAATGACAAACATCATGCGGTAGACAGAAATCTGCATTTCCGCAAAAAATTTCGGTAATCTTACGCAAAAATTTGAAGATCGCCTTGTCGAAACATGGCTCAAGCCTCTTCCCAACGGTATCCCGCGCCCGGAAAGGTGTTGAAACGGCGTCAGAATAGCTGGAGTCATCTTTAAAGACAAAAAAAATTGAAGGATGTCACGTAAAGTTGTGTGGTTATAACTTTTTTTTAATGTTTGCAGGATTAGTTGAGGTGAGCCATGGCGAATGAATCTGGCAGTACCAATTGGTTTCAGATGTTTCAGCGCGGTCAGCACTACATGAAGACCTGGCCTGCTGATAAGCGCCTGGCCCCCGTGTTTCCGGAAAACCGTGTTTCATCCGTGACGCGTTTTGCCATTCGCTTTATGCCTCCCCTGGCGATTTTTACCCTGACCTGGCAGATCGCAATGGGTGGCCAGCTTGGCCCGGCCGTGGCGACGGCGCTGTTTGCCTGCAGCCTGCCGATGCAGGGGTTATGGTGGCTCGGTAAGCGTTCTGTTACGCCGCTGCCGCCGACGCTGCTGAGCTGGTTTCATGAAGTCCGCGCCCGCCTGGAAGAGGCGGGACAGGCTATCGCGCCGGTAGAAGGCAAACCGACCTATCAGGCGCTGGCCGACCTGCTGAAACGCGCGTTTAAACAGCTTGACCGCACGTTCCTCGACGATCTCTGACCCTCTTCAGGCGGGCGGTGATTTAATTACCGCTAACCCGCAACCAAATCAAAGAAAGGCGATACGGCGATTTCCGTATCGCTAACGCTATGTAATCATTTCCTCCTTGTCGATTAACTGAGCGGTCGCCGACCGGGAGCGAATGATGGAAATGACCCATGCACAGCGTTTAATTCTTACCAACCAGTACAAAATCATGGCGATGCTGGAGCCGGAAAATGCTGAACGTTTTCGCCGTTACCAGACCATCGTTGAGCGCGGTTATGCACTACAGATGCGGGAGCTGGATAAAGAGTTCGGCGAACTCAGCGAAGCAACCTGCCGGACGGTGATCGACATTATGGAAATGCATCACGCGCTGCACGTCTCCTGGTCAAACCTGAAAGAGAAAAATCAGACGGATGAGCGCCGTCTCGCTTTTCTCGGTTTTGATGCCGCGACAGAAGCCCGCCTGCTGGGATATGTGCGCTTCATGGTCAACACGGAAGGGCGCTACACCCACTTCGATTCCGGCACCCATGGCTTTAACGCGCAGACCCCGATGTGGGAAAAGTATCAACGCATGCTGGCTTTATGGCAGACTTGTCCGCGCCAGTACCATTTGAGTGCCAACGAGATTGCACAGGTTATTAATGCATGATGAGGAGAAGCGCGTGACCTACAGAGGTTTTCTTTTTGATTTGGACGGCACGCTGGTCGATTCGCTGCCCGCCGTAGAACGCGCCTGGAGCCAGTGGGGTGCGCGTCATGGTATTGCTGCCGATGAGATCCTCGATTTCATTCATGGCAAACAGGCCATTACTTCTCTGCGTCATTTTATGGCAGGCCAGCCGGAAGAGGCGATTCAGGCGGAGTTTGTGGCGCTGGAGCAGGCGGAAGCGGCGGACACCGATGGCGTGCAGGCGCTGCCGGGTGCCAGAGCGCTGCTGGAAAGGCTGAACGCGCTGCAGATCCCCTGGGCCATTGTCACCTCCGGTTCGGTGCCGGTTGCGCATGCCCGACATAAAGCCGCAGGCTTGCCGAAACCTGCGGTGTTTATTACTGCGGAGCAGGTGGCAAAAGGTAAACCGGAACCCGATCCCTATCTGCTCGGGGCGGAGAAACTGGGCTTAGACGCCGCAGCCTGTGTGGTGGCAGAGGATGCCCCCGCCGGCATCGTATCCGGACTGAACGCAGGCTGCGCGGTGATCGCCATCAATGCTCCGGCGGACACCCCCCGGCTGGATGAGGTGGCGCTTCGCCTCAGCTCACTGGCATCACTGGTCGTGACCCGGGAAGCTGACGGCAGTTTTACCTTCAGCCAGCAGGCGTAAGGAAGGAGCCGGCGGTCACGCCGCCGGACTCAGAGTGGCGTATCCTGCGAGATTTCATCCAGCGACAGGCTGAAGCTCGGAATAAAGACCTCAACGAAATAATCCATCTCAGGCGAACGCCGTTGCGCCAGCGTTGTCTCCAGTCGCGCTTTCGCCAGTAAAAACTCATTGTTCCCGGCAGAGAGTTCCTCAAGACACTTAACATAGGCGCAGAGCGCATCGGCCTGCTTGACGACGGCCTGCTCCTCTTCACTGTGCAGGTGCTCATCGATTAACGGGCGATAGATCGCCTGAAACTCTTCCGGCAACATCTCAATCAGCTTCTGCTGCGCAATTTTCTCGATTTTTTTATATTCATGCGCGATCTGCGCGTTGTAATACTTGACCGGTGTGGGCAGGTCGCCGGTCAGCACTTCGCTGGCATCGTGATAGAGCGCCAGCATGGCGATGCGATCGGCATTCAGCGACCCGCTGAACTTAAGGTTTTTGATCACGGCCAGGGCGTGCGCCACCATGGCAACCTGCAGGCTGTGTTCAGACACGTTTTCGGTGCGCACGTTGCGCATCAGCGGCCAGCGGTTGATCAGCTTGAGACGGGAGAGATGGGCGAAGAAGTGACTTTGAGTCATGCGCGTTCCTGTTAGCCGGCAGGGGAGAGACAGGCTCTCCCCAAATAGCTTCAGTATACGCGGGCGGGATTACTGACGATAGCCTTGCAGGAAACGGCCAAATTTATTGATGGCCATTTCCAGATCGTCCACGCGCGGCAGCGTGACGATGCGCAGGTGATCGGGCGAGGGCCAGTTAAATGCGCTACCCTGAACCAGCAGAACTTTCTCCTGCAGCAGGAAATCCAGCACCATCTTCTGATCGTCGAAGATGTTGAATTTTTTAGCATCGATTTTCGGAAACATATAGAGCGCGCCCTGGGGCTTCACACAGCTGACGCCCGGAATATCGTTAATCAGTTCCCAGGCGCGCTGACGCTGCTCGTAGAGACGTCCGCCAGGCATGATAAATTCGCTGATGCTCTGGTAACCGCCCAGCGCCGTCTGAATCGCATGCTGGGCCGGCACGTTAGCACAGAGACGCATTGAGGCGAGCATCTCCAGCCCTTCGATGTAGCCTTTAGCATGTTTCTTCGGCCCGTTCAGCACCATCCAGCCCTGACGGAAACCGGCCACGCGATAGGTTTTAGAGAGGCCGTTAAAGGTCACGGTCAGCAGATCCGGTGCCAGCGCGGCGATGCTGTGATGCTGTGCCTCATCATAGAGGATCTTGTCGTAGATCTCGTCGGCAAAAATGATCAGGTTATGCTGACGGGCAATCTCAACCACTTCCAGCAGCAGTTCTTTGCTGTAGACCGCGCCGGTCGGGTTATTCGGGTTGATAATGACGATGCCGCGGGTGCGGGGCGTAATCTTGCTGCGGATGTCATCCAGGTCGGGGAACCAGCCTGCGGACTCATCACAAAGATAGTGCACCGCTTTCCCGCTGGAGAGGGAGACGGCCGCCGTCCATAAAGGATAGTCGGGAGCCGGGACCAGCATTTCGTCACCGCTGTTCAGTAACGCCTGCATCGCCTGCACGATCAGTTCTGACACACCGTTGCCAATGTAGATATCTTCTACCGTGACGTCGCGCATGTCGCGTGCCTGGTAGTGCTGCATGATCGCTTTGCGGGCAGAGTAGAGGCCCTTGGAGTCGCAATAGCCCTGGGCGCTGGGAAGATTACGAATCACATCGACCAGAATCTCGTCCGGCGCTTCAAAGCCGAAAGGCGCCGGGTTGCCGATGTTCAGCTTAAGAACTTTGTTGCCTTCTTCTTCGAGGCGTTTTGCCTCTTTCAGTACCGGACCACGGATGTCGTAACAGACATTGTCGAGTTTCCCGGATTTATCAATTTGAAAAGTCATTGTTACCGCCTTAATGGGCAGAATCCTTTTGGCTGCCACAGAAATCAAACCAGCACAATGTACTCTCCTCAGGATAACAAAAGAAGGGTGCCGTCCGGTTTTGGCGGGTTCAACACCTTTTTGCCCGGCGTGTAGCGTAAAAACTATTTACCACGGCTTTGGCTGGTCAATAAAACCATAAATAAGGTTAAGGTCAGGTTTTTAAACTGATGAATAGCGTGGCAGGGGCGGGGCTGCGGTGCGTGTTTTCTCAAAGCGGACCGTAAATAATCTGAAGCGGTCATTTTTCCGCCGCGGAAATATACCCCAGGAGAAATAGTTAAAGGATATTTTATGAATGCTCATTTTGTGGACGATTTTGCGGCCTCGTTAATACTTACGCCTTAACGCTGCTTAAGAGTATCCGGTTTAAGGTGTTGTGATCGCCGGAAAAGGTCCAAAAGCAGAGGGTAAAAGAGGCATCAGATTGAACTATTGTGGGCAGCAGTTAACAGTTTCTCACTAAATTTCAGAGCGATGAAGGCTTAAAAAGTGATCAATAATGTGGCATAAGGGTCTGGAAATGCCTTTGCCGCAAAATTTACAGCGGTTTTCACAAAATCATTTCCATTTTGAAGTCAAAAATGATTAAGTATAATTTATTATTTAATGCACTTTACCGCTTTGTCCCGCCAGCCCGTAAAGTGTGAATTTCGTCCTGTCCGGTTCTTTTCGGCAGGATCACGATTATGACGCAGCTTCCTGCATTCGCGCCCCCCGCGCTTTCGGTTCAGACGTGGTCTTTTTCACGACAGCGTATGACCCATCAGGTGAGTGAGCCGTGCGGAATCCGCACAAGAGATTTTTTGTGCCAGTCTTCACACAGGACTGTCATTAAGCACCATTACTGCTTATCACTTTGATAAGCTTGTAATAACACCAGGGTAGTAGTTCGTAAAATCTTATAAGTGAAGAAAAAAACATGACTAATGCAAATCGTCCGATACTGAATCTCGACCTCGATCTGCTGAGAACTTTCGTTGCCGTTGCGGATTTGAATACCTTTGCAGCCGCCGCTGCAGCGGTCTGCAGAACCCAGTCAGCAGTCAGTCAGCAGATGCAACGTCTGGAACAATTGGTAGGTAAAGAGCTGTTTGCCAGACATGGACGTAACAAACTGTTAACAGAGCATGGAATTCAGCTTCTGGGCTATGCCAGAAAAATTCTGCGTTTTAATGACGAAGCCTGCACCTCACTGATGTACAGCAACATTCAGGGCGTACTGACTATCGGTGCCTCTGATGACACCTCAGACACGATCCTGCCATTCCTGCTGAACCGTGTGACCTCGGTGTATCCGAAGCTGGCTATCGATGTGCGGGTTAAACGTAATCCTTTCATGATGGAAATGCTCAACCAGGGTGAAGTGGACCTGGTTGTGACGACCTCCAGCCCAGGTAATTTCACCTATCAGGTGCTGCGGACATCACCGACTTTATGGTACTGCGCTGCGGATTATATCTTCCAGCGTGGTGAAGCCATTCCACTGGTGCTGCTGGATGAGCCAAGTCCTTATCGTGATATGGCCATCGACCATCTTAACGAAGCCGGTATTCCGTGGCGGATCTCCTATGTCGCTTCAACCCTGGCTGCCGTACGCGCCGCGGTAAAAGCGGGTCTGGGTGTGACAGCCCGTCCGGTTGAGATGATGAGTCCGGAACTGCGTGTGATGGGTGCGGCGGAAGGGCTGCCGGTGCTGCCGGATACGCAATACCTGCTGTGCCGCAATCCGGATAGCGATAACGAACTGGCTCTGGCGATCTTCAATGCCATGCAGTCCACTAACGATCCCTACAATCTGAGCAATAATCCCGACGGTGCATTGTTGCTGGATGACGAAGAGTAGTTTCGCTTACGTATTGCACTCCATGCCAGCGTGGCTGTCTTAATAAACGCTTATAAATCGCCTCTCGCTTTCCGAACCGGACGAGAGGCTTTTTTTTGTCTGATGCACCTCAGACGCCCCTCCGCACACGTCCTGTCCCGCTGATTCACGTCCTTTTCGGCCTCATACCTCTCTCTACTAAAACCTGCCAGTCATAAACCCGCTATTTTGTTCCATGATGTCTCATTTGAGGTGGATAAAATTGCGGCAAAAAGGGCAAAACTGTGTTCCTGATCAAGAAAATACCCCTGGTAAGGGGAAGGAAAACAGCGTGAGACCTGTCAAAATATGATTGTTAAATGCACGATCCATGCGTGTGAATACCCGCTACACTAAAATTAACCCTACAGACTGAAGCGATTTAGCTGGAAAGCGGGGCATCATTTGTTAATAATATGATGCAGGTGTGAAATAATGTTTGGATACTTTTGTCAAAGTTGACAAAAGGTTATAGAAAGGAGTAAAAAACCCCATAAAATTGCTGCTTATTGACAAATAACAGCGACGTTTGAAAGGTTTTTACCCTTCCCTTGAATCGATGTGGTCAGTTTGCTGCGGGAAACGCGTGCAGGATGCCAGCGCCACTTTTGATGAGTAAGCAATGAGTATGTCAACTACCACCGAAATCATCGCTCAGCACTGGGCGTTTATCGTATTTATCGTTATTGCCTTTGGCCTGTGTGCTTTCATGCTGACCGGAGGATGGCTGCTCGGCGGCAAAGCACGCGCCCGCTACAAAGACACGCCATTCGAATCGGGCATCGAATCCGTTGGTGATACCCATATCCGCCTCTCGGCGAAATTTTATCTGGTTGCGATGTTTTTCGTCATTTTCGACGTCGAAGCCCTCTTTTTATACGCATGGGCGACCTCAATCCGTGAAAGCGGATGGATCGGCTTTGCGGAAGCCGCAATTTTCATTTTGGTGCTCCTGGCGGGGCTGGTCTATCTGGTGCGCATCGGCGCGCTGGACTGGGCGCCTGCCCGCCGTCGCGTAGTGGTGAAAACCACTACGGTCAGCCACACCAAACCTCACAAGCAGTAAAAGAGAGGCAATAAGATGGACTATACGCTCACCCGCATAGACCCGAACGGTGGTGAGAACGACCGTTATCCTCTGCAAAAGCAGGAAATCGTCAGCGATCCGCTGGAGCAGCACGTTCATCGCAGCGTCTACATGGGCAAACTCGAAAATGCCCTGCATGACATGGTGAACTGGGGACGTAAAAACTCCCTCTGGCCCTACAACTTTGGTCTCTCCTGCTGTTATGTAGAGATGACAACGTCGTTCACGGCCGTGCACGACGTGGCCCGTTTCGGCGCGGAGGTTATGCGTGCCTCGCCACGTCAGGCTGACTTCATGGTCATTGCCGGAACCCCCTTCACCAAAATGGCCCCGGTCATTCAGCGTTTGTACGATCAGATGCTGGAGCCAAAATGGGTCATTTCCATGGGTGCCTGCGCCAACTCCGGCGGCATGTATGACATCTATTCTGTTGTGCAGGGCGTGGATAAGTTCCTGCCGGTTGATGTGTACATTCCTGGCTGCCCGCCTCGTCCTGAAGCCTATATGCAGGCACTGCTGCTGCTGCAGGAGTCGATCGGTAAAGAGCGCCGTCCTCTCTCATGGGTTGTCGGCGATCAGGGCGTTTATCGCGCCAACATGCAATCCGAGCGGGAAAGAAAGCGCGGCGAGCGCATCGCCGTCACTAACCTGCGCAGCCCGGACGAAGTCTAAAACCGTACGGATGGAAAATCGCGCCTGCAGCAGAACATCACAATTTAATGCATGGCCCCATCCTGACGCCTTCATTTGAGTGCCTGAGATCAGGCCGGAATGGTGAGTAACGTATGACAGATTTGACCACGCAAGATCTCGCTCAGCCGCTATGGCAAACCCGTGATCACCTGGACGATCCGGTGATCGGCGAGTTGCGTAACCGTTTTGGGCCGGACGCCTTCACTGTTCAGCCTACCCGTACCGGTATTCCGGTTGTCTGGGTAAAGCGTGAACAGATACTGGAAATTACCGAGTTCCTGCGTAAATTGCCGAAGCCTTACGTCATGCTGTATGACCTGCATGGTGTGGATGAGCGTTTACGTACCCACCGTGCAGGCCTGCCTGCTGCGGATTTCTCCGTTTTCTACCACCTGCTGTCGATTGAACGCAATCGTGACATCATGCTCAAGGTGGCCTTATCTGAAAACGATATGCATCTGCCGACGCTTACCCGGCTTTTCCCGAATGCCAACTGGTATGAGCGTGAAACCTGGGAGATGTTTGGCGTCACCTTTGATGGGCACCCGCATCTGACGCGCATCATGATGCCCCCCACGTGGGAAGGCCATCCGCTGCGCAAAGATTATCCGGCGCGCGCCACGGAGTTCGATCCTTTCACGCTGACGAAGCAGAAAGAAGATTTAGAGATGGAGGCGCTGACCTTTAAGCCTGAAGACTGGGGCATGAAGCGCAGCACCACCAACGAAGATTTTATGTTCCTCAACCTCGGGCCTAACCACCCGTCAGCGCACGGTGCGTTCCGCATCATCCTGCAGCTGGATGGCGAGGAGATTGTCGACTGCGTACCGGACATCGGCTATCACCATCGTGGTGCCGAAAAGATGGGCGAGCGTCAGTCGTGGCACAGCTACATTCCCTACACTGACCGTATCGAATACCTGGGCGGCTGCGTCAATGAAATGCCGTATGTGCTGGCCGTTGAGAAACTGGCCGGGATCGTGGTGCCCGATCGCGTAAACGTGATCCGCGTGATGCTCTCTGAGCTGTTCCGCATCAACAGTCATCTTCTCTATATCTCGACCTTTATTCAGGACGTCGGTGCAATGACACCGGTGTTCTTCGCCTTTACCGATCGCCAGAAAATTTATGACGTGGTTGAAGCCATTACCGGCTTCCGTATGCACCCGGCCTGGTTCCGCATCGGCGGGGTTGCCCACGATCTGCCACGCGGCTGGGAGCGTCTGCTGCGTGACTTCCTGGACTGGATGCCGAAACGCCTGAAGGAGTATGACAAAGCCGCACTGCGTAACAGCGTGCTGGTTGGTCGTTCCAAAGGCGTGGCCGCTTACAACATGGAAGAGGCGCTGGCATGGGGCACCACCGGTGCCGGTCTGCGTGCCACCGGTCTCGACTTTGATGTGCGCAAATGGCGTCCTTATTCTGGCTACGAAAACTTCGATTTTGAGATCCCGGTCGGCTCCGGCGTCAGCGATGCTTACAGCCGTGTCCAGCTGAAGATGGAAGAGATGTGGCAGTCGCTGCGCATCCTTGAGCAGTGCCTCAACAACATGCCAGAGGGACCGTTCAAAGCGGATCACCCGCTGACCACGCCGCCACCGAAAGAGCGCACGCTGCAGCACATCGAAACGCTGATCACACACTTCCTGCAGGTGTCGTGGGGGCCGGTGATGCCAGCCAATGAATCTTTCCAGATGATTGAAGCGACGAAAGGGATCAACAGCTACTACCTGACCAGCGACGGCAGCACCATGAGCTACCGCACCCGTGTGCGTACGCCGAGCTTCCCGCATCTGCAGCAGATTCCTTCGGTAATCCGTGGCAGCCTGGTATCCGACCTGATCGTCTACCTGGGCAGTATCGATTTTGTTATGTCAGACGTGGACCGCTAATTATGCACGATCAACACATTGCCATTAAAACGATCGACCCTGATGAGGTCTTCGTGCTGAGCGCGGAAGAGCATCACGCCATTGAGCACGAAAAACACCACTATGAAGATGCGCGTGCAGCCTCCATTGAAGCGCTGAAGATCGTGCAGAAACAGCGTGGCTGGGTACCGGATGGTGCCATCAACGCGATCGCCGACGTCCTCGGGATTCCGGCGAGTGATGTTGAGGGTGTGGCGACATTCTACAGCCAGATCTTCCGTCAGCCGGTGGGGCGTCATGTGATCCGTTACTGCGACAGCGTGGTCTGTCACATCACCGGCTATCAGGGCATCCAGGCCGCACTGGAGCAGCAGCTGAATATCAAACCGGGCCAGACCACGGCTGATGGCCGCTTTACGCTGCTGCCGACCTGCTGCCTGGGGAACTGCGATAAAGGGCCGACCATGATGGTGGACGAAGATACCCATGTTCATCTGACGCCGGAAGGCATTCCCTCTTTGCTGGAGCAGTATCAATGACAATCAAACAGATCATTCGTACTGCTGAAACTCACCCGCTGACCTGGCGGATGCGCGACGACAAGCAGCCGGTCTGGCTGGACGAATACCGCAGTAAAAACGGCTATGCCGGTGCGGAAAAAGCGCTGAAAACCATGTCGCAGGATGAGATCGTCGCGGCAGTCAAAGATTCCGGCCTGAAAGGGCGCGGCGGTGCAGGCTTCTCGACCGGGCTGAAGTGGAGCCTGATGCCGAAAGATGAGTCGATGAACATCCGTTACCTGCTGTGTAACGCCGATGAGATGGAGCCGGGCACCTATAAAGACCGCCTGCTGATGGAGCAGATGCCGCACCAGCTGGTCGAGGGGATGCTGATCAGCGCCTTCGCTCTCAAGGCTTACCGTGGCTACATCTTCCTGCGTGGTGAATATATTGAAGCGGCGGTGCATCTGCGCCGCGCGATTGCCGAAGCGACCGAAGCGGGCTTTCTCGGCAAAAATATTCTTGGCACCGGCTTCGACTTTGAGCTGATCGTCCACACCGGCGCAGGACGTTATATCTGCGGCGAAGAGACGGCGCTGATTAACTCCCTGGAAGGCCGCCGTGCTAACCCGCGTTCCAAACCGCCCTTCCCGGCGAGTGCCGGTGCGTGGGGCAAACCGACCTGCGTGAACAACGTGGAAACCCTCTCTAACGTCCCGGCGATCCTGGCCAACGGCGTAGAGTGGTACAAGAGCATCTCAAAGAGTGAAGATGCCGGTACCAAAATGATGGGCTTCTCCGGGCGGGTTAAAAATCCTGGCGTCTGGGAACTGCCATTTGGCATTACCGCGCGTGAAATCCTTGAAGATTACGCGGGCGGCATGCGCGACGGACTGAAGTTCAAAGCCTGGCAGCCCGGTGGCGCAGGCACTGACTTCCTGACAGAGCAGCATCTGGATCTGCCGATGGAATTTGCCAGCATCGGTAAAGCAGGCAGCCGACTGGGCACCGCCCTGGCGATGGCCGTCGACCACGAAATCAATATGGTCTCGCTGGTTCGTAACCTGGAAGAGTTCTTTGCCCGTGAGTCGTGCGGCTGGTGTACGCCGTGCCGTGACGGTCTGCCGTGGAGCGTAAAAATTCTGCGCGCGCTTGAGCAGAAGCAGGGGCAGCCAGGGGATATCGAAACCCTGCTGCAACTCTGCCGTCAGCTCGGTCCGGGTAAAACCTTCTGTGCGCATGCCCCGGGCGCGGTCGAGCCGCTGCAGAGTGCGATTAAATATTTCCGTGAAGAGTTTGAAGCCGGCATGGCGCCGCAGGTCTTTGGCAATACCCGCTCCATTGGCGGGATCCAGCCAAACCTGCTGAAAGCGCGCTGGTAATTCGCCGCCGCACACGGAACAGGCCTGGTGCCGCCGCCCCGACAATGTCGTGCGTCGGGGCAAGAATATGATTAACGCTCGTCTCTGACGAGCCTTACGGAAGCATGTCACTATGGCTACAATTCATGTAGACGGTAAAGAGTATGATGTGAACGGAGCGGACAACCTGCTACAGGCGTGTCTCTCTCTGGGCCTTGATATTCCTTACTTTTGCTGGCATCCGGCGCTGGGAAGCGTCGGGGCCTGCCGCCAGTGTGCGGTAAAGCAATTCCAGAATGCCGAAGATACCCGTGGTCGTCTCGTCATGTCCTGCATGACGCCGGCCTCTGACGGCACATTTATCTCCATCGACGATGGCGAAGCGAAAGAGTTCCGCGAAAGCGTGGTGGAGTGGCTGATGACCAACCACCCACACGACTGTCCGGTGTGTGAAGAGGGCGGTAACTGTCACCTGCAGGATATGACAGTGATGACCGGCCACAGCTTCCGCCGCTATCGCTTCACCAAGCGCACCCACCGTAATCAGGATCTCGGCCCCTTCATCTCGCACGAGATGAACCGCTGTATCGCCTGCTATCGCTGCGTGCGTTACTACAAAGATTATGCCGATGGCAAAGATCTGGGCGTCTACGGCGCACATGACAACGTCTACTTCGGTCGCCCGGAAGATGGCACGCTGGAAAGCGAATTCTCCGGTAACCTGGTCGAAATCTGCCCGACCGGCGTGTTCACCGACAAAACACACTCCGAACGCTATAACCGTAAATGGGATATGCAGTTCGCGCCGAGCATCTGCCAGCAGTGCAGCGTGGGCTGTAACACCAGCCCGGGTGAACGTTATGGTGAGTTACGCCGTATCGAAAACCGTTACAACGGCACCGTTAACCACTACTTCCTCTGTGACCGTGGCCGCTTTGGCTATGGCTATGTGAACCGTAAAGATCGTCCGCGTCAGCCGATGCTGCTGCGTGGCAACGACTGGGTGACGCTGAACGCCGAGCAGGCGGTTAACGCCGGGGCTGATTTGCTGCGCCAGGCGAAGAAAGTGATCGGTATCGGCTCACCGCGCGCCAGCGTTGAAAGTAACTTTGCCCTGCGTGAACTGGTCGGGGCGGAGAACTTCTCAACCGGTATACCGGCAGCAGAGCAGGCCCGGCTTGAACTGATGCTGAAAGTGCTGCGTGAGGGGGGGATTTACACCCCTTCGCTGCGTGAGATTGAAAGCTACGATGCGGTGCTGGTGCTGGGTGAAGATCTGACTCAGGTCGGCGCACGTGTGGCGCTCTCCGTCCGTCAGGCGGTGAAAGGCAAAGCGCGTGATATGGCCGCGGCACAGAAGGTGGCAGACTGGCAGATCGCCGCGATCCTGAACATCGGTCAGCATGCGAAACATCCGCTATTTGTCACCCACGTTGATGAAACCCGTCTGGATGATATCGCCGCATGGAGCTATCGTGCGCCGGTTGACGATCAGGCGCGTCTCGGTTTCGCCATCGCCAGTGCGCTGGATGAATCCGCGCCTGCGGTGACCGATTTCGACAGCGCACTCAGCGCCAGAATGGATGTGGTGGTTCAGGCACTGGCGGGCGCGAAAAAGCCATTAATCATCTCCGGTACCCATTCCGGCAGCAGTGCCATGATTGAAGCCGCCGCAAACGTCGCCAAAGCCCTGAAGGCACGCGGTGCCGATGTCGGCATTACGTTGCTGGCTGGCCACGCCAACAGTGTCGGACTTGGCCTGATCGGCGGCAATCCACTGGAGCACGCGCTGGAGCAGCTGTCAGGCGGTGAAGCCGACGCGCTGGTGGTGCTGGAAAACGATCTCTATCGCCATGCGCCCAAAGCGCTGGTGGATGCGGCGCTGGCTCAGACCACGAACGTGATCGTGGTGGATCATCAGCGCACCGCGACCGTGGAGAAGGCGGGTCTGGTCTTATCGACTGCGAGCTTCGCCGAAAGCGATGGTACCTCTGTTAACCATGAAGGCCGCGCGCAGCGTTTCTTCCAGGTTTACGATCCCGCTTATTACGACAACAGCGTCGTGATGCTGGAGAGCTGGCGCTGGCTGCACTCGCTGCACAGCACCCTGGAAAGCCGTCACGTGGACTGGACCCAGCTCGATCACGTTATCGATGCCGTGGTTACCCGTCTGCCGCAGCTGGCCGGCATCAAAGAGGCGGCGCCTGACGCCAGCTTCCGTATCCGGGGCCAGAAACTGTCACGTTCGCCGATCCGTGCGAGTGGTCGTACCGCCGCGCGCGCCAACATCAGCGTCCACGAACCGCGTCAGCCGCAGGATCAGGACACGATGTTTGCCTTCTCGATGGAAGGGAACAACCAGCCGTCGGCCCCGCGTTCTCAGATCCCGTTTGCCTGGGCACCGGGCTGGAACTCCCCTCAGGCGTGGAACAAATTCCAGGCCGAAGTGGGCGGCAAACTGCGTCATGGCGATCCGGGCGTGCGCCTGTTTGAAGCCAGCGCCGGTCAGTTACCCTGGTTTACCCGTGTCCCTCAGGCCTTTGTCAGTGAAGGGCAGTGGCGTGTGGCGCCGTGCTACCAGCTGTTTGGTAGTGAGGAGATGTCGCAGCGTTCCCCGGTTTTCCAGCAGCGTATGGCGCAGCCTGCTCTGGTGATCAACCCGGACGATGCGGCGAAGCTGGGCGTCAACGATGGCGCAGCCGTCGAGTTCAGCTGTGCCGGTGAGATCGTGCGTCTGCCGGTGCGTTTCTCGGCGTCACTGCAGGCGGGACAGATTGGTCTGCCGCTGGGCATGCCAGGCGTTCCGCCATTCCTGGCGAACGGTAAAATCGACACTCTGCAGGAGGCGGCGCAATGAGCTGGTTAACACCGGACGTTATCGACATTCTGCTGGCCATTGTTAAAGCCATCGTCATTCTGCTGGTGGTCGTGGCCTGCGGCGCGTTCATGAGCTTCGCCGAGCGTCGTCTGCTCGGCCTGTTCCAGAACCGTTACGGACCGAACCGCGTAGGCTGGGGCGGGTCACTGCAGCTGGTGGCGGACATGATCAAAATGTTCTTTAAAGAGGACTGGGTACCGCCGTTTACCGACCGCTTTATCTTTACTCTGGCACCGGTTATCGCCTTTGTTTCGCTGCTGCTGGCCTTTGCTATCGTGCCGGTTTCACCGACCTGGATGGTGACCGACCTGAACATCGGTCTGCTCTTCTTCCTGATGATGGCAGGTCTGGCGGTCTATGCGGTGCTGTTTGCCGGCTGGTCGAGTAACAACAAATACTCGCTGCTGGGTGCGATGCGCGCCTCGGCGCAGACCCTGAGCTATGAAGTGTTTCTGGGGCTGTCGCTGATGGGCGTAGTGGGGCAGGCGGGCTCGTTCAATATGAACGACATCGTCAACAGCCAGACGCATCTCTGGAACATCATCCCACAGTTCTTCGGTTTTGTGACCTTCTGTATTGCAGGTGTGGCGGTGTGTCACCGTCATCCCTTTGACCAGCCAGAAGCGGAACAGGAACTGGCTGACGGTTATCACATCGAATACGCCGGGATGAAGTTCGGCCTGTTCTTCGTCGGCGAGTATGTGGCGATTACCACGGTTTCCGCCCTGATCGTCACGCTGTTCTTTGGTGGCTGGCATGGACCCTTCCTGCCGCCGTTCATCTGGTTCGCCCTGAAAACGGCGTTCTTTATGATGATGTTCATCCTGATCCGCGCCGCGCTTCCGCGTCCACGCTACGACCAGGTGCTGTCATTCGGCTGGAAAGTGTGTCTGCCGTTGACGCTGCTGAACCTGCTGGCGACTGCCGCAGTGATTCTCTACACAGCGTCGTAAGGGGTTAACAAATGACTTTGAAAGATATTGTCGTCGGTTTTGGCACGACAGTTCGCAGTATCTGGCTGATAGGGCTGCACGCCTTTGCCAAACGTGAAACGCAGATGTACCCGGAAGAGCCGGTTTATCTGCCACCTCGCTATCGTGGCCGTATCGTGTTGACGCGCGATCCGGATGGGGCAGAGCGTTGCGTGGCCTGTAACCTGTGTGCGGTTGCCTGTCCGGTTGGCTGTATTTCGCTACAGAAAGCGGAAACCAAAGATGGCCGCTGGTATCCGGAGTTCTTCCGCATCAACTTCTCACGCTGCATCTTCTGCGGCATGTGTGAAGAAGCCTGTCCGACTACCGCGATTCAGCTGACGCCCGATTTTGAACTGGGCGAGTTTAAGCGTCAGGATCTGGTGTATGAGAAGGATGATCTGCTGATTTCGGGACCGGGTAAATATCCGGAGTACAACTTCTACCGCATGGCAGGTATGGCGATTGACGGTAAAGATAAAGGCGAAGCGGAAAACGAAGCGAAGCCAATCGACGTCAAAGGCTTATTACCTTAAGGAGCAAGGCATGGAATTTGCGTTTTATCTTTGCGGACTGGTGGCGGTGCTGACGACATTGCGCGTCATTACCCACACCAATCCGGTACATGCGTTGCTGTACCTGATCGTTTCGCTGTTATCGATCGCCGGCGTCTTCTTCTCAATGGGAGCCTATTTTGCGGGTGCGCTGGAGATCATCGTCTATGCTGGCGCGATCATGGTGCTGTTCGTCTTCGTCGTGATGATGCTGAACCTGGGCAAACAGACGCAGAAACAGGAGCGCGAGTGGCTCAGTCCCTCACTCTGGATTGGTCCGGGCCTAGTGTCGCTGCTGCTGCTGGTGGTGATGGTCTACGCCATCCTGACCGCCAATGACCAGGGTATTGACGGCACGATCATCGACGCTAAAGCGGTCGGTATCAGCCTGTTTGGTCCATACGTCCTCGCGGTAGAGCTGGCGTCGATGCTGCTGCTGGCCGGTCTGGTCGTGGCCTTCCATATCGGTCGTGAAGAGCGCCAGGGTGAAGTCCTGAGCAACCGTCCTGCTGACGCCGCACAGGCGAAAAAGGAGAGCGCATGATCCCGTTACAACATGGATTGATTCTGGCTGCCGTGCTGTTTGTCCTTGGACTCACGTCGCTGGTTATCCGCCGCAATCTGCTGTTTATGCTGATCGGCCTGGAAATCATGATCAACGCCGCCGCGTTAGCCCTGGTGGTTGCCGGGAGCTATTGGGGTCAGGCCGACGGACAGGTGATGTATATCCTGGCCATCAGCCTGGCAGCAGCGGAAGCCAGTATTGGTCTGGCGCTGCTGCTTCAGCTCTATCGTCGTCGTCAGACGCTGAACATTGATACTGTGAGCGAGATGCGCGGATGAATCTTCTCTATTTAACTGTCTTGTTTCCGCTAATCGGCTTTCTGCTGTTAGCGTTTTCCCGCGGTCGCTGGTCAGAGAACCTGTCGGCCACGATTGGTATGGGATCGGTAGGCCTGGCGGCCCTGACCACAGCGATGATCGGTTTCGACTTCTTCGCCAACGGTCAGCAGGCTTATACCCAGTCGCTCTGGACCTGGATGCATGTCGGCAACTTCGACATGAAGGTGAACCTGGCGCTGGATGGCCTGTCGCTGACGATGCTGTCTGTGGTAACCGGTGTGGGTTTCTTCATTCACATGTTCGCCTCCTGGTACATGCGGGGTGAAGAGGGCTACTCCCGCTTCTTCGCCTACACCAACCTGTTTATCGCCAGCATGGTGGTTCTGGTACTGGCCGATAACCTGATGCTGATGTATCTGGGCTGGGAAGGGGTAGGGCTCTGCTCCTATCTGCTGATCGGTTTCTACTACAGCAATCCGGAAAATGGCAAAGCGGCGATGAAAGCGTTCATCATCACCCGCGTGGGCGACGTCTTCCTGGCATTCGGTCTGTTCATCCTCTACAACGAGCTGGGCACGCTGAACTTCCGTGAGATGATGGCGCTGGCACCGGCGCACTTTGCCGCAGACAACCATATGCTGCAGTGGGCAACCCTGATGCTGCTGGGTGGCGCGGTCGGTAAATCGGCTCAGCTGCCGTTACAGACCTGGCTGGCAGACGCCATGGCCGGTCCGACACCGGTTTCAGCACTGATCCACGCCGCGACCATGGTCACCGCGGGCGTCTATCTGATTGCCCGTAGCCACGGTCTGTTCCTGCTGACGCCGGAAGTGCTGCATCTGGTGGGCATTGTCGGGGCGATAACCCTGGTGCTGGCGGGCTTTGCTGCGCTGGTACAGACCGATATCAAACGCGTGCTCGCTTACTCCACCATGAGCCAGATTGGCTACATGTTCCTGGCACTCGGTGTCCAGGCGTGGGATGCGGCGATTTTCCATCTGATGACGCACGCCTTCTTTAAAGCGTTACTGTTCCTCTCCTCTGGTTCGGTCATTCTGGCCTGCCATCATGAGCAGAACATCTTCAAAATGGGCGGCCTGCGTAAAAGTATTCCGCTGGTCTACACCTGCTTCCTGGTGGGTGGCGCGGCCCTGGCGGCCCTGCCGCTGGTCACCGCGGGCTTCTACAGTAAAGATGAGATCCTGTTTGGCGCACTGGCTAACGGTCACATCAATCTGATGGTGGCCGGACTGGTCGGGGCATTCCTGACCTCAATCTATACCTTCCGCATGATCTTTATCGTGTTCCACGGCGAAGAGAAAATTCATGCGCATGCCGGTAAGGGGATTACCCATCATCTGCCGCTGATTGTGCTGCTGCTGCTCTCCACCTTTATTGGTGCGCTGATCACGCCACCGCTGGCGGGTGTCCTGCCAGCCAGTGAGTTCGGCGAAGCGGGCAAAGTGGGACTGGAAATCACCTCAGGCGTTGTCGCGATTGTCGGCATTCTGATCGCTGCCGCGCTGTGGCTGGGCAAACGTGAGCTGGTTACCCGGATTGCAAACAGTGCACCTGGCCGCTTCTTCGGCACCTGGTGGTTTGCAGCCTGGGGCTTCGACTGGCTCTACGATAAAGTGTTCGTCAAACCTTACCTGGGTATTGCGTGGCTGCTGAAGCGCGACCCACTGAATGGCCTGATGAACCTGCCTGCACTGCTGTCACGTATTGCCAACAAAGGCCTGGTCGTCAGTGAGAATGGCTACCTGCGCTGGTACGTTGCGTCAATGAGCGTGGGTGCCGTGCTGGTGCTGGCTCTGCTGCTGGTGATGTAAAGATTGATGAGCGGGGGTGAGTTACCTCACCCCAATTAAGAATGTCAAAAATTACCTGAGTAATGAGCGTTATCGTCGCAGCCAGTTTCATTACCGCCAGCGCACAGCAACCGGAGCATACTGAAGTATGTGAGGATTGCGAGCACTGCCGGGAATGAAAATGGCAAGTAAGATAGCTCAGAAAAGGTCATAAAAGGGAAGTGTGCCGTGTTATTACCTTGGCTAATTATCATACCCTTCGTCGGCGGTCTGATCTGCTGGCTGACCGAGCGCCTCGGCGCGAAGGTGCCACGCTGGATCGCGCTGATCACCATGGGGCTGACGTTGGCGCTTTCACTGCAACTCTGGTTGCAGGGAGGCTATTCACTGACGCAGGCAGCGGGCATTCCGCAGTGGCAGTCAAGTTTCTCCGTTCCGTGGATCCCACGCTTCGGCATCAGCTTCCATTTAGCTATCGACGGTCTGTCGCTGCTGATGGTGGTGCTGACCGGCCTGCTCGGTCTGATGGCGGTGCTCTGCTCCTGGAATGAGATTGAAAAGTATCAGGGCTTCTTCCACCTCAACCTGATGTGGATCCTGGGCGGCGTCATCGGTGTGTTCCTCTCCATCGATATGTTCCTGTTCTTCTTCTTCTGGGAAATGATGCTGGTGCCGATGTACTTCCTCATCGCGCTCTGGGGTCATAAAGCCTCCGACGGCAAAACCCGTATTACCGCTGCAACCAAGTTCTTCATCTACACCCAGGCGTCAGGTCTGGTGATGCTTATTGCGATTCTGGGACTGGTGTTTGTCCACTTCAACGCAACCGGCGTCTGGACGTTCAACTATGAGCAGCTGCTGCAGACGCCGATGACACACGGTGTTGAATATCTGCTGATGCTGGGCTTCTTTATCGCTTTCGCGGTGAAAATGCCGGTGGTGCCGCTGCACGGCTGGCTGCCGGACGCGCACAGTCAGGCGCCGACGGCGGGTTCTGTTGACCTGGCGGGCATCCTGCTGAAAACCGCAGCGTATGGCTTACTGCGTTTCAGCCTGCCGCTGTTCCCGAACGCCTCGGCAGAGTTTGCGCCTGTTGCCATGTGGCTGGGTATCATCGGGATCTTCTACGGTGCCTGGATGGCGTTTTCGCAGACCGATATCAAGCGACTGATTGCCTACACCTCGATTTCGCACATGGGCTTTGTGCTGATTGCTATCTACACCGGCAGCCAGCTGGCGCTGCAGGGTGCGGTGATCCAGATGATTGCACACGGTCTCTCGGCTGCCGCGCTCTTCATCCTGTGTGGTCAGCTGTATGAGCGTCTGCATACCCGTGATATGCGCCAGATGGGCGGACTCTGGTCACGCATCAAATGGATTCCGGGCCTGTCGCTGTTCTTTGCTGTCGCCAACCTGGGGATGCCGGGTACCGGTAACTTCGTCGGCGAATTCATGATCCTGACGGGCAGTTTCCAGGTGGTGCCGACGATTATCATCATCTCCACCTTTGGTCTGGTGTTCGCCTCCGTTTACTCGCTGGTCATGATGCAGCGCGCCTACTACGGCGAAGCGAAATCAAAAGATCCGCTGCCAGGCATGTCACCGCGTGAGTTCATGACCATCGGGGTTCTGGTGGTCCTGCTGGTGCTGCTGGGCGTCTATCCACAGCCGATTCTGGATACTTCGCACGCTGCCATGAGCAATATTCAGCAGTGGTTTACCGCTTCAATTTCAACTACAAGGCCGTAATTCGCCATGACAATAACTCCTCACCAATTGATTGCGTTGCTGCCGCTGTTAATCGTCGGATTGACGGTGGTGGTTGTGATGCTGTCCATTGCCTGGCGACGCAACCACTTCGTTAACGCCACGCTAACGGTCGTTGGCCTGAACCTGGCGCTGCTGTCGCTCTATTTTGTCGGTCAGGTCGGCGCAATGGATGTCACGCCGCTGCTGCGTGTCGATGGCTATTCGATGTTCTACACCGCGCTGGTGATGCTGGCGAGCCTGGCGACCTGCACCTTTGCCTATCCGTGGCTGGCCGGTTTCCCGGACAACAAAGATGAGTTCTACCTGCTGGTGCTGATTGCGGCCCTGGGTGGCATCGTGCTGGCCAGTGCCAACCATCTGGCGGCGCTGTTCATCGGGATTGAGCTGCTGTCGCTGCCGCTGTTTGGTCTGATCGGCTATGCGTTCCGCCAGAAACGTTCGCTGGAAGCGGCGCTGAAATACACCATTCTTTCCGCGGCGGCCTCCTCGTTCCTGCTGTTTGGTATCGCGCTGATCTACGCTGACTCCGGTAACCTGAGCTTCGTTGCGCTGGGTCAGAGTCTGACCGACAGCATGATTCAGGAGCCCCTGCTGCTGGTTGGGCTGGGCATGATGATCATCGGTCTGGGCTTCAAACTTTCGCTGGTTCCGTTCCACCTCTGGACGCCTGATGTCTATCAGGGTGCGCCCGCGCCGGTGTCGACCTTCCTGGCAACCGCCAGCAAGATCGCCATCTTCGGTGTCATCATGCGTCTCTTCATGTATGCGCCGGTGACCGACAGCGAGGCCGTTCGCACGGTACTGGGCCTGATCGCCTTCGTATCGATCCTGTTCGGTAACCTGATGGCGATTTCGCAAAGCAACATTAAGCGTCTGCTGGGCTACTCTTCCATCGCCCACCTGGGTTATCTGCTGGTGGCGCTGATTGCGGTGAAAGATCATGAGCTGTCGATGGAAACGTCCGGGGTTTATCTGGCCGGTTACCTGTTCAGCAGCCTGGGCGCGTTTGGTGTGGTCAGTCTGATGTCCAGCCCGTATCGTGGCCCGGATGCGGACTCGCTCTACTCCTACCGTGGCCTGTTCTGGCATCGTCCGATTCTCTCTGCGGTCATGACGGTGATGATGCTGTCGCTGGCGGGTATCCCGATGACGCTGGGCTTTATCGGTAAATTCTACGTCATCGCTTCCGGCGTCAGTGCACACCTGTGGTGGCTGACCGGCGCCGTGGTGGCGGGCAGTGCGATTGGTCTTTACTACTATCTGCGCGTCACGGTCAGTCTTTACCTCAGCCCGCCGGAGCTGCACACCCGTGATACGCCAGCTAACTGGGCGTTTACCGCCGGTGGTGTGGTCGTGCTGATCTCCGCCATTCTGGTGCTGCTGTTAGGGGTCTACCCGCAGCCATTAATCAGACTGGTGATGATGGCTCAGCCGCTGATGTAAGCGGAATGACGCTCTGACGAATCAGGCCTTCGGGCCTGATTTTTTTTGTCTGCCATTGACCTGTCATCTGTAAATCGCGACGTTATGGCCTCGTCGCCATAACCCATCCGGCCTTCTCAGGAGAAATCATGGATATTTGCTGGCTCGATAAACACCATCGTGAACTCACGCCCGCCGAACTCTATGCGCTGCTGGCGCTGCGCAGTCAGGTCTTTGTGGTGGAGCAGCAGTGCGCCTATCTGGATGTGGATGGCAGAGATTTACAGGCAGAAAACCGGCATCTGCTGGGGATGGCCGGTGACCAGCTGGTGGCCTATGCGCGCCTGCTGTCTCCGGAGGAAGCCTCTGGCCCGGTAAAAATCGGTCGGGTGATCGTGTCCGATCGGGTGCGCGGTGCGCAGCTGGGACGTCGTCTGATGGAGCAGGCGGTCAGCCGTTGTCAGCAGCACTGGCCGGGCCGCGACCTGTTTCTCTCTGCGCAGGCGCATCTGGAGAACTTCTACGGGCAGCATGGTTTTGTGGCGACAGGGGAGGTCTATCTGGAAGATGGGATCCCCCATGTCGATATGCTGAAGGTCGCGCCATAAAAAAGGCGAGGCCGGAGCCTCGCCTGTTTACATCAGCCGACCGTCATCTGGCGGTCATCGACATATTTCCGCTGATCCGGCGCAGGCGGGAAGTATTGATAGAGCCAGGTTTCGCTCAGCGTCTCCTCTTTGGTGCGCAGGAAGAGGCGCATTTCGACCGGCGCGGTCGAGTCGCTGTTCGGATACCAGTCAAACAGAATGCGATAACCCTTCAGCGGATCGACATACAGAATCTCGACCTGTTTCACGCTACCGGATGACACGGTAATGACCGGCTCGATGCCTTTCGGCGCGGCAGCCTGCAAATCACCCCCGATGAAATCAATGGCGAAGCGACGGCACCAGGTTTCCGGGAAGTGTTCGCCAGGCGCCCAGCCTTCCGGGAAACCGCCGATACCGGTGCGGGTGGCGTCAACGCGCGCCAGACCGCTGCGCACCGGCGGCAGACCACTCCAGTAGAGCTTGTAGGAGAAGTTCAGCTCGCTGCCCGCTTTGACCGGTTCTGCGGGTTGCCAGAAGCAGACCACGTTATCCAGCGTTTCGCCAGTCGTCGGGATCTCCATCAGGTTAATCGCACCTTTGCCCCATTTGCCGACCGGCTCCACCCACAGGCTCGGACGCTTGTCATACCAGCCAATCACATCCTGATAATCTTTAAAGTCGTGATTAAGCTGGAGCAGGCCAAAGCCACGCGGATTCTCATCTTCGTAGGCGTTGAACTGCAGTCGCTGCGGATTGTTCAGCGGACGGGCAATCCATTCCCCTTTACCGGTCCACATCGCCAGGCGATCGGAGTCATGGATTTGCGGATGGTAGGTGTTGCACATGCGGCGTTCATTCGTGCCGCAGCTGAACATGCTGGTCATGGGCGAGATGCCAATCTGGCGGATCTCTTTGCGGGCAAACAGGTGGTTTTCCACCTCCATCACCACGCGTTTCTCTTCGCAATGGATGATGAACTTGTATGCGCCGGTAATGCTCGCGCCATCCAGCAGGGCGTAGCAGGTAAAGGTAGTATCTTCCGCTTTTGGCGTTTCAAACCAGAAGGCCGTGAAATCGGGGAACTCTTCCTGACCGTTGCTGAAGGTGTTGATCGCGACGCCACGTGCCGAGAGGCCATACTGGTAAGTATCGTCAACCGCACGGAAATAGCTTGCGCCGAGGAAGGAGACGATATCCCGGCGAGCCAGTTCCGGTTTCTTAAAGGCGCGGAAACCGGCAAAGCCCAGGTCGGTTTTACCCTCCAGCTGCTTTGTATCGACCTTCGCATCGTTATAGTTAAACAGTTCAGGACGGAAGTGGATTTCGCGCGCCTCGCGGCTGGCACTGTCAACCGAGAACATGCGGATGCGGCGCTTGAAGCCCATGCCGACGTGGAAGAACTGCACGTCCAGCTGACGGTCGGGCAGGTTGTTCCAGAGCGAGTGGTTCGCGTCATACTGAATTTCGTTGTACGCCTGTGGCGTCAGCGTTGCCAGTGTCTCCGGCAGTGCGCCTGGTGCGCCGCCCCAGGGTTGCTTCGCCAGCGCGGCCGCTTTTTTCTTCAATACGTCGAAATCGAAGCGTACTGCGGTTCCGTCAGCAATGCCATCTTCTGCCCAGGCGGATTGCGCAAACAGCGTTGACAGGCCGGTCATGCCGCTGACGGCGGAGAAGGCCATTGACGCTTTCATAAACATTCTTCGATTCATGCCAGAGATCATTCCTTAGCTGTTCGAGGGTGTCGTGACTGTCGTGCAAAATGCACTTTCATGGCCCGATAATCACAGGCAACAGAGGGGTACGACAGCAGGGTAACTGGAAAATTCAGTTCCGTTAAAATTTATCAGATTAATCAAAGAAGCGAAGCGAAATTGCGTCTCTGCCGCTGCGTCTTACGCATCTTTGCACAGGGAAGGGCGCGCTGCCAGACGCTGGCTCGGTTAGCAAATGAAAAATCAGGTGATTCCTGGCGCAGGAAATCGGCAGAGCGTCAGATTGTGGCTATAGTTAATGAACTGCTTTGCAATTCACACGGAGGAAACGATGGTAAACCAGACAAATCAATTCGAAACGGGCCTCGATGACGATATTGCGTTACTGACGGAAACGCTGGAAGAAGTACTGAAGGCATCCGGTGATCCGGCTGACCAGAAGTACATCGAGCTTAAAAGCAAAGCCGAACAGGCGCTGCACGATGTGAAATCCCGTGTCAGCCAGGCGTCCGATAGCTACTACTATCGTGCAAAACAGGCCGCTTACCGCGCCGACGATTACGTACACGAAAAACCCTGGCAGGGTGTTGGCATCGGCGCTACCGCCGGTCTGATCCTGGGGCTGCTGCTGGCGCGTCGTTAATCGCGACGTCCTGACAGTCATCAAACGGCGGGTCTCTCCCGCCGTTTTTGTTTTTCCTGAACGCACGGCCCGCCTCCGCAAACCCTCGTTTTTCTCTTTCCGGCCTGAAGCGCCCTGTGCTCTCAGAGGGGAATGCGCATTGTGTTTCTCTGATGGAGTTCCTAAAGTAAAGCAAACGTTAAAAAGGAGAATGCGACGTGATCAGAGTAGAGATGCTGTCAACCGGGGATGAGGTGCTGCATGGCCAAATCGTCGATACCAACGCGGCCTGGCTGGCGGATGTGCTATTTCAGCACGGCCTGCCGATGACCAGCCGCACCACGGTCGGGGATTCTCTCGATTCGCTGATCGCGACGCTGCAGGCGCGCAGTCACGAGGCGGATGTGCTGATCGTGAATGGCGGGCTGGGGCCGACCAGTGACGATCTCAGTGCGCTGGCGGCGGCTCAGGCCTCTGGCGTGGAACTGGAGATGCAGCAAGGGTGGCTGGAGCAGATGGAAGCCTGGTTTGCCAGCCGGGGACGGGTGATGGCGGCGAGTAATCGCAAGCAGGCCGAGATCCCGGCCAATGCAGAACTGATTGATAATCCGATCGGCACCGCCTGTGGCTTTGCCCTGCAGCTCAATCGCTGCTGGATGTTTTTCACGCCCGGCGTTCCCTCTGAGTTTAAAGTTATGGTGGAGCAGCAGATCATTCCGCGCCTGAAGGCGAAGTTTACGCCGCCCGAGCCGCCGGTCTGTCTGCGACTGACGACCTTTGGTCGCGGCGAAAGTGATATCGCCGCCGAACTGGAGTCGCTGCCGCTGCCCGAGGGTGTGGTAATGGGTTATCGCTCCTCCATGCCGATTATCGAGATCAAACTCACCGGCCCGGCAAGTCAGCGTGTGGCGATGGAGCAGGCGTGGCAGCAGGTTCGGCTGCTGCTGGCGGAATGCACCATTTTTGAAGGCACCGAAGGTTTACCGGCCCTGCTGGCCCGTGAACTGACGCAGCGCGGTGCAGCGCTGGCGATCAGTGAGCAGTACACCGCCGGACTGCTCTACTGGCAACTGGCTGCTGCCAGTGTGCCGTTGCGCGGTGCAGACATTCTGCCTTCCCGCCCTGAGACGCTTGAGCAGCAGGTTACCCGCACCGGCCAGCTCGCCGCGCAGCAGCAGGCGGCGCTGGCGCTCTCTGTCGGCAGTCTGGATCAGGAAGAGATAGCGATTGCCCTGCATACTCCGGAAGGCAGTGTCGGACAGCGGGTGAAATTCAGCACCGGCCGTCATAACCTGGAGACGCGGCAGAAGGTGGTGGCAATGATGGCGATGAACATGCTGCGCCGCTGGTTGCACGGCAGCGAAGTCAGCACCGGTCACGGCTGGATTGATGTGCTTGAAACTATCAGACAGTGAGAACAGGGAAAATAAAACGGGCGCCTGAGGTGCCCGTCTGGATCAGACTACGGATTCAACCCATACAGGGTTAGTCTGACAGCAATAAATAGGCTTAAAGCGCAGGGAACACGGGCAGAGGAGGAAAGCGTCCCGCGCCATGGACGGCGCGGGCCGAGCTGTCAGGGATGACGCTTTTTGCGTCTTTCCGATCTGACCGTGTTCCCTGAGCTGACGCGATCTCAAAGCAAATCAAGTCAGACTTTTTTCGTCTCAGTTACAACTCAAGCTCAATCTCGCCTTTGGCTTTGCAGCAGCAGGGCAGGATCTCATCCTGCTGCACAAAGGCCAGCGGCTTCTGCGGGTAGTGCACTTCACCCTTCAGCAGCCGCATCCGGCAGGAGCCGCAGTAACCTTCGCGGCACTGGAACTCCACGCAGAGATTGTTGGCTTCCAGCAGCGTCAGCAGATTCGTGTGCTCGTCCGTGCATTCCAGCCGGGTGCCGGAGCTGCGCAGAATAACAACGTCGCGGCTCATAATTACAGCTGGAAGTCGTCGAAGTCGTTAGCGCCCACTTCAGAGTCAATCTGACCCACCAGATAGGAGCTCACTTCCACTTCCTGCGGCGCAACCTGAACGTTGTCAGACACCAGCCACGAGTTGATCCACGGAATCGGGTTTGACCGCGTCTGGAACGGCAAATCAAGGCCCACCGCCTGCATACGGATATTGGTGATGTACTCAATGTACTGGCAGAGAATATCTTTGTTCAGGCCGATCATTGAGCCGCCGCTGAACAGATAGTCTGCCCACTCTTTCTCCTGCTCGGCGGCTTTCTTAAACAGCTCGAAGCACTCATCACGGCACTCTGCCGCAATCTCTTTCATCTCCGGATCGTCTTCACCGCTGCGCAGCAGGTTCAGCATATGCTGGGTGCCGGTCAGGTGCAGCGCTTCATCGCGGGCGATCAGCTTGATGATTTTGGCGTTGCCTTCCATCAGTTCACGCTCTGCGAAGGCGAATGAACAGGCGAAGCTGACATAGAAGCGGATGGCTTCCAGCGCATTGACGCTCATCAGACAGATATAAAGCTGCTTCTTCAGGGCGCGCAGGCTGACGACAACCGTTTTGCCGTTGACCTGATGCGTGCCTTCGCCCAGCTGATGCCAGTAGTTGGTCATCTCAATCAGGTCGTCGTAATAGCGTGAGATATCCTGAGCGCGCGCCAGAATCTGCTCGTTGGTGACGATATCGTCAAACACCAGCGCCGGATCGTTCACGATATTACGGATAATGTGGGTGTAGGAACGGGAGTGAATCGTCTCGGAGAAGGCCCAGGTTTCGATCCAGGTTTCCAGCTCAGGGATCGAGATCAGTGGCAGCAGCGCGACGTTCGGGCTGCGGCCCTGAATCGAATCCAGCAGCGTCTGATACTTCAGGTTGCTGATGAAGATATGCTTTTCATGTTCCGGCAGCGCCTGATAGTCGATACGGTCGCGGGACACGTCGACCTCTTCCGGACGCCAGAAGAAAGAGAGCTGCTTTTCGATCAGCTTTTCAAAAATGTCATATTTCTGCTGGTCGAAGCGCGCCACGTTGACCGACTGACCGAAAAACATCGGCTCTTTCAGCTGATCATTTTTGTTCTGTGAGAAGGTGGAGTAAGCCATAAAAGTTGTCCAAAAAAAGAGGAAGCGAAGTGGCCTCGTGAAATGAATGAGGCGGGAGAATTTCCCGCCTGGCCATTAGATTTTACAGGCGCCGCTCTCGCAGCCATCATCCTGGATAGAAGGTGCCAGGTCATCCTGAGCATCTTCCGCACCGTCACGGGTGTTCTGATAGTAGAGCGTTTTCACGCCGAACTTGTACGCCGTCAGCAGATCTTTCAGCAGTTGCTTCATCGGCACTTTACCATTGGCAAAGCGGGATGGATCGTAGTTGGTGTTAGACGAAATCGCCTGGTCGATGAATTTCTGCATCAGACCCACCAGCTGCAGATAGCCATCGTTGTTCGGCATTTCCCACAGCAGCTCATACTGATCTTTCAGGCGCTCATACTCCGGCACGACCTGACGCAGGATGCCATCTTTCGACGCTTTGATGCTGATGTGACCGCGTGGCGGCTCAATGCCGTTGGTGGCATTGGAGATCTGTGACGATGTCTCAGACGGCATCAGCGCTGACAGCGTCGAGTTGCGCAGGCCGTGAGTTTTGATCTCTTCACGCAGGCTTTCCCAGTCGAGATGCAGCGGTTCGTTGCTGATCGCGTCCAGATCTTTCTTGTAGGTGTCGATAGGCAGGATGCCCTGCGCATAGGTGGTTTCGTTGAACCACGGGCAGGCACCTTGCTCTTTCGCCAGCGCGTTTGAGGCTTTCAGCAGGTAATACTGAATGGCTTCAAAGGTCTTGTGCGTCAGGCCATTGGCGCTACCGTCGGAGTAGCGCACACCGTGCTTCGCCAGGTAGTAAGCGTAGTTGATCACGCCGATACCCAGGGTACGACGACCCATCGCGCCACGCTTCGCTGCCGGGATGGGGTAATCCTGATAGTCGAGCAGGGCGTCAAGCGCACGCACCGCCAGGGTCGCGAGCTCTTCCAGATCGTCGAGGCTGTCAATGGCACCCAGGTTGAACGCAGAGAGCGTGCACAGGGCGATCTCACCGTTCTCGTCGTTCACATCTTCCAGCGGCTTGGTCGGCAGCGCGATCTCCAGGCAGAGGTTAGACTGGCGAACCGGCGCGATGCTGGCGTCAAACGGGCTATGCGTGTTGCAGTGATCGACGTTCTGAATGTAGATACGGCCGGTTGAGGCGCGTTCCTGCATCATCAGAGAGAAGAGATCGACCGCTTTGACACGCTGTTTGCGGATGCTCTGATCCTGCTCATATTTGGTGTAAAGGCGCTCAAACTCATCCTGATCGGCGAAGAAGGCGTCATACAGACCCGGGACATCAGACGGGCTGAACAGGGTAATCTCTTCCCCTTTCAGCAGGCGCTGGTACATCAGTTTGTTGAGCTGCACGCCATAGTCCATGTGGCGCACGCGGTTGCCTTCAACACCACGGTTGTTTTTCAGCACCAGCAGACTTTCGATTTCCAGATGCCACATCGGGTAGAACAGCGTGGCGGCACCGCCGCGAACGCCGCCCTGAGAACAGGACTTCACCGCAGTCTGGAAATGTTTGTAGAACGGGATACAGCCGGTGTGGAACGCTTCACCGCCGCGGATCGGGCTGCCCAGCGCACGGATGCGACCGGCGTTGATGCCGATACCGGCACGCTGAGAGACATATTTCACGATCGCGCTGGAGGTGGCGTTGATTGAGTCCAGGCTGTCGCCGCACTCGATCAGCACACAGGAGCTGAACTGACGCGTCGGGGTACGCACCCCCGACATGATGGGTGTCGGCAGGGAGATCTTAAAGGTCGAAACCGCATCATAGAAACGTCTGATGTAATCCATGCGGGTGTCGCGCGGATAGCCAGAGAAGAGGCAGGCGGCAACCAGGATGTAGAGGAACTGCGCGCTCTCGTAGATTTCACCGGAGACGCGGTTCTGCACCAGATATTTGCCTTCCAGCTGCTTCACGGCAGCATAGGAGAAGTTCATGTCGCGCCAGTGATCGAGGAACTCGTCCATCTGTGCAAACTCTTCCGGGCTGTAATCTTCCAGCAGGTGGCGGTCATATTTGCCGAGGTCCACCATTTTTACGACCTGGTCATAGAGCTTTGGTGGCTCAAACTGACCATACGCCTTTTTGCGCAGGTGGAAGATTGCCAGGCGGGCAGCCAGGTATTGATAGTCAGGGGCATCGCGAGAGATGAGGTCTGCTGCGGCCTTGATGATAGTCTCATGAATGTCAGAGGTCCTGATGCCATCATAGAACTGAATATGGGAACGCAGCTCCACCTGTGACACTGAGACGTTGTTCAGCCCTTCAGCTGCCCAGTCCAGCACACGGTGAATTTTGTCGAGATCAATGCGCTCCTGGCGGCCATCGCGTTTAGTAACGAGCAGACTCTGGTTCATGTCGCGTTTTTACCTTTGCGTGAGTATCCAAAAATTAAAAGAAATCCCGGTTTATACACAGCATATTCATTGTGAATAATATGTGGATAAACACAACATCTAGGGGGTGATGGGAAAACCTGCAACTACATGGAGGCATATTTTAGTATTTTGCGGCGGGTTAACAAGAGCAAAAAATGATGACGGGAGGGGTTGTAATTCTGGCGAAAATTCTTAGCCCACGCCTTATAAGGCCTGACACCCTGTCAACCCGATCACACTTTTTTTTGTTAATTTGATCGGACGCGTATTTCTTATTCAATCCTCAGAAGTCAGCAGAAAAAGGGATGAAAATTGCGCAAAAGCCGCTAGCGCTCTGCGGCTCTGGCAGAAAAGGCGGGCGGGCAGGTGAAATCTGTCAGGGCCAGCCTGAGCTAAGTGACTGGCAGATATCAGAATGGTGTGGCGGTCTTAGCGGCTGCGCGGGGAGAAGGCCCGCCGGAGAAAGAGGCGGGCCAGAGACTTAGCGGGCGCGGTGGGTATGCACCATATAATTGACGTCGGTGCCGGGTGCCAGTTTGAAGCGGTTGGTCACCGGGTTGTAGTGCAGGCCAATGATGTGACGTTCACGCAGGGTGGTTTCATCGACCCAGCCGAGCAGCTCAGAGGGACGGATAAACTTTTTCACGTCATGGGTGCCGCGTGGCACCATGCGCAGCACATATTCTGCGCCGAACACCGCCAGCAGCCAGGCTTTGGGATTGCGATTCAGCGTGGAGAAGAAGACCTCGCCGCCCGGCTTAACCAGCTGCGCACAGGCGTGCACCACCGAGCGCGGGTCCGGAACGTGCTCCAGCATCTCCATGCAGGTCACCACATCATATTTTCCGGCATTCTCTTCCGCATGCGCTTCTACGGTCTGCTGCACGTAGTCCAGCGTGACGCCGCTCTCAAGGGCATGCAGACGTGCGACCGCCAGAGGTTCCGCTCCCATGTCCAGTCCAGTCACTACCGCACCTTCGCGCGCCATGCTCTCGGCTAAAATGCCGCCGCCGCAGCCGACGTCGAGCACGGTTTTACCGAACAAACCGTTGCTGTGCTCCGCGATATAGCCCAGGCGAAGCGGGTTAATGCGGTGCAACGGTTTAAATTCACCCTCCAGATCCCACCAGCGCGAGGCAACGGCCTCAAACTTGGCAATTTCCTGTGCATCGACGTTCTGCTGATGATTCTGCGGTTGTGCATTCATTGAATCGTAACTCCTGACAAAATGTCCCCACAGTATAAACGCTTAACCGCCGATGGCACACCTTTCAGGCACAAGGAAAAGCGGGTGAAATCGGTGGTTAACGTTCACCAGAGCATTGCAGTGTGATATACTTTCGCACCTTTAAAATCCGGGATTAAGTAGAGGGATAGCGGCTCCATGAGCGACCTTGCGAGAGAAATTACACCGGTCAATATCGAAGAAGAATTAAAGACTTCTTACCTCGATTACGCCATGTCGGTCATCGTTGGCCGAGCTTTACCCGATGTGCGTGACGGCCTGAAGCCGGTGCATCGTCGCGTACTCTTTGCGATGAGCGAACTGGGTAACGACTGGAACAAACCCTATAAAAAATCTGCCCGCGTCGTCGGTGACGTTATCGGTAAATATCACCCGCATGGTGATTCCGCCGTTTACGACACCATTGTACGTATGGCCCAGCCTTTCTCCCTGCGTTACATGCTGGTGGACGGACAAGGCAACTTCGGCTCCATCGATGGCGACTCTGCCGCGGCGATGCGTTATACCGAAGTCCGCATGTCAAAAATCGCCCACGATCTGTTAGCTGACCTGGAAAAAGAGACCGTCGATTTTGTGCCGAACTATGACGGCACAGAGCAGATCCCTGAAGTTCTGCCGACCAAAATCCCTAACCTGCTGGTTAACGGTTCCTCCGGTATCGCCGTGGGGATGGCAACCAATATTCCGCCGCATAACCTGCGCGAAGTGATTAACGGCTGCCTGGCCTACATTGAAGATGAGAACATCAGCATTGAAGGGCTGATGGAGCACATTCCGGGACCTGACTTCCCGACCGCCGCCATCATCAACGGCCGCCGTGGCATTGAAGAAGCGTACCGCACCGGACGCGGTAAGATTTATATTCGTGCGCGTGGCGAAGTGGAAGCGGATGCCAAAACGGGCCGCGAGACCATCGTCATTCACGAGTTGCCTTATCAGGTCAACAAAGCCCGCCTGATCGAGAAGATTGCAGAGCTGGTAAAAGAGAAGCGTGTCGAAGGCATCAGCGCGCTGCGCGATGAGTCTGACAAAGACGGCATGCGCATCGTGATCGAGATTAAGCGCGATGCGGTCGGCGAAGTGGTGCTGAATAATCTCTATTCACTGACTCAGCTGCAGACTTCGTTTGGTATCAACATGGTTGCCCTGCATCAGGGTCAGCCGAAGATTATGGCGCTGAAGGAGATTCTGGAAGCCTTTGTTCGCCATCGTCGTGAAGTGGTGACGCGCCGTACCATTTTTGAACTGCGTAAAGCCCGTGACCGTGCGCATATCCTTGAAGGTCTGGCGATTGCGCTGGCGAATATCGATCCGATCATCGAGCTGATCCGCCGTGCGCCAACGCCGGCAGAAGCAAAAGCGGGTCTGATTTCGCAGGCGTGGGATCTCGGTAACGTGTCAGCGATGCTGGAGCGTGCCGGTGATGACGCCGCCCGTCCGGAGTGGCTGGAGCCGCAGTTTGGCATCCGCGACGGTCAGTACTACCTGACCGAGCAGCAGGCTCAGGCGATTCTGGATCTGCGTCTGCAGAAACTGACCGGCCTTGAGCACGAGAAGCTGCTGGATGAGTATAAAGCGCTGCTGGATCAGATCGCCGGGTTGCTGCTGATTCTGTCGAGCGCTGAGCGTCTGATGGAAGTGATCCGCGAAGAGCTGGAGCTGATGCGCGATCAGTTTGGTGACGATCGTCGCACCGAGATTACCGCGAACAGCGCGGACATCAACATCGAAGACCTGATCAATCAGGAAGACGTGGTGGTGACGTTGTCGCATCAGGGCTATGTGAAGTATCAGCCGCTGACTGACTACGAAGCGCAGCGTCGTGGTGGTAAAGGCAAGTCAGCGGCACGCATCAAGGAAGAGGACTTCATTGATCGTCTGCTGGTGGCCAATACTCACGATACGATTCTCTGTTTCTCCAGCCGTGGCCGTCTCTACTGGATGAAGGTTTATCAGCTGCCGGAAGCGAGCCGTGGTGCGCGTGGACGTCCAATCGTCAACCTGCTGCCGCTGGAAGCGAACGAGCGTATTACGGCGATTCTGCCGGTTCGCGAGTATACCGAAGGCTTCAATATCTTTATGGCGACCGCGCTGGGCACCGTGAAGAAGACCGCGCTGAAAGAGTTCAGCCGTCCGCGCAGCGCCGGCATTATTGCCGTGAATCTGCGTGACGACGATGAGCTGATCGGTGTGGCGCTGACCAACGGTAATGACGAAGCGATGCTGTTCTCCGCCGCCGGTAAAGTGGTGCGCTTCGCCGAGAGCGCTGTGCGTGCCATGGGCCGTACCGCATCAGGTGTTCGCGGTATCAAGCTGGCTGAAGGCGATCGCGTGGTTTCTCTGATTGTGCCGCGTGAAGAGGGTGCGATTCTTACCGTGACGCAGAATGGTTACGGCAAGCGTACCGCCAACAGCGAATACCCGACCAAGTCGCGTGCGACGCAGGGTGTGATTTCAATCAAGGTGACCGATCGTAACGGTCCGGTGATTGGCGCTGTTCAGGTGGTGGATAGCGATCAGATTATGATGATCACCGATGCCGGTACGCTGGTGCGTACCCGCGTTTCAGAAGTCAGCGTCGTGGGTCGTAATACCCAGGGTGTGATTCTGATCCGCACCGCAGAGGATGAGAACGTGGTCGGATTGCAGCGTGTCGCCGAGCCGGTTGAAGAGGAAGAGCTGGATTCAATCGACGGCAGCGTGGCGGAAGGCGAGGATGATATCGCGCCTGAAGCGGATTCTGACGATGAAGAGATTGCACCGGAAGCGGAAGATGAAGACGACGCGGCTGAAGACGACGAGTAAGTTGTCTGGCATAAGCTGAGGTGCGTTGCAGAAACGGCAGGTCAGGGGAAACCCGGCCTGCCGTTTTTTTGTATGGGCCGTTCGGCCGCAGATGGGTGTGGCGGTGAGGCCGCTGCGATCGAAAGGCCCGCCATGCCCGATCGCAAAGGATTCCCGCATCCCTGCGGATCGGCCACGCCATCCCTGGCGTGGACGCTTTGCTCTTCGGGCATGGCAGGCCTTTCTCGCCGGGATGTGGTGTCGCTTCAGGCGGGTGAGTGCGCGGGCGGGAGGATGCGGATTCTTGTGGATGTGGCGGCGAGGCCGCTGCGATCGAAAGGCCCGCCACGCCCGACCGCAAAGGGTTCCCGCATCCCTGCGGATCGGCCACGCCATCCGTGGCGTGGACGCTTTGCTCTTCGGGTATGGCAGGCCTTTCTCGCCGGATAGGGTGTTGCTTCAGCTTTTTCTGGCCGGGATGTGGTGTTGCTTCAGCTCTTTCTTGCCGGGATACGATTTCGCTTCAGGCGGGGAATGGGGGACGTCAGGCGTGACAGCAAAAGCTGTCCGAAAAGCGTCCCAAACTGCCTGCCGGGCCTTCCGCTGGCTGGCTTTTTTCGCCCGATGAAGCTAGTGTATGGGCAATAAAAATTGATGATGCGACTAACCTTGCCAACTGCGAGTTCCCTTTGAAATATCCTGTCTCTTTCCGCACTACGCTTCGCATCTCGCGCTATCTTTTCCGCGCGCTGGCGCTGCTAATCTGGACGCTGGGCGCTGTTCTTACCGCGTTTTACATCATCAGCGTGCTGCACAATAAAGAGACGCAGGTTCGTCAGGAGTTTGCCAGCAACTACGGCACGATACAGTGGTATGTGCGGCACTCCGCCGACATGATGCGGGAGCTGAAATATATCACGGAGAACCGGCTGACGAATGCCAGCAACGGCATGGATGCGCTGACCGGCATGATCCCGGGTAAAACGACCCAGCCGCAGTTTACGCCGCTGTTTTCAGATGGCGACTGCACCGCCATGAGCAACACCTGGCGCAACTCGCTCGACTCCCTCAGTTATTACATCAACTACTGGAAAAGCAACTTCGCCTCCTCGTATGAGCTGAACCGGGTGTTCTTTATCGGAGGGGAAAGCCAGTGTCTGGCTGACTTTACGATTGGCAGCAGCACCGCCGATCGGGAGCGCAGCCTGAAATCGCTGCGTGAGAATGTGCTGCGCTACCGTAACAGCAACGAAGAAGAGCGCCGCAACCCGATGTACTGGATCAACAGCAGTGCTCAGCCGGGTGTCGGCACCTTCTATATGGTGGTGCCGGTCTACGTGGCCAACAAGTTGCAGGCGCTGCTGGGCGTCGAACAGAATATCCGCCTGGATGAGTTTATTCAGCCGGGCAGTCTGCCGATCATCGCCTCAATTACCGACGAAAATTATCGTCCACTGCTCAATTCGCGCCGTGGCGGGCTGGGCTTCTCGCTCGACAGTCTGCCCGATGACAAAACCTGGTTCGGTTATCTGAATGGTTACCGTCAGCTGGTGCTGAAAAAGCCGCTGCCGCCTTCCGATCTCAACGTGGTGTGGTCGATACCCACTGACGTGATGATGGATCAGCTGAAGCTGATGATCATCAATGCGCTGCTGCTCAATGTGTTCAGCGCCATTATTCTGTTTACGCTCGCCTGGCTGTTTGAGCGCCGGATGTTCCTGCCCGCCGAGGAGAATGCGCACCGGCTGGAGGAGCATGAGCAGTTCAACCGTAAGATTGTGGCCTCGGCGCCGGTGGGGATCTGTATTTTACGCACCAGCGACGGCACCAATATTCTGAGTAACGAGCTGGCGCACAATTACCTGACCCTGCTGACCCAGGAAGATCGCCTGCGGCTGAATGAGATTATCGGCGGCCAGCAGGTTAACTTTGTCGATGTGCTCACCGGCAGCAACACTAACCTGCAAATCAGCTTTGTCCATTCGCGCTATCGCAATGAAAACGTGGCGATTTGTGTACTGGTGGACGTGTCGGCCCGTGTCCGCATGGAGCAGTCGTTGCAGGAGATGGCCCATGCGGCAGAGCAGGCGAGCCAGTCGAAGTCGATGTTCCTTGCCACCGTCAGCCATGAGCTGCGCACGCCGCTCTATGGGATTATCGGTAACCTCGATCTGCTGCAGACCCGGCAACTGCCCAGCGGGATCGACTCGCTGGTGACGGCGATGAACAACTCCTCCAGCCTGCTGCTGAAAATCATCAGCGATATCCTCGACTTCTCTAAAATCGAGTCAGAGCAGCTGAAGATCGAGCCGCGTCCGTTTGCACCGCGTGAAATCGTGACCCACATCGTCGGCAACTATCTGTCGCTGGTGGTGAAGAAGCGGCTGACGCTCTACTGTTTCATCGAACATGACGTTCCGCAGGTGCTGGATGGCGATCCGCTGCGTCTGCAACAGGTGATCTCCAACCTGCTGAACAACGCCATTAAGTTCACCCATACCGGCTGTATTATCCTGCACGCCTACGTCTCGCAGGGCTATCTGGCTTTCCGGGTGCGCGATACCGGGGTCGGAATTCCGGCGAAAGAGCTGCCGCGCCTGTTTGATCCATTTTTCCAGGTCGGGAATGGCGTGCAGCGTAATTTCCAGGGCACCGGACTGGGACTGGCGATCTGTGAAAAGCTGATCAATATGATGGACGGCGACATTGAGGTCGACTCAGAGCCGGGCATGGGCAGTCAGTTCATTGTGCGTATTCCCGTCTACAAAGGGCAGAAGCCGTCGCTGATGCTGCTGGAGGATTTGCAGGAGAAGAAAATCTGGCTGGCGATGCGCAATGATTATCTGGCGGCGTTTATCACACGTCAGATGCAGCAGCAGGGGATTCAGGTTGCGGATTATAACGGCAGACCGGGCCCCGACGATGTGGTGATGACCGATTACGAGCTGGAGATCGATTTACCGCTGCGGGCGCTGGTCACATTTGATGGATCGCATGTGGATATGCCGCGTGAACGTCAGCCTGGACGCTGGGTTCACTCGACCGCCACACTGCATGAGGTACCGGCGCTGCTGGCGCGTATCTATCGCATCTCGCTCGGCCACGACGCGGCGGATGCGCTGCTGCTGGCTGGCCCGGTGGAAGAGAAGATTCACAACGATGACATCATGGTTCTGATCGTTGATGACCATCCGATTAACCGTATGCTGCTTTCAGAACAGCTCGGCACGCTGGGGTATCAGGTGAAAACCGCCCAGGATGGCGTCGATGCGCTTAACGTGCTGAGCCGCAATGAGATCGACATCGTACTGACCGACGTGAACATGCCGAACATGGATGGGTATCGCCTGACGCAGCGGTTGCGTCAGCTGGGGCATCTCTTCCCGGTCATCGGCGTCACGGCAAATGCGCTGGCCGAAGAGAAGCAGCGTTGTATGGACGCGGGCATGGATAACTGCCTGTCGAAACCGGTGACGTTAGATGTGCTGAAAAGCACGCTGGCAATCTATGCTGAGCGGGTGCGTAAAACGCGCATGAAGTAGGGCAGAGGGGAGGCGGTGCAGGCTGCACCGCCTCAGCGATCGATTAGTCTCTTTCGACCTGGGTCTGGCTGACAGAGGAGAGGTAGTTCAGCAGGGCAATATCGTTATCCACGCCCAGTTTCATCATCGCTGATTTCTTCTGGCTGCTGATGGTTTTGATACTGCGGTTCAGTTTCTTGGCAATTTCTGTCACCAGGAAACCTTCTGCGAACAGACGCAGCACTTCGCTCTCTTTCGGTGACAGGCGCTTGTCGCCGTAACCGCCCGCGCTGATTTTCTCCAGCAGTTTTGCCACGCTTTCCGGCGTATATTTCTTGCCTTTCTGCAGGGCTGCCAGCGCTTTCGGCAGGTCGGTTGGTGCGCCCTGTTTCAGCACGATGCCTTCGATGTCGAGATCAAGCACAGAGCTCAGGATCGCCGGGTTATTGTTCATCGTCAGAACAATAATGGAGAGATCCGGATAGTGGCGTTTGATGTATTTAATCAGCGTGATGCCGTCGCCATACTTCTCACCAGGCATAGAGAGGTCGGTGATCAGGACGTTAGCATCCAGCTTGGACAGATTGTTGATCAGTGCTGTTGAGTCTTCGAACTCACCTACAACGTTGACCCATTCAATTTGTTCCAGAGACTTTCGGATACCGAAAAGGACAATTGGATGGTCATCGGCAATAATTACATTTAAGTTATTCATCTTATTGGTTACCTTGCTGCAGCAGTTGATTGACGTAAGCGTCAATATCACTGGTGGTATTTGTAATGTTTGAATCGTCACACGCTTTAATGTGGTGTTCTAACTCTTCACAAAGCTGTTTGCCGGGAGACAGGTTGAGCATGGCAAACACGCCCTTCAGGCGATGCGCTGTCTGAGCAAGCGAGTCGTAGTCCTTTTCTGCTGACTCAGTATACAGTCTCTTCACATCAACCGGTACTGTCTCGGTAAACAGCTGGAAATAGCCGCCGCTCATCAATGGCGTGGCTGTGTCGTCTTCCCTGTCATTATCCATCACATCATGCGACAGTTGCTTCTCAATCAGGGCCAGCAATGCATCCAGCAGCGCATTACTGAGATTGAAATTGACCCGATACTGCTGGTCGTTCAGTGTATGATGACCGAGCTCATCTTCCGCCAGCAGCAGTGCCCAGCCGCTCAGCTTCGACGGATCGTCGGTTACCAGCACGTCGTGATCCTGTCCGGAAATACGCTCGTCCGGGGTGAGACAGCGCGCTCCCCAGTTTTCCAGATGGCGGCAGACGATTTTATGGACGTCCTCCACGGTGATCTCCACCAGGGCGGTGACCCCATCCAGAATTTTTTCCTCTTCTTCTTCCTGCTTCTGCTCCAGTGCCATCGGCAGCTGCATATTATAGCGGGTGCCGATATCCGCTTTCGCGACGATATCCAGACTGCCCCCCATCTGCTTGCAGAGCTGTTTGCAGAGGAAGAAGGCCATGCCTGACGCCTGACCATATCGATCCTGGCTGGTGTCGCCCAGGAACGGGAAATCGACATTCGCCAGCTCATCCACGGTCAGGCCCGCGCCGGTATCAACCAGTTCGATGATGAGTCTATCGGCCTGTTTATTCGCAACCTTAACTTCCAGGGTAATTTTTCCCCAGCGGGTGGTGGTCAGCGCATAGTGCATCAGGGTGGTCAGCACCTTACGCAGGGCGCGACGGTCGCCAAAGCGCATCTCATCATTGGCCAGATGGTTATTCACCACCAGTGACAATCCTTTGCGACGCATCAGCGGCAGGCTTTCCAGTGCGATCTCATCCAGCAGTTCCTGCAGGTTGAAGATGGTGGCATCCGGTGACCAGTCGTGCGCCTCCAGCCGGTTCAGCAGCACAATATCATCCACCAGCCGCGCCAGCCCCTGGCTTTCATCAAGCAGGTCGAGTACGGATTCATCGGCATCCCGCTGGCTGAGCTGCACCAGCTGCGCCACGATCTTCTCCAGCGGCTGATTCAGCGCATGGCCAAGATTGTGCAGCAGCTGCTGACGCATCTGATGGTTGCGATCCAGAACCTGCTGCGCTTTCTGCAGCTTCTTGTTCACCAGCAGTTCGCGATCCTGGTCACGCATCATAAACAGCTGGGTATGGGGTGAGAGCACGCTACGGGCGTGGCGGATCTCATACACTTCGTTATTGATGGTAGCCTGCAGAACGCCCTGATGCTGGTCGGACATATTAATAATCTTCTGCAGATTGAGGTGCGGCAGAAGATGCTCTGCAATCTTGTTGCTCAGCAGGGTGCGGTTGCTGGCAAAGTCATAGACCAGCAGGCCCACCGGCAGGCTGCCCACAATCTCTTCATTCAGTACCCGAAGCGAGTCGAGTTCCGCGCTCTGGTTCTCACTGGGGCGCAGGGACTGCTGACGCAGCAGCATCACACCGCCCAGCGACAGCAGGAACAGCAGCAGGTTGATCAGCAGCGGCCAGAGCAGGTTATGCAGGGTGTCGACGATCAGGCGGGTAATCGGCACCTGATAGACCAGCTGCAGCGGGGTGCTGGGCAGCGTGGCGGCAATCTCGACGTTCGGATTAACCAGCGAGATGTGTGTATTTTCCACCTCCTGCTGTTCACTGCTGGCAGAGGGCAGTGAGCTGTCCTGACGCAGCTGGAAATTCTCCAGCGGCATATTCTGCGGCACCAGATCGTTCACCGGCAGATCAAAGGCGACCACGGTGGCCAGGTGGCCCGGCTGATTAAAGGTGGTGCGCAGCGTGAAGTAGTGATCGTTCTGGAAGGCGAGGTGACGCAGGGGCGAGAAGCTCTCACGCTCGTCCAGCGCGTTTGCCTGCTGCAGCATTTCAGCGCGACGGCTGTCCACCATTGAACTGATGGCGCTCTCTTTGTAGCGCGTCGCCATATCCTTCAGCGGCAGCGTGGAGATCATGATCAGGCTATTGTCCTGACCATTTAAAAAGTACATCGACCAGGTCGGGTTTTCCGCGCCCCAGAGCGTATCCAGATAGTTGGACATCCGCATGGTCATATCCAGCGTGCTGCTGTCATGCGATCCGAAGATAAGCGCTTCGGTCTTGCGGCGGGTTTTTTCCAGATAGTAGACGTCAGGACGCAGGCGCGTCTCCTGCAGGCTGCTGCCCGGAGGCGTTCCTGCCGCACTGGTGGAGAGGTTTTCATAGATCTGCCAGGTGGCAAAGCGATAGGCGTCGATACGCTTCTGAACGTCGCGGGCCAGATCGTCCATAGCATAGCGTTTTCCGGTGAGCCAGGCATTCACGGAGTTCTGCACCATAAAGCCCAGCGCCAGCAGGAGCACCAGATTGAAAACCACAAAAAAGCGGGTGACATTGCCGGATGTCAGTGGAAACTTATACAACATAGCGTGTCAGGTACCTGAATTATCGCGCAACTCTTCGCGCACTGGCGGCTACCACTAACAGCAGCAGGGCGATCACTAAAAACGCGCCGCTGAGGCTGATCCATTGCGAAATGAATCCGATTAAAGCCGGACCTGAGAGAATACCCGCATATCCCAGCGTTGTCATGGCAGAAATCGCCAGGTTCGCGGGCATATCCTGTTGATTCCCGGCAGCATTGAACAACATCGGCACCGTATTGGATAAACCAAAGCCGACCAGCAGGAAAGCCAGCAGGGCGATCTCCGGCCACGGCAGCCACACCGCCAGCGTCATGCCCGCTGCGGCGGTCAGCGCCCCGGTTATCATCACCGGATAGCGACCAAAGCGCTGGATGATTTTATCGCCGCTGAACCGCCCCAGCGTCATTGCCACGGAGAAGGTGGCATAGCCGAGGCCGGCATAGGCCGTTGACATCGCCGGGTTCTGCAGCAGCAGCAGCGCGCCCCAGTCGAGCACCGCACCCTCTGCCAGAAAGAGAATAAAGCAGAGCAGGCCGAGAAACGCCACCCAGCCACGCGGTATCACCAGCCAGGGCTGGTCGGGCTGATGGAGACGCTCATTCATTAAAACCGGGATGCGCCACAGTAACAGCAGCAGCATCACGGCCATCACCACCAGCGTGGCGGCCAGCGGGGAGAACGACTGGCTCAGCAGCAGGCTGACCGTCCCTGCACCCAGAATGCCGCCAAGGCTGAAGAAGCCATGAAAGCCGGACATCATCGGTTTACCCGCCGCCTGTTCAACCTGAACCGCCTGATAATTCATGGCGACATCCAGCATGCCCAGCCCGGCACCAAACAGCATCAGCGCGGCCGCCATCAGCAGATGCGAGTCCGCCGTGGCCAGCAGCGGCATCATGACCAGCACTAACAGAGTGGAGAAGCACATCACCCGACGGCAGCCAAACCGCGCAACCAGCGTGCCGGTGACCGGCATCGCCGCCAGTGAACCGATGCCGAGACAGAGCAGCAACGCACCCAGTGAGGCGCCGCTCAGCTGCAGACGATCACGGGCAAACGGCACCAGCGGTGCCCAGGCTGACATGCCTAACCCGTTGATCAGAAAGATGGTGCGGGTGCCCCAGTTCAGGCGGCTCTGCTGTTGATGTTGTTGTGCAGCGTCCAGTGCGGTCATAGGTCAGATTCATCAGTGATAAAGCGAAAAAGTGTAGCACCGGCCGGCAATCTGTGGCCGTCGCGCCTCTTATCAGCAGGGGTGCAGCACCCTCATCAATATGACAAAACCGGGAGTTTACCGATTTTTAATGCGCTGCGGATTTTTTCCAGAACTTTCCTGGCAGGACGGGACGCCGCGCAGGTCGACTTAACTCAAATTTCAGTGCCGTTTTCAACGGGTTGTCTGCTTAAACGAAGCTGTCGTCCCGGTGGGAAATGCTGGCTGAATCGCATAACTAAAAAAATCTTTTCAGCGCCCTGAAGTTCTCAGAATGGCGATATTTTAGCCGTTTTGTGACATTTATGGAAACATCCCGCCACAAATTGACATGAAAAATCAAGGGCAAAGCGTTATTTCATGAACGTTTTATAGCAAGACTGACTTATGTAATAAAGGTTAAATCATAATTAAATCTGTACATTGGTGTTGATTTTCAGCACGTTTAGGATAAAAGTTATTTTGTCAGAACCGCTACGTTTCGCGTCCGTCTGTACAACTTAATCTAACAATAAAAGCGTTGTTTTCTGCCCGGACCAGGATCTGAGGCGCCGCTTGGCTTTGCCCTTACTACATACACCAGGTTAACGCGCCCGCTGTTTTTCAGTGGGTGGAACTAAGTGTGAATATCGTAAACGTAAAATAAATTTATGTTTACGGATTCAGTATATTAGCTAATCTGGTGGAGTAGAGGTTACAAATGGCAGAACTCACGCAAGGCCGTGTAGACATCATCTCGCGCGAAAACGGCACGCTCATCTCGCAGGCCACTCCCGGTTCATCACAATCCATTAACCTCACCGAGCCCAGCGTCGTGCGCATCAATGGCACCCGCGAACTGGTCACGCAATATGAGCGCCAGGGAAATGACCTGGTCCTGCACATGCGTGACGGCAGCACCGTCCGCTATCAGAAATTTTTTGTTGATGATGCCGAGGGTAATCACAGTGAGCTGGTGTTCGATGATGGGGTCAATCCACCGGAACATGCCCTGTTCCCGCAGACCGCAGAAGGCACTGAACTGGCCTCCGGTTCCGTCACACCAACCTACGAATCACTCGAGAGCGTCGAGCCACTGCTGCTGGCCGATAACACCAACGCCTCGATGGGTGTGATCACCGCGGGCGGTCTCGGCGTACTGGGCTTAGCCGGGCTGGCCGTGGGTCTGGGGGGGGGCGGCGGAGGCGGTGGCGGCGGAAATGACGGCGGCAGCGATCCCGGTACGAATCCCGGCACGGATCCCGGTACCGACCCTGGCACTGACCCCGGCACGCCAGGTACGCCAGGCAGCCCCGCCATCACGCTCAACACCTTTGCCGGCGATAATGTGCTGGATAATGCCGAAAAAACCACCGATCAGCTGCTGAGCGGTTCCACCAGCAATGTCGAGGCGGGACAGGTTGTCACGGTGACCCTGGGCGGCCAGACCTACAACACGACGGTGGGCGCTGACGGCAGCTGGAGCGTGACCGTGCCTGCTGCCGCGCTGGCGGCCCTGGCCGCCGGCTCTGCCACGATCGCGGTCAGCGTGACAAACGCAGCAGGCACCGCCGCCAGCGGGTCGCTGCCCATTACCGTGGCTGCTGCCGATCCGGGCACCCCTGCGACGCCCGCCATCAGCCTGAATCCTTTCGCCGGCGATAACGTGCTGGATAACACGGAAAAAACCACGCCGCAGGCCTTATCCGGCAGCACCAGCAATGTCGAAGCCGGACAGATTGTTACCGTCACGCTCGGCGGTCAGACCTACAGCGGCACCGTTGCCGGTGATGGCAGCTGGAGCGTGACCGTGCCTGCTGATGCGCTCGCAGCGCTGGCATCAGGCACCACCACGGTGACGGCCACGGTCGCGAATCAGGCGGGTGCCTCCGCCAGCGGCAGCCTGAGCGTCAGTGTTGCAGCCCCTCTGACCCAGCCGGGGACGCCGGTCATTACCATCGATCAGTTTGCCGGCGATGACATTCTCAGTAATCCGGAGAAAAACAGCGCCCAGACGCTGAGCGGTTCCACCACCAATGTGGAAGCGGGACAGGTTGTCACGCTGACGCTGGGCGACCAGACCTACAGCGCTGTGGTCGATGCCCAGGGCAACTGGAGCATTACGCTGCCGTCTGCCGCGCTGAATGCCCTGGCCGCCGGAACGGTCACGATCTCCGCAGTAGTCACCACCCAGGCGGGCATTGAAGCCAGCGAAAACCGCGCGATCAGCGTCGATACGCCCGCCGTCCCGGGCGCGCCCGCCCTCACGCTGGATGATTTTACCGGCGACAATCAGCTGACTAACGCAGAAAAAACCAGCGATCAGACCGTGACCGGCAGCACCAGCAATATTGAAGCCGGACAGATTGTCACCGTCACGCTGGGCGGTCAGACCTACAGCGGCAGCGTGGATGCGCAGGGCAACTGGAGTGTCACGCTGCCCCAGGCGGCCCTGAGCGCCCTGGCGGCTGGTGAAACCACGCTGACGGTGTCAGTCAGCGATGCAGCCGGTAACACCGTGACCAGTAGCCTGCCGATTACGGTAGAGGCCCCGGTGACACAGCCGGGCGACGTTACCCTGACCATCGATCAGTTCGCCGGGGATGACATCCTGAGCAACGACGAAAAAGGCACGGCGCAGACTCTCTCAGGCAGCACCACCAATGTCGAAGCGGGGCAGACGGTAACCGTTACCCTGGGGGGACAGACTTACCTCGGCACTGTGGATGGCAGTGGAAACTGGAGTGTGATTATCCCGGCCGCTGCCCTGAGCAGCCTGCCTGCGGGCAGCAATGCCATCAGCGTTACGGTCAGCAACCTCGCGGGGGCAACCGGCAGTGAAACCCGCGATATTGCGGTGGAAGCGCCTGCTACAGAACCTGGCGTGCCGGGGCTGATCCTGAATGATTTTGCTGGCGATAACCTGCTGAGCAACGACGAGAAGACGGTCGACCAGGCGGTCAGTGGCACCACCACCAATATCGAAGCCGGGCAGGTGGTCACGGTCACACTGGGCGGCCAGACCTACAGCACCACCGTGCAGCCGGATGGCAGCTGGAGCGTCACGGTGCCCGCCACGGCGCTCTCCGCGCTGGCAGCGGGCACAACCACGCTGACGGTTGCCGTCAGCAATGCGGCGGGTGACAGCGTGACCGCAACGCAGCCGATCACGGTAGACGCCCCGGCGACGCAGCCGGGAGCCGCCACACTGACCCTCGACGCCTTTGCCGGGGATGACATCCTCAGCAACAGCGAAAAAGCCAGCGACCAGCTGCTGACCGGTACGACCACTAATATCGCAGAGGGCCAGCAGGTTACCGTCACCCTGAACGGGGAAACCTTTACCGCCACGGTCGGCGCGGATGGCAGCTGGAGCCTCACGGTGCCGGCCAGTTCACTGGCGGCGCTGGCGGCAGGCAGCGCCACCCTGAGCGCCACGGTAACGGATCAGGCGGGGAACCCGGTCAGCGAAACGCGTGACTTCCTGGTGGAGTCCTCGGGCACCGCACCAGGCAACCCGACGCTGACCCTGAATGCCTTTGCTGAAGACAACGTGTTAAGCAATGAGGAGAAGCTGGAGGCGCAGGCCATCTCCGGCAGCACCACCAACGTCGAGGCGGGCCAGATTGTGACGGTCACGCTGGGTGGACAGAGTTACAGCGGAACGGTCAGCGCTGACGGCAGCTGGAATATTGCGATTCCGGCCGATGCGCTGGGCGCACTGGCAGCAGGCCCGGCCTCACTGGTGGTGACGGTCAGCAATGCGGCCGGTACAACTGTCAGCGACACGCTGGGTATCGTCGTTGAAGCCCCGGTGACCGAACCGGGCCAGCCGGTCATCACACTCAATCAGTTCGCCGGTGATGATGTGCTGAGCAACGACGAGAAAGCCAGTGACCAGCTGCTGAGCGGCAGCACCAGCAATGTTGAGGCGGGCCAGGTGGTGACGGTGACGCTGGGCGACCAGAGTTACAGCGCCACCGTCGGGGCCGATGGCAGCTGGAGCCTGACCATCCCCTCCAGCGCCCTGGCCGCCCTGGCGGCGGGCAACGCGACCTTCAGCGCCAGCGTAACCACCCAGGCGGGTGTGGTCGCCAGTGAAGATCGGGTCATTGTGGTGGAAGCCTCACCGGAGCCGGGCGCACCAACGCTGACGATCGCTGTTTTTGCCGGCGACGACCTGCTCGACAACAGCGAAAAAGCGCTGGACCAGACGCTGTCAGGCAGCACCAGCAACGTAGAGGCGGGCCAGACGGTCACCCTCACGCTGGACGGGCAGACCTACAGCACCACCGTTCAGGCGGATGGCAGCTGGAGTCTGCCGATCCCGTCCGCTGCGCTGAGCGCACTGGCAGCAGGCACCACCACCCTGGTCGCCAGCGTAACCACGGCGGCGGGCGTTTCAGCCAGCGGCAGCCGGGATATCAACGTCGCGCCTGCCGCAGGCGAACCGGGCGTGCTCACCATCGCTGAACCACTCAGTCTCGACGGTTTCCTGAACCAGCAGGAGGCCGCCAGCGATCTGATCATCAGCGGCTCGGCAGTGGGCGTTAACCCCGGCCAGACGGTGCTGGTGGCCTTTAACGACAACACCTACAGCGCGGTGGTAAACAGCAACGGCTTCTGGAGCGTCATCGTTCCGGCCAGCGACCTCACCGGCATCACCGACGGGACAAAACTGATCTCCGCAACGGCCACCGATGCCAGTGGAGCGCTGCTGACCGACGCCGCACAGCTCAATGTGGTGGTGAACACGCTGCCGCAAATCACCCTGGATGAGAGTGCGATCAGCGATGGCATTCTGAATCAGGCGGAAGCAGGCAGCGACCTGACGATCGGCGGAAACACCGGTAAAGCCGTGCCGGGCCAGCAGGTCACCCTGGAACTCAACGGGAAAACCTACAGCACCACGGTGAATGAGGACGGCAGCTGGAGCCTGACGCTGCCCGCCGCCGATCTCGCCTTACTGCCGCAGGGCGCTAACACGCTGACGCTGACCGCGATTGATGAGGCGGGTAACCGTGTCGACCAGACGCTGGACTTCAGCGTCGATACCCTGCCACCGAATCTGATTGTGGCGGCGGTGGCAGGCGGAGATGGCATTCTTAACGGCGCTGAAGTGGCGGCGGGCGTGCCGGTCAGTGGTTCAGGTGCCGCGCCGGGCGACGTCGTCTCGGTCACGCTGAATAACCTGATCTACAGCGCCACGGCAGATGCACAGGGTAACTGGACGGTGGATCTGCCCGCGGAGGATCTGCAGGCGCTGGCTGAGGGCAGCAGTTATACGCTGGTGGTCACCCTGACGGATGCCAGCGGCAATACGGTCAGCCAGTCGCAGACGCTGGCCGTCAGCACCCTGTCGCCGGACGTGTCAGTTAACGCGCCGGGCGGTGACGGTGTGCTGACCAGTAATGAACTGACCCAGCCGCTGCTGATCAGCGGAACCGGCACCCCGGGCGATCAGGTCACGGTTGAGTTAAACGACAAAACCTACAGCGCGCTGGTTGACGAAAATGGCAACTGGAGTGCGCAGGTGCCGGTGGCCGATCTGGGCACGCTGACCAGTCAGACCTATCCGGTGACGGTCACCGTGACCGATCCGGCGGGCAACAGCAGCGTAGAGAACACGTCACTGCGGGTTGCCACCGCAGTGCCTGCGCTGACGCTGGATGCGATCAGCGACGATGGCGTCATCAACGTCATCGATGCACAGCAGCCGCTGATCGTCAGCGGAAGCGGCGACGCGGGCGATACGATCAGCGTGACGCTGAATAACCAGACCTACACCGTCGTCGTGGCGGAGGGGGGCCGCTGGAGCGTCACCATTCCGGCATCCGACCTGGCCGCTGTTCCTGACGGAACACAGCCGCTGGCAGTGGTGGCGACGGATGGTGACGGGAATACCACGTTGATCAACAGTGCCCCAATCTTTGCGACCACGCCGCCGCAGCTGACCGTCTCCACACCGGGCAGTGATGGTTACATCAATATCGCGGAACATAGCCAGGATCTGACGATTGACGGGCGCGGAGGCGTGCAGGGCGACACGGTTTCGGTGAGTTTCAATGGCGAAACCTACACTGCCACCGTGGATACCAGCGGCGCGTGGCAGGTTACGGTGCCTGCGGCGGTCGTCAGCCAGCTGGGCGATGCCCGCTATCCGGTGGAGGTGGTGCTCAGCGACGCGTATGGCAACAGCAGCAGCGTCGCCTCCAGCGTGACGGTACTGGCGGCCGCATCGCCGGTGCTGACCCTGGATCCTGTGACCGGCGACAACCAGATCGACAGCGCGGAACAGCGTGTTGACACACTCATTACCGGCAGTGTGACTGGCGTACCGGCAGGCCAGCCGGTCGTGGTAACCATCAACAACCAGTCTTATGAGGGTGTGGTGCAGGCAAACGGAAGCTGGAGCGTGACGCTGCCTGCCGGATCGCTGGGAGGCGCGGGCGATAAGCCCTTTACCGTGGCGATCACCGATGTGGCTGGCAACCCGGCGCAGCCCGCGCAGGGGCTGATCACCGTGGTCACCAGTGACACGCCGCTGCTGTCGATTGCGCCGATAAGTGAAGATAACGCGCTGAATGCGCTGGAAGCGCAGAGCGATCTGATCCTCAGCGGCAGTTCCGCCAGCCTGCCTGAAGGCAGCTCGGTCAGCGTGACGCTGGTGCCGGGCGGGACCGTTTACAGCACCACCATCGATCCGGACGGTAACTGGACGGTTACCGTGCCCGCCGCCGATCTGGCGAACCTGTCGCAGGGTGACACCACGGTGACCGTTACTTCCGGCGACGTGCAGAGCAGCCAGACGCTGCTGGTGGCAACCACACCGCTGGCAGCCCCGCAGATTGATACTCCCTTCACTGACGGCATCCTCAGCAATAACGAGGTCACCGCGCCGCAGACCCTGACCGGTTCCGTCACGGAAGGCCAGGCCGTCAGCGTCACTCTGGGCGGCGTCAGCTATCCGGCAACGGTCGCGGCGGATAACACCTGGAGCGTCACGCTGCCGCCGGAAGCGCTGCAGGCCCTTGCTCAGGGCAGCAACCCGATTACCGTAACGGTGAGCGATAGCGCGGGTAACAGCACCAGCATCAGTGAACCGCTGACGGTGGATACCGGCACACCGGCGCTGACCGTGAACCCGATTGCCACCGATGGCGTCATTAACGCGGCGGAAGCCGCCGCCGACCTGATCGTCAGCGGTACCGCTGCGCCGGGCAGCAGCGTCAGCCTTCTGCTGGGCGGCGAAACCTATAACGCCGTCGTGGCCGCCGATGGCAGCTGGAGTGCAACGCTGCCCTCCGCCGATCTGATTCAGCTGGCCGATGGCCGTTACGATCTCAGCGTCACCGTAACTACCGTGGGCGGCAACGTCGCCACCACGCCGGTGCCGGTTACCGTCGACACCAGCGTGCCGGACTTCAGCATCAACCCGCCAACGGGCGATGGTGTGCTGAACCTTGCTGAACAGGCGGCCGGGTTCAGTTTCAGTGGTGCAGGCAGTGAGGGCGACCAGGTCAGCCTGACCCTGAATGGCGTGACCTACACCGGCACCGTCGGCGCAGACGGTCTCTGGGCTCTGGCCGTGCCGCCTGCGGCACTGGCCGGTCTGGCCAGCGGCAGCAGCTATCCGGTTGTGGTGACGGTGACCGATGCAGCCGGTAACAGCAGCAGCCAGAACAGTTCGCTGACCGTCGACACGACGCCACCTCCGCTGGTGGTTGCGCCAATCAGCGAGGATAACGCGCTGAGCGTCGGCGAACTGGCAGAGCCGCTGGTGGTCAGCGGCAGCGGACAGAACGGCGACCTCGTGACGGTTCAGCTTAATGGTCAGACTTACAGCACCACCGTCGCGGTGAACGGTCAGTGGACGCTGGAGATCGCGTCTGGCGATCTGGCGGCGCTGCCGTCCGGCCCGAATCCCGTTACGGTGACCGAAACGGACGCCAGCGGAAATCAGAGCAGCCAGGTGGTGGATCTCAATGTGGCCACCTCGCCAGCGGTGCAGCCGCAACTGAGCGTCGACAGCAGCACCTTTGCCGGTGACGGCATCGTCACCGCCGCGGAGCAGTTACAGCCGATTACCCTGCGCGGCAGCAGCCTCAACGTCGAGCCAGGTCAGCAGGTCACGGTTTCACTGAACGGCACCGATTACAGCGGGGTGGTTGAGGCAAGTGGCAACTGGAGCATCATTCTGCCCGCGGGCGCGCTGGCGGATCTGGGCGAGGGCAGTCAGACGCTGATTGTCAGCGTGAACAACGCCGTCGGTAACAGCGCCAGCGCGCCGCTTAACTTCAGTGTGGACAACACACTGCCTGCGATTGCGCTGGCACCCGTCAGCGACGATAACTATCTGAATGCAGGCGAGCTGAACGGCCCCGTCGTCGTCAGCGGCAGCAGCAGCGGTCTTCCTGCCGGAAGCCTGGTCACCGTTGACGCCAACGGGACGCCGTTCACCACCACGCTTAACGCCGATGGCAACTGGAGCCTGGCATTACCGGCAGGCACCTTCAGCGGCGTGGCGGATGGGCCGCAGACCCTGACCGCCACCGTCAGCGATGCAAACGGCCAGCCGCTGGCGACCACAGACACCACCCTGACGGTCGTGGCCAGCGCGCTGCCGGTCGCGACGCCGGGCGTGGCCTTTGATGATGGCATTGTGAATAGCGGCGAAGCCGCAACCGGAGGGGCTATCACCGGTAACACCGGCGTAACGGGTGACGGTCAGACGGTCACCATTACGCTGGATGGCGTCAGCTACAGCGGCACGGTCGATGCTGCGGGCAACTGGCAGGTCACGGTTCCGGCTGGCGCACTCGCTGCGCTGCCGCAGGGCGACACGGCTTACAACGTGGTGGTCAGTGATGTGGCGGGCAACAGCAGCCAGGCGACAGGCACGCTGCGGGTCGATACGCTGCCGCCGGTGCTGACCGTTGTCACGCCGTCCGACGGCATCATCAACGCCGCTGAAAGTCAGCAGCCGCTGACGCTGAACGGCAGCAGCGAAGCCAATGCACTGATTGTGGCCAGCTTCAACGGCACCAGCCTGAGCACCACCGCTGACGCCAGCGGCAACTGGTCGCTGACGCTGCCCGCCACCGTCTACAGCGGGCTGGTTAACGGCAGCTATCCACTGACGGTTACCGCCAGCGATGCGGCCGGCAACGTCACCACCACCAGCCGCGATCTGGCGCTGAAAGTGGAGGCGGGCACGCTGCCGACGCTGACCCTGGATGCCTTTGCTGGCAACAATGTGGTCGATGGCGCGGAACGCCTCACCGACCAGCGGCTGAGCGGCACGACAACCAATGTCGAGGCGGGCCAGCTGGTGACCGTCACGCTTGACGGAACGGTCTACAGCGCCGCCGTCCAGGCCAGCGGGGCCTGGAGTCTGATTGTGCCAGCCGGCGCGCTGGCTGCGCTTGCCGATGGCAGCGCCACATTTACCGTGGCGGTCAGCGACGTGGCGGGTAACACCACCACCAGCAACCTCGCTTTTGACGTCAACAGCAACGCGTCTGGTCTGGCGCTGGATGCCATCAGCGAAGATAACTACCTCAATGCGCAGGAGCTGAGTCAGCCGCTGATTGTCACCGGCACTGCGGTAAACGTGCCGGCGGGCAGTACCGTCACGCTGCTGTTCAACGACACCGCTTACACCGCCCAGGTTTCGGCCAGCGGGCGCTGGAGCGTTATCGTTCCGGCGGAGGCACTGACGGCGCTCGCCGATGGACCTTACACGCTGACGGTCACCGCGACCGACAGCGGCGGAGCAACCCTCAGCAGCGAAGCCACGCTCAGCGTGCTGGCGACCGGCCTGCCTGAACCGCTCATCGTCTCGGCGTTTGGTGATGGCGCGCTCAACAGCAGCGACGTTACCGCGGCACAGAGCCTGAGCGGCACCACCGGCGTAACGGGCGACGGACAGAGCGTCAGCGTGCTGCTGAATGGCGTGACCTACACCGGCACCGTCGACGGCAATGGCAACTGGCTGGTGACCGTTCCCGCGACGGCGCTGGCTGACCTGCCGGAAGAGACCCTCAGCTACACCGTCACGGTGCAGGATGCCGCCGGTAACACAGGCAGCACCCAGGGCAGCGTCACGGTGGATCTGACGCCACCTACGCTGACGCTGGCGGCCGTCGCGGATGATGACATCGTGAATATCGCAGAGAGCACCGGACCGATCGTGCTCAGCGGGACGACCAGTGCCGAAGCCGGACAGACGGTCTCCATCACCCTCAACAACCAGCGCTATACCACCACTGTGACTCAGGATGGCGACTGGAGCCTGACACTGCCAGCCGGTGCGCTGGCCGGTATCCCGGCCGGGGCCTATACCCTGACGGTAACGGTCAGTGATGCGGCGGGTAATCCGGTGACGGAAACCCGTGACATTACGCTGGCGACCGGCGCGCTGTCGGTGACGATTGATACCCCGTTCGGCAACGGTTATCTGAACCAGAGTGAGACCGGCGTCAGTCAGACCCTGAGTGGCAGCACCGGCGTCACCGGTGAGGGCCAGACGGTCACCGTCTCCCTGGGTGGCGAAGACTACAACGCCACGGTGGATGCACAGGGCAACTGGACGCTGACCCTGACGCCGGAGGCGGTGCAGACGCTGGATGAAGGGGTGAATACCCTGGTGGTGAATGCCAGCGATGGGGCCGGAAACAGCGGTTCGCTGACCAGTGCGGTCACGGTGGATCGGACGCCGCCTGCGCTGAGCCTGGACCCGATCAGTGACGATAATATTGTTAACGCTCTGGAAGTGCTGGAAGCCGTCACCATCAGCGGCAGCGCGTCAGCGGAGGATGCCGGACAGACGGTCACCGTCACTTTCCAGAACAGTAATTACACCACTCTGGTGCTCTCTGATGGCAGCTGGCAGGTGACGCTGCCGGCCAGTGTGATGCAGGGGCTGACCGATGGCGGCTACCCGGTCAGCGTGACGCTGACGGACGCGGCGGGCAACAGCAGCAGCGCGACCACCACCCTGACGCGTGATGCAGACAGTGCCGGCCTGCCGACCCTGACGATCGGGCCGATCAGCGGTGACAATTTCCTGAATCAGGCTGAGTCGCTGCAGGATCTGAGCATCAGCGGCAGCAGCACCAATCTGGCCGAGGGCCAGCTGGTCACGGTGACGCTGAACAACGTTCAGTACAGCGGCACGGTGACTCAGGATGGCAGCTGGACGGTAACCGTGCCGGCCGCCGATCTGGGCGCGCTGCCGGATGGCGATCAGCTGCTGGTGGTGGTCTCTGCGGATGCCTCCGGCAACCCGGCCAGCAGCAGCGCCTCACTGGTGGTGCTGGCCAGCGCCCAGGCGCAGCCAACGCTGACCCTGGATGTGGTGGCAGGGGATGATGTGATCAATGCCAGCGAGGCCGCCGCGGATGTGGTGGTCAGCGGTAGCAGCACCCAGCTGGCCGCGGGCACCCCGGTGACCGTGTCGTTTAACGGCACGGACTATGTGACGACGCTGGACGCTGACGGCAACTGGACGGTGATTCTTCCCTCCACCGCCTTTGCCGGCGTGACGGCGGGCAGCACGGAGACCCTTACCGTGACCGCCAGCGACATTGCCGGGAATCCGGCCACTGCCAGCCAGACGGTGACGTTCAGCACCACACCGCCAGCACTGACGGCGATCACCGTCAGTTCAGGTGACACCCTGAACTTTGCAGAGTCGCTGGAGGATATCAGCGTCAGCGGTTCCACCACGGGGGCCCTGCCGGTGACGGTGACGCTGAATAATGTCAGCTACAGCACCACGGCCGATGCCGACGGTAACTGGTCCGTCACCATCCCGTCAGCCGATCTGCAGCAGCTTGCAGATGGTGCTAACGCGATCGCGGTTTCCGTCACCGACGCGGCGGGCAATACCACCACGGATACCACCACCTCGCTGGACGTGGCGTTTAATACGCTACCTGCGCTGACGCTGGATACGCCGTTTGGCGATGCGCTGGTCAGTGCTGCAGACGCTGCGGGCGCGCTCACGCTGAGCGGCGACAGCACCAATCTGCCGGAGGGCAGCCTGATTAGCATCACCATTGGCGGGCTGGACTTCAGCACCACGACCAATGCCAGCGGCAACTGGACGCTGAATCTGGCCGCGGGCGCGCTGTCAGGGCTGGACGATGGCGTGACCGACGTGGTGGTGACTGCCACCGATGCGGCGGGCAATCCGGCCCAGGTGACCGCCGGGGTTGAGATCCTGCAGGCTGCGCCGGATAACGCCACCTTTGACAGCACGTTGTTCGGCGACAACATCATTAACATCAGTGAAGCGGGTGTCGTTCAGCTTGTCACCGGGACATCGGACCCTCTCCCGGGCCAGACCCTGAGCGTGACGGTGGGCGATCAGAACATCCCGCTGTCCGTGACGGTGGATGCCAGTGGCAACTGGACAGCCAGCCTGACGCCAGAGGTGATCGCCAGCCTGGGGGCGGGTGAACAGACGCTGACCCTCACCACCACCGATCGGGCAGGTAATACCAGCGTCACGACCCAGACTTTTGTCTCGGCGATTACGCCGATTGCGGCGCCCACGCTGGACACGCCCTTTACCGATGGAAGGCTCAATGCGGATGAGGCGGCCGCAGGGGGTTCACTGAGCGGCGCGGTCAGCATTGATAACGCGGCGTCGGTGACGGTAAATGTGAATGGCTCCGTCTACGCCGCCCAGCTCAGCGAGGATGGGACGCGCTGGTCGCTGGCGCTGTCACCGGCGCTGTTGCAGTTCCTGCCGGATGGCAGCTGGCCGGTGACGGTGACCGTCACCGATGAGGACGGCAACATTGCCAGCACCAGCGGCAGCCTGCTGGTCGCCGTTAACGCGCTGCCGGACGTCACGCTGAACCTGCCGTTCGGGGATGGTGCGCTGAATGCTGAAGAAGCGCTCAGTGAACAGACGCTCAGTGGCACCACCGGCATTACCGGTGCCGGGCAGACGGTCTCGGTACTGATTTCAGGCTTTAACGGCGATGCGCCGCTGACGGCCACGGTGCAGGAAGATGGCAGCTGGTCTCTGGCGCTGTCGCCTGCGCAGTTAAGCACCTTCACCAGCGGGGCGCACACCATCACCGTGACCGCCACCGATGTCGCCGGTAACAGCGACACGACGGCGCTGAGTGTGGTAACGGAAGTGGCGGTGCCGGTGCCGACCTTCAGCCCGGATGCCTTTGGCGGCGACGGCCTGCTTAACATCAGTGAAGCGGCGGCTGGCGTGATCCTGACCGGCACCACCGGCAGCGTCGGGGCAAACCAGGCGGCCAGCATTACCGTTGATTTCAATGGCAGCCGTTATTCGGGTGTCGTTGACAGTAACGGGAACTGGCGCGTCACGATCCCTGCTAACGCGCTGAGTGCCCTGGATGATGGCGCGCAGACGCTGACGGTGAACGTGGTGGATGCGGCAGGCAACAGCGCCTCGGCGCAGCTGCCGTTCACCGCCGATCTCAGCGCACCTCAGCCTGCGCTCAATCCGGACTACTTCGGGGGCTATGTTAATGCGGCTGATGTGGCAGGCGGCATTACCCTGGGCGGCACCGCGGGTGTCAATGAGACGGTGCAGCTCACGCTGGCAGGCACAGTCTATACCGCGACTGCGGATGAGAACGGCAACTGGTCGGTGCCGCTGACGACGGCGCAGCTTTCCGCGCTGACGGATGGCACCTATCCGGTCATCATCACGGCCACGGACGCGGCGGGTAACAGCACGACGCTTAACAGCGCCTTTGTTCTGGACAAAACCCCACCCGTGCTCACTGCCTCGGCGTTCACTGGCGACAACGTACTCAATTACGCGGAGAGCATTCAGCCACAGACCCTCAGCGGCACCGCAACGGGAGCAGGGACGGGCGCAGTGGTCACCGTCTCGCTGAATGATACCCCGCTTGGCACGGCGATAGTGGCGGCCAACGGCAACTGGAGTCTGACGCTGACGCCAGAGCAGATGGCCACCTTCGGGCCTTCCACCACGCTGGCCTTGTCGGTGACCGATCTGGCAGGCAACCTCGCCACCGGCTCCGTTCCGCTGACGGTCGATCTGACCCCACCGCCAGGCCCGCTGGTGACACTGGGCACCGTGTCGGGCGATAACATCATCAGCACCCAGGATGTCGCGGGGGGCGTGGTGGTGAGTGGCACCTCGGCCAATCTCGGCACCGGGGGCACGGTGACGGTGGTGATCAATGACCTTGAATACACCACCACGCTGGATGCGTCAGGCAACTGGTCAACGGCGACCCTGCCGGTCAGCGCGTTTGGCGAAACAGATGGCAGCGCGACCGTCACGGTAAATGCGACGAACGGCACGGATACCGTCAGCGTCAGCAATAACATCGTGATTGACCTGACGCCACCGACGCTGAACCTGGATGCCTTTGCAGGCGACAATCAGGTCAACGGCAGTGAAAGTGCCACCAGTCAGACCATCAGCGGCACCGCCGATGTCAGCGAAGCCGGTCGCACGGTGCTGGTGACCTTTAACAACAAAACCTACAACGCGGTGGTGCAGGGGGATGGCAGCTGGTCGGCCACGGTGCCCGCCAGCGATATGCAGGCGCTCACCAGTGGCAGTTCACTGCAGATCACCGCGCAGCTGGCGGATGTGGCGGGCAACGTGACCACGGCGACACAGACGGTCACGGTGGATACCGGGGCGCCCGTGTTGCAGGTGGATGCCCTGGCGGGCGATAACGTCCTTAATGCCACGGACCTGGTGACCACGCAGGTGCTCACCGGCAGTGCGCAGGGCGCAGAAGGCCAGACCATCGGCCTCTACCTGGGCGATGCCGCGCCGATTGCCACCGCCATTGTCGGAGCCGACGGCCGCTGGAGTATCGATCTGACGCCGGAGGTGCTGACGAACCTCACTGAGGGCGCGCTGGTCTTTGGCGTGCGGGTCAGTGACACCGCCGGGAACCAGACGGATGCCACGCTGACGGTCAACAAAGTGGTCAACAGTGCGCTGACGCTGGTCGTCGATTCGGTCTTCGGCGACGGCACACTCAGCGCGCTGGATACCACGGTGGCGCAGACCATCTCCGGGGTGGCGACCTCGGCGGGCGTCGGTGCGACGGTCTCCGTGGTGCTGGGCGGTACGACGCTCTCGGCAGCGGTGGGGCAGGATGGTAAATGGGCTATCGTGGTGCCGCCGTCGGTGCTGGGTCTGTTAAGCGATGGTCAGCTGGACGTTGACGTCACGCTGACGGATGCGGCAGGCAACACCCGTACCGTGGGTGAAACCGTCACCGCGATTGTCGATGCGGTGCCGGTCGTCGGCGCGCTCACCGGGCTGTTTGGCGGTGATAACCTGCTGAACATCGCGGAAGCCGCAGCCGGACAGGTGGTGGGTGGCGTCATCGACAATGCGGCGGTGGGTTCACAGGTCACCGTGACCCTGGGCAGCAGAAGTTACAGCACTACCGTGCAGGCGGGCGGTGCCTGGAGCGTTAACCTGCCAGCCAGCGATCTCACCTCCCTGCTGGATGGCAACCTGACGCTGGGCGTCAGCGTCCGGGATGTGGCGGGCAATGTCGCCTCCAGCAGTGCCACGGTCGGCATCTTCACCCAGACGCCATCCATCTCGCTGACTTCGCTGTTCGGGGATGGGGTGCTTAATCTGGCGGATATCGCGACCGGGCAGGTGATCAGCGGGGTGGTAAATAACGTCGCCCAGGGCAGTGTCGTCACACTCTCGGTGGGGAACAGCCAGCTGACGGCTACCGTCGGCGCGGGCGGGGCCTTCAGCGCCACGGTCACACCGGATATCCTGGGCACCCTGGCGCAGGGGAACCTGACGGTAGGGGCATCGGTGACCGATGCGGCGGGTAACACCGCCAGCACCAGCGCCGGCATCCGCGTCGACACGCTGCTGCCGACCATCACCGTCAATCCGCTGTTTGGTGACGGTCTGCTGAACGTGGCGGATGCGCTGGTCACCCAGGTGATCGGTGGCGTGGTGGGCGGCGCGGAAGCGGGCTCGCGCGTGGTGGTCTCCGTAGGCGCCCAGCAGTTTGTGACGGCGACCGATGCGAACGGTAATTTTAACGTCTCGCTGACGCCGACGCTGCTGCAGGGCATTGCGGACGGCAATCTCACGGTGGGCGTGAGCGTCACCGACAGCGCCGGTAACACTAACAGTGCCACGGCGGGGGCACTGGTCGGCATTCACAACGTGCCGAAAGTGACGCTCAATCCGCTTTTTGGTGACGGGGTGCTCAACCTGGCCGAGTCGCTGGTCACGCAGACCATCAGCGGCACCGTCTCCGGCGTGGCCGCGGGCAGCAGCGTCAGGCTGGCGATTGGTAACACCACCGCGACCGCGCTGGTCAACGCCGACGGCACCTTCTCAACCACCGTCTCTCCTGCCGTGCTCTCGACGCTGCTGAACGGTAACTTCACTGTCAGCGCTTCGGTCACCGATCCGGTCGGCAACGTCAGCAGCACCAGTGCAGGCGTTTCGCTGGGACTGGTTCAGCCGACCCTCTCGGTTAACACGGTATTCGGCGATGGCGTGCTGAGCGCGGCCGATCTGGCCTCAAACCAGACGCTGAGCGGCAGTTCCAGCCTCTCTGCGGGGTCAACCGTCAGCGCCACGCTGAATGGTATTACCTACACCACTAAGGTGGCCAGCGGCGGTAACTGGAGCATCAGCGTGCCGAAAGCGGATCTGGCTGCGCTGACGGACGGCAGCAAAACCGTGACGGTGACCGGTACGGATGCCTACGGCAACGTGGCGAATGCCAGCGGCTCGCTGAACGTCATCAGCCAGTCGACGCCGGTGGTGGCGATTACCTCGCTGTTTGGTGACGGCGCGCTCAGCGCGGCGGATGTGAAAACGGCACAGACCATCAGCGGCACCGCGAGTAACGCCGAGGGATCGGTGGTGCGGGTCACGCTGGGCGGCCAGACCTACAGCACCACGGTGAGCAGCAACGGCAACTGGAGTCTGTCGGTTCCGGCGGCCAGCCTCGCCGCCATCGCGGATGGTCTGCAGACCGTGACGGCCAGCGTCACCAACGGCGCGGGCAGCAGCGGCACCATCTCCGCGTCGCTGGGTGTCGTCAGCCACACCACGCCAACGGTCAGCGTAAGCAGCTTCTTTGGCGGCGATGGCTACCTCAATATCGCGGAAGCCAGTGCGGCGGAAACCATCAGAGGCACCAGTACTAATGCGGCGGGCGGCACGGTGACGGTAAACGTGGCGGGTAACATTCTCACGACCACCATTGGTGCCAATGGCGCATGGAGCGTCAGCGTGCCGTCAGCGACGCTGAAAAGCATCCCCGATGGCAGCCGTCCTCTGACGGTGACGGTGACGGATATTGGCGGTAACACCGCCACCAGCACCAGCAGCTTTACCGCGCTGTCGCATAATCAGCCGGTCGTGGGGGTCGATCCGGTGCTCAGCCTCGTCGGTTCGCTGCTCACCGGTCTGGTGGTGCAGGGCGGATCGCTCAATGCGGCGCAGGGATCAAGAGTCAGCGTGACGCTGCTGCTCGCCAACGGCAGCAACGGCCCAACGCTGAATACCACTACCGACGCGCTGGGGCGTTATGCCGTCAACTTCTCACCGTCACTGCTGTCGGTGGGTGGCCTGCTGCTGTCGCTCAACACGCTGGCAAAAGTGTCGATTACCGACGTGGCGGGTAACAGCTATACCACCACCAACACCCTGCTGCTGGGTTCTGTACTGCCGGTCACCCTGGCCGCTACCGAGTCCGTGGCCCTGTTCTCTGTGGTGGATGACAGCGCCACGGTGGCCAGCACGGAGACGCAGCACAACAGCAGCACCAGCAGCGATGACGGCAGCGCCCATGTGGCCGTGGCCTCTACGCTGGTGACCGACGCGGATGTTGCGACGCCGGTCAGCAGCAACCAGAGCGCCATGGTCAGTGACACCGCGGTGGCTGCAGCCCCGGCCGAAGAGGCGGGTTACACCATCGGCGGGGTAGTCATTACGCTGGCGGATGGCAGCACGGCGCAGGGGGCCTCGGTTACCGGCAGCAGCGGCGCGGATACCGTGACGGTCAGTGACCTCAGCTTTACCCATATTGATGGCGGCGCAGGCACCGATACCCTGGTGCTGAACGGTGAGAACCTCACTCTGGATCTCACCGCGCTGGGCCTGAAAGTCGAACACATTGAAGTACTCGATTTGGGTAAAACCGGCACCAACTCGGTGAAACTCGATCTCAATGAGGCACTCAATCTGACGGATAAACAGAGTGACGATTTGCTGATCAAAGGCGCGGACGGCAGTCAGGTGACTCTGGCTAACAGCAATGGCGGTATCTGGGAAGTGACCGGCGAACGGACGGTGGATGGCAGAGTCTTTGAGATCTACCACAACTCGGCGCTGACCAGTGATAACACCCTGGGGGATGTGCTGGTTCAGCAGAACCTGCAGGTTCATGTGATGTAGCCACGACGTTGTCTGTCAGGCGGTTATGAGGCGCGGGTGCGAAAGCACCCGCTTTTTTTGTGTCAGCCCCGTGATAATTTCACTTTCCAGATTTTCGCCACTATTCATTAGCGGAATGAAAGCTTAGGGTAGGCGCAGCAAACGGCGACACGCCGTCAATCACGCTTCTGATTTTATTTGACGCGTTATTCGCGTCCTGTTCATCACGCCCTGTTACCTGCGGGTAACCGGTTCAGACCAGCGGAAACGGGCAGCTTCGGCTGACTCACTACCACGTTGTCAGAGTCAGCTATCGGGTTATCCGACGGTTTTGCTCTGCGTTTCTGATCTGTTATGAACTGAGGTGACCGATGTCAACACGCGATACGTTTCGTACCACCCGGCTCGACGCCATTTTCCAGGCGGCAGTCAGCGACTTTGCCGTCGCCGACAGCGCCGTGCCCGCTGTGCCGCCCGTGGCCACGCCGCGCCTGAACCTGCCCATAAACCCGCTGCCCGCCGAAACAGCCCCTACCCTGGCGACCGCCGACAGCGCCCGCACCGTCAGTGCGGTTGAGAGTGCGCCACCCGCAGCCCTTCGGCCCTACGAACCTGTCGCTGCCGATGGCGTGATCGCTGGCTGGGAAGCGCAAAAGCGGGTGCATCTGCGCGGCCGGGCTGAAGGCGAAGCGGGTTCGACCGTCACACTCACCTTCAACGACCAGAGCTGGTACAGCACCGTCAACAAGTGGGGCTACTGGAACGCCTCAATGCCGGCGGAGGCGCTGAAAGGGGTGCCGGATGGCAATCACACGCTGACGCTGACCCTGACCAATAAAGCAGGCCACAGCACCACGACTGAGGTGGGGTTTGGTCTCTATACTGACCGCACCCTCAGTCCGACCCTGACCATCGACACGGTCAGCGGTGACAATGCGGTGAATATCGCTGAAAGCATCTACGGTGTTGAGATCAGCGGCAGCGCAACCCACCTGCCGGTGGGGTCCGTGCTCAAATTAACCCTGGGCACGCAAACGACCACCGCGACCATGGGAAGGGATGGCAGGTGGTCTGGCACATTTTCTGAAAGCGATATGCAGGCGCTGCAGGATGGCGTCTACAGCCTGAAAGTGACCGCGACCGATCCCAACGGGAAAACCGCAACCGACTATCACGATCTGACGCTGATCACGCACCTGAGCAGCCTGCCACTCATTACGTTCGACAACGTGACGCCGGATGATGTGATCAATCTGGCGGAAACCCAGCAGGACCTGCTGCTCAGTGGGACTCTCTCAACGGTTATGCCGGGTCATCGGCTGGTGATCACCGGTGCGAATCAGAAAGATTACGCTGCCACACTGGACGAAAGCGGGCACTGGCAGGTGGTGATCCCGGCTGTAGAGGTGAACGCTTTCATCAACGTGGGTGAGATCCGCGCCTGGTCGATCGACGGGGCCAGCAACTACACCGACGTCACGCATGTACTGAATATCCACACCGGGTTTATCCCGGTTTACACCGAGATGAATATCGGCGGTGACATGACGCTTAACTATCAGGAGGCGCAGCACGATCTGAGCTTCTACGTTGAGGGATGCAACACCGTTGAGATCAACGGCATAACTTACCAGCCCGATAGCGGGGGAATGGTGACGCTGACTTCCGCCGAGCTGATGGCGCTGGCGGATGGCCCGGTTGCCGCCACGTTTCATCGCTGGGATCAGTATGGCAACAGCGACAGCCAGACCCAGGATGCGCTCTTTACCGTCGCTGTGCATCAGCGGCCGACGCTGACGCTGGAGACCGCCTTTGGCGATAACGTCATTGATGCCGCCGATGTGAACAGCTGGCATCTGATTCAGGGCAGTTCCAGCCATCTGCAGCCGGGCAGCCTGGTGCAGCTGACGCTCGGTGACCAGCACTACAGCGCCAGTGTGAAGGCCGATGGCGGCTGGGCGCTGACCATTCTGGCCGGACAGCTGGCTCCGCTGGAGGAGGGTGACTACACGATGACGGTCAGCGGCCAGGACAGCGCCGGAAATCTGGCCACGGCCAGTCAGAGCGTGCGGGTGGCCTCCCATACGGAAAGCGCCGGCACATTGCCTGCGCAGACGGTGGATCGGCTGCTCGACGGTTTCAGCGTGACGGCGGAGCACGCGCCAGAGGCGCAGGTGTCGTCCGCGTCCGAAGGGGTGATCGTCTCTGGCATGCCCTATACCCTGGCCGATCACCTGTTACAGCATCCGGCAGCGCATCCCCTGGCCTGATGCGGAAACATTAAAAAAGGCAGGGCCTTCCGGACAGGTCTGTTCAGTCTGTCTGGAGTGGCTCAGGCTGTTAAGATGGCGTTTTTTTATGCAATCGGCAGAAAGATGAAAGATTTCATCAGTTTTTAACAGGACTCGGTGCAGAATATGATCTAATAATGTTAAGGGTTATTCAGGCTCCGGCTCGTAAAACATAAATAAAATAACGCAATAAAACCTTTAAGTGCGCCGTAACGCCTTTTCTGTCTGCTTTGTTCACCAGGAAAAAAACCATGATCATAAGAACGCCTGTTGGTATGGATAATGAACAAAGCACGATTAACTTTTCTGATATGCGCCCTGAGTGGCGTGGCACTCCCGGCGGCCTGGGCCGCACCGTTACCGAAGGCGGAGTTTAACTGGCGTGCCGCGCCCAGCGAAGAGCAGATTGCCAGCTTAACGCTGCGCGACGCCATCCTCCGGGCCTTCGCCCGTAATCCAAAAATCTCGGAAGCCGCGGCACAAATCCATGTCGGTGAGGGCGATCTCGACGCCGCCCGCAGTGCCTGGTATCCGCAAATCTCACTGCAGGGCGCGGCGGGGCGTTCGCATCAGACCGACTCCGCAGGCAGCCTGAACAATAATGGCTCCGGCGGCGTCACGCTCAGTCAACTGCTCTACGACTTTGGTCGTACCGGCAGTGCCATCGACGAGCAGCATGCCCTGTCGGATGCCTATCGTTACGGCCTGTTCGACGCAATGACCACCGTGGCGGAAGATACGCTGCAGGCCTACCTCGAAGTCAAACGCTATCAGGCGCTGGCTGAAACGGCGCACACCAATATCGCCTCACTGCAGCGGGTGCGGGATATTGCCGGACTGCGCGCCGACGCCGGACTCAACTCCCGATCCGATGTGCTGCAGGCGGAAACCCGCATCGCCGCCATGCAGGCCACGCTGGAGCAGTATCGCGCCCAGCTGCGCTCTGCCACGGCCCAGCTGACCGTGCTGACCGGCGTGGTGCCCGCCACGCTGCCGGAACTGCCGCAGGCGCTGCTGAAACAGCAGATTACCCTCGACAAAATCGCCTATGAAAGCAGCGCTGCGGTTCGCAGCGCCCAGTCTAAGCAGGAAGCGGCCCGCGAACGGGTGCGTCAGGCGCAGTCGGGTCACTGGCCGACGATCAAAGTGCAGGCGGGCCGGACCCGTTATGAAAACGATCGCCAGTCCTACTGGGATGATGAAGTGCAGCTTCAGGTGGAAGCGCCCCTCTACCAGGGGGGCATGGTGAATGCGAAAACGGCCTCAGCCGAGGGCGATCGGGAGGCGGCGCAGGCGGCCGTGCAGCAGGCCAAACTCGCCATCAATCAGAACGCCTCAACGGCCTATGCGGATATGATCGGCGCGCAGCAGCGGCAGGCTGCCGGAGAAGTGCAGCTGGCCAGTGCCGATCATACCCGCGCCGTCTACGCCGACGAATATCGCCTCAGCAAGCGCAGCCTGAACGATCTCCTGAGTGTGGAGCAGGATGTGTTCCAGGCCGACAGTTCGCGGATCACCGCGCTTTATGATGGCTGGGATGCCACCGTTCGCTACGCCGCCGCAGTCGACAATCTGCTGGATATCATGGGTATCGATCGCCAGCAGAGCAGCGGCGATCTTCTTCCTTCGCTGCAATAGCGATAAGGCAATAATAATGAGTACAGCCACCCTGAACACTGAAAACTGGATTGCCGCCATGCTGCGCGTGGCCGCGCGATTCGGTAAACCGGCCGATGGCAAAACCCTGCGCCAGCAGATGCGCTGGTTTGAACATCTGCCGGTGTCCCAGCAGCTGGAGCGGCTTTCCGGTCTGCTGGGACTGCATCTGACAATGGTGCCCCAGAATAAACTGCGCTGGCGTCAGGAGATCACCCCTGTGGTGCTGGTGCTGGAAAATGCCAGCGTGGCGGTGCTGGAGAGCATCGATAAAGAGGGCAGCGCGCGCTACTGGCTGAGTGAAGGCGGCGACGTGGTGCGGGAAAGCCCGTTATCTGAACTGCTGGCGCGCGCCCAGGGGGATGTGGGGGTCACGGGCGTCGCGGCGCGGGGCCGGGATGCACGCATTGATGAGTTTATCCAGCCCTATGAGCCGCACTGGTTCTGGAAAAATTTTCGTGGCATGGGACGCCGCATCACGGAGATTTCGCTGGCCTCGGTGGTCAGCAATGTCCTGGCGCTGGCCGGCATCCTCTTTTCGATGCAGGTCTACGATCGGGTGATCCCGGCGCAGTCGCAGTCGACGCTCTGGGTGCTGTTTGTCGGCGTGCTGATTGCGGCGGCTATCGAGTATCTGATCCGGCTGATGCGCACCCAGGTGTCGGACCTGATGGGCAAACGGATCGACCTGAAAGTCTCCGCCATGCTGTTTGCCCGGGCGATGAGCATCCGCAATGAGGCGCGGCCAAAATCGACCGGTTCGTTTATCTCGCAACTGCGCGAGATTGACCAGGTGCGCGAGCTGCTGACCTCCACCACCGTGGGGGCGGCTGCCGATCTCCCCTTTGTTATTCTCTTCCTGTTTATCATGTCGTTTGTCGGCGGCTGGCTGGTTCTGATTCCGCTGGCGGCCATTCCGCTGATCGTGATCCCCGGTCTGCTGGTGCAGATCCCGATGGCGCGGCTGGCGAAAGAGGGGCTGCGTGAGGGGGCGCTGCGCAATGCGGTGCTGGTGGAGACCATCGAAGGCATTGAGGATATCAAGGCTCTGCAGGCCGAGCCCTATTTTCAGCGCCAGTGGGAACAGACGCATGAAGTCAGCGCCTCAATCAGCAATCAGCAGCGCCTCTGGGGTGCGCGTCTGACCGGCTGGGCGGCGACCGTGCAGCAGCTCACCTACGCGGGCATGCTGGTCTTTGGCGTCTACCTGGTGCTCGATTCGCAAATCACCACCGGGACCCTGGTCGCCTGTAGTCTGCTCTCCTCACGGACCATCGCCCCGCTGATGCAGCTGACGATGGTCTTCTCACGCTGGCAGCACGCTAAAATGGCGATGAAAGGGCTGGATGAGCTGCTGAAGAAGCCGCTGGATCAACCGGAAGCCAGCACGCTGGCGCACTGTCCGACGCTGACCGGCCATTACGATCTGCGCAATGTGCACTACAGCTATGACGAAGAGAATGAAAAGACGGTGCTCAGCGTGCAGCAGCTGCAGATCAAGCCGGGCGAGAAAGTGGCGATTCTCGGCAAGGTGGGAGCCGGAAAGTCGACGCTGCTGAAGATCCTGGCGGGTCAGGCACTGGCGACCCAGGGCAAGGTGATTGTCGATGGCGTCGACATCGAACGCATCGATCCCGTCGACCTGCGCCGTCAGCTCGGCTGGCTGTCACACGACTCCCGCCTCTTCTTTGGCACGCTGCGGCAGAACCTGATGCTGGGCAATCCCCACGCCAGTGAGCAGGAGATGCTGCAGGCGCTGCGCATCAGCGGCGCGCTGTCGCTGGTGCAGCAGGATGCCGCCAGCCTGGATCGCATTATCAATGAGGGGGGACGCGGACTGTCGGGCGGACAGAGACAGATGGTGATGCTGAGCCGGATGATCCTGCGTCAGCCGCAGGTAGTGTTGCTGGATGAGCCCACCGCGGCGATGGATGAACAGCTGGAGGAGCAGGTGATCCGGCAGCTGCAGGGCTGGATCAGCGGGCGAACGCTGGTGCTGGTGACTCACCGTCCGGCGCTGCTGAAAATGGTCGATCGTATTGTCGTCATGGATAACGGCCGGATTGTGGCCGATGGCCCGCGCGACGACATTCTGCGCCGCGCGACGCCGCCGTCGCCCGGTAAAGGAGGTGCCGCATGAGTCTGGTGATTGTTGATAAAGATCTTGCCCGCCATGAGCGCCGCACATCGGCGATTATCTGGCTCTGCACCGCCGCGCTGGCCCTTTTTCTCATCTGGGCGCACTTCGCCATTCTGGATGAGGTCACGGTCGGCACCGGCAAAGTCACCCCCTCCAGCCGCGCACAGGTGATCGACAGCCTGGACGGGGGCATCGTCAAGCAGCTTAACGTCCATGAGGGTGACATCGTTGAGAAAGGTCAGGTGCTGGCAACGCTCGATCCTACGCGCTTTCAGTCGAACTTCGGCGAGGCGCAGGCGAAGGTGCGCACGCTGCGCGCCTCTGCCGAGCGGCTGGAGGCGGAGCTCTCCGGCACGCCGCTGACCTTCAGTGCAGAGACCCTTAAAGAGCCGCAGCTGGTGACGCGGGAACGTCAGCTCTATGAGTCGCGACGTCGCAACCTCACCGAAACGATCAGCAATCTGCAGCAGTCGCTGCGGCTGGTGCAGGATGAGCTGCGGCTGACGGAGCCGCTGGTGGCCAAAGGCGCGGCCGGGCAGGTGGAGGTGATTCGTCTGCGCCGTCAGGTCAGCGATCTGCGCGGCAAAATCGATGAGGCGCGCAATGACTATCTGGTTCGTGCGCACGAAGAGCAGGTGAAAAACAATGCGGAACTGGATGCGCAACTGCAGGTGGCCGCTGGCAAAGAGGATCAGCTGACCCGCGCCACGCTCTACTCGCCGGTGCGCGGCATCGTCAAAGATATTCAGGTTACGACGGTGGGGGGCGTGCTGGAGCCGGGTGGCAAACTGATGGAGATCGTCCCGCTGGAGGATCAGCTGCTGATTGAAACGCGCATCAACCCCCGCGATATCGCCTGGATCCGGCCTGGCCTGGCGGCCATCGTCAAGGTGACGGCCTACGACTCCTCTATCTATGGCGACCTGCCGGGTGAAGTCGAGACGGTCTCACCGGACACCCTGCAGGATGAGGTAAAACGCGATCAATATTACTACCGGGTCTACGTGCGCACCCGGAAAGCGGAGCTGACCAACCGGGCCGGGCGAAAATTCCCGATTGTGCCCGGTATGGTGGCCAACGTGGAGATCAAAACCGGTCAGAAATCGGTGATGGATTATCTGATTAAGCCCCTGAATAAAGTCAAAGAATCGCTGCGGGAGCGCTGAGACTTTTCTGAAGCCACTCTAACCGCCTGCTTAATTACGGTGATAAATTAACATGGCGGTTATTTCAGCATTCAGGCGGGAAAAGGGGGCGAAATTTACCACTCTGTGCGGTAACCGCCGGATGTTAATTTAACCCACTTAAGAAAGTTTACGCAGATATAGCGAAACGGTAAATCGCAGGCAAAAAAAAGCCGGACAAATTGTCCGGCGGGAAATAATAAGTTGTACATCTCATTCGGGGAGAATGAAGGTAATAATGGAATAAATGATGATAGCGGGGACTATTCTATTCTCAGATGAGTCATAAGTTTTATCATTCAGTGCTTCGGAATGATCTGAAATAACTCATTGATAACCAATGAATCTGAATAGGTTTAGCGATTCGTGCGGCAATTTTTATCGATCTGTGCTGGTTATTAGTTCCCCGTAATTTACATTATGAAATAACTGTTTCGACTTGTGTAACACTTTTGGAAATTTAGTAGCATTTTCCAGGTGGATTATTACCCGTTATAAAAGAACAATGGCCTGCCGGCTGAATTTTAAACATTCAGTTAGCAGTGGCAAATTATAAAGGCACATAACAGAGGGTAATAAAATGAAACGTCGCGTTCTCTCCCTGGTGATCCCTGCATTACTGGCAGCAGCAGGATCCGCAAACGCAGCTGAAATTTATAACAAAGACGGCAACAAACTGGATCTGTTCGGTAAGGTTGACGGTCTGCACTACTTCTCTGACAACGACGGCTCTGACGGTGACAAGTCATACGTTCGTTTTGGCTTCAAAGGTGAAACGGAGATCAGCAACGAGCTGACCGGTTATGGTCAGTGGGAATATCAGGCTGCGCTGAACAACTCCGAGGATGAAGGCACCGCCGACAGCTATACCCGCGTGGGCTTTGCCGGACTGAAGTTCGGTGATGCCGGTTCATTCGACTACGGCCGTAACTACGGTGTCGCCTACGATATCGGCGCATGGACCGACGTGCTGCCAGAGTTCGGCGGGGATACCTATGGCGCTGATAACTTCATGTTCCAGCGCGGCAACGGCATGGCGACCTACCGTAACAATAACTTCTTTGGTCTGGTGGATGGCTGGAACTTTGCGGTTCAGTATCAGGGCAAAAATGATAACAACACCGAGTCGGCTGGTGGCCGCGACGTGCTGGGTGAGAATGGTGACGGCTGGGGTCTGAGCACCACCTATGATCTGGGCTCAGGTTTCGGTATCGGTGCAGCCGCATTCCAGTCCGATCGCACGAACCGCCAGAATGGCGGATCAGAGGGTATCCTGGGACGGGGTGATAAGGCGGAAGTTTACACCGGTGGTCTGAAATATGATGCCAACAACGTCTACCTGGCGGCAATGTACTCACGCTCTTACAACGCCACCCGCTTCGGCGACAGCAGTGACAGCTCTTCAGCCTACGGTTATGCCGATAAAGCGGACAACTGGGAACTGGTTGCCCAGTATCAGTTCGACTTTGGCCTGCGTCCTTCTCTGGCCTACGTGACCTCACGCGGCACCGACGTGCAGAACTGGGGCAAACAGAACCTGAAAAAATATGTTGATGTCGGTGCGACCTACTACTTCAACAAAAACATGTCCACCTATGTTGATTACCAGATCAACCTGCTGGACGACAACGACTTCACCGACGCAGCCGGTATCAATACCGACGACGTGGTGGCACTGGGTCTGGTTTACCAGTTCTGAGTCAACAGGGAGCGCAGTTACCGCTGCGCTCCTGCGTGACCCTGCGGGCTGACCGCGTCAGCCTTGCGCCATTTTGCCGGTGCCGCCAGCGTGGTTTCTGGCGATACCACGCTGCCAAATCGCGCACCTTCAAAGGCCACACCCGCCAGGGTGAAAGCTGAAAAGCTCAGCCAGTGCTGCCAGGCTGCCTGCCATCCGGAATTTTTCATTCTGCACCTCTCATCAGAGATAAACACTGTTTCAACAGTGCAGAATTCATGCCAGCTTAACCGCTCTCACAGCCACAGACTTTACGCCTGCTTTGATACACTTGCTGCGCCCGACGGGAGCAGATTGCCCCACGCCGGTGCAGTGCAGCCTTTTAATGGCGCGGCCGGGAAGGGAGCATGTGACGATGACGACGCTGATGCAGAACTTTATAGGTGCTGAAAACAAACAGCCCCAGGGCAATGGCGAGAATCAGATAGATCATCTGCTGCTCCTTTATTAAATGAATGTCGATCGCCTGATTAAAGGCGGGCAGAGGGTAGATGACGGGTCAAGTTTGAGGGGCTTAACAGAGAGATTCAACTCTCTTTAAGCGTCTTTACCCGAAGTTTATGCTTTGTAGTAGGTCGGAATAAAGTGTTACAAGTGAGGAAGGATGCGTTATCAGACTAATCTGCTGCTTACAGCAGTGCTGGCACTGTCATTAGTGGCCTGCGATAAACCTGCGGCTGAACCGGCGCTGGTGCTGGAAGGGAAAACGATGGGAACCGTCTGGCGGGTGAGCCTGGCGGGTGTCGATCAGGCGCGCAAGGCGGAACTGCAGCAGCGTATTCAGCAGCGGCTGGATGCTGACGATGCGGAACTCTCGACGTGGAAGCCGGACTCCGCGCTGTCACGCTTTAACCAAAGCCGCGATCTCACACCGCAGCCGGTGAGTGAAAACATGGCAGACATTGTCACCACTGCACTGCGGATTGGCCGTAAAACCGGTGGCGCGATGGATATCACTGTCGGCCCGCTGGTCAATCTGTGGGGCTTCGGCCCGACGAAACAGCCCGTCCACACCCCCGATGCTGCACAGATCGCGGCTGCCCGGGCGGAGACCGGTCTGCAGCATCTGCGGGTGGTGCAGGGCGCCGGGGGGCAGTGGCTGCAGAAAGATCTGCCGGGACTCTATGTTGACCTCTCAACCGTCGGCGAGGGCTTTGCGACCGATCATCTGGCGCGACTGATGGAGCAGCTCGGCATCAACAACTATCTGGTGTCGGTGGGCGGCGCGGTGCTGAGCCGCGGGCTGAATGCGCAGCAGCAGCCCTGGCGGGTGGCGATCCAGAAACCTACCGACCGCGAGAATGCCGTTCAGGCGCGCGTTGATCTGCAGGGCCACGGCATCAGCACCTCCGGCAGCTATCGCAACTATTATGAACTGGACGGCAAACGGATTTCTCATGTCATCGATCCCGTTACCGGACGGCCTATTGAGCATAAGCTGGTTTCCGCCACGGTGATTGCCACCACGGCGCTGGAAGCGGATGGCTGGGATACGGGCCTGATGGTACTCGGCACGGAGAAAGCCAAAGCGCTGGCACTCGAACAGCATCTGGCGGTCTATCTGATCAGCAAACAGGGCGATAAATTTGTCAGCTGGATGTCGCCGCAGTTTGCTGCTTTCCTGATCCCCGCTGAAACGACCGGAGAACCCTGATGTTAGATCTCTTTAGTGAAGAGCAACCCTGGCAGGAGCCGCTGGCAGAAGGCGCCGTGATCCTGCGCCGCCGCGCGCGTGAGGATGCAGAAACGCTGTATCAGCAGGTGATGGCGATTGCAGAACAGAATCCGTTTGCCCACCGCATTACGCCCGGCGGGCACCGCATGTCGGTCGCGATGACCAACTGCGGCGACTTTGGCTGGTCGGTGGATTCGCGCGGCTATCAGTATGAGCAGCAGGACAATCTTAATGGCCGCCGCTGGCCCCCGATGCCGCCCCTGTTTCGCACCCTGGCGCAACAGGCCGCCCTTGAAGCGGGCTTTCCCGGCTTCAATCCGGATGCCTGTTTACTTAATCGCTATGAACCGGGCGCAAAGCTGACGCTGCATCAGGACAAAGATGAAAAAGATATGCGCCAGCCCATTGTCTCCGTGTCGCTGGGGCTACCGGCCGTGTTTCAGTTTGGCGGCTTTGAGCGGGGCGACGCTACCCAGCGGGTGCTGCTGGAACATGGCGACATTGTGGTGTGGGGCGGGCCGTCACGCCTGCGTTATCACGGTATCCTGCCGCTCAAGCCCGGCGTGCATCCGCTGGTGGGTGCCTGGCGTTATAACCTCACGTTCCGCCGCGCCTTCTGAGCCCTGGGGCGCGGGGCGGCGTGGTGAGAATAACTATTGCTATCATTCCGCATCCCATTACACTGCAGGCTGTTTTTTGACTGCTGGATTGCCTGCATGACGTTGCTACACGTTGTTTTTCGCCAGTTCCGCTGGCCTTTCATTGGGGTGATTGCCCTGACGCTGTTAAGCGCAGTGCTGGGCATCGGGATGATCGCCTTCATCAACCGCGAAATGATTGTCGCCATTAACACCTCTTTTGCGGTGCTGCCGCAGTTCCTGTTGCAGCTGGTGGTGCTGATGGCGGTCACGCTCGCCTCGCAGCTGGCGCTGACGACGCTCGGCCATCAGTTTGTCTGGCGGCTGCGCGGTGAATTTATCAAACGTATTCTCGACACCCGGGTCGAGCGCATTGAGCAACTCGGCAGTGCCCAGCTGCTGGCCGGGCTGACCAGCGATGTGCGCGCCATTACGCTGGCCTTTGTGCGCCTGCCGGAGCTGTTTCAGGGCGTCATCATTACCCTCGGTTCGGCGATCTATCTCGCCTGGCTCTCCCCGGAGATGTTACTGGTGACCAGTCTCTGGATGGCCGTCACGCTGGTGGGCGGCTGGCTGCTGGTCTCGCGGGTCTATCAGCATATGGCGAAGCTGCGGGACATCGAAGATAGCCTCTATCGCGATTACCAGACGGTGATAGAGGGGCGTAAAGAGCTGCAGCTTAACCGGTCGCGCGCTCAGCAGGTCTACGACACGGTTTATCAGGAAGATGCCCGCGCCTGGCGTCATCATATTGTGCGGGCCGACACCTATCATCTCAGTGCGGTTAACTGGTCGAACATCATGACCTTAGGCGCTATCGGCATCGTCTTTTTTATGGCCAACAGCCTGGGCTGGGCTGACACGGCCGTCGCCGCGACCTTCTCTCTGACGCTGCTGTTTCTGCGCACGCCGCTGCTCTCGGCGGTCGGCGCGCTGCCTACGCTGCTCAGCGCGCAGGTGGCGTTCCGTAAGCTTAACGCCTTCGATCTCGCTCCCTATCAGCCCGGCTTCCACGCGCCAGCCGCCACCGCGGCGTGGCAGACGCTGGAGTTACGTGATGTCTCCTTCCACTACGGCGACAACGGCTTTAAGGTCGGGCCGATCAACCTGACGCTGCGCCGGGGAGAGCTGGTCTTTCTGATTGGCGGTAACGGCAGCGGGAAATCGACGCTGGCGATGCTGCTGACCGGGCTTTATCAGCCGCAGTCCGGCACGCTGCTGCTGGATGGCCAGCCGATCACGGCAGATGAACTCGATCGCTGGCGCAGTCAGTTCTCGGCGGTCTTTACCGATCTGCACCTGTTTGATCGGCTCATCGGGCGGGAAGGGGTTCCGGCCAATCCGGCGCTGGTTCAGCAGTGGCTGGAGAGGCTGAAGATGCAGGATAAGCTGAAACTTGCCGGTAATAAGGTGCTGAACCTCCGGCTGTCCAAAGGACAGAGCAAGCGCCTGGCACTGCTACTGGCGGTGGCAGAAGAGCGGGATGTGCTGCTGCTGGATGAGTGGGCGGCCGATCAGGACCCCCATTTCCGTCGCATCTTCTATCGTGAGCTGCTGCCGTGGCTGCAGGAGGCGGGCAAAACGGTATTTGCCATCAGCCATGACGATCACTATTTCATTCACGCTGACCGGCTGCTGGAGATGCGCGAAGGGCAGTTAACGGAGCTGACCGGTAATGAGCGCGACCTCGCCACGCTCGACTCGGTAAAACGCACCGACACCGGCCTTTAGCGGCAGATGGCAAAACTTAGCAAAAAAGCGTATTGGCAGGCCGCGCCTGAAAGCGGTTACTGTAGCAGACAGCAGAAACAGCGGTTTCTGCGATCCTGAAACTTCTTCTTTCGTCTGTGTTTACCCCCGGCTAAGCTGTGTTGTTTAGCCGGTTTTTTAAACCGGATGCACTACCTGCGTTATCACCAGATTCTCTCGCCACAAAAATGTCGCCTGTAATAATGTGCCCGCCGGAAATCGCTTGCTGAAGTGCTGAGTCAGCCGCAGCGTGGCGCGCTGTCGGGCACAATCCACCGACACCAGCGCCGCCTGAAGAAAGTCCATCGGCTGATGCAGTTGAGGCCAGAGTGCCTTGTAAACACTCTCTTTCAGTGAGAACAGCAGGGTCGCGGCGGCACTGAAGCTGACCGGCAGCGACCGCAGCAGTTGCTGCTCCTGCGCATTCATCAGCAGCCCGGCCATGTCGTTTGCCGTTGTCTCCGCCATGATCTGTTCAACATCGACCCCGACAGTGCAGGACTGACGCGTTGCCGCGACGACCACAACGCCCGCACTGTGTGACAGCGACGCCTGAATACCCGCTGGCCAGCAGGGAGAGCGATCGGGGGCATTGTTCAGGATAAAGTCAGGGATGCCCAGCTCTGCCATGACCGACCTCACCAGCATCCGGCTGGCCAGATATTCGGCACGACGTTTGCGGACAGCCTGTTGCAGGCGGGCAGGCAGCGTGATGCCCCAGGCAGCAGCCAGTGCCTCATCGTAAGCGTGCAGATTAAAGTGACTCACCGCCAGCAGCGGATCGCTGTGGCTCAGATGCGAGGAGAGAATAAAGCCGCCTGCAACAGGCGGCAGCGGCAGGTCGGGATAGCGCATGCGGAACCATGATGGATGCCAAAACGGCATTAAATCAGGTGCATGCGAACAGGGCAAGCAGCCTGCCGGGATCAGTCGTTGGGCGGGATGGCAAAACTCTTCAGAGAAACAACAAAATGGTGATGACCTTTGCTGATACGCGCGCCGCGGTCGCACCAGTGGCTTGCCAGGCGAAAGAAATCGTCGCTGCCGATGTCATACGCCAGTTCCACTTTGCTGATGCCTGAGTGCAATAACGTTTCTGCATCTTTCAGGCTCTTTGCTTTAATCGCCATACACATTATCCGTCAGTTTCAGGGGAATTCAGGGTAAGGCGTTTCTGTGACATTTTTGTTTCACTTTGATGAAAAAGCGTAGCGGGAGGTAATTTCTGTGAGGCGGATCCACCTCTCTTGCAAGCCATAACTGGCTGATTGCACGAATAATGTTAACGGCTGGCAGGATTAATCTGAATGTTGCGAACAGGAACTACGCGGACAGAGAAAGGCCGCGTCACGCGCGGCCCTGGTGGGTTACTTCTGGTCTGGCGGGGAAGGTTGCTTATCGCCTGACTCAGGTGCTTCTGTTGGATCGTCTTTTTCAATAAAGGTCATAAACTCTCCTCTTGTTACCCACAGGCTGTTAAGTATAGATCGGATTGGCGGGGACGCGAGGAGAGGGGGATTTGATCAAGTCGGCGGCATGACGACGTAAACGCAGGCCGCCCACTGTTGCTCTGCGCTTAAACCACATTGAATCTGATCAGAATTGCAATAAACGCTAACAGAAAGCAGCAAAAGAAACCGGCTAAAAATGTGTAATAAAGGGGTTTCAGGCTGTCGATCCTTTCCTGGTTTTTACGCTCACTGGCGAAGTCATAATTCTGGCTTTTCTGCTCTAAAAAGAAAATCTTCTTTTTATCTTTCAGTCGGATGAAGAACCAGGTCATTAGTGGTGAACCCAGATATCCCATATTACATTGAAAAAGATAAGGTGCAGGAAGTGTACGTCCTTTTTGGAAGTCTGAAATAAGACGTTGATATTGCGATCTGTTGACCAGATATAAAATAAAACTTATCACCAGGCAACAAAAGGGAAGGATGATTAAAACCATCATGGCCGATTTCATTTTTATATTCCCCTTTAGCCCCTGTCAGATTGATGTGCGACATAACATAACTTTCTGACTATCTTATCGCTTTTACGGATTCAGTGCACATCCATAAGCCCATGAATTGGTTTTTTCGACTCTTCTGTTATGTAACATAGAAGTTATCGCTGTGCTTCATAATCAGTTACGCTGAAAAAAATAAGCATTTTTTTAAAAAAAAAGGGGCTATTCAAATTCTGTTTCTCTTTGAGTTTAGCGTCAGTCTTCTTTGGTCATAAAGGTGATGCACTATATACAGCAAACCTTTATGGATTAACGTTAATTAAACGTGTCATCTCTTTTTTTACAGTTCCAGCTATGACAAGTGACCTGCTTTAATTTATTAAAAAAGAGTGGAGGGAGGGGACTGCAAAGAGCTAATCTACTACTCTCTTAACGTTATCAGAGGATGAATCATGGAAGTTATCCCTGGCGACTTACAGTCAAGGCTAAAACGGGTTATCTCTAAAGCGGCTGCGCTTTTACCGGCTGATGTTGGTCAGCAGCTTCTTGCAATGACCACACCTGCAGCTTTAGCCACTATGGCGTGGGTGATTGTAATCTGGGCTGGCGCACATTTTTTTGGAATCGGTGAAATCGCTGATTTAGTGCTGCTCATCGTCGGGTGGGTTGCTGCAGGCGGTGTGGCATTAGAAGCAGCAAAGAAATTGTTTGATTTTGCCACTAAAACCAACGGAGCACGCAGCGAACAGGAACTCGACGCGGCAGCCGCGGATCTGGCAGATGCGATTACCCTGTTAGGTGTGAATACTGTCCTTGCGCTTCTGATGAAGAAAAAACCAGGTGATACATTTAAAACGCCTTTCAGGGGAGTAAAAATGCCGGTTTACAGTAGCGATATAGGAAGAAAAATGAATCTGCCTCGTAATGGAGGCTGGCGGTATACCCCTAAGATTAAAATTACGAAGTATCGCGATGTCCTCCAGGGAGGGACCAAACCTTGGGGAGATATAGAAGTTGGGCGCAATTATTATCCTGGCGCAATGTCAAAGGAAGACGCCTATTTGCAGATGCTTTCTACTCTTTATCATGAGCAGGTCCATATGGCGATTGCGCCTAAGTTTTACCTGCTACGAGAACTTAGAGTGTTTATGAGGCAAAGTGCTTACAATAAATCCTGCATACTGCGCTACCTGGAAGAAGCACTTGCTGAAACTATTGGGCTTCTGAGAGCGAGAGGGATGAGAAGAGAGTACATCATTGAGGGTTTTAAATTTCCTCTGGGGAACACTTACGAAATTACCTATACGATGTTGCGGCATGAAGCGGCAGGTTTCCTCTTAGGCCCGGTTGTTGTGGGAGGATTAATGTATAACGTCTGGTATGGAGCTCAGAAATGCTAACGGAAAATCAGGCGATTGAAATAGCGAAAGAATATGCGCTGGAAACAGGCTCCGGATGGGATGAGCGTTTTCATGAGGTTGAAAACGCTTTTTTAGACGGTCAATCTGTCTGCGTTGTTTCCACCTCAGACTTAACATTTTCTGAAGAACTTCCCTGGATGATGGAAAATATGCCTAATCCAGTGAGATATTACATAGATATGTCCCGCGGTAAGTGTATTGCAGTGGGAGGCAGAGGAGGTGTAATCGTTCGCTTAGATGAGTAAGAATGTGGCGGATGATTCAGAGAGGGGGGGTACCGATTGCACATGTGACCTGCTCCCCGTTGATTAATACACCACGATGTTAGTAATGTCTTCATAAGCCATATGAGGACACCCCCATGAAGAAGCGTTTTTCCGACGAATAGATCATCAGTATTCTTCGCGAGGCTGAAGCCGGGGTTTCTGCCCGTGAACTCTGCCGTAAGCACGCCATTTCTGACGCCACCTTTTACACCTGGCGCAAGAAGTATGGCGGTGCCCGAGGTTAAGCGCCTGAAGTCGCCTGAGGAAGAGAACGCCCGCCTTAAGAAGCTGCCTGCAGAAGCCATGCTGGATAAGGAGGCGCTTCAGGTGGCTCTTGGCCGAAAGTTCTGACGACAGACCAGAAGCGGGAAGCCGTGGAAGTCATGTGTGAGGCCGCAGGTCTGTCGCAACGTCGGGCCTGCAGGCTGGCAGGTTTGCCCCTGTCGACCTGCCGTTACTCGGCTCAGCGTCCGGCTGCTGACGCGCAGCTGTCTCTGCGCATCACAGAGCTGGCACTTGAACGTCTCCGGTTTGGTTACCGGCGCATCTGGCAGTTATTGCGTCGGGAGGGCCTTCACGTCAACCACAAGCGGGTTTACCGCATCTATCACCTTAAAGATCTGGGTGTAAAACGCAGGCGACGCCGTAAGGGTCTGGCGACTGAGCGGCTTCCGCTTCTCCGCCCGGATGCGCCGAACCTGACATGGTCGATGGATTTTGTCATGGATGCACTTGCCAGCGGCCGCCGGATTAAGTGTCTGACCTGCGTGGATGATTTCACGAAGGAGTGCCTGACGATCACCGCCGCTTTCGGTATTTCAGGCGTTCAGGTCGTGCGTATTCTGGACGGCATAGCGCTGTTTCGTGGCTATCCGGCAACGATAAGAACGGATCAGGGCCTGGAGTTTACCTGCCGTGCGCTCGAACAATGGGCCTTTGAACATGGTGTTGAGTTGCGCTTAATCCAGCCGGGCAAGCCAACGCAGAACGGATTTATTGAGAGTTTCAATGGCCGCTTCCGGGATGAATGCCTGAATGAGCACTGGTTCAGCGATATTCTACATGCCCGGAAAATCATTAATGACTGGCGGCAGGACTATAACGAGTCCAGACCGCATTCATCGCTGAATTACCAGACGCCGTCTGAATTTGCAACATGCTGGCGAAACGGGAAACAAGAAGAAAAACCAACCGACATTACTAACTGAAGGTTGTATCTAATACTGGGGGCAGGTCAAAGCCAATCATGTTACCGCCGATTATCATGGGGGCTATCTTGTGATGTGGTGCTGGCGCAAGTGCATATGAGACGACACCTCTGAAGCACTTACCTCTGCGAATCTTCTGCATTCCCTTCATGAAGGGATAGTCACTTATCGAGAGATAGCAAGGCATCTCTCACATGCGACAGCTTCAGCCTAAGAGTATCAACCTCCTTACTCAAAGGCTGAGCATCAGTTCCGCGACGATTTAGATATGAAGTGAGGTCATTCAACTTTTGCAGGGAAGGCGTTAGTTGGTGCCAGGCTTCTTTGTTCACCTCTGGAACTGAGGGAGGTAATTGCTTAAGAGCTGAAGATCTCAGCCAACAGCTCCTGCTTAGCTGTCCTCTGGACTGGTTTACTTTATTCAGCTCAACCTCGTTTAATCTTACTGTCACTGAGTATCTGCGAAGACGATTCGGAGGCAACTTCTTTGCGGCAGAATTATTGGTAAACGAAGAAGGAAACTCATCATCGAAAATAATATTTATTTTTTCCATATCAACTCCTTTTGATATTTATAATTAATAGCAAGTCCGTATGTTATATATAATAAATACCATAAAAAACAATAGTGTCAATGGGTTGGGTTTTGATTGGGCAGTGGCTTTAATCTTTCTTTTTCAACCGAAGGGCGGAAAAAGCAAGGCAACTCAAAGATGCGGAGCATCTATGAGTTAGCCCTTGCTTAAATTTGACTTTTTATTTTTTATATTGCATATAAATGTTATTAATACTGGAGGTGTTTATGAATGAATTTGTGAAAGTTTCTACTTTGTTTTCCATTTACTTTTCTATTGTGTTTTTTTCTGTTGCAGAAATGTTTTCATTTAAAATGGATAATCCACTCTATTGGGTATTGATTTGTGTTAACTGTATTTTGATCTTTTTAACACCTGTGGTAATAGTTATGGGTGTTAAAGAGCTTAAGAAAAAACACTAATTATACTTCTTCTCATATTCGGAAAAGCTATAAATAGTTATCATTACTTTAATTAACGCACAAAAAGATATATAGCTAAAGACTGCTGCTGAATATTCGGATTGACCCAATCCGAGTGAATCATACCATTTTTGGTCGTATGATTTTGCTATCGAAGCAGTTGCGACAATCATTGCTGATACGGCTAAAGATAAATCTGTAGACCATATGATCAAATATTTCGTTTTTTTCCAAAAGTAAAGTAAAGAGCCTATTAAACCAAAAATAATTGGTAATAAAAATGCTAGGAATACTGGGAGTGTTTTAGCTTTAATCAACAATAAAAATAGGAAAGTTACAATTCCAATAATCCCTAAAGCTATGCAACTTTTAAAAAATAAACAAAAAAATGTTTTAAAAGCGACATAGATTTTTCTTTTGGCTCAATGCTATCTGTGCTCATGTGCAAATCCTACTCAGATGTTTTTGAATGTCTTTTTGTTCATAAGGCGAACTATTGGTTAGCTTATCTAACTATGTTCACATGTACACTAAAATATTACAAAACAAATTTACATCTAAAAATACACTCATTATAATGTGGAATGAGATTTTTCTCCATTTAATGTTAAAAAATTAGAATTTAAACAATAAGTTATGTTTTCAATCCTTTGAGTGGCTGATTTTTAGCCTCTTTTGTGTTTAAAGATTTATAAGAAAAACTTTACATTCCAGTTATACTACTTTATGAATGGTAATGCTATGCATAAAATACTAATAAAAACAGCGGCTTCTGAATGGGTGATTCGAAACAGCCTCTACTGGATGAGCACTGTCGCCCGCTGGAAGCTGGATGAAGATGAGGAGCATTGGCTTGTATCGTTTGAATATTGGAATGACGAGGTTGAGTTCGAGTTTGAGCGATTGCTGAATGATTACAAGCTCAGGGAGAAGCTTCAGGCACATACCGGACAGGTCAGGGCTTCTATCATCGACAATGTTTTGAGGAGCATCGATACGAGACTCTCTCAATGAACACTATGCCATTCAACTTTGAACGCCTGAGCAATGGCAAAGTCTTCATCAGCAACCTTGCTGGCTTTCACAGCTTCGTCGATGACGAAGATCTGCATCTTCTTGCCGATAACAAATTCCCTCCAGAACAAACAACATCCCGGCTACTTGAAAGCCGATTGTTCATTTCAGACGATGCTACTCAGGCTGTTTCAAAAGCCTCCCTGAGTTCTGCCTTTGCCAAACGACTGATGAACGAGCTGGCAGTAAGACCAATCTTTATGATTGTGCCGACTCTCAGGTGCGATCACACATGCAAGTATTGCCAGGTCAGCAGAGCATCGGTCACCGCTGATGGTTACGATCTGAACACAGAACTGATACCGGAAATCGTAAGCACCATTAAGAAGCTGGGCACCCCTCCATACAAGGTTGAAGTGCAGGGCGGAGAACCGCTTCTCAGGTTCGATCTCGTCCAGTCAATTTACGAGGAGTGTGTTAGTTTGTTAGGTAGTGATGCTTTCGAAATGGTTATTGCCACGAGTCTCTCAATACTCGATGAAACCATCCTCTCTTGGGTTGAAGACCGGAATATCACCTTTTCTGTGTCTCTTGATGGTAATGAAGCCGTCCATAATAAAAACCGTATCCTCACCGACTCTCAGGCTCACAACAAAGCTGTCACGGGCATTAGAAAAATCACAGAAGAACTTGGAGCAAACCGGGTAGCTACGGTAACCACAGTTACTAAGGAGCTGACAAAAGAGCCAGCTTCCATAGTAGATGCTCATCTGTCTCTTGGCCTAACCGACATGTTTATCAGGCCAGTCAGCCCATATGGGTTTGCTCAGAAGCAGAGCTTCACTTTTTCAATGCCTGAATATTTTGAGTTTTATAAAAAGTTGATGCAGGAAGTGTTGCTTCAGAACCAGAAGGGTATACCTGTAGTTGAGCATTCGGCTTCAATCCATCTAAAGAGAATTTTCAATCCAGGCTTCAGTGGTTATGCAGATCTGAAATCACCAAGCGGAGTTGTGCTGAACTGCATCCTGTTCAACTATGACGGCAAGGTCTACGGCAGCGACGAAAGCCGTATGCTCCAGAAAGTAAATCCCGAAGCAGATTTCAGTGCAGGAGAGTTTGCTTCACTGTCATTCAGTAGCAACGAATACTACCGTTCCGCTCTCTCATCTTCATTTAATTTCGCCATGCCCGGTTGTGATACCTGTGCTTACCAACCTTTCTGTGGAGCAGATCCTTGTCAGAACATCAGTGTTCATGGCGAACCTGTTGGTGACAAGAGTCGGTCAACCTTCTGCCAGTATCACAAAGGGATGTTCCGCTTCCTGCTGAATGAAATCTCTCAGGATGGACCAATGGCTGAGATGCTCAAAAGGTGGGCTTATGTCTGAGGTGCTGAGAAACGATGTTTTCCGGTTTTCATCGGACTTGCCAGTTCAGCAAGGCTTCTATCGCCTGTGCAAAGCTAAGCCCGAAAATCCTCAATTTTATCTGCCAAATTTGTTTGTCACTACAACACAACGCGATTCCAGACTGCCTGCATATTTTGCAGACTCGATTGTGAGCCAGGAACTTTACGATTCCATCGAAGATGGTGACATTGGGATCGTCAACAACGGCAACATGCTCCGGGTGATACTGTCCCGTAGAGCAAACCACAACACTGTCCTTGTCACTGAAAGGTGCAACAACAGTTGCCTGTTTTGTTCTCAACCTCCTAAAGCTGGAAACGATGACTGGCTTCTCAACCAGTCAGCTCTCGCTATCGCTTCCTTCTCTCTGAATGGAGTAGTGGGAGTGAGCGGGGGAGAGCCTTTGCTCTATGGCGTAGACTTCCTGTATTTTCTGGACTTCATAATCGAAAATTCCCCTGACACAGCACTGCATGTTCTAACCAACGGTCGGAAGTTTGCGGATGTCAGCTTTACTAAGCAGATGAAAGAAAGAAGCGATAAGATCAAAATCACGTTTGGGATACCGCTTTATTCTTCAAGAGCATCAGTGCACGACCACCTGGTCGGAAGCGAGGGAGCATTTGATGAAACAGTCAGGGGAATGATCAATGCCGGTAACTCAGGGATCAACATAGAACTGAGAGTCATCCCTACTCAGGCGAACTATACAGAGCTTGATGACATTGTAGAGTTTGCTGGCCGTGTGTTCTCGAACATTAACCAAATCTCACTGATGGGACTGGAGTCGATTGGATGGGCCCGTAAGAACTGGTCATCAATCTTCATAGAGCACGACAACTACAGCGAACAAATCCTTTCGGCTGTAGATACTGCACACAGGTCAGGTATCCCTCTTACCATCTTCAATTACCCACTGTGTCACCTCCCTGAAAGGGCATGGGATTTTGCCACACAGTCCATCTCAGACTGGAAAAATTACTATCCCAAAGAATGTGATGAATGCACTCAGAAGTCTTCCTGTGCTGGTTATTTCAGTTCATCAAAAGGCCGTTTTCATCAACCTCCGAGACCAATAATATGAAAAAGTTTAATTTCGCGGCTCTGCTTCCTGGATTTTTTGCTCTTAATAACTCTGTATGGGCAAGTGATTCATCTACCGGTGCCAGTGACTTACCTGGTATGGCTTTGAACGAACATGATTTGGTTATAGCCCCGCTCAACACCGAAGTGCCGTTCTACATTGCAGGACACAGAAGTCACAGTTCTCATCGTAGCCATAGCTCACACCGTTCCTCATCAGGCGGAGGTTACTATGGCGGAAGCGCTCCTTACTATCCCAAAACATACAGCTCGCCAAGCACCTCAGACTCATCCAGTTCAGGAACTCGCTCCTCCTCCTCCTCCTCTGTCCGTTCACTTCGCTCTAATGACACAGATAGCACAACCACAACAAACTCAGCAGGAACCACAGGTGCTAATCGAGCAAGTAGCGGGCTGACTTCGGATACAGAAAAACGTAAGCGGTTGATCATGAGAGTGCAGTTCGCCTTGCTCGATAAAGGTTTTTACAACGGTAGTATTGACGGGAGTATGGGGCCTGCAACACGAACAGCCATCAAGAATTATAGAGTTGCAAATGGGCTACCCACACCGGTAAGGGAAACCTTGGACACTCAGTTATTAAATTCACTCAATATCCTCGCAAGGTAAATGGAATGGAAGACATAGTGCATCAACAAAATATAAATGATTTTATATAAGAATAAACTGGTTTTTAAGTATGACAGTGTAAATATCAAGACTTAAGATTAATTTTTTCTATCAGAAAATTGATTTCATAATTCGAGTGAGAGGGTGGAAAATGGAGTACTTGTCTTTTTTAGAAAGTAATCTCAAAGAGATACTTGACGCTAAAGAAAATAACAAATTAGTTTTTTTTATAGGTGCTGGCTATTCTAAATTCAGCGAAACTGAATTGTTAAAAATACCAAGCTGGGGTGAGCTAATACAGGAGTTAAAAGAAGAGTTAGGTGTTGTGGATGAAGGCGATTATTTAAAAATAGCACAGCTTTATTTTTTGAAATTTGGTCAGCATTCATATGTTAATAAAATAAAATCTTCTATCAGAGAACTTGAACCAAGTGATTATCATAAGAAAATTTTTGAATTAAATCCACATTATATAATTACAACTAATTGGGATGATTTGATTGAAAAAACGGTGAAATCAATGGCGCTGCCATATGACATTATAAGTTCAGATATAGACTTGGCTCAGAGTAAGTTAGATAAAAAAATAATAAAGATGCATGGGGACTTTAAACAGCACAACTTCGTATTCAAAGAGGATGATTACTTACAGTATAATAAAAATTTCCCTTTGATTGAGAATTATATAAAAGGAATATTCTCTACTTGCACTATCGTTTTTCTTGGTTACTCATATAGCGATTATAATTTAAAGCAAATTATTACTTGGATTACAAATATCTCGAAAGCTACACCTAACAAATTTTTAATCCAAAAAGACTTCAGTTATGCGCATGCTCAATATCTTAATAATCATGGGATTTCATTACTTACTCCTACTACAAAAAAAATGACATATGAAAATCTGTATGGTTGTTTCTTTGATGACCTAAACACTATCGCAGATCGAGGCGCACTAATTATAGAAATGTTAAAGTTTTCTGAGAATAATTTGAATGATAAAAAACTTCTAAAGATTATTAATAATAAAATAATTGATTATTTTGAGTATAAATTTAGAGCTTTAAAGCAGTATAATGTTCTTCTTCCAGAACAGATAACAAAAAAAATAACTAATTGTACTATCAATTTCATACCAAAGGTCAGATTGGAATTTCCAGATAATCTTTTGACAAATGATTATGATGTATATAAAAGAAAAATAAATTTTATATATAATTCGTTGTTCTTGAGTGGAAATGATAAATGCAAAGCTAGTTTTGATGCTATTCTTAATAAAGCATTTATTGATTCAGTTTTAATATCTGGAAAAGAATACAAAATTCTGGAGAGAACGGATAATGTAAGTGAAAATATTTTAAATAAACTTACTTTTAAGTACAGTAAAAATAGTTTAGAAATTATGATGATGAATAATAATTTCAAGGATGTTTTGAGTTTTTATTTGTCAAAAGTTAATTTTTACCTAGATGAAAGTAACTTCATTATGGCTACCATTAACATGGCTAATTTTGATTCAGTTTATCAGCGAGTTGAAAGCCATGCTAAAAATGTTAATGATAGACACTATAGCACTTGTATAATTTTACTTAATGAGTTTAATTGTTTTAATTATAAGAATAGAATTAAGGACTTTCCAAATGATCTACAATCTGACTTAAATGAGCTTGTTGACATTTTAGAGTTTAAAGAGATTTACAAGGCGTATTATAGGTTTAGCGTAGAGACAAGAAAGTATAGGAAATACTCGGATATTAGAAATAATGGTGGTATTGCTTATTCTGCTGATGAAGCCAATATAAGAGCAAAGCTTTACCCTTATATTAAATTCATTTTAGGGAACGACCTTTTTATTGAAAATTACATAGAAACTAAGTCTTTGTTTGAAGACACAGTCATGGATAGTTTAAACTATAACTTTAGCGAGAATTATTTCAAAATTCAACTTGTTGATGTTTTCATTTTAATAAAATATTGCAAGCATGATGTAGTTAAAAGCTTTGCAAACAAGCTGTTAGAAAATAAAATAATATTCGAAATAATACACATGGAATGTAAAGAAATTCGTTATGTTAAAAAATATGTTTTAGAGTCTCTTAAAAACATATGTTTGCTTTTCAAGGATAAAGATCAATCGAATATTTATTCGACATTCGTTGATGGTTGTTATAAAAATATAATTATCATACTAAGCTTTATTCGTTGGAACGAAGTAGAGTTAAAAAATATCATCGAGAATATCTTGTCGGTATCCTATTTTAGAACGCAAGGCACTGATCTCTATGATAGCATTATGTATTTTATTTCTGTTAATAATTATTTATACAATAGATCAAATAAAATAATTCTCAATATTATTGACATTATTGTTGAAAAGATTATTTATGAAAAAATTAACGGTTATGACAATATATCTTTGGATATAGGTATTCTTAATAACTTGTATCATGTTTCAACTGTGCACGGTTATAAATATGAAAATGTTTCTTTAGTAAAAATGTTGATTTCAAAAGTGGAAAATATAGAAATAAGGTCAAAGAGGTTTTATACTGAGAAATTACTTCTTAATATTAGAAGAATAGGAAATGATGAGGTTCGCGATGAGATTGATAGCTTTGTTAAGGATGAAATATTGAATTTCTCTTGCGAAGAACCGAAAGATTATATTTTTAAGTTAGTTCTAATTTCTGAGGGTTATTGTTTTCCTGAGGTTTTTATATCTGAGCTTGAAAATTTTATTGAGAACATCTTTTCTAATGACAGTTTAGATGCTCAACTTACGAAAATAAAAATTCAAAATGACTTGTCATGGTATTTGAAGTATTTGATTGAAGAAAAAGGATTGAGTCAATTTCAAGCATCATTTGATAAGTTTACAGCTTTAAGTAAATCTTAGTTTTTAAAATAATTTTACTTAAAATTATCAAAGATATTTAACGCACCGCTTTATTTCATGCTAAGGTGGTGTGTTATATTCTAATATTCAATGATAATTTATCTGTATTTCTTTGTTGGATGATATGAATGGTTTGGCAGGTGGCTATTGAATATTAATCTCTCAGTTTAAAATAATTGTATTAACTTAATGAAGCAGAAATATGAAATAAGCCATTTGAAGCATTGACAATATATTGCCCCCACCAAGCCATCATCTCTCTACGTTGTTCCAAGTATTGGGCACGGTTATAAGCTCTTCTAACCTCATTTGTATCAATGTGAGCCAAAGCTGCTTCAATCACGTCAGATGGGAAACCTTTCTCATTAAGGATAGTTGAGGCAATTGATCTCATACCATGAGCTACTAACAGATCTTTGAATCCCATTCGTTTCAGCGCCATGTTAGCAGTCTGACTGTTCATCGGTTCAAGCGGGTTTCGATAACCGGGGAAAACAAAATCTCTATGCTGACTAATTGGCTTCATGACATCTAATACACCAAATGCCTGCTCTGACAACGGAATGACGTGTTCCCGTTTCATTTTCATTCTGCCAGCCGGAATGCGCCATTCCTTAGTCTCAAAGTTAATCTCATCCCAGCGGGTCATTGCTGCTTCTCCGGGTCTTGTCATAGTCAGTAGCTGCCACTCGATGAGACAACGTGTTTGTCTGCCAATACTGGCAAATGCGAGAGTCTTCATCAGAAGGGGAAGTTGTTCAGGTAAAAGGGCAGGGCGATGTTTAACTTTAGGTTTATGGAATGTTCTACCAATTCGCGTTGCTGGGTTTGAACTGACTAAACCAGAGTTCAGAGCGAAATCCATGACTTCGTTGATACGTTGTGTAAGCCGTTTTACTGTTTCCAGCCTGCCTGCTGCATGTGTAGGTTCAAGAGCAGCAATGAATTGCTGAGCAGTAATGCTGGAAATAGGCATGGAGCCAATATGTGGGAACACATATTTACTCATTGAACGCCAGATATCGTTAAGAGTGTGAGTTGTTAATCCTGCTGCCTTTTTGGTCTTAAACCACTTAGCTGCAACTTTTGCAAACGTACTTTCACTCACACTCTTCTGACGAAGTTGCTCTGCTTTTTTGTGCTCTTGAGGGGCGACGTCTTTGCTGAGAAGAGCGCGGGCTGATTCACGATTTTAGCGGGCTTCAGAAAGCGAAACGGAAGGGTATGAACCAAAGCTGATCATGGCCCGTTTACGAGTAAAGGGTTTTTAATAACGAAACAGCCAGAGTTTTGAGCCTCCGGGAGTTACCTGCAGTTCCAGACCGTCCCCGTCATAAATAACCAATGCTCGTTCAGCAGCTTTGGCGTTCTTCACTTCGGTATTGTTTAAGGGTTTGGTCTGTCTTGCCATGAGCAGTCTCCATTCTGTTCCTCGGAAGGCTTAATCATATCAAAAAGCCGTCTTAGAAACGTATGCCCATGAGTATGGCTGAATCAGGTGGATTCCACTGTATCAATCAGGATTTCACTAGACAACAGAAAAACAGCAGGTTTCAACAACCTAACGTTTAAACTGTTTTTATGGTTCTCTCTGGACTTCACCAGACAAAACGTTGGGAGAATTTGGTCGGCACGAGAGGATTTGAACCTCCGACCCCGGACACCCCATGACCGTGCGCTACCAGGCTGCGCTACGTGCCGAACACTGGAGGATTAGTCTACTGGTTATCGGCATGAATGCAAGACACCAGCTGACTATTTGCCTGATAATTAATCAGTTAGCGATAAATCGCTTCTCCTCAGTCAATACCTGCAACAGCAACGTCAGTTCCGGCTTGTGATCTTTCAGCGCATTGCCCGCGGCATCATAAGCGCGATAGCTGCCGTTGTTGTTGAGCACCAGCGTCACCTGCGGCGTGGTGATCACCAGCTTGTTCTCTTCGCTGCTGGCCACCCAGTCATGGCGACGACGTGCAGCAAACAGATCTTCACCCTGCGAATAGTTCACCGGATTGGTTCGCACATGCAGCAGGCGCTGCATCAGCGTCGTCATCACATCCTGATGATCGGAGAGACGATCAACGGTCTGCGCGGGCGTATCAGGCCAGTGAATCACTAATGGCACCTGCAATGTCTGGCGATTGCCTGCGCTGTCAGGGTTACCCTCTAGGGCCAGACCGCGCTGCGCGGTGATCACCACCACTGTGTTCTTCAGCAAATCACGCGCCTGCAGGCTGCTCAGAACGGCATGAATCTGCTGATCGACGGCGGGTGCCTGACGCAGATAACTGCGCTGACGGGCTTTGGCACTGTCGCCGGTGACGTCAGGGCCGTTCAGCGCGATCCAGGAGAACCAGGGTGCCTGGGAACCTGTCTGCTTCTCCAGCCAGTTCTGCCATTGCGCGACGGTGCTGGCGTTCGGCTGGCTGGTCATCGCCGGCAGTGAATAGTCGGTCAGCAGCGCCTGTCGGTAGAGCGGCGGGTTAAAGCCCTCAGAGGAGAACAGGCCAAACTGATAACCCTGCGTGCTCAGCGCGCCCAGCAGGGCAGACGGCGTACGGGATGCCAGAATACCGTTCATGTAGCTGGAGGAGATGCCGTAGAAGAGGCCAAACAACCCTTTCTCCGGGGTATCTCCGGCGCTGTAGTGCTGCGTGAAACGCACGTTTTCGCTGGCAAACTGGTTGAGTTGAGGCAGCGCACTGGCCATCGTGGCATTATTCAGGCCATCTACGGTCAGCACCAGCAGGTTATTGCGTGTACCGCCATCGCGGAAGGTAATGTCGCTCAGCGGATATTCCACCGCCAGCGCTTCCGGGTCGCCCTGCTGAACCAGGCGACGCTGATACTCCTGCGCATCCAGCAGACCGTGACGCTCCAGGAAACGGCGGGCGGTCATCGGATAGGAGAGCGGCAGGTTAGCGCGCTGCATGGTTATCGGGCGATAGAAGTTGGCATCAGCCCAGATATACATCAGGTGGCTGGCAAAGAAGGCGCTGATAAACAGGGCCGCGAGCGGCTTACCAAACGACCGGCGATTCAGGCTGCGCAGTTTCTGCCAGCTCCAGGTCGCAAACAGCATCTCGACCAGAAAAATCAGCGGCACGCTGATAAACATCAGCTGCCAGTCGCGCGCCATCTCGCTCTGATCGGGGTTAATCACCAGCTCCCACACCACCGGGTTCAGGTGAAGGTGGAAGCGGCTGAACACCGCGCTGTCGACCATGACCAGCGTCAGACCCGCGGTGGCGACCACTGCGGACACTACCCGCATCAGCCGTTGCGACATCACCACAAACGTCAGCGGGAAGATGATCAGCAGATAGGCGGCAAAAACGATAAAACTGAAGTGGCCAACCCAGCTGGTATAGGCGTAGATACGCCCCGCCAGTGAAGAAGGCCAGTCGGCGACCAACAGGTAGCGACTGCCTAAAATCAGCGCGAATAAGATATTAAACAGAGCAAACCAGTGCCCCCAGCTAATCATCTGGGAGACTTTTTCGCGGTAGCGCTGCCGGTTGGTTACCATATTATGAAATCAAATCAGCCAATTAGTGAGCGTTGTCGTCACGCACTGACGCCTGCAGGGCATCGGCGAAAGATCGGGCCAGAGAGCGACGCTGCGCCGGGGCAACATCGCTGTTAATCAGGTTGGTCACCATATTGCCCAGGACCATCAGGGAGAGGTCTGTGGGGGCCTTATCCTTCTGCAGGATTTGGGCCATTTCCGCGAGGAGTTGTTCCACGCGTTCGTCGCTGTAACGGGATGATTGTGGCATAAGGTCGTCTGAGCTCATTTCAAAAGGCGATATAGTACCGGAACAGCGTACTTTTTTCCGCAATTTTATCGAAAGTACCGCGTCCGCTTTACGTATGGAGTTGAAAGCCGATGCCGGCGGTGTTTGAATACGCGCCTGAGCTAAAAGGAGAGTCTACCATGAGTCTGGATATCGACCAGATTGCCCTGCACCAGTTAATCAAACGCGATGAAAACCAGCTTGAGCTGGCGCTGCGCGATTCGCTGCTGCCTGCCACCAACACGGTCAACGCGATGGTGGAGGAGTTGCACCGGGTTTACAGCGCAAAAAGCAAAGCCTACGGCCTGTTTAATGCAGAGAGTGAACTGGCAGAAGCGCTGCGTAATTGTCGTAAGGGCAACGATGATTTTCTCGCCTTTAGCCGTGCCGCCACCGGCCGTCTGCGTGACGAACTGGCGAAATATCCGTTCGCCGAAAGCGGCGTGGTGCTGTTTATTCACTACCGCTATCTGGCCGTAGACTATCTGCTGATCGCCGTGCTGAACAGCCAGTCCAGCATGCGCGTCAACGAGCAGATGGATATCAGCAGCACCCACTATCTCGACATCAATCATGCGGACATCGTCGCGCGCATCGATTTAACCGAGTGGGAAACCAACCCGGAATCGACCCGCTATCTGACCTTCCTGCGCGGCCGCGTCGGACGTAAAGTGGCTGACTTCTTCATGGACTTCCTCGGTGCCGAAGTGGGATTAGACACCAAGGCGCAGAACCGGGGACTGTTGCAGGCGGTGGATGACTACTGCAACGAATCCGGGCTGGATAAGCAGGAGCGGCAGAATTATCGCCAGCAGGTCTACAGCTACTGCAACGAGCAGCTGCAGGCGGGCGAAGAGATTGCGCTGGAAGATCTGTCAGGCGAACTGCCACCGGTGGGTGAAAAAACCTTTCAGGCCTTTACCCAGGAGCAGGGCTACGAACTTGAAGAGAGCTTCCCGGCGGATCGCAGCACGCTGCGCCAGCTGACGAAGTTTGCCGGCAGCGGCGGGGGACTGACCCTGAATTTCGACGCCATGTTACTGGGCGAGCGTATTTTCTGGGACCCGGTAACGGACACCCTGACAATCAAAGGCACGCCACCCAATCTGCGTGACCAGCTACAGCGCCGCACCAGCAGCAAATAAAAAAGCCGGGCTCAGCCCGGCTTTTTTGACGCTGCGCGGTGATAACCTTTGGCAGCGACAGACAAAATAAAAGGGCCGGTTTCGCAACCGGCCCTTCTACGTTCAACAAGGCTCGCGATTACGCGCGAACGAAGTCGATGTGAAACAGTTTTGGCTTGAACGGGTGACGCTGAACAGCCTGAACTTTCACTTTGGTTTCTTTACCGTCAACAACCAGGGTCAGCACTTCTTCGTAGAAACCTGGTTTTACCTGCAGGTTCATTACGGAGTCGTGATCCAGGTCGATGGCAACAGCCGCTTCAGAACCACCGTAGATGATGGCCGGGAAACGGTTTGCTGTACGCAGGCGGCGGCTCGCACCCTTACCCTGCTCTTTACGTTCTACTGCATTGATAGTGAACATTAATACGTCTCTTTATTTAATTCCTGCTACAGGCGACCCAGTAACAGGCAGGTTATTCAATTCCGCTGATGCACATGCAAAAGCGGGCGGCAGTATAGCGGTTATCCCTGCCGGGAGCAAACGATATAGCCGCCTGCCAGCGGTGCATCCGCGTCAGCGCAGCTCATTCGCGCGGCGGTAGCGGCCCTGATAATCAAACATCTTTTCACGGATCTGCCAGAACTGGCCTTTGGCCCTGGCCACCACAAAATCGGGATGACGCAACAGCGGCTGCAGCGCCAGCACGTCGGCGGCGGTCTGCCAGCCAAGCGGTACGCCGGGTGCGCGCTGATGCGGGCGCATAAAGAGCTGCTCAAACGCTTTCCGCTGCGCGGGCGTCTGCAGCCGGAAACGTTCGCTGACGCTGGTGCCATCCTCGTCATGGTAGGTCGCTTTGAGCCACTCACCTTTGGCATCCGAACCCTGTTCCAGCGTCATGCCGCCACAGCGCAGCACCAGTGCATCCTTGAGTTTCAGTGCCGCTTTGAGCATATCGTCGGGATCGACCAGCACTTTATCGCACTGGTGACAGCGCCGGGCGGCGATATCATTTTCCGCGCCGCAGTCGGGACAGCTCTTAAAGCGGAAGCGATAGTCGCACTGTTCGCGTTCTCCCTCATCATCTTCCAGCACCCCCTGGCAGCGCCGGCCAAAATGTTCGATGACCATGCCATCTTCGGTCGCCTTGCCCCAGAAGGTATTGGCAAAGCCGCAGGCGGGGCAGAAAACCTGCACCGGCTGATTGTCGCTGGCCCCTTTCGGCGCGCCGACTTCCGGCGTGAAGAGGTCGTGGGGATTACCGGCATAATCGAGGATCAGGCAGTCGCGCTTACCGGGCGAGAGCCGCAGGCCGCGGCCGACGATTTGCTGATAGAGGCTGACCGACTCGGTCGGGCGCAGTATCGCAATCAGGTCTACGTGCGGCGCATCAAAGCCGGTGGTCAGTACCGCTACGTTCACCAGGAATTTCAGCTGCTGTGCTTTAAATGCCAGGATCAGGGCATCACGCTCGCGGGCGGGCGTTTCGGCGGAGACCAGCGCGCTGTTTTCGGGCAGCAGCTGCAGGATTTCACGCGCATGATCCACGGTGGAAGCGAAGATCATCACCCCCAGCCGATCCTCAGCGAACTCCACAATCTGACGAATGATATGGGGCGTCACGCGCTGCTGCTGTTTCAGTTCGCGATTCAGATCGGCTTCGCTGAACAGGCCGTTCGACTGCGCCGTGAGACGACTGAAGTCATACTGTACCACCGGCATATCCAGCCGCTCCGGCGGCACCAGGAACTGATGCTTGATCATGTAACGCAGCGGCAGTTCATAGATGCAGTCGCGGAACAGCGATTTCTCGTCGCCCCGCACCATGCCGTGATAGTGGAACTGATAGATCCAGCCTTTGCCCAGCCGGAACGGCGTGGCGGTCAGGCCAAGTAAACGGAGCTGAGGATTGTGCTGGCGCAGATGACTGAAGATCTGCTGATACTGGCTCTCTTTGTCATCGCCGATGCGATGGCACTCGTCGACAATCACCAGTGAAAAGGCGCTGTCGAACTGTTCGAGGTTACGCGCGATGGACTGCACGCTGCCAAATACCACTTTGCGCTGGCTCTCTTTGCGCTGCAGTCCGGCTGCAAAGATGTCCGCCTCCAGCCCGTACGCTTCATATTTGCTGTGGTTCTGTGCCACCAGCTCTTTGACGTGCGCCAGCACCAGCACCCGGCCACGTGCCAGCCGTGCCAGCTCGGCGATCACCAGGCTCTTCCCGGCGCCGGTGGGCAGTACGATCACTGCAGGTTCCTGATGACGACGGAAATGCGCAACGGTGGCATTAACCGCATCCTGCTGATAGGGGCGTAAGGTAAAAGACATGGCGCTCACTTTTGCAAAACTGGCGGCAATTATGCCATGAAAGTCCGGTAAACGCGCTGTCAGGCGGACGCAGATCACGTTATACTTCCTGCACATTTTCAACGGTTAACCAGGCCGTTTCAGATTCCCTCCGCAGTAACAGGCAAAACGAATTCATGCGACTCGACAAATTCATCTCTCAGCAACTGGAAATCAGCCGCGCCATCGCCCATCGCGAAATCCGCGGCCAGCGTGTCACCGTGAACGGGGAGATCGTACGCGATACCGCGTTTAAACTGCTGCCCGACCACGAAGTCGCCTATGACGGCAACGTGCTGCAGATGCTCACCGGTCCACGCTACTTTATGCTGAACAAACCACAGGGTTACGTCTGCTCAACCGACGATCCCGATCATCCCACCATCCTCTATTTCCTCGAAGAGCCGATGTCTTTCAAACTGCACGCAGCAGGGCGTCTCGATATTGACACCACCGGACTGGTGCTGATGACGGATGATGGTCAGTGGTCACACCGGATTACCTCGCCGCGTCATCACTGCGAGAAAACCTATCGCGTCACACTGGAATCGCCGGTCAGTGACGATACGGCCGCGCAGTTTACGGCGGGCGTACAGCTGCACAATGAGAAGAGCCTGACCAAACCGGCACAGCTGGAGGTGATCACGCCGACCGAAGTGCTGCTGACCCTGAGCGAAGGGCGTTATCACCAGGTGAAACGGATGTTTGCGGCGGTCGGCAATCGGGTGGTTGAGCTGCATCGTGAGCGCATTGGCGACATCGTGCTGGATGCCGATCTGGAACCGGGCGAATACCGGCCGCTGACGGAAGAAGAGATCGCCAGTATTGGTCTGCCAAAAGAGTTACAGGCTAAATAAGCGGACGGGCTGCCAGCAGCCCGTGCCAGTCCCACAGGGCAGGAGAAGGTGTGCGTAAGGAAAAGAATTCGCCAACAGGTCTGGTCGTCATCCTCGGTCTGTTAGCCATGCTGATGCCGTTGTCGATAGACATGTATCTGCCTGCCATGCCGCAGATTGCGCGTGAGTTTGGCGTGTCGGCGGGTAGCGTGCAGATGTCGCTGAATCTCTACATTCTGGGGTTCGCGATCGGGCAGCTCATCTATGGGCCGCTGGCGGACAGCTACGGCCGCAAGCCGGTGATTGCGCTTGGCACGCTGATCTTTGCCTGCGCCGCCGCGGCCTGTGCGTTGTCACAAAGCATTGATCAGCTGATTACCATGCGCTTTCTGCATGGGCTGTCGGCCGCGGCCGCCAGCGTGGTGATCAACGCCCTGATGCGCGACAGTTACTCGAAAGAGGACTTTTCGCGCATGATGTCGTTCGTGATGCTGATCACCACCATTGCGCCGCTGCTGGCGCCGATTATCGGCGGCTGGCTGCTGGTGCTCTGGAGCTGGCACGCCATCTTCTGGGCGCTGTCGGGCGCGGCATTAGTCACCACACTGCTGGTGACCACGCAGATCCGCGAAACCCTGAAGCCGGAGCAGCGCCAGCGATTCCATCTGCGCACCACGCTGGGTAATTTCGTCACGCTGTTTCGTCACAAACGGGCCTTCAGTTATATGCTGGCGAGCGGCTTCTCCTTTGCCGGACTCTTCACCTTTCTTAACGCCGGTCCCTTTGTTTATATCGAACTGAATCACGTTTCGCCGCAAAACTTCGGCTACTACTTTGGCCTTAACGTGGTGTTTCTCTTCGTGCTGACCCTGATTAACAGCAGGGCCGTGCGCCGCTTTGGCCCGGTCGCGATGTTCCGGCTGGGGTTGCTGATCCAGTTCTCTATGGGGATCTGGCTGCTGCTGGTCAGCGCCTTTGACCTGGGCTTTTTGCCGCTGGTGCTGGGTGTCGCACTGTTTATCGGCTGTGTGTCGATCGTCTCATCCAATGCGATGGCGGTGATCCTCGATGCGTTCCCGCATATGGCGGGCACGGCTTCCTCACTGGCGGGCACCCTGCGTTTTGGCGTCGGGGCTTTTGTGGGGGCGCTGCTGTCGCTGATGAGTTTCAACAGCGCCTGGCCGATGGTAGGCACCATCGCGCTGTGCGCGACGATTTCCCTGCTGCTCTTTCTCTACGCGTCACGTCCCCATCCTGCGTCCCGCTAGCCGGGCGCAGGGGGTTTTCCCCGTTACCGCTGGCTCTGTTAGCGGCCTTTCTTGTTATGTTTCTATATTGTGAAAATCTTTAGCTAAAAAAGTAATCATATTGCGTCTAAAATGATTGTTAACGGCGTGTGAACGCGGTACATATAGCCAGAAGTGCGATGAGAGTCGCAAAAAATGCGCGCGGGCAGACGATTAACACTCGTCCGGACTCAGCGGTTGTCGGTCAGCTTTCAGCGTCGGTTGCTGTGTGTTGCGACATAAACTCATTCGGGGAGAGTAAACGATGCTGCAACTTTCAATTGTGCATCGCCTGCCGCAGCGTTTCCGCTGGGCCAGCGATCGCCACAGTGCTATTGAGCCTGATGAAGCCCTGGATGACCAGGAGTTCGTGGCGCTGCGTCTGATCAGCCACGATGGCATTCCGGCGTGGGAAATCCTGCAGCAGTTAAAAGAGGTGCTGGCAGAGATTCAGGTCGACTGTAAAGTGGCCGAATGTGAAGGGCAGCCCTGCCTGTTCATTCAGCGCCGTGACGAGAGTGCCACTAACTGCTGCCTGAAAAATCAGGGCGTGGCGATTGCCGAAACCTTTAACGCAGGCTGAGCCGGGACGACTGCAGCAGCTCGCGGGTGTAGTCGTTCTCAGGTGAAGCAAACAACTTTTCACACTCTCCCTGTTCTGCCACTTCTCCCTGACGCAGCACGATAAGCTGGTGACACAGGGATCGAACCACATCGAGGTCGTGACTGATAAACAGATAACTGAGCTGGCGCTGCTGCTGCAGACGACGTAGCAGCGTCAGGATCTGTTTCTGCACCGTGCGGTCCAGCGAGGAGGTCGGTTCGTCCAGCACCAGCAGCTCCGGTTCCAGAATCAGCGCCCGCGCGATGGCGATACGCTGTCGCTGCCCCCCCGAAAATTCGGCCGGATAGCGGTGGCGGCTTTCCGGGTCGAGTCCCACCTCTTGCATCACCGCGATGACGCGCTGCTCCTGTTCTGCCCGACCGATAGCGGGCAGATGTACCGCCATGCCTTCGGCAATAATCTGCTGCACCGTCATCCGCGGATTCAGGGAGGAATTGGGGTCCTGAAACACCACCTGAATGCGCTGGCGCAGCGGCAGCAGTTGCCGGCGCGTCAGCTGATGCAGCGGCTGACCATCAAACCAGACTTCCCCGCGCGAGCGAATCAGCCGCAGCAGCGCCAGCCCGGTGGTGCTTTTGCCCGAACCGGACTCGCCAACCAGGCCCAGACTTTCGCCGCGCCGCAGGGTAAAACTCAGCCCGGCGAGTATGATCTTTTCGGCCGCCTGCCGCCGGAACAGTCCGCGCCGTAGCGGAAAACTGACCTGAAGCTGTTCGACCCGAAGTATCACCGGGGCGACCGCAGGCAGCGGCAGCGCGGTTCCTTCCGGTTCGGCGGCCAGTAACTGCTGGCTGTAGGGATGCTGCGGCTGGTCCAGCAGAACCTGACCGCGGTTCTGTTCCACGATGCGACCCTGACGCATCACGCTGACGCTATCCGCCAGCTGGCGCACAATATTCAGGTTATGAGTGATAAACAGCATGCCCATGTTCATCTCCCGCTGCAGTTCGCGGAGCAGCTTCAGGATCTGCGCCTGCACCGTCACATCCAGCGCGGTGGTCGGCTCATCGGCGATCAGCAGCTGGGGTTCGGTCAGCAGGGCCATGGCGATCATCACGCGCTGGCGTTCGCCGCCGGAGAGCTGGTGCGGAAAATCGTTGAGCCGGGCGGCAGGCTGCCGGATGCCGACCCGATCGAGCACGCTGAGTATCTCTCCGCGGGCCGCCGGACGACGCAGTCCGCGATGCAGCGAGAGCACTTCATACAGCTGCTTCTCCACGGTGTGCAGCGGGTTGAGCGACACCATCGGCTCCTGAAAAATCATCGCCATCTGGTTGCCGCGAAGGGCACGCAGCCGCGCCTCCGGGGCGCGCAGCAGATCTTCACCCTGAAACAGGATCTCGCCCCGGGGATAAACCACCGACGCCTCATGCAGCAGTCGCATCACCGACAGCGCCGTTACGCTCTTGCCGGAGCCTGACTCGCCCACCAGCGCCAGGGTTTCGCCTGCATTGATGCGCAGGGAGAGATCCTCCACCACCGGGCGAAGCGCATCGCCCTGACGAAAGGCAATCGAAAGATCGTTGATGGCCAGTAAGGGTGTCGTCATTCAGGCTCCTTTGCCCGGATCGAAGGCATCGCGCACCGCTTCGCCAATAAAAATCAGCAGCGAAAGCAGGATCGCGAGCGTGAAAAAGCCTGCCAGGCCTAACCATGGCGCCTGCAGGTTGTTTTTGCCCTGCAGCAGCAGCTCCCCCAGCGAGGGCGAGCCCAGCGGCAGACCAAAGCCGAGAAAGTCGAGTGAGGTGAGGGTGGTGATCGACCCACACAAAATAAACGGCAGAAAGGTCAGGGTCGCCACCATGGCGTTAGGCAGCATATGGCGCAGCATAATCCGGCCGTCGCTGACGCCAAGGGCCTGCGCCGCGCGAATGTAATCGAAGTTACGGGTGCGCAGAAACTCGGCCCGCACCACGCTGACCAGACTCATCCAGCCGAAGGCGACGGTGACCAGCAGCAGCCACCAGAAGCCGGGCTGGATCACGCTGGAGAGTAAAATCAGCAGAAACAGCGCGGGCATGCCGGACCAGACTTCAACCAGCCGCTGCCCGATCAGATCGATTCTGCCGCCGAAATAGCCCTGCACCGCGCCGACCACAATGCCAATTACGCTGGAGAAGAGCGTCAGCAGCAGACCGAACAGCAGCGAGATACGCGTGCCGTAAAGCAGCCGCGCCAGCACGTCGCCCCCGTTGGCGTCGGTGCCAAGCCAGTTCTGCGCCGACGGCGGAGAGGGGAAGGGCACCTGGGTCGCAAAATTGAGGGTGCTGTCGCTGAAGCGAATCGGCGCCCACAGGGCCCAGCCCTGCCGGGCAATGCGCTGCTGCAGCCACGGGTCCTGATAATCGGCGGCGGTCGGCAGCACGCCGCCATAGTCCGTTTCGCTGTAGTCAAACAGCAGTGGCAGCATCCAGCGCTGCTGATAATGCACCAGCAGCGGCTTTTCATTGGCAATCAGCTCGGCACCCAGCGACAGCAGAAAAAGGACCAGAAAGATCCACAGCGACCAGTAGCCGCGCCGGTTATGGCGAAAGCGCTGCCAGCGCTGCTGAGTGAGGGGAGAAAGCGGCATCAATGGCTCCTGAAATCGATGCGCGGATCGACCAGCGTATAGGTCAGATCGCTGAGAATGTTCATCAGTAACCCGATCAGGGTAAAAATATAGAGCGTGCCAAACATGACCGGATAGTCGCGTTGCAGGGTGGCGTCATAGCCGAGCAGCCCCAGCCCGTTCAGGGAGAACATTACCTCGATCAGCACGGAACTGGTAAAGAACATGCTGATAAAGGTGGCAGGAAAGCTGGCGATGACCAGCAGCATCGCATTGCGAAACACATGATGATAGAGAATACGCCGCTCCGGCACTCCTTTGGCGCGCGCGGTCACCACATAGAGTTTGCGGATCTCATCCAGAAACGCGTTTTTTGTCAGCATTGTCAGCGTGGCGAAGCCGCCGATCACCGTCGCCAGCACCGGCAACGCGATGTGCCAGAAGTAATCCAGCACCTGACCATACCAGGGCAGCGTGTCGTGCTGCGCAGAGGTGAGCCCGCGCAGCGGAAACCAGTCCAGATAGCTGCCCCCGGCAAACAGCACGATCAGCATGATGCCGAACAGGAAAGCCGGAACGGAGTAGCCCACAATAATCAGGGCGCTGCTCCAGATATCAAACGCAGAGCCGTTGCGCACCGCCTTGCGGATACCCAGCGGGATCGACACCAGATAGATAATCAGGGTGCTCCATAACCCCAGGCTGATGGAAACCGGCAGGCTCTCTTTGATTAGCCCCACTACCGAGGCGCTGCGAAACAGGCTGTCGCCAAAATCGAAGCGCAGATAGTTCCACAGCATCTCGCCGTAGCGCTGCCACAGGGGTTTATCGAATCCGTAGCGCTGTTTGATCTCTGCAATTACCTCCGGGTCCAGCCCGCGTGCGCCCCGGTACTGATTGTCGGCAGGATTGAGATGACTGCGCGTGGCATGTGAACCGGCGCTGTCGGCGCCGCTGCCGGGCAGGCCGGTTGTCTGACCAAACTCAATATTAGCCAGCGCCTGATCGACCGGTCCGCCGGGGGCGATTTGCACGATAAAGAAGTTCAGCGTGATGATCGCCCACAGCGTCGGAACGATCAGCAGGACTCTGCGCAGAAAGTAAGCGGCCAACGGTGTCTCCTTAGCGTTTACTGGCCGGCAGGCGTCCGGCTTTGTGTGCGTCGTACCACCAGCTATCCAGACCGGTACTGTAGGCAGGCTTGCGGGCGGGATGGGAAAACTTATCCCAGTAAGCCAGCCGCTGCTCTGCGTTGTACCACATCGGGATCATATACGCATTCCACAGCAGTACGCGATCCAGTGACTGCGCCAGCGGCCGCAGCGCAGCGGGATCGCCCTGGTGCGCCACGATCTGCTGCACGAAGTGGTCAACGACAGGATCTTTCACCCGCGCGGTATTCCAGGAGGAGCTGATGTAGTCCGACTGCCACAGGATCTGCAGGCTGGAGGTGGGGATCGGCATCGCCTGATAGAGGGTAGCGATCATGTCATAGTCGCCTTCACGCCAGCGCCGCAGATATTGCGAGCTGTCGACCTGCCGCAGGTTCAGGGTGATGCCGAGCCGCGAGAGCGCGTGCTGGAACGGCAGTGCCCACTCAGTGCTGGTGCCGCCGCGCAGCAGCAGCTCAACGGTGAACGGCTGACCGGTTTTGTCATTGACCAGACGCTGATCCTTAATCTGCCAGCCCGCCTCTTTCAGCAGCGCGTATGCTTTTAACAGGCTGGCGCGGTCGTAGCCACTGCCATCGCTCGCCGGAGGCTGGTAGGGCTGAGTGAACAGTCCGGCGGGCAACTGCGCGCGCCACGGTGCCAGCAGGGCCCGCTGTTCCGCATCCGGCGCACCCTGAGCAGCATACTCTGTGTTCTGGAAGTAGCTGCTGGCGCGCTGCCAGGCACCGTAATAGAGCGCCTTATTCATCCAGTTAAAATCGAACATCAGTGAAAAAGCCTGGCGCACGCGACGGTCATGGAACAGCGGTTTCTCATTGTTAAACGCCAGCCAGCGGGTATCAGTAGCGGCCTCGTTGGGCGTGGTCTGCTTCACTATATCGCCCTGGTCGAAGGCGCGGCCGCGATACTGGGTGGCCCATTTCTTCGCTGAGACCTCCTCACGCCAGTCGTAAGCCCCCGCTTTAAAGGCTTCGAACGCCACGTTGTCATCCAGATAGTAGTCGTAGCGCATCCGATCAAAATTGAAGCGCCCGCGATTCACTGGCAGATCGGCGGCCCAGTAATCTTTGACCCGGCTGAACTCAATAAACTGACCCAGCTTCCAGCGGCTGATGCGATAGGGCCCGCTGGAGAGCGGCGGGGCGCTCAGCGGCTCATTAAACTGCTTATCTTTCCAGAATGACGCCGGGATGACCGGCAGCGTCAGCAAGCCCATCAGCAGATCTCTGTCCGGTTTAGTGGCGTCGATGCGCACCGTAAGATCGTTCAGCGCGGTCACCGTCACGCCGCGATAGGCCACACGGAACTGAGGCACGCCTTCGGTCATAAACTTCTGAAAGCTGAAAGCCACATCGCGGGCCGTAATCGGTGAGCCATCGTGAAAGCGGGCGCGGGGATTCAGGCGAATCTCAGTCCACGAAAAATCGCTGGCGTAGCGCGCCGACAGGGCGATCAGCGGGTAGTAACTACCCGGCTCGTCGTCTGAACTGGTGTAGAGCCCATCATAAAGCGCACCGGTATTGATACCCGGATTGCCGCGCGAGGCGTAGCGGTTGAAGTTGTCGTAGGTGCCAATGACCGCCAGGGTGATGCTGCCGCCTTTGGGCGCATCGGGATCGGCATACTCATAGTGGCTGAAGCCGGGCGGATATTTCGCTTCCCCGGCCTGAGTAAAAGCGTAACTTTGCAGAACGGAGGCGGCCAGCAGCGGGGCGCTGAGTAGGGCACCTGTCAGCAGAAGTCCAGCGCGAAGCAGCATAGCGAATGCCCTCTCCAGTAAGTGTTCGGCTCCGCCCGGGCCAGACCGGTCAGGCGCGATGACGCTGAAAATAGTCTATCAGCGTTTCCGGCCGCAGCGGGCGACTAAAGATATAACCCTGCAGATGAGTCACGCCGCGATTGATCAGCCACGCCGCCTGTTCGCCCGTTTCCACGCCCTCGGCCACGCTTTTCAGGTTCAGCTTTTTCGCCAGCTGCAGCACGGTATCCAGCACCGGCGAGGTCAGCGTCTCGGTGCCGATACTCTGCACAAAGCCGCGATCGATTTTCAGGTAATCAAAGGCGTAGCGCTCCAGATAGATCAGTGCGCTGTGCCCGGTGCCGAAGTCATCAATGGCGATGCGAATCTGCTGCTGATGCAGCCAGTCAAACAGCTCGCCGACATTTTCGTCGCGCACCATGACGCGTTCGGTAATCTCGAACACATAATTAAAGTGGCCGGCCGGCATGCTCTCAAGCCAGTTCAGGACATCCTGACGGAAGCTGCGATCGGCCAGGTGCAGGGGCGAAATGTTGAGGCTGAGACTGGCATAACGGGGAACGGTGTGACAGAGCAGGTGTGCATCGCGGGAAACCAGCTGAAACAGATGGCGGGTCAGTGGAACAATCAGGTTTTGCGACTCGGCATACTGAATAAAGACATCGGGTGGAATCGGGCCTTCCGTCGGGTGCGTCCAGCGCAGCAGTGCCTCCATGCCATAAGGCTGACTATCGTGAGAGGTAACCAGCGGCTGATACTCCACGTGAAACTCGCCGCGCTTCATGCCCCGAATCAGCTCTCTGCCCGGACGCTGATAGTGGGCGAGCAGCAGCCAGCAGCCACCGGCAACCAGCAGTGACAGCAGCAGACCACTCAGCAGGATGTTCTGATAATCGCTGAAGGCGAGAGTGGAACCGTAGAGAACAAACTGCAGCGGATAGCCTTCCAGCGACCGCTGAACCAGCGGTGTCGGCAGGTTCTCATTTTCCGTTACGCCATGCTGCCAGCTGGTCAGGGCACTGTGCTGAGCCACCAGCGCCATACCGGTAATCTCCGGATGCCAGGAGGCCATCAGCTGATAGGGAGCCAGGCTGATGTTGAGTGTCGCGAAAACCCCGGTCTGCAGATTGCCGGGATTCTTCACCCACAGGGCCAGGGCCGGTTTATCCGGCTGCAACGGCGTGCCCGGCATCAGCTGCAGATCGGTATCGCGCGAGATATCACTCTGGGGCGAAATCACATTGATCGGCAGACTGAAACTGCCGGTGGCCGAGGAGCAAAAGGCATTGCCATTATTCACCAGCAGGATGGCACGAAGATTCCCGGCAAAGGCGGCGCGTGAGGTCAGTTCACGATTGATGGTGTGGCAGGCATTATGGGTAAACGGAAGCAGGGGGCTGAGGGTGCTGTTAAACAAACTGGCGAGCGTTTGCTGTAATGCCGCCCGGCTGTGCTCCAGCAGGTGCTGATGTTGTCGCTCGCGCTTATGCCAGGTGTGATGAATCGCCAGCAGGGTGAACAGGAGAAAGAATAGGCCGCCGACGAGCGCGCTACGCCATGCGATTCGGTGAGGATAGGTGGCATGGCGCTGTAGCGCCCCCGACAGTGGCATGAGGAGCTTCCCCTGATCAAATTATTATTATGTTAATGCACACGACTGCTTCGGTTTAAGCGACCGAGAATATAACGAGAATGCCGGGGATGTCTCGTTATTAATCTGAAATACAATGCTTTTATCTGCTATGGCGAAAGCGGATAAAACAAAAGACGAAAAAAAACGCTGCGTAAGCAGCGTTTCATGTTCTCTGGCTGAGAGAAAATCGAATCTGAGGATCAGGACGGGTTACGACTCAGTACCCGGCGCCCTTCACGGTAACGCTTTTTCCAGTAGTCATCATTCAGACTGGAGATCATGACGCCACTGCTGGTTGAGGCATGAACGAAGTTATCGTTGCCCAGATAGATCCCGACATGACGACCGGTTGAACCTGCGCGGAACATCACCAGATCGCCCGGACGCAGTTTACTGCGGGTAATCTCTCTGCCGGTGTCCTGCTGCTCAGAGGTGGAGCGGGGTAATTCCAGGCCAAACTGATCGCGGAAGGTGCGTTGTACAAAGGCGGAACAGTCGATTCCGCGTTTGGTATCGCCACCGAGACGATAGCGAACACCTTTCCAGACGGCGTATTGTTCCATGATGCGCGACTTAACGTCGACATTACGCACCATTTCTTCAAACTCATCCTGAGACGCCTGAAGTAAAAAACCATTCTGGTTGTTAACTTCATGATTCTCGTTATTCGCGTTCTGACTGCTATGGGTACTGCTACAAGCTGAGAGGAGGGTTGCCAGCGCCAGTGCGGGCACAATCCGCAAAATATATCTCAGTATTGGTTGAGACTTGACCATTATTCGGGTTTTCCTTCGATGTCCTTACGACAGAATTGTCGCCAGCCAGATAACAAAACAGGGAGATTAATAAGCGAAACAGACTAAGACAAATCCTTAATGACTAAAATGTGTTAATGGACACATTTTTTCACGGTAAAAATCCGAATTTTCTGCCGCTAATGCCTCACAGGGACTGAGGTTAACTGATTACACACGCCGTGGCGAGTGCTTTTAATCAATTTTATATAGGTTTTTTTGATGTGAAATCAAACCGTAACACGCTGACTAATTTAGCAACAATTATGGGGAAATGATGGCGATAACAAGCGGTAAAAGGGGCGCCAATTCGGCGCATAGAAACGGATTCTGGAATTTTCTTTATTGACAGCGGCGGGTGACGACTATTTAACCACCTGGCGGGGTCATAACCTTTTCTTCTCGCTATTTTAATTAGCAGACTAATAATGATGAGCTGTTTTTTATTAGCGCGGGCAGTTAACATCCTGTCAAATAAACCGACCGCGCTTAACATTTACATCACGGGCTTATATTTTCCCGGTAATTTGCGATAAAACCAGTTAACCAGCACGTCACTGGCAGGGGTTAAAAGCCACCAGCTCAGACCCACCAGAACCACGGACAGCGATCCCACGGCAATATCGGTAAACCAGTGCGCCCCGGCCATGACGCGCGGCAGAGAAAATAGCACCACAATTGCCAGCGCGATTAAAAAACGGCTGAAACCAAAATAACGCCAGATAAAGCAGGCGAAAATAATCAGCATCATGCCGTGGTCGCCAGGGAAGCTGTCTTTCGACGCATCTTTGGCGGGAATGCCGGTCAGCTCACTGACGCGATGCACGTTTTCGAAGAAGAGGGTCGGGCTGGAGTGTTTCACCGGCAGCAGATGCCCCAGCTGATTCAGCACCACGGCAGTCAGCAGCATGGTGATACCGATAGCCAGCATCCGGCGACGTGCCTGAGGCGCTTCATGGCGCCAGATCGACAGATACAGCAGGCCCATCGCCAGCAGTGACACCACATCAAAGCCACGGAAGTTGGTGATGGCGACGATCAGCGCAAACAGCGGATGGGTCACCATCTGATTATTGAAGCCATAAAAAATGGATTTATCGATGCCGAACCAGAAACCATGCTGAGGCGGCAGATACCACGAAAGAAAGAGCACGACGCCCAGGGCATTCAGCAGCAGGATAGTAATAAGACGAATTGCGCGCATAAGTAAGCTCAATTAAAAAAATAACCGCCGACAATACCTCTGTTAGCGTAAACGGCACTTCAACAACGCCGATTGTAGCCGATTCCAGTCAGCCTGCTCAGAATGAATAATCTCGATGCGGCTGTCGGGTGGCGTGGCGGCGAGTGTCTCACTCTGCAACTCTTTTGCCTGACGGTTAATACGCATTGTGCCTTCGCGGATGCGCATCACGCCTTTGATCCGATCCACCGGCGCCTGCCGGACCCACTCCAGCAGCGCAGCGGCGTCAAACACTGTGTCACCATCAAACAGCCAGCCGCAGGCGCTATAGCCCTGTCCGTGGTTCAGCGCCCGCCGCCAGCGCGCCGCTCCCTCCAGCTGCAAGGCGGCCAGTCCGCTCGCCGGTTTCGTCGTGTGAGGGTGATGATGGTGTGGCAGGGGGAGTTCTCGTGGCTGGCGCGGCGTATCAAGCAGGCCGGAGGGAATCCGGCCAAACTCGGTCGCTATCACCGGACGTGGCGGCTGCATCTGCTGCTGCCAGTCAGTCAGACGCTGACGATCTTCATCCTCCCAGCAGTCGCGCTTGTTGGCGATAATGATGTCGGCGGCGGCCAGCTGGTCGCGGAAGTTCTCATCGGCGACCACGCGCGGGTCGGCAAGCTGGCGCGCATCGAGTAGCGTCAGGGTGGCATTGAGTTGCAGCCACGACTGATAGACCGGCGCGCTGAGCATCTCCAGCACCTGGCGCGGATGCCCCAGGCCGGTCGGCTCTATCAGCAACCGGTCAGGCCTGCTCTTCAGCAGCATATTCAGCCCGACCTGCATGGGCAGGCCATTGACGCAGCAGAGGCAGCCGCCAGGGATCTCTTTCAGCGTCGCGCCGCGATCCGCCAGCAGCGCGCCATCAATGCCGATTTCGCCAAATTCATTGACCAGCACGGCCCACTGTTCGCCTGCGGGCCTGGCGGCCAGCAGATGGCAGAGCAGGGTGGTTTTTCCGCTGCCTAAAAAACCGGTGATGAGATTAACGCGCGTCATGGAAAAGGCTCCTGCCGGGATAGCGTGATAATGTAATACTATAACATTATCACGATCGGTTTCCCGCCCTCGCTTACTCGGCGCGCCCCATATAGCGACGTTCGGCAATATGGATGCGGATGCGGTCACCGTTGCTCAGGTATTCCGGCACCTGAATCGAGAGGCCGGTGCTCATTCCGGCGGGTTTGGTGCGGGCGCTGGCAGAAGCACCTTTAATACCCGGCGAGGTTTCAACGATCTCCATATCGACCGTCTGGGGCAGTTCCAGTGCCAGCACCTGGCCTTCCATCGTCAGCACATGGATACCCGGAATGCCTCCTTCCGGAATAAACAGCAACTCTTCTTCGATCTGATCGCGTTTGAAGGTGTAGGGGGTGTAGTCTTCGTCATCCATAAAGATATATTCGTCACCATCTATATAAGAGAAGGTCACGCTGCGACGGCTGAGCGAAATCGCATCAATAATCTCGTCGCCCTTAAAGCGCTCTTCAACTTTTAAACCGGTGCGGACATCGGTAAAGCGCATCTTATAGAGGGTGGCGGCACCGCGTGCGCTGGGGCTCTGGACATCAATGTCCTTAACCAGCAGCAGTTTACCGTTGTGCGTGACGGCCATCCCTTTTTTGATTTCGTTGGCTTTTGGCATTGCTGTTCTCGCTATCTTGAGAGTGAAGTGCGCGCAACGTTACTCGCGCCGGTGAAAACTGGCAATATCGCGGGTGCGAAATTTTGCGTCAGGCCGCCGCATTCATGGTAATTGTCGCGCCGGACTGCTATTGTCGCCGCGACTTTCTTTGCCGGAGCTCAGCATGCAATGCCGTAGCCAGTGCGGTGCCTGTTGCACGGCACCCTCTATCTCATCCCCCATCCCCGGTATGCCCGACGGCAAGCCCGCCAATACCCCCTGCATTCAGCTTGATGCGCTGCTGCGCTGCAAACTCTTTGGTTCGCCCCTGCGTCCCGCCGTCTGTTCCGGGCTGCAGCCGCAAGCGAGCATGTGCGGCGACTCGCGCGAGCAGGCGATGACCTGGTTGCTGCAGCTGGAAGCGGACACGGCCCCCTGAGGCGCTGACGCAGCTGACGTTTTTCTGCCGGCGTCGTTGCCTTACAGCAACAGCTTCAGCCGGATCGACCTTTCTGCCTCACAACCGTCATGAAATGTGCGTAACATCAAAAATCTGCTACGCCGTTTGCGCATTTTCTTGCCTGCAGAATCGCGCTGTACCACAATCCCTGAAACGTTTCAGCGGTGGTCCGGCAACCTGTCCCTGACAGTGCGACGCAAAAATCTCCCCACCGGCTGAAACGATTCAATCTCAGCAAGCGAGGAGAATTATGTTCCAGCTCGAATTGCAGGCTATCCATACCGGAGCCAGCGCCCAGAATAAAGAAGAGGCCATTCGTCAGGTCGCTGCCGCGTTAACCGCGGCGGGCAATGTGACTGAAGGGTATGTCAACGGCATGCTGGCGCGCGAACAGCAAACCTCCACCTTTCTCGGTAACGGCATCGCTATCCCTCATGGCACCACAGACACCCGCGATATGGTGCTGAAAACCGGCGTTCAGGTGTTTCAGTTTCCGCAGGGCATTGCCTGGGGTGACGATCAGACCGCCTATGTCGCCATCGGCATTGCCGCGAAGTCTGATGAGCATCTGGCGCTGCTGCGTCAGCTGACCCACGTACTGAGCGATGACTCCGTTGCCGAACAGCTGAAAACCGCCTCTGCTGAAGATCTTCGTGCGTTGCTGATGGGCGAGAAACAAGCCGCCGAATTCAGCTTCGACACCGCATTAATTACCCTTGACGTCGCGGCCAGCGACCTGATCACCTTACAGGCGATGAACGCCGGTCGTCTGCAATCCGCTGGCGTTGTGGATGCCAGCTATGTGGCGGATGTGGTTTCAGCCTCCCCGCTGAATCTGGGGCAGGGCATCTGGCTCAGCGACAGCAGCCTGGGCAACCTGCGCAGTGGCGTGGCGATCAGCCGTGCTGCGCATCCCTTCGACCATCAGGGCGAATCGGCTGCGATGCTGATCAGCGTGTCGGCAACCGATGAACGTCCGCTGGAGGTGCTGGGTTACCTGAGCGCCTTACTGCAACATGGGAAAGCCGATCGTCTGCTGAAAGCGGATGCCGCAGGCGTTTATGCGCTGCTGACCAGCGAAGTCGATGAGCAGGCTGACGTCCTGACCGCTGAATTCACCATCCGCAACGAACATGGCCTGCATGCCCGTCCGGGCACGGCGCTGGTCAGCGTCATCAAGCAGTTCAACAGCGAGATCACCGTGACCAACCTCGACGGCAGCGGTAAACCTGCCAATGGTCGCAGCCTGATGAAAGTGGTGGCGCTGGGCGTGAAGAAAGGGCATCGCCTGCGCTTTACCGCCAGCGGCGACGATGCACAGCAGGCGCTGAACGCCATTGAAGAGGCGATCAGCAGTGGTCTGGGCGAGGGGGCAGCATGAGCAGACGTGTCGCCACCATTACGCTGAATCCGGCGTATGACCTGGTGGGCTATACCCCTGAAATTGAACGCGGCGAAGTCAATCTGGTGAAAACCACCGGACTGCATGCGGCGGGCAAGGGCATTAACGTCGCCAAAGTCCTGAAAGATCTGGGCATTGACGTGACCGTCGGCGGTTTCCTGGGCAAAGAGAATCAGGATGGCTTCCAGCAGCTGTTCAGCGAGCTGGGTATTGCTAACCGTTTTCAGGTGGTGCCAGGCCGCACCCGCATCAACGTGAAACTCACCGAACAGACCGGCGATGTGACCGATCTGAATTTCTCCGGTTTTCAGGTGACGGGTCAGGACTGGGATCGCTTCACCACCGACTCCCTGACCTGGCTGGGCCAGTTCGATATGGTCTGCGTCAGCGGCAGTCTGCCGGAAGGGGTCGATCACGACGCCTTTACCCGCTGGATGACCGAACTGCGCACCCACTGCCCGTGCATCATCTTTGACAGCAGCCGTGAGGCGCTGGTGGCAGGACTGAAAGCCGCCCCGTGGCTGGTGAAGCCTAACCGCCGTGAGCTGGAGATCTGGGCCGGTCGCAAACTGCCGACGCTGCAGGATGTGATTGGTGCCGCGCACGAACTGCGCGAGCAGGGCATCGCCCATGTGGTGATTTCACTGGGCGCAGAAGGGGCGCTGTGGGTCAACGCCTCCGGCGAATGGATTGCCAAACCCCCGGTCTGCGATGTGGTCAGCACCGTGGGTGCCGGCGACTCGATGGTGGGCGGCCTGATTTATGGTCTGCTGATGCGCGAGTCCAGCGAGCATACGCTGCGTCTCGCCACTGCCGTGGCGGCGATGGCCGTCAGCCAGAGTAATGTTGGTGTATCCGATCGAACTCAGTTGGCCGCCATGATGGCGCGTGTCGACTTACAACCCGTTAACTGACAGCAGGAGAGCGATAATGAAAACGCTGCTGATAAAAGACCCTACACTGGGACTGGCTTCCGCTTACATGGCGCAACAGCGCCTGGCTGCTGCGGCAGCTGCTGCGGGCCTGACCCTGACTGAAAACCCTGCCGATGCTGAACTGGTGATTGTGCTGGGTAAAAACGTGCCGGACGACGCGGCGCTGAACGGCAAAGCGCTCTGGCAGGGCGATGTCCAGCTGGCCGTCCGTGAGCCGGAAACCTTCCTGAACCGCGCGAAAGCAGAAGCCAAGACCTGGCAGTCGCAGGCTGCGGTGGCGACACCGGCGGGCGCATCTGCTGCGGCTCCGGCTCAGGCTGGCGCGCAGAAACGTGTGGTTGCCGTTACCGCCTGTCCGACCGGCGTGGCGCACACCTTTATGGCGGCAGAGGCGATTCAGGCCGAAGCAACCCGTCGCGGCTGGTGGGTGAAAGTTGAAACCCGCGGTTCAGTCGGGGCCGGTAACGCCATTACCCCGGAAGAAGTGGCAGCAGCCGATCTGGTGATCGTGGCCGCCGATATCGAAGTCGACCTGGCGAAATTTGCCGGTAAGCCGATGTACCGCACCTCAACCGGACTGGCGCTGAAGAAAACCGCCCAGGAACTGGATAAAGCGGTAGCCGAAGCGAAGCCTTATAAAGCGGCTGCCAGCGGACAGAGCAACGCCAGCGCAGAAGAGGAGAAAAAGCAGGGCGGCGCAGGGGCGTATCGTCATCTGCTGACCGGCGTCTCCTATATGCTGCCGATGGTGGTCGCAGGCGGTCTGAGCATCGCACTCTCATTTGCCTTTGGTATCACCGCATTCAAAGAGCCGGGCACGCTGGCGGCTGCCCTGATGCAAATCGGTGGTGGCAGCGCCTTTGCCCTGATGGTGCCGGTACTGGCGGGCTTTATCGCCTTCTCCATCGCTGACCGTCCGGGTCTGACCCCGGGTCTGATTGGCGGGATGATCGCCACCAGCATCAACGCCGGCTTCTTAGGCGGCATTATCGCGGGCTTCATTGCCGGTTATGCGGCGAAGCTGATCAGCGGCAAAGTTAAACTGCCGCAGAGTATGGAAGCGCTGAAACCGATACTGATTATTCCGCTGTTTGCCAGTCTGATTACCGGCCTGCTGATGATCTACGTGGTAGGCAAACCGGTTGCGGGCATCATGAATGGTCTGACCCACTGGCTGGCGAACATGGGCACTGCGAACGCGGTTCTGCTGGGCGCGATTCTGGGCGGCATGATGTGTACTGACATGGGTGGTCCGGTGAACAAGGTGGCTTATGCGTTTGGCGTTGGCTTACTGAGCTCGCAGACGTATGCCCCGATGGCCGCTATCATGGCCGCAGGCATGGTGCCACCGCTGGCGATGGGTGTGGCTACGCTGGTTGCGCGTCGTAAGTTCAACAAAGGTCAGCAGGAAGGAGGCAAAGCGGCGCTGGTTCTGGGTCTCTGCTTTATCTCTGAAGGTGCGATTCCGTTCGCGGCCCGCGACCCGATGCGTGTTCTGCCTTGCTGCATCGTGGGTGGCGCAGTGACCGGTGCCATCTCCATGGCGATTGGCGCGAAACTGATGGCGCCGCACGGTGGACTGTTCGTTCTGCTGATCCCGGGTGCGATTACCCCGGTACTCGGTTATCTGATGGCGATCGTCATCGGCACCGCGATTGCGGGTCTGAGCTACGCGGTACTGAAACGTCCGGAAGAGCAGCTGGCGAAAGCCTGATACGCGGAAGTGAAATAAACAGGGAGCCAGATGGCTCCCTGTTTGCTTTGATACGGCTGCTTCCCTCGGCATCATGTCATCACCGTCTGGAAAGCCTTCAGGCTCCTTATCCTAGGCCTGCTGCTCGGCTTTCAGCCACGCAATTTCATCTTTCCAGATATCGGGATTGATGGTTTCCAGAATCAGCGGGATACCATCGAAGCGGGGATCTTTCATCAGCCAGCTGAACACCGTCCTGCCGATATTTCCTTCTCCCAGACTGTGATGGCGGTCAACGCGGCTGTCGAAGGCGCTCTTGGCGTCGTTCAGGTGCATGCCACGCAGATACTGAAAACCGACGATGCGCTCAAAGCTGGCAAAGGTCGCTTCGCAGTCTGCCTCGGTACGCAGATCATACCCGCCGGCAAACGCATGGCAGGTATCAATGCAGACCCCGACACGCGATTTGTCTTCGACATGCTCAATAATGGTGGCGAGATGCTCGAAGCGGAAGCCCAGATTACTGCCCTGACCGGCCGTATTTTCGATGACGGCGGTAACGTTCTGCGTCTGGTCGAGCGCGACATTGATCGACTCGGCGATGCGCTTCAGGCAGCTCTCCTCATCGATCTGATGCAGATGGCTGCCGGGGTGGAAGTTCAGCAGCGTCAGCCCCAGCTGGTCAGCACGCCGCAGTTCATCAATGAAGGCCGCGCGGGATTTCTCCAGCGCCTCCTCAACCGGATGGCCCAGGTTAATCAGAAAACTGTCGTGCGGCAGGATCTGCTGTGATGTGAAGTGATAAGTCTCGCAGGCGGCGCGAAAAGCATCAATAACCTCAGTGGTCAGCGGGGCGGCCTTCCACTGACGCTGATTTTTAGTAAAGAGGGCGAAGGCGGTGGCTTCTAATTCATGGGCGCGGATCACGGCCTGATCCACTCCCCCTGCCGCACTGACGTGTGCGCCAATATATTTCATGCCTTTCTCCTGGGGCTATGCACGGATGAAACGGCATGATACCCGATGCGCTTAGCCCATGAAATGTTGCACCAGCAGATTGATCGTGCCACCGCCTGCGATTAACCAGCCAAAGACCAGCGCACCCAGCAGCAGGGGTTTAACGCCCGCTTCACGTAGCGCGCTGAAACGGGTGGTTAAGCCCAGCGCGGCCATCGCCATCGCCAGCAGCAGGCCAGCCAGCTGATTCAGTGAGGCCACCAGCGCCGCAGGCAGCAGCTGCAGCGAGTTAAACAGCGCGACCGCAATAAACAGTAAGGCAAACCAGGGAAAGGTTACCGGCTGACGGGCGCGGCCCTGACGCCCGCCGCGCAGCATCGTCCCCAGGCAGAGCAGGAACGGGGCCAGCATCATCACCCGCAGCATCTTGGCAATAACCGCGCTGTTTTCGGCTTCCGGGCTGATACTGTGTCCGGCTGCTACCACCTGCGCCACTTCATGAATCGTGGACCCGGTGAAAACGCCAAACTGTGCAGCACTCAGAGCCGGAAACAGATGATGCGCCAGCGGCCAGAGCAGGGGATAGATGAAGATCGCCAGCGTGCCGAACAGCACCACGGTCGCGATGGCCACCGCGACTTTCGACGGCGCGGCTTTGACAACCGGCTCGGTCGCCAGCACCGCTGCCGCACCGCAGATGCTGCTGCCTGCGCCAATCAGCCAGACGGTTTCGCGATCCAGCTTCAGTAACCGGATACCCAGCAGACAGGTGATAAAGAAGGTGCTGCTCAGCGTCAGCGCATCGATCAGGATGCCGCTGACGCCGACATCGGCAATCTGCTGTAAAGTAATACGAAAGCCAAACAGGATAATCCCGAGCCGCAGCAGCTTCTGCTTCGCCAGCGCGACGCCGCTGTCGCAGTGTGATGAGAGAGGGGAATAGACGCTATTCCCGACCACGATGCCCAGCATGATCGCCAGCGTCAGTGAACCCAGTCCCAGCCCCGCGATCAACGGCTGTTGCGCCAGCCAGCTCGCCGCAGCGGCGAGCGCGGCGGTCAGCAGCAGACCGGGAAACAGGCGCACAACGGGATAGTGCGTTTTAACGATGCTCAGTTCGGCCATAAGGGTCACTCCTCTTCAGTGAGTGTCGATCATGGCGCGCACTGGCTTAAAAGTGAAATTGATAATATATTTATAATCAACCGGAATAAACGATAAGGCCGACATTATGAGCGTTTTGCGTCTGCGCCGCTGGGCAACGCTGATCAAGAGGGATGTGCTGGTACTCTGGTTCGCCTTTCGCGACCCGCGCACGCCCTGGTGGAACAAGCTGGGCATGCTGGGCCTGGTCGCCTATGGCGTCAGCCCGATCGATTTCATCCCGGATGTGATCCCGTTTGTGGGACTGCTGGATGACGCGGTCATTATCCCGACCGGTGTTATGCTGCTGCTGCGCCTGCTGCCACGTGAGGTGCGCATCAGCAGCAGCGAAAGAGCCGCAACCCGGCGTTCCCGCGGCAAAAAAATCGCAGGCTGGCTGGTGGTAGTGGGGCTGATCTGGCTGGCGCTGATCATCTATCTCGTCAGACATTAACAGACTTAAGGATCGACGATGCACATTACGCTGCGGCAAATCGAAGTCTTTACCGAAGTGCTCAAGAGTGGCTCGACGACCCAGGCGTCGCAGCTGCTGGCGCTGTCGCAGTCGGCGGTCAGCGCGGCGCTGGCCGATCTGGAGAGTCAGCTTGGGGTTCAGCTCTTTGATCGGGTCGGTAAACGACTGGTGCTGAACGAACATGGCCGCCTGCTTTATCCCCGCGCCGTGGGTCTTCTGGAGCAGGCGGGGGAGATTGAGCAGCTGTTCAAAGAGGACAACGGGGCCATCCGCATCTTCGCCAGCAGCACCATCGGTAACTATCTGCTGCCGGGCATGATGGCGGCCTGGCGACGCGATTTTCCCGGCCTGCCGCTGGAGCTGAGCGTAGGCAACAGTCAGGATGCGATTCAGGCGGTCTCCGACTTCCGCGTCGATGTCGGCCTGATTGAGGGGCCGTGCCATATGACAGAACTGGTCAGTGAACCCTGGCTGGAGGATGAGCTGGTGGTGTTTGCCGCGCCGGATGCGCCTGTTCTGCAGCAGCCGGTCACCCTGAAAACGCTGGCGGACGCCCCCTGGATCCTGCGCGAACGCGGCTCCGGCACCCGTGAAATCGTCGATTATCTGCTGCTGTCTCACCTGCCGAGCTTTCAGCTGGGGATGGAGCTCGGCAACTCTGAAGCGATTAAACATGCGGTGCGCCACGGCATGGGGATCAGCTGCCTGTCGCGCCGGGTGATCGCCGATCTGCTGGAGGCGGGAACGCTGATCGAACTGGCTATTCCGCTGCCGCGCCTGACCCGGACGCTCTATCGCATCCATCACCGGCAGAAGCATATTTCCAAAGCGCTGACGCGCTTTTTATCCTACTGCCGTGAGTGACCGCTAATAATTCGGGCGCGATCATGAACTTAACTAATAACAGCGTGGCTTCGCTATACAGAGGCGAGCTGGCTGCTACAATCTCGCCTCATTTTTACCCTTCGTAGCGTTTACACATGCATAATGACTCAAAAACAACACAACAACCTGCGTTACAGCGTGCACTAAAAGCACGCCATCTCACCATGATCGCCATCGGCGGCTCCATCGGAACCGGCCTGTTTGTCGCATCGGGTGCCACTATTGCTCAGGCCGGACCCGGCGGAGCACTTCTCTCCTATATGCTCATCGGTCTGATGGTCTATTTCCTGATGACCAGCCTGGGTGAACTGGCGGCATTTATGCCCGTGTCCGGTTCGTTTGCCACCTACGGCGCAAAATATGTCGAAGAGGGCTTTGGTTTCGCACTCGGCTGGAACTACTGGTACAACTGGGCGGTGACCATCGCGGTTGATCTGGTGGCGTCACAGCTGGTGATGAATTACTGGTTCCCCGACACGCCAGGCTGGATCTGGAGCGCGCTGTTCCTGGGCCTGATGTTCCTGCTCAACTACATTTCCGTCAAAGGCTTTGGTGAAGCGGAATACTGGTTCTCGCTGATCAAAGTGGCCACCGTGGTGATTTTTATCGTGGTTGGCGTGCTGATGATCACCGGCATTATGCGCGGTGCAGAACATGCGGGCTGGCATAACTGGCAGGTGGGCGAAGCGCCGTTTGCGGGCGGTTTTGCGGCGATGATCGGCGTGGCGATGATTGTGGGATTCTCCTTCCAGGGCACCGAGCTGATCGGTATCGCGGCGGGCGAATCTGAAGATCCGGCAAAAAACATCCCGCGTGCGGTGCGGCAGATCTTCTGGCGTATCCTGCTGTTTTACGTCTTCGCGATTCTGATTATCAGCCTGATCCTGCCGTACACCGATCCCAAGCTGCTGCACAATGACATCAACGATATCAGCGTCAGTCCGTTCACCCTGGTGTTCCAGAATGCCGGTCTGCTGTCAGCGGCGGCGGTGATGAATGCGGTGATCCTGACGGCCGTGCTGTCAGCGGGTAACTCCGGCATGTACGCCTCAACCCGTATGCTTTACAACCTGGCCTGTGAAGGCAAAGCGCCGCGGATTTTCGCCAGACTCTCTAAAGGCGGCGTGCCGCGTAATGCACTCTGGGCGACGACGGTGGTGGCGGGACTCTGCTTCCTGACCTCGAAATTTGGCAATCAGGAGGTTTACCTCTGGCTGCTGAACACCTCAGGCATGACCGGTTTTATCGCCTGGCTCGGTATCGCGATCAGTCACTACCGCTTCCGTCGCGGCTATGTCGCTCAGGGACGTGACCTGAACGCGCTGCCTTACCGCTCCGGCTTTTTCCCGCTGGGTCCGATTTTCGCCTTTGTGCTCTGCCTGATCATCACGCTGGGTCAGAACTATCAGGCGTTTCTCAACGACACCATCGACTGGTACAGCGTAGCGGCCACCTACATCGGCCTTCCGCTGTTCCTGATCATCTGGTTCGGCTACAAGCTGACGCGCGGCAGCCGTTTCGTGAAGTACAGCGAGATGGAGTTCCCGGTTCATAAAGATTAGTTCTGTGCGCTGACTCCTGCGCACGGTGCCTGCCGCAGTTCTGGCAGGCCGCAGGAATCGTGAAGCGATGGGAGCCTGTGCCTGTAGCAAAGCATAGCGGGCCAGGGATGGTCCGCGCTGAGCCCGCCACGGATGGCGGGTTTTGCGTCTTTGCGAAAGGCACAGGCTCCCTGAGCCATTCTCCCGCCTGCAACACCGTTTTTTACCCTTTTTTCACGTCTCGCTTATCTTCACGAATTGATAATTATTATCACCTGCACTATTGTGGCTGCGTTTTCTGACAGGATAGCCACACAGGGTTAAAACATGACTACCGAAACTTCGCTGCTGGCGGGAGAAGAGACGCGTCAGCACAGCATGCATAGCTACCACCTGGTGCTGCGTCGCCGCGTCATCTGGATCGGCGTGCTGCTGCTGGCCATCATCGCCTCGCTGATCCTCGACTTCACGCTGGGTCCGGCCGGACTCTCGCTGGAGACGCTGTGGAATACGCTGCTCAGTCCCGATAGCGTCGACGCCGGAACCCGCGTCATCGTCTGGGATATCCGTCTGCCCTATGCCCTGATGGCGATTGTGGTGGGTCTGTCGCTCGGCCTCGCGGGCGCAGAAATGCAGACCATTCTGAATAACCCGCTGGCCAGCCCCTTTACTCTCGGTGTCTCCTCGGCGGCGGCATTTGGTGCCGCGCTGGCCATCATCCTCGGCGTCGGCATCCCCGGCATTCCTGACCAGTGGTTGATCTCCGCCAACGCCTTCGTTTTTGCGCTGTTTGCCGCCCTGATGCTGGACGGCATCACCCGCTGGACCCAGGTCTCCTCGGCGGGCGTGGTGCTCTTCGGCATTGCACTGGTCTTTACCTTCAACGCGCTGGTCTCCATGATGCAGTTCATCGCCAGCGAAGATACCCTGCAGGGGCTGGTTTTCTGGACCATGGGCAGCCTGGCGCGCGCCTCCTGGGAGAAGCTGGGCGTCCTGACCGTGGCGCTGGCGGTCCTGGTGCCGTTCTCCATGATGAGCAGCTGGAAGCTGACGGCGTTGCGGCTGGGTGAGGATCGGGCGGTCAGCTTTGGCATTGACGTGCGTCGTCTGCGTCTGGCGACGCTGCTGCGCATCAGTATTCTCTCGGCGCTGGCCGTGGCCTTTGTCGGCCCGATTGGCTTTATCGGCCTGGTCGCTCCCCATATTGCCCGCATGATGTTTGGTGAAGATCACCGCTTCTATCTGCCAGCCAGCGCGCTGGTCGGAGCGCTGGTGCTGTCGCTGGCCTCGGTCGCGTCGAAAAATCTGCTTCCGGGCGTGATCATCCCGGTCGGCATCGTCACCTCGCTGATTGGCGTGCCGTTCTTCCTGAGTATTATTCTGCGTCACCGGGGGACAGTGTGATGGAACAGGGTCTGACGTTACGCGGCTTCAGTGCCGGTTACCCAAAACATAAGGTGATTGAGAATCTCAACGTGACGCCGCTGCCGCGTGGGGAGATCACCGTGCTGCTGGGGCCCAACGGCTGCGGCAAATCGACACTGCTGCGGGCCCTGGCCGGACTGAACAAAGGGCAGGGCGAAATGTGGCTCAACGGCGAGGATCTCATGACCCAGCCGTTTGCCCGCCGGGCGAAGAACGTGGTCTATCTGCCGCAGTCCCTGCCTGCAGGCGTGCATCTGCATGTGCTGGAGTCGATCATTGTGGCACAGCGCGCCTCCGGCGGCCTGCACAGCGCCAGCAGCGAAGCCGAAATCATGCACCTGCTGGAGCAGCTGGGCATTGCCCATCTGGCGATGCGCTATCTCGATCAGCTCTCCGGCGGACAGAAGCAGTTAGTCGGGCTGGCACAGTCGCTGATCCGTCGCCCTGAGCTGCTGCTGCTGGATGAACCGCTGAGCGCGCTGGATCTCAACTACCAGTTTCATGTGATGGATCTGGTGCGGCGCGAAACCGCCCTGCGCAACATCGTCACGGTGGTGGTGGTGCATGATATCAATATTGCGCTGCGCCATGCGCAGCATGCGCTGATGCTGAAACAGGGGGCACTGGTAGCACAGGGGCAGCCGGATAAGGTGATTACGCCCGCGACCCTGGCGAAAGTCTATGGCGTCGATGGACGAATCGAGCACTGCTCGCGCGGCATTCCGCAGGTGATGATTGATGGCCTGACCGGTCCGGCGCTGGTCTGACACAACAGCAGGCCGTTACCGGCCCGGCATCGTGCAAAAAAGTTCAGGGCCGCAGTTGCGGCCCTGATTTTTTACGCCAGAAGATGCTGCGCGTGGAAGCGCAGGTGATCTTCCACAAAGCTGGCGATAAAGAAGTAGCTATGGTCATAGCCCGGCTGAATGCGCAGCGTCAGCGGGAATCCCACCTCACTGGCCACGCTTTCCAGCCGCTCCGGTTGCAGCTGGTCGGCCAGGAACTGATCGCTGTCGCCCTGGTCGATCAGGATCGGCAGACGATGCGCCACCTCCGCCATCAGCTGACAGCTGTCATATTCCCGCCAGGCCGCCGGGTCATCGCCCAGATAGGCCTGAAACGCTTTCTGACCCCACGGCACCTGCATCGGGTTTACAATCGGTGCGAAAGCCGACGCCGAAGCAAAGCGGTTGCCCAGACGCAGCGCCAGCATGAGCGCGCCGTGTCCGCCCATGGAGTGACCCATGATCGACTGACGGTCGCTGACCTTAAAGTTATCCGCAATCAGCGCAGGTAACTCGCTGCTCAGGTAGTCGAACATGCGGAAATGCGCGGCCCAGGGCTGCTGGGTGGCATTGAGATAAAATCCCGCTCCCTGACCCAGATCGTAGCCCTCATCGTTGGCCACCTCATCGCCGCGCGGGCTGGTGTCCGGCATAATCAGCACCAGACCCAGCTCCGCCGCCACCCGCTGCGCGCCCGCTTTGGTCGTGAAGTTCTCATCGTTGCAGGTCAGCCCGGCCAGAAACCAGACCACCGGTGGCGGCGCATCGCCCTGCGGTTCAGGCAGATAGATGCTGAAGGTCATCGGGCAGTTCAGCACGGCCGACGCATGACGCCAGCGCTGCTGCCAGCCGCCAAAAATACGGTGTTCTTCCAGTAGCTCCAGAGTGGATGCCATAACGCCTCCTGATTACCTGTTGAAATGCACAACCGAGCGGATCGATTTTCCTTCGTGCATTAAATCAAAGGCGTCGTTGATCTCTTCCAGCGGCATGGTGTGGGTGATGAAGTCGTTCAGGGCAAATTTACCGTCGAGGTAATCCTGCACGATACCCGGCAGCTGTGAGCGGCCTTTCACGCCACCGAAGGCGGAGCCGCGCCAGACGCGCCCGGTCACCAGCTGGAACGGACGGGTAGAGATCTCTTCACCGGCACCGGCCACACCGATAATCACGGACTCGCCCCAGCCTTTGTGGCAGCACTCCAGCGCGGAACGCATGACGTTGACGTTGCCGATACATTCAAAGGAGAAATCCACGCCGCCATCGGTCAGCTCAACAATCACCTCCTGAATCGGCTTATCGTAATCTTTCGGGTTGATCAGGTCAGTGGCACCCAGCTTGCGCGCCAGGTCGAATTTGCTGGTATTGATGTCGATGGCGATGATGCGGCCGGCTTTCGCCATTTTGGCACCGATAACGGCCGACAGGCCAATGCCGCCGAGGCCGAAAATCGCCACGGTGTCGCCTTCTTTCACTTTGGCGGTGTTCATGACCGCGCCCATGCCGGTGGTGACGCCACAACCCAGCAGGCACACTTCTTCCAGCGGCGCTTCTTTACTGATTTTAGCCAGTGAGATCTCCGGAACGACGGTGTACTCCGAGAAGGTCGAGGTGCCCATATAGTGGAAAATCGGTTTGCCATCTTTAAAGAAGCGGGTGGTGCCATCCGGCATCAGACCTTTACCCTGGGTTGCACGGATCGCCTGACAGAGGTTGGTTTTACCCGACAGACAGTACTTACACTTGCCGCACTCCGGAGTGTAAAGCGGGATGACATGGTCACCCACTTCCACGCTGGTCACGCCTTCACCTACGGCTTCCACGATGCCGCCGCCTTCATGGCCCAGGATCGCCGGGAAGACGCCTTCCGGATCGGTGCCGGAGAGGGTGTAGGCATCGGTATGGCAGACGCCGGTCGCGACGATACGCACCAGGACTTCGCCTTTCTGCGGTGGCATCAAATCCACTTCTTCAATTTTCAGCGGTTCGCCAGCAGCCCAGGCAACGGCGGCACGGGTTTTGATCATTTTCATGCAATCCCTCTTCCAGTCAGATTGTGACGCACGGTGGCGCCAGGTGGTCGTGATTAATCAGAGCCAGGCTCTTAAACATAGCGCGGAACGCTTATTCCGCCGCCTGTAAGGGGTAGATCAGCTCATCATTGAGCGGCCGATCGTCAAATTTTTCGATAATCAGGTACTTCAGCGCCTCCACGTTGGGAGTAAAGGCGTCCCGTCGCCACATCAGCCAGGTGGCCGTATTGCGATAAGCAGGGGGGAGGGTGTGCGCCTGCACCCGTGAACGGTCCGGCATCTGTTTCAGCACCGAGGCCGGGATCATGGCGACGCCCGCACCGCCCGCCACGCAGGCCAGCATGGCGTGATAGGACTGAATCTCCATCACATTGTCCGGCGCGGTCTGGCTGTCGCGATACCAGCTCTCCAGCTTCACCCGATAAGAGCAGCTGTTGCGGAAAGCAAACAGGGTATCGTCCTGCACATCGCGGGCGGTGGTGATAGGGGCATGATCCAGCCCGGTAATCAGCACCATCTCCTCGCGAAACGCGATGCAGCCGTTCAGGTCATCATGCGCCACCGGGCCATCCACCAGCGCCGCCGCCAGGGTGCCTTCACGCACCCGATCGATAATTTCGCCCGAAGTGCCGGTAATCAGCGAGAGGGCAACACCGGGAAAGCGCTGGTGATAGGCGGCCAGTAAACCGGGCAGGCGGGTGGCGGCGGTGCTCTCCATCGAGCCGAGCGCAAAGTTACCCGCCGGTTCACCGGTGCGGGTCATGCTCAGCGCTTCTTCACTCAGGGCCAGAATGCGCTGCGCATAATTGAGGAAGTTATGGCCCATCGGTGACAGGCGAATGCGCTGCTTCTCACGAATAAAGAGGTCCACACCCAATTCTTCTTCCAGCTGACGCAGCCGCGTGGTGAGATTAGAGGGTACGCGATGCAGCTGTTCGGCGGCGCGTGCCAGGGAACCCGTTTCGGCGACGGAACAGAACATACGTAGTTGTACTAAATCCATATCTTCTCTTCCTGTAAACAAGTTGGTCATGATTATTCACTTTTCGTGAGTGTAAACATCCTGCAAGCTGTTAGCAAGTCAGAAAAGATCCCAGCCCGAAACCACAGGAGTTCAGCCATGGCGTTACGCGTCGCGCTCAGCGCGTTCTTAACTTTGTTTGTCGCGATGGGTATTGGCCGGTTTGCCTTTACGCCACAGGTGCCACTGATGATTCAGGCGCACCAGCTGACCCTCACCAGCGCCAGCCTGGTGGCCGCACTCAACTATCTTGGCTATCTCTGTGGCTCGTTCGATGCCATGCGGGCGCATAAGCGGGTAGAGCTGCGCCTGACGGCGGGCATATGGGGCGCGGTGATCCTGACGCTGCTCTCGGCCTGGGCCAGCGGGCCGTGGCTGCACGGGGCCATTCGTTTCCTGATCGGCTGGGCCAGCGGCTGGGCGATGGTGCTGGTGGCCGCCTGGAGCAATGAACAGCTGCATCGTCATGGCCGGGCGGGGCTGTCGGCGGCCGTGTTTGCCGGGCCAGGCTGCGGCATCTTTGTCAGCGGCCTGCTGGGGGTGGCGCTGCACACGCTGCAGGTCTCCGCGGGGCTGGCCTGGGCCGCCTATGGCGCACTGGCGCTGCTGCTGGTGGCGCTGATTGCCCGTAACCTGCCCCGGCGTGGCGAGCTGCATCGCCCCGATCAGGCCCCGGAGCCGCTGGTGCTGGACCGCAACCTTAAACGGCTGGTGCTGAGCTACAGTCTGGCGGGCTTTGGCTACATCCTGCCTGCGACCTTCCTGTCGCAGATGGCTGCTGCGCGTTTTCCGGATGGCGCATTCGCCCAGTTTGTCTGGCCGATTTTTGGTGGCGCAGCGATGGTGGGGATCCTGCTGGGCATCCTCACGCGCCACCTGGGGCGCAGCCACGTCCGTCTGGCGCTGGTGCTCTGGGCGCAGGCGCTGGGGGTCTTTGCGGCGGCGCTGCTGCCGGGCTTCAGCGGCCTGCTGGTGGGCGCATTGCTGGTCGGCGGCGGCTTCCTCAGCGTGGTGCAGCTGTCGCTGCTCTGCGCGCGTGAGCTGGCCCCCAGTCATCTGCGCTATATGGCTGGCCTGCTGACCACCGGCTATGCCGTGGGACAACTGGTGGGCCCGCTACTCTCGTTTCTCTCCACCGCCTTTTTACACCGGCTGGAACCCGCCCTGTGGGTGGCCGGCGCGAGCCTCATCTGGGCGGGCCTGCTGGTCTGGCGGCGGAGCCGATAAACGCTTTCTTCACCAATCTGATTGATTGCTGGATTCCCCGCAAAGAAAGTTTCACAATACGCGCCTGATTACAGGGCCCGCCGCAACAGCCGACGGGCGCAACACCCAGCCGGAGAAGAGTACGATGAGCACCCTAAGTCAGGAAGCTGCCCTGGTTCATGAAGCGCTGCTGGCGCGTGGCCTGGAAACGCCATTACGCGCACCGACACGCGACATTGATGACAATACGCGCAAGAGCCTGATTGCCGGGCACATGACCGAAATCATGCAGCTGCTGAATCTGGATCTTGAAGATGACAGCCTGATGGAAACCCCGCATCGCATCGCGAAGATGTATGTGGATGAGGTCTTTTCCGGTCTCGATTACGCCAACTTCCCGAAAATCACCGTCATTGAAAACAAGATGAAGGTGGATGAGATGGTGACCGTGCGTGACATCACCCTGACCAGCACCTGTGAACACCACTTTGTGATTATCGATGGTAAAGCGACCGTCGCCTATATTCCCAAAGATAAGGTGATTGGCCTGTCGAAAATTAACCGCATCGTGCAGTTCTTTGCACAGCGCCCGCAGGTGCAGGAGCGTCTGACACAGCAGGTACTGGTTGCCCTGCAGACCCTGCTCGGCACCAACAACGTGGCCGTTTCCATTGATGCGGTGCATTACTGCGTGAAAGCGCGCGGCGTGAAGGATGCCACCAGCGCGACCACCACCACCTCACTGGGCGGCCTGTTCAAGTCCAGTCAGAATACCCGCCAGGAATTTTTGCGCGCGGTACGTCATAGTTGAGTTAACGGCGGGCGCATAATGCTGCCCGCCTCAATGGGGCAGGGTGCCGCATGCAACGCTATCACGCGCTGGATTTTATTCGAGGCTGTGCCATTCTCGGCATTCTGCTGCTCAATATCGTCGGCTTTGGTCTGCCCTCTGCGGCCTACCTGAATCCGGCCTGGCAGGGGAGTGTCACCCTCGCTGACGCCTGGACATGGGCCCTCTCCGATACCTTTGCCCAGCTCAAATTCCTGACGCTGTTTGCGCTGCTGTTTGGTGCCGGTCTGCAGATGCAACTGCCGCGCGGCAGTCGCTGGCTGACTGCCCGGCTGTCACTGCTGGTGCTGATCGGTTTTCTGCACGGGGTGTTTCTCTGGGAGGGGGACATCCTGCTCGATTATGGCATCATCGGGCTGGTGGTGTGGCGGGTCGTGCGCGATGTTCCTTCCACCCGCAGCCTGATGAATACCGGCATTCTGCTTTACCTGGTGGGCTGCGGTGTGCTGCTGGTATTCGGGTCGATCTCCGATCCTGAGCCGACCCGCTCCTGGCTGCCCGGCGCGGCCGAACTGCAATATGAGCGCTACTGGAAACTGGCCGGCGGCTGGGAAGCGATTCAGAACCGGCTTGATCACCTCTCATCGGGACTGATGGCGCTGGCGGCGCAGTATGGCTGGCAGCTGGCGGGCCTGATGATGATCGGTGGCGCGCTGCTGCGCTGTGGCTGGCTGACGGGCCAGTTTCCCCTGCGGCACTACCGTCAGGCCGCCGTCGTGCTGCTGACGGCGGGATTCTCGATAGCGGTGGCCGGTGTCGCTGCGCAGTGGCTGTTACACTGGGAGTTCCGCTGGAGCGGCTTTTATCTGCAGACCCCGCGCGACCTTGCCAGCCCGCTGATCAGCCTTGGCTACGCGGCGCTCTGTCTGGCCTGGTGGCCGCAGATTTCACGCTGGCGGTTCAGTTATGCCATTCAGTGTGTCGGGCGCATGGCGCTGACCAACTACCTGATGCAGTCGCTGATCTGTACCACGCTGTTCTACCGCTTTGGCTTCTATATGCACTTTAGCCGGCTGGAGCTGGTGCTGATGGTGCCTGCGGTCTGGCTTATCAATATCCTCTTTTCACTCATCTGGTTACATTTCTTCGCACAGGGCCCGCTGGAGTGGCTGTGGCGGCGGCTTACCCAGCTCTCAGCCGGAAAACCGCGCCTGTCCGACCACGCCAGATAATGACCGCCATCACAAAGGTTACAGAATTGTATGTAACCGCTTTCATTGATGTGACGCAATTCACGCTGCACATCGCCCGCCCCTGACAAAATAGCGCCGGTGTTCAACCCGGCGTGATGCCCTCTTTTTCCTTTCTGGAACTGCTGCATGATAACAATTCGTGATGTTGCCCGTCAGGCTGGCGTCTCAGTGGCGACCGTATCGCGCGTCCTCAATCAGAGCAGCGCCGTCACCTCTGATACCCGCGACGCTGTGTTACAGGCGGTTGAGGCGCTGGGGTATCGTCCTAACGCCAACGCGCAGGCGCTGGCGACTCAGGTCAGCGACACCATCGGGGTGGTGGTGATGGATGTTTCCGATCCCTTTTTTGGCGCGCTGGTTAAAGCGGTGGATACCGTGGCGCAGCGCGTCCATAAGCATGTCCTCATCAGCAACTCCTGGCATCAGGAAGAGAAAGAGCGTCATGCCATTGAAGTGCTGATTCGCCAGCGTTGCAGCGCCCTGGTGGTGCACGCGAAAACGCTTTCAGACGCGGAGCTGGCTGACTTTATGCAGCATGTGCCGGGCATGGTTGTCATCAACCGCGTCATACCGGGATTTGAGCAGCGCAGCGTCAGTCTGGATAACGTCGCCGGTGCGCTGATGGCCTCCCGGACCCTGATACAACAGGGGCATAGCCGCATCGGCTATCTCTGTTCCAGTCATCCTATCGAAGATGTCGCCCAGCGCCGCGAAGGGTGGATGCAGGCGATGGCAGAGCAGGGCATCCGGCCGCATGAGAGCTGGATTGCCAGCGCAGAGCCCGACATGCAGGGCGGCGAAGCGGCGATGGTGGAGCTGCTGGGGCGCAATCTCAATCTCAGCGCGGTGTTTGCTTACAACGACGGTATGGCAGCGGGCGCGCTCACGGCGCTGAAAGACAATGGCATTCAGGTGCCACAGCATTTTTCTGTCATTGGCTTTGATGACATCCCTATCTCGCGTTACACCGATCCCCAGCTTACCACTGTGCGTTATCCTATTGTTTCTATGGCAAAAATTGCGACAGAGCTGGCGCTGCAGGGGGCGGCAGGCCTGCTGGATGACACCGCCACGCACATCTTTATGCCGACGCTGGTGCGGCGTCATTCAGTCGCGCAGCGGCAAAATGTGGAGTCCGTCACTAATTCAGGCGATTCAGCCATGTAACCGCTTTCAATCTGTGATTACATTCACAGTTAATTAACATTGCTCTCACTATGATGGCAGCGTCTTACCGGACTGAAACATTATGTAACGCCAGTGTAACGGCATCAGTTGTGGTCTCAGTAGCCGGTTAACGGGTTCATCCCCTCTTCACGGACGTGTTCAGGCACAGGGAAGTCAGGTTTTAGACGGCGTCAGCGGTAAGCGGCAAATTGCGCAGACTGCCCCGCCGATCTGTTTTACCGATTGCTTTCGCGCCACGTTGCGCGGCAGCGCTAAAAAGACCCTGCATAATAAAACCGGAGATACCATGAATAAGAAGGTTTTCACGCTTACCGCACTGGTTGCCAGCATGATGTTTGGTGCAACCGCTCACGCAGCTGACACCCGTATCGGCGTGACCATTTACAAATATGATGACAACTTCATGTCAATGGTGCGCAAAGACATTGAGAAAGAAGCGAAAACCCTTGGCGGCATTCAGCTGCTGATGAATGACTCGCAGAACGACCAGTCCAAACAGAACGACCAGGTTGACGTACTGATGGCAAAAGGCGTGAAAGCGCTGGCCATTAACCTGGTTGACCCGGCTGCCGCAGCCGTGGTGGTCGACAAAGCGCGCGCGAATGACGTGCCGGTGGTCTTCTTCAACAAAGAGCCTAACGCGAAAGTGCTGGCCGGTTATGACAAAGCCTACTATGTCGGGACCGACTCTAAAGAGTCCGGCATCATTCAGGGTCAGCTGATTGAGAAACACTGGAAAGCGACCCCGGCCTGGGATCTGAACAAAGATGGCACCATCCAGTTTGTGCTGCTGAAAGGTGAGCCAGGCCATCCTGATGCGGAAGCCCGTACCAAATATGTGATCGATACGCTGAACAAAGATGGTCTGAAAACCCAGCAGTTAGCGATGGATACGGCGATGTGGGATACCGCACAGGCTAAAGATAAGATGGATGCGTGGCTGTCAGGCCCGAACGCGAAGAAAATCGAAGTGGTGATTGCCAACAACGATGCGATGGCGATGGGTGCCGTTGAAGCGCTGAAAGCGCACAACATGACCTCTATCCCGGTCTTCGGCGTCGATGCCCTGCCGGAAGCGATGGCGCTGGTGAAATCGGGTGCGCTGGCCGGTACCGTACTGAACGATGCGGAAAACCAGGCGAAAGCCACGCTGGATATCGCCAACAACCTGGCTAACGGCAAAGCTGCGACCGAAGGTACGAACTTCAAGATGGTGGATAAGATCGTCCGCGTACCTTACGTTCCGGTTGATAAAGAGAATCTGGCTCAGTTCCAGAAATAAGTTCGATTCCGGGCGCGACCCCTGTCGCGCCTTTTTTATGTCACCACCGTTTTTTAGCCAGGTAAAATATGGCCAGTGATAATACGACCGCGCAGCGAGAATATCTGCTGGAGATGAAGGATGTCTCAAAATCATTTCCCGGCGTTAAAGCGTTAGATAATGTGAATTTAAAAGTGCGGCCTCACTCTGTTCATGCGTTAATGGGCGAGAACGGTGCCGGTAAATCCACGTTATTAAAATGCCTGTTTGGTATTTATAAAAAAGATTCCGGCAGTATCCTGTTTCAGGGTAAAGAGATCGACTATAAAAGCTCCAAAGAGGCGCTGGAAAATGGCGTGTCGATGGTGCATCAGGAATTAAACCTGGTCCTGCAGCGCACTGTGATGGACAACATGTGGCTGGGGCGTTATCCGCGCAAAGGCTTCTTTGTCGATCAGGATAAGATGTATCAGGATACCAAAGCTATTTTTGACGAGCTGGATATCGATATCGATCCGCGCGACAAAGTGGCGAATTTGTCTGTGTCGCAGATGCAGATGATTGAAATTGCCAAAGCTTTCTCTTATGACGCAAAAATTGTGATTATGGATGAGCCGACCTCCTCGTTAACGGAGAAAGAGGTTAATCACCTGTTCACGATTATTCGTAAGCTGAAAGATCGTGGCTGCGGCATCGTCTATATCTCACATAAAATGGAAGAGATTTTCCAGCTGTGTGATGAGATTACGATTCTGCGTGACGGACAGTGGATTGCGACTCAGCCGCTGGAAGGGCTGGATATGGATAAGATCATCGCGATGATGGTCGGCCGTTCACTGAACCAGCGTTTTCCTGACCGTACCAACGTGCCGGGGGAAACCATTCTTGAGGTGCGGAATCTGACCTCTCTGCGTCAGCCTTCGATTCGTGACATCTCATTTGATTTGCGTAAAGGGGAGATCCTCGGCATCGCCGGGCTGGTGGGCGCCAAACGTACCGATATCGTCGAAACGCTGTTTGGCATTCGCGAAAAATCGGGCGGCACCATCAAACTGCATGGTAAACCGATTAATAACCACAGTGCGAATGAAGCGATTAATCACGGGTTCGCACTGGTGACGGAAGAGCGTCGCTCAACCGGTATTTATGCTTATCTGGATATCGGATTTAACTCCCTTATCTCGAATATTAAAAAATATAAAAGCAGTATGGGGCTGCTGGATAATAAACGCATGAAAAGTGACACCCAGTGGGTGATCGATTCCATGCGCGTAAAAACGCCGGGCCACCATACGCAGATTGGTTCGCTTTCGGGCGGTAATCAGCAAAAGGTGATTATTGGCCGCTGGTTATTGACCCAGCCTGAAATCCTGATGCTTGATGAACCAACACGCGGTATTGATGTTGGTGCAAAATTCGAAATTTACCAGCTGATTGCTGAGCTGGCGAAAAGAGAGAAGGGCATCATTATTATCTCATCCGAAATGCCGGAGCTGTTAGGCATTACCGATCGTATTCTGGTAATGAGTAATGGTCTGGTAGCAGGCATAGTTGATACCAAAACGACCACGCAGAACGAAATATTGCGTTTAGCGTCATTACACCTTTAATGAAGCAAGGGCTGTTAACATGAAAGCGACTACAAAAAAGAATGCGCTAACCTGGTTAAAAGAGGGCGGCATTTATGTCGTGCTGCTGGTATTGCTGGCTATTATTATTTTCCAGGACCCGACATTTTTAAGTTTAATGAACCTGAGTAATATCCTGACCCAGTCTTCAGTGCGCATTATTATTGCACTGGGCGTGGCGGGCCTGATTGTGACCCAGGGGACTGACCTGTCAGCCGGACGTCAGGTTGGGCTGGCGGCGGTTGTCGCAGCGACGCTGCTGCAGTCGATGGACAACGCAAACAAAGTGTTCCCGACGCTGGATACGGTGCCAATTCCGCTGGTTATCCTGACCGTGTGTGTGATCGGGGGAGTGATTGGTCTGGTGAACGGTGTGATCATTGCCTATCTGAAGGTGACGCCTTTTATCACCACGCTGGGCACCATGATTATCGTTTACGGTATTAACTCACTCTATTACGACTATGTGGGTGCGTCACCGATTGCCGGTTTTGATGCAGGCTTCTCGAAATTCGCACAGGGCTTTTTGCGGTTTGGTGATTTTAAACTGTCGTTTATCACCTTCTACGCGGTGATTGCGATTGTGTTCGTCTGGGTGCTGTGGAACAAAACCCGTTTCGGCAAAAACATTTTCGCTATCGGGGGTAACCCGGAAGCGGCGAAAGTGTCAGGCGTGAACGTGCCGCTGAACCTGATCCTGATTTATGCGCTCTCTGGTGTGTTCTACGCCTTTGGCGGGATGCTGGAAGCGGGTCGTATCGGTTCGGCGACTAACAACCTCGGCTTTATGTATGAGCTGGATGCGATTGCAGCCTGTGTGGTCGGCGGCGTCTCGTTCGCCGGGGGTGTGGGTAGCGTGGCGGGTGTGGTAACCGGTGTGTTGATCTTCACCGTTATCAACTACGGTCTGACCTATATCGGCGTTAACCCTTACTGGCAGTACATTATTAAAGGCGGCATCATCATCTTCGCCGTGGCGCTGGATTCACTGAAGTATTCGCGTAAGAAGTAACGTTCTCTGCTGCGAAAAAAGCGACCTTCGGGTCGCTTTTTTTATGAGGATGGCGCTGGGCGGTTGATGTGAGACGGAGTATGCGAAGGGAACAGGGTCAGATCGGAAAGACGCAAAAGCCGTTGTCCGTGACACACTCGGCCTGCTTGAAGGCTGAGGTCATTGCTTTGAGACGGAGCCTGCGCAGGAAACAGGGTAAGATCGGAAAGTCGCAAAGGCCGTCATCCATGACACGCTCGGCCTGCTTAAAGGCTGAGGTCATTGCTTTGAGACGGAGCCTGCGCAGGAAACAGGGTCAGATCGGAAAGACGCAAAAGCCGCCATCCATGGCACGCTCGGCCCGCGCCGTCCCTGGCGCGGGACGCTTTCCTCTTCTGACCCTGTTCCCTGCGCTTCAGGCTTATTTATTGCTGTTAGATTCGCCTAAGCCTCAGGGAATTCAAACAGACGACTCACCCACTTAAAACGATGGGAGCGTACGCCTGCAGCAAAGCATAGCGGGCCATGGATGGCCCGCGCTGAGCCTGCCAGGGATGGCATCTTTTGCGTCTTTGCGAAAGGCGTATGCTCCCTGAGTCTTGTACCTTGCTGCCAGACTGCAGCTCAGTGCATATAACAGAGTTTCATTCAACCGCTGAACGTCAGCTACTTCCGTAACTTCTGTTCCAGCTCCAGCAGCTGTTCCGGCGTCACAGCAGGATAACTCTGCGCATCCTCCGGGACGGTTCGCACGGCGGGAATGGGCACCAGCGGGCCAAGGAAACGGGGTTCTCGCTTGAGCAGGAAGAGGTCTGCCAGCGCACCCAGCCGGGCCCCCACTTCACGGAAGCGCACGCTAAGCATGTTCTTCGGCGAGGGCACGGCATAACACTGCGCCTGAATGCCCAGCTGCAGGGCGATGAAGAGTGCGCGCTCACAATGAAAACGCTGCGTGATGATAATGAAGTCGTTGGTATCAAAGACCTTACGGGTACGCACGATCGAATCCAGCGTGCGGAATCCGGCGTAGTCGAGCACGATATCGGCCGGATCGACGCCCGCTTTGATTAAATCACGGCGCATTGTCATCGGCTCGTTATAACTCTGCAGCGCATTATCCCCGCTCAGCAGCAGATAATTGACTTTACCGCTGTTGTAAGCGTTCAGCGCACCCTGCATACGATAGAGGTAATACTGATTAATTACGCCGGTGCGGTAATATTTTGCCGTTCCCAGTACCACGCCCACCTGACGATGCGGCAGAGAAGAGACATTTTCGTAGATGAAAGGCGCCGTTTTCCAGCTGATCCAGCGATCGAGGCCGAGCGCAGTTGCCACCATCACTAAGATGATGAAAAGCAGACCAATGAAAACGCGTTTCAGCATGCGCCTGGAGACTCGGTGTCAGAATGTTGAGATGGCACAAGGCTACTTGAGGCGTCGCAGCGAAGCAAGTTACTGCCGGCTGGCTGTGCGCTTTTTGAACACTGCCGGACCCCATCAGGTCCGGCAGGCTGAGGATTAAATCGAGGTACGGCGATAGTGACGGTACTGCGGCAGCCAGAAGTTGTTGGCAATAGCCTGTGACAACACATCTTCTGAGGTCACCACGGCAACGCCCGCCAGCTGAGCGGCTTTACCCACTTCCATCGCAATGATCTTCGACACGCCCTGAATATCTTTGATCTCGGGCAGTACCGGGCCTTCGCCTTCGTTGACCAGCGGAGAGCAGTCAGCCAGTGCGCGGCTGGCGGTCATCAGCATGCTGTCGGTGACGCGGCTGGCGCCTGAGGCAATCACACCCAGACCAATTCCCGGGAAGATGTAGGAGTTGTTGCACTGCGCGATCGGATAGGTTTTACCGTTCCAGCTTACTGGCGAGAACGGGCTGCCGGTTGCGACCAGTGCAGCACCGTCAGTCCAGGCGATGATATCGGCTGGCGTCGCTTCCACGCGTGATGTCGGGTTCGACAGTGGCATCACGATAGGGCGCTTACAGTGCTTGTGCATCTCACGGATGATCTCTTCGGTGAACAGACCCGGCTGACCGGAAACACCAATCAAGATATCGGGCTGGGCATTGCGCACTACGTCCAGCAGCGAGATTGCGTCGCTGGCGACATCCCAGTTCTGCAGGTTTTCGCTCTTCTGCACCAGCTTGCTCTGGAAATCGAGCAGGTTAGGCAGTTTGTCAGTGAGCAGACCAAAACGATCCACCATCATCACCCGGCTACGGGCTTCGTCGTCGCTCAGACCTTCAGATTTCATCTGCGCAATGATCTGTTCAGCGATACCACAACCCGCGGAACCGGCTCCCAGGAAGACCACTTTCTGCTCGCACAGACGGCTGCCGGCTGCGCGGCTGGCGGCGATCAGCGTGCCGACGGTGACGGCAGCAGTGCCCTGAATATCATCGTTAAAGCAGCAGACCTCTTCGCGATAGCGGTTCAGCAGCGGCATCGCGTTCTTCTGGGCGAAATCTTCGAACTGCAACAGCACCTTCGGCCAGCGGCGCTTAACGGCCTGAATGAACTCATTGACGAAGGCGTCATACTCTTCGCCGGTGATACGCGGATGACGCCAGCCCATATAGAGCGGGTCGTTCAGCAGCTGCTGGTTATTGGTGCCGACATCCAGCACGACCGGCAGGGTGTAAGCCGGGCTGATGCCGCCGCAGGCGGTATAGAGTGAAAGCTTACCAATCGGAATCCCCATTCCACCGATGCCCTGGTCGCCCAGACCCAGGATACGCTCGCCATCGGTCACCACAATCACCTTCACATTCTGTTTGGTGGCGTTCTGCAGCATATCTTCGATGCGATCGCGGTTCGGGTAGGAGATGAAAACGCCACGCGCACGACGGTAGATTTCAGAGAAGTGTTCGCAGGCTGCGCCGACGGTCGGGGTATAGATGATGGGCATCATCTCTTCGAGATGGTTATCCAGCAGGCGGTAGAACAGCGTTTCGTTCGTGTCCTGGATGTTTCGCAGGTAGACGTGCTTATCGTTATTGTTTTTAAAGTCCTGGAACTGACGCCAGGCGCGCTTTGCCTGCTCTTCAATCGACTCCACCGCTTCAGGCAGCAGACCATTGAGGTTAAATTCGTTACGTTCTTCGAGGGTAAAGGCGCTGCCTTTGTTCAGCAGGGGAAATTCAAGCAAAATCGGGCCAGCATATGGGATATAAAGCGGGCGTTTACTTTCGTAGTCGAGTTCCATGCGGTGATGCTCCGGTTGCAGTGTTGTCTGGCGTCACGCCGGAAAGGTAGCGCCAGTTTTCTTACCCGTTATAGCTCAGACTGCAGGCCTGTAGCGGCAGGGTCACCGCTGCGGGAAAATTCACGACCGTGCTGCCATCCTGCAACCTGAATTATTCAGAGTAATTTGTCATGACGTGAATTCTGGCGCCAGATCCTATGAAATTTCCCGCAGAAGTACAGCGTTTGTTCATAAAAGCTCACAAAACTGTGGCCTTTCTGACAGCCGGTTATGCTTTGTTCAGCGTCACATGCAGCAGCTCACTGCAGCCAAATGTCTGCAGCGTGGCTTGCGTGGCGGCAAACTGGCTCAGCGTGGCATTTTCTGCTTCCGCTAATACCGCTCTTTTTATCTGACGGACATCGCCGCCCTGCATGTTCAGCCGCACCAGCGCCGCCTGAAGGGGCGGGAAGCTGGGATTAAACGCGGCGTTTTCCGCATAGCGGCCGGTGACAATCGAACCGCTCACGGTCAGCAGCGCAACCCCGGCGTGCGACTGGCTGTAGGGGGCGTGACTGGCATTGGCGGCGGCAACGGCCGCCTGCACCAGTTCGTCACCCGCAGCGACGTAGCCGTGATCAACGCGGTCCATCAGGAAAGTGCTGATGTCGAGGTCGCGCGGGCCAAATGCATCCGGCAGATAGTCAGCCAGGGTACTCACTGCGCGCTGCGGCAGGCTGATACGAATAGCGGTGCCGCTGTTCAGCTCGTTCATAAACTGGCGGCAGTGACCGCACGGCGTGTAGTTGACGGTGATGCTCTCCAGCTGCGGCTCGCCGCACAGCCAGGCGTGGGTAATCGCGCTCTGCTCGGCGTGAACCGTCTGCTGCAGCGGGGCGCCGACAAACTCCATGTTCGCCCCGAAGTACCAGGCACCGCTGACGCCACGGGCAATCGCGCCGACGTTGAAGTGGGAGACGGTGGCGACAGCGCAGGCCGCTGCCAGGGGCAGCAGCGCCAGCGCCAGCGTATCGGCGTCCATCTGCGTCTGTTGCTGCAGTGCAGCGACCTGGCTGGCGCTCAGTCGCGCCTCAAAGTCAGGATCGTCCAGCAGGGGAGCCAGCGCCGTTTGCAGCGTTGATGGCAATGCCTCAAAAGCGGAGAGGAAACGGGATTGCATGAGAGCCTCATTAAATTCAGCAGGGCGACGTGCCGGTCACCGGTTTATATGTGATCCAGGTCGCTCTGACAATGTAACCTGTGTTGCATGTTTCAACTTTGCGAGATCTCTCGCAAAGTTTTAGCCAAACCAGTGCAGCAGCAGCGGAAAAACAAAGGGGGCCAGCAGTGAGGTGATGATGCCGCAGATCACCAGGGCCAGCGAGCTGAAGGCACCCTCCTGAAAATCGAGTTCGGCTGCACGCGCCGTGCCGAGTGCATGTGACGCATTGCCAATCGCCAGACCGCGTGCGGCTTTAGACTTCACACCGAGCAGGTTCAGCACCATATGACCGAAGACCGCACCCAGCACCCCGGCGATCAGCACACAGATGGCGCTGATGGCCGGAATACCGTGCAATGAACCGGAGACGGCCATGGCAATCGGTGTGGTCACCGATTTCGGCACGATAGTGGCCGCAATTTCGGGCGTCGCTCCCAGCCAGAGCGCAATGGCCGTGCCCGAGGTCATGGCGGTCAGACTGCCGATAAAGCAGACGCCGATAATGGATTTCCAGCGGGCGCGGATCTGATGGATCTGTTCATAGAGCGGCAGTGCCAGGGCCACCACCGCCGGTTGCAGCAGCTGATTGAGAATCTGGCTGCCGGCGAAATAGCGCGAGTAGGGCAGCTGCAACAGCAGCAGTATCGGAATAATTATCGCCATCGCGACCAGCAGCGGATTGAGCAGCGGGAGCTTCAGCCGTATTGCCAGTTTGCGCGCCAGGAAAAAGGCCGCCAGCGTCAGCGGCAGTGACCACCAGATTTCACTCATCGCCCGACTCCCCGGCCGGCTTCCGGCTGTGCAGCTTGTGGGCGCTCACGCCGACAATCGAGAGCACCAGCAGGGTGCTGACGACACAGGAGATCACGATAGGGCCAAACTGCGCGGTCAGGACATCGGTGTAGTTCATCACCCCGACGCTGATCGGCACAAACAGCAGGGCCATATAGCGAATCAGCAGATGACAGCCCGGTTTCACCCAGGTTACCGGCAGGATTTGCGACGCGAGCAGGGCAAACAGAATTAACATGCCGATAATGCTGCCGGGCAGGGTAATGGGCAGCAGCGAGGCGATGCCGATTCCGGCATACAGGCAGAGATAGATGATGATAAAGGCGCGCAGATAGCGCCCGCAGACAGACAGCACGGTGAGCATGGCAGGCTCCTGTTTTTACTGAGCTTCATCATACGCATTAACCGCTTAGCGTGCTAGCGATCACATTTATGCGCCAGAAAGCGGCAGGAGAGGAGGCCGCGTTCACCTGTGCAGGAAGAGAGCGTGCGTGGCGGACATAAAAAAACCCTTCGCACCTGCAGAGGCGCAAAGGGTTTCAGTCCGGAACGGATTTCGTCAGCGGCAGGTTACTTAACCGGCATACCCGGTACCGCACCGCTATCCACGGAGAGCACGAAGAGATCTTTGCCGCCCGGTCCTGCTGACAGCACCATGCCTTCAGAGATGCCGAAGCGCATCTTACGTGGTGCGAGGTTGGCGACGATGATGGTCATTTTACCGACCAGCACTGACGGATCAGGATAAGCGGCGCGGATGCCGGAGAAGATCTGACGTTTTTCCCCGCCCAGGTCAAGTTGCAGACGCAGCAGCTTGTCTGAGCCCTCAACCAGTTCCGCCTGCTCAATCAGCGCCACGCGCATATCCACTTTGGCGAAATCGTCGATGGTGATGGGCTCACCGACAGGTGAATCTGCCAGCGGGCCGCTTGCGGCCGGTGCAGCTGCGGCGGCAGCATCCTCTTTTGAGGCCGCAATCAGTCCCTCAACCTTCGCCATTTCAATGCGGCTGTAGATCGCTTTAAACGGCGCGACCTGGTGATCCAGCAGCGGCTGGGCGATAGCATCCCAGCTCAGCTCGCACTTCAGGAAATCTTCGGCGCGTGCGCTCAGGGAAGGCAGCACCGGCTTCAGCCAGGTCATCAGGATGCGGAACAGGTTGATACCCATTGAGCAGATAGCCTGCAGGTCGGCATCGCGGCCTTCCTGCTTCGCCACCACCCATGGTGCCTGCTCATCGACATAGCGGTTAGCCAGGTCGGCCAGCGCCATGATCTCACGAATCGCACGGCTGAACTCACGGCTGGCCCAGGCTTCACCAATCTTCTCTGAGGCATCCACGAAGGTCTGATAAAGGGCCGGATCGGCCAGCTCAGCCGCCAGTTTGCCGTCAAAGCGTTTGGTGATAAAGCCCGCGTTACGTGACGCCAGGTTAACCACTTTGTTGACGATGTCGGCGTTCACGCGCTGAACAAAATCTTCCATGTTCAGGTCGATATCGTCGATGCGTGAAGAGAGTTTCGCCGCATAGTAATAGCGCAGGCTGTCGGCATCCAGATGCTGCAGCCAGGTGCTGGCCTTAATAAAGGTGCCACGCGACTTCGACATTTTTGCACCGTTGACGGTGACATAGCCGTGCACAAACAGGTTGTTTGGCTTGCGGAAGTTGCTGCCTTCCAGCATTGCGGGCCAGAACAGGCTGTGGAAATAGACGATATCTTTACCGATGAAGTGGTATAGCTCGGTGGTGGAGTCTTTACGCCAGAACTCGTCGAAGTCGATGTCGCCGCGCTTATCGCACAGGCTTTTGAACGAGCCCATATAGCCGATAGGCGCATCCAGCCAGACGTAGAAATATTTGCCCGGCGCACCCGGAATTTCAAAGCCGAAGTAAGGCGCATCGCGGGAGATATCCCACTGCTGCAGGCCCGACTCAAACCACTCCTGCATTTTGTTCGCAACCTGATCCTGCAGTGCGCCAGAACGGGTCCAGGCACGCAGCATCTCGCTGAAGGAGGGCAGATCAAAGAAGAAGTGTTCGGAATCACGCAGCACCGGCGTCGCACCGGACACCACGGATTTCGGATCGATCAGCTCTGTCGGGCTGTAGGTCGCGCTGCAGACTTCGCAGTTGTCGCCATACTGGTCAGGTGACTTACATTTCGGGCAGGTGCCTTTCACAAAGCGATCCGGCAGGAACATCCCTTTTTCCGGGTCATACAGCTGCGAAATCGTGCGGTTCTTGATGAAACCGTTCTCTTTCAGGCGACCGTAGATCAGCCCGGCCAGCTCACGGTTTTCGTCGCCATGCGTTGAGTGATAGTTGTCATAGCTGATATTGAAACCGGCAAAGTCCGTTTCATGCTCCTGTTTCATTTCTGCAATCATCTGCTCCGGTGCAATCCCCAGCTGCTGCGCTTTCAGCATGATAGGGGTACCGTGCGCATCGTCGGCGCAGATGAAATAAACCTGATTGCCACGCATTCGCTGATAACGCACCCAAATGTCTGCCTGGATATGCTCGAGCATGTGGCCGAGATGGATTGATCCGTTCGCGTAGGGCAGGGCGCACGTTACCAGAATTTTTTTAGCGACTTGAGTCATAGTTTGCGTAGCTTTCTGTTGATTGAAAAAACGGGCTTAGATGGTAACTGAAGGCTTCTCCTGCGTAAACACAAGGGATTCATCCCGCCAGTCGCCGCGAATCCATGTGCTTCTGATATCATTGAGGTTACCTCGCTGAAAACAGCGTAAGCAGAGCAGAAATAAGGAGTGAGGGATGACAGCACAATCCCGGGAACCGCATACGCCAGAAGGGCTGCGCGCCATCGTGGCTGGCGTACTGAAACGCTTTGAGCATCCGACCCTGCATCAGAACCTGACCGCGCTGAAGGCGCTGCATCATGTGGCACAGCTTGACGGTACGCTGCACATTGAAGTGATGATGCCTTTTGCCTGGGCCAGCGGGTTCGACGCCCTGAAAGAGCAGGTCAGCGCCGAACTGCTGCGCCAGACCGGCGCGCGTGCGATCGACTGGCGGCTCAGTCATGATATTGCCACCCTGAAGCGGGTGAAAAATCAGCCGGGCGTGAACGGTGTGAAAAATATCATTGCGGTCAGCTCCGGCAAAGGGGGCGTCGGCAAATCGAGCACTGCCGTGAATATGGCGCTGGCGCTGGCCGCCGAAGGCGCGCGCGTCGGGATCCTCGACGCCGACATCTATGGCCCGTCAGTGCCGAACATGCTCGGCACGCAGGACCAGCGGCCGACTTCGCCGGATGGCACCCATATGGCACCGATTATGGCGCACGGGCTGGCGACGAACTCGATTGGCTATCTGGTCACCGATGATAACGCGATGGTGTGGCGCGGCCCGATGGCCAGTAAAGCGCTGATGCAGCTGCTGAACGAGACGCTGTGGCCGGAACTGGATTATCTGGTGCTGGATATGCCTCCGGGTACCGGCGACATTCAGCTCACGCTGGCGCAGAACGTGCCGGTCACCGGGGCGCTGGTGGTCACCACGCCGCAGGATATTGCCCTGATTGATGCCCGCAAAGGGCTGGTGATGTTTGAGAAGGTCAATGTTCCGGTGCTGGGCGTGGTGGAAAATATGAGCCTGCATATCTGCAGTCAGTGCGGCTTCCATGAGCCGATTTTCGGCACCGGCGGGGCGCAGAAACTGGTTGAGGATTACCAGACGCAGCTGCTGGCCCAGCTGCCGCTGCACATCGACCTGCGCGAAGATCTCGATGAAGGCGAACCGACGGTGATCCGCCGGCCAGACAGCGATTTTACGGCGCTCTATCGCCAGCTGGCCGGACGCGTCGCCGCCCAGCTTTACTGGCAGGGTGAGGTGATCCCTGGCGAGATCGCCTTCCGCGCACTCTAAGCCCGCCCCGACCCGCTGGCATAGGCCGACGCCAGCGGGTAGTGCATCAGCACGTAGCCGCCATGCTCCCCTTCACCTTCCGAAATCATCTTCCAGCCATGTTTCAGGTAAAACGCCTGGGCTGCTTTGTTCATCTGCAGACACTTCAGCGCCCCGGTTGAGGTGAAGCGCGCCTGGACGTTCTCCAGCAGGGCACTGCCCACGCCGCGCCCCTGCCAGTCGGGATCGACATAGAGACTGTGCAGAAAGTTGTCGTTCTCCAGCAGTCCGGCAAATCCGACGCGCTGCCCCTCAGCCTCGGCGACCAGCACCGTCTCCCCCAGGATCACCCCATCAAAATCTTCCAGCTGCCACTCGCTGCCATCCAGCCAGCGCCAGTTATGCCGTCGCGCCGCCAGAAACAGCGTTCGCAGGAAAGGACGATCGGCTTCAGTAAACGGACGTATCTCCACAGCTCTGCTCCCTTTTTATCCGGTCTTACAAAACTAGCAGCGATTCGGGAAGAGAGGGGGAAAGACAAAGCGGGTTTAATGTCATGAAAATCGCTGTACACTGCCCGGCGGGCCAGAGAGCATCAGGCTCTCAGCGTTTGATAGCTTTCGTTAATCAGATTGATAACGTCTGCATATTAGATGTTGGCCCGAAAATTATGTAACCTGCATCACATATTTTAACGGAGGCCACAGATGTCTATTATCAATACCAAAATCAAGCCGTTCAAAAACGCAGCATTCAAAAACGGCGAATTCATCGACGTAACCGAGAAAGACGTTGAAGGTAAATGGAGTGTGTTCTTCTTCTATCCTGCTGACTTCACCTTCGTCTGCCCGACCGAGCTGGGTGACGTGGCTGATCACTACGAAGAGTTCCAGAAACTGGGCGTAGATATCTACTCTGTTTCTACCGACACCCACTTTACCCACAAAGCCTGGCACGGTTCTTCTGACACCATCGCGAAGATCCAGTATGCGATGATCGGCGACCCGACTGGCGCGCTGACCCGCAACTTCGAAATCATGCGTGAAGCAGAAGGTCTGGCTGACCGTGGTACTTTCATCGTTGACCCGGAAGGCGTTATCCAGGCTATCGAAATCACCGCTGAAGGCATTGGCCGTGACGCCTCTGACCTGCTGCGCAAAGTGAAAGCGGCTCAGTACGTTGCTTCTCACCCAGGTGAAGTCTGCCCGGCGAAATGGAAAGAAGGTGATGCAACGCTGGCTCCATCTCTGGACCTGGTTGGCAAAATCTAATCCCGCTTCGGCCTTTCGACCATTCTCCAATCGGGTGCCACGGCACCCGATTTTTTGACCAGGATATCACTATGCTCGACACAAATTTGAAAACGCAGCTCAAGGCTTACCTTGAGAAATTAACCAAACCTGTTGAGTTGATCGCCACCCTGGATGAGGGTGCAAAATCAACCGAGATCCGTGAACTGTTGGTTGATATCGCCGGTTTGTCTGACAAAGTCAGCTTCCGCGAAGAGAACGATCGTCAGGTGCGTAAGCCCTCGTTTCTGATCACTAACCCAGGTTCGAACAGCGGCCCGCGTTTTGCCGGTTCACCTCTGGGTCACGAATTTACCTCACTGGTGCTGGCACTGTTACAGACCGGTGGGCATCCGTCTAAAGAAGCACAAAGCCTGCTGGATCAGGTTGCTGAGCTGGACAGCGATCTCCATTTCGAGACCTACTATTCACTTTCCTGCCACAACTGTCCTGATGTGGTGCAGGCGCTGAACCTGATGGCGGTGATTAACCCGCGCATCAGCCACACCGCAATCGACGGTGGCCTGTTCCAGAATGAGATTCAGGAACGCAACGTGATGGGCGTGCCAGCGGTTTACCTTAACGGTAAAGAGTTTGGTCAGGGTCGCATGAGCCTGGCGGAAATCGTCAGCAAAGTGGATACCAACGCGGACAAACGCGCAGCGGAAGAGCTTAACAAGCGTGACGCGTACGAAGTTCTGATTATCGGCAGCGGCCCGGCGGGCGCAGCAGCCGCCATCTACTCCGCGCGTAAAGGTATCCGTACCGGCCTGATGGGCGAGCGTTTCGGCGGGCAGGTGCTGGATACGGTCGATATCGAAAACTATATCTCTGTCCCTAAAACCGAAGGTGCAAAACTGGCAGGTTCACTGCGTGCACACGTTGATGATTACAATGTGGATGTCATCGACAGCCAGAGCGCCATTAAACTGATCCCGGCGGCGAAAGAGGGCGGACTGCACGCCATCGAAACCGCCTCCGGTGCCGTACTGAAATCACGCAGCATCATCCTGGCGACCGGCGCACGCTGGCGTAACATGGGCGTGCCGGGTGAAGAAGAGTATCGCACCAAAGGTGTTACCTACTGCCCGCACTGTGATGGCCCGCTGTTTAAAGGCAAGCGCACCGCGGTCATCGGCGGCGGTAACTCTGGCGTGGAAGCGGCAATTGATCTGGCCGGTATCGTGGAACACGTGACGCTGCTGGAGTTTGCTGGTGAGATGCGTGCTGACCGCGTGCTGCAGGATAAACTGCGCAGCCTGAAGAACGTTGATGTGATCCTGAACGCGCAGACCACGGAAGTGAAAGGCGACGGCAGCAAAGTGACCGGCCTGCACTACATTGACCGTACGACGCAGACCACCCATGAGCTGCCGCTCTCCGGTATCTTTGTCCAGATTGGTCTGTTGCCGAACACCCCATGGCTGGAAGGCGCGGTTGAGCGCAACAAAATGGGCGAAATCATCATCGATGCGAAATGCGAAACCAGCCTGAAAGGCGTCTTCGCAGCAGGCGACTGCACCACCGTGCCGTACAAGCAGATCATCATTGCCAGCGGCGAAGGTGCGAAAGCGTCACTGAGTGCCTTTGACTATCTGATCCGTACCAAAACGGCTGAGTAAGTTTCATCAGCCAGGCAATAAGCCCTTCAGCCCCCCAGTGCTGAGGGGCTTTTTTTATGCGCCTGTTAATAGCCCGCCAGCGTCATCAGCATCATCCATACCGGCGTCGTCACGGCCGCAAACACCGTAGAGAAAAGCATACTGGCCGCCGCCGGGCCGGTAATGACATTGAATTTCTGCGACATCAGATAGACGTTAACCCCGACCGCCATCGACCCCAGTAACACCACCACTTTACTCTCCAGCGGGGGTAGACCGGTCAGCCACGCGATAGCCCATACCGTCATCGGTTGCAGAACCAGCTTCAGCAGGCAGATCGTATAACTCTCTTTTAAGCCATCCCGCACCCGATAATGTGCCAGGCTCATGCCCAGCGTGACCAGCGACAGGGGGGCCGCCAGCGAGGCCAGCATCCGCAGCGGTTCAGCGGCGATCTGCGGCAAGGGGTGCTGAAGAAAGCTCCAGGCCGTGCCGCTGAGAATGCCGACGATCAGCGGATTCTTCAGCACGCCGATCAGGGTGCGCCAGAGACCGGTCAGGGAAAAGCTGCCCTGTTTTGCCCACTCGACCGAAACGGTCAGCAGGGTCCAGAGGATGAGGCTGTTAAACACCAGCACCAGCGCCACCGGTGGCAGCGCTTCTGGCCCGAGCAGGACGGTGGCCACCGGGATCCCCAGCATCACGTTGTTGGAGAAGATCCCCCCCAGCGCAAAGACCGAGGCGGCCACGCCGTCAAGCTTAAACAGCCGTGTCGCCAGCAGGCGTCCCACGATAAACACCAGCAGGCAACTGCCAAAAAAGGCCAGCAGCAGGCGCGCATCCACCGGCGGGCTTTGCGAGAAGGTACTCATCACCCGAAACAGCATGCAGGGCAGCGCAACGTTAAACACAAAGCGGTTCATGCCTTCGCTGATGCTGGCAGGCCATTTTCCGAAGCGTGTCAGCCCATATCCGAGCAGGATCAGGATAAACAGCGGGGCTGACAGGTAAATCTGATGGCTCAGGCTTTCAAACAGCAGTGGCATAAGAGGCGTCTGGGTAAACCATGGATAGTTACCAGACTAACAAATCGCTAACTAACTGTTAACACCTCCCTGCTTTGGAACCGGCCGTCGGGCGGGCTGTCAGCCTAACCAGCGACGCGCCTGCTGGTCACTGATGTCCCGGTAATAAACACGATGGATGGTTTCGCCGCAGCCCGCACAACGGGCCGAAATATAGGTGGAAAGGTAATGTCGGCCATTAGGGGCGATGGCACCCTGACGTTCGATCTGAACATCCTGCCATCGATGGCGGTGAGGAATAAGCGCTGACAATCGCATCATACATCCTGAGTAGTATGAAGTTCCGCTTCAGGAGTCGATAACTCCATGAAATAAAGTGTTTTTTTACAACGGTGTTTCGCGCAGGTTAATTATTATGAAATGGTCAGAGTCCGAGCGATGGCCAGGGCTCATGAGGCCTGACAGCAGAAGTACCTCTTAAGAGGTATCCCTGAGGCCCGCAGCATTAAGCCTTTTTTTGCACCATGGGACGTTGATCGGGATCATGCGGAAGGTTCCGTTCCGGTCATTTCGCTGGCGGCTGTTGCCTGCTTTCAGAGAACGGCTTGCCTATGCTGCAAACCGTAATTCGACTCGGGGTTCCCTTCTTGTGAAGGCTAAGAAATACCCGTATTACCTGCTCTGGATAATGCCAGCGTAGGCATCTGTGTTCAGCCTGCTTATTATGAGATTGACTCTTTTATTGTCCGTACGTAATGCACTTACGGTACATAAAGGGTTTGTTCATGAGGTAAAATCACTTCTGCACACCTTAAAAAAGGCGCAGTAACGATTCATTCAGCGGTATATAAATCAGCCGTTGTGATTGCAATACATGCAGGGTCATAAGGATTGAGACATGGACACGGTTGAGGAAGTGAATGGAACATACTTTTATGCGGGGCGTTCAAACCTTACCGCCACCGAACTCTTTTTTATGGTGTTTGTTTTCAATACTGCTGATCAGTTCGGTATCAAGGATATCGCTGCTGTCTATGCGCTCTATGCTGGTATGAATGACCAGACTACACGGACTAAACCAGGAACGGCAATCCCTGGCACCTCCAGACTATCGAAAGGTGTACGGCGGGTATTTGGAAACAGAATGTTCCCGTTTGGTTTGGAGATGCCTACGTGGATTGGCGGTTATACTCCATGGACTGTAAAGCGAAGGATGGTGAGGAAGATTGGAACGTGGGTAGGGCGAACAATTCCTCTATTAGGTGAGGTGATTCTTGTAGCTGATATGTCGCAGATCATCTACTACTCGATCACTGAATACAACACCATTGCCCGAGGTGATGATAAGTTATGGTAGACGATATCGAGAAACGCGTGATCGAGATGTTCACTATCCGTAGTGGTACTTACCTGTTCAGAAAAAAGAAATACGATACTTACACGCCAGAATCGAATATTCATTTTGATGTGCAGCTTGATCTGGATGATGTTGAAGAGTTGGTAGAAGAGTATTCGAAAGAGTTTAACGTTGATATGTCGGATTTCCATCTCGAAGCCTACTACCCCGAGGTGAATTTCTCATGGAACCCGTTTAAAAAGCCTGAGCCTGTTGATGTACCAGACTTCACCATTAATATGTTTATCCAGTCAGCTAAAGCTGGAAGATGGTTGTACGAATAGGGGGATAAACCGCCTCCCTTTTCTTCACTTCAGCGCAGGTATAAGCAGAACACAAAAATGAATTCCGGTGGGCGTGGGGTATATCACAAAGGAGCTTAACGGCTCTTTTTTCTTTTCGGTGGTGGGGTAACGCTGGGGTACCGTGCGAAGAAGTGGTAACCGGAAGGGCGCGCTTGCGTCTGCGAGTAACTTCCCCTAATCTTGCAAAAAGTATAGAGATTCACTCTTCATGACTCGGGGTGCCCTTCTTTGTGAAGGCTGAGAAATACCCGTATTACCTGATCTGGATAATGCCAGCGTAGGGAAGTCTGATGCCTGACCGCATTCGCCTTCTTGTCCGCCGGTTGGGAGCTACGATGATACAGCCATCTCAACACCTTTCTGCCGCGCAGTTCGCGCCCCTCCTGCATACCTTTCGCCGTCAGTCACCGCTGGTGCACTGCATGACGAATGACGTGGTGCAGAACTTTACCGCCAACGTCCTGCTGGCACTCAATGCGTCACCCGCGATGGTGATCGATGCTGACGAAGCGGCACAGTTCAGCGGCTTTGCGGATGCCCTGCTGATTAACGTCGGGACGCTGACGCGTGAGCGTCAGCGGGCGATGCAGGCAGCGGTTAGCGCGGCGCGGGAGGCGGGCACGCCCTGGACGCTCGATCCGGTCGCTGTCGGTGCCCTGACGCTGCGCAGCGACTTCTGCCAGCAATTATTAAGTCAGCAACCGGCGGTGATACGCGGCAATGCGTCAGAGATTCTGGCGCTGGCGCAGCAGGCCAGTGGCGGACGCGGCGTGGATACGCTGCACCCGGCAGATGCGGCGCTCGACGCGGCGCGGCAGTTGGCGAAAGAGTGGAACACGCGGGTCATCGTTACCGGTGAAGTGGACTACGCAACCGATGGTCAGCGCACTTTTGCCATTCGTGGCGGCTCTCCCATGCTGACGCGGGTTGTGGGAACCGGCTGTGCGCTTTCGGCGGTCGTGGCCGGGTTCAGCGCACTGCCCGGCGATGGCCTGCTGAATATTGCTGCGGCCTGTCAGGTGATGGCGACAGCCGGTGAAAAGGCAGCGGGGCAGGCGAATGGGCCCGGCAGCTTTGCCACGGCGTTTCTGGATGCACTCTGGACCCTGGAGGGCGATCATGAAACGCATTAATGCCCTGACCATTGCCGGCACCGATCCCAGTGGTGGCGCAGGGATCCAGGCCGATCTGAAAACGTTCTCGGCGCTGGGCGCTTACGGCACCAGCGTCATCACTGCGCTGGTGGCACAAAATACGCAGGGCGTGCAGGCTGTTTATCGCATCGAACCGGACTTTGTCGCCGCCCAGCTCGATTCTGTGCTGAATGACGTGCGTATCGACAGCGCGAAAATCGGCATGCTGTCAGAAACGGCTATCGTGGAGCAGGTGGCGGCGCGGCTGAAGCAGGCGGCGATCCCTTTTGTGGTGCTGGATACCGTGATGGTGGCGAAAAGTGGTGATGCGCTGCTCTCACCGGACGCCGTCGCCAGCGTTCGTGAGCGGTTGCTGCCGCAGGTTTCGCTGATCACTCCGAACCTGCCAGAGGCGGCGGCCCTGCTGGGTTGCGCCATTGCCACCGATGAGACGGAGATGCGCGAACAGGGGCGGGCGTTGCTGGCGCTGGGCTGTCAGGCCGTGCTGATGAAAGGAGGGCATCTTACGGCAGCGGAGAGTCCCGACTGGCTGATTACACCATCGGCAGAGCAGCGGTTCAGTACACCGCGCGTGAAGACCCGTCATACGCATGGCACCGGCTGCACGCTGTCGGCGGCACTGGCCGCATTGCGTCCGCGTCATGACGGATGGGCGACGACGATTGAGGAAGCGAAAAACTGGCTGCAGCAGGCGCTGATGCAGGCGGATTCGCTGGAGGTCGGGAAGGGCATCGGGCCGGTTCACCATTTTCATCAATGGTGGTAAGAGAGACTGCCCGTCTCGCCCGGATAATCAGGCGAGGCGGGAACCCTCGGGAGGGATTCAGGGGGCTTCAAACCAGGCGCTGTTGCGCTCAGCAATCGGGGTTATGGAGAAGATCATCTCCTGCAGGTGATGACGCATGGCCGCTTCGGCGGCATCGGCATCGTGCTGTTTCAGCGCGGCATAAATCTCTTCATGCTGCTCAATGACCTTTTCCGGCGGTGAGACTTCACTCAGCGTCAGGAAGCGCACCCGATCCATCGTCGCTTTGATATTCTCGACCGTTTCCCAGGCCAGCTTGCAGTCAATGCTTTCCGCGATCAGACGATGAAACTCATCGTCAAGCGTGAGGAACGCCTGGCTGTCATGCCGCTCCGCCGCCATCCGCTGCAGTTGCAGATTGTGCTCCAGCGTCATCAGCGCCGAGTCACCAATCTCCAGCGCGGCACGACGAACCACCGACACTTCCACCGCCTCACGGATAAAGCGGCCATCCGCGACCCGCTTAGCGGAGATTTTACGCACGAACGTGCCGCGCTGCGGCAATACCTGTACCAGTCCGGCTTCCGCCAGCTTGATAAACGCTTCGCGCACCGGCTGACGTGAAACGCTGAAGCGTGCGGAGACCTCTTTTTCAGAGAGCAGCGAACCTGGCTGAATCGCGCAGGTGACAATATCTTTGCGCAGATAACGGTAAATCTGCTGATTGACCGGTTCGCTGGTGGTAATGGTATAGGCGCTCGACATGCAGCAATATCCCTATTACGGCTGGCATACGCCAGTGCGTTGGCAAAGTGTCAGTCTAATCAGCACGCTGCGTCTGCGCCAGCGCTTTATTGTCCCGCCTTCAGCCGCGATTCAGGCACTGATGCACTGTGGCACGCGCGCCCTGGCTGGTCAGTTGCTGATACCAGGCCGTCAGTCGGGCGACCACGTCGTCGTTCTGCAGCAAATCATCGCCAAACACTTCGCGGAGGGCGAGCAGCGCCCTCACGCGCGCTTCACCCTCTTCGCTGGCGGCAACGCACTCCGCCAGTTTTTTCTGCATCGGGTCACGGATCTCAATCGGCTGGCCCTGTTCATCAACGCCGCCCACATAGCGCATCCAGCCCGCGACGCCAAGCAGCAGCAGGTCGCAGCGGCTGCCACGCTGCAGGTGCCAGCGCAGACTGTCGAGCAGGCGCTGCGGCAGTTTTTGTGTGCCGTCAGTGGCGATCTGCCCTGTGCGATGCTTAATCGCACGGTTTTCATAGCGGGCGATCAGCGAATCGGCATAGGCATTCAGATCCACGCCCTGGGTGCGCAGCGTCGGGGCCTGTTCATCAATCATCAGTGAACGGGCGGCGGCGCGGAAATGGGGATCGGCCACACAGTCGCTGATGTACTCATACCCCGCCAGAAAGCCGAGGTAGGCCAGGAAAGAGTGACTGCCATTCAGCATGCGCAGTTTCATCTCTTCATAGGGCAGTACATCACTGACCAGTTCCGCACCCGCTTTCTCCCACGCCGGGCGACCATTAACGAAGTTATCTTCAATCACCCACTGAAAGAAGGGTTCTGCTTCAATCGCGACCGGATCTTCACATCCCAGACGCTTGTGCAGCGCGGCCAGTGCGGTGTCGGTCATGGCCGGAACGATGCGGTCCACCATGGTGGAGGGGAAGGTGATGTGTTGCTGAATGTACTCTGCCAGCGCAGGATCCTGACGCTCCGCCAGCTGGGTCACTACATTGCGGGTCACATGCCCATTCTCCGGCATGTTGTCGCAGGACATCACGGTGATGGGCGGTAATCCCAGCTCGCGGCGACGGCGGATCGCCGCCAGAATGACACCGGGCACCGTGCGGGGGGCTTGCGGATTCTGCAGGTCATGGACGATATCAGGATGATCGCTGTTTAAATTGCCGCTGGCGGGCAGATGGCAGTAACCCTTTTCGGTCACGGTCATGGAGACGATGGCGATATCCGGCTGGCTCATGGCGTTGATCACGGCTTCGATACCGTCTTTGTCGCCTTTCAGGGCGCTGGTGATGACGCCGATCACCCGGGTCTGCTGAGACCCATCCGCCAGCTCTGTGAGGGTGTAGAGCAGGTCCTGCTGGCGCAGCGCCGTAATCAGTCCGGTGCTGTTCATGAGATTGACCTCACAGTAGCCCCAGTCGCTGCCCTGTTCTTCGGCCAGCCTGTCGCTGCACATCGCCTGATGTGCGCGGTGAAAGGCACCAAAACCGATGTGTACCATGCGGGTCTTCAGTTTGCTGCGGTCGTAGGAGGGGCGTTTAACCTCAGCAGGCAGGCGATCAATCTGTAACATAATCCGTCCTTTTGAAAAGCGGGGCGCTCAGCGCCCCAGTCAGCGTTCTGTTAGCGGAACAACACTCAGACCGAAACCGGTTTGTCCTGGGTTTTCGGACTGCGAATCACAAACAAGACCAGGAAGGCGCCCAGCGCGGCGACACAACCGGCCAGCACGAAGGCGCTGTCGAATTTGCCGGTGTGCTGAACAATAAAGCCGGTGACAATCGGCCCGATGATGCCGGAGAGGCTGCCTGTCAGATGGATGAAGCCGCTGATGCTGCCGATGCGACTCTTATGTACCACATCCTGAATGATGGCCCAGTAGATCGCGCCGGTGATGTAGAGAAAGAAAATCGATACCGACATCATAATCACGGCAGGCACGACCTCTTTTATCGTACCCGCCAGCGCCACGCAAATTGCCGCGGCCAGCAGTGAGACCACCAGCACAATTTTGCGTGACAACAACAGCTTGCCGGTGATGTTAAAGATTTTATCGGAGATCCAGCCGCCCAGCGCCAGACCGACGAAACCGACGATCCACGGGATCATGGTGGTGATACTCATCGATTTAATATCCAGGCCGTGTGCCTGCACCAGATAGGCCGGGAACCAGCTCAGGAAGAAGAACAGGATGTAGTTGTAGCAGAAGAAGGCAAACGCCGTGACCAGGATAATCGGCTGGCGCAGGTAGTAACCAAACGGATGAGCCGTTTCTGACAGGTCAACCTCATCGTTCGGACTGGTCGCCTTGAGGCGTTCGATCAGCAGCCGCTCTTCTTCAGTGACGCGCTTGCTCTTCGCCGGATTGTCCGCCGCGAAGAAGAGCCAGAATGTCATCCAGACCAGCCCGATGCAGCAGACAATCACAAACGCCGGACGCCAGCCGTAAGCCAGGGCCAGATAGCCAATAATCGGACCGGCGACGGCACCGCCCAGCGGCGACCCGGCACTCAGTAAGCCCATGGCTGTCGCAGCCTGTTTTTTCGGGAACCAGCCGTTAATCGCTTTGTTAGCCGAGGAGCAGATGGGGCCTTCTGCCATGCCGAACAGCACGCGCAGGATCAGCAGCGACCAGAAGCCGGTGGCCAGCGCGGTCATACCACAGAAGATGGACCACGCGGCCACCGCTACGGCCAGCACAATCTTAGGGCCAAAGCGGTCGGTGGCGAGGCCGCCGACAAAGTTGAACAGGGCGTAGCCAAAGAAAAAGCTGCCGAAAATCATGCCGAACTGCTCTGCATTGATCGCCAGATCTTTTTCAACCAGCGGAACCGTCAGGGAGAGCGCGACACGATCGAGGTAATTGATCATGTAAACCAGAAACAGCAGTAAAACGAGGGTCCAGCGCAGATTCTTGAACATAAAAACTCCGTGATCTGTTTTCTCTTTTTAAGTGTGCCAGCGCGAACGCTGGCTCAGGACACCTGGTGTTCAGCAACGCATTACCCCATCTGCAGGATCACTTTGCAGCAGGTGCGCGGATCTTTTTCGAACAGGGTCATCGCGCGCTCAATCTCCTGCAGGGGGAAAGTGTGTGTGACCAGTTTTTCCGGCTGGATTAACCCTTTTTCTATCCAGTCGATCACCTGCGGAAAGCGGTTGCTGTTCAGACGTGAGGTAAACAGCGACAGCTCTTTACTGGTCAGGCTCTGCTGGGTCAGGCTGCAGGGTTCACCGGAGAAGCCGAGCAGGCCGATACGCGCCGCCGGTGAGGCGAGTGCGACGGCTTCCGCCAGAATGGCGGGATGGCAGGCCGCATCAATAATCAGCGTGGGCTGCACGCCCTCCAGCTGCGCTGCCAGCGGGATCGCGCTGTTGTCGAACAGCTGGTCGGCACCACTCTGTTCAGCCAGCGCCAGACGTTCCGGCAGCCGATCCACCACCATTACCTTTTTCACCTTATAGACGCCTTTCAGCACCTGAATCGCGGTCAGTCCCATCGGGCCAGCACCATAGATCAGCGCCACGTCGTCCGGCTGCGGCCTGAGAAAGGCCGTGATATTGGCCGCGATGGTAAACGGCTCGACCAGACTAGCGAGCTGGTCGGGAATGGTGTCCGGCAGGCGCCAGGCATTTTTAGCCGGCGTCAGCGCATACTCACTGAAGCCGCCGTCACGATGCACGCCCGTCACCTGCAGCGTGGTGCAGACGTTGGGGCGGCCCACCGAGCAGGGATAGCAGCTGCCGCAGCTCACCACCGGATCGACGGCAACGCGTTCCCCCAGACGGGCAGTATCAACACCGTCACCGACCGCATCGATCACGCCGAAAAATTCATGACCAATCACCCGTGGATATTTCGCAAAGGGATTATGGCCATGCCAGATATGCACATCTGAGCCGCAGATGCTGGCATAGGCCACCTTCACCCGGACTTCCCCTGGCGCAGGCTGCGGCAGGGGACGTTCAGCGACGACCAGCCTGCCCGGTTCTTCAATTACAACGCTTTTCATAACGGTCTCCTTACCAGTTCCAGAGGGTGCCATCTTCAAGACGGGCGACCGGCAGATAGGCGGGTTCATAGGGATATTTCGCCGCCAGTTTTTCGTTGAAGTCGATGCCGAGGCCCGGCTTGTCGCCAGGATGCATATAGCCCTGGTCAAAAGTCCAGCTGGCGTCAAACAGCTCCATCATCTGCTCAGAGAAGCCCATATACTCCTGCACGCCGAAATTGGGCACCCAGAGGTCGAAGTGCAGCGCCGCGGCCATGCAGATCGGGGAGAGGTCAGAGGGGCCGTGTGAGCCGGTGCGCACCTGATAGAGCGACGCAAAATCAGCGATGCGTCGCATGCCGGTAATGCCGCCCGCGTGGGTAATGGTCGTGCGGATATAGTCGATCAGCTGCTCTTCAATCAGCTGCTTACAATCCCAGATGCTGTTGAACACTTCGCCCACCGCAATCGGTGTGACGGTGTGCTGGCGAATCAGGCGGAAGCATTCCTGATTCTCAGCCGGCGTCGGATCTTCCATCCAGAACAGACGATAATCTTCCACGCTTTTGCCAAAGCGCGCCGCTTCAATCGGCGTCAGACGATGATGCATGTCATGCAGCAGATGCTCATCGAAACCGAACTTATCGCGGATCGCGGCGAACAGTTTCGGGGTGAAATCGAGGTATTTTTCCGTTGACCAGAGCTGCTCTTCCGGCCAGTTACCTTTGGTCGCCGGTTCATAGGCCAGTCCTTTCCTTTTCGCCATGCCGTAGGTGGTCTTCATGCCCGGCACGCCGCACTGGGCGCGAATCGCCTTAAAGCCCAGCGCTTTGTGCTTCGCGTAATCATCCATCACTTCATCGATGGAGTGACCGGTGGTGTGGCAATAGACCATCACGCCCGTGCGGGAGGCGCCGCCCAGCAGCTGATAAACCGGCATGTTGGCCGCTTTGCCTTTGATATCCCACAGCGCCATATCGACCGCCGAGATCGCAGACATGGTGACCGGGCCACGACGCCAGTAGGCCCCTTTGTAGAAGTATTGCCAGATGTCTTCGATCTGATGCGCATCGCGGCCGATCAGCTGAGGGCAGACATGATCTTTCAGGTAGGAGGCGACCGGCAGTTCCCGGCCATTGAGGGTCGCATCACCAATGCCGGTCAGACCCTGATCGGTGGTGATTTTGACGGTGACAAAGTTTCTGCCTGCGCAGGTTACAAATACTTCTGCTTTTACAATCTTCATCCTGTTTGCCTTGAGTCAGCCTTCGATGATGAAAACGTACGCGCATTAATACTACCATACAAGTTAAAAGGGCAGAGTTGTGAAGCCAGTCACATGCTGTTTTTATCGCCAGAAAAAGCGTGTGAAAACAGGGGCGTATGTTAATAAAGGTAACATCAGGAGGGGAGGGAGAAACAAAAAGGGGGCGCTGCCCCCTCAGCATCAGGAGAGTAAGGCACACTGCGGAGGCAGACGGCAGCTCAGCGCGCCTGCCATTACCTCAATCACAAATTCGCGTCCGGAGAGCGGTTCACCATCCAGGTTAAAGGTCATCTCATGAGGCGACCGGATCGTCAGTGATTCCAGCTGCGTGGTGACGATGCCGGGATTGTCATCATCGCCGGTCAGGGAATGGAACAGGGTCGGCAGCAGCTCCTGCGCGGTGACGATGCTGACATCAAGCCGCCCGTCGTCAATCAGGGCAGAGGGACACAGTCGCTGTCCGCCGCCTGCCTGACGCCCGTTTCCGATGCCGATCACCAGCGCATCACCCTGCCAGGCAAAATCGGGACCGCTGATCTCACAGGTGTCGGGTTTCAGCGTGTCCATGCGCATCAGGCCGTGAATAAAGTAGGAGACACCCCCCAGCGCCGATTTCAGCTTTTCCGGGGTTTCTGTGGTGATCCGGGTGCCGAAGCCGCCAGTCGCCATGTTAATGAAGTAGTGACTCTGGTTGACCCGGGCCAGATCGATGGCACTCGCTTTGCCCTGAATCGCCAGCCGCAGTGCCGGCTCCATCTCTTCCGGGATACCGACGCTGGTGGCAAAGTCGTTGGCGGTGCCCAGCGGCAGAATGCCCAGCACCGGGCGATGTTCCGCTTCCGAAGCCGCCAGCGCCGTCGCAACTTCGTTGATGGTGCCATCGCCGCCACCGGCAACCACGGTAGCAGCCCGCAGCGTAATCGCCTCTTTGACATAGCGATCGCCGTCGCCTTTCTCAAAGGTGACGCGCACCGCAATCTCAAAGCCTTCTTCCCGCAGGGTCGTGATAGCATCGCGCAGATCGTCATTACCGGCGCCTTTCCCATTCAGGATGAGCAGCGTAAGCGGTTTATTGTCCATTGTGCGTTCCTTGATGATCTACAGAGTAGGAGGGGGAAGGTATAACACAGCTTCCAGCACCAGATTATTGGCGAAAGCATGAAAAAAGAAAACCCGCACGGGGGAGCCGGGCGGGTAAATGAGGTGGTTCCTGGTAAATCTGCCGTTTGTTGTTACTCGTTAGCAGCAGGCGGGACTATAAAGCAGCCCGGCGCAGGGGTCTGTGATCCTGTTCTGATTTCATCAATTTGTTTCCGTTGGTAAACGATTATGAGGCGCCCGGGTATCTTCGCCGTGATCGAAGTTACGCAGCAGCAGCGCAAAGCGCAGATCCACCGCCTCAGGCACCCGCAGCCAGACGCGATGACCGTCACCCGGTGCCACGTCGGCGGGTTCGCCACGGCTGTCCTGCAGCGCATCGAGCTGGCACTGCAGGTTGCCGTCGGGCGTCATGATCTCCACGCTGTCGTGCAGCATGAACTTATTTTTTACCGCCACTTCGGCCCATTCGCCCCGGCGTTCGCCGGTAAACTCGCCCACAAACTGCTGACGATCGGAGACGGAAAAGCCCTGCTCATAGTTCTGGTAGCTGTCGTGAGTGTGACGACGCAGAAAGCCTTCGGTATAGCCGCGATGTGCCAGACCCTCCAGGGTGAGCAGCAGTGACGCATCAAAGGGTTTTCCCGCGGCGGCATCGTCAATCGCGCGGCGATACACCTGGGCGGTGCGCGCGCAGTAGTAGTAGGACTTGGTGCGCCCCTCAATCTTCAGCGAATGGACGCCCATCTCGCTGAGCCGCTCCACATGTGCCACCGCACGCAGATCCCGCGAGTTCATGATATAGGTGCCGTGCTCATCTTCGAACGCGCTCATCACTTCGCCGGGTTTCATCTTCTCTTCCAGCAGGAACACCTTGTCGGTCGGCTGACCGATGCCCAGCGCTGGCGTCACCTCCTGCACCGTCACCGGCTGGTGGATGCCGACAATGTTGCCCACCTCATCCTGCTGGCCTTCTGCCACTTTGTATTCCCAGCGGCAGGCGTTGGTGCAGGTGCCCTGGTTCGGATCGCGTTTGTTCATATAGCCGGAGAGCAGGCAGCGGCCGGAATAGGCCATACAGAGCGCACCATGAACAAAGACTTCCAGCTCCATCTCCGGCACCTGCTGACGGATTTCGGCGATCTCCTCCAGCGACAGCTCGCGCGACAGAATTACCCGGCTCAGCCCCATCTGCTGCCAGAACTTCACCGTGGCCCAGTTGACCGCATTGGCCTGCACCGAGAGGTGGATCGGCATCGCCGGAAAGGCCTCACGCACCAGCATAATCAGACCCGGATCGGACATAATCAGCGCATCAGGCTGCATCGCCACCACCGGCGTTAAGTCACGAATAAAGGTTTTCAGCTTGGCGTTGTGCGGCGCGATGTTGACCACCACGTAGAATTTTTTGCCCAGCGCGTGCGCTTCGTTGATGCCCAGCGCGAGATTTTCGTGGGTAAATTCATTATTACGCACCCGCAGGCTGTAGCGCGGCTGACCGGCATAGACGGCATCGGCACCATAGGCGAAGGCGTAACGCATGTTTTTCAGCGTCCCGGCGGGGGAGAGCAGTTCAGGTTTCATGGGATTCTCACTGATGTCAGGTCAGTATGCCGCCAGAGGCGGCAGCGGCAGGGCTGTGAAGCCCTGCAAAAGGTGCGGAATTGTAGGCAGTGAGAAAAGGGAAGTAAATTGATCGGGATCAAACTAGATCAAATGACAGGCATCCGCTTCCCAGCGATAGCCCATGCCGTAAACGGCACGGATAAAGGGTTGCTCGCTGTCGAGATTCTCCAGCTTGCGCCGCAGATTCTTGATATGGCTGTCGATGGTGCGATCGGTTACCACGCGGTAATCATCATAGAGATGGTTGAGCAGTTGCTCGCGCGAAAAGACCTTGCCCGGTTCCAGCGACAGGGTTTTCAGCAGACGAAACTCGGCCGGGGTTAAATCGAGCGGCTTATCACGCCAGCTGGCCGAAAAGCGGCTCTCATCGACTCTGAGCAGCGAACTGCTCTGCGGCTCTTCCGCCGAACGTTTTACCCGGCGCAGAATGGTCTTAACCCGCGCGACAACTTCCCGCGGGCTGAAGGGTTTACAGATATAGTCATCGGCACCCAGCTCCAGCCCCAGCAGCCGATCGATCTCCTCGGTGCGGGCGGTGACCATAATAATCGGCAGTTCCGAATGACGGCGGATTTCCCGGCACAGCGTTAAACCGTCGGTGCCCGGCAGCATCAGGTCCAGCAGCATCAGATCGGGTGGGGTCTGGCGCACATAATCCAGCACGCCGTTGCCGTCGGCGATGTGATGGGTGCGGTAATTAGAGGCGTGCAGATAGTCGATCATCAGCTGCGCCAGTTTGGGCTCATCTTCGACCACCAGAATCAGCGGGTCGTGGTTTTCCAGGCTCATAAGCGTCTACGCAAGGGGAACATAGCGCAAGTGTAGCGCGATTTTCAGTCCACCTAAATCAGAGTGCGACGCAGAGATATCGCCGCCGTGCGCGTCTGCAATGTTCTTACAGATGGCGAGGCCGAGTCCCGATCCGCCGCTGGCCCGATTACGGGAGCCTTCGGTGCGGAAGAAGCGTTCAAAAATCTGCGCCTGATGTTCCCGATCCACGCCCGGCGCGCTGTCATCAAACTCTACCCGCCAGTGCGGAGCCTGATACTTCAGCGTCACCTCAACCCGGCCACCACTGTCGGTGTAGCGCAGGCTGTTCTCCAGCAGGTTAGTGAAGAGCTGCATCAGGCGATCGGGATCGCCGAAGAAGGGAGCATCATCGGGCAGGTTCAGCTTTAACGTCAGGCCATGTGCGCGGTAGCGTTCGGCAAAGCTGCCCGCCGTGACTTCCAGCAGCTGCACCAGGTCGGTCGCCTGTTTGCGGTAGGCCAGGGCACCCTCATCCGACAGCGACAGCTGATGCAGGTCATCCACCAGCTTGGTCAGCACCACCACTTCACTCTGCAGCGAAGCGATCGCTTCCGGCGTCAGTTTGCGCACGCCATCCTGCATCGCTTCCAGTTCACCGCGCAGAATAGCCAGCGGCGTGCGTAACTCATGGGAGATATCCGCCATAAAGGCGCGGCGCATGCTTTCGTTTTTCTCCAGCGAGCTGGCAAGAAGGTTAAAGTCACCGGCCAGCTGGCCCAGTTCGTCCCGGCTGCTGACTTCGACGCGGGTGGCAAAGTTGCCCGCAGCCAGATGATGGGTGCCGTCGACCAGCCGTTTGACCGGGGCCAGCAGCCCGCGCGCCATCAGCCAGGTGGCCAGCGCCGCCAGCAGCGTCGAGAGGCCAACGATAATCCAGCTGGTGCGGCGCTGCTGCTGATCGAAGTTAATGTCGGTGCTGCGCGTCAGCCGCTCCGGCGGGGAGCCGATAACCCAGCCGACCACCTTACCGTTGCTGGTGGTGATGTTGCGTCGCGTGCCCTCGGGCGGCACCGGCGTGGGCGGCCCGACCAGCACCCTGTACTGCTGGTCGAGGATCCAGAACTGGGTGCGCCAGCCATGCGGCGGCAGCTGACTGTTGCCCGGATTCTGCTCCAGCGAACGCAGCATGGTGAACACCAGGCGGTCGTTGTGGCGCAGGAAATCCCAGTTGCCGTGCTGCTCATACTGATCGGCCAGCGCATCGCCGAGCAGGCTCAGGCGCTGCTGATTGCCGCGCTTGATATAGTCGACAAAGCCATGCTCAAAGCTGAGGCGGACTCCCCAGTGCATGGTAATCAGTACCAGCATGCAGGTGGCGAAAATCGCCATAAACAGTTTGGCCCCGATACCCAGGCGCAGGTTAACTCTCATTGTTTTCTCCGGCGTCGCAAATCGACGTTGCTACTCACCTGCGGCGGAACGCGCCAGAAGATCAGCGCGGGCAGGATAATAATCAGTGACATGCACAGGTAGGTGTAAATAAACATCTGATGTTCTGCTGCGCTGTTGGCTGCGCCCTCCTGAGCAAAGGCGCCCAGCAGCAGCCCGGCGACGGTGACGCCAATACTCATCGACAGCTGCATAATCATCGACAGCAGGCTGTTTCCGCTCGACGCCAGCGTGTCCGGTAGTTCTTTCAGCGTCAGCGTGTTCATCGAGGAGAAGCGAATGGCATTGACCATGCCCTGAAGAAACAGCACCAGCGGCAGCAGCCAGACCCAGCCCAGGATCGCCACCAGCGGAAACAGCAGCACCACCAGCGCCAGCGCCACGGTCGACATCACCAGCACGTTGCGGTAGCCATAGCGATTAACGATGCGCACCACAATACGCTTCATCCCCATGTTGCCCAGCACCATCGGGATCATCATCAGACCGGCGTGGAACGGGCTGTAGCCCATGCCGAGCTGCAGGAAGATGGGCGTCATAAAGGGCAGCATGCCGCTGCCGATACGGCCGGTAAAACTGCCCAGCAGGCCGATAGCGTAGAGGCGGTTATCAAACAGCTTCAGGCTGAACAGCGCGTTATCATTGCCGCGCGCGTGCATCAGGTAGAACAGCAGCGAGAACAGGCCCGCGAGGATCATCGCACCCAGCAGCAGGGCGGAGCCGCCGCTGCTGCGCTGACCGTCCAGCGCCAGCGTCAGGGTCGCCATACCGGCGGCCAGCAGAAAAAAACCGGCAAAATCGAAGCGGCGGGTCTGCATGCTGTAGTTGGGCATCAGCATCAGGGTGGCAATCGCGCCGGCGATGCCGACCGGGATATTAATCAGGAAGATCCAGTGCCAGCTGGCGTATTCGACCAGCACCCCGCCCAGCGCCGGGCCCAGCAGCGGGCCAATCTGGCCGGGCAGGGTGACAAAGGTCATGGCGGACATATACTGCTCACGTGGAACGATTTTCATCACCGTCAGTCGCCCCACCGGCACCATCATGGCACCACCAATCCCCTGAACCACCCGCGCCAGCACCAGCTGATCCAGCGTGCCGGAGAGGGCACACAGCAGCGATCCCAGACTGAACAGCAGGATCGCGCTGAAGAAGATGTTGCGCACGCCAAAGCGATCCGCCAGCCAGCCGCTGACCGGCAGCATCACCGCCACGGTGAGGACGTAATAGACGATCACCGCATGCATGTGCAGCGGGCTGACGCCCAGATCGTGCGCCATCGCCGGAATAGCCGTATTCACGATGGTGGTGTCCAGCGTCTGCATAAAAAAGCCGATGGCGACAATCCACAACTGCCAGCGGACGTTAGTGCTTTGCGTACTCATCCCTTCCCCCGATTCAGCCGATCTGCCCGGTGGCCTGCTGCAGCCTCAGGCGTTACGTCTGCGGTGCGGCTGACCGCGACCGCTTTCTGCGCCGCAGCTTATCCATCATCAGGTAGATCACCGGCGTGGTGTAGAGCGTCAGTAACTGACTCATCACCAGACCCCCTGCAATGGTAATCCCCAGCGGCTGACGCAGTTCCGCCCCGTCGCCACTGGATAACACCAGCGGCAGCGCGCCAAACAGCGCCGCCAGTGTGGTCATCATGATCGGCCGGAAGCGCAGCAGACACGCCTGGAAAATGGCATCCCGTGCGCTGAGCTGGCCGTTGCGCTCAGCTTCCAGCGCAAAATCGACCATCATGATGGCGTTCTTTTTCACGATACCGATCAGCAGCAGGATACCAATCAGGGCAATCAGGCTGAAGGGGGTATCAAACAGTTCCAGCGCCAGCAGCGCGCCCACGCCCGCCGAAGGCAGTGTGGAAAGGATCGTCAGCGGATGCACATAGCTCTCATAGAGGATCCCCAGCACGATATAGACCGCGGCAATCGCCGCCAGCATCAGCCACAGCTGGCTGCTTTGCGACTGCTGAAACACCTGCGCCGTGCCGGCAAAGCTGCCGCGTACGCTGGAAGGCACGCCCAGCGCGGTCATGGTGCGCTCAATCGCGTCAGAGGCCTGTGACAGCGAAACCCCTTCCGGCAGATTGAACGAGATGGTCGAGGCAGCCGACAGCCCTTCATGGTTCACCGACAGTGGGGCATTGGCGGGCTGCCAGTGGGCGAACCACGACAGCGGAATCGCTTTGCCTTCGCTGTTTATCACAAACATCTGTGACAGGGCACTGATATCCTGGGTATAGCGCGGATCCACCTCCATCACCACTTTGTACTGGTTAAGCGGCTGGTAGATGGTGGAGATCTGCCGCTGACCAAAGGCGTTATTTAACAGCGCATTGGCTCCGGAGACATCGATGCCCAGACGGGCCATGCTTTCTCGATCGTAGGTCAGCGCCATCTCGCTGCCTTTATCCTGCTGATCGGAGTTCACATCCGCCAGCTGCGGCAGGGCAGAGAACGCCTGACGGATTTTCGGCTCCCAGGTGCGCAGCGCATTGAGATCGTCCGACAGCAGCGAATACTGGTATCCGGCGTTCGACTCCCGGCCGCCGACGCGCAGATCCTGCACCGCATTCAGATAGAGGCTGGCACCCGGCTCTTTCGCCAGCTTGTCGCGCAGCCGGGCGATAACCGCCTGCGCGTTCTCTTTGCGCTCAGAGAGCGGTTTCAGGGAGATAAACATGGAGCCGCTGTTGGTGCGCATGCCACCGGTAAAGCCCACCACGCTGTCTACCGCCGGGTCGGCTCCGACGATCTCCATGAAATCCTGCAGCTTACTGCGCATCGCCTGAAACGAGATGCTCTGGTCCGCGGAGATAAACCCGGCGAGTCGCCCGGTATCCTGTTCCGGCATAAAGGTTTTCGGGATAGAGACAAACAGCCAGCCGGTCAGGGCAATCGTGGCGAAAAAGAGCAGCAGCACCCAGCGCGCATGATTCAGCACCACGCTTAACGATCGGCCATAGCCCTGCTGAATCGCCATCAGCAGCCGACCTGCACCGCGCCGGCGCGGCTGGCTGCGTGGCGCGTGAGGCTTCAGCAGATACGCGCACATCATCGGCGTCAGGGTGATCGAAATAACCAGCGAGATGGCGATCGCCACCGACAGGGTAATGGCAAATTCCGAGAAGAAACGGCCAATCAGCCCGCCGATCATCAGCAGCGGCAGGAAAACCGCAATCAGCGACAGGCTCATCGACAGCACGGTAAAGCCCACTTCGCGCACGCCCTTCAGCGCGGCGGCCAGCGGTTTCATACCCGCCTCCACATGGCGGGCAATGTTCTCCAGCACTACGATCGCATCGTCCACCACAAAGCCGGTGGCTATGGTCAGCGCCATCAGCGACAGGTTGTTGAGGCTGAAGCCGCACAGGTACATGGCCGCGAAGGTGCCAATCAGCGAGACCGGCACGGCGATGGCGGGGATCAGCGTGGCGCGCCCGGAGCGCAGGAACACGAACACCACCAGAATCACCAGCCCGACGGCGATTAACAGCGACTGCTCCACTTCATGCAGCGAGGCGCGGATGGTAGGGGAGCGATCCTGGGCAATCTGCAGGTCGATGGCGGCCGGGATCACCTCATGCAGCAGCGGCATCTCGGCACGGATGCGGTCAACCGTCTCAATGACGTTCGCGTCAGGGGTTTTGCGGATCAGCAGCAGCACGGCCGGTTTACCGCGTGACATCCCGGCGTTGCGTACGTCCTGAACCGAATCTTCCACGGTCGCCACATCAGACAGCTTCACCGCCGCGCCGTTTTTATAATGCACGATCAGCGGCTGATACTCGCGGGCGGTCTGCAGCGCGTCATTGGTGCGCAACTGCCAGCGCTGCTGTGAATCATCCACTGCGCCCTGCGGGCGGCGCTGGTTGGCGTCGGAAATGGCGGTGCGCACCGCATCCAGCGAGACACCCTGATTAAACAGCGCCTGCGGATTCAGCGCCACGCGCACGGCGGGCAGCGAACTGCCCCCCACGGTAACGTCGCCGACCCCCTGAATCTGTGACAGCTTCTGCGCCAGCTGCGTCGAGGCATAATCGTAGAGCTGGCCCGGATTGTAGGTATCCGAGGTCAGCGTCATGATCATAATTGGCGCATCAGAGGGGTTCACTTTGCGGTAGGTCGGACGTGAGGGCATGCCGGTCGGCAGCAGGCTTTGCGCCGCGTTGAGCGCAGCCTGCACGTCGCGCGCGGCACCGTTGATGTCGCGGTCGAAATCGAACACCAGAATGATGCGGGTACTGCCCAGCGAGCTCATGGAGGTCATTTCACTGACGCCCGCGATACGTCCCAGCGATCGCTCCAGCGGCGTGGCGACCGACGACGCCATGATCTCGGGTGAGGCCCCCGGCAGCGAGCCGGAGATGACGATCACCGGAAAATCGACCTGCGGCAGTGGGGCAACCGGCAGCAGCCGGAACCCCAGAATTCCGGCCAGCGCAATGGCCAGCGTCAGCAGGGTGGTGGCGACGGGCCGGTGAATAAACAGGGCAAAGAACTTCACTCTGCGGCCTCCGTGCGGCCGAAGCGGCGGCGGGTGGCGTGCGCCAGGCGATCAAACAGCAGGTAGATCACCGGCGTGGTGAACAGCGTCAGCACCTGACTCAGAATCAGGCCGCCGACCATCGCAATCCCCAGCGGATGACGCAGTTCCGCGCCGACGCCGGTGCTGAGCATCAGCGGCAGCGCACCCAGCAGGGCCGCCAGCGTGGTCATCAGAATCGGACGGAAGCGCAGCAGTGAGGCCTGATAGATGGCGTCATAGGGTTTCATCCCCTGTTCACGTTCGGCCGCCAGCGCAAAGTCGATCATCATGATGGCATTCTTTTTCACAATACCGATCAGCAGGATGATGCCGATGATCGCCACAATATCCAGCTCGTTACCGCTGAGCATCAGTGCCAGCAGCGCGCCGACACCGGCCGTGGGCAAGGTGGAGAGGATGGTGATGGGGTGGATGAAGCTCTCATAGAGCACGCCCAGCACGATATACATCGCGACAATCGCCGCCACAATCAGCCAGACGGTGCTGCTCAGCGCCGCTTCGAACGCCAGGGTGCTGCCCTGGAACTGGGTCATCATCTCCGCCGGCATCCCCAGCTCTGCTTCAGCCTGCGACACCGCTTTCACCGCATCTTCCAGCGAGTAGCCGTCAGCGACATTAAAAGAGAAGGTCGCTGAAGGAAACTGGTCGAGATGGCTGATACTGAGGGGCGCATGGCGCTGTTCGATGCGGGCAATGGCGCTCAGCGGCACGCTGCCGCCGTCGGTGCTGTTCAGGCGAATCGCGTCCAGGCTCTGCAGGCCCGGCGTGGCGTGATTGTCCTGCTCGAGCACCACGCGATACTGATTGGCCTGGGTGTAGATGGTAGAGATCAGCCGCTGGCCGAAGGCGTTATAGAGCGCATTATCGACATCCGCCATGCTGATGCCGAGGCGGCTGGCGCTGTCGCGATCGACATTGACGTAGGCTTCCAGCCCCTGATCCTGCCAGTCGCTGCTGACATCGCGCAGCTGCGGCAGGGTTCTGAGCCGGTTCAGCAGGGCGGGCACCCAGGTGCTGAGCGACGACAGGGAACCCGACTGCAGCGTGAACTGATAGGGGGTGCGGCTCGCCTGCGTATCGATAGTGAGATCCTGCACCGCCTGCAGCCACAGCTGGACGCCCGGCAGCTGACTGACCTGCTGTTGCAGGCGCTGCTCGATTTCAGGAATGCGGTCGTCACGCTCATCCAGCGGTTTCAGGTTGATCTGCAGCCGCGCGCTGTTCAGCGAGGCGTTGGTGCCATCCACGCCGACAAAGGAGGTCAGGCTCTGCACCGCCGGATCTTTCATGATGACCGAGGCGACGTCGCGGGTGCGCTGCGCCATGCTGGCGTAGGAAACGGACTGGGGAGCCTGCAGCGTGCCCTGAATAATGCTGTTGTCCTGCTGCGGGAAGAAGCCTTTGGGGATGATCATCCAGAGCACCAGTGTCAGAACCAGCGTTCCCAGCGCCACCGACAGCGTCAGCCAGGGATGATTCAGCACCCGGCTCAGGCCGCGACCGTAAACGGCCACGATGCGGTCAAACATCGCTTCACTGGCCCGGGAGAAACGGTTCTGTTTGCGCAGCGACTCTGCGCTCAGCATTCTGGCGCACATCATCGGCGTCAGCGTCAGCGAGACCACGGCAGAAATCAGAATCGCCACTGCCAGCGTCACGGCAAATTCGCGGAACAGGCGGCCAATCACATCCCCCATAAACAGCAGCGGGATAAGCACCGCAATCAGCGAGAAGGTGAGGGAGATGATGGTGAAACCGATCTCGCCAGCCCCTTTCAGCGCAGCGGTGAGCGGCTTTTCTCCTTTCTCGATATAGCGTGAGATGTTCTCAATCACCACGATGGCATCGTCGACCACAAAGCCGGTGGCGATGGTCAGCGCCATCAGCGTGAGGTTGTTGATCGAAAAGCCGAGGAAATACATCGCGGCAAAGGTGCCGATCAGCGACAGCGGCACGGCGACTGCCGGAATCAGGGTGGCCGGCACATTGCGCAGAAAGAGGTAGATAATCATCACCACCAGCGCCATCGCCAGCATCAGCTCATGCTGTGTGTCACTGACCGACGCGCGGATATTGGTGGTGCGGTCGGTGAGCAGTTTTACCTCCACCGATTTTGGCAGCGTCGCCGTCAGCGCAGGCAGCATGGCGCGAATGCTGTCGGCGGTGGCGATGATATTGGCTCCGGGCTGACGCTGGACGTTGAGCACAATCGCCGCATCGCGGTTGGCCCACGCACCCAGCCAGCTGTTTTCCGCGCCCTGTTCGATGGTCGCCACGTCGCCAAGCCGCACCGGTGCGCCATTTTTGTAGCTGATAATCAGCTGGCGGTAATCCTCAGCAGATTTCATCTGGTCATTGGCTGACAGGGTGACTGAGCGGGTCGGGCCATCCAGGCTCCCTTTGGCGGAGTTGACGTTGGCATTGCTGATCGCGGTACGCACGCTTTCGCTGGTCAGACCCAGCGCCGCCAGCGCCTGGGCATTCATTTTTACCCGCACGGCCGGACGCTGACCGCCCGACAGGGTGACGAGGCCGACGCCGCTGACCTGAGAAATCTTCTGCGCAACCCGCGTTTCCACCATGTCCTGAACCTGCGTCAGCGGCATGCTGCTGGTGGTGACCGCCAGCGTCATGATCGGCGGATCGGCCGGGTTCACTTTGCTGTAGACCGGTGGATTGGGCAGATCGTTGGGCAGCAGGTTGGTGGCGGAGTTAATGGCGGCCTGCACCTCCTGCTCCGCCACATCCAGCGGCAGGGACAGCTGGAACTGCAGGGTCACAACCGAGGCGCCCCCCGCGCTTTGCGACGCCATCTGTTTCAGGCCGGACATCTGGCCAAACTGGCGCTCCAGCGGGGCGGTAATGGAAGAGGTGACCACATCCGGGCTGGCGCCCGGATAGAGCGTGACCACCTGGATGGTCGGATAGTCTACTTCTGGCAGGGCCGACACCGGCAGGAAGCGATAACCCAGCACCCCGGCCAGTAAAATCGCAATCATCAACAGCGTGGTGGCAACCGGACGCAGAATAAACTGCCGTGACGGCCCGCCACTGTGATCGGGAGGCATGACCTGCATTACTCACGCTCTCCTTTTGACGGCAGGGTGGCCCGGCTGCTGCCCGGTGCACTGCTCTGGGCGGTCACGACCTCGACTTTCGCACCTTCAGTCAGGCGATCCAGACCGTCGGTGACGACACGCTCACCCGCTTCCAGACCGGCGCTGACCACCACCTTCTGACTGTCCTGCAGCCCGGCCATCACGCTTTTCTTACTGACCTTGTTGTCGCTGTTGACCACCCAGACAAAGTGGCCTTCGTTGCCCATCTGCAGTGCGGCAGGCGGGATCACAATCGCATCCTGCAGGGTGTTGACCTTGAGGCGTACATTGACGAACTGATTGGGAAAGAGCGTGTCATCCTGATTGTCAAAACGCGCTTTGATTTTGATGGTGCCGGTGGTGACATCAATCTGGTTGTCCAGGCTCAGCAGCTTACCGCTGGCAATCAGATTCTGGTTACTGCGATCCCAGGCTTCCACCAGCAGTGGCTCACCGCTTTTCTGCGCTTTCAGAATCGGCGTGATGCTGTTTTCTGCCAGGGTAAAGACCACATCGATCGGCTGCGTCTGGGTGATGATCACAATGCCGTTGGTGTCGCCGCTGGTCACGTAGTTGCCGACATCCACCTGTTTCAGACCAACCCGGCCGGCAATGGGGGCGGTAATCCGACTGTAGGTGAGGTTAAGCTGCGCACTGGCGACACTGCCCTCATCGGCTTTCAGGGTGCCGAGCGTTTCGCTGACCAGTGAGCGCTGGGTATCCAGATCCTGTTGCGAAACCAGCGACGTTTTCGCCAGCTTTTCATAGCGTGCCAGGTCCCGGCGGGCGTTAGCCAGCGTCGCCTGATCTTTCGCCAGCTGGCCCTGCGCCTGGGTGAGGGCTACCTGATAAGGTCGCGGATCGACTTCCGCCAGCAACTCGCCCGCTTTGACCTGCTGACCTTCGGTAAAATGAATCGCCAGCAGATCGCCATTCACCCGGCTGCGCACCGTGGCGGTATTGGCGGCGGTGACGGTGCCGAGACCGCTCAGATATTGCGGTACGCTCTGGCGGGTCGCTGTAGCGGCCTGAACCGGTGCCAGCGAACGGCGTGCGCCGTCATCGCCACCCTTACCGCGTGGGGCTGGCGAGCCACTCTGGCTGCTCTGCGGCTCAGCGGGGCGCTGCCAGACGTAATAGCCGCCAGCGGCCACGGCGATCAGGGCCAGCACGATCAGGGTTTTTTTCATAACAGGATGTCGGGTGCTCATGATTGTTGATGCTCTCCAGCAGTGACGTAGTCCCAGGCGCAGGCATCAAAGGGGGAGCCTGCAAACGACAGAGTGTAGTCGCCTCTGACAGGCAGAAATTGAAGGAATTAAGGATATCTGTCAGGACGGCGTAATTATGCCTGTTCTTTCATTAATCGCAGCACAATCGTCATTAAGCCATGAAAATCCCTTTGCTATGCTGAGATAAAGACCCTTTATCAGGCAAATAAGGAGCAGAGGATGAGTCAGAATCAAACCCGGCAGTTAGGTGACAGTGGTATCGCGGTGCCGTTGCTGACGTTTGGCGGCAATGTATTTGGCTGGACGGTGGATCAGCCGACCTCCTTTTCGCTGCTGGATGCGCTGGTAGAGAAAGGACTCTGGTTTATCGACACCGCCGACGTCTACTCCCGCTGGGCACCGGGCAACAAAGGGGGAGAATCGGAAACCATTATTGGTGAGTGGCTGAAAAAAAGCGGTAAACGTGACCAGATCGTACTGGCGACCAAGGTCGGCATGGAGCTGTCACCCGAGAAAACCGGGCTGAAGCCGCAATATATTCGCCAGGCGGTCGAAGATTCACTGCGGCGGTTACAGACTGACTATATCGATCTCTATCAGGCGCATCGCGACGACCAGGATACGCCGCTGGCCGACACCCTGAGTGCCTTCGACAGCCTGATCCGGGAAGGGAAAGTGCGCGCCATCGGGGCCTCTAACTACAGTGCGGCGCGGCTTGAGGAGGCATTGCAGGTGAGTGAGAGCCAGGGGCTGGCGCGTTATGAGACCTTACAACCTGAATATAACCTCTACGATCGTCAGCCCTATGAATCGGAGCTTGAGCCGGTGGTCATGGCGCACGGTCTGGGCGTCATCAACTACTACTCGCTGGCCAGCGGTTTTCTCAGTGGCAAATACCGTGATGCGGCTGATGCCGGAAAAAGCGCACGGGGGCAGGGCGTGGTAGAGAAATACCTCAATCCGCGCGGATTGCGGATTCTCGACGCGCTGGATGCCATCAGCGAGGCGCATCAGGTGACGCCGACGCAGGTCGCACTCGCCTGGCAGATCGCCCGTCCCGGGATTACCGCGCCGATCGTCAGCGCCACCTCGCTTCAGCAGATCGACGACCTGGTGGGGGCGACACAGCTGACCCTGACCCCAGAGCAGATTGCACAGCTGGACGAGGCCAGCCGCTGATTCAGGGGGCGCTAGCGCCCCTTTATCGATTACGCCTGTCAAAAAATGCGCATTCTGCCCGCAGAATAACCATTCAGCGATCCCGATCACAAATGCGTTAATAAACTGATGTTTCAGGAAATTATGCGCACGTATTTACAAAAACTGAAGCTTATCCAGCACTATCCTCTGCGCGTCACTTCCTGTCACTCACATAAGAAAACGCACCATGAAAAACAGACAAGCAGAGCACGCTTTTCCGCTGCGCCGTGTGGCAACCGGCACCCTGATCCTGGCCATCCTCTCCGCGCCCGCTATGGCGGCTGACGCTCTGAGCCCGGATTCCGAATGGATGTTTGGTGACTGGGACGGTTACCGAACGCAGCTGCAGGACGAAGGGATTAAGTTTGACGTTAACTACACCATGGAAAGTGCCGCCAATCTGGGTGGCGGCGCAGATACCAACACCACCATGCGCTACAGCGATCAGTGGACGTTTGGCACCAACTTCGATCTGGAAAAACTGCTGAACTGGCAGGATGCAGAGTTTCAGATGACCGTCACTAACCGCGACGGACAGAATCTCTCTGAGCAGGTGGCGGATAAACGCACCGGTATGCTCTCATCGGTTCAGGAGGTGTACGGTCGCGGTCAGACCTGGCGGCTGACGCAGTTCTGGTTGCGCAAAGGGCTGTTCAACGATGTGGTTGATCTGAAAGCCGGGCGGGTCACCGTGGGCGAGGACTTCGATAACTTCGATGGCAACCTGTTCCAGAACCTGGCGCTGGGCAGCGGCCAGGCGGGTAACTGGCGTGGCGACCGCTGGTTCAACTGGCCGGTCTCGCAGTGGGGCGGTCGGGTAAAAATCAATATGACGCCTGAGCTGTTCTTCCAGGTAGGTTTCTACAACCAGAACCGCGCCAACTACGATCGCGGCGATGGCTTCCGGCTGGATACCAGCAACTCTGAAGGCAATCTGGTGCCGGTCGAACTGGGCTGGAAACCGACGTTCGGGCCGGAGAAATTACCGGGTAACTACCGCATCGGCTACTACTACTCGTCAGTAGATGGCGATGTTTATGGCAGCTGGCGCAACGGCGGCTATCAGGACCAGGCTCACGCCTATGGCGGCTATCTGCTGTTACAACAGCAGCTGACCGCGCAGGATGGCGATGTGAATCGTGGTCTGGGCGTGCGGGTACAGGCTGTGATGAACGATCACAAGACCTCGAAAACCGATAACTACCAGTCTGTCGCCTTTACCTGGACCGGTCCGTTTGATGCCCGTCCGCAGGATGAGATTGGCGTCGGCGCATCACGCATTCATGTGAACAGCGACTATACCCGCTCACTGCGTCAGCAGAATCAGGCTAATGGTGAGAGCCGCTTTGACAGCCCGACCTATCTGCCGATTCAGGAAGGGTCAGAGTATAACTATGAGGTTTACTACAACGCCAAAGTGACGAACTGGATGTCACTGCGGCCTAACCTGCAGTATGTGGTAGCACCGGGTGCGGTGAGTGAAGTCAAAGATGCCTTTATCGGCGGTATCAGCGCCAATATTGCCTTCTGATCCTCAATAAAACCTGAACAGACGACTCTCAGACGTAAAGCGATGGGAGCCTGCTCTCAGTTATCCGCAAACAAAAACGGCACCCTAAGGTGCCGTTTTTAGTATTACAGTGCCAGCCTAGCGGAACAACACCTCTGCCCAGCGAGCCAGACCGGCCGTGACCGAGGCGAAATCATCGCCACCGGCAATCGGCGTGTCGGGCAGCGTTTGCTGCAGCGCCGCGCGCAGCAGAGGCGAACGCGCACTGCCGCCGGTCAGGTAAATGACATCAGGCTTAATCTGGCTGGTGGCTAAGGCGAGCTGCACCTGCTCCAGAATTTTCTCCAGCGGCTGACTGATCGCCTCCTGCAGCTGACCCACGCTCACGTCTGTCTGCAGCGCGGCGGCCACGAAGTCGAGTGAGGCGGTATGCACCGGGGCGTCTGACAGCGCAATCTTGCTCTCTTCCGCCGCGCGCACCAGGCGGTAACTCAGCTTCTGCTGCCACACTTTCAGCAGACGCGCCACGATGTCACCCTGTTCCGCGTCACGCACTAAATCCCGCAGCCATTTCCCGCAGGCGGCGCTGTAAAAGTCGCTCTGCGCCGGCACATCGTTGATGGCAATCGCGTTCCACCACGGCAGCGCGGGCAGGGCGGTGCCCTTCTGAGTGTTGCCACCCAGACCCAGCAGCGGCATCAGCGTCTTAAAGGCCAGCATGATATCGAGATCGTTACCCCCGACGCGACAGCCACTGTGGCCCAGCAGGCTTTCACGACGGTCGGCTCTGTTGCGCCATTGCGGGCCCATCAGCAACATCGAGCAGTCGGTGGTGCCGCCGCCGATATCCACCACCAGCACCCGCGTCTCCTGCTGCAGGGTCGCTTCGAAATCGAGTCCGGCGGCGACGGGTTCAAACTGAAACTCAACGTCACGGAATCCGGCGCGGTGGGCGGCACGCAGCAGGATACCCTCTGCCTGCTGGTTCGACTCATTGCTGCCCAGCCCCTGGAAGTTGACAGGGCGACCGATCACCGCCTGATCGAGGGTCTGCCCGAGCTGGCTTTCACCCTGCTGGCGGATGTGCAGCATCATGGCGCAGACCAGATCTTCAAACAGGGCGATCTGCTGTGGCTTCAGGCCACTGGCACCCAGAAAGGATTTGGGGGATTTAACGAACCAGACATCTTCGGGATCGACCATGTAGTGCTGCAGGGCGGTCAGACCAAACTGCACGCTGCCGGGCTGAACCTCGATATCCTCTTCGCGGTTGTAACGCAGCGCGCGCTGTAGCAGCGCGGTGGTTTCACTGTCAGGGGTGGCCACCTGATGATGGCGATAGAGCCATTCGCTGACCGACTCGCGGGTCGGTGCACAGATCATTGACGGCAGCAGACGCTGACCCTTTTCCAGCGTTAACAGACGCGGCGAGCCATTTTCGCTCACTGCAATGGAGCAGTTAGCCGTGCCGTAATCGAATCCTATGAACATTTTCGCCCCCATGCCGGAAAAAAGGGGGCGACTTTAGCGCAGCTTCAGCAGGGCGGCAAGCGGCAAGCGCGGGAATCAGCGGATAGCAAAGAGGCGATCTTCCGCCAGGGAACGGAGCGGCTGACGCTCGGTTACCGCGCTGCCCCAGACGCCATCGACGTCAAGATCAGCCAGCGTGCTAAGCACCGCCGGAACGGAAACCGGACCCGCCAGCACCGAAATATGGCGCTGCGTTGCCTGGCCCTGAATGATGGTCAGCAGCATCTCATCCATCAGGCTGGTGTGGGCGTTAGCGACCAGTTCCGGTGCCAGCACCAGGTAATCGACCACTTCGTCACTCAGCAGATTAAAGGCGTCCAGATTGCGGCCAAAGTGGTGCAGCGCGATGCGACAGCCACACTCACGCAGCTGCAGCAGCGCAGTATAGAACCGATCGCTCTTACTCAGTACGCTGGCGGCCGGGAAAGCAAAACCACAGCGGCTGCTGGCGAGACCTGCGGCGACAAAGCGCTGACAGAGTTGCTGCACAAAAGCGGCGTCACCGAGCAGCTCTTCACTCAGCGGCAGGATGACCGGGATCCCTTTTTTGTTGAGCGTCCCGACGTCCTGGCGGAAAAAGGCCTCGATGATATTGCTATCGAGCCGGCGACGCAGCGTTTCATCCGGCAGGTTATGACGCAGCAGGGTTTCATCCACCAGTATCCCCTCCGCAGTCAACAGCTGGACCTCCAGCAGCCAGATAAAGGCTGACTGAGGCGTTTTGGGCGGGGCGACAGCCCAGGCGGGCAGCTCAATTTGCAGCGCATCAATCATCGCAGCATCCACTCCCTGAGGGTTGCCCGGCAGCGGCAGGCGATGCTGCTCAAAGACGACCAGCCGTCCGCGCCCGCTGCGTTTGGCGTTGTAGCAGGCGATGTCTGCCTGCGACAGCACATCACCGCTGACGCAGTTGTCGGCGGAAATCTGTGTGACGCCCGCGCTCGCCCCCACCTGATAGCGGCGTTCCTGCCACTGGAAACGATAGTCGTTTACGGCGGCCACAATCCGCTGCACCACGTCACGCGCCTGGTCGACCTGACAGTCGGCCATCAGCAGGGCAAACTCATCGCCGCCCAGTCGGGCCAGGAAATCACTGCTGCGCAGATGGTGCTGCATCAGCTCTGAAAGTTCCCGCAGTAACGCATCGCCCGCAGCATGGCCAGCGCTGTCATTGACCGCTTTGAACTTATCCAGGTCGATGAACACCAGCACGTGCTGATGATGATGTTCAGCCGCGTCAAACAGCAGTCGCTTAAGCTGCAGCTCAAAACTGGCCCGGTTAGGCAGACGCGTCAGGGTGTCATGCAGCGCGCTGTAGCTCAGGCGCTTCATCAGTTTTCGCGACTCGCTCACATCCTGAATAACCATCACCGCGCCCTGTTCAAGACCCGCTTCGGAGCGCAGTGGCGTAATGCTGTAGTGAATATCGATATGGCCGCCATCCGGGGTGTGCAGCACCAGATCTTCATCCAGATCGGGGGTGATTTTTTCCGGCGGTAACTGGCACAGCAGCAGATTCTCCACCTCAGGGCCGGTCTGTCCCTGGGTGATGTGCAGCAGCTCGCTCAGCGGCTTGCCGGCGGCCTGCTCCTGAGACCAGCCGCTCATCTTCTCCGCCACCGGATTCATAAAGGCCACGCGCATCGCTTCATCGGTACTGATCACCGCCTCGCCGATCGAGTCCAGGGTGATCGCCATGCGCTCTTTCTCCTGAAACAGCGCTTCATTGAGATTACGCAGCGGCGTAATGTCCTGACAGATGCCGAGCATACGCTCGATACGGCCCTCTTTACTCAGCTGCCGGTTCGCCTGCGTGCGGATCCAGCGCTGACCCTGCGCGTCCACGATGCGGTACTCCATATGGAACGCGCTGCGCAGCTCTATCGCCTGCTGCACCGTCAATGCGGCATATTCGCGGTCGGCGGTATGCAGCAGATGGAGCCAGAGGTCATAGCTGGGCGACTCATGCGGAGCCAGACCAAACAGGGCGTACATGCGCTTGTCCCACAGCATCTCGCCGGTCAGCAGGTTCCACTCCCAGACGCCGATGCCGCCCGCCTCATTCGCCAGCGTGATGCGCTCCATCAGGCGTCGGTTTACCTGCTCGCTCTTTTTCAGCTCGGAGATGTCGATGATCTGCGCAATAAAATAGAGCGGTGCCGTGTCGCCGTCACGCACCAGCGACACTGTCAGCCGCGCCCAGACGATCTCGCCATCCTTGCGGAAATAGCGTTTTTCAAAGGTGTAGGTATCAATCTCACCTTCCAGTAGCTGGTTTACCTGCTGCAGGTCGAGGGCCAGATCGTCGGGATGGGTAATCTGCTGGAACGTCAGCAGCTTCAGCTCCTCCGCCGGGTAGCCCAGGATTTGGCAAAGCGACCGGTTCACCTGCAGCCAGTTACCCTGCGGCGCGACCAGCGCCATACCGATCGCGGAGTACTCCATCGCATGACGGAAACGGGTTTCACTGTCGGTGATATGCAGCTTTTCGCGCCGGAACGCATCCATCACCAGCGACATAATATGGCTGGGGATCAGGACCAGCAGGAAGGGTAACCAGCTGGAGACCGGGCCCAGCGCGGTGTTGTTATTCACCACGCTGACCAGGTTACAGGCCAGCAATAATGCGATAAAGCTGGCATTGAGGAAGAACAGCACAAACGCCTGCAGCTTAGGCAGGCGAACGGCGCACCAGAAGAGGATCACCACGATAAAGGTAAAGGGCCACGGCATAAAACGCAGTGCCAGGTAGCTGGCGCCTAAAGTGATAAGCAGCGTCAGCACACACTCCGCCGGACGCAGATCGCTGAAGTGCGCGCGCCGCAGCGGCCACGGCATCAGCAGTAACATCGGGCCTAACACCAGCATGCCGATGATTTCAGAGATCACCCAGGTATAGAAGAAGGGAAACGACGCGTGCCCGCTGACCCTGAGCATCCACAGCGCCAGCAGCCCGCCGAGCAGCGGGGTCACAATGCCCACCGACAGCACCAGCCGTGCCCAGTCGTGCAGCGAATTCAGCGGCGCGCGCCGATCGAGCAGGGCGCGCAGCAGCATCCCGCCCACGCCTGCCTGCACCAGGTTGAGCAGGGCGAATTTAATGTTAGAGAGGGCAGGGCCGATGACGATGGCATTAGCGGCTGCGGTGCCAAGCACGCAGGCCGTCAGCAGCAGCGGCAGCTGACGTAACGGGCAGCGAAACACCACAATGGTCATGAAGGTGGTCGGGAACCAGAGCGGTGAAATTTTCACGCTCACCACGATCAGTTCAAGACAGAACAGCGTCAGGACAAATACCGCACAGCCCAGGAGCAGGGCCGAGAGCCAGCGGCCAGGTGTGCTATTTTGCGGGGCAAAGATCTCAATCGTCATGCAGACTTCCGGCAGGGTGCAGGGCTCCGCAATGGCGAATCAGGCACCGGTCATTCTCTGACTGCATGCTAGCACATTCGGCAAAGAAAAAAGGGAGGAAATCGAGTTTGCCCGTTATTCAGCGAATTGACGGGCAGGGAAATATCGATGGGCAGCCTGTTGATTACTGGCGAAAAAGATCGGCCCGGGTGTAGGGTTTTTCCAGACCCGCCAGGCTGGCGGAGAAGCGCTCCAGAAACTGCTGGGTAGTGGCAACGCGACCGTGACTCATCAGGACAAACGGCACGAGCAGCGCGGCCCCGATTTGCGGCCAGCTGAAGCCCTTTAGCGCGGTACGGCGCTGGGAGATCAGAAACGCGGTGCTCAGCGTGAAGCCCAGCAGCAGACCGGTCGCCACCTCACTTTTCGAGTGTGCGTGGATAACGAGACGGGAGAAACCGACCATCAGCGGGATCAGATAGCCAACGCCAATCGCCGCGACGCGCAGCAGCGCAGGCCAGCGCCCGGAGATCAGCCACAGCATCACTGGCCACAGGGTGGCAGACATGGCGCTGTGACCGCTGAAGCCGGTAAAGTTGAAGCGGGCGCTGCCGATGCCAAAGCCCAGAAACAGAATTTTAGAGAGACTGACGGTCAGACCGGCCAGGCCAAATGCCACAATCCAGTAAAACACCGTAAGACGGTTATCACTCTTCCACGGCAGAATCAGCGCAATAATCACCGCTGTCGGAATCAACAGCATGCTGTCGCCAAAATAGGTCAAAGTCTTCCAGTGCATACAACTCCTGATGCATCATTCGGTCGTCACGTTCGCGACACGGGTTATCTGAACGGCCCGCTGCGCAGGCCATTTTTTTCTGAGTAGGGGGTGACACTAGTTTATCGGTGAAATGAGTGGCGTCCAAAGGAGAAAGTCTGAAAAGTCGCAGACGCCATTTCTCTGGCATCAAAAGGCCGAAATCCCTATACTTAGCGCGAACACACCCTCTCCATTTCGGCCCGTCAGCTGCCCGCGTAATGTGTGACCAGTGGCAGGCTCCAGTTATCAGGTCTTAAAAAAGTATGACTGACAAGTCCCATCAGTGCGTGATTGTAGGCATTGCCGGCGCTTCCGCATCCGGTAAAAGTTTAATTGCCAGCACGCTCTACCGTGAAATCCGTGATCAGGTTGGTGGCGAGCATATCGGGGTTATCCCGGAAGATGCGTATTACAAAGATCAAAGTCACCTCACCATGGAAGAGAGGGTTAAAACCAATTATGACCATCCGAGCGCGATGGATCATGATTTACTGCTGCAGCATCTGCAGGCCGTCAAAGCCGGGCAGGATATTGAGCTGCCGGTGTATAGCTATGTCGAGCACACCCGCACCCAGGAAACGCAGATCCTGAAGGCGAAGAAGGTGATTATCCTTGAGGGGATCCTGCTGCTGACCGACGCGCGCCTGCGCCAGGAGCTCAACTTCTCCATCTTCGTGGACACGCCGCTCGACATCTGTCTGATGCGCCGTATGAAGCGTGACGTCAATGAGCGTGGCCGCTCAATGGATTCGGTGATGAGCCAGTATCAGAAGACCGTGCGTCCGATGTTCCTGCAGTTTATCGAACCGTCTAAGCAGTACGCGGATATCATCGTGCCGCGCGGCGGCAAGAACCGTATTGCCATCGATATCCTCAAGGCGAAAATCAACCAGTTTTTTGAATAGTTCACGTCCCTGAGGACGTGAGGCAGACCGGCGGCAGGCACGCCTGCCGGTTTGCTACACTCATGTCATGGAGTTACCGCAATGAGATTATGCGATCGCGATATCGAAGCCTGGCTGGACAGTGGCAAGCTGGCGATTGAGCCGCGTCCGCCGGTCGAGCGCATCAACGGCGCCACGGTCGATGTGCGCCTGGGCAATCAGTTCCGTACCTTCAGCGGTCATACCGCAGCCTTTATCGATCTGAGTGGCCCGAAACAGGAAGTGAGCGCGGCACTGGATCGCGTGATGAGCGATGAGATCGTGCTGGCAGATGGCGAAGCCTTTTTCCTGCATCCGGGTGAGCTGGCCCTGGCGGTAACGCTGGAGTCGGTGACGCTGCCGGACAATCTGGTGGGCTGGCTGGATGGTCGCTCTTCGCTGGCCCGGCTCGGACTGATGGTGCATGTCACGGCGCACCGCATCGATCCCGGCTGGCAGGGCCGGATCGTGCTGGAGTTCTACAATTCCGGTAAACTGCCGCTGGCGCTGCGTCCCGGTATGCTTATCGGCGCGCTGAGTTTCGAGCCGCTTTCTGGCCCGGCTGCGCGCCCTTATAACCGTCGTGAAGATGCCAAATATCGGGGTCAGCAGGGCGCTGACGCCAGTCGTATCGACAAAGACTGATCTGAGGGTTTGATGAAAAGAGTGATAACCACGCTGGCCATCCTGTTAGTGGTGGTCGTAACGGGAATGAGCGCGCTGGTGCTGCTGGTCAATCCCAACGACTTCCGTGCCTATATGGTGCAGCAGGTCGAACAACGCAGTGGTTATCAGCTTCAGGTCAGCAGCGATCTGCGCTGGCACGTCTGGCCGCAGCTCAGCATTCTCTCCGGCCGGATGAGTCTGACCGCGCCGGGTGCCAGCCAGCCGCTGGTCTCGGCCGACAATATGCGGCTGGATGTGGATCTCTGGCCGCTGTTATCCCATCAGCTGAGCGTCAGCCAGGTGTTGCTGAAAAATGCGGTGGTGCGCGTCACGCCAGACAGCGCTGCCCGGCTGAGCAAAAATGCTCCCCAGGGACCCCGTGATGCCGATCCGGTTGCTCCCTCCGGCGGCTGGTCGTTTGACATCGCTAAACTGCAGGTGGCAGACAGCCTGCTGATCTGGCAGCAGCCAGGCGGCGACGAATACAATTTCCGCGACCTCAACATGAACATGGAGCAGGACGCGAACAAGCAGGCGACGCTGGCGCTGAGCACAACGCTGATGCGCAACCAGCGCAACGCCACCGTCACCCTCAAAGGTCAGCTGGATGCCGCCCAGTATCCTCATCGTCTTACCGGCCAGCTCCAGCAGTTTGATTACACCCTTTCCGGTGCCGATATCCCGCCTCAGGGCATTAAAGGTTCGCTGACCCTGCAGGGCGAATGGAATGGCGACCGCCAGCAGTTTGCCTTCAGCAACCTGCAACTCACGGCTAATGACACCACGCTGACCGGTCAGGGTGAGGGCCATATTGCGCCGCCGCAGCGGCTGGCGCTGGATCTGAAAGCGACCACGCTGAACCTCGATAATCTGCTGAACGGTGCCCCCGTTGCCGAGACGCCCGGCGTGCAGCGCGCGACCGTCGCACGGTCGCCGGTGATTGCTGCGCCGCGTGAAACCCGCAATGCCGATTCCCCGCTGAACGAGATGGATCTGGCCCTGAAATTACAGGCGGACAGTGCGGTCTGGCGCGGACTGTCGCTCACCGGCCTCACCGTCGATGCCAGCAACCAGCAGGGGCTGATGACCCTGAACACCCTGCGCGGCAAACTGGGCAATGGCAGCTTCTCGATCCCCGGCAGCATTGATATCCGTCAGCCGGAGACGCAGGTGGCCCTGAAGCCCCAGCTCCGGCTGATTGCCATTCAGCCGCTGCTGAAGGCATTTGCGCTGCCGGAGAGTCTGCAGGGCAATCTGAGTCTTGATGGCGAACTGGCCGGCGACACGCTGAATGTCGAGGCGGCCAAACGTCGCTGGCAGGGCAGGGCGACGATCAGCGCCAGTAACCTGAAGCTGGCTCAGATTAACCTTCAGCAGATGGTGCAGCGCGCCGTGGCGCGGGTGAGCGACAAAGTCAGCAATACAGAGAAGGCCGATGAAGGCATTGAGTCGATCAGTGCGCAGGTCGCCCTGAATAAAGGTGTGCTCAGCTTCAGCGACATCGAAGGCAATGGTCAGGATCTCGGCTTACAGGGCGCAGGCAGGGTGGATCTGGCGCAGCGTCAGCTGGACGTCACGCTGGGTCTGAAAATCAGCGGCTGGCAGGGCGACGACGCGCTGGTGAAGACGCTGTCTGCTCAGCCGATTCCGCTGCGTATGTATGGCGACTGGGACAGTCTGCAATATTCACTGCCGGTGGATGCCGTGCTGCGTGACCGGTTGCAGAGTGAAGCGAAATCCCGCCTCAATCAGTGGATCGATCGTCAGAAAGATGACGAGAACAAACAGAACCTGAAGAAAATCCTGCGCCCGTAACGGGCGCAGTGCCTTACACCTCATCATCAGCGGCGGGCTGGAAGAGGATCTCCACCTTCTGAACCCGGTGGTTTTCAACCTGTAGGGTTTTCAGCAGATAGTCGCCCAGCTGCAGCGCATCGCCGGCCTGCGGAATGTGCTGCAGCTTGTCCATCAGTAATCCTGCCAGCGTATGATAGTCGCGCTGCTCATCCAGCGGCAGCTTCACATAGAGCGCCAGATCTTCCAGTGGCATGTGGCCGTTAGCCACCCAGTGGCCTTCAGCCAGAATCTGAATATCGTAACGGGCGTCGATTTCACCGGCTTCGTTCGGCAGATTGCCGGCGATGGTTTCCATCACATCACTCAGGGTGACAACGCCCTCCACCGAACCAAACTCATCCACCACAAAGGCGAAGTGCGTGTGCGCCTGGCGAAACTGCTCCAGCGCCTGCAGCAGCGTCAGGCGTTCAGGAAACACCAGCGGCTGGCGGATCAGGGCGCGCAGGTCGAGCGACACGTTGTGCAGTGACTGATGCAGCAGATCGATGACGTGAACCACACCCAGCGGTTCGCTGGAGTGGTCGGTAATCAGGATTCGCGTGTGCTGGTTGCGGTCGAGGCGTGACATGATCTCTGCCGGGTCGTCACTGAGATCGATATGTTCGACGTCATGGCGCGAGGTCATGATGCTGTTGACGTGGCGCTGACCCAGACCCAGCACCCGGGCAATCATCACCCGTTCCTGCCGGTTAAACAGCATGCTGTCATCGCTGTCTGCAATCAGTGACGAGGTCTTTGCGTCCAGCTCCGCCGGTTCCGCCGCGCCACGCAGCAGTCGCAGCACCGCCTCCGCCGTTCGCTGACGCAGCGGGCGGCCCGCCGAGAGGACCCGCCTGCGGTTGAAGTGAGCCAGCTGGTTCAGCGCCTCAATAATTACCGAGAAGCCAATGGCGGCGTAGAGATACCCTTTCGGGATCACAAAGCCAAAGCCCTCCGCCACCAGACTGAAGCCAATCATCAGTAAAAAGCTTAAGCAGAGGATGACAATCGTCGGATGGCTGTTCACAAAGCGGGTTAAGGGCTTACTGGCCAGCAGCATCAGCAGAATGGCAATGGTGACCGCAATCATCATGACCGGCAGGTCGTTGACCATCCCGACGGCCGTAATCACGGCATCCAGTGAAAAGATGGCGTCCAGCACCACAATCTGCGCCACCACCGGCCAGAATTTAGCGCCGCCTTTTTGTTGACCGCTCTCTTCATCATGGCCTTCCAGCCGCGCATTCAACTCTGTTGTGGCCTTAAATAGCAGGAAAATCCCGCCTGACAGCAGCAGCAAATCGCGCGCACTGAAGGGATGGCCCGCCAGCGTAACCCAGGGTTCCTTCAGCGTAACCAGCCAGGAGAGCGAAGCCAGCAGCAGCAACCGGCACAGCAGCGCCAGCAGCAGCCCGATCACGCGTGCCCGGTCACGAAGGGGCCCGGGAAGCTTTTCAACCAGAATGGCGATGAAGATCAGATTGTCGATACCTAAAACCAGTTCCAGAACGATTAGCGTTACTAATCCTGCCCAGAGCGAGGGATCCGCCATTACGTCCAGCATCTCGTGTTCACCTGAATATTTTAAATTGCGTTTTCTCTGATGATAGTGGAGTGCGAAGCCCGGTACAAATGGCAGGGCAGGGGCGTTACAGCCGGATAGCCCGGATTTATCGTGCAAAAGATGAGCATAACGGTGTGACGGTTTGATTAACTCTGCAGAGGGGAGGGTAGATAATTCTTACTCATTCTGCACCGTGAAAACGATATTCACCTGCGGGGCTTATGCGATTTATCGCAGCGGGAGTATGGCATTAATCCGAATTATTACGAAAGGATTGCACTGCCTGTCTGGCTTCAATACTAATCGCTGGTAGTCTTTTTCCTAAAATAGTCCAGGGATAGCGGGACCTGCTTGTAAACAAGCCAGTAATAACTAGTATAGCAACAAGTTAGCAAACTCTTCCCCAGAGTCGTAATTTGCGTACCAATTCGACATTAATCGCAATGTCCGGATTGCGTAATTTGAGCGCGAACGTCTGTATGATGCGTTCCGGTAACGCTGACGCATTATGGGGAGCAATATGAATGATGACAGCGATATTGGCAGCGACAGCCAAGGGCGGTAGCGTGCCTGAATCGTGTTTTTCGTTGATAAAATGAGCAGCGCTGGCGGTGATTAAAGTCAGAGTAATCTGTTGGTATTCATCACAATATTATTGGATTTATGGTTAAGATCATGGGCGTAAACGCCGCAGGAGCTCCCCTTAGAAACGGCTCAGTCTGAAGAGGCTTCATCGTTCAGCGATTAAACAGGCGATAGCCGTTGCGGGTTAAAGGAAATAAAATAAAGAGTTAAATATGCGCGATACACAATTTACGTTTAAAAGTCTTATTACCAAATTAACGCTGGCCTGTTCAGATTTAATTTGTTTCAACGCAGCTTTATTTATAGCGATGATGCTAATTAATGTTCAGTCAGATTCGCCGCTGGCAGATATTTCTGAAAAAGAAATGAATCTACAAATTGCCACGCACATTTGTCTGTCAATTATTTGCATCGGCTGGTTCTGGGTAAGACTTCGTCACTACACATACCGCAAACCTTTCTGGTTCGAATTAAAAGAAGTTTTTCGTACCATTCTTATATTTTCTGTTATTGACCTGTCGATTACCGCGCTGTCGCAGTGGCAGATGTCGCGTTTCGTCTGGCTGCTGACCTGGGTACTGGCGCTGATTTTCATTCCAACCTGTCGCGCCCTGGCAAAACGTCTGCTTAATAAAAATGGCTTGTGGAAAAAACAGACCATTATTATTGGCAGCAGCAAAAATGCCCACGAAGCCTGGCAGGCGCTGCAAAGCGAAGAGGTGATGGGCTTTGACGTGGTGGCCTTCTATGACGTTGATGGAACCTGCCCGCAGGAGATCATGAATGGCGTGCCGGTGCTACGTGACGAGCAGGAACTCTGGCATCTGGCCAGCAGTGAAACCCAGTTCATCGTGGCGGTGGAGTTTGAGCAGAGTCAGTACCGCGATATGTGGCTGAAGTCGCTGGCGATGCACAACTGCCGTTCCGTCTCCGTTATCCCGACCCTGCGCGGTGTGCCGCTCTACGGGACCGACATGGCCTACATCTTCAGCCATGAAGTGATGATTCTGCGTGTTCAGAACAACCTGGCGAAACGCACGTCGCGCTTCCTTAAGCGGACATTCGATATTGTCGGTGCGCTGTCGATTATTCTGATGCTGATGCCTGCGCTGCTGGTGCTCGGCTTCCTGGTTGGCCGTGATGGTGGACCGCCGATTTATGGTCACGAACGTGTAGGAATGAATGGCCGTAAATTTAAATGCCTGAAGTTCCGCTCGATGGTGATTAATTCCAAAGAAGTGCTGGAAGAGGTCCTTCGTACTGACCCGATTGCACGTGCGGAATGGGATAAAGATTTCAAACTTAAAAATGATCCACGTATTACTAAAGTGGGCCACTTCATTCGTAAAACCAGTCTGGATGAGTTACCTCAACTCTGGAATGTGGTGCGCGGTGATATGAGCCTGGTCGGTCCTCGTCCGGTCATTGAAGATGAACTCTGCCGTTATGCTGGTGATGTTGATTATTACCTGATGGCTAAGCCAGGCATGACGGGATTGTGGCAGGTCAGCGGTCGTAATGATGTTGACTATGAAACCCGCGTCTATTTCGACTCGTGGTACGTAAAAAACTGGTCACTGTGGAATGACATCGCCATTCTGTTCAAAACAGTGGGTGTCGTCCTGAAACGTGACGGTGCGTATTAAGTGTGAGTCGAAAGGAGTGCGTTAACGCGCACTCAGAGGTGTTGTGCCGTTGTCAGGCGTGTCGTTGTTGGCGCCATCGTCAGGGATATCGTCGTGCATTATTAGTCTACTATGATGCACGGCACGCAGATTCGCCCTGACAGATGGCGACAACGTATAACAAGTGGAGCAAGGATAATGAACGACAGGTTCAGAGCTTAAGTCAGGCAGGATTTACTTTTTTTGTTGGACGCTTACACAGCGGCGGTTTCGCCTCTATCAATAAATAACTGATAGCGAAGATCTAAATGATTACAATCAAAATGAAATTGATACCCTTGCTGGTATCCGCCACATTCCTCAGCGGGTGTACGATCGAACCAGGTCAGCGCCTTTCTACGTCGGGAAAAGATGTCATTGAGCAGCAGGATAGCAACTTTGACATCGACAAATACGTCAACGTCTTTCCGTTAACCCCTTCACTGGTTGAGAAGATGCGTCCTAAGCCACTGGTGGCCCAGGCTAACCCGACTCTGCAGAACGAAATTCAGAACTACGAATACCGTATCGGTGTGGGCGATGTCCTGACCATCACGGTCTGGGATCACCCGGAGCTGACCACCCCAGCCGGTCAGTATCGTAGCGCCAGCGACACCGGCAACTGGGTACACTCAGACGGCACCATCTTCTATCCTTACATCGGTCGTGTGCGTGTCGCGGGCCGTACCGTCGGCGACGTTCGTAACGAAGTCGCCCGCCGCCTGGCACAGTACATCGAAAGTCCTCAGGTTGATGTCAGCATCGCCTCGTTCAAATCACAGAAAGCCTACGTGACCGGTTCTGTCACCACTTCAGGCCAGCAGCCGATTACCAACGTGCCGCTGACGATTCTGGATGCGATTAACGCCGCGGGCGGCCTGGCTGCCGATGCAGACTGGCGTAACGTCGTGCTGACGCACAACGGTCGTGAGCAGCGTGTCTCTCTGCAGGCGCTGATGCAGAATGGCGACCTGAGCCAGAACCATCTCCTCTATCCGGGCGATATCCTCTACGTTCCGCGTAATGACGATCTGAAAATCTTCGTCATGGGCGAAGTGAAGCAGCAGGCGACCCTGAAAATGGACCGCAGCGGCATGACGCTGGCGGAAGCGCTGGGTAATGCGGCCGGGATGGATCAGACCACCTCTGACGCCACCGGTGTCTTCGTTATCCGTCCACTGCACGGTACCGATCGCAGCAAGATTGCCAACATCTATCAGTTGAACACTAAAGATGCGGCATCCATGGTGATGGGCACCGATTTCCAGCTTCAGCCTTACGACATCGTTTATGTCACCTCTACACCGCTGACGCGCTGGAACCGTGTGATCTCGCAATTACTGCCAACCATTGCGGGTATCAACGATGTGAGCGAGAGCGCGCTGCGTATCCGCAACTGGTCGAACTAAGGTCTGACCATGATTACGTCCGTGTTAGTCGTTTGCGTCGGCAATATCTGCCGCTCTCCCACCGGAGAGCGCCTGTTTAAACGCGCGCTGCCCGATTTGGATGTTCGCTCTGCTGGCCTGGGGGCGCTGGTAGGCCACCCGGCCGACCAGACAGCCTCTGACGTCGCCGCTGCGCAGGGTCTGTCGCTGGACGGTCACCAGGCGCAGCAGCTGACGGCCGAGATGTGCCGTCAGGCCGATCTGATTCTGGTGATGGAAAAGCGACAGATTGAACAGGTGAATCGCATCGACCCCGCTGCGCGTGGCAAAACCATGCTGCTTGGGCACTGGCTCAATCAGAAAGAAATTGCGGATCCGTATCGAAAAAGCCGTGAGGCCTTTGAAGAGATTTACGGGTTACTGGAAAACGCTACCCAGAAGTGGGTCAACGTATTAAGCCGATAGTTGGGATTATCCATGAATATAAAAAATAAGGTCAGAACCGCGCCGGGAGAGGAGTCGAATGGATGGGATCTGGCGCATCTTGTGGGACAGCTAATTGATCATCGCTGGATCATTGTTGCCGTTACCGCTTTTTTCATGCTGGCGGGAACACTCTACACACTGTTTGCGACACCGATTTACAGCGCAGATGCGCTGGTTCAGGTTGAGCAGAAGAACGCCAGCACCGTTCTGAACGAAATTGACAGCATTCTGCCACCGACCCCGGCGTCTGATACGGAAATCGAGATCCTCGAATCCCGTATGGTCATCGGCAAAACGGTTGACGATCTGGGTCTGGATACCGTGGTTGAGCAGAACTACTTCCCGGTTATCGGTAAGGGTCTGTCGCGCCTGATGGGGAATAAACCTGCCAGCATCGCGATTTCCCGCCTGGAAATCCCACGCACCATCGACAAGCGTAACGTGGAACTGGAAGTGACCGGCCCGCAGAGCTACACCGTTTCTAAAGATGGTGATGAGCTGTTCAAGGGTAAAGTCGGTCAGCTGGAGTCGCACGGCGACGTCACCATGCTGGTCAGCGAGATCCACGCTGACGAAGGCACCAGCTTCACCGTTACCAAGCTGAACGACCTGCAGGCGATCCGTTCGGTTCTCTCCAACCTGACCGTGGCTGACAAAGGTAAAGATACCGGCGTGCTGGGTCTGGAGTACCTGGGTGAAGATCCGGAGCAGATCAGCAAAGTCCTGAATCAGATCGTGAACAACTATCTGCTGCAGAACGTTGAGCGCAAGTCTGAGCAGGCCGAGAAAAGTCTGGAGTTCCTGCGCACTCAGCTGCCTGCCGTTCGCAGCAAGCTGGATGATGCGGAAAACAAACTGAACGCCTTCCGTCGTCAGAACGAATCGGTTGACCTGTCACTGGAAGCGAAATCTGCCCTGGACTCCTCTGTCAGCGTGCAGAGCCAGCTGAACGAACTGACCTTCCGTGAAGCGGAAGTCTCTCAGCTGTTCACCAAAGATCACCCGACCTACCGTGCGCTGCTGGAAAAACGTAAAACGCTGGAGAATGAGCAGGCTCAGCTGAACAAGAAAATCTCTGGCATGCCTCAGACTCAGCAGGAAATCCTGCGTCTGACCCGTGACGTTCAGTCTGGTCAGGAGATCTACATGCAGCTGCTGAACCGTCAGCAGGAGCTGGGCATCAGTAAAGCGAGCACCGTGGGTGATGTCCGCATCATCGACAGCGCGCAGACAGCAAACGCGCCGGTCGCACCGAAGAAGATGCTGATCATCGCCGCAAGCCTGATTCTGGGTCTGTTCGTGTCGGTCGGTCTGGTTCTGCTGAAAGCGCTGCTGCATCACGGCATCGAGAACCCGGATCAGCTGGAAGAGCTGGGCATGAATGTCTATGCCAGCGTGCCTCTGTCAGACTGGCAGCGTAAGAAGGATACCGAAGCCCTGGCGCGTCGCGGCAGCAAGGTGAAAACCGATCCGCACGAAACGCTGCTGGCGCTGGGTAACCCGACTGACCTCTCTATCGAAGCGATTCGTAGTCTGCGTACCAGCCTGCACTTCGCCATGATGGAAGCGAAAAACAACATCCTGATGATCACCGGCGCCAGCCCGGGTATTGGTAAAACCTTTATCTGTGCCAACCTGGCGACCCTGGTCGCGAAAGCGGGTCAGCGTGTCCTGTTCATCGATGGCGACATGCGTCGTGGCTACACCCACGAGCTGCTGGGCGCGGATAACAAATCAGGCCTGTCCAACGTCCTGTCCGGTAAAACGGAGTTCAGCCCGGCGCTGATTCAGCAGGGTGTATACGGTTTCGACTTCCTGCCTCGTGGTCAGGTGCCGCCGAACCCGTCTGAGCTGCTGATGCATCGTCGCATGGGTGAGCTGCTGGACTGGGCGAGCAAGAACTACGACCTGGTATTAATCGATACGCCACCTATCCTGGCCGTTACCGATGCGTCAATTATCGGTAAGCTGGCAGGCACCTCGCTGATGGTGGCGCGTTTCGAAGCCAACACCACGAAAGAAGTGGACGTCAGCTTCAAACGCTTTGCCCAGAACGGTATTGAGATTAAAGGTGTGATCCTCAACGCCGTGGTGCGTAAAGCGGCCAACGCGTATGGCTATGGTTATGACTACTACGCCTACGACTACGGCAAGACCAACAAAAGCTGATCATTGAGTAAGCAACAGGGGGCGGTCTGACCGCCCCTTTTTATCGTCCCTTTGAATGACGACACGCATCAATTGACACAGGTTATTCTGTCCGGACCCGGAAAAGCGATAAAACGATAAATCGCATGGCGAGCGTCACTCAACAGAATTCATCTCCAGCAGGGCATCGCCCGCACGTCATTTATGATCGTGCTCTCTGGCTCGCGGAAAAGCCGGCCGGGAAGGCGAAGCAGGATGGTTGCTGGCATGAGAACTTGTGGAATTAAGGAATCACACCATGGCTCCCTATTGGTATGTATCAGGCTTTTTACTGCTGCTTGCGCTGTTTGAAATCGCGCTAAAAAAAGACGAACGCACAAATCATATTCTGACCTGGCTGCTCTGTGTGGCCGCCATACTGTTGATTGTTTTCGGGGGGATTCGCGGTCTCGGCACCGGCATGGATGATTTCCAGTACCGCAGTTTCTTTGAAGACTTTGTCAGACGTATCGAGATTAACGGCTTCTTTAAAACCGTTGCATTTTTCCGTTATGAACCGCTGATTTTTGCGATCGCCTGGCTGACCAGCCTGTTTTCGCACAACGCCAGCATCTTTCTGTTTGTCTTCTGTGCCATTGCCGTTTTCATTAACACTTACTTTTTCCGGAAGATGTCACCCTATCCGGTGCTGGCGCTGATGCTCTATTCGGCGCACATCTTTATCAACAAAGACATCAACCAGATTCGCTTTGGCCTGAGCTCGGCGCTGTTCCTTGGCGTTCTGTGGTCGATCTATCTCAAGCGCTACTGGTGGGCGTTTGCCTTCTTCGTGCTGTCATTCACCAGTCACAACACGGGGATCATGGTCGTGACGCTGGTGCCGTTCCTGTTTATTCGTGACTGGCGCTGGTGGCCGGTGATCATCATCGTGGCCAGCCTGCCGCTCTCCGTCGTGGGCGGTTCCAGCTTTATTGCCCTGATTGCCGGACATCTGGGATCGCTGGGTGAGAGGGCGTCGGGCTATAACAATGACCCCTCTTATGCGATGGGTGGCAGTATCCTGGCGGTGTCGAACCTGAAAAACATCATGCTGGTGTTTGTGTTTTTCTATTTCATGCTGACCGATGAGCTGAAGCGCGAAAATTACGCCCAGTATCGTCTTAACTATCTGCTGATTTTAAGTTTTGCCATCGGCGGCGCGATCAGGATCTTCCTGTACAACTTCCCATCCGGTTCGCGTCTGTCTAACTATCTGCAGCAGGTTGAACCGATCATCCTGACCTCGCTGATTTATCAGGCCAGACGGTCATGGAAACCCGCGCTGTTTGGCATGCTGGTGTTCTTCCTGCTCTATTACCTCTACTACAACACCATTTCAACCAAGCAGGCGGTGACCGGCTATGAAGTGGCGCGGGAGTTTTGGTTGATTCACTGATTACCGGGCGGCTGGACTCTCCAGAGAGGCAGCCGCCTGTCAGATCCCCGGTTTTTCTTCGACGGTTGTCGACTGAACTGTTTATTTTTGAATTATTTTGATGAGGTGCTGGCCATGAAGGACATTCGTTTCTCTATCGTAATTCCGGCTTATAACGCGTCAGAATCGATTGTCACGACGCTGGATTGCGTTAAAGCTCAAACGTATCGCAATTTTGAGGTCATCATCGTTGATGATAAGTCGGCGGATGCCGCAGCGCTGGCGGACGTTGTTCGCAGCGAACGCTATCAGGAGCTGGATATCAATCTGGTGCTCTCTGAGGTGAAACTTAACGGCGCCGGTGCGCGCAACAAAGGCATTGAGCTGGCCACCGGCGACTATGTCAGCTTCCTGGACGCCGATGATGAGTGGGCCGCTGACAAACTGCAGCAGGTGAGCGAGAAAATCGCGCAGCTGGAGGGGCAGGGCAGACAGAAATTTGTCATCTTCAGTCAGGTCAATATCTATCAGGATGGATCGTTCCTGAAAGTGATGCCGATGCAGCCACCAGGCAAAAACGAAACCGTCGCCGAGTATCTGTTCGGCTGCTACGGCTTTATCCAGACCAGCACCATCGTGCTGAAGCGGGAAGACGCGGCAAAAATTCAGTTCGATACCCGCTATATCCGCCATCAGGATTATGATTTCTGCATTCGTGCCGACCGCATGGGCTATGACTTCGTGATGATTGCCGCGCCGCTGGCGAACTATCATCTGGTCACCAAATTTGGATCGAAGCACAAAGGCGAATCGGTGAAATATTCGATGTTCTGGCTTGATACCATGAAGCCGCATCTGACCCCGCGTGATATCCACACTTACAAAGCCTTTAAGCTGCCGCTGCGCTACAAGATGGATGGCAAGTCGCTGATGGCAAGCCTGAGCTTTGCCCGCTACTTCTTCCTCACTAACAAAGATAACCGTGCCTATTTCATGAACCGGGTCAAAGACAAAGTCAGAGCACGTTTCGGTGGTGAGAAAGCGATCTCCTGACGCGCGGCGCGTCCCGCTCTGCTCCTGATATCAGGAGCCACTCTCTTTTCATTTAATTCAGGGTTGAAGATGAAGACTTCTGTTGGAACCGTTGGCATTGTGATGCCTATGTATAATGCCCGTCAGACGGTATTACGCGCCGTGCAATCGGTGATCAACCAGCACTATACCGACTGGCACCTCTATCTGGTCAACGATAAATCCACTGACGACTCGCTGGCGTTTGTGCGTGAGCACTGCCAGGACCCGCGCATCACCATTCTGGACAACGCGGTCAACATGGGCGCAGCAGAGACCCGCAACGTCGGGCTGCGTGCGGCCACGGAAGAGATCATTGCCTTCCTCGACAGCGATGATGAATGGCATGCGGATAAGCTGACTCAGCAGGTGGCCGCCATTGAGGCCGGTGATGATTTTGTCATTACCGAGTATCACTACAAAACCCGCAAGGCTGAGCACGACATCACCTACGGCAAACCTTATCTGCAGCAGGAAAACTTCGTGAAAAAGCAGTATCGCGTCTGCTTCTCTTCCGTCTGCTTCCGCCGCCCGCCTCAGGGACTCTTCTTCCAGCGCAAAGGGCACGAAGATTTCCTGTTTCTCTATGAGTTGTTCACCCGCTACAAGCAGGCACGCGTAATTCAGACGATTCTGGTCAACTATTACGAGTTAGGGGATTCCCTTTCACGTAATAAGAATAAAGCGGCCCAGTGGCACCTCGAATTATTAAGAATTATCTATAAAAACAATCCTTTAAAAATCTATTACTATTACGCCTGGTATATGGTGAATGGTGTGCTGTTTACCCTTAAGCATCGTTAAGCCCGTCGGCAGGATTGTCTTTAAAATTTGAGGTGGATAGCGTTTCATGAAAAAAATTGTCCTGGTGATCAAAGATGCTTACTCCTATGCGGGCACCGAGAACATCTGTAACTTTATGTCAGAATGTCTTGGCGAAACGCATGACGTCACCATCTACTCGCTGGAAGGCAGCGGAAAAACCTTCTACCCGTTTGAGCATGTCAAAGAGATTGTCAGCTTTGAAGGGCAGAGCAACCCCATCAAAAGCGCGGTTGCCCGAATCCATGAAGAGGGTTTCGACACCGTCTTCCTGATCAGCATGGGCCGCCTGAGCGTGATGTTCGCCTTCTGGAATCTGCTGCTGATGAAGAAGAAGCGTGGCAAAGCCTACGCCTGCGAACACATCGCCATTAACTCCTTCAGCAAACCGATTAAGTTCCTCAAGTTCCTGCTGCTGCGCTACTACGACCGCGTGATTGTTCTGACCGACAAAGATCATCAGGTGTTCAGCCGCTGGCGCATTCCCAGCATGCAAATCCCCAATCCGGTGGTTTACAAAGGCTATCAGCGCCAGACCCGCTCCCGTCAGGCGCTGGCCGTCGGACGTCTGGATAACCAGAAGGGGTTTGACCTGATGCTGGATATCTGGCGCGACTTTGCCAGAAAACACCCGGACTGGACGCTGGTGATTGCCGGTGACGGTGAACTGCGTCAGCAGCTGCACGATCAGGCGGCAGTGCTGGGGATCACGGACAGCGTGAAGTTTGTCGGCAAGGTCAGCAACATCAATGACTACTATCGCGACAGCGACATGGCGCTGATGACCTCCCGCTATGAAGGATTACCGCTGGTGCTGCTGGAAGCGAAATCCTGGTCACTGCCGGTCGTCGCCTACGACTGCCCGACCGGGCCTCAGGAGATCATCAACCACGGCGAAGATGGTTTCCTGGTGCCCATGAATGACAAAGCCACGTTTCTGGCGCGAATGGAGCAGCTGGCGACAGATGATGCGCTGCTCTATGCCATGAGCGAAAAAACGAAACAGACCGCGCTGAAATTCGACGGTAATCAGATCAAAAAAAGCTGGCTGTCATTGGTTTAACCGGAGCTGGAAACGCTCACTTGCGACGTGCCTCAGGGACACCGCCATGGCCAATGGCCTTATTGACTACGGGAATTGATGCATGAAAAGAAGAGAAGTGTTACAGACCGCCGCCTCCGCTCTGGTGGGGGCTCTCTCCGTGAGCACCTTTTCCAGCTACGCTGCTAAAAGTAACGGCATTGCCCTGAAACCGGTTGATGCCACCGCCGTGCCGAAAGGAGATGTGCCGATCCTGACGCCGGAAAATGTCTACGCGATGCCACCGCAGTTCTGGCAGAGCTTTGAGGGTAAGCTCTGGATTGGTAAAGCCGGTGTGGATGCCAGCAAGCCTGGCAACCAGATTCCGGTCTTCCTGCGTGACGCCAGCGGTAAGGTCTCCGAGATTGCTCAGCCTATCGCGCTGAACAAGGGCAACTTTGCGCAGTTTATTCAGGATAATGCTGCGCTGATTGCCGATCCTTCGCATTCGATGACGGTAGAAGATAATAACGGGCAGACCCTGTTTAACATCGCTGATGTCAGTCGCCCGGGCGCCGCTGATTTCAGTCAGCGCCTGTCACAGCCAGCGGGTTATCAGCTGATTGGCGAGATCCCGTCCGTGGCGGAGTTACGCAAGACCCGTCCGCTGTTTGAAGGGGCTAAGATCAAACTCAAAAGCTGGCACGAGGGACGGGAAGTGGGCGGCGGCGAGTTCGTCGGCAGCTTCCAGCCCGCGCAGAATGATGGCGGCGTCAACTTTGCCGGTGACGGCTTTCACTGGCGTCGTGTGGTAGACGATTTCAACCGCCTGACGCTGTTTGATTTCGGTGCCATCGCCGATGGGAAAACTGATACGGCACCCGCCATTATGGCGATGTTCCAGTGGTCGCAGCAGGCGAACCAGCAGATCTGCGTTCAGTTCCCGGCCGGGACCTTTATGGTCTCCGCCTGCAACCTGGGCGACAAGTATCTCAACTTCTTCCGCATGTCCGGTGCGATGGTCAACTTTGGTTACTTCCCGGCGACTACCCTCGTTTCCGATGGTAAGTCAGAGTTCGTCTTCCAGATGAATGCCCGCCGGGTTGAGCTTTCCAACCTGATCTTCAACGGCAACAGCGATAAGAGTCCGAACCAGCAGGGCTTTTTCCATAACATCTGTCCGGGCGGACAATATTTCCGGGGTGCCTGCCTGCGCTTTAACGCCGTCGGCGGTACCGCGATCAGCCTGCAGGATACCCTCGATTGTAAAATCGACCAGTGGTACGCCTCCCGCTGCAGCGGCGACGTCATCAAATCGGGCTGGTCAGGACAGAAGCAGGGCAAATGGGACCACAGCACCGCTATCGAGCTGTCGAACTTCAACGCGCAATACTGCCGTGGGGGCAAAGTCCTCAACCTGCCGCGCTGCGGTCAGTCGATTATCCACAACGGCTGGATTGAGCACTGTGACAACCCGGGCGATCTCTCCAACGGTCAGTGGATCGTTGATGCGCTGAGCCTGGAGGATTGTAAGAACCCGCTGATTGCCCATAACACCCGTCTGAATATGCGCCAGACCAGCCTGCAGTCGGGCAGCTGGATCGATAACTCGATGCAGGGCGATCGTCTGCTCAGCATCTGGGAGATGGGGTCGACACGCGTTGAATCTTACGGCGTCGCGCTGGATGGCAGCCTGAAATACAACTACATCACCTCGCGCTGGCGTCTGGAGAACAACACCAATCAGGAGACCTGGTTTGATCTCGGCAGCCTCTACTCACCCACGGTGGGCGACTCCTGGGAGATCGAAATCTTTGGTCAGGCGCAGTTCAGCAACGGCAGCGGCGACAAGCCCCTGATGAACCTGATCAGCGACAAAACCACCGGTGGCCGCGCCGTGATCCACGTGCAGCGCAAGAAAGATCTCTCTGAAGCGAGCTGGTCAGCCGAAGGCAGCAGCCCGGTCCTCGATGTGCGCTATGTCGCTGAACATGACACCGACGTTCGCCTCTTCGTCAAACTGGCGGGCTGGACGCCGTCGGCCGCCGTGCTGGTGAAAACCACCGGCAAGGATCGCTTTGTTACCGGTCGCTGCGCGCGCGTTAACGCGCGGATGGAGCCAGGCAATCCGCCGGCGGGCGATAAGACCAAACGCGCGCCGCAGCGCTTCAGTCTGCACAACGGCAAAGCGGGTGTCGGGGCCAACGAGCAGGGCGACCTGCTGATGGCATCGCGTCCGCTCTCTGCCGACCAGGTCGATACCAGCAAGCCGGAAGGCTTTGTTTCCGTGGTCATCAACGGGAAACAGGTTGCCCTGCCTTACTTTGCCATTAAGTCATAACCCTTGCATGACGGCCGCCACAACGGAGGCGGCCGGTTTTAACAGGAGCGGTACCTTTGGGTGCGTTATCCCGTAAGCATTATTTTGAACAGAGCTCATTTTGCCCATGACGGATCCGGGCGGCTTACAGAATTAAAAAAATTTATTCGGAGTTGTTATGAAAATTTTATTGGTGGGTAACCATACGTGTGGGAATCGTGGGGATGGCGCGATTCTTCGTGGACTGATTGATTCAATGAAGTCTGCACGCAGTGATTTAGACATTGATGTGATTAGCCGTTATCCAACCAGCTCCGGTTATCTGCTCCAGCAGGATATTCAGCAGGATGCGCTGTTTCTGCATAACAGCAAGTCAGGCAAAGGTCTGGTCGGTTCGTTTAAGCGTAAAGTCGCGAACCGTCTGATGCCCGACATCATGATGGCGCACCTGGGCAAGGGCGGCGTCTTTAAGTCGTTTGCCGTGCCACCCCACCTCAAAGCCTTTACCGAAAGCCTGGCGAAATATGACGCCATTATTCAGGTTGGCGGGTCATTCTTCGTCGATCTCTATGGCGTCACCCAGTTTGACCACGCGCTTTGTGCGCTGATGGCGAAAAAGCCTATTTACCTGATTGGTCACTCGGTGGGTCCGTTCCAGAACCCGCGCGTCAATGCGCTGGCGAACTTTGTTTTTGATCGCGTTAACAGCCTGGTTCTGCGTGAGTCGGTCAGCCTCGATCTGATGAAACGTGATGGCGTGACCAGCTCGAAAGTCGCAGCCGGCGTCGACACCGCTTTCCTGGTGCGCGCGCGTGAAGTGGAAAATCCGAGCCATAACCTGCTTCACTGGCAGGGGATTATCAGCAGCCGTAAAACCATCGCCATCACCGTGCGCGAACTGGCGCCGTTTGATAAACGTCTGGGCGTCACACAGAAAGAGTATGAAGCAGCCTTTGGTCGGGTGATCAATGCGATGATCGCAGAAGGTTACCAGGTCGTGGCGTTCTCCACCTGTACCGGCATCGACAGCTATGCCAAAGATGACCGCATGGTGGCACTGACCCTGCGCGATCACGTGGAGCAGCCTGAGCATTACCATGTCATCATGGATGAGTTTAATGACCTGGAGCTGGGCATCCTGCTGAGCCACTGCCATCTGACCATCGGTACCCGCCTGCACTCGGCGATTATCTCCATGAACTTTGGCACCCCGGCCGTGGCGATCAACTATGAGCACAAATCGATGGGTGTGATGAACCAGCTGGGTCTGCCGCAGATGGCAACCGATGTGAAAAGCCTGATGGATGGCTCGCTGATCGACAAGGTGAAGAGTGTGCTTGCCGACTACGACAACATTAAGCTGAAGGTCAATACGGCCGTTGCGAATGAAAGGGAAATTGGCAACCGGATCACTGAAGAGATTCTCAAAGTATTAGGGTAATGTGATGAAACTGACTTTTTTCACCATGCGTTTCCCGGTTGCCTCTGAGACATTCGTTCTGAATCAGGTAACCCATTTTATTGATGCCGGTTACGAGGTGGAGATTATTTCAGTCTTTCCCGGCGATTTAGTGAACCGGCACGCCGCGTTTGATGAATATGGTCTGGCGGCGAAGACGCATTATCTGCTGCCGGAAGAGAAGATCTCAATTGTCGATAAGCTCAACCAGCGCATCAGGCTGGTGCTGCCGAACGTGACCAAACCGTCGCTGCTGCGTTCGCTGAACATGCGTCGTTATGGCGCGCAGTCCAGCAAGCTGCTGCTGCCGTCGATCGTGGCCAATGCGAAGCAGACGTTCACCGCGGATGTTTTCCTGGTGCATTTCGGCTATGCCGGTGCGCTGGCGAACAAGCTGCGTGAGCTGGGCGTACTGAAGGGCAAGCAGGCGACCGTGTTCCACGGTGCCGATATTTCCCGTCGTCACATTCTGGAAGAGCACAAGCTCGACTACGTCAACCTGTTCCGTCAGAGCGAACTGATGCTGCCAATCAGCCACCTGTGGGAAAACAAGTTGATTGAGATGGGCTGCCCGCCGGAAAAAATTCATGTGACACGCATGGGGATTGAGCCAGAGAAGTTTAACTTCCAGCCGCGTCAGGCATTTCACAAGCCGCTGCGTATCGTCTCGGTGGCGCGTCTGACCGAGAAGAAAGGACTGGATGTGGCGGTGAAAGCCAGCGCCATCCTGAAGCAGCGGGGCGGTCAGTTCCAGTACACCATCATCGGCAATGGCGATCAGGATGAGATGATGCGTGATTTCATCGCCCGCGAGGGAATGGAAGATTGCGTCAGTATGCCGGGCTTCAAACCGCAGGAGGAGATTCGTCGTGCGCTGAGCGAAGCGGACATCTTCCTGCTGCCCTCCAAAACTGCCGCCGATGGCGACATGGAAGGGATTCCGGTTGCGCTGATGGAGGCGATGGCGGTCGGCCTGCCGGTGGTCTCTACCTTCCACAGCGGTATTCCCGAACTGATTGAGAACAATGTCTCCGGCTGGCTGGTGGAAGAGGACGATCCCGAGGCGCTGGCAGAGACGCTGCTTAAGCTCTCTGAGGGCGAAGTGGATGTGGCCCCGGTGGTCGCTGCTGCGCGGCATAAAGTTGAGACGGAGTTCAATCAGCATATCGCCTATGGCGAACTGGCACAGATTCTGGAGCGACTGGTGTGAGTGGATTTAAGTCACAGGCGATTTGGCTGTTTGGCAGCACCTGCTTTTCTGCGGTGCTGCAGGTTGCACAGCTGAGCTTTCTCGCCCGCAAACTGGAAACCCACGAGCTGGGACTGCTGGCCATCATCAACGCCATTCTGGCGGTGGCGGGTGTCCTGCAGGATATGGGGATGAGCAGTTATCTGGTGCATCGCCAGAACATCACCCGCCGTGAGCAGAGCACCATCTACTGGGTTAACGTATCACTCAGTCTCTGCACCGGCCTGATCATGCTGCTGATCGCTTTCCCGGTGGCCTGGTTCTATCACCTGCCGGAGCTGACGGGGCTGATCATGCTGACCAGTCTCAACTTCCTCGTGCTGGGACATCTGTCGCAGTATCAGGCGCACTACATCAAGACCAAGCGGATGGTGTCGCTGGCGAAGATTGAGATGGGCACCAAGCTGTTTGCCTTCCTCTGTGTGGTGGCAATGCTGGAGTTCACTTCACTGACCGTAGCGGCAGCGATTCTCGGCCTGTTCATCAATGCCTTTACCCGTATCCTCTGCATGATTGCACTGGGTGAGAAGTCATGGCGCCCGACCTGGGAGTTCGACAAAGCGACCTTCTTCGGGGCGATTCGCTACGGCAGCTACCAGCTTGGCTCCCAGACCATTAACCAGTTGCGCACCCAGGCGGATGCGCTGGTGGTCGGTAAGGTGATGGGCGCTGAGATGCTGGGTGTCTACTCGCTGGCAAAAGAGCTGGTGCTGCAACCGCTGAAGCTGGTGACGCCGGTCATCAACCGTCTGGCGCTGCCGCGCTTTGCTGAGAAACAGCACGATGCCGAGCAGCTGAAAAAGCTGTTCCTCAAGGGCACGCTGGGGATCATGCTGTTCAGCAGTGCCATGTATCTGGTCATTGGCATCTTCTCGCCGGTGATCGTCCGTATACTTTATGGCGCATCTCACGAGCAGGTTTATCATCTGATCCCGCTGATGCTGCTGTTCGGTATGCTGCGGCCGATGGGGGGACTGACCGGTGCCATTTCGCAGGCTAACGGACGCACCAACGTCGAGTTCTACTGGAACATCGTGGCGAGTATCGTGGTGCTGGGCGTGCTGGCGACCACCTTTATCTGGCCTAATGTGCTCTATGTGGCGCTGACACTCTCCATCTCGCAGATCCTGATCTCGGCGCTGGCCCACCCGTTCTTTATCAAACCGGTGATTGGCATTCGCTTTATGCCCTATGCCCGCCAGTGGGTGGCGGTGTCGGTGGTCTTTGTCGGCCTGATGGTGCTGGTGAACCACTTCAATCTGTTCATCATGCCGGAGTGGTTTGAAGGCTGGCTGTAATCATCACACAGCGATATCAACGGGTGACCTAAGGGTCGCCCGTTTTCATTTATGGCTGGTCTCAGCCATGCAACGAACAGTGCTGCAGATCACAGTAGCAATCTGCGATTACTGATTGTCTTTACTCAGTTTATGGTATCGCGTGCAATGGGCAAAATGCCGAATTTCTAAGTTATGACAGAGAGTTACTGTCCGCTTTTCAGATAAAGATTATACTTGCTCTTCCGGCCGATCCTGCATAATCGACCCACATCTTCATTTTATTAAACGGAATAAATATGACCAAGCTTAAAGCAGTAATCCCGGTTGCGGGCCTCGGTATGCATATGCTCCCTGCGACTAAAGCCATTCCGAAAGAGATGCTGCCTGTCGTCGACAAACCGATGATCCAGTACATCGTTGACGAATGTGTTGCCGCAGGTATTAAAGAGATCGTGCTGGTCACGCATGCATCGAAAAATGCGGTCGAGAACCACTTCGATACCACTTATGAACTGGAAGCGCTGCTGGAAGCGCGTGTGAAGCGTCAGCTGTTGAGCGAAGTGCAGTCTATCTGTCCGCCAGGCGTAACTATCATGAACGTGCGTCAGGCACAGCCGCTGGGTCTGGGCCACTCGATTCTCTGCGCCCGTCCGATGATCGGTGATAATCCGTTTGTCGTGGTGCTGCCGGATGTGCTGCTGGATGATTCCACTGCTGACCACCTGCGTTATAATCTCGCGGCGATGGTTGCCCGTTTTGAAGAGACCGGCCACAGTCAGGTTCTGGCACAGCATATGCCTGCCTCCGACCTCTCTGAGTACTCTGTGATCACCACCGAAGAGCCGATCAACAACCCAGGTGATATCAGCCGTATCACCAACTTTGTTGAGAAGCCAGAGCATCCGGCTGAGCTGAACTCTGACCTGGCTGCGGTAGGACGCTATGTGCTTTCTGCTGACATCTGGGCTGAACTGGAGCGCACTGAACCTGGCGCCTGGGGCCGTATCCAGCTGACCGATGCGATCGCCAGCCTGAGCAAAAACAAACCTGTTGATGTTTCACTGCTGACCGGTCACAGCTTTGACTGCGGTCGCAAACTGGGTTACATGCAGGCGTTCGTCTCTTACGGACTGCGTAACAACGCCCAGGGCCGCGATTTCCGCGAAGCGATTCAGAACATCCTGGCAAAACAACAGTAATTATTTTGCCGCGCACTGCGCGGCAGCTTACAAGGAGTGCACATGGCTATTTTGGTAACGGGCGGGGCAGGCTATATCGGTTCCCATACCGTACTGGCGCTGCTGCAGCGCGGTGATGATGTAGTGGTGCTGGATAACCTCTGCAATGCCTCACGCGAAGCGATCAACCGCGTTGAAAAGCTGGCGGGGAAGAAAGCGACCTTCGTCGAAGGCGACATCCGTGACCGCGCCTGCCTGCGCGACCTGTTTGCCTCAAACAGCATTTCCGCCGTCATCCACTTCGCCGCGCTGAAAGCGGTCGGAGAGTCGACGCGTATGCCTCTGGAGTATTACGAGAACAACGTCGCGGGTACGGTAGTGCTGCTGGAAGAGATGCGTAACGCGGGCGTGTGGAACTTCATCTTCAGTTCGTCGGCCACCGTTTATGGCGCGGATGCACCGGTTCCCTATGTGGAAACGACCCCGATTGGCGGCACTACCAGTCCTTACGGCACTTCTAAGCTGATGATCGAGTTCGTCATGCGCGACTTTGCTAAGGCAGAGCCGAAGTTTAAGGCGATTGCGCTGCGCTACTTCAACCCGGTTGGCGCGCATGAGTCAGGCGAAATCGGCGAAGACCCGACCGGCATCCCGAATAACCTGCTGCCATACATCGCACAGGTCGCGATTGGTCGTCTGGAGAAGCTGGGTGTGTTTGGCGGTGACTACGATACGCCTGACGGCACCTGCCTGCGTGACTACATCCATGTGGTCGACCTGGCTGAAGGACACCTGAAGGCGCTGGACCATCTGAGCAAAGTTGAGGGCTACACCGCCTTTAACCTCGGCGGCGGCAAAGGCTTCTCGGTACTGGAGATGATCAAGGCGTTTGAGCAAGCCTCCGGCAAAGCGATTCCGTTTGAAATCAAACCGCGTCGTGACGGCGACCTGCCTGCCTTCTGGGCAGATGCGTCCCTGGCGAACCGTGAGCTCGACTGGCGCGTAACACGCGGCATCGATGAAATGATGCGCGATACGTGGAACTGGCAGAGTAAGAACCCGGATGGGTTTCGGTAGTTGAAAAAAGGCGAACTGAGGTTCGCCTTTTTTAATGTTTACATTGAAATATCTTATCAACCCTTTCTCACTATTCTGATTGCCTCGTCCTGGCACATCAGTAACCATCCCCTGCGTCAGTTAAGCGCTCATAAGTTGAACTAACACCTGTTAAACAAACGCATTTTATTCGTAATACCTATACCTGAGTGATAGAATTTGCGATTGTTGAATGATAAACCCACTTAAACAGTTTCATTAATAAAGTGATATCAATCAATGAAATGCTGATAGTGAAGCGAGTGCTCAGTATCAGCATAATCATTCGTCTGAAGACAATCAGCATTGTGGGAGCTGTAACCCAGGGGCGGTAGCGTGCTCTGGACGCATATGATTGTCTGCATTTTATACAGGCACCCATGCCTCAGATAGCTTGTCAGGAATAAACACGTTATGAAGATACTTATCACTGGTGGTGCAGGTTTTATCGGTTCGGCAGTTGTCCGTCATGTTATTAACAATACGAATGATGAAGTTATAAACGTTGATAAACTGACTTATGCAGGCAACCTGGAGTCATTGAAAGACGTCAGCGACAGCTCCCGCTACACGTTCAGACAGGTTGATATCTGTGATGGACAGGCTGTCACTGACGTACTGAATGAATTTCAGCCAGATGCGATCATGCACCTGGCTGCGGAAAGCCATGTTGACCGTTCAATTACCGGACCGGCAGAGTTTGTTCAGACGAACGTGGTAGGCACCTATGCTCTGTTAGAGGCGGCACGTCATTACTGGAGTGTATTACCTGAAGCACGTAAAAGTGCCTTCCGTTTTCACCATATCTCTACGGATGAAGTTTATGGCGATCTGCCGCATCCGGATGAAATGGATGGTGAGCTGCCATTGTTTACCGAAGAGACACCTTATGCGCCGAGCAGCCCTTACTCCTCGACTAAAGCTGCCAGCGATCATCTGGTTCGCGCATGGGGCCGCACCTACAAGTTGCCGGTGATTGTCACTAACTGCTCAAACAACTATGGTCCTTATCACTTTCCGGAAAAACTGATCCCACTGATCATCAGCAATGCGCTTGAAGGCAAACCACTGCCAATCTACGGTAAAGGCGATCAGATCCGTGACTGGCTCTATGTTGAAGACCACGCGCGCGCACTCTATACCGTGGTGAAAAATGCAAAAACCGGGACTACTTACAACATCGGTGGCCATAACGAAAAGAAAAACATTGATGTAGTGCTGAAGGTCTGCGAATTGCTGGATCAACTGCGTCCAAAAGCGACCCCGTACAGTGATCAAATCACCTACGTTCAGGATCGTCCGGGACACGATCGTCGTTACGCAATCGATGCTGCTAAGATTGAAAAAGATCTGGGCTGGAAACCGGAAGAGACCTTTGAAACAGGTCTGAAGAAAACTGTCGAATGGTACCTGAACAATTCACAATGGGTTGAGCATGTGAAGAGTGGTGCCTATCAGAACTGGATCGAACAAAACTACGAGAAACGTAGCTAATGGATATTCTGCTTTTTGGTAAGAACGGTCAGGTTGGCTGGGAGTTACAGCGTGCACTGGCACCGCTGGGTAATCTGATTGTCGTAGATCGTCACTCTACTGACTTCTGTGGCGATTTTGAAAATCCTGAGGGGATTGCAGAGACAGTTCGCAGAATCAGGCCAGCCGTTATCGTCAATGCTACTGCCTATACGGCAGTGGATAAGGCTGAGTCTGAAGAGGACAAAGCCCGTCTGGTCAATGCGACCTCAATTGATGCGCTGGCCAGAGCGGCCGAAGAAACTGGCGCGTGGTTGATTCATTACTCAACCGACTATGTGTTTGATGGATCAGGTGAGAAACCCTGGCGTGAAGACGATGCAACAGCTCCGCTGAATGTCTATGGTCAGACCAAGCTGGAAGGGGAGCAGGCCATCGTCAGTAACATGACGAAATACCTCATCTTCCGCACCAGCTGGGTGTATGCCGCAAAAGGAAATAACTTCGCCAAAACTATGCTTAAGCTGGCAAAAGATCGCGATGCATTGTCTGTGATTAACGATCAGTATGGCGCGCCAACAGGGGCAGAACTTATTGCTGATAGTACTGCTCACGCCATCAGAGTGGCGCTGGGTAACAGTGGCGTTGCTGGCATTTACCATCTTATTGCAGCAGGTGAGACCACCTGGCATGCCTATGCCACTAAAGTGATTGAGTTTGCGAAAGCACAGGGTGTTGAGCTTCAGGTTCAGACAATTAATGCGGTGCCCACCAGTGCATTCCCGACACCGGCTAAACGCCCGGCTAACTCAAGACTTAGCACAGAGAAGTTCCAGCAGGGCTTTGGTCTGACACTGCCCGACTGGACTGTGGGCGTCGAACGTATGTTGCTTGAAACTCTTATTTAATAGCAGCAGGCCGCATAAGCGGCCTGTCCAATTAAGGTGATATTGTGAAAAAGAATAAAGGTATTATTCTCGCTGGTGGCTCAGGAACACGCCTCTACCCGGTAACGATGGCAGTCAGCAAGCAATTGCTTCCGGTCTATGATAAGCCGATGATTTACTACCCACTCAGCACGCTGATGCTGGCAGGGATCAACGACATTCTGATTATCAGTACGCCGCAGGATACGCCACGCTTTGAAAGTCTGTTAGGTGATGGTTCCCAATGGGGCATTTCGATTCAGTATAAAGTACAGCCAAGCCCGGATGGACTAGCTCAGGCATTCATCATTGGTGAAGAGTTCATTGGTGACGACTCAGTCGCGCTCATTCTTGGCGACAATATTTTCTATGGTCACGACCTCTACAAGCAACTTGAAGCCGCATCTACTAAAGAAGATGGAGCTACTGTTTTTGCGTATCATGTTACCGATCCTGAGCGCTACGGTGTCGTGGAATTTGATAGCGAAGGTAAAGCGATTTCTCTGGTAGAAAAACCTGAACATCCACGTAGCAACTACGCGGTCACCGGTCTTTATTTTTATGATAACAGCGTAGTGGAAATGGCAAAAAACCTTGCGCCATCCCCGCGTGGTGAACTTGAGATCACCGACATCAACCGTATCTATATGGAACAAGGCAAGCTTTCTGTCTCGATTATGGGACGTGGTCATGCATGGCTGGATACCGGAACGCATCAGAGCCTGATGGAAGCCAATAACTTCATTCAGACTATTGAATCACGACAGGGCTTAAAAGTTGCCTGCCCGGAAGAAATCGCATTCAGAATGGGTTTTATCGATAAAGCGCAATTGCAGGAGCTGGCCAAGCCCTATCTAAAAAATGAATATGGCAAATATCTGATGGCTTTGGTTGAAGGACGTTTATAATGAATATCATTGATACTAAAATTGCTGACGTGAAAATCATTGAGCCGAGAGTTTTTGGTGACGAACGTGGTTTTTTTATGGAGACGTGGAATCAGCAAAAATTTGAAGAGTTAGTTTGTCCCCGACAGTTTGTTCAGGATAATCACTCTAAATCTCTCAAAGGAATATTGCGCGGCCTGCATTATCAGACAGAAAACACGCAAGGTAAATTGGTAAGAGTGGTTGAAGGGGAGGTATATGATGTTGCAGTAGATATGCGTCAATCATCACCAACCTTTGGACAGTGGGTAGGTGTTATACTTTCTGCTGAAAATAAAAGACAATTATGGGTGCCTGAAGGATTCGCACATGGTTTTTATGTGACATCGGATAGCGCTGAATTTGTATACAAATGCACAGACTACTATACGCCATCTGCAGAACATTCACTTTTATGGAATGACCCATCTTTAGGGATTGAATGGCCAATTTTTGAAAACTCTGAGCCATTACTTTCTGCAAAAGACAAAGATGGATTACCTTTTGATAAAGCTGTGTATTTCGATTGATTAACAGGTGCGCAAATAATAGTAAAGTTCTAATGCTATAGCGTTGAGCATGAATCTATGAATTTAAGCACTTATTAGGTCTTGCAGATATTGCTCATGTCAAATTTTTGCATTTGAATACACATTATTTTGAAGAGAAAACAAATGGATCCTCATTCAAGTAAACCTAGTTCGCTTATAACAATAATAAAAAGTTGCTTTATGAACCGTAATCTTATTTACCAGATGACAAAGAGAGAGGTTACTGGTAGATACCGTGGTTCCGTTATGGGTATTCTCTGGACATTTATTAACCCGATATTAATGCTTTCAGTATACACATTCGTATTTTCGGTAGTATTCAAAGCGCGCTGGGGTACTGGAACATTAAGTTAATCTAAAAGTGATTTTGCGGTAATTTTGTTTGCTGGTCTTCTGGTACATACATTGTTCGCAGAGGCATTAAGCAGGGCGCCATCGTTAATAATAGGCAATGCAAACTATGTAAAGAAAGTGGTTTTTCCTTTAGAAATATTATCAATCAGTAATTTACTAAGTGTTCTGTTTCATACCTTTATTAGCATAATTGTATTGTTGGTTGCTTTTGCTATATTTAATGGATATCTGCATTGGACAGTTATTCTTATGCCGCTGGTTCTTTTTCCATTAGTTATTTTTACGTTAGGGTTATCCTGGTTTTTATCATCGCTAGGCGTTTGCCTGAGGGATGTTGGCCAGACAATTTCAATTATAGTTACTATATTAATGTTTTTATCACCAATATTTTACCCTATCAGCGCGCTACCAAAAGAATTTCAATCTTTAATAATGTTAAATCCGTTAACATTTATCATCGAGCAATCTCGTGATGTTTTAATTTGGGGCAAAATGCCCGACTTTTACGGTTTAGCAATTTATTCTGTCATTTCGATAGTAATAATGTGGTTATGCTTTGTCTGGTTCCAAAAAACGCGAAAAGGCTTTGCTGATGTCCTCTAAAGATAATGCAATTGAAATTCATGGCGTGGGCAAGTGTTATCAGGTTTATGAAAACCCGGTGCACCGTTTAAAACAATTTATTGTTCCTCGTATTGATAGAGCATTCGGCAGGGTAGGACGAACCTACCACGAAGATTTTTGGGCTCTCAAAGATATTTCTTTTGAGTTACCTAAAGGTCAGACGATGGGTATAGTCGGTCGAAATGGATCTGGTAAGTCAACATTGCTTCAGATTATCGCAGGAACTCTCACTCCTTCAACTGGCCATGTGAATGTGAAAGGACGAGTGGCTGCGCTACTGGAATTAGGTGCAGGATTTAACAGTGACTTTACTGGTAGAGAAAATATCTATTTAAATGCTTCTCTTCTGGGATTAACAAAAGAAGAAACCGACAGCAAACTGGATGACATCTTAGGATTTGCTGACATAGGTCGCTTTATCGATTCTCCTGTACGTTCTTATTCAAGTGGGATGTTGGTCAGATTAGCTTTTTCAGTGCAAGCTCAAATCGATCCTGAAATTTTGATTGTTGATGAGGCATTAGCTGTTGGAGATGCAAAGTTTCAAGCCAAGTGTTTCAGCCGCCTCAAACGTTTGAAAGAAAATGGAACCTCGATACTCTTCGTCTCACACGCCACAGAACAGATTGTTACGCATTGTGACCTTGCCGTTCTGCTTGACGGCGGTGAATTAAAAGCCTCCGGCAAACCAAAAATAGTTGTTAATCAGTATCTCGATGTACTCTTTGGCAAAAAAGGCAAAGATAATCAAAGAGAGGCGGTCGCAAAACAGATAAAAGATGCAGCTGTTGGTGAAAAGGAACGATTAGACAGAATCGAACATCCTTCTAAAGAAATGAATGACTTGAAAAACTCATTACTGGATGGCGTTTTTGAAAGTAGGATGAATTATAACCCTAACGAGTTCAGATGGGGTGATAAGGCGGCAGAAATTGTCGATTTTTATTTGGAGCAAAGTAATACCGCTTATCCATCTTCTTTTGAACATAATGAAAATATAAAATTAATGATTAAAGTGGTCTTCAATGAACTTGTTGTGAGGCCAATTTTTGGTTTTGCAATAAAAACTAAAGAAGGCGTTACTATTTATAATACCAATAGTGAATGGCAGGAGATAACGCCTTTAACGGAAGGCAAGGTCGGTGATGCCGCTACTATTAAGATTGATTTCCCGAATATATTATACGAAGGTGACTACTTCCTGTCTCTGGGGGTTGCTAGCAGTGATACCAACGGGGAAGTCATACCACATGATCGCCGTTATGACTCCATTCACATTTCTGTAGCACCAGTAAAAACTTTTACGGGGTTTGCAGACCTAAGCGCTAAAATCGAGATTGACCATGAATAGCTTATTGCAAATACTTTCAAATTCAGATTTTGTTCAAAATGAAGATAAAGTCTGGCATGCAAAAGAGATTGGTGAATTTGCTTATAACGATGGTGATGAAGCTGAGCTCTACCTTCTTAATGTCATCAAAAATGCGGAAGATAAAAGCTGCCGTTCAACTGAACTGGCAAGTAAGATGATCGATTGGCCTTCAACCTATCATCTTACTTCACGCAGAGCCAATCTACTGCGGCCATTTGAAGCCAAATTTAAAAATAAACGCGTTCTTGAGATTGGCTGCGGTTGTGGCGCCATTACGCGTTTTTTAGGTGAAGCTGGCGCTGAAGTAGTTTCTGTTGAAGGTAGTTTTCGCAGGGCGTCGATTGCAAGAGCAAGATGTGAAGATTTGAACAACGTAGAAGTTATCTGTTCATCAAGCGATAAGCTTCCTGACCTGGGGAAATTTGATTACGTTCTGCTGATCGGCGTCCTGGAATACGCAAGGATGTTTCTAGGTGAAAATGGTCAGGCCATTTTACTTGATAGCTGCCGCTCAAAATTAGATGATGATGGAAAATTATTTGTTGCCATTGAAAACAAAGTGGGTATCAAATATTTTGCCGGTGCTTTCGAAGACCATGTTGGGCAGCAGATGTATGGCATTAACAACAGTTATGAACGTAATGGCGTTGTGACTTTTGGACGTGAAGAGTTAAAATCCCTGGTCAGTGATGCTGGTTTCAACCATGTCGAAGAATACCTTCCACTGCCTGATTATAAATTACCAACCGATGTTGTAACTCCTCTGGGCTGGAAGAAGTATTCTAAACAGTTAAGCCAGATAGCTGTTGAAAGTGCACATAAAGATATTCAGGGAATCGCTGAACCTGTATTCTCTATTGAGCAGGCTTTAAAGTCTGTATGGAGAAATGAACTTAGTGCTGATTTATCAAATTCATTTTTATTTGTCGCTTCACCAAATCAATTTAGCTATGAAGACAATACCCTACTGCATCATTATTCAGACGGTCGTTTACCAGAATATAATAAAAATCTAATTATAATTGAAAACGGCTCTAACGGCCTGGAAGTGCTTACGTCGAGCGCGAATAAAAATTTCGTCAAGCCTGATGAAAATCATAATTTTTTCCATGAAAGTGTCGAAAGAACACCTTTCTTCCCAGGTGAAAGCTTATGGCTGAATTTAATTGATATATTAAATAAGCCTGGCTGGAAAAAAACTGATATCCAGGCCTGGCTTGATGCCTGGATCAGGGTTATTGTTCGCGAAGAAAATATTGAAACCAGCATTGATAAAGATACTTTGTTGCCTGGAAAGTACAACGATGCAATGCCATTCAATATCCTGGTTGATGGCAAGAATAATGTAAAGTTTATCGATCTTGAATGGATAGCTCAGGAGAGCATTTCATTAGGCTATATAGTATTCAGGGGTGTTCTGCATTCATTATTACGAGTAACATCTGTATCAAACTCGATCGATGGAGAGAACCTGAATTTGCAGCAGTTACTTGAAGATATTCTTTTATCTTCAACGTTAAACATTGAGCATGGAGATGTAGAATCATACTGGGAACGCGAGTTTGTTTTTATGGAACAAACGCAAATTGGTGATGTAGCTAATATCAGAAATGCCTTTTCTAAGGCGGTACTTAAAACCAGAGTTTCTTTGATTGATTACGCTGTAAGAAACTCAGCGCTTCAATCAAAAATCACAGAATACGAGACTATAGTGAAAGATTCAATTAACAAGGAACGTGTTGAACTGTCAGAGGTTTACGACAAAAAAATCGCCTCTTTAACTGACATTCACGACGAAAATGTAGCCTCTTTAAAGGCTATCGTGCAGGCTTTTGAACAACAAAATGCAGAGTTGTCAGAAACTAACGAACTTCTCCATAAAAGTATCCTTGAGCAAAAAGAGATGCTCGAAAGATTGGAGCAAGAGAATAGCAAACTACACCAGGATGTTAATAACAACATAAATTCTGCGTCCTCAGATAAAAGCAGATTGTTGCAGCTGGAAAAACAAAATCATAATAATATTCTTAAAATTAATGAGCTGAATGCTGAAGTTAATAGGCTGATTTCTACTAACTCCTGGAAGATTACTAAGCCCCTTAGATTTTCCATGAGATTATTACGCGGACAACATCAAATCGCATTACAACCTTTAAAAAGCAACTTGCGTAATAAGCTGAAAGGACTTTATTATCAAGCACCTGTTCAGTATCGTCGACAGTTATTAGAGATTGCGTTCAAAGTCAGACCAACATGGTTTGTAAATCATCCTGAGTATCAAAAGAGAAACGGCAGTTTCTCTAATATTGATTCTAATACTCAACAGTTGTTAGTTGATATTAACTCATTACCTGCGACGCTCTCTGCCAAGCCACAAAATGTGGCGTTGCATTGCCATATATTTTATCATGATTTAATTTCTGAATTTTCTCATCATATATCGCAGGTTCCCTTTGAACTGGATGTTTTTGTTTCAGTCACTACCCAGGAAGGTCTGACAATCTGTAAAAGTGAACTAGAAAAACTTTCTAATATCAGGAAACTTGTTGTCGAGATCGTGCCTAACAGAGGTCGGGATATTGGACCTATGTTTGCTCACTTCGGTAGTCGGCTAAAAGTTTACGATTATGTGGGGCACATTCAGAGTAAAAAATCGCTCTATAATGCGGGTGCAACGTTAGGATGGCGTGAATACTTGTTTAATGCACTTCTCGGTTCCAGAGAAAATGTTGAACGTATATTCCACCAGTTTGAAACTAATCCAGCGTTAGGTATTGTCTATCCTCAGGCGTTTGTGCAAGTACCTTATGCGGCATTTACATGGCTTGCTAACAAAGCAGATGGTCATCGCCTATGTAACATGATGGGCATCGAAATGCCTGAAGCATATTTTAACTTTCCCGCAGGTTCAATGTTTTGGGCGCGCATGAGTGCTATGCGACCGCTTTTTGATTTAAATCTTAAGTGGGAAGATTTCCCTGAAGAGCTAGCTCAGAATGACGGTACTGTTGCGCATGCTATCGAGCGCCTTCTTGGTATAGTTCCAACCGCACTAAATTATGATTCTTTAATTATTAAAGATAAACAGTCACCATCATGGTCAACATTTAGATTTGATCAGCAGTATTTTGGTCGTACATTTGATATGTATCAATATCTCTTTAACGATCATGATACTCATCTGGTTGCATTTGATATTTTTGACACCATTTTAACACGACCACTATTAAATCCTGATCATACTAAAAAAATTGTTGTTCAATATCTGGAAGAGCACGAAAAAGAAGCATTTATAAAGCATCGCGCCAATGCTGAAGCTCAGGCAAGGAACAATGCTGGCAAAGACGTAGATATATATAACATATACAAAGTTTTTGGGACATTAACGGGATATTCAGAAGAGAGATGTAAACAGATTGCTGATTTAGAATCTAAAGTAGAATACTCTTCTGTTTATCTCAGGCCTGATGCTAAAGAGCTCATGTTACGTGCTAAAAATGCAGGTAAGAAAGTCGTATTAGTAAGCGATATGTTCTTAAGCAAAAGTACGATTGTCGATATGCTTAATAAGTTCGATATAAGTTGTTGGGATGAGCTCTATTTGTCTTCAGATATAGGTTACAGAAAAGATACAGGTAAACTTTACGAATACGTTTTCGATAATGAAGGCATCAAAGGTGAAAATCTGGTTATGATTGGCGACAATGAGAGATCTGATCTCCAGTTGCCTGCTGATTTCTTTAAAACCAGATGTCTTCATTTATTAAGAGCCAATGATATTGCGAAATCTTTGACTGATTATAAGCCTCTTATCGGAGATCTATCGATTTCTAATGATTTGAATAATGAAATCACGCTAGGTTTGATTATCCAGAAAAATCTCAATAAGGTTGCTTCGATTGAGCCAGATGATTTGAGGCTTTACAGTGAAAGACCATATCAACTCGGTTATAACTTAGTCGGACCTTTATTGGTTTCATTCTGTGACTGGCTTTATAATAAGTCTAATGATACCAAAACTCAGCATTTATTCTTCCTTGCAAGGGAAGGTAAAATAATTAAAGAAGTATTCGACAAGTGGAATGCCACATATGAAAAACCAATTCCAGGTTCATCGTACCTGCAACTTTCACGCCGCTCAGTAAACGTTCCTAAAATTAAGAACTTCGAACATGTTAAAGAGATTGCAGCAATTGATTTTTATCCGAATGAATTAGCGACATTCCTTTTTGAGCGATATGGTCTCGAGCTAAATAACGAAAAGTGGCAAGAGATCTTTGATAAAGGATTATGGAATAATTCAAGAAAAGTTGAAGTCAGGAATAAAGATATTTCAAACATTGAACCTGTTCTTCAGTACTTGCTACCCGAAATTATGGAGTGCGCGAGTAATGAGAATAAAGCAATGAGCCATTATCTTGAAAGTACTGGGATCACTCACAAACAAGATGTGGCAATTGTCGACGTCGGCTATTCAGGAACGATTCAGAAATCTTTGATACAACTGTTAGATAAGCCAGTTAACGGTTTCTATATGGCGACATCTAATCTGATTCGTAATGATTTAAATCCTCAGGCTCTTGCTGAGGGGTGCTTTGTTAGCAACTCTTTGGAAAATTTTGCAGATTCCAGAATTTTCAGTAAAAGCTTTGCTCTTGAGCAGTTATTAAGTGCCAATGATGCTCAAATTGCCAAATATGTTCTTTCTGAAAATGGTGAGCTTGAAAAAGTATTTAAACCTTTACGCGACGAAGAGTTAGCTACTCAACCAATTCGTAATGAGCTGCAGAGAGGTATTATGGACTTTGTTGCAGCTGCAATTGAAATCAAGTCTGACTTTTACCCTCTGTTTACTCCATCGCTTTATGTGGCGGACAAATTATATACTGGGTTCGTAGATTCCGGAAAAGACAAGCAAAATAGCGTATTGCAACAATTGGTTCTTGATGATGATTATTGCGGTCGTGGTTTGGTGAGTTAAAAGCACGTTAATATCTGATATGGATGCCTTAGGGCATCCATATCATGTTGGTGAAATAAATGAATACTTCAAGAGTTGCTATTATAATGGGTTCATATAATGGCGAGGATTTTATTAAGCAGCAGCTGAATTCAATACAAGAACAAAGTTTTGAAGATTGGTTCCTATGGATTTCAGATGATAATTCCACTGATTTAACTATTGATTATGTAACTGATTTCCTCAATAAAAATAAAGGTGCAGGAAAGCTTTTAACCGGCCCTGGAAAAGGATTTAATGAAAATTTTAAATCTTTAATCATGAATGAAGCGATACATTCTGAGTATTACGCTTTCTCAGATCAAGACGATATTTGGGCAAAATCAAAGCTTGCGAGAGCTGTTGAATGGCTTGATACTGTCCCCTATGAGATCCCAGCTTTTTTTTGTAGTCGAACAGAGCTTATTGATCAGAATAATAAATTTATTGGTTTCTCACCGGATTTTAAAAAAAAGCCCGACTTCAAAAATGCGCTAATTCAAAATATTGCCAGTGGTAATACAATGGTGTTTAACCATGCTGCCCGTGAATTACTTAAACTTTCACTTAGCGGTCCGGTTGTAATTCATGACTGGAGCCTGTATTTAGTTGTTACTGCATGCGGTGGGCAAGTGTTCTACGATAGTTCCCCGTCTGTTTTTTATCGCCAGCACACAGCAAATGTTATTGGCAATAGCATGGGATTAAAGCAACGTTTCAGAAACTACAAACTTGCGTCTCAGGGCAGAAGGCAAATCTGGAATGATACAAACATTTCTATGCTTGAAAGGATCCATCCGCATCTGACATTTGAAGCAAAAAAGACACTTCATCTATTTCGTGCAATTCGACAAAGGTCTTTATTCAAAAGAGTATTAAGCTTAAAAGAATCAGGTGTTTATCATCAACAACTGATAGGGACACTGACTACTTTTGTTCACACATTAATGAATCGTATGTAAAATTGGTGTTTTAGTGAAAATAATTGCCTCGTTAGTTCTCTACAAGCATACTTACTCTGATATAGAGAAAACCCTAAGTTCACTCATTTCAGAAAAGAGTGTCGATAAAATATGTATAGTCGACAACGGATCTCATTGTGAATGGTTAAATAAGTTTGCTCACCCTAAAGTCAATATTATAAAGTTGCCCGTGAACAGAGGATTTGGCAGTGGCCATAATGCCACTTTTAAACATTTCTGGAAAAGTTCTGATTTTTTCTTGATCTGCAATCCTGATATTTCTTTTACTCCAGGTCAGGTAGATAATCTTTACGAATTTAGTATTCAGCAAAAAAGTGGTCTTGCAATCCCTAAAGTTATTTATCCCGATGGAAGTTTACAGCATGGATGTAAACTCCTTCCTGAACCACATCAACTATTTCTTCGTCGTTTTTGGCCCGCATTGGCTGAACGTATAAATATTAAATATGAACTTCGTGAAGCTGATTACGAAAAAGTTTTCTTTGCACCCTCGCTCTCTGGATGCTTCATTCTCGTCAGTCAATTTGCACTAGAGAGCGTCAGGAATTTTGACGAGAGATTCTTTCTGTATTTAGAAGATGTCGATTTTAGCCGGAGAGTTTGTGCTTCTGGCTATCCTGTCCTTTACTGTCCGTACTCAACAGTGGTTCATGAATCTCAGCGTCGCTCTTATAAAGATGTTAAATTTCTTTTTTATCATATTTCTTCGGCAGTGCGATACTTCAATAAGTGGGGCTGGTTTAAGGATGAAGAGAGAGATAAATTAAATAGTCGTTGTCTTTCATCTCTTAATGGAAATAAATAATTTCCGGCTTGTAACAGACTGATACTTTCTCTTTTGAAAGGTCGGTTTACAGCTTTGGTTTTTTTATATACGGACCAGGCTACTTTGCTTGTTATTTAGTGCTTCTGGCGTTTGATGTTAAAATGTCAATGCACATATTGTGCGAATGAACTCTATTAATTAATGTTATATAACGTTTCAGATTAATCAAATCTACCGAATTTTATCTATCTGAGTTATATTGAAGTGTTATTTTCGCTAGGCCTATACGGCACAGTTAGTGACTTTCAGACAGGAGTATGTAATGTCCAAGCAACAGATCGGCGTTGTAGGTATGGCAGTGATGGGCCGCAACCTGGCTCTTAACATTGAGAGCCGCGGTTACACTGTTTCAATCTTCAACCGTTCACGCGAAAAGACTGATGAAGTCATCGCTGAGAACCCGGGCAAGAAACTTGCTCCTTTTTACACCGTTGAAGAGTTTGTCGAATCGCTGGAAAAACCTCGTCGTATCCTGCTGATGGTTCAGGCGGGTGAAGCGACCGATAAGACTATCGCCTCTCTGACTCCACACCTGGATAAAGGCGACATTCTGATTGATGGTGGTAACACCTTCTACAAAGACACTATCCGTCGTAACAAAGAGCTGTCTGACCAGGGCTTCAACTTCATCGGTACCGGTGTTTCCGGTGGGGAAGAGGGCGCACTGAAAGGCCCATCTATTATGCCTGGTGGCCAGAAAGAAGCGTATGAGCTGGTTGCGCCAATCCTGGATAAGATCGCAGCACGTGCCGAAGATGGTGAAGCCTGTGTGGCTTACATCGGTCCTAATGGCGCGGGTCACTATGTGAAGATGGTTCACAACGGCATCGAATATGGCGACATGCAGCTGATTGCTGAAGCTTACGCACTGCTGAAAGGTGCGCTGGGTCTTAGCAATGAAGAGCTGGCTGAAACCTTCACCGACTGGAACAACGGCGAGCTGAGCAGCTACCTGATCGACATCACCAAAGATATCTTTACCAAGAAAGATGAAGACGGTAAATATCTGGTTGATGTGATTCTGGATGAAGCAGCGAACAAAGGCACCGGTAAGTGGACCAGCCAGAGCTCGCTGGATCTGGGCGAACCTCTGTCCCTGATCACCGAATCTGTCTTCGCGCGTTATCTTTCTTCGCTGAAAACCCAGCGTGTCGCGGCGTCTAAAGTCCTGAGCGGTCCACAGGCGCAGGCCTTCACCGGCGACAAAGCTGAGTTTATCGAGAAAGTTCGTCGTGCTCTTTACCTGGGTAAAATCGTCTCTTATGCGCAGGGCTTCTCACAGCTGCGTGCGGCATCAGAAGAGAACAACTGGGATCTGCACTACGGCGAAATCGCGAAGATTTTCCGTGCCGGCTGCATCATCCGTGCCCAGTTCCTGCAGAAGATCACTGATGCTTATGAAGCAGATGCGGGTATTGCTAACCTGCTGCTGGCGCCTTACTTCAAAGATATCGCGGATCAGTATCAGCAGGCGCTGCGTGATGTCGTTTCTTACGCCATCCAGAACGGTATCCCGACGCCGACCTTCTCGGCAGCGATTGCTTACTACGACAGCTATCGTTCAGAAGTCCTGCCTGCTAACCTGATTCAGGCGCAGCGTGACTACTTCGGTGCCCATACTTACAAGCGCATTGATAAAGACGGTGTGTTCCACACCGAGTGGTTAGATTAATCACTAAAAAGGGCTTCCTTCGGGAAGCCCTTTTTTTATCCCACCAGCAAATCCCCGCTGCGAATCTCTTTCTCTCCCGCCAGCCTCACCACCAGCATACCTGCCGTGGCAAACCTCACCCAGTGCCGTGCATACAGAATACCGCCATGCTCCGCCACCAGCGGGGTGATGTGGTCCGTCAGTGGATCGACAATCTCAGCCACCACTTCTCCCGGACGAATCTCTGCGCCCAGCGGTTTACGATGCAGAATCAATCCTGACACCGGCGAGTGAATATATTCACAGCCAGCCAGAGGTGTCGGCGGGTTTTTCAGGGCTGGGGAGGAGGCCGCGGAACCCTCACTATGGCGTTCTTTGATCACGCCTGCTTCTCCCGGCGCTTCAGCCGCATCGGGTACGGTTAAACCGATGGGGCCGTCATTGATGGCCACCACATCATCTCCGCCTGCGCTCGCCGGGACCAGCTCATCACCGCCAATAACGGGTGCGGCCACTTCCACCGAAATCGAAGGTTCGCTGTAGCCGATATAGCCCCCCTCCTGCAACGCTGAAATAATGGCATCCGCATCCTTTTCCGCCTGCTCAGGCGAGACATCACGAACGCCTCTCAACTCCAGCGTCGCCGGCAGCAGCCCGCGTGGCATCGGATACGCTTTGCCAAACCGCTCCGCCAGCGTCAGCCAGGGTTCGCAGCAGGCTTCATCAAAGGGTTCGCCGCCGGAGATTTGCGCCAGCAACTGCACTTCACTGCCCAGCCAGCGTGCCAGCGGCTCAATATCCGGCCACGCATGCGGGGTGGTGTAGAGATGCGGTACGGCTTCCCAGTCGCAGTGCAGGTCAATCATCAGATCGGCCTGGCTGGCCATTCGCATCAGCGTGTAGCGCTGTGCATCCAGTTCGGTCTTAGGGACGGTATCGCGGTAATGGCGATCGATCGCCTCGCGGATCAGGCTTCTGTTCTGCGATTCACTCTGGGTCAGGCTCTCAGCCAGCCCGGCCGCCAGGGTGGTGCCCAGTGAGGGGAAACGGCGATTAAAATCCTGACCGGAGAGGGTATGAAAACGTCCGAGGTGAGTACCGTGCCAGTGCTGGCCCAGTGCCAGAGGATTGGCAACCGGCACCAGCGTAAAGGCGGCTTTGAGTTGCCCGGCGGATTCCAGCGCCTGCAGCCGCTGCTTCAGGAACCACGCTACCGCCATCCCCGGCAGTTCATCGCCGTGTAATGCCGCCTGGATATAGACCTGACGCTCATGCTCCTGAGCAAAGTGAAAGCTGATGATTTCACGCTGGGTGCCTAAAGAGGCGCTTAACAGTGGATGATGTTGTTGATGCATACCGTGTTAATGTCCTTTAATCGGCAAAGGACGACAGCGCGCCGTCCCGAAAAGGTTAGAGTATAGTGCCGGATCGCGGTGAGGACGAAAATGGGGCCCGCGACACTACTGCTGAATAGAGATATCCGTGGCGAAGTAGCGCTTCTGAATCTCATCAAAGGTGCCGTTCTTTTTGATGTCGGCAAAGGCGTTATCCAGCGCGGTTTTCAGCTCACTGTCGCCTTTACGCAGGCCAATCGCCGTGCCGGGGCCGATGATCGGATCCTGAATAATCGGGCCGGCCAGCTCAAACTCTTTGCCCTGTGGCTGTTTCAGGAACCCGATAGCCGCCTGTGCCGCATCGGTAAAGACCGCGTCCAGCCTGCCTGAAACCAGATCGCTTTCTACCTGTGCCTGATCGCCATAAGGGACGACGGTCACACCATGAGGCTGCCATTTCGCCAGGGCATAGCGCTCCTGAACCGTTCCCTGTTCCACGCCAACCGTTTTTCCTTTCAGAGATTCGACGGTGGGCAGGATGCCTGCGCCTTTACGGGCAATCAGTTGCGTATGGGTGTCGTAGAGCGGGACGGTGAAGTCAATCTGCTTCAGGCGCTCTTCCGTAATGCCCATATCTGACAGGATGGCATCAAACTTACGTGCTTTCAGCGCGGGGATCATGCCGTCAAACTGGCTTTCGACCCAGACGCATTTCGCCTGCATCTGTTTGCAGAGTGCGTTGCCCAGATCAATGTCAAAGCCGACCAGCTTGCCCTGGGGCGTTTTCGATTCAAATGGCGGATAGGTCGGGTCGACCGCGAAACGCACCTGTTCAATTTTTGCCTGCGCGCCAAATGCACAGCCTGCCAGAAGGGTGAGAGCCAGCGTCTGACGCAGGCGTTGAGTGAAAATGTTCATGATTTTGCTCTTATTCTGTCGTGATGAGTGATTATGCAGAGTATCGCCGGGCTGCCGGGATGGCAATTATTGCGTTATCTCTATCACGTCAGCCTTGCACAGCGCCCGGTAGTCTTCGGTGTTCAGGATCACTGAGCGCTCCAGCAGACCGGCGTTAAATGCGATCTCCGGATAACGTTCAAACAGCGCGGGGTCCACAATCAGTCGGAGGTCGGGATGAAAGCTGAACGGCGGTATCGCCCCGAATACGCAGCCGGTCAGTTGGTCGGTTTCTGCCGGACTGGCCAGTGACGCGCGTCGTCCGCCCACCGCGTCGGCAACCTTATTCAGATCGGCCTGCCGATCGGCGGGTAACACGGCCAGCACATGCTGTTTAACGCCGTTGCCTTTGACATGACAGACCAGCGCTTTCGCGCCCTGACCGATTTCGGTGCCGCGTATTGCCGCGACGGCTTCACATTTACCGGTCGCCTCATGCTCCATCAGGCGATAGCGCGCCTGATGCTGGTCGAGAAGGGCGATTAACTTTTCATGGGTGGTCATGGTCTTCTCCTGTGGCCAGGTTCAGCATCAGTGTCTTTAGCATATGCGATTGACGCGGCACGATGCCGGTTTTCAGACCCAGCGGCTTAAGCGCCCGGTTGAGGGTAGCCAGCGTGGTATTCTCCCTGTCCTGCTCAATATCTGACAGTGTCCGGCGACTGATCCCTGCCAGCGCGGCGTAACGTTCCTGAGAGAATCCCAGCACGTTTTTGCGAAGCTTCATCAGAAGCTCACCCTGTGACAGTTTCTCTTCAAGAAATTCCTGAACAAGGTTCAGCAACATCGCTTCGCGTTCAAAAGGTGACAGCGTTTTTTTCATAGTTGCCAGCCTTCAATACGCTGATCCAGATAATCAAATCCCATTGCGGGCAGAGTCAGTATCGATTCCGGCACGCCTCGCTGCATCAGGCGCTCTTTCAATCCGGTAAGCTGGCGAGCCAGCGCGGCCAGTTCGGCCAGTAATCTGTCAGATGGGACCAGATCATCTAAAGCCTCAGCAATCTGCTGCCATTGATAATAACCTCCCTCTTCAAAAGGTGACCCCCATTGCGTCGTTCGTACCACGCCTTCAGGATCGGCTTTCATCGGGGCAAAATCATAGATGGGTGCCAGCCACATACCGGTACTTTTTTTCAGAATCGCGCTGTTACGACCATGATTATCAGAATTGCCAAACGCAATATTCAGCATGTCGCGTTTTACCCACTCAATGATGAATGCCTCCTGCGCGGCCCTTTCAGGATTAAGTCGTTTAATCAGCGTGCGGATCACCTCGAAATGATTGAGGTAGCTGCCTGGCGGCTTTTGCAGTATCGAATAAACAGACTCCAGGCCATACATCACTTTTTCGCCTTCAATGTAACTCACATCAAAGCGAGGTAACCATAAAGAGGGATAGCGGCTACCTTCGCGCAACTTCATGTGCTCACAAGGAATCGTATCAAAACCCATTGCCGCAAGTTCATGATAGTAGTGGTATTCGGCGCGAAGTATGTCGCAGTCGATTGCGCTGCGGCTACCGCGCGGATACTTCACCAGATAATGGGCATCCTGATTGTGTACGTCATCCTGCCAGGTATCTATCCACACCTCATCCTGCGGCGTACAGCGTAATAAAAGTTTGGGTGCTTCGCCGCCGGCCCCGGTCGCTCCGCCGCTGGCCGCCCCCATTTGCTGTGCGTACGCCAGAAAATCAGCGTCACGCTCGATAACCCAATCAGACGGGAAGCGTCGATCGCGTAACTGACTCTGAGCGGGCAATGCCGGGACTGACTCTTTAATACGCAGGTTTCCCACTGGCGCAATCGTGCCTGACTTCAACAGCCAGTAATCCTGTTCAGCCGCAGATTTTCCCTGCAATCCCAGTTGCTGAACCCAGTAACGTCGGCTGGCACCGGCAGGCATGATGTCATCAAGGAAGGTAAACCACGGACGTGCGGCATAACTGCCAATGAGCATAACCGGATAATTCAGACTGCAGCTGGCGTAATCATTACGATCAAGATACTCAACAGCGAAGTCAAAGTCGTACGCAAGTAAGGCGGCGCTTTCACGGCCCCGAAGAGGATGCTGAATATTGAGTTGGGCGGCATCATACCAGCGGCCCTTTATAAATAGCTGGAGTGTAAGCATGGCAACACCTGTTGAGCAATATTATGCTCAACAATAGCGTTTAATTTAATTTTTGAGAAGAATCCTGCTCAGAATCCGCATAAAAACGGTATTCTGAGCAGTATGTTGCACATTTACTGATGGCGGTCGCGCAGGTTATTGATCACCGTGCTGAAGTCGAGATCCTGATCCTGCAACAGCACCATCAGATGATAGACCAGGTCTGAGGCTTCATTGGTGAGCTCATGCCGGTCGTTGACGGTTGCCGCCAGCGCGGTTTCCACCCCTTCTTCACCCACTTTCTGCGCGATACGCTTGGTGCCGCTGGCGTAGAGACGGGCGGTGTAAGAGCTCTCCGGATCGGCTGTTTTGCGCGAAGCGAGCAGCTGCTCCAGCTGGTAAAGGAAGGTCCACTCCGGTGCCGCGGGGGAGAAGCAGCTGCTGGTGCCCAGATGGCAGGTCGGGCCAATCGGATTGGCCAGGATCAGCAGCGTGTCGTTGTCGCAGTCTGGCGTAATGCTGACCACCTGCAGAAAGTTGCCGGAGGTTTCACCTTTGGTCCACAAACGGTTTTTGGTACGGGAGAAAAAGGTGACGTTGCCTTCAGCCAGCGTTTTTTCCAGTGCCGCCGGATTCATGTAGCCATGCATCAGGACTTCGCCTGAGACATTGTGCTGGACGATGACCGGCATCATGCCTTCTGTTTTGTCCCAGTCGAGCTGAGCCTGTTGTTGTTCGGTTAGCACGCGCGAATCTCCACTCCGTTGTCGATCAGGAAGCTCTTCAGCTCACCGATATTAATAATCTGCTTATGGAATACCGAGGCGGCCAGCGCCCCATCAACATTGGCTTCGGTAAAGGCTTCCAGGAAGTGCTGCATCGTACCTGCGCCGCCAGAGGCGATCAGCGGCACCTTGCAGACATCACGCATTTTCTTCAGCTGCACCAGGTCATAGCCATTACGCACGCCATCCTGATTCATCATGTTCAGCACGATTTCACCCGCGCCCAGCTTCTGCACTTCCTGCACCCACTCCAGCGTTTCCCACTGGGTCACGCGGGTGCGCGCTTCGTCACCGGTGTACTGATTAACCTGATATTTGCCGCTGCTCTCATCGAACCAGGTGTCGATGCCGACCACAATACACTGCACGCCGAAACGATCCGCGAGGCGGGTAATCAGCGTCGGGTCAGCCAGCGCCGGTGAGTTGATCGAAATCTTATCCGCACCAAATTCCAGGATACGCGCCGCGTCTTCGGGGGTTTTGATACCGCCCGCTACGCAGAACGGAATATCAATGACTTCCGCTACCCGCGACACCCAGCTCTTGTCTACGACCCGGCCATCGGAGGAGGCGGTGATGTCGTAGAACACCAGTTCGTCGGCCCCTTCGGCGGCGTAGCGCTGGGCCAGCGGCACGATGTCACCGATGATCTCGTGATTACGAAACTGTACGCCTTTGACCACCTGGCCGTCACGCACATCAAGGCAGGGAATTATCCGTTTTGCCAGCATGAGATCGCCTCCGAAACAGTGAATTTATCTTCCAGCAGCGCACGACCGACAATGACGCCCTGAACACCGCTGCCGCGCAGGGCGGCGATATCATTAAGTTCGCCAATGCCGCCAGAGGACTGGAAGGCGACGGACGGGAAGCGTGCGGTCACTTCCTGATAGAGGGCGACGTTGGAGCCACTGAGGGTGCCGTCACGGGAGATATCCGTGCAGAGCACGTGCTTCAGGCCCACCTGCTGAAAATCGGTAATCACCTCTTCCAGCGTCACGCCGGCCGCTTCCTGCCAGCCGCTGATGGCCACTTCTTTACGGTTACTGGCGTCGATACGCACATCCAGCGCCAGCACGATCGCCTCAGCGCCAAACTCGGCAAACCACCGTTTGACCTCTTCCGGCTGTTTGATGGCGGTGGAACCCACCACCACACGACTGGCACCGGCTTCCAGCAGGGCGTGCACATCGTCTCGGCTGCGGATGCCTCCACCGACCTGCACCGTCACATCCACCCCTTCCAGCAGGGTTTTCAGCAGGGGGATCTGACGCTTCGCCGGATCTTTCGCGCCGGTCAAATCCACCAGATGCAGAACGGTTGCGCCCTGACGAACGTAATCCTGCAGACGCGGCAGCGGGTCACTGCCGTAATCGCGCTGCTGCCCATAATCGCCCTGATGCAGACGAACGACTTTGCCGTCGATTAAATCTAACGCGGGGATAATCATTACATCTCCAGGAAATTTTTCAGCAACTGTGCGCCCGCTTTGCCCGAACGCTCCGGGTGGAACTGGACGCCGAAGAAGTTATCCTTCTGCACCGCTGCGGTGAAGGCTTCGCCGTAGTGACACTGTGCGATGGTGCAGGCATTGACCGGCATGGCGTAGCTGTGAACAAAGTAGAAATAGCTGCCATCGTCGATGCCACGGAACAGGTGATTGCCCGCCTGCGCGGTAATCTGGTTCCAGCCCATGTGCGGCAGCGGCAGACCCTGCGTGTCCATTAACGAAACCGGTTCATCAATAATGCCCAGTGTCGGCACGCCGCCGTTTTCATCGCTGCCGCGTCCCAGCAGCTGCATCCCCAGACAGATCCCCAGCACCGGCTGGGTACAGGCTTTCACCAGATCGATCAGGTCACGCTCTTCCAGCTGCGTCATCGCCGCTTGCGCGGTGCCGACGCCCGGCAGAAACAGTTTGTCAGCGCGCAGGACCACATCAGGATCGCGGCTGACTTCCGGGCGGTAGCCCAGACGTTCAATCGCCCATTTCACTGAGGAGAGGTTGGCGCACCCGGTATCCATGATCACCACGTTCATCACAGCACTCCTTTCGAGCTCGGCAGGGTATTACCCTCTACGCGAATCGCCTGGCGCAGCGTACGACCAAAGGCTTTGAACAGGCTCTCGACACGGTGATGGTCGTTCTTGCCTTTGGTTTTGAGATGCAGGGTGCTCATCATGGCGTAAGAGAGCGAGCTGAAGAAGTGCTCGACCATCTCGGTGCTGAGGTCACCCACACGCTGGTAGTTGAACTCGGCTTTGAACTCGATGTGCGGACGGCCGGAGATATCGAGTGCACAGCGCGCCAGGCATTCGTCCATCGGCAACACGAAGCCAAAACGGCCAATACCGCGTTTGTCGCCCAGTGCTTTCAGCAGCGCTTCCCCCAGGGCCAGACCGGTATCTTCCACCGTGTGGTGATCGTCAATGTAGAGATCGCCTTTCACTTCAATGTGCATGCGAAAACCGCCGTGCACCGCAATCTGATCCAGCATGTGGTCGAAGAAGCCCACACCGGTATTGATCTTACTGCCGCCTTCGCGGTCCAGCCACAGTTCAACCCGAACCTGCGTCTCTTTGGTGTTGCGCTGCACCAGCGCATGGCGATCGCGCTGGGTCAGACGCTGCTGGATGGTCTGCCAGCTCTGGCCATCAGCGCCATAGCGGATAGCCTGAATGCCCATATTCTCCGCCAGCTGAACGTCGGTCAGGCGATCGCCGATGACGTAGCTGTTGGCGGTATCGAGCGCGCCCTCCGCCAGCCAGGCTTCCACCATTCTGGTTTTCGGCTTGCGGCAGTCGCAGTGATCGTCCGGCATATGCGGGCAGATCAGCACATCATCAAACGCGATACCCTGTGAGGTCAGTACCTGCATCATCAGATTGTGCGGTCCATCGAAGTCCGCCTGCGGGAAACTGGCGGTGCCGAGACCATCCTGATTGGTGATCATCACCAGCCGATAACCGGCGGCCTGCAGCGCCAGCAGCGCCGGGATAACGTCTGGCTCAAACGCCAGCTTATCCAGTCGGTCAACCTGATAATCTTCAGGCGGCTCAGAGATGAGGGTGCCATCGCGGTCAATAAAAAGGGTCTTCTGGCTCATGCTTGCTCCACAGAAAAGGCTTGCAGCGCGGCGATCACTCGTTCGCACTCTTCACGCGTGCCGATGGAGATGCGCAGGCATCCCGACAGGCCTGGGTTTTTGTTTTGATCACGCAGGATAATGCCCTGATCCCATAAGGTTTTGAAGACTTTAGGCGAATCGGTAAAGCGCGCCAGCACATAGTTGGTTTCACTGGGGAAAACCTGCTCCACGCAGCTCAGCTGAGCCAGTGCATCCAGCAGCCAGCCGCGGCTGGCATTCAGCTGCGCCACATGTTCACGCATCAGGGCGATACCCTGCTCGCTGAGTGCCTGACCCGCAACGTCGGCCACGGGCGTCGCCAGCGGGTAGGGGGCAATGACCTTCATCAGCAGGTCGATCACCGGCTTATTCGCCAGCGCAAAGCCACAACGCAGGCCTGCCAGCGCAAAGGCTTTCGAGAGCGTACGCAGGATCACCAGATGCGGATAATCCTTAAGCCATCCGGTCAGGGTCGCCTGCGGGCAGAACTCAATATAGGCCTCATCGGCCACGACCAGCGCTTTTCCGGCGGTCATCGCCAGCAGCTGACGGATATCCTCCTGATTGATCAGGTTACCGGTCGGGTTGTTGGGGCTGCAGAGATAAACGACTTTAACGCCTTCCAGCTGCTCTGCAATCGCGGGCAGGTTCAGCTGCCAGCCGTCCAGCGCGGGAGCGGTGCGGTATTCGATGCCGATGGTTTCGGCGCTGACGCTGTACATGCCATAGGTCGGTGGACAGAACAGAATCGCATCCTGACCCGGCTCACAGAAGGCGCGCATGATCAGTTCAATGGCTTCATCCGCGCCGCGGCTCACCAGCACCTGCTCGGGGGTTAAGCCTGCGTAGGCGGCGTAGCGCTCAATCACGATTTTCGGCTGACACTCGGGATAGCGGTTCAGCGTCTGCTGCGACAGCTCAAACGGCACCGGCAGCGGAAACTCGTTGGCGTTAAGCCAGACATCGCCGTTACCACCCAGACGACGCGCCGACATATAGGGGGTCAGCGCGCGCACATTGGCGCGCGCCAGCTGCTCAATATCCTGACTCATGCTTGCTCCTTCAATGCGGCAACGCGCAGGGTGACGGCATTCCTGTGGGCATCCAGCTGCTCAGCGGCGGCCAGGGTTTCAATCGTCGCGGCCAGGTTCAGGAAACCCTGCGGCGTCAGCTCCTGCACCGTCATGCGTTTCTGAAAATCGGCCAGTCCAAGGCTGGAACAGGTCGCGGTGTAACCGTAAGTTGGCAGGACGTGGTTAGTGCCTGACGCGTAATCCCCCGCCGACTCCGGCGACCAGTCGCCCAGGAAGACGGAACCGGCGCTGGTGATGGTGTCCACCAGTTCGCGCGGCTGACGCGTCTGCAGAATCAGGTGCTCCGGGCCGTAGAGGTTAGAAATCGCCACGCACTCTTCAAGGTCACGCGCCACGATCAGTCGACTGCTCTCCAGCGCCTGACGGGCGGTGGCCGCACGCGGAAGCTGTGCCAGCTGCTGTTCAACCGCCTCCGCAACTGCCTCAGCCAGCTTCAGGGAAGGCGTCAGCAGAATCACCTGTGAATCGGGGCCGTGCTCCGCCTGCGAAAGCAGATCAGAGGCGACAAACGCGGGCGTCGCCCCCTCATCGGCGATCACCAGCACTTCAGAGGGACCCGCCGGCATATCGATCGCTGCGCCATCCAGGCGCTGACTCACCTGACGTTTTGCCTCAGTGACCCATGCGTTGCCCGGACCAAAAATCTTGTCCACGCGCGGCACTGTTTCCGTGCCGAAAGCAATGGCGGCGATAGCCTGCGCGCCGCCCACCTGAAAGACCTCTTCAACACCACACAGCTGCGCGGCATAAAGGATCTCATCGGCAATCGGCGGAGGTGAACAGAGCACCACGCGCCCGCATCCGGCGATGCGTGCCGGTGTTGCCAGCATCAGCACGGTTGAGAAGAGCGGGGCGGAACCGCCGGGGATATAGAGCCCGACCGATTTCACCGGACGGGTAATCTGCTGGCAGCGCACGCCAGGCTGTGTTTCCACATCCACGGGCGGCAGGATCTGGGCATTGTGGAAGGTTTCGATATTCTTCACCGCCACAGCCATCGCCTGCTTCAGCGCGTCACTCAGACGGGCGCTGGCTTCTGCGATTTGCTGCGGGGTCACGCGCAGATGGTCAACCTGCGCCTTGTCGAACCGGGCACTGAACTGGCGCAGCGCCTCATCACCACCAGACTTTACCTGCTCCAGGACGTCGCGCACCGTCTGTGTGACGTTGTCAGAGGCGGCAATCGCAGGACGTAACAGCAGCGCCTGCTGCTGTTCCGGGGTGCACTGCTGCCATTCAATCGGGGTAGAAAAGGCCATGGCTTACTCCATCATCTTCTCAATTGGCAGCACCAGAATCGAACTGGCACCCAGTGACTTCAGTTTTTCCATCGTTTCCCAGAACAGGGTTTCGCTGCTGACCATGTGCATCGCCACGCGGCTGACATCTCCCGCCAGCGGCAGCACGGTCGGGCGCTCTGCGCCAGGCAGCAGGCTGATCACCTCTTCCAGGCGCTCACTCGGCGCGTGCAGCATGATGTACTTCGATTCGCGCGCTTTGATCACGCCCTGAATACGGGTCATCATCTTGTCAATCAGCTCCTGCTTGGCGGCAGGCATCTCGCCGTCGCGCTGAATCAGGACGGCTTTTGAACGATAGATCACTTCCACTTCACGCAGGCCATTGGCCTCCAGCGTGGCCCCGGTGGAGACCAGGTCGCAGATGGCGTCAGCCAGACCGGCGCGGGTCGCAACTTCAACGGAACCGTTCAGCATACAGGTTTTGAAGCTGACACCTTTTTTGTCGAGGTACTGCTTTAACAGGTGCGGATAGGAGGTGGCGATACGGGCGTTGTCGAGGCACTGCGGGCCGGTGTACTCGTCATCGGTTCCCATCGCCAGCGACAGGCGGCAGCCGCCGAAGTCGAGGCGGCGCAGGGTGAAATAGCGCGGGTCTTCACCCTGCGCCCGGCGTGAGAGTAACTCCTCTTCCAGCACGTTCTCACCGATGATGCCTAAATCGACCACGCCATCCATGACCAGGCCAGGAATATCGTCATCGCGCACGCGCAGGATGTCGATGGGCATGTTCTCCGCAAACGCAATCAGGCGCTGTTGCTGAAGGTTGATTTTAACGCCGCAGCGCGCCAGCAGTTCGCGTGAATCATCACTTAAACGGCCAGATTTCTGCATAGCTATGCGTAAACGGGTGTTATCTAACATGGTTCCTGTCCTCTTAATCCTGTCCTGAATGTGTGATTACGTCAGCCCATAAAAAAACCCCCGGAAGACGATCTTCCGGGGGTTCTCTTGCGTTCGCACCACTGGAAGATCTTGAAAGTCTTCCAGCACCAATCGCCTGAAAGACTAGTCAGGATGATGGTGGTGGTGATGATTAAACTGAACGCGTGTCATAATAATCTCGTCGATGAATGAGTATTCATTTGTGGGGTTTAACCTAGCGAAGATGCGTGCCGTTGGCAACACTTTTTTATAGACCCGGTTCGGAAAGCACTGAAACAGGTTGTCCTGGTTTGCAATCCGGGGGCAAACTACGGTGAAGTCAGGGTGGATGTTTTACGTCAGGAGTCAATATGAAGAAGGTCGCGATTGTGGGACTGGGCTGGTTGGGCATGCCGCTGGCCACGGCGTTAACGGCGCGGAGCTGGCAGGTGACAGGCAGTAAAACCACGCCGGACGGTGTTGAGACGGCCCGCCACTGCGGCATTGAGGCCTTTCAGCTGGAGCTGACGCCTGAGCTGGTGTGTGATGCCGCCGATATCGAACCGCTGTTCAATGTTGATGCGCTGATCGTGACGCTGCCCGCCAGCCGCACCGCAGAAGGGGGCGAGGCCTATCTGCAGGCGGTGCAGAATGTGGTCGACACCGCGCTGGTTTACAGGGTGCCACGCATTATCTTTACCAGCTCCACCTCTGTGTATGGCAGCAGCTCCGGGCCTAAGCGGGAAAACAGCCCGCTGACCGCTGAAACCGTCGCCGGAAAGACGCTGGTGAAACTGGAAAACTGGCTGCACGATCTGCCTGGCACCAGCGTCGATGTTGTGCGTCTGGCGGGGCTGGTCGGGCCAAAACGCCATCCGGGACGCTTCCTGGCGGGAAAACAGGATGTGGCTAATGGTTCGCAGGGCGTCAATCTGGTGCATCTCGATGATGTGGTTGAGGCGATTACGCTGCTGCTGCAGTCGCCCAAAGGGGGCCGGACCTATAACCTCTGTGCGCCGAAGCACCCCTCCCGCGACACCTTCTATCCGGCGGTGACGCGCCAGCTTGGCCTGCAGCCGCCTCAGTTCGCGCCAGAGGCAGTGAAAGAGAGCGGTAAGCTGATTGACGGGTCGCGTATCTGCAGCGAGCTGGGGTTTGAGTATCGCTATGACGATCCGGTGAAGATGCCGCTGGAGTAAGGCGCTGAATACCGTTTTGCGGGAGCCGGCTGCTCCCGCTGCATGTTTCCCTGTTCTGCCTGTTTTGTAGTTACAACATACTTTTAGCAAGATACCAGGGCTAACCGTGCCCGTCTGAAATCCGGTAGTTCAGTCGGGCAGGCAGCGGTGACCATCACTTACCTCACACCCCCAGCCGATCCCGCAGCGCATACCACACCGCGCCCATCGCCGTCAGTGGCACCTTAAAGCGTCTGCCGCCGGGGAAGGGCAGATGGGGCAGACGGGCAAAGGCGTCAAAACGCTCAGCATCGCCGCGTAAAACTTCACTGATCAGCTTGCCGGAGAGATGGGTGCAGGTCACGCCATGACCGCTGTCACCCTGCATGAAATAGACATTGTTCTCCAGCCGGCCAAACTGCGGCATGCGCGAGAGCGTCAGCAGGAAATTGCCGCTCCAGCTAAAGTCCAGCCTGACGTTCTGCAACTGGGGGAAGGTTCGACGCAGTTTGGGACGAATCAACGCTTCAATGTCTGCCGGTTCCCGTGCCCCATAGACCACGCCGCCGCCATAGAGCAGCCGGTTATCCGCCGTCAGACGAAAATAATCCAGCAGGTAGTTACAATCTTCCACGCAGTAGTTGTTAGGCAGCAGCGACAACGCCTGATCGGGTGAAAGCGGCTCGGTAACCACAATCTGTGAACCACACGGCATGCTTTTCCTGCTCAGTCGCGGCTCAAGCTGCGGCGAGAGATAGGCATTACCGGCGAAGATGACAAAGGTGGCGCTGACCTCACCCTGGGCGGTTTTTACCCGATTCGGTGAGCCATAAATCACCTTCAGGGCCGCAGACTGTTCGTAGATACGTCCGCCATGTCGCCGTATCGCTTCCGCTTCGCCCAGCGCCAGATTCAGGGGGTGCAGATGGCCGCCGCGCCGGTCCAGCAGCCCGCCGACATAACGTTCGGTCGCCACTTCGCGGCGGATCCCCCGTTCATCGAGCAGCTCCAGATCGTGATTGCCATACTGCTGCCACAGGATTTTCTGCTTCTGCAGATGTGCCATCTGGCGTGCATTCAGGGCGGCAAAGATGCCGCCGGGCCGGTAATCGCAGTCAATCGCGTAACGATCAATGCGATCGCGGATGATCGCCGCACCCTCAAACATCATGCTGCCCAGCATGCGGGCGCTCTCTTTGCCGTAGCGCTGCTCAATTACATCCACGTCGCGGCTGTAGGAGTTGACCACCTGGCCGCCGTTACGTCCGCTGGCACCAAAGCCGATGCGTGCGGCTTCCAGCACGACCACGTCATAGCCAACTTCGGTCAGATGCAGCGCCGCAGAGAGGCCGGTAAAGCCGCCGCCAATAATGCAGACGTCACACTGGATGCTCTCCTGCAACGTCGGCCAGGGTTCATGGGCATTGGCGGTTGCCGCGTAATAACTCTCCACATAATTCATAACAACCTCCTGAATGCGCCTAAAAGTTAGCGGGCGTGTGGGCACTGACGATGCGACAGGGGATATCGGCACTGTTGGTGAAGCTGTGCGGTAAGCCGGTATCAATCACATAACTCTCTCCGGCGGAGAGATGAAAGCGCTGCCCGTTGATCATCAGGATAATTTCACCCTCCAGCAGCGTACCGGTCTCTTCACCAGGATGACGCAGCTTCTCACCGGTACTGGCACCGGGCTGGTAAGTTTCCAGCAGCATCCCCAGCGAACGCTGGGCTTTACCGTTGTCGATCAGTTTCAGCGAGACCCCCTGACTGCCAATCTCCAGCAGTTCGCCGGGCCGGACGATAATTTTCGGCTCTGCATCCGGCCTGGGATCGGAGAAAAACTCCGACAGGGAGAGGCCATAGACCTTCAGCAGTTTCTGCAGGGTACTGACCGCCGGGCTGACCTTATCCTGTTCGATGGTGCTGATGGCGCTGTGGGTCAATCCGGCCAGCTCAGCCACGCGGCGCTGCGACAGCCCCAGCGTCTGCCGGATCTCCGCCAGCCGCCGTCCCGGTGCCAGCGTGGCATCACTCATCGTCTTTTCCCCTGTGATAACGAATGGCAGCCTGTATAAATCCGCTGAACAGCGCCTGCGATCCCGGCGTCGTTTCCGGCTGCCATTCGGGATGCCACTGCACCGCCAGGGCGAAAGGGTGATGACGCAGGCTCACGGCTTCGACCAGACCATCGGCTGCGCGTGCTTCGATGCGCAGCTGCGGTCCCGGCTCGCGGATGCCCTGATGATGCAGAGAATTGACCTCCAGGGTGCTGTCGGCAAACAGCGTCGCCAGCATGCCGTCCGGTTCGACGGTCACCTGATGCACCGGCGCATACTGCTCAGCCAGGGGGCGCGTCTCATCTTCATGATGACGCTGAACGTCAGGCCGGGCGCAGAGATCCCGCCACAGGCTGCCGCCATTCGCCACCACCAGCTCCTGCAGTCCCCGGCAGATGCCAAACATCGGCATTTTGTGGCTGGTGGCCCAGGTGATCAGCTGAAAGGCGAGGCGGTCACGACCCGGATCGGCGTGCGGCTCCTCACCGGCCTCGCCATAGTGCCAGGGTTCGATATTGCTGGGACTGCCGGTCAGCAGCAGACCATCCAGCACAGCCATAGCGTTTTCTAATAGATGAGGGGCGTTAATCAGACTGTGGGGCAGGGCGAGCGGTACACCTCCCGCCTGAACGAGTGCATCGCAATATTTGTTATGCACCGTCTGAGTCGGATGACCGCCGGTATCCTTCTGGCACATCACTACGCCAATCAACGGCTTGTCAAAAATAATGCCCATCTCACGTCCTCGCTTAGGTGTTCGAAATATCTACCGAAAGGGCACGTCTGGCGGTTATGTGTTCAATATTTTTTCAATCTAGCAATCTGCTGTTTGTTCTTCAAACAGATTTGTTACATTTGCACACTTTTTATGTTGGCGCTATGTTAGTGGTGTGGCCGTTATTTTGAGCATTACGCAAACCTTATAGGGGCGGGTGAGATCATGACTAACCTGGTAGAAGTGGAAGACTTCACGCTTCACAGTGAAGAGAAACGAACCAGCGCGTTCCAGCTTGAGGTGAAAACCTGGCTGGAGCGCCATCCTGAAACGCAGTATGTCGACATCCTGTTAAATGATTTAAATGGTGTGTTTCGCGGCAAGCGCATTCCGGTCTCCGCGCTGCCCAAGCTGGAAAAAGGGTGTTATTTCCCCGCCTCGGTATTCGCCATGGATATCCTCGGCAATACGGTGGAAGAAGCGGGACTTGGCCAGTCACTGGGCGAACCCGACAATCTCTGCCTGCCGGTCAGCGGCACCTTAGTTCCCTCCGCCTCCGATCCTCAACACATTGCGCAGCTGCTGTTAACTATGTGCAACCAAGATGGCACTCCCTTTGACGTTGAACCCCGAAATGTCCTCAACCGGCTGTGGCAACAGCTGCGCAACCGAGGCCTTTTTCCGGTGGTAGCGGTAGAGCTGGAGTTCTATCTGGTTGACAAAAAGCGCGATGCTGAAGGGTTTATCCAGCCGCCCTGTGCGCCGGGCAGTGATGAACGCAACATGCAGAGCCAGGTTTATTCGGTCGATAATCTCGACCACTTTGCGGATGTGCTGCGTGATATTGACGATCTGGCGCGTCAGCAGGGGATACCGGCCGATGGCGCACTGGCGGAAGCCTCGCCCGGACAGTTTGAAATCAACCTGCATCATACCCGCGACGTGCTGCGCGCCTGCGACCATGCGGTGCAGCTTAAGCGGCTGATCCGGCAGGTGGCGGAGAACCACGGTATGACCGCCACCTTTATGGCTAAGCCCTATGAAGAGTATGCGGGTAGCGGGATGCATGTGCACATCAGCATGCTGGATGCCGCCGATCATAACGCCTTCGCCTGTGACGACGGCAGTGATTCGCCGCTGATGAAGCGGGCGCTGGCTGGCATGATCGACCTGATGCCGGCGTCGATGGCACTGCTGGCGCCCAACGTGAATGCCTATCGCCGCTTTGTGCCGGATGCGTATGTGCCGTTACAGGCCTCATGGGGCCATAACAATCGTACCGTTGCGCTGCGTGTGCCGTGCGGGGATATCGACAACCATCGCATTGAGTATCGGGTCGCGGGGGCGGATGCCAACCCCTATCTGGTGGTTTCTGCTATTCTTGCCGGTATGCTGCACGGACTGGATACGCAACTGCCGCTACCGCAGCCGGTGACCGGTAACGGGCATCATGCGGAAGGTCTGGCCCTGCCGATCCGGCAGAGCGATGCCCTGTATGAGTTTGACAGCAGTTATCCGCTGCAGAAGTTACTTGGCGAACGCTTTGCCAGCGTCTGGCACAGCTGCAAGCACCATGAGCTGATGCAGTTTGAACGGCTGATCACCGCCACGGAAATTGACTGGATGCTGAAAAATGCCTGACCGGGGCGTTAATCGCTAATCTGAATTGCTTTTTTTGCTTATGATGCCCCGACGGCTTGAATTTCTGCCCGTGGTTGGGCAGAATACGCGGCCTGCAAAATCAGACGATAACCGACGCTTTAAGCGCCGGTTATTTTTTTGCATTCAGTTTTAACAGAGCATTTTTGCTGACTTAACCGAGGCCGGGCACGCACCCGGATAGATAAACACTGAAAACACGCACACGCGTGAGATTGAGGATTACAAAGATGGGGATGTTTACCACACTGCCAGTCAATGCTGGCACGCGTTTTCGTGATGATTACGGCGCCGCGTTAACCGCTAACCCTACTCCCTGTCGCTTAATGCGCAGTTGCCCTGTGACCCAGCCCAGCCAGGTTGTCGCACATGGGGGACTGAAGCATGTCGCTTAATACCTCCGCCGCACCGCAGCGTGCGCAACTCAAAAAGACGCTAACGTTACTTCCGGTCGTCATGATGGGCTTAGCCTACATGCAGCCTATGACCCTGTTCGATACCTTTGGTATTGTTTCTGGTCTGACCGATGGTCACGTTGCCACTGCTTATGCTTTCGCGCTGATTGCGATTCTGTTCACTGCCGTAAGCTACGGTAAGCTGGTACGCCGCTTCCCCTCTGCGGGCTCCGCTTATACCTACGCTCAGAAGGCAATCAGTCCGCACGTCGGCTTTATGGTTGGCTGGTCATCCCTGCTGGACTACCTGTTCATGCCGATGATCAACATCCTGCTGGCAAAAAACTACTTTGAGTCGCTGGTGCCCGGCATCCCGTCGTGGATTTTTGTGGTACTGCTGGTCGGTTTCATGACGCTCTCTAACCTCAAGGGCATCAAAACTGTCGCCAACTTCAACAGCGTCATTGTGGTGCTGCAGGTTGTTGTCATGCTCGGTATCACCGGCATGGTGATCTACGGTGTGGCAAGCGGCGTGGGTTCGGGCACTCTGGTGAGCAGCAGACCGTTCTGGTCTGAGAATGCGCACGTGGTGCCGATGATTACCGGTGCGACGATCCTCTGCTTCTCGTTCCTCGGCTTTGACGGTATCAGTTCGCTGTCGGAAGAGACCAAAGATGCAGAACGCACCATTCCGCGCGCAATTTTCCTGACGGCGCTGATCGGTGGTGTGATCTTTATCGCGGCATCCTATTTCCTGCAGCTCTACTTCCCGGACATCAGCCGTTTCCAGGACCCGGACTCGTCACAGCCTGAAATCATGCTGTTCGTCGCCGGTAAAGCGCTGCAGGTCGGCATCCTGATCTTCTCGGTGGTCACGGTGCTGGCATCCGGTATGGCGGCGCATGCGGGCGTTTCGCGCCTGATGTATGTCATGGGTCGTGATGGCGTGTTCCCGGAGCGTTTCTTCGGTTACATCCATCCAAAATGGCGTACCCCTTCGCTCAACGTGCTGCTGGTGGGCGCGATTGCGCTGATGGCGATTAACTTCGACCTGGTCACGGCGACGGCGCTGATCAACTTCGGTGCGCTGGTGGCGTTTACCTTTGTGAACCTGTCGGTGATCGCGCAGTTCTGGATCCGTGAGAAGCGTAACCGCACGCTGAAAGATCACGTTCAGTATCTGCTGCTGCCGCTGCTCGGTGCGCTGACGGTCGGTGCGCTGTGGGTGAACCTGGAAGAGAGTTCTATGGTGCTGGGCCTGATCTGGGCCGCCATCGGGATTATCTACCTGGCCTTCGTGACCCGCAGCTTCCGTAATCCGGTGCCGCAGTTCAGCGAAGAGATTTAATCGCGACGACGTTGCCGCCTTTCCGGCTCTTCCGGGAAGGCGGCAATAACCTAGCCTGCCAGTACCAGTTCCCAGCTCCCCGCATTTAACTGTTCCAGCGCCGCTTCACTCAACTTTTTGTCGGTAATGATCTGATCAAACCTCTCCAGCGGCAACGCCAGAAAAGTCGCTATCCGGCTGTACTTCGAACTGTCACTGAGCAGCACGCGCTTACTGCTCACCTCGCTGACCGCCTGCTTCACGGTGACCTTATCTTCATCGGGCGTAAACAGGCCTCGCGGCCCCCAGCAGGAGGCGGAGATAAACGCGATATCAATCGCCAGATGACGCAGGCTTCTTGCTGCCGATTCGCCGACGCAGGAGCGGTTTTCCCGGCAGACCGTTCCGCCGGTGTGAATCACTCTGCACTGACTGCCCTCCATCAACAGATTCGCGACCATGAAATCGTTGGTCACCACCAGTAAATCATCACGATCCACTACCTCTCTCGCCAGGGCCAGCATGGTGGTGCCGGCATCCAGATAGATGCAGCTATTGCGGGGAATGTGCCGGGCGGCGGCGCGGCCAATGGCATATTTCTCATCGTTAAACAGGGTACTTTTGGTGAGATGTGAAGGCTCAGCCGCCAGCCGATCGGCAGTGCGTACGCCGCCGGAGACTGACAGCACCGCACCCTGTTCCTCCAGTTTCTGCACATCACGACGTATCGTCATGTGTGAGACCCCCAGCCGCTCCGTCAGCTCGGCGATGCTCACCACGCCACGATCGGCCACCAAGGCAAGGATCTGTTGATGACGTTCAACCGGAATCATACCTGCTCCTGCTATTTACCATTTTTTCACATTGTAGAGTATTTCACGGTTTATCAGAACAGATAATCACAGGGTCAGGGCTGAGAGTATGTTCAGATTCCCAGACAGAACAGGGAAGCCCGACCGTGTTAAAAATTGTTCTCTAACGAAGCTGTGATGTTTTTTGTGAGACGTGACACATTTTCAGCCGCCGGATGCTGGCACGATTAACAGTAACAAACAAATAATCACTTAATTTAACAGGGGGCGTAACGTGCCAGCGAAGAACATCTGTGTTATCGGGTTAGGATCCATGGGCATGGGGGCTGCACAATCCTGCCTGCGCGCCGGTCTCAACACCTGGGGCGTCGATTTAAATCCGGCCGCGCTTGAGACGTTGCGCCGGGCAGGTGCGCGCGATGCGCAGCCCTCGGCATCTGGCTTTGCTGACCAGCTCGATGCTGTTTTGCTGCTGGTGGTCAATGCGCAGCAGGTGAACGCGGTTCTGTTTGGTGAAAATGGCCTGGCGGCAAAGCTGCGTCCGGGGACCGTGGTGATGGTCTCATCCACGCTGTCAGCCAGCGACGCGCAGCAGATTGAGCAGCAGCTGGCGCAATATCAGCTGCTGATGCTCGATGCACCGGTCTCCGGCGGGGCTGCCAAAGCGGCCAGTGGTGAGATGACGGTCATGGCGTCCGGCAGTGAGGCGGCGTTTAGCCAGCTGCAGCCGGTACTGGATGCGGTCGCGGCCAAAGTTTATCGCGTGGGCAGAGAGATCGGGGCGGGCTCCACCGTCAAAATTATCCATCAGCTGCTGGCGGGCGTTCACATCGCGGTGGGAGCAGAAGCGATGGCGCTGGCGGCACGAGCCGGTATTCCGCTGGAAACGATGTATGAAGTGGTCACCAACGCTGCGGGTAATTCATGGATGTTCGAGAACCGTATGAAGCATGTGGTAGACGGTGACTACAGCCCGAAATCGGCTGTCGATATCTTTGTGAAAGATCTTAACCTGGTGGCCGACACCGCCAAAGCACTGCATTTTCCGCTGCCGCTGGCCTCCACCGCGCTTACTATGTTCACCGAAGCCAGCAACGCCGGTTATGGTCGTGAGGATGACAGCGCCGTGATCAAGATCTTCAGCGGCATAACGCTGCCGCAGGCGAAGGAGGAGGGATGATGCGTCTTGGTGTAATCGCAGATGATTTTACCGGTGCCACCGACATCGCCAGCTTTCTGGTGCAGAACGGGCTGAGCACCATTCAGTTCAACGGCATTCCCGGCGGTGAAATCGCCACCGATGCTCAGGCGATGGTGATCAGCCTGAAGAGTCGCTCCTGTCCGGCAGAGCAGGCGGTTGCTCAGTCGCTGGCTGCGCTGGCATGGTTACAGCAGCAGGGCTGCCAGCGCTTCTATTTTAAATATTGCTCCACCTTCGACAGCACCGCCCAGGGCAATATTGGTCCGGTGACCGATGCCCTGATGAAGGCGCTGGGTGAGACGCAGACCGTTATCTGTCCGGCTCTGCCGGTCAATGGCCGCACGGTCTATCAGGGCCATCTGTTTGTTGGTGACCAGCTGCTGTCGGAGTCGGGGATGCGTCATCATCCGGTTACGCCCATGCGCGAGAGCAACCTGCTGCGTCTGATGGCATCACAGGCGACGGGCAAAGCCGGACTGATCGCGGCGGCACAGGTCGACCAGGGCGCCGACTCCGTCCGGCAGGCGATGCATCAGCTGGCAGAGCAGGGCGTCAGCTACGTGGTGATCGACACGCTGCATCACCAGCATCTGCTGACTCTGGGCGCGGCCCTCAGCGATCTGCGGCTGGTGACCGGCGGTTCCGGGCTGGCTATCGGTCTGGCGCGGCAGTGGGCGAGAGCCGGGGCGGATGCTCAGGCAGAGCAGGCAGGGCGTCCGCAGGGTGGGCGCGCCGTGGTGTTGTCCGGCTCCTGTTCGCAGATGACCTGCCGGCAGGTCAGCCTCTATCGCCAGCAGGCACCGGCCTGCGAAGTGCAGGTCGAACCCTGCATGCAGAATTCAGATGACTATGCCCGCCAGCTCTGTGACTGGACGGAAGCCAATAGCCAGCACTCTCTGGCTCCGCTGCTTTATGCCACCACCGACGCACAGCAGCTGCAGGCGATCCAGCAGCGCTATGGTGCGCAGCGCAGCAGTGAGGCCGTTGAGCAGCTGTTTGCCGCCGTGACGCGGGAGCTGAAACGGCGCGGCTGGCAGCGCTTTATTGTGGCCGGGGGAGAAACCTCCGGTGTGGTAGCCCAGACGCTGGGCGTGACCGCCTTTCACATCGGCCCGACAATTTCGCCGGGCGTGCCCTGGGTGCGTGATATCCACCAGCCGCTCTCTCTGGCACTGAAGTCGGGGAATTTTGGCGACGAAGACTTTTTCCGCCGCGCGCAAACGGAGTTTACCTATGACTGAATCTTTCTCTTTAATTGAGCAGCAGGCGCGTGATGAGATGGTGCGGCTGGGGGCCTCATTTTTTCAGCGCGGCTATGCCACCGGTTCGGCGGGCAACCTCTCCCTGCTGCTTGAAGACGGTAATCTGCTGGCGACGCCGACCGGCTCCTGCCTCGGCGAGTTACAGGCTGATCGGCTGGCAAAAGTGACGCCGGAGGGGGAGTGGCTCTCTGGCGACAAACCCTCCAAAGAGATCGCTTTCCACCGCGCGCTCTACCTGAATAATCCCGACTGCCGGGCGGTGGTGCATCTGCACAGCCACTACCTGACGGCGCTCTCCTGTCTGCAGGGGCTGGACACGGACAACTGTATCCGGCCGTTCACCCCCTATGTGGTGATGCGTGTCGGGGATGTGCCGGTCGTGCCCTACTATAAGCCCGGCGATGGGCGACTGGCGGAGGATCTGTCGCGGCTGGCCCCCCGCTATCGCGCCTTTTTGCTGGCGAATCATGGCCCGGTGGTGGTGGGAAAATCACTGCAGGAAGCCGCCGATAACACGGAAGAACTGGAAGAGACGGCCCGGTTAATCTTTACGCTGGGTGACCGGCCCATTCGTTATCTCAATGCTGCCGAAGTGGCGGAATTAAGGAGCCGATAATGCCAAAGTTTGCTGCTAACCTGACCACCCTGTTTACGGAACTGCCGTTCGCGGAGCGCTTCGCGGCGGCGGCTGATGCGGGCTTCCGCGCCGTAGAGTTTATGTTTCCCTATGACTATCCCGCCAGCCAGATCAAAACGTGGCTGGATGAGCATCAGCTACAGCTCGTGCTCTTCAATACTGCTCCCGGCAACGTCGCAGCGGGAGAGTGGGGCGTCACCGCTATTCCTGGCCGGGAAGCGGATGCCAGAGCAGACATCGATCGCGCCCTGAGCTATGCGCTGGCGCTGAACTGCCCGCAGGTGCATGTCATGGCGGCCACCGTGCCGCCGGGGGCCGACCGTCAGCGCTATGCCGACACCTTCATTCACAACATGCGTTATGCCGCGGAGCGCTTCGCGCCACACGGCATCAACCTGCTGATTGAAGCCCTGAATCCGACCACCAAACCGGGGTATCTCTACGCCAGCCAGTATCAGACGCTGGAGATGGCAGAACAGATCGATCGCCCTAACGTCTTTACTCAGCTCGACCTTTTCCACGCACAACGTGTGGATGGCAATCTCACGCACCTGATTCGTCACTATGCCGGGCGCTATGCCCACGTGCAGATCGCCTCAGCACCGGACCGTCATGAGCCGGATGAGGGTGAAATCTATTATCCGTATCTCTTCTCGCTGCTGGATGAAGTCGGCTATAGCGGCTGGGTGGGCTGCGAGTATATCCCGCGCGGTCGCACTAACGAGGGGCTGGGCTGGTTTGCGCCCTGGAAGATAAAAGCCTGATTTAACGCGCTGTAAAAAACCGGTGTTCCGGCACCGGCAGGGAGCGGCTTGCCCTTTTTCCGGCCCTGCACCTGCTCTCCCTGTACCCCGATAACCTAAAAATATAACCATTTCTGAGGCTTACTATGTCCACCGCACTGCTGTTAGCCATAGCGACCGCCAGCATTGTGATCCTGCTGCTGCTGGTGATCAAAGCTAAAGTCCATCCGTTTGTCGCCCTGTTAATTGTCAGTCTGCTGGTGGCGATCGCCACGGGCATCCCGGCCGAAAAAATCATGGAGACGATTGTTACCGGTATGGGCGGGCTGCTCGGTCACATCACCATTATTATCGTTCTCGGTGCCATGCTCGGCGCGATCATCGAAGCCTCGGGGGGCGCCGAGTCGCTGGCGCAGCGTTTCAGTAAGACGCTGGGGTTAAAACGGACCGTGGCGGCCCTGACCATGGCGGCTTTTATCCTCGGAATCCCGGTCTTTTTTGAAGTAGGCTTCATCATTGTTATCCCGCTGATCTATGGATTTACCAAAGTGGCGCGGGTCTCACCCCTGAAGTTTGGCCTGCCGATGGCGGGCGTGATGCTGACGGTGCACGTGGCGCTGCCGACCCATCCCGGTGCCGCCGCCGCCGCGGGGATCCTGCACACCGACATGGGCTGGCTGATGATGCTGGGTATCGCCATTTCGATTCCGGTCGGGATCATCGGCTACTACGTGGCGAAGGTGATGAACCGTCGCCACTATCATCTTTCAGTGGACGTGCTCGAACAGCTGCAGATGGCAAAACCCGAGGGACAGGAAAAGAAGAATGAGCCCGCACCGCCTGGCGCGCTGACCATCAGCGGGCTGATTGTGGTGCCGATTGTCCTGATTGTGCTGGGCACGCTGTCCCACACCCTGATGGATGAGGGCAATCTGCTGCGGAGCGTGATGACCGTCATCGGCACCCCGCCCATTGCTCTGCTGATTGCCCTGGGGCTGGCGGCCTGGCTGCTGGGGGTACGACGTGGCTGGAGCAAAGATAAGCTGGAAGACCTGACCGGCCGGGCGATCCCCACGTCTGCCAGTGTGATACTGGTGGCGGGTGCCGGTGGCGCTTTCGGCAAAGTGCTGGTGGAGTCGGGCGTCGGCAAAGCGCTGGCGGTCACGCTTGAAACGCTGCATCTGCCGCTGGTGCCTGCGGCGTTCATCCTGTCGCTGGCGCTGCGTGCGTCACAGGGCTCCGCCACCGTGGCGATCCTGACAACCAGCGGATTGCTGACGCAGGCGGTGACCGGCGTAACGGACATGCAGCGGGTACTGGTGACGCTGGCGGCCTGCTTTGGCGGGCTGGGACTGTCACATGTCAATGACGCAGGTTTCTGGGTGGTGACGCGCTATCTCGGGCTGTCAGTGGCTGACGGTCTGCGCACCTGGACGGTACTGACCACCTTAATGGGGCTGAGCGGTTTCGCCCTGACCTGGCTGGCGTGGACACTGCTGTAATCCACGACACAGTCCGATGCCGGACCCGGCTGAGGATGCCGGGCGGCATTCAGGATTCAGGAGACCAGATCCTGCGCGTAAAGATAGAGCGCTTTCAGCTGTCCGAGTTTTTCCGCATCGGCTTCATGCAGACTGGCGAGCGACTCCAGCTCCTGCATAAACGCCTGCACCCGATCGCTGTTAAGCACTTCACGCCGATGCTGCAGCCAGCGCTGCTGCTCGGCATCATCCAGCGTGCCGGGGAAGTTACGCGCCCGGTAGCGGAACAGCAGTTTCGCCACCCGCGCACTCTCGAAGGTCAGGTCCAGCGCAGGCAGATTCGCCGGGGCGGTCTGGCGGATGATGTTCATCCCCGCGCGATCCGCATTACTGAAGAAGCCATCATAGAGTTGCGCGTCTACGTCGTCTGATGGCGTAAACGGCTCGGCTTCGGCAAACAGCGTCACCAGTTTCTCCCGCACGTCGGGCTGCTGGCGCAGCAGGGCCAGATTCGCCAGGCAGTGCTGACGATCGATGCCCAGCCGGGCAGCATCTTCCGGGCGCAGCGTGCTGGCCGGGGCCAGAACCGGACACTTATTGATATGCACCAGTTTAACCGGCACGGCCGGCAGATCGCCGAGATCGTTTTTCGCCGTATAGAGACGCTCACGCAGTGCAGCGGCATCCAGTTCCAGCAGCGGCGACATATCACCCGCCAGATCCACCACGATCAGCGCATTCCGGTTATCGGGATGCCAGGCCAGCGGCACAATCCAGCTGGTATTCCCGCGCGCGGCACCGAACATACCTGAGACATGCACCAGCGGCTTCATCTGCGGGATGTCGATCAGCGTCATCAGCTTGTTCTTGTTACGATGGGTGAACAAAAACTCAAACAGCTTTGGCTGCTTCTCTTTCACCAGCTTCGCCATCGCCAGCGTGGCGTACACATCGGACATCGCATCATGCGCATTTTCATGCGCCACACCGTTGGCTTTGGTCAGATGCTCCAGCCGGAAGCTGGGAAAGCCTTCCTCATTCTCCGGCCAGTTGATGCCATCCGGCCGCAGCGCATAGCAGGCACGCATCACGTCGAGCAGGTCCCAGCGGGAATTGCCATTCTGCCAGCTCCAGCCATAGGGATCGTAGAAGTTGCGATAGAAGATATTGCGCGTGACTTCGTCGTCGAAGCGCACGTTGTTGTAGCCCACCACACAGGTTTGTTCCGTGGTAAACAGGGAATGGATACGTTCAGCAAACTCCGCTTCATTCACGCCGCGCGTCATCGCCACCTGAGGCGTGATACCGGTAATCATCACCGCTTCGGGCTGCGGCAGATAGTCATCAGGCAGACGGCAGTAGAAGACTTCGGGTTCACCCACCGGATTAAAGTCACTGTCAGTGCGCAGCCCGGCAAACTGAGCAGGCCGGTCGCGCGACGGGCTGGTGCCGAAGGTCTCGTAATCGTGAAAGAGGAAGGTAGGTTGTCCGGGGTCGTTTTTCAATGTGCGTTACCGTTCGTCATTTTTCATTAACTTGCTGAGTTAAAACAATTTTCATCATTTTATTGTCTGGCTTTGTTCACATTTGCCTTTGGTTGCTGTTCGCTGTTATACCGGCAACATCGTGTTCCGGATGCGTACCAGAAGCACATTTTGCTGTGTACCAGAAATTATTAAGGCGCTGAGTGACCCTTAATTACGCTCCCTACATGGTAAACCATAATCCGGTTCGGCTGAAATTTCAGATCCTGATGAGCTGGGCGTTCGCATATCGCCAAAGGGCGTGATCCTGTTTCAGTATCGCTACAGGTGGAATGGTAAACCACAGCGGTTGAGTTCAGGCTGGTTCCCAACGCCTAAAATCACGTCCGGGCAGTACAGGCGTGACCAGCTTTGTACAGCCAGATACGCCAACTGCTGACGTATCTGGCCCATAACAGGAAGTTGCGCACCTGGTGACGGGAGGCGCAGTGGTCGTATCCTGGGCCGTGCAGCCTATGGCACCCGCCGCGACGTATTTATCGTGTTGTGATGGATATACGTCGCTGGGTGCAGGCGCAGCGCGAACGCGCGGCCATGACGCTGGAAGTTGCTGAAAATACCGTTGCTGATGGGATAGCAGACCGGGGAATTGTTTATAAAACCATTAATAATATTGTCAATGATAGTTTTATCGCGTGATTATTTGGTTTCCTTTGTCCGATACCAGCCCGGCGTTCACCGGGCTTTTTTTATTTTAATATGTGGCTAGCTGATTCCATGTATCGCGGTAAATAATATTGCCGTCAATGTATTTCCATGTGATTGCCTCATAGCGCAATTCCAGCGTTTCAGGATGCGTGCTGCTCAACCCATTGGGGGAAAGGTAGGGTGCGACTGTCGTAAATTTGACATTTTCAAGAATGATATTGAAATATTCGGCTTCGATCCCGGATTCAAGAATGCGATACATTCTGATAGTGCCTTTCTTCATTGTCCGGCCTTCACAGACTGCCCTGTAGAGCAGCGGAGTTGTTTGATCAAATTCTTTGACTATTGTGATGGGACTGTGCACACGCGTACCTGTTAATTTTCCCCAGTTGGGCTCTACAGGGATAGTTACGCCGTGTGAGAATGATTTTAACTCGATTGAGCCTGACCTTAATGGCATTGGGCAACTACCTGCGGTTGGTGAACCATTTTCATCTTCAAGCCATAAATGCGCTGGGGTCATTTTAGTTCCTTCTAAATATTGATTTATAATTTACCATTTAACGAAGATTATTATCAATGCGATAAATACTGGTATGGGCCATAATGGGCCGTCGGGGAAAAAATGTAGAAATGTGAATGAAAAAATTATTGTTAATGCGGCTGGGCCATAATATGTGAGTGAGGTTTTGAAAATTCTCTTTATAAGTAATTTAATTATATTTTTCATTTTTATAATCACCCGATCATCTTTCTGACGATGTTGATTATATCCTTATCTGATGTTCCTTTATTAAAAACCTGCGCTCTATCAAATAAAGGCTCGATCAGGAAAAACATCATTTCCAGTTCTTGGGTATATAGCGCGGCATAATAATCAGGTGCAGTATAATGCAGGCGGCGTGCGCTATCTGCAGCTTTTTGGACTACTCCATAAATACCCGCAATTCCAATGAGGCCGGCAGTTTTCCCACCAATTAACGCGCTCATATTTAGGCTTAAATTCAATCCAACAGCAACGGTAGTAGCTGCAGCTAATGCCATTCCTGCACTTGTCAGATGGCTGGCGGCGATATGAACGTTAACCGCCATCAAGCCTTTTTTAATATATTCCAATTGATCATTTGTTTTATGACGGAATATTTCTTCAAAATATAATTTCAGCATGTCATATGCTAAGTTGCCATGTTCGAAAAGATGCTCTACGCCTCGCTTGAATCTTAAATCTTCTGTTTTCTGTTGTCGGCAAACGTCCTGGTAATCCTGGGTAAAACACGACGAATAATATAATGCGCGCTGCGCACCTGATCCTATCAAATGGAATTGGTTGGCAACCGCGTTTCTAACGCCGATAAATGCGTGATCAAGTTTTGACGCGAGGATGTTATTTGACTGTAAATAAGACACAATTTCTTTACTATAGTGCATAGCCCATTCCTTTTGGTTAAATTCCGCTCTATATCCCTATAAATTAAAGGGGGAAACCCAATCAGTAAAGAATTAATTGTCGTGTTACATGGCAGCCTGTAAACGTCACGGCCAGGATTTGGGCGCTTATGAGCCATTAAGGCCCATCATTTAAAAATGAGGCGGGTTGGTCTACCGATCAAACACACTATAATGTGTACCAATATGCGTACCAGGTTTTATTTTATCGAAAAATTATGATTTAAAATCAGTGTGATGTGGTCACTGTCTCGTAATCGTGAAAGAGGAAGGTAGGCTGTACGCTATCGTTTTTCAAATTTCATATCCGTTCATTGCGTTCATTGCGTTCACTGGGTGAAAAAACAGAAAGCGATAAACCTGCTCTCTGTCCGCTCTCTGCGCCTCTGCACGCAGCAGGGTGAGTGAAGATCGTTGTCTGTTACACGCCTCAATGATTCAGCGTGACCGAACCACTTTAGCGGTTCCGGGCCTGTCTCTATGGCAAACCCTATTGTCACGCGTCAGAAGTTAAGGGCTGTCCCGAATAACGCATAGGCACGCCGGTTCATACTTTTTTTCAATTTATTCAAACCTTCACAACGCTTTTGCCGTAAAACGTGCGGCTGTTTCCGTTTCGTTTTAGAAATTTTCTCTCCCGTGTAATTAAGGATGAAGTGTTGAAAAGGCGTCTGCTGTTCACTGTTACCGCTACTGTTTTTTGGGCCTCGCTGGCACAGGCCGATGCGATCCCGTTTCCTGTGACGCCGCCGGCAATTGATGCCGCTTCCTGGGTGCTGATGGATGCCATGACCGGGCAGGTTCTGACTGCCGGTAATCCCGATGAGCGCCGCAATCCCGCCAGCCTGACCAAACTGATGACCGGCTATGTGGTCGACCGCGCCATTGACCAGAAGAAAATCAGCCGTGACGACATGGTTACGGTGGGAAAAGATGCGTGGGCGGCGGGAAATCCGGTGTTCAAAGGCTCCTCGCTGATGTTCCTGAAGCCCGGCGATAAGCTGAGCGTCCGGGATTTAAGCCGCGGGGTCATCATTGATTCCGGGAATGACGCCTGCGTGGCCCTGGCAGACTATGTCGCAGGCAGCGAAGCAAATTTCGTTGGTATGATGAATCACTACGTTGAGAAACTCGGCCTGCAGAATACCCATTTTGAAACGGTGCACGGTCTGGATGCGCCAGGTCAGTACTCCAGCGCACTGGATATGGCGAAACTCTCCCGCGCGATTATTGACGGTGAGCCTGACTTCTACGCGATGTACAGTGAGAAGACCCTGACCTGGAATGGCATCACCCAGAACAACCGTAATGGTCTGCTGTGGGACAATAACCTGCATGTCGACGGGCTGAAAACCGGCCACACCGAAACGGCCGGGTTTAACATCATCGCCTCCAACGTGGTGGGTAAGCATCGCCTGATTGCTGTCGTGATGGGCGGGAAAAGCGCGAAAGGGCGTGAAGAGCAGGCGCGTAAACTGCTGGTCTGGGGCCAGAACACCTTCGATACCGTTCAGCTGTTCCACGCCGGTAAGAAGATTGGCAGCGAAAACGTCTGGTACGGCAATCCGCATCAGGTCGAGGTCGGCACTGCAGAGGATATCTATCTGTCGCTGCCGCGCAGTGAAGTCCAGAACGTGAAAGCGAAATATGTCATCGACCGCAAAGATCTGGAGGCGCCGCTGAAAGCCAATGAGGTGATCGGTGAAATTCAGGTGATGGATAAAGATCAGGAGATCGCCCATTATCCGCTGGTGGCGCTGAGTGCGGTTGAACCCGCCGGTGTCATTACCCGACTGACCGACTATCTCAAACAGAAGTTCTGATCGGTCAATGGGTCACCACTGAAACGGGCAGCCTCTGAGCTGCCCGTTTTTACAGGGGAGCAACTTCCCGTCTGATCCGGCGTCCGTCAAAGTTAACGAACAGTAATAAATTGTTTTTAATTTACGGGCGGCAATGTGAGCCGGATGTTGATATTTGTAAGATAACGTCAAAATGGTCTGGAAATAGCGGGCGCAGGCTAAGCCTGAACCCCGTTCGGGGTTAAGATAGCGGCAACATAATCCCGCAACCGGAAAGTCACTTTGCGTTCTGATAAACCCATTTCAAAACTGGAATTCTGGTTTTACCGTCACTATCGCGCCGTTCATGGCGTGCGCATTGCCATCGCCTTTTTGCTCTGCTTTATCTTTGTCCGGGCCACTCATATCCCTGAAGGCACCTGGCCCCTGATCACGCTGGTGGTGGTGATGGGGCCCATCTCTACGTGGGGAAACGTCTTCCCACGCGCCCTGCAGCGCATCAGCGGCACCGTAGCCGGCTCGATTTCCGGTCTGATTGCGCTGAAGCTGGAGCTGATCTCCATGCCGATGATGCTGGCCTGGTGCGGCATGATCATGTTCATCAGTGGCTTCCTGACGCTGGGCAAGCACCCTTATATGGCGTTGCTGATCGGGATTACGCTCAGCGTCGTCGTCGGTGCACCGACCGGTGACTTCACGATGGCGCTGTGGCGCGGCGGGGATGTGATTCTGGGGTCGCTGATGGCGCTGCTGTTCACCGCTATCTGGGCGCAGCGCGCCTATACCCACTGGCGCATCCAGCTCTCTGACACGCTGGCGGAGATGGCAAAAATTTACCACGCCGGTTTCTCACCCAATCTGGTCGAAAAGCCGCGCCTTAACAAGCCGCTGGGCAAATTGCTGAGCAGCGTCATCAAAATGCGGTCGCTGCTGGAGCCGTCCAGCAAAGAGACGCGCATCCCGAAGTCGGTGCTTGAAGCCATTCAGACCATTAACCGTAATATGGTTTACACCATTGAGATGCAGATTAATGCCTGGTGGGCGTCGCGTGAAAGCCACCTGATTATGCTCAACGCACCCGCCTTACGCCGCACCCAGCAGATGACCGAGAACACCCTGCGGGCGCTGTCCGTCATGGCAATCGAGGGGGAAACGGAAGAGGTGGTCGCCAACAGTCATGAACTCACCGAAATCAGTGATGAATTGCGGCGTCTGATTGCGGAGGCGGGCAGCGACGCGCTGGAGGAGACGCCGATCTACGGCTACGTCTGGCTGACGCTGGAACTGGCGAAACAGCTGGAGCGGATGACCGATCTGATGCGGATGGCGCTTCGCAAATAATCACCTCAGACAATGACTTAATGTGAAACGGGGTTTCTTTGCGCTAAGATAAGAGCCAGTCTGAATTTAGCTGTGAAAATTGCTTACCTGGCGGGCTAGCCGCTAAGCTGATCGTTTTGACTCTCTCCCTGCGTCAGCAGGCTTAAAGAAAGGTGCCATCATGGAAAATGCCAAGCAGTCATTTCAGGACGTACTGGAGTTCGTGCGTATGTTCCGCCGCAAAAACAAACTGCAGCGTGAAATTGTCGACAACGAGAAGAAAATTCGTGACAACCAGAAGCGCGTTCTGCTGCTCGACAACCTGAGCGAATACATCAAGCCGGGCATGAGCGTTGAGGCTATTCAGGAGATCATTGCCAGCATGCGCGTGGATTATGAAGATCGCGTGGATGAGTACATCATCAAAAACGCCGACCTCTCGAAAGAGCGTCGCGAGCTGTCGAAAAAGATCAAAGCTATGGGCGTGGGTGAACATCCTAAAGCCTGATAGCCGATAACGGAGCGCAGCGGCTCCGGTTACTGAAGATGACCCGCATCCACCCCGGTGGCGCGGGTTTTTTATGGCAGCGGGAAAGCCTGGTGCTACTGGCCGGACAGCCGACGGGCGATCGCCTGAAGCTGCTGGGACAGCGCAGCTAAATCGAGCGGGTTATCGGCTGGCGGGGCGGTGGTTTCCCGGATAACCAGCGTGGTTTCCAGCGCAGCGTCAGAAACCTCTTCGCCGCGCAGCCGGGCCAGCATCCGCTCAACGCTCTGCGCGCCCAGATAATGCAAATCCTGGCGCACCGTGGTCAGCGGCGGCTGATACCAGGCACTTTCCGCGGTATCATCATAACCAATCACCGAGATCTCGCCCGGAATCGCCACGCCATACTGATGCAACGCCCGCATGGCACCCAGCGCCATCTGATCGTTCGCCACCAGCAGTGCCTGGGGCAGGGCGTCCGGCAGCTGCGACATCAGCGCCTGATAGCCCGACTGCGCGCTCCAGTCGCCGCGCAGAGAGCAGTGCGGGGTGAGCTGATGGTCTGCCAGCGCCTGAAGCCAGGCCGCTTCACGCTGACGCGCCGAGACCGACCGCAGCGGCCCGTTGAGCAGGCCAATCCGGCGATGACCCAGCGCCACCAGATGTTCAACCGCGGCACGCGCGCCGGAGGCGTTCGGATACTGACACTGCGCCACCGCGGCATGCGGTTCGACATCCAGAAACAGCACCGGCTTACTGCCACACAACAGCTGAATCTGCTGCGCCTCATCCGCCGCCAGTGGCAGGTTGATCAGCAGTCCGTCGACCCGCTGCGCCAGCAGTTCATTCACGGTAGCGGCCGCATCATGACCGCTCTCCATCGCAATCACCAGATGATACCCCGCGGCGGCGGCCCGTTGCTGGATCGCCGAGGCGATCTGAGCCGGTGCCATCAGCGCCAGGTCGCTGGTAGCCAGACCCAGCGTGCGCGTCGCCTTGCCTGCCAGCTGCTGTGCCACGCGATTAGGCACATAATTGAGCTGCTGCATCGCCGCCTCAACCCTTTCCCGCGTGCGGGCTGACACCTGTTCAGAACGGTTTAAAACACGTGAAACGGTTTGGTATGAGACGCCGGCCAGTTGCGCGACATCATCAAGGGTCACGGAGCGGGAAGTCATTGCACTCTCCAAAAGATGAAGCGTCGAGTGTAACAAAATTTCCTGCCACACTGTTGCTGCTCATTACACATTCACTCTTTTGCCAGCCGGGACCCATGCGGCCCCGGTCAGAACGGATTACCGCTATCCGGCTTAGCGCTGCTGCAGATAGACCTGCAGATTCACATCGACCGCGTTAAGCAGCGGAGATATCAGACCTTTTCGTTTTGCCCGCAGCAGCAGGTCACCGATCACCTGATCGGCTTCGATATCAAATCCCTGAGTCAGGTCACGATACATCGAGGAGGTCATCGGGGTCTCCGGGTTATTCAGCAGTTCAAAAATGCGGGCGGTGACGGCCGGACGCGGCTGATACCCCTCGGCGGAAATCACCGCCAGAATCTCGCTGAAGATCCCCTGCAGCAGCGCTTCGCCCCCGCGGGTGGTCAGGATCTGCTGAGTATCGCCACGCGCCAGGCAGCAGACCGCCCCGAGCGTACTCAGCAGCAGCCACTTCTCCCACAGCTCATCTAGAATGTTTTCGCTGAAGCGGTTATCGACCTGACTGGTGCGCAGGGCGGCGTCAACCCGCTGCAGGCGCGCATCGTTATTACCATCCAGCGCACCGTAGTAAAGCTGATGCAGTGGTGTCATCTGGATCACTTCACCGCTGTCACCCAGCGTGGCGTTGATTTTGCACAGGCCGCCTATCACCTTATCGTCACCGAAACGCTGCTGCAGTGTCGCGATGTGTCGCATCCCGTTGAGAATCGGCATGATCAGCGTGTCAGGGCCGACCGCAGGCGCGATATCCTCCATGAGCTGTTCAAGCGCAAAACTCTTTACGGTAATTATGATCAGGTCATAGTGGCCGCTCAGCGAGCCGGCCTGAATCAGCTGCGGCTCCAGCTTTTCCGTTCCCTGCGGCGTCTGTAACACCAGTCCATTCATCTGTAGCTGCTGAAAACGGCGTTCGCGCACCAGAAACGTGACGTCCTGACCCGCCTGAGCCAGTCGGGCACCAAAATATCCGCCGGTCGCGCCGGCTCCTGCCATCAGAATGCGCATCTGCATCTCCCGTTGCTGAAAACCTCTACCTTAAAGCGGTGTGAGCGGGCTTACCAGTGCTGACGTCAGCAGAAAAGGATCGATGCGGGTCGTCACCGACGGGCAGAGCAGGGCTTTCGTTGACGGATCGGCGGGCCGGAAGGGCGTAAAACGTTAAAGCCGGGGGAGGCCCTGCGCAGCCGCGTCGTGCTCCCATTCCAGCACAATCTGATAATCGTCCCGCTCTGCCGGGCTGAATCCGCCGATCAGATTGTCGTCGCAGACGCCACGCCAGGCCGTCTCCTGCACCAGCTGATGCAGCGCCATCCGGAGATGTGCCAGCCGGGTGGAGGAGGTTGACGCTGCCGTGATCAGCGGCAGTCCGGGTGCCAGGGGTGTTTCACCGATTATATGCAGGCCATTCAGTGCTTCCGGTTCATAACGCGCCAGCAGCGCCCAGCTGACGCAGTCGATCGCAGCAATATCGGCATCGCCTTGCTGCAACGCGGCCAGCGACCGGCGATGCCCCCCGCTCAGGATGAGCTGAGAAAAGGTGACGCCCTGACGCGCCGCGACAAACCGCAGTGCGTTATAGCCGGAGTGAGAGTCCAGGCTGTTCGCCACCGCCCGCTGGCCAGTGAAATCGGCCAGCGTCGCCTGTTTATCCCGCGCCACCAGCCAGCTGCGATAGTCGCGACCGCTGCAGCCGGGCGCCCGATAGTGAAAGGTGCCGACAGGCTGGACCGCGGTAAGCCGGGTGACCAGTGGATAGCCACAGGTCTGACTCAGCAGCAGATGCGCATCCTGCCAGTGTGCCTGCAGGTCGTCAGGCCAGACCGGCTGCGCTTCGATGCCGCGCCGCGCCAGCAGCGTCTTAATGGCCTGCATCAGCGCCCGGGTGGCGGGCGGGTGAATCGCGTACATGGGCAGCGCGAGCCGGTTAGTCATCAGGTTTCTCCCGGTCAGGATAGGGTAGCTCCCCCGCGCGAAGATCGGGCTGCATCAGGGGATAAATAAGCAAAGCAGATAATCAGCCTGGCTATGTCGAAATTCCTGAATATAGCGCTGAAAGATATTGACTATCAGTTGCAGCGCGGAGGGCGTAACCTTTGCCTATCAGAAATTGCCTTACATCCACGGGCGTTTACCCCGTCAGGAGAATGACAGATGAAAAATATCGGCTTCTTATCTTTTGGTCACTGGACCCCCTCTTCACAGTCTGCCACCCGCACGGCGCAGGATGTATTACTGCAGTCGATCGACTTAGCGGTTGCCGCGGAAGAGCTGGGTGCCGATGGCGCTTACTTCCGTGTCCACCACTTTGCCCGTCAGCTCAGCTCACCGTTTCCGCTGCTGGCGGCGGTCGCGGCACGCACCAGCCGGATTGAGATCGGCACTGGCGTAATCGACATGCGTTACGAAAACCCGCTCTATATGGTGGAAGATGCCAGCGCGGCCGATCTGATCTCCAACGGTCGTCTGCAGCTCGGTCTGAGCCGCGGCTCACCGGAGCAGGTGATTGATGGCTGGCGCTACTTTGGTTTTGAACCTAAACCAGGGGAAAGCGATGCCGATATGGGCCGTCGTCACACCGAGGAGTTTCTGGAGGTGCTGCGCGGAGAAGGCTTTGCTAAGCCGAACCCTCAGCCGATGTTCCCGAACCCGCCAGGACTGCTGCGACCAGAGCCGCTGTCTGAAGGGTTACGCGACCGTATCTGGTGGGGCTCCGGCTCCAACGCAACGGCGGAGTGGGCGGCGAAAATGGGCATGAACCTGCAGAGCTCGACCCTGAAAGATGATGAAACGGGCGAGCCGTTCCACATTCAGCAGGCGAAGCAGATCCGCGCCTACCGTGAAGCCTGGAAAGCGGCGGGGCATCAGCATACTCCTCGTGTCTCTGTCAGCCGCAGCATCTTTGCGCTGGTCAACGACATGGACCGCGCTTACTTTGGCCGTAGCGGCAACGACCGTGACTCTGTCGGTTTTCTCGATGAGAAAACCCGCGCCATCTTTGGTCGCAGCTATGCCGCTGAGCCAGAGGTATTGATTAAGCAACTGGCGCAGGATGAGGCGATTGCTGAAGCCGATACGCTGCTGCTTACCGTGCCAAATCAACTGGGTGTGGCTTATAACGCCCATGTGATTGAAGCGATTCTGAAGTACGTCGCCCCGGAGCTGGGCTGGCGTTAATGACCGGCAGCGCTCTCCTGCGGAGGGCGCTGCGGTTTTATTCCTGATCCGATCCCCTCGTCAGCCCCACCTCTTTTCTCTTCCGCTCTGCCTGTTCTTTTTTCTCTGTATTCGCGACGCTTTTTCCAGGCTGTTCTGGCAACAGATCACGCACGCTTTATGCACCGGATTGCGTCACCGATCAGCAACTCTTTCATCAGCCGGTTGTTAAACGTGGTTTGTCAGAATAGTCTGATGAAGAACGATGTCGTTTCGCTGAAGCTGATGTGGATAACAGCCGTTTGCCATCGTTGGGAGCTGTTAAATAAGACCTTATTCAAAGGGATAAGCTATCAATCATATAGGATAAGACAGGTGTGCCTGCCTGAAAATCCTCTATAGAGTAGCGATGAAAATACAAAAAGAGGTGTGACCATGAGCAATTCCATTGATGAAGATGCAAAAGATGCAAAGCCAATCGTCGAAGCCGACCGTGAAGCTGACCGCGAAGCACCAGCGGGCAAATGCCCCTTTCATGCAGGGAAGTCAGCGCAGCCAAATCAGGCGCCGGGCGGCGGAACAACGAACCGTGACTGGTGGCCTAATCAGCTGCGCGTTGACCTGCTGAATCAGCACTCATCCCGTTCAAACCCCCTTGATGAATCCTTCGATTACCGCAAAGAATTTGCAAAATTAGATTACTCAGCGCTGAAAGCGGACATCAAAGGGTTGCTCACTGAGTCACAGGCCTGGTGGCCCGCTGACTGGGGCAGCTATATCGGTCTCTTTATTCGTATGGCCTGGCACAGCGCCGGAACCTATCGCTCCGTAGACGGACGTGGTGGTTCAGGTCGTGGTCAGCAACGTTTCGCCCCGTTAAACTCCTGGCCGGACAACGTCAGCCTGGATAAAGCCCGCCGCCTGCTGTGGCCGGTAAAACAGAAATATGGCCAGAAGATCTCCTGGGCCGACCTCTACATCCTGGCGGGTAACGTCGCGCTGGAAAATTCCGGCTTCCGCACCTTTGGCTTTGGTGCCGGACGTGAAGATGTCTGGGAACCGGATATGGATGTGAACTGGGGCGAAGAAGCGACCTGGCTGGAACACCGTCATCCGGAATCGCTGGCGCAGTCACCGCTTGGCGCGACCGAGATGGGTCTGATCTACGTGAACCCGGAAGGCCCGGAACACAGTGGCGATCCCGCTTCTGCCGCCCCGGCTATTCGTGCCACCTTTGGCAACATGGGCATGAACGACGAAGAGATCGTGGCACTAATTGCGGGTGGCCATACGCTGGGTAAAACCCACGGTGCCGCTCCGGCCAGCCATGTCGGTGTCGATCCGGAAACCGCCCCGATTGAAGCGCAGGGTCTGGGCTGGGTCAACAGCCACGGCAGCGGCGTAGGTGCCGATGCGATTACCTCTGGCCTGGAAGTGATCTGGTCGCAGACGCCTACTCAGTGGAGCAACTATTTCTTCGAGAACCTGTTCAAATATGAGTGGGTGCAGACGCGCAGCCCGGCAGGCGCTATCCAGTTTGAAGCGGTCAATGCGCCGGAAATTATCCCGGACGCCTTTGACACGGCGAAAAAACACAAGCCGACCATGCTGGTGACCGACCTGACGCTGCGTTTTGATCCGGAATTTGAAAAAATTTCGCGTCGCTTCCTTAACGACCCGCAGGCGTTCAACGAAGCGTTTGCCCGTGCATGGTTTAAGCTGACGCACCGCGATATGGGGCCGAAAGCGCGCTACATCGGACCTGAAGTACCACAGGAAGATCTGATCTGGCAGGATCCGCTACCTGCACCGGTTTATCATCCGACCGTCGCGGATATCGCGCAGCTGAAAGAGAAGATTGCCGCATCCGGCCTCAGCGTCAGCGAGCTGGTTTCCGTTGCCTGGGCCTCGGCGTCAACCTTCCGCGGTGGCGACAAACGGGGTGGTGCCAACGGTGCCCGACTGGCACTGCTGCCGCAGCGCGAGTGGGACGTTAACGCCGTTGCGGCGCGCGTGCTGCCGACGCTGGAAGCGGTTCAGCGTGAAGTGAACAAGGCTTCGCTGGCGGATGTGATTGTGCTGGCCGGTGTGGTCGGGGTTGAGCAGGCGGCGAAAGCGGCAGGCGTGACCGTTGATGTACCCTTTACGCCAGGACGTGTCGATGCGCGTCAGGATCAGACCGACATTGAGTCGTTCAACCTGCTGAAACCGCGTGCCGATGGTTTCCGTAACTACGGCACCGGCTTCGGCAAAACCACCACCGAAAACCTGCTGATCGACAAGGCGCAGCAGCTGACCCTGACCGTGCCGGAGTTAACGGTACTGGTGGGCGGGATGCGTGCTCTGGGCGCTAACTTCGATGGCAGCCAGCACGGCATCTTCACGGACAAAGTGGGTTCGCTGAACACGGACTTCTTTGTCAATCTGCTGGATATGCGCACCGAGTGGAAGGCTGCCGATGCGAGCAACGAGTCCTTTATCGGACGCGATCGCGTCAGCGGTGAAACCCGCTACACCGCGACCCGCGCCGATCTGGTGTTCGGCTCCAACGCGGTGTTACGCGCCTCGGCGGAAGTTTACGCAAGCAGCGACGCCCGTGAGAAATTCGTCAAAGACTTTGTGGCCGCCTGGACCAAAGTGATGAATCTGGATCGCTTTGATATCTGATATCTGATATCTGATATCTGATATTTGATAGCTGTAAAAGCTGAAACGTAGCTGCACCCCAAAAGTCGGAGACCCGACTGAGTAGGGTGCAGTTTTTTTTTGCCGCGCTTCATCTGATTACGGCTCCTGTTATCTCTGTATGGAATCCTCGCCGCAAAATTTTTATCGGATTTGGCGTAATCCTTTGCCCCCCTCGAAACATTTTTTACTCTCATCCTGACGAAGACAGGCAATCCCCGCGCAGGTCCGCTTCAGGAGAATAGCACAATGGAACTGATTAATAATTGCTCGCTATCGCCCGCCGGTGTTATATTAAAATATAACATCAGGAGGAGATTTATGTTTATCACGCGTCTTAAAAAGGTAGGCGGATCGGTCATGCTGGCGGTTCCTCCCGCCGTTCTGAAAACGCTGTCGTTGTCGGCAAACAGCGAAGTCGGAATGACCATCGATAATGGTTTTCTGATCGTCAAACCCCGGACCCGACCGCGCTATTCACTTGAGGAACTGCTTGCGCAATGCGATCCGCATGCGGAAATCAGTAAAGAAGATCGAGACTGGATTGATGCACCTGCAGCAGGTAAGGAGAACCTGTAAATGGAGAGAGGAGAAATCTGGCTGGTGACCCTCGATCCTACAGCAGGTCATGAACAAAGCGGGAAGCGTCCGGTAGTTATCGTTTCTCCGGCTTCATTTAACGCATTTACCCGATTACCGATTGTGGTGCCGGTGACCCGCGGCGGGAATTTTGCCCGCGCAGCAGGTTTTGCTGTTTCACTGGATGGAGCAGGGTGCAGAACAAAGGGTGTCGTTCGCTGCGATCAGCCGAGAACGCTCGATATGGAAGCCCGCGAAGGCAGGCGGCTTGAGAGACTTCCTGACGCTATCGTGAACGAAGTGCTGGCACGGCTGGAAGCCATTCTGAACTGAACCGCCGATATGACTGAAAGCCAATAAAAAACCCGCTCAGGTTTCCCTGAGCGGGTTTCTCGAATCTGGCTCCTCTGACTGGACTCGAACCAGTGACATACGGATTAACAGTCCGCCGTTCTACCGACTGAACTACAGAGGAATCGTTTGAACGGGGCGCATAGTAACGGCCACGCTGAGCCATGTCAAAGCTCTTTTTCATAAATCTGCGCGACTGCTGAAATAGTCGCCAGTACGGCGTTTAATACACCAGAAGAAGTCCGTCAGACGCTGAACGGGGTGTCACAGCCCGTGCGGCAGACTGAGGTATTTATGAGGTGTTTTACCGCTCTGCCTCCCTTGCCAGGCGGCACGAGGCGTGGTTTGCCCGGATAGTTTTTTACTGCCGTCACAAAGTTTTCATTACGCCTTTGTCAGCAGATAAAACGAAACGTAGATTTCATTTCAACCCTGAAATGAATATCCGGAGCTGAAATGAAACAAGTCCGAATCGGCATGATCGGCAGTGGTTATATCGGGCGCTGCCACGCGATTGCTTATGCTCAGGCCCCGACCGTGTTTGCGCTGAAAGGTGAGATCGTGCGGGAGATGCTGGCCGAGGTAAATCCAGAGCTGGCGGCCCGTCAGGCAGCCACCTTTGGCTTTGCGCGTTCTACGGGAGACTGGCGCGAGCTGGTCAGCGATCCCGCCATTGATGTGGTGGATATCTGTGCGCCCAATTTTCTGCACAAAGAGATGGCGCTGGCGGCGATACGCCACGGCAAGCATGTCTACTCAGAAAAACCGCTGTCCTTAAGCGTGGCGGATGCGCAGGAGATGGTAAGCGCTGCGCAGGCGGCGGGGGTGAAAACGCTGGTTGGCTTTAACTACATGAAGAACCCGACCAGCCAGCTGGCGAAAGAGATCATTGCCCGCGGAGAAATTGGCGAGGTGGTCCATTTTTACGGCACGCATAACGAGGATTATCTTGCCAGACCGGAGACACCGCTCGACTGGCACTGTCAGAAAGCGCTGGCAGGGCTGGGTGCGCTGGGCGATCTGGCGGCGCATATCGTCAATATGGCGCACTATCTGGTCGGTGATATTGCCGAAGTCAGCGGCGACATGATGACGGTCATCACCGCACGACCCGACCCGAAAGCGCCCGGACGTCAGTTACCGGTGGAAAACGAAGATCAGGCCAGTGCGCTGCTGCGCTTCCGCAATGGCGCGCATGGCGTCATTGAAACCTCGCGTATCGCCTGCGGCGCGAAAATGGGCCTGACCTATGTTGTGACCGGAACCAAAGGCACGCTGCGTTACACCCAGGAGCGCATGGCTGAACTTGAGCTTTATCTGCATGACGAGCCCGCCGGGCGACAGGGATTTAAAACGATCCTGACAGGACCCGCCCATCCCGACTATGCGAACTTCTGTGTTTCAGCCGGACATGGCATCGGCTTTAACGACCAGAAAACGGTGGAGGTCCGCGATCTGATTAACGGTATCGCGGCGGACGACCGCATGTGGCCCGATTTTGCCGAGGGGTTACAGGTGCAGAAGGTGCTGGAAGCGATCGCGCACTCTGCTGAGCAGCGACGCTGGATGAAAGTGTAACGGCAGATCAGGAAGGGTGTCAGATAAGAAGGGGACAGGGCGGGAAGAAAGCTTCCCGCCCTTTAAAATCAGATCAGGCCGCTTTTCTCCCACCACAGCTTATCCAGCGCATAGAAGCGATCGCGCTGGCTCTCAGGCTGGTTAAGATCGCGCTTCCACGGCTTGGCCAGTATGTAGTGCAGGTTTTTCACCTCATCGTCCTGCCAGAGCCCGCGGTGCTGGAAGGGCAGCGTTTTCAGCGCATTGTAGATATAAGAGAGCGGCTTCCAGCGGTCGGCAAAGATTTCATTCAGCAAGTCCTGCTCCGAGAAAGGATAGGCGCTCAGGTCATCAATGGCGGCAATACGTTTTTCCATCGCCTCAAACACCGCATTATCGGGCTTGAGCACCAGAAAACCACCGTTTAGGTAGAGATCCACACTCTGTGGCGCAGCTTCGCCGCGTGCCTGCCAGGTGTAGTGGCACTGCTCCGGCTGCCATTCCGGCGGATAGGAGGCGATCTGGTTGGGATTGCAGCGGCAGGCGTGGCAGGCCGCCAGCAGATTATCACCCAGATCCAGGGTAAACAGCTCATCCATGTTCTGCAGCACGAGCATGTCCGCATCCAGAAAAACGACGCGCTCATAGTCCGTCAGTTGCCAGGCGCGCAGCTTGGTCCAGACTTCGCCGAACTGCGCCGAGGCGTAGTGCTGATCCAGATCTTCACGCGGATAGAGTGGCTCAACCGGCTCAATCACGCAGCCTGCATCCTGCAGACGCTGACAGTCCGCCTCAGAAATGGCGGGAGTCGTCATCACCACCAGTGGCCACTGGCTGTGGCTCTGTTGCAGCGAACGGTGCAGCGCTTGGACGCCCACCAGATAATCGGGTTGTGTTAACAGCGTTACCCAGGCAAACATGGCTTTCCTCAGTCAAAAAGTGGCGTGATGTAGTCGTTACCCAGTCGTCCCTGTGGATCGAGCTGGCTGCGCAGGGCGCGGAAGGCGTCCCATTGCGGATAGATCTCACGCCAGTTGTAGCGTTCTTCATCGTAATATTTGCCCCAGTGCGGGCGTCCTCCCTCTTCGGCCAGCAGTTTCTCCACTTCCGTCAGGAAGTGCAGTCCCTCCTGCGACAGCGAACCATCGTCGGCGTAATAGACGACAAAGCCGAAAAAGCAGGTGGGCTGATCGGCGGCCGGGCTAAGCCAGGCCGAGGAGGCGCCAGTGCAGCGCAGGATAATCGGGTAGTGCATATGCGGCCGGTTCTCTGCATACCACTGCTTTATCCGGCGGATGATGGCTGGCGTTTTTGCCAGCGGGACGCCGATCTCCACGTTGATCTGTGGCACCGCAATGCCCCGGCAGAAGAGCTGATAGATGTCACCGGTAACATCCGTGAAGTCGCGAAAACGGGTCACGGTGCGAAACTGCTTGCCGCCTTTCCCCTGAATCTGGGTATCGCGGTGCATGTGCGCCAGGGTCTGATCGATCGTCTCGTTCAGACTGTCATCCGCTTCGCCCTCATGCTCGACCACTTTGCGCCCCTGCTGCTCATAGCGCTGGCGCTCCTCCTCGCTGGCTTCATGGGCGTTCCAGACATGCATCAGATTGTCGTCAACGAACCACCAGGCTTTGCTGAGAGGGTAGTCGTTGTTCCAGCGCAGCAGATCCTCTTCCAGCGTATCAGCAGAGACCGCGTTCTTATGGCAGGTGAAGATGCGGTATGGCCCGGTGCGCAGCGTCACGGCGGTGACAATACCCAGCGCCCCCAGAGAGACCTGAGCTGCCGGGAAATCCGCGTCGCCCCGGACAAACTCGCGCATGCTGCCGTCGGCCAGCACCATGCGGATGGCCAGTGCTTCATCGGCAATCGAACTCTGCTGCAATCCCTGGCCGTGCGTGCCGGTGGCCATCGCCCCTGCCAGGGTCTGAATGGCAATCACACCCGGCGACGACGCCAGCATGCGGTTCATGCGGGTCAGGGTGCGATAAACCTGATCCAGCGGGGTGGCTCCCCCGAAGGTCACGCTATCCTCATCGCTGGCGAGCTGACCGCTGAGCGCGCTGAGGTCGAGCAGTAAATCATCTTCACTGACGTGCAGCATCCGTCCGGGGGAGAGCTTGCTGCCGATGACCCGAATCTGGCCGCGTGACTCCCGGATAAGCGTCTGTAACTCCTCTTCGCTGGCGGGGCGCTGAACCTGATGACGGCTGCCGATTTTAGCGTTCTGCGCCCAGTTCCAGAGCGCATCATCATCGGGTTCAACATGAGTCTGGCGAAGCGGATAGAGGCGTGCGTCTCTGCTCACAACGGCGTTCCTTTTATGGCAATTTAATGACGAATGTTTACTAAGCGTAGACCATGAGTAAGCGGAGCCAGAGCGGTGAGCAATTATTTGCTGATATAGCGTAGTGTGGCGGTGACAGCGAGCTGACGATTGCGCCGGATACTCTCTTCTTCGCTGTTATCCGGACTGAAGAGGGCATTGAAGGTGTAGCGGTTTGAGACGTGATGAACACAGATACTGCTGATCAGACGATGAACGTCGATGGTCTGCACATCGGCGATAAACACGCCCTCCTGCTGACCGCGGGCCAGGATGTCATCCAGCAGATCCAGCGCGCTGCGGTTAAGCGCTTTAATCTGCGGTGACTGCGTGATGTAGCGACCGCGTAGCAGGTTCTCACTGCAGACCAGCCGCATAAAGTCGGGATGGGCAACGTGGTAATCGAAGCTCGCTTCCACCAGGCGGGTCATGGCCAGCTCCGGCGTCATGGCGGCCAGGTTCAGGTCGGTTTCATGCGCGCGAATCTGCTGATAGACCTGCTCCAGCACTTCGATGTAGAGCTGCTCCTTGCTGCCAAAGTGATAGACCACCATGCGTTTGGTGGTCTGAGCGTGTTCGGCGATCTGCTCCAGTCTGGCACCCTGCATACCAAACTCTGCGAAGGTTTTCAGTGCGCCTGCGATGATGCGTTTTTTCAGCCCTTCCGGGTCATTTTTGCGTTTCGTAATTTCGGACATGGTGCTCAATAAGGTGATTCTGACCGGGGAATGGTAGCACAGTGTTGAGGCGTAGCCCGCAATCGCGGCGTCAGCCTGGCACAGCCCGAAAGATTACAGGTATAATCCCGGACAATATTTAACAGATTCAGAGACGACAATGACAAAACTCACCTTACAAGAGCAGATGCTGAAAGCAGGTCTGGTATCCAGCAAAAAAATGGATAAGGTTCAGCGCACAGCGAAGAAATCCCGGGTTCAGGCGCGTGAAGCCAGAGCGGCGGTCGAAGACAACAAAAAAGCGCAGCTTGAGCGCGATAAGCAACTTAATGAGCAGCAGAAACTGGCCGTCCTGTCGAAAGAGTACAAAGCACAGGTTAAACAGCTGATTGAAATGAATAAAATCGAGGTGGCAAAAGGCGACATCAGCTTTAACTTTACCGACAACAACCTGATTAAAAAAATCGTGGTGGATAAGCTGACGCAGACCCAGCTGATTAATGGCCGTCTCGCCATTGCCCGCCTGACTGCTGACAAAAATGGCGAAAGCCAGTACGCCATCATCCCGGCCAGCGTGGCGGATAAAATTGCCCAGCGTGATGCCAGTGCTATCGTCCTGAACAGCGCACTGAGCGAAGACGTGCAGGATGAAGATGATCCCTATGCCGATTTCAAAGTACCGGACGACTTGATGTGGTAACCACGTACTGAGGCAGTCAGAAGGGGCTGGCGGCTGAGACGTGTAGAGGCTCACCGCTGACGGGATGTGTAAACGCTAATTCACTGGCGTGCAGCATCAGCCTCTCCGCCTGCTCAGCGCCCGGCAGCACCTGCCCGCCATAGAGATCACAGCCCAGAATCGGGTGCCCCAGATGCTGACAGTGAATGCGCAGCTGATGGGTACGCCCCGTTTCCGGCGTCAGCTCAACCCGCGTAACCGCCACCTCCATTCCTTCTTGTCCCTGCCAGTGGCTGCGCCCGATAACCCGGAAGCGCGATCGCGCAGGCTTTCCCTGAAGCGGGCAGACTGTCATGCGGGGAAACTGCGCCGGATCTTTCGCGATGGCGGCATCAATCACACCTTCATCCTCAGCCAGATGGCCGCACAGCAGCGCCTGATACGTTTTGCTCACGCTGCGCTGGCTGAACTGCTGACTGAGCGCCGCGTTGATCGCTTTATTCAGCGCGACGACCATCAGTCCCGAGGTGCCAAAATCGAGCCGGTGCACCAGCGTACAGCCCGGAAACAGTCTGACCAGCCGGTGATGCACTGAATCGAGGTTTTGCGGATTCTTACCGGAAAGGCTGAGCAGCCCGCTGGGTTTATTCACCACCAGCAGATGATCATCCTGAAACAGAAAGGTGATCTCGTCATGGCAGGGCGGAGCAATAAACGTATCGATAATGGCAGACATAGTGAAACCGGACGATGAAGGGCAGAGGATCATAACCGATTGCGTGTTGAGTGACGACTCCCGGCCTGTCAGGGCAGAGACAAACTGAAGGGATGCCAAAAAAACATTTAGTATTTTGTTCAGCAACTTGCGCTATTTTTAGTGATAAATTCGGGCAGTTCTCCCTTTTACGACTACAGTCTCTGGTGAGGTTGTTTTCAATTCGTACCAATGGAGGATTTTCTGTGTTAATTCAAAACGACGAGAAAGGCCACGTAATTATTGGCGAAGCGGCACTGAGCCTTGCCCTGGGTGAGAAAGAAATCAGTATCGCATCACTCTTTACTCAACTGGGACACATGGCGAAATCCGAGAGCAACCCCGACCGGCTGACGCAAATCTCCGAGGCCAGAAGCTGGCTGAGCAGTTTTACGTCTCCGGCGATTGCCCAGCAACAGGTGCCGTATCTGCAGACACTTACAGGCCTGAACGACGAACTGAACTAGCTGTAACTGAACTGACACCAGTGGACGTAGTCCGGCTCCGGCCGGAAAACGACGAAGCGAATAACCTCACAGGTTGCGCGAAAGCGTATACCGGCCGGAGAAACTGTCATGGACGACACTCCTCTCGCCAGAGCCTTTTTATCTCCCCACAGCCTGAACGATCCTCGCGCAGCCAGCCCTGTTGATCAGGACTGGCCAGACGATACCCTGTTAAAAACTTTCCCAGCTGCTCTCTACAGAAGCCTTAAGCGGCACGGCCGGAACAAGGCGAGGCGCTGAAGAAGGCGCGGGGCGGCTGACGGCGTGCTGAGCACCAGAAAGGCGGAACACCGCCACCGTTTTTTCCAGCTCCTCTGCCTGTGCTTCCAGTGAACTTGCTGCGGCAGAGGACTCTTCAACCAGTGCGGCGTTCTGCTGGGTCGTCGTGTCCATCTCTGCCATCGCCACGGCGATCTGGGAGATGCCCCGGTTCTGCTCGTCGGAGGCCGCAGCGATTTCGCCCATGATATCTTTTACCTGACTGACGGAGCGGACGATATCATCCATGGTGGACTCCGCGCGCTCTACAAATCCGGCCCCCTCACTGACCCGGTCCAGTGACTCACGGATCAGCGTTTCAATCTCTTTGGCCGCCAGCGCGCTGCGCTGTGCCAGATTTCTCACTTCACCCGCGACCACCGCAAACCCGCGTCCCTGTTCACCGGCACGTGCGGCTTCGACCGCAGCGTTGAGCGCCAGGATATTGGTCTGGAAAGAGATGCTGTTGATGACGTGAATGATTTCACCAATTTTGCCCGAACTCTGGCTGATGTTGTTCATTGTCACCGTCACATCACGGATGATCTCGCCACCACGACCGGCATTCACTGACGCCTCTGTCGCCAGCTGACTCGCATGATGCGCATTTTCCGCATTCTGTTTAACCGTCGACGACAGCTCTTCCATACTGGCTGCGGTCTGGACCACGGCCGCAGACTGCTGTTCTGTTCGGGAGGAGAGATCGGTATTGCCTGCTGCGATTTCCGCTGAGGCACGTGCCACGCTGCTGACGCCGTCACGCACGTTGGTGATGATGTTCTGCAGGCTGCTGTTCATGGCATCGACCGCCAGCATCAGCTGACCGAATTCATCGCCACGTGTTGTGGTCAGCGAGGTGGTTAAATCTCCCCCGGCAATACGCTGCGCGGCGCTCAGCGTCTCTTTCAGAGGCTGGGTAATGCTGTGGGTGATCCGCCAGGCGATCAGCAGACTCAGTACCACACAAATCAGTGCGGCAAAGGCAATGCGCCACTCTGCCTGTTTAATAAATTCCGCAGAGAGCTGTGACTGGAAAGCGAATGTATCGGAAACCGCCGCATTAAGACGCTCAGCGCTGGTGGTCAGACCCGCCGACTCACTTTTCTCTTTCTCTGCAGCATCGACATAGCGCGTTAACGCCTCGCGCTGCTGCGCCAGGGTGCTGAGGACCGTGCGGGAAACCTCGTTAATTGCAGGCTGTGCAAAGCTGTCCAGCTGCTCACTCAGCGTGGTGATCGCCGTGAACTCCTCAACAACCGACGCTCTGCTGGCCTCAGACGGTTTTTCCAGGAACGCCTGTTCAATGTTTGCGGCATCAAACAGCGCGGCGGCCAGACGCATGACCGGTAATCCGGCATCAGGGGTCAGTGCCAGATCCAGCGACTCCGACTGATGCGCAAGGGCAATCAGGGCGTCCGGTTTAATGGCATCAAAGACGTGAGATGTGGTCTGTGCGGCGGTGACAAATTTCTGTCGCTGCTTCTGATAATCGTTAAGCAACTGCCCCATCAGCGCGACTTTCTGCTGACCGAGTTCGTCCCACTGAAAGCCACTGAGGCGTTGATACAGCGTATCTAACTCCTTCAGCGCCTGTACGTTACGGGCGGCAAATTCCGGGTCTTTGGTGTACTGGTAGAGCGTGCGGTTGAGGCGAGCCTTACTTAAGGTGTTTACCATCTGAACAGTGATGGTGCGTCGTGCCGAGTTATCTTTGATACTGCTGAAACAATCGAAAGCGAGCCAGGTAATAGCCAGAGAGGCGGCGATGACGATGATAAAACCGGCACCCAGTTTTTTCCCAATTTTAATACCGGAGATGTGTTGAGCAAGGCCCATAAGTTTCACCTTTAATGAGGTTTCTGAAGCGGGATAGAGGCGATTAAATAATCTCTGTCATCTTCTTCTTATCGTCAGGGCGGGATGAAGCTTTAATAAAAATTATATATTTCAGTTTATCTTCTTAATTAGAATGCCATTGTTTTCACTGGAAACTATCCGCCTGCTAATCTTCAGAGGGGAACCTTAATGTCATTGATTTTAAAATCAAATGGGTATCTCTTGCGCTGGTGATGGCTTTACATTAATTGAAGAAATCTTTATTGATTAAGATCAATTTATTTACTCTTTTAAAGATAATATGTCAGACAGGCTAAGGGATTTGTTGCACAGAGCTGATTAATGCAGGTTGTTTAACTCACCCTTACGCACGCGAGCTTACATGAATGTCAGACTATAACTTTTACACCAGGGGCAGACACACGGTTGTAGTGAATCGATCAGACGTCACGCGTGCCGTCGCGCTGACAGAGCAGGGGTATAAAAAACAGTTTGAGGAGGTTCGCGCCCCGGATGAGCAGCAGGCAGTGACACGGCTGGCAGATATGCGCAGAAACCAGCGTATCGATCAGCACAACTTCCTCGCCGGTGCGGCGACGATGCCATTGATCGGTGTACTGACCGCGCTGGCAACTTTTCTGTTCTGGCGAAAAAAGCGCTGAAGTGAACCGGCTTCATTTTGCAGAAGCCGGACAAAGAGAGAGCATAGCGTCAGTAAGAAGGCGCATATTCTGCAACCGCTTACCTTCCCGTTTCACACCCTCCCGATTTATAAGCCCGCTCAGTCAGCCCGAGCGGGCTTTTTCATTCAGTGTAGCCATCCCCTGAGCCGCACCCTTATCTGATCCGGCGTGGATCGTAAAACAGTGAAATTATTATGCGTTCTTCACTGATAAGGCGGAATACCTCTCGCTGTTCGCGCCAGGGACGCATGCATTCCGGCTGATTCTGCATCACACTCGATTATCGCTTTACACCTATATAGTCCCCGAGCTATATTGATAAGTATATCTTGTGTGGCTGGTTAAAACGACCGACAGGTTTGATCGCTGGTTTCGCTTACTTAATGACACCGACCGTGCCTGTGTGCTGGCTGCATTAATGGTATTGCGGGAGAAAGGGCCGGGCCTGGCAAGACCTTATGCAGATACGCTCAGAGGTTCAGCCTATATCAATATGAAGGAGCTGCGTATTCAGAGCCGGGGTGATCCCATCAGGGCATTTTTTGCTTTTGACCCGAATCGTATTGCGGTCGTGCTCTGTGCCGGAAATAAGGCCGGCAGCGACAAACGCTTGTATCGGGAGATGCTTCCGATTGCCGATCGGGAATTCACACACTGGCTGAACACCTTTAAATATAGGGAGTAACGTGATGGGCAGAACGCTGGAACAGCTTATTGCGGATGAAAAACCGGACGTCGTTGCTGACGCTGAGGGGAAGGCAACGGATATCCTTCTTAACATACACCTTGCTGAACTGCGCGAAAAAGTGCAGAAAACGCAGGTTGAAATGGCGGAAGCGCTGGGCATCAGACAACCTACCGTTGCCGGAATGGAGAAACCAGGCCGTGACCTGAAGCTCTCAACCCTGAAACGCTATGTTGATGCGGCAGGCGGTAAACTGCGCCTGGTTGTGGAAATGCCGGACGGCTCACACTACGGGTTTGAGGTGTAATCCTCCCGCCCTGGATGACCTCCCGTATTGCCCGGAGAGAGAAAGCAAAAAGCCCGCTCAGGTTTCCCTGAGCGGGCTTTTCTAATTCTGGCTCCTCTGGCTGGGATCGCCTTTGCCAGTAATTGGTTGATAAGTAAGCTAAACCTGAATTCTCTTTCTGTCAAGACCACCAGAATGACCACCAATAGTTGGGTCTTAACTAACAATGTTTTCACGCTGTATCCAAATCGTGTTGTGAATCAAGGGAGGTCAGCCTTTGGCTAATCCCTTTTTCGTTTAAAGTGTCCATATTGTGTCCACGTGGATCACCCCCCGATGACTATGACGATTCGGTAATAAAAAACCTACCCACGCTTTTAGCATCAGCAATTTGCCCATCTTAACGGACATTATCCAACCGTTGCGTTCGGCCAGCCGCGATAAAAATACGGTGTTGGATTCCTGTGACTGATCGATGTGGGTAATCTGGATCTTCGCGAAAGAATCAGGCACCTAGTAGTCGGTTTATTACAGGCTGCAATTGCGCCTACCACCGCGCCGAGCGTGGTGTCATGCCATGACTCTTACCGCCGGGAATTAAGCGGGCCGCGAAAATCAGCACTGCGCACCCGGGAGCGTTACCGTGTTGGCTGTGCCGTGATGCTCCACCTCATCAAACGTAAATTTCTTTTTCCGACCAGTGCAAAACCTTTCCTACCGAGCCAGAACGACAGAACTGTGTCGCACCGGCAACTTGACAAGGTCGTTACTGTCGTCGAGTTGGTCAGCCTCAAATCCCCGGTTGTCGATAAGCGACAGACTAATCAGGCGGTCACTGATATTGTGGTAATGTTGTTACTGCCGAGGGTCAGCATAAACTGAGGCGTCAGGATGGCACCGGCACCAGTCATCACATCCTTCATCGTTAACCTTCCACCACTGAGAGCACATCACCTGCCTTGCCGACAGGTACAACTGATGGCAATCAGGAGGGGGTTATGATGGATGAGACAACAATCAGTCATCTAGGGAGTAAATTTTAGCCCTTAATAGTAGGAACCGATTTCTATGCACTTTTAAAAATGTGATTAGACGCTCGCCGAATACTCGTTTTCAAACCTCCCATGTCTGATTCGATGGGAAGTTGATCACTATGTTTACGTTAAAACTTGGACAAGTACTATCAAAAGAGTATTCTATATAAAAATTAATTCAAAACGGTTGTAACATGGAACTAATAGCTCTTTACATCGAAGATTTTAATGGCGTACTTGATAGCTTTATAAAGCTAAGTAGTAAATTTTCAATTAAATATGACCATAAAAACCTGACCATTCGTGAAGGGGTTAATCGTGATATATATTATGATGGCATCCCGTCGACTTTATTGATTGGACAGAATGGGACGGGTAAAACTACTATATTAACCTATATTGAAGATTTTCATTATGAAAATGAAAATACTGGATTTATGGTATGGTATTCTAATGATAAAATTCATATAACTTGCAAAGGAACTAAGCCGTCTCGTATTAATGCGCATTATCCAGTCGATGTAATTTATAACCCCATTAACTTTTTTTCCAAGAGTAAAATATTTACAATTAAATCTAATAATACTGTTGATTTTAACTCATATTTATTTGGCAGTAGAAAGGGCACAGCTAGGAATTTTATTGATATATCATTATCAAATACAGGCAGAGGCAAGGCAAATAAAAAACAAGAGATAGCTAAGATAGCTAGGTTTATTAATGCAGGGAAATCTCTACCGGATACTATTAATCAGGAGAAAATATCAATTCTAGCAAGGCTTTCACTTTATGGCGCGGAGCGGACAAAGAAAATCCTAAAAGACGCTGACTTCAGAAATAGGCATGGGGACATACTTGTTTCATTTTTTAATCATTATTACGAAAAATACAGAAGTACTCAGTTTCCACATGGATATCCTTCTAGAGAATATCAATTTATAAGGCATGATGATTTTTCTTCGTATGCTAATTTTAAAAATAGCAATTGGGGTCTGACATTTTTCTCTTTTATTTTTAGTAAGCTTTCAAATGAGAGAAAGTTAACTCATTCAGTAACTGATGTGATATTTTTTACGCTAACATCCATTCTGTATTCATTTTCTAAAAAGATAACAACCGAAAAAGATGGTGCAGATTTTTTATATTTGAAATTAGTTGTAGCTTCGTTTTTCTCCAATGATCGAAATTGCATAAATAAAATTGAGTGTACCGTTAAGGAACATTTCAATATTATTGATGAAGATAAGGTCATTAAAGAAATCATAAAGCTCAAAAAAGATATTGATCTATTTCAGTCAATAATATACAAGCTATTTGATAGTAACGAAAAATTAATAACTAAAAATTTAGAACTGAATTTTTATATAAGCTCACCTGGAAATGCCGCGGACTTAATAAGTATGTCAAATGCTTTGCCTAAAGAATTTGATGCTATATTTAGCATTGAATGGAATGGGTTAAGTAGTGGTGAGGTTTCGTTATTACATCTTTTCTCGAGTCTATATAATTCAATTTATAAAATATATTCCTCTAAAAACAAAAGCAAAATACTATTGCTACTTGATGAGATTGATTTGTATTTGCACCCTGAATGGCAACGGAAAATATTTTCTGATATTATAGATATGCTAAATGAATTCAACGATGGTGTAAGTTTTCAAATATTGATGTCATCGCATTCGCCTATAATTGCGTCTGATTTCTTACCCGTAGATATAATTTCTCTCAGTCGTGGTTGTAATAAAGAAATAGTCACAGGTAATCTTGATTCAATTGGTTTTGGAGAATCAATTGAAAAAACCATGAGTCAAGGTTTTTTCTTAAGAGCAACAGTAGGTGAAAGAGTTCTTAAAAAAGTGGAAGAATTAATTAAGAGAAAGAATGATAAATCATTCATTAACGATAATAAATATATAACCTCCTTGATAAAAAACAAATTCCTCACATATGTTCTGGGGATCAAAAATGATTAAAGTCCCGACTAGGTTTTCTTCCGAGTTCGTTGAGGAATATTATAATATTGTTTCTGATATGGTTTTTCTTAATAAGGTCAATGAGTACAATAATGACTCACAGGAATGCAGTGAGTTTATGTTTTACTTGAGTCAGAATTTTTGCAAAATAGTCACTGCGGATTTCAATGAACTCTTAGATATTTTAACAAACATAAACAATCTATTTCCTGTTATTTCCGAATGCTACAACCCCAAACATTTTTTCCAAGGAGTTGAGCTGAATCAAATACCTTCGATACTTGAAATAATTAGCATACATCTACGGGGAGATGTCAATCTTAATAAAATATGCGCACTAAAGAATGATGCAATACGTGAGATCTCATTTATAAATAGAAATCTTCAGAGTCATTTTGTTGGTTTGTATATCTCAGAATTAAATGACTCAAGTGATGCATGCTCAATAAAATCATGTTGCAAAAGAATTCACGCCACTTTAAATGATGGATATATAGATTTAGAAGTAATGCCTGAATGGGTTAGGATGTTAAAGGATATAATATCCTATGAGTCGATGCCTAGCGAAATTCTTCGTAAAATTGGTGATGAGCTTGCTTTGGATTATTGTCCTATGTGCAATGAATCTCAAGTGGGAAATATCACTGATGATAATAGGGTTTATAGACAGGCTCTTGATCATTTCCTACCAAAATCCAAGTATCCTATTTTTTCATTAAGCATCTATAACCTGATACCTTGTTGCAATACATGTAATTCTCTATTTAAAAGGGACAAGGATACTTTATATCCACTTCATGCGAACCCTTATATTCAGGGTGCTGATGAATATGTTATTTTCGACATCGAAAAACTAACGTTGGCAATGCTATATAAAAAAGAAGCTGGTTCGAGGGTGAAATTTATTGCAACAAACACGGCTGTTGATAATAACATAAAGTTATTCAAATTATTAGGCGTTTACAATAAAAGAGCAACCAAGGCGGAAATTTTTCGGCTTATGGGACTTTTTAAAAGCTATTATGAAAATTGGAGCGCATTTATGAACTATGAAGAATTCCTTATTAAGGTGGTTAATTATGATAGGTCTAAGCTACCATACGAAATCATTTATGGAAAATTCAAAATGGATCTATTAGGGTTCATGGAAGAGGTGAATCGTTAAACTTTTTTGAGCAATGAATAGTTCTATCGTACCTGACAGGACTGGCTGTATGTGGCAGTTGTCATCGAGCTCTTCACCTGGAATGTAGTTGGCTGGTCAATGATACCAACTCTCTCACGCGAACTGGCGCTGGATGAACTCATTGTGGCCCTGTGGCGACGAAAACCGGACGGTAAAGTTATATCTTGCATTCGGACTAGGGCAGTAAGTTCGGCAGCGACAACTGGAAGTGCTTCAGTAGGACAATAACCTAGCCCCAGCATGAGCCAGTATGGCAACTGCTGCAATAATGCTGTGGCAGAATGCTTTTTAAGCTCGCTAAAAAAGATTGGATCAGAAAACGGATATATAAAACTCGGGATATGGCCTGGGCTGATATCTTTGATTATATCGAAGTGTTCTATAACAGGACCCGACGCCTCAGCCACTTGGGAGGCGTCAGTCCTGAGACCTTTGAAAAGGCCTCGTCGTGAGGACAGGAAATGTCTAAGGTTGTGGGGTCAGTCCAGTGATGTCTCACGTTGAAGCCTCATGCTGCATGTTTGGTGGAGGCATTTATGTCAAAGTTTGAGTTTGGGAGAATAAATGAACTGCCTTATTAAGCACAGCCAGAGCTTTGTTATTGAAAGTATAGTCAAAAGACTAATCGAAGATGTCAATGAGTACTCTTATTTACTGACAACGGAAGATTGGCGGTTGCTGATGAGTTTGGATAATTTTGTTAGTGAACGGAAGATTTGTCAGAAGCAGTGTCTGGGCTGCTTGGAATTCGCTAGGACGATGACTATGCTTTCCAATTTCATTAAAGGGATCTGGAGCGCAAACAAGGAAAGTGAAGCGATCGTAACTGAGTTATGCCGTCTCTTTGACATTCAGGATGATTCCGATCATACCGTCCTTGCGCTGGACTTAGTCGTTTCTCCTGACTATGTAAAATCAAAAATTCCTGAAAAGTCCTTGCCAGACTATGAAATATACGTAGGCAAGGTCAAAGGGGAGGTTATTCGCTTGGCGTTGGATCATTTTCAACATGAACGGGCGAAGTGTAATGATACAATTCTTGCTTACGCGAATCTTGAGCGAGAGCAAATCATCGCTTATGAGCCAATAGAAATGCCTGTCGGAAAGGAATTGTTTTACGTTGATCAAAATGTTGTCAGCAAATATGGGCGTGATGAAAATTTTAGTCGGCAGGTTGATAATTTTAAAAGCAAGGTGGATTGCAAGTTCGTCTATAGCCCCTATGTGATTGAAGACGGTATTAAAATGAGTCGTGTTCGGCTTGCCGAGTACTTAGAGGCGATCGAAGCACTTACAGATAACACTATGCTGGTGCCCACTGAGAGCGGTGTGATGCTTGCGAGGGAAGATATTAAGGTTACGTTCGATCGTGTTTTGCTCTGGAGAAATGCAACGAGAGCGGCTGAGGATTTAAAAGTGAAACGGATGCACTTTAATCATTGGGGGTATCCTCATTACTCAAGGAAATCAAGGCTGTCGGATCGAGCCAATAAGAATATTGACGAGTTTTTGGCGTCGCTTCGTCCCTATTTAGATGATAGCTGCTGTGACTTTGATTTGAATGACTATGAAAGTGATCAAGCGTTGTGTCAAAGGCTGAGTGCGGCAACTATAGAGAAGTCATTTTCCTTGAAGGAACTTATTGATAAGTCGATCAAGCATGAGAGTGACGCTGAATGCATGACGCACATTGAGCATCTTTGCGACTTCTTTGACTTGATAAATTATAAGACGGAGTCTCTTTCTGAACTGAGCAAAATTCGTAGCAGCCTGCAGGATACCGAGCACTTGAAACATGCATGGAAAGCTGATTATTTTGTGACTAATGACAATAGACTACGTACACGTGGTGCTTTCATTTATTCTGTTCTTGGGTTAGATACAAAATTCATAAGCATCAAAGAGCTTAAAGAAATGGTCGTTAGTGAATTCAATAAATGATGGATGCACAGATTTTAGATGACGTCAGCGCTACCGCGACGTTCAATAGTGCCTCCCGAAGCAGCAGTATCAGTATCGGATGTAAAGATACTGGCAGTGTCAGGTAGGCTATCCAGGGCCGCATGGCCAGCTGCAGTAACACGGTCGTTGTCCGGATTTGATAAAGCCCGATTTCTGTTGCGATGAGCTACTACCTCCGTTGGAGCCGTAGATCTGATCAGCAAAGAATGTGTAATGACCATAAACCGTTTTGATCACAACCGAACCCGCTCAACAGATTTGGCAGGGCCAGACGGTATCTTGCGATTTGAGTGCTAATATTATTTTGGAAGACAAATAAGAATATAGGGAGGCAGTAATGCGGATTTCTCGAATCCGGTTAATTAATTTCGCCAACTTCTCTGATATTGATGTTGAAACGGGTGAGAGCATTGTTATTGTTGGTGAAAACAAGGTTGGCAAAAGCAATTTTATTCGCGGCCTGCAGCTGATTCTTGACCCTGGGTTGTCTGAGCGTGACCGTCAACTGGGTTTTGAACATTTTTGGGATGGATTGGGCGAAGAAAAATTGGGGGAGACCATCGAAATTTCGGTGGATCTTACGGATTTTACTGACGATGCACGATTGATGGCTCATCTGAACGATTGTGTTCTTAATCCGGGCCCACCTATGGTGGCCCGGCTTACCTACCGCTTTCAGCCCAAAACCGAGTTAAATCGAGCTCCTGAATCGTTAAAAGATTATGAGTATGTGATCTTCGGTGGCGCTGATCCTGACATGCATATTGGTGGTGCATTTCGACGTATGTTGCCCATCGATGTTCAAGGCGCGTTGCGTGATGCCGAGAAGGATCTTTCAAGCTGGCGTAATTCACCCTTAAGACCGCTTATTGAAGAACTATCCGCATCTCTGGACGACGAGACTCGTGAGGAGATTCAAACCTTGGTTGATAAGGCTCAGCGGGAACTAGCTGATCATGATGAGGTGGCAGCGACAGCCGAACGGATTAGCGAACGGTTGATTGCTATCGCAGGTAAGCAACATGCCGTTCCGGTATCGCTCGGACTTGCACCGACTCGCGTTGATGCGCTGCTACGTAGCCTTCGCTTGCTGCTTGACAGTGGCATTCGTGGCATTGGCGATGCAAGTCTGGGGACGGCTAATCTGATTTTTCTTGCCCTGAAAAGCCTCGAACTTGATCGTCTTGTTGATGACGGTGAACGAGACCATACGTTTTTCGTAGTCGAGGAGCCGGAAGCGCACCTACATCCGCACGTACAGCGCTTGGTCTACCGTTATTTCTTGGGTACTGACGGGGAAAATGGTGATGAAGGGACGCCGCTGACAACGATCCTGACCACCCATTCCCCACATATTGCCAGCGTCACGCCTGTTAGATCTATCGTTCTACTGCGTTATGACGCAGAGGACAAGAAGACAATTGCTGTTTCAACGGCAAACGCACCGTTTACGCGGCGGGATGAAGATGATTTGCAGCGCTATATTGACGTCACACGCGGTGAAATATTCTTTTCACGTGGTGTAATCTTGGTGGAAGGAGATGCCGAACGTTTTCTCGTCCCTGCATTCGCCGATGCTCTTGATATTCCTCTCGATATGCTTGGGATCACGGTGTGCTCTATCGGTGGAACAAATTTCACTCCGTATGTGAAGCTCTTGGGGCCACGGGGGCTCAATATTCCGCATGTGATTCTGACAGACCGCGATCCTATGGAGGGTGGAGTGCCGCTGGTTCGTAAGAGACTTATCAATATTTTAAGCGTGCTTGAGAACAATGTTGACCATGATGATATGGATACCGATGAGGTGATTGAATTTGCCGGGGGGTATGGATGCTTTGTCAATGAGATCACCCTTGAGCCCGAGCTGTTTACCGGTGGACTGGGCGAAGCCATGAAGTCGGTTATCGAGCAGGAATTGTCTCTTAGACGAGCTACTCTGAACGAGATACAGGCGTGGGTGGATGACACGGACCAGCTTGATAATGTCCGGTTGTTGAAACTGATTGAGCGAATTGGCAAAGGGCGGTTCGCCCAAGCGCTGGCACCTTCGGTGTCGGAGGATGTTTGCCCGAATTACATTCGTGAAGCACTGGAGCATATCCGTAATGCCGTCGCGTAGTGTCAGTGCAGCCTACTTGGCTCAGGCTGCCGAGCTGGCCGGGAATCCGGGCCAGTTAGCCGCGTATCACTCCCGGGGACACTGCGTGGTGCTCGCCGGGCCGGGTAGTGGTAAGACAAAGACGCTCGTGCTGAAGCTGGCCCGAATCCTGGCTGAGGATGTTCAGGCTCCACGTGGTGCGGCATGTATCACATACAGCCAAGAATGCGCACGTGAGCTAATCCGTCGTCTCGAAGCTCTGGGGCTCAGAGAGGCACCGAATCTCTTTATCGGAACTGTTCATGGGTTCTGTTTGCGCCATCTGTTGATGCCCTATGGACGACTGGCCGATCTGCCAATCCCATTTCCGATGTCAGTAGCGTCTCAGCGTGCGAGCGAACGGTTACTTCGACAATCCGGTGACCGTCTATTTGGCCCAAACCATCCTTATAAGGCTATTGATCTTGGGCGGCATCGCCGTTCAGTGCTGAACCGCAACAGCGCTGCCTGGCGTGCAGAGGAGGAGCTAGCAGCTTGGGCTGAGGCCTACGAAGCGGCATTGCGGCAGGAAGGGCTAATAGACTACGACGATATGGTGATATTCGGCCAGCGTCTGATCATTGAGCATGATTGGGTTCTGCCCCTAGTACAGGCGAAATTTCCGATCCTTGCTGTGGATGAATATCAGGACTTGGGCGTGGCGCTCCACCGTATGGTTAAACGCCTGGCTTTCGAGGGAGGCGTACGCTTATTTGCTGTGGGTGATGCAGACCAATCGATTTACGGTTTCACTGGTGCCGATGGTGCATTACTCCTAGAACTGGCAGGCAGGAGAGACGTTGAAACAGTTCGGCTCCAGTTGAACTATAGGTCAGGGGCGGGCATCGTCAATGCATCGGAGATGGTGTTGGGGGAGGTTCGTGGTTATCGAGCAAACGACCCGAACCGCCAGACAACCATTGCGTTCCAGCTGTGCCCGGATGGTTTGGTGGATCAGGCTGTCCATGCTGTCGCGCAGATTATTCCTGCTGCGTTGGCCGCTAAGCCGGGTCGAACGCTGGGTGACATCGCCATTCTGTACAAGGACTACCGTGCCGGCGATGTGGTGGCCGATGCGGTGACAGCTGGCGGTTTTGATTACATTCGTGTGGACACCGCAGCACCTTATCGCAAGGTTACCTTGACGAGCTGGGTGGAGGATTGTGCGGCATGGTGTGCTGGCGGTTGGCGTATTGGGCACCCTCAACTGCGCGGATTGATAGACCGTTATATAGCATTTCATCGGGCAAGGCTGGATGATGCATGCGCCCGGCGTAAGGGGCAGGAATTAACTAGGCTGCTTTGGGCGCTTCGTGCAGACCGACATCCTGCGTGCGATTTTGTCGCATCTTTGCGCAACGGTCTCGTTGATTCCATGCTGGCAACTGAGCCGACGCTTTCTGATCAGGCTGAGCAACTAGATCGCATGACTGCTGCACTTGCCGAAGGCGGTACGTTAGCGATGTTGGATATCACGAGCCTAGGTGGTCGTGACGGTTCACCTGAGCACCTCAATTTGCTGACACTTCACTCAGCAAAAGGTTGCGAATATGACGTGGTCATCATGGTCGGCTTAGATCTGGGGAATTTGCCGTGGCGCAATGAGGCGCCAGAGAAGCTGCGTGAAAGCCGTCGCCTTTTCTATGTGGGGCTGACCCGCGCACGGGACGAGGTGCATATGCTGTATTCCGGTTTTGTTGATGGTCGCTACGGCCCTATGCGTCTAGGGCGTTCCCCATTTCTGGATGAACTGGAGGTGCGTATGCGAGGGGCTGGTTTACAGTAGTCGGGAATAAATGCGTGATCGAATCTGTGGAAAGCCAGTAAAAGACAATGCCGGTGATCGCGCCACCTTCCAACACTCAACCTAAGGAACAATGCATCTTCCATATTTTAGTCTACCGAGCAGGCAAATTATCACCTGCGACTGAAACTGGATCGAAAATGAATCGTAATTTGATGGACAAAATTAGATTCTGTTAACGACTCACCAATAAAAAAATCAAATCAAAAAGCCTGCACAGCTTTACCTGAGTGGGCTCTTCAAATTGAGTGGGCTCGTACTTCATTTGTATTTCCTGCTACAAGGGATGATAATGTTTTAATAAAGCCACCCCTAATTCATAATGGGTGGTTTTATTTTGAACTAACTTGTAGTAAATAATTTTGACTTGTTGCTAGGCGCTTTAAAATCACTCAATCCTTTCTTTTGTCCTGCATCATGACAAACTAAATATATAGGATGTCGTTTATTGCCCCAATTGTTTCCATATCTATTATCTTGTTTTTCCCTTCAGCATGGTATTCACCGAACAGGGCAGGCTTTAAACGTGTATCCAGTCTGCGATCGGAAAGGATCTGAGCAGCAAAGTGAGCGCCAAACTGTTGCTGGAAAAAAATACCGCTACTGGTTGCTGCTCCACCGCCGTTAGCGGGACCGTTCAGATTTATATCAGACAAATTCCACCTTCATATATTGAATGCTGTGCTGACGCACTATCCTTACTGTTCTTGAAAACTATTTTACGGGTAGTTTGTCAATAAAACAGAGAAATAGTATCCAGAAAATTATCTTGTTGCTGAATGTGGAGCCGCTCAGGCAGAGTGGCTGATGCCAAATCAGTATTGGCAACCTCCACTCACAACCGCCTCTGACAGCGCCGCAAAAAACGCCCCTCTGACACCTTATCCGCAAAGGGGCGCACCAGCATTGCAACCTTCAGCGCTTCCATTTCATTGATATGGCAGTCGCCATCACGAAAGAGCGCCATCATACCGCGAAGCAGATAATCATACAGGGACGAATTCTTTTCATGAACCGAACTTTCCGTCCTATATTTTTGCAATGCTGTTACCACGGACTCATGGTCTTCCTGCGAAGCGCCGACGCTACTGCGGATATAACCCCAGTAATTGACAGTAGTCTTGTTTAACAAATAGAGAAAAGCGTCGCAAAGTTGCTCAAACTCATTTGCCTTAAAGTACACCCGGCGAGTGTAGATATTAAAAAAATCTTGTAGTTCATTCAGCAACGCCAGTAGACTCTGTTTGCTGTCTACTTGTTCAACAGAGATATTACTTTCCGGGTGGTAGTTGGAGTAAATATCATCGGATGTATAGGGGATATGGCGGGGGGCGCGAAATGGCAGTCGTTGCCAGCCCCTGCGTTCTGGAAAGTAATTAGCACAGTACCAGCTATCTGCTGCAGGGATAAATTTTTCCATCAGCCAGCAATATGTCGTCAACGCATCCCAGTAATTACGAGGTCCGATGGCGTCCTTTTCCATACTATCGATATCGTATCGACTGGGAGGTTGCCAGATTAGCGCCACGCGATGATTAGTAAGGCTATTAAAATTAGGGTCGCGGCTGGCTAATAGTGTGACGTGATGCCCTTCGTTCATTACTTTGTCTTTATGACGGGTAAAGACCATAATGCGCTCACGGGCAGGATTAAATATCGACCACTCGCCTTCGGTATCCAGATAATCATGATGTTGACAAAAGGTGCTGATGCGACCCCATAGCCAGTAAGGAATCGAAATAAGATGAATATTATCACCGAGGGGAGTACTGTTCGAGAAATCAACGGTGCGACAAATCCGGTCAATTTCTTCCATGCGCAGTTTATAGCACATCCAGAACTTATCAAAAGCTTCGCAGAGAGATTGAGTTTCATTTAGGGTAAGTACAAGGCGGCAATTACCAATATCGCAATAATAATTTTCGCCATGTAGTTCTTTTAAAACCCACGGTCTGACTCCCGCCTCCGGTGGGCTACCGACCCCTTCGAAGGCAGAATTTAGCAGGTCATTCTGACTCATCGTTAGCAAAACATGGCTATAGCGGCCATTACGAAAATCAATGAAACAGGAGAGGGGATTCCCCTTCAGGTTAGGTAAAAACGCCTGAATAAACACGTGATCATTCTGCAGTGTATAGGTATCACCAATAATGTGTTCATATGGATGCGTGTAATTTCGCCAGGCAGAAGATTCGTTATAGTCCCACAAGCCATAGTTTTTGATATTTAACAGTGCTCGCTCACCATAAAAAAGAGATACCCAGCTCTCGTGACAAAAACGATACAACAGCTCTGGGCAATGCAGATTTTTCAGCCAGTCGTGGATCAGTTCCGAATCAAGAAGACGATGTACTATATTCAGTTCCTTAAAAAAAGCCTCTTGTTTTTTGTATTCTGTGATTAATTTCGCTGACGCTTTCTCACTGAGGAAAATGTGAAACTCATTGATTTTAACATGCCATTTCTCCCTATGTTCATTAAAGCGATTGATAGTGGATAGATATTGATTCGTTGTGAATTTTTCACAACGTTTCACTTCGTATAACGAATAAATATCCTGATTGCCGTGCTGATGATGTGTGAAAATATCCGCCCCAAATTGTGATTGGCCGGAAATGCCAATCGTCATGGCATCAACTATTTCTCCGCTTTTTAGCCGTTTTTTTATGAGCTCACAACAAAATAGTTCAAACGTTTTCGGCTCCATAAGCTCCAGAGGTATATAAGCATCTGCTTTTCCTACTGGTGGTCCCAGCTTAACAATCTGTTGTTCAATAGTATTCAACTGACTCCCTCCGTAAAATTGGTGAAGATGACAGATTAGCGACCTGTGCTTAAATTTATAACAATCTGCGAACTGTATTACACCACTTCCTGTTGCTGTTTTTGCCCGACAGTGAAATCTTATGCCCGTGGCTTTAAATTCAGGGGCCGGTATTGGAACTCCGAGAAATGTTGGTTACTGTGGAAAAGAAAGCCCCGCGCTGGCTAATACGCTTACCCACCGCTGGCCCAAAAGCGGAAGATTGATTGCTTAAGCCTACGGCTTCGGGCCCGGATAAATCTAACCTTCACGCTACTGCTGATGCTCCTCCGAGACAGCCCTGATCCGGAAACCGCCTCGTATTTCGTTTATCCGATTCGCCATAATCCTTTGAACCGCAAAAACAGTTTTCTATTATCTGCCTTCTTAGTGACACATTTCGTTCCCACCAGCACCGCCCTCCGATGAATAACGGCTTTCTGCCCACTTCATTACGAAAAGGAAATCACCATGAATTTGATGAATAATTGCGCACCTCCCGCCAAGGATGTTATATCAAAATATAATATTTGGAGGTGCGCTATGTATAAAACTCGTCTTAAAAGGTCGGCGGATCCATCATGCTGGCGGTTCCTCCCGCCGTGCTTAAAACGCTGGAGCTATCTACGGACAGCGAAGTCGGCATGACCATTAACAATGGATGCTGATTATCGAACCCCAGAAACGACCTCATTATTCGCTTGAGGAGCTGCTGGCGCAGTGCGATCCGCACGCTGAAATGAGCGAAGAGGAACGGGAATGGATTGATGCGCCTGCGGTGGGCAAGGAGATCCTATAAATGGAAAGAGGGAAAATTTGGCTTGTTTCACTGGTTCCGATTGCTGGCCACGAGCAAAGTGGAAAACGTCCGGTACTTATCGTATCTAAGGCATCGTTTAACAAGCTGACCCGGCTACCGGTAGTGGTTCCAGTTACCAGCGGCGGTAACTTTGCACGTACAGCAGGTTTCACCGTTTCACTGGAAGGGGCGGGGACAAAAACAACGGGTGATGTTCGCTGCGACCAGCCAGAACCATTGATATGGTTGCCCGGAACGGCATGCGACTGGAACGCATACCTGACGCTGTGGTAAATGAGGTGCTTGCCAGGCTGGATGCGATTCTGAGTTAACATCAGAGACGCAGAAAAGCAAAAAGCCCGCTCAGGTTTCCCTGAGCGGGCTTTTCTAATTCTGGCTCCTCTGACTGGACTCGAACCAGTGACATACGGATTAACAGTCCGCCGTTCTACCGACTGAACTACAGAGGAATCGCTTGAACGGGGCGAATATTAGCGGCGCCGATCCCGCTTGTCAAAGCCCTGTTTAACGAAATGCGTTCGGATGCTCGTAAAAGCAGCGGATTGGTGAATTTTTCCCGAATCTGCTGGCTTTTCAAACTGCCAACAGGATCTCACTTTGCGGGCATTTCTCTGCAGATGTTAGAGGCATGTCAAAGTTTTGTTCTTTGCCGATGTCAAAACAGCCGTTTCAGTGCTTTTATGATAAAAATTTCAAAACGAGATTTTATGGAATAAATAAACTGCTTAGCGTTACGGTCGTCATTTTCCCCGGAAACTGAAACGGCAGGTCGGAAGTAACTGTTTGCAGATCAAGTGATTGTGAAAAGGAGTGGTCGATCACAAAAATAGCCAGAAGCCGAAGTCTAACCTCAAAATTCCCGAAACAGACGCCAGACAGGCTGGGTGAATGTAAAAGATATTTTTCATTCGCGGTCACAGCCGCTGAGCAAGTTAACAAATAAGAAGGGTCCCTATGAACATCAAAAAAACGATTGTCGCCTCACTGTTAGCCTGCATGTTACCTGCCGCGGTTATGGCAAAAGATATTTCGGTCGGCGTCTCAATGGCGCTGTTTGATGACAACTTCCTCACCATTCTGCGCACGGCCATGCAGAAAGAGATGCAGAAAGATGGCGTTAAAGGGCAGGTTGAGGATGCAAAAGGCGACGTTTCACAGCAGCTGCAGCAGGTGCAGAACTTTATCGGTCAGGGTGTCGATGCCCTGATCGTCAACCCGGTCGACACAAATGCGGTAAAACCGATTATGGATCAGGCGTCAAAAGCGGGCATCCCGCTGATCTTTGTTAACCGCCGTCCAGGGGCTGAACTCACCGGCAAAATGGCCTATGTGGGGTCCGATTCAGAACTGGCCGGGCGGTTACAGATGGAAGCGCTGGCTAAAGCAATGAACGGCAAAGGCAACGTCGCCATTCTGATGGGTGACCTGGCGAATGAATCGACCCGCGACCGTACCAAAGGTGTGGAAGAGGTGGCCGCTAAATATCCTGGCATCAAAATTGTTCAGAAGCAGACCGCCAAATTTACCCGTAACGACGCGGTGGATGTGGTCAGTAACTGGATGACGGCCGGTGATGAAATCAATGCTATCGCGTCGAACAACGATGAAATGGCAATCGGTGCGCTGCAGGCACTGGGTAAAAACCCGAACAAAATCCTGATTGCTGGCGTCGATGGTACACCGGATGCACTGCAGATGCTGAAGCAGGGCAAGATGGTCGCCACCGTCTTCCAGGATGCGAAGGGGCAGGGCGAAGGCTCGGTGCAGACTGCGATCAAACTGGTGAAAGGCGAACAGGTCCAGAAAATTATCAACATCCCTTACCAGCTGATTACCAAAGAGAACATGGAACAGTTTACCCAGCGTAACCTGAAATAATCGTTCCCGACTCAGCCTGACGGAGGTGATGTATGAACGCGTTTGCGCTTGAAGCCGAAGGCATCAGCAAGTTCTTCCCCGGCGTGAAAGCCCTCGACAACGTCTCGTTGCGGGTGCGTCCGGGAACGGTACATGCCTTGATGGGCGAAAATGGCGCGGGCAAATCCACTTTAATGAAGTGCCTTATCGGGATCTATCGTCCCGATAAGGGCACCATCAAAATTAAAGGGGAGCCGGTGCAGTTTCACGACACCATGGACGCGTTGCGTTCCGGCATTTCGATGATTCACCAGGAGCTTAACCTGGTGCCCTACATGACCGTCGCTGAGAATATCTGGCTGGGCCGCGAGCCGATGAAATTTGGTTTTGTCGATCACGCCCGGCTTAATCAGGTGACACAGGAACTGCTCAACCGCCTGAACATCCGCCTGAAAGCCGATCGGATGGTGGGTGAACTGAGTATCGCCTCACAGCAGATGGTCGAGATTGCCAGAGCGGTCTCCTGGGACTCGGACGTCGTCATTATGGACGAGCCCACCTCCGCGCTTACGGAAACCGAAGTGGCGCATCTCTTCACCATCATTCGCGACCTGCGCGAGCAGGGCAAAGCGATCATCTACATCAGTCACAAGATGGATGAAATCTTCACCATCACCGATGAGGTCAGCATTTTCCGCGATGGCAGCTGGATCGCCAGCGACCAGACGGAGAAGTATACCCGCCAGTCGCTGATCACCCAGATGGTCGGGCGTGAACTGACCCAGCTGTTTCCGAAATTTAACAGCGCCATTGGCGAAGAGGTGCTGACGGTGCGAAACCTCACCTGCAAAGATCGTTTCACCGATGTCAGCTTCAGCGTGCGGCGCGGGGAGATCCTCGGCGTCGCCGGGCTGGTGGGCGCCGGTCGCAGCGAGGTGATGGAGAGTCTGTTTGGCATGGAGAGCTTTGACAGCGGCGAGATCTTAATTGATGGCGTACCGGTGACGATCGACTCGCCGTCCACCGCGATCGAAAAGGGCATGGCGTTCCTGACCGAAGACCGTAAGAAATCCGGACTCTTTCTGGTGCTCTCGGTGATGGAGAACATGAGCATCGTCAATATGCCGGAGTACAGCGGTAAAAGCGGCTTTGTCAGCCATGTGAAGATGGCGCAGGACTGCATGGACCAAATCCGCCGTCTCAATATCAAAACCCCGACAATGGATCAGATCATCAATAACCTCAGCGGCGGAAATCAGCAGAAAGTCCTGATTGCCCGCTGGCTGCTGGCTCAGCCGAAGATTCTGATTCTGGACGAGCCGACCCGTGGCATTGACGTCGGCGCAAAAGCGGAGATTTACCGCTTAATCAGTGAACTCGCCAACCGTGGCGTGGCGATCATCATGGTCTCCTCTGAACTGCCGGAAATCCTTGGCATGAGCGACCGGGTGATGGTCATGCACGGCGGGCGTATAACCGGCATCCTCGATAAAGAAGAAGCCGATCAGGAAACCATTCTGTCGTTGGCATCCGAATGAGGCGCGAAACCACTATGAGCAATATGAAAGTTACTGCCACCCCGGCAGCCCCGCAGCAACCCTCTTTTTTTGCCAGTCTGCGTCATAAGCTGCCGAAAGATACCGGCATTTTTGTGGTGATGGTGGGGATTGCACTGATTTTTGAAATGTTCGGCTGGTATGTGCGTGACCAGTCTTTCCTGCTCAACACCAATCGCCTGATCCTGATTGTGCTGCAGGTGGCGATTATCGGGATTATTGCCGTCGGCGTGACCCAGGTCATCATTACGACCGGCATCGATCTCTCCTCCGGTTCCGTGATCGCCCTGGCGGCGGTGGTGGCTGCAAGTCTGGCGCAGACCTCCGACAGTCTCTCACCGATGTTCCCGTCACTGGTCAATATGCCCGCGGTCATCCCGGTTGCTGCCGGTATCGGAGTCGGGCTGCTGGCAGGGCTGGTCAACGGGGTGCTGATTACCCGTACCGGTATTCCGCCCTTTATCGCCACGCTGGGTATGATGGTGTCGGCTCGCGGCCTTGCGCAGTACTACACTCAGGGCAATCCGATCAGCTTCCTCTCTGACGGCTTTACCGCCATAGGCCAGGGCGCGATGCCGGTTGTGATTTTCCTGGCGGTCGCGCTGCTGTTCCATATCGCCCTGAAACATACCCGCTACGGCAAATATGTGTATGCCATCGGCGGCAACATGACCTCGGCGAAAGTCTCCGGGATCAACGTTAATAAGTATCTGATCATTGTCTACACCATTGCGGGTGCCCTGTCGGGTCTGGCTGGTGTGGTTCTGGCGGCGCGCGTCAGCAGCGGTCAGTCAAGCATGGGGATGTCCTACGAGCTGGACGCCATTGCCGCAGCCGTTATCGGTGGTAGCAGTCTGATGGGCGGCGTCGGGCGTATCACAGGTACATTGATTGGTGCGGTGATCCTCGGCCTGATTAAAAGCGGATTCACCTTCGTGGGTGTCGATGCCTACATTCAGGACATTATCAAAGGGATCATTATCGTGGCAGCCGTCTCTATCGATATGCATCGCAACCGCAAAAAACGCTGACCGGCAACCGTTGCCCTCTTCAGCGACAGGGAGAGGGCAGCACCTGCTGTTTATTCATCACGGCGCTTCATGATAAGAAATCCCGCTGATAGCGGTTACATCGTTTTCAGGCCGGTTAAGCCGCGATGCAGGCCAGACAGGCCTTCAGCCGATGTCATGCCCTTTCACTGCACTAAAACTGTACAACCCGTCATCACTTTTCTGCACACCCTCCTCGCAGCAAATGCACTGTCACAGTGCGTCCGGGCGGTCTGGCTTCCCGGCTCAGCCATTCCCGATCCTTATTAACCCCTAAGAGGTAATCAGAAACGCTTATTTTCCGGGCCGTTAGGAAAAATCCTGAGTCTAGTCAGGGAGCGATATTTAAACCTGGCCTGCATCTTGCAAAATCTCTCTCATCAGGCGAAGGACGCAGATCCTATTCGCTATTCAGGGCTAGTGACGGAGGCAAGATGAATTTAAGACGACTGAAATACTTTGTGAAAATCGTCGATATCGGCAGTCTGACGCAGGCAGCGGAAGTGCTGCATATCGCCCAGCCTGCACTCAGTCAGCAGGTCGCCACGCTGGAGAATGAACTGGATCAGCAGTTACTGATCCGCACCAAGCGGGGCGTCACGCCGACAGAGGCCGGTAAGATTCTCTACGGTCATGCGCGCACCATTCTGCGCCAGTGTGAGCAGGCCCAGACGGCGGTCATCAATGCCGGTCAGATCCTCAGTGGTCAGGTTTCAATTGGTCTGGCACCAGGTACCGCGGCCTCTTCGCTGACGATGCCGCTGCTGCAGACCGTTCGCGATCAGTTTCCTGAAGTCCTGGTCTACCTGCACGAAAACAGCGGTAGCGTACTGAATGAGAAAGTGATGTCCGGTCAGCTGGATATGGCGGTGCTCTACGACCGCGCGCCCACAGCCGGGATCAACAGCATGCCGCTGATGAAAGAGGATCTCTATCTGGTGGGCGCCACCGACTGCCCGGGTGCCAGCGTTGATCTGGCGGATGTGGCGCAGATGAGCCTGTTCCTGCCGCGCGACTACAGTGCGGTGCGTAAGCGGGTTGATGAAGCGTTTTCCCTGCGTCGCCTGAGCGCCCGCATTATCGGTGAGATTGAATCGATTTCTACCCTGACCGCCGCCATTTCCAGCGGCATGGGCGTAACCGTATTACCGGAATCCGCCGCCCGTTCGCTGGTGGGGTCGACGGATGCCTGGATGGCGCGCATCAACAGTCCCTCACTCAGTCTGCCGCTGTCGCTGAACATCTCCGCGCGGTTGCCGCTGTCGCCTTCCGCACAGGCGGTGAAAAACATCCTGCTGTCGCTGCTGAACACGCCGCTGAACGAGGAGCGGGAGCTGATGTTAGTGAGTTAATACTAGGGGGCCTGCCAGGCGCGGGGCGTTTTCACTTGGCGGTGGGGAGTGTTTACCTGGCGGCGGGCTGGCTCTGAGAAGGTTTCGCCCGCCAGGCGTGAGGGAGTTTCAGCCTGCCCGTGCAGGCGGACGCGTCAAGGGGCGGACGCCCGCCCCTTAACAATCCCGGCGTCCGGCAGCCTCCGCGCCCCGCGTTGCGGGGTACCTTCGTCACGCCCTGCGGCCGACGGACCGTCCGGACTCGCCATCCCTGGCTCGTGCCGTCCTTTCGCCGACGTCCTGTCGGCTCATCCTGGCCTCCGGTTGCTCCTCAGCGCGCCGGATGCCTCTCCCACACCCCCGCCTTTGATATCTTCGTTTTTCCTAAATGGAGCGTTGTCTGTTTGCACCGAAGCCAAAGACATTCTTTAAAACTCACCGCAGTAAAGTTCTTAACAGTAGAAGAAGAGATAACAGCGGGGAGGGAGGCCGTCTGAGCCGCTGAGCGGATGAGGGATTTCAGGACGAGCGACAGGGATGTCGCGAAGAGGCAGGGTCGCGCCAGGGATGGCGCGTCCTGCCGGTCCGTGAGAAATCCGGAAGAAGCGAAGGGACCGCGAAGCGGCGGTGAGGCAGGCCGGAGCCCGGGGTCAAGGGGGCGCGGCGACTGGCGCCCCCTTGTCGGTCGCCTGCAGAGGCGAAACTGAAACTGCCGGACTTATCCGGCGAACGAAACTTGCTCAGACTCAACCCGCGTAGCGACCTTCCCCAGCGCCCATTCACGCAACGAACAACCCCACCCTTTATTCCCTAAATTCATAAAGCCAAATTTTTTAGTATTTCCCGTTATCAATAATAGTTCTTACCATCACAGAATCAGATTATGTAAAGGGAGGTAAATACCGTGAATTTCCAGCAGCTTAAAATTATCCGCGAGGCGGCCCGCTGTGAATTTAATTTAACGGAAGTCGCTAACACGCTCTTTACCTCCCAGTCGGGTGTGAGTCGGCACATCCGGGATCTGGAAGATGAACTTGGCGTGGAGATCTTTATCCGCCGCGGTAAACGTCTGCTGGGAATGACCGAGCCGGGTAAAGCGCTGCTGACCATTGCCGAACGCATCCTTGATGAGGCGGGTAAAGTCCGCCGCCTGGCCGATGTGTTTACCAATGAAACCAGCGGTATCCTCACGATCGCCACCACCCATACTCAGGCGCGCTACAGCCTGCCGAAGATCATCAAAGCGTTTCGCCAGCTCTATCCGAATGTCCGGCTGGAACTCAATCAGGGCTCCCCGCAGGAGATTGTATCGATGCTGCTGGCGGGAGAGGCAGATGTCGGCATCGCCAGTGAGATGCTGGTTAACAACAGCAGCCTGGCGGCTTTTCCCTGGTTCAGCTGGCACCACGCCTTACTGGTGCCAAAAGGGCATGAGCTGGTGCAGAACCAGCCCGTTTCGCTGAGCACCCTCAGCCGCCATCCCCTTATTACCTACCGGCAGGGCATTACCGGCCGTTCCCGGGTGGATCGCGCCTTCCAGAGCGCCGGTCTGAAACCGGACATCGTACTCAGCGCTCAGGACTCCGACGTGGTGAAAACCTACGTTAAGCTCGGGTTAGGCGTCGGGATTCTGGCCGACCAGGCGTGTGAAACCGAAGAGAGTGAAGAGCTGGTGCGCATTGATGCCACCCATCTGTTCGATGCCAGCACCGTCTGGCTCGGCCTGAAGCGCGGTCAGCTGCAACGCAACTATGTCTGGCAGTTTCTGGAACTCTGCAACGCCAACCTGTCACTGGAGGAGATCAAGCGTCAGGCGCTCTCGTACAGCAGCGACGACGAGCCGGTTATCGACTTCCAGATTTAATCACTCCGCGCATCCGGCAGGATGCGCCGGGTTTCCCCCACGGCATAAAATTTCGAAAGCCTGCTTAAAACCTCTTCGCCAGCCTCTCTCTCACCCTGAAACAACATCCTGCACTCACCGGGCGCGATAAAGTGGAAGCAGCTCACTACAGGGGGATGTTATGTCGCAACTTCAACTCAACGACAGCGATCTGCTGCGCCAGCAGGCGCTGTTTGCCGGATGCTGGCAGGATGCGCAGCAGGGGGCCACGCTGCCGGTTACCAATCCCGCCACGGGTGAAACGCTGGCGACGATCCCGGCGCTGGGATACGCCGAAACGGAGCAGGCCATTGCTTATGCGGAAACGGTACGCATCAGCTGGGGCAGGACGCCCAATGCCAGCCGTGCCGCGCTGCTGGAGAAGTGGCATCAGCTGATTATTGAAAATGCCGATGACCTGGCAATCATCATGACCGCCGAACAGGGTAAACCGCTGGCAGAAGCCAGAGGGGAAGTGCTGTACGGGGCCAGCTTCGTGAAATGGTTCGCCGAAGAGGCGCGCCGCATTTATGGCGATACCATTCCCGCGCCCAGCGATGACCGCCGCATTCTGGTGCTGAAACAGCCGGTCGGCGTGGCCGCCGCGATTACACCGTGGAATTTCCCGATTGCGATGATCACCCGCAAGGTAGCGCCTGCGCTGGCGGCTGGCTGTCCGATCATCGTTAAACCTTCAGAACTGACGCCGCTCTCCGCGCTGGCGCTGGCCGTGCTGGCAGAGCGCGCCGGTTTCCCGCCCGGGGTATTGCAGGTAGTAACCGGCCTGCCCACGGAGATTGGCGCGGCCCTGACCGGGAGCCGCACGGTGCGCAAAATCTCCTTTACCGGCTCTACCCGGATCGGGCAGTTACTGATGCAGCAGAGCGCCGACAGCATCAAACGTCTGAGTCTGGAGCTGGGTGGAAACGCACCGCTGATTGTCTTTGAGGATGCCGATATCGAGGTTGCGGTGGCCGGGGTCATGCTCAGCAAATTTCGCAACGCCGGACAGACCTGCGTCTGCGCCAACCGCATTCTGGTGCAGCGCAGTATCTATGCGCGCTTTACCGCACGACTGCTGGAGGCGGTCGCCACGCTGAAAGTGGGCGATGGTTTTGCGCCTGACAGCACCATCGGCCCGCTGATCAATGACCGAGCGGTGGAAAAAGTGAATGGTCACATTGATGATGCGCTGAGCCAGGGCGCAACCCTGCTGACCGGCGGCATCAGCCAGGGCAATGGCACCTTTGTACAGCCTACGGTTCTGGGGGAGGTGACCGCCTCGATGCGCATCGCACATGAGGAGACCTTTGGCCCGGTCGCGCCACTGTTTATTTTTGACAGTGAAGAGGAGGCGATCGCCATGGCGAACGACACGCCCTATGGTCTGGGGGCCTACTTCTTCACCGAGAACATCCGGCGGGCGTGGCGGGTCGCGGAAGCGCTGGAGTTCGGGATGGTCGGCTTCAATACCGGTGCGATCTCACTGGAAGTGGCTCCCTTTGGCGGAGTGAAACTCTCCGGCATTGGCCGGGAAGGATCACGTTACGGCATTGATGAATATCTGGAACAAAAAACGTTTCATATCGGCAGTCTGTGAATAACGAGTAATTAAACGCCAGCCGGTTCATCCGGCTGGCGTTTTTTTTGTCGGCTATTCCGGATGATTTTTTTCGGCGTCAACGTATCGGGTTTAAAACATAAGAAATGATTCGGGATGTGAAGTGCTTCAGTAAACCGGCGGGGCAGGCTTCAGTTAATCATCCGCCTTGCCCGGAATATCCGCTTTGGTGCAATTTCCGTGCAGGCTGCACCAGCAGAGCGCAGGATTTTTGTGAAGTAAATCATCTGTTTAATTGTTCGGCAATTCCGCAAAAAATCATCCGGCAATACGGCAGAAAATTTTTTTGCGCTGTTTTAAACGCATTTTTATTTTTTGCCCGGCTGGCATACTTTCTGCATTAGCTTATTACCCGCGCAGAAATCGGCGGCTGAAAAACGAATTAACCAGCAACTGATGGGTGTAACAAATAAGGAATTATTCCATGTTAAGTTTCGACCCTGAAAACGTTTCTCTTCCGGCTGGCCATTATATTGGCGGCCAGCACGTGCAAGGCCAGGGTGCCCTGTCTGAGGTTAAACGCCCCTCAGACGGCCGGGTCTATGCGCAGCTACGGGACGCCACGCCAGAAGATGTCGATCACGCCGTGACCGTGGCGCATCAGGCGCTGAAAACCAGCGGCTGGTCAGGCTGCGCGCCACGGGAACGTGGCCGGGTTCTGCGCCGCTGGGCAGATCTGATTGAGCAGGATCCCCTGCTGGCCCAGCTGGAAGCGCTGGGATCGACCCGACCCATCAGCGACGTGGTGCAGCACGAAATCCCTTTCACGGCCGAAGCGATTCGCTTCTATGCCGAATGCGCTGACAAATACAGCGGCGATCTCTTTCCCACCCGCGACAGCAGCCTCGGCATGCTGATCGCTGAACCCTATGGCGTGATTGGCGCGATTACCCCGTGGAATTTCCCGTTGTCGATGGCGTCGTGGAAATGCGGTCCGGCGCTGGCGGCGGGCAATGCGGTGGTGCTCAAGCCGTCTGAACTGACGCCGTTCTCCACCGTGCGCATGGCCGAACTGGCGATTCAGGCGGGCTTACCGGCCGGGGTGCTGAACATCGTGCAGGGCAGTGGGGCGGTCACCGGCAGTGCGCTGGTGAAACACCCGCTGGTGCGCAAAGTCTCGTTTACCGGCTCGACGCAGACCGGTGCACGCATCATGAGCGACGCGGCACAGTTCGGCATGAAACCGGTCACGCTGGAGCTGGGAGGCAAAAGTCCGCAGCTGGTCTTTGATGATGCAGGCGACACTGAGGTGCTGGCCCAGCGCATTCTGCGCGGCTTCACCGCTAACGGCGGTCAGGCCTGTGTGGCGGGCACCCGCCTGATTGTGCAGCGCAACATCGCCGATCCGCTGGTTGAGCGGCTGGCGCAGCTCTGCCGGGAAGTGAAACCGGGCGTCACCTGGCAGGAGAGCAGCCGCTACGCGCCGCTGATTGATGCGCGCCAGGGCAACAAAGTCAGCTCGGTCATTGAGGCGGCGAAAGCGCAGGGTGCCGAGGTGATTGTCGGCGGCGCGCGTTTTGCCGACACCGACGAGGGCTGGTTCTGGCAGCCTACGCTGCTCAGCCACGTCACCCAGGATAACCCGGCGGTGCAGCAGGAGATCTTTGGCCCGGTGCTGACGGTGCAGACCTTTGATGATGAAGAGCAGGGACTGGCGATGGCGGCACATGCGATCTACGGCCTCTGTGCCGGGGTGCACACGCTGAGCCTGCCGCGTGCGCTGCGCGCCATGCGCGCCATTGACGCCGGCACCGTCTGGATCAACCGCTATGGCCGCTCCGGCGACTTCATCATCCCCACCGGCGGCTTTCTCGGCTCCGGCATTGGTAAAGATTTAGGGCGTCAGGCATTTCAGGCCTGCCAGCGCCAGAAGAGCGTTCTTATCGATTTCTAAGCACAACTGACGACTATGAGGGTGTGACATGGCTCTGTTTAAACCGAAATTTATCACGTTCGACTGTTACGGCACGCTGATTCGCTTCGATATGGCCGGCGCCGCGCAGCGCTGTTTCAGCGACCGCGTCGACCCGGCCGACATGGACGCCTTTACCCGGGACTTTTCAGCCTACCGCCTGGATGAAGTGCTGGGCGCATGGAAACCCTACTACGACGTGGTCAGCAATGCGATTCAGCGCACCTGTAAAAAATGGGGTGTTCGCTGGGAGAAAGCCGACAGCGACTTTATCTACACCGACTGCGCGAGCTGGGGCCCGCATCCCGACGTGCCGGCAGGTCTGGCGAAAGTCGCCGAAGCGTTTCCGCTGGTGCTGCTCACCAACTCAATGAAAGATCTGATCCCGCATCATATTCCGCGTCTGGGCGCGCCCATCCACATGACCATTACGGCGGAAGAGGCGGGTGCCTACAAACCGCAGATGAAGGGCTTCGAGTACATGCTGGACAAGCTCGGCTGCGGCCCGGAGGAGATCCTGCACGTCTCCTCCAGTTTCCGCTATGACCTGATGACCGCACACGATCTCGGCATCAAAAACAAAGTCTGGGTCAATCGCGGCCATGAGCCGGCAAACCCCTACTACGGGTACACCGAAATTAACGACATCGGCGGCCTGCCTGGCGTCGTCGGACTCTGAGGAACCCCCATGAAACTGGAATCGTTCTGGCAGGCCACGGCTCCCGCCTTTACCGGTGCCGCCCGCGAACCGCTGCCGGCCCACGCTGACGTGGTGGTGATCGGCGGCGGCTTCACCGGCGTCTCGGCGGCGCTCAGCCTGGCGCGCAGCGGAATCAGCGTTGTGCTGCTGGAGAGTGGCGAAGTTATGAGCCAGGCGTCGGCGCGCAATGGTGGCCACTGCAACACCGGTGTGGCGCAGAACTTCGCCGCGCTGGTGGCCAGTCAGGGCCTGGAGCAGGCCAGCCGCTTCTATCGGGCGTTTGACGATGCCGTGAGCTATGTCCGGCAACTGATCCAGGACGAAGCGATCGACTGCGACTTCCGGCTGTGTGGCAAGCTCAAGCTCGCCAGCAAAGCGTCTCATATGGCCGGGTTGCAGGAGGCTTATGAACTGATGCGCCGCACCGTTGACCCGGAGATCGCCCTGCTCGACAAAACGGCGGTGCGTGACGAGATCGCCAGCGATGACTTTCACGGTGGCCTGCTGCAGCAGCGTGGCGGTCAGATGCACATGGGCAAGTTTGGTGTCGGTCTGGCCGAAGCGGCCGCCCGCAGCGGCGCAAAAATTTTCCCCCATCACGCCGTGACGAAGTTAGAGCGGATGAAGGGGTATCAGCACCGGGTCCACACCGCGCAGGGCACGCTGCTGGCGGATAAAGTGCTGATGGCGACCGGCTGCTCCAACGTCGGTCCCTTTCCCTGGTTTCAGCGCCGCATCGTGCCGGTCGGCAGCTTTATTGTGGTGACGGAAGCGCTGGACCCGGCGCTGCTGCAACAGGTGCTGCCGCAGGACCGCACCTACGTCACCTCTCTGAATATCGGCAACTACTTCCGCACCACCGCCGATCGCCGTCTGGTGTTTGGCGGGCGCGCCCGGTTTGCGGTCAGCAATCCCACCTCGGACTCCCGCAGTGGCGAGATCCTGCGCCGGGCGATGACGCAGATGCTGCCCCAGCTCGGCCAGGCGCAGGTGGACTACTGCTGGGGCGGCATGGTCGATATGACGGCCGACCGTCTGCCTCACGCCGGTGAACAGGATGGCGTTTTCTACTCGCTGGGCTACAGCGGTCACGGCACCCAGATGTCGGTCTGGATGGGGCGGGTCATGGCCGACCTGCTGGCTGAAAAAGCGACGGACAATCCCTGGCAGCGTGAGACATGGCCCGCGCTGCCCGGTTATCACGGTAAGCCATGGTTTTTACCGCTCGCAGGACTCTATTACAAAGCAAAGGATCGCCTTTCATAACCCCCATCGGAGGCTGGCTGCCAGGTTGCCAGCACCGTAAGAAAATGATCCCCGGTTCGCCTGACTATTGAGGGTACAGAGATGAGTAAATTTGATAATAACGACGCTGATGCGGTAAATCCGGCACTGACGCGCATGATCACCGAAGGCACACTGTCACGCCGCAGCCTGATGAAAATCCTCTCCGCGGGTGCGGTGATGAGCAGCGGCCTGATCGGTTTTTCCGGGGCAGCACAGGCGGACGATAAGCCCGTGAAGGGCGGTAAACTGCGCGCGGCGATGTCGAATGCGTCGGCCACCGACACGCTCGACCCGGCCAAAAGTAACAACAGCGCCGACTATACCCGCCAGTTTATGTTTTACAGCGGCCTGACCGAGCTGGATAAAAATCTGATGGTGCAACCGGCCCTGGCGGAATCGGTGGAGTCGGGCGATGGCGTCACCTGGCATATCAAGCTGCGTAAGGGCGTGACCTTCCATGACGGCAAACCGCTGACCGCCAAAGATGTCATCTACTCACTCAGCCGCCACAAAGATCCGGCTATCGCCTCCATCGCTTTCAAGCTGGCCGACCAGTTCAAAACCTTCACCGCGGTCAATGACAATGAGGTGCTGCTGGAGCTGAACAGCGCCAACTTCGATGTCCCTTACATGCTGGCCACGCCGCCGTTTTTAATCGTGCAGGATGGCACCAAAGATTTCAGCAAAGGGATCGGCACCGGGCCGTTCATCTGCAAAGCCTTTATGCCCGGCGTGCGCGCCATCGGCACGAAAAATCCCAACTATTACAAGCCGGGCCTGCCGCACCTGGATGAGGTGGAGCTGATAGGCGTCACCGACGGTGCCGCGCGCGTCAATGCGCTGATGTCGGGCGATCTGCAGATCGTCGCGGCCATGACCGCCGCCGACTGCAAGCGCATCAAAGCCAGCAGCGACTTCGGCGTGCTGGAGAGTAAATCGGGGATGTACACCAACCTGATTATTCGCACCGACGTGAAGCCGGGAAGCAACGAAGATTTTGTGCTGGCGATGAAATATCTGCAGCCGCGCGAAATGCTGGTGAAAACGGTCCTGCAGGGCTACGGTGACGTCAGTAACGACACCCCGGTGCCACCGTGGCATCCGCTCTACAACGCCGACCTGAAACCGCGCCCGCTGGATGTGGAAAAGGCGAAATTCCACATCAAAAAAGCCGGGATGGCCGGGTCAACGGTGGAGATCGTAACCACGCCCAACATTGAAGGGGCAACCGAAGGCGGTCAGATGATCCAGCAGATTGCGCGCGGGGCCGGGCTTAACATCAAAGTGCGACGTGTGCCGTATGACGGCTACTGGTCGTCGCACTGGACTAAAGATCCCGTGGGATATGGCTCGATAAACCCGCGTCCGACGCTCGACATGCTCTTCTCACAGTTTTATCTCTCTACCGCGCCAAGCAACGAATCGGGCTGGAAAAATCCGCAGTTTGACCAGCTGGTGGTGGCGGCACGGGGGGAACGCGATCAGGCGAAACGCAAGCAGATGTATGGCGACATGCAGACGCTGATCTATGACCACTGCGGCACCCTCATCCCGACCTTTATCAGCTCCACCGATGGCTACAGCAAAAAGGTCAAAGGGGTGGAAGCCTGGCCGTCGGGCATGATGATGGGGTATCGCTTTCATGAGTTTGCCTGGCTGACCGCCTGATCCGGAACCTGAGTAAGGAGAACGCCGATGAACCGATATATGCTGTTCCTGATTGCCCGGCGAACCGGTGCCGGCATCCTGACGTTGCTTATCGTCTCGGCGGTGGTGTTTTTCATCACCAGCCTGCTGCCGGGTGACGCGGCGCAGATGATCCTCGGGCAGAACGCCACGCCGGAGACGGTGGCGGCGTTACGGCAGCAGCTGGGGCTGGATCAGCCTTTGCTGATGCGTTACGTCCACTGGCTGACAGGCATGTTGCAGGGCGATTTCGGCACCTCGTTTGCCAGCCATCTGCCAGTCGCACAGCTGGTGGCCCAGCGCATTCCGGCGACGTTTGAACTGGCGGGCATTACCACGCTGATCTGCGTGCCGCTGGCGCTGCTCATCGGCATCATCGCGGCGATGAATCGCGGGTCACGGCTCGATCGGGCGCTGGTTATCGGCACTATGGCAACGGTCGCCGTCCCGGAGTTTCTGGTGGCGACGGTCGCGGTGCTGATTTTCGCCGTCAGGCTGCACTGGGTGTCGGCGATGTCGTTCGGCAGCCCGGACAGCGACCTGCTGAGTTACCTCAAAGCCTATGCGCTGCCGGTGCTGACGCTCTGCTGTGTGCTGGTGGCGCAGATGGCCCGGATGACGCGGGCGGCGATCATCAATCAGCTCGACAGCCCCTATCTGGAGATGGCGCGGCTGAAAGGGGTGTCACCGCTCAGAGCCGTGCTGCGTCACGCCCTGCCTAACGCGGTTGGCCCGATTGCCAACGCGATTTCACTCAGCCTCTCCTATCTGTTTGGCGGGGTGATCATCATCGAAACCATCTTCAGCTATCCCGGTCTGGCCAGTCAGCTGGTGGATGCCGTCAGCAACCGCGATCTGCCGGTGGTGCAGCTCTGCGTCATGCTGTTCGCCGCCTGCTATCTGGTGCTGCTGCTGCTGGCCGACATCCTGACTATCGCCTTTAACCCGAAATGGAGAAGCGCATGAATACTCTTCTGCTGCCCTGGCGTTTCTTACAGTCACTCTCCTGGTCTGGCCGGATGGGACTGCTGATCTCCCTGTTCTGGCTGCTGATGGCGCTGTTCGGCACCGCGCTGGCCCCGCACAGCATCGATGATATCGGCGGCGGGCCGCTGATGGGCGGGCTGACGGCGGACAACCTGCTGGGCACCGACTATCTTGGCCGCGACATGCTGAGCCGCATTCTCTATGGCGCGAAGTTCTCAATCGGCCTGGCGCTGAGCGCGGCGCTGCTGGCCAGCCTGGTCGGCACGCTGCTGGCGCTGCTGGCGGCGGTCACGGGACGCTGGCTGGAGGAGTTACTGGGCCGTATCAACGATGCGCTGCTGGTGCTGCCGGGAAAAGTGCTGTCGCTGATGATCGTCGCCGTCTTTGGCTCGTCGCTGCCGATGCTGATCCTGACGGCGGTCTTTACCTACTGGCCGGGCGCATTCCGTATCGCCTTTGCCATGGCCAGCTCGCTGCGCAGCATGGACTACGTCCGCGCCTCACGGCTGCGGGGCGAAAGCCGCTGGCATATCGCCATTCACGACATATTGCCTAACATGGTGCACCCGATGCTGACCGACTTTGGCCTGCGCTTTGTTTACATCGTGCTGCTGCTCAGCGGCCTGAGCTTTCTCGGCCTGGGCGTGCAGCCACCCTATGCCGACTGGGGCACGCTGGTGCGTGAAAACATGCAGGGGCTGTTTGACGGCTCACCGGCGGTGCTGATGCCCGCGCTGGCCATTGCCAGTCTGACCATTGGCGCCAACCTGTTTATCGACAGCCTGCAGGCGATGCGTCCGCTGACGCTGGCGAAGGAGGGAGCATGAACGTGACACCCCATACGGCTATGCCGGTGATTTCGGTCGATAAACTGCGCGTCACCGCGCAGACCGATCGCGGCGAAGAGATCGACCTGGTTTCCGACATTCATTTTACCGTGCAGAAAGGCGAGGTGCTGGCGCTGATTGGCGAGTCCGGCTCGGGCAAAACCACCATCGCGATGGCCCTGATGGGCTACGCCCGCAGCGGCTGCCGGATTGCCGGGGGCAATATTCACGTCGCCGGCACCGACGTCAGCAGCCTGACGCCAGGCCAGCTGCGCGCCTTTCGCGGTAATAAAGTGGCTTATATCGCTCAGAGCGCCGCCGCGTCGTTTAATCCGGGCATGAAAATCCTCGATCAGGTGATTGAGCCGGTGGTCATTCACGGCACCCTGACCCGCAAAGCGGCGCGGGAAAAAGCGATTGGCCTGTTCCGTGAGCTGGCGCTGCCCAATCCGGAGAGCATCGGTGACCGCTATCCGCATCAGGTGTCAGGCGGTCAGCTGCAGCGTCTGATGACGGCGATGGCGCTGATTGGCGACCCGGACGTGGTGATTCTGGATGAACCCACCACCGCACTGGATGTGACTACCCAGGTCGAGGTGCTGAAAGCCTTTCGCCGGGTGGTGGTGCAGCGCGGCGTCACCGCCATTTACGTCAGTCACGATCTGGCCGTCGTGGCGCAGATGGCCGATCGGATTCTGGTGCTGCTGCGCGGCAAAATGGCGGAATATGGCACGACCGCACATCTGATTGGCGCGCCACAGGCGGAGTACACCCGCCTGCTGATGGATGCGGCGCGCCAGAAAGAGCGGCCCAGCAGCTGGTGTCCCGCGGCGGCCGATATTCAGCCGCTGCTGGAAGTGCGCGATCTCTGCGCCGGTTATGGCCCGCGCGACAGGGAGGGCCACCCGAAGGTGCGCATCCTGGAAGACGTCAACCTCAGGCTATGGAAAGGGCAGGCGATTGGCATTATCGGGGAGTCCGGCTCGGGCAAAACCACGCTTGCGCACGCCATCGCCGGGCTCAACGCCCCGAGTCACGGCCACATCCTGTTTAACGGTCACTATATCGCGGGCGATATGCAGAAACGCCCTGACAACGAGCTGCGACGCATTCAGTATGTGTTCCAGATGGCGGATACCGCCCTGAATCCGGCTCACAGTGTTGAGCGCATTCTGTCGCGTCCGCTGACGCTGTTTCATGGTCTGAGCGGTGCGGCCCGTCAGCAGCGGCTCAATCAGCTGCTGGATCTGGTGCAGCTGCCGCGCAGCGTGCTGGGACGGCGTCCCTGGGCGCTGTCGGGCGGCCAGAAGCAGCGCGTTAATCTGGCGCGCGCGCTGGCGGCTGAGCCCGATTTGATTCTGTGTGATGAGGTTACCTCGGCGCTGGACACCGTGGTGGCGGCCGCCGTGCTCGACCTCATCAGTGAACTGCGCCGGGAGCTGGGCCTCTCCGTGATCTTCATCAGCCACGACATGCATGCGGTGCGCGCCGTGTGCGACGAAATTGTGGTGATGAAAAGCGGGCGCATCGTGACCCAGCTGGCCCGCAGCGACTACGACAAGCCCACCAGCGAGCTCTACTTTGAGCGGCTGAAACGCGCTGTGCCTGAGCTGCGTCAGGGCTGGCTGGATGAGCATGAAGAGATTTTAAAAGCAGAGTAGGTGGCCGCTGGCGTCATGGCGTGCTCCTTTTCATTTACAACAGAGGTCGTTTTGTTATGCCTGCACCGATTCGTTATGTACAGGACAGTACGGACTTTCCCGACGCCGCCGATGTGGTGGTGATTGGCGCCGGTATTGCCGGGGCCGCCGCCACCTGGGAACTGGCGAAGCAGGGCGTTAAGGTTGTGCTGATCGAAAAAGGCCTGGTGGGGGCCGAGCAGTCGAGCCGCAACTGGGGATGGTGTCGTCAGCAGAACCGCGATGAGCGGGAGCTGCCGCTGATCATCTATGCCCTGCAACGCTGGGGGGAGCTGAACGCGGAAACCGGCGAAGAGCTGGGATTCCGTCGCAGCGGGCTGGTTTACGCCACGCGGGAAGAGTCAGACATCGCCGCCTGGGATGCGTGGATCCAGATGGCTAAGGGGTATGGCGTCAACAGCTCGATTCTTACCGCTGAGCAGGCAAAAGCGATGACGCCCGGCAGTACCACCGCCTGGCGGGGCGGCCTCTCTGCGCCAACGGACGGCCATGCGGAACCCCGCCTGGCGGCGCCGGGCCTGGTGGCGGGCGCGATGAAAAAAGGTGCGCTGCTGTTTCAGCAGTGTGCGGTGCGCGGGCTGGATATCGCCGCGGGTCAGGTCAGCGGCGTCTGGACCGAACGCGGGCTGATCAAAACCAGCCGGGTGATCTGTGCCGCCGGGGCCTGGACATCCATGTTCTGCCGTCGTCACGGCATCGATCTGCCGCTGGGCAATGTCATCGGCACGGCTTTCCGCACGCAGCCGATAGAGCAGGCGATTGCGATGCCGCTCTATACGCCGGGCTTCGCCTGCCGCCCGCAGATGGACGGCAGCTATACCGTCTCGGTATCGGGGCGCGGACGGCTGGAGCCGGGTGCGCAGGGGCTACGTTATGCCCGCCAGTTCTATCCGACATTTAAAAGCCGCCGCAAAAATCTCACCCTCAACCTTGGCCTGTCGCCCTTTTTCAAAGGCCCCGAAGCGATGGGGCGCTGGGCCTTTGATCGCCCGTCGCCGTTTGAGCGGGTGCGCATTCTCGATCCGGCGGCAGACAGCCGAATCGTGGAAGAGGGGCTGGCCGCGATGCGCCGTGAATATCCGGCGCTGGCGAATCTCAGGCTGGCCCAGGCGTGGGGCGGCATGATCGACAGCACGCCGGACGCCATTCCGGTGATCTCCACCGTGGCGAAACTGCCGGGGCTGGTGCTCTCGGCGGGCTACAGCGCGCACGGTTTTGGCATCGGGCCGGGTGCCGGACGCCTGGCAGCCGATCTGGCAACCGGGGCCACCCCGATTGTCGACCCTGCCCCTTATCGCTACAGCCGTCTGGTTGACGGCAGCGGATTAGACACCCCAGGCATGATGTAAGGAGAACGCAATGAGCCTGACACTACGCGCAATGACGCCAGATGATATTGAACAGTGCTACCGCATGACGCAGGCGCTGAAGTGGCCCCACCGGCGCGAAGACTGGCAGCTGGCGCTGCAGCTGGGCGAAGGCACGGTGATTGAAGAGCAGGGCAGAGTGATTGGCAGCGCCGTGCTCTGGCGCTGGGGCGAACACGCCGCCACGCTGGGACTGGTGATTGTGGATAATCAGCAGCAGGGGCGGGGCCTCGGCAAACAGCTGATGCTGGCGCAGCTGGAAAAAGTCCCCGACGGCAACGTGCGGCTGCACGCCACCGAAATGGGCAAAGGGCTGTATGAAAAGCTCGGTTTTGTCAGCTGCGGCGAGATCCGCCAGCACCAGACCCGCGCACTGGCGTCACTGCCCGACGTGGTGATCCCGGCCGGACTGCATCTGCGACCGGCGACACTGGCGGATCACGCCGCGCTGGTGAAGCTGGATCAGCAGGCGCACGGCATGCATCGTCCGGCGCTGTTCGACCATCTGCTGGGCGACTGTGAGACCCTGCTGTTACAGGACGATCAGCAGCAGATTCAGGGGTTCGCCAGCCTGCGCCGGTTTGGACACGGCTGGGCGATTGGGCCGGTGATCGCCGCGGAGCTGCCGGTGGCACAGGCGCTGGTGGCAACCCTGATGCAGCCACTGCAGGGCCAGTTTCTGCGCATTGATACCGACGCCAGCCTGCCGCTGGCCAGCTGGCTCAACACCCTCGGGCTGGATCAGGTGGATGCGCCGACCACGATGGTCCGGGGCACCCCCTGGACGCCACAGGGGATGCAGGCCTTTGGCTTAATGACCCAGGCGATGGCCTGATGCATATCGTCTATAAATCGGAACCGGAACGGGGACGGATCTGGCAGCGCTGGCTGGCGGAGCATGCCCCCGACATTCAGCTGCATATCTGGCCGGAGACCGGCGATCCGGCAGAGGTTGAGGCGCTGGTGGCCTGGCAGCCCCCCGCCGATATTCCGGCGCTGTTTCCCCGGCTGAAACTGCTGTTTTCTGTCGGCGCCGGCGCCGATCAGTTTGACTTCAGCGCGCTGCCGCCCGATCTGCCGGTCATACGAATGATTGAGCCAGGTCTGACGCAGGGCATGGTGGAATATGTCACCTTCGCGGTGCTCGGGCTGCATCGTGACATGCCACGCTATCTTCATCAGCAACGCCAGCAGCAGTGGCAGCCGCATCAGGTGAAGCCTGCGGCTCAGCGGCGGGTGGGCGTGATGGGGCTGGGCGAACTCGGTCAGGCTGCGCTGCAGCAGCTGGTCGCACTGGGTTTTGACTGCGCTGGCTGGAGCCGCACGCCGCGCCACGTGCCCGGCGTGCGCTGCTGGCACGGTGCCGGAGATCTGGCGGACTTTCTGGCGCACAGCGAGATTCTGGTCTGTCTGCTGCCGCTGACTGACACCACCCAGGGTCTGCTTAATCACACCCTGTTTACGCAGATGCCGCAGGGTGCGGCACTGGTGCAGGCCGGGCGCGGTCAGCAGCTTAATCATGACGCTTTGCTGCAGGCGCTGGCGAGCGGCCAGCTCCGCGCCGCCGTGATTGATGTCACCGACCCGGAGCCGTTACCGCCGGGCCACCCCTTCTGGCACCATCCCGCCGTGTGGCTGACGCCGCACATTGCCAGCCAGACACAGAATGAGAGCGCCATTGCGGCGCTGCTGGAGAACCTGCGCCGTTATCAGCGTGGTGAGCCGCTGCACGGTCTGGTCGACCGCTCACGAGGATATTGAGATGGAACATTTAGTGGCACTGCGCCGCGAACTGCATGCGCACCCGGAACTCGGTTTTCAGGAGCACCGCACCAGCGACAGGGTGGCGAACTTTCTGCAACAGCTGGGAATTGAGGTGCATCGTGGCATCGGCCAGACCGGCGTGGTCGGCATCCTGAAAAAGGGTAACAGCGAGCGGATGATTGGCCTGCGCGCCGATATGGATGCCCTGCCGATGCAGGATCAGAGCGGCACCGCCTGGCAGAGCAGCGTGACGCAGGTCAGTCACGCCTGCGGCCACGACGGTCACACCGTGATGCTGCTGGGGGCGGCAGAAAAACTGGCGCGCGACGTCAGTTTTGACGGCACCGTCTGCTTCATTTTCCAGCCCGCCGAAGAGGGGCTGGCGGGCGCGAAGGCGATGATCGACGACGGGCTGTTCAGCCGCTTTCCCTGTGAGGCGGTCTACGCCATTCACAACTGGCCGGAACTGCCGCTGGGCCAGGTGCAGACCCGGCCCGGCCCGATCATGGCGGCGGCAGACCGCTTCGATATCCGGGTGCTGGGCGGGGGAGGCCATGCCGCTCAGCCCCACCTGACCCGCGATACCCTGCTGGCGACCAGCGAGCTGGTGGTTCAGCTGAATACCCTGGTCTCACGCGCGCTCGACCCCTGTGAAACGGCGCTGCTCACCGTGACCCGGATGGAGGGCGGCTTTTCCCACAACATGATCCCGGCGGAGGCGAACATCACCGGTACGGTGCGCACCTTCAGCCCGACGGCACAGGCGACGATTGAAGCGCGGCTGCGTCAGATGGCGGAACATGTCACCGCCGCGCATGGCCTGCATGCCGAGGTACGCTATCTGCGCTACTACCCGGCGACCCTGAACAGCCCGGATGAGGCGCAGTTCTGCCTGCAGGCGCTGAAACAGGCGGGCATCGCCGCTGAAACCGCGCCGCAGCCCGCGCTCACCTCAGAAGATTTCGCCTTTATGCTGCAGGCGCGGCCCGGTGCCTATCTCTGGCTGGGGTCTGCGCCCTGCAGACCGTTACATCACGCCGCCTACGACTTTAACGATGCGCTGATCCCGCATGGCGTTAACGTGTTTGTCACCCTGATTCGTCAGGCACTGGCAGAGAAATTTCCCTGCTGAAAGCAGCGGGATTTTGACAGGAAATGCCGCTGCCTGCGGAATTACGGCAGCGTCGGAAACCAACAGGTTGCGATACTTGAGCCAACCGAACGTTACGTGGATGAGGGTTTAAAATGCAGAATGTCATGGCAGAGCAGCAAGCATACTCCGATAACAACCTGTTACTGGATGCACGTGAGCAGAACGTGCCGCGTGGCGTCGTCACCGCGCATCCGCTGGTGATCGAGCGCGCCAGAGGCAGTGAAGTATGGGACGTGGAGGGCAATCGCTATCTCGACTTTGTCGGCGGCATCGGCGTGCTCAATGTCGGTCACAATCACCCGGCGGTGGTCAACGCCGTGACCCGCCAGCTCGGTCTGGTCTCGCACGCCTGTTTTCAGGTGGTGGCTTATCCGGGCTACATCGCGTTAGCGGAGCGGCTGAACCGGCTGGTAGGCGGAGACGAAGCCTACAAGAGCGTCTTTTTCACCAGCGGCGCCGAAGCGGTAGAAAATGCGGTGAAGATTGCCCGCGCCCACACGCAGCGCCCCGGCATCATCGCCTTTGACGGTGCATTCCATGGCCGCACCCTGCTGGGGGTCACCCTGACCGGCATGTCCGCCCCTTATAAACAGAACTTTGGCCCGTTCCCTGGCGAGATTTACCGGCTGCCTTTCCCCAATCCGCTGCATGGCATTACGGAGGCGGATTGCCTCAAGGCGCTGGAGCAGCTCTTCGCAGTGCAGATCCTGCCTGAGCGGGTGGCGGCGATCATTATCGAGCCGGTGCAGGGCGACGGGGGCTTCCTGCCTGCAGGCCCGGCCTTTATGCAGGCGCTGCGCCGCATTACCAGCCAGCACGGCATTCTGCTGATTTGTGATGAAGTGCAGTCCGGCTTCGGGCGAACCGGCACCATGTTCGCGTTCCAGCAGCTGGGCATTAAACCGGATTTGATCACGCTGGCGAAAAGCCTGGGTGGCGGCCTGCCGATTTCCGGTGTGGTGGGACGGGCGGAGATCATGGACGCGCCAGCGCCGGGCGGACTGGGCGGCACCTACGGCGGCAATGCGCTGGGGTGTGCGGCGGCGCTGGCGGTGCTGGATCTGTTTGAGCAGGAGAACCTGCTACAGCGTTCCTGCCAGCTCGGTGAACAGCTCAATGCCCGGCTGCGGCAGCTGGCGGATAAATATGCCTGCATCGGTGATGTGCGCGGCGTGGGCTTTATGCAGGCGGTGGAAATCCTCGATTTCGAAACCGGCCGCCCGGATGCGGCCCTGACGCAGAAGATCCTCGACAGCGCCTGTCAGGAAGGACTGCTGCTGATCAAGTGTGGTCTGCATCGTAATACGATCCGTTTCCTGGCCCCGCTGGTGACGACCGACTCCCAGCTGGAAGAGGCGCTGCATATCTTCGATATCGCGCTGGCGCGTGCCACAGGCCGTCTGGGTTAAACTGCGATTCCTCATTGATTTTATTGAAGTAATTTAAAAACCTCCTGCTGGTATAACCACTGCGAAGCGCTGGCGCATTTACCGTAAAGCGTGATATATCTTCCGGAGGTTCTGAACATTTGCTTAAGCGCCTGGCCCGTCAGGCCAGGTTATTGCCAGCCTGCAATACTGACGCCTGATGGGCCAGGCTCTGACAATGAGGGGTGCTATGAACGGCTTAATGAAACTCGACCGCATCGACATCAACATTCTGGTGCAACTCCAGAAAGATGGCCGTATCAGCAACGTTAACCTCGCCGACGCAGTAGGCCTTTCCCCCAGCCCCTGTCTGCAACGGGTCAAACGTCTGGAACAGGCTGGTTTTATTACCGGTTATGAAGCCCACATCAATCTCACCCGCATTACCGATTCTGTGACGGTCTTTACCGAAGTCACGCTGTCGGGTCATCGCCGCGAAGATTTTATGAAGTTTGAAACGGCGATGCGCAGTGTCGATGAGCTGATGGAGTGCCATCTGATCACCGGCGGCTACGACTATCTGCTGCGCTTTATTACCCGCAGCATTGAACATTACCAGGAAGTGATTGAGAAAATGCTGGATGCGCAGATCGGCATCGACAAATATTTCAGTTATATCGTGATCAAATCGCCCATCATGAAAAGCAGCGTGCCGTTGCGTTCACTTATCGACAAGCAGAATTCTGTCGAACTCGGGGCGTAGTGACCAGAGCCGGGGGCCGATCCTCTGCGCTTTTTACGGCAGAGGGTCACTATCTCCATTCACCGCACCCGGCGCAATCCGCGCTCCGGGGGCTGTGCAGACCTGCACGGTTTACCCGGATTTTTCTCTTACCCGCCCATTCACTCTGCATCATGCATCGGCCTGACTCCCCTCAGCATAAAATTTCTTCCCGGCGCAAAATTCAGTCGCTGCATCCGGTTTCAGGGCGCGCTTCAGCCTCACCCGATCAGCGAACCCCCTTAGACTGTTTTTAACCGTTATCAGGAGTTGTTATGAGCTCATTACTGATTGCTGACCAGCAGTGGCAGCGCGATGCGTTCACCGTCTCCACCGACCGTCAGCGGCTCGACCTGGGGTGGATACACCACCAGCTGGCGGAGAAGTCCTACTGGGCACAGGGCCAGCCGCGCGAGAAAACCCTGCGGGCGATCGCCGGTTCGCTGCCGTTTGGCCTCTATCACCAGCAGGCGCAGATTGGCTTCGCCCGTCTTATCACCGATTACACCCGCTTTGGCTGGCTGTGCGACGTCATCATTGACGAAAACTGGCGTGGACACGGACTGGGCAGCTGGCTGGCGACCTGCGTCCGTGATCATCCGGAGCTGCAAACGGTGCATCGCTGGATGCTGTCGACCCAGGATGCGCATCAGGTCTACCAGCGTCTCGGCTGGCGTGTGGTGCAACACCCCGGGACGCTGATGGAATTTCCCCCTCCCTGACTCAGGAGTTAACCCGAGATGCGATACCGCGTTGGCGTGGATATTGGCGGATCCTTTACCGATTTTGCCGTGCTCGATCAGCAAACGAACCAGATTCATACCCTGAAAGTCCTGTCGCGCCCGGATCAGCCCGGCAGTGAAATCACCACCGGGCTGGCGCAGTTTCAGCAGCGTCAGGGGATCGACCCCGCGGAGATTGGCTACTTTACCCACGGCACCACGGTCGGCATCAACGCGGTGATCCAGCGGCGTGGCGTGCGGCTGGCGCTGTTCGCTACCGAGGGCTTCTGTGATGTGCTGGAGCTGGCCCGGCTGAAAATTCCCCATATTCATGACCTCTTTTCGCGGCGTCCTGCACCGCTGATCTCGCGCGACCGGGTTTTTGCCATCCGTGAACGCATGGACGCGCAGGGCAGGGTACTCCAGCCGGTGGACCGCCAGAGCGTACTCGACGCTATCGCGCAGGCGCGCGCTGCGGGCTGCCAGGGCATCGTGGTCTCCCTGTTGCACAGCTATCGCAACCGGCACAATGAAGCAGCCGTGAAAGCGATTATCAATGAGGAGGCACCCGAGCTGCTGACCTCCTGTTCTGCCGACATCTGGCCCATTATCCGCGAATATGAACGCACCATTACCGCGACCATCAACGCCTACGTGCAGCCGATGGTGATCCACTACCTCGAATCCTTTGAGCAGGCGCTGCAGCGGCTCGGCGTGCAGCCGCCGCCGCGCATCACCAAATCGAACGGTGGCGTCATGGGCGTCGACCAGGCGAAACGTGAATGTGTGCAGATGGTTCTCTCCGGCACCGCGTCCGGGGTCATCGGGGCCAGCTATCTCGCCAGCGCCTGTGGGTTCGGCAACATTCTCAGCCTCGATATCGGCGGCACCAGTGCTGACGTGGCGGTGATCATCGACGGCAATGTGGCGCAGGGCAACGGTGAAATCATCGGGGATTTCCCGATCTACATTCCCTCCGTTGCCGTTACCTCGGTGGGTCAGGGCGGCGGCTCGCTGGCGTGGATTGACGGGCAGGGCGTGCTGCAGATGGGCCCGGACAGTGCCGGATCGCTGCCTGGCCCGGTCTGCTTCGGGCGCGGCGGCACGCAGCCGACCGCCACCGACGCCTTTGCCGCCTGCGGCATGATGGGGCACGACGCGCTGGGCTACAACGCTGTCGCCGTCGATGTCGCGGCCGCCTGTGCCGCCTGGCAACCGCTGGCCGATGCCCTCGGCCTGACGGTGCAGGAGACCGCGCAAAACGCCATTGAGCTGGCCATCTCCGGTATGTACAGCGACACCAGCGGCCTGCTGTCACGGTTCGGCCTCGATCCGCGTGAATTCTGGTTCCTCGCCTTTGGCGGTGCCGGGCCGATGATGGGCTGTTTCCTGGCCCGTGAACTCAACCTGAAAGGGGTGATTGTGCCGCCGACGCCCGGGGTGCTGTCGGCGCTGGGCGGGCTGGTGGCTGACATCCGTAATGACTTTATCCGCACCCTCTACAGCGATCTGACTCCTGCCCTGGCCGATACCCTGGCCACGGAAGCGCAGGCATTGCAGCAGCGCGCCTGCGACTGGCTGGCTGAGGAGCACGGCAGCGCGATGCCTTACAGCCTGCAGTTCAGCGCCGATATGCGCTATCAGGGGCAGTCGTTTGAGATCGACGTGGCGCTGGAGCCAGGCTGGCTGACGCAGGCCGATTTTACGGCGCTGCATGACGCTTTCGATCGCCAGCATCAGCAGCTGTTTGGTCACTGTGATCCGCAGGCCCCGGTGCAGCTGATTAACCTGCGGCTGGTGATCACCTCACCGACGCCGAAACCGGTTATTGCCCCGCTGGCCCCGGCGACGGAACCGGTGCCGGTGCTGAAGCAGACGAAAGCGTGGATTGACGGGGCCTGGCATCAGGTTGATCTGGTGCTGCGGTCCGGGCTGCGCGCCGGCCATCAGCTCAGCGGCCCGGCCATCATTGCTCAGGATGACTGCACCACCTGTGTGCCGCCCGGCATGGGCGTCACGGTCGACACTTTTGGCAACCTGCTGATTACGGCGAACGAGGCATAACATGGCGATTGACGGACGTAACTTACAGATCCTGGCGAACTACTGCGCTGCCGCCGCCGATGCGATGGCCTTTACGCTGATGCGCACTGCGCACTCCACCTTCGTTAAGGAGACGGAAGATTTCTCCTGCCAGATTGTCAGCCGCAGCGGGCTGGCGTTTGCCTCACCCCGCAGTTTTGGTGCGCCCTGGTACAGCGGCATCGACTATGCGCCGGTGCTGGCGCTGATAGAGGAGTACGCCGAGGGGGACATCTGCATTACCAACGACGCCTACGCCGGAAACGTCGCGACCCACTCCCCCGACATCCACATCTGGAAACCGGTGTTCCACCAGGGCGAGATTGTCTGTTTCGTGGTGGGACATATTCACAACACCGATGTCGGCGGGGCCGTGCCCGCCTCGCTGTCGTGTTCGCTGACCGACATTGTGCAGGAGGGGATTCGCATCCCGCCGCTGAAGATCATGCGACAGGGTCAGCTCAACGAAGAGGTCGCCAGCATCATGCGGCTCAACGTGCGGGTGCCGGACCAGAACTGGGGTGACTTCAAGGCACAGCTGGCCTCGGTCAACGTGGGCGAGCGGAAAATTCACGACATTATTGCCCGCTTTGGCATCGACGATTTCCTGCAGGGCATTGAAGGCATTCTGGATTACGCCGAGGCGCAGGCGCGCACGATCATCGCGACCATTCCCGACGGTGAATACTTTTATGCCGACTACGCCGATGAGGATGGCGAGGGTGGCTATCCCTGCCGCATCGCCGTCACGCTGCGGGTGCAGGGCGACCGGCTGGAGCTGGATTACACCGGCAGCGACCCGCAGCTGGCCTCGTCGCTGAACATGCCCACGGGCGGACGGGAGCGACATCCGCTGGCGCTGGTCGGTGTCACCTATGTACTCTCCACGCTGGATCGCTCCCTGTTGCTTAACGCGGGCACGCTGCGGCCCACCCGCGCCATTCTGCCGCCGGGCACAGTCATGAACTGCGAGGCGCCCGCTGCGGTAGGCATGCGCTCGCTGACCTGTGCGCTGTCGCAGATTGCCACCGTCGGCGTCTTCTCACTGGCGATGCCCGATCGTCTGCCCGCCAACTCGCCCGGCGGCAACTCGATCATGAATATCCGCACCCAGACGCACAACCGCAGCGTGGTGGCTTCGCTGGGCCCGGTGGGCGGCGGTGCAGGCGGCACCCCGCGTCACGATGGCCCTGACGGATCCGGCGGTCTTTCCGCCTTCCTGAAGAATACCCCGATTGAGATCAACGAGGCAGAAGTGCCGATCCGTTTTCACCGCTACGGCCTGGCGCAGGACAGTGCCGGGGCGGGTCACTATCGCGGCGGCCTGGCGACAGAGATGGCGTTCGAGATCTTCTCGCCCAACACCACGATTACCGCGCGCAACCGCAACCGCTCGGTCTTCGCCTCGGCGGGGGGGGTGGGCGGACAGAGCGGGGCGCTCTCGCACTTCCAGACCCGGCGCAACGGCGAGGTCATCCGGCACGGCAACACCGATGTGATCCACTGCCAGCCGGGGGACGTGGTCGAAGTCCGCGGGCCGGGTGCCGGGGGCTACGGGCTGCCGTCACAGCGCGATGCGGAGGCGGTCCTGCAGGATGTGCGCTGCGGCTACCTCAGCCTCGACGCCGCCAGGGCGCAGTATGGCGTGGTGGTGGTGAATGACCGCGTGGATCGGGTCGCGACTGAGCAACTGCGTGCTGCCATGCCGCAACGGGTCACGCACCATTTTGAGCATGGCGAGGCGCGTCAGCGCTTTGAAAAACTCTGGACACCGCAGCGCTATCAGTCACTGACCACCTTTCTTGCCGCCGCGCCGGTCAGCTGGCGTCACTTCCTGAAAACCCAGGTTTTCCGGGCGGTCGCAGAGGCAGGCGAAACGGCGGACATGGCGCAGATATTCAGTGATTTGCGTCAGCGCTACCCGGCTATGGCGAACAATTAACGGCGATGGCGCATCGTCGACTACGCTTTAAGTCTGCATGGACTACAAGGGGAACCGCGACGATGAGCATGAAAACCAGTGATTTTTTTGTCCAGCGCCTGAAAGAGTGGGGTGTGAGCCGCATTTACGGCTATCCGGGGGACGGGATTAATGGCGTGCTGGGGGCCATTCAGCGCGCGAACGCCAAAGGGGACGGCATCGAATTTATTCAGGTGCGGCACGAAGAGATGGCCGCTTTTATGGCGGCCGGTCACGCGAAGTTCACCGGTGAGCTGGGCGTCTGCCTCTCAACCGGCGGGCCGGGTGCGACCCATCTGCTGACCGGGCTCTATGACGCAAAAATGGACCATGCGCCGGTGCTGGCGATTGCCGGACAGGCGGAAGCGACCGCGCGCGGGGCCAGTTATCAGCAGGAGATGAACCTGGACCGCATCTTCTCCGATGTGGCGAACTTCGTTCAGGAAGCCGCCACCCCGGCGCAGGTGCGTCACCTGCTTGATCGTGGCGTGCGGATTGCCAAAGCGCAGAATGGCGTGGCGGTGGTGATCCTGCCGAAAGATATTCAGGATGAAGCCTGGCAGCCGCCGCAGCATCTGCACGGCTTCACCCACTCCGGCAGTGGCTATCAGCGGCCGAAAGTGATCCCCTATGAGGAGGATCTGCAACGCGCCGCTGAGGTGCTCAACGCCGGTAAAAAAGTGGCGATTCTGATCGGGGCAGGCGCACGCAATGCCGCTGTCGAGGTGGTGCAGGTCGCCAATGTGCTGGGGGCCGGTGTGGCAAAAGCGCTGCTGGGCAAAGATGTGCTGCCGGACGATGCGCCCTTTGTGACCGGCTCGATTGGCCTGCTCGGCACCAAACCCTCATCCGATTTAATGCAGAACTGCGACACCCTGCTGATGATCGGCAGCGGCTTCCCCTGGACCGAATTTCTGCCGGAGGAGGGCAAGGCGCGAGCGGTGCAGATCGATATCGATCCCGCCATGCTCGGCCTGCGCTACCCCAGCGAAGTGAATCTGCACGGCGATGCGGCAGAAACCCTGCGCGCGCTGTTGCCGCTGCTGGAGCACAAAGAGGATCGCAGCTGGCAGGAAGGGATTGCGGTTCAGGTGCGTGACTGGTGGACGCTGATGGAGGAGCGCGCGATGGCACCGGCGAACCCGGTCAATCCGCAGCGGGTGGTGTGGGAGATGTCCCCGCAGCTGCCGGACAACGCCATTGTTACCTCTGACTCCGGTTCCTGTGCCAACTGGTTTGCCCGCGACTATCGCGTCAAACAGGGGCAGCGGGCCTCGCTCTCCGGCGGGCTGGCCTGCATGGGCGCAGCGGTGCCTTACGCCATTGCAGCGAAATTTGCGCACCCGGATAAACCGGTAGTGGCGCTGGTGGGTGACGGCGCCATGCAGATGAACAACATGGCTGAACTGATCACCATCCAGAAATACTGGCAACAGTGGGCCGATCCGCGCCTGATCGTCTGCGTGTTTAACAACGAAGATCTCAATCAGGTGACCTGGGAGCAGCGCGTGATGGAGGGCAACCCCCGCTTTGACGCCTCGCAGCAGGTGCCGGACGTGAAGTACGCGGAATTTGCCCGCTCGCTGGGCATGGTCGGGATTTTTGTGGATAACCCTGACGACCTCGTGGGGGCCTGGCAGCAGGCGCTCAGCGCCGATCGCCCGGTGCTGCTGGAGGTGAAAACCGATCCGGAAGTGGCGCCGCTACCGCCGCATATCACCTTTAAACAGGCAAAAGCCTTTATGGCCTCCATGGCGAAGGGCGATCGCGGCGCAGCGCAGATCATCAGCGACACCGCCAGCCAGCTGTTCCATAAAAGCACGAAGGGCTAAGCCAGGCGATGGCGCCTCGCTAGCCTTATCTGTCTCTCCCCGGATACGTTCGTATCCGGGTCTTATCGCTTCATCAAACGCAACAGGAGTCCTACTATGGCGGCTCAATCAGGCCCAGTCTGGTTTATATCGGGATGCTCGACCGGTTTTGGTCGGGAACTGGCGCAGCAGACTATCGCGCGGGGTTTTAACGTGGTGGTGACGGCCCGGAACCTGTCGGCCGTGGCCGATCTGGTGGAAGGTCATGATAATGCGCTGGCGGTCGCGCTGGATGTCACGCAGCAGGCGAGTATCGATCAGGCGGTGCAGGCGGCCATCGGTGCGTTCGGAACGATTGACGTGCTGGTGAACAACGCCGGTTACGGCTATCAGAGTTCGATTGAAGAGGGGGTGGAGAGCGAAATCCGCGCCCAGTTTGACGCTAACGTCTTCGGTCTGTTTGCCCTGACGCGCGCCGTGCTGCCCGCGATGCGCCAGGCGCGCAGGGGTCACGTTATCAACATTACCTCGGTGGCCGGATTGATCGGCTTTGCCAGCTCAGGCTATTACGCCGCCAGCAAACATGCGGTGGAGGGCTGGTCCGATGCGCTGGCCCAGGAGGCCGGGCCGCTGGGCATTCATGTCACCTGCGTCGAGCCAGGCCCGTTCCGCACCGACTGGGCCGGACGCTCGCTGCATCAGACGCCAAGCACGCTGCCGGACTATGCAGAGACCGCCGCCGCGCGAATGAAAGCCACCGCCGACTACAGCGGCACGCAGAAGGGCGATCCGGCGCGCGCCGCCGCAGCGATGATCGCAATTACTGAACATGATCATCCGCCCCGGCATCTGGTGATGGGAGCCTGGGGCCATGACGCCGTGACCAGCAAACTCAAAGAGCGGCTGGCGGAAATTGAGGCGTGGAAACAGACATCGGTGGAGACCGATTTTCCGGAATCGCAGTGAGTTGCAGGTGGCATGAAGCCGCCGCGGTTAAACCAGAAGCGATTTAAAAACAGGAAAGGCCCGAATATGGGCCTTTAAGCGCTAATCGGGGATGTTAGCTTCCTGCCTTTCGCGCGCGTTCAGTTCTTTTAACTTACGGCGCAACAGGGCAGATGAGGAGCGTTTTCTCGCCTGAGCTAACTGGGCTTTAATGGCGGGTAGGTCGGGCCTGTCCAGCCACTCAGCAATCAAAAGTGCCCTTAACTCCCTGTTCTCGGCATCAGCCGCATCTGTGATGCCATTGTGTTTATCGTAAAACGACATAGCAAGCTCTCCCTGTAGTCACTGTTTTATAAGCCTGGAAATAGTCCGGGATTAAAGGTTGCGGCGCTTTCTTCGGCAACCCGGTCCGGCGATTGTAGCGCAGTTCATTTTTTAAGCCAGGCAAAGCGTCGTAGATCTCCTCAAGGGGTGTCGGACGATTGCGGTCAACGATCTCTCCTGATGCAGCCTGGAAAACAAAACCGCCCACAAAGAAGCTTTCATGGTGTGCCATTAATGCCAGGAATACGCGTTTGATAACGACAGCACTGCCTAATCCTGCAAAGCTGATATGGCGGAAATCACCCAGGCATTCCATACCATCAAAGACGTCAAAACAAACTTCATAAATATCTTCTTCAATGCGCACTTCTCATCCCTGTCGTAACTTATAAATCCCTGAAACCCGATTTTCAGTTCCTGCGCAGCACCGTCAAACATCCATGGTAAAAATAAGGTTATTCATTCCAGCATTTCAGCCGCCGTTGCGGATTAACAACACCGTTTTGTAAGCCAGCCCGCAAAACCATTCACCTGTCACGCCCCCTTATCGCGCAGCCCTGCGCCATCATCGTGCTGAAAAAATAAACAGGCGCGCCCGTCCGCCACCATAAGAATTCGATCTTGTATCCCAGGCCGTATTCCATCTGGCATCCCTGCTTCAGAGCGTCCGGCCTGGTGTCAGCTGGCACGGTTCATGCACTACCTGACGGGTACAATTCTGGCGAGGTAATCCATGTTTGACTCCTTATTAGACGAAGATGCCACCACGATGGCCGCACTTATCCGCAGCGGGGAGGTGTCAGCCTGCGAGCTGACCGGGGCCGCACTGGAGCGAATGGCGGAACGGGAACCGGCAATACAGGCCTTTTGTACCCCCACACCCGAACTGGCGATGGCGCAGGCCAGGGCGCTGGATGCCCGTCGCGCTCGCGGAGAGACGCTGGGTGCGCTGGCGGGGGTGCCGCTGGCGGTGAAGGATTTGATCTGCACGGCCAGTGTCAGAACCACCTCCGGTTCGGCGGCTTACCGGGATTTCGTGCCGGAAGAGGATGACATCACGGTAGAACGCCTGCTGGCCGCCGATGCCATTCTGCTGGGTAAAACCACCGCACCGGAATTTGGCTACAGCGCGGTCGGGCACAATCCGCTGTTTCCGTCGCCGCGTAATCCCTGGGATCCTGAGATGACGCCCGGCGGCTCCAGTGCCGGCTCCGGTGCGGCCGTTGCGGCGCGGCTCTGCCCGATTGCGCTGGGCAGTGATGGGGGCGGATCGGTTCGCATTCCGGCGGCGCACTGCGGCATCTTTGGTTTCAAGGCGTCAATGGGGCGGGTGCCGCTCTGGCCCGGCTGCCGCGATGAACGCTATCCCGGCGTGTCGAGCTGGGAGTCGCTGGAGCACATCGGCCCGATGACGCGCACCGTGCGCGATGCCGCCCTGATGATGTCACTGATGGCGGGCCCGGATATGCGGGATCGTCACTCCATCCCCTGCAGCGACGTTGACTGGCTGGGCGCGCTCCGGCAGCCAGCCAGCAAACTGCGCATCGCGTTCAGCGCAGACCTGGGTTATGTCGCGGTGGACCCGGAAGTGCGGGCGGTGGTCAGTGCGGCCGTGCAGCGCTTTGCCGCTGAAACCGGCGCGGAACTGGAGCTGGCCGATCCTGGCTTCAGCGATCCGGCCGCCGCTTTCGGTGCGCTGGTGGCGATGGAGAGCGATCTCACCGGCATGCGTCAGATGATGGCGGAGCAGGGCAGCGCCATGTCACCCCATCTGATCGCCATGCTGCAGCGTGAGTGGCGGGCGGAAAACTTCACTGACGCTATCGCGGTGCGCAAAGCGGTCAGCAACAGCCTGTGGCGCTTTATGCAGCGTTACGACCTGCTGATCACTCCGACGCTGGCAGTGCCGCCGTTTCCGCTGGGAAGCCAGGGGCCGGAAATCATTGCGGGGCGGATGGTCCGCAGCGACCACTGGCTCTCATTCTGCTACCCGTTCAACTTCACCGGTCAGCCCGCGGCGTCGGTGCCCGCCGGTTTTACCGCCCGCGGCCTGCCCGTGGGTCTCCAGATTGTCGGACGGCATCTTGATGATGCCTTAGTGCTGGCTGCCAGTGCCGCTTTCGAGCGCATTCAGCCGTGGAATCACCTTCAACCGGGAATCACACAATGAAAACATCGTCTTCACCTGCGCTGGAGCAGGAGTTTGAACACCAGCCGGTGCCAGTGTCGCATCGTCACTCCACCCGCTCGGTCTCGGCAGTCTGGTTCGGTTTTCCGATGATCCTCACCAATGCGTTATTTGGCGGCATCATCACCTGGCATCTGGGCTTCTGGCCTGCACTGATCGCCATTCTGCTGGGAAATCTGGTGCTGTTTGCCTATGTTGGCGCGCTGAGCTGGTTCGCCGGAAACAGCGGCATGAATTTCGCCCTGCAGGCCCGGCGCACCTTTGGCAGCAAAGGCTATATCCTGGTCTCCGGTTTTCTCTCGACGGTGGTGATCGGCTGGTATGCCTTTCAGACCGGCCTCACCGGCACGGTGATTAATCAGACCTTTGGCTGGAACGCGCTGGCGGTGACGGCCTTTGCCATGCTGCTCTATACCGGCATCACCTTTCTGGGCGTGCGGGCGCTGTCGGTGCTGGGGATGATCGCCGCGCCGCTGTTTGTGGTGCTCGGCATCGTGGCGCTGTGGCTGATAGGGCGGGATCATGATTTCGCCGTCGTCACGCAGTGGCAGGGCAGCGCCAGCGCGGCGGGTGCCATGAGTATGGGCACCGCGGTCACGATGGTGGTCGCCGGTTTCGCCGACTCCGGCACCATGACGGCGGACTTTACCCGCTGGTCGAAGAATGGCCGCTCGGCGGTGATCGCGGCTTTTTCCGCTTTCCCGGTTGCCAACGTGATCTCCTACCTGTTCGGCGTGGTGATTGTGGCGGTAGGCGCGGCGGTTGACCCGCTGACCAACGGCGGAAATTTCCTGCCGATGCTGATGGGCCACAGCGCGTTTCTCTCGGTGGTCGCCTGTCTGTTTGTCTTTATTAACCTCGGATCGGTCTGCACACACTGTCTTTACAACGGCGCGGTGGGATTCAGTCATCTCTTCAGCAGCAAAATGCGGCTCTGGACGCTGATTCTGGGGGGCATCGGCGGCGTGCTGGCACTGGCGGGGGTCTGGTCTTACTTCCTGGAGTGGCTGAGCCTGCTGGGCATCGTGGTGCCGCCGTTTGGCGCAGTGATGATCGTGGATTTGATCTTTATGGCGCGCATCAGCGAACAGCGTCCGGCACAGCGTTTCCGCGGTACCGCGTTCGCCGCCTGGGCGATTGGCAGCCTCTGTGCGGTCATCGCTCATGTGGCCTTTCCGCAGTTCGGTGAAGCCGTCATCGGCCTGGTCACGGCCGCCCTCAGTTACAGCCTGATTAGCAAACTGCGCATGCCGCGCCCGGAAATGGAGAACAGTCATGCCCGACTACAGCGTTAATTCCACCCCCTACGCCTGGCCGTTCGATGGCCGTTTTACCCCGGCTGACACTGCCCTGATCGTCATTGATATGCAGACCGACTTCTGCGGCGTGGGTGGCTATGTCGATAGCATGGGCTATGACGTCAGCCTGACCCGTGCGCCCATCGCCCCGCTGCAGCAGGTGCTGGCCGCGATGCGTGCGCGGCAGTTTCCGGTTATTCATACCCGCGAAGGGCACCGGCCCGATCTCAGTGACCTGCCAGCCAATAAGCGCTGGCGGTCGCGGCGGATGAATGCCGGGATTGGCGATGTGGGGCCGTGTGGCCGCATTCTGGTGCGGGGTGAACCGGGCTGGGAGATTATCCCGGAGCTGGCGCCGCTGCCGGACGAAGTGGTGGTGGATAAGCCGGGCAAAGGCTCGTTTTACGCCACCGATCTGGAGCTGATTCTGCGCAGCCGCGGCATCCGCAATCTGATCCTGACCGGCATCACGACGGATGTCTGCGTTCACACCACGCTGCGCGAAGCCAACGACCGCGGCTTTGAGTGTCTGGTGCTCTCCGACTGCTGCGCGGCAACCGAACGGCGTCACCACGAGGCGGCGCTGAGCATGATCCATATGCAGGGCGGCATTTTCGGCGCGGTCGCCTCGTCTGCGGCGCTGCTGGACAGCCTGGGCGCATAGCGGTCTGCTGCTGATACGGATAGCCCGGGCGCACCGATGCGTTCAGGCTATCCTCCCGGCCGTTACGCCTGCGGCGTCGTCTCTGGCGCGGCGGAGGTCATCAGCGCCGCAAGCTGATCGGCGGGCACCGCCTGACTGAAGAGATAACCCTGCAACTGATTACAGCCTGCATCCGCCAGCGCCGACATCTGTCCCGGCGTCTCGACACCCTCCGCCGTCACCATCAGGCCCATGGCATGCCCCAGTTTCACCACCGACTCCACAATCGCCACGGAATTTTCTGCCACGCCCAGCGACTGGGTGAAAGAGCGATCGATTTTGATTTTATCGACCGGGAAGGTACTCAGATAGTTGAGGCTGGAGTAGCCGGTGCCGAAATCATCCAGCGCAATGCGGAAACCCGCTTCACGCAGCGCCACGATAATCGCGCGCGCCTCCCGTTCATCCTCAATCAGCACGCCTTCGGTGATCTCCAGCTCCAGGCGCTTCGGGTCGCCGCCGTGCTGGCTGACAATCGCCATAATCCGCTCGACAAAGCCCGCCGATCGGAACTGCACGGGCGAGACGTTGACCGCCACCAGCAGCGTCGGGAAACGCTGCTGCGTGGCACAGGCTTCAGCGAGCACCCACTCACCCAATGGCATAATCAGGCCGGTCTCTTCGGCAATCGCAATAAACTCACCGGGTGCGATCAGGCCGCGTGTCGGGTGGTGCCAGCGCAGCAGCGCCTCAATGCCGACCATCTGCTGACCGCCGATGTCCATCAGCGGCTGATACCACACCTCCAGCCCCTGACGGCTCTGCAGCGCGGAGCGCAGATCCGCCGCAATCGCCTGGCGGGTGCGCACCGACTCATCCATCGCCCGTTCAAACTGCCGATATTTACCACGCCCGCCGCTTTTGGCTTCATACAGCGCGATATCCGCTTTGCGCATCAGCTCCAGCCGATCGATACCGTCTCTGGGCGCGAGGGAGAGCCCGATACTGGCACCGCTCCACACCTCGCTGCCAAACAGCGTCACAGGCAGGGCCAGCTCGTCGACGATACGCTGGGCCAGACTCTGCGCCTGGCCCAGGTTTTCGACATCCGGCATCACCACAATAAATTCATCGCCCCCGATGCGTCCCACGGTGTCGCTGGCGCGCACTATCCGGCTCAGGCGCTGCGCCACGGCGATGATCAGCTCATCACCGGCGTGATGACCATAGGTGTCGTTGATGGTTTTGAAGCGGTCGAGGTCGATCAGCAGCAGGGCCACCCGCTGATCGTGGCGCGTCGCCAGCGCCAGCGCCAGCGCCTGCGTCATGCGCTCTTCAACCAGCGCACGATTGGGCAGACCGGTCAGCACATCATGAAACGCCAGATGCTGTGCCTGCGCCTCTGAGGCGCCGAGCCGCAGCATCGACTGCGACAGGCTGACCAGCGAATGCCAGAGCCGCCACACCATATAGAGACACAGCAGGGAGATTGCCAGCACCGCCAGCCCGGTTGAGGGGCCGATGGTCCTTAGCATCTGCGCACCGGGACGGGAGGGGATCCACTCCAGATACCCCACCGGATCGCCCGCCTGCGCCACCAGCAGATAGCGCGCTGCGCTGCCTCGCTGCGCCGTGCCGTCCGTGAAGTGCAGGTCCTGAAGCTGATTGCGTTCCGCCAGGCTCGCCAGATAGCCATCATCCAGAAATTTCAGGCTCACCAGCCGGAAACGGGGCAGGGTGCGGCTCTCCTGCTGAATATTGCCGACGGCCAGGGCGGCGGCACGGTTCGTGACCCGCGCATAGTCGGCCCTGTCCGGGCGCGCCGGATCGGTAACCAGCGTACTCTGCAACACCTCACCCGCCAGCAGATCGCTATCCGGCGCAGCGACCGGCTGGCCCTCGCGCCAGACTCTGACGATCTGGTTCTGCTGATCCAGCACCATAATCAGCTGATGACCGAACATTTCGTAGAGCCATTCACCGATGTTCTCATCCAGCCAGCGGTCGCTGTTGCTCGCGGAGAGGTGCTGCTCAAGCGGCGCCCAGCGCGACAGGCTGTGCAGCTGGCGCAGATGTTCATTCAGGCTCTGCGAAAACGAGGCTTCAATCATCCGCTGCTGTTGCTGCCGGGCTTCGGTGTTAGTGAGCGAGGTGCCGATAAACAGCGCCGTGCCGGCACCCGCAAAGGTGAGCAGCAGGATGGCGACCAGCGGTACCAGCACTTCACGCAGAAAACTGCGGCGGAAATCAGCGGAAAGTTTAATGCCATTAATCATATTGTTGTTTTTCTCAGCGACGGCGGGGCACAGTTTAAAATTAGCAGACAAGACTCTGTCGTCTACATTCAGCGGGGGTTATAGTGAGTCCGGCAGCAATTTTTGTTGTCCCAAAGGAACGAAAAGGGTCAGAAAAGCGAAACGGTTATATCAGGCGGGTTAATGATATCGGCCAGGGCCGCAGGCAACTTCTGTCACTGTCCGTCCTGGCTGAAAGGCAAAAGAGGCGCATCAGGGGCGCGGGCTGGCGAGGCTTTTCCTGTCAACTTTGCAGGTATGGTTCATACTTGAACCCATTGATTGTATTACAGACGGATGACCGTGAAGACAACGGTTACTGCATGTGTCACTTATCTGACAACCCGGTGTTGTCAGCTTACTAAAAGGGAAAATAATGCCATTGTTATTCGGTGAGTTATCTGGTTTCCCGTCGTGGGTACCTGTTGTATTACTCGTCTCGCTTTCATTTGTACTGGGTTTCCTGGGCCGTCTTATCCTGCTCGCGTTTATCCGCTACTGGCAGAGTCGCGACAGGAAGCTGTTCAAATCGCTGGAGAAGCACCTCAGTGGGTCGATGTTCTTTTTCATCCCGTTATTAATGATCAATGTGGGTCTTAATTACATTAACTTCCATCCTGACTCGCTGGATTTAATTACCAATATCATCAATGTCTTTATTATTATGTCGTTTTGCTCAGTGTTAATACGACTGACCAATGTGGCGCAGGATATGCTTTATATCCGCTACGACATCAATATCTCCAATAATCTGCGCGCGCGTAAAATCCGCACACAGATTATCTACGTCAAAAAAGTGGTTATTGTCATTCTGGTGTTATTCTGCCTGTCGCTGATTCTGCTGAGTTTCCCGAGCGTGCGTAAATTTGGCACCACCATCCTGGCAGGGGCCGGTGTGGCGGGGATTATCATAGGTTTTGCGCTACAGAAGTCGCTGGTCAATCTGTTCGCCGGTATCCAGATCGCCTTTACCCAGCCGATTAAAATTGATGATGCGGTGGTGGTAGAGAAAGAGTGGGGCTGGATTGAGGAGATTAACCTGACCTATGTGGTCGTGCGGATCTGGGATCTGCGCCGCCTGGTGCTGCCAATCACCTACTTTACCGAGAACCCATTCCAGAACTGGACGCGCAACAACGCTCAGATTCTCGGTTCGGTCTTTCTCTATGTGGACTACTCAATGCCGCTTGAGCCTCTGCGGACGCACTTTGAAAAGGTGCTGAGCGAAACCCGACTCTGGGATGGGGAAACCCAGGTGCTTCAGGTGACCGATACCACCGAGAAAACCATGACCATCAGGATGCTGATGACCGCGCAGAACTCACCAATCGCCTTTGATTTACGCTGCTACGTGCGGGAAAAGATGATCGAGTTTATTCAGCAGAACTACCCGGAAAGCCTGCCGCAGGTAAGGGCATCGCTGACGGATAGCGGGCGTGAAAAGGGAGAGAGAGGAGTGGCTGAGCAGGTTTCAGGCATGGCGGACTGAGTGGTTTTGAGCGCTCCAGGGAGGGTGACCGTCACCCCTGAATGACACAAATGAGCCCTGACAGGCTCATTTGTGCTTCTGGTTGCTTCGGGTGCCGTGACCTGAGTGGCGGTGCAGAAAATTCACACCAGGCGGATGCGCATACCGTGGATACCGGACGTTCGTAAGGGTGTTACAGAGCGTAGCCACAGAACAGGTACTGTAAGCAGGGTAGTGTCTGCTATGGGCGAGAAGCAGACGAGAATCGTCAATGGCATTCAATGCTCCGAGCGAGATGACATAGGCTAACTGAGCCGCCTGTTTGCGGAAATAATCGCTGTGAATGTTAAATGTGTTAACGCCAAATAACACAAATCACCTCATCTATGCCTGTCTGGCGTTATAGTATTTATACCTGTGTCATTAAAGTATTGAAAGAAATGTCAAAGCCTGAAAAACTCCTTACCGTCACCTGATATCAATTTTTTTAACATTTCATTAATAAATAATGAGGCTATTAATTTCAGGCAATTTAACTTACAGGCTGGGATAACTGACTATCATATTCATGCTGTGCTGCTATTACTGCTTCAAGATTTTCATTAGTCCATTCAAGTAAAGTGTGAAAAATTTTGTCTAGCGAGTGACCTAAGGGTGTCATTCGGTATTCGACGGCAATAGGTGAAGTGGCCACTACGCATCTTTCCACAATCCCATTTCGTTCAAGTTTGCGCAAACATTGCGTCAAAGCCTTCTGAGTTATCCCACCGATTTTACGCTTTATCTCATTGAATCTTATTGGCTTTTCGCTCACGGTCAATATTACCAGTACGGACCATTTATCGGATATCTGGTCTAAAATAATCCTATTAGGACAAGATGCAATTCTATTTGACGTTGTCATAAACTCGGTTTCCTAATTGCTACTTAGTAGATAAAAAGTGCCTGATTGACCTGTTCTGCATTCTGTATATCATCGAATCTGATTCCAGTGAAACTAAACCCTCTTAGGTCAGATCACTTTTCTCTTATACGTTGATGTTAAATTTAAAGGGTTAAATATGATTGCAGTGACAGGTGCAAACGGTAAATTGGGTAAGCAAGTCATTATGAAGCTTCTTTCCTTTTATCCTGCTGAAAAAATTGTTGGCCTTGCCCGGAACCCTCAAGACGCAGGAGATCTTATAAAGTTGGGGGTACAGATTAAACAAGCCGACTATGATAAACCTGAAACAGTATCAGCTGCGTTATTTGGCATTAAAAAACTGTTACTGATTTCGGCTGTGATTCCCAGTGAAAGGTTCAGACAGCATAAAAGCGTCATTGATGCTGCGCGCCAGGCTGGCGTGAGTTTAATTGCTTATACTAGCCAATTACGTGCGGATACTTCGGCGTTCTCGTTGGCAAAAAGTCATAGAGAGACGGAGAGTTATATTAAACAAAGTGGAATGGTGTACACCATCCTGCGTAATGGGTGGTACATAGAGAACCATACTGAGAATCTTAATAAGGCTCTCCAGCATGGTGTACTGTTAGGCTCATCAGGGAAAGGACGTTTTTCCTCTGCTACCAGGGGGGACTATGCTGAAGCTGCCGCTGTGGTTTTAACTCAGGCTGGGCACTCTGGAAAAGTATATGAGCTTGCGGGTAGTGATTCTTACTCCATGCCTGAGTTAGCTAGTCAACTTAGCGAGTTGAGCGGAAAAAAAATCGATTATCTCAATTTATCTTATTATGATCTTAAACAAGTGCTTTTATCAGTTAACATACCTGAAATGATTGCAGATGTTGTTATTGAAGCAGATAAGCTATCGCAAGAGGGCGAGTTATTTAGTGACAGTAATGATCTCTCTATCCTGCTAGGAAGAAAAACGCTATCTATTCAGCAGGTGATTATTAACGAAATAAAACAAAGACAGGAGTAATTCAATCTAATCCTGGTGTCGATATTAAGTTGTGTTTTTATATTTTCTGGTCTTGATACAGGCAGGGAAGCCCATTTGATTTTATCAATACCCGGTTATATGGCCCTGTTTTACAAGCATGTAAAGCTTTAGAATATCCAGTTTAGTCATGCTAGCCAGGACTGGTGTGGAAAGATCATCATACCAGCACGAGGGAACAAAGTTCGCTTAGCCTGAGTTGCTTTATTTATCTGCGGGTGACAATATTTTGCCTTTAGGTAAATTTCGGTTTTAGAAAAACTTGATAAAGTCATTCATCATAATAGTTGTAAAATAGAAAAGTAAGCGATGCTTTCTTCAGAAGTATTATGTAAACATATCTCTTTGTGTATCTCTATGGATATGCATAAGGTGAGGCTGAGGGGAAATTAGGATTGAATATTCGTAATATAAAAAAGACTTTAATGAAAGCGTTGGTAGCGTCTTTTTGCTTCTTTTTTATGACGTTTTCTAACGCAGAGTCGGGAGAAAGTCATGATTTCGCGCTTTCTAAGTCAGAAATCAATGGTGGAAAAGAAAAATATCCGCGATATTATGAAGTTGTGGCTAAGAACTTAGTCATTTCAGGATGCAGCCTCACTACTTCCTGTGCCAATTTAAGTTTAAAAAATGAAGGATTCATTCGCACAGGGTTTATTACTTATAAGCTGCGCTGGTTTAAATTTTTTGCGCAGGATGTTAGGTATTACCTCAATGAGATGTTCCGTCACCAATGAAACCCCTCTGCAGGCAACCGGCAGTTCAGGCGAACGCGAAGATCTTGAGGTGACCTTATGAGCAACGCCAGTGATAAATGACGCCGTAAGACCGGCCCAGATGATAACAGCTGTATATATCCTGCAATGCTTAATCCCTGTCCCGACAGCCCAATCCCTCCTTCAGCAATAAATGAGCGGATATCACATCGTTTACGGCTATATTGACGTTCAGTGAGAGAATAGACGGCGTGGCTTGTCGATCATGCTTATCAGATTCAGTGGCTATCAGGCTGACATTGATGAAGCGGTTACTAACCCGGTCAATTTTTTCGATTGAGGAGATTACCCTGAGCTATGTGGTGGTACGGATCTGGGATCTGTGCTGCCGATTACCGACTTTACCCAAAATCCTTCCCAGAACTGGACGCGCAACAACACTCAGATTCTGGGTTCAGTCTTTCTCTATGTTGACTACTCAATGCCGCTTAAGCCCCTGCGGACGCACTTAAAAAGGTGCTGAGCGAAACCAGCCTCTGGAATGGGGAACCTCAGGTGCTTCAGGTGACCGATCGATACTACCGAGCAAACCATGACCATCAGGATGCTGATGACCGCGCAGAGCTTACGCTGCTACCTGCGGGAAAAGATGATCGAGTTTATTCAGCAGAACTACCCGGAAAGTTTGGCGCAGGTAAGGGCGTCGCTGACGGATAGCGGGCGTGAGAAGGGAGAGAGGGGGGCTGAGCAAGTTTCAGGCGTGGCGGATTAAGTGGTTTTGAGCGCGCCAAGGAAGGGTCACTCCTGAATGAACACAAATGAGCCGTAACAGGCTCATTTGTGCTTCTGGTTGCTTCGGGTGCCGTAACCTGAGTGCCTGGTGCAGAAAATTCACACTAAGCGGATGCGCATATCGGATATTCGTCCGGATGTTACAGAGCGTAGCCACATACCAGGCACTGTAAGCAGGGTAATGTCCGCTATAAGCGAGAAGCAGACTTTCCAAAGTCCTTCGAACGAAGGCAGGCGGATATATTCTTATCAATTTCCCAGAAATTCTCCAGAGTAAATATCTGCTTACAGATGGATATTCAAATACATATCTTCGTTACATTTTAATGTTTTTTTATTGTTAAAAGTCTTAATTACTGTAAAAAAACAAATCTTCAAAATTTTACCCTGCCTGAACGGCAAATACCTTTTTGTTTGTTTTTAATAAGAATGCAACAAATTTAATCTAAAGATAACAATAAAGTAATTTGGTTGTTTTATCAGCATTTTCTCAAATTAATAGTGTATTCATCTCATCAGAAAAAGCTAATGTTACCGGTAACGCTGCCGATAGAAATTTTATCTTTTAGAGGGAGATTAAAATGTCGGTCATCAGAAAATTTAAACTTTCAAGAGTACTGCTCACCAGTGGCATATTCATCATCGTTATTCAGCTTTGCGTAGGATTAGTATTTCTCAACTATTTAAAGTCTGACAGAGATAATTTCAGAAACGCTGACGTTGTGAGTAAAAAAGTACGGCTTTTGAGCGACATCTGGACACAGTTAAACGAGGTGAGAGCAGACACTAACCGGATTGCTCTGTGGTTGATCAAAGATGGTCCGGGCAGTGAAAAAGTAAATTATTTTATTGCCCATGGTGAAAAGATCCTTAGTCAGTCAAGAAAAGATTTTTCCAGCTATCAGCAACTGGCTGATATCAGGGGAGTGCCAGAAGATATACAAAAATCTCTCCAGAAAAGCTTTCAGGCATATTCAGCCATTTTGCAGCAGTCGTTAAATAATGGCTATAAGAAGGATGTCAACCTTATGTTCTCGATTAATGCCGGCCCCTATAAGGATAAAATGCAAAGCGATTATGATGCATGGCGAAGCAGGGTGGCAGATATCAGCGTCCATATTTCCGAAAAAAGCAGCGAGACTTACTCTAAGGTGACTGTGTTTTTCTATGGAATGATAATTTTCAATCTCATATTTATTTTCGGACTTATCAGGGTGTTTAAAAACGTGCTTATCCAACCCCTGTCACAGGTTTATGCGCAACTGGAACGTATTCAGTCAGGCGACCTTACCAGTGAGGTTAAAACAGAATTCCCTCGCAAAACTGAAATAGGGGGATTATTCTTTAAACTCAGTGAGATGCAGTCAGGCCTTATCAGGGTAATTTCCGAGATAAAAGAGGGGTCACTGAATATTGTCAAGGGTATCAGTGAGGTGAGTTCCGGCAACAATGAACTTTCAGCCCGCACGGAACAGCAGGCAGCGTCTATTGTTCAGACAGCATCCAGTATGGAGGAAATGACTGTGGCGGTTAAAAATAACGCGCAAAACTCTGCTGATGTATCTGAACTGATTAACGACACCAGAACAAAGTCTGAACAGGGTAAATCCGTAGTCCTGTCACTGTCAGACAGGTTGAAAACCATGCAGGAAAAATCGTCAAAAATTAACGATATTACCGGCATTATTGAAAGCATCGCTTTTCAGACCAATATCCTGGCACTGAATGCGGCCGTTGAGGCAGCCAGGGCGGGCGAGCACGGAAAAGGATTCGCTGTCGTAGCCGGAGAGGTCAGGAATCTTGCGCAAAAAAGCTCATCGTCAGCGAAGGAAATCAGCGATCTTATTAGTGATTCAGTAACGGAAATTGAAGAAGGTGCAAAGCTATCTGATGTCGCTCAGGATTCAATTTCAGGCGTTTATGATGCGATACTGGAGATACATGATGTAATGCATAACATCAGAACCGCTACGGATGAACAAAGCAAGGGGCTTGAGCAAATCAACATTGCTATTTCTGAACTTGACACTGTTACCCAAAAAAACTCTGCACTGGCTGAAGAGACCTCATCAGCAGTAATGCTTGTTGAGAGTGAAACCGTGAATCTGAATCGTGTAGTTGATTCATTTAAAACCGGCTAATTCGATATGTCGCTTAACGAATAAATCAGATGGCGGGATATTCAAATGCTGAAAACAACTTTTGGATATCCTTGCTTTACGTCAATAGTGATATTTACATTAAGACTTCTCTGCGCCTGTTTGCTGCCTGACGGCCGTTTCCGGCACCTTTCCCTGTCCGTATCCTGAAAAGACGTCCCTGATGATCCCGGCATGTTTGCATTACTATGCGGTAAGATCTGTTCTACGCGGATTAGTAAATGCAATGTTGGAAACGTCCGCTTCTGTCGTGGACAGACCGTTGCGCCGCAACGGCCGCTATGAGCTAATTGTGGTCATCACGGTCGTCTTTTTACAGCTTTTACAGGCGTTACAACTTCAGTAAGGTCTTCGTCAGACCTGCCGGCTTTAAATATTGCAACGGCCTGACGCAGAAGGACAGCTTGCTCCTCAAGGGAAGGCGCCGCGCTGGCAGAATGTGCAACCAGCGGACTGATGGGATTTGAGGCTACGGAACAAAGCCCATTTCCGTATTCCGGTCTCGGATACTCAGGCGTACGGGCAGTTTGGAAACGCCATGGTGGTTCCGGTTTTTACTGCTGTGGAGCAGCTACTATTGCCGCTCATCGAACAACATCTTAGCCAAAAAACTTAGCGCCACAGGGCCATAATTTTTTTTAAGGCCGCGCATTATGCTGTTTTGCGCTGAATCGCGTCCGCTGTCACCAAATTGTCATGCCCACTCCCAATACTCTTTTTTATTTTTTTGGGGTCATTAGATGTCACTCCTTTCTGTAATCTCGTTACCGCTACGTTTACGCACGCGTCTTACCTGGCGTATGCCGCTTTGGCTCACCAGCCTTCACAGCCAGTTTTTGCTGTTTATCGTGCTGTTTTGTTTACTGCAGTTCGCGGGCGTAATACTGCTTAGTAATCACGTTAATCAGACGCAAATTTCACTTGAGCAAGCCAATCAACTGCGGGAAAGGTTGGCCCTGCTGGATAAAGCACGTATCGAGTTGCTCACTGCCAGTGATAACAGCCACCGCGCCGGTATCTATTTAATGCAGGATCAGCAAAGCGGCTCGGTCGATAGCTGGAAAAGTCTGGCGGCCGCCTCCAGGGATTCGTTAACAAAAGCCCAGTCGCTGTTCACCGCCTACCATGCTAAAGCGGACAGCCCCCTGGCTCAGGACTTCGCGATGTTAGCGGAAGGTTTGCAAGAGCAGTTGAAAGGGTTAGCAGCCAATGACATTAATGCCTTTTTTATTGTGCCGATGCAGGCATTCCAGCAGCAGTTTAACGATGCCTGGTTCAGCGAGCTTGAACAGGCCAACCATCAGTTGAGCAGCGTGAATCAACTTACCCTCAGTACACTGAAGCAGAGCCGCAATATGTCGCTGATCGTCAGTGCCATTTTGATGGCGCTACTGGTGCTGGCCTCCAGCCTGCTGATGCGCGGCGTGCTATTGCCGCTTCGACGAGCCAACCGACAGCTGGAACAGATTTCAACAGGCGACCTGGTACCGAACCATGACACGCCGGGTCGCCTGTGTTTAGAGACGCGCCAGCTGTTTCAGTCGATCGAATCGATGCGCTTCGGTCTGCAGCAGATTGTCAGTGACATTAATAATGTTGCGGTCAGCGTGGCGGCCGGTGCAGAAGATATGCAGCAGCATAACGAACAGTTCATGCAGCAACATCAGGCGCAGAATGCCAGCTTCCACTATCTGTCACAGCGTTTATACCGCGTGTCTGAAGAAGTCGAAATTGGTGCACAGCTCTCGCAGCAGGCCACACAGGAGGCGCAGTCAGCTGATGCTCTGATGCGCAATTGCGTCGCGGAAGTCGACAATATGGAACTTAAAATGCAACAGATCGTTGCTGCCTCGGGCGATATCGCCGGGATTGTCGCCATGCTGGATAGTCTGTCAATGCAAACCCGATTACTGTCGTTAAATGCCGCCATTGAATCCGCTCACGCCGGAACGTACGGCCGCAGTTTCTCCGTTGTCGCCAAAGAGATGGGACTGCTGTCGCAAAAGAGTGGTGAATCAACACGTCAGATTGATGGTTTAATTCAGCACACTCAGCAGCATGTGAATGATGGTTTTGACAAAGTTAAGGCGCTGGAAGTGCTGTTCACGCAAATCAGCGGCGCGGTTTCGGGGGTAGTAACACAATTGGATGAGTTACAGCAAAATAGCATCGCGCAAAGTCATCGCGTCAGTAAAATTGCGCAAGAAGTGGTGGAGATGAGTAACCAGCTGCAGCAAAACGAAGCGCTCAACGCCCATCAGGTCAATTCTGCTACGCAATTGCGTGAACTCTCTGATCGCCTCGCGCAGCGGGCACAGCAATTCCGCGTCGATGCAGCTTAAGTGCAGAGATAAAAAGCTCGTGAATGACGTAATACTTGTCAGTTAAGAGCTTAATGGGGATCGCAACAGATAACGTTGCATTGTATCACTGCAGACCGGGTTCCAGCATTTACTCAGGGCAGTCGCATCACGCCTGAACAGTCAAAATGCTTTCGCTTCCACAGGCTATTTATCAGTAAGCGTCGCATATTGACCGTGTTGACACTCGTATGGAGGTGTATCAGCTCAGACTTTAGCTGACAGGTTTTGTTGATTTGACACAATTAATCAGTGAGGGGCTGTTGTGAGCGGGAAGCAGACGTCAAAATGATAGCAGCAGGGACGTTCTGCCATAATAAATATAACAACCCGCTCGCGAACCCTTTTTGGTGTTGATTTTCAGACAGAAGTACAGGGCAGTATAAAACCTCCGTTTTTTACTGAAACCAGCCTACCCACGTTTTACTTTTTTAATTGCCATTTTTACTAACCAATATATGGCTAAAGCGTAAAACGCGATAACGGTCACAAGGGAAAAGAACGTAACCGGATCCGTACCGGCTTCGTATACGTCATCCTGATAACTGCTGAAAATTTGGTGAGAATGCTCAACGAGCCACGCCGTCAGCGGATAGAGTGGCATTCCGTAACGCGAAACCATAAAGGCCACAATAAAGCAGACGAAAAAAACCGCTGCTTTTCTAGCGAATTTTGCAGTTTGCAAAGTTACTTTCTCCCTGAACGTCAACATAGCCGTATGCCATCAGGCTGTTTCGCGAGCACGGCACGCGAATTTTTTTCTCCGGAGCAGCGCCTGTCTTACCGTATAGAAATCAGTACGCCGTACGAAGGTGATACACCCTTCACTTTCTCCGGAGACGTCTGGACTAAGAGGATGCAGGCTGAAACCGCCGCGGGCAACGCCATTGATGAAGATGGAATCACTCATCGTTTCCGAATTAAAGAGCGCAAACCACTCTGAATGATTTGAGCTGTTCCAGGTGTCGACGGCCCATCCTCTGATCCGGTTAGCGATACTGCCTTCTGGACGCGGAACAATCCAGTAGCGCCCGACCGGAATGGCACTGTCAGGCTTGTAGGTAAAATTTGGATCATTGGTATAAGGCTTTTGGCCGGAAAAGACCGGAAAGGTACCTACCCCGTAAACGTGCAGTTTTGCCTCGCCACCGCCCTTAGTCAGATCGTCGTAGCTCATTCTCATTAACTGCATTAAACGCTCCATGTAGGTTATAAGGCAAGCCAGTGAACCGGGCAATGTCATCATTCCACCCTGGAGAAGTTAACGGGCAGGCTGGCGCTTGACAGCCAGAGCTCTTCTGCAAGCCAGACAGCGTTATTTATCATAAGACTGCTTGCCGCGCTCCGTCAGGGCGCCTCGGCGCAATCCTGAACACAAATACTCACGTCCACTTCTGGGACAACGCGGAATTCGGCAGGCTAGGGTCCGTTATGAGCGATCTGCGGACGTTAGCCGCAACTCTCACAACTGATGTTAAATGACTAGATTCGTAATGACTAAATCAAAGCGGGGAAGGTCACTGTCGCTCTGTCCGAGTAATCTTTTTTGACTACAAGTATATCTGATCATTAAAGTTGGCTGACCTCGTATTGTTTGGTGCATACTCACAACATAAATCTTAGGCTTTAGCTTAAACATTTCTAATAACGGTAATATTCATAAAAAATGGAGGTGTTCATGGGCTGGGAACTTCATATCGTAAGAACAGAAAATTGGTTTGATAGTGCAAATGAGCCAATTAAGAGTGAAGAATGGCTTCAACTCGTTGATAGTGATGAAGAATTATCAATAGATAAAAAGAATGGTGATTTCTTTGCTACATGGAATGTCCATCAGCCACATGATGAACCCTGGCTTGAATGGTGTGATGGGCGGATTTACACTAAGCAGCCCTGTGAGGCCCTGTATTGTAAAATGTTGCAGATAGCGAGCAAGCTCGATGCTTTCGTTGTCGATGATGACGATCGCAAATATTTATTACCGAGTGATTTGAGAAATCCATCCTGGGCTAGTTTATCGGCTGACACTGTAAAGAAGAGTTCTTTATGGCGTAAATTAATTTCAAAGTTATTTTCATAATAATTAAAGCTAGCGGCATTAATAAATGCGTAAAGGTTCGATTACTTACTCAGTTTTTTCTATTAATATTTTATGCTGTTTGTAGATGTACAAGTTGTATCTTTCAGTTGACCTGCGAATCATAATTAGCATATCTCAATGTCCGCTTTTGGCACAAAGCGGACATTGTGCAGGCCAATGTCCTCTATGGGCAAAAAGCGGACATTATTCGGTTGATTTCAACTAATTTCCTGAAACCCGCTAACAATCAGTAATGAATCAGCCCGCCATCTACAGAATACTGGCCGCCAGTAACGTAGGATGCGTCATCGGATAGCAGAAAAAGCGCAACTGCAGCGGCCTCTTCTGCTGTTCCTGCGCGGCCCAAAGGAACCTGGCTTAACACAAACTCTTCGAACTGCTGACGCGACGTCTCTGGCATAAAATGCCTGAAGTTAGTTTCAATCGGACCCGGCACCAACGTGTTGGCGCGAATACCGCGTTCAGCCAGCGCAGATGCCCAACTTTTGACCATGGCAATAACGGCACCTTTCGTCGCTGCATACAGGCTCGTCATTGCCGCACCTTCATATGCCGATGAGGATGACGTTACCAGAACGGATGCGCCAGAATTAAGCGATTTGGAAAGCGCGGCCAGCTGTAGCATCGGACCGCGCACATTAGCATTCATCATATGATTGAAAGAGTCTGCAGTGACAGATTCCGGAGAGCCTACCTCTGCAAAGCCAGCATTAAGCCATAATCCATCAAGTGAACCCCAGCCTCTGATAGCTTCCCCCAGTCCGTTTATGTCAGCTTCGCTTGCAGCATCACTTTTCAGAATAAGCGATGTCGCAGGAAGTAAGCCGCGTGCACGTTCAAGCCTTTCTTCATTAAGCCCTGTAATGGCTACGTGGCCACCTTCAGTAACAATACGCTGAGCGCCTGCCAGCCCGATGCCACTGGTGCCGCCCGTGATCAGTATACGTTTACCCTGAAATCTACCCATGCTTACTTCCTTTATTTAGCTGCGGAATCAGCATTTACCTTACGTAATAAAAACACTATCAGTCATCTGTTTCATTACGTAACCATGGGAATGACAGGATTGCTGCGTGGACGCCCGCTTTTGGCACGAAGGGACTTATGAACAAGCCAGTGTCCGTTATAAGCGAAAAGAGCACATCTGTGGCTGTTATTACACTTAGATAATTTGCTTGCATAGGCTTGTATTCATTTACAGGGAGCATGTCACTGCGGCGAGCGAGAAGCACAGTCATCATCCAAAAATATTTCTAATGGTTTCGCTTTCGCTGTCGATAACCTGATGGCTGGCTGAGTGATGATTTCACTCAGCATTTATTTGTACATTTCAAACGATAAGGATATTTATGAACAAGCTTTGTGTTGCGGCGCTGTTGGCTCTGAGTTTAACCGGCTGTGCGCAGCAGACTTTCGTAATGAAACAGAATCAGGTTGGGGCGGCGACGAAAACCACCAGCCAGCCGTTCTTTGTTTCAGGTATCGGTCAGCGTAAGAGCATTGATGCGGCGCAGGTCTGCGGCGGCCAGGAAAAAGTCAGTCGGGTTGAAGTGCAGCAGACCTTTGTTAATGGCTTACTGGGCGTGGTGACGTTTGGTATCTACACGCCACGTGAAGCGCGCGTTTATTGCGCCATCTGATCATGCCTGAGGCCGGTTCGCCGGCCTCATTCTGCGCCTTTCATTAAATGATCGCTGATAGCTGTCGCCATGTTCGCCCCATCAGACAGCCTCTGTCCCGGCAATAACACGCACGCACAAAGAGGTTAATTCACCGTTTCAGGTGGGTTGTCGCCGATCTGCGCATGGTGCGCAAGTTCATACTCTATGAACGCCTCAATCATGCTCCTGTACACCTTCGCAATAATGACCTCAGGAAGTCCTTTCTCCGCCGCGAGTCGGCAGACTTTATCAATGACCTGCTGCACCCGGTCTGGCGCGCGCACTGCGGTGTGATCGGCTTTGAACGTTGCCGCAGCTTTCACACATTCAGCACGCTGAGCAATCATGCTCACCAGCTGAACATCGATCCGATCAATCTCTTTTCTGACCTCTTCAAGTGTGGCGAACATTATTTCTGAACCTGTGAGCTAGTACGATAGTTCGAAAAGATACAGCAGGTGTCGGCTGAAAACCAGCGGCAACGGGAAAAGGTAAGCCCGTCAGGCTTACCCCTCGTTACCCGGCTCAGGCCACGTTATTGCGTCAGCGAGAAGCCCGCGTCAAAATGGTTTGCCTTGTTATTGAACTGCTCGATCCGCGTTGCCAGCTGTGAAATATGGTCATAGCTGATGCGTTTGAAAAAATCATTATCACCGCTGTTGTGCACCAGCTGCGTGAAGGCGGATAACCAGCCGGCGCTGCTCGCTGTGGTGTCAGTGATGCTGAGCATGGCATCCCGTTCTTTCTGCGTGGCATGCTCACCGTGACTGATGCTATCCAGCTGTTGCTCAAACTGCGTGACGCCTGCCGTGTCGCCGTACTGGCGGGCGATATCCAGTGAGCGCTGGGTAAGATCCTGCAGGACAGCATCCTGCGCAGAGGCCTTATCTGACACAAATTTTTCCACTTCACGGTAACTCTCAGCCTGCTGATCCGCAGGAACAAATCGCTCAACCAGTTTATTTAACATGCCCTGGGTGACGGCCAGATCCATTGAAAGCGTTGTGGAGTTACCGGAGCCGGTATAGGAGTGCAGGGCATCGGAAATCAGTCCGGACATATCGGTTTTAGAAAGAGAGGAGTGGGACTGTAAAGCGGAAAACCAGGTGTCGATATCGTTGGTAATGCCGTTCGTCGTGCTGCTGTTTTTTTCGATAGTGCTGTTGCGTATCTGAATCACTTCTTTCAGGTTTTTATCTATTGCCTCCTTGCTGAGCTGTGTGGTCGAAGAAGGGGCATCTGCAATCAGCCTGTTGACCGTCTCCCGGGCAAGCGGAATAGTTTTGGGCATACTCTCCTGCTTGCTGAAAACGTCACTCTCTTTAAACCCGTTATCGATTGAGCTAATCATTACTCTCTCCATGTTGTGTGAAAGAAGCCTGATAATAATATCGGGTGTTCATAAGAAAACTTGACGCTTAACGGACAGAAGAGGGAAGCAGATTTCATCTGTTCAGTCAGTGATTATCTGAGATCAACGGATAATCAGAAGGTTAACGCGTTTTAGTGGCGATGTCCGGTTCAGGGACATTCGCCGAGATGATCCAGGCACCATTCCCACACCGCCTGCGCAGCCCTGCCAGGCAGATCCGTACGTTTGCGCACCAGATAATAGTCACCTGCGCTATCGCCCGCGTCAGCCACCACGACCAGCCGACCCGCTTTGATATCGGCCTGCACAAAAGCCCGGCTCGTCAGCGCCACGCCCTGGCCGGCCATCGCGGCATCCAGTGCAAGGGTGGTCTGGTTAAAGCGGGCGCCGGGCAGCTTTCCGTCCTGCTGCAGGAAGCGCGGCCAGCCGTCATGCGCGTCATGCAATAGCGGAAGCGACGCGATCTGACGGGCGGTCAGCGGCAGGCTGAGCCCCTCCAGAAGATGTGGGCTGGCAACGGCGATCAGATGCTGACGAAACAGCAGCGCGCTCTCCAGAGTCGCGGGCAGGGCGGTTCGTGACAGCCGCACCGCGATATCCACCTGGTCACGGGAAAAATCGGACAGGGCCTCGGTGGCGACGGTGCGCAACTCAATGTCAGGAAGATCTGCCTGAAGCTGGCCCAGCCGGGGGATCAGCAGTCTGGCGGCGACGGTCGGCGTCACGCTGATCGTCACCACATCCGGGCGCGCCAGCAATCGGTCCGTTGATTCGACCAGCATATCAAACGCGCGCGTCACGTCAGCAAGCCAGGCTGCCCCCTGCGGCGTCAGCGAAAGCCCGCGCGCAAGCCGGTTGAACAGGCGGATGCCCAGATGATCTTCCAGTGCGCGAATCTGCTGCGCAACCGCCCCCTGCGTGACGCCCAGCTCCGCCGCCGCCGCCCGGAAACTCAGCTTCCGGCCAGCGGCTTCAAACGCCCGCAGGGCATTCAGTGAGGGCAGAACGCGACGTGAGAGTGGCATAGTTATCCTGTAGTTTTTCTACATGCTCAGAGGATTATTTATCGCGCGATAATACACCGCTTTCCTGCGAAGATGCGTTTTTCACAGCAAAAGGAGCAAAAAATGACCGCAGAAAAAGTCGCCATCATTACGGCTGGTGGATCGGGCATGGGCGCAGCCGCCGCGCGCAGGCTGGCGGATGAGGGATACCGCGTCGCAATCTTATCCTCTTCCGGTAAGGGCGAGGCGCTGGCGCGGCAGCTGGGGGGGATCGGTGTGACGGGTTCCAATCAGTCACAGGCGGATGTGCAGCAGCTGGTAGAGCAGGTCATGCAGCGCTGGGGACGGATTGACGGCCTGGTCAACTCGGCGGGTCATGGCCCACGAGCCGACATTCCCGATCTGACGGATGACGCGTGGCAGACAGGCATGGAGGTCTATTTCCTCAGCGCCGTACGCATGGCGCGTCTGGTGGCACCGATCATGGCAGCTCAGGGTGGCGGGGCCATCGTCAATATCTCTTCGGCGTGGACCTTTGAGCCGACAGAGATGTTCCCGACCTCCGCCGTGTTTCGCGCCGGTCTCGCCAGCTTCACCAGACTCTTTGCCGACCGCTATGCCGCAGACAACGTCCGGATGAACAACGTGCTGCCCGGCTGGATTGATTCGCTGCCCGCCACCGACGAACGCCGCCAGAGCGTGCCGATGAAACGCTACGGCAAGGCTGAAGAGGTGGCCGCCACGATCGCCTTTCTGCTGTCCGAAGGTGCCGCCTACATCACTGGCCAGAATATCCGGATTGATGGGGGACTGACCCGCAGCGTCTGACACGCCATTCCCACATTCACCGCACCTTCACCCCGCCGTCACGCTGCTGTCATCTGAAGCCGTCAAGGTAACGCCATCCCGCAGTGATTTTTCACTGCGTTCCCACTCCGTAACCCGTGAGGATTTCATCGTGATGGAGTTATCCAGACATCCGACCACTGTCTACCAGGCGGTTGCCGCGCAGCTGGAGCAGGCGCTGAAAGAGCGTTACCGCTGCGGCGACTATCTGCCTTCCGAACAACAGCTGGCCGACCACTACGAAGTGAATCGCCACACGCTGCGCCGGGCCGTCGATGAGCTGGTGCAGAAAGGGCTGCTGCAACGCCGTCACGGCGTGGGCATCCTGGTGCTGATGCGCCCGTATGACTATCCGCTGCATGCCCAGGCGCGCTTCAGTCAGAACCTGCTGGAGCAGGGGAGTCACCCGACCAGCGAACGGCTGCTGGCGGTGCTGCGTCCGGCCAGCAGTGACGTGGCCAGTGCGCTGGGCGTGAAAGAGGGCGACAACGTCATTCATCTGCGCACCCTGCGCCGCGCCAACGGCGTGCCGCTCTGCCTGATTAACCACTTCCTTGCCGACCTCAGCTGGTGGCCGCAGCTTCAGCGCTTTAACAGCGGCTCGCTGCACGACTTTCTGGTGGAGCACACCGGCAAACAGCTGGTGCGCACCCAGACCCGCATCAGCACCCGCCGGGCGCAGGCGAAGGAGTGCCGTCAGCTCGATATCGCACTCCATGCGCCGCTGCTCTGCGTGCGGACCCTGAACAAAACCGCAGATGGTGCGCTGGCAGAATACTCCGTCAGCCTGACCCGCGGTGACATGATCGAACTGACTCTGGAGCACTGATGGAACAGCAAACGGATCGCCAGCGCTGGCTGTCGGTGCTGGCACACAGCAACGCCGCGCAGCTTGAAGCGCACTGGCAGGCGCTGAATCTTCACCCCGAGTTTACCCTGATCCGCCCGGCCGAAATCGGCATGACGCGGCTGCAGGCGCGAATGGGGGCCACCGGCAAACGCTTTGTGATGGGGGATGCCACGGTGACCCGCGCTGTGGTGCAGCTGAGCGACGGCACCCTGGGATACAGCTACCTGTTAGGACGCGACAAAGCGCACGCCGAGCGCTGCGCCCTGCTGGATGCACTGTTGCAGCAGCCGGAAACCCGGCCGCTGCTGGAAGAGAAGATTATTACCCCGCTGGCGGCGTGGCGTGATGAGCAGCGACAGCTGCGCGCGCGCGAAATCGCCAGCAGCAAAGTGGATTTCTTTACGCTGGTTCGCGGAGATAACTGATGACTTTACTGGCAAGTTTCAACCACCCTGTTGCGGACGCGCAGCGCGCCTTTCGCCGCATCCTGAAGGCGATGAGTGAACCGGGCGTGATGGTCTCGCTGCCGCTGCAGCAGGGCTGGGGTGCGCTCTCGCCGGCGGCCACGGCGCTGCTGCTGACGCTGGTCGATCAGGAGAGTCCGGTCTGGCTGGATGCGAAAATCGACAACGAACAGCTGCGCAACAATCTGCGCTTCCATACCGGCGCGCCGATCACCACCCGGCAGGATGCGCCTTTTGCCCTGAGCCATGCGGCGGCGCAGCCCGACCCGACGGCGTTTGCGGCGGGGGATAACCTGTCACCGGAAAAAAGCACCACGCTGATTATCGAAGTGCCCTCGCTGAATGGCGGTCTGACGCTGCGACTCTCCGGCCCCGGCCTGCGCGAAACCCGCGCCATTGCGCCGCAGCTGCCGGAGAGCGTGCTGGACTATCTGCGCACCCGGCCGCATCCGTTTCCGCAGGGCGTGGATCTCATCTTCACCTGCGGCGAAGCGATCATGGCCGTGCCGCGTACCACCGTTGTGGAGGTGTGCTGATGTATGTCGCGGTAAAAGGGGGCGAAAAAGCAATTACGCATGCCCACCAGCTGCAGGCCGATCTGCGCCGTGGCGATCGGGCCGTGGCTGAACTCGGCTGCGATCAGGTGGCGCAGCAGCTGGGTCTGGCGGTGGATAGGGTGATGACCGAAGGGGGGATTTACGATCCGGAACTGGCGGCGCTGGCGATTAAGCAGGCCAGCGGCGACCTGGTCGAGGCAATTTTTCTGCTGCGCGCCTATCGCACCACGCTGCCACGGCTGGCGGAGAGTCGCCCGCTGGCGACCGGGACGATGCGTATCGAACGCCGCATTTCGGCGGTCTATAAAGATCTGCCGGGCGGCCAGGTGCTCGGCCCGACCTGTGATTACAGCCACCGTCTGCTCGACTTCACGCTGCTGGCCAATGGCGAAACGCCTGCCGCGCCGCGGGATGATCGGCCTGTCGCGGAAAGCTGCCCGCACATGTTCAGCATGATGAGCCGCGAAGGGCTGGCGGCTGCGGAGGAGGATGACGGCAGTGAGCCGACCGATATCACCCGCGAACCGATGGCGTTTCCCGCCTCGCGCGCGGCACGGCTGCAACAGCTGGTGCGCGGCGACGAAGGCTTTCTGCTGGCGCTCGGCTACTCGACGCAGCGGGGCTATGGGCGCACCCACCCGTTTGCCGGGGAGATCCGCACCGGCTATGTCAGCGTCAGCATCTGTCCCGAAGAGCTGGGCTTTGAACTGGAGATTGGGGAAGTGCTGCTGACCGAGTGTGAGATGGTCAACGGCGTGGCCCACCGCGAAGATACCGCGCCGCACTTTACCCGAGGTTACGGGCTGGTGTTTGGCCGGGCGGAACGCAAGGCGATGGCGATGGCGCTGGTGGATCGGGCGCTGCAAAGCCGCGAACAGCAGGAGCGCATCACCAGCCCGGCGCAGGATGAGGAGTTTGTGCTGTCGCACGCCGACAACGTGGAAGCGGCAGGCTTCGTCTCCCATCTCAAGCTGCCGCACTACGTTGATTTTCAGGCGGAGCTGGCGCTGCTGAAACAGCTGCAGAATGACTATCAGGAGCGCAACCATGGCTGAACTGACGGGTTATAACAACGGTTATCTCGATGAGCAGACCAAACGCACTATTCGTCGCGCCATCCTGAAGGCGGTGGCGATCCCCGGCTATCAGGTGCCGTTTGCCGGGCGCGAGATGCCGATGCCTTACGGCTGGGGCACCGGCGGCATCCAGATCACCGCCAGTGTGATTGGCGATCAGGATGTGCTTAAGGTGATCGACCAGGGGGCTGATGACACCACCAATGCGGTGTCGATCCGCCACTTCTTTCAGCGGGTCAGCGGTGCGGCCACCACCGAACGCACCAGCGATGCCACGCTGATCCAGACGCGTCACCGCATCCCGGAAACGCCGCTGGAGGAGGATCAGATCCTGATTTTCCAGGTGCCGATCCCGGAGCCGCTGCGTTTTATCGAACCGCGCGAAACCGAAACCCGCCTCCTGCATGCGCTGAAGGAGTACGGCATCATGCAGGTGAAACTCTATGAAGATATCGCCCGCTATGGCCATATCGCCACGACTTATGCGTACCCGGTCAGGGTCAACGGCCGCTACGTGATGGACCCGTCACCCATCCCCAAATTCGACAACCCGAAAATGGACATGATGCCCGCGCTGCAGCTGTTTGGCGCCGGGCGTGAAAAGCGCATCTACGCGCTGCCGCCTTACACCCGCGTCGAAAGCCTCGATTTCGACGATCACCCGTTTACCGTGCAGCAGTGGGATGAACCCTGCGCGCTGTGCGGCTCGCGCCACAGCTATCTCGATGAGGTGGTGATGGACGATCAGGGCACGCGGATGTTTGTCTGCTCCGACACCGACTTTTGCCACCAGCAGCAGGAACAGCAACATGCACAGTGAACAGCCGCTGCTTGCGGTCAGCCAGCTCACCCATCTTTATGCGCCGGGCAAAGGGTTTGAGCAGGTCAGCTTTGATCTCTATCCCGGCGAGGTGCTGGGCATCGTCGGCGAGTCCGGCTCCGGTAAAACCACGCTCCTGCACAGCCTCTCGGCACGCCTCGCACCGCAGCAGGGCACGCTTCTCTATCAGGGGCGCAACCTCTGGCAGATGAGTGAAAGCGAGCGCCGTCACCTGCTGCGCACCGAGTGGGGCGTGGTGCATCAGCATCCGATGGACGGCCTGCGTCCGCAGGTCAGCGCGGGCGGCAACATTGGCGAACGGCTGATGGCGACCGGCGCGCGGCACTATGGCGACATCCGCGCAACGGCGAGCCGCTGGCTGCAGGCGGTGGAGATTGACCCCGGCCGCATCGACGATTTGCCCACCACCTTTTCCGGCGGCATGCAGCAGCGTCTGCAGATCGCCCGCAACCTGGTGACGCAGCCACAGCTGCTGTTTATGGATGAGCCGACCGGCGGGCTGGATGTCTCGGTGCAGGCACGCCTGCTGGATCTGCTGCGTACCCTGGTGCGGGAGCTGAACCTGGCGGTGGTGATCGTCACCCACGATCTCGGCGTGGCGCGCCTGCTGGCACATCGCCTGCTGGTGATGAAACAGGGGCGGGTGGTGGAGAGCGGTCTGACCGACCGGGTGCTTGACGATCCCCATCATCCTTACACACAACTGCTGGTCTCTTCGGTGCTCAATTAAATGACGACTATCAATCCGCGTCTGCAGGTCGGAAACCTGTGTAAAACCTTTGTGCTGCACAACCAGAACGGCGCGGCGCTGCCGGTGCTGCACAACGCCAGCCTGACGGTGGGCGAGGGCGAATGCGTGGTACTGCACGGTCACTCGGGCAGCGGCAAATCGACCCTGTTGCGCACGCTCTACGGTAACTATCAGCCCGACAGCGGCTATATCCGGGTCGCGCACCAGGGGGAATGGGTCGATATGGCGCAGGCCCCGGCGCGGCAGATTATCGCGCTGCGCCGCGACACGCTGGGCTGGGTGAGTCAGTTTCTGCGGGTCATCCCGCGCGTGCCGACGCTGGAGATTGTGATGCAGCCACTGCTGGAGCGCGGCGTCGACCGTCGGTTCTGCGAGGCGCGCGCCGCCGAACTGCTGAGCCGGCTCAACGTGCCGCAGCGCCTCTGGTCGCTGGCACCGTCCACCTTCTCCGGCGGAGAGCAGCAGCGGGTGAACATTGCGCGCGGCTTTATCGCTGACTATCCGGTGCTGCTGCTGGATGAACCCACCGCCTCCCTCGACAGCGTCAACAGCGCGGCGGTGGTGAGTCTGATTGAAGAGGCGCGCGCCCGGGGTGCCGCCATTGTTGGCATTTTTCACGATCGGGCGGTGCGCGAGCAGGTGGCCGATCGGCTGCATCTGATGCACCCCATTGAGACAGGAGCGCAGGCATGATCATCAACAATGTCAGACTGGTGCTGGAAAATGAGGTCATCAGCGGGTCGCTGGAGTTCCGCGATGAGCGTATCAGCAGCTTCAGCGAAACCCGCAGCCAGCAGCCGGGCGCGCTGGACGGCGAGGGGGCCTGGCTGCTGCCGGGGCTGGTGGAGCTGCACACCGACAACCTCGACAAGTTTTTCACCCCGCGACCCAAAGTGGACTGGCCTGCGCATTCGGCGATGAGCAGCCACGATGCGCTGATGGTCTCCAGCGGCATTACCACGGTGCTGGACGCCATTGGCGTCGGCGATGTGCGCGACGGCGGTCACCGGCTGGAGAATCTCAGCAGGATGATCGACGCCATCCGCGACAGCAACCGCAAAGGGCTGAACCGCGCCGAGCATCTGCTGCATCTGCGCTGTGAACTGCCGCACCCGACCACCGCGCCGCTGTTTGAGGCGCTGATGGGCACGCCGGAACTGGCGCTGGTCTCGCTGATGGATCATTCGCCGGGGCAGCGGCAGTATGCGTCGCTGACAAAATATCGCGAATATTACCAGGGCAAATACCAGCTGAATGACGCGGAGATGGATCAGTTTGAGCACGAGCAGCTCACGCTGGCGGCGGCCTGGTCGCAGCCCAATCGTCAGGCGATCGCCGGACTCTGCCGGGAACATGGCATCGCCATTGCCAGCCACGATGATGCCACCGCCGCGCATGTGGAGGAGTCCCACGCGGCGGGCAGCCGCATCGCCGAATTTCCCACCACCCTGGAGGCGGCGCGCGCCTCGCGCTATCGCAACATGCAGGTGCTGATGGGGGCGCCCAACATCGTGCGCGGCGGCTCGCACTCCGGCAACGTCGCCGCCTGGGAGCTGGCGTCTCACGGCCTGCTGAACATTCTCTCCTCCGATTACTACCCGGCCAGCCTGCTGGATGCGGCGTTCCGGCTGGCTGAGGATGAGCGCAACACGCTCGGCACGGCGCAGGCGATTGCGCTGGTCACCTGCAATCCGGCCCGCGCGCTGGGGCTTGAGGATCGCGGGGTGATAGCCGAAGGGTGTCGCGCCGATCTGGTGCTGGCGCACACCGCACATGGCTACCCGCATGTGCGCCATGTCTGGAGCAAAGGCCGGCAGGTCTACTGATGGCGCGGCTGATCTGGCTCACCGGTCCCTCCGGCTCAGGCAAGGATAGCCTGCTGGATGCGCTGCGGGCGGCACCGCCGCCGCGCCTGCTGATCGCCCATCGCTATATCACCCGCGCAGCGGATGCGGGCGGTGAAAACCATGTGGCGCTGACCGAGGCGGAGTTCGCCCGCCGCGCGGCGCTGGGGCTGTTCGCGGTGAGCTGGCAGGCGCACGGTTTCAGCTATGGCATTGGCTGTGAGACGGAGCAGTGGCTGCTGCGCGGACAGAACGTGGTGGTCAACGGGTCGCGGCTGCATCTGGCGCAGGCGCAGGCCCGCTTCGGTCCGCAGCTGCTGCCGGTCTGCCTGCAGGTCACGCCAGCGGTGCTGGCGGCGCGCCTGCGCCTGCGCGGACGGGAAGATGAGGCGGCAATCGCCCGGCGGCTGGCGCGTGCCGCCCAGCCACAGCCCGATGGCTGCCTGATCCTTAACAACGATGGCGCGCTGGCAGAGACCCTCCGGCAGCTGCGTCAGATAGTGGAGGCGGCGCAATGAAACTCACTTTTCTCGGCACCGGTGGGGTGACCGCCGCGCCGCTGCCGGGCTGCGACTGCCGTGCCTGCCAGCGGGCGCAGCGCCATAGCGATTACGCCCGTGCGCCCTGCAGTGCGTTGATTGAGACCGGGCGCGAGCGCATCCTGCTGGATGCCGGCCTGCCACTGCTGGCGTCGCGCTTTCCGCCCGGATCGCTGACGCGTATTCTGCTCACCCACTACCACATGGACCATGTGCAGGGACTGTTTGCGCTGCGCTGGGGGCGGGGGGCACCGATTCCGGTCTGGGGACCGCCCGACCCGCGCGGCTGTGACGATCTCTATAAACATCCCGGCCTGCTCGACTTTCGTCCCGCCTTAACCCCGTTTGTGGCACATGCCTTTGGCGAGTTACAGGTGACGCCGCTGCCGCTTCAGCACTCGAAGCTGACGCACGGCTATCTGTTCGACTGGCAGGGTCACCGGCTCGCCTGGCTGTGTGACACCTGCGGGCTGCCCCCCGACACCGCCGACTTTCTGCGCGGTCAGCCGCTGGATCAGCTGGTGATCGACTGCAACGACCCGCCGTCTGCCATGCCGCGCAACCACAACGATGTCACCCAGGCCCTGGCCATTGTGGCGCTGCTGCGGCCACGCCAGAGCTGGCTGACCCATCTCAGTCATGAGATGGACAACTGGCTGGCGGAAAATCCGCTGCCGGAGGGGGTGCAGGCTGCGCGTGACGGCCAGACGTTGCTGTGTGGCGCGCCCTGGCCTGTCACAGTTTGATCATCTGACTGTCATCCCGCTTTCATCGTGCCACGCCTTAATAACCGGCAGAACGCAATCAGAGATGACGGAGAACAGCATGGCACAGGCACTTCTGAAAACGGTGGTCGACCACGATCGGCCCCCGGTCAGTTTCAGCGGACAAAAAGTGTTGTCGGTGCAGGGATTGAGCAAAACCTACGGTGACACGCCGGTGCTGGATCGGGTCAGTTTCGATCTCCATGCCGGTGAGCTGGTGGCGGTGATCGGCCGCTCCGGTGCCGGGAAATCGACGCTGCTGCATATGCTTAACGGCACCATCAGCGCGACGGCGGGGGCGATTATCAGCCTGCATAAAGGGGAAGCCGAGCGTAACGTGGTCACCCTTAACAGCCGCCAGATGCGGGAATGGCGCAGCCAGTGTGGCATGATCTTTCAGGATTTCTGCCTGGTGCCGCGCCTCGACGTGCTGACAAATGTGCTGCTGGGCCGCCTGAGCCAGACCAGCACGCTGAAGTCCTTTTTTAAAATCTTCTCCGACCACGACCGGGCGCACGCTATCGAACTGCTGCAGTGGATGAACATGCTGCCGCAGGCGCTGCAGCGGGCAGAGAATCTCTCCGGCGGACAGATGCAGCGGGTGGCGATCTGCCGGGCGCTGATGCAGAACCCCAGAATCCTGCTGGCCGATGAGCCGGTGGCGTCACTCGATCCGAAAAACACGACGCGCATCATGGATGTACTGCGTCAGGTCAGCGAGCAGGGCATCAGCGTGATGGTCAACCTGCACTCCATTGAGCTGGTGAAACGCTACTGCACCCGGGTGATAGGCATCCAGCGCGGCGTGGTGCTGTTTGACGGCCATCCTTCCCGACTGACTGACAGCCTGCTGCAACAGCTGTACGGCGATGAACTTAACCAGATCCATTAACTTCCACAGCAAGAGAACAACTCCGAATGAAACTGACTTCTTTAGCACTACTGATCGGCGTTATGGCGTCGGGTGTCAGCGCAGCGGATGCGCCAAAACAGCTGAATCTGGGGATTCTGGGCGGTCAGAACGCCACCCAGCAGATTGGTGATAATCAGTGCGTGAAGGCCTTCTTTGATAAAGAGCTGGGTGTGGATACTCAGATGCGCAACGCCTCTGACTATTCGGGCGTGATTCAGGGACTGCTGGGCGGCAAAATCGATATGGTGCTGAGCATGTCACCCGCCTCTTTCGCCTCGGTCTACCTGCAGGACCCGAAAGCGGTGGAGGTGGTCGGCATCGTGGTGGATGACAAAGACAACTCACGCGGCTACCACTCAGTGGTGATCGTCAAAGCGGACAGCCCCTACAAAAAGCTGGAAGACCTGAAGGGGAAATCGTTCGGCATGGCCGATCCGGACTCGACCTCCGGCTTCCTGATGCCGAATCAGGCGTTCAAGAAGATGTTCGGCGGCTCGGTGGATGACAAATATAACAACACCTTCTCCAGCGTCACCTTCTCCGGCGGCCATGAGCAGGACATTCTGGGCGTGCTGAACAACCAGTTTGACGGCGCGGTCACCTGGACCTCGCTGGTGGGAGACTATAACAGCGGCTACACCTCGGGCGCGTTTGGCCGCCTGATCCGCATGGATCACCCCGACCTGATGAAGCAGATCCGTATCATCTGGCAGTCGCCGCTGATCCCCAACGGTCCGGTGCTGGTCAGCAACAAACTGCCTGCCGACTTTAAAGCGAAAGTGGTGGCGGCGATTAAAAAGCTGGATAAAGACGATCACGACTGCTTCGTGAAAGCGGTGGGCGGTAAGCAGCATATCGGCCCGGCCACCGTTGCCGACTATCAGAGCATTATCGATATGAAGCGCGACCTGATGAAAGGCAGCCGCGGCTGACGAACCTTCCTGACTTCCCCGCCTCGCGGGGAGAGTGGGACGCGGTCAGCGTCCCGCTGCTTTCACGCCGGAGATCCCCCTTGACCGACTTCGAACACTATTACCAGCGCATCCGCCGTCAGCAAAAACGTGACACGCTTATCTGGTCACTGCTGCTGGTCACGCTCTATCTGGCGGCGGGCAGGGTGGCAGAATTTAATCTGCTCACCGTCTGGCAGTCGCTGCCGCACTTCTTTGACTACCTGCATGAGATCCTGCCGGTGCTGCATCTGCCGCTGCTGTTTGCCGACGGCAAAACAGAAGGCTCACTGGCCTACTGGGGTTACCGTCTGCCGATCCAGCTGCCGCTGATCTGGGAAACCCTGCAGCTGGCACTGGCGGCGACGCTGCTGGCGGTGGGGCTGGCGGCAGTGCTCGCCTTTTTCGCCGCCGACAATACTCAGACGCCGGTCAGCGTGCGGATGGCGATTCGCGCCTTTGTCGCCTTTCTGCGCACCATGCCAGAACTGGCGTGGGCGGTGATGTTTGTCATGGCGTTTGGCATCGGGGCGATACCCGGCTTCCTGGCGCTGGCGCTGCACACGGTGGGCAGCCTGACCAAGCTCTTTTATGAGGCGATTGAGTCTGCGTCGGATAAGCCGGTGCGCGGCCTGGCCGCCTGCGGAGCCAGTAAACTGCAGCGGATGCGCTTTGCCTTCTGGCCGCAGGTGAAACCCGCCTTTCTCTCCTACAGCTTTATGCGGCTGGAGATTAACTTCCGATCCTCCACCATCCTCGGGCTGGTGGGGGCGGGCGGCATCGGCCAGGAGCTGATGACCAACATCAAACTCGACCGCTACGACCAGGTCAGCATCACCCTGCTGCTGATTCTGATTGTGGTGTCGCTGCTGGATACGCTGTCCGGTCAGCTGCGTCGTCGTGTCACAGGAGAGCGCGCATGATTCGTTCCGTTCCCGCCATCGCGCAGCTGAAGCAGCAGCATCGCGAGCTGTTTGCCGCGCAGCCGCGCTATCTGCGTCGTCTGGCACTGATAGCGCTGGCGCTCCTGCTCTACTACCTCTATTTCTTTTCGGTGTTCGGGCTGGAGGGATCGCGCCTGCTGGCGGGCTGCCAGCAGCTGGGGCGCTACTTTCTGCGGATGTTTGTCTGGCATGACTTTATGAACTGGCCCTTCAGCTACTATCTGTCGCAGGTCGGGATCACCCTGGGGATCGTGTTTGCCGGTACGCTGACCGCCTCGCTGATTGCGCTGCCGCTGTCGTTCCTGGCGGCGCGCAACGTGATGCACGATCGCACTGCGAAGCCGCTGGCGTTTCTGATGCGGCGACTGTTCGACCTGCTGCGCGGCATCGACATGGCGATCTGGGGGCTGATTTTCGTTCGTGCGGTGGGCATGGGGCCGCTGGCCGGGGTGCTGGCGATTATCCTGCAGGATGTCGGCCTGCTCGGCAAACTCTACGCCGAAGGGCATGAGGCGGTCGAACGTTCACCGGGCCGCGGGCTGGGGGCGGTGGGCGCTAACAGCCTGCAGAAACACCGTTTCGGCATTTTCACCCAGTCCTTTCCGCAGTTTCTGGCGCTGAGCCTCTATCAGATCGAGTCCAACACCCGCTCTGCGGCGGTGCTCGGCTTTGTCGGCGCGGGCGGGGTAGGCCTGGTCTACGCCGAGAATATGCGGCTCTGGAACTGGGATGTGGTGATGTTCCTGACGCTGATACTGGTCGGGGTGGTGATGGTCATGGATATGATCTCCAGTCGCCTGCGCAAACGCTATATCACCGGGAAGCCGGTGCCGCTGTGGCAGCCTGCTGCGCGCGATTAAGCCGTTCGCTGCGCTGCCAGGCGCGCTGTAACGCCTGCACCAGCTGCGCCTGCTGCCAGGGTTTGCCCAGCCGCTCACACAGCGGCAGCGTGACCGGCTGGTGGCGCAGATCCTGACCGCTGATTAACAGCGTGGCGAGATGCGGCCAGTTCTGCTGTGCCTGACGCACCACCTCCGCCCCATTGATTTCGCCGGGCAGCATCAGGTCGCTGATCAGCAGGTCGATATCGGGTGTCTGGCGCAGCAGCGCCAGCGCCGCTTCGCCGTCGCCACACTCCAGCGTCAGATAGCCCAGCTGGTGCAGATGTTCGCACAGGGTCTGCCGCACCGCCGGTTCATCATCCAGCACCAGCACCAGCCGGTTGCTGGCCACCGCCGGCAGGGCTGGCGGGGGAGGCGGCGCGACCGCTGCAGCGACCGCCTCCTGCGCGCGCGGCAGCAGAAGGCGCACCGTGGTGCCCTGGCCCGGCGCGGTTTCCAGCTCGATCTGACCGCCCGACTGCCGCACAAAACCGTAGACCATTGACAGGCCCAGCCCGCTGCCGCTGCCGGTGGCCTTAGTGGTAAAAAAGGGCTCGAAAACCTGTTCACGCACCTCCGCCGACATGCCGCAGCCCGTGTCAGTCACCTCAATTGTGACCCGGTCACGTTTCTCACTCCCCTCGATCCGCCGCTGATTCCAGATGCGCAGCCGGATTTCGCCGCTTTGCTGCTGCATCGCATCACGGGCGTTGACCACCAGGTTCATCAGCGCATTCTCCAGCTGACCGGCATCGATCCATGCGGGCCAGCCGGGATGCTGCGCATCGATAATCAGCTGCTGTCCGGGCAGCAGCGAGTGCTGTAATAATCCCTGCAGGTTGTCCACCAGCGTGACCACCGACACTGCGCGCGGAAACAGCGCCTGCTTACGAGAAAAGGCCAGCAGACGCTGGGTCAGCTGGGCGGCGCGGTCGGCAGCCTGGCGTGCCCGCTCAATCCGGCTGGCGAGCGGGCCGGGCATCAGCTGCCCTTCGGTCAGCGCCAGGCTGCCGATAATCACCGCCAGCAGATTGTTGAAGTCGTGCGCCAGGCCGCCGGTCAACTGGCCCACCGCCTTCATCTTCTGGCTGTGCTGCAGAGCCTCCTCCAGCGTTTTGCGCGAGGTGCGGTCAAGGACGGTGTTCACCATGCCGCGCCGGGGGATCGGGCTGAAGCGCAGCTCCAGCGTCCGGCCATCGGCCAGCCGGATCTCCTGCGGTTCGCCGGGATCGTGCAGATCCCCCGCCAGCGGAGCCAGCAGCTGCTGATAGTGGACGCCGCGATGGAGCTCCCGCGGCGCGATGCCGAGCAGTTCGGCATACTGCGCGTTCCACACCACCAACTGACCCTGATGGTCAAACAGGGCAAAGCCGTCGCGCATCGCCAGAAAGGTGGACTCCAGCTGGCTGCTCTTCTCTTTCAGCAGGCGTGAGGTGTGCGCCAGCGAGGCGGTATTGCGGGCAAAGACGTTAAAGGCCCGCGCCAGTTCGCCCAGTTCGTCGCGGCGCTGCAACCCCGGCACGCTGACGTTCTGCTCACCCTGTGCCAGCCGCGTCATGGCGGCAGCAATCGCCGTCAGGCTCGACCCGAGATTGCGGTAGATGTAGATCCCGGCATAGCCGGTGATCGCCAGCGCCAGCAGCACGAAAAGGGCGATAAAGCCGATGATGGAGTCCAGCTCGCGGTGGGTCGCCAGGGTTCGCGCTTCGCTCTGCAACGCCACCTGCTGCACCGAGGCACTGATATCCTCATTCAGCATCGCCACCAGCGCCTTAATCCGGTAGGTGGCGTAGGCGATCGCCAGATCGCTCTGTTCCAGCGCCTCCGCCAGCGGCAGCAGGCGCTGCTGGGTCGCCAGCAGTCGCGCAATGTTCTCGCCGGTGACGCCCGTCAGCGGCACGCTGCGCCACTGCGTCATCACCTGCTGCAGTTGCTCAATCACCGCAATCGGTGAGGGCGTGCGGATGGCGATGCTGAGCAGCCGCTCAGTCTGCTCGCGCAGTGCGTTATCCGGCGCGCGCTGCGGTTCCCGCTGCAGCCGCTGACTGATGTGGCCGAGCAGAATCTGCGACTGCCACAGGTCACTCAGCATGTTATTGCGCTGCAGGTGGCGCTGATGGCCGGTGAGCAGCAGGCGGTTAATCGTCTGCTCCAGCTCCAGGCTGCGGGCGCGGATACGGGCGATGCGCTCCGGCTGACGCGCGGCCAGCGGGGCGCTGGCGAGCAGGCTCAGCGACTGCTGCAGCGCCTGCTGATTCTGCTGAAGCCGCTGTGATTCGCTCTGATACTCCAGCGCGCCCACCACCTGCGACAGTCGCACGGCTGCCGTCGCCACATTGGCGGTGTCACGCGCCAGCGCCAGACTGCCGTTCATGTCCGCCAGCGTCTGCGCCTGTGCCTGCTCCTGAATCGTACCGGCATGGCGAAAACCGACGATCGCCACCACGCTGACCATCAGCGTGACGGCGACCACCAGCAGATTGAACATCAGCAGGCGGCCCCGCGCGCCAGCCTGCCACGGATAGGTGCGCTGCATCCCACCCCCTCTTTATCACGGCAACGATGGGCCGAGTATAGGAGCGGGCAGCCGGGTGAATATGACAAATATGAATGGCCGCTGACATTTTCCGTTTATCTGGCGTTGCTTAACTGACGGCTATCCACAGTCCGCAGGAGCGAGGCGATGACAGCCACACCGATACTGGAAATGCGCGGCATTACCCGGCGCTTCGGCAACTTTTACGCCCTGAAGGGGGTGGATCTCACGGTCTGGCCCGGCGAGGTTCATGCGCTGATGGGGGAGAACGGCGCGGGTAAAAGCACCCTGATGAAGATTCTGGCCGGGGCCTACAGCGCCAGCGGCGGAGAGATTCTGATCGAAGGCAAACCGCGGGCGCTGAAAGGGCCGAAAGCGGCGCTGGCCGCCGGGATCACCCTGATTTACCAGGAGATTAACCTGGCCCCCAACCTGACGGTGGCGGAAAACATTTTTCTCGGCAGCGAAATCGCCCCCGGCGGGCTGGTGAAGCGGCGGCAGATGGCGGAGGAGGCGCAGCGGGTGATTGACCGGCTCGGCGCGCAGTTCAGTGCCTGGGATGTGGTCAGCCGCCTCAGCATTGCCGAGCAGCAGCAGGTGGAGATCGCCCGGGCGCTGCAGCGTAACAGCCGCATTCTCGTGATGGATGAGCCGACCGCCGCGCTCTCGAACCGCGAAACCGAACAGCTGTTCGCGCTGATCAAACGGCTGCGCAGCGAGGGGATGGCGATTATCTACATCAGCCACCGCATGGCGGAGGTGTATGAACTGTCGGATCGCGTCAGCGTGCTGCGCGACGGCGAGTATGTCGGCAGCCTGACGCGCGATCAACTCAACGCCAGTGAACTGGTGCGGATGATGGTCGGACGGCCGCTCAGCGATCTCTTTAATAAAGACCGGTCGATTCCGCTGGGTGATATCCGGCTGGCGGTGAATCACCTGACCGACGGCGGCAAAGTGCACCCCAGCAGCCTGGCGGTGCGCGCCGGTGAGATTGTGGCGCTGGCGGGGCTGGTCGGCGCAGGCCGCAGCGAGCTGGCGCAGCTGATTTTCGGCGTTCACAAGCCGAAGGAGGGCGAGATCTGGATCGATGGCGAGAAGGTCACCATCCTCTCACCGCGCGATGCGATTGCGCGCGGCATCGGTTTCCTCACCGAGAACCGCAAAGAGCAGGGGCTGTTTCTGGAGATGGCGGCACAGGAGAACATCGTGATGGCGACGCTGGAGCGGGATGCCAGTTACGGCATGCTCAACCGCCGCAAAGGGCAGACCATCGCCAGCGAGGCGATTGCCTCCCTGAATATCCGCGTGCCGCATGCGCAGGTCCGGGCGGGCGGCCTCTCCGGGGGGAATCAGCAGAAGCTGCTGATCTCACGCTGGGTGGCGATTGGCCCGCGCATCCTGATCCTGGATGAACCGACGCGCGGCGTCGATGTCGGGGCCAAAAGCGAGATCTACCGCATGATGCAGGAGATGGCGCGGCAGGGCGTGGCGATTCTGATGATCTCCAGCGAACTGCCGGAAGTGGTCGGGATGAGCGACCGCGTTTACGTGATGCACGAAGGCACCATCGTCGGTGAACTGGAGGGCAGCCACATCAGTCAGGAAAATATTATGACGCTGGCAACCGGTGCGCACAGCGCAGCAGCAGGCGGAATCTGAGGAGATCACCATGACACAACTGGCCCGCACCCCCGCGCCCACGCTGAAACGCGCCCTGATGGGCGATCTGCTGCAGACGGTGGGGATCCTGCCGATTCTGATCCTCATCGTGGCGGTTTTTGGCTTCGTTACCCCCAACTTCTTTACCGAAGCGAACCTGCTGAACATTACCCGTCAGGCGTCGATCAATATCGTGCTGGCGGCGGGGATGACCTTTGTCATTCTCACCGGCGGCATCGACCTGTCGGTGGGGTCGATGCTCGGCACCACGGCGGTAGTGGCGCTGGTGGCCTCGCTCGACCCGATGCTCGCCTCCATGACCATTCCGATGGCGCTGGGCGCGGGTCTGGTAATGGGGCTGTTCAACGGCGTGCTGGTCGCCTGGGCCGGACTGCCGCCCTTTATCGTCACCCTCGGCACCTATACCGCCCTGCGCGGTGCGGCCTATCTGCTGGCGGACGGCACCACGGTCATCAACTCCGACATCAATTTTGAGTGGATTGGCAACGGCTACCTCGGCCCGGTGCCTTGGCTGATTGTGATTGCCTTCGCGGTGATCGCCCTCTGCTGGTTTATCCTGCGGCGCACCACGCTGGGCGTCCATATCTACGCGGTCGGCGGCAACATTCAGGCGGCACGACTCACCGGCATCAAGGTGGGCGGGGTGCTGCTGTTTGTCTACGGCATGAGCGGCCTGCTCTCGGGGCTGGGCGGTCTGATGAGCGCCTCCCGTCTCTACAGCGCCAACGGCAACCTCGGCGTCGGCTATGAGCTGGATGCGATTGCCGCGGTGATCCTGGGCGGCACCAGCTTCGTCGGGGGCATCGGCACCATTACCGGCACCCTGATTGGCGCGCTGATTATCGCCACGCTCAACAACGGTATGACGCTGATGGGCGTCTCCTACTTCTGGCAGCTGGTGATCAAGGGCGCGGTGATCATTATCGCCGTCCTGATCGACAAATACCGTACCCGTCATCATGTGAGTTAAGGCTGAAAGGCGGAGGCGCAATGTCGCCGCCGCCTCTGTAAAAACGCCATTAAGCGGTTGGCACTCTGATAACAGCAGGAGAAGGTCTATGCGTTTTAATCCGATTGTAACCGGGCTGCTGGCGGCAACGCTGTTCAGCGCCGGGCTGGCTCAGGCAAAAGAACTCAAATCCATCGGCGTCACGGTCGGCGATCTGGCTAACCCCTTCTTCGTGCAGGTCACCAAAGGGGCGGAGATGAAGGCGCGTGAGCTGGCGGGGGACAAGGTCAACGTGACGCTGGTCTCCAGCGGCTACGATCTCGGCCAGCAGGTGGGGCAGATCGATAACTTTATTGCGGCCAAAGTGGACATGATTATCCTGAATGCCGCCGACTCGAAAGGCATTGCCCCGGCGGTGAAGCGGGCGCGTGATGCCGGTATCGTGGTGGTGGCGGTCGACGTGGCGGCCGATGGGGCGAATGCGACCATTACCTCCGATAACACCCAGGCGGGCGCGATGGCCTGCAAATATATCTCTGACCGGCTGAAAGCGAAAGGCAACGTGGTGATCATCAACGGCCCGCCGGTGTCTGCGGTGCAGAACCGTGTTGAAGGCTGCATGAACGAACTGAAAACCCATCCCGACATCAAGCTGCTCTCTTACAACCAGAATGCCAAAGGCAGTCGCGAAGGGGGACTGGAGGTGATGACCGGTCTGCTCTCCGCTAACCCCAAAATCGATGCGGTGTTTGCCATTAACGATCCCACCGCCATCGGCGCGGATTTAGCCGCGAAACAGGCGCAGCGCAGTGAGTTCTTTATCGTCGGCGTCGATGGATCGCCGGATGGTGAAGAGGCGCTGAAGCGCAAAAATTCCCTGTTTGTCGCAACCCCGGCGCAGGACCCGCAGGTGATGGCGGCGAAGGCGGTGGAGATTGGCTACGACATTCTGCAGGGCAAACCGGCACCCGAAAAGCCGGTGCTGATCCCGGTGAAGCTGATCGATCGTGACAACATCGGCAGCTATCAGGGCTGGACGGTGAAATAAGGCGCAGGGCGGCATCTCCGGGTGCCGCTTCAGACTGCATCTGCCAGCTACGCATAACTTTATCGCGCAGGGAACACGGGCAGAGGAGGAAAGCGTCCCGCGCCAGGGACGGCGCGGGCCGAGTGGCCAGGGATGGTTTAAACGACTTTCCGATCTGACCGTGTTTCCTGCGCAGGCTCTGTCCTGCAGCTAACCGGGGCAGACTTTGTCAGCACCCTCAGGAGGCCACCATGCAACGTTCAGAGGTCAATCACTACCTGCAGCAGACACGCGAATTTTTCCGCCAGCAGGATGTGCATCTGCCGCCGTGGGCCGATTTCGGGTCAGGTCAGTGGCGGGCGCAGTCACCTGACGCGATGGCGGAGATTCTGGCACTGCGGCTGGGCTGGGATCTCACCAGTTTTGGCGCGGACGACTTTCTGCAGACCGGGCTGACGCTGTTTACGCTGCGCAACGGTTCACCCGGCGGACAGCCGTGGCACAAACCCTATGCGGAGAAGATCCTGCACGTACGCGACGGGCAGCTGACGCCGATGCACTATCATCCGCGCAAGATGGAAGACATCATCAATCGCGGTGGCGGGAATCTGATTGTCGAACTGCATAACCGCGACGGCGCGGCACTGGCTGACTCGCCGGTCACGGTATCGCTGGATGGTCTGCGCCAGACCCACGCTGCGGGTTCGCAGCTGCGGCTCTCACCGGGTGAGAGCGTGACGCTCGAGGCGGGCCTGTGGCACAGCTTCTGGGGCGAACCGGGTTTTGGCGACGTGCTGGTGGGCGAGGTGTCGATGCCCAATGATGACGAAAACGACAACGTGTTCCTGACGCCACTGGCCCGCTTCAATCCGCTTGAGGAGGATGAAGCGCCGCGCTGGCTGCTCTGTAATGACTACGCCCGCGGCTTTGTCTGACCCTCCCGGAGGCTGATCATCGCTGCGCGTGGTCGCCGAAAGCGGGCTGCCTCATCGTTCTTATGTTGCGCGCGGGCGGTTCACCAGACAGCCGAGCGTACTCGCGCGTAAACTGCGTCAGACTTTCATCGCCCACATCCGCCGCCACGGCGGCGACATTGCCGGGACGTTGCGCGACTCAGGCGATCTGGCTGGTGCGCGGGGCGGTTTCAGGTTTCATTACGTCAGCCGAAAAGACATAGCCCAGCCCGCGAATGGTGCGGATCAGATCGGGCTGATGCGGGTTGATTTCGATTTTGCGGCGCAGGCGCATGATCAGCACGTCGATGGTGCGGTCAAACACATCCAGACTTTCGCTGTGGGTCAGCTCCAGCAGTTGATCGCGGGTCAGCACCTTGCGGGCGTGACGCACCAGCGCCCGCAGCAGGCTGAACTCGCCCTGGGTCAGCGGCACCAGCTCGCGCTGCGGATTGAACAGCTGGCAGCGACTGTCGTCCAGCTGCCAGCCGCCGAATCGCCAGCCCGCCGGTTCCGGTTCGCTCTGGACAGGACGAGCGCCGCGCCGCAGGGCTGCCCGGGTGCGCGCCACTACCACGCGCGGATTAAAAGGTTTGGCAATGTAATCATCGGCACCCATCTCCAGGCCGACCACCATCTCCGCTTCGGAACCCATACCGGTCAGCATGATCACCAGCACCTCGGGGCGCTGACGCTGCAACTGCTGCAGCACCAGCAGTCCGTTGGTGTCGGGCAGCATCATATCGAGCATCACCAGCGTGATTTCCGGGTGCGTGCTGAGCATCAGCAGCGCCTCTTTTCCCTGATGACAGCAGTAGACCTTTAACTGATGTTCACCTAACGCATCCTGCAGGACGTCGCAGACAGCAGGATCATCATCCACCACCAAAATCGCTGGCTTCATGGCGCGGCCTCAATGTTACGAAAGAGTTAATTCAGGAGTCTACACAGGCCAGAAAAGTGCGCTGAGGCAGCGTGCTGAAACGTGACACGCCTCGCCCGTGAGTGTGCGGAAGCGTGCGCTGGCGCAGAGTTTTGCGGGGGTGGCACAGGGAGGCAGGAAAACGATTGCGCATCATCGGTGCATTGCACCATAATCGCGCCTCGTTTTGGTTCGGAATTCTCTGAGGCGCATCCGGCTCTGCCAGGTAATCGATTGCGTCGGTAAGTGGCATGGCAATTGCTTTGGGCAGTGGGTCAGTCAGGGATTTCAGACGATTCCGGCAGGTCAGTATGCAGCGGCCGGTATCCGCGTCCCGAAAACAGAATAATCAGCATGCAACCCCCTTTGGCAAGCGAGACCCACACCGGTGCGGTCTCCTGTATCGAGAGATGATGATGTTAGAAAAACTATTCAAACTCAAAGCGCATAACACGACGGTTCGTACCGAGATTATCGCCGGGATCACCACCTTCCTGGCGATGGCCTATATTCTGTTTGTTAACCCGAGCATCCTGGGCGCGACCGGCATGGATAAGGGCGCGGTATTTGTCGCGACCTGTCTGGCGGCGGCGATTGGCTGTGCGCTGATGGGGCTGATCGCTAACTACCCGATTGCACTGGCACCGGGCATGGGACTGAACGCCTTCTTCACCTACACCGTCGTACTGCACATGGGCTACACCTGGCAGATTGCGCTGGGTGCGGTGTTTCTCTCAGCAGTGATTTTCTTTGCGATGTCGCTGTTTAAAATCCGTGAGTGGATTATTGCCAGTATTCCGCTGCCGCTGCGCGCGGGGATTGGTGCCGGTATTGGCCTGTTTCTGGCGATCATTGCGCTGGAAGGCGCAGGCATTGTGGTCGATAACCCGGCGACGCTGGTGGGCATTGGCGATCTGACAAAACCGGGTCCGCTGCTGGCGATGCTTGGCTTTGTGGTGATTGTGGTGCTGGAAGCGCGTCGCGTAACCGGTGCCGTGCTGATCGGTATTCTGCTGGTAACCTTTATCTCTATGGGCATCGGCCTGTCGCCGTTTGCCGGGGTCTTCTCTGCACCACCATCGATCGCACCGACCTTTATGCAGCTGGATATCGCTGGCGCGTTTAACGTCGGCCTGGTCAGCGTGATTTTTGCCTTCCTGTTTGTGGATGTGTTTGATAACACCGGCACCCTGCTGGGCGTTACCAAGCGCGCCGGTCTGGCGGATGAGCAGGGTAACGTGCCGAAGATGGGCCGTGCGCTGATTGCTGACAGTGCGGCTGCGCTGTTTGGTTCACTGCTGGGCACCTCAACCACCACCAGCTATGTGGAGTCGGCGGCGGGCGTGAGTGCGGGTGGCCGCACGGGGCTGACGGCGATCGTGGTCGCCGTGCTGTTCCTGCTGGCGCTCTTCTTCTCGCCGCTGGCCTCCAGCGTGCCGGTCTATGCCACCGCGCCCGCGCTGCTGTTTGTGGCCGTGCTGATGACATCCAGTCTGGCGGATATTGACTGGAAAGATATCACGACTGCTGCCCCGGTGACGGTTACCGCGCTGACCATGCCGCTGACCTATTCCATTGCCAACGGTATCGCTTTTGGATTTATTACCTGGACGCTGGTGAAACTGCTGAGCGGTCGCGCCAGAGAGGTCAATGCCGCGCTGATTATCCTGTCGATTCTGTTTGTGATTAAGCTGGGCTGGCTGAGCGCCTGATGGTAGCCTGGCGGCCGGGGACGTTTCACCTGGCGGTGGGCTGGCTCTGAGAGGGGTTCGCCTGTCGGGCGGTGGGCTGGCTCTGAGCAGGTTTCGCCCGCCAGGCGTGAGGGAGTTTCAGTTCGCCCGTGCAGGCGGACGCGTCAAGGGGCGGACGCCCGCCCCTTAACAATCCCGGCGTCCGGCAGCCTCCGCGCCCCGCGTTGCGGGGTGCCTTCGTCACACCCTGCGGCCAACGGACCGTCCGGACTCGCCATCCCTGGCTCGTGCCGTCCTCTCGCCGACGTCCTGTCGGCTCATCCTGGCCTCCGGTTGCTCCTCAGCGCACCGGATGCCTCTCCCACACCCCCGCCTTTGAAATCTTCGTTTCTCCTGAATGGAGCGTTGTCTGCTGGCCTGAAGGCTAAGGCAGTTTCATTAACTCACCGCGATAAGAGAGCCAGATAAACTGAAGGGATAACAGCGGGGAGGGAGGCCGTCTGAACCGCTGAGCGGATGAGGGATTTCAGGACGAGCGACAGGGATGTCGCGAAGAGGCAGGGTCGCGCCAGGGATGGCGCGTCCTGCCGGTCCGTGAGAAATCCGGAAGAAGCGAAGGGACCGCGAAGCGGCGGTGAGGCAGGCCGGAGCGCGGGGTCAAGGGGGCGCGGCGACTGGCGCCCCCTTGTCGGTCGCCTGCAGAGGCGAAGCTGAAACTGCCGGACTTATCCGGCGAACGAAACCTGCTCAGACTCAACCCGCGCAGCGAACCCAGTAGCCCAGGCGACCAGCCGAACGAAATCTTCTGAGACTCCGCCCGCGCAGCAAGCGCCCTCAAGCCCCGTTCGTGCAGCGAACACCCCCCGGCAGCAACACTCTTACCGGAAAGGCGGCTCATTAAACGTCCGCAGCTTCCGCGAATGCAGCTTGTCACCCTCGGCGCGCAGCAGTTCTACCGCGTGGATACCAATCTGCAGATGCTCCGAAATCGCGCCTTCATAGAAACGGTTGGCCTGACCCGGCAGCTTGATTTCACCGTGCAGCGGCTTATCGGAGACGCACAGCAGCGTGCCGTAAGGCACCCGGAACCGGTATCCCTGTGCGGCAATGGTGGCGCTCTCCATATCGACCGCCACCGCGCGGCTCAGGTTAAAACGCAGCGCCGACGCAGAGTAACGCAGCTCCCAGTTGCGGTCATCCGTGGTCACCACGGTGCCGGTACGCAGCCGCTGTTTGACCTCTTCACCCGGCATATTGCTCACCGCTTTGGTGGCGTCATACAGCGCACGCTGCACCTCGGCGATGCTCGGCACCGGGATGTCAGGCGGCAGTACGCTGTCGAGCACGTGGTCGTCGCGCAGATAGGCGTGAGCCAGCACATAGTCGCCAATCCGCTGACTTTCGCGCAGACCGCCGCAGTGACCAATCATCAGCCAGGCGTGCGGGCGCATGACCGCCAGATGATCGCAGATTGTCTTGGCATTCGACGGGCCAACGCCGATGTTTATCAGCGTAATGCCGCGACGGTTGGGTGAGGTGAGATGCCAGGCGGGCATCTGGTGCTTCTTCCACGCGAGATCGGAGAGCATCGCCTCGCTGTCGGCCGTGTCGGCCGTCAGCACCACGTCCCCGGCGCAGGCCAGGCTGTCGTAGGGTGTCTCCGGGTCGCGCACCTGCTCGATCGCCCAGCGGACAAACTCATCAACATAACGGGTGTAGTTGGTGAACAGCACAAACGGCTGGAAATGTTCAACGCTGGTGCCGGTGTAGTGGCGCAGACGGGCCAGCGAGAAATCGGTGCGCAGCGCGTCGAAGTGGGAGAGCGGAAACTGAGCGTCGGCGTGGAACAGCCCGTCGGTGGTCTCATCCCCGATCTGCGACAGCTCGGTGGTCGGGAAGTGGCGTGCGATTCCGGCGCTCATGGTGCGATCCAGTGAGAGATCGGAGCCGTCAATCACGTAAGGATAGGGGATCTCCTGGCGGGAAGGCACCACGTCAATCTCCAGCTCATACTCCTTCTCCAGCATCGCCAGCTGTTCCGCAATGTAGTGGCGCAGCAACGCCGGGCGGGTAATGGTGGTGCTGTAACTGCCGGTATGCGTAAAGCGTCCCCAGGCGCGCGTGCGATTCTGCTGCGGGCCGTCACCGCGCCAGGTGATGCGCAGCTCCGGGTAAACAAACAGTCCCTGCTCCCGGGCGTCGGCATCGGGCAGCGTGCCGTTTTCGGTAAAGGTTTTAATCGCCGCACGCAGTGCATCGACCGCGCCACTGTAAAGGCGTTCAAGTTCATCCAGCGCCTGCTGGCTGGTCAGGTTTTTCCGTAATGTCGGCATGGTTTCTCCTTCCATTTTTTTCCGCAGTTTGCCCCAAGCTTAGCGGGTTTGTTGCAGAGATTGGTGAAGAATGTGTGATCGCCTTTTTTTTGCGCGAACCCGGCGGATAATCTGAACAGCGTGGCCGGATGCGCCCGTCAGCGGCGCTGAAAGCCCATAAGAAAATCTTCACGATCCAGGCCGGGGTTTTGTTTACGCTGCCCGCATTATAAAGGCGAAAAGAGGGCAGAATGGGTACCCGCTCGCGCGCGCTGTGCGTTCGTAACGTCGGGGAAATAAACAGGATTGCTACAGCGGGCAGGGCGACGGGGCAGAAAATACCGTGACAGCCCGAAAAAGTTTGTAACGATGATTAATTTGTCCCGGAAAGACTTTGCATATTTCTCTGCCCACTATCATCATTAGAACTCCTGTCCAGTCTCTTCTGATTTGGTAATCCTTTGCAAAATCCCGGCGTAGCAGTGATGCAGGCGATCAGGCGCACGGCGTGGTACCCGAAACGTCGCGCTTATCGCACGCTCTACTGGCGTGAAATATCGCCATTAGCAGTGCCTATCTTTTTCGAGAACGCCTGTGTGCTGTTGATGGGCGTACTGAGCACCTTCCTGGTCAGCTGGCTGGGCAAAGAGGCGATGGCGGGCGTGGGCCTCGCCGACAGCTTCAACATGGTGATCATCTCGTTCTTTGCCGCCATCGATCTCGGCACCACGGTGGTGGTGGCGTTCAGCCTGGCTAAACGCAACGGCAAGCGCGCCCGCGCCGCCACGCGTCAGTCGCTGGCCATGATGACGATACTCGCCTTCGTACTGGTGCTCGCCATCGAGTTCTGGGGGCATCTGATTATTGATGCGATTGCGGGATCGGCCGAACCCAAAGTCAAAGCGCTGGCGCTGAGCTACCTCCAGACCTCCGCCTGGAGCTATCCGGCTGCCGCCATCACCCTGATTGGCAGCGGGGCGCTGCGCGGCGCAGGCAACACCAAAATCCCGATGCTGATTAACGGCGGCATGAATATCCTTAACATCATCATCAGTAGTGTGCTGATCTACGGCTGCTTCTCCTGGGACGGTTTAGGGTTTATCGGTGCCGGACTGGGGCTGACCATTACCCGTTATATCGGGGCAATCGCCGTGATTTACGTGCTGATGATCGGCTTTAACGCCTCCCTGAAAATCACCCTGTCGAGCTATTTCCGGCGCTGGAACAGCAGCATCCTGATGGAAGTTTTAGGTATCGGCGTGCCTGCCAGCATCGAGTCGGTGCTGTTCAACGGCGGTAAACTGCTGACCCAGGTCTTTGTCGCCGGGATGGGCACCAGCGAGATTGCCGGTAATTTTATTGCCTTCTCGGTGGCGTCGCTGATCAACCTGCCGGGCAATGCGCTGGGGTCCGCATCGACCATTATTACCGGCAGCCGGCTGGGTAAAAATCAGGTGTTTCAGGCGGAGCGCCAGGTGCGGCATGTTTTCTGGCTGGCGACGATCTGTCTGAGCGCGATAGCGCTGATGACGGTGCCGCTGGCCGGATTGCTGGCGCGCTTTTACACCAGCGATCCCGAGGTGATAAACGTGACGAAACACCTGCTCTGGCTCAACGCCCTGTTCATGCCGCTCTGGGCCGCCTCCTGGGTGTTGCCCGCCGGACTCAAAGGCGCACGCGATGCGCGCTACACCATGTACGTGTCGATGTTCAGTATGTGGGGTGCGCGCGTGGTTGCGGGCTATCTGCTCGGCATTGAAGTGGGCATGGGCGTCACCGGCGTCTGGCTGGGGATGTTCCTTGACTGGACGGTGCGCGGCGTCTTCTTCTGGTGGCGACTCAACAGCGGCAAGTGGCTCGATCGCTATCGTCAGATGCTCGCCAGAATCGGTTAGCGGCCTGCTCACGCCTTCTCCGCTGCGGGGAGGCGTGGCGCATTCCGATGTAAAACACCCCAGCCGTCACATCTCCAGACTTTTACGCTACCGTTCAGGCAGTTGCACAATGCGCGACGCGCCCGGCCTGGCTATCGTCATTCGGATGCCCGGACCCGATAATCAGAAAGGTGATTCTATGAACCGTTTTAAAACGGCGCTGGCGCTTCTGCCGCTCCTCTGTAGCCCGTCAGTATGGGCAACGACCTTTGTTTATGTTTCGAATGCGGAGTCGGGCACCGTCTCCCGCTATACGCTTAATGAGGCCACTGGCAGCCTGCACTGGCGCGGCGAGACCCCCGCCGGGGGAAAGATTATGCCGCTGGCGGCCAGCCCGGATGGCCAGCACCTCTATGGCGCACTGCGCAGCCCGCCTTACGCCATCGTCAGCTGGCGCGTGACCCGTCCGCATGGCGATCTGCAGAGAATGGCGGTGACACTGGTCGCGGCCAGTTTTCCGTGGATCACCACCGACCGGCGCGGTCACTTTCTGCTGGCGGCCTCCTATGACAGCGATATCGTCACCAGCAACCGGATCGATAACCAGGGAAGAGTGACGGAGCAGGTCACGGGGAAGGTGAAGACCGGGCCGCACGCCCATTCGGTGATCACCGACGTCAGCAATCACGCCCTGTACGTCGGCAACCTGGGGACCGATCGGGTGCTGCAGTATGCCTTCAGTGACGATGGCGTCATCACCCCGCTGGGTAAAGGGTTCGTTCAGGGCGAGAAAAACAGCGGGGCGCGGCATTCGGTGATCTCACCGGATAATCGCTTCGTCTATAACCTCGCGGAGATGAGCGGCACCGTCACCCAGTTCTGGCGGGCGGCGGATGGCTCCCTGACGGCGTTGAAACGCTGGCCGAATGCGGTGGCGAAGCGCTATAACCTGCAGCACGGCGAGCAGCGCCCGGCGGGCTACAGCGATCCCACGCCACGTATCTGGGCGGCAGACATTCACATCACGCCGGACGGGCACTTTATCTATGTGACCGAGCGGACATCCAGCACCGTCAGCGGCTACCGGGTCGATAAAGCGTCTGGTGAGTTAACGCTGATCGGCAGCTGGCCGGTGGAAAAACAGCCGCGCAGTATCGCGATTGATGCACAGGGAAAATGGCTGATCGTCAGTGGAGAGAAAAGCGCAGTGATAAGCAGCTACGCCATCGATCCCGCCAGCGGCGAGCTGAAACGGGTGTCAGAAGCTCCCGCCGGTAAAGGGGCTAACTGGGTTACGCTCATCGCGCAGTAAAGCGGCGCCATCCGGTTGGTGGCTGGCCGGGCAGGGCGCGTTATGCCAGTTCCGGCATAAGCAGTGCAGAAATTTTTGGTTCAGATCCGGCGGATAAGCAGGTTTACTCAGGGCATCAACTGATGCGGAGAGTCTGAGATGAAACAGAAACAGAAAGCCTGGTTTGAACAGCTGCTGAGCGGCCCTGCGGCGGATGATGCCGGGCGCGATATTAACGTCGAACTGCTGCTGCCGCTGAGCCAGCTCTATGGGCTGGAGTATTACCCGGCGGTGCATCGCTACCATGAAAAATAGCGGTTGTTCTCTTCCCGGTTAAAGGCCCGCTTACTGAGCGGGCCTTTTTGCATTTTATAAGCGGCAATGACTTCCGCCCGCAACCCTGAGCGAGACAACATTTAATTCCCGCTCAATCCTCAGCGCTGTTACTTAAATCAGACATCCTGCGTCGATATTCCTTCACAACCGCATCGGATTACATTCACATCGTTAACACTCGCAAAAACACCCTTTGTAAATAATGCCCGTTCCGCCGTAGCGGATGGCACCATCACGGTGCTTTAGTCAGGAGCAGACGCAGAATGTCGCAGCTGGCGGGCAACAACACATCTGCAGGGGCAGCTGGTGCGGCAGGTGGCAAGCTTATGGCCCGCGCTATCCTCAGCACGATGTATCCTGGCAAGCAGGCCAGCGACCTGACGCAGGATGAGAAGCAGGTAGTCAGCTCGCTCAGCCAGCTGGCAGCACAACTATCGGCAGGAGTGACGTCCGGTTCTATAGAGGGCGAGGTTCAGGGGGCGGTTGCTGGAAAGAATGCGATTGAGAATAATGCGCTGGGAGCAATGGCTGGCTCGGATCTTGGGTTCTGGCTGGGTAAAACATCGGACTGTGATACGGCATGTAAGGCCGGTATAGCCAAAGGTGTTGCAGAGGGGAATCTTATTGTCTCTGCTGGCGTAGGTACAGCAGGCGGAGGAGCAATGATTGTTGCTGCTACTCCAGAAATAGCCGCTCTTGCTAAAACTGCTTTGGAGGGATGTAAAACCGCCCCAACAATTTGTCTGAATAATGCCGGTTTACAGGTTGCTGAAGCTGTTACGCCGGGAGGTATAGGTGCTGCTGGCGCTATAGGTGTTGGGAAGACAGCGGTAGAAGCCACGGCGGCGAAAGTGGAAACTGTGGCGGCTAATGCGGAGAAGAATACTGGGGAAAGTACATTTAATAATGTTTCCGAAAATGTTGCCTTTAGTTCAAAACAACTGGATAAAAAGTTTAAGCATGTAGGTGATTTTGGTGTGGTTACAACCAAGAAAAATAGTGAAACCATTGCTCAATATCAGACAGCTATTAAATCTCATTTAGATAATAAAACAACATATGAACATGGTACTTATTTGTTGGTTCCTGATTCAAAAGTGTTTTACAATCCTCAGACAAACAATGTTGTAGTGATTGATAAATCTGATAGTTTTGTCAGTGGATGGAAACTGGATCCTGCAACGAAGCAATATGAAAACTTCATTAAAAATGGAACGTTAAGATGAGTCTTGAACTTAAAGGTTACATTGAAAGTTTTATATCAGGAAAAATAGCAGCAAGCGAATTTGCAGATAATTACATGTGTAAATGGAAGCAGGAAAGAGATGGTAATTTACTTGGAAATGATGAGGGTAAGTTAAGTGAGTTATTATCCAGTGCTTTTTGCGCAGCTGATATGTATAACCCTGATGAAGACCGTGAAGAATATGAATTTAACGATGTAGAGTTACTAAATGAAGTTAATAAACTTGTATTAGTCTACGAAAAGGAATGAGAGATCCAGGATTTACGCCGGCATCTTTTAACTGTCACTCAGCCAGCGGACTTATTATCAGTTGCCCGTGTTCAACTGTGACTGTCACTGGCACACCGGTCATAAACCCCGCCTCTTCCAGCCAGTTCACCTTCAGGTTAAGGCTGGGGCAGCGACTGTAATAGGTAGTTATGTCGTTCCGGTCTAGGTGAGGGATGCTGGTATATCCCATCTACAGCCGCCGTAACGCCTTGGAAATACTCACTTCTGGCTTAGTATCTTGCGCAGCCATGATCAACTCTCAGATAGTTGGTGATGGTTAGCGGTGTTTATCTGCTGGGCGGCAGAGCGAGCATCCACTACGCGTCGGAGATGACAAGGCCGGTACTGGAGAGCTGGCAGCGGTATCTGTACCTGTACTGCAAGGAGAGGTTGAAGCTGTTCTCGAGCTGGACACAGCGGACGGCGCTCTAGCCACTTCAGGTTTGGTTCCGCTGGATGACGCGACAGAGTCTGATACTGGCAAATCCGGCGGCAGACCCGGAGCTGCCCCGGCTGAAGAAGCATCTGCCGCGCACCATCCTGAGCTTGGAGCAGGTAGAAGAGATACTCAGCCTGTGCAACCTGACGACGCTTCAGGGCGTCCGTGACCGTGCGCTGAGGGAGCTGCTGTGGTCAACGGGTAATGACAGCTGTGGCGGGGGTGAAAAAGTTGACCGGGTGCAGGCGCAGCGCCATGCCGGGGCGGTAGCGTGTGCGGGGGAAAAGGGCGTGTCAGGGCAAAAAGTTATCGCAGCTGAAACGTGACAGGAAAAAGCGGCTGTAAGTGGGGGAAAGCACAGGGAAAAGGTGGTTCGTCGCCAGACTGCGTGCCGGTTAATACACTAATGAATTTGGTGATAAGGCTGGAGCTTCAATCGGTATTGACTTCGGTCCCTATTTCCCAGGATTGTTGGGAGACTTAAGTCGTGATTATTCAACTAGCGTAGGTTTTGGTCCCGGTTCTGTAGGAAGCTCTGGCGGAAAAGATGGTATTGGTATTTCCTTTTCTATTGGGCCAGGCATTGATTTTACAGGTTCTGCCAATGGCTCTCATGCCGAAAAAGTAGATCTGAACGGTGACTCCACTAAGGGAAAGATATCACTATGATTTCAAATGATTTAGTTTCAAATGTATCATCTTTTATGTTGTTGTTTTTTTTAATTTTATGGGGCGGTTGTTTTTTTATTTTTGTTTATAGGTATCTTGGTGGGCCTAAGGTAGGTAAAGATTCCTTACTTTATTTTAATTATATTTTTTTAAACGGGATGCTTTATCAAACTACGCATTGGTTTTTCTTGTTCTTGGATATATTGCAGCAGCGATAGCTGAATATCGAAGAGAGGCTAATAATCTATTTTTAATATCTAATCTTTGCGGCGGGATTTCATTTCTTCTCTTTGCAATATATGGGAAGTTTTTTCACCAAAGATTAACTGATGATGAGAAACCATTTTATTTTATTAAGGTTTTTTTGACAAAAGCAGACCTATCCTTCGGCTCGATTTTTCTTTGGCTATCGAGAATAGCGTATGTAACATGGCTCATTGTTTTTATTGGCAACTAAAAATTGTTGAGCATAATGCACGGAGAAAAGATGATGATGAGTTGCAGAATGAATTTGGTGAAAACTGGATTCGTGGATGAAAGAGAGAATATACAGGCAGAGGGGCATGGTTATTATAAATAAATCAGATTCTGCTAAGCATATTCAGGATGCACTGGCAGCAGGTAAGACTACATCTTTAATCATTAAAATGGATGGAGAAAATAAAGAATGAATGATTCCGTTGAAAAACTGCTGTCAATTTGTAGTAACCCTCTTTCACCACTGGAAGGGGTTAAAGATTGCTCGAAGTTTTTTAGCTCCCCATTATCCTGTGAACTCAATACTCTGCTAGATAGAAAAAACGGATGCTATGGATTTGAGTCAGCTTTACACGTTTTTCCCTATCAAACAACCCATGAGGAAATCGGTTTAGCAGACTGGAATAACAAAAATCTCTGGATTTCTTCTTATGAAGATATGGCGATTGGTGCACTATATTTTGCTGAGGATATTTTTGGTGGCCAATTTTGTTTGAAGAGTGATGGTGTTTATTTCTTCGAGCCTGAAACTGCAGAATTCAAGAAATTGACTAATACCATAAATGAATGGTGCGAGATAGTATTATCTGATTATCAAGTCATTACTGGGTACACACTGGCTCATTCATGGCAAAAAATAAATGGCCCTATACCATCAGGACATCGTTTGGCTCCGAAAACTCCATTCGTTGCTGGAGGTTTATACGAGCTTGATAATCTTCATATTTGCAAGTCACTTAAGTTGATGAAAGCCGCAACTAATATCGCATTACAAATAAGAGACACTCCGGATGATAGTAGTGTACAACTAGTTGTAATAAATTAAATGTTATGTATTTCAACCTGAAGGACTTTTAAATTACAATTTACTTGCTGAGTTTCTCTCAAATCTGGAAAGCTGATTGTCGGAGTGCTGTTCAGGATTCGGACTACCATCATGACAGGGCTTGTCGCCAGCATCATATCCTTTTGGCTGGCGAGACAGCATTTGAAAAGGTATTGAAACAGCTAAGAATATAGAGAATATGACTTTATTTGAAGAGTGTCAAAAGGCACTTAGTGCCGATTTCGAAATTTTTGAAGGACAGGATGAGAAAAAAGCTCTTGAAATTCTTAATAGCTACCCTTTTGTAAAAGGAATTTTTTTGTGGGAAGAAATTGAATTTGTGGATTATGAAAGCATTGATGATTTATTAAATCTAACTACCATGAAAAATACAGAAATATACGTTCTTGTTGATGATTCCAGCATTCCGGTTTTCAGGACAAACTTGAGTCTGATAGCTAAAAATATTTATGACGTTATAGCTTTATCACCAAGGTTATTTATTTTTAATGATGAAATTATACTACAACCTTTATTTCCAACAGAAACCTTCCGTTTGGGAATAAGATCCAGATGAAATATAATCTGAAAAATAAACCTCAGACGGTTGGCTGGGGCTGATTTTTCAGTCAGTTACTTTTAAGTCGCCAGCTGGATGAGCAACTGCCCCAGCCTGGTGATCACTTCGATCTTCTGCCCGGTCGTAAAATCCAGCGTCTCCAGCCAGCGGCTGTTGAAGGTGAGCAGTGCCAGTGGGTTAGACTGGCCCTCATCAGGCCGGTATCCTGCACCCGGCCCGCGCCTGAATGGGCGTCAGTGGATTAACACAGGGCAAAGGGTTCTGGCTCACTGAAGTAGCAGGTATAACTGATGCTTATGCAGGGGCTGAGTTGCAAGGAAAAGAGGCACTTCCAATTGTTGCTGGGGCTGCTTTTGGTACGGGGGTTGATGCTGCAGGAGGCAGAGCAGTAGAGGTAGGGAATAAATATCTACCTTTAATTTCAGAAAAAGCAGCTGGTTTGGCTGGCGCTGTAATTGGTTCCGGAGCTTCAGAGGTCGCTGGCTCTGAACTTCAAAAACAGTTGGAGAATAAATAATGAAAAACATTATCCTAGTCATAAGGCTAATCTTTTTTTCTTTCTTATAACCACAATAACTCTATTTTTTGTTAGGTTAGGTGTGGCATCTTTTTTTATGATAAAAAATGGAGTCTTTGTTTATGAATGGCGAGAAAATATATTCGATTCGATACAAAGAGGTGCGGTTATTGGTTTGGTTTTAGGTGTTGGTATTATGTTTTTATCGAGATTAAAATGAAAGTAAGTTGAGAATAACTCTCTCGCCGATATCGCGCAGGCGCAGTCTGAAGGTAAAACGCTTGAGCAGAAAGCCGGTAAGCAGGTTGAAGCCGAAAATGAGCGCTATGAGAAGGCCAATTGCGGCGGCATGAGCGCCGAAACCTGCTCGGTGAAGATGTATCAAGAGCGGCGTGAAGCGCTGAAAGATATGGCGTCAGCGAGTGCAGAGTTTGGCAGCGACTTTAGATGTTGGCAGGTTGCAGGCTGATTATGCTAACCGTACCAGTGAGTTGCTGGAAAAAGCCCGAGCTGATGGTGGTCTGAGTCCGGCAGAACAGAACGAGCTTTCCATCCTTCAGGTAACGACGCTCCAGCTTGAGGCGGACAGAAATGCAGCGATTCATAATGCGTTGATGTCCGGTGATTCGGAAGAGGCGAAGCAGCTTGCGATAAACTCGCTGACTCAGGCGGTTTGAACAAGTGCAGCGGGATTAGCGGCAGGGGCTGGGAAGGCTGGGAAGGCTGGGAATCATTCATCTGGAATCAAAGATAATAGATTACCAATTCCTGAAGTAACAGTTGCAAAAAATGGATTTAAAATTGATTCTAATCCTAAGTATACACCGGGTGCGACTGGTTCCAGACCTAGTGCCGGGATAGAACCTAAGAATTCTTTGTCGCTCTTTGAGGATTCGACTGCTACAAAAGATCCTAAGATAAGACTATCAATTGATAATGATGGAAATATTCATCGATTCTTTAACACTAACAAAGATGGCTCTGGCACTTATCATTGGAGTGGTAGCACTAGTGATAGTAAAAATGCTTTAGGTAACAAAGAGCTGGGTAGCTTCAACAAAGAAATTAAAGAATTGAAGGGTAAAAAATGATCTTTGGCCAACCTTTTGAATTTGCTGTTTTTTATGAGGTTTTAGAAAAAACAGAGGATAACTACTGGAAGTATGGAATCTTTAGTTTTTTTATTGAGGATGAAATATATCCGTCGAAACGATCAAACTATACATTGCATATGGCTATTAATTATTTAAAAGATAGCCTGCAAGAAATAAATAGCTGTAAAAGTGTCGGTCTATCCTTGTCAGAAAATACGTCTGAATTGATAACGCAGCTGGCTCATTCACATGGTATGCTTCTTGATAGTGATCCTGATGATCTTGAAGTACCTGATTCTGAAACGTTTGGGGTTTTTTTAAGCCCTGTTGAAATATCAGATGTCGGATTTTATTTATTTTATTATCCCAAAGATAACGATGAAGAGTGTTTAATATATAGTTCAGATTATGGCAGCACTGCTAAAAAAACCACCTTAAAGAAAGGAACGGTCAATAACGTGCTCCAAAAACTTCCCTATCATGAAGCTATATAGAAATAAATCCCAGCCCCGCCTGAAGTGAACCCGAAAGTTGGACATCCAACAAACAGGGGCTCACTTCAAACCGGCTGGGATTTTGCTTTTTATCAGCCAGTTACCCTTCAGCCGCCAGCCGGATAATCAACTGTCCAGGCCCGGTGATCACCTCGATCTTCTGCCCGATGGTAAATCCTAGCGCTTCCAGCCAGCGGCCCTTGATGGTGAGTTGTGGCAGCGGGTTCGTCTGGCCCCTGTTAGGCCGGTATCTGACTCTGTAATAATGCGCAGCGGTTGTGGCCGTGCGGGTCTCTGGCTTATGATGCGTGTCAGCCATAATTAACTCCCATATAGTTAGTTGTGGTCAGCGGCTGTTACGGGTTGCCGCCCGCTTCAGCCGCGCTAAATATCGCTCGTTATGGGCTTGCTGTGCTTTCTTTCCTGTTTAAATATACACCTTCTGCTGCTCAAACTCGCTGAAAGCTGAGTAATAACCTGCGAGATGACTCTGAAAACGGATTTTTTTTCAGCTCTGCATTTCGCTTATCCCTTCTTCCTTTAGCCTCCCGGAATATCTGTTACGGATAAACTTTCATACTGCATATCCGTGTTAACCCGCCTTCACTCTGTACTGCGGATTGCGCCTCTGCTGATTATAAAATCAGTCATAGCGGCGGCAGCATTACGCTGTCGAATGGCGCTGGCATGGGTAAACAGATGCTTGCTAACGCCGCCTCCAACATACATGGCGGATGGTATGCTGGCGGGGCTGAGCGTAAGCGGCTACGTGAACAACGTGAACAGCACCATGAAGTCAGCGGTATGCGAAGGCATCATATTATCTGCGATAAGTTAAAACAGGTGCAGGACGTTTCAGACCTCAGCAGTGACGTGGCGAATCCGAATCTTATTCTTTAGCTTAGCGCCGCCAGAGTGAAGTAGCATTACCGAATTAATGCGGCTTAGCAGGATCCAATTTCTGCCGATAATGCGTTCATCGTTAGCCTGCAGCTACTCTGCTCGCACTTTCTGAAGTCTTACCTCTGCCTGTAGGTAAATCGAATGAGATAAATATGATCTTAGATGGCCGTGATATACATACAGAATCTGATCTTCATCGTATTCTGGCTGAGATAATGGATTTTGGCCCCTGTTACGGCAGGAATCTGGATGCTCTCTGGGATTGCCTGAGTAAAGATATTGAAAGGCCAATAATAATTACCTGGTGTCACTCAGATTTATCAAAAAAAGCCTGGAGAGCGGTTTGATAAAATCATCGAGGTTTTCGAAAGGGAAAGGCAGTAGGATATAGGTTTTTTCCCTGGAGGATAAATTTAATTACTGGCTCAAATAACCTCTTCTTAATATTCAGACTATGCGCTGAACAACTTTGCTTAATTCCCATGGATGTAAAAGATAAAAGCCTCATGCTTTCGCAACAGGCTTTTATCTTCCTTTTATCTCATCCTCAGTGCATCAATTGGCTAATCACACCGGTCACGTCGAATTTTTTATTAACGACACCTTCCGCTGAAGCCTTGTCCACCAGCTGTGGCAGATATTTGACCAGCAGATTCAGTGCATCATCGGTGTTGATACCCAGGCGTGAAGCGAGCTGTTCAATCGCTTCTGAGTGAATCATCTTCTGCACCATGTCACGGCTCAGGGCAACATTCTCCTCATTGCCGAGCCAGGAGTTCACTACCTCACTGTACTCACCACTCTGAAGATGGTTCACAATCGCGTGTAAACCGCCTTGCTGCTCAACCCACTCCAGCACACCTTTTACTTCCTGACTGGTCTGATTATTCAGGCCGCACATGGCCAGCACCTGGTCCAGTAAAACCATTCCGTTATTCCCCGATTTAAAAGATATCAGGACTGCCTGCAGGCTCTGATTTTATGAATGATGAACAGCACGATAACTGATCCCGCTGTCGCAATAGCAATGCTGTATATATTGAAACCGCTGACCTTGCCAAAGCCCAGAAAGGTGCTGACTAACCCGCCAGTCAACGCACCCACAATACCGAGTATCATGGTAATGAAAATACCCATATGTTCCTTACCCGGCATAATACATCTGGCGATGATGCCGGCCAGCAACCCAAATACTACCCATGACAATAGACCCATTTCCTGCATCCTTTATTTTTTATTAATCCTATCAGCGTTTAACTGTGGTTTAATTCGTCAATTAAGAGCGGGTGTATCGTACGCCGCCTGCCTTTTATCTGGCAATGGTGTTTTCTTAATTAAATTAAACGTATCGGAAACAACGGGAGAAGAATTATGAGCATTCTGGATAGTATTAAAAATATAGGTGAGGAGTTGTTAAATGCCGATAATAAGAATGTTGAAAATAAGCCTGATATCACCGCAGCAGGCAAGCGAACCTACACGGTAAAATCCGGTGACACGCTCAGCGCCATTGCAAAAGCATTCTACAGCGATGCCTCTCATTATATGAAAATCTTTGAGGCCAACAAAAATATTCTCAGCAATCCGGATAACATCGCGCCAGGTCAGGTGTTAATTATTCCGGAATAATCAGCAGCCAGCAGTTCACAGAGCGTGGCCTGCTGGTTTTTATTTGCCGCTTACAGTGATAAAGGATTTCTGACAGGGCAGAGAGCATTTACGGTGTTCTGGTTTAGTCAGCGTTGCGAGAAAACAGGGCTGTTGAGATGAACAAAGAGTGGGGCATCTGAAAAGCAAAAAAGTAGCTATCCGGGGATAGCTGCTTTTTCTAATCTGGCTCCTCTGACTGGGATCGCCTTTGCCAGTAACTGGCTAATATGCAAGCTAAACCCGAATTGCCATTCTGTCAAGACCACCAGAATGACCACCAATTTTGATCCCCCAAATGACCATGGGCTTTTCTGGCTCTGTTTAGCGCCGCTTTGTCGTTGGGCGAAGGCACCTGCAAAAAGCCGTGTGTCCACTGACTAATCTGTACCGGCTAAAGCCCTTTTTTACGGCAGTATTGCGCGAGCTCTGTTTCGCTGAGTGTGGCGGTTTCGATAATCACAGCCAGCTGGGCTTCGGCTGACCATTGGTCTGTGGTTTTGTCTGCACCCGGCACCAGTATTCCCTCTGCTTTCGCCTTGTTACGCCAGTAATGAAGGGTAGCTTCGGATATTCCTTCCATCTGTGCAACTGCGGTGACGGTCATGTTGTAGGGCGGTAGTAGTTTAGTCAGTGCGGCTGCTTTACGTTCTGGTGAAATTCGCTTCACTGTCTGTTCCCATCTTGTCATTAGTATTTTCGATGGGGGTGACAACTATCCTGACAGAGGGGGAGCTTGTGTAAGTGCAGGTTGCGTTAAATAATATAAGGCCAGCTTTTAGGGAGATGGCCTTATACTTTATAAACCTTATGCTAATAATTGACCTGGTTTATGGACAACATAAAACCTTAGGGCGGACTCCAACTTCAATACAGGAGGAAACAAACGATGACATTAACCAAAGTAATTGACTCTCGTGGGATGAAAGTTTTTTATCTTTAGCCTTATCTATCAATTTGTCAATATGTTCTTTGTTTACGAAATTAACAGCTAAAACAACTTCTCTTTGGCAATTAGGCGACGATACTATGTCTATTATGTGTTTTTTGACGTGACTGAAGTTGAAATTTGGAAGGTATGTTACCCTATTTATTTGAGAGTTAAAGCTTGGTATCTTCGGTTTATCTTTTGGGGTTTTTATTGATGGAGAGTATCCTTTTGTCCATAAACTCTTTTTATCTTCAATGTCTGAGTCGCTGAGAATGACTTTGCCCAAGTTTTTTATTGCCTGACTAACAACTTCTTGCATATCACTTGCACCGTGTGACTTTTTAGATTGTGCTTTACTATGGACAAGGGTAATACTTGGGGGCCCTGATTTTACTTTTTTGAAAATAAAGTGATCTGCCCACTCTTTACTACCTAAATCATCACAGATAATTATGTCTGATTGTTTTTCATAGTATTTCTCAACCTTATGGAATAGCGAGTGTGTTGGGAATTTTACGCTGTTTTTAGATATGAGTTTTTCTTCCTTTTCAGTACGTGCATACTTAAATGAATCAACGGCCTCATATATTCCCACTATAAAGCTAACGTTTTGAATCATGTTGGAGTCTTTGTAGAGTCTTTTATTTGTGTAAAAATAACTTAGTTCTGAAAAAGTTATATCAAAACATCCTTTTGAGTTTAAAAATGATATGATTGTTTTTCTTGTGTCATTGTCAGAGTTATATATGCTATATTTTGATAAGGCAGGTGATTTAAATCTAAATGAATTTTCATTTTTCTCTAAAAATAAGTAATTTTTAATGAGAGTATAGCTTTCCCCTTTTATTTCTTTTATAGTAAACATTTCCTTACTCGCTCTGAGTAAGCGTTTTCTCCTCTCGTCGGATATTGGTTTTGAATCATAATGTAACTCAAGACTTCCATCTATAGTTTCAATTAATCTATTAGCATTAATTAAAACACCAGTTGGGATGATTTCAGGTGGTAATTTCTTTAAATCTACAGATGATGAAAATTGCTCCATGAACTTATGGGTTTTGTTTTTTTCAATTCGCAATTTAAAACTGAAGCACCAATTTACTATGTTTTTAATTGAATCTTTTATGGAGTACTCTGTTATTCTGTTAGTGTTGATTGAAATTGAATAATTGCTTTTGCTTTCACTGAATTTAGCCGTTCTTGGAATTAACCTGTGGCTATTAAATGTCGGGAGGGAGTCTATGAGATTATGTGCTTCGTATGATTTTCTTAGTATATCGTATTTTCCGACAGACATCCCATTTACAGATAGTTTTTCACAGCAAGGATTGTTATTTTCATCTATATAGCTACTTAATTCACTGCTGGTAAAAAGATCCAAATATTCATTTAGTTCTGTAAATGGGTCTGAACAATTTTTTTGAAAAATAGCAAGATATTTGTCAAATTCGACTAGTATGATAAAGGCATGTTTTGTTTCCCTTGTATTTTTTAAAAAGCTAACCTTGCTTTCTATTTTAAAGCAGGCTGAAGATATTCTTGCGGTTTTACTTGAGTTAATTTTTAGTGTTTTTTTTATTTCATAGTAAAGGAAGTCGTCTTTTTTTTCTTTTGAAATATAACTAAAGCAATCTTCTATTTTTTTCTTTCTTAAGGTTTTTTTTAGCTTGTAAAACTTTGCTGATTTTGGGATTTCGAAATCCTGTAAATGAATTTTCATTATATCTCCAGGGATTAAGTCAAACCTTCAAAGGATATGTGATGATACTTATAATTTTTTGTATGGCAAGGGTTTTGTTGCCATTTTAAAGTAAGGTTTTGGTATGATAGTCTTCATCTTTTAAAGTTTATTCATTTTTTAAATATGATATTTTTATATTGCCATCGCCTTTAGTTTTAATGAATTATATCCTTATGGGCATGATGATTGACTCTGACCCAAAATCCCGCTCCATTCAGAAACAGAATTCCGGCATGATAAACACTCCCCAGAACGGAGGTGGTGCCGATGAAAAAGTCACGATTCACCGAAGAGCAGATTGTCTTTGCCCTGAAGCAGGCCGAGCTGGGAACGTCCGTGCCGGATGTCTGCCGTAAGCTGGGCATTTCTGATGCCACGTTCTATACGTGGCGTAAGAAATACGGCGGTATTTCCCCTCCTGAAATCAAACACATGCGGCAACTGGAAGAGGAAAATCTGCGACTGAAGAGGCTGGTTGCCGATCTGAGCCTCGACAAGGCGATGCTGCAGGACGTGCTGGCAAAAAAGAGCTGACGCTGGCACGCCTGCGCGAATGGGTCAGGGATTTGCAAGCCCGCTATGGGGCCAGCGAGCGGCAGATCTGTTTTGCACTACGGATCAGCCGCAGCTCTTTCCGCTACCGCTCTGTGGCGGCAGACGACAGCGCGCTCCGCCTTCGTATCAGGGAGATCACTGAAACCCGGGTCCACTATGGCTACCGCAGGGTTCACGTCATGCTCAGGCGGGAGGGCTGGCGGGATAATCATAAACGCATTTACCGACTCTATCGCGAGCAGGGTCTGTCCCTGCGTCTCAAACGCCCACGTCGAAATAAATCGGCACAGCGGCGACAGCCCCAGCCTCAGGGGTTGTATCCAAATCATGTCTGGGGCATGGATTTTGTCTCTGACGCCTTATTTGACGGGCGTCGGTTACGTCTGCTGACGGTCATTGAACTCTACACGCGCGAATGCCTGGGGATTTACGTAGGCCAGAATCTGCGCTCAACGGAGGTCGCAGAGATGCTGAACACCATTGCGCTCAGACGTCCTTTACCACAGTTGCTGAAAACCGATAATGGCTCTGAATTTGCAGGAAAAATGCTGGATAAGTGGGTATATGAGCGAGGGATCCGTATAGACTTCTCACGACCGGGAACGCCAACGGATAATGCCACAGTGGAGTCCTTCAACGGCAGGCTGCGGCAGGAGTGCCTGAACGAGAAATGGTTCATGTCACTGGAGGATGCACGGTGCAAAATCGAAGCCTGGCGCATACACTATAACCAGAGACGTCTTCATTCTGCGCTGGGCTGGATGACCCCGTCCGAATTTGCTGAAAAGTCTGTCGGTTGCCAGAACATGCAACCAACATGAAGCCGGTTATTCCTGATTATGACTGGAGCATATTCGGGGTCAGGGTCATCAACCGACATTACTAACTGATTATTGTGTTTAATACTGGGGGCAGGTCAGGGCTTCTCTAAATATTGATCCTCTGACTGAGATCGCCTTAGTCAGCCATGGGATGACCAATTAGCTAATTATGCCTGAGATTAACCAGAAAGTGGTATATCGTGACAGGTTTCGTGTTCCGAAGCCTCACCTCTTTCAGGATAACCAGGGTATCGGTTTTATCTCCCACGACGTTAAAATGCTCTAAATATTTAAAGCCATTATAGCTCCTGTTATAGCACTCTTTATGATACGTATCCGTCAGTGCAATGAAGTTATTGACGCTACACCAAGCAAAAAAGATGACCGTATCGAGTGATTGCTGATCATAAAGGGTAATTTTATCAATATGTTGTTTGATGTTATCACGATTCAAGCCTGTAAGGTTGAAGGCTTCCCCAATGGCTACCCGGCAAGAATTTCTTTGTGTGTAGAAGAAAAAGTCTATCTCGCCCGGAGCCTTGCCTCCGGGGCTTATACCTGATGGTTCCTGTTCGTGACAAGTGATACCGGCATATGTACCTCGATGCTTAAAAAGCGAGGCAAACCAGTTGTTGATAGCATTTTCATTGATGAGACTGTATTTTCCATTATCGTCTTTCTTGTTTAAATTAAATTTCATTCTTAACAGTTCACCGACGACCTCTCTAACATTTTCGAATAAGAAAGATTCGGTTGAGGGATTGTTGGCATTGATGATCAGGTCTATGTCAGATAGCGAGTGCGTAAATATTTGGCTATATGCACTCGCTAATTCATCTATAGTTTTTGGCGCGGAAAAATATTTTTTCGCCACCGCCATAGTGATTTCTGTATTCAGATCATCTGCAATGCCATTTTGAATATTAGTACGTAATTTAATCAGCTCGGCATCATCCAGTGGGGTCCTATGATAGTGTTCCCATTCATTCATTATTTCAATTGCCTGACTCCGATGATTCTGCCTGTGTTGTCTTTGTACGTAAATTTTGGTGATTGCTATTGTATATTTCTGGCATGGCAATAAATCACCCCAAAGAACGTCAATTTTTTCATTGTTTTCAAGTTTATATAGGCATGCCATCCAAGCCTGAACAAAAACGTCTTCTATTACAGTAGGCAAAGTGTCCTTGCAGGCGCGTAACCATTCATCCAGCACAGTTTGGTAGGAAGCCACATCCGCATTGGTTTTGACTAACAAATTGAATTTGGCGGAGAGTCGATTGCCGGCATAAAAAAGAGATTTTGTCTGCAGATATAAATTGTCATAAATATCGCTGGCGCGTTTAGAGTTGCTATCGATATACAATGTTGCAAGACAATTTCTGCGGAAATGATCACAATCAGTGCTATGGCTAACACTAATGTCTTGAACGTCGAGGTTATTTATTTGCTCTTCTTTTTCTGTTGAGGAGAGTAATGCATTATTGCAGATGGTTAGGGTTTTTACCTTGTATTCAATGGATTTCCAGAAGTCAATGGTTTGCTGATTTAAATATCTTGGTTGTTTATTGTAAAGTAGATCATTGGCTTGGGATAAAAGTTTTTCTGCATAGTCCATATAGTTATGGGTGCAGGCGAGGTTTAATGTTTTTATTATTTCATCTAATCCACTATTCGATAGTGTTTGGAGGTTGCCAGTGTAATGTTTTTCTATAAGAGATTTCACTCTCTGTTGTCTTTTTTTACGATTGGAGTGATGTAATAGCGAAAAAGCAAATTCAGCGTCAGGATGATCTTTCAGAAATGAGATTATACTTTCGAAGTTATCATCAGACCATGTGTCTACATTAGAGATAAGCAGGTGCCATAACGAGTAGTCTCCAGCAATAGAACCAAGGAACAATCCTTTTAGGCCATCATCAAAATCACCATAGGTACTATTTATTATCTTTAAGCACTCTCGATGAACAACATTGATGGCGGCACTATCTCGGTCTTTTTTAATCATATTCAACATGATCTGAAAATGACAGCGGCGAATTTGCAGATATGAATATTCACTGATATTTAAATCGGAATGTTGTCTGAAGAATTTAGTTCGGGTTCCAACAAGCATTCTGTATCGATCTAGCTGTCGCTCACTGAGTCGCCACCAGGGTAAGTTATCTAATAAGCTACAGACCCTTAGGTGTTTATTAGCATTGATAGATTCTCCGCTTAATCCATACTCAACGATATGGTAGATTTGATCTTCCAGCATGGAAATACAATCTGTACTCATTTCACCAGGGAAGTTCTGATGCTTTTCAAGAAAACGAAAGAGTAGATAGAGCCTGCCTGATATTGAAGTTCTAGCTTCAAGTCGATCGGGTTCAATTATATATTCTTGAATGCTCACAAGATATTGGACCGCTATTTTATCGAGGAGCGTATCCAGAATCGTTTTCTCGTAATTAGGCATGCCATTCCAGTCATTACGAATTGATGATTTACTCAATGTTTCAAGCAGTAAGCCAAGTTGTTGGCTTTCATTTTTGGAGAGTATGTTGTCAGTAAAATAGTGCCGGGAAAATTCATCACATACTTTGTCGAATATATGAGTGGCAAGGGTAGTATCCCCTTTGGGATGATGACTATCAAACAGTCGTAAAATCATATTTTTATAATATAAAACGGCGAGGCAGGCAGTATCTTTTCGTTGTAATAAATAATAGATATAGGCCGGGTTGTCGTGTTTTAATGCGCAAAGCAGTATATACTTCAACTCAGGATTTGTATCGGCAAGCGCAAATAATTTGTCCGTATAGCCCGATGTACTAAAGGAGTTATTATCTGCATGAAGATCAATGCTGATAATATGTAGCGGCAGGAAAAAATAGCGGCTTAATGTGTTAAATCCCAAGTCAGTCCAGCCTGAATAGTTTGCTTTTAACACGAAATCCAACGGCGCAGGTGATGTCGTTTCTAAATAGGTGACAAAGTCGGGGATAGTGAATCGATAGAATGGAGGGGCTTTATCTGTATCTGACTCGTTTTCAGCATGGTCTATATGCCAGGTTGAATCTGACATACAGAGCCAGTTGGCTGTCAATGTCTTGGGAGATACGTTGAGCTGTTTATCATGTTCTATTTTTTCTAACGCAGTTTGTGCAAGTCGATCTTTTTGCTCGTAACTGAGTTTGTTAATATCTATTTGGGTAAGAAATAGCTTGGGGAAAACTTGCGTAATAAGTAGCCATTTGTCAATGTCAAAGATGATTGCGCATCCATCTTCTTGTGGACTGGAAAATAATTCAGCAACAAGATTATCATGCAATTGCCGATAACCACTCCCGTATTTTAATTCTATAATATAATGGTCGTCACAAATTTCAATTTCTTTCAGATTTACCAGATTTACGTTAATCTCTTTGGCAGATAATAATTCTTCGGCTTTTGATCTGCTGATCGTGAAGTAAGGTTTAACGTCGTGAGCATAGAATACAGGATATAGTTTTTCTATGGTAGAGAGTAATTTTTTATTCTCGAACTGTTCTTCATCTGGAATTGAGCAGGGATTGAATTTACAATAGTCGTTGTAGAAGCTAAGGATTCCTGACTCTACCAACGCTTCAACAGTGACTTCACTCTTGAGGTTTAACTGATTTCCTTGTCTATCCGGCCAGGTTTTTTTTCCGCTAAGTAATTCATTTACATTTTCCCTATTCAACAGTAAGGGGGCAATGGTCGCATTGGCAAGCAGAGTGGCTAAGACAATGTCGCGCTGGATTTCATTTAAGGTCAGTAATTTTCTATCAGGGCCAGGGGATCTATCATGGTGTAGTTTAGAAAAGAGTTCTAAATATCTAAAGTTGTGCTGGGAGTGCATAATTTAATTCACCATTGAATATTGTATGTATAGTTATTATCTATTGGGAAAAGAGGACGATTTTATAGATTAATAATACATCATGTACATGATAGAAGAAAAGGCGCAGGTATCCATGCTGAAGAGGTTTACTGTTTTTTTTAATCAGACCAAAGCAAAAAGCCCACTTAAGTTTCCTTAAGCGGGCTTTTTGCAAAATTCTGGCTCCTCTGACTGGACTCGAACCAGTGACATACGGATTAACAGTCCGCCGTTCTACCGACTGAACTACAGAGGAATCGTTGGAACGAGGCGAATATTAACGGGGTCGCCCCGAGGTGTCAACAGCAAAAAATACATTATCATTCAACTGGCTAGGATTAACACAAAGCGATCGCGATTTAAGCAATTTGTACGCTGTCAGTGGCGATTCGGCTCAGGGGATCCTGCTGATAGAACTGACGCAGATGCTGATACATGGCCGGAAAGCGCTCAGCCAGCAGAACCGGGGCGGTAAAAAAGTATTCGGAGAGTACGGCGAAGCACTCAGCCGGATCGCTGGCGGCGTAGGGATCGATAGTTGCCGCCTGTTCTCCGACCAGCTCGACTTCACTCTCTATCTCCGCCATCGCAGCATGTAAATCCTTTTCCCATTGCGCCACGTCGCGCAGCGGGATCACCGGCACGCCGCTGGTGTAGCCACTGCCGCGCGCATCAAGTTTGTGGGCGACTTCATGGATCACCAGATTGAAACCAGAGAGATCGAAAGAGTCCTGAATATCGAGCCAGTTAAGCACCACCGGCCCCTGCGTCCAGCTCTGACCGGCGTGAACGGCAGGTGCACTGTGAACCAGCCCATCCTCATCCTGCCACTGATCGTCCACCTTAAACGGCTCTGGATAGATCAGCACATCATGAAAACCGTCCAGCCATTCCAGACCCAGTTTCAGCACCGGCAGAGAGAAGAGCAGGGCGATGCGCACGCTGCGCAGTTCATCCAGCGCTGTTCCTTCCAGCGGCACCAGCTTCTTCTGTTGCAGAAAGCGCTGCGCCAGCGCTGTAAGCACCTGCTGTTCGTCTTCACTGAGCAGGCTGAAGATAGGCTGGGCCAGCCCCTGCTGCCAGGGCAGCGCAGCCAGAAGGGTGTCGTTTTGCGTTTTCCAGGGCCATTTAAACATCGCAACTCCTGCACAGAACCGGACTCTTTCGCTATCCTGACGCGCCAGATATAAAAATGCCAGCATCGAATGCTGGCACCTTTGATCCGGCTGCAGGCCTGAGGGCTGTCTATTCAACCCGTTAGCGCGGCCGTTGTCTGTGATACAGCCCGCAAAGCGCAGGGCTGAAGGGCTAGTTGCGACCCACCCGCTGAAACTCAATCACCCAGACCCAGGGATTCACTTCCCAGCTGGTCGCGCCATACTGTTTTTGCCAGGCTTTGCGATAGGCCTCTTTCGGCGACTCTGAGTTCACGTTCATGGTGAAGAAGTTATTGAGGAAGTGCGAATCGGTCTGTACGCCCTCCGCCATAATGTCATCTTCGCTGATATCCTGAATCTTCTCAGCGCGAACGCCGGTGATCTCCAGATTGATGCGGCTGGCCCAGCGCGGCATGTGGATGGCGGTCTGCCAGCCAAACTCTTCCGCTTCCGGGGTACTCATCGCGTGCTGACCCAGCTCATTGCTATCGGCGCGGTACTGACAATATTCCGGCAGGCGGAACGGCGTCGGGTCACGCTCATATTCGGCCAGATCGCTCTCCGGCACCATCGGACCGCGCCAGGTTTCGCGTACCCACAGCAGATCACCCGGTTTGCCATAAGGACAGTGATAGCTGATGTCGCTCATCGACATCAGTTTATAGCCGTGCAGATGATTCGCACTGACATCAAAAGCGTGTACGCCTTCATGATGATCCTGACCCGGACCAAAAGCCTGAGTTTTCATAATGCGCCGGGTTTGCGTTTGCTGGCCAACCAACAGGGCACGGACACGCTGTTCGGAAAAAAGAATCGGCCGTTCTTTCATGGAATACCTCTTGTTATTAGTAAAACCCGGTTACTGCTGTATACGTCCATTTGCTTCACATCTCATAACTATCATAAAAGCTTTAAATCATTTTGCTTAATAATTTGTCGCCTGACAGTCACTTTAAAATTGTCACAGAGGTAGTCAGTATTCCGCAAAATGCAAAAAGTGCACCAGAGCTTATCATGCAACCTTCGCCAGACGACGAATAGCCGGGATACAGTACGTTATAACGGTAAAAATGGGAACCTTTTCAGATTTTTTCCCCTGTCAGCGGCCACACTTTTACAAATAATGACGTGACAAAAGCCTTTTTCGTACCCTTTGGCAAGGCTATCCTGTTCAGATTAAACATTACCCCCGTTAAACTAATCTTCTTAGCCACAATTTATTAAGGAAAGACTGAAAACCGATGAAATTGCGGTTATTGTCTGACAGAGATGCTATACAGATGATCCAGATCTCATTTTTCTGCCGGAAATCGCTGGCAGCCCCGCTCTTATCAACCGCTCTGTAAAAAAAATGTCATTAGCCAGTCGCTATGATGGCCTGACGTTCGCGCACCGATCACGACAGAGAACTGCTGTCGATCACCACAGGGAGATAGACTATGTCACTTACACTCTGGCAATCCCGTTATGAAAGCTGGTTTCAGGCGAACTGGGTCCATGACGACGGCGCGCACGATATCGCCCATCTGCGCCGTGTCTGGATGAGCGCACAGCGTATCCTGAACGGTACTCCCGCTGATCCGCTGGTGGTGCTCACCGCCTGCTATTTTCACGACGTGGTCAATCTGCCGAAGAATCATCCGGAACGTCATCTGGCCTCCACCTATGCCGCCACGGAAACCCAGCGCATTCTGCAGCAGGATTTCCTCGACTTCCCGGCTGAAAAGATAGAGGCGGTGATGCACGCTGTGAAAACCCACAGTTTCAGCGCCGGTATCCCGCCTCAGACCCTGGAAGCGAAAATCGTTCAGGATGCTGACCGGCTGGAATCGCTGGGCGCCATCGGGCTGGCACGGGTTTTCTATACCGCCGGGGCCCTGAACCGTCCGCTGTTCGACAGTCAGGACCCGCTGGCAAAAGATCGCGAACTGAATGATGCGCTGTGGACGCTGGATCATTTCCAGAAAAAGCTGCTGCGTCTGCCGGAAACGATGCACACGGAAGCGGGGCGGATGCTGGCTGAACATAACGCAGATTTCCTGGTGCGCTACATGGCGAAACTCTATGCAGAGCTCCAGGGTAATCTGGTGGGAATGGACGAGGCCGTACTGCGGGATTTCACGCCGCTGCGCAGTGAATATTAAATTTTTATGACAGTATGTTAATCGAAACGGTCATCCGGTAGCGTGTGAGCAATAACAAAAAAGGAGCTGCCTGATGACCGAAACTGTTAATTTAACGATTAAAATTGATCCTGAATTAAAAGAAACGATTAAACAGCTGGCGCTGGAAAACCAGATTTCCATGAGTCAGGAGATTGTGCAGCGGTTGCAGGCCAGTCTGGAAACGCATCCGCATCCGGCGATTGATAATCAGGACACTACCGAAGCGGCGGCGGAAGCCTCAGCCGCTTCTGATGCACAGGCCGATGGATTAAGCGCCAGCGAACTGAAACAGATACGGTTGCTGCTGAAAAAGCAGAGTAAGAAGAAGAAATAAACATGAAACCCGTCGCCAGACGGGTTTTTTTTGCATCAGGCTGGACTGTTTTGTGGTGAGACTGTGCCTGCGAAGAGAACAGGGTCAGATCGGAAAGACGCAAAAACCGTCATCCCTGACACGCTCGACCCGCGCCATCCCTGGCGCGGGACGCTTTCCTCTTCTGATCCTGTTCCCTGCGCGTTGAGCTTATTCGTTGCTGTTGAACTCGCTTTGTCTGGGCCTGCATCATCAGGTGGGTTTTCTTTTCAGGAATCAGGGGTTCAGCTGACGGATATGGGGCAGCAGCAGCTGCGCCACCGCGGCGAACACCGGGACCACCACCGAGTTACCAAACTGCTTGTAAGCCTGCGTGTCTGAGACCGGGATGCGGAACGGCTCGTGGCCCGGTACATCAAAGCCCATCAGCCGCGCACATTCGCGTGGTGACAAACGGCGCGGTCTGCGCGCCATGTTTGCGGCATCGTGAAACTCCGCTTCCCCCAGTGCGCTGTCCCAGCCGCGGTCAATCAGGATCTCCGAGCCATCTTTATAGTAGCGCGCCGACAGGGTGCGCACGCAGCAGTGCGGATTACGCGGATCGTTGAGGCCAAAGCCAAAGCCATTGCCTTTCGCCTTATGCTTTTTCGCATACTGATAGAGATAGCGCCAGAGCACCGGCGAGAGGATATATTTGTCATCCGGGTCGCTCTCCAGCAGGCTCTGCAGCGCAGGGACCTGAGCCGGGAAGAAGCGGCGGATATCGCGTAGCGTGAAATCCTGTTTTTTCAGGTCACGGCGGATCCCGACCAGCACAATCCGTTCGCGATGCTGCGGCAGGAAATGACGCGCATCGATCACTTTGGCATCCGGGCTGGTGTCACCGGCATCCGCGACGTCATAGCCCAGTTCATCCAGCGTCTCCATGATAATGGCGAAGGTGCGGCCCTTATCGTGGCTCTTGAGATTCTTCACGTTCTCCAGCACGAAGAAGGGCGGTTTCTTCGCGGCAAGGATGCGCGCCACGTCGAAAAACAGCGTCCCCTGCACCTGGCATTCAAACCCGTGTGCGCGGCCCAGCGCATTCTTTTTGCTGACACCCGCCAGTGAGAAGGGCTGGCAGGGAAAGCCCGCCAGCAGCACCTGATGATCGGGGATGGCAGCATCGATAGCGCGATAGATCGCCTCATCGTCGTTCAGGCCCGCTGGCTGTGTGACCTCACGGATATCGGTATTGAAGTGATGCTCCAGCGGATCGCTGTAGTGGTTAGCTTTATAAGTGCGAACCGCCTCTTTGTTCCATTCACTGGTGAAGACACACTTGCCGCCTATCGCCTCAAATCCTTTGCGAATGCCGCCAATCCCGGCAAAGAGATCGATAAAGCGAAATTCAGGATTATCATAATGGGCGGGCCGGGCCGGCAGCAGATCCTGCAGCAGAAGCTGTTCGGCTTCACTCAGCGGCGGCACGGCGCATTTGCCCTGGCGGATCCGGTTCAGGAGCGCGGGGCTCCAGCGGGAGAAGCCCGCCTGCTGCAGGCGGGCCGTAAGATCACGAACCGAATAGATTGCCAGGACCTGCTGTAAGCGATCGGACGCTTCAGGAAGTGAATGTGCAGCAGAAAGTGGTTCAGCGAGGGCGGCGGGATGCATGCGTTTTTCCTTAACAGTGAGGCGCCTATGCTATCACTCCTGAGGCAGTGAGGAAATTGCCCCGATGTGCCCTGAGCCGGCGCGCCGGAATCGTCTGTTTTTGCGGCGCACGTTGTGAAGGTTCGGTTGCCAGCTTTCGCTTTTCGTGGCGCAGACTAAAGTTGAATAACCAGCAAAAAAGGAGAGGCTATGGCTGATGTTCACTCCAGCGAAACACGCAGCAAAAATATGCGTGCCATTCGCGCTCAGGATACGGCCATTGAGCAACGTATTGCGCTGTTGCTGAAAGACCGGGGATTCAGCTTTCGTGTGCAGGATAAAAACCTGCCGGGACGGCCCGATTTTGTTCTCAACGACCAGCAGGCGATTATTTTTGTTCATGGCTGCTTCTGGCATCGCCATCACTGCTACCTGTTTAAACTGCCGGCCACCCGCACAGAGTTCTGGACGGGCAAGATTAACAGCAATGTTGAACGTGACCGGCGCTATGTGCAGCAGCTGCAGGCGAGTGGCTGGAAAGTGTTGATCATCTGGGAGTGCGCGCTGCGCGGCAAACTGCGGCTGGCGGATCAGGATCTGCTGGAGCGGCTGGAGGAGTGGCTGCTGGTCATGCCGGAGAGTGCCGAAATCGACCATCAGGGCATTCATCATTACAACGCTGATTGCTAATCAGAGTCATAATTGATTAGATCGACCTTTTCTCCGTGGCCAGGAAGGAGCCTGAGATGAGCAGCATAAAACTGACGGTAAAACGCCTTTACCAGCTTCGCGACGAGCGGATGGTGAATACCCGCGCCACTGCGCGGGTCTACAGCGGCGACAGGCTGATTGCCACAGAGGAGATCACCGGCATGACCGAAAGCCCGGTCAGCAAATACCTGCATGCTGAAGGAACAGCAGGCGAGACGATTCGGGTGGAGTGGGAATGTGAGGGCATCGCCGACATGACCGTAACGGAAATTGAGCGCTGCCCATGTTGTCAACATAACGAACCAGACTAAGGATACAATTTTGGCGGGAACCAGTTTACTGACTTTACTTGATGATATTGCAACACTTCTGGACGATATTTCCGTCATGGGGAAAGTGGCGGCGAAAAAAACGGCCGGCGTGCTGGGCGACGATCTGTCGCTGAATGCCCAGCAGGTCACCGGTGTGAAAGCCAACCGGGAGCTGCCGGTGGTATGGGGCGTGGCGAAAGGATCGTTTCTGAACAAACTGATCCTGGTGCCGCTGGCGCTGGTTATCTCTGCGTTTGCGCCCTGGCTGATTACGCCGCTGCTGATGCTGGGCGGAGCCTATCTCTGCTATGAAGGGGTCGAGAAGGTGATGCACAGCCTGCAGCATGACAAGCAGAGCAAATCGCCGGAGGCGCGCCAGCAGCGGCTTGATTCACTGGCGAAGCAGAACGCGGCAGAGTTTGAGAAAAAGAAAATCAAAGGCGCAGTGCGCACCGATTTTATTCTGTCGGCCGAAATCGTTGCCATTACCTTAGGCATCGTTTCCGAATCACCGCTGCTCAATCAGGTGATTATCCTGGCAGGCATCGCCATTCTGGTGACCATTGGCGTCTACGGCATCGTGGCGGCCATTGTAAAAATTGATGATCTGGGCTTCTGGCTGCGGGAGAAATCGTCGCGCGTTGCGCAGGGCATCGGCAGCGTGCTGCTGGCGGCGGCGCCCTGGCTGATGAAGATCCTTTCGGTCGTGGGCACCATCGCCATGTTCCTGGTGGGCGGCGGCATTGTGGTGCATGGCATTACGCCGCTGCATCACCTGATTGAAGAGGTCAGCGCTGGCTTCAGCGGCTGGATTGCGACGCTGCTCAGCAATGGCGCGAACCTGGTGCTCGGTTTTATCATTGGGTCGATCGTGCTGTTAGTGGTCAACCTTATTGCCAGAGTGCGTGGAAAATCGGTATAAAGCGCACTGCGATTTACGGTCAGGAGAATGACGATGAACGACGATATGTTTGAATTTGATATTGACGCACAGCTTGAGCAGGCAGAAGCGAAAGCAGAGAAAAAAGCCAGCGAAGTGCCGGACGATCTCGGTGATGAAGCCGATTGCGAAGGCTGTAAAATCTGACGTCAGCGTCGGTTCCTCATCAAAGCGGATAATATTTTTTATCCGCTTTTTTTATTTTCAATATATCCATCTGCTTAATTCCGAATTTGCCCTTTTTATGCGTGCCTTAACAGGCAGGAACCGCATTCGCCTGCTATAAAGAAAATAATCACTCAGGTTAATAAAAAGGAGCGCAGCATGGTTTTCGCAATCAGTGAAGAGGTTCAGCACAAGGAAGAAGGGCACACCATGGTGGTGACCGGCTACGCCAGTGGCATGGTCGAGTGTCGCTGGTACGACGGCTATGCGGTGCGCCGGGAAGCCTTTCGCAGCGATGAACTCTGCGCGCTGAATCCTGAGCAGCAGCTGGCGAGCTGAATCGCAGGCGGGCAGCGCGCCGCGAAGAACAGGCCCGTCAGGCTGCGGCGCTTTATCCCTGAAAGGCCTGCCACTCCGCAGGCCTGTTTTTCTATCCTGAAGCTTTATTGAGGCTCTGCGCCTCCACCGTCTGAACGCGGACACATTCCCTGTGCCGCTCCTGCTCAGACGTTGCCGTCGTTATCCTCCTCTACCGCCTGATAGATACGCTGCAGCACGTCAGGAAACGCTGACTGGACGCGGCTCCAGCTCGGAATAAAGGGCTTGTCGTTGGGACGTTCGATAAACGCCTGACCCGCCTCCAGAATCGACTGGGTAAACATCTCGACCGCCGCCTCTTCCACATGCTGATCGAACTTCAGGCCATTCATGACCGCTTCGTGGTTGTAGGTCTCCATCATATCCAGCGCATTGCGGTAGTAGGTCGCTTTCAGCACCCGGAATGAGTCGCTGGTGAGCGGAACGCCCATAGTGGCCAGCTTACGCAGCAGTGACTGAACAATGTCGCTGCTCATTCGCTTCAGGCCGCCTGTGCCATCATCTTCGGCCAGCGGCTGATGTTTATGGTCATAGTTATCGGCGATCTCGACCTGACACGACTGGCGGGTGGTGTAGTTGCGGTAAATCTCCGACAGCACGCCGATCTCCAGTCCCCAGTCGCCAGGAATTTTAATGCCGTTGAGGACATGGGTGCGCATGGCAAACTCGCCGGAGAGCGGATAGCGGAAGCTCGACAGGTAATCGAGATACTCTGAGTGGCCATAGACTTTCTGCAGCGAGCGCAGCAGCGGACCGACCAGCAGGCGGCCCACGCGGCCATTCAGCTTGCCGTCGGCCACGCGTGCATAGAAGCCCTTACAGAACTCATACTGAAACGCCGGGTTCGCCAGCGGATAGAGCAGACGTGCCAGCATGCCGCGCTCATAGGTGACGATATCGCAGTCATGCAGGGCCACACAGCTGGTGCGGTCGGAGGCCAGCGTGTAGCCGGTACAGAACCAGACGTTGCGCCCCTTACCCGGATTGGTGGGGGAGAGCCCCTCTTTATCCAGCTCCGCATCGATCGCCTTCAGCCGCGGGCCATCGTTCCACAGGATACGGTGGCGCTGCGGCAGCCGGGAGAAAAAGTCGCGGGCAAACAGGAACTGGTCGCGGTCGGCCCGATCCAGCCCGATCACAATTTCATCCAGGTAGGGCACTTTTGCCAGCTCATCGACGATATTGGTCAGTGCCGGACCTTCAAGTTCGGAAAACAGCGACGGCAGGATCAGCCCCATTTTGCGTTTGCGGGCAAAGCGAACCATCTCTTTTTCCAGCGACTCCACGCTGCGGTGGGTGAGGTTATGGAAGTTGGTGATTACGCCATTCTGATAAAAGTCACTCATCGCTTCATCCTTTTCATGCCCATGGGCAGCTCATTGAGGTTGAGTCAAAAAATAGTCGAGCCCTTCACGCCAGCCTTCAGGGCCGTGGTGAGCGGTGTGATAAACCTGCTGCTGATCGGTGCGGCTGAGGGTCACCGGCGTTTTACTGTAGCCTTTGATGACGACCGCATAATCCACCGTATCCAGCATCGGAGCGTCGTTTGGCCCATCCCCCAGCCCGATAGTGACGCGTGGCTCGCCGGGAGAGTGTGCCAGCAGCCAGCGCAGGGCTTCGCCTTTGCCACTGCCTGCCGGCATCACATGCCAGAAACGGCCGCCCTGAGTGAGCGCCAGCCCTTCTGCATGCAGTGCCTCATGAAACCGGTCAAAGGCCTCATCGCTGTCGCGCCAGACCACTACTTCTGACGCATCCCGCTGACGGGAGAGGGCCGCATCCGCTTCACTCAGACCGGTCATGGCGGCCACCTCCGGATCGGAGAAGTCGTGAAACCCGGTGAAGCGGAAGTGGCTTTTCAGTCCAGCCAGACGCTCACAGAGCGCCTCATAGCTGAGGGCGCTATCAGGCAGACGAATCCGTTGCTGATCCAGGGTCTGCACCACGGCACCGTTTTCCGCAATAAAGGGGGAACCGGCGATGCCGAGCTTTTTCTGCAGCGGGACAATTTCAGCTGCGGTCTTGCTGGAGCAGATGACCAGCGGCACCGCATGCTCCCGAAGTGTGGTCAGCCATTCCGTAGCCGCATCCCAGCGATAGCTGTGATGGTCGAGCAGTGAACCATCCAAATCGGTAATTACCATCAAGGGGTGCTGAAGATCGGGCATGAACAGGCTCCTTTCATCACGTTCGCCGCTAAAGCAGCGATTTTTCAATATTATAGTTGAATATGGCGCACACTTTTTTTCCTGCCACACCGGCCAGAAATCCAGGATTATTCTTAAAAACAGGCCCGCAGAAACGTGGGGGATGCAGGAATTGTGCAGGGCTAAGTGACTGTGCAGCGCGGTGTTTTTAATCTGTATCGCGTCAGCGTGAGTGGGGCGGTTGCAGAAACGTGCATATCTGATACTTGTTCAGTCCGGGCAATCAGGTATTCTGCAACGGTGTTAAGAATTCCCTGGTGTAACGAATTGAATTTTTACCCGGCTTCCATGCCGGGTATTTTTTTGAAATCGATTTCAGCGGTTAGCTTCACAGGCGCGACAGTCACTGATGTCGATCTCAAACGCCTCCCCCAGTTCGGCGCCGGAACGAATAAACTGACCATCAATCTCGCGTCGTGGCGACGGTCCCGCTTCCATAGCGTCCTGAATCTCACCCGATGTTCTGGCCTGAATCGCCGCCAGTAATCCTTCCATATCTACTCTGAGTTCGGCTGGCTGCGCCGCGCTGTCGTGCTTTTCCTCTGTCATTTTCAGACTCCTGAGAGCAAACAGAACTGTAAGTATAGAAGGCGGCAGAGAAAGGCGAGGAAGGGTTAATCGCAGATCAAAAAAAGCCCGCAGAGTGCGGGCAAAATCCTTGTTATTGCAGGTATGCTGCGCTGCCGGGGGGGCGATGCAGCAGGGAGAGTGTAACGGTCAGGCGCGTAAGAAATCCTGCCGTGCACTGTTAAAGAATCGAAAAAGGGCATCCTTACTCAGATTTACCTGACTTTTCCTGTTAACAGAGCAGATTCAGCTATAGTTGAGAATAAAGCTGAATTTTTTCAATACCTAAAGGAATGGTTATGGACCTCTTAAGAATTATTATCGCTATCCTGCTGCCCCCACTGGGCGTGTTCATGCAGGTCGGGTTTGGCGGCGCGTTCTGGCTGAATATCCTGCTGACCCTCTGTGGCTACATCCCCGGCATTATCCATGCCGTATGGGTCATTGCCCGCCGCTAACGCGCTGCATCCCTCAGGTTCTTCGGTTAGACTGTACGCAGTAAATCATCAGGAGAACCGACATGAAGGTAAATGACCGCGTCAGCGTCAGAACGGATGGCGGCCCGCGTCGCGTGGGCACCATTCTGGCGATGGAGCCGTTCAACGAGGGCACAATGTTTCTGGTTGCGCTCGAAGATTATCCGCTGGGCATCTGGTTTTTTAATGAGACGCATCAGCCGGATGGGATCTTCGTTGAGCCTTACCACGACGCCTGAGCCTGAAGCGCATAAAAAAGCCGCCTTTCCGGCTCCCGGAGGCGGCTTTTTGCACATAAAGGGGGCCTGAGCGCTGTCGCCCGCGACCCTGCTTAATGACTCAGAAGGTTTCCCAGTTTTCGTTGCTGCCAGCCAGCGCCGGGCGGGGCGCGACGGCCACCGTTTTAACCGGTGCAGCCGGACGGGAAGCCATCGCGGTCGCCGCCGGTGAAGCCTGCAGGCGGAAGGCGGCGACGGCCTGGGTCAGTTTACCCGCCTGATCCTCCAGTGACGCGGCGGCGGCTGTCGCTTCTTCTACCAGCGAGGCGTTCTGCTGAGTGACGTTATCCATCTCGGTCACCGCCTGGCTGACCTGCTGAATCCCGCGGCTCTGCTCGTCGGAGGCGGCCGCAATCTCTGACATGATATCGGTCACCCGACGCACCGCCTCGACAATCTCACCCATCGTATTCCCGGCTGCGCCCACCTGCTGTGAACCGTCGTTAATCAGTGCGACTGACTCGGCAATCAGGGACTCAATCTCTTTTGCCGCCTGCGCACTGCGCTGGGCCAGATTCCTCACTTCGCTGGCGACCACCGCAAAGCCGCGTCCCTGTTCACCGGCACGCGCCGCCTCGACGGCCGCGTTCAGCGCCAGGATGTTAGTCTGAAACGCAATGCTGTTAATGACGTTAGTGATCTCCGCAATCTTCTTCGAGCTGCCGGAAATATTGGTCATGGTTTTCACCACACCGCTGACCAGCTCGCCGCCGCTGCGGGCCTTGCCGGAGGCATCGGCAGCCAGCTGACTGGCGTGATGCGCGTTCTCCGCATTCTGCTTCACGGTGGCGGTAAGCTCTTCCATGCTGGCCGCGGTCTGTTCCAGCGCGGCGGCCTGCTGCTCGGTGCGGGAAGAGAGGTCGGTGTTACCGGCGGAGATTTCGCTGGATCCCTGATAAATGGCGACAGCGCCTTCTCGCACCGTTCCAACCGTGGTGACCAGTGCCTGCTGCATCAGTTGCAGGTTATGGATCAGCGTACCGATTTCACTGCGCCCACAGGGGAGCGGAGCGGAGGTCAGATCGCCCTGCGCGATGCGTTCGATGCGTTCCACTGACTGCCGTAAAGGATTAATCACAATCCGCCGCAGGAAGACAAAGGTCAGCAGAACCAGTATCAGTGCGGCCACAAACGCGACGCCCATCGCAATAAAACCGATGCGTGACTGCGCATCGGCTTCAGCGGTAATGGCATTCGCCCGGTCGGTCCGGATTTTAATCGCCTTCAGCAGCACCTGATTATATTCATCATCCAGCTTGCGGGTGACATCCGTCTCCTGAGCAATGATCCCCTCAAAGCTGCCCTGCTTGCCGGCATTGATCATCGGCAGCAGGCCTTTAGTAATGTAGTTATTGAAGCGTGCCTGCAGCGTGGCATCGAGTTCGGTATCAGAGGGTGACTTCACCTTACGCGCTTCATAGACCGCAAAGCCCTCTTTGGCCTGCTGGATACGTTTCTCGGCTGCCGCGACGTTCGCGCGAAACTCATCCATTTCGCCAATGCGGGCGGCCGCACCGGCCTGAATAATCGTCAGACGTGCCGTACGCAGATGGTTTGAACTGTTGGCGAGCCCCATACGAACCTGAATTTCATCGGTGGCATCATCGAGGGAGTGATTGCTTAAGGTAAGAAAGTAACTGGCGACGCCAATACAGAGTGCAAACAGCAGCAGAATGCCGCCGAAGATGAGGCTAAACAGCGGTACCAGGCGGAGATTCTGCCAGATGCCCGCGCTCTTTTGTCCATCATTATCTAATGCAGTGTTCATATCCTTGCTCTCTCAGGGCTGTTGTTATAAGGCTTAGCATCGGCAAAGGAGAGTAAAGGCTTAGCGGTAAGAGTGAGACGTGGCTCCCAGTTCTGAGCAAAAAAAAACCGGCCCATCGGAGCCGGTTTTTCTGGTTTAACGATCAGCGAATATTAACGTAAATACCCGAGGTCACATTATCGGTTAAACGCACCACATGATAAATCACCTGTTTATTATGGGTTTTGATTTTGCGTTTAATATTACCTTTGTGTGACGATACCGTTTTGGCCTTAATTTGCATTTTATCTGAGATCTGAATGGTGTCATGACCTGACATCCACATTTTCAGCATGTTTGACTCGGTCTGGCTCAGCGTCAGCGGGTGAACATCCATGCCCGAAGAGATGCGCGCAGACTGGTTGAGTTTCTTCTGCAAATAGGTGCTGAGTAAGGAATCCAGGGTCGACGTTTTCATCGATTTTGATGTAATAATCAGGTTCTTACGAACGTAGAGATATTCCTCAAAATGGATATTGCTAATCGCCATAAAGATAAAGAAGAGTGTATCAGGATGCTGCGTAATAATGCTGCGGATACGCTCACTGGAATCAGATTCATGAATGAAACAATCTTCATTAATAAATACGACACCAGGATTTAATTGCTCACATTTCTGCTGTAGTTGCTCAATGTCGGAGACGGAAGAGATATTTTTCTTCTTAACTCCTTTCAAAGACATGTAGTCTGTTAATCCCAGGCGTGTGTAGTTGCAGGAATCCATAATAATAGTTGGCATAATAGCGACCCTCACCAATTTGTTATCCGTTTAAATCAACGATGAATACGCGTTGCGATACGAGAGAGATTTCTTAGGTACTTTTTTATTCTGCTCGTGCAGTGTGGTAACAGGCAATCGCCCGTAAAAGTCTTCATCCCTGACCCGTTCTGCAAAAAATTTGTGCTGCCCTGACGTCACACATTCTCCGACTATGGCGGGGAGTGCCAGTGAAATGCCGGAGGTTAAGTATTACTCAATTTTTGGGAGCCTTGTCACTATCCCTGAAAACCCGGAGTTTTCTGATAGGACAATTCTCAAAAACATTTGTTTTACGAAAGTGTGATGTCTCAGCGTGCGTTGACAATGCCGGAAAAAACATTTTTTAACAAGAAAAATTCGTTAAAGATTTTTTCTTCGTAATTTCAATGGTTTGACCGATTTGCCTGCACATTCACAGTCTGAGAGCTTCTGTGAACCACCCAACTAAAATACGCGAAGCCCGGTTTAATAAGAATTATTTTCAGACTCTCAGCACATTTATCAGAATATCCTTAGTTGCATTCTGGAAAACATGGTTCGGAAAATGCACGGATGGTTTTGCGATACTTAAGTGTGGTGATGGAAAGATAGTTAGAAAGTTAATGTTCAGGTTCGGGATAGTTCTGTCAGGAACAGGGCGAGTAAATCAAATACTTCACCGAACAAATGCTCACAGAACGGGGCGAGAAGGGGCATCAGCAGGCTGATGGTTAAAATTCCGACTGATAAGGTAATCGGGAAGCCGATTGCGAAGATCGATAACTGTGGTGAAACGCGGTTTAACAAACCCAGTACCAGATTTAGCATGAGTAACAAAACGATTAAGGGCAGCGCTAACATCATGCCATTAAGGAAAATTAATCCGCCCGATTTCACCAGCGCCATAAAAGCATTGGCATTCAGCGGGTGACCGCCAATTGGCAGGGTATGAAAACTGTCCGCCAGTAACGACATCAGCCACAGGTGTCCGTTAAAGGTCAGGAACAGTAACATCGCCAGCATGTCGAGAAAGCGGGCCAGCACCGGCATGTTCAGACGGCTGCCGGGGTCGAAAAAGGTGGCGAACGACAGACCCATCTGCAGGCCAATCACTTCCCCGGCGCAGCGCACGGCTGCGAAGGCAAACTGCATGGTGAAGCCCAGTGCGATGCCAATCAGCATCTGCTGGATCAGCAGCCAGAATCCGGCAGGCGAAAAGAGCGTGACATTAACAGCAGGCAGCAGCGGCATCAGCAGCCAGGTGATCATCACCGCCAGTCCGATTTTGACACGCTTACTGACGGAACGTTCACTGAGGATCGGTGCGGTGGCGAACAACGCCATGATACGCACCAGTGGCCAGAAGAACTGGCTGACCCACTGAACCAGCTGGCTGCTGTCGAGAGTAATCATCAGCCGATGATGTAAGGCAGGTTAGTAAAGACGGTGCGGATATAGTCCAGCAGCAGATTCAGCATCCACGGGCCGGCAATAATTCCGGTGGTAGCCACCGCCAGGATCTTAGGAATAAAGGATAAGGTCTGTTCGTTGACCTGGGTCGCCGCCTGGATCAGGCTGATCAGCAGGCCGCTGACCAGCGCAGCCAGCAGCAGCGGGGCGGCCAGCATCAGGGCGACGCGCATCGCTTCCTGTCCCATTACCATTACTGATTCGGGTGTCATGTGTTGCTCCGGGAAGAAAAGGGGATCAGGAGTAGAAGCTTTGCGCCAGTGAACCGACCAGCAGCTGCCAGCCATCGACCAGAACAAACAGCATCAGTTTAAACGGCAGTGAGATGGTCGCGGGCGGCACCATCATCATCCCCAGCGCCATCAGCACGCTGGCGACGACCAGGTCAATGATCAGAAACGGGATAAAGACGGTAAAGCCAATCTGGAACGCGGTCTTCAGCTCGCTGGTCACGTAAGCGGGCAGCAGAATGCGCATCGGCACGGCTTCCGGACCGGCAATCGGTGCCACGTTTGCCAGCCGGGCAAACAGGGCTAAGTCCGCTTCACGCGTCTGGCGCAGCATAAAATCACGCAGCGGCTGGGCACCTTTCTCAATCGCCACATCCATGCTGATCTTGTCCTGACTGAAGGGCAGATAGGCATCCTGATAAATCCGGTCAAAGGTCGGCGCCATGATAAAGAAGGTCAGGAACAGCGACAGGCCAAGCAGTACCTGGTTTGGCGGGGCAGAGGGCGTGCCCAGCGCGTTACGCAGCAGACCAAACACAATGATGATACGGGTGAAGCTGGTCATCATCAGCAGCACCGCCGGAATAAAGGTCAGCGCCGTGATAAAGACCAGCGTCTGCACCGGCAGTGACCAGCTCTGACCGCCATTGGGCAGCGAATGACTCACCAGGCCCGGCAGCTGGGCATGGGCAACCGGTGCCAGTAACAGGAGTGGCAGTAAAGGAAGCAGTCGACGCATCATGGGTTTTTTCCGGGACGTTTAACCAGGTTCTGTAACAGCTGACGAAAATCCTGTGGTGCACTGTTGACCGGCGTCACTGACGCCGGTTCACCCGGCGGCAGGGTGTGCAGGTGAGTAATCTGCTGCGCGGTGATGCCCAGCACCAGACGGGCATCGGCGGTATCCACAATCACCACCCGCTCACGCTGGCCCACGGAGACACTGGCTGTGAGCTTCAGCTCCTGGCTGCTGACCTTTTTCGGCGCGAAGCCGACACGGCGTGCCAGCCAGGCGCAGGCCAGAATCAGTAAAATAATTAACGCTAATACGCTGCTGACCTGAGCCAGCATCGAGCCGGTGGAGATCGCCTGGGCCTGAGGTGCAGCCGGTTGCAGCGTTTGATTCTGGCTGGTCATATTCAGCGACTCAGACGACGCATACGTTCAGACGGGGTGATGATATCCGTGATGCGAACGCCATATTTGTCGTTCACGACCACGACTTCACCCTGAGCGATCAGGTAGCCATTAATCAGGATATCAAGCGGTTCACCCGCCAGGCCATCCAGTGACACCACGGAACCCTGCGTCAGACGCAGCAGCTCTTTGATGGTCATCTTGGTGCGGCCCAGTTCCACGGTGAGCTTCACCGGGATATCCATAATCAGATCGATGTCCTGCAGTGAGCCTGCCACATTCGGGCTGTCGAATGACTTAAAGACGTCATCGGTTTGCGGCGCGCTGCTGCTGCCGACCTGCTCATTCATCGCTTCAGCCCACAGATCGTCCGCAGAGATATCGTCAGACGGTTTATTACTGTCAGTCATGGGGCTGTTCCTCGTTCAGCGAATTCAAAATCGGGTTAATCAGGTGTTCGACACGGAGCGCATACTGGCCGTTCATCGTGCCATATTGGCTGGTTAAGACCGGGACGCTATCGACATGGGCGATAATGCGTTCCGGCTTCTCAATCGGCAGCACATCGCCGGGTTTCAGCTGCAGGATCCGTGACAGACGCAGCGAGGTTTCGGCAAAGTGAGCGATCAGTTCCAGCTCAGAGTGCTGCACCTGTTTGACCAGGTTGTCACGCCAGTGGTTATCTTCCTGGCGGGAGTTTTCGAGCGGTGGGTTCACCAGCAGCTCGCGCAGCGGTTCAATCATTGAAAACGGGATGCAGATATTAAACTCACCCACCAGGTTACCAATCTCCACCTGGAACGGCGTGTTAACCACGATATCGTTCGGTGAGGTGGTAATGTTGGTGAACTTTACCTGCATCTCTGAACGTACATATTCGACGTCCAGGGGATAAATCGCCTTCCAGGCGTCGCTGTAACCATCCAGCGCCAGCTTCAGCATGCGGCGAATAACCCGCTGCTCGGTATGGGTGAACTCACGGCCCTCGACCTTGGTCGGGAACCGTCCGTCGCCACCAAACAGGTTATCAACGGCGATAAAGACCAGGCTTGGTGAGAACACCACCAGCGCGGTGCCGCGCAGCGGTTTCAGGTGGATCAGGTTCAGGTTGGTTGGCACCGGCAGATTGCGGGCAAACTCATGATACGGCTGAATCTTGATCGCCCCGACGCTGACATCCGGGCTACGGCGCAGCAGGTTAAACAGCGCCATACGGAAACTACGGGCAAAACGCTCGTTAATGATCTCCAGCGCCTGTAAACGCTCGCGCACCACGCGGCGCTGGGTGTTCGGGTCGTAAGGACGAATATCGCCTTCCGGCCCGCTTTGTTTCTTTTCTTCTTCCGCGCTGCCACTGTCGCCGTTTAAAAGGGCGTCAATTTCAGCCTGGGAGAGAATGCTATCGCCCATTGATTCACCTCAAAATGAAGGCGGTAAACAGCACGTCGTTTACAGCCTGCGGAGGTTGACCTTTCACCAGCGGAGGTGTCAGCGCCTGTTTAATTTGTTCAACAAGCGCCTGTTTTCCCTGCTCTGTCGCCAGGGCCGAAGCACTCTGACGCGAGAGCAGCAGCAGCAGACGGCTGCGCACCTCAGGCAGATAGTCATTCATCCGACGACGGGTATCCTCATCGGCCAGACGCAGGGTAAAGCCTACGTACAGCACGCGGTCAGGATCGTTGTCGGGATTGACCAGGTTAACCGTAAATGTATCAAGTGCAAAAAAGACCGGAGCGGGAGGCGGTTCAACTTTCGCCACCTCAGGCTTATCGCCCTCGTGTTTGTTCATCATTCGCCAGACTGCATAGCCTGCCACGCTGCAAGCGGCCAGCGTCACAATGAGCAACACCGGTATTAAGAGTTTACGTTTGCGGCCTTTAGCTTTCGCGTTATCAGACATGGTTGCAGTTACTTCCTGTGAATTATGGGCAAGCCTCTCGGCTCACGGGACAGATTATCCCGCGTCTTAAGTCAAACCAATGGGCAGAATAGACGCGGGTTTTACGCTTACCTTCAGCGTTTATCGCTGTCAGGCAAAAGTGTCGACGGCGCTGTTACCGCTGACGCGAGCCTGAAGGGCGGCGGGGACGGCAATCGGCGTAATGTCGGTGTCACTGTCCTGGGGGAGGGAGAAGCGGCCATGCTGTCCGTCGCGGCGCGCCTCCTGTTGATTCTGGAAGCTCTGACTCTGCGCGGAACTGTCACTGCTCACCTGACTCTCGCCCAGGTTGATACCGCTCTCTGCCAGCGCGCTGCGCAGCTGCGGTATCGCGGCTTCCAGCGCCGATCTGACGTGGCTGTGGCTGGAAACCAGACTAATTTGTGCCTGGTCGTTATCCAGTTTCAGGCTGATCTGGATAGCGCCGAGGTCTTCCGGATGTAAACGCAACTCCGCGTTCTGCTGGCCGTTGCGACTGAACATCACAATCTGCTGACTCAGCGCCTGCTGCCACTCGTCGCTGCCCAGCTGCGCATTCAGCATCGGCGTTGAGGGGGTGCTGCTGGTCGCTGACGCGGTCACCGGCGCGGGCAGGGTTGCGCTCGTAATCGGGCCGCTGATGTTCAGACCAGTGTCGCTGGCGCTGCTGTGCGTCGCGGCCTGATCATCCTGCTTCATCATCGCACTCAGCGCCTGCTGGAAATGGCTGTCTGAGGCCAGGTTCAGGCTGCTGTTGCTGCTCTGCGCGGTGCTGCTGCTCTGGCTCGCCGCGTTGCTCGCCGCAGGGGCGTTCAGCGCCGCACCTTTTATCTCGTGCTTCTCATCTTTAGCCGGTGCAGTGCTCTGCGATGAGCTGCTCTCCGGTGTCGTGTTCAGCATCTGTGTCAGCGCGGTCAGCGCTTTACGGCCGCCATCGCTCTGACTGATCACCTCACCCGATTCACTGCTGACCGGCGGCGGCGTGCTGGCTGTCGCTGTGGCCGCACCCGGCAACATGGCGAACAGCGCCTGCACATTCTGTATCTCGCTGGCGCTTAAGGATGCCGCGTCAAGGCTCTCTTTATCATCGGCTGATTTTGACCCAGCTTTAATATTTTCCGGTTTCAGCAGGGCAGCCAGGGCAGCAGGATTATCCCGTGTTGCCAGCAGCGCACTGAGCGGAGAAGCCGGTCGACGCTCATCGGCCATTTCTGCTTTTGCGTCAGCGGATTGCGCCGCTTTTCCCTGCTGTTTTGCCAGGCCAAGCAGCTGGTTTCCCAGCGCGGTCAGAAAGTCCTGTGGCAGGGCATCTGACCCTGCCGCAGCGTCGGTTGCGACTGATGGTTCTGCGTCGGTTTTAGCCGTCGCTTTCATGGCAATGTTTGGCAGCGTAATCATTCGCCTCTCCTCAATGCGGCCCGTTGGGCAAATTCGTCCATCCGTTTCTGGTCGAGACGGTTTTCCTGTCGTAATGCATTTTCCGCTGCCCGCGTGATCAGGGTCTGATAGGCGTTCAGCCGCTGCTGTTTGTCACGCCAGTTGATCAGCGCCTGCTCCAGGCGCTGATTCCAGTTATTAAGCTGATTACGGTGCTGCTCAATCGCTTTTTCCAGCGTCTGAATAAACTGGTGATAGTTAGTCCAGCGAGTGCTGGCAATGCCGCTCGACATGTCATCGTTAAGTTTGTTGCGATATTCATCCTGATAGTCGAGCAGCATCGTCAGCTGCTCGTTGGCGGCATGCTGGCCGCGGCGCATATCGCCCAGATAGATGGCGGCCCGTTCGAGATCCTGCTCCGCTAAGTCGCGCAGCGTATCGATAGCATTTGCCGTTTTCATAGCCATTACCTCGCGTTAATCAGGTTGAGGCGCCAAACAGCGCATGGAGATGCAGGCTGGCGTCGTCATAATCGCTGCGCTCAAAGATGCCCTGTTGCAGGAAAGCTTCCATCTGCGGATAGAGCCGGATGGCTTTATCCAGCATCGGGTCGCTGCCGGCGGCATAGGCGCCCACGCTGACCAGATCGCGGTTACGCTGGAAGCTGGAGAGCAACTGCTTGAACTGGCGCACCTGAGCATAGTGGTTCTCATCGATCAGCGAGGTCATCGCACGACTGATCGACGCTTCAATATCAATGGCCGGATAGTGACCCGCTTCACCGAGCCGGCGCGACAGCACGATATGCCCGTCGAGAATTGCACGCGCGGAGTCGGCAATCGGGTCCTGCTGATCGTCACCTTCGGTCAGAACGGTATAGAACGCGGTGATGGAACCGCCGCCGTCGATACCGTTACCGGCACGCTCAACCAGCGCAGGCAGTTTGGCGAACACGGAAGGCGGATAGCCTTTGGTTGCCGGGGGTTCGCCGATCGCCAGGGCAATTTCACGCTGCGCCATGGCGTAGCGGGTCAGGGAGTCCATAATCAGCAGCACATGCTTGCCGCGGTCGCGAAAATCTTCCGCGATGCGGGTCGCGTAGGCGGCACCCTGCATACGCAGCAGCGGTGAAACGTCTGCCGGAGCGGCGATAACCACCGAACGGGCGCGGCCTTCAGCCCCGAGAATGTTCTCGATAAAATCTTTAACTTCGCGACCACGTTCGCCAATCAGACCAACCACGATCACGTCCGCTTTGGTGTAGCGCGCCATCATGCCAAGCAGCACGCTTTTACCCACGCCTGAACCGGCAAACAGGCCCATACGCTGCCCGCGACCCACCGTCAGCAGGGCATTAATGGCACGCACGCCGGTATCCAGTACGTCGGTAATCGGCGTACGCTGCAGCGGGTTAAAAGGCGGCGTGATCAGCGGGGCGCGATAGCCGGTATCCGGTGATGGCAGACCATCCAGCGGTCGGCCACTGCCGTCGAGTACGCGGCCCAGCAGTTCGGGGCCCAGCATCAGCTGTTTGCCCGCCTGCGGATTGTCGCCGCTCTGGCGCGCATAGACCCGCGCACCGGGTAAAATGCCGTCCACCTCTTCCAGTGGCATCATCAGCAGCTTCTGACCGTTGAATCCCACCACTTCGCTTTCGATTTCGCTGATGTTTTTGCCATCGTTGCGTTCGATGATGCAGGTTGCGCCCAGCGGCAGCTGTAAGCCTGTGGCTTCCAGCACCAGGCCGGTGGCGCGGGTCAGACGGCCATAACGGCGTACCGGCTGCACCTGGGAAATGCGTTTTTCAAAGGCATCCAGCGAGCCCAGCCAGCGGTTCAGACGGGTGGTCATCAGATTTCTCCCGGTGCGGCGAGGCGGCAGAGTTCCTGCCAGCGTGTCGCGACGCTGGCATCCAGATCGCCATCTTCCGCGCTGAGTTTGCAGCCGCCAGGGTGCAGGGTGCTGTCAGCGATCAACCGCCAGCCGTGCAGATCCAGCGTCGGACCCAGGGTCTGTTCAATGCGCTGCAGATCGTCAGGGTGGACGCGCAGCTGAGGTTTGCCGCTGAACATCGGTTCCTGTTGCAGTAAACCCTGAATCTGACGCAGCAGGGCGGTGCCATCCACCGTGGTGGCCTGGCCAATCACCGAGCGCGCGGCTTCCAGCGCCAGCTGCATCAGGCGGGCAGCGATGACGCTGTCCAGCGACTCCAGCGTGTTCTGAAACTCGGTGACCAGTTGGGACATCCGCGCCTGCAGGGGGGCCTGCTGCTGCTGAGCATCGGCCAGACCCTGCTGAAAACCGGCGTCGTAGCCCGCTTTCTGGCCTTCGGTGACGCCCTGCTGAAAGCCTTCGTTGTAACCCTGACCCTGCGCCTCTTTGCGCATCTGCTGCTGCAGACGTTCAAGCTGCTGCTGCTGCTCATCAACGCCGTCATCAGATTCAGCGATCTCGGGCAGTGCCTCCGGTTCAGGCTCATCAAAACGACCCAGATCGGTAGGCTGCCACAGCTGCCACGGGCGGGCAGAAAATGCATCAGACATAGGTTTCCTCGCCACCACCAATCACCATCTCGCCAGATTCGGCCAGGCGGCGAACAATCAGCAGGATTGCTTTCTGTTCGTTCTCTACAGCAGACATCCGCACCGGACCGCGGTTGGCCAGATCGTCGCGCAGAATGTCGGCCGCACGGGCTGACATGTTTTTGAGGAACTTCTCGCGCAGCGGCTGTTCGGCCCCTTTCAGTGCGACCAGCAGCTGCTCGGACTCCACTTCCTGCAACAGGCGCTGGATGCTGCGGTCGTCCACTTCCACCAGGTTTTCGAACAGGAACATCTCGTCGATAATTTTCTGCGCCAGCTCGCCATCGAAGTCGCGAACGGCTTCGATAACCGCCTCTTCCTGCTGGGTTTTCATCAGGTTGATGATCTCGGCTGCGGTTCTCACGCCGCCCATCTTCGCGCGCTTGAGGTTGGTGCCATCCAGCAGGCCGTTCAGCACTTCGGTCAGCTCGGCCAGCGCGGCAGGCTGCACCCCACCAAAGGTCGCGATACGCAGCATTACATCGTGGCGCAGACGCTCATCGAACAGCGCCAGAATATCGGCCGCCTGACCCCGTTTGAGGTGAACCAGGATGGTGGCGATGATCTGAGGATGCTCGTCGCGGATAAGGTCGGCAGCGGCCTGCGGCTCCATAAAGTTGAGCGTTTCCATCCCGCTGGTGGTTTCGCGCGTTTCGAGAATATCTTCCAGCAGACTGGCGGCACGCTCCTCGCCCAGCGCACGGGTCAGCACCGAGCGCAGGTATTCGTTGGAGTTCAGGCTCAGCGCCGCAAACTGCTCGGCATCGGTTTCGAACTCACGCAGTATCTCGGTCAGCTGCTTGTGTGACACCTGACGCATGCTGGCCATCGCGGCGCTGAGGTGCTGCACTTCGCGCTGGTTCAGATGTTTAAACACTTCCGCGGCGCGCTCTTCGCCAATGGTCATCATCAGGATGGCGCTTTTTTCAGTTCCGGTCAGACTCATAGCTCTTTACTCATCCATTCGCGAATCACCAGCGCAACAACGCGCGGATCGTTTTCTGACATGTCGCGGATGCGTTGACTCATCACTTCTGCGCTCATGCGGTTGTTAGACTTACGTTCCTGCTCCAGCTCATCTTTGCTGAGCTGCACACTAAAGGCTTCCTCTTCTTCCTGCTGCGTGGCGCGGGCGGCAACGGCTTCGGCGGCGGCTTTCTCGGCAGCCTGCTTACGCACCAGATGCGGACGCACCATCTTGCGGTAGAGAATGAAGGCCACCAGTGCAATCAACAGCCATTTACCCGCACTCATCAGCTGATCAAAGAAGGACTGCTGCTGCCAGAAGGGCAGGTCGGTGCTCACCGGCTCAGTCGAGTTGAACTGCGAGTTCACCACGTTGATGCTGTCGCCACGTGTCTGGGAGTAACCCATCGCTTCACGGGTCAGATCTTCAATCTGCTTCAGCTGCGCTTCATTCAGCGCGACCGTTTTGCCTTTGTCGTCGGTACGGAAGTTCACCACCACCGCAACGGAAAGCCGCTGCACGTCACCCACGTTGAGTTTGGTATGACGAATGGTGCGGTCCAGCTCGTAGTTCACGGTGTCATCACGACGTGAGTTGGTCGGCGTCGCGCTGGCTGTGGCGGTGCTGGTGGTCTGGCCGGCGTTGTTCTGTCCGTTAGCATTCTGACCATTGGCGTTCTGGCCATTGGCCGCAGTGTTATTTGGCGTTGTGACCGGCGCAGAGTTAGCTGGCGCAGGCTGGTTAGAGAGTGCGCCCGGCACGCCACCCGGATACGGGCTGCCCGACTGATCGCTGGTGCTGGTCTGACGCGAACGGATCGCCGTATTCGACGGATTCGCGTTAGGCTGATATTTCTCGTCAGTCTGCTCGCTGGTATCGAAGTTGATCTGCGCGGTGACCTGCGCATGCACGTTGCCCTGGCCCACGATAGGATTCAGGATCGCTTCAATACGTTGCTGATAACGCGCTTCCACTTCAGAGGCATATTTCAGCTGTGCATCATTCAGATCGCGCCCGACTGAGTCGGAGCGGGTCAGCAGGCGACCGGTCTGATCAACGACCGTCACGTTGCCCGGCGGTAAACCGGCGACGCTGCTGGAGACCATGTGGACGATGGCCTGAATCTGGCCTTCATCGAGCGCACGGCCAGGCTGCAGCGTTAAGGTGACAGAGGCAGACGGGGCTTTCTGCTCACGCACGAACAGGGTCGGTTTTGGCATCGCCAGATGGACACGGGCGCTTTTGACCGGGCCGAGTGATTCGATCGTGCGGGCCAATTCGCCTTCCAGCGCGCGCTGATAGTTAACCTGCTCGCTGAACTGGCTGATGCCGAACTTCTCTTTATCGAGCAGTTCAAACCCCACCGAGCCGCCTTTCGGCAGACCCTGCTGAGCCAGACGCAGACGCAGCTCGTGCACGTTAGCCTCAGGCACCATCAGTGCGCCGCCGTTTTCAGCGAAGCGATAGGGGATGTTCATCTGCGTCAGCTGCGTGACGATAGCCCCGCCATCTTCATCAGAGAGGTTGTTGTAAAGCACGCTGTAGCTGGGCTGCTTTGCCCACAGCACCATCGCGATGACGATCGCGATAACGGCGGCGGCGGCGACGATAAGAGGAATACGCGGATTGGCGCGCAGGCGAGCGAGCAGGTCACCGAAGCCTTTCTTTTCTTGATCTGTTGTGGCGGCTGTACTCGCATTCATGACCGATTCCTGCCTGACGTAATTGACCGGGTAAGTTGAGATGGCAAAACAGACTCCCTGACCTGCGTAGATAAAATTTCCACTTCAATGCCAGGCATTATTAGGTGATAAGCAAAATTCGATGCGTGGATAAGGTAGGTTTTTTGCTGTCATTTAGCGCCTTTGTCTCATTGACAACGTGTTAACTTTTGCCCACAGAAAAAATCCCACCCTCTTTTATAAGGTATCGTTCATGTCTATTCAGGCTATTGACGGCGTACTCCAGCAGCTTCAGGTCACCTCACTGCAGGCCAGCAACCGCAGCAGTGAAGCCACAAATCAGATCGACTTTGGTGCAACCATGAAGGCCGCACTGGATAAGATCAGCGAAACGCAGACGACCGCCCGCACCCAGGCGCAGGATTTTGAGATGGGGAAACCCGGCGTGGCGCTGAATGATGTGATGGTCGATCTCCAGAAATCCTCTATCTCCATGCAGATGGGGATTCAGGTCAGGAACAAGCTGGTCTCGGCGTACAGCGAGATTATGAATATGCAGGTGTAGGCGGGAAGCTGTCTGAGGCTGTTGAGGTTTTTCATACTGCCACTTTGGTGAAGCACATATGTAGAACAGAATCGCTCATTAATCTTTTAATGAGCGATAGCTGGCCGGTATTGTTCTCTGACATCCAGGCGCCATAAACCCGGTACACCATCTGCGCATCGGAGTGACCCATTTGCGATGCAACGTAGTTCGGGTTTGCGCCTGCTGAAAGAGCCCAGCATGCGAACGTGTGACGCGACTGATAGGCTTTCCGGTGACGCAGGCCTGCACGCCTCAGTGCGCCGGTCCATATTTGTCCCAGTGACTCTGTTGAGTAATATGCTCCCGACCTCCCGTTGACTGCGTTCACGCTGGGATTAAAGACGAATGTCTTCTGCTCCTCTATTCGCTCGCCATACTCCCTGGTATGAAAAGTAAAAGAGGTCTGAGGATACATTCTGGTCAACTCCCTTTGGTCACGCAGAATTTCGACAGCTGCATCCATCAGGCATATGACGCGGTTCCCTGCTTCTGTCTTCGGCGGCGTGAACAAACCCTGTGGCGTAAGGTTGCGGCTGACCGTCAGCTTTTTCGCCTCAAGGTCCACATCCTCCCATGCCAGAGCGCATATCTCGCCATGGCGTAATCCGGTCAGGATGGCGAGTGACCACATGTTCGCCGTCTGTCGTGTTGAGCATGCCGCGATGAGGCGAGGGTACTCTTCCCGGGTAATCGGATCCGGACGCTTATTGGATTTTTTGAGAGGTTTTATTCCTGTCATAGGATTTGCCTCGATATACCCGTTGCCATGAGCAAAGGCGAAGATCGCTTTCAGGTCTGCCATGCTGGAATTAACCGTGGCCGCCGTCCTGCCTTTCTTTTCTATATTCATCTTCCTGCCGGTAAAGTAGCTGCCATTGAGAAGTTCAATGCGCAGGTTGAGCAGGTCTTTCTGCATGACTGACCGGATGTGGTTTTTTGGCTTTAATATTGATAATGACTATATAGCCGGGTTTGACGAATGCGCATGGAGAGTGAATCTTTAATGGCTACAAATAATTTTAAACCACTTGCTATTGGCAGTGGGGCTAATGTCACTAGCCAGGCTGATTACGAAGCTCTGGCTGCTTTAGCTACTAATTTTCAGGCAGGAAAAGCCTCATCTGCCCAAGTTAATAAGGCACTCCGACAGGCCACAGTTATGGCTTATGTTTTGGCTTAATACATTTGTGATGCTGCCGCTGTGGACGTCCTAGACAATGGGTCGCCTGCAACTTTGCTAGCAAATCTAAAAGCAGAGCTTCTCTCTTCAAATACAGGACGTTAATTGGGAGCTGCGAAAGTATTTACTGCTTCGGGATCTTACACTAAAACACCGGGAACACGTCTGTTAAGAGTCAGGGTTTGGGGAGCTGGCGCTGGCGGACAAGGTATAAGCGCTGCTGACACAAGTTATACTTCTGGAGCGGCAGGAGCATAGGCGGAATCATATGTAGATGTATCTGGTGCAAGCAGCAGTATTCCCGTAATTGTAGGAGTAGGGGGGCAATGCAGTTGCAGCGGGCTCTGGTGCATTCGGTGGAGCAGGGGGAGAAAGTTTATTTGGTAGTTATATTACCTGCACGGGAGGTAAAACTAACGCATCAGGTACGACTGGAGGTATAGCGACAGGCGGTAATATTTTTAACGTTTTTGGACAAACAGGCCAGGGTGGTCGCTATGTTTCGTCACTATCATCGATAATTGGCGGGACTTGGTGCATATGGTGCATTGCCGCACTCATCAATACCCGGAGATACAGGTGGTTATCCTGGAGGAGGTGAAGCTGTGGGCTGTCTCTTATCTTCTTCCACTAGCTATGCGTCAGTTGCGGGTGCTTCAGGTCGGGTTATTATTGAGGAGTATGCATAATGAGTTCTTGTGCAGTCATTCAAAACGATATAGTTGAAGTTTTAAACACAATCATTGCAGATCCAGATTTTGAAATCGAAGGCTTTTACTAAATAGAATATGATTCAGATAAGGTCTTCTGCCAGAAAGGAATTTTTTATAATGAAAAGGATGGTGTTTTTTATGATGAAGAAGCTTTTAAATATATAAACGGCACTGAGATGTGAATTAAAAGCCCGTCATTTCGACGGGCTAGCCATTACTTTTTGAACTCTATGTCTGAAGGTTTCTATATTTTTTTCAAAAACAAAGTAAATGATAGCACCTAATAGCAATGAGGCTACTATCGATAGAAGCATCATAGGTATGCTGTCAGTGTACTTTTTTGCAAGCTGAGTCAACACAAACCAATGAGCTAAGTAGGTTGAGAAGCTATGATTTCCAATTTTACGCATTAGCGAACTTGAAAGAATACTTGATGTTACACCTGTGTCTAATAAAGAAAAATAGATAAAAATAGCCCAGACAATGCTTATAGATAGGTAACTTGTCGCCAGGTTTGGCACAATAACTGTACCAGTTATAAGCTTGCAGAAAGATGGTATTATTAATAGTATTAAAAACAATAAGGCAAGTATGTAAAAGCCGTATTTTCGAGGTGGGATATTCAGGTTTCTCAGAATGTAAGACAAAATAATCCCGACGATGAAACTAGATATATACCAGCGGGTTTCTATTGAGTTTTCCTGAAGTAGGCTAACAGGATAGAAGTATCTAAATGCAATAGTGATTAAAATTGCCAAAAACGCAACTGAGAACGCTCCAAATCGTTTTTTAATGGCCTGAAATGCTATCAAGAATATCGGCAGCATGAAATAAAACTTAAACTCTACTGGGATAGTCCAAAGGTGTGCAAATCCTTGCTGAAAAGCCAGGACGTTTTTTAGTGTTTCTGTATTATAATAGCCCATGTAAAAATAGAATACTGAAGCTATAAAAAATAGCGGTAATATCCTTAAAAATCTCCCAAGAAAGTATTCCGAGACGGATTTTATATTTATTCTCTTTTTTAAAAACTTATTTGTAAGCAAAAAAGCACTAAGAACAAAAAAGAGCCACACACCTATTTTCCCCGTTCCTCCTAAATAAGGCCTCGTAGCTGGTATGAACATAACTAACGCATGGGCAACCAGAACAACCAGCACTGCTAGTCCCCTGATTCCATCGGCTGCCGGGAAGTGACCGGCTAAGTTACTTCTTTGCTCTGTCAAAATTACACCATGTTCTGTTGGTTTAAGATTTTCCGCATACTTTGATTAATAAGTAGCTTACCGTCAAATGATAAATAAAAAAGCCCCGGCGATGGGGCAGAGTTATACCGCGCCTCTCTATGGAGGATACGGGGTGGGTGATTTGAGATTAGTCACAATGCAACCGCTAAGCCAACAAAAATCCCAGTGACCTCAGAGGCTTTACAAAACTGCGTCCCGCTTCAGCTTGCTCAAATCTATCGATAGATATTACTGTTCATCCATACAGTATTCATCAAAGAAGGATTTATCATGCCGCGTGACTACGAAATCATGATTGCTTTCCGGCAGGCTATAAAGCGCGATACTGCCGGTCGCTACACCATCAGCACACTGGATTTCATCAGAGAGCTTGACCGCATTAACTGGCATTACACGCTAAAGGCGGCCAACAAATGGATCGAGATGCACACCACAGCATTCCGCGACATCTCAACCACTGACGGCGAAGAGCGCCTGTTTCAGTTGTACAACCCGAATGGTGTTGTGTGATGTTTGCCCTGCTCGATGTTAATTCGTTTTATGCAAGTTGCGAAACAGTATTCAGGCCCGATTTACGGGGAAAACCGGTCGTAGTGCTTAGCAACAATGACGGATGCGTTATTGCCCGTTCAGCAGAGGCTAAAACGCTTGGGATACCCATGGGGGCGCCGTACTTCAAGCTGAAGAACGAGTTTCGCCGGCACAGGGTTCAGGTTTTCAGCAGTAACTATGCGCTTTATGCCGATATGAGTAACCGGGTGATGACGACGCTGGAGCAGATGGCACCCAGCGTGGAAGTCTACTCGATTCATGAGGCGTTTCTGGACCTGAGCGGTGTTCGCAATTGCATTGTTCTTGAAAACTTCGGCAGGGAGGTGCGGGAAACGGTTAAGCGTAATACGCATCTGACCGTTGGCGTGGGGATAGCTCAGACCAAGACGCTCGCCAAACTGGCTAACCATGCTGCAAAAAAATGGAAGCAGACAGGAGGAGTCGTTGACCTTTCGAATGTTGAACGTCAGCGTAAGCTCATGGCACTGGTGCCGGTTGAGGATGTCTGGGGCGTTGGTCGGCGCATCAGCAAGAAACTCAACGCGATGGGGATTCTGACCGCCAAAGACCTGTCAGAGCAAAGCACCTACACCATACGCAAACACTTTAATGTTGTGCTGGAACGAACCGTCAGGGAGTTACGCGGTGAGCCGTGCCTGCAGGTGGAAGAGTTCGCGCCCACAAAACAGCAAATCGTCTGCTCCCGCTCATTCGGTTCCAGAATCACGCAGTACGACGACATGCGCGAAGCTGTGTGCACTTTTGCAGCGCGAGCCGCAGGTAAATTACGCGGAGAGCGCCAGTATTGCAGTCAGATAGCAGTATTCGTAAGAACCAGCCCGCACGCGGTGGGTGAAGTGTTTTACGGCAACCAGTCCACAGGCAAGGTACTTACGCCAACTAATGACACACGCGACATTATCCGGGTGGCAATTGAGGCGCTTGATCGCATCTGGGTCGACGGACACCGCTATATGAAGGCAGGTGTAATGCTGGGTGACTTCTTCAGTCAGGGTGTATCGCAACTGAACCTGTTTGATGAAAACAAACCACAGGCCAACAGCGAGGCGCTGATGCGCGTTATGGACGGCATAAACCTCAGCGGGAAGGGTAATCTGTGGTTTGCAGGGCAGGGCGTTCAGAACACCTGGGCGATGAAGCGGGAAATGCTTTCACCGGCTTACACCACAAGATTCTCTGATCTGCCGGTGGTGTTTTGACCGCCCGGCTTTGATTGTAAGAGATAAAAAAACGGGGGCTGGCCTGAAGGAACTGCCGAGCAGGGAAAAGTCACAGCTGAGGTTCTGGCTTTGTACGATCCTTACCGGCCGATCATTTAGCCGTAGCACACATGTAGCACAAAAAAATACCGCAAATCATCTTAAAACCACCACTACGGCAGTTTGTGACTTGCAGTATGTCTCTGCAAAACAACGCTTCAATGCATAACAACCTGATATGCTAAATATTCAAAGTGAATTACGAGCATGCAGGTGTAGCAAAGCTGAACCGGCTGGACGGATAAAAACAGCGTGTGAAGGGTGAGGTCGCATAACGGACCTCCCTCCCGAGTCTGCACAGAAGAGGTGGGGCTGAGAACAACGGCGTCAGCAATCGCGCCACCCTTCGCTATACTCCTTCACATCCCGGGCGGCGAGGGAGGAAACGCGCTTTCTCCTGTATCGCTGCTCTGTTTCCCTTCGCTCCAGCAGGACGCCAGCATTATGAATAAAAGAGTCACCCTGATAGCCTGTCTGTTCGCCTTGTCAGCCCCCGCCTTCTCTGCGACGCAGTGCGGGCCGTTCTATCTGAAAGCGGATAAGAATCACTGGTTCTCCGTCAATGGCGAACGTGCGAAAACGCAGAAAGTGACGTTCAGTAAGGAGAAGGGGGATTACGAAAACGCAACGGTAAAGCTGCGGGTTAAAAACGCCCGGGCGCCGGGCATGGTTGATTTAGAGCAGACAACGCTTGCGGGGAAAGCAGAGCTCAGGGCTGAAATCGTCCGAACCAGCCAGAATCAGATTCGGATACGCGGATCTTACGATTGTGTACAGGCGGAGTAAGCCGGGCTGCCATAGCCGCCTCTGTCAGCGTGTCGCCGCTTCCGGTGGTCAGCATCGGACCCGGGCAGGCCATGCTTTGCTGCCTGCGTGCAAACGCCGTAATCATGGTCAGGCTATCAGACTAACGTGATGTCTTACACGCTGTGACCATATCTGAAATCGCGGCCTGAACGTCAGACGCCTTCGGGTCAGCGTAGAAGGTGGCACTGGTCTGATTGCGGCTAAACCTGTCAATTTCGACCCACGCGACCGTTTCGCCATCCTGTTCAAGGTTAAATCTTTTTGTTCCTCCCGGCAGCGGATCATCCTGAGCCAGGTAAAGCTGCTGATTCTGTGCCGCCTCACTCAGGCAAGACTCAAGCTGCCAGGGATGCCCGTCAAAATACGCCATTTTTACCTGAGGATGCAGTCCGACGCGTCCCATGTCCACGCATCCGCTCAGCAGAATCAGGCTCAGGGCAATAACGCTTTTTTTCATTCCAGACACTCTCATCGTTGCTGACACTCTGCGCCGTGACAAAGAAAACGGCTCCCTGTCATTCCGGACAGATGATAGCGTATTACGCAGTGATAATCCGGCTGCATCACGATGTTCGTGTGCTGTTAAGGCGTCGCAAAAGAGAAGGGGGAAAGCAGGCTGCGCATCAGACCGGTCAATCTTCAGCGGTCAAATAACTGTGGGGAGGGCGACAGAGAGCGTGACAGACCAGCGCGTCCGGAGGACGCGCCTCACAGGAGTTACTGCGCCTTGAAAGGATCTTTTTTATCGTCCTGGCTGTCGTCATTTTTGCGCGGCACTTCCCCGTGATCTTTTGGGGCATCCGTCGCAGGGTGATCATCTTCCTCATAAGCGTTGCCCACGTGCGGCGCTGCTTCCGGCAGACTCTTGCTCACATCACCTTCATGCTTACGTTCTTCGTTCGTTTTATGCTTAAACATCATTCGCTCCTTTTGGTTCCCAGTGCTGTAAGTCTAGACCAGCGCTGAGATCTCGCCTCCGGCCCTGTCAGAGACATCGACGTGAAGGGATCTCTCTTCACTACGGGTAACGCCAGCACCAGGCTGTCAGTAACTTCGATTAAAAAATTCGATTGAACTGATTAATAAAAGGCATATAGTGAGCTGCGTTACCAGGAGATAGAGATTATGTTACGAGATCATTTAAAGATTGAAGCGGAAGACCAGTTAATCGAGCAGCGGTCGCTGAGCCTGCGAAATCGGGGTCAGGAAGAGGTCACCGAGTGGATTATTGTTAACCGCGAAGGGGTTAAAAAGGGCGGCGTCACGCTGTTCGATAAACTCACAACCCGCCGCTCATGGCCGGTCAGCTACCGGATTATGCAGACCGACCTGCAGGGTAATGTGGTTGTCGATCGGCTGACCGACGCACTCTGATTTCCCGACATATTGCCACCACGGTTAAATGCAGAACCGATAACCCGCACCCGGCGGGTTTTTTTATGGCTGACGAAAGCGGCGCAGTTCGACCAGCGTGCCAATCAGCTTCAGGTTATCGCGCCGGGAGTGCAGCTCAGGGAAATTGATATTGACCGGCGCGAGCTCAAACTGCGTGACACCCTCTTCACTGCCTCGCTGACGCCAGGTTCGCAGCAGAGCGACCTGTTGCTGTAGCGCCAGCACGCTGTCGCCCGGCTGCGGTGACAGGCTGGGATCGATAATCACCACATCATCGCGCAGAATCGCCGGTGCCATCGACTGATCCTCTACCCGAAGGGCAAAACTCTGCTGAGACAGCGCCATATCGTTATGCATCAGACGATCCTGCCGGACAGAACCGGCATCACTTAGCCATTGCGCCACATCGCGCTGCGCCAGCAAAGGAATCTGGTGCAGCCCGGCCCAGGCGCTTTCGCTGAAAACAGGGCCATCACCCTCTATCAGAAAGGCCGGTGCGCAGCCCAGTGCTTCAGAGAGCCGGAGCAGGTTTTCGCCACGCGGCAGAGTCTCTTCTTTTTCCCATTGCGAAACAGCCACATGGGACACGTTTACCTGCTGCGCCAGCTGCTTCTGCGTTAACTGCAGTGACTTGCGTCGGAGTCGGATGCGATCACCCAGGGTTTCGTTTTTCATCTGCTTGACTTTTTGGTTAAGAGTGACTTAAGTATACTTAAACCTGGTATTTAAGCAATCTTAAATTCGTGGGGGAAAAGGTGGCTGTTAAGTATGCCGTGAGTTCCAGAGACCTTACCGGAAAAAGGGGTGTGGCATGGAAAGTAGTCTGATTACCAGTATGGGTGCGTTAGTTCTGGGTGGGGGCGCCGCAGCACTTTTCTGGAAACCGTTGTTGGCGGGTATCGCCTCAATCGTGACCAGTAATCGGGCAGGCGGCGAAATTATTACCAGTTACAAAGAGCAGGTGGTGTTGCTGAAAGAGAGCAATGCGCTGATACGGGAGGAGAATGATGAGTTACGCGAACGGCACGACAGAAATCTGCGGCGTATTGCCACGCTTGAAACCGATCTCCGGTTAATCAAAAACGCAGTGGGTATTTTACTGGCAATGACCGAAACCGATCAGAACGATAAGTTTCGTAATGAAATTGATCGGCTTATCTCAACTCTGGAGGATCGCAGCGATGACACCGATAAATAGTCCTTTGACCGTTCTGACATACCGGCGAAAAGTGATTCTCGGCGGAATTCTGCTGAGCTGTTCGATGATCTGCATCCTGATGACCATCATTTTTCTCTATGTCAGCAACACCGCAAATAAACGGGTCGAGGAGATCCGGGCGGATTACCGGGTCATCGCCGCACGCCGTGATGACAAAGTCGATCTGCTCACGGATCAGGTTGCGGCGTTGCAGCATAAGCTTGATGCGTTGCCCGATCGCACAGCAGATAAAACGGTCAACAAAGTTAAAGAGGTGGTGAAAGAGGGCGATTTACCTTCGGCCGAAACGGGGCAATAGCCGTAACTTCCGATTATTCTTAGAGCGGCTTCGCTATTATCAACTACGTTTAAATCTCCGGGCGACATTTTCTATCTTAAATGCAGGCCCGCTGATTGGCTGGTTGATGAACCGCAAAGCCTAATCACTTTGGAAAACTGACCAGAAGGAAAATTAGCATGAGCGATTCAACCGAAACCAAGACCAAAAACGATTATCTGCGTGACGTAGCGTCGCAGCTGAAAGAGATGCGCCACTATGCGCAGACCAACACTGAAACCCTCTCCAGCCACTGGTTAGCCTTTGATGCCGGTGAATATAAAGACAAGACCAACGCTGACCGAATCGACGCGTTGCTCAACAAACAGGGTAAACTGCTGGACGACCTGGATGCCGCCATTCAGGATATTGAGATTGAAATCAATCACAGTGAGCAGGAGAGCTGATTCCTCTCCCGCTGACTGATGCGGTGGCCGATCAGGGATTAATCGGCCACCAGCCACATTTCCGCTTCGTCGAACATCTCTTCCACGATACGCGCAACCGTCGCTTTATCGTTCTTACTCAAATCTGTGTCAATCGCATTACGCTCCATCGGCTTAACCTTAACTTCAATGTCAGGAAAGACCCGATGCACCCGCTTTTCCAGCTCCTCAAGAATCATCTCGCGAGCACCCGGTAAACCGGCAACGTTGCGCTTGTCATAAATCAATTCAACAAACATGATGGCAATCCATTCAGGGCAAAATCGCTGACCTATAATACTGTAAATAAAAACAGTAGCAAGGTTGCGCGCTGGTTTTGACGCAAATTTTTATGCCGTACGGGCCGCCATCTTCAGCTGGAAAAATGCGCGCGCATCGCGACATAATGGCGGCTTACTCTTCAGGAGGCCTGCGCGATGCGACAACTGGTAATCGATATTCTGCTTAAGCTGGCGAAAATGGATGTGGATGCGAAAGAGCTGACCGCTCAGATTGAAGCCCAGTCGCTGCTGGTTGCGGCGCTGCTGGTACAGGCAAAACAGGATAACTCCCTGACCATTACCGAAACCGTACAGGATGCGATTGTCACCGCCTCCCGCTCTTCAGCCGAATTTATGCAGTCCGATGTTGATTTGCTGCTGACCCACATTAATCGTCTGCTGGCCGTGGCCAGTTATGTTGAGGTGAAGGGCAGGACCCCCTGAACGCGCGGGCGGGGTGAAACTGACCTCTGAAGAAGATTAACCGGCACGCGTCTTCAGAGGTCGCCTCAATCAGAGTTCGTTTTTAATGCAGAACTCTTCCCAGCTCATCCCCAGTGACGCAGCATGCGATTTGAGATAAGCCTCGATAGCTTCAGCCGCCACCGCTTTATCCGGCTCAGCGAGCTGGATAGAAAAAATCATGCCATCCAGATTCTTCTGACGCAGGAAGGCTGCATAGATACGTTCAGCATGCCATTCGCGCAGCTCTCGCAGTGAGAGATTGGCCGCGCGGGCATCGCTCTCAGTCAGTTCATCAAGGGCAGCCTGAAAGTCCGGGTGGGCGGTAAAAAACATCTCGCGTGCCTGCGCGTAGTAGGCTTCTGGGGTTTTCATCATTCTGTTCCTGAAAGTCTGTTGCAGCGCGCCAGTGTAACGGGTTGTCTTACGGTTGTCAGGCACCGTCGCGCCGGAATGTCGCGGCGGGGGCCGCCCGCAGACGGCCGCGCCGGGAACGCCAGGTAACGGATAAGGTGAGAAATGGGCTGCAATCCGGGGGAAGCAGCAGCCCGAACCGTCAGATATCTTGCGCAGCGCGGGGAAAAAATTATAACGTAGCCGCCATTAACGCGATTTTAGGGATTAAACATGAAAAAGTGGATGCTGATTGCGGCGCTGGCACTGGGTGGCTGTGCGCAAATCAACGATTATGAAAATGCGGTGCAGACCCCGGCACCTGCCGATTTGCAGGGCAACTGGCAAACCGTCGGACCGCAGAGCGGTCTGATCAGCAGCCAGGCGACAGGCAGCATCATTATTAATGCGGATGGCAGCACGCTGGATTGCCGTCAGTGGCAGCGGGTGATCGCCAAGCCCGGCAAGCTGACCCGACTGAATGGCGACTACGTTAATGTGACACGTCAGCTGCGTGTGATGCCGCTGGATGTCGACAATGGCGAGCTTAGCTACGATGGCCTGACGCTGCGAAAAGTGGCCCGTCCGACGGTTGAGTGTCAGCAGGCGCTGGAGGAGATGGCAAAGCAACCTAAAGCCACGGTGATCCAGAATATCGAACCCCAGTTGCTGCGTACATCGATTACCGAGCACAACGCCCAGTCATAACCCCACCTGTAAAACAGCCCCGGCAGGGCAGAGCCATCCTGATGCTCTGACTGCCGGGGCTTCATACTGAGGTCAGCAGAAAATCAGTCCGCCACTACCCAGACGCTGACGCTGCCGCCGTTGCAGGCAAACACTGCGGTGCCGTGCTCATCGGCGGTGATTGTCTCTTCACGGTTACCCAGATAGTCGCGCCACACCTTACCGGCAAAGCCTTCACCCATGGGCACGCTTTTCTCACCCGCATCACCGTTTGACATAATCACCACGCAACCCGGCTGGGTTTCCGTGCCGCTGCGGCTGAAGGCGACACAGTTAGGATGATCAAAGTAGTCGGTCTGAACACCCCAGCCATACTGCTGCCGCGCCCGGATCAGGCCTTCGAGTTCCGGGATCACCGGCATCTCAATCTTATGCGTTTCACCGTCACCCCCCTCATCTTCGTAGGTCGCGCCGAACAGGTCAGGATAGAAAACGGTTGGCACGCCCTGTTCACGCAGCAGGATCAGGGCATAGGCCAGCGGTTTGAACCAGGCTTCAACCGGCGCCTCCAGCGACTGCAGCGGCTGAGTATCGTGGTTCGCCACGATAGTCACGGCGTGCCACGGGTCAGCAACCACCAGGGAATTGGCAAAAATCTGGCTCATATCGTAGGCACTGCCTGCGGTTGACGCCTGATGGAAGTTCATGTGCAGCGGGGCATCAAACAGCATGGTTTTGCCTTCCACCTGATGCACATACTCCTGCAGCTTCTCCGTTTCAAACGACCAGTATTCAGCGACGATAAACATCGGCTCTTCAGCCACCTCCTGAATATGGTCGATCCACTCCTTGTAGAACCACGCCGGGATATGTTTTACCGCATCCAGGCGGAAACCGGTGCAGGGAACCTGTTCCATCACCCAGCGCGCCCAGTATTTCAGCTCCTCTCTGACCGCATTGTTGCGGAAATCGATGTTGGCCCCCATCAGATAATCGAAATTACCCAGCTCGTTATCCACCTGGTCGTTCCAGCCTTCCGCGGTGTAATCGTTAATGATTTTAAACACACCGTTTTCGTCCGGATTTTCAATGTGGTCTACGCCGCTGAAACATTTGTGATCCCAGATGAATTTCGAATACTCCCCGGCGCGCGCCGGAAAGGTGAATTTCGTCCAGGCTTCACACTCGACGACCTCATCGTCAATTTCATCGCGGTTGTCCGGATTGACGCGGTTAACGCTGATCGCCTCTTTCTCGTCCGCGCCCATTTTGTGGTTCACCACCACATCGAGCAGCACCCCGATGTTATGGCTGCGCAGCGCCTCTGTGGCGGCCAGTAACTGCTGTTTGTCGCCATATTTGGTGGCAACCCCGCCTTTCTGATCGAATTCCCCCAGGTCAAAAAGATCATAGCTGTCGTAACCGACAGAATAACCACCCGAACCCCCTTTGTAACACGGTGGTAACCACGCCATCGTAATGCCAGTTTCGCTGAGCCACGCCGCGCGATCGGCGACTTCAGGCCACAGTTTGCTGCCATCCGGGTAATACCAATGGAAAAACTGTAATAACGTTGGGTTTTGCATGTACCGCTCTCCAGGGGGGATGATGAAAATCAAGTATGGAGTAAGCGGCAGAAAAGAGACGCCGCGCAGAAAAATAAATCTGGCGGCGTGGCAGAGCAGGGGATCAGGAGAGGGTTTCGCGGGGCACCATCACCACACCGCCCTGGTTACCATAGGCGGACATGACAGATTTCTGGCGGCTGCTCTGACCCACCAGCGCGGCCAGCTCATCCATCCGCGCCTGCAGCAGACGTTTCACTTCACTTTCGTTATCCAGGATATGCCGCAACACCGGGCGCAGCTGCTCCTGCGTCTGCGCCGACGGCGAGGCCTTATCTGTCGACTGGGCTAAATTCTGCACCGCGCTGACATACTCCATCTCCCTGCTGATCAATTCATCCCATTCGCCCTGTGCTGCGTGACGCAGCATGCCCTGGCTGAGATCGAGTAACTGTTGGTAAACGGCAATCAGATGCGGTGCAGTAGTCATTAAACGGCGTCCTGAATCAGGTTAGATTGAACTACTTCTTTCCACGCGTCCGCGATGTTGCGCAGCAGGCCTTCGACCTCCCCGACCGCTTCAACATCGTTGTGCAGGTTGGCCTGCAGCAGGCGACGCGTCATGTAGTTGTAAAGATCCAGCAGGTTATCTGCCAGTTCGTCACCACTGTTTTCAGCAAGCCCCTCTTTCAGGCCAGCTTCGATAATATTGATAGCTTTAGAAATTGAGGTGCCTTTACCTTCAATATTGCCATCCTGCATAAACAGACGGGCGCGGATCAGCGCGCTCAGTGCGCCGTCGAACAGCATCACGACCAGCTGCTGCTGGCTGGCGCTCATCACGGCACTTTCGACGCCAATTTTTGCATAGGCTTTGGTGCCTGTAGCGGTGTACATGGTCACTCCTATGATTTTTCAGAAGAACTTGACGTATCGAACTGCTGCGTCAGATAGGTACTGGTTGAGTTCAGTTTACTGATCGCCAGATCCAGCTGGGTAAACTGCGTTTTATAGCGCGCGATATCTGCGTCGATGCGGTCGCTGGTGGTGTTATAAAGGGCGGTTAAGTTGTTCAATGTTTTACTTACGCCGTCGGTCGCGGCCTGAACAATCCCTTTAGAGGCCAGCCATTCAGTCAGTTTGCTGTCTATCTTCGCGCTGATGCCGGTCTTACCATCACCGACGATCATCTCTTTGACGCCAGCGGCATCTTTATCCAGGGCTGCACTCAGCTTGGTGGAGTCCAGCTTCAGTGAGCCAGTCGTAGGGTCCGTGGTGACACCAATCTGACCCAGTGACTTGTAGGCGGATGAGCTCTGCGCATTGGTCAGCATGCTCTTCAGCTGGGTTTCAATGGTGCGTAAGGTACTGTCACCCAGCAGGGCGCCATTGCTGGAGTCCTGCGCATCGCTGTTGGTGTCGACTTTGGTATATTTGGTCAGCGTGTTGAACTGATCCAGCAACGTATTGTAAGCGTCGACCCAGGTGCTGATGGCGCTTGAGGCTTTTGACGTGTCTTTCGTAATGGTCAGCGTCTGGTCGCCTACCGTCTGCGCGGTAAGATTCAGGGTAATTCCTTCCAGCGCATCGCTGATCTGATTGCTGCTGTTCTCAATCGCGATGTTGTTTACCGTCAGTTTAGCGTTCTGCGCGGTAACGCTTTGCGTCATCGCATTGCTGCTGGCGGAGGCGTCGTAGCCAACGATCCCCTGCAGCGTGTCATCTCCGGTCACGGCAATCGTTGATACCGCATTGTCGCTGCCGGTTTTATTCGCACTGACAGAGAGACGGAAGCTGCCATCCGAGACTTTGATGATGCTGGCAGTGACGCCAGCGTTGGCACCGTTAATGGCGTCACGCATACCGGTCAGGGAGGTCTGTTCGTTGGTCAGCGTCACGCTTTTGCTGGTGCCATCTTTCAAGGTAATGGCAATGCTGCGGCTGGACGCGGAGCTGTCACCCAGCGCGGCGGTGTTGCTGCTCTGCACCGCTGAGGTCAGGACCTGTGCCTGTGCCAGCTGAGTAACACTGATAGAGTATTTACCCGCCACGGTGCTGCCAGAAGTGGTGGCGCTGAATGCGCTGGAGCTGCTGGTCGCCGTCGTTGCAGTAAAGAGATCGGCGCTGTTGAGCTTACTGTTCGCCGTCTGGAACGTCGTCAGTGAGCTTTTCAGCGTCGCGTAGGCGCTGAGCTTAGCGGTATACGCTGACTGTTGGGTAGAAATCGGTTTCAGCGCGGCTTTTTCAGCGGTCTGCAGACTGTCAAGCATGGTACTGAGTGGCAGGCCGGAACCCACACCAAGGTTGGAAATACTAGCCATGTTAATTCCTTTATAAGGTCGACAGGGAAAATGAATACCTGGGTTATCGGCCTTGAATGCGGAAAGTTTAAAGGTATTTGCCTTAGTGTAATGAGTTAAACAGGCACTATAGAGAAGGGTAATTCAGCGGTTAGAAAATTAATGAATCAGGTCTAAAGAAGTCGGAAAGGGTGGCGATAACCTCAAACGTGACAGGCAGAAGCAAAAAATTTCGCCTGGTACTAAAAAAATTCTAAAGGTTGTTTGACGGCAGACGATAACAACTTTGACGGCGCTGAAGCCGGCGGGTTGAAGCCCACACCTTAACCGAAAGACTTGATTAACAGGAAAATTTATCATGGCCCAAGTCATTAACACCAACAGCCTCTCGCTGATCACTCAGAACAACATCAACAAGAACCAGTCAGCTCTGTCTACTTCAATGGAGCGTCTGTCTTCTGGTTTACGTATCAACAGCGCGAAAGATGACGCTGCTGGTCAGGCGATTGCCAACCGTTTCACCTCTAACATCAAAGGTCTGACTCAGGCTGCCCGTAACGCCAACGACGGTATCTCTGCTGCGCAGACTACTGAAGGCGCGCTGTCAGAAATCAACAACAACTTACAGCGTATCCGTGAACTGACTGTTCAGGCTGCAAGTGGTACTAACTCAGATTCTGACAAATCTTCAATCCAGGACGAAATCAAATCACGTCTGGACGAGATTGACCGCGTTTCTGGTCAGACTCAGTTCAACGGCGTGAACGTGCTGGCTAAAGACGGCAAAATGAACATCCAGGTTGGCGCTAACGATGGCGAAACCATCACTATCGACCTGAAAAAAATCGACTCCAAGACCCTGGGTCTGGACAGCTTCAACGTCAACGGTCCTGCTGGTACCCCGACTGCAGCTGGCGCAACTGAGTTCAAAGCTGCTTACGGTTCTACCACTAACGTAACTGGCGCAACTGTTGCTGAATCAACTGCTAATGAGCTGTCTACCCGTCTGGGTGTGGCTGCTTCAGGTGTGGCTGTAGACTCTGGTACCGTCTACAAAGATGACAACGGCAAAATGTTTGCTAAAGTCACCGTAACTTCAGCAAGCGATGCTGAAACCAACAACCTGAAAGCAAATGGCTTTGACATCGCGAGCGGCGCTGCAAATGCTAAAACTTTCTATGTTGCTGTAGATCCACAGTCAGCTGATACCTCAACCACTACTGGCACCGCAGCGTTCAAACTGGACACGACTAACATGAGCCTGTCCAGCCTGACTTCAGGTGCATCAGCTAACCCACTGGCTAAGCTGGATGATGCGATTGCAAGCGTGGATAAGTTCCGTTCTTCACTGGGTGCGATTCAGAACCGTCTGAACTCAGCCGTGACTAACCTGAGCAACACCACCACTAACCTGTCAGCTGCACAGTCTCGTATTCAGGATGCTGACTACGCAACTGAAGTTTCAAACATGTCTAAAGCGCAGATCGTACAGCAGGCAGGTAACTCCGTGCTGGCGAAAGCGAACCAGGTTCCACAGCAGGTTCTGTCTCTGCTGCAGGGCTAATCATTCCCCTGAGGAATGGATGCAAAAACCCCGCTTCGGCGGGGTTTTTTTATGGGCGTAAAACAGAAGCGCCTGGCTGTTCTGACAGAATGGGCCCTTTTTGCTCTTTTACTTCACCGATTGAACCCAGGCACAAAGCCTATGCTAAAGCAAAATATGCGCTGCTCTTAGCCGGCTGTGACTAAGAGGAGTCAGTGAGAGAGAGCAAAATGCATCAACAAGACCTTGTCAGCATCATCATTACCGCAGACGTTGCCACCTGGTTTACTGAGGCGCTGGAGAGCGCGCTCAATCAGGATTATCAGCCGATCGAAATCATTGTGGCTGATTACAGTGACGCGCAATTCATTCATCAGACGCTGCAACGGTATCTTCCCCGGCACTGCGATGTTATCCGCTATTTAAAAACAGAAGGTACGGTCGTTCAGCTTCTGGAGGCAGCGGTTAGTGCTGCCCGTGGAAAATATATCAAGTTTCTCTCTGATGCCGATCTCCTTAAGCCTGACAATATCTCAACCTGCGTTGCTGGACTGAAAGCCTTTCCTGACTGCCGGGTCGCGTTGACACGGCGTGAGCGGGTGGGGCCACAGGGTGAAAGGCTTGACGGGCTTCTCTCCACTTCCGCCCTGAGCCAGGAAAATCTCATTATCAATGGCAGAGATTTTCTGCGTAATCAGACGCTGAAAGCATACAGTCTGCCGGGAGAACTGACGGCAGCGCTGTTTTACCGCGACGACATCAGCGCCAGCCTTATCGACCAGGCGCTGCTTACTCAGGGTAATCCGGCACTGCAGGCCATTCCGGCACTGGCCTTCTGCTACAGCCTTCTGAGTCATACTCATCTCCTCTGGTTTTCTGCGCCTTTGTGCTGCGTGCGTGCTTCAGATGTTGAGCGCCAGCCTCATCAACGCGAAAGTGATGAGCTGTTTACAAGCGGTCGTGAATATTTATATGAGCAAATCCGTCAGGAGAGCTGGTTCGGGGAGGCTGACCATGCGCCCCATCTGGCGCAGGTGGCCTGTTTAGAGCAGCCCGATCACTTTAGTCTGAGAAATCTGGCGGAGGAGCAACAAAAGAATTTTACGCTGGATGTGCTGGCAGCCTGGCGACGTTCGCGCACGCTGAATGCCATGCAGCAAAACAGGTTAACGGATATGGCCGCCGCTAACGCCCATGATGTGAGCGTGTTGGTGATCATCACCGTGACGGAAGAGAATGTCGCCGATCTGGAAACGCTGCTTAACTCAATCAGACAAGGTGAGAGAACCGGAGTCCGGTTCGAACCCGTCATCGTGACGCTGGATCTGGACTGTGTTGCTGACGCGGAATGCTATGCTGCGACGCAGCAGACTCGAATAAGCGTGATCAATCAGATTATCGACGCACGTCACGATGACTGGGTGATGTTTCTGGATGCCTCCTGCACGATGCATGATTCAGGAATGACCGCCCTCAGCGCCAGGCTGATCCCACAAAACAGTTATCTGGCGCTTTACGCGGATGAGTTTTTCTATATTGATAATGCGCCCGTGGGGGCCGCTTTCCGGCCTGATTTGAATCTCGATCTCTTACTCAGTTCACCGAAAACAATGGCGCAACACTGGCTGTTCCGGCGCGAATTACTTTTAGCGGCGGGGGGCCTGGATGCTGACTATCCGTCATCAGCTGAGTTTGATCTTATCGTTAAACTGATTGAGTCTCAGGGTTTCGAGGCCATCGGTCACGTGGCTGAGCCGCTGCTGACAGGGCAGCTTAAAAGCCGATCTATCCTGGAAGATGTGGCCATTCTTGAACGCCATCTGCAGAACCGTGGCTATCCCGATGGGCGGGCGGCGTTAGATAAATTTTTCAATTACCGCTTACGGTATAACCATCCTGATAAGCCGGTCGTCTCGATCGTTATCCTGGCGAACTGGCACCTTGCCTCACTGATTAGCTGTGTCACCACGCTGCTCGAGAAAACCACCTATCACCGCTATGAACTGATCATTATCTGCGATAACCAGGGAACGCCTGAGCGGGATAGATGGCTGTCCGATATTGGCAGCGTCGATCCTCAACGGATAAAAACGGTAATGTTCGACGGCGGATTCAGTCACGGTGCCATGGCGAATCGTGCCGCTGAACTGGCCGTGGGTGACTATCTGCTGTTTATGCATTGTGAAATGGCGGTTACTGATGGCGAGTGGCTCGACAATCTTCTTAATCATGGGCAGAGGCCGGAAGTGTTTGCCACAGGCGCAAAACATCTTTCGTCTGACAATAAAATTCGTCATGCGGGCTATGTTCTCGGTGTTAACGGAGCGGTCGGTGAGGTTTTCCGTGGCAACGATGATAATGAACCCAATTATCTGGGACGCATGCATCTCGATCAGAATTACAGCGCGGTGTCTGGCGAACTGGTGCTGATGCGTAAATCTGTCTTTGACGAGCTGGGAGGATTTGACGACAACAAACGTCTTTATGGCGATGTTGATCTCTGCCTGAAGGCGCGCGAGCAAGGGTATCTGACAGTCTGGACCCCCTATGCCCGACTGCATCGGCCGGCTGCCCGCAAAAGTCCTTTCCCGGATGAAACGGTACACGCCTCCACGAAATTAAAGCAACTGGAAGAAGATAAGGTCTACGCGCAATGGATGCCGGTCATCGCCAGCGATCCTGCCTATAACCCGAATCTCTCCCTGAGAAGCCGGCATTTTGAATTAAGAAATGATGAGTTCAGCTGGCAGCCACTCAGGGCAGAAAATCTGCCTTCATTCCTGGCGCACAATGCCGATATCTACGGCTGCGGTCACTACCGTATTACCCAACCGCTTAAAGCGATGATAGCGGAGGGCGTCGCTCAGGGTAGTAGCGGCATGACGCTGCTGACGTTAAGTGAAATGGGGCAGTTCAGACCGGACAGTCTGATTATTCAGCGTCGCTATTCACCGGCTTTTCACACCTGGATGGAACGGGTCGGTAAACTACACAACGTCTTTAAAGTGTTCGAGCTGGATGACTACATTATTAACCTCCCTATGAAGCATCATGGTCGTCAGGCGTACAAGCAGGAGACGGCAAAATTAATACGCAAGAGCCTGAGCTTCTTTGACCGCTTTGTGGTGTCGACAGCTCCACTGGCGGAAGCGATGAGGGATATGCATCCGGATATCGTTGTCGTAAAAAACCGCCTGCCGTCAGAAGCCTGGGGCACACTGCAATCCCTGCGCAATCAGGGCAGGAAACCGCGTGTAGGCTGGGCCGGAGGGATCAGCCATCGGGGCGACCTTGAGATGATTTTTGACATCGTGCGGGAATTGTCGGGAGAGGTTGAATGGGTGTTTATGGGCATGTGCCCGGATAAACTTCGACCCTATGTGCACGAAATTCACAGTGGCGTCGATCTGCCTCTTTACCCGGCCGCACTGGCGGCACTGAATCTGGACCTGGCGCTGGCACCTGTTGAAGACAACATATTCAACGCCTGTAAAAGTAATCTGCGGTTACTGGAATATGGTGCATGCGGCGTGCCGGTTATCTGCAGCAACGTGGCCTGCTACCAGCAGGATGATCTGCCGGTCACGCGGGTTAATAACAAATTTATCGACTGGCGCGAAGCTATCCGCATGCATCTGGCCGATCCCGACGCCAGCGCAAAAATGGGCAGAGAATTGCAGGCCATCGTCCGGCGAGACTGGATGCTGACAGGCGAAAATCTGCGTTTATGGGCACAGGCGTGGCGGCCCTAATCAGTTTCAGCAAAAGATAATGTCGGGCTATCACGTCAGATAGCCTGATGTAATGTCATGGTGACGCGGTCTGGAGATGCCATTAACGTGGCAGGCGGGAATGGTCATGTCTGAATTAAAACATCCGTATTATATTGTTTCACCTGACTATCGGGAGTCATCCGGTGGGATTCAGGCTTTGCACAAGCTCTGCCATCAGATAAACCTGCAGGGCGGTAACGCCTGGATGGTCGACTGCAATGTGATTAATGCCGCCTGGAAGACGCCAAGACTGGATGCGGAAACCTGGCGCCAGCATAAAAAAGCTCAGCTTACCCCCATCGCGGTCTACCCGGAGATCTATTCGGGCAATCCGCTTAACGCTGACGTCTGCGTGCGCTACATGTTAAATCATGAAGGGTTACTCAATGGAAACCGGTTAAACGAATCCGAAGAGGATCTCTTTTTCTGGTATAGCTCCCAACTGATTATCAATGAACCTGACGTTGATTTTCTGACGATGGTGGGGCCGGATTTAGAGCTGTTTTATGACGATGGCAGAGCAAAAACGACGACGCTTCTTTATCTGAATCGCGTACCGGTAGAGAAGGTGGATTTTACAACCTTACCGGACAACATCGTCATCATATCGGTGAAGAATCCTCGTCCTCTGGCGGAACTGGCTGAGATTCTGAAATCGGCCAGCGTGATGTATACCTTTGAATGGTCCGGGACCTGTAATCTTGCTGCGCTTTGTGGAACGCCTGTCGTCTCAATGGTTGCACAGGGGTATGAGAAACTCGCGATCTCAGAGGCGTCGATTCGCGATATGGGAGGGGCCGGGGTCTGCTTCAGTGATGATACCGCTGAATTAGAGCGCGAGCGTGCCCGGCTCTGGAAAGTTCGCGACCACATGAGAAAATTTGAAGCGGATTTCTCACAGCAGCTTCGTCACTTTTTTATTAAAACGCAGACGGCTGCCGGTATTAAAAATGAAGAGAAGGTTGTCTCAACGCAAAAGTGGCTTGCCGACTACCCGGTAAAAAATTACGCGCACAGCAGCGCAGAAACGGCTCTCTCTGTTCGCGTTATCATTCTGGACGATAATCCTGCCGTTGCGTGCGACAGCATACTTTCATCGCTCAGGTATGTGGGGCTGGAGGCTGAAATTTATGCTGTCGATGCCTCCGCTGAACAGGAGCAGGGCAAGGGTCACTTTAGCGGCTGGTTACATCAACTGCTTATCGAAGACCTGTGTGAATGGGTATTATTTCTGCGATCCGGTGACCTCATTTATCCGGAGCTGTTTTCCGGCCTTTGGCTTTTCAAAGAGCAAACCGCGGCGTCACTGGCATTTTATTCTGACCGGGTTGTCCGGCAGGCTGACGGCCTGTGTGAGATGTTTTTACCCGATTTTGATCGGGATTATTTTCTGGCGCTGCCCGAGCGATTTGCCCGAGGAGCCTTCTTCAGGCGCGAATTGTGTCTGGAGATTGTCCGCGCGCGAAATATTTCTCCTCACACTGTCGAAACAGCGTTTTTATTACAGCTGGTCAGTGCTGGCCTTGCTGCCGATATCCGGCACGTTCCGGTTCCGCTGATTCAGCTTTTATCAAAAGAACGTGAGCATACCTCTTTAAAGGAATCTCTGCTGGCTGAATATCTCGCGGGCAGCGAGTACAGCCAGGCGTCGGTTGAAAGAGAGGGCTCTGTTTTTACTGTCCGATACGGCGCCAGCGGAATCAGTAAGTTAACCGTTATTCTTGTCGTGGAAGATGACATTAACCGCACTAAGCGAGCAGTAGCGACCTTTGTCGATACCGTTGTGGATGTCGACTATGAAATTATTTTTATTGATAACGGCTCAACGGACCCGGCGGTCAGAGAGTGGCTCTCCTCTCTGGCAACGATGAATAACGCTATCTTCAGGGTCTTTTTTGTAGACGAGAAAATTAATGCTGTCAGCGCCATGAATTATGGCATTTCAGTGGCGCGAGGCGAATTTACACTCTGCCTCTCTGCGGGTATTTATTTTAATCATACGCGCTGGCTGGAAGCCTTACTGGATCACTGTGGCCGCGCTGAACTCCTCGCCTGTGCGCCTTTTCTGGTCGACAACCGTGAAGATCTTTACTCTTCCGGACGAATTGATGGCGGCTTTCGCCGGAAATATGGTCAGGCTGAAACCGCATCGTCAACAGACTCGCCAGGCCAGGCTGACCGGGTTGCTCCGCAGCAACATCTGCTGCTGACGACTGAATGTATTATGATCCGTACCTCATCCTGTCAGCAGGCAGGAGGGCTGGATGAGCAGTTTGCGACTCTTCCTGAGGCCATCAGCGATCTGCTGTTGCGGGCTTCAGTGCCAGGCGTGGTTAAAATAGCGGTTCCGCTCTCCAGAGTCAGTTATGACGACGTACTGACGGATGTGTCGTTAGTTTCCGGAAATAGCCTTTTTACAGAGAAATGGCTTCGATATATAGCCCACGACCCCGCCTCGAATCCCAATATCAGCCGTAAGGAGGGGGAGGTTGTCAGGGAAAATAATCGTCCGCTGCTGGCCGCCAGATTAGGCTTTCCACTCAGCGCCTTATGGGTGTTTAATGCCGACGACCATGACGAAGCTCAGCGTGTGAAAGAACTTTCCCGGCTGACTACAGCGTCGGACAGCCTGATTGCCGCACTGGACTGTCAACGCTCAACGCCTGTTGAACTTTATCGGCTGAACCCGGCGCATATTGTGTTCAGCGATAGCGTGGCGAGCCGCCATGCGCAGTTGATTAAAAACAAAGCAGTGCTTCCGGAGACCCGTTTCGTCGTTGAAGTCACCAGAGAGTCGTTTCGCAACGGGCAGTGTCCTGATGAAGGCCTGCAGAATGCTGATACGTTACTGGTCAGAAACAGTGCGGCGCTGACACTATTTCGTGATAAACACGCGGTGCTTCAGGCTGACAAACTCAGTACAGCATGGCAGCGGCTCGCTCCTCCTGAGGATCGTCCGTCTGAACATTCAGGCAAGCCCAGAGTGGGGGTGGTGCTGACAGATTTAATGACAGAAGACTGGATGCTGATTGATACCCTTATCAGAGAAATGAGCGAACGTGTTGACTGGATTATATACGGGGCCTGTCCTGATGCCTGGAAGCATACGGTCCACGAATATCATCGTAAAGTTCCGCACAGCAGGCTCCCGGCGATGTTTCAGTCACTGAAACTGGATCTGGCGCTGGCACCTCTTGCAGAGATACTTCCTAACCAGGCAGAAGGCCATCGGGTCATTGCGCAGTTAGGAGCCTGCGGTTATCCGGTGCTTGCCAGCGATCATGAGGCCTACAAAGCGATTGTCAGTGTTAAGCGCATTAAAAATAAAACGTCTCAGTGGCGATTTATGATTAATAAACTGATTAACAATCCCTCTATGATGCGAAGCCTGGGTGAGGCTCTGTATGAGGAAGTCAATACATGCTGGATTCATCTTCCGGGTGAACGCCCCGCATGGCTGAAGACGCAATCCTCATAAATTCCGTCGGAGCGGCATGTAGCAAAGCCGCTCAGACGACTTCGGTTTTTTGCAGAACCAGCCTCGGTCAGGCTGCCTGTACCTGCATCACAACTTTCCCCGCCCGTTACAGTTCCCGCCACGCTTGCCGATAACTCTTCACAGAACACTATAACTTTCGATGTTAACTTTTGTGGAGTGTCTATGCGCTTCAACTATGACCTGCTGCCGGGTGAGCGGCTGACGTTTGAAGAGATCGCCCGGCGTTATGCCCAGCAATACCCTGATGAAAAAGAGCTGACGGCACGTGCACTGCTGAGTCCCTCAACCGGGTTGCGAACCCTGAAGATACGCGCGGTCTTCGCCCAGGAAGAGAGCAACAGCCCGCTGGAGGATCTGCTGTTTATCTCCAGTGATAACGAGCGCAAGAATTACCTGCGCCGCTTTGAGCACTATCTGAAGCAGAATCTCTCTTTCCTCTATTTCCGCCGCAGCGAGAACGAAAAGCGCGACAACCTGTGGAAAGTGATGGGCAGCAGTCAGGTTTTTGCCATGATCGATCCGCAATCTGCCACGGCACAGAATCTGCTGCAGAGTCGCGGCTATAAACTGGTGATGATGCATCAGGATGAGGATGAGGCCTACTGGCAGCTCTTTAACCCGCAGGCGAACCCCTGTTTTCCGCAGTCGCAGACTATCCAGTTTATCGTGGTGCTGAGTACGCCAGAGCACAAGGTGCCTGCGGCGGTGATGCCGGGGACGGAAGTCGGACGACGCGTCAAGGCGCGGGTGCTGCAGCGGGCCAGCCAGGCGGAGTTTATCGCCGGTGTAAAAGCCCGCTACGGTGCCTGTGTCATGACCGGCACAGAGCTGACCGAACGGCATAGCTGGCCCTGGGTCGAAGCCTGCCATATCGACACCCAGGAGAGCGATGACGGGCTGGTGGCGGACAACAGCATCGATAACGGCCTGTTTTTACGCAGTGATTTGCAGCGGTTGTTTATTAACCGATTGATTAGCATTGATGGTGAGTCGGGACAGATCACTGTGCATCCCGGCGAGGATGCACAACAACATATTTTGCCCTGGTATCAGGAGCTGGATGGCCGGATTTGCAGCCTGTGGGCTGCGGTGCCACCCGCCACGCGGCAACGGCTGCGCGCCCGTCGATAATCCCCGCTGAAGAGTGCAGAAGGATCTGCATTCTGAGGTAACAAAAGTGAAATAGCCTCGTTTTACCCCGCCTATTCCTCCAATCGAAAACGCTACAGAATTGGATAATCATGCCGATAACATCATTAACGCAGGGTAGTCAACGTGAACGATTTCTATACCGCCGAAGGCGTGATGGACAAGCATTCGCTCTGGCAGCGCTACGTGCCGCTGGTGCGCCATGAAGCGCTGCGTCTGCAGGTTCGCCTGCCGGCCAGCGTTGAACTTGACGATTTGCTGCAGGCCGGGGGGATAGGGCTGTTGAATGCCGTAGAGCGTTATGACGCGCTACAGGGAACAGCCTTTACCACCTACGCCGTACAGCGTATTCGTGGCGCAATGCTCGACGAGCTTCGCAGTCGGGACTGGGCACCGCGCAGCGTGCGCCGCAACGCGCGTGAGGTGGCCGGAGCGATGCACAAGGTAGAACAGTCGCTGGGGCGTTCCGCCTCCGAGCAGGAAGTGGCGCAGCAGCTGAACGTTTCCATGGAGGAGTACCGGCAGATCCTGCTGGACACCAACAACAGTCAACTTTTCTCCTACGACGAGTATCGGGAAGAGCACGGCGACAGTGCGGAGCTGGTGACGGAAGGCCATGAGGAGGCTAATCCGCTTCATCAGTTGCTTGAAGGGAGTCTGCGTGAGCGCGTCATTGAAGCGATCGAAGCGTTACCCGATCGTGAAAAGATGGTGCTGACACTGTACTACCAGGAAGAACTGAACCTGAAAGAGATTGGCGCGGTGCTTGATGTGGGTGAATCCCGCGTCAGTCAGCTGCACAGTCAGGCGATTAAACGCCTGCGGGCCCGGCTTACGGGAGCGCGCTAGCAGTATCAGTTCCTGGCGATTCAAAAATATAAGAAACCGGGGACTCAGTAATGGGAGCCAAGACCAAGGCCAGACCGTTAAGTCGTTATCTTAAAGACTATAAACACAGCCAGAGCAACTGTTCGCATTGTGGCAAGGTATTAGATCGAATGGCGCTCGTTTTTCGTGGTCAGATCATCAATAAAGAGGCCATCGCTCGGATGGACCAGATGATTGATGAACAACTGTGGCTAAAGCTTCAGCCAGAGCTGACCGCGCTCTGTCGCTTCTGCAGCGATATTTTTTGCAATACTCATCCGAATTATTTCGACATTATGGCGTTCAAACAGTACCTGTTTGAACAGACAGAAATGAGCCCCAGCACGATTCGCGAATATGTGGTGCGGCTGCGTCGGCTGGATGAGATGCTTAAAGCCAAAAATTTCCCCGCCGACAGGCTTAAGGGAGAGAGCTGGCATCAGTGTCTGGAAAGCGATCTGCCGGATGCCGGAAATAATAATTACCGCATCGCGCTGCGCAAGTACGATCAATTCTTAGGCTGGCAGCAGGGGTAACCCTGGTCTGCACCGAGGGCTCCCCCGCGTGCCTGCGGCACGTTACTCTGTTATCCGCCTGCCGGGTAACGGAGAAGGGGGGAGCACGGCGCCGCTTCCTCACCGCATCGACGGTCACCTGAATCAGAGTGATCCTTTGCGCATCTTCTGCAACACTGTAAGGATAATTTGAATGCCCGAACGGAGGCAGCATTGTCTTTACATCTGTTACACCAATTCCCGCGTCTTGAACTGCTGGGCGCCCCGACACCGTTAGAACACCTGCCACGCCTCTCCGACTATCTGGGTCGCGATATTTTCATCAAACGTGATGACTTCACGCCAGTGGCGATGGGCGGCAACAAGCTGCGAAAACTCGAATTCCTGGCGGCCGATGCGCTGCGCGAAGGGGCGGATGTGCTGCTGACGGCGGGCGCGATCCAGTCCAACCATGTGCGCCAGACCGCGGCCGTGGCAGCCCGCCTCGGCCTGAAGTGCGTGGCACTGCTGGAAAACCCGATTGGTACCCACGCTGAAAACTACCTGAGCAACGGCAACCGCCTGCTGCTGGATCTGATGGATGCGGAGGTGATCGCCGTGGATGCGCTGCATAATCCCGCCGAACAGCTGGCTGAAGAGGCTACACGTCTGGAAGCGCAGGGATTCCGTCCTTATATCGTTCCGGTCGGCGGCTCAAATGCGCTGGGTGCGCTAGGCTATGTGGAGTGCGCCCAGGAGATTGCACATCAGAGCGAAGGCGTGGTGGATTTTGCCGCCGTCGTGGTGGCATCAGGCAGCGCGGGCACCCATGCGGGGCTGGCGGTCGGCCTGGAGCAGCTGCTGCCGGAAACCGAGCTGGTGGGCGTCACCGTTTCACGTCAGACCGACGCGCAGTTGCCGCTGGTTGAGCGGCTGCGTCAGTCGCTGGCAGCCTCACTGGAGGTGCAGGCAACGGCCCCGATCACGCTGTGGGATGAGTATTTTGCGCCCCGCTATGGTGAGCCAAATGAAGAGGGCATGGAGGCGGTGAAACTGCTGGCAAGGCTGGAAGGCATTTTGCTGGACCCGGTCTATACCGGCAAGGCGATGGCCGGCCTGATTGATGGCATCAGTCAGAACCGCTTCCGTCGCGAAGGCCCGTTGCTGTTTATTCATACTGGCGGCGCGCCCGCGTTATTTGCTTATCATCCTTCGATCTGAGACAAGCGAATAAAACAGTTTATACTCCGGGCGTTATCATTCCGGACTGGCAGCGACTCGCCGTGCTGCCCTTATAAAAACACACACACAATACTGTCAAAAATGGGGTAAATATGTCCTTTTCTCGTGCAGGTCGTCAGATGGTGATGGGCGTTATGGCCGTGGCGCTGATTGCTGGCGTCAACGTTAAAACCTTTGCAGCAGAAAATCTGCTGAACAAGATTAAAGAGCGCGGCACGCTACTGGTGGGTCTGGAAGGCACCTATCCGCCGTTCAGCTTCCAGGATGAGCAGGGCAAGCTGACCGGTTTTGAAGTGGAATTTGCGCAGCAGCTGGCACAGCACATGGGCGTTAAAGCGAGTCTGAAACCGACCAAATGGGATGGCATGCTGGCTTCCCTCGACGCAAAGCGCATCGATGTGGTGATTAACCAGGTGACCATTTCCGATGAGCGCAAGAAGAAGTATGACTTCTCTACGCCTTACACTATCTCCGGTATTCAGGCGCTGACCATGAAGGCCAATGCCAGCACCATCAGCAAACCGGCTGATCTGGCGGGTAAAAAAGTTGGCGTGGGTCTCGGCACCAACTACGAGCAGTGGCTGCGTGAGAACGTGAAGGGCGTGGACGTGCGTACCTATGATGATGACCCGACCAAATATCAGGATCTGCGCTCAGGTCGTCTGAATGCCATTCTGGTTGACCGTCTGGCGGCGCTGGATCTGGTGAAGAAAACCGGCGATACCATGGCGGTAGCGGGTGACGCTTTCTCCCGTCAGGAAGCGGGCGTTGCCGTGCGTAAAGGCAACGACGATCTGCTGAAGGCGATCGACCAGGCCATTGCTGATATGCAGAAAGATGGCTCGCTGAGCAAGCTGTCTCAGAAATGGTTTGGCGCGGACGTGACGAAATAATGCAGGAAAGCCTTCAACTGGTGCTGGATTCAGCACCTTTTTTATTAAAGGGCGCGCTGTTCACGCTGCAGCTCAGCATCGGCGGGATGTTCTTCGGCCTGCTGCTGGGCTTTCTGCTGGCGCTGATGCGGCTGTCTCACTTCTGGCCGTTTCGCGTGCTGTCGCGGATCTATGTCTCGATTTTTCGCGGCACCCCGCTGATCGCGCAGCTGTTTATGATCTACTACGGCCTGCCACAGTTTGGCATTGAGCTGGACCCGATCCCTTCGGCGATGATTGGTCTCTCGCTCAACACCGCGGCTTACGCCTCGGAGTCCCTGCGTGGTGCCATCGCAGCGATTGAGCGCGGACAGTGGGAGGCGGCGGCGAGTATCGGCATGACGCGCTGGCAAACCCTGCGCCGGGTTATCCTGCCGCAGGCGGCGCGCACCGCACTGCCACCGCTGGGCAACAGCTTTATCAGCCTGGTAAAAGATACCTCGCTGGCTGCGACCATCCAGGTGCCTGAGCTGTTCCGTCAGGCGCAGCTGATCACCTCGCGTACACTGGAAGTCTTTACCATGTATCTGGCGGCTTCGCTGATCTACTGGGTGATGGCCACGGTGTTGTCTGCGTTGCAGAGTCGTCTGGAACAGCATGTTAACCGTCAGGATTCGGAGTCGAAATGAGTGCCATCGAAGTCAGAAAGCTGGTGAAATCATTTAATGGCCAGACGGTGCTGCACGACATCGATCTTGATGTGGCCGCCGGTGAAGTGGTGGCGATTATCGGCCCCAGCGGCTCAGGTAAAACCACGCTGCTGCGCAGTATTAACCTGCTGGAAGTGCCGGACAGCGGCACTATCCGGGTCGGCGAGATTACGGTGGATGCCGCGCTGGCGCAGAGCAAACAGAAAGAGCAGGTGCGTCGTCTGCGTCAGCAGGTCGGTTTTGTCTTCCAGAACTTCAATCTGTTTCCCCACCGTTCGGTGCTGGAGAACATTATTGAAGGACCGGTGATCGTAAAAGGCGAAGCGAAGGCGGAGGCCGTCGCACGCGCCCGCACGCTGCTGGAGAAGGTCGGCCTGCACGGCAAAGAGGGAAGCTATCCGCGCCGTCTGTCGGGTGGACAGCAGCAGCGTGTGGCCATTGCGCGTGCGCTGGCGATGCGACCGGAGGTGATCCTGTTCGATGAACCCACCTCTGCGCTGGATCCGGAGCTGGTGGGGGAGGTGCTCAGCACCATTCGCGCACTGGCCGAAGAGAAACGCACCATGGTGATCGTCACGCATGAGATGAGCTTTGCCCGCGACGTGGCAGATCGCGCCATCTTTATGGATCAGGGGCGCATTGTGGAGCAGGGCGACGCGAAAGCGTTGTTCAGTAACCCGCAGCAGCCGCGTACCCGCCAGTTCCTCGACAAGTTCCTCAGTCAGTAATTCAGTGGCCTTCTCCGGAAGGCCGCATTGCTTTTTACTCCTCCCTGTTTAATCCGGAATAGCGCGCTCTCATGCTATTTCGGGTCGCTGTACCATAATGCGCTGATAAGCGGTTAAACCTTTTGCCACATCTGACAAATCTTTTCTTTTCATCAACGGCTGACTGGTTTTTATTTCTTCCGCTTTCTCTTATTTATCCCGTCAGCATTATCAAAGATTATTTTCCTTTAATTCATCGCTTCGGATGATATCGGGCGCAGAGCAGGGAAAATCAATAAGTGTAAGGAAACGTTCTGCTAAGTAAATAACGGTAACGTCAGGGCCAGATAATGGGTTTTAGGAGTTTCGCTACATTCAATGCGGCATCAATGGCGAATAATCGCTGGATAATCATAAAAGCCACAGAGATTTCCTCGCTTTCCTTTTCCGCATTCTGACCTACGCAGCAGGAGTCAATTAATGAGCCAGACGAAATCAGACCAGATATTGTGGGTAGACACCCTGAAGGGTGCCTGCATATTGCTGGTGGTCCTGTACCACACCGTGTTACCCGGTTTTGAAGGGACAATAAAATATCTCTCCGCCGGATGGGTCCCGGCCGAAATATGGATACAGTTTAATACGGTTCTGTCACCCTTAAGGATGCCAGCCTTTTTCTTTGTTTCGGGACTGCTGGCCGCCAACGGTATTCTGAACCGGCCCTGGAAACAGGTATTTACCAGTCGTATTACCAATCTTTTTTATCTCTATATTCTGTGGGGCTTTATTCAGTGGTGGTCCATTATTGGTATCTCCACGGAAATTACCGGGCAGCGTATTTCACAGAACCTGAATGCTGCGTATGCCGGTTCGCTGTTTGAGTTTCTCAAGCTGACCTTTATGGCGATGAGTACCTCCTGGTATCTCTATGGCTTAGGACTCTATTTCCTCTGCGCTAAAATTTTCCGTGAATATAAGCTGGCCCTGGTGGCGGTGGCTATCCTGCTTAATTATCTGGCGGTCGAGAAAGTGATCCCGTTCTGGGGACCACAGAGCCTGGCCCAGTATTTCCTGTTCTTCCTGTTAGGCGCGTTCTGGAGCCAGACCATGCTGCGTCTGAGTGAATGGCGTCGTGAGAACGTCATGCCCTGGGCGATACTGGCCGCCGTGGCGGGTATCCATGTGATCTTCGGTCTGGATAAGAGTCTGTTCCTGTGTGTGCTGGCGGTGTTGTTCAGTATTGCGGCCTGTCGCTGGCTGAATCAGCATTTCAGCATGCGTTATCTCAACTGGGTGGGCCGCAATACCCTGCAGATTTATGTGATTCACCGCATCTTTATCGAGTTCTTTGGTATGTCTGCGATCCTCTTCGCGCAGCGGCATCACCTGTTTGAACAGGCGTGGTTTTCATTTTTCTGGGCCTGCTTCTATCCGGTGGTGATCGTGGCGCTCTGCTCGCTCTGTTCCGTGGCGATCTGGTCGCTGACCAACCGCGGGGTGGGGCAGTCGCTGTTTCTGTTTCCGACGCTGCTTAAGCGGCAGCGGAATGTGGTTTCGCAGTAAAAGGGGAGCGCCTGGCGGCGGGGAGTGATTACCTGGCGGCGGGCTGGCTCTGTGAGGGTTTGGCCTGTCGGGCGTGGGAGTGATTACCTGGCGGTGGGCTGGCTCTGAGAGGGTTTGGCCTGTCGGGCGTGGGAGTGATTACCTGGCGGTGGGCTGGCTCTGAGAGGGTTTCGCCCGCCAGGCGTGAGGGAGTTTCAGCCTGCCCGTGCAGGCGGACGCGTCAAGGGGCGGACGCCCGCCCCTTAACAATCCCGGCGTCCGGCAGCCTCCGCGCCCCGCGTTGCGGGGTGCCTTCGTCACGCCCTGCGGCCGACGGACCGTCCGGACTCGCCATCCCTGGCTCGTGCCGTCCTTTCGCCGACGTCCTGTCGGCTCATCCTGGCCTCCGGTTGCTCCTCAGCGCGCCGGATGCCTCTCCCACACCCCCGCCTTTGAAATCTTATGTTTTCCGGGATGCAGAGCTATCTGCTGGCCTGAAAGCGCAAGACTCCTACACAATTCTCACTGCAATAAGAGAGCCACATAAAAAAGAAGAGATAACAGCGGGGAGGGAGGCCGTCTGAGCCGCTGAGCGGATGAGGGATTTCAGGACGAGCGACAGGGATGTCGCGAAGAGGCAGGGTCGCGCCAGGGATGGTGCGTCCTGCCGGTCCGTGAGAAATCCGGAAGAAGCGAAGGGACCGCGAAGCGGCGGTGAGGCAGGCCGGAGCCCGGGGTCAAGGGGGCGCGGCGACTGGCGCCCCCTTGTCGGTCGCCTGCAGAGGCGAAGCTGAAACTGCCGGATTCACCCGGCGAACGAAATCTGCTCAAACTCAACCCGCGCAGCAAACCCCATCAGTCCCAGCGACCCGGCGAACGAAACCTTCTCAGACTCCGCCCGCGCAGCAAACCTCACCAGCCTCAGGCAACCCACCCCCTTACCCGATGGTCATCAGGCTGGCGTTACCACCTGCGGCCGCGGTATTCACACTCAGTGAGCGCTCAATCAACAGACGCTCCAGCAGCAGATTCGTCTCGCCGCGGGCGAAGCCCTGCACCGACACAATCGCGCCGTCACGCGCGGCAATCTGTTCGCACAGGGCGCGCAGCTGATCGGCATCGCCGTGATAGATTACCGCGTCAAACTCCGCCGTCAGCGGGTCTCGCGCCAGCGTAATGCGCGCTTTCACCGCGTCCGGCAGCGAGGCACGCAGGGTGCGATGCAGCTCATCATCCTGCCACAGCGCTTTACTGCCGACGCTGGTCACGGCCGCCAGCTGAATCAACGCATCCTGCTCGTTGTCAGCCAGGCAGAGCACCTGATCGCGTGGCAACAGCGAGAAGGTATTGCGCTCACCCGTCGGGCCGGGCAGCAGCCGTACCACACCGGCCTGAGCCAGCTGGTCATAGCGATCACAGAGTTCAGCCAGCGCCGGTTTATCTTTGGCCCAGCTGCTGAGTGCCTGATGCGGAGCCAGCAGAGCGTGACGCAGTGTGCTGTCAGCCGGGCGCTCCGCATCCTGACGATCGAAGGTCAGACGCAGCGCGCCATCCGGACGATGTGCCAGCAGGCGGTAGAGATAGAGCGGACCGCCCGCTTTCGGACCGGTACCGGATAAGCCTTCACCCCCAAACGGCTGCACGCCAACAACGGCGCCCACCATGTTGCGGTTAACGTAGAGGTTACCGACCCGGGCGCTCGCCGTGACCTGCGCAATGGTCTCATCGATACGGGTATGGACACCCAGCGTCAGGCCGTAACCGGAAGCGTTAATCTGCTCAACCAGCTGCGGCAGCGTGTTGCGGGTGAAGCGCACCACGTGCAGCACCGGTCCGAAAATCTCTTTATCCAGGTCGCTGACCTGATCCAGCTCAATCAGCGTGGGTTTGACAAAGGTGCCGCTGTTCCACTCTTTGCTGTCCTGCGGATTATCCTGCACCGCCTGATAGACCGTGAAGCCTTTGTTACGCATCGCCTGAATATGGCGGTCGATATTGGCTTTGGCTTCGGCGTCAATGACCGGGCCGATATCGGTGGAGAAGCGCTCCGGGTTACCCATGCGGCACTCTGCCATCGCACCGCGCAGCATTTTCAGTGTATGGTCGGCGACATCTTCCTGGATGCAGAGCAGACGCAGGGCGGAGCAGCGCTGTCCGGCGCTGTCGAACGCCGAGGCAACGATATCAACCACCACCTGCTCGGTCAGCGCGGAGGAGTCAACGATCATCGCATTCATCCCGCCGGTTTCCGCAACCAGCGGCACTGGGCGGCCGTGCTGGTCAAGACGACCGGCGAGATTACGCTGCAGCAGGGTTGCCACGGCAGTGGAGCCGGTAAACATCACACCGCGCACCCGGTTGTCGCCGGTCAGCTGTGCGCCAACGGTTTCACCCTGGCCTGGCAGCAGCTGCAGCACGCCTGGCGGTACGCCCGCATCCAGCAGGATCTGCACCGCCTGCGCGGCAATCAGCGGCGTCTGTTCGGCAGGTTTGGCCAGCACGCTGTTGCCTGCTGCCAGTGCCGCCGCAATCTGACCGGTGAAGATCGCCAGCGGGAAGTTCCACGGACTGATGCAGACCACCGGGCCCAGCGGGCGATGGGTTTCATTGTCGAAATCGTCGCGCACCATGCCGGCGTAGTAATAGAGGAAATCGACCGCTTCGCGCACTTCCGCGATGGCGTTGTTGTAGGTCTTGCCCGCTTCACGCACCAGAATGCCCATCAGCTTCTGCATCTGGCCTTCCATAATCTGCGCCGCGCGCTCCAGAATCGCGGCACGCTCCTGCGGCGGGGTGGCAAACCAGATTGGCCCGCTGTTCACGGCGGCATCCAGCGCCACAGACACTTCCTGCTCTGTCGCTTCACGCACCTGACCCACGCGATCGCCAGGCACGGCCGGGTTCAGCACGTCGTGCAGCTCACCGGTGCCCGCTTCGCCATCGATCATCGGTTCGGCCAGGTAAGGGTGGGCGGCGCTGCTCAGCAGGGCGCTGGAGAGTGAGGCGAGGCGGTGTTCGTTGGCCATATCCAGACCCGCAGAGTTGACGCGGTTCTCGCCATAGAGGTCACGCGGCAGCGGGATCTTCGGATGCGGCAGGCCGATCGCGCCTTCGCTGGCCCCGAGTTTTTCAACGGCGAGCACCGGATCGGCAACCAGCTCGTCAATCGGCAGCGAGGTATCCGCGATGCGGTTAACAAAGGAGGTGTTGGCTCCGTTCTCCAGCAGACGACGCACCAGATAAGCCAGCAGGGTTTCATGCGTCCCCACCGGCGCATAGATGCGGCAGGGGCGATTCAGCTTCCCGTCCGCTACTTTGCCGACCACCTGCTCATAGAGGGGTTCACCCATGCCGTGCAGGCACTGGAACTCATACTGTCCCGGATAGTAGTTGTTGCCCGCCAGCTGATAGATGGCTGCCAGGGTATGGGCATTGTGCGTGGCGAACTGCGGATAGATCAGGTTCGGCACGGAGAGCAGTTTACGGGCGCAGGCCAGATAGGAGATATCGGTGTAGACCTTGCGGGTGTAAACCGGATAACCTTCCAGACCTTCCATCTGCGCGCGTTTGATTTCGCTATCCCAGTAAGCGCCTTTCACCAGACGGATCATCAGTCGGCGGCGACTGCGCTGAGCCAGGTCGATCAGCTCATCGATGACAAACGGGCAGCGTTTCATATACGCCTGGATGACGAAGCCGATCCCGTTCCAGCCTTCCAGCTCTGGCTCGAAACAGAGTTTCTCCAGCATATCCAGCGACAGTTCCAGCCGGTCAGCTTCTTCGGCGTCGATGTTGATGCCGATGTCATAGGAGCGCGCCAGCAGCGTCAGCGATTTCAGCAGCGGGTAGAGCTCTTCCATCACCCGCTCATACTGCGCGCGGCTGTAACGGGGATGAAGGGCTGACAGTTTGATGGAGATGCCCGGGCCTTCATAGATGCCCCGGCCATTGGAGGCTTTACCAATCGCGTGGATCGCCTGCTGATAGGAGAGCAGGTAGGCTTTGGCATCGCCTGCGGTCAGTGCCGCTTCGCCCAGCATGTCATAGGAGTAGCGGAAGCCTTTCTCTTCCAGCTTGCGGGCGTTCGCCAGGGCTTCGGCAATGGTTTCGCCGGTCACGAACTGCTCACCCATCAGTCGCATCGCCATATCCACACCTTTGCGGATCAGCGGCTCGCCACTCTTACCGATAATGCGGTTCAGGGAGCGTGACAGGTTTGCTTCGTTATGAGTGGAGACCAGGCGGCCGGTAAACAGCAGACCCCAGGTGGCCGCGTTGACAAACAGGGACGGGCTGCGTCCCAGGTGTGACTGCCAGTTTCCGTTGCTGATTTTGTCGCGGATCAGCGCGTCGCGGGTTGGCTTGTCGGGAATACGCAGCAGCGCTTCAGCAAGGCACATCAGCGCCACGCCTTCGTGAGACGATAATGAGAACTCCTGCAGCAGGCTTTGCACCATACCGGCGCGTCCGGTTGCACCCTTCTGGTGCCGCAGCTTGTCGGCAAGCTGATAAGCGAGCTGATGGGTTTTCTCTGCCAGCGGCGCCGGCAGGCGCGCCTGCTCCAGCAGCATCGGCACCGCATCCGTCTCCGGACGACGCCAGGCGGCGGTCACGGCGGAACGGGTCACGGACTGCGGTAAAATCTGCTCTGCGAAGTCAAGGAACGGCTGATGCAGCTCCTCTGGCTGGATGTCGTCAGACTCGGCGGCGACCTGTGCAGTGAGAGGGATCTCCGGCACGGCATCCCCGGTTTCCAGCTGGCCCAGGTAGTTAAAAATCGCCTGTTTGATCAGCCAGTGTGGCGTGCGGTCGATGCGCTGCGCAGCCAGTTTGATGCGCTCACGTGTCGCGTCATCCAGTTTTACACCCATGGTGGTTGTACCCATGACTTCCAGGCTCCTTAATAGTGGTTCGATACGGCGTGGGCTGCACTATCACTTAAGTTGCAACTTTGTGCAACCGTGTTAAATGTGAGCCAGTTAACACCCCTGTGACATCGCCAATTGTTAAATCTGACAATTCGGCACGGATATTGCTGCAAGATCCTCGCCAGGTTGGCAGACCCGATAAAATGCGGGTTTCCGGCAGGTTACACGGTGGTGCAACCGGATAACTGTGAGCGAGTGCAACCTCTGGACACTTTTTCACAACAGGTTAGTGAAATCACTGTAACGCCTGTGTTAAATCCATTGTGCGCGCCACGCCTTTCCGGCAGGATACCGCGCCGCTGGGAAATGACTGACGCCCTGACGAAAACAATCGGCCCGTTCTGCCCCGTTCCGGCAGGCGGGTAGCTGGCGATTTCTCTGGGATATCAAAAAATAAGTGGAGAGACAGATGAGTGTAAGTACACCAATGCTGGTGACCTTTGTGGTTTATATACTTGGGATGGTGTTAATCGGTTTTGTGGCCTACCGTTCGACCAAAAACTTTGATGACTACATCCTGGGTGGCCGCAGTCTGGGTAGTGTGGTCACCGCACTCTCTGCGGGTGCCTCAGATATGAGTGGCTGGCTGCTGATGGGATTGCCGGGGGCGATCTTCATCTCAGGGATCTCTGAGAGCTGGATTGCGATTGGTCTGACCATCGGTGCCTGGCTGAACTGGAAAATCGTCGCCGGCCGCCTGCGTGTTCAGACCGAACACCACAACAATGCGCTGACGCTGCCAGACTTCTTTACCAGCCGCTTTGAAGATCACAGCAAAATTCTGCGTGTGATTTCGGCCATTGTGATCCTGGTGTTCTTCACCATCTACTGCGCCTCTGGCGTGGTTGCCGGTGCGCGTCTGTTTGAAAGCACCTTTGGCATGAGCTATGAGACCGCACTATGGGCGGGGGCGGCAGCCACCATCCTTTATACGCTGGTGGGGGGATTTCTGGCGGTGAGCTGGACGGATACCGTTCAGGCCAGCCTGATGATTTTCGCCCTGATCCTGACGCCGGTGTTTGTGATTATCGCGGTGGGCGGCTGGTCTGATTCGCTGACGGTGATCGAAGCGAAAAGCCTGGAAAATCTCGACATGCTCAAAGGGCTGAACTTCGTTGCGGTGATCTCGCTGCTCGGCTGGGGCCTGGGCTACTTCGGCCAGCCGCATATTCTGGCGCGCTTTATGGCGGCGGATTCGCATCGCTCAATCCGCACCGCACGTCGCATCGGCATGGCGTGGATGGTGTTCTGTCTGGCGGGGGCGGTCGCTGTTGGCTTCTTTGGTATCGCCTACTTCCAGAACAACCCGACGCTGGCGACCGGCGTCAACGACAACGCAGAGCGCGTCTTTATCGAACTGGCACGCATCCTGTTTAACCCATGGATTGCCGGTATTCTGCTGTCAGCGATTCTGGCGGCGGTGATGTCAACCCTGAGCTGTCAGCTGCTGGTCTGCTCCAGCGCCCTGACTGAAGATCTCTACAAAGGCTTCCTGCGTAAAAACGCCAGCCAGCAGGAGCTGGTGTGGGTAGGGCGTCTGATGGTGCTGCTGGTGGCGCTGATCGCGATTGCACTGGCGTCTAACCCGGAAAACCGCGTACTGGGTCTTGTCAGCTACGCCTGGGCAGGCTTCGGGGCGGCCTTTGGACCGGTCGTGCTGTTCGGCGTCTGCTGGAAGCGCATGAACCGCAACGGCGCGCTGGCCGGTATGATTGTCGGTGCGCTGACCGTGCTGGTGTGGAAGCAGTATGGCTGGCTGGGTCTGTATGAAATCATCCCGGGCTTCATCTTCGCCAGCATCGCGATTGTGCTCTTCAGCCTGATGGGACGTGAACCTTCAGCCGAAGCGCAGCAGCGCTTTGCCGCCGCTGAGGCGGAGTTCCAGACCAAATAAGCAGAGCGTCAGGAGTGAAGGCCCGTCCCGCAGGGGGCGGGCCTTTTGTTACAAAGATAAAAGCCTCAAAAATGCAATTATCTCCATCAGCAACTTGTTTTTTTCGCAGCGATAATGATAATCGGTATCGTTTACACTTTACCTGAATTTACCGTTAATTGACGCTGCTTAACATTCAAGAGGCTGGCAATGTTCGTTCCCTTTCTCATCATGCTGCGCGAAGGACTTGAAGCCGCGCTGATTGTCAGCCTGATCGCCAGCTACCTCAAACGCACCCAGCGCACCCAGTGGTTTCCGGCCATGTGGGCAGGCGTCTTTGTCGCCGCGGCACTCTGCCTGGGGCTGGGTCTGTTTATCAATGCCACCACCGGCGAGTTCCCGCAAAAAGAGCAGGAGCTGTTCGAAGGCATTGTGGCGCTGATCGCCGTCGTGATCCTCACCTCCATGGTGTTCTGGATGCGCAGGGTGGCGCGCAATATCAAAGTTGAGCTGGAGCAGGCGGTCGACCAGGCGCTGCAACGTTCGGGCCGGGGCGGTCTGGCGCTGGTGCTGATGGTCTTTCTTGCCGTGGCGCGGGAAGGCCTGGAGTCAGTCTTCTTCCTGCTGGCCGCTTTTACGCAGGATGTCGGTTATGCGCCGCCGATTGGCGCGGTGCTGGGGCTGGCGACGGCGGTGGTGCTGGGCATGCTGCTCTACTGGGGCGGTATCCGCCTGAACATGGCGCACTTCTTCCGCTGGACCAGCGTCTTCATCCTGTTTGTGGCGGCCGGGCTGGCCGCAGGGGCGATTCGCGCCTTCCACGAGGCGGGTCTGTGGAATCACTATCAGGATGTGGCCTTCGATCTCAGCAATACCTTATCGACCCATTCGCTGTTTGGCACCCTGCTGGAAGGCGTGCTGGGTTATCAGGAGGCCCCCAGCGTCAGTGAAGTGACCCTTTACTTCGTCTACCTGATCCCGGCCCTGATTCTGTTTTTTATGCCTGCGCGTCCTGCTGCGTCGGCCACTGTGTAATACGACCTTTAACGGGCGCATCTTACGCCCGCAACGTGATAGGGAAAAAGAGATGACAATGCGTTTCCGCCGCAAGGCACTGCTGCTTCCTCTGCTGGCGATTTCTGCTTCTGCGGCGGCAGCCGTTCCTCAGGTTACCGTAAGCGTCAACGACAGGCAGTGTGAGCCGATGAGCTTAACGGTGAAGGCCGGTAAAACTCAGTTTCTGATTAAAAATAACAGCCAGAAAGCGCTGGAGTGGGAGATCCTGAAAGGTGTGCTGGTGGTGGAAGAGCGTGAAAACATTGCGCCGGGCTTCAGCCAGAAGCTGACCGCTAATCTGGAGGCCGGGGAATATGAGATGACCTGCGGTCTGCTGAGCAATCCAAAGGGCAAACTGATTGTGCAGGCGGGGGAGAGCGCGACGCCCGGCGCAACCTCCGCGCGGATGCAGCTGGAAGGCCCCATCACGCAATACAAAGCCTGGGTGACGGAGCAGGTGAATCAGCTGGTGAGCCAGACGCAGGCCTTCACCGATGCGGTCAAAGCCGGGGAGGTCGAAAAAGCCAAAGCGCTGTTTGCCCCGACCCGCCAGTATTACGAGCGCATTGAGCCGATTGCTGAACTCTTCTCCGATCTCGATGGCAGCATTGATGCCCGTGAAGATGACTATGAAAAGAAAGCGGAGGATCCTAAGTTCACCGGTTTCCACCGTCTGGAGAAAGCGCTGTTTGCGGAGAACAGCACTAAAGGGATGACGGGCTATGCCGACCAGCTCAACAAAGATGTGAAAGATTTGCAGGTGCGCATCAGTGAACTGGCCTTCCCGCCGGCCAAAGTGGTGGGCGGCGCGGCCGGTCTGATTGAAGAGGTTGCCTCAAGCAAGATCTCCGGCGAAGAAGATCGCTACAGCCGTACCGACCTGTGGGACTTCCAGGCAAATATTGATGGAGCACAGAAGATCGTTGAGCTGCTGCGCCCGCTGGTCAGCAAAGCCAATCCGCAGCTGCTGGCGAAGGTGGATGCCAACTTCAAAAAAGTGGATGCGATCCTGAGCAAATACCGCACGAAAACCGGTTTCGAATCGTATGAGAAACTGAGCACGGCTGACCGCAATGCGCTGAAAGGGCCTGTCACCGCCCTGGCGGAAGATCTTTCCTTACTTCGTGGCACGCTGGGTCTGGATTAATCATGAGTCGTAAGCCAGAGGACGCGCAGCAGCCTGCGCGTCGTCGTTTATTAAAAGGGCTGGGCCTGCTGGGAGGCGCCGCTGCCTTCTCCGGCGGTTGCCCGTTTCATGCCGCCGCCGACACGTTTTCGCCGGGTACGGTGACGCCTCAGGCGCGGCAGCAAAAGCAGCCGTTTTATGGTCAGCATCAGGCGGGGATTATCACGCCACAACAGGCATCGATGATGCTGGTGGCGTTTGACCTGCTCAGCAGTGATAAAGCCGATCTGGAGCGGCTCTTCCGGCTGCTGACCCAGCGCATCGCCTTTCTTACCGCGGGCGGGCCGGCACCGGTCGTCACCAACCCGCAGCTGCCGCCAATGGATTCGGGCATTCTCGGCCCGACTATCGCGCCGGATAATCTCACCATCACCGTGTCGGTCGGCAGCAGCCTGTTCGATGAGCGTTTTGGTCTGGCCCCGCATAAGCCGAAAAAACTGCAGCCGATGACGCGCTTCCCTAACGATTCGCTGGATGCTGCTCAGTGTCATGGCGATCTGCTGCTGCAGATCTGCGCCAACACCCAGGATACGGTGATCCATGCCCTGCGCGATATCATCAAGCACACCCCCGACCTGCTTGGGGTTCGCTGGCGACGGGAAGGCTTTATCTCTGACCACGCGGCACGCAGTCAGGGGCAGGAGACGCCGATTAACCTGCTGGGCTTTAAGGATGGCACCGCGAATCCGGATACGCACGACGCTGCCCTGATGAATCAGCTGCTGTGGGTGACGGCGGATCAGGATGAACCGGTCTGGGCACGTCATGGCAGCTATCAGGCGGTGCGGCTGATTCGCTTTCACGTGGAGATGTGGGATCGCACCCCGCTGGGCGAGCAGCAGACCATCTTTGGTCGCGATAAGCTGAGTGGAGCTCCGCTGGGGATGCAGCATGAGCATGATGTTCCTGACTATGCCCGCGATCCGGACGGGCAGGTGATTGCGCTGGATGCGCATATTCGCCTTGCTAACCCCCGCACGCCAGAGACGGCCAGCAGTCTGATGCTGCGCCGCGGCTACAGTTACTCCGCCGGGATCTCGGCGTCAGGACAGCTGGAGATGGGCCTGCTGTTTGTCTGCTATCAGCACGATCTGGAGCGCGGATTTCTGACGGTGCAGGGGCGACTGAACGGCGAGGCGCTGGAAGAATATATCCGGCCCTTTGGCGGCGGTTATTTCTTTGCGTTGCCGGGTGTCCCGGACGCCAGCCATTATTTAGCGCAACCCCTGCTGGAAGCCTGATTAAATTTCAACCACTGCGGACGGCCCGATTTCTGGCCGTCCGACTTTTCTTTCCCGTAACCTGACTGACTGAGTTTTAACTGAGAATCAGCCGGGGCTTCGCCGAATTAAAATAATATAACTTTTTGAAATAGCTGATTTTTACACGCACTGGTAAAATAAAGGCTTACCCGCGAATAGCAATTCCTTTGCCAGCAGTTAAAATTACTGTTGCAAAGGTTCAGCAAAATGATGCACTTTATTAAACAGGCGTAATCGGACGTGTCGATGTATCACACTGGAGTTCGCGCATGGGTCGAGTCTTTTATGGAAAGTCATTGTCAGTAAATAGATTGCGCCTGACCGCGAGGGCCATTCTGCCTCGTTATTTCTTCCTTCCTTCAACCAACTCTTTTGTCTTACCGTTTCCTTTTTTATCCGGTGTTCAGCCACGCTTCTGCGCTGCTGCATACCCACTATCCTGTCCTGTCATGGCTTAAAAGGAAGCCAACTGAAACCTCTAAAGCGTTCACGTAATCGTAACGGGCCACCGGCCTGACACGGGAAATGAAACCAACTGAAAGGTGCCACTATGGGAAGACAGAAAGCAGTGATCAAAGCGCGTCGTGAAGCGAGAAGAGTGCTTCGCAATGACTCACGGAGTCATCGTCAGCGCGAAGAAGAGTCGGTCACTTCGCTGGTGCATATGGGCGGACTGGATTCGATTGGCATGGCACGCGATGCGCGCGACCGGCTGCCGATTGAAGCCCGGAATGAGGCTCAGGCGCACTATCTTAATGCCATAGAGACGAAGCAGCTGATCTTCGCAACCGGTGAAGCCGGATGCGGTAAAACCTGGATCAGCGCCGCGAAAGCGGCTGAGGCCCTGATTCATAAGGATATCGACAGGATTATCGTTACGCGCCCGGTACTGCAGGCAGATGAGGATTTGGGATTCCTGCCCGGCGATATTTCTGAGAAATTCGCCCCTTATTTCCGTCCGGTTTATGACATTCTGGTTAAACGTCTTGGCGCATCCTTTATGCAATATTGTCTGCGTCCGGAAATTGCCAAAGTTGAGATTGCGCCTTTCGCCTATATGCGAGGCCGCACTTTTGAAAATGCTGTGGTGATTCTGGACGAGGCGCAGAACGTGACCGCCGCGCAGATGAAAATGTTCCTGACCCGACTGGGCGAAAACGTCACGGTCATTGTTAACGGCGATATTACCCAGTGCGACTTGCCCGCTGGGGTGCCTTCTGGTCTCGCAGACGCGCTGGCGCGGTTTGAAGAGGACGAGATGGTTGGCATTGTGCGCTTCGGCAAAGAGGATTGTGTGCGTTCAGCGCTGTGTCAGCGCACCCTGCACGCGTACAGCTAGTGTTCGATTGAGTAGAAGTGTAGCGCCCAAACCCGGCTCCGGCCGGGTTTTCTTATTATGGAGGGCAGGCTCCGCTGTCCATCGGGCTGCGCCCGCTGTCGCACCCCGGCGGGGCTTCTCACCCCCTCTCCATGCAATATGCAAAAAAAAGCCTGAACTTTCGTTCAGGCTCTTCTTCAGAATGTGGCGGTGAGAGGGGGATTGATTCGCTGCGCTCACCCTGCGGGCAGCGTCGCAGGCTCCGCTGTCCATCGGGCTGCGCCCGCTGTCGCACCCCGGCGGGGCTTCTCACCCCCTCTCCGTGCAATATGCAAAAAAAAAAGCCTGAACTTTCGTTCAGGCTCTTCTTCAGAATGTGGCGGTGAGAGGGGGATTGATTCGCTGCGCTCACCCTGCGGGCAGCGTCGCAGGCTCCGCTGTCCATCGGGCTGCGCCCGCTGTCGAACCCCGGCGGGGCTTCTCACCCCCTCTCCGTGCAATATGCAAAAAAAAAGCCTGAACTTTCGTTCAGGCTTTTCTTCGGAATGTGGCGGTGAGAGGGGGATTCGAACCCCCGATACGTTGCCGTATACACACTTTCCAGGCGTGCTCCTTCAGCCACTCGGACACCTCACCACATTTATTTCGCTGACCGCGCTGGGTCAACGGGGCGGTACTATAGGGAGTCGGCTGAAAACGGTCAAGCACTATTTTTTTCTTTTGATCTATTCGCTTAAGCTCTGAACGAATTGATTTATTCCGGCCTGAAACTGGCCATTTCTCCGCCTGATTTCCCGTCCTGTCCGCGCAGTGGGACAGAGCAGGGCAGCGGGCAGGACGACATCCTGAGCAACATCTCAAACCGGATGCCGTCCCGCGGATGGCTGAAATCAGCTCTTCACCCGGTTAGCGAAGCTTTTGCGCAGCTTCTGCAGCTTCGGCGGGATGACCGCCATACAGTAGCCGTTGCGCTGACCCGCGCCTTCCCAGTAATCCTGATGATAGGCTTCAGCAGGATACCACTCCTTCAGCGGCTCGATGGTCGTCACCACCGGCACATCATGGTCGGCCTGAGCTCGTTCAATGGCGGCACGCGCTTCCGCTTCCTGCTCAGCATTGGCCGGGAAAATGGCGGAGCGATACTGGGTGCCGATATCGTTACCCTGGCGGTTAAGCTGGGTCGGATCGTGCGTCACGAAGCTGATATCCAGCAGGTCGCCAAAACTCACCTGCTCGGGGTCAAACCCAATGCGGATCGCTTCCGCGTGGCCGGTCGCGCCGCTACAGACCTGCTCATAGGTAGGATTCGGGCGCGCGCCGCCGGTATAACCGCTTTCAACCGACTCTACGCCGATCACATCCTTAAAGACCGCTTCGGTACACCAGAAACAGCTACCCGCGATAACTGCGTATTCGATTGCCATAATATTTTACTCCTGTCAGGTCGAAAGAGGTGAATGGGGGCGCAGCGGAAGGCTTTCAACTAGATCAGCATCTCCGGTTTAAAATCTCCGCTCTTATCCAGCATTTTATCGCTCATCACGCTGAAGCGGCCTTCGCCGGTGTAGTGCAGGGTTGCCGGGTATTCGGGCTGTTCGGCCACATGTGCCTTAACGATCTCAAAAATAAACAGGTTGTAGTTAGCCACCATCGAGTCGTCATAGAGCTGGCACTCAAAGCTGGCAAAACATTCGGCAATCATGGGGGCGCTGACCACCTGACCCGGCTCCGGCGTCAGGCCGAACGCGGCGAACTTATCCAGCTGGTCGCCGTGGCTGTTGCCGACCGCCACCACCTCATCAATCAGTGAAGCGGCCGGGATATTGAGGACGCACTGGCCACTGTTGCGAATCAGGGCGTGGCTGTGATTCATACCGGCAATCATGCAGCCCACCAGAGAGGGCGAGAACTCCAGCACCGTATGCCAGCCGAGCGTCATGATGTCCTGCTCATTGTTATACTGCGAACTGAGCAGCAGCACCGGACCCGGTTCGAGATATTTACGGGCTTTACTGACCGGAAAGGCATATTTGTGCATGCGTTGGCTCATGGCTTAACTCCTTTAACGGAATGTCGTCATTAAGTGTAGAGCACGCAGCGCCTGCAGCAGGGGGTAAGGCAGAGGGGCGAGGGCGGGCAGCGCGGATATTTTTTCGCCCGCGCCGCGATCTTAATGTTTCCTTAATCTGCAGTCGCGATACTGGCGGCTCCTGTTGAGGAGGTTACTATGAAAACTGTGTCTGCTTCCCTGCCCGTTGCGGCTCCGCGTCCGCTGAGCGAATATGCTGCCCTGCTGATTACCGCAGCGACCCTTATTCTGTTCCTCAGTGCCTGGTTCAGCGCCTAACATCTGACCACGGCCCGGCAACCGCTTCTGTCCCGGCGGTTCTCCAGAAAAAACTGAAACCGGTGTAACTGGACGATACGGCTGACAATGCTCAGCCCAAGTCCGATGCCGCCGTAGCGACTGTCCATGCGGATAAACGCTTTACTCAGCTCACCACTTTTACTCTCATCAATGCCCGGCCCCTGATCTTCCACCACCAGCATCGGTTGCGGAGACGCGAGCAGCTGGACAGTGATCGTACTGTTGTCCGGGCTGTAGCGATGGGCATTCTCGACCAGGTTGCGCAGCAGCATCTTCAGCAGCGTCGCATCCCCGCGCACAAACTGCTCCTCCGGCAGATCGAGCAGCAGCGTCTGCTGATGCGCCTCCAGCATGATACTCAGCTCCGCCTCCATCGGCAGAATCACATCTGCAATCAGTCCCACGTTCTGGTAGGTGCCGGAGGTAAAGGACTGGCCGGCGCGCGCCAGACTTAAAAGCTGCGAGACGCTGTGCGTCATCTGATCCAGTCGCTGCACCAGCGGCTGCACTTTCACATCGCTGTTGCGCTCGATTAACTCCAGATGCAGCCGTAAGCCGGCCAGCGGTGTGCGCAGCTCATGCGCCACATCGGCGGTAAACAGACGTTCACGCTCCAGGCTGGTGTTAAGGCGCGCCACCAGCTGATTGATCGCCAGGGTGACCGCCTCGATTTCATGAACCGGACTGTGGCAGGTGATGGGATGGAGATTATCTTCACCCCGACTTTCCAGCTCACGCTGTAGCTGGTAGAGCGGCCGGGTGATCCATTTCACTGCCTGGTAGCAGAGCAGCAGCGTCAGCGTAATCATCACCAGGCTCGGCACCGCCAGGCTGGCGACCGCTTCATGGACCTCGCGCTTGACGTGGCTGTCCATGTTGCGCTTCTGCAGCTGCGCTTCCACCAGAAACTGAATCTGCTCTTTACTCTCATGCCAGAGCCAGACCACGCTGATTACCTGAAAGACCAGCAGGATCAGGCCGATGGTCAGGATCAGGCGAAAGCGCATACTGCGGTGATCGAATCGTCCTGTCATGTTGCCTCGCGCGGGGTCTCATGCGTGACCAGCGCATAACCAAATCCGCGTACGGTGCGGATGGCGCTTTTGCCGATTTTGTCGCGCAGATTATGAATATGAACTTCCAGCGTATTGGTCGACGGCTCGGTCTCCCAGTTATAGATATCCTGGTAGAGAATTTCGCGGTGAACCGGATTGCCGGCCTTCAGCATCAGCCGTGACAGGATCGCAAACTCTTTCGGGGTGAGATCCAGCAGCACATCGCTGAGCGTGATCTGACGGTGGGTCATATCCAGCGCCAGCGCGCCCACTCTGACCTGACTGTCGCCCTGATTGACGTGGCGGCGGATCAGCGCACGGATGCGCGCCAGCAGCTCATCCAGCGAGAACGGTTTGATCAGATAATCATCGGCACCCGCGTCCAGTCCGGCAATGCGTTCGCTGATGGTGTCGCGGGCGGTGAGGATCAGGACCGGGGTCATCTTCTTCTGCCGCCGCAGACGGATCAGGAAGTGCAATCCATCCTCGTCCGGCAGGCCGAGATCCAGCACCACCAGACTGTAGAGGCCGCTGGCATAATGCGCTTCCGCATCCCGTACGCTGGTGACGCCATCGCAGACATAACCTTCACCTTCCAGCGCCAGTATCAGACCCTGCAGCAGCAGGGCGTCATCTTCCACTATCAGTATCTTCATTCGTGTTGGCTCCGACACGACGTCAAAATATCATCCGCAGGCACATATTCGTGGGTTGCGGTGCCGGTTAATCCCAGCAGCGTTGAGAACAGATTATCCTGTGAGAAATCGTCTGTCGCCGCCAGTTTATTCAGGCAGGTGCGGTTAACCGCATAACGCTGCTGATAATCCGGGGAGAGCCAGATCAGCAGCGGCACATGCTTCTGCGTATCGGGCGCTATCGCATAGGGCAGTCCATGCAGGTAAGCCCCGTTTTCCCCCAGCGACTCGCCGTGGTCAGAGAGATAGACCAGGCTGGTGGTAAAGCGATCCTGATGCGCACGCAGCACGCCAATCGCCTTATCCACGATGTGATCCACATTGAGCAGCGTATTGTCGTAGGTGTTGATCAACTGCTGCTGTGAACAGTCCTGAATCTGATTCGTGTCACAGGTCGGCTCAAACTGACGGAACTGTGGCGGGTAGCGATGGCTGTAGGTCGGGCCATGACTGCCTATGGTGTGCAGAACGATAATCGCGTTGCCTTTTAGCTGGCTGATGTACTCATCCAGGCCGTGGAACAGCACGTCATCATAACATTCGCCCTCAATACACATGCCGGGCAAGTTCAGGCTGGTCATATCCTGATGCGGCACGCGATCGCAGGCCCCCTTACAGCCACCGTCATTCTCATTCCACAACACGCTGACCCCGGCGCGCTGAATGACATCCAGCACCCCCTCTTCATGGGCCGCCAGCACATCATCATAGTGGGCGCGCGGCATGTTGGAAAACATACAGGGCACGGACACTGCCGTCGCCGTTCCGCATGAGGTGGTGTGCGGGAAGTAAATCACATCATCTTTCGCCAGCAGGGGATTGGTCAGTCGGTCATAGCCGCCCAGCGAGAAATTCTGCGCGCGTGAGGTTTCACCGAGCACCACAATCGTCAGGTTCGGTTTGCCCCGGCTGTGGCTGGCGTTCAGATGGGCATCTTCACCGATCCGTACCAGCGGCACATTCTGCAACTCATGATGCTTATACCAGGAGAGCGTGGCGGCGATGCTGTTAGAGGGGCTCAGCGCTTTGACCAGCTCGCGGTTGTTGCGGAACAGCGAGGCGTAATCCTTATAGAAGAGCAGGGCGATCAGCGCGATTAGCGCCGCTGACAGCACAATGCTCAGCAGACGTGCCAGCACCCCGCGCCACTGCTGCCGTTTTATCCGCGGCCAGAACATCATCAGCGCCATCAGCACGCCTGAGGTGAGCAGGGTGAGGAGCAGCTGCGGTGTCAGCAGGGCAAAAGACTCGGAGGCAGTGGTATCCATCATGTTGGTGATCATCGAGCGATCGATCACGATGTTGTAGGTATGGATAAAATACTGCGCCGACGCTGAGAGCAGAATAAAGAGCGCCGCCAGCAGGCGATCCAGCCAGAAAAATGAGGCCAGCGTAAGCACGATATTGATGACGCTGAAGGCGACCAGCGGCATAGATAAAAACACCAGCGTGGTATGCAGGCTCGTCAGCGGCATCACCGCCAGCACCTGACGGTAATAGACCAGATTAAGGAAAACCGCGATATAGATCGCCGCCAGGAGGAGCAGAGTCAGGCGGCTAATCAGCGGCCTCTTCAGTGTAAACGCCATGTGTGCAGGCACCCGAGGAAAAGAAAGTGTGCTGAGAGTGCGCTTTCAATATTAGGAATACCTTAAGAAGCTTAAGCTTCGTTTCAGGCCGCCGGATCCCCGAAGCGAAGCGGCCGCAGCTCCGGCCAGCACTGGCCCTGCGGGGCAGCGGGTGAAACAGCACGCCCCCTGTTTTGGCTACTTTTCTGCTTACTTAACCGCAGCGGCTGGCATGAAAAGTGCATCTTTCTGGCATTACCCCTATTAATGACTACACTTAATCTGAAGATGTTCTCAGTGAGTCAGTATTGTCAGCAACGCGTTTGCACGTTTGAGGAGAGTGACCTATCTATTCACCCAGCTTTGCCCCTCAATCACCGCTTTATCAGAATTTCCCGCTTGCTGACCTGACTGCGTCAGGACATTCTTGTTTCAACTCAATGTGTTATTAAATCTGATTTTCAGGAGAAGTGACGTGACCCAGGTGGAAGAGACACATCCCACGTATCCGGCATTATGCAGCGGACAGTACGCCTTCTTTTTTGATGTCGACGGCACGCTGGCAGCGATACAGTCCCGTCCCGAAGCGGTATTCATTCCTCAGCAGGTCATTGCACAACTGCAACAGCTTTCTGACCAGTGTCAGGGCGCCCTCGCGCTGGTTTCCGGCAGACCCATTGCACAGCTTGATGCGCTGGCCGCGCCCTGGCACGGACCCGCTGCGGGCGTCCATGGTGCAGAGCGCCGCAATGCGCAGGGTGAGTTGCATCGCATCAGCCTGCCTGCCGAGGTCGAGCAGGCGCTCCGGCAGGAACTGCAGGATGCCATGGCAGGCTGGCCTGGTACGCAGCTGGAGGTGAAAGGCATGGCCTTTGCACTCCACTATCGCCAGGCGATGCAGCACGAGCAGGATGTGATGCGACTGGCCGAACAGTCCGTGAAGCGTTTTCCCGGACTGGCTCTGCAGCCGGGGAAATGTGTCGTTGAAATTAAACCGGCAGGCATCGATAAGGGCGCTGCGATCAGCGACCTTATGCAGCAGGCCCCGTTTGCCGGACGTACCCCCGTTTTTATCGGTGACGATTTGACCGACGAGAAGGGCTTTGTGGCGGTTAACGCGCAGCAGGGCATCTCGATTAAGGTCGGTGAAGGTTCCAGCCAGGCCCATTATCGGCTTACTGATGTCGATGCGGTTTACGGCTGGCTGGAAAAAACATTATTACTATTAGAGCAAGACAACGTCGGTAAGGAGTTTAGGTTATGAGTCGTTTAGTGGTTGTATCTAACCGTGTCGCCATGCCAGATGGGTCTAAAACCAGTGCAGGCGGTTTGGCCGTCGGCATCCTCGATGCCCTGAAAAGCACGGGTGGATTGTGGTTTGGCTGGAACGGTGAAATCAGCGAGTTTTCTGGTGAAGAAGAGGAGCAGGTCAGCGTTCAGGAACATGAGGGCATTGAGTATGCCTCCTTCCCGCTCAACCAGAACGAATATGATCTCTACTATTGCCAGTTCTCCAATACCGTCATCTGGCCCGCTTTCCATTATCGTCTCGATTTGGTGCAGTTCCAGCGTGAAGCCTGGGAAGGGTATTGTGACGTAAACGATATGGTTGCGCAGCGTCTGAAACCGCTGATTAAGCCTGATGATATTGTCTGGATCCACGATTATCACTTTTTACCGTTTGCCGCCGCGCTGCGCCGCGCGGGCATTAATAACCGCATTGGTTTCTTCCTGCATATTCCGTTCCCGACCCCGGAAATATTCAATGCACTGCCGCCGCATAAAGAGCTGCTGGAGATGCTGTGCGAGTATGATCTGCTCGGCTTCCAGACCGAATCTGACCGCGTGGCCTTCCTCGACAGCGTCAGCCAGCTAACGCAGTTGCAGAATAAGGGCGATAAAAAGCATCGCGCCTTTGGCAATACCTTTATGACTGAGGTTTACCCTATCGGGATTGAGCCGGACAGTATTAAAGAGATGGCCGAAGGACCTCTGCCGCCTAAGATGGCGGCGATGAAAAAAGAGCTGGGCGATGCGCGTAACATTATCGCCTGTGAGCGTCTCGACTATTCCAAAGGTCTGCCGGAGCGTTTTCTGGCTTACGAAGCGTTGCTGGAGAACTTCCCACAGCACCGCGGCAAAATCCGCTACTCGCAGATTGCACCGACTTCGCGCGGCGATGTGCAGGCGTATCAGGATATCCGTCATCAGCTGGAGACCGAAGCCGGGCGTATCAACGGTAAGTACGGCACGCTGGGCTGGACCCCGCTTTACTACCTTAACCAGCATTTTGACCGTCGCCTGCTGATGAAAATCTTCCGCCTGACTGACGTCGGCCTGGTCACGCCGCTGCGTGACGGGATGAACCTGGTCGCTAAAGAGTATGTCGCCGCTCAGGACCCGGACGATCCCGGCGTTCTGGTGCTCTCCCGCTTTGCCGGGGCCGCCAACGAGCTGACCTCAGCGTTGATCGTGAACCCTTATGACCGCGATGAAGTGGCGGCGGCACTGGATAAAGCGATTACCATGCCGCGGACGGAAAGGATCTCGCGCTACAACGACATGATGGCGGTATTGCGTAAGAACGATATTACCGCCTGGCGTGAAAACTTCCTGAAAGACCTGGAAGCCATTTCCCCGCGCAGCGCTGACCACGGCACCGATAATAAGGTCGCGACCTTCCCGAAACTCGCCTGACCTCGTTAACAACGGCGGCGATATCCCTGCGATATCGCCGCCGTTTTTCGTCCCACCGCTTTTCAAACCTTTCCGCAGGTACCACACCTTGTCTGATACGCCGTTTTCGGCGCATTTCGTCTGGCAGGCCGATCAGGGCGTGAGGCTGGCCCGATAAATGCAACCCACGCAGAAATCCCGTGCTGTGGGGCTTATCCGCTTTCTTTACCTTTTTAACTCAAGTTTTAGCCCGACGTGCCGATACTCATAGTGCCATCGTATGCGTACCCCTCAACTCATTCGGCTTTCTTATGTAAACCCTTGTTACATCAGGTGCCGGTTCCTTAGCGACCCCTTGTCACTGTTAACGCCAGGTTGTCAGAAGGCCTTCTCACAGCCGTTATACCCTGACGATTTATTTACATACCCGCAGCGTTGCTCCCCTTAAGTAACTAATTTCACAGCAAATACCCGGCCTGTATTTCAGCATAAAATGCTGATTACTCATCTTTAAATGGTTCTAAATAGGGTGTTAAAACGATTAACACCGATTATTCATTCCGGACTGCGCAAACGGTCGATTAACGCTGCTTTTACCCCCTATTAAACCTTTCTCAGGACAAATTGGACTTAAAATCGCTCTTTTTTGTTCAAAAAATGACCACTCGATAAGCAATGGTAAAGGGTTGTTGAAGAAATTTGCCTTAAAAGTGTGATCTGCGTCACACTTTATCTAAAATTTCTCCTGGCTGTCGTTGTAACCCGAAATCAGACGATATAGATTTGCGTTGTTTTCGGAATAGTCCTAAAAAAAGTAAGAAGGCGTCACGGAAGATGTCCGGAACTCGAAAATAAAATGGCATGGATTTTCGACCTTCGGTGGGTCTGAAACTCACAAAAAACAGAAGGCGAAAAACAGTGACATCAAATTTATGTGAAATTTTTTTGCCATCTTTTGATTTATCAAACAGCAGCTCGAACCGCAGATCATATTCTGCGATACAGTTACGTCGCATCTCTCAGGATGGAAAATAATGGGCACCTCTGAAGTACTGAAACATATTTACGATCTCAACTTGTCTTATTTACTGCTTGCGCAGCGTTTAATTAACCAGGATAAAGCTTCTGCAATGTTTCGCCTCGGCATTGACGAAAAAATGGCGAATGCATTATCAGAATTAACATTGCCTGAAATGGTAAAAATGGCAGAAACCAATCAGCTGGTTTGCCAGTTTCGTTTTACCGACAGCAGCACGATTAATCGCCTGACGCAGGAATCCCGCGTGGATGATTTACAGCAGATTCATACCGGCATTTTATTATCCAGCCGTTTACTGCGTAATGCGTCTAAAGAAGATCTGCCTGCTAAAAAGAGAGCAATGTCATGAGTGAGAAAAGTATTGTTCAGGAAGCGCGTGACATTCAGCTCGCAATGGAGTTGATTTCGTTAGGTGCACGCTTACAGATGTTAGAGAGCGAAACCCAGCTGAGCCGGGGTCGCCTGATCAAGCTCTATAAAGAACTGCGTGGCAGCCCGCCGCCAAAAGGCATGCTGCCGTTCTCCACGGACTGGTTCATGACCTGGGAGCAGAATATCCACGCTTCCATGTTCTGTAACGCCTGGAAATTTTTGCTGAAAACCGGCCTGTGCAGTGGCGTCGATGCCGTCATCAAAGCCTACCGGTTATACCTTGAGCAGTGTCCGCAATCGGACGAGGGCCCGCTGTTGGCGCTGACCCGCGCCTGGACCCTGGTCCGATTTGTTGAAAGTGGCATGCTGGAACTGGCTGACTGCAAATGCTGCAATGGCAGCTTTATTAACCATGCACATCAGCCGGTTGGCAGCTTTACCTGCAGCCTGTGCCAGCCACCATCACGTGCCGTAAAAAGACGTAAACTTTCTGCAGAATCTGCCGATATGTTTCCACAACTGCTGGATGAACAGGTTAAACACGCCGTTTAAGTTTGTTCGCACTGTGGAAGCCATCCAGCAGCGGTTAATACCGCTGCTTTTTTTTTGCTTCCGGTTTGAGAATAACGCCTGCGGCTCTCTGGCTTAACTTCCACCAACACGTTACGGACGTAAGGATTTTTTGTGCTGATAATTATAGGTTACCTGGTTGTTTTAGGCTCCGTGTTGGGCGGATATGCACTGGTCGGTGGCCATCTGGGCGCGCTTTATCAGCCAGCCGAATTATTAATGATCGGCGGCGCGGGTGCCGGTGCTTTTTTAGTCGGCAACAACGGCAAGTCGATTAAAAAGACCATGAAAGCGCTGCCGCTGTTATTTCGCGGCTCAAAGTACAACAAAGCGGTTTACATGGATCTGATGGCGCTGCTTTATCGTCTGATGGCCAAATCGCGTCAGCAGGGGATGTTATCGCTGGAACGCGATATCGAAGATCCCAGCCAGAGTGAAATTTTTGCTAATTATCCCCGCATTCTTGCCGATAAACAGTTAGTCGATTTCATTACTGACTATCTGCGTCTGATGGTCAGCGGCAACATGAACGCCTTTGAAATTGAGGCGTTAATGGATGAAGAGATTGAGACTTACGAACATGAGTGTGACGTACCAGCGCAGAGTATAGCGGCGGTGGGTGACGGACTGCCGGCATTCGGTATCGTGGCAGCGGTCATGGGTGTGGTTCACGCACTGGCGTCGGCCGACCGTCCGGCGGCGGAACTGGGTGCACTGGTGGCCCATGCGATGGTGGGAACCTTCCTGGGCATTTTGCTGGCCTACGGATTTATCTCTCCGCTGTCATCCGTTCTGCGTCAGAAGTGTGCGGAAACCACCAAGATGATGCAGTGCATCAAGGTGACGCTGCTGTCGAGCCTGAACGGTTATGCCCCGCAGATTGCGGTGGAGTTTGGTCGTAAGACGCTCTATTCCGCCGAGCGCCCGTCGTTCAGCGAACTGGAAGAGCATGTGCGTAACGCTAAGAACCCGGCTAAACAGACTTCGGACGAGGCTTCATGAAACACGGCAATCGCCCAATTGTGCTGATCAAAAAGCGCAAACATAAAGGCCATGAAGGCAGCCACGGTTCGTGGAAGATTGCCTACGCCGACTTTATGACGGCGATGATGGCCTTTTTTATGGTGATGTGGCTGCTGTCGATCGCAAACCCGCAGCAGCTGGTGCAGATAGCAGACTACTTTAAAACGCCACTGAAGGTGGCGATCACTGGCGGGCAGCGCAGCAGCGACAGCGAAAGCCCGATCCCCGGCGGCGGGGATGATCCGACGAAAAAGATCGGTGAAGTGAACAAAAAGGTCGATATGGATGCGCAGAAACGTCAGCTGGATGAGATCCGTCTCAACCGGCTGCGGGAGAAGCTCGATCAGATGATTGAGGCCGATCCGCGTCTGAAAACGCTGCGTCCGCATCTGATTATTAACATGGTGGAAGAGGGGCTGCGTATTCAGATTATCGACAGCCAGAATCGCCCGATGTTTAAGACCGGCAGTGCCGAGGTGGAGCCTTATATGCGCGACATTCTGCGTGCGATAGCGCCGATCCTCAATGACATCCCGAACCGCATCAGCCTGGCCGGACATACCGATGACTTCCAGTATGCGGGCGGCGACAAAGGCTACAGCAACTGGGAACTCTCGACCGACCGCGCTAACGCCTCCCGCCGTGAACTGGTGATGGGTGGCCTGGACAGCGGCAAAGTTTTGCGGGTGTTGGGTATGGCCGACACCATGCGCCTGAAAAATCGCGGCGGGAATGATGCAGTGAACCGCCGCATCAGCCTGCTGGTGTTGAACCATGACACCGAAGCGGCAATAGAAAAAGAGAACGCAGAAAGTGATGCCGTCCAGATCAGCGATCCGGCGGCCATTGAAAAAATTACCGCACCGCCAGCACCCCAGGGCAGCGCGGTGAATACAGCAGCCCCCTCACAGCCGAGGTGATTCCCGTGAGTATGGACATCAGCGATTTTTACCAGACGTTTTTTGATGAAGCCGATGAGCTATTAGCGGATATGGAACAACACCTGCTGGGCCTTGACCCGCAGGAGCCAGATTCTGAACAGCTCAACGCCATCTTCCGTGCCGCTCACTCCATTAAGGGTGGGGCCGGAACCTTTGGTTTTACGGTATTACAGGAAACGACTCACATCCTGGAAAACATTCTGGATGGTGCTCGTCGCGGCGAGATGCAGCTCAGCACCGACATCATCAACCTGTTTTTGGAAACCAAAGATATTATGCAGGAACAGCTCGATGCATATAAAACCGCGCAGGAGCCGAACGCGGAAAGCTTCAAATATATCTGTGAAGCACTGCGCCAGCTGGCGCTGGAGGCTAAAGGTCTGCCGGCAGAACTGCCGGTCAGCGTGGTGCCTGTCAGTGAAGAACCTGTCAGCACCAGCAGCAGTGGCCTGCGTGTTCAGCTGATCGACCTCAAAGAGAAAGAAGTCGATCTGATGCTGGAAGAGATGGGCAATCTCGGCACCCTGACCAACGTGCAGAAAGGCAGCACCACGCTGGATGTCTGCATCGATGGCGTGGGCAAAGATGACATCGTGGCGGTGCTCTGCTTCGTCATCGACGAAGCACAGATCCGCTTCCCGGAGGCGGACGACGCCGTTGCCGCACCGGTGGCGGCGGTTGCCGCGCCCGTGGTGGAAGAAGTCCACACGGCCAGCGTCACCGAACTGCCGGTGGCACCAGCGAAGCGTGAAAGCAAGCGCGCCGCGGCCCCGGCCAAATCAAGCGAATCCACCAGTATCCGCGTGGCGGTAGAGAAGGTTGATCAGCTGATCAACCTGGTGGGCGAGCTGGTGATCACCCAGTCCATGCTGGCGCAGCGTTCCGGCGAGCTGGACCCGGTCGCGCATGGCGACCTGCTGAACAGCATGGGTCAGCTGGAGCGTAATGCCCGCGATCTGCAGGAATCGGTGATGTCGATTCGTATGATGCCAATGGAATATGTCTTCAGCCGCTTCCCGCGTCTGGTGCGTGACCTGGCCAGCAAGCTCGGCAAAGAGGTTGAACTGACCCTGCTGGGCAGCTCGACTGAACTCGATAAGAGCCTGATTGAGCGCATCATCGACCCGTTAACGCACCTGGTGCGTAACAGCCTGGACCACGGTATCGAAACGCCTGAGAAACGCGTGGCGGCTGGCAAGGTTGCGACCGGTAACCTGACGCTCTCCGCGGAACACCAGGGCGGCAACATCTGCATCGAAGTCTCCGATGATGGTGCCGGCCTTAACCGTGAACGTATTCTGGCTAAAGCGCTCTCATCCGGCCTGCCGGTCAGCGAGAACATGAGCGATGAAGAGGTCGGCATGCTGATCTTCGCGCCAGGCTTCTCCACTGCAGAGCAGGTGACAGATGTTTCCGGACGCGGCGTAGGTATGGACGTGGTGAAACGAAACATTCAGGAGATGGGCGGTCACGTCGAAATCGCCTCGAAGCAGGGCAAAGGCACCACCATTCGCATCCTGCTGCCTCTGACGCTGGCCATCCTCGACGGCATGTCCGTTCGTGTGGCCGACGAAGTCTTCATTCTGCCGCTGAATGCGGTGATGGAGTCGCTGCAACCGCGCGCCGAAGAGCTGAAGCCGCTGGCGGGTGGCGAGTGCGTGCTGGAAGTGCGTGGTGAATATCTGCCGCTGGTTGAACTGTGGAACGTCTTTGATGTGCAGGGCGCGAAAACGGAAGCCACGCAGGGGATCGTCGTGATCCTGCAGAGCGCGGGCAAACGCTATGCGCTGCTGGTCGATCAGCTGATTGGTCAGCATCAGGTGGTGGTGAAGAACCTGGAGAGCAACTATCGCAAGGTGCCGGGCATCTCTGCCGCGACCATTCTGGGTGACGGTAGCGTCGCGCTGATTGTCGATGTCTCCGCCCTGCAATCTCTGAACCGTGAAAAACGTGTGGCCGGCGCTGCCGCCTGATTGAAAACGAAAAGGTAAATAACATGAATGGAATGGCAACCGTGACAAAAATTGCTGGCGAAACCGTAGGTCAGGAGTTCCTGGTTTTCACGCTGGGCGACGAAGAGTACGGCATCGATATCCTTAAGGTGCAGGAGATCCGCGGTTACGATCAGGTTACCCGTATCGCAAACACCCCTGACTTTATCCGTGGTGTAACCAACCTGCGCGGCGTTATCGTACCGATCATCGATCTGCGCGTGAAGTTTGCACAGCCCGATGTGGAGTACAATGACAACACCGTGGTCATCGTGCTGAATCTGGAAAACCGCGTGGTCGGCATTGTGGTTGACGGCGTCTCTGACGTGCTGTCGCTGACCCAGGATCAGATCCGTCCTTCCCCGGAGTTCGCGGTCACCATGTCTACCGAATACCTGACCGGTCTGGGTGCGCTCGGCGAGCGTATGCTGATTCTGGTCGACATCGAGAAGCTGCTGAGCAGCGACGAGATGGCGCTGGTCGATAACCTGCGCGCGTAAGGTGTTTATCACGGGCCGGTCTTAACCGGCCCGTGATCATTCTCACCGGTAATTATCCCTTTCTGTTCAGATAATAAACACGTCTCCCCCTCTGATTTTTTGCCTCCTCCTGCCGATACTTCAGACGTCACCTCAAATCACTTACTTTTTTCAGGGTTAATCATGTTAACGAAAATCCGTGTTGTCACCAGTCTGTTGCTGGTGTTGCTGGTGTTTGGGCTTTTACAGGCCATCTCCGGTTCTGTTTTTTACTCCGCGCTGAGCCACGACAAGCAGAGTTTCGCGGTCTCCCAGCTGGCGGCCAAAAATACTGAGGCACTGAACGACGCCTATCTCAGCCTGAATCAGAGCCGGGTCCTGCTGACGCGTGTTCAGTTACGTTTCGCCACCAGCAAACTGGAGGGCAAAACTGCCGACGTCGCGGGGCTGTTTGAAGAGAGCAAAGGATTCCAGCAGTCGGCAGAGGGCTTTTACCGGCTGTTCAAAGAGACACCGGACACTCCGGGACAGAATCAGCAACTTAACAGCCAGCTCGACCAGCGCTACGCGGATTATGCCGGGGCGCTGGGTGCCATGCAGACGGCGCTGCAGGCGGGCGATCTCACCGCCGCCGGTAAAATTCCGGTCGCCCCCAGTCAGAGTGCCTTTTTAACCCTCTATCGTGAGTGGCGTGCCGATCAGAATCGCCTGGCTTCGCTGGGCGCAGAGGCGAACAGCGCGGCCTACAGCCGGATGATGTGGATCCTGGGCACGATTCTGGTCGCCGTGCTGGCGGTGATTCTGCTCTGCTGGTCCGGACTGCGTAAAATCGTTCTGACGCCGCTGAACGAGAGCATCGATCACATCCGGCATATCGCCCGGGGTGATTTAACCCACACCATCGTCGTGGAAGGGCGCAACGAGATGACGCAGCTCGCCGCCAGTCTGCATGAGATGCAGCAGTCGCTGGTGCGTACCGTCAGCCAGGTGCGCGATGGCTCAGATGCGATTTTCACTGGTGCCAGTGAGATCTCCGCCGGGAATAATGATCTCTCCGCCCGGACGGAACAGCAGGCCGCCTCACTGGAGCAGACCGCAGCCAGCATGGAGCAGCTGACCGCCACCGTGAAACAGAACGCCGAAAACGCGCGTCAGGCGTCACAGCTGGCGCTCAGTGCCTCGCAAACCGCAGAAAAAGGCGGCAGCGTGGTGGATGGGGTGGTGAAAACCATGAGTGAAATTGCCGGAAGCTCGAAGAAGATTGCCGACATCACCAGCGTGATTGATGGCATCGCTTTCCAGACCAACATTCTGGCGCTGAACGCCGCCGTGGAAGCGGCCCGCGCCGGTGAACAGGGACGCGGATTTGCGGTGGTGGCAGGGGAAGTGCGCAACCTGGCGCAGCGCAGCGCCCAGGCGGCCAAAGAGATCAAAGGGCTGATCGACGACTCGGTCAACCGGGTCAGCATTGGCTCACAGCTGGTCGGCACCGCCGGTGAAACCATGAACGATATCGTCAGCGCGGTGACCCGCGTCACCGACATCATGGGCGAAATCGCCTCGGCCTCTGATGAGCAGAGTCGGGGAATCGATCAGGTGGGGGAGGCGGTCACCGAAATGGATCGTGTCACCCAGCAGAACGCCTCGCTGGTAGAGGAGTCTGCGGCCGCGGCGGCCTCGCTGGAAGATCAGGCCAGCCGGTTAAGCCAGTCCGTATCGCTGTTTAAAATCAGACGCGACGCTGCCCCACAGACCCTGACGAAGCATGTGCCGATCGCCGCCCCCGTGACCGCGCTGCCGGCCTCACGCAAAGCCCTGACGGCACCGGTCAGTGACACCCACTGGGAAACCTTCTGACCGCTGACAGAACGCCACACGCCAGTGAAACGCACTGGCGATCCGTGCGATTTAACGCTGCGCATCCTGCGGGCTGCGCAGCGCCCTCCGTGATTTTTCTGACTAAAGTCAAACTGATAGCCCCGCACTGATAAAAATAATTACAAAAGCCATTTTCGGTCTTCAGGTGCCGAAAAGCGTTAATTAATCCCGTAATCACGCCGATATAGCCGCTGCACCTTAATCAACCTGCAGGGGAACGAGATGTTAAAAAAAATAAAAGTGGTGACCAGTTTAATCGCCGTACTGGTTATCTTTGGCGCGCTCCAGTTAATTTCTGGCAGCCTTTTCTGGTCCGCTCTGAATAATGACAAAGCGGCTTTTGCACTGTCGCAGGTCTCTAACCGCAACGTCACCTCGATGACGGATGCCTATATCTCTCTGAACAACAGCCGCACCACACTGAACCGCGCCATGCTGCGGTTGCAGACCAGCATGGCGGCGCAGATGAACGGCGGTCAGCTGGATGATCTGATGAACCGCGCTAACAGTCAGTTAGCGGAAGCCGATCGTCACTTCAAAGTCTACTACGATCTGCCTGCCACGCCGGGCCTGGAAGTGGCGCTGCGTGACAGACTCGAAGCGGATTATGCGCAATATGAAAAAGGGCTGAAGGGGATGGTGGCGAGCCTGCAGGCCCGCGATCTGGAAGGGATGTTCAAACAGAACATCGAGCAGAAGCAGGTTGCCATGCAGGAGAGTTACAGCGCATGGCGTGAACGTCAGACTGAGCTTTCCGATCAGGGCATGGCGCAGAACCAGCGTGCCTTTACCCAGATGATGTGGCTGCTGGGCGCGATTGGTATTACGGTCATTGCCGTGATCGTCGCCTGCTGGTTTGGCCTGCGTCAGGTGCTGATTCAGCCGCTGCACCAGCTGCTGACCCAGATTCGTGCTATCGCGTCTGGCGATCTGACACAGCCGATTGTGGTTGATGGCCGCAACGAGATGAGCCAGCTGGCCGCAGGCATCCATGAGATGCAGCAGTCGCTGGTGATGACGGTCGGCAATGTGCGCGACGGCTCTGATGCCATCTTTACCGGCGCCAGCGAAATCGCTGCCGGTAACAACGATCTGTCGGCCCGCACCGAAGAGCAGGCCGCCTCGCTGGAGCAGACCGCAGCCAGCATGGAACAGCTGACCGCCACCGTGAAGCAGAATGCGGACAACGCCCGCCAGGCCTCTCAGCTGGCGCTGACCGCCTCGGAAACCGCTCAGCAGGGCGGAAAAGTGGTCGATGGTGTCGTCAGCACCATGAAAGAGATCGCGGGCAGCTCGAAGAAAATTGCTGACATCATCAGCGTTATCGATGGCATCGCCTTCCAGACGAACATCCTGGCGCTGAACGCCGCCGTGGAAGCGGCGCGAGCCGGTGAACAGGGTCGCGGTTTTGCCGTCGTGGCCGGTGAAGTCCGCAGCCTGGCGCAGCGCAGCGCACAGGCCGCCAAAGAGATTAAAGGCCTGATCGAAGATTCCGTGACGCGCGTCAACAGTGGTTCACTGCAGGTGGAAAGCGCCGGCAGCACCATGAGCGAGATCGTCGGGGCGGTCACCCGCGTTACCGACATCATGGGCGAAATCGCCTCGGCATCGGATGAGCAGAGCCGCGGTATTGAGCAGGTCGGACAGGCGGTGACGGAGATGGATCGCGTCACCCAGCAGAACGCCTCGCTGGTTGAGGAGTCGGCCGCCGCTGCCGCCGCACTGGAGCAGCAGGCCAGCGTACTGATGCAGGCGGTCTCCGTTTTCAAAATTTCCCGCGCCTGATTTTCCTTCCTTTGACTCTGGTGACGGCGTAAAGCCGTCGCCATCCATAAAGTTCCCTCACGTTGCGCCGATAAACAAAACGAATCGCAACCAATGAGGTGTTTATGTTTAGTCGAGTACGCGTTGTTTCCGGCCTGCTGTGTGTGCTGGCGCTGTTTGCGCTGCTGCAGCTGTTTTCCGGCGGAATGTTCTTCAAAACTGTCAGTTCAGATAAAGATAACTTTGCCTACAACCAGCGTCTGAATACGCTGCAGCAGGCTATGGGCACCTCATGGGTTTCGCTTGTTCAGGCGCGCAACACCCTCAACCGCGCCGGTATTCGTTTTCTGCAGGATGCGCAGATGGCGGGATCGGGTGCCAGCGTGAAAGAGCTGGTGGCACTGGCGGGTGAAGAGCTGAAACAGGCGGAAATCAACTATCAGATCTTCAACGATAACCTGTCGGAGAAGGGCAAAACGGCCGAAAACGTCCTGGCACTGCAGGCGAACTACAAGGCCTATCACGATGCGCTGGCGGAGCTGATGGTCTTCTTCACCACCGGCAACTTCAAAGGCTTTGTCGATCAGCCAACCCAGAGCTATCAGGACAAGTTCCAGAAAGATTACACCGCCTGGCTTGAGTACAACCAGGTCCTGGCGAAGCAGGGTGTCGAAGCTAACCAGCAGGCCTATACCCGTTCTATCACCATCGTGGTTGCCACGCTGGCGGTCACGCTGCTGATGATTATCCTGGTGTGGAACGTGATGCGCTCGGTGCTGATCCGTCCGCTGCGTCAGAGCATGGAACATATCCAGCACATTGCGCGTGGCGATCTGACTCAGCCGATTGAGATTAGCGTGCGAAACGAAATCGGTGAGTTACTGACCTCTCTGCAGCACATGCAGCAGGAGCTGGTGCGTACCGTACGTACCGTGCGTGATGGCTCTGACGCCATCTACACCGGTGCCAGCGAAATCGCTATCGGCAACAACGATCTCTCTTCGCGTACGGAAGAGCAGGCGGCCTCTCTGGAGCAGACTGCGGCCAGTATGGAGCAGCTGACGGCCACCGTGAAGCAGAACGCCGAAAACGCCCGTCAGGCGTCGAAGCTGGCGCTGACCGCCTCGGAAACCGCGCAGCAGGGCGGCAAAGTGGTGGATGGCGTGGTCACCACCATGAAAGAGATTGCGGGCAGCTCGAAGAAAATTGCCGATATCACCAGCGTCATCGACGGTATCGCCTTCCAGACCAACATTCTGGCGCTGAACGCGGCGGTTGAAGCCGCCCGTGCGGGTGAACAGGGGCGCGGTTTTGCCGTGGTGGCCGGTGAAGTGCGCAGCCTGGCGCAGCGCAGCGCCCAGGCCGCAAGAGAGATCAAAGGCCTGATTGAAGATTCCGTGAGTCGCGTGAATACCGGCTCGGTGCTGGTAGAAAGCGCCGGTGACACCATGAGCAACATCGTCAGCGCGGTAACCCGCGTGACCGACATCATGGGTGAAATCGCCTCTGCGTCAGACGAGCAGAGCCGCGGTATCGACCAGGTTGGCCTGGCGGTTACCGAGATGGATCGCGTGACCCAGCAGAACGCCTCGCTGGTCGAAGAGTCTGCGGCAGCCGCTGCGGCGCTCGAAGATCAGGCAAGTCACTTAAAACAGGCAGTTTCAGTGTTCAATATTGGTAAAGAATTTGTCGCTCAGGCCGTTAACAAGACAACGGCGACAAAAACCCTACAGCTTGATGCGCCGTTAGCCGTTGGCCGTCAGTCTGCTGCGCGCAGTGACGACAACTGGGAAACCTTTTAATCGCCCGTCGTCCGGCCGCCGTTTCGCGGCCGGACATCGCAGCAGAGTTAATGTATTCAGTTCGGGCCAGGTGCAGAGATGAAAAAATCGACGATATTAGATCAAAATGAGACGACAACGCTGCTGTCACAGATGGTGCAGCGCCTGCCGCTCTCCGATGCGCATTTTCGCCGTATCAGCCAGCTGATCTATCAGCGTGCCGGTATCGTACTGGCCGATCACAAGCGTGAGATGGTTTACAACCGTCTGGTTCGTCGTCTGCGCACGTTGAACATCGACGATTTTGGTCGCTACCTGGCGCTGCTGGAGTCCGACCCGAACAGTGCCGAGTGGCAGGCGTTTATTAACGCCCTGACGACCAACCTGACCGCGTTCTTCCGTGAAGCACATCACTTCCCGATTCTGGCGGAGCATGCACGTAAGCGCCAGGGCAACTTCAGCGTCTGGAGCACCGCGGCGTCAACCGGCGAAGAACCCTATTCGATCGCCATGACGCTGGCCGAAACGCTGGGGACCGGACCCGGCAAATTTCAGGTTCACGCCAGCGATATCGACACCCAGGTACTGGAAAAAGCGGTTTCCGGCGTCTATCGCCAGGAGGAGCTGCGCACGCTGTCACCGGCGCAGATGCAGCGCTTCTTTCTGCGCGGAACCGGGCCGCATGCGGGCATGGTGCGGGCGCGCCCTGAGCTCAGTGGGCTGGTCACGTTCGCCCAGCTTAACCTGCTGGCTAACGAGTGGGCGCTGCCGGGGCCGTTTGACGCCATATTCTGTCGCAATGTGATGATCTATTTCGATAAAGAGACGCAGGAGAAGATTCTGCGTCGGTTTGTCCCGCTGCTGAAGCCGGGCGGCATTTTGTTCGCCGGTCACTCAGAGAACTTCAGTCAGATCAGTAAAGAGTTCTGGCTGCGCGGACAAACCGTCTATGGACTGACGAAGGAAAGATGATGAGCAAAATCACCGTGATGTGCGTAGATGACTCTGCGCTGATGCGGCAACTGATGACGGAAATCATCAACAGTCATCCGGATATGGAGATGGTCGCTACGGCGCCGGATCCGCTGGTCGCCCGCGATTTGATCAAGCAGTTCAATCCGCAGGTGCTGACGCTGGATGTGGAAATGCCGCGCATGGATGGCCTCGATTTCCTGGAAAAACTGATGCGGTTACGCCCGATGCCGGTCGTGATGGTCTCCTCTCTGACCGGAAAAGGCTCCGAGATTACGCTGCGGGCGCTGGAACTGGGGGCGGTCGATTTCGTCACCAAGCCCCAGCTCGGCATCCGCGAAGGGATGCTGGCTTACAGCCAGATGATTGGCGACAAGATCCGCGCCGCGGCCCGTGCCCGTCTGCATAACCGCGCCGCGATGCCGGCCCCGGTGACGCTGAAAGCAGGGCCGCTGCTGAGTAGTGAGAAACTGATTGCGATTGGCTCCTCTACCGGCGGCACCGAGGCGATCCGTCATGTGCTGCAGCCGTTACCGGCGACCAGCCCGGCGCTGCTGATTACCCAGCACATGCCACCAGGCTTTACCCGCTCCTTTGCCGAGCGTCTGAACAAGCTGTGTCAGATCACGGTGAAAGAGGCGGAAGATGGCGAGCGTATTCTGCCGGGTCACGCCTATATCGCGCCAGGCGCGATGCATATGGAGCTGGCCCGAAGCGGTGCCAACTATGTTGTGAAGCTCAATGACGGCCCGCCGGTTAACCGGCACAAACCGTCGGTGGATGTGCTGTTCAAATCGGTGGCGATCAACGCCGGACGAAATGCGGTGGGGGTGATCCTCACCGGCATGGGCAACGACGGCGCCGCCGGGATGCTGGAGATGAACCGGGCGGGAGCCTGGACCATCGCCCAGAGCGAGGCCAGCTGTGTAGTATTTGGCATGCCGCGTGAGGCAATTGCCACAGGCGGTGTGAATGAAGTCGTGGATTTAAGCAACATCAGCCAGCACATGCTGGCGAAAATTAGCGCCGGACAGGCATTGCGTATTTAACAGGCCCGTCCTGCCGGGCGAGACAACTCAGGAGTAGATATGGCTGATAAAAACATGCGCTTTTTGGTAGTAGACGACTTCAATACGATGCGTCGTATTGTCCGTAACCTGCTGAAAGAGCTGGGCTTCAATAACGTAGAAGAAGCAGAAGATGGTGTGGATGCCCTTGGCAAACTGAAAGCAGGCGGTTTCGACTTCGTCATTTCTGACTGGAACATGCCAAACATGGATGGCCTGCAGCTGCTGCAGACCATTCGTGCCGACGCGGCGATGAGCACGCTGCCGGTGTTGATGGTGACCGCAGAAGCGAAGAAAGAGAACATTATCGCTGCTGCTCAGGCAGGCGCCAGCGGATATGTGGTGAAGCCTTTCACCGCCGCTACCCTGGAAGAGAAGCTGGGTAAAATTTTTGAAAAACTGGGCATGTAAGGAGATGTGATGAGCGACCTTCCGAAACCAACTATGGATGCCTCGGCACACGACATCATCAGTCGCATCGGGTCTCTGACCCGCATGCTGCGCGACAGCCTGCGCGAGCTGGGGCTGGATAAAGCCATCGCCGATGCCGCTGAAGCTATTCCTGATGCCCGCGACCGTCTGGATTACGTGGTGCAGATGACGGCGCAGGCCGCCGACCGTGCGCTGAACTGTGTTGAAGCAGCTCAGCCACATCAGGATAAAATGGAAGCCGGGGCAACTCAGCTGAAAGGGCGTTGGGATGAGTGGTTTGAGAACCCGATTGAACTGGGTGATGCGCGGGAGTTGGTGACGGATACGCGCGCATTCCTCGACGCTGTGCCAGAGCATACCTCCTTCACCAACAAACAGCTGCTGGCCATCATGATGGCGCAGGATTTCCAGGATCTGACCGGTCAGGTAATCAAGCGCATGATGGATGTGATCCAGGAGATTGAGCGCCAGCTGTTGATGGTGCTGCTGGAGAACATGCCGGAAGTCAGTGCAGAGAAGCGCCAGGAAGGCACCAGCCTGCTGAACGGGCCGCAGATCCACGCCGATGCTCCGGGCGTGGTAGCGAACCAGGATCAGGTTGATGACCTGCTGGACAGCTTAGGGTTCTGACCCGATGTTGTCCGCCTGCGGGCGGGCAACAGCGCTGTACTGCCGTAAAACAGGGTCACCCTCCGGTGGCCCCGTTCCGCATTGCCAGATTCATCCCCGAAAGAACGCCCTTTTTCCCCATCTTATCTCCGCTTTGACTTAAGCCAGATTTGGCATCCTATGCTCAGAATTCCTGCCAGCTGAGGTTTGTCGTGGCTGAAGAAAGCGACGAAGACAAAACAGAATCGCCCACGGCCCACCGACTTGAGAAAGCGCGTGAAGAGGGCCAGATTCCGCGTTCGCGCGAACTGACGTCATTACTGATGCTGCTGGCCGGCATCATGATCCTGTGGGTAGGCGGCAACATGATGGCGCACCGGCTGGCCGCGATGGTCGCCACCGGCCTCCGCTTTGATCATGGCATGGTCAGAGATGACAAAATCATTGTCAGCCACATCGGCGGACTGATCACGCAGGCGCTGATGGCGCTGCTGCCCCTGATGGGCGGGCTGGTGCTGGTGGCGATTGCCGCCCCCATGCTGCTGGGCGGTATCGTGTTCAGCGGCAAATCGATCAAGTTCGACCTGAAAAAACTGAGTCCGATGGCTGGTTTCAAGCGGATGTTTGCCGCTCAGGCCTGGACCGAACTGTTTAAAGGCGTGCTCAAAACCATTCTCGTCGGTGCCGTAGGCTGGTGGTACATCTGGAGCCACTGGCCGGAGATGCTGCGGCTGATCAGCGAAGCCCCGATTAACGCGCTGATCCACGGCATGGAGATGATCGCCGTCTGCTGTTCGCTGGTGATGCTGGGGCTGGTGCCGATGGTGGGATATGACGTCTTCTGGCAGCTCTACAGCCACTTCAAAAAGCTGAAGATGTCGATGCAGGAGATCCGCGACGAGCATAAGCAGCAGGAGGGTGACCCGCACGTTAAGGGGCGTATCCGCCAGCAGATGCGCGCCGCCGCGCGCCGCCGCATGATGGCGGATGTGCCGAAAGCTGACGTTATCGTCACCAACCCGACGCACTACTCGGTGGCGCTGCAGTACAACGAGAAGAAGATGAGTGCGCCAAAAGTCGTCGCCAAAGGCGCAGGCGAGATAGCCCTGAGAATTCGTGAACTGGGCGCGGAGCACCGCATCCCGGTTCTGGAAGCACCGCCGCTGGCGCGTGCTTTGTATCGACACACTGAGATTGGTCAGCACATCCCCGGCGCGCTTTATGCTGCCGTGGCAGAGGTACTGGCATGGGTCTGGCAGTCACGCCGCTGGAAGCGTGAAGGCGGCCTGATCCCAGCCAAACCAAAAAACCTGCCGGTTCCGGCAGAGATGGACTTTGCAGGAGAGAGCAAAAACGATGGCTAACAACCTGGCCGCAAAACTACGTTTACCGGGCAACTTTAAAGAGATGCAGTGGCAGGTGCTGGCAGGTCCGGTGCTGATCCTGATGATCCTGTCGATGATGGTGCTGCCTTTACCGCCATTCATCCTCGATCTGCTGTTTACCTTTAACATTGCGCTGTCAATCATGATCCTGCTGGTGTCGATGTTCACCCAGCGGACCCTGGAGTTTGCGGCATTCCCGACCATCCTGCTCTTCTCTACGCTGCTGCGCCTGGCGCTCAACGTCGCGTCGACCCGTATCATCCTGATGGAAGGACACACGGGTGCCGCGGCGGCGGGGCAGGTGGTGGAAGCGTTCGGCCACTTCCTGGTGGGCGGAAACTTCGCCATCGGTATTGTGGTGTTTATCATCCTCGTCATCATCAACTTCATGGTTATTACCAAGGGTGCCGGGCGTATCGCGGAAGTTGGCGCGCGCTTTGTGCTGGACGGGATGCCCGGTAAGCAGATGGCAATCGATGCCGACCTCAACGCCGGTCTGATCGGCGAAGATGAGGCCAAGCGTCGCCGTGCAGAGGTGACCCAGGAAGCGGACTTTTATGGCTCGATGGACGGTGCCAGTAAGTTCGTTCGCGGGGATGCCATCGCAGGCATCATGATCATGGTGATTAACGTCATCGGCGGCCTGCTGGTCGGCGTGGTGCAGCACGGTATGGATGTGGGTCATGCCGCAGAAACCTATACCCTGCTGACCATCGGTGATGGTCTGGTCGCTCAGATCCCGGCGCTGGTTATCTCCACCGCGGCCGGTGTTATCGTGACGCGCGTCGCCACCGATCAGGATGTGGGCGAGCAGATGGTCACCCAGCTGTTCAAAGATCCGCGCGTGCTGATGCTCAGCGCCGGGGTAATCGGTCTGCTGGGCCTGGTGCCGGGCATGCCTAACTTTGTCTTCCTGCTGTTTACCGCAGCCTTACTGGGTCTGGCCTGGTGGCTGCGCGGCCGCGAAATGCAGCCGAAGAAGAAAGTGGACAGTGCAGGCAGCATCAGTAACAAAGCGGCGGCGGACACGCCTGCCACCACGGAAGCCTCCTGGACCGATGTGCAACTGGAAGACACGCTGGGCATGGAAGTGGGCTACCGCCTGATTCCGATGGTCGATCATCAGCAAAATGGCGAGCTGCTGGGGCGTATCCGCAGTATCCGTAAGAAGGTCGCTCAGGATGTGGGTTTCCTGCCGCCGGTCGTGCACATTCGCGACAATATGGAGCTGCCGCCTGCACGCTACCGCATTCTGATGAAAGGGGTGGAGATTGGCAGCGGGGATGCGTACCCTGGCCGCTGGATGGCGATCAACCCGGGCACGGCGGCTGGCTCGCTGCCGGGTGAAGCGACAGTCGATCCCGCCTTTGGCCTGGCGGCGGTCTGGATTGACAGCGCGCTGAAAGAGCAGGCGCAGATTCAGGGCTTTACCGTAGTGGAAGCCAGTACCGTCGTCGCGACCCACCTGAATCACCTGATTGGTCAGTACGCCAGCGAGCTGTTTGGTCGTCAGGAAGCGCAGCAGTTGCTGGATCGGGTGACGCAGGAGATGCCGAAGCTGACCGAAGATCTGGTGCCGGGTGTGATCACGCTGACGACGCTGCATAAAGTGTTGCAGAACCTGCTGGTTGAGCGGGTGTCGATTCGCGATATGCGAACCATCATTGAAACGCTGGCGGAGCATGCGCCGGTGCAGAGCGATCCGCAGGAGCTGACCAGCGTCGTTCGTGTGGCGCTGGGCCGTGCGATTACCCAGCAGTGGTTCCCGGGTAATGATGAGGTGCAGGTGATCGGGCTGGACTCGACGCTGGAGCGGCTGTTGCTGCAGGCCCTGCAGGGTGGCGGCGGGCTGGAGCCGGGGCTGGCCGATCGGCTGTTAAGCCAGGCTCAGGCGGCGTTGCAGCGTCAGGAGATGCTGGGCGCGCCACCGGTGCTGCTGGTCAATCATCCGCTGCGTGCGCTGCTGGCGCGTTTCCTGCGCCGCAACCTGCCACAGCTGGTGGTAATTTCAAATCTGGAGCTGAGCGACAACCGTCAGATCCGCATGACCGCCACCATCGGAGGCAAATAATGCGCTGGCCAATTGCTCTGTTGTTGCTGCTGCCGCTGATGGCACAGGCGGCCGGCGGGGCCTGGAGTGGCAGTGCCAGCGGGCCACCGCTGGCAAACCGGGGCAGCTGGATGCGGTCGCAGCCGCTGACGCCCCCCACCGGTGTGGGCGGTGAGGTCAGCGTAATCAGCTGGCGTTATGAGCTGAGCCGGCCGGCGCCTTCCGGTCTGGAGGTGCGGCTCTGCGGCGTGCAGCGCTGCGCGACGCTGGAGGGGGCCAGCGGTGTGACGCGCGGGCTGGCCCATCTGAGTGCCGATGAACCGCTGCATATGGTGTTTGGTTTTGCCGGAAGCGGGGCGCTGCCGCCAGGTTTGCGGGTGGTCAGCAGCGAAGTGATGGTCAACTACGAGTAGGGCGTTTACCGGAGAGCCTGAAAGAAGCCTGAGATCCGGGAGATGTGATATCAGGGCGCGCTCAGCGCGGCCCTGGTGTCCGTTGAAAGATTTGCCTGTAAACGCGCCGTCAGGGCGACGTTCTTCACTTTCACGCCACCTGATTCTCTTTCTGCGCCAGAAACGTCTTCAGCGGGGTTACGCGACTGATCTCCTCCTGAGCGCGTACATCGTGCATCACTTCCCAGACATCAACACTGTTTTGCAGGTTAAGCCAGAACTCCACACTGGTCTCAAAGGCCGCAGCCAGTCTGAAAGCCATATCCGGTGTCAGCTTCCTGTTATTATTCACCAGAGCGCTGACGGTGTTACGGTGTACCTTCAGCATCTCTGCTAAATCAAGGATTTTCAGGCCAGCTGGCTCCAGGTATTCGTAAAGTAACACGTCGCCAACAGTAGTCGGTTTTCGGGTCGCCTGATTCATATCGTTGCTCTCTTCATCTCTTTCAGCGTCTGATAATGCTGCCGGCAGGGTGGCAGCGTCCGACATCAGGATGTCTGGTGATTATCATTTGTGTCTTTTGTAACTATGCGGGTCCAGATAAAGATCAACAGCCTTACCGTCGATCCATTTGAAAATCAGCCGGTATTGCTCATTGACTCTGATTGCCGCATATCCTTTCAGAGGTGGGTTCAGCTCCTCATAACGATTGCCTGGTGGTGATCTCAGATCCTGATAGTTTACCGCGGCATTAATAATATCGAGCTTTCTGGCCAGGGCTGATGAGAGTGTCATCGGGATTTTTCCGGAATGTTTCCCATATAAAAAAAGTCCCTGAGCCATTCATCCCTGAAACTGTCGATGTTCCTTAACGTTGCCACATCATGACCTCCCTGTATCATGTTGAAATCAGCTTAGCGCACCGTTGCACAGTGCGCAAGTGCTAATCAGGGTCAGCCATTTACCCCCTTCATTCCCTCTTCAGAGTAGCGGCCACCTTTGACTTCGATCTGCTGATGCAGGCCATTCAGCAGCCGGACATCGGCCTCTTCCAGTTCAATCTCTGCGGCCCCGGCATTTTCATGAAGCCAGACGAGCTGCTTCGTGCCTGGGATCGGCACCACTTTTTCATACTGAGCCAGTAACCACGCCAGCGCAATCTGCCCGCTGGTGGCATGATATTTCTCAGCCAGCGGCGCGATCGCGTTAAGAAGGCTGAGATTGTGGTCGAGATTTTGTTGCTGGAAGCGGTCATTATTTTTGCGGAAGTCGCCTTCAGTAAAATCGCTGTTGTTACGGTATTTACCGGTAAGAAAACCTCTGCCCAGCGGCGAGTAGGGCACCAGTCCGATGCCGAGCTGTTTCACCATTGGCAGGATCGCCGCCTCAATGTCCCGCGTCCAGAGTGAATACTCCGTCTGTAATGCCGCCAGAGGATGCACGGCATGCGCGCGCTTCAGCGTGGCGGCGGAGGCTTCGCATAATCCAATCTGTGCAATCTTGCCCTGCTGCACCAGACTGCTGAGGCACGCCATGCTCTCCTCAATCGGTGTCGCTGGACTGATACGATGCAGATAGAACAGGTCGATGCGCTCAACGCCCAGTCGTTTCAGCGACGCGTGGCAGCTGCGGATAATGTAGTCCGGCTCATTATTGATGGTGCGGGCATAGGCCTCATCCGCTGGCCGGGCGATGCCACATTTGGTGGCGACGGTAAATGTCTGCCGGTCGGCCTGGCTCAGCCCGGCAAGAAACTGACCGATCAACTGCTCGTTGTGGCCGCGGCCATAAAGATCGGCGGTGTCGATAAAGGTGATGCCGGTTTCGCGTAGCTGGTTAAGCAGCTGCAGTGAGTGGCGGTCGTCGGTATGACCATAAAATTCGCTCAGCCCCATTGCGCCATAACCGATCGCGCTGACCTCCAGCCCCTGAGATAACGTGCGTGTTTTCATTGTCTCTCCTCGTGAGTGAGCCGCCATTGTTTCACTCATGCCGACAGCCATGAATTGCTGTTCTGGCAATACCAGAAAGGTATCAGGCAGGTGAATAATTAACCGGAGCGGTGGTGGAGGTTATTAATTGCACAACTGAAAACGGCGGGAATGGGAAATTAACGCTTCGTTTTGAGAGCAGCGTAAATATATTTTCTCTGATGGAGTGCAGCTGTTTTTAAGGGATGGCTTACTTTTGAGGGGATAATTTTTCCAGCGCTGCGAGAACCGCCTCGTTTTTTTCATCGGCACGGATAGCGGCATAAACATCAATTGCCAGGTGCCGGGCCGCGCGTTCGCTCAGCGGCCGGTAGCAGAGTCCGGCCTGATTGAAGGTACATTTTGACCGGGGCATCAGGGCGAAACCCTTGCCTCTGGCGATATGGGACAGCATCAGCAGTGAATCTTCCGGCTCCCGCTGCCGTTTCAGCGCTACGCGAAGCGTAGCGAAGTAGCGCTCACATTTGTCGTAGAACAGCGGATTGGCACTGCGCGCGAACCAGAACAGGGGCAGGTCAGCCACGGCCTCAGGCGAAACCTGTTCCGCCCGGGCGGCAGGATGGGAGGCGGGCAGGACGACCAGCAGCGGCTCGCGGTAAACCCAGGCGTAGTGGACGGCCTCATCAGCCTCCGCGCCTTTTTCTCCGGTGAGGATTAAATCGAGCGTGTTACGGGCCAGGTTCTGCAGCAGCTGCGCGGAGGTCAGGCTGGGCATCTCCATCTCGTCACTGGCATGAAGTGCAACGAGCTGCTGGTTAAGCGGCGTGATAGCTTCAAAGTTCAGCGTTCGGGTTACGCCGATACGCAGGCGCGAGGCAACAGGGCCCGCATCCTGGGTTAAGGCTTCGAGGGCGATGAGGATCGCTTCCGCTTTAGCAACCAGGGCCTGCCCGGCTTCGGTGAGCGTCACCTCATGGGGTGTCCGGCTGAAGAGGGGCTGTCCCAGCAGATCTTCCAGACTCTGAATCTGGCGGGTCAGGGGAGGCTGCGTCATTCTGAGGCGTTCAGCGGCCCGGCGAAAGTTAAGCTCATGCGCGACCGCCAGAAAGCATTGCAACTGCTTTACCGCAGGAAGGTGACGGCTGATGAGATGCGCTGCTACAGACATGAGGTCGTTCTGCCACTCAGAGAAGGGGGAATAAAGACAGGAGCGGTCAGCGGCGGAGAGGGAAGGCCCTCTCCGCCGCGACGATTACATGCGCTCGACGGTGTCGATGCCCAGCGTATCCAGACCCTGCTTCAGCGTCTTCGCAGTCAGCGCAGCCAGCTGCAGCCGGCTCAGGCGGGTTGACTCTGACTCTGCCGTCAGGATCGGGCAGTGCTCGTAGAAGCCGGAGAAAAGACCGGCCAGATCGTAGAGATAGGCACACATCACATGGGGAGTGCCGTCACGGGCAACCTGAGTGATGATCTCTTCGAACTGCAGCAGGCGGGTCGCCAGCTGGGCTTCGCGCTCTTCGCTGATGACAATCTCTGCATCCAGCGAATCGGCATCAATACCCGCCTTGCGGAACACCGAGAGTACGCGGGTGTAGGCATACTGCATGTAGGGCGCCGTGTTACCTTCGAAGGCCAGCATGTTGTCCCAGTCGAAGATGTAGTCGGTGGTGCGGCTCTTGGAAAGGTCAGCATATTTCACCGCACTGATCCCGACCACTTCCGCCAGCGTTTTGACTTCCGCTTCGCTCATCTCCGGGTTCTTCTCGCGCACCAGCGTGTAAGCACGCTGATAAGCTTCATCCAGAAGGTCGGAAAGCTTGATGGTGCCACCGCTGCGGGTTTTGAACGGACGGCCATCTTTGCCCAGCATCATGCCAAAGGCATGGTGTTCGAGCGGCACCGACTCCGGAACATAACCGGCTTTACGCACGATAGTCCAGGCCTGCACCAGGTGCTGATGCTGACGGGAGTCAATGTAGTAAAGCACACGGTCAGCTTTCAGGGTCTCATAACGATATTTCGCACAGGCGATATCGGTCGTGGTGTAGAGGTAGCCACCATCCTTCTTCTGGATGATGACGCCCATCGGCTCACCTTCTTTGTTCTGGAACTCATCCAGGAACACCACGGTCGCGCCTTCACTCTCGACGGCTAACCCTTTCTGTTTCAGGTCAGCCACGATGCCAGGCAGCATATCGTTGTAAAGACTCTCACCCATCACATCGTCGCGGGTCAGGGTGACGTTCATGCGGTCATAAATCTTCTGGTTCTGACTCATCGTGATGTCGACCAGCTTCTTCCACATCTCACGGCAGTAAGGATCGCCACCCTGTAATTTCACCACGTAGCTGCGTGCGCGCTCGGCAAACTCAGGATCTTCGTCATAGGTGCGCTTGGCTTCACGGTAGAAGGCTTCGAGATCGGCCAGCGCCATCTCTGCGTGATTCTCGTTCTGCTGCTTTTCCAGGAACGCGATCAGCATGCCGAACTGAGTGCCCCAGTCGCCGACGTGGTTCGCACGGATCACCCGATGGCCGAGAAACTCCAGCGTACGAACAGCGGCATCACCAATGATGGTGGAACGGACGTGGCCCACGTGCATCTCTTTGGCGACGTTAGGCGCAGAGTAGTCGACCACGATCGTCTGAGGCTCAGCCAGCTGCACGCCCAGACGCGGCAGACTCAGGGCTTCACGGGCATGCTTCGCCAGCCAGGCGTGATCAAGGAAAATATTGATGAAGCCCGGTCCGGCGATTTCGACTTTGCTGGCGATGCCGGTCAGGTCGAGATGCTGGATCACCGCTTCCGCTAATTGTCGCGGAGCCTGTCCCAGCTTTTTCGCCACGGCCATAATACCGTTGGCCTGATAGTCTCCAAACTGGACCCTGGCGGACTGACGAACCTGCGGTTCGCAATCGGCGGGTGCGCCGGCTAAAACCATTGCCTGACTGACTTTTGCGGAAAGAAGTGCCTGAATATTCACCGAGTTACCTTCATAAGCTGAACAACGCCCGAGCCTGCTAAGCCGGACTGTCATCATCTTGCCTGACAGCATCGCGTCACGGACGGGCAGAAACGGATGAGGCAGACAAAACGGAAAAAAATGAGGGGGAAAGTATACGTGAAATGTCAGTGGGCGTCAGTAGCTGGATGAAGCGGGGAAACAGAGCCAGAGAAGATGTTTCCCGGAGGCATTAACGACGTCTCAGATGACGGCGGGGGTTCTTAACGCTTTTATCTTCACGCACCTTCCAGTGGCGGGAAATTGCAAATCCCATCAGTGCGATCAGGACAGCGACAACGATGAGCATAGACATAGAGCCATTCCTTTTGGTTGTGTTAGGTCAAATTTATAGGAAGGCAGGGAGAGCTGCAATTGATTGAGGTTGAAATGAGAGTTATCTTATTGTAATAAAGAAGTCTAATTTAATCATATATTTAATATAACTTCATCAAGGAACTCATGGTCCTAAACAGGAGATAAATCCGAAATGAAAGATGTTATTATGCGGTTTTGCGTTAAATTTCCGGTCAAATAAGATGAATCTTATCATTTATTACGCTTAACTCCCGGCGCACAATAAAGCAGACTGGTCACAAAAGTTAAATAAAGAGAGAGGAATAAGGGTTGTGAAGCATACTTTTCCGGCAGAATTGGATGATTTAAAGTCAGATTTAGAGCGTTTTGAAGAATCGTTGCAAAACTTTGCGCAGCGCCTGGGTTTGTCTCTTTGCGATCATGAAATCGACCATATTGCGGTGCGCTGTCATCAGGACACCACGGCGGCACGCTGGCAGAAGGGTCTGCAGCAGATGGGCACAGAATTTTCCTCCGCCGTCATCAACGGGCGACCGATTTGTCTGTTTAAGCTCGATCAACCCTTAACCGTGGCAGGGTGTCAGATTGATGTGGTGGAACTGCCGTGGCCGGGTGAAAAGCGTTATCGCCATGAAGGCTGGGAACACGTTGAGGTCGTGTTACGCGGCGATCCGGAGTCGCTGGGCATGCGCGCAATGGCCTTGCTCTCTGACCCGGCACTGACGCAGCCGGGCATTTCGTTTAAAACCAGCGCGCCGAAGGGAGAGAATGAGCGTCTGCCCAATCCGACGCTGGCGGTGACGGATGGACAGACGACAATCAAGTTTCATCCGTGGCGACTGGAAGAGATTGTCGCCAGCGAGCAGAACTAAATCCGGGCGGCGACCGCGCGTTTCAGGCGGGCGACCGCCTCGTCAAGCAGCGCGCGCGTGCAGCCGAAATTGAGCCGGACAAACTGGTCATTGCCAAATTCCCGGCCTGCGGTTAAGCCCAGACCGTGTTTTTCGAAGTAGAGCGCCGGGCTGGCGACGCCCAGTTCGCTGGCGTCGATCCAGGCCAGGTAGGTGGCTTCCGGCGCGGCGAGTGACAGGCCGGTCATTTTATTGACCTGCGACACCAGCCAGTCGCGGTTGCTGCGCAGGTAGAGGTTCTGCGCGTCCAGCCAGGATTCACCCTCGCGCCACGCCGCCGCCGCTGCCGTAATCGCCAGAATATCGACGTCAGGCACAATGCCGCGCCGCAACCGCGTAAAACGCGCGCGCAGTTCGGGATTCGGAATTATGGCGATGGATGCGCCAAGCCCGGCAATATTAAAGGTTTTGGACGGCGACATCAGGGTTACGCTGCGCTGCGCGGCGTCTTCGCTCAGGCTGGCAAACGGGATGTGCTGAACACCCGGCTCCAGCAGCAGATCGCTGTGGATCTCGTCAGAGCAGACAATCAAATCGTGCTTCTGCGCAAAGGCGAGCTGCGCCAGCAGTTCATCCCGGCGATAGACGGTGCCGCCCGGATTCTGCGGATTGCAGAGCATTAGCAGCCGCTCGCTGCCCGTCATCTCACCCTCAGCTGCCGTCATATCCAGCAGCCAGCGTCCCGCGCTCAGGGTCAGCGGCAGATTCAGCTGAGTGCGCTCCGCCAGCTTTGACGCCCCGCGAAACGGGGGATAAATCGGGGTCGGCGCTATCGTGCGTTCGTCTGAGGCCGTAAAGGCACGGACAGCCAGGTTCAGCCCGCTCACCACGCCGGGCAGTACCACAATCCACTCCGGATTTACGTGCCACTGATAGCGTGAGGCAAGCCAGGCGATCGCGCTGTCGATAAACTCAACGGGCGTGTCGCCGTAACCAAAAATCCCATGTTCGGCACGGGCTTTTATCGCGTTGATGATGCAATCCGGCGATCGGAAATCGGTATCCGCGACCCACAACGGCAGAATGTCCTGGTCCGCATATTTGTTCCATTTGAGACTATCGCTGTGACGGCGGTCTATCCGTTGGTCGAAATTGAATGCCATAGTTAACTTTCCCGGTAAACTCATTCCAGCAGCCAGACTAACTGATGAATCTGCCTTGAACCAGAGTCATGTAAAGGAGAAGAGAATGACCACACTGGAAATTTGCTGCTATGGCGTGGACTGCGCCGTGACCGCACAACAGGCGGGTGCCGATCGGGTTGAACTCTGTGCCGCCCCGCGCGAAGGCGGTCTGACCCCGTCTGCGGGGATGCTGAAGGCGGCCCGTCAGGCGGTTTCGATTCCGGTTCATCCTATTGTCCGGCCACGCGGGGGCGATTTTTGTTACACCGCACGTGAATTTGAAGCGATGAAATCGGACGTGGCGCTAATCCGTGAACTCGGTTTCCCGGGGCTGGTGATTGGTATGCTGGATGAAGATGCCCATATTCATCAGGGGCAGATGCGTCAGATTATGGCGCTGTGTGACGGCCTGAGCGTCACCTTTCATCGGGCCTTCGATCTCTGTCACAGCCCTAAGCGTGCCCTGGAAACATTAACCGATCTGGGGGTGGCACGGATTCTGACCTCCGGGCAGCAGCAGAGCGCCGAAAACGGAATTGCATTACTCCGGGAACTTAATGAGACCAGCACGGGTCCTACTATTATGGCGGGTGCCGGGGTACGTCTCAGCAACCTGCAAAAGTTTCTCGATATGGGCATTCGCGAAGTTCACAGCTCGGCCAGCCGCCTGATGGCCTCGCCGATGCGCTACCGCAAAGCGGGTGTTTCCATGTGTTCAGAAGCCGAAACCGACGAGTTCAGCCGCTACTGCGTCGACGGCGATGTGGTTGAGGCGATGAAAAGCGTGATGCAGATGAGCACCGTCCGGGTCGCCTGAGCTACAACAGATTTTGCCGCGCAGCACGCCGATCATTGACGTGGTGTTTGCAAGTACCAAACCCCAGTATGCTTGCTGGGGTTCTTTTTGTCTGAAATTAAGGTTCAGGATCAAATCAGCGTCGGCTCAGGTTTTGTAAAAGCCTGAGGTTTCTTTAAAACGCACTACCTGTCTCTGACTGAATAGTCTGTACAAGTAAAGCCAGGACTATGTATTACGCGTACGAATTTCTGGCTCTCTTTGCGTCTGATAAAGGCGGGTTTCAAAATTGTGTGATGATAGCTTTCACTAAAGAAATTATTAAAAAAACGGCATACAAAAACAGCGATGAAAGTGAAAGGTAATAGTAATTATCAATCCATACAGTGAGGTTGTAGTTCATGCCTTTCAGATGCTCGGTAATAGCAACGTGTTGTCTGGGCTGAAAAATGACCTTTTTTCCTTTTCTGAGTCTTGAGAAGAAATAGGACATGCCAAACGACCCCAAAAAACCCATAGACCCATAAAACCTGTAAAGGGGTGGTAATTCAAACCTGGCATCATGGTAAAAAGATAACAAAGATTCATATTTCTCTTTGTTAATGGAAAAGATCACGAACTGTATAATGGTAATAAAGGAAGGCACAAGGGCACAGCCCATAGCGAGATAAAAAAGCCTATTTTCCATATTATTTTAACCACATATCCATAAAATAATCGTTTGCTGCACTTGCAGCGGCCCCGCCGACTAGCGAACCCACTGCAGCACAGGCAACCACCCGGCACCAGAAGTATTCACAACACAATATCCGGGGGCAATATTACGCGCCATGATTCCTTTCTCCGTTCGTTATAAACCCGACATGATGAGTAATACAGACAGACGGCAGTACCGGTATGGATAAAAAGCTGGAGTAAATATAAATAATTCCATTAAGCAACGCAAAAGTGTTGAGCCCTGCCAGAGGCCATTCTAGCGATAGCCTGAAAATAACTGTCTGACGGTTTTCAGCCCAATACTTGCTATCCAGCTTGATACGGAATGGCTCCCTCGCTTTCCCTGCTGAATCCGGACGAGGAAAATACGTGCCGCCGCATCAGCGTGTTTTCATATCCCTTACAGCCGATCAGCCGGGTAGACCACCCGCACAATGAGCAGCCGTCGTTCAGATAAATTATTCACTGCCATCCAGGACTTTTACCGCAGAGAGCCACGCAAACCGCCGCACTATCCGTTACGCTTAGATCACCGCACCGCTTGAGGCATAACTCCGGGCGGCAGCTTCAATTCGTCACCGGTTGCCACTGTTTTTCACGGCAGGGTTTACACTTACAGCAACGTTGCCCGGAACTGACCCTATGAATCGCAATCAGAGTGCCGCTCTCATCCTGTTGCTGACTGCGCTGTACAGTGACAGCGTGGCGGCCAGCGCATGCCGGCCGCAGAGCACAACCATCACCAACAGCAATAACCTGATTCTGCTCGGCGGCAATGCCAAAGGCGCAGTGAAGCAGGTGATTGCGGGGGAATTTGGCAAGGATGTGAATTCTCAAAAGCGGGTGCTGGGCCAGTTTGACGCCTGCGGCGACCTGACCGTGGCTGACGTCAGCTATGACAAAAATGAGCGCAACGTTATCCTCAGTATGGAGCAGCACATTGCGAGAGTGCAGGGCGGCTGGGTGGCGGAATATGCCTGGATGGTGAAAGTGCTGAAAGAGGGCAAGGAAGTCGTGGTCGACAACCGACAGGGGACGATCAACTGGCAAAAAGGGGAGCATGGCAATATCACCAGCGCCTCTGACAAATTTATCAGCATGGGAAAAAGCGGTTTTACCGACACGACCTATCGCTATGATCGCCAGTTGCGCCTGGAGAAGAGCGTGGCGCGCGGCAGCGACCCGACGACCAACGGCGAGTTTCACTATCACTGGAATCCAAAGGGACTGGTGACACGCACCACTTCCGCCCGCAGCACGGACAACTACACCTACGATCCGCAATGGCGTGAAGTGCGTCTGAACGGCACGGCCAGCACGCCGCTGAGCACGATCCGCTCGGTGGACGAGTGCCAGTCATGGGATGAGGTCGGTAACTGCACCCTGAGCTACCTGCATGAGACCGAAATCTTCACGCGCGGCACCATCGAACGCCACCTCAGTTCTGCCTATAAATATGAGTACTGGGATCAGCCTGCGGCGGAGGAGTAACGGGCGATAGGATCATCGCCCGTTGGCGGCTTATTTCACTGTCTGACTAAAGGCATCCAGCGCCAGCAGGGCGTTGGCAATATCTTCCGGTGACAGATGAGGATTCAGGTTTTTCAGCGTATCCCCCTCACTGTTGGCCAGAGCGCCCACTTTCACCAGATTCTCCCAGCTTTCATTTTCAAGATGCATCTCGCGGAGCGTGGTCGGCATGTTGATAGAGCGATAGAAACGGATGTAGCGCGCAATTTCCTCGTCCGGACGCTGCTCCAGCACCATCTGCGTCAGTGTGCCATAGGCAACTTTTTCGCCGTGGGTCAGATGATGAATTTCACCATCAATGGCGGTAAAACCATTGTGAATGGCGTGAGCGGCTGCCAGCCCGCCGTTTTCAAAGCCCAGTCCTGAGAGCAGCGTATTCGCCTCAACCACCGCTTCCACGGCGGGCGTGACCCGTTTTTCGCTCACGGCGATATAGGCACTGTAACCCCACTTGAGCAGTGTTTCTTCGCAGGCACGGGCAATCGCCAGTCCGGCAAGGGTCGGATCGCCGTTGACCATGGATTTTGCATGGGAACGCGCCACGGCCTGTGCTTCAACCCAGGTGGCCAGCCCATCGGCAATGCCAGAGGCAAAGAGTCGCGCAGGCGCACTGGCGCAGACAGCCGTATCCACCAGCACCAAATCAGGGTTTTTGCTGTAAAAGCGATAGCTCTCAAATACGCCACTGTCAGAGTAGATGACCGACAGGGCGCTGCAGGGAGCATCGGTAGAGGCAATGGTCGGCACGATGGCTACCGGCTGCTGAAGTTCGTCCGCTACCGCCTTAACCGTGTCCAGCGTTTTGCCGCCGCCCAGCCCGACAATCACGTTACAACCCTGGCGCTTCGCCAGCGCACTGAGACGGGTGATCTCATTGCTGGAGGCCTCGCCGTTAAATTGCTGCCAGCTGAATTTCACTCCCGCGGACTGCAACGTCTGTTGCGTCCGTTCACCAATCAGCTTCCAGACAACCTCATCCGCCACCAGAAAAGCCTGATCGCCCAGTTCAGTCAGCAACGTTCCCAGCTCGTCCAGTACACCTGCGCCCTGCACATATTTACGGGGTGATGAAAAAATAAATTTACTCATAATCACGTCTCCTTAATATGAATAGCCCGACCCGATCCAGCCTGGCACAATCAGCCCGGAGTGGCAGCTGATCCCGCGCATTACGCTGTCAGGGCTGTTAAGCTGCCTGAACACCCCTTACCGGGCGAAATAACGGAGAATCATTATGAGCGCCACGCTCTTTTCATTTCTGTTTGCGATAACCATTCTGACGCTCACGCCTGGGTTTGACACCGCGCTGGTGCTGCGAACGGCCATTGCGCAGGGCTGGCGGCGCGCCTGGGCGACAGCGCTGGGTGTGACGCTGGGTTGTCTGCTCTGGGGGATCGCCGTCGGGCTGGGGCTGGGGGCGCTGCTGATGGCGTCTGAGATTGCCTATAACCTGCTGAAATGGCTCGGCGCGGCCTGGCTCTGCTATCTGGGCATTCGGTTGCTGGTCACCCCGCGTCAGCAGTCGCCTGCTGTAGCCCAGCCCGCGGTTCGCCAGCAGGGCTATCTGGCCTGCTTCAGTCGGGGATTGATGGGCAACCTGCTGAATCCGAAAGTGGGGGTCTTTTACGTCACCTTTCTGCCTCAGTTCATTCCGGCCGGAGCGTCAGTGCCGCTCTGGTGCAGCCTGATGGCGCTGGCTCACATGCTGCTGGGGCTGGTCTGGAATGCGGTGCTGATTGGCGGCAGCCACTTTTTCGCCGGTCATCTGCAAAAACCTGCGGTGCTGAAGGTGATGGATCGTTTGACCGGCTGCGTGTTTATTGGATTTGCGGCGAAACTGGCCTTGTCCCGCCGCTGAGACGTCAGGGTTTGGTGGCGACCAGCACGGCACGCAGGGGAGCGGGGTAGCCCTCAATCGTTTTGCTGGCGTCATCGGGGTCGAGAAACTCTGCCAGGGATTCGCTGGTCATCCAGTCGGTCCGGCGCTGCTCTTCCGTGGTGGTGCGGGCAAAATCAACGATCCGCACATCCACAAACCCGCTTTTTTCCAGCCAGCTCTTCAGGGCCTCGGCTGACGGAATAAAGAAGACGTTGCGCATCTGGGCATAGCGCTCGCCGGGCACCAGAACCTGATTCACATCGCCCTCAATCACCAGCGTTTCCAGCACCAGTTCGCCGCCGCTGACCAGCTGGTTTTTGAGCTGTAACAGGTGATCCAGCGGGGAGCGACGATGATAGAGCACGCCCATAGAGAAGACGGTATCAAACGCCTGCAGTGCCGGTAACTGCTCGATCCCCAGCGGCAGCATGTGCGCCCGGCGATCGTCATTGAGCAGCTTGCGCACGGCTTCAAACTGCACCAGGAAGAGCTGCATCGGATCGATGCCGACCACCAGATGCGCACCTGCACCGATCATGCGCCACATGTGATAGCCGCTGCCACAGCCCACATCCAGCACGGTGCGGCCCGCCAGGGGGGAGATGTGCGGCAATACGCGCTCCCACTTCCAGTCAGATCGCCACTCAGTGTTGATGTGCGTGCCATAGAGGGAGTAAGGCCCTTTGCGCCACGGCATCAGGTTACGCAGTAATTTTTCAATGCCCTGACGATGGCGATCGCTGATGTCATCACGGTCGGCGGTGACGCTGTGCAGCAGATCCAGCTTCTGGGGCGCGAGCAGCGGCAGATACTCCAGCGACTTGTACCAGTCGCGGAAGTGACCGTGCAGGTTTTCCCGCTGCCATTCACTGATTTGAGCCGGTAATACTTCCAGCCACTTCGCCAGCGGGCCTACCGCAATTTGCTGATAAAAACGGCCAAAGTCGATCATTTCAACGCCACCAGTGAGCCAAAGTTAAAGCACTGGAACCAGAGTTCGGCGTGCGGGAAACCGGCCTGCTTCAGGCGGGCTTTGTGGGCTTCAACGCTGTCGGTCAGCATCACGTTTTCCAGCATGCTGCGCTTCTGGCTGATTTCCAGTTCGCTGTACCCGTTGGCGCGCTTGAAGTCGTGATGCATGTTAAATAACAGCTCACCAACTTCCGCATCTTCAAAACTGAACTTCTCAGACAGCACCAGCGCGCCACCCGGTTTCAGTCCCTGCCAGATTTTCGTCAGCAGCGCCAGGCGCGCAGGCGGCTCCAGAAACTGTAACGTGAAGTTGAGCACCACCAGCGAGGCGTTCTCAATCTCAATATCGCGGATATCCGCTTCCAGCACCGTTACCGGCGTATCGGCGCGGAAGGCATCCAGATGACGACGGCAGCGCTCCACCATCGCGGGCGAGTTATCCACCGCGATGATCTCACAACCCGGCACATGAATATTGCGCCGCACCGACAGGGTGGCTGCGCCCAGCGAGCAGCCCAGGTCATACACCCGGCTCTGCGGGGTAACAAAACGTTCTGCCAGCATGCCAATCATCGAAATGATGTTGGAGTAGCCAGGCACCGAGCGCTGAATCATGTCAGGAAAGACTTCAGCCACGCGCTCGTCAAAAGTCCAGTCGCCCAGTTTTGCAATGGGCGCTGAGAAGAGTTGATCGCGGTCAGACATATCGAAAATCCGAAGAGACGACGGAAAGGGCGCTATTCTGGCAGAAAGTGGGGCAGGCTGCACCCCTTAACCCCGCCGCGCTTAATGGAGCGACAGCACCAGATCCCAGGGGAGATAGATCAGGTTAAAAATAACCATGCCGCAGAGGGAAAACAGCGTCAGCATCATGCCATATTTGCGACCGGTCATTGCGCTGTTGCGTAATCCCCAGGCGTGCAGAAACCGGCCGATGAAAAACAGCAGCGCGGTGAGATGCACCATCCAGATATCCGCGCCGTTCATCTCCATCACGACCAGCAGCAGCAGCGCCAGGGGAACGGTTTCGATGGCGTTACCGTGAATGCGAATCGCCATTTTCAGGTCGTGATAGCCGCCGTCGCCATAGGCCACGCGATAAAAACGGCGGAAACGCACGACGTCCAGCGTGAATTTCATGATCAGTAAGGCACCCAGTACCACGTATAACGCGCTTATCATTGTCACTCCGGTACGCATTCAGAAGAGGGGCTATTCTATCCAGCGTTCGGCACGCTGTCCCGTATGGCGTTCAAAACAGTGATGCCTGCTGCGGCCAGTCTGGCCCGTCACCGATGGCCGGATCGATCTCTTGCAGCTGCGGCCACAGCGCCTGCACCAGTGGAAAAACCTGGCCCATATCGGGCGTGTGCAGAAACAGCATGGCGTCACCCTGCTGCTGCCACTCAGCCAGTTTGCTGCGCCAGATCTGAAACAGCGGCACGCTCTCTTCCACGCTGTCGCTGCCGATAAAGCGCACCATCGGCTGTGATCCGGTGCGCAGCGCATGGGGCGGCACCCGCGGCTTCTGCGCGCGGGCGGCCAGCGCGGCCGGACTCTGTGAGGTGGAAGCATGCACCGGACGGCTGTCGAGCATCACGCGATTGATGCCGCGTGCCAGCAGGCCGCGGTTCAGCGCCCGCTCCGCCTCGCCTTTGGCAAAGAACGCGGGATGGCGCACCTCCACCCCGTAATCAAAACGGCGCGGCAGGCTGTCGAGAAAACGCCACAGGTCATCGAGCTGCGGCGGGGAGAAGCTGGCAGGCAGCTGCAGCCAGTACTGACCGATGCGATCGGCCAGCGGCTCCATCAGCCGCAGAAAATCGGTCAGCAGATCGTCGCTGTGCTGCAGCGCCGCCTGATGGCTGATGGTGTTGGGAAACTTAAAGCAGAAGCGAAATGCCTCGTGCGTCATGTCGCGCCAGCGCATCACCGTTTCGGCATTCGGCAGCGCATACAGCGTGGTGTTTCCCTCCACACAATGGAAATAGCGGGCATAGTCCGCCAGGCTTTCAATGCCCCAGCGTTTCCAGTGGGAGTGCTGCCACTGGGGCAGGCCAATACGCAGTGTCACGCGCGCTCCTCGCGGCCGGTTAAGATACCCTATTATCTGTCAGGCTCAGGCAGGGGGGCAAATGCACAGAGGAAATCGGTGCTTTGGCGCGGATATGTTTATCCTGCCTGGCTTTTTCCATTATAATGGCCGCCATTTTTGCGACAGCATCGCATCAGGTAACGCGGCCGGATGCTGTCAGCTGCAGCGGCGAAGTTAAAAGGATAGTGTTATGCGTACAGAATATTGCGGACAGCTCAATCTGTCTCATGTGGGTCAGCAAGTCACGCTTTGCGGCTGGGTAAACCGCCGTCGCGATCTGGGCAGTCTGATTTTTATCGACATGCGCGACCGTGAAGGCATCGTACAGGTGTTCTTCGATCCCGATCGTCAGGACGCGTTTAAGCTGGCTTCTGAACTGCGTAACGAATTCTGCATCCAGATTACTGGTACCGTGCGTGCGCGTGATGAGAAGAACAAAAACAGCGACATGGCGACCGGTGAAGTGGAAGTGTTCGCCCAGGAACTGACCATCATCAACCGCTCTGAACCCCTGCCGCTGGACTCTAATCAGACCAACAGCGAAGAAGCGCGCCTGAAGTATCGCTATCTGGATCTGCGTCGCCCGGAGATGGTGGCTCGTCTGAAAACCCGCGCCCGCATCACCAGCTTTGTGCGTCGCTTTATGGATGACGAAGGCTTCCTGGATATTGAAACTCCGATGCTGACCAAAGCGACACCGGAAGGTGCGCGTGACTATCTGGTGCCAAGCCGGGTTCACAAAGGGAAATTCTATGCGCTGCCGCAGTCACCGCAGCTGTTCAAACAGCTGCTGATGATGTCCGGTTTTGACCGCTACTATCAGATCGTGAAATGCTTCCGCGATGAAGATTTACGTGCCGATCGTCAGCCGGAATTTACCCAGATCGATGTTGAAACCTCATTCATGACCGCGGCACAGGTGCGTGAAACCATGGAGCGTCTGATTCGCAACCTGTGGCTGGACGTCAAGGGTGTGGATCTCGGTGAGTTCCCGCAGATGACCTTTGCGGAAGCGATGCACCGCTACGGCTCCGACAAGCCGGACCTGCGTAACCCGATGGAGCTGGTGGACGTAGGCGACCTGCTGAAAAACGTCGAATTCCAGGTCTTCTCTGGCCCGGCCAATGATGAAAAAGGCCGCGTCGCTGCGCTGCGCGTGCCGACCGGTGCACAGCTGAGCCGTAAGCAGATTGATGAGTATGGCAAGTTTGTCGAGATTTACGGGGCGAAAGGCCTGGCGTGGATGAAGGTCAATGTCCGTGCCGATGGACTGGAGGGCGTGCAGAGCCCGGTTGCCAAATTCCTGAACGCGGAGATCGTTGAGGGCATCCTGAGCCGTACCGGCGCGCAGGATGGCGACATCATCTTCTTTGGTGCTGACCGCGCTAAAGTAGTGGCTGACGCACTGGGTGCCCTGCGCCTGAAGGTAGGTCGCGAGCTGAACCTCACCGACGAGAACGCCTGGGCACCGCTGTGGGTAATCGACTTCCCGATGTTCGAAGAGGACGAGGAGGGCGGTCTGGCCGCGATGCACCATCCGTTCACGGCGCCAAAAGAGATGAGCGCCGAAGAGCTGGCGGCCGATCCGACCCGTGCCGTGGCGAACGCCTACGACATGGTGATCAATGGTTACGAAGTGGGCGGCGGTTCTGTGCGTATCCACAACGGCAACATGCAGCAGACGGTGTTCAGCATTCTGGGTATTGAAGAGCATGAGCAGCGTGAGAAGTTTGGCTTCCTGCTGGACGCGCTGAAGTTCGGTACGCCGCCGCATGCGGGCCTGGCGTTTGGTCTGGACCGTCTGACCATGCTGCTGACCGGCACCGACAACATCCGTGACGTGATCGCCTTCCCGAAAACCACGGCAGCCGCCTGTATGATGACCGAAGCGCCAAGCGAAGCGAACCCGGCTTCCCTGCTGGAGCTGGGCATTCAGGTGGTTAAAAAAGAAAAGCCTGAGAATAAATAATGGGCTATAAACACCCGGTTTCAGTGCTGGTAGTGATTTCGGCGCGTGATACTGGCCGGGTGTTGATGCTGCAGCGGCGTGACGATCCCGCGTTCTGGCAGTCGGTCACCGGCAGCCTGGAGCCGGGTGAGTCTCCGCTGGCGACCGCCTGTCGCGAAGTGAAAGAAGAGGTCGGTATTGATGTGCTGGCTGAGCGTCTGGAGATGGAAGATTGTCAGCGTCAAATCGACTTTGAAATCTTTCCCCATTTCCGCCATCGCTATGCACCGGATGTCACCCATAATCACGAGCACTGGTTTCGCCTGCAACTGCCAGCGGAGCGCGATGTGAGGCTGACCGAGCATCTGGCCTTTCGCTGGCTGGCAGCGGCGGAGGCGGCAGCATTGACCCGTTCATGGAGTAACCGCCAGGCAATCGAAGAGTTCGCCTGAAAACCTGTCGCCGCCCGCTATTCCGGCGACGGAGAGATGATAAGTTGAATCGGGTGAGTGTTAACACAACGACACCACACTATTAAACAGTCGGGCGTCATCGCCGCCGCGACAATGTTCCCCGCCAGCAAGAGGGCACCCGCGTCAGGTTGACCGCGAGGATGACGCGCAGGCTCGCCCGTCACGGGCTGACAGGTTACGACCTGTCTGAGCTACGCCGGAGGACAGGATCGCAGCCAGATCGCCCGCACCCTGTAAAAGATCGGAGAGAAGAGAAAATGGCAGGACACAGTAAGTGGGCTAACACCAAACACCGTAAGGCGGCGCAGGACGCGAAGCGCGGCAAAATCTTCACCAAAATCATTCGTGAACTGGTGACGGCAGCCAAGCTGGGCGGCGGCGATCCGGGATCTAACCCCCGTCTGCGTGCGGCGATGGATAAAGCGCTGTCTAACAACATGACGCGTGACACCATGGATCGCGCCATCGCGCGCGGTGTGGGCGGCGATGACAACGCCAACATGGAAACCATCATCTATGAAGGTTACGGTCCGGGTGGCTCCGCCATTATGATTGAATGCCTCAGTGACAACCGCAACCGTACCGTCGGCGAAGTGCGTCACGCCTTCACCAAAACCGGCGGCAACCTGGGAACTGACGGCTCCGTGGCCTACCTGTTTAACAAAAAAGGCGTCATCTCCTATGCGCCAGGCCAGGATGAAGATGCGGTCATGGAAGCGGCGCTGGAAGCGGGTGCTGAAGATGTGGTCAGCTACGACGATGGCGCGATTGATGTCTTCACCGCATGGGAAGAGATGGGCAGCGTGCGTGATGCACTGGAAGCCGTCGGCCTGAAAGCAGATACCGCAGAAGTCTCGATGATCCCGACCACCAAAGCGGAAATGGATGCGGAAACCGCGCCGAAACTGCTGCGTCTGATCGACATGCTGGAAGACTGCGACGATGTGCAGGAGGTTTATCACAACGGTGAAATCTCCGACGAGGTGGCGGAAACGCTGTAATGGCGTTGACCATCACCGCTTCAACCGGAGAGGCGTAATGTCGATTATCCTGGGTATCGATCCCGGCTCACGCATCACCGGTTATGGGGTTATTCGTCAGACTGGCCGCCAGCTCACCTACCTGGGCAGCGGCTGTATCCGCACCAACACCGCCGAGCTTCCCGCCCGCCTGAAGCTGATTTATGCGGGCGTCTGCGAAATCATCACCCAGTTCGCACCCGACTACTTCGCCATTGAACAGGTGTTTATGGCAAAGAATGCTGACTCGGCGTTGAAGCTGGGTCAGGCTCGCGGTGCGGCGATTGTTGCTGCGGTCAACCACGACCTGCCGGTGTTTGAATATGCCGCCCGTCAGGTTAAGCAGACGGTGGTTGGCATCGGCAGCGCCGAAAAAAGCCAGGTGCAGCACATGGTGCGGACCCTGCTGAAGTTACCGGCAAACCCGCAGGCGGATGCCGCGGATGCCCTGGCCATTGCGATTACGCACTGTCACGTGGCACAGAATGCGACGCGGATGAGTGACAGCAAGCTGGTACTCACGCGCGGACGATTGCGATCCGGTTAACGGTGGCGGCACCGTCTCACTCTCAGGCTGGATATTCATCCAGCCTTTTTTATGTTATAAAATCCGCCACATTCGTAAGTTAAGGAAGCATTCAGGTGATAGGTCGTTTACGGGGCAACATTCTGGAAAAGCAGCCGCCACTGGTGCTGCTTGAGGCACACGGCGTCGGCTATGAAATTTACATGCCTATGACCTGTTTTTATGAGCTGCCTGAACTTCAGCATGAAGCGGTGATTTTTACCCACTTTGTGGTGCGCGAAGATGCCCAGCTGCTGTTTGGTTTTAACAGCAAGCAGGAGCGCACGCTGTTCCGCGAACTGATCAAAGTGAATGGCGTCGGGCCAAAACTGGCGCTGGCGATCCTCTCCGGCATGTCGGCGCAGCAGTTTGTGACCGCGGTGGAAAAAGAGGAGATCGCGTCGCTGGTGAAACTGCCCGGCGTGGGTAAAAAGACCGCCGAGCGTCTGGTGGTGGAGATGAAGGACCGCTTTAAAGGGATGCACGGCGACCTGTTTGGCGGTGATTCAGCCTTTACACTCACCACGCCAGGGCCGGAAGCGGACACCAACGATGCGGAAGCGGAAGCGGTTGCAGCGCTGGTATCACTGGGTTATAAACCGCAGGAAGCGAGCCGTATGATCAGTAAAGTCGGTCGACCGGATGCGGATTGTGAAACCCTGATCCGCGAAGCGCTACGCGCCGCCATTTGAGGTAAGTGATGATAGAAGCCGACCGTCTGGTCTCCGCTGCCAGCGTTAACGAAGAAGAGATTATCGATCGCGCCATCCGGCCAAAACTGCTGAATGAGTATGTCGGACAGCCACAGGTGCGTGAGCAGATGGAGATTTTCATCAAGGCCGCGCAGCTGCGCGGTGATGCACTTGATCATCTGTTAATCTTCGGTCCGCCGGGGCTGGGTAAAACCACCCTGGCGAACATCGTCGCTAACGAGATGGGCGTTAACCTGCGCACCACCTCGGGCCCAGTACTGGAAAAAGCCGGGGATCTGGCGGCGATGCTGACCAACCTTGAGCCGCACGACGTGCTGTTCATTGATGAAATCCACCGCCTCTCGCCGGTCGTGGAAGAGGTGCTCTATCCGGCGATGGAAGATTATCAGCTGGATATCATGATTGGTGAAGGCCCGGCAGCCCGTTCGATTAAGCTCGACCTGCCGCCGTTTACCCTGATTGGTGCCACCACCCGTGCCGGCTCACTGACCTCGCCACTGCGCGACCGCTTTGGCATTGTGCAGCGGCTGGAGTTCTATCAGGTTAAGGATCTGCAGCATATCGTGGGCCGCAGCGCCGCCTGTCTCGGTCTGGCGCTGAGTGACGACGGTGCGTTAGAGATCGCCCGCCGCGCCCGCGGTACGCCGCGTATCGCCAACCGTCTGCTGCGCCGGGTTCGTGACTTCGCCGAAGTCCGGGCCAACGGTGAGATGAGCGGTGAAGTTTCCTGCAGTGCGCTTGATATGCTCAATGTGGACAGTGAAGGCTTCGACTATATGGACCGCAAGCTGCTGCTGGCCATTATCGATAAGTTTATGGGTGGGCCGGTCGGACTGGACAACCTGGCGGCGGCCATCGGTGAAGAGCGCGAAACCATCGAAGATGTGATTGAACCCTTCCTGATTCAGCAGGGCTTCATTCAGCGCACACCGCGTGGCCGTCTCGCCACGCAGCATGCTTATCGTCACTTCGGCATTACGCGCGAAGATTAAACGGCGGGCTTGCGCACCATGCTGAAGATAAACAGGATGGCGGCGCACAGCACCACTGACGGGCCGGCTGGCGTATCATAGAACGCGGAGAAGGTCAGCCCGCCGGTTACAGCGATGACCCCGATCACCACCGCGACGGCTGCCATGCCTTCCGGCGAACGAACAAAACGCCGGGCGGTCGCCGCCGGTATGATCAGCAGCGACGTGATAATCAGCGCCCCCACGAACTTCATCGCGACGCCGATGGTCAGTGCGGTGATCAGCATCAGGATCAGCCGGGTGCGCTGAATATTGACGCCATCCACCTGCGCCAGCTCCGGGCTGATGGTCATCGACAGCAGCGATCGCCACTGCCAGGCCATCACCAGCAGCACGACGACCACGCCACCGCCCATCATCCAGAGATCGTCTGGCGTCACCGCCAGCAGATCGCCGAACAGATAGGCCATCAGATCGACGCGCACATTTTTCATCAGGCTGACGACCACCAGACCCAGCGACAGCGCGCTGTGCGCCATGATCCCCAGCAGCGTGTCGATCGCCAGATGGGGGCGCCGTTCCAGCCAGACCAGACCCAGCGCCAGGCAGACCGTCACCAGAATGACCGCATAGTAGGGATTAACGTTAAACAGCAGGCCAAACGCGACGCCGAGCAGGGAGGCGTGTGCCAGAGTGTCACCGAAGTAGGACATCTTGCGCCAGACGACAAACGAACCCAGCGGGCCGGCAGCCAGCGCTAACATCACGCCGCCTATCCAGCCCGGTAATAACAACTCAATCATGATGAACCCTGTCCTTTGCGTAAAACGATACGTCCCTGAAGGTCGTGACGGTGATTATGATGGTGACGGTAGATCGCCAGCTCCTGCGCACCGCGCGGACCAAACATGGCGATAAATTCGGGATGCTGTGACACCGCTTCGGGGGTACCGGAACAGCAGATGTGGTGATTCAGGCAGAGCACTTCATCGGTTTTGGCCATCACCAGGTGGAGGTCGTGAGAGACCATCATCACGCCGCAGTTCAGTTCAACGCGCAGCTGATTGATCAGATCGTAGAGGGCGACCTGACCGTTGACATCCACCCCCTGCGTCGGCTCATCCAGCACCAGCAGCTGAGGCTGGTTGAGCAGGGCGCGCGCCAGCAGCACACGCTGCGTTTCGCCGCCCGAGAGTTTTTGCAGTGGGGCGTTGAGTAAGTGGCCCGCCTGCACGCGTTTCAGAGCGGGGAGGATCTCCGCCTGTTTACTGCCGCGGGTCAGACGCATAAAGCGTTCGACGGTCACCGGCAGCGTCGGATCGATATGCAGTTTCTGTGGCACATAGCCAATACGCAGATCGGCATGGCGCTGAACCGTCCCGCTGGTGGGGGTGAGCAAACCCAGCACCACACGGACGAGCGTAGACTTACCGGCGCCATTAGGCCCGAGCAGGGTGAGAATACGGCCAGGCTGCAACGCCAGGCTGACGCCCGATAAGACGTTGCGCTGGTTAAATTTTATCGAAACGTTATCAAGTGTGACAAGTGAGGTCATAGTATTTACAGGTTGCACAGAATTACGAATGTTATAATATCACATTCCACTTCATGGTCACGATGGAATGACGCAATATGTTACATAATAAAAAAGGCGCAATTTTCGCCTTATCGGCCCTCGCTGTTTCAGCTTCGTTAACCCTTCCTGCAGAGGCCAACGTCGTCGCCTCATTAAAACCGGTCGGTTTTATCGCCGCAGCCATTGCCGATGGTGTTACCCCGGTTGATGTTCTGCTGCCAGATGGTGCCTCTGAACACGATTATGCCCTGCGCCCCTCTGATGCAAAACGCTTAAAAAACGCGGACTTAGTCGTCTGGGTTGGCCCTGAAATGGAAGCGTTTATGGCGAAGTCTGCATCTGAACTTCCGGCCAAAAAAAATCTCGCTATGGTCGACATCGACGGCGTAAAACCGTTATTGATTAGCGGCGGTGAAGATGAAGATGAACACGCAGCGGAAAATTCTGAAGAACAGGATGCCGGTGCACATCACCATCATCACGGTGAGTTTAATATGCACCTGTGGTTGTCGCCAGAGATCGCGCGCAAGACCGCGGTTGCAATCCATGGAAAATTATTGGAACTTATGCCGCAAGATAAAGCCAAACTTGACGCCAACCTCCAGCAGTTTGAGGTAGCGTTGGCAGACACGGACAAACGCGTTAGCGCACAACTTGCTCCGGTCAGAAATAAAGGATATTTCGTTTTTCACGACGCTTACACGTACTTTGAAAAGCACTACGGTCTCTCGCCTGCCGGGCATTTTACCGTGAATCCTGAAATTCAGCCGGGCGCACAGCGTTTACACCAGATACGAACACAGTTGGTTGAGCAAAAGGCGGTCTGCGTCTTTGCTGAGCCACAATTCAGGCCAGCAGTCATCGATGCTGTTGCCCGCGGAACGCAGGTGCATAAAGGCACGCTCGACCCGCTGGGGACAGACATCAGTCTGGCAAAAGACAGCTATGTGAAATTCCTCTCACAGCTGTCGGGCCAGTATGAAAGCTGCCTGAAAGGAGCATGAGGAATAGGTAAAAGTGCAGCAGATAGCCCGCTCTGTCGCCCTCGCATTTAATAATTTGCCGCGCCCCCACCGCGTAATGCTGGGTTCTTTAACTGTAGTCACTCTGGCCGTCGCTGTCTGGCGGCCTTATGTTTACCATCCCACCGATGACGTGACGCCTATCGTCAAAACGATCGAGCTGGACAAAAGTGAACTTCGTACGCTGCTGCCAGAAGCCAGTGAGCCTATCGATCAGAGCACACCGGAACCGGACGAAGAGCTGCCTGCAGACGATGTCGACACCGACGTGCCGGATACGGCAGGCGTGCATGACTACACCGTCTCTTCCGGCGATACGCTGAGCAGCGCCCTGAATCAGTATGGCATCGATATCGCTGACATCAATGCGCTGGTGGTGAGCGACCGCGACCTGCGAAATCTGCAGGTGGGTCAGCAGCTGAGCTGGACGCTGGATGATGATGGCGGTCTGAAAACCCTGAGCTGGGAAATCTCCCGTCGTGAAACCCGCACCTATGAGCGCACCCCGAAGGGTGGCTTTAAGATGGAAGCGGAGATGCAGAAGGGCGAATGGCGCAACAGTGTCATGCAGGGCGAAGTGCGTGGCAGTTTTGCTGCCAGTGCCATGCGGGCCGGACTGAGCGGCGCTGAAGCAAGCGCCGTCATCAAAGCGATGCAGTGGCAGATGGACTTCCGCAAGCTGCGTGCCGGTGATCAGTTCAGCGTTCTCATGTCGCGCGAAATGCTGGACGGTAAAAGTGCACAGAGCCAGTTGCTGGGCGTGCGCCTGCGCAGCGGGGGCAAAGACTATTACGCGTTCCGTGCCGAAGATGGCAAGTTCTACGATCGCAGCGGCTCCGGCCTGGCGCGCGGCTTTATGCGCTTCCCGACGGTTAAGCAGTATCGTGTCTCCTCCAACTTTAATCCGCGCCGTCTTAATCCTGTGACGGGGCGTATTGCGCCGCACAAGGGCGTCGACTTTGCACTGCCGATCGGCACGCCGGTACTGGCTGTCGGGGATGGTGAGATCGTCGTGGCGAAAAATGGCGGTGCCGCCGGTAACTATGTTGCCATTCGTCATGGCCGTCAGTATATGACGCGCTATATGCACATGAAGAAAGTGCTGGTGAAGCCGGGTCAGAAAGTGAAGCGCGGTGACCGTATCGGCTTGTCCGGTAATACCGGACGTTCAACCGGGCCGCACCTGCATTTTGAAATCTGGATCAATAATCAGGCGGTCAATCCATTAACGGCGAAACTGCCGCGCATGGAAGGCCTGACCGGTAAAGAGCGCAGCGAGTATCTGGCGCAGGTGAAATCCTGGCTGCCGCAGCTGGGCCTTAAGTAAGCGATTTTCATCAGGTTGCACAAAAACCGACGGTTTCCCCGTCGGTTTTTTGTTATCCGGACCGTGATGATTGCAAATTTGTTTGCCGCCACTATCATTAGCCGGTCATTGCTTGAGGCGAGTGCATGGAAACCCGTAAAAAAAATAACACTGAATTCATTCCCGTTTTTGAACGATCTTTTCTCAAACCGAAATACTGGGGCAGCTGGCTGGCGATTGGCGCACTGGCCGGCCTGGCTTATTTACCGCCAAAAGTGCGTGATCCGCTGTTAAGCCGCTTAGGCCGGTTCGCCGGTAAGCTGGCAAAGGGGGCGCGTCGTCGTGCGCTGATTAACCTCTATTACTGCCTGCCGGAACTCAGCGAAGCGCAACGCGCCACGCTGGTGGACGAAATGTTTGCGACTGCACCGCAGGCGATGACGATGATGACCGAGCTGGTACTGCGCGATCCGGCCCGCATTCGTCAGCGTGTCGAATGGCATGGTCGTGAAATTATCGACCAGATGAAAGCCGCGCAGGAGAATGTGATTTTCCTGGTACCCCACGGCTGGGCGGTGGATATTCCGGCCATGCTGCTGGCGTCAGAAGGGCAGAAGATGGCGGCGATGTTCCATAATCAGAGCGATCCGCTGCTCGATTATGCCTGGAACACCGCGCGTCGTCGTTTCGGTGGCCGGATGCATGCCCGAAATGATGGCATTAAGCCGTTTATCAGTTCGGTGCGCCAGGGCTACTGGGGCTACTATCTGCCCGATCAGGACCATGGCGCCGAGCACAGCGAGTTTGTTGACTTCTTCGCGACCTACAAAGCAACGCTGCCCGCAGTCGGGCGGCTGATGAAAGTGTGTCGCGCCCGCGTGGTGCCGCTGTTCCCGGTCTATAACAGTGAACGGCATACTCTTGAAATCTATGTGCGTCCGCCGATGGATGATCTGCTGGAAGCGGATGATCATCAGCTGGCTCGCCGGATGAATGAAGAGGTGGAAATTTTTGTCCGCCCGCATCCCGAGCAGTACACGTGGATCCTCAAGCTGCTGAAGACCCGCAAAGAGGGTGACATCGAACCCTACTCGCGCAAAGAGCTCTATCCACGCAAATAGTCAGAAGGCCGCGCAAGCGGCCTTTTTTTATAACGCTTCCAGTTTGCTGCGACGCTTTCGCTCGCGCATAAACAGGATCACCAGACCAAACCACAGCACGCCACTGATAAAGTTGATCAGGCAGAACCAGAGTGTGCCACCGCTGAAGTAGCCACTCTTCGCCAGCTCAATCCCCACTGCCAGCGTCAGAATACTGATCATCCCCAGCATCGCCGCCACGCTGCCTTTACCCTCATTGCTGGCGTACAGCGTCAGGCGATAGAGCCCGGCGTTCACCATGCCTGCACCAAAAGCGTAGAGGCTGAGACCGGCCGTAATCAGCAGATAGCCATGGCTGTTCAGCAGGCTCGCCACCAGTGCCAGGCTCAGACCGATCAGAATCGGCCAGGCAGCAAACTTTACCGGCTGCTCAATCGGCACACGTCCCGCCAGCTTACTCAGCGTCAGGTTACCGGCGATCATCGCCATAAAGACCGGAAGCTGCAGCAGGGCATACTGCATCCGCGACAGGCCTTCGTCATGCATCAGGATCACCGGCGAGAGGGCAACCCAGGTGAGGATCGGGATAAAGACCATGCCGATGGCAAAAGAGCCGGACATCACCAGCCGATCCTTCATCAGCCGGCCATAGTTGCGCGCCAGACTGGGCAGGGCGATAGAGTGACTGCGGTCGCCCGCAGTTTCGGGCATGACCCGCCACAGCACCGCGAACGCCACCAGGCTGCAGGCGGCAAAAAGCCAGAACATGCTGCGCCAGCTGCCGACAGTCAGCCAGGCTGCACCGGCCAGCGGGCCGGCCAGGGGAGCCAGCAGCGCCACGTTGGCCATCAGCGCCATCATGCGCACCGCCAGCGACTCATCAAAAGCTTCCTGAATCGCGGCATAACCCACTGCGCCAATAAAGCAGAGGCTGATGCCCTGAATAAAGCGCAGGCTGACAAATTCCTCAATGGAGCTGACCCAGTTGGTCAGGATACAGGCGATGGCAAAAAACAGGATGCCGGCGAGCATCACCGGGCGGCGGCCAAACTTATCAGAGAGCGGACCAAGCAGCCATTGCAGTACCACGCCGCCAATCAGGTAGGCGGTCAGTGAGGTGGAGACCCACTCCGGGCCGACAGCAAATTCGCTGGTGACGATCAGCATGCCCGGCTGGATCATGTCGTGAGCAATATAGGTGGCAAACTCAAACAGCACTAATGCCAGAGGGAAAAGCAGAATCCGGCCGGTCAGCTGGCTGATGGGGTGAAAACGGGCCATCTGGCCTCCTTGTCAGAAAAGAAAACGCGACTGGCTGGCAGTCGCGTTACTGATTCTACACTGACAATGTCAATCCGGGCTTAATTAATCCACGCGCAGCACGCGGCTGGTATTGGTCGTGCCGGTGGCACCCATCACATCACCCTGCGTCACGATGACCAGATCGCCGGATACCAGGAAACCTTTGTCACGCAGCAGATTGACGGCATCGTGTGCCGCAGCCACACCGTCGTTGTTGCTGTCGAAGTAGACCGGGGTGACGCCGCGATAGAGCGCGGTGAGGTTCAGCGTGCGCTCATGGCGTGACATGGCAAAAATCGGCAGGCCTGAGGTGATGCGCGAGGTCATCAACGGCGTACGGCCCGACTCGGTCATGGTGATGATCGCGGTTACGCCCTGCAGATGGTTCGCGGCGTACATGGATGACATCGCAATCGCTTCTTCGATGTTATCGAACTGCACGTCCAGACGGTGTTTGGAGACGTTAACGCTCGGGATCTTTTCCGCGCCCAGGCAGACTTTCGCCATCGCCGAGACGGTTTCAGCCGGATACTGGCCTGCGGCGGTCTCCGCGGAGAGCATCACGGCGTCGGTGCCATCCAGTACGGCGTTCGCCACGTCCATGACTTCGGCACGGGTCGGCATCGGATTGGTGATCATCGACTCCATCATCTGTGTCGCGGTGATGATGGTGCGGTTAAGCTGGCGGGCGCGGCGAATCAACGCCTTCTGAATGCCGACCAGTTCCGGGTCGCCAATTTCGACGCCCAGGTCGCCACGGGCCACCATCACCACGTCAGAGGCGAGAATGATGTCATCCATCGCTTCCTGGCTGGCGACCGCCTCAGCACGCTCCACTTTCGCGACCAGACGGGCATCACAACCGGCTTCACGCGCCAGACGACGCGCCAGGTTCATATCCTCGCCACAGCGCGGGAAGGAGACGGCCAGATAATCGACCTTGATTCTGGCGGCGGTAATAATGTCCGCCTTATCTTTTTCAGTCAGCGCTTCCGCCGACAGGCCGCCGCCCAGCTTGTTGATGCCTTTATTGTTCGACAGCGGGCCACCCACGGTGACTTCGGTAAAGACTTTCATGCCCTGAACTTCCAGCACTTTGAGCTGCACGCGGCCATCATCCAGCAGCAGGATATCGCCTGGCACCACATCTTCCGGCAGGCCTTTATAGTCGATGCCCACCCGCTCTTTGTCGCCTTCCCCTTTACCCAGGGTGGCATCCAGCAGGAAGCGGTCGCCGATATTCAGGAAAACTTTGCCTTCTTTAAAGGTCGAAACACGGATTTTTGGCCCCTGGAGGTCGCCAAGGATCGCAACGTGGCGGCCCAGTTTAGCGGCAATCTCACGCACTTTATCTGCACGAAGCTGGTGATCTTCTGGCGTGCCGTGAGAGAAATTGAGTCGTACAACGTTCGCGCCCGCCGCGATGATTTTTTCAAGATTGTTGTCGCGATCGGTGGCCGGGCCGAGGGTAGTAACGATTTTGGTTCTTCTGAGACGTCTTGACATCGGGGACTCCGTAAACATTTAAGCGTGTCCGGATCAGTGGACACAGCATGGTTATCTATTCTATATGATCGACAGCGTGTGATACGACTCACATTGTAAATGTGATGTTAATTTTTTTGCGGTGCATCCTCTTTCCCTGGAGACTGCTTTTCGTAACGCGACGCTTTCAGCGCCTCTTCACGCGCTTCAGGTTTTCGCGGAACGGCGCACCCCGTTCAAGGGTAAAGCCGGTCGCTAACACATCGATCACGGTCAACTGCGCCAGGCGCGACACCATCGGCAAATAGACATCAGTATCTTCCGGGACATCAAGCACTAAAGCGATGGCGGCTTCATCGGCAAGGGGTGAATCGGGAGAGGTGATGGCAATAACGGTGGAACCGTTTACACGGGCCAGGCGAGCCAGTTCTACCATATTTTTTGTGCGCCCAGTATGTGAAATGAGAACAAAAACGTCACCGGCTCGACTATTTATGCAACTCATGCGCTGGATCACAATATCGTCAGACCAGATGACAGGAATATTAAAGCGCAGGAATTTGGTAAAGGCGTCATGGGCCACCACAGCGGAGGCGCCCAGACCGAAAAAGGCGACTTTATCGGCCTGCACAAGCTGAGTGACCGCCTGCTGCAGCCGCGAACTCTCCAGCTGATCCCGAACCCGCTGCAGACCTGCCAGCGCGGAGTCAAAGATTTTGTGGCTGTAGTTCTCCACACTGTCATCCTCCTCCACACCCCGGCTCACCCAGTTGCTGCCCTGCACCAGGCTTTGCGCCAGCTGCAGTTTAAAGTCGGGAAAACCGCGTGCGCCTAAACGGTGGCAGAAGCGGTTGACCGTGGGCTCACTGACGCAGGCTTCGCGTGCCAGAGTGGCAATGCTGGCGTGCATCGCCGCCTGCGGCGCCGCCAGAATCTGCCGGGCGACTTTCTGTTCCGCTTTACTCAGCGAAGCGAGCTGCACCTCAATTTTTTCCAGCATGTTCATAAGCTGATGACCATTATCATTTTTAGCAATTTCAGAAATCCCTGTCGTCAGAGCTGATTAACAGAGACTATATCGCGTCAGCGGGGGGCGGGCGCAGTGACGGACAAGCCGATTTGCGTTTTTTTTGGGATACTTTGACCCCGGGCAAATTTCACTGACACCCCCGGATACAGAAAAAACCGACAATCCGCACGCGTCATCACACCGGTTTTGCTTATCCGGTACAGAGTTAATGCGGTTAGCCCGGCGAGTTGGTTTACCTGGCGCAGGGAAAAAAGTACATTGTGCGGAAAGAAAATAATAACCTGGACCCGGTGGCAGAGGATGCATCACCACCGGACTATCCTGCAACGAGGAGAGGAAAATGGCGGTAACACAAACAGCCCAGGCATGCGATCTGGTGATTTTCGGTGCCAAAGGCGATCTTGCACGCCGTAAACTGTTGCCTTCACTGTACCAGTTAGAGAAAGCGGGTCAGATCCATGAGGAAACCCGCATTATTGGTGTCGGACGTGCTGAGTGGGACAAAGCGGAATACACCAAAGTGGTACGTGAAGCGCTGGAAACCTTCATGAAGGAGAAAGTTGACGAAGCGCTGTGGGATAAACTCAGCAACCGTCTCGACTTCTGCAACCTCGATGTCAACGACACCACGCACTTCCCTAAACTGGGCAAGATGCTCGATCAGAAAAACCGCACCACCATCAACTATTTCGCCATGCCGCCGAGCACCTTCGGTGCCATCTGTCAGGGACTGGGCACGGCGAAACTGAACGCCAAACCGGCGCGTGTTGTGATGGAGAAGCCGCTTGGCACTTCACTGGAAACCTCACAGGAGATCAACGACAGCGTTGGCGAATACTTCGATGAGAGCCAGGTGTTCCGTATTGACCACTATCTGGGCAAAGAGACGGTGCTTAACCTGCTGGCGCTGCGCTTCGCGAACTCCATCTTCGTGAACAACTGGGACAATCGTACCATTGACCACGTGCAGATCACCGTGGCCGAAGAGGTGGGTATCGAAGGTCGCTGGGGTTACTTCGACAAAGCGGGCCAGATGCGTGACATGATCCAGAACCATCTGTTGCAGATCCTGACCATGATCGCCATGTCGCCGCCGTCCGATCTCAGCGCAGACAGCATCCGCGATGAGAAAGTTAAAGTGCTGCGCTCGCTGCGCCGCATCGACCAGACCAACGTGCGTGAGAAAACCGTGCGCGGTCAGTACACCTCCGGCTTTATACAGGGTAAAAAAGTCCCCGGCTATCTGGAGGAAGAGGGTGCCAACAAATCGAGCGCGACCGAGACTTTCGTGGCGATTCGCGTCGATATCGACAACTGGCGCTGGGCGGGTGTTCCGTTCTACCTGCGTACCGGTAAGCGTCTGCCAACCAAATGTTCTGAAGTCGTGGTCTATTTCAAAAACCCTGAGATGAACCTGTTTAAAGACTCTTACTCAGAGCTGCCGCAGAACAAGCTGACCATTCGTCTGCAGCCGGACGAAGGGGTGGATATCGAAATCCTGAACAAAGTGCCAGGTCTCGACCACAAGCATAAGCTGCAGACCACCAAGCTGGATCTGAGCTACTCTGAGACGTTTAACCAGTCGCACCTGGCCGATGCTTATGAGCGTCTGCTGCTGGAGAGCATGCGCGGGATTCAGGCGCTGTTTGTGCGTCGCGATGAAGTTGAAGCGGCATGGACCTATGTCGACTCCATCATCAACGCCTGGGCTGCGGATGGTGACTCGTCTAAACCGTATCAGGCTGGCACCTGGGGTCCGGTGGCCTCCGTCGCGATGATTACCCGCGATGGCCGTTCCTGGAACGAGTTCGAATAATCGTCGTCATGAAGAAGCCCGCAACGCGGGCTTTTTTTTTGCCCGTCATCCGACTGGCGCAGGCAGATAAAACTGAACTGCCGTTTCAAAATGAGAGCAGGGTAATGGACGCTCCGGAAGCCGATCATGTATGGTAGTGTCATCATTACAGGGCAGGAGCCGAGGCTCCGTGACCGGGCTGCTATCCCGGTGTTATTAATCAAGGGGAACTGATGAAAAACTGGAAGATGAGTGCTGAACAGATTCTGACCACCGGACCTGTGGTGCCGGTCATCGTCGTGAATAAGCTGGAACATGCCGTGCCGATGGCAAAAGCGCTGGTGGCGGGAGGTGTCCGGGTGCTGGAAGTGACGCTGCGCACGCCCGTCGCGATGGAGGCGTTGCGTGCGATGATCAAAGAGGTGCCGGAGGCGATTGTGGGGGCGGGAACCGTCATCAATCCGCAGCAGCTTCAGCAGGTGACCGATGCCGGTGCGCAGTTTGTTATCAGTCCGGGGATTACGGAATCACTGCTGAAGGCCGCGGTGGAAGGGCCGGTTCCCCTGATTCCGGGTATCAGCACCGTCTCTGAACTCATGACCGGAATGGACTACGGTCTGCGCGAATTTAAGTTTTTCCCGGCCGAGGCGAATGGCGGTGTCAAAGCGCTGCAGGCCATTGGCGGGCCTTTCCCGCAGGTCCGTTTCTGCCCGACTGGCGGGATCTCTCCGGCAAACTACCGTGACTATCTGGCGCTGAAAAGCGTGCTCTGCATCGGCGGCTCCTGGCTGGTGCCGAATGATGCACTGGAAGCGGGCGACTGGGATCGCATCACCCGCCTGGCGCGTGAAGCCGTTGAAGGCGCGAAGTAAGCTGAAGCGGTGAGCGTCTGCTCACCGCACGCTGTTACCCCTGAACCGTCACCGCTGCTGCGCTGGCAACGGCACGCGAAATTGCCTCATCCGTCGTCTCACCGCTCGCCAGCGCCACGCCTAAACGACGCTGACCGCTGATCTCCGGCTTACCGAACAGGCGCAATTGCAGACCGGCACCCAGCGCCGCTTCGACGTTGACGAACTGCACATTCTGGCTGGTCAGTTGCGGCAGGATAACGGCCGAGGCGGACGGACCATACTGACGAATTGCGCCAACCGGCAGACCCAGGAACGCCCGCACGTGCAGCGCAAACTCTGACAGATCCTGCGAAATCAGCGTGACCATGCCGGTATCATGGGGACGCGGTGACACTTCACTGAACACCACCTCATCGCCACAGACAAACAGCTCGACGCCGAACAGACCATAGCCACCCAGCGCCTTGACCACCTGCGCGGCAACCTCCTGTGCCCGCTGCAGCGCCACATCACTCATCTGCTGCGGCTGCCAGGATTCGCGGTAGTCGCCATCTTCCTGACGATGACCAATCGGCGCACAGAAATGGATGCCGTCAACGGCACTGATGGTGAGCAGGGTGATTTCAAAGTCGAAGTTAACCACGCCCTCTACGATGACGCGACCGGCTCCGGCGCGGCCACCCTGCTGCGCATAGTCCCAGGCGCTGTCGAGCTGGCTGGCGTCACGGATAAAGCTCTGGCCTTTGCCGGAGGAGCTCATGACCGGTTTTACGATGCACGGAAAGCCAATCTCTGCGGCGGCTTCGTCAAAGCGCGCTTTGCTGTCGGCAAAGCGATAGCGTGAGGTCGGCAGGGATAACTCTTCCGCAGCGAGGCGACGAATCCCTTCACGGTTCATGGTCAGCCGTGCGGCACGGGCTGTAGGGACCACGCGCTGGCCCTGCTGCTCCAGCTCAACCAGGGTATCCGTGGCGATAGCCTCAATTTCCGGCACCACAAAGTCAGGTTTCTCCTGCGCGATTAACGCAGCCAGGGTCGCACCATCCAGCATGTTGATCACATGGCTGCGATGCGCCACGTGCATGGCCGGGGCATCCGGGTAGCGATCGACCGCAATCACTTCCACACCCAGACGCTGACACTCCAGCGCCACCTCTTTACCCAGTTCACCCGAACCCAAAAGCATCACACGTGTTGCCGCCGGACGCAGCGCCGTTCCGAGAGTTGTCATACATTCACCTAAGCAGTCAAAATTCGCGCGCAAGTATAAACGAAAACGTTTGCTTTCTCACCCTTCGTCCATACAACGCCGCCATTTGCCTTACTTTTCCCGCTCTGACGTTTCCTGACAACCCTTTCGCCAGGATAGCAGGCTGACATCGTGAACAGGAGCGGATGATGAACAACTGGTTGCAACAGATTCAGTCGGTACTGGCGAAGAAGGGCGGTGACGGTAAATCGGGCGGAGGCCTGAGCGATATGCTGGCACCAGGCGCGCTGGGGGGGCTGGCCGCAATGCTGATCAGCAGTAAGTCTTCCCGCAAACTGCTGACGAAATATGGCGGCCAGGCGCTGATTATCGGCGGCGGGGCGGCGGCGGGTGCGGTACTGTGGAACAAATACAAACAGCGGATCAGCGACGCGCATCAGAATGAACCGGACTTCGGCGTGTCGCAGACACCGGTCGATCTGCGCGCTGAGCGTCTGGTCACGGCGCTGGTGTTTGCCGCCAAAAGCGACGGACACATCGACGATCAGGAGCGTGCCGCTATTGAGCAGAATATTCATCAGTCCGGCTACGGTCAGGATGCGGAAAAGCTGATCCAGAAAGCGATGAATCGCCCGCTGGATCCGCAGTGGCTGGCCGCTGACGTGAAGAACGAGGAAGAGGCGCTGGAGCTCTATTTCCTCAGCTGCGCCGCCATTGACGTCGATCATTTCATGGAACGCAGCTACCTCTCTGCGCTGGGTGACGCGCTGAAAATCCCTCAGGATGTCCGCGACGGCATTCAGCAGGATATCCAGGCCGAAAAAGCCCGTCTTCCGGCCAGTTAACTTCTCCTGGCGGGCCTCAGAAGAGGCCCCGCCTGCCGCCGCTTCCTCGCTGCCCCCTGGCTTCCCGCCACTTAAGTGTTACGCTTACAGATCATGACGTTCACGGAGACGGATGGATGAAAGCTCCCATTGCAAAAAAAATTCCTCATGAAATGACGCTGCATGGCGAGACGCGCGTCGACAACTATTACTGGCTGCGCGACGATAAGCGCGAAAACAGTGAAGTGCTTGATTACCTGCGTGCCGAAAATAATTACGGCAAAAAAGTCATGTCGTCGCAGCAGCCGCTGCAGGACCGGGTATTAAAAGAGATCATCGACCGGCTGCCACCGGAAGATCATTCAGTGCCCTATGTCAAAAACGGCTACCGCTATCAGAGTCGCTATCAGAGCGGCAATGAGTATCCGGCCTATTACCGGCAGCCTGCGGCGAGCGAGGAGTCGGCGGAGTGGACCCTGCTGCTGGATGCCAACCAACGCGCGTCACACAGCGACTTTTACACCATGGGCGCGCTGCATATCAGCCCCGACAACCGCGTGATGGCGCTGGCCGAGGACTTTCTCTCGCGCCGCCAGTATGGCATCCGCTTCCGCAACCTTGAGAGCGGCAGCTGGTATCCTGAAGTGCTGAGCAACGCCTCCTCCAGCTTCGCCTGGGGTAACGACTCCCGCACGCTCTACTACGTGCGGAAACACCCGCAGACGCTGCTCTCTTATCAGGTCTGGCGACACGAGCTGGGATCGCCGCAGTCTGATGATCAGCTGGTTTATGAAGAGCAGGATGACACCTATCATCTGAGCGTCCACAAGACCACCTCAAAGCAGTTCATCATGATTGCGCTCTACAGCACCAACACCAGCGAGATTCAGCTGATCGATGCTGATTTCCCCGATGCGCAGCCGCATGTGTTTCTGCCGCGCCGCCGCGATCATGAATACAGCATCGATCACTACGAGCATCAGTTCTTTATCCGGTCTAACCGGGAAGGCGAAAACTTCGGGCTCTATCGCAGCCGTTATCTGGATGAATCCCGCTGGGAGACTCTCATCCCGGCGCGTGAAAACGTGGTGATGGAAGATTTCCAGCTGTTCCGCGACTGGCTGGTGGTTGAAGAGCGGCAGCGCGGCCTGACCAGCCTGCGCCAGATTAACTGGGCCAGCGGCGAAACCAGTGGCATCGCCTTTGACGATCCCACTTACGTCACCTGGCTGGCTTACAATCCGACGCCGCGCACCAGCAAACTGCGCTACGGCTACTCCTCAATGACCACACCGACCACGCTGTTTGAGCTGGATATGGACACGGGTGAGCGCCGCATCCTGAAGCAGAGCGCGGTCAAAGGGTTCAACGCCGATGATTACAAAAGCGAGCACCACTGGATAAAAGTCAGCGATGGTACCGAAGTGCCGGTGTCGCTGGTCTATCATCGCAGACACTATCAGCCCGGCCAGAATCCAATGCTGGTCTATGGCTACGGCGCCTATGGCAGCAGCATGGATGCCGATTTCAGCGTCAGCCGTCTGAGCCTGCTGGATCGCGGCTTTGTGTTTGCCCTGATTCAGGTGCGCGGCGGCGGGGAGCTGGGGCAGCAGTGGTATGACGGCGGTCGCCTGCTGAACAAAATGAACAGCTTCACGGATTTTATCGACGTGACTAATGCGCTGGTGGCGCGCGGGATAGGGCATCCGGAACGTCTCTACGCCATGGGCGGCAGCGCAGGCGGCTTACTGATGGGCGGGGTGATCAACATTGCACCGCAGCGCTTCCATGGCGTTGTGGCGCAGGTTCCTTTTGTGGACGTGCTTACCACCATGCTCGATGAGTCGATCCCGCTGACGACCGGCGAATATGATGAGTGGGGCAATCCCGGCGATCCGGAGTACTACCGCTACATCCGCCAGTACAGCCCCTATGACAACATTGAGGCAAAAGCCTATCCGCATCTGCTGGTCACCACCGGCCTGCACGATTCGCAGGTTCAGTACTGGGAACCGGCCAAATGGGTAGCGAAACTGAGGTCGATGAAAACCGATAATAATCTGCTGCTGCTCTGCACCGATATGGATGCCGGACACGGTGGCAAGTCGGGGCGCTTTAAAGCCTATGAAGGGATCGCGATGGAGTATGCCTTCCTGCTGGGGCTGGCGCAGGGCACCCTGCCCCCGGCAGAGGATTACTGAGGCTCAGTCAGGTATTTACGCAGCGCCTGCCGCAGTGGCGGGCGCAGATCGCTGACGTTATCCAGCATCCACTTCAGATAGCCCGGATCCTTACGCGCCACCACCGCAATCGCCTGACCACGGTATTTGCCGAATGGCAGAATGTCGTCGCGCTGGGCCGCCGGTTGTGAGCGCACAATCATCTCGGAGGCGTTCCAGCCCGAAGTCTCCATAATGCGGATCAGCAGGGCCGCCGTCACATAGCAGTCATAGAGCGCGCGGTGCGCATGCAGATCGGCTGGCGGGGTAACATCCAGCTTCAGGGAATGACGCAGGGCCTGGTTGCCATATTTAATGCCCGGCCAGAGCTGACGCGCCAGCTGCATGGTGCAGATCCATTCGCCAAACATCTCCGGCAGCATCCGGCGATCAAAGCTGGCGTTATGCGCCACATAGAAGGCACTGCCGTAGTAGCGCGGGATCGCCTCTTCAATGGTCGGTTTTCCGGCGACCATCGCTTCGGTGATGCGGTGCACGGCCATCGCCTGACGGCTGATGGGGCGGTCAGGCAGGATGAGATCGCTCATCGGATTCACAATCTGGCCATCGACCACATCGACTGAGGCCACTTCCACCACGCCACCCTGCAGGCCGCAGGTTTCGGTATCTATGACGCGAAACATCATTGCTTCATCTTCGGTTCATAAGGGAGGCGTGACAGGCTCAGTGACGCCTGGCGGTAATGCATCAGACGCTGACGAAACCAGTCACGCAGCGCTTCGGGCTGCTCCTGCGCCACCATTTCGGCAACCACCGGCATGTTATAGCGCTCTTTAAACGCCACGCCCGCAGCCGCTAAATCGACGTTTAACTTATCTTTCTCGTCCTGGGACAGCAGGGCAAGGTTATGGCTCATAATATTCTCCTGATGACAGGGGGCAAAAGTAATGTTTTCGCCGGTCTGAATCAAGGATTAAGGATCGCATTGCTGGCCTCGACAGTGCAAATGCAGCAGCGTATCCTTTTGCCTCGTTTATCGCCCTGGCTGCGGCTAAAAGGATGATCTGATGCAGAAAAAACACATTTCCCGCATGGTTATTACGCTGGTGGCAGCCGGTACGATGGCATTCAGCTCGCTGGCAGCTGCGCATGCCCATCTTCGCGCATCCACGCCGGCGGCCAAAGCAGAAGTAACAACCGCTACCGATGCGCTGACGCTGACTTTCACTGAAGAGATTGAGCCCGCGTTCAGCGGCGTTACGCTGCTTGACGATCATCAGAAGCCTGTTGCGACGGAGAAGGTGCGCGTAGCGTCCGGCCACAAAGATCGGCTGATTGTCAGCCTGCCTCAGCCACTGAAAGCGGGGCGCTATCAGGTTAACTGGCATGTCCTGTCGGTGGACGGACACAAAACCGCAGGAAGCTACCGCTTCAGCGTGCAGTAAACGTCGTGATGACCCTCTGGCCAGCGCTGCGCGCGCTCCATTTTGCTGCCGTGATGCTGCTGACCGCCAGCGCCTGCTACAGCGCGCTGCTGGCACCAGAACGTTATCGTCCACAACTGGCGCGGCGACTTAATCCGCTGATACACGGAAGTGCGTGGCTGGCCCTGATCAGCGCGCTGGCGATGCTGGCCTGCCAGAATGTGCTGATGAGTGGCGACAGCGCCAATCTGCTTCAGCCTGACGTCTGGCTGGCGGTGCTGGGCACCCATTTCGGTGCGGTGTGGCAGTGGGAAATCGTGTTCAGCGTGCTCGCCGTGTCGGCGTTATTACTGACCGCGCAACTGCGCCAGCAGGCCTTACTGCTGGCAGGCGTGCTGCAACTGGCCTGTATGGCCCTGACGGGGCATGCCGCGATGCGGGAAGGCTGGCCTGGCCTGCTGCATCAGATCAACCATGCGCTGCACCTGATTGCGGCAGCGTTCTGGGTGGGGGGACTTGTTCCGCTTCTGCTGCTGATGCGCGAAGCGCGCCAGATCGATCGCCGCACCGATGCGATCCGCACCATGATGCGCTTTTCGCGCTACGGTCATCTGGCGGTCGCGTTAACGCTGCTGACCGGCGGGGTGAACAGCCTGATGATCCTGGGCTGGCCGCTGACATGGCACGAATCCCGCTATAGTCTGTTGTTGCTGGGGAAAGTGCTGCTGGTGGCCCTGATGGTGGGAGTGGCGCTGATTAACCGTTACTGGCTGGTGCCGCGTTTCCGCGTCGCGGGTAGCGGCACCCAGCAAAAATTTATCCGCATGACACAGCTCGAACTGCTGCTGGCGTGTGGCGTGGTTGGGCTGGTCAGCGTGTTTGCCACGCTGTCGCCAGCCTGAATGTGATTTAAGAGAGAAAAGGGCAGTTATGTTGCTGAAGAAAGTGGTCCCCGCAATCCTGTTATTATCTGTATGCGGCCAGGCGCTGGCGGCACAAATCATTACCGTCAGCCGCTTTGAGATCGGTAAAGATAAGTGGCCGTTTAATCGTGAAGAGGTGATGCTGACCTGCGAGAAAGACGGTGCCATGTTTGCCATCAACCCTAGCACGCTGATGCAATACCCGCTGAACGACAAAGCGGATGCGCTGTTTAAGAGCAACCAGGTGAAAGCGCAGCCGATCAGCGTGATCCAGAGCGAGGATAAAGCGCATCCGGGCCAGATGATGAGCCTGCAGCCGATTGTTGAGCGCACTCAGGCGCTGTGCGGTAAGTAAGCCTGCCGGGTGCAGCATCACGCTGCGCCCGACTGTTTTTTGCCGTTGCGATCACAAACTGATCCTGTTTATGGCCCTGTGCCGTGCCTCAGCTGGCAATTCCTCCGCGCTGTTCTAATCTTAAGTTGCAAGGCGTTATCGCCTTCATAAATGCCAACTTTTAGCGCACGGCTCCTTGAGAGCCATTTCCCTGGACCGAATATAGGAATCGTATTCGGTCTTTTTTTGTTTAATTTATATTGAATTTTTCATCGGTGCGAAAAATATCCCGAACCTGTCCTGTTCAAATTATTCCCACCACTTATTTCTTACCCAATATATTGAGACGCTTTTTCGTTATAACAAAGTTATTTTTAGCGAAGAGTTTTTGCGCAAAATACTCCCCATATGCCACCTCATACCCTCGCCTGACAGACCTTAGTATATCGTGAAATGTTCAACGCATATGGCATAACCTTGCCCCGCTTTCTGCCCTCTGTCGTATTGACAGAAATTTTTCAGGCGACTGAGACCCACGTCTCACTTCAGGTGAAGATGGCTTCACAGCATCTCTGCCGACATTATCTGCGCTGGCTCAAGCTGTTTCACCCGTTGGCGCTGCACGACCCGAACGTTCCGCAGCGGACAACGAAGTCATCAGTCAGGCATCTTTAAAGATAAGGACATAGGTCTGATCAGACAGAAGAGGCACTTAGTTTTAAAGGTGTTCAGGGGGAAAGGGAAGGTGTGCGATCAAAGTTTGGTGATAAGCTATCAGGTAATGATCGTTTTATCTTCCTGTGGCACTATAAAACAGCCATTGTCATAAACGAGGGATTGAGTATGACTTCAGGAACAGCAGCGAGGCAGGAACCCGGACGTTACTATACATTTGAGTCGAGATTGCCTGAGGGCGTTTTTTTTGAGTTTCGTCCCAGTCATTTGCCCCGAAACGCAAAGCCTGTAACCGATGAAACCAGTGGTATGTGTATCGGATACACGGTCGCACAGGCTCCGGGATTATGGCAGATTTATGATGTCCAGGGGCATTTTGTCAGGCTGGAAGAAGCACCACTTGAAACACCATTATTTGATCCAACTGATATTGCCCTTTTTGGATTAGGGGTTTTCCGTATTCTTCGAACGGGACGAGTTCTGTTTGAATCAGGGGCACGTGCGGCACTTTCAGCAAAAATTAGTCAGGGTACGGTATCTCTTTTGCGAGGGCGGCTAAAATTTGGTCTGCATGCGCGCAGTCTCAAAATGACGGAAGCAGCCGCAAAGCATATGTACGATCCTGCTCGATATGTTCCTTTGCAAATTCAGGAAAAAACTATTCGTTATGGCAAGCGCATGCCAGATCCTCGTGAAGGAGAAGGAATGTTCCGTTACGAAACAGATATCTATAAATTGCGCTTCGATAAGCACCGTCGGGAGTATGTTTATCAGAAGTACAGATTTGAGGTGATTGTCAGAGAATCTGACTGGACAATATCTCATTTTAAATATTTTTATTAACTAACAGGAACATTTCCATGTTTGATCTCAGGAGTGAAGAATTTACTTTCTTAATCGCGCCTTATGAACGCGTGGTGGAGAATGAAGTCGATCCTGTTAACCATAACTGGGACTGGATAAAGTGCTGGGTAGAATTCTCGGTAAGCGGCCTTAACGTAGCGTTTAAAACGGAATTTACCGTTGGAGAATTGAAATTATTGAAAAAAGAATTTTCAGCTTTCCAGCAGGCGATAATTAATCAGCAAAAGCTTAAATCGTTCACATATCAAAGTGATATTCATCAGCTTGATATGATAGTGACAAATGAAAACAGTATTGATAGTGTCACGATTGAATTTACTCTTCGCCCGGAGCCCCATGCCGATAGTGTTCAGGTTAAAGGCAGTTTTGGCCTTGATGAAACCTATTTTCCCGATATTTTGAAGCGACTTGATGAAATGATTGAATGGCAGAATTAGGCTGATTATTCATTACATCTGTTTCCTCTCATGCGAGAGAACTGTCACCCTGAATACTGCAGGGGACGGGCTGATGCGTGATGCACAGGCCCGGCGTCCTTTTTCGGCTACGGGTGCTCGCCAGAAGGAGTCACTGCATTCTTAATCTGCCTGGTTCATGATGACCCTTTCGCTCATTTGCCGCTTTTTGCTGATTTTACTGCGCAGGTCATTAATCACTCCCCCTTTTCAGAATAATGATATTTTCAGCCTGCCCGCAGAATTATAAAATGCAGGTTTAACAGGGAGATATACCATGAAGAATGTTGTGCTAAGTATGCTTGCCAAGATTTCACAAATAGATGCAAGCACCAAACAACTCACCGCGCGCGTTGAGGCGCAGTCTCTGTTGATCAGTGCGCTGGTGCTCGCGGTAAGTAAGCAGGGCGGCGTGACGGAGATGATCGAGGGCGCGAACAAGGCGATCAACACGGTAATTGACTCCGCAGACTCAGATGAAATGCTCAAGTCTGATGCGGCGCTTCTTTTAAGCGAACTTCAGGATTTACTGATTATCTCCCGCGCGGTTGATGGCGCAGATGAAGAAATCAATCATGAGGCACTCAATGAACTGGCCGGGGTGACCTCACCCGCACAGCTTCTTCAGGAAGATAATTGATTCGTTGCCTCTGGCCCGCCGCGCGCGGGCTTTTCAGTTCCATTTCTCGTTGAGCAACGCTCTCAGATCCCTTTCAGACAGGCTGTCACCCAGGGTGAGATATTTCCGTGCAGGGCAGGGCGTTAAATGAAGCGACAGGGCAAAAAAGGCTCTGTCATTATCAAAGGAACGTTATGCAGCGCAATCAGAGACACCCATGAAACGTGCATTATTATGGCTGCTTCACTCTTTTTCAGATTGGATTGCTATTGCCGTTATTGTGGCGGGCATCTATCTCTTCATTAGCTTTGTGCCGCAGCATGCAACGCTGCTCAGTGTTGCATGGGTTGTCACCATTTCTTATCTCTATATCCGATACAGCCGCGGATAGTGATAACGTACTGCGTGTAATCCGCCCTGATTCTTAGCCCGGGAACCACCCGAAGAGGACACATTGTCGTAACGTAGCAGGGTCAGAAGCACCGCAAAACCTCATCCGTAATCGCTTCACGTTGACCATAGTCAATGTACTCTGCGAGCCTCCGCAAACGCGTAAATACGTTTATCCCGCGTATAAAAAAGCAGACTTACCCTGAGGCGGTGATATTCAACCAGGATGCGTTATGTTTTTGAAAAAAGTTATACCCTGTCTGATTTTAGCGCTGGCAAGTTCAGCTATGTCCGGCTGTGTGATGGCGGAACGTGGTCGTCATCATTATGGTCACGCTTCTGACTGGCATCATCATGGCCAATCGGCTATGCCAGATGCGTCGCAGCACATGGGGCCGCCGCCTGCGGCATCCCGGCATATGGGCCCCCCGCCTGTCCGGAACCCCTCTCAGCATATGGGCCCGCCGCCGGCACCGTCCTCTGACAGCGGCATCCATCGCTGGCATGCATAAGCGCCACGCATGTGGCACCGCCTTCACAGAATGCAACACAACCTCACTGGCTCGCACCCAAAGCTCAACGGCTAGCTTGTTATCACGGCCGTTTGGCTTATTCTGAACGTTCAATCAAATGGAGGAACGTTTATGAAAGCGGCAATAGCTAATAGTGAACACCAGGTTGAAATTGTTGAGAAGACACTGCGTCCTCTCAAAACCGGCGAAGCACGGCTCAGGATGGAATGCTGTGGTGTATGCCATACCGATTTGCATGTGAAGAACGGGGACTTCGGCGATAAAACCGGTGTCACGCTGGGTCACGAAGGTATCGGGATTGTTGAGGAGGTTGCGCCGGATGTGACCTCTCTCAAGCCGGGCGATCGCGCCAGCGTGGCCTGGTTCTTCAAGGGCTGCGGTCACTGTGAATACTGTAACTCCGGGAATGAAACGCTCTGCCGGGAGGTGGTTAATGCGGGTTATACCGCCGATGGTGGTATGGCTGAAGAGTGTATCGTGGTTGCAGACTACTCGGTCAAGGTTCCCGAGGGGCTGGACCCTTTTGCAGCCAGCAGCGTAACCTGCGCCGGCGTCACCACCTATAAAGCGGTGAAGGTCTCTGAGGTCAAACCGGGCCAGTGGCTGGCGATTTATGGTCTCGGCGGGTTAGGTAATCTCGCCCTGCAGTATGCCAAAAATGTCTTTAACGCCAAAGTGATCGCCATTGATGTGAGCGACGGCCAGCTGGCGCTGGCGAAAGAGATGGGAGCCGACCTGGTGGTGAACTCCGCCAGTGAAGACGCGGCGCGCTTTATTCAGGAAAAAACCGGCGGGGCGCACGCGGCCGTCGTGACCGCCGTGGCCAAAGCGGCCTTTAACTCGGCGGTAGATGCAGTCAGAGCCGGGGGACGGGTGGTGGCAGTCGGACTTCCGCCGGAAGCGATGAGCCTGAACATTCCACGTCTGGTACTCGATGGCATTCAGGTGGTGGGATCGCTGGTCGGCACCCGCAACGATCTGGCGGAAGCTTTCCAGTTTGCGGCGGAAGGAAAAGTGGTGCCTAAGGTCACCAAAAGAAAGATTGGCGAGGTGAATGACATCTTCGATGAGATGATCCACGGCAAAATTCGCGGCAGGATGGTGATCGACTTCACCGGTCAGTCTGCCTGATCAAAAGCACCTGACCTGATGCTGAAGCCCGCCCCGAGCGGGCTTTTTTGTGACTGAAGTGTTAAATGCCACGGGTTGTGCAGTTACCGCCTGGGTTAAAAACATTAATAAGCACTGCTTTATGTTTCATGATGTTTTTTTGGCTTGCACTTTACCGGTAACATTATAGTTTAAGAGGTGATGTCGGATTACACACAACTGAAGGAGGGTTATTTATGGCGAAACATCATCTGCTTAAATCCATTGAAATTGCAGCCATTGTGCTGTTTGTCCTGATACTGGCGTATCTGGCGATCACCGGGATTTTGTCCTCAACAGGTATGGACCACGCCTGGCCTTACCCCACTAAGTAACTGAATGCAGCACCAGGGAAAATCATCAATATTATAAACAGATAACCCCCAGCCCACACCTATGAGGCGGAATACCGGGTTACACCAGACTGACCGAAAGCAGCGTGAGCTCTTCCGTGTCCAGTGACAGACTTTTTTTCGTTTCGAACATAAACTGTTCCAGCGCCTCTTCCACATCATCCCCTTCGATAAAGGCGTGGGTGGTGACGTGATGTTCACCTTCCGGCTTAATGACGTAAGACACAAACCACTTTTTCTTCTGCATGATGCTTCTCCTTCTGATGCTATAACGCGTTGAGAGCGGGCAATCGGTCGCGTGCCATCCGGCATGGCGAACAGCGTGCTGCCGCGCTTGTCAGGGCTGATGACAGGGTTTAATCCAGCGGTGCGGGATGGAGCAGGTCGATCACATCATCGATCTCGTTACTGGCCGCATGACGATCGAGGGCGACAGCGTAGTAGCGTCCTTTACAGTAGTGCCGGGTCACCGCGACGCGATGGCCGGTATCGCTGTCCGCTTCGCCGCCGGTGGCGGACTGCAGATGGGGCGGGATCACCAGCTCACTTTCAAGTTGATCGGCTTCAATGATTAACGCGCCACCGTCGCTGGACAACAGCAGATGCTGAATGCGCATAGATTTTCCTCTCCGTCGGATTGCTGACCGGGAAAGTGTAGTTCACTCCGGCAGGTGTGCAGGGCGTAAGACGTGGTTCCCTGCTGGTCACGACATCGCAGGCCATAAAAAAGCCCCGCGAACGGGGCTTCTGAATCCATCTGTCACTCAGCTGGTCTGGTCAGCCAGCTTCGGGGCCAGAACGCGTTTACCCATCCGGATGCCGGGCTTCTCAACATATTTGTAGAGCAGCGATGCCAGCGCATAGGTCACCGGGATGGCGGAGACGCACACAATCAGAAAACGCATCAGATCGCTTTTGAATTCGATATCGGTGTGATTCAGCAGCAGCGCGATCAATGGAATGACAATCAGCAGGTGCAGCAGGTAGACCGAGAACGAGACGTCGCCCAGCCAGGTGCTGAGACGGTTGTTCAGCAGCTTACGCGGCAGAGCAATCAGCTGCGCCATCCGGCTGCCCTGTGGATACTGCCAGAGAATGGCTGTCATACCGACGATCATCAGCGCTTCCATAATCACCTGCAGCTTGATGAACCCCAGACCCATTGCCACGCTGGCAACCGGTCCCAGCAGCGCAAAGGCGACGTAAAGCAGCGATTTACGGCGGATGGCTTCTGCCAGCAGCATGCCCGACAGGAACATGTTCAGCTTAATCAGGATCATCGAAGGCATCTCAAACGCCTCATAATAATCGGCCAGCAGATAGCGTCCGGCGCAGCAGAGCACCATGATAGCGATCAGGGAGGCGGCATAGCCAAACCGCATCGTCACCAGCATGATGAACGGGAACAGCAGATAGAACTGCATCTCCAGTCCGATGCTCCAGTCAGGCAGTACGGTGTTAAACCCGTACTCGGGCAGCATGCCGAACAGGAAACTGAAGTGGGTCAGCACATTTGCCAGCGACTGGTCGGTGTAACGTGACGACTCGGTTGCCGTGCCGGAGTAGAAATGCGCGATGGTGTCACGCATCTCGCCAAACCACGGCCCGTAAATCAGGGCGATGATTAACAGCAGATAGTAGAGCGGCGCGATGCGGAAAAAGCGACGGATCCAGAACTTTTTGATCGTTGCGGCGCTTTGCCATGGCTCTTTCTGCTGTCGCTCGACATAGTTTTTCGCCATCAGGTAGCCCGAAAGCAGAATAAACAGATCGACACCGATGCCAGGGGATGAAATCAGTGTGATATGGCAGTGAATCAGCAGGCTGATATGACCTACCAGTACCCAGAGAGAGGCGATGCCGCGTAATCCCTCAAGCTCAGTTGACCAACCTCGTGTTGCAGACATAACTCTTCCTCGTTTTTATCCGACCTTCGGCGCTCACTAAGCCTCAAGGCAACAGATATGTAAACGACCCTTTACAAAAGTAAGAGGAATCTGAAGAAGAGAATGCTGAAAAAATCAACTTAAAAAGGGTAAAAACGCACAGAAAGTTAAGGGCATGCAGCCGCACACCCTTAACCATTATTACAGCCCGGAACCTCTGTCAGGCCAGTTTTAACAGGAGCATACCGGCCAGCAGCAGGCTCAGGCCAGCCCAGCCTTTGCGGTTCAGTCGCTGACCAAACAGTACCCAGCCCGCCGCGACGGTGGCGATAATGCCAAAGCCACCCCAGACTGCATAGGCTATCGACAGGTCGATCCCTTTCACCGCCTGGGCAAGCGCGCTGAACGCGAGCAGCACACAGCAGAGCGAAAGCAGCCCGAATAGACGTTTTTTAAATCCATCAGAATATTTAAGGAATATATTGGCGGCAATCTCCAGCAGGATAGCGAGTGCCAGCCAGGCCGCATGGACAAAATCAGCGATGACCATGGTTAACCTCCGCTGATGATTCGGTGCCGGTTTTGATCAGGACGATTCCAGCAATCAGTGTCATCAGGCCGCCAATCTTCAGCGGTGACAGCGACTCGCCAAACAGCTGCACGCTGAACAGCGTAATCAGCAGGATGCCGATACCTTCCCACAGGGCATAAGCCACGCCCAGGGCGATATGTTTGATGGCGAAACTCAGCAGAATATAAGAACAGGCAATCATAGCCAGCATCATCAGGTAGCCATACTGGCTGCCGCTGAGGCTGGACCATTTCATAAACAGCGTACCGATTATTTCAGTCACGATAGCAAGTGATAATAAAACCCAGGCGTACATGGGGATCTCCAGCAACGAATTAATGACGACCTGCCACGCGTGATTGCGCGCAGACTCAGAACCATATCGAAGCGGAAGGGGACTACAGGGCGTTACGCCAGTGCTTATCAGCGACGTTCCGGGCGGAAAGGAAAGCAGGGGAAATCAGGGAATACAACACAAAAAGTTTGCGCATAAAGTTTACAACGCATCCACATTGTTGCTTCTCATCAGTGGACGGAAAGTGCCTCCGGTTATCTACACGCAGGATTTATAGCATCCGGCATATCGTGAAATCAACAGCAGATGCTGCTTTGTTTGATTTTGATTAAGGTTTGATGATTTGCAGATGCAGGTTAACGGAAAACAATGTGTGGAATGGGGTGGGGAATAAAAAAAGCCGGGCAATAAGATGCCCGGCGAGGTTTAAAGTGACACTGTCACGATTTAGTCGCTGCGCTGTGGGGTGGTGCGCACAGGCGCCTCTCCGGCCACGTAGTAGGCCGCGGTGCTGCGCGGCAGCGGCTCGCGTCCACGGATCTTATCGGCAATCTTCTCACCGATCATGATGGTGGTGGCATTCAGGTTACCGGTGATGATCAGCGGCATGATGGATGCATCCACAACGCGTAATCCCTGCAGGCCATGCACCCGTCCTTCGCCATCGACGACCGCCATCGGGTCGTTGCCCATTTTACAGGTGCCGCACGGGTGATAAGCGGTTTCGCCGTGATTACGCACGAACTCGTCCAGCTCCTCATCCGTCTGACATTCAATCCCCGGGCTGATTTCACGGCCGCGATACTTATCCAGCGCGGGCTGGTTGATGATCTCGCGGGTGATGCGAATCGCATCGCGGAATTCATGCCAGTCCTGCTCATGCGACATGTAGTTAAACAGAATCGCCGGATGGCGGCGCGGATCGCGTGATTTCAGGCGCACATGACCGCGGCTGGGCGAACGCATCGAGCCGACGTGACACTGGAAGCCGTGGGCATCAACGGCATTGGAACCGTTGTAGTTAATCGCCACCGGCAGGAAGTGATACTGAATGTTTGGCCAGCTGAACTCTTCACGGCTGCGGATAAAGCCACCGGCTTCAAACTGGTTACTGGCGCCGACACCGGTGCCATTGAACATCCATTCTGCGCCGATTTTAGGCTGATTCCACCACTTCAGCGCCGGATAGAGGGAGACCGGTTCTTTACACTCATACTGCAGATACATCTCCAGATGGTCCTGCAGGTTTTCACCCACGCCTGGCAGGTCGTGAACCAGCGGAATATCAAACTGCTTCAGCAGTTCGGGCGAACCGACGCCAGAGCGTTGCAGGATCTGCGGCGAGGCGATAGCCCCGGCACAGAGCAGCACTTCACGGCGTGCGGTTGCCTTGTTCAGCGTGTTGCTTTCGCCCTGCAGAAACTCCACGCCCACCGCACGCTTACCGTCAAACAGGATACGGTCGGTGGTGGCATGCGTAATGATCTTCAGGTTGGCGCGGCCTTTAGCCTGATCGAGATAGCCGCGCGCGGTGCTGGAGCGGCGTCCCTGCGGCGTCACGGTGCGGTCCATCGGGCCAAATCCTTCCTGCTGATAGCCATTGAGGTCATCCGTGCGCGGATAGCCCGCCTGCACGCCCGCCTCAATCATCGCTTCAAACAGCACGTTGTTGCCCGCTTTTGGCGTTGCGACGCAGACCGGGCCGTCACCGCCGTGGAAATCGTTCGGGCCGATATCGCGGGTCTCCGCCTTGCGGTAGTAGGGCAGGCAGTCCAGATAGCTCCAGTCCTCTAACCCCGGCGCGCTGGCCCAGTTATCGAGATCCATGGCGTTACCACGGATGTAACACATCCCGTTGATCAGCGACGAGCCGCCCAGGCCTTTACCACGGCCACACTCCATGCGGCGATTGTTCATGTAAGGCTCAGGTTCCGTTTCATAGGCCCAGTTGTAGCGTTTGCCCTGTAACGGATAGGCGAGGGCGGCAGGCATCTGGGTGCGGAAATCAAAACGATAATCCGGGCCGCCCGCTTCCAGCAGCAGGACGCTGACGTTGCTCTCTTCGGTCAGACGGGTAGCCAGAACGTTTCCTGCGGATCCAGCGCCGATAATAATGTAATCAAATTCCATTCATCGTTCCTCAGGTTAAGGGTGATTAAAAGACTGACTGAAAACGCGTCAGCTCAACCTGCACTGACTTCACCTGGGTGTAACTCTGTAAGGTCATCAGGCCATTTTCACGGCCAATACCGGAGTGCTTGTAGCCTCCGACCGGCATCTCTGCGGCCGATTCGCCCCAGGTATTGATCCAGCAGATGCCGGCTTCAATCTGGTGGATGACGCGGTGCGCACGGTTGAGATCCTGCGTCACCACTCCGGCAGCCAGGCCATATTCGGTGTCATTGGCGCGGCGGATCACTTCCTCTTCGCTGTCATAGCTCAGGATCGACATAACCGGTCCGAAGATCTCTTCACGCACAATCTTCATCTCATCACGGCAGTCGGTGAAGACGGTGGGTGCCACCCAGGCCCCCTGATCGAAGTCGCCGCCGGTCAGGCGTTTGCCGCCGCACAGCACGCGCGCGCCTTCAGCGATGCCCGATTCGATGTAACGCATCACGTTGTCGCGATGAGTGAAGCTGACCAGCGGACCAAAATTAGTGGCCGGGTCGCGCAGATCGCCAGCCCTGATGCGGGCAACGCGCTCGCTGATTTTTGCCTCGAAAGCTGCCTTCAGCGACGCGGGGACAAAGACGCGGGTGCCGTTGGTGCAGACCTGACCGGAGCTGTAGAAATTCGCCATCATGGCGATGTCGGCGGCCAGATCGAGGTCGGCATCATCAAAGACGATCAGCGGAGATTTACCGCCCAGCTCCATGGTGACCTCTTTCAGGGTTGACCCCGCGGCATTGGCCATCACTTTTTTGCCGCTGACGACGCCACCGGTGAAGGAGACTTTGTCGATACCCGGATGTTCGGTCAGCAGCTGACCGGTGATCGCGCCGAGGCCTGGCAGCACGTTGAAGACCCCATCCGGCAGGCCCGCTTCGCTGTAGATTTCCGCCAGTTTCAGGGCGGTGAGCGGGGTCACTTCACTCGGTTTGAAAATCATCGCGTTACCCGCGGCCAGTGCAGGCGCAGATTTCCACAGGGCGATCTGAATCGGATAGTTCCAGGCGCCAATCCCGGCCACCACGCCCAGTGGTTCGCGGCGGGTGTAGACAAAAGAGGTGTCGCGCAGGGGGATCTGCTGGCCTTCGATGGCGGGGATCAGCCCGGCGTAATATTCCAGTACGTCTGCACCGGTGACGATATCGACAGCGGAGGTTTCGCTGTAAGGTTTACCGGTGTCGAGCATCTCCAGCTCTGCCAGCTCATCGTTACGCTGACGCAGAATATCGACGGCGCGGCGCAGAATGCGCGAACGCTCCATCGCGGTCATCGCGGCCCAGACCTTCTGGCCTTTTCTGGCGGCAGCAACGGCGCGATCGACATCTTCCTGGCCGGCGGCATGAACCTCTGCCAGTACGTCGCCGTTGACCGGATTGATCGTCTGGAACGTTTCGCCAGACGCTGCGGCCACATAGGCGCCATCGATGTAGAGTTTCTGCTCGTTGAATCGGGACATGTTTTCTCCTTCCGTTATTCGTGCTCGCCAGCCAGTTGCTGACGGATGAACTGGGTGGTCAGTGTGCGGGCGATGACCGGGTCAAAAGGCTTACCGCTCAGCGCTGCGCGCAGCCACAGACCATCTATCAGGGCGGCCAGACCATGCGCGGCAAGACGCGCTTTTTCCAGCGGCAGCTGACGCCGGAACTCCACCGCCAGAGTGGAGTAGAGCCGCCGGCTGCTGACCCGCTCCAGGCGGTTGAGCTGGGGCTGATGCATGCTGCTTGACCAGAAGTCGAGCCAGGCTTTCATCGCGGCGCTGTGCACCTGGGTTTCATCAAAATTCCCGTCAACGATGGCACACAGCCGCTGTTCAGCCGGGGCATCGGCCAGCGGCCGTAACCGCGTAAGTACCGCTTCGCGCAGCTGCCGCGTCACATCACGCATTGTGGCTTCCAGCAGGCCGTTCTTATCTTTGAAGTAGTGACTGATGATGCCGGTAGACACCCCCGCCCGCCGGGCGATCTGGGCGATAGTGGCATCATTGATTCCGACTTCGTTAATCGTACTCAGGGTCGCATCAATCAGTTGCCGACGTCGTATCGGCTGCATCCCTACTTTTGGCATAGCTCCGCTCCGGCTCCGCCCTCAAATTGTACCCCTATTTAAACTTTTTTTGATTGCACGTTCAATATAAAAAGAAATTTTGTTAGTGTAGTGTTCTTTAAATGTAGCGTAAGCGAAACGGCAATGAGTGCTAAGCTCACTTTAGCCGTTACGCTTAAACAGGAAGTGACAGAACGATATGAGGCCGCACGGCCTGAAAACCCCGTGAGCGGCAAATGTTATCCATTGCGTATTTTCAGGATATTAACCAGAGGTAATCGATGAATAATCCACCTGCCGGTGAAAAAGACAGACTCAATCCCGTTGTATTTTATACCTCTGCCGGATTGATTCTGACGTTTTCACTTTTGACGATTCTCTACAGTGAACAGGCCGCGAACTTGATCCTCAAGGCGGTTAACTGGGTCTCCGCCACCTTCGGCTGGTACTACATGCTGGCTGCCACGCTCTACATTGTCTTTGTGATCTACATGGCCTGCTCACGCTTTGGCTCGATCAAGCTGGGGCCGGAGCACGCCAAACCGGAATTCAGCATCCTCAGCTGGTCTGCCATGCTGTTTGCCGCCGGGATCGGGATCGACCTGATGTTCTTCTCGGTGGCTGAACCGGTGACGCAATATATGCAGCCGCCGGAAGGGGCAGGGCAGACGCTGGAGGCGGCCCGTCAGGCGATGGTCTGGACGCTGTTTCACTATGGCCTGACTGGCTGGTCAATGTATGCGCTGATGGGCATTGCGCTGGGCTACTTCAGCTATCGCTATAACCTGCCGCTGACCATCCGTTCCGCGCTCTATCCCATCTTCGGTAAACGCATCAATGGCCCGATTGGTCACACCGTCGATATCGCCGCGGTAGTGGGCACGATCTTCGGTATTGCGACCACGCTCGGCATCGGGGTGGTGCAGCTTAACTATGGCCTGAAGGTGCTGTTTGATATCCCGGAAGGACTGACCGCGCAGACCGCGCTGATCATCCTCTCGGTGGTGATCGCCACCATTTCGGTGACCTCCGGCGTGGATAAAGGTATCCGTCTCCTCTCCGAGCTCAACGTGGTGATGGCGCTGGGGCTGATCCTCTTTGTGCTGTTCTTCGGCAACACCGAATTTCTGCTGAATGCGCTGGTGCTGAACGTAGGGGACTACATCAACCGCTTCATGGGCATGACGCTCAACACCTTTGCCTTTGATCGTCCGACGCAATGGATGAACAGCTGGACGCTCTTCTTCTGGGCGTGGTGGGTGGCCTGGTCGCCTTTTGTTGGCCTCTTCCTGGCGCGTATCTCACGCGGTCGTACCATCCGCGAGTTCGTGCTCGGCACCCTGATCATTCCCTTCACCTTTACGCTGCTGTGGCTGTCGGTGTTTGGTAACGCCGCGCTCTATCAGATTATTCATGGCAATGCGGGCTTCGCTCAGGAGGTGATGAATCATGCAGAGCGCGGCTTCTACAGCCTGCTGGCGCAGTATCCGGCCTTTAAACTCAGCGCCTCTGTCGCGACGATCACCGGTATGCTCTTCTACGTCACCTCTGCAGACTCCGGATCGCTGGTGCTGGGGAACTTCACCTCACGTCTCAAAGACATCAACAGCGATGCGCCCAACTGGCTGCGTATCTTCTGGTCGGTGGCGATTGGGGTTCTGACCCTGAGTATGCTGATGGCGAACGGCATCTCGGCTCTGCAGAACACCACGGTGATCATGGGTCTGCCGTTCAGCTTTGTAATCTTCTTTGTGATGGCGGGGCTCTATAAATCGCTGAAGATTGAAGATCACCGTCGCGCCAGCGCCACGCGTGACACCGCGCCCTATCTGGCCCACGCTACGGATCGCCGCACCTGGAAAAAGCGCCTGTCGCGGCTGATGAACTATCCGGGGTCGCGCTATACTCAGCAGATGATGGAAAAAACCATCTTTCCGGCGATGGAAGAGGTCGCGAAAGAGCTGGAGCTGCGGGGTGGCCGGGTGTCGCTGGAGAGCGTCGCGCCGGATGAGGCCAACCCGATTGGCTATCTGGATCTGCGCGTGCATCTGGGCGAAGAGCAGGACTTCATCTATCAGGTCTGGCCGCAGCAGTACTCGATCCCGGGCTTTACCTATCGCGCCCGCAGCGGTAAATCGACCTACTACCGGCTGGAAACCTTCCTGATGGAGGGCAGCCAGGGTAACGACCTGATGGACTACAGCAAAGAGCAGGTGATCATCGACATTCTGGATCAGTACGAGCGGCACCTGAACTTCATCCATCTCAACCGTGAGGCACCGGGCAGCAATATCAGTTTCCCGAGCGCCTGACGCCAGGCCCGTCCGCACACTGCGGGCGGGCTTTTTTTTTGCCGTCAGCGGCAGGCAATGCCGCGCCGGACGCGGATATCGACTATCTTTAGGGCTTAACTGGCCTGATGCCTGAAGGTGTAGACAGGGAGTCATATGGGAAAAATATTCAGTACGTTTCTGCCGCTCTACACCACCACGCTGCTGATGCTGCTGGGCTCCGGTCTGCTGACCACCTATGTTTCACTCCGGCTGGCGAGCGAGCAGGTGAACTGGGCGCTTATCGGTGCCATCATCGCGGCAAATTATATTGGTCTGGTGATTGGAGGCAAAGTCGGGCACAACCTGATCGCCCGCGTCGGCCATATCCGCGCCTATGTCGCCTGTGCCGGGATCATTACCGCCTCGGTGATTGGCCACGGGCTGACCGACTTTATTCCGTTGTGGGTGTTTCTGCGTCTGATCATCGGGCTCTGCATGATGTGCCAGTATATGGTGCTGGAGAGCTGGCTCAACGATCAGGCGGAATCCTCTCAGCGCGGCATGATTTTCGGCCTATATATGGTCGCGACCTATCTGGGGCTGAGCGGCGGTCAGGTGGTGCTGAGCCTGCAGAGTGGTTTTGGCGTGAGTACGCTGCTGATCGTGGCGCTCTGCTTCGCGCTCTGTCTGGTGCCGATTGCGCTGACCACCCGTACCCATGTCAGGCCCATGACTCCCGCGCCGATGGAGCTGGGCTACTTTATCCGCACCATTCCCAAACTGCTCGGCACCACGCTGGTAACCGGCATGGTGATCGGGGCGTTTTACGGGCTGGCGCCGGTTTACGGCAGCAGCAAAGGCTTCACCACCAGTCAGACCGGCTACTTTATGAGCCTGACGATTTTTGCCGGTCTGGTTTCACAGTTCCCGCTGAGCTGGCTTTCCGACCGCTACGACCGTCAGCGGCTGTTATTTATCATCGCGCTGCTGTTTGCCGTCTCCTGCGTGCCGCTGATTATGCTGCCGCATCTTACCTTCCACTGGATGATAGGCATCGCCTTTGTGGCCAGCATGATGCAGTTCGCGCTCTATCCGCTGCAGGTTGCGCTGGCGAACGATCAGGTTGCCGCCGAGCGACGGGTGTCGTTAACCGCCTGTCTGCTGATGGCGTTCGGGATTGGTGCCAGCATCGGGCCGCTGGTGGTAGGGGCGCTGATGCAGCCGCTGGGCAGCAATATGCTCTATCTCTTCTTTGCCGTCTGCGCGCTGGTGACGGGCGGGCTGAGCTATGTGCGGACGCCACGTCCGCTGCCGACAACCGAAGTGCCGCTGCCGCATGTGGTGATGCCTGACAGTCTGGCGACCTCACCACTGGGTGCGGCCCTGAACCCGACGCTGGAAGAGGAGGTGATCCAGGCGTCAATGGGCGGTCAGGAGCCGGAAGAGGAGACCGATGAACCTGAAGAGCAGCCAGAAGCCGGTGAAGAGCCGGACGATCGTGCCCCGGATAAGACGCAGAACTAGCGCCGGGCCGCGGTCTGCACCCTTGAGGCAGAATGTCCCGATCTGACACCACTTTGTCTCTCCGCTGACTCGACAGCCGGGACGCCACGCGCGAAGCTGACGCATCATCCTGACAGGAGTGCCGCCATGCTCGAACTTCGCCCCAGCTGTGAACGCTGTGACTGTGACCTGCCGCCATCCTCGCTGGCGGCACGGATCTGCTCATTTGAATGCACCTTCTGCGCGGAATGTGCCGAACAACTGCAGCATCGTTGCCCCAACTGCGGCGGAGAGATGGTGCGCCGCCCGGTGCGTCCGGCTGTGAAGCTGGAGGCGTATCCGGCGAAAACGCGCCCCTGATCTGCCGCGGGGCCTGCCCGCTTTCCCACTGCGCTGCCGTTGCTTGTGTCGGTGCAGAGGCGGATCTGGCTATACTGTGCAGAGGCTTTAGCGACGCAGGCGGAGGATCAATGTCTTACCAGTTTCTGGAGGGGTCAGCGTGGCGGCATATCTGGGTCGTGGGCGATCTGCACGGCTGCCGCGCTGAACTGGATGCGCGGTTACAGCAGCATCAGTTTGATCCGCAGCAGGACCTGCTGATTGCCGTGGGTGACCTCATCGATCGCGGGCCCGACAGCCTGGGGTGCCTGGCGCTGCTGAAGCAGCCCTGGTTTCGCAGCGTGAAGGGCAACCATGAGGAGATGGCCCTGTCGGCGTTACAGGGTCACGAAAAGCAGCGCTGGCAGATGAACGGCGGCGGCTGGTTCTGGCGGCTGCGCGGCAGTGCTATCATTTCGGCGCGTCACGCGCTGCTGCGCTGTCGCGATCTGCCGCTGATCGTGCATTTACAGCTGGGGGCGCGCACCGTGGTGATTGCCCATGCGGATTACCCCGCCGCGGAGTACGCCCTGGATAAACCGCTGGACTGGGAGCAGGTGGTCTGGAGCCGTCAGCGGCTGGAGGCGCTTCAGTCCGGCGCAGAAAGCGGCATCCGCGGGGCAGATGCCTTTTATTTTGGTCATACGCCGCTGAAGGAGCCGCTGACGGTGGCTAACCTGCACTATATCGATACCGGTGCGGTGTTTGGCCATCATCTGACGATGGTTCAGCTGCAGTAACTTCAGCGGAACAGACGCCCGTCCCGCACCAGCTCGCGGGGGTAGCTGTTCTTGATACGGCTGCCGACTTTCTTTGCCAGCCCCAGCGGCTGCTGCTGATAAGTGACAATCATCTCATTACCGGCGGGTTCGCTTTCCGGATAGATATCCCGCCCGCGATACCACTCTTCTGCCTCGGCTGCCGTCAGTTCGAAGGCGTGCTTCGCATCCGGTTGCGCCAGCGCGATGACCGCCTCATGCTGCCAGCGATAGCCTTTCGCGAAGGTTTCAGCCAGCTTCAGGCCAATTCTTGAGAAACGCACTCTGCCCAGCAGCGGGGTGACGGCCGCCGGGAACAGCCAGATCTCTTTATCACGCTGCCACAGCACCAGCGAATCGTCCCAGCGGAGTGAGACGGCGGCGGCGGCCTGAATGATGTCGCTCTCCAGCTTGCGGCTGACGTGCGAGAAGGGCAGCTTGCCGACTTTATAGCCCGGTGCAGGCAGCGGATCGACCGACGCAGTTTTACGCAACCGGGCCACAAAAAAGCCTTCGCTGTCGAACATCTGCGGGAAAACGTGCAGATAGCCCTCTGGCGTGGCGGCCTGCTCCGCCCCCGCAAACAGTTCGTTGAGCGGCAGGATTTCCACGGCGTCGGGGTAACGCTGCAGCAGCCAGGCGATGACCTGCTGATTCTCAATCTGATTCAGGGTGCAGGTCGAGTAGACCAGCGTGCCGCCCGGTTTAAGGGCATGGAAGGCGCTGTCGAGCAGGTCGCGCTGGGTGGCGGCAATCTCTTCTGTACTGGCCAGCGACCAGTTTCTCAGGGCATCGGGATCTTTCCGCATCACCCCTTCGCCTGAGCAGGGGGCGTCAAGCAGGATGGCGTCAAACTGTTCCGGCAGCGCAGGACCGAATACCCGGGCGTCGAAATGTGTCAGCGCACTGTTGGTGACGCCGCAGCGGGTAATGTTGGCGTGCAGGACTTTCACCCGGCTGGAGGAGAACTCATTGGCCAGAATGATCCCCTGATTGCCCATCCGGGCCGCAATCTGGGTGGTTTTTGAACCTGGTGCCGCCGCCATATCCATCACGGCGCTGACCGCGGTCTGCGCGTCGAACAGGGCGGTGACCGGCAGCATGGAGCTGGCTTCCTGAATATAGAACAGGCCGCTGAGGTGTTCCGCGACGCTGCCCAGCGGCAGGCTCTCGTCTTCCCGGCTGATCCAGAATCCCTCTTCGCACCATGGCACCGGCGCAAGCTGCCACTCATAGTCAGCGGTAAGACGCAGGAAGTCAGCCACGCTGATCTTAAGGGTATTCACCCGCAACGTGCGGCGCAGCGGCTGCTGACTGATGGCGAGGAACTGCGCGAAGCTGGCCTCATCGGGCAGGCTCTGGCGCATTAAAGAGAGAAAATCGGCGGGGAAAAGCGAAGCAGCATCTGACACGGGCACATTCCAGTTAAGGCAAAGGCGGCAGTGTACCATGCAGAAAGGAAACGGGCAGCCAGGCTGCCCGTCTCAGGAGGAATAAGTCTGGCGCGGTTTTGAGCAGAGGCATACAGGCCGCTGAAAACGTGAAGCGATGGGAGCATACGCCCGGAGTAAAGCATAGCGGGCCAGGGAGGGTCCGCGCTGAGCCCGCCAGGGATGGCGGTTTTTGCGTCTTTGCGGAGGGCGTATGCTCCCTGAGCCTGCGGTACAAAGCAGCTATGCGGGCAGCACAGACTGCCCGCATAACATGACTTAGCGCGGAGACGGAATCGCCGTTCCCCAGTTGCGCCAATCCTTCGGCGCTTCATCCTGCAGCAGGAAGTGTTTATCCGGCGTCGCCTGCGGAGCCAGCGGCACCGTTGGCGGGGTGGCAAACTGGATGCCGCCGCGAATAAACTGCTGGAAGGTGCCGGTTTTCACCACGCCGCCAATCAGACCGAAGTCGAGGTTGTAGCCGGACGCCAGCCAGAACACCGAGTTATTCCGCACCAGATGCTGATACTTCTTGCTGATACGCAGAGCAATCTGCACGCGATCCGCCATATTGCCCAGCGACGTGCCGGTCACGGTGCCCACTTCCACGCCGCGGAACAGCACTGGCGTGCCCAGCGACAGGGAACCGGCTTCGGTGGCATCAACGTAAATATTCAGGCCATTCAGGTAGCGCGAATCGGTAATGGTGCTCTCCTGCAGCTCAAAGGTGCGCACGGCACCGCCTTTGCCCGGGTCCACGTTAACGTAAGGCTGCAACAGCGTTTCCAGATGATTCACTCCCGTTGCGGAAATCTCTGGAGAGACCACCGAGAAACGGCTGCCGAGGCGGGCAAAATCATCCACATATTCGGGATAGAGCACCGCTTTGGCGACGACCTGATTGTTATCTTTACTGAGCGAAAGCGACTCCACCTGGCCGACATTGATGCCCAGGTAACGAATCGGCATCCCGGCTGAAAGCTTGCTGGCGTCATAGGTGTGCAGGGTAATCTGACTGCCCACCGCGCGGGCGGCGGTTTCAGACGGGTAGAGCACACGCTTGACCCCTTTGGCCGACTTCGCACCGGTCATGTTGTCGAAGCTGATTGCACCTTTCAGCGCCCGGTTTAGCGGCGATGCCTGAACTGTCAGGCCGCTGCCGTTAAGACTGACGCGGGCGCCGCCCTCGGCCCAGAAGACGCTTTCGCTGGTCAGCAGCTTGCGATACTCCGGCTGGATGTGCACCGCGATATCAAAGGCGTCAGCGCGCGGCGTGACTTTCACAATCTCACCAACCTGAAACTTGCGGTACAGCACCACCGACCCCGCCTGCACGTCAGGCAGACTGTTGGCGGTCAGCGTCAGGGTGGTGGAGGGGCCATCACCGGTAATGCCTTCTTCCGCTTTTTCCGCATCGGCAAACAGCGGATAGGCGGTTTTCGGCTCGCCTTTCCTGCCCGGCTCCAGCCGGATGCCGCCATCGACCCATTCACGGGCGCTGGCACCTAACACCTGCATTCCGTCGAGACCAAATTTCACATCGAGCCGGCTGTTGACGATAAATTTGCTGTCCCCGTGCACCAGGCTGCGGTTCTCAGGATTCACCGCGACCACAAAATTGACGCCATTCTCATCCAGAGAGCGCGACATCACCTGACCAATCTGCATGCCGTGCAGCATCAGCGGCTGCCCCTGATCGATACCGTAGCTCTCCGGCGCACTCAGTCTGACCGTCAGCACGTTGGGTTTCTGCAGCAGCGTCTCATTTGACGCCAGCACGGTGTAGTGCTGCTGCGGCTCACCTTCGCCGGGAACCAGTTCCAGGGTGTTACCGGTCAGCAGCGCACTGAGGCTGGTATCGGTCAGGCTGATTTTCGGGCTGTGCATCTCAATGCGGGTGCCGCTGCGCATCAGACCGACCACCGACGGATCAATCGTCAGCTCGCCGGTCACCTTGCCGCCATCCTGCAGGTTGAGCTTAGTCAGCGTGCCGACCTCCAGTCCCTGATAGATCAGCGGCGTGCTGCCCGCTTTAAGGTTATTGCCGCTGGGCAGATCCAAGGTAATCAGCACGCCGCGCTGACTGTGCGCCAGGTCAGGGTAGAGCCGGTAGTTCTGCTCCGCTTTGGCCTCTCCGGCATTTTCCGGGGAGTCAAAGGCAATCGCGCCATTCACCAGCGCCGCCAGGCTCTCCAGCTGCACTTTGGCACCGCTCAGGCTGACGTCAGCATTGACGCCGGAGACGTTCCAGAAGCGACTGTTGGTTTTCACCAGATGGGTGAAGCGGCGGTCAATCAGCACATCAATCGCCACCCCGTCGGATTTGCTGTTGATGTTGTAGTCATAGACCCGGCCAACCGGAATCTTGCGGTAGTAGACCAGCGAACCGGTGTTAAGCGAGCCGAGATCGGGGGCATGCAGATGGATCAGCAGTTCGCCGGTGTTCACCCGATATTTCGGCTGGGTATCGAGCGCGGTAAAGGCCTCGCTGGGTTTCCCTTTGCCGGGCATCATCCCGATATAGTTACCGCCGACCAGCGCATCCAGTCCCGACACGCCAGCCAGTGAGGCTTTCGGCGTCACCAGCCAGAACTGGGTGTCTTCGCGCAGCGCGTCGCGCATATCGCTCTTGATGCTGGCTTTGATCTGAATGCGGCGATAGTCGTCGCTGAGATTAATGCCCTGCACGGTGCCCACTTCCACACCCTGATAACGGATCGGGGTACGGCCCGGCACAATCCCATCCGCCGTCTGGAAATTGATGGTGATGGTGGTGCCGCGCTCCTGGTAGTTGGTCCAGAGCAGCCAGCAGGCGATCAGCATCGCAATTATCGGCAGCAGCCAGAAGGGCGAAACTTTACGCTTATTGCGCAGCGTGGCGTTAGTCGGTGTAGTCGGCGTTTCCTGTTGCATGTGCATCCCAGAGCAGGCGGCTGTCCAGCCACTCAACAGACATAATGGTCAGGATAACGGCGGCGCCAAAAAAGAGCGCCGCCGGTCCCATGGTAAAAGCCAGCAGCTGATCGCGATTGACCAGCGACATGGTTAACGAAATGACAAACAGATCCAGCATTGACCAGCGGCCAACCCAGGTGACAAACCGCAGTAACCGGATGCGGGTGCGCAGCCCCTGTTCACAGCGGAAATGGATGCTGAGCAGCAGAGTCAGCATCACCAGCACTTTGGTAAAGGGCACCAGAATACTGGCGATAAACACAATCGCGGCGACCGGCACATTGCCTTCACCCAGCGACAGAATGCCCGAGAAGATGGTGTCCTCACGCCGTGAACCGTTGAGGTACACCACGGAAATAGGCAGCAGGTTCGCCGGGATCAGCAGCACAATCGAGGCAATCAGCGCCGCCCAGGATTTTTGCAGGCTGTGGCGGCGACGGAAGTCGAGCGGTGTGTGGCAGCGCGGGCAGCGCCCCCGTTCGTCCGGCAGGCCGGTATGGTGACAGTTCAGGCAGACCTGCATCTCGTCACGCGCCATATTGCCGGGCTGCTGCGGGTAGAAATGCTCCCACAGCTGCTCCATGTTGAGATGGATCAGCGTCAGCACGCTCAGCACCGTCAGGGCGATGTAAGCCGCCAGCCCATACCCAATCTCCAGCGAAGCATAGTCCTGCACCTTAATCGACGCCACGGCAATGCCGATCAGGTAGATATCGAGCATCACCCACTCTTTCAGCTTCTCCAGCATCAGCAGCACGGGCCGCAGGTTCATGCCCAGCCGGTGACCGATACCGAGATAGCAGATGCCGGCCACCAGGGTGATCGGCGCGCCCAGGGTGCAGAAGGCCACCATTGACGCCGTCAGGACATCCCCCTGCTGCGTCATCTGAATCACGCCTTCCAGCACGCTGGCATTGATGCGCATCCCCAGCAGACGGATATCCACCAGCGGCAGGGAAAACGCGAACGGCATCAGCACCATCATGGTGGCGGCCATGGCCATCAGACGTGTCATCGACCAGTCGTGACCGCTGACTATCCGGGCGTTGCAGCGCGGACAGTAGGCTGCCTGATGCGATTTCACATCCGGTAAGGAAAAAAGGGTATCGCATTGCGGGCAACGCTGATAACGTGCGTGAGGCAATGTCTGGCTGATAGCGTGAATTTTCATAGGGTGGTGCAATTTTCGCTCGTCAGAAGTAACAGATATCGGTCATTAAGACATTGTCTGTGTGCCTGTCTCGGGCATCACGCTTCGATCCACAGAATGCTAAGGTTATAGTAACTAACGCTATGATTCACCTTGTCGCTCTGGATAATTAAAACTTATTTTTAACGAACGGTCTCAATAAACCCGTTCAGATGTCATTGGTAACGGTTGAATAATGAACAAAACTGCCTTTTACGCCGATCTAAATCGCGATATGCGAGCCCTGCTGACGGGCGAAACGGCGTTTCTCGCCGCGATGGGAAACTTTAGCGCGCTGCTGTATGAACGTCTCGATGGCGTGAACTGGGCAGGTTTCTACCTGCTGACGGAAGCCGATACGCTGGTGCTGGGCCCGTTCCAGGGCAAAATCGCCTGTGTGCGCATTCCGGTCGGTAAAGGTGTGTGTGGCACGGCGCTGGCAGAAGAGAAAGTGCAACGCGTGGATGATGTGCATGCCTTCCCGGGCCACATCGCCTGCGACGCTGCCAGCAACGCTGAGATTGTGATTCCTCTGAAAGTGAATGGCACTGTGGTTGGGGTGCTGGACATCGACAGCGTGGATTACAATCGTTTTGACAGCGATGACGAATCAGGGCTGGTCACACTGACTGATGGGCTTTGTGAAGTGCTTGCGAACAGCGACTTAGAAAAATATCTGCAGCTGACGCGCAGCTAATCGACTGGATCACATGGCATTTAGCGATGTTGTCATTATAATGTCGCCTGTTCATGCCTGCGCTGGTCGGCAAACCCGTTGTAATCAGGAAATTTCATGGAAAATCAACCTAAGTTGAATAGCAGTAAAGAAGTCATCACTTTTCTGGCGGAGCGCTTTCCGCACTGCTTTAGCGCTGAAGGTGAAGCGCGTCCGCTCAAAATCGGTATCTTTCAGGATCTGGTCGAGCGTGTTCAGGGCGAAATGAGCCTGAGCAAAACACAGCTGCGTTCCGCGCTGCGTCTTTATACGTCGAGCTGGCGTTATCTCTACGGCATCAAAGCCGGTGCTATCCGTGTCGATCTCGACGGTAATGCCTGTGGCGTGCTGGATGAGCAGCACGTCGAGCATGCGCGTAAGCAGCTTGAAGAAGCGAAAGCGCGTGTGCAGGCACAGCGCGATCAGCAGCGTGCCGCCCGTCGTGAAGCGGGTGAAAGCGAAGAGGGCGCGGCACCGCGTCGCGCGCGCAAGCCTGCTGCACGTAAGCCTGCCGAGGGCGACGCCGCACGCAAACCGCGTCCGCAGACTGCTGCACCGCGTGCGACCGCCTCACAGCATCGCAAACCAGCCCCACGTCCGGAGCAGGAAGCCCGACCCATCACTGATACCTCAACTTTGCAACCCGGCCAGAGTATTAAAGTTAAAGCAGGCAAAAGTGCGATGGACGCTACCGTTCTTGAAGTATCGAAAGACGGCGTTCGGGTCCAGCTCGCTTCCGGCATGGCAATGATTGTGCGCGCAGAACACTTGCAGTTCTGAAACGGAGGCTAACCCCGGCATGAACACCCTTTTCAAAGTTGGACTTATTGCGGGCCTGCTGTTAGCAGGCCCAACGTTCGGCGCGGAGAATATCACCCGCGCCGATCAGATCCCCCAGCTTCACGAAGACCCGCAGGACCCGACGGTCAGTGAGCGTGTCACCTCACGCTTCACCCGTTCCCACTACCGCCAGTTCGACCTGGATCAGAACTTTTCAGCGAAGATTTTCGATCGCTATCTGAACATGCTCGACTACAGCCACAACGTGCTGCTGGCGTCGGATGTGGCGCAGTTTGCCAGCAAAAAAACCACCGTCGGCGATGAGCTGCGCAGTGGCAAGCTGGACCTCTTTTACGATCTCTATAATCTGGCGCAGAAACGCCGTTTTGAGCGCTATCAGTATGCGCTGACGGTGCTGGCGCGTCCGATGAACTTCAGCGGCAATGACACCATCGACATTGACCGCGGCAAGGCTCCCTGGCCGAAAGATGAAGCCGAGCTGAATGCTCTGTGGGATGCCAAGGTCAAATATGACCAGCTGAGCCTGAAGCTGGCGGGTAAAACCGACCAGGAGATTCGCGACGTTCTGACCAAGCGTTATAACTTCGCGATTCGCCGTCTCGCCCAGAGCAACGGTGAGGATGTTTTCCAGCTGGTGATGAACGCCTTTGCCCGCGAAATCGATCCGCACACCAGCTACCTGTCGCCACGTAACACCGAACAGTTCAACACCGAGATGAGCCTGTCTCTGGAAGGGATCGGTGCCGTGCTGCAGATGGATGACGACTACACCGTCATCAACTCGATGGTTGCGGGTGGACCGGCAGCGAAAAGTAAATCCATCACGGTGGGCGATCGCATCGTCGGCGTCGGTCAGCCCGGCAAGCCGATGGAAGATGTGATTGGCTGGCGTCTGGATGACGTGGTGGCGAAAATCAAAGGACCGAAAGGCAGCAAAGTGCGCCTTGAGATCCTGCCAGCCGGTAAGGGCACCAAAACCCGCACCGTGACGCTGACGCGTGAGAAAATCCGTCTGGAAGATCGCGCCGTCAAAATGAGTATTAAGAATGTCGGTAAACAGAAAGTGGGCGTGCTCGACATTCCTGGTTTCTATGTCGGTCTCACCGATGACGTGAAGGTTCAGCTGCAGAAGCTGCAGAAGCAGAACGTTGACAGCGTCGTGATCGATCTGCGGACCAACGGCGGCGGTGCGCTGACCGAAGCGGTATCGCTCTCCGGTCTGTTTATTCCGAGTGGTCCGGTTGTTCAGGTGCGCGACAATAATGGTCGGGTGCGTGAAGACAGCGACAACGACGGCGTGGTCTACTACAAAGGGCCGCTGGTGGTGCTGGTTGACCGCTTCAGCGCCTCCGCCTCTGAGATCTTCGCTGCTGCGATGCAGGATTACGGGCGTGCAGTGATTGTCGGCGAGCCGACCTTCGGGAAGGGCACCGTGCAGCAGTATCGCTCTCTGAACCGCATCTACGATCAGATGCTGCGTCCGGAGTGGCCGGCGTTAGGCTCCGTTTCCTATACCATTCAGAAGTTCTACCGGATTAACGGTGGCAGTACACAGCGTAAAGGCGTCACGCCCGATCTGCTGATGCCAACCGGGGTGGAAGCGGCTGAAACCGGTGAGAAGTTCGAAGATAACGCACTGCCGTGGGACAGCATCAAAGCGGCGACCTACGTCAAAACCGGCGACGTCAAACCGCTGGTGGCGCAGCTGACGAAGCAGCACGCTGAACGTATTGCCCAGGATCGTGAGTTCCAGTACATCATGAAGGACATTGCGCGTTTCAATGCCCTGAAAGATAAACGCAACATTGTGTCGCTCAACCTCGCTCAGCGCGAGAAAGAGAATCACGAAGATGATGCGTTACGTCTGGAGCGTATCAACGCGCGTTATCAGGCCGAAGGCAAAAAACCGCTGAAAAACCTGGACGAGCTGCCGAAAGATTATAAAGAGCCCGATCCTTACCTCGATGAGACGGTGAAGATTGCGAACGATCTGGCGCAGCTGGAGAAATCCCAGCCGGAAGCGCCCGCGGCGAAATAACCCGCGGCTATGAGAAAAAGCACCGCCTGGCGGTGCTTTTTTTTGCCTGCGGGAGGGCCATTACGCCGTAATCATTAGCCGCTGTAATCGTGCCAGCGTGAAGGTCGGCGCAGCAGGCGTGACAAAATGTAAAGTTATGTCTTTTTAGGCACTTAAACGTTAAGGTCGCTTGAAAAGCGGCCCAATGCACATAGGATATCTATCCGCGTATAGGCGCGTGAACTACTGAGGAAGATTAACGATTATGATGCGTATTGCTCTTTTCCTGATGACCAACCTGGCTGTGATGTTGGTATTCGGGCTGATTCTCAGCCTGACAGGGATCCAGTCAAGCAGTGTCCAGGGCCTGATGATCATGGCAGGCCTGTTTGGCTTCGGCGGTGCGTTTGTTTCACTGCTGATGTCGAAGTGGATGGCACTGCGATCGGTGGGTGGTGAAGTGATTGAACAGCCGCGCAATGAAACGGAGCGCTGGCTGATGGAGACGATCGGCCGTCAGGCTCAACAGGCGGGCATTGCGATGCCACAGGTCGCGATCTATCACGCGCCTGACATCAACGCCTTTGCCACGGGTGCACGTCGTAACGCCTCGCTGGTAGCGGTTTCAACCGGTCTGCTGCAGAACATGAGCCGCGATGAGGCTGAAGCGGTCCTGGCGCACGAAGTGTCGCATATCGCGAACGGCGACATGATCACCATGACCCTGATTCAGGGTGTGGTGAACACCTTCGTGATTTTCGTGTCCCGCATTCTGGCGCAGATCGCGGCGGGCTTCATGTCCGGCAACCGTGACGATGGCGAAGAGAGCAGCAACGGCAACCCACTGGTCTATTTTGCGGTGTCGATGGTGCTGGAGCTGGTGTTTGGTATTCTTGCCAGCATCATCACCATGTGGTTCTCCCGTCACCGCGAGTTCCACGCCGATGCCGGTTCAGCGAAGCTGGTTGGCCGTGAGAAGATGATTGCGGCACTGCAGCGTCTGAAAACCAGCTACGAACCGCAGGAGCCGAGCAGCATGATGGCGTTCTGCATCAACGGCAAAGGCAAGTCGTTCAGCGAGCTGTTTATGTCGCATCCCCCGCTGGACAAGCGAATTGAAGCCCTGCGCAGCGGCCAGTATCTGAAATAGCCCTGAGCGGCATAAAAAAGGCGACCCCCGGGTCGCCTTTTCTTTTTCTGCCCTCAGGCGCGGTTCTGCGTCATGCGTGACACGCTGACCAGCGCCGCCACGGCGGCAAAACTGCCCGCCAGCAGCAGCGAGGCGTGCGTGCCTTGCTCATCAAACAGATTAAACATCAGCGCAACCAGCGCGGCTCCCGCACTCTGACCCAGCAGACGCGCGGTACCCAGCATGCCGCTGGCACCGCCGCTGCGATGGCGGGGCGCTGAGGTGACAATGGTATGGTTGTTGGGCGACTGAAACAGCCCGAAACCGGCACCGCACAGCATCATGCGCCAGATGATATCGCCGTCGCCGGGATTCGCCGGTAGCCAGGCAAGCAGAAACAGCCCCAGCGCGAACATCGCCAGACCGATGCCCCCCAGCAGCCCGGCGTGCACCCGCCCAATCAGCCGGCCGGCAATCGGCGCAAACACCATGGTGGCCAGCGGCCAGGGTGTCAGGAGTAAACCGGTGGCCACCTCATCACGCTGCAGGACGTTTTGCAGAAAGAAGGGCAGCGACACCATGGCGAGCATCTGCGCGCAGAACGAACAGACCGACGTCCCCATCGACAGGCTGAAAATCGGGATACGCAGCAGGTCAACCGGTAACAGCGGCACGGTCATCGCGAGCTGGCGACGGATGAAGAACCACCCGACAACCAGCAGTCCGATCACTTCTGACAGCACCAGCAGGTGACTCTGACCCTGCGCAAAACCGCTCAATGCGGAGATGATCAGCCCAAAGAACAGGGCGTTCATGATGGCGCTGGGCACATCAAATTTCTGCGTAGTGGCTTTCTGCGGATTATCAGGCAGCGTCCGCAGCGCCAGCCAGAGTGCTACGGCACCCAGCGGGACGTTAATCAGAAACAGCCATTTCCAGCTCGCCACCGACAGAATGGCGGCCGCCACCGTCGGGCCCGCCGCCGTCGAAACCGCCACCACCAGCGAGTTGATGGCCATACCGCGCCCCAGATAGCGCTGCGGATAGATAATGCGTATCAGGGCGGTATTGACGCTCATCAGCGCCGCGCCGCCCAGCCCCTGCAGAACACGGGCGCAGGTCAGCATGGTGAGTGAGGTGGAGAAGGCGCAGAAGACCGACGTCACAATAAACAGCGCCAGACCTGTCTGATACACGCGACGATAGCCCAGCATGTCACCGAGGAAGGAGAGCGACAGCAGCGAGACGATAATTGCAATCTGATAGGCGTTCACTATCCAGATGGACTGCGCCGGGCTGGCGTTCAGTTCACGTGAGATGGTGGGCAGCGCCACGTTGGCAATCGCGCCATCTAATACCGCCATCGTGAGTCCGAGCGCGATGGTGATAATCGCCATATAGCGCTGAGCGCCGGGTAAACCATCCTGAGGAGGGGAGAGTGTCATAGGTTAATTACTAAAGAGGGTGAATATCATCATGCTAATGAAGTTGACGCGAAATTGCAGCGTTCGGAGGTGAAAAAGATCGCGTGACCGGCGACACCGGGGTGAAACCATTGCCGCTTTCCGCTGCGTCACTCTATACTGGCGTTCCGTCTTATTTCTGTAACTGATTGAACAAGGTGCGCGATGTCCTCTGCTGAAAATGGCAAACAGCCCGATTCCGTCTCCTCCGTGCTGAAAGTGTTTGGCATTTTGCAGGCGCTGGGTGAAGAGCGCGACCACAGCATCACTGAGCTGGCGCAGCGCGTGATGATGTCAAAAAGCACGGTCTACCGTTTTCTGCAAACCATGAAAACGCTGGGCTATGTCACCCAGGAAGGTGAAAGCGAAAAGTACTCCCTGACGCTCAAACTGTTCGAGCTGGGGGCGAAAGCGCTGCAGAATGTCGATTTGATCCGTAGCGCGGATCTGCAGATGCGGGAGCTGTCGCGTCTGACCCGTGAGACCGTGCATCTGGGCGCGCTGGAAGAGGAGAGCATTGTCTACATCCATAAAATCGACTCGCTCTATAACCTGCGCATGTATTCGCGCATTGGTCGCCGCAATCCGCTCTATTCCACCGCGATTGGCAAGGTGCTGCTCGCCTGGCGCGACCGCGAGGAAACGGAAGAGATTCTGCGGCAGGTGGAGTTCAGACGCAGCACGCCGAATACGCTGATGAGCGCGGACGCCCTGCTGGCGGCGCTGGACGAGGTGAAGGCGCAGGGTTATGGCGAAGATAATGAAGAGCAGGAGGAGGGGTTACGCTGCCTCGCTGTGCCGGTCTTTGATCGCTTCGGGGTGGTGATTGCCGGCCTCAGCCTCTCTTTCCCCACGATCCGTTTTTCAGAAGAGGCGCGTCAGGATTATGTGGAGATGCTGCAGCGGGCGGCGCGTACGATTTCCTCGGAAATGGGCTTTCACGCCTATCCTTTCTGAACAGAGCGGGCCATGCGGCCCGCGCTTTCATCAGTTATCGATCACTTCACCGCTTTTCTTCAGCAGCGGACAATCGGTTACGCCGACCACGCCGCTGTCCGTGTGCAGATACTGGGCGTTAATCACACCGCGCGCGGTAAGATAGCTGCACTGCAGGCCCAGTCCCGCTGCATTCTTAGTGCTGCCGGTTAACACGCCATAACCGGTAAAGAGCATCGCCAGCCAGATCACCGCCAGCAAGCCTACCATGCGAATAAACAGTTTCATTGTATCTCCTTGTGAAAGGTAACTCAGCGCTCCACCTGGTGCTGCCGGTCAGAATGATAGCAGCATGCCTGGCTTTTCGGCGGGAATCGATCAGAGATAACTGAAACGGCAAATTCTGCTTTGCCGTTAACCCCATTATCTTTTGTGATGGCGACAGGTAGAATACGCGGTTGTCGTGTTCTGGCGTTTTCACTTTGTTTTATGAGGCAGTTATGAATGAGTTAGCCGCAAATCCGGGCCCCCTGGTCAGCTATGGCCTGCTGGTCATCATTTTGATTGTGGCGTTTATCGCCTGGTTCTTCGTTAATCGTGCCAGCGTTCGAGCCGGTGAGCAGATCCGTTTGCTGGAATCGCTGCTGGAAGAGCAGAAAAAACAGAATCAGCTGCTGCGTCGTCTGATTGAGCTGCAGCCGGGCGCGGAGAGTAAAAAACCCGAGGATGAGCGGGAGAAGCGCGACTTTATCCGGTTAATCCCGGAACGTTAATCAGAACAGAGAGGCGGGATGAGCGGGAAGAATCCGTGGTATGACAGCAGCAAAGCGCACCATACGCCAGAGGGCTTCCGTAACCCTGAGCCGGAAGAGCGTCAGCCTGGCGATCTCCGGCGCTGGCGTCGGGAGCGAAAAGCGCAGGGTCTTCCGATGCCACCGCAACAGGGCTATAACGCTTTTGTTGAAGAGTGGTGGCAACCCGCCGATCTCAGCGGCAGTGACGATCGCCTCTGGTGGCTGGGCCATGCCGCCGTGCTGTTGCGGCTCAATCAGCGTTACATTCTGATCGATCCCGCCCTCTCATCCCGCGCCTCGCCGTTTTCTTTTGCCGGACCGCAGCGCAAAACCCCCGCGCCGCTCAGCATTGCCGACCTGCCGCATCTGGATGCCGTGCTGATTTCTCACAATCATTACGACCATCTGGATCGGCCGACGGTCAAAGCGATCGTCCGGCGTTTCCCGCAGGCCACCTTTGTTGTGCCGCTGGGCCTGGCGGCGTGGTGCCGCGCCCGGGGAGTGCAGCAGGTACATCAGGCTGACTGGTGGCAGCAGGTCAGGGTGGGCGATCTCTGTTTTGATGCGGTTCCGGCGCGTCACTGGAGTATGCGGTCGCCGCGCGATCGCAACCGTTCACTCTGGTGCGGCTGGGTCGTACGATCATCCTCCGTGCGCTTCTGGTTCTCCGGTGACAGTGGCTACAGCGACAGCCTGCTGGCGATCCCCGCCCGGCTAGGCCCCTTCAGCGTGACAGCCTTACCGATTGGCGCCTATGCACCGAAATGGTTCATGGCAGGCCAGCATATGGACCCCGATCAGGCCGTGGCACTCTGGCAGGCGGCGGGCAGACCGCTGACGCTGCCTATCCACTGGGGCGTATTTGAACTGGCTGATGAGGCACTGGATGCGCCTCCGCAGGAACTGGCTGCGGCACTGCGGCGGGCAGAGGAGGAGCAGGGCAGCTTCGCGCCCTGGCGAATAGGCGAAAGCCGCAGCCTGAATAATCCACCCCAGGAATAATCCTGGAGCCGGGGAAGACGGTTACACCGGCTTTTTTTAACAGAAATCTTTTTTTATCACATTGATGGTTAAATTTTTAATAAGCCGGATTCGCGCGGCTGCTTTTATTTGGAGCAGAGCGCAGGGCCGTTTCCTGTTTTTGGTGCAGGAGAGAAGATACCTGTACCAAATAAAAAGTCTCGTACAGGATTAACGTCAGGTTATTGCTGCTTCGCTTTCCTGTCGCTTCGCTTATCAATTCGCTTACTGCCATATTTGTGAAATATTAATTTCTTATGGTATCCATTGAGTTAGCCCGGACGAGAAGGCATCCGGAGGAAATGAACCTGCGGGTTCATTATATTTATGCCGGGTTTTAGCGCCGCGACAGAACAGGCTGTGTGAGCCTTCTGGCAATTGTGCGTGCTGCCTCTCTGAGACTTTAAAAATGGCTTGCCATTGTTTTTAGGATATGTGATAACAATTCGTGGGTTAAACGAGGTACAGTTCTGTTTATGCATGGCATCTTCAGTGAAGAAGTACGAGTAAAGACGTTGACGTTGAATACCGCTTCCTTGCCGAACCTTAATTAGTGCCTCATGCAGTAACGTCTCTGGTTTTTCTGTAAGACAGCCTTCGGGCTAAATAAACATCTAAAGGAATTTGCAAAATGGCAAAGATTAAAGGTCAGGTTAAGTGGTTCAACGAGTCTAAAGGTTTTGGTTTTATCACCCCTGCAGACGGCAGCAAAGATGTGTTCGTACACTTCTCTGCCATCCAGGGTAATGGTTTCAAAACCCTGGCTGAAGGCCAGAGCGTTGAGTTCGAAATTCAGGATGGCCAGAAAGGCCCGGCAGCTGTTAACGTCACTGCTATCTGATTCGACTCCGCCTCGGTGCATCGCACCCTGATATGGATTCTCAAAGCCCTGGCCGGTCGGCCGGGGCTTTCTTTATGCTTCCGATGCGTAAACGATAAGGTTACACTGCGCCGCGTTATCTGATGCCGGAGTCCCCTATGTCGTTGATTTGCCCGCTTTGCCACTCTCCTCTGACTTTCCATGCCCGCAGCTGGTCCTGCGAGAATCGCCATCAGTTTGATCAGGCGAAAGAGGGGTATGTCAATCTGCTGCCCGTTCAGCATAAACGGTCGCGTGAGCCAGGTGACAGTGCAGAGATGATGCAGGCTCGACGGGAATTTCTGCAGGCGGGCTACTATCAGCCGCTGCGTGAGCAGGTCGTCGCGCTGCTGCAACCGGTGCTGAACCTGCCGGAGAGCCAGATTCTGGATATCGGCTGTGGTGAAGGCTACTACACCGCTGCGCTGGCAGAGGCGGCAGGGGAAGGCGGACAGGTGTATGGCCTGGATGTGGCCAGAATGGCTATCCGCCTCGCCGCTAAGCGTTATCCCACGGTGCGGTTCTGCGTGGCTTCCAGCCAGCGTCTGCCTTTTGCCGATGGCTCGCTGGATGCCGTGGTGCGGATTTACGCGCCCTGCAATGAAGCGGAACTGGCCCGCGTCCTGAAGCCCGGCGGCACGGTACTGACGGTAACGCCGGGACCGCATCATCTGCAGCAGTTCAAAGCCCTGATCTATCGTGACGTGCAGCTGCATGCGCCAGAGCAGAAAACCTACCCGGGGTTCCGGCAGATGGCGCAGCATACGCTGCGTTATCCGATGGCGCTGACGGGCGGGGCCGCAACGACCCTGCTGCAGATGACGCCTTTTGCGTGGCGGGCGCGGGAGGCGGTCTGGGAGACGCTGCAGCAGAGCGAGTCGTTCAGTTGTGATGCCGACTTTACCCTGACGCAGTGGCAGCACGACTAGCGCGCCTCAACCAGCGTGTTATAGATGCGCTCCAGATCGTCGAGCTGCTGCACCGCAATCAGCAGCCGGCGCTGCTCCAGCTGAATGACCAGAATGCCATCCTCAGAGAGATTCATGCCCTGAATCCGCCGGTAATCAATCCAGACACCGGCATAAAATAACCCTTCGGCCTTCATCAGTAGCGTGGGCCTGCGCAGCCAGAAAAGCCAGAACGCCAGAAAGCTCAGCACCATCAGCAGGGTGGTGGTGAGCTGCGGGCCGTGATGGCTGATGTTGTTTCCCAGCAGAATCAGCAGCAGCCCGATGAAAATCAGGCTGTCGATTTTGTGCCGTCGCTGCAGGGCGACCCGCAAGCGGACAGGCCCGCGTCGACGCGGCAGAATCACCTCGTCATAAAGGGCAAACAGCAGCAGGGCGGCAATGCAGAGCGCGATCAGCGCATCAGTTAATGACATAACATCTGGCCTCAAACGGGGTGAGCTCAGCCGGTTGTGGCTCAGCTCACTACGCTTAAAAGCCGGGCGCCAGCGCGCCCGGCCGGGTGAGATTACAGACCGAGCAGGCCGATCCAGTAACCAAAAATACCGATGGCAAAGAAGCCGACGATAATCCACAGCGCGTTGACCTTACGGCGCAACAGCCACATACAGCCGAAGGTCAGCAGCAGCGGCACGATGCCTGGCATCAGCTGATCGAGGATCGACTGCACCGTGGTGACGGTGGTCTTACCGGTGGAGTCGGTGATACGCGACACCACCAGCGGGATGTTGACGTGCGTCCACTTGTTTACCAGCGCGCCCATCACAAACAGGCCCAGAATTGAGGCGCCCTCCGTGAGTTTCTGCAGGAATCCGCCGCCCATATCGCTGACGATATCGATCCCTTTGCGATAGCCATACGCCACGCCGTAGTAGCGGGTCAGCAGGCGCGCCAGGTTAAACAGCACAAAGAACAGCAAGGGGCCCAGCAGGCTGCCGCTCATCGCGATGCCGGCACCCAGCGCGGCAAACACCGGACGCACGGTGCCCCAGAAGATCGGGTCGCCGACACCGGCCAGCGGGCCCATCAGACCGACTTTCAGGCCGTTGATGGCACCGTCGTCGATAGGCGCGCCGTTGGCACGCTGCTCCTCCATCGCCATGGTAACGCCGAGCACCGGCGCGGCCACATAAGGGTGGGTATTGAAGAACTCCAGATGGCGCTTGATTGCCTGCCTGCGCTCATCATTATTCTCCGGATAGAGACGGCGGATCACCGGCACCATTGAGAAGCAGAAGCCCAGCGCCTGCATACGTTCAAAGTTCCACGATCCCTGAAACAGGTTCGAGCGCATAAAGACAGCGCGGACGTCACCGGGTGTCAGTTTCTTTTCGACTTTCGTAATATCAACCATGTGATCACCTGTTCCTTAATCGAGTTCGTTATCAAGATCGTTCGCGGTCGCCGGGCCGGAAGGGGCCCCCGCTACACGGTTGTATTTCGGGCTGAGCTGAATGTAGAGCACCGCCATCACCACGCCAATGACCCCCAGCGCCACCAGGTTAAAGTTGGTAAAGGCCGCGGTGACAAAGCCGAGATAGAAGAAGGGCATCAGGTAGCCCGCGCGCATCATGTTGATGACCATCGCGTAACCGACCACCACAATCATGCCGCCCGCGATATTCAGACCATTGGTGACCACTTCAGGGATTGAACTGAGCAGGGCGTGAACCGCACTGGTGCCGACGGAGATCGCCACAATCAGCGCCGGAATAGCGATACGCATCGCCTGCAGCAGCAGGGCAGAGACATGGATCCAGGAGATAGCGGTGAGGTTGCCTTTCTCTGCGGCTTTGTCCGCGGCATGCTGGAAGGCGACGGTCAGGGTTCGCACGATGATGGTCAGCACCTGTCCGGCTGCGGCCAGCGGGATGGCCAGCGCGATACCGGCTCCCACACTCTGACCGCCTGCGATAACCAGAATGGTGGAGATGATGGAGGCGAGAGCAGCATCGGGGGCCACGGCGGCACCGATGTTCATCCAGCCCAGCGCAATCATCTCCAGCGTCCCGCCGATGATAATGCCGGTTTTCATATCTCCCAGCACGATACCAATCAGGGTACAGGCCACCAGCGGACGGTGAAACTGGAACTCATCCAGAATCGACCCCATGCCGGCAATACAGGCAACAATAAAAATCAGAATAATTTGTAGCGAGGTTATTTCCATCATACTTCTTGTCCTCAGCAGGATAGCGAAAATGAGCCCGGAAACGCAGGCGCAGCAGCTCTTCTGTTACGCGTTTACTTTCGCAATCAGATCCATCATTTTCAGTTTCTGATCGCTGGAAACCTTACGCACTTCCAGTTCAATATTGCGTTCATTCAGTTTGCGGAAGGCGGCGATATCTTTTTCATCCACCGAAACCGCATTGTTGACCTGGGTTTTTCCCTGACGGAACGCCATCCCGCCGATGTTGACGGTCCTGATATCGACACCCTGTTCCACCACGCGCAGAACGTCGGTGGGGTTGGTAAACAGCAGCATCACCCGATCCTGACCATACTTTGGGTTATTCCACACCCGAACCATCTTATCGACATCGACCACATGCGCCGTCACGCCGGGCGGCGCGACCTGCGTCAGCAGGGTTTTGCGGACGTGATCCTTTGCCACCTCATCGCTGACCACAATAATGCGCTGAACGTTTGTCTCTTTGGTCCAGCGCGTCGCGACCTGGCCGTGGATCAGGCGATCATCGATACGTGCCAGCCCGATCTTCATATGGTCGCCGGGAGCCATCGGCTTAGCCGGTTGCGCGGGCGCAGCCGGTTTCACGGCGGCGGGCGCGGGCACCTCCTCTTTGGCTTTCAGCGCTTTAACGCCTTCACGGCCGGTCTCAACCGCCACCGCCACCAGCTCGTCGAGCGTCGGGTTGTCATCGCGCGCCATCAGCGTTTCGACCAGCATCGGGATATTGACACCGGCGATGACCTCATACTGCGGTTTATCCACCACGATACGGCTGGCCGCATTAAACGGACTGCCACCCCAGGTATCGACTAAAAAGAGTACCCCCTGCGTCGTATCCAGTTTTGCCAGCTGCGTTTCATATTTTTCGATCAGTGTTTCTGCATTTTCACCCGGCACAAAGTCTATCCAGCCGACGTTCTCCTGCTCACCTAACAGCATTTCTGCCGTTTTAAGCAGTTGTTCCGCTGCCCAGCCGTGAGTACCAATTACAATCGCAATGGTCACGTGCTACCTCCGTTCACTAAAGAAGCTCATCTGAGTAAATGGCCCTGTCAGAATCGTTTCGGTTATTTTTAACAGGGTGCTGGCGATGACTGGCTGAGCGCCAGAAATCATCGGTTCACACCGTTAAGGCGGTTAGGTCGCGATTTATTTTAGTGATCGAAAAAATAAATTTTGTGACATTGGTCAGTTATTTACCCCACGGCAGAACGAGTGAATCGTTTTATGCATACGATCAACCTCATTGCAGATTGTAAAAATAAGAAAATTTTTTGACGCCATTTACCGACCTGATACATTAGCCTTCTGTTTATTACTCAGGAGTGTCGGGCTTCAGCCCACCTTTATGGATCGTCACCGACGTCGCTTAATCTGTTCTTTGCGCCTGCTGGCGCGTCACCTTTCGCCTGACGGCGTTTTCTCTGTTTTCCCGACGACCCGGATGTCACGCCTCGCTGCGCCGACAGACACCGGCTTACTCTTTTCCCTGTTCAGGAGTCATAAATAATGGAATTTTTATTCGACCCCTCAATCTGGGCGGGTTTACTGACGCTTGTCGTACTGGAAATCGTCCTGGGCATCGACAACCTGGTGTTTATTGCCATTCTGGCCGACAAACTGCCGCCGAAGCAGCGTGATAAAGCGCGCCTGATCGGCCTGTCGCTGGCGCTGGTGATGCGTCTGGGTCTGCTCTCGCTGATCTCCTGGATGGTTACGCTCACCACGCCGCTCTTCAGCGTCGGCGGTTTCAGCTTTGCCGGTCGTGATTTAATCCTGCTGGCCGGGGGCCTGTTCCTGCTGTTCAAAGCGACCATGGAGCTACACGAAAGGCTGGAGAACCGTCAGCTCGAGGGCGGCGGGAACCGCGGTTATGCCAGTTTCTGGGCCGTGGTGACACAGATTGTGGTACTGGACGCGGTCTTCTCACTGGATGCCGTTATCACCGCCGTGGGTATGGTGAACCACCTGCCGGTAATGATGACCGCCGTGGTGATTGCGATGGGTGTGATGCTGCTGGCGTCCAAGCCATTAACCAACTTCGTTAACGCGCATCCGACGGTGGTGGTGCTCTGCCTGAGCTTCCTGCTGATGATCGGTCTGTCGCTGGTGGCAGAAGGCTTTGGTTTCCATATTCCGAAAGGCTACCTCTATGCGGCGATTGGCTTCTCAATCCTGATTGAGCTGTTCAACCAGATTGCGCGCCGGAACTTTATCCGCCATCAGTCAAACCGGCCGATGCGTGAGCGCACCGCAGAGGCGATTCTGCGCCTGATGGGCGGTCGCAACCGCGCGCAGACGGCGAGCAGCAGCAATGCAGGCAGCAGCGAAGAGTCTGCGCTGGCCGAGGCGATGCCGCAGGAAGCTTTTAAAGATGAAGAGCGCTTCATGATTAATGGCGTACTGACGCTGGCGTCCCGCTCCATCCGCAGCATCATGACGCCGCGCGGCGAGATCTCCTGGGTCGATGCGAACCGTCCGCTGGATGAGATTCGCGATCAGCTGCTGGATACGCCTCACAGCCTCTTCCCGGTCTGCCGGGGCGAGCTGGATGAAATTATCGGTGTGGTGCGGGCGAAAGAGCTGCTGGTGGCGCTGGAGCATGGCGTGGATGTGGCGACGTTTGCAGCGAATACGCCTACCATCGTGGTGCCTGAAACGCTGGACCCGATTAACCTGCTTGGCGTGCTGCGTCGTGCACGTGGCAGCTTCGTCATCGTCACCAATGAGTTTGGCGTCGTGCAGGGGCTGATTACGCCGCTGGACGTGCTGGAAGCGATTGCGGGTGAATTCCCGGATGAAGATGAAACGCCGGAGATCGTGGCTGATGGGGATGGCTGGTTAGTGAAGGGCGGCACCGATCTGCACTCGCTGCAGCAGCTGCTCGACTTCCATGAACTGGTCGATCCGACCGAAGATCACGCCTCGCTGGCGGGTCTGCTGATTGCGCAGAAAGGGCAGTTGCCGCTTCCGGGCGACGTGATCGATATCAGCCCGCTGCACTTTCAGATTATCGAAGCGACCGACTACCGTATCGATCTGGTGCGCGTTACCAAAGATAAGCCACACGATGAGGATGAAGAGGCGTAACGCTTTTCGATGCGCGGTCCGTTACTGAGGCCGCGCTGACTCTCTCCGACAGCCGCTGCCTGACCGCCGCGGCTGTTTTTTTATCGGTGGCGGCAAAGCGCCAGGGCACATCGCTTCCGACGCGTCCGGTTATGAGGGCTGCCGCACCTCCAGCCGGTGCTGCGTCAGCCAGGCCGGAAAGTCCTCCAGCGGCATCGGGCGGGCGAAATAATAGCCCTGCAGATGATCCACCCCGCGTTCGCACAGGTAGGCGGCCTGCTCAGCCGTTTCTACTCCCTCGGCCACCAGGCTGATGTTCAGGCGCTGCGCCAGGGAAATCACCATATCCGTCACCGTCGCGTTGATCGCGTCCGTGCCGATGGCCGCCGTAAATATCTTGTCGATCTTCAGCACGTCAGGCTGCAAATCCTTCAGATAGGAGAGTGAGCTGTGACCGGTGCCGAAGTCGTCAATCGCCAGCCGCACGCCGATCTCGTGCAGTTGCGCAATCACCGACTGATCGACCACCGGCAGGGCATCCCGCTCGGTCAGCTCGACCACCAGTTTCGGCACCGGATTGGCGGGCCACCAGAGGTTCTGCAGATCCTGCAGGATGGCACGGTCCCGGAAATGGCTGGCAGCGACATTGATAGCGATATGGAAGTCGCGGTCATCCGGTAGCTGGGGTAACTGCCTGACCACCTCATTCAGCACAAAGCGGGTCAGCGGCTTAATCAGGTTCTGACGTTCGGCCAGCGGGATGAACACATCCGGTGCAATCCAGCCCTGGCGGGGGTTATGCCAGCGCAGCAGCAGCTCAATGCCGTCGCACTCGCCGCTGCTGCTGTTGATCAGCGGCTGACAGTAGACCATAAACTCATTAGCCGTGATGCCATAACTGATTTGCCAGCTCAGGCTCATCCGGTTTGCGGTCGCCAGCCAGACAATGTAGCCCATCAGCAGACTGAGCAGCAGCGCCAGCGGCAGTTGTGAGGGCAGGGTTGCCAGCGCCAGTCGGGTCGGTGAGGGACCATAGAGCGTCAGAGTAAAGGGGTAACGCAGCGAGCCCTGCTCATAGCTCACCTCATCTTCCGAGGGTACGGTCGGCTCAATAAGGGGATTACCATACTCCAGACTCTGGCCGTTAACGTTGAACACGGCACGTTCCACCCAGGGCAGCTGCGGTTCGAGCACATAGTTGCTCATCATCTCGATGTTAATCACCTGCAGAATCCCGGCGCGGTTATCGAGGCTTCTGGGGGTCCACAGCAGCAGAACCGGCGAGCCTTTCAGCAGGTATTGGTCGGTGGACAGGGTCATGCGCTGGTTATTAAAAGCTAAATCGGGGTAGGTCTGGCTGAAGGGGATGGCGCGAGGCCCGTAAATACTGGAGCAGTAGATGCTGTCGTTATCTACCAGCAGAATCGCCCGGACGGTCTGCAGGGAAGAGATTTTTTCAATCAGCGGAAAGCGAACGTCCTGACAGGGGACGCCGACCAGACCCAGCGTGTTATTGGCGGATACCTCCAGCGGCGAGAACATCCGGTCAAAGCGCATAATCGCTTTGTCGGCAAAATCCATTGCCTGCTGCTCAATACGTGACTTCTCTTCGATATAGCGAAAGGCCAGCGTGAGTATCAGCACTACGGTGGCGATTGACAGTGCAATAAGCAAACGCTTTCGTCTGAATTGTCCAACAAATTGCTGGGCCATATACATCAGTATCCACCTTCCCTAAAGCCAGAAAAAAGCAAAAAATATCGGGGTTAATATCGGCACGGCCCCATTAATATTGAGGCCGGAATGCAGAAAAGCGGGTCTGGATAGCTGCTCAGGCCGGACGGCTGCGCGGAAAATACTCTACCGTGTAAACCTGCGCTGAGATAGCGCAGGATGCGGATTTGATTACGTTTGCACGTTATTTGAACGTTTATACGTTTCGCTTAATCACACTGTACTTTAATGGCCAGACCGCCGCGGGAGGTTTCACGATACTTGGCATTCATGTCCTTGCCGGTTTCATACATCGTCTCGATAACCTTATCCAGAGAGACGCGCGGCTCACTGGTGCGGCGCAGGGCCATACGCGCGGCGTTAATCGCTTTGACAGAGGCGATAGCATTACGCTCAATGCAGGGCACCTGCACCTGTCCGGCGACCGGGTCACAGGTCAGACCCAGGTTATGCTCCATGCCGATCTCAGCCGCTACGCAGACCTGCTCCGGGCTGCCGCCCAGTAGCTCTGCCAGCCCGGCCGCCGCCATGGAGCAGGCAACGCCGACTTCACCCTGGCAGCCCACTTCTGCGCCCGAGATGGACGCGTTCATCTTATAGAGCACGCCAATCGCCCCCGAGGCGAGAAAATATCGCAGGAAGATATCGGGCGTTACGGGTTCGATAAAGTGATCATAGTAGGCGAGCACCGCAGGCACGATACCGCAGGCACCGTTCGTCGGGGCGGTCACCACCCGGCCGCCCGCCGCGTTCTCTTCATTGACGGCCAGCGCAAACATATTGATCCAGTCGATCACAATCATCGGGTCGCTGGAGTGTTTGGTTGAGGAGGTGAGCAGGCGACGCAGCGACGCGGCGCGGCGTGGCACACGCAGAGGACCGGGCAGGACGCCCTCGGTATTCAGACCGCGATCGATACAGGCCTGCATCGTCTGCCAGATCGTAGCGAAGTAGGCATGGATCTCGTCGCGGCTGTGCAGCGCCAGCTCATTTTTCATCACCAGACCGGAGAGTGACAGGCCGGTTTCACGGCAGTGCGCCAGCAGATCTTTGGCAGAGTGGAATGGCCATGGAACCGAGACCTCATCCAGCGCCGACTGGCCGAAATGCTCTTCATCAACAATGAACCCGCCACCCACGGAATAGTAGGTTTTTGACAGGATCAGCAGGTCGCCGGCAAAGGCCAGCAGGCGCAGGCCATTTTCATGCAGCGAGAGATTCTCACTGCGAAATACCATGCCGCCTTCGCGCGGGAAGTCGACTTCGTGTGCCCCTTTCGCCACCAGCAGTCGCTCACGCTGCTCAACGTCTTTGATAAAGGCGGGGATCGCATCAATATCGACGGTGTCCGGCGATTCGCCCGCCAGACCCATAATGATGGCGATGTCGGTGTGGTGACCCTTGCCGGTCAGCGACAGGGAACCGTAGACATCCACAGCGATCCGGGTGACCTCCTGCAGCTTTCCCTGTTCGCACAGCAAGTCCACAAACTGTTTACCCGCTTTCATCGGGCCGACAGTATGCGAACTCGAGGGGCCGATGCCCACTTTGAACATGTCGAAAACACTAATCACAGGTGACACTCCTCACAATTATTCTCACTCTGCCGGGGCAGTTTATGGCGCTAATAGTAATGGTCATGCACCGGAAAAGAGCAGCTTTTCGCATGAAATAAACTTATCAAAACCGATAGAAAATATTATAGCGGGGCCCGGCAGGGAGTTGACGGGCTTCCGGGAGAATGGTGCGGGAAAAAGGGGGTCAGAAAGCGATCTGCGTGCTCAGTGCGCGGATAATTCCGGCGGTCATCCCCCACACCAGATAATCCTGATAGCGTGACAGCCAGACCGGGTGCCGGACACCGGCCCGGTGAACCTCCAGCGAACTGTAGCGGCTGAGCTGTAACGCCTCAGCCAGCGGCATCTCAAAGGCGCTGTGCACCTCATCCGGGTTGAGGGTTAAACGCAGATTGGCCGGAATAATCCCCAGCACCGGCGTCACCTGAAAACCGGTACTGCTGGTCACCGCAGGCAGCGAACCGAGTATCTCGACCTGCTGCGGTTCGATGCCCACTTCTTCATGGGCCTCGCGGAGTGCTGTGGCGATCAGCGAAGCGTCGTCGTCATCCTGCATTCCGCCGGGAAAGGCGACCTGTCCGGCATGTTTGCGCAGGGCGTGCGAGCGCTGCGTCAGCAACAGGCCCGGCTCAGGCCGCGCCACGATGGGCACGAGGACTGCCGCGTGCCGGCCAGAGAGGCGCTGCGTCGTGCGCGCCGGCTGCTGCAACAGAAAACGGCAGCGAAAAGTCTCAAGCGTCAGAGCCAACTGAACCTCCCGATTGTTCCAGTGCCGGTAAGATCCGGCTCACTTTGTCCAGCGTCTCCTGATATTCCGCGTGCGGATCGCTGTCTGCCACCAGGCCGCCACCGGCTGCACAGTAGAGCTGCTGGCCCTCAGCAATCAGGGTGCGAATGGTGATGCTGCTATCCATCCGCCCACAGAGGCTGAGATAGCCAATGCTGCCGCACCAGGCGTTGCGCCGCTGGGGCTCCAGCTCATCGATGATCTCCATGGCCCGGATCTTGGGCGCGCCGGTAATCGAGCCTCCCGGAAAACAGGCCCGCAGCAGGTCGGTGGCCTGCAGAGGGTCGGGCAGCCGCGCACGAACCGTACTCACCAGATGATGCACGGCGGGGAAGGGTTCCACCTCAAACAGTGCCGGCACGGTAACGGAGCCGGGCTGCGCCACGCGGCCAATGTCATTGCGCAGTAAGTCGACGATCATCAGGTTCTCGGCCCGATCTTTCTCCGCATGGCGCAGCGCCTCCGCCTGCTGCGCATCCGCTATCGGGTCCGCGCAGCGTGGCCGGGTTCCCTTAATCGGGCGGGTTTCGATCTGCCGGTTATTCAGCGAGAGGAAACGCTCCGGCGACAGGCTGAGGATGGCACTCTCCGGCAGGCGAAGAAAAGCGCTGAACGGCGCACGGTTAGCGTCATTCAGCTGACAGAACGCCTGCCACTCATCTCCCTGATAAGCCGCCTGGAAACGCTGTGCCAGATTAACCTGGTAGCAGTCTCCGGCCTGGATATAGTCCTGAACCGCCGCGAAGCGGGCGGCATAGTCGGCGTAGCTCAGATTAGAACGCCAGCCGCTGGTCAGTGAAAAGGGCAGCGCCTCACGCGCGGGCCACTGTGTCAGCCAGGCGAGCCGCGCCTGCGCCGCCTCCAGCGCCACCAGGGTCAGGGTCTGCTGATGGTGATCGGCAATCAGCGCCCAGTCATAGATCCCTACGGCCATATCGGGCGTGATGAGGTCCGCCTCGGCCCTGGCGGGCAGCGTTTCAAACCGGCGGCCCAGGTCGTAGCCAAACAGACCCAGCGCGCCGCCCTGAAACGGCAGCGTCTCACTGGCGGCAGGCGTCACGCCCAGCGCATCGCACTGCTGCTGCACCAGCAGCAGAGGGTCGGCGGCCGATTCACGGGTGCCGCTGCGATCGCTGATTGAGGTGATCGCCCCGCGGGTCACCAGGGTGGCGCGGGGATTAGCCGTCAGAATATCAAAGCGGTTATCGCTGTGGCTGGCCTGGGCGGAGGAGAGCAGCATCGCCCAGGGCAGATGAGCAATGGGGGCAAAACGCCGGGTCAGCGCATCCGGGGTATAATCAAGCGTGAGGGTTTCAACAATCATCGGGCAGAAAAATCAGCAAGCAAAGAGGCGGTCAGACTGACATATTTTTTCCTGACTGGCACCTGTTAGTTCCGCGTGGGATACTGTCTGACCCAATACAGGAGTAAAACATGTTTACAGGATTACCGGCGCTCTCTCATGAGCAGCAGCAGCAGGCCGTCGAGCGTATTCAGGAGTTGATGGCAGGGGGTTTATCGAGTGGTCAGGCTATCGCCCAGGTGGCGCAGGAGATCCGGCAGACTCACTCGGGCGAACAGATCCGGGCGCTATTCGACGACGAAGATGACGAAAACGAAGAAGAATAACGCCCGCTCTGCTTAACGTGCAGCGATAATTTTTATCTCAATTTTGTACTTTGGATTTAACAGCCCGGCCTGAACCGTACAGCGCACCGGTGCATTACCGGGAGAGACCCAGGCGTCCCAGGCGCGGTTCATGGCAGGGAAATCAGCCTTATCCACCAGAAACAGCGTGGCATCAAGAATTTTGCTCTTGTCACTGCCGAGACGCGTCAGCATCGCATCAATCACCGCCAGCGCATTGGCCGTCTGCGCTTCGGCGTCGGCGTCCAGGTTTTCCGGTACGCTGGTGTAGTAGATCGTGTCATTGTGGATCACGGCTTCGGACATGCGGTGTTCCGGGTCAATACGGGTAATACTCATCGGCTTCTCCCTGAATAAAGTGGCAGGTAGCCTGCCATATTCCCCGCATCGCTGTCACCCCTCACAGGCAGCGCTTAACAATCGCCTGCCTGTCTGCCATCACCTGAGGTGCCATCCGGAAGGTGGTAAAATATTTGACCTCTGCCCCTCGCCCGTGAGGCGAGACATCCGCAAAGATAGAATCCTCCCAGGTAAAGACGCTGATCGCACTGCCGCCGGGCCGGGTATGGGTCGTGTCATCGCGGGCAACCACGCTGGTCGTGGACCAGCCGCGATAAATGCAGTCGCTGAGTTGAGGAACGGTGCGGGTGCTCTGGCCCTGAAAGAGGGGTTCCTGCAGACGCGCCTGATCGGGGGTGGGGGCCTGACAGCTGCAGAGCAGCAGCACGCCAGTCAGAGAGCCGATGCGGAAAGTATTCATAGCAATCCTCCGCCTGAGTCAGGCAGTCGGGTTAAGGCCATCTGCTTAACGCAGCCGGAAGACATCGTTAAGCCAGTCTCAGCACGTCAGCTTACGGTTGCCACATCCCAACGGTAAGCCGATTTAATCATTATAATCCGGGCGGTTATTTCCTGCTGTTATCCTCTGTATTTGCTGACTGCGTCACAGGCTTTAGCGGACAGGCGGGGACGGAATGCGGCAGCGGCCGGCTGGCGAGGCGCGGGAATGCAGGACAGGCCAGGCGTAAAAATGGTATAAATCAGCGAAATATCGCGCCACAGGATGAGGATGAGCACATGGCGAATACGCAGTATCTGTTTTGGGTGATGGCGGGCGCACTGACGCTGCTGTTTATTGTAATTTCGGCCTTTGTCGGTCTCTCTAAAGGCAGTAAGCAGGGTTTTATCACCTTTGCTCTGCTGTTTATTGCCATGCTGGCGGGCGCGTTTTATATCCGGCACTAGCACAGCGCGGCGTCACCTCGCGATCGTTTTCAATCTGTTACAACGATCTTACGCCTGGCTCACAGTTCACAAGGAAACTCAGCGGCCTCCGGCGCCGGTTAACTATGCTCAGATCAAATAGCAGTGCTGCTATTTATCACCGGAGGTAATTATGTCTGAACGTCCAGATTACGATGAGCCATTGCCAGATGATGCTGAGATCTACCCGGAAGATGAAGAAGAAGATGAGGAAGACGATCCGACCGTAAGAGATGTCTGACACCGGTCGCCCCTCTGCTAACACCGCAAAACCGCCTGTGCGCCGTTTTGCGGTTCTTTATTTCCGCAGCAGATTCATATGCGATGAAAATAGCGTTCAATCCCTGCTTAAATAATCCTGCGCACGCACAACGTTAATGAAACCCGCCTCTTTTCCGTCGCACTGGGTTATTTCCTCTCCGTTTCTTCCCCGCATTCACGGACACCGCGAATTAAACGTTCAGTGGATGTGACTTTATGCCGCAGGGGAAGCGCTAACAGCACGTTCAGGAGAACACGCACGCTGTCGGAGAACTGACCATTCCTGTATAACTTATTGATAAGCCTCCGTTTTGCTTTGTCTGTGCAATACTGACATAATTACAGTGTTTTTGCCGTTCTTAGTGAGGGTATGTGGCAGACGATTTTGCAGTGGATGGCGCGCTGGCGCTGGGTATCCCGGGTTTTAAGCCGCGGGAAGCACAACGCGAGATGGCGCAGGCGGTCTCTGAAGCCGTAAAAGGGCAGGGTGAACTGGTCGTCGAAGCCGGTACCGGTACCGGTAAAACTTACGCTTATCTGGCACCCGCCCTACGGGCCAATAAAAAAGTGATTGTCTCGACCGGATCCAAAGCGCTGCAGGATCAGCTCTATGGGCGCGATCTGCCCACCATGGTCAGGGCGCTGAAGTTTAAAGGCAAAACCGCGCTGCTGAAAGGCCGCTCTAACTACCTCTGTCTGGAACGCATGGAACAGCAGTCGATGGCGGGTGGCGATCTCACCGCGCAGGCGCTCACCGATCTGGTGACGCTGCGCAGCTGGTCATCGCAGACCGAAGATGGCGACATCAGCAGCTGCGCGGGCGTGACCGAAGACAGCCCGGTCTGGCCACTGGTCACCAGCACCAACGATAACTGCCTGGGCACCGACTGCCCGCGTTACAAAGAGTGCTTTGTGGTGAAGGCGCGAAAGCGCGCCATGGACGCGGATGTGGTGGTGGTGAACCACCATCTTTTTCTCGCCGACCTGGTGGTTAAAGAGGGCGGTTTTGGGGAACTGATCCCTGAAGCGGATGTGATGATCTTTGACGAAGCCCATCAGTTGCCCGACATCGCCAGCCAGTACTTTGGCCAGCAGCTCTCCAGCCGTCAGTTGCTCGACCTCGCCAAAGATATCATCATCGCCTACCGCACCGAGGTGCGCGATGCCCAGCAGCTGCAGAAATCCGCTGACCGTCTGGCGCAGTGCGCGCAGGACTTTCGCCTGTCACTGGGCGATCCCGGCTATCGCGGGAATCTGCGTGAGCTGCTGAGTGACAACGCCATTCTGCGGATGTTTACGCTGCTGGATGATGCACTCGAACTCTGTTACGACGTCATCAAGCTCTCTCTGGGACGTTCAGCCCTGCTGGATGCCGCTTTTGAGCGCGCCGCGCTCTATCGTACCCGGCTGAAACGGCTGCGGGCCATCAACGAGCCGGGCTACAGCTACTGGTATGAATGTACCTCACGTCACTTTATCCTGGCGCTGACGCCGCTCTCCGTCGCGGAGCGTTTTCGTGAAGTGATGGATAACCGTAAAGCCGCGTGGATCTTTACCTCAGCCACCCTGGCAGTGGATGAGAAGATGGCGCACTTCTCGGAACGGCTGGGTGTCAATGCGGCAAAAAGCCTGATCCTCAACAGCCCGTTCGACTTTGCGAAGCAGGCGCTGCTCTGCGTGCCGCGCAATCTGCCGGAGCCTAACCGTCCGGGGGGCGCCCGCCAGCTGGCCGCGATGATGAAGCCGCTGATTGATGCCAACAAAGGTCGCTGCTTCTTCCTCTGTACCTCACACCTGATGATGCGTGAGCTGGCGGCCGAATTTCGCGCCTCCATGACGCTGCCGGTGCTGGTGCAGGGTGAAACCAGCAAAGGCCAGTTGCTGCAGCAGTTTATTGAGAAGGGGAATGCGCTGCTGGTCGCGACCAGCAGTTTCTGGGAAGGGGTGGATGTGCGCGGGGATGCCCTGTCGCTGGTGATCATCGACAAACTGCCTTTCACCTCACCGGAAGATCCGCTGCTGAAAGCCCGGATGGAAGATTGCCGGATTCGCGGCGGCGATCCCTTTGCGGATGTGCAGTTGCCGGACGCGGTGATCACCCTGAAGCAGGGCGTGGGACGGTTAATCCGTGACACCGACGATCGCGGCGTGCTGGTGATTTGCGATCAACGGCTGGTGTCACGCCCTTACGGCGCGCTGTTCCTGAACAGTCTGCCGCCGACGCCGCGCACCCGGGACATCCGTCGCGCCATCGCCTTTATCCGCCAGCAACCCGAACCAGACGCATAATTCTGTGCTAAGATGCGCGCCGTTTTCTTTCTTCTGAGGTAGTCATGTCAGCCCGAATTTTAGCGCTGGATACGGCGACAGAAGCCTGTTCAGCCGCCTTGCTGAATCAGCAACAGATCGATGCCCGATTCGAAATCGCCCCGCGCGATCACACCCAGCGTATTTTGCCGCTGGTCGAAGAGCTCCTGCTCGCCGGTCAGCTGGAACTGACCGATCTGGATGCGCTGGCCTTTGGGCGCGGCCCCGGCAGCTTTACCGGCGTCCGTATCGGTATTGGTATTGCGCAGGGCCTGGCACTGGGCGCAGCCCTGCCGATGATCGCGGTCTCGACGCTGGCGACGATGGCGGAAGGGGCGTGGCGTCTGCACGGCGCCCGTCGCGTACTGACCGCTATTGATGCGCGAATGGGTGAAGTCTACTGGGCAGAGTATCAGCGGGATGAGCAGGGGCGCTGGCAGGGTGAAGCCAGCGAAAGCGTGCTGACGCCCGAGGCGGCGGTGGCAAGAATGCAGGCGCTTACCGGTGAGTGGATGACCGCCGGCACCGGCTGGGAAGCCTTCCCGGCATTGCAGCAGGGGCACGCACTGACGCTGACCGCCAGTGAGGTGACCCTGCCTGCCGCACAGGATATGCTGCCGCTGGCGATGCTGGCGCTGGCGGACGGAGATACCCTACTGCCGAAAACGGCGGAGCCGACCTACCTGCGCAATGAAGTTGCCTGGAAAAAGTTACCTGGCCGCTAAGTCGCACGCAACTTATTGTTATGCGTCCAGTCTAAGACTTTACCTAACGGGAGAGCGTCTATGTCGTCAATGTGTGGTAAAGGGCTTTCAGGTCTGCTGCTGACCTGTGTGCTGGTGTTAACGGGTTGTGTCTCTATTCCTGACACGCTGCAGGGCAGTTCCCCTCAGCCTCAGCAGGATCTGCTGCGGGTGATGAATGACCCTGCTATCTATGTCGGCCAGGAGTCGCGTTTTGGCGGTAAGGTGGTGAACGTCACCAACCTGAACGGCAAAACCCGTCTGGAGATTGCGGCACAGCCGCTGGATGAGAGCGCCAGACCGCGTCTGGGCGCGGCGTCAGTCGGCCGGATCTATGCTGACATCCACGGTTTTGTTGACCCGGTGGATGTCAGAAATCAGTACGTCACGGTGCTGGGCACGCTGAAAGGCACGGAGCAGGGCAAAATCGGCGAGGCAGATTACAAATTTGCCGTCATCGATGTGCGTGGTTATCAGCGCTGGCGTCTCGCCCAGCAGGTGACCGCCCCGCCACAGCCGATGGACCCCTGGATCTGGTACGGTCCGACCCGCCATCGCGGGGGATACTGGGGACCCAATCCCTACTGGGGCATGGTTAACAGTGGCCCGACCGAGGTGCAGACCATACTGACCGAGTAACATTAAGACCTGCTATTCAGCCCGGTCGCGGTGCTCGCTGCCGGGCTTTTTATTTGTCTGTTTTCACAGCACGAAATTTAGTGATGGACTTCGCAACCTCAACATGCCGAAACAGGCAAACTGGTACAATCAGTTAAAATATTGTTAACAAACCAGATTGGCTGAGGCGGCGATGGAAATACAACATAATTATCGGGGTGGATCCTTGAATAAGGTTTGGCTGAAACGCTACCCGGCAGATGTGCCTGCCGAAATAAGTGCAGATCGTTATACCTCGCTGGTCGATCTGTTTGAGCAGGCCGCAAAACGCTACGCCGATCAACCCGCGTTCCTGAACATGGGTCAGAAAATGAGTTATCGCCAGCTGGAGGAGAAGAGCCGCGCCTTTGCCGCTTATCTCCAGCATGAACTGGGCCTGAAAGCGGGTGACCGGGTGGCGTTAATGATGCCTAACCTGCTCCAGTATCCGGTGGCCCTGTTTGGCGTGCTGCGCGCGGGAATGGTGGTGGTCAATGTCAATCCGCTCTACACGCCGCGAGAGCTGAAACATCAGCTTAACGACAGCGGCGCCAGCGCCATCGTTATCGTCTCCAACTTCGCGCACACGCTGGAAAAGGTGGTGGGGGAAACCGCGGTCCGTCACGTCATCCTGACCCGGATGGGCGACCAGCTCGCCCCCATTAAGGCGACGCTGGTGAATTTCGTCGTCAAGTATGTCAAAAAGCTGGTGCCGAAATACCATCTGCCGGGCGCTATCTCATTCCGTCAGGTTCTGGACGTGGGGGCGACGCTCAATTATCGCCGTCCGACCGTGTCGAATGACGATCTCGCCTTCCTGCAATATACCGGCGGCACCACCGGGGTGGCCAAAGGGGCGATGCTGACGCATCGCAACATGCAGGCGAATCTCGAGCAGACGAAAGCGACCTACGGCAAACTGCTGCGTGACGGCAAAGAGTGCGTCGTCACCGCGCTGCCGCTCTATCACATCTTTGCATTAACGGTGAACGGGCTGCTTTTCCTTGAGCTGGGCGGCCAGAACCTGCTGATCACCAATCCGCGCGATATTCCTGGCTTCGTTAAAGAGCTGAGCAGGTTTCCGTTTACCGCCATCACCGGGGTCAACACGCTGTTTAATGCGCTGCTGAACGATGAGCAGTTTACGAAACTCGATTTCTCCACGCTGCGGCTTTCCGCGGGCGGGGGGATGGCGGTGCAGAAAGTCGTGGCTGAACGCTGGGAAAAGCTGACCGGGCACTATCTGCTGGAAGGCTACGGCCTGACGGAGTGTTCGCCGCTGGTTTCGGTCAATCCCTACGACATCAGCTGTCATACCGGCAGCATCGGCCTGCCGGTGCCCTCGACCGATGTGCTGATCCTGGATGAAGCGGGAAATGAAGTGGCACCAGGCGAGCCGGGTGAGCTCTGCATCAGCGGCCCGCAGGTGATGCTGGGTTACTGGCAGCATCCGGAAGCGACGGCGGAAGTCCTGAAAAATGGCTGGCTCCATAGCGGTGATATTGTTACCGTTGATCAGGAAGGCTTTATTCGCATCGTCGACCGTAAAAAAGATATGATTCTGGTGTCAGGCTTTAATGTCTATCCGAATGAAATCGAAGATGTGCTGATGCAGCACCCGAAAGTGCGCGAAGCCGCGGCCATCGGGGTTCCCAGCGATCTTTCCGGTGAGGCGGTCAAAGTCTGCATCGTGAAAAAAGAGGCGTCGCTGACGAAGGAGGAGGTGCTCGATCACTGTCGCCGTCAGCTGACCGGCTACAAGGTACCCAAAATCATTGAGTTTCGTGATGAGCTTCCCAAGACCAACGTTGGCAAGATCCTGCGGCGCGAGCTGCGTGATGAGGTGAAATCCGGCACCCGCTGAATCCGGATAAGAATTGAGGTTGAACGCCGGCATGTCCGGCGTTTTTATTGTTTTTAACATGGAGCGCCGCGCGGAGTCTGCTGCGGTGGAAATCAGACGTGAACTATTCCCTTATCGACCAGGATGATCAACTGGCAGACGTGTGCCAGAAAGCGCGCCAGCACGCGGCGGTGGCACTGGATACCGAGTTTGTGCGTACCCGCACTTATTACCCTCAGCTTGGCCTGATCCAGCTGTATGACGACGAACAACTGGTGCTGATAGACCCGCTCAACATCCGCGACTGGTCACCCTTTGTGGCGCTGCTGACCGACACCGCCGTAACCAAATTCCTGCATGCGGGCGGCGAAGATCTGGAGGTGTTCCTGCACCGTTTTGGCGTGCTGCCGACTCCGATGATCGACACCCAGATTCTGGCGGCCTTCTCCGGCCAGCCACTCTCCTGGGGCTTCGCCGCGATGGTGGCGCACTTCACCCAGGTTGAACTCGATAAAAGCGAATCACGCACCGACTGGTTAGCCCGCCCGCTGACGGAGCGCCAGTGTGTCTATGCGGCAGCCGACGTTCACTACCTGCTGCCGATTGCCCGTCAGCTGATGGTCAATACGGAAGAGGCGGGCAACATGGCCGCCGCACTCAGCGAGTGCGATAACCTCTGTCAGCGCCGTCTGGACAGTCTGGCCCCGGAAGAGGCCTGGCGCGATATCACCAACGCCTGGCAACTGCGTCCGCGTCAGCTGGCGGCGCTGCAGCGCCTGGCGGCCTGGCGTCTGACGCTGGCGCGTGAAAAGGATATGGCGGTTAACTTTGTGGTGCGCGAAGAAAACCTGTGGAAGGTGGCGCGCTTTATGCCGGGCTCGCTGGGTGAACTCGATCATCTGGGGCTGTCAGGACACGAAATTCGTTTTCACGGCAAAACGCTGGTCGCGCTGGTGGCGGAAGCGGCGGCACTGGAGGAGAGTGAATTACCGGCTCCGCTGGGAAATCTGATCGACCATCCGAATTACAAATCGGTCTTCAAAGCGATGAAGGCGCTGGTGCAGCAGGTCAGTGAGCAGAGTGGCTTCAGTCAGGAGTTGCTGGCGTCACGCCGTCAGATTAATCAGGTGCTGAGTCAGCACTGGGGCATTAAGCCGCAGGGGCGTCCACCGGAGTTACTGACCGGATGGCGGGGCGAACTGCTGAAACCCGGCATCGATGAGATCCTGGCGGGTTGCTGACCGGATAAATTTCCCCTGCCACTGCGCAGGGGAAATTCAGGCGGCGGTCAGAATCATTTAGTCGCGTCTTCCGTCTCCGGAAGCGTCACGTTCAGCTCCAGAATCGAGATATCATCACCTTTCTGATCGAGCTGTACCGTGACCATCTCTGGATCGATCTTCACATATTTGCAAATCACTTCCAGAATGTCGCGCTTAAGTTGCGGAAGATAGTGGGGCTCACTGTCGCCCCTTCTCCGTTCTGCCACGATAATCTGCAGCCTTTCCTTGGCTATGTTGGCAGTGTTCTTCTTCCGGGATAAAAAGAAATCAAGTAATGCCATGGTTTATCCCCCGAACAGGCGTTTCAGGAAACCCTTCTTCTCTTCTTCAATAAAGCGGAAGGGGCGTACTTCACCGAGCAACCGTTCAACGGTATCGGCATAGGCTTTGCCAGCATCAGATTCACCGTCCAGAATCACCGGTTCGCCCTGGTTGGAGGCACGTAATACCGACTGATCTTCCGGGATGACGCCGACCAGAGGAATGCGCAGGATTTCCAGCACATCTTCCATGCTCAGCATATCGCCACGGCTGACGCGACCCGGGTTGTAGCGGGTCAGCAGCAGGTGCTCTTTTACCGGCTCCTGACTGTTTTCTGCGCGACGGGATTTAGAGGAGATGATGCCGAGGATACGGTCGGAGTCACGGACTGAAGAGACTTCCGGGTTGGTGGTGATGATGGCTTCATCGGCAAAATAGAGCGCCATCAGGGCGCCGGTTTCAATCCCTGCCGGTGAGTCGCAGACGATGAAATCGAACTCCATCGCGGCCAGATCGTTCAGGACTTTTTCAACGCCTTCACGGGTCAGCGCATCTTTGTCGCGAGTCTGTGACGCAGGCAGAATGTAGAGCTGCTCGGTGCGTTTGTCGCGGATCAGCGCCTGGTTCAGGGTGGCATCGCCCTGGATGACGTTGACGAAATCGTAGACCACACGGCGCTCACAGCCCATGATCAAATCCAGATTACGCAGACCGATATCGAAGTCGATCACGACCGTTTTCTTGCCTTTCTGCGCTAAACCGGTGGCGATGGCCGCGCTTGACGTGGTCTTACCAACGCCCCCTTTACCGGATGTAACTACAATAATGCGTGCCATAAATGTTGATTTCCTTAACAAAAGAAAAGGGGCCTAATTAAGTGTCTGGATAGTCAGCGCGCCATCCTGCAGGCACAGGCGCGCAGCTTTACCAAAAAATTCTTGCGGGATCTGATCCATGATCCAGTACTCCCCGGCAATCGAAACCAGCTCAGCGGCCAGGTTAGTACAGAATATCTGGCAGTTGCGGTCACCGCTGGCACCCGCCAGGGCGCGACCGCGCATCATGCCGTAAATGTGAATATTGCCATCAGCAACCAGTTCGGCACCGGCGCTGACGCTGCTGGTGATGATCAAATCGGCATCACGTGCATAAATCTGCTGGCCTGAGCGCACCGGGGTGTTCACGATGCGCGTTTTCGCGGCCATTGCTTCCGCGGCCACCGGCTGCGGTTCAGGCACAGCGGCAGGGGCTTGCGCCTGCGGCCTGGCCTCTTTACCCTCTGCCAGCACCGGCAAACCGGCACGGGCGATCATGCGTTTCAGCGCCTCATCCTTGCAGCCGCTTACGCCAACAATGCGTAAGCCGGTGGCAAGAATCGCCTGCTGCAACTGCTTCCAGTTAACATCGGCACTCAGGGTGGCAACGTTAAGCACCACCGGGGCGTTTTTCAGGAAGTCCGGAGCCTGGTCAATCTTGTCCTGAAGTGCCTTGCGAATCACCGCCGGGTCATGGTGATGCAAATGGACGACAGACAGGGTGAAACTGCTACCTTTGAATTCGATTGGCGTTTGCGACATCTGTCCCGACTCAGTCCTGTTTTCACTACCGTCAGCCAGGCGATGATAAAATCGTCACTGAAGCGCTAACGGTGAATATTCGAAGTTCTGCAAGCATGTTATAGTTACAGCTATATTCAGACAAGCCTCAACCCCGGTTAATTCGAGTAAAAAATATGTTTTGTGTGATCTACAGAAGCCCGTTACGTGACCAGACTTATCTCTATGTTGAAAAAAAGGACGATTTCTCCCGCGTGCCGGAGGAATTGCTGAAAGGGTTTGGCAAGCCGCAGCTGGCGATGGTGCTAAAGCTGGCGGGGCGCGACAGGCTGGCAAATGCGGATATCAATAAAGTTAAGCAGGGATTGAGCGAGCAGGGCTATTATTTGCAGATTCCACCGCCGATCGAAAGTCTGCTGAAAATTCATTTAGAGGCCGATAAAAAAGTTTAACTCGGATTCTTCTGTAAATATAAATCCTGCCGTCGCGATTTTGTCAGGATAATATTGCTCTGAGGCTGCGCAGAATTAACGGCGCAGCTTATCTGTTTTCACTCTCATTAAATTTCCTGCCCGGTTTTTTGTCCTTATTTGTACGATTATTCAGCACTTCGGCGGTGCTGTTTACGCTTTTTGACAAATTCCGCACCCCGGACCGTTAAAAGGATCTTATTATCTCGCCATGAGGCTGGCAGATCGACCAGCGCAAAAGCAAACATCAACCCGCCAGCAGTGCTGGCATCACACTAACCTGAACAGGGGATGAGCATGTATCAGCATCGTAACTGGCAAGGCGCTCTGTTAGATTTTCCGGTCAGCAAAGTGGTTTGCGTCGGCAGTAATTACGCAAAACACATCAAAGAGATGGGGAGCGCCACCCCGACAGAACCGGTGATCTTCATCAAGCCGGAAACGGCGCTCTGTGATCTGCGTCAGCCGCTCTCTATCCCGGATGCGTTTGGTGAAGTGCATCATGAAGTTGAACTGGCCGTGCTGATTGGCGCAACCCTGAAACAGGCAACCGAAGAGCATGTGGCGAAGGCCATCGCAGGCTATGGTGTGGCGCTGGATTTGACGCTGCGTGACCTGCAGGCCGGGCTGAAAAAAGCGGGCCAGCCGTGGGAAAAATCGAAAGGCTTCGACAATGCCTGCCCCATCTCCGGTTTTATCCCGGTCGCGGAGTTCAGTGACGATCCGCAGAATGTGGAGCTTAAGCTGCTGGTGAATGGTGAAGTGCGTCAGCAGGGCAGCACGGCCGATATGATTCATAAAATTCTGCCGCTGATTGCCCACATGAGTCGCTACTTCACGCTGCGCGCCGGCGATGTGATTCTGACCGGTACGCCGGAAGGGGTGGGTCCGATGCGCGCAGGCGATCAGCTCGAAGTCTCTCTGGCGGGGCATGGGATCAGCACGCGCGTGCTCTAAAGACTTGCATCACCACCGCATAGGCTTTATAAGGTGCGGTTTAGGCACACTGCGGACAATCATCATGACTGACACCCCTTTCTGGCAACATAAACGCCTGGCACAAATGAGCGATGAGGAATGGGAATCCTTATGTGATGGATGCGGCCAGTGCTGCCTGAATAAGTTGCAGGACGCCGACACGGATGAGATCTATTTCACTAACGTCGCCTGCAACCAGCTCAATATCAAAACCTGCCAGTGCCGCAACTATGAGCGCCGCTTCGAGTTAGAAGAGGATTGCATCAAGCTGACGCGTGAAAACCTGACCACCTTCAACTGGCTGCCGCGCACCTGCGCCTACCGGTTGCTGGGCGAGGGCAAGGGCTTACCGGCCTGGCATCCGCTGCGCGCCGGTTCGAAAGCGCAGATGCACGCACAGCGTATTTCGGTGCGCTACATTGCGGTTCGCGAGAGTGAAGTGCGGGACTGGGAAGATCACATCATCGATCGGCCCGATCGCAACGGCTGAGTGCCGCTGTCCCGGACAGGATGTAAAAAAGGCTGCCACGGGCAGCCTTTTTTCTGTTCAGCGACCAAACAGGTCGCGCCGTTTTGCTTTAAAAGGCTGGGCAATCAGCACCAGCACCGCCACCAGCAGATAAGCGGCAAATACCCCAATCATCCATTGCGGCATACTGAGCGTCAGAAAGGTCCAGCTGCGCTCGGCGCAGTCACCGCTGGCGAGAAACACCGACGGCAGCCACTTATCCAGTGGCAGACCGCTGGGGAAGCGGGCGGCAAAGTCACAGGTGGTAAAGGGGTTAGGGTGCAGCTGAATCATGGTGTGTTCCCAGGAGAGACGCAGACCTTCCCAGGCACTGTAGATCCATAACGCCAGCGCCGCCAGACGCAACGGCGATTTTGGCGCAATCGCGCCGACCAGACCCGCGCCCATCACACCAAACAGCGCGTTGCGCTCGTAGATACACATGACGCAGGGCTTCAGGCCCATCACATGCTGAAACCATAATGCCGTGAGCTCCAGCGCCAGCGCAGTCAGTGCCAGTAATAACCAGGCTCCGCGGCCCCGGGAACAGTGATTCAGATATCGCAACATATTGCATTCCCTGTAAACGTTAATGCCACGCAGTGTAAACCAAAAGCGGGGGCAAACCAGCCCGGGCCAGGGAAAAATCGTATCCAGACATGACCTCAGACTGATCCAGAACAGGTTATGTGAAAATAAGCCGCGTGTTTTGCGATTATGGGGCGTCTGGCATTTTGCTGCGCAATCAGCTTTACTCCGTTAGCCCCCAGGAGCACGGGAGAGGCAACCTGAAATATGCGCTGCGCCCGGTTTTAATGGTTGCGCAGGCTATATCCGCTATAGGGCGTCTGGTATGATGAGTGCCCATCACGATTAGAAAAGCAACGAGAACACATTGCTATGGTTATAAAGGCGCAGAGTCCAGCGGGATTTGCTGAAGAGTACATTATTGAAAGCATCTGGAACAGCCGCTTTCCCCCGGGGTCGATTCTTCCTGCTGAGCGTGAGCTTTCTGAATTGATCGGGGTGACACGTACGACCCTGCGTGAAGTGCTGCAGCGCCTGGCGCGTGATGGCTGGCTGACGATTCAGCACGGTAAACCGACCCGGGTGAACGATTTCTGGGAGACTTCTGGCCTGAATATCCTCGAAACCCTGGCGCGTCTCGACCACGACAGCGTGCCGGTGCTGATCGACAACCTGCTGTCAGTGCGCAGCAATATCTCTTCCATCTTTATCAGCCGTGCACTGCGTCATCATCCTGACAAGGCGCGTGAGGTGCTGGAGACGGTCGATGCGACGGCCGACCAGGCGGATGCCTATACCGAACTCGACTATCGCGTCTTCCGCGGTCTGGCATTTGCTTCAGGCAACCCGATTTATGGTCTGATCCTCAACGGCCTGAAAGGGCTCTACACCCGCGTGGGACGTCACTACTTCTCAAATCCCGAAGCCCGTCAGGTGGCGCGTGATTTTTATCTGACGCTGCTGGCGCTGTGTGACACATCGCCGGGACAGGATGAGATTGTGGAGGTGGTGCGCAACTACGGTCGCCGCAGCGGTGAAATCTGGCACAGCATGCAGAAGAATCTGCCTGACGATCTCGGCAATAAACGATAAAAAAACCGGACATCGCGTCCGGTTTTTTATGCGGTCAGAGTGAGGTATTTCGCGGCGGGTTGCGGTCCAGCAGCTCAACGCTGCCATCCTCATTCTGTTGCTCCAGAATCACATCAAATCCCCACAGCCGATGCACGTGCTTCAGCACTTCTCGGCGGCTCTTGTCCAGCGGCGTGCGGCTCTGCGGTACATAGCGCAGGGTCAGCGAACGGTCACCGCGCAGATCGACATTATAAACCTGAATATTGGGTTCGAGATTGCTCAGATTGTACTGGGCGGAGAGCTGCTGGCGAATCGCCCGATAGCCGGCCTCATCGTGAATGGCGGCGATTTCGAGATAGTTGTTGCGGTCATCATCCAGCACGGTAAACAGCCGGAAGTCGCGCATCACCTTCGGCGACAGGAACTGGCTGATGAAGCTCTCATCCTTAAACTCGCGCATCGCAAAATGGAGCGTATCCAGCCAGTCAGAACCCGCAATATCCGGGAACCAGTAGCGATCCTCTTCGGTAGGGGACTGACAGATACGCTTGATATCCTGCATCATCGCGAAGCCCAGAGCATAGGGGTTAATGCCGTTATACCACTGGCTGTTGTAGGGCGGCTGATAGACCACATTGGTATGGCTGTGCAGAAACTCCATCATGAAGCGTTCCGACACTTTACCTTCGTCATAGAGGTGATTAAGGATGGTGTAGTGCCAGAAGGTTGCCCAGCCCTCATTCATCACCTGAGTCTGCTTCTGCGGATAGAAATACTGGCTCACCTTGCGCACAATGCGCAGGATCTCACGCTGCCACGGCTCCAGCAGCGGCGCATTCTTCTCCATGAAATAGAGCAGGTTCTCCTGCGGCTCAGAAGGGTAGCGTGCGGCTTCGAACGTGACTGCCTCTTTTTCACGCCGCGGCAGCGTGCGCCAGAGCGTGTTCACCTGACTCTGCAGATACTCCTCCCGGCTTTTCTGGCGGGCTTTCTCCTCCTGCAGGGAGATCTTCTGCGGGCGTTTATAGCGATCCACGCCATAATTCATTAAGGCGTGGCAGGAGTCGAGCAGCCGCTCCACCTCTTCAACGCCATAGCGCTCTTCGCAGTCACTGATATAGTTTTTGGCAAACAGCAGGTAATCGACAATCGATCCGGCATCCGTCCAGCTACGGAACAGGTAGTTATTTTTGAAGAAAGAGTTATGACCATAGCAGGCATGTGCCATCACCAGCGCCTGCATGGTCATGGTGTTCTCTTCCATCAGGTAGGCGATGCAGGGATTGGAGTTGATGACAATCTCATAGGCCAGGCCCTGCTGACCGTGCTTATAGCGCTGCTCGGTTTCGATAAACTTTTTGCCGAATGACCAGTGTGAATAGTTGATTGGCATGCCGACGCTGGAATAGGCATCCATCATCTGTTCAGAGGTAATCACTTCGATTTGGTGCGGGTAGGTATCCAGACGGTAGAGCTTCGCGACGCGGTCGATCTCCGCTAAGTAGACATCAAGCAGTTCGAATGTCCAGTCTGGTCCGTCATTGAGTCGTTTGCTGTCTCTGATGGCTTCGTCAAAGATTGTCGTCATAGCGCACCTCTTTGTGGCAAACCGGCTGACCCGAAAGACAACCCGTTCTGGTTATTTAAGGCTTCATCCTGAAAAAGGGAACCCGAAAAAAACTGAGCGAACACAACAATGATAGCCCACTGTCGCCTATCCGAAATGCGAACTCAAATGAAATCTTTGGCACAAAATCATTAAGTGTGAGGCAAAAGGGAATTTAACCGTTTTTAATTCGAACCATTAGCCAGATGGCAGGATAAAGTCCTGTTTATAAGTGGAATGTATGAGGTTGAATGATTCTCCTGCCATGCGCAGATTTAACTGCCTTTGTTGTCATTTATTTCTGCTTTTAAGGAATAAGGCGCATAAAGCGCTGAAATTCATCGTGCAGCAAGATTTTAGTTACCTGAAAAGTGAAAAAGATGTGAAATGGATGCTGTGATTTCGGGGTGGTGTCCGCTGCGGTGATCCGCTGACTATCATCTTCTGAACAGTGAATTATGCTTTTAGACGTTGGATGGGGAAACTATGCACGTAGTGATTCTTGGAAGTGGGGTTGTCGGCGTAGCCAGTGCCTGGTATCTGGCGCGAGCCGGACATCAGGTCACCGTCATCGATCGTCAGCCTGCCGCGGCGATGGAAACCAGCGCGGGCAATGCCGGTCAGATCTCGCCAGGTTATGCCGCCCCCTGGGCCGCGCCAGGCGTGCCGCTGAAAGCGGTAAAGTGGATGTTCCAGCGCCACGCGCCGCTGGCTATCCGGCTGGATGGCAGCAGCTTTCAGCTGGAGTGGATGTGGCACATGCTGCGCAACTGCGACATCAACCACTATCAGCAGAATAAAAGCCGCATGGTGCGGATTGCCGAATACAGCCGGGACTGCCTGAAAGCGCTGCGGAGTGAAACCGGCATCGCCTATGAAGGTCGTCAGGGCGGAACGCTGCAGCTGTTCCGCACCCAGCAACAGTTTGACAGCGCCAGCAAGGATATTGCGGTGCTGCGTGACGCGGGGGTGCCTTATGAACTGCTGCAGGCCGATGAGCTGTCACGCGTGGAACCTGCACTGGCGGCAACCCGGCATAAACTCACCGGTGGATTACGTCTCCCCAACGATGAAACCGGCGACTGTCAGCTCTTTACCCAGCGGCTGGCAAAGATGGCCGAAGAGGCGGGCGTGGTATTCCGCTTCAACACCCCGGTCGATCATCTGCTGCGCGACGGAAATCGCATTTATGGCGTGAAGTGCGGTGATGAGATCATCAAAGCAGACAGCTATGTGGTGGCCTTTGGCTCTTACTCCACGGCGCTGCTGAAGAACGTTCTGAGCATCCCGGTTTATCCGCTCAAGGGTTATTCACTCACCATTCCAATCAAAAATCCCGACGCCGCACCGGTTTCCACCATCCTCGATGAAACCTACAAAGTGGCGGTGACTCGGTTTGACGATCGCATCCGCGTTGGCGGGATGGCAGAGATTGTTGGTTTTAACACCAAACTGACCGAAGCGCGGCGGGAAACGCTGGAGATGGTGGTCAGTGATCTCTATCCTGAAGGCGGTCATCTTGCACAGGCGAGTTTCTGGACCGGTTTACGTCCGATGACGCCAGACGGTACGCCAATTGTTGGCGCCACCCCCATCTCTAATCTCTGGCTCAACACCGGTCACGGAACGCTGGGCTGGACGATGGCGTGTGGTTCAGGGCAGTTACTGGCCGATCTGATCTCCGGTAAAACGCCGGCGATTGCGGCGGATGACTTAGCGGTATTCCGCTACTTACCTGGTTTCGCGGCGACCTCATCGCCGCTGCGTAACGCCAGCGCAACTCGTTAAGTATTCAGGGAGAGAGAGGATGTCACGTCCGATTGTCGCGACCATCAACCCGGAGGCGTTACGTCATAACCTGGCTATCGTGCGCCAGGCCGCCCCCGCATCCCGCGTCTGGTCAGTGGTTAAAGCCAATGCTTACGGCCACGGTATTGATCGGGTACGCGAGCCGCTATCTGACACCGATGGCTTCGCGCTGCTCAATATGGAAGAGGCGATCCTGCTGCGCGAGCGCGGCTGGAACAAACCGATTCTGCTGCTGGAAGGCTTTTTCAGGCCGGAAGATTTGCAGCTGATCGACCGCTATCGCCTGACCACCAGCGTTCACAGTAACTGGCAGATCAAAGCGCTGGCGAACGCCAGACTCTCAGCGCCGGTGGATATCTATCTTAAGGTCAACAGCGGGATGAACCGGCTCGGATTTCGGCCGGAACAGGTCAGCGGAGCCTGGCAGAGCCTGCGTGCGCTGAGCAACACAGGCGAGATGACGCTGATGGCGCATTTTGCCGACGCCGAAAACCCCGAGGGACTGATTGCGCCCATGCAGCGCATTGAGCAGGCGGCAGAAGGACTCAACTGTCCGCGGTCGCTCTCCAACTCCGCCTGTACGCTGTGGCATCCCGAAGCGCATTTCGACTGGGTTCGCCCGGGTATCGTGCTCTATGGTGCGTCACCCAGCGGCGACTGGCAGGATATCGCGGGCAGCGGCCTGAAACCGGTGATGACGTTAAGTAGTGAGATCATCGCCGTGCAGCAGTTGCAGGCGGGCGACGGGGTCGGCTACGGCTACCGCTATCATGCCAGCGCCGCGCAGCGGATTGGCGTGGTCGCCTGTGGTTATGCCGACGGCTATCCACGGCATGCCCCGACCGGCACCCCTGTCTGCGTCGACGGCGTGATGACCCAGGTTGTCGGCGCGGTGTCGATGGATATGATCACGGTGGATCTGACCCCCTGTCCCCAGGCGGGAATCGGCTCAGCGGTTGAGCTGTGGGGCGAGCAGGTGAAAATCGATCAGGTGGCGAAAGCAGCCGGAACGGTAGGGTACGAGCTGATGTGTGCGCTGGCACCCCGCGTTCCGGTCACCCTCAGCTAAGCGCGGTCAGACTGCCGCGCATTTTTCTGCTGCAGCGCCAGGCGATAAAGGCCAGCGCTGCACCCATCAGCATCATCAGACTCAGTGACAGCTTCTCCGCCACCGGCAGTGTGACAACAATCAGGCTGCCTGCGGCACCGCCCGCCATCTGAATAAATCCCTGTAACGCCGACGCCACACCCGCCTGCTGCTGGTAAGGCTCCAGCGCATAGCTGGTGGCCGGGCCGACGGTGAAGGCCAGACCGGCAACAGAAACCGCCACCGGGAACATGTAGAGCGCCCAGTGCGTCTGCATCGCCGCCGGGAAGATCTGCATCCCGGCAACCAGCAGCACCGCGCCCAGCAGCATGGTGAAGAACCCCATCGCCAGGCAGAAAGGCCGGCCCGCCTTGCGAATCGCTTTATTGACGAACATGCTGACAAACATGATCCAGAAACCATTTGCGCCAAAAGCAAAGGAGAACTGGATCGGCGTCAGCCCGCCTTCGGTCATCAGCACCTGAGGTGCCAGCGATACGTAGGTCAGCACCATGCCCAGTGCACCGGCATTGGCGAACGCAAACGCCAGAAAGCGTGGCTGACGCAGGATGGCGGCGTACTGCTTCACCGGTAAGCCTTTTACCCGCAGGGTATCTGCCGGACGCGTCTCGGGCAGGCCAATCAGCACCAGCAGCGTAATCACTAAACCATAGGCGCAGAGGAACCAGAAGGGCGCGCGCCAGCCGAAGTCGCTGGCCAGCAGGCCGCCCAGCAGCGGGGCCAGCGCCGGGACAATGTTCAGTGCGCCATTCAGAAAGCCGTAAGCGCGGGCAGCGGCATCGCCACTGAGGCGGTCACGCACGCCGCTGAAGGCGACGACCGCGCTGCAGCAGACGCCGCAGCCCTGCACCAGACGGGCAATCACGAACAGCGGGAAGGAGGTGGCGGTGGCGGCAATCACACTGCCGGCGATGTAAAGCGCCAGCCCCAGCAGGGCGATGGGCTTACGGCCATAATTGTCCACCAGCGGCCCGGTCACCAGCTGTCCCAGCCCCATCACCAGCAGAAAGAGAGGAATGGTGGTCTGCACCAGACTGACCGGGGTATTCAGCCCTTCAGCAATCTGCGGCAGCGTGGGCAAATAGAGGTCAATGCCTAAGGGTGCCAGCAGCACCAGGCTTAATAACAATAAAGTAAATTTTTGCATAACAACCAGAGGGTAAACGTTCTGTTAAAAAACGAGCCGAAGAGGGTAATGATTCAGAGGGGAAAAAGAAAGCGTAAGCTGTGCGGAAAGTGCGATGCCTGCTTTTTACAGGCATCGCGGCTTTAACTCAGTAAGCGCCGTCGCGACGTAACACGACGCCTGCGGTTTTGAACAGAATGGCAATGTCGGTCCAGAGTGCCCAGTTTTTCACATACCAGGAGTCAAAGTAGACGCGGGTATCGTAGTCGATATCGTTGCGTCCGCTGACCTGCCACAGGCCGGTCATGCCGGGCTTGGCCATCAGATAGTAATCCACATCGCCGGCGTAACGCTCCAGCTCCGCCTCAATTACCGGGCGCGGGCCGACCAGGCTCATCTCACCGCGGATCACGTTCCACAGCTGCGGTAACTCGTCGAGGCTGGTTTTACGCAGGAAGCCACCGATACGGGTAATGCGCGGGTCATTCTTCAGTTTGAAATCTTTGTCCCACTCCATTCGGGCTTCTTCACTTGTCGCCAGCAGCTTCTCCAGCACCTCTTTAGAATTGGTCACCATGGAACGGAATTTCAGACATTTGAATTTTTTGCCATCCTGACCCACACGCTCATGCCCATAAATCGCATTGCCGCCATCGCGCTTCACCATAAAGCAGAGCAGGGCGAAGATCGGGCCGAGGAACAGCAGCAGCATGGAGGCGACGACAATATCAAAGGTCCGCTTCAGGAAGCGCGAAGAGTGCTTCGCCAGGTTGTTGCTGACACGCAGGATCATCACTTCATGACTGAAGATAAAGGACATGTCGGTGCCGTAGAGCGGCACGCCGCGCAGCGTCGGGATCACGGAAACCGAACGGCAGTTCATCTTCGACAGGAATTTCAGCCAGCGGTCACGCATCGGCTGCTGCTCATACTCCATGGCCACAATAAACTGCACGTTGTCGCGGTCAATGGTCTGCCAGTTGATGTCTTTCCAGGTGATTACTGGCACGCCATTGACGCTCTGCTGAGAGGGCTCATCGTCGACAGAGATAAAGGCCTGCACGTTGTAGCCCAGGATCTCCTCACTCTGCAGGGCGGCATAGGCTTCGGTTGCGTTGCGGCCGGAGCCGATGATGATGGTCTCTTTCTGCCACTGGCCCGCCCGGTTAATGGCGCGTTTGACCAGCGTTCGCATCAGCGGCAGCAGCAGCAGGGCATATGTCCAGCTGAAAACCCACACCATGCGGGAGAAGTCCCATTTCGAAAACGCGATCAGCGCGAGGTCGAGCAGTGAGAAAACAAACAGCGTTTTCACAATCTCCTTCAGCTCGAACCAGAAGGGTTTGCGATAGGTGTAGTGACGCAGACGAACCCAGAACCAGCCGGTGCACATCACGGACATAATAAACTGCGCCACAAAACGGTATTCAATCTGATGCGGGGGAATAAACGTATCCAGCTCGCCCCAAATACCCTGAATGGTTGCGGCGGATAAAAATAATGCGAGGTTGAGTGCAATCAGATCGGAAAAGCTCAGGGCGAATTTCACGATGATATTTTTACGCGTGCCGCTCCATGAGCGGCTCGGGCTATTCATTATCAATGTACTTGCCATAAAACCTGCTCTCTTTCTTAAGTAAAAGATGGCCTGACCAGAATCAGGGACGCGCTCAGGAGTGAGCCACCGAAAAATTAAAAAATAATTTTCAGTCTGTTGCAGTCAGTAAAGCCAGTACAGCTGCAAAAAAGATGAAGATTAAAGCGTGATGGTACTCACGAAATGTTGCAGCATTGAGAATGAGTATGCAGGAGATATTTGACGGCGTTAATACGGAAAAAATCTGAAAACAACAAAAGTGATTAAAGTTTTAAACGGCTAACGCCATGTAATATAAGGATAAAATAAGCAGGGGTGCAGTTATAACTAAACTGTTTAAGACGCTTTTTAGGAATTACCGCCAAATCTCGCGACTGGCGGTAGTGATAAGGCATCAGGCGGGTCTTTTTAAAATCCAGCGGTCCTGCTCTTTATCATAATGACCAATCTGCAGATCCACCGGTTTTCCATCAATCCACGCCGGTACGCTGGTATCGCGATCCCAGCCGTCGAGTTGGGTAATTAAGCCGGGATTGGTGTGACAGGGAATGCTGACGGTGTCAGGGTGCTCACCGTCAAGATCGGCATCAACAATCTCATAACGACCAATTTTAACCACGTGTCCCATTCATTTCTCCCGTTTTTTCTGGCACAGAGCTGTAAGCTTAGCGTATCAACAGAAAATAACGTGGCTGAATGATTAGGATTATTCCTTCTCTTCTGCCGGCCGGACACCAATTTTCACGATACGATTATCCTCTTTTTCCGCCACGGTCCAGGTCAGCTCATTCCACTCAACCTGATCCCCGACCACGGGCGCGCCACCCAGCATGCCCAGCATCAGCTGTCCCAGCGACTGCTGATCGTTGGTGCTCTCATCCAGTTCCAGCCCGTAGATCTGCGCGACGTCGCGGAGACGTGCTTCTGCATCCAGAATAAAGTCACCAAAGAACCGCTGGTCGAGCGAAACTGGCGGCGACTGACTGAACATTTTGCCCAGGGCTGGCAGATCGCGCTCACGGCCAATCACGCAGATCACATCGTTCTCTCTGAGGCGTGTCCCGCCGTTGGGATGCATCAGCACATTGTCACGAAACAGGGCGGCGATGCGGGTCTCGCGCGGCATCTTCAGATCGCGCAGCGCAGCCCCGATACACCACTTGTCGGCGCTGAGCTGATAAACAAACTGCTCCCACGGATTCTCCGGATGGATATCCAGACCGATACGGCTGATGGGTGAGGCCGTCGGCGGCACCACCACCTTGGCTTTTTTTGCCGCAAAGCCCAGCGAGGTTCCCTGCAACATCAGCGAGACCAGCACCACAAAGAAGGCGATGTTGAAATAGAGTGAGGCGTTTTCTAATCCGGCCATCATCGGGAACACCGCCAGGATAATCGGCACCGCTCCGCGTAACCCGACCCAGCTGATAAAGAAGCGTTCACGGGTGGTAAAACTGCGGAACGGCAGCAGGCCAACAAATACCGACAGGGGGCGCGCCACCAGAATCAGCCACAGTGAGAGGATCATCGCCGGCACGGCGATGTGCCACAAGTCGGAAGGGGTGACCAGCAGCCCCAGCACAATGAACATGCCTATCTGGCTCAGCCACGCCATACCATCAAAGGTCTGCAGAATACCGTGGCGGTTGCGAATCGGGCTGTTGCCGAGTAAAAAGCCGCACAGATAGACCGCCAGAATGCCGCTGCCCTCCAGTACGGTGGTCAGCGCGAACACCAGAATGCCGCCACTCAGCGCCAGCAGCGGATAGAGGCCACCCGCCAGGCTGATGCGGTTAATCAGCTGCTGCAGCGCCCAGCCGCCGCCCAGGCCCAGCACGATCCCCAGCCCGAACTGCTGCACCAGGTGCACCAGAAACATCCAGTCAAGCCCGCTGCGACCCTGTTCGATCATCTCAATCAGGGTGATGGTCAGAAACACCGCCATCGGGTCGTTGCTGCCGGACTCGATTTCCAGTGTCGAGCTGACGCGCTCGTTCAGGCCCTTATCACCCAGCAGGGAGAAGACCGCGGCGGCATCCGTGGAGCCGATAATCGCGCCAATCAGGAATCCCTGCATCATATCCAGCTTAAACAACCAGGCGGCAACCACACCGGTTAAGCCGGCGGTTATCATGACGCCGATGGTGGCCAGCGACAGCGCGGGCCCCAGCGCGACCTTAAACGAGCTGGCTTTGGTGCGCATACCACCATCCAGCAGGATGATTGCCAGCGCCAGGTTGGAAATCAGATAGGCCGCCGGATAGTTATCAAAGGCGATGCCTCCGATACCATCGACCCCGGTCAGCATACCCAGCGCAAGGAAGATGACCAGAATAGGAATGCCCAGCCTGGATGAGAAAGAGCTGAGCAGAATGCTCGATGCGACCAGCACGGAACCGATGATAAACAGACTGTAGACGATAGTGTGGTTCAAACCCGGTCTCCTGAGATATGACGGTGCGATGCCCAAGCGGTGATAAATATCCATGCTATCTCTGAAAGATAATGGTTTATCAAGGAGTTGTCATTGTGAAAATGCACATTATACGAATTGCTTAAACGTATACGGAATCAGATTAATGTGAAGAATGAGGGGGTTGGCAGGCAAGGGGAGGAAAACAGGTTGTTTTAACAGGTTATTCAGCTGATAAAAAAAGCCGGTGGTTAACCGGCTTCGTGTAAAAAAGAGCGTCACTCTGCAATGTCTGCGAATCAGGCTTCCGTGGCCTGTTTGTGAAACAGTGAACGAAACACCGGGTAGATATCTTCCGGTTCACGGATGTGCTCAATTGCAAAGTTGTCGAACATCGCCTGCAGATGCTCATATTCGCGCCACAGCGTCTGATGGGCACGGCGGGTGATTTCGATATAACTGTAATAGCGCACCACCGGCAGAATGTGCTTCGCCAGAATCTCATGACAGAGGGGCGAATCGTCGGCCCAGTTATCGCCATCGGACGCCTGCGCCGCATAGATGTTCCACTGCGCCGGGTCATAGCGATCCTTCACCACCTCATCCATCAGTTTCAGCGCACTGGAGACGATGGTTCCGCCCGTCTCCTGCGAGTAGAAGAACTCCTGCTCATCCACCTCTTTCGCCTGGGTGTGGTGACGGATGTAGACCACATCGACGTTCTTGTAGGTGCGGCTCAGGAACAGGTAGAGCAGGATATAGAAGCGTTTCGCCATATCCTTGGTCGCCTGATCCATGGAGCCGGAGACATCCATCAGACAGAACATCACCGCCTGGCTGGAAGGCTCCGGGCGCTTCTCAAAGTTTTTGTAGCGCAGGTCGAAGGTGTCGATAAAGGGCACCCGCTCAATGCGGGCCCGCAATTCGGCAATCTCTTTACGCAGCCGCTCCTCCTCCAGCAGCTGTGCCGGTTCGGTGTTCTCCACCTGCAGAAGCGTCTCTTCCAGTTCGTGCAGCATCCGGCGTTTGCCCGCCGTCATCGCCGTACGCCGCGCCAGCGAGTTCTGCAGCGAGCGCACCACGCTGATATTGGCGGGTACGCCGTTAGAGGTAAAACCCGCCCGGTGGGTCTTATACTCGTTCAGCTGACGATGCTGGTTGCGGCGCAGGTTAGGCAGGGCGAGGTCTTCAAACAGCAGGTCGAGATACTCATCTTTCGAGATCTGAAAGACAAACTCATCCTGACCTTCACCATCCTGACTGGCATTGCCCTGACCACTGCCGCCACCGCTGCCCCCACCCTGAGGCCGTTCGATGCGGTCATTCTGCACAAAATGGTCGTTACCCGGATGGACCCGATGGCGATTTCCGCCCCGTCCCTGATGGAAGATCGGCTCATTGATGTCGTCAATCGGGATTGAGACAGACTCACCGCTGCTGACGTCGGTCACCGAGCGTTTATTGATGGCCTCGGAGATCGACTGCTTGATTTGTGACTTGTAACGGCGCAAGAAACGCTGGCGGTTGACCGCGCTCTTGTTTTTGCCGTTCAGCCGGCGATCGATGAAATAGGCCATGGTATTCCCCCAAACTGCATTGTAAGCAGGCCGGGCGAACCCGACCTGTGGTGCCGGTCTGACAACCCGGCATGCTTACAGACTCTTATCAGGACGACTTGCGCACTCGCAGATACCACTCACAGAGCAGGCGAACCTGTTTGCGGGTATAGCCTTTTTCCATCATGCGATCGACAAAATCATCATGCTTTTTCTGCTCATCGGTAGAGGTCTTGGTGTTGAACGAGATGACCGGCAGTAACTCTTCCGTGTTCGAGAACATCTTTTTCTCGATGACGGTGCGTAATTTTTCGTAACTGGTCCAGTTCGGATTACGACCGTTATTGTGTGCCCTGGCACGCAGCACGAAGTTCACGATCTCGTTACGGAAATCTTTCGGGTTACTGATCCCGGCGGGCTTCTCAATCTTCTCCAGCTCCGCGTTGAGCGATTCACGATCGAACAGCTGTCCGGTATCGGGATCGCGGTACTCCTGATCCTGAATCCAGAAGTCGGCGTAAGTAACGTAACGGTCAAAGATGTTCTGACCATATTCAGAGTAGGATTCCAGATAGGCGGTCTGAATCTCCTTGCCGATGAACTCAGCATACTTAGGAATCAGATAGCCTTTAAGGTGCTCAAGGTACTTCTCAGCCTGCTCCTGCGGGAACTGCTCACGTTCAATCTGCTGCTCCAGCACATAGAAGAGATGGACCGGGTTAGCCGCCACTTCTGTGTGGTCAAAGTTAAACACCCGCGACAGAATCTTAAAGGCAAAGCGGGTCGACAGGCCGTTCATTCCCTCATCCACACCGGCGTAGTCGTGATACTCCTGCCACGACTTCGCTTTCGGGTCGGTATCTTTCAGGCTTTCACCATCGTAGACCCGCATTTTGGAGTAGATGCTGGAGTTCTCCGGATCTTTCAGACGCGACAGGATGGAGAAGCGGGCCAGCGTTTCCAGCGTACCGGGCGCACAGGGCGAGGTGGCCAGCTCACTGTGGTTCAGCAGCTTGTCATAAATCTTGATCTCTTCAGAGACGCGCAGGCAGTAAGGCACCTTAACGATGTAGACACGGTCAAGGAACGCCTCGTTGTTTTTGTTGTTGCGGAAGGTGACCCATTCGGATTCATTGGAGTGCGCCAGAATGATGCCGTTGAAGGGCAGCGCCGAAATTCCTTCGGTGCCGTTGTAGTTCCCCTCCTGAGTGGCGGTCAGTAACGGATGCAGCACCTTGATCGGCGCTTTAAACATCTCCACGAACTCCATAATCCCCTGGTTGGCGCGGCAGAGGGCACCGGAATAGCCATAAGCATCCGGATCGTTCTGCGCGTGGTTCTCCAGTTTACGGATGTCCACTTTACCCACCAGCGCGGAGATATCCTGGTTGTTCTCATCACCCGGTTCGGTTTTCGCGATGGCCAGCTGTTCCAGGATGGATGGCCAGACTTTTACCACCTTAAAACGGGAGATATCGCCACCGAAATCGTGCAGCCGTTTAGCCGCCCACGGCGACATGATAGTGCCCAGGTAACGACGCGGTACGCCATACTCTTTCTCAAGGATGTGCGCATCTTCCTGCGGGTTAAACAGGCAAAGAGGGTGATCGTTTACCGGACTGCGCTCGCCGTCGGCGCTCAGCACATAGATGGGCACCCGCTGCATCAGCGACTTGAGTCGTTCTGCCAGTGACGATTTACCGCCACCGACCGGGCCGAGCAGATAGAGTATCTGTTTCTTCTCTTCCAGTCCCTGGGCGGCATGTTTCAGGTAAGAGACAATCTGTTCAATCGCCTCCTCCATACCGTAGAACTCCTCAAACGCCGGATAGCGTCCCATCACACGATTGGAGAATATTCTGGAAAGGCGTGGCTCCTGAGCAGTGTCGACCATTACCGGCTCTCCGATAGCCATTAACAGTCGTTCTGCAGCGTTGGCGTATGCACTGCGATCCTGCTTACAGATGGCAAGAAATTCCTGCAGTGTGAACTCTTCGTCCTTGGCAGCTTCATAACGCTGACGATAGTGATCGAATATATTCATAGCGATGCCCGTCCTTTCGTTTTTAGCACAGGTAAGGAGCGTAATTAGAGGCTTGTAGCAGCTCCCGGAAGATATTCTCTGTTGAGTACAGCAACCCTTATGCCAACCTGATCTTTTTTATCGGGATACACAACGTTTGTGGTTACTCTGCTCGTCCAAACTCTTTGCTGTTACTTCTAACTGTAGATGGCTTCTAAGAAATTTCCTCCGTGGGTTTGCGTGAATGCGGGGAAGATCAACGGCAATTTTGATTTGTTGTGAGATGGGTTCAACTGACTGAAGCATTAACTTAACGTACTTTTAACCTTTAATGCCACCTGCATCGGTAACTGACTTAAAGGATTTTGATATAAGTTAATCCAGCGGTAAAAAACCGTTAGACTTAGGGTTTGATTGTTATATTTATGGAATGAATAAATTGTGAACCAATTCAAATTTAAGACGCTTGTTGCCCTTCTGCCCTGTTATTTACTTACCGGGCAGGCGAGTGCCGATCCGCTTTCTCTGGGGGCATCGGTCATCTACGCAGAGTCACCCTATCGCGGCGGACAGGACCGGTATCTTCCGGTTCCGGTGATCAACTACGAAGGTGAAAACTTCTGGTTCCGCAGCCTGCAGGGTGGTTACTACCTGTGGAAAGATCAGCAGAATCAGCTGTCGCTGACCCTGCTGGGGTCACCGCAGGAGTACAAACCCAGCGACAACGATCTGGGCGATATGAAAGGACTGGATAAGCGCCGCATGACGCTGATGGGCGGTGCCACTTACCGTCACACGGCAGACTGGGGGATTGTCCGCACCGCGTTGCTGGGTGATGTGCTGAACAACAGCAATGGTGTCATCTGGGACCTGACCTATCTCTATCGCTTCCAGATGGGCGACTTCAGCCTGACGCCAGGCATCGGTGCCATGTGGAACAGTGCCAATCAGAACCGTTATTACTACGCTGTCTCCGGTCATGAGAGCGCCCGGACCGGCATCAGTCGTTATAATCCGGATGACAGCTGGTCACCTTATGTTGAGCTGAGCGCCAGCTATCAGATTGACACGCAGTGGAACGTCGGAGTAGTAGGGCGTTACACCCGCTTTGACAGCGAAATCAAAGACAGCCCGATGATTGATAAAAGCGGGCAGGCGACGGTCTGGACCGGCGTCAGCTACAGCTTCTAAGTATGCACTAAAAGAGGGCGTTTACCGCCCTCTGTTCTTTTACAGGGCCCCGTAATGGGGTAAGGGAAGAGAATGCGCAACAGAATGACGTTTGCCGGCCATGCGTCGCTGCCGGTTATTGGTCAGGGCAGCTGGTTTATGGGTGAAAATCCGTCGCAGCGTGCCCGTGAAGTCGCTGCCCTGCAGGCCGGACTCGACTGCGGGTTACGGCTGATCGATACGGCCGAAATGTATGCGGATGGCGGCGCAGAAGAGGTCGTCGGTGAGGCGCTGCGCGGCCGCCGCGATCAGGCCCTGCTGGTCTCCAAAGTCTATCCCTGGAATGCAGGTCACTCGGATGCGATTGAAGCCTGCGAGCGCAGTCTGCGCCGGTTACAGACGGATTACCTCGACCTCTACCTGCTGCACTGGCGCGGAAATATTCCACTGGAAGAGACACTGCGCGTGATGGAAACGCTGCAGCAGCAGGGCAAGATTCGTTTCTGGGGGGTGTCAAACTTCGATACAGATGACATGGCCGAACTGTGGGATGAACCCAATGGGGAACACTGTGCGACCAATCAGGTTCTCTACCATCTGGCGTCACGCGGTATTGAGTTTGATCTGTTGCCAGCCTGTCAGCAGCGTGGCGTGCCGGTGATGGCCTACTGTCCCCTGGCGCAGGCGGGTCGGCTGCGGGATACGCTCTTTACCGATCCTCTGCTGACTCAGATTGCACAGCAGAAGGGCATCAGCGTGGCGCAGCTTCTGCTGGCGTGGGTGATTCGTCAGCCTGGCGTGATCGCTATCCCTAAAGCCAGCTCTGTGGCCCACGTGCAGGAGAATGCTGCGGCGCTGGAGGTGGTGCTGACCGACGAAGAGCTTCAGCTTATCGATCGCGCCTGGCCTGCACCGCAGCATAAATTACCGCTGGATATCGTTTAGCCGATAGCCTTGTCGCTGGCGGCGGCTTTCTTTTTCAGACGGAACGTCGTGGCCAGCCGTGCCGGTTTCTCGCCCGCACTGCGCAGCGGTTTACTGATGCGCGCGGTTTCCACGCAGACCATCGTTTTATAACCCTCATTCGCCATATCGGCCATGCTACAGGAGAGTTCTACGCCGGGGTTCCAGGTGACAACGTCACTATGATGGTGATGATAAACCTCGACCTGACGCTGACCCGCTGTGTCATGAATCACCGAGCAATCTTCCGGCGCGGTGAAGATGCGGTCGATGCGGCCTGGATAACGCTGTCTGCCGTCGCTGCTGCCGGTCTCGCCGTTGTTCACTTTATCGATATAGCTGTTGCCGAGACCGGAGACCTCTACACCGCTGATATCGCTCACGCTGAAGTAGCTGTGCAGCGCCGCCGTGGCCTCATAATCACCATAGGCTTCCAGCTCAATCTCGCAATGCTCACCCAGACGGAAGCGGGCAATCAGGGTGAACTCATGTGGCCAGAGTTTCAGCGTCTGGGGATTGCTCTCCAGCACCAGCGTCAGCATCACCCCCTCGTCATTTTCGTCATGCGCGGTCAGCTTCCACGGCTGAACCCGGGCAAAACCGTGTGCCGGTTCACCAGCGGGGCCAAACCAGGGCCAGCAGATCGGCACGCCGCCGCGAATGGCTTTACCCGGTGAGAAGAGGCTCTTATCACTCAGCCAGAGCACCGGCTTTTCACCGCTGGGTTGCCAGGCGATCAGATGTGCGCCCTGCAGCGTAATTGCCGCCCGGACTTTAGGATGGCTGACGACAATGGTCGGCAATTCACCCACCTGGCGCTGCGAGAGGTAAGGGGAGATCTGCGTGACTACCGGCAGAGAAAACAGTTTGTCTTGCATGTTCGATTCCTTCCTGTGCGGATCAAAAAAAGGGCGACCGAAGTCGCCCTTATTCTCAATGATGTCTGGCTGCCTTATTTAGCAGAAACCAGTGCAATCAGGTCGAGAACTTTGTTTGAGTAGCCAGTTTCGTTGTCATACCAGGAAACCAGTTTCACAAAGTTGTCGTTCAGCGCGATACCCGCTTTAGCGTCAAACACGGAAGTCAGGACTTCGCCGTTGAAGTCGGTAGAAACCACGTCATCTTCAACGTAGCCCAGAACGTCTTTCATCTCGCCTTCTGCAGCAGCTTTAATTGCAGCACAGATTTCTTTGTAAGATGCCGCTTTTTCCAGACGCACGGTCAGGTCAACAACGGAAACGTTAGGGGTTGGAACGCGGAACGCCATACCGGTCAGTTTGCCGTTCAGCTCTGGCAGAACTTTACCAACGGCTTTCGCTGCGCCGGTTGATGAAGGGATGATGTTCTGCGATGCGCCGCGGCCGCCGCGCCAGTCTTTGTGAGACGGGCCATCAACGGTTTTCTGCGTAGCAGTGGTCGCGTGAACGGTGGTCATCAGGCCTTCAACGATACCAAACTTGTCGTTGATAACTTTTGCCAGCGGAGCCAGGCAGTTAGTGGTGCAGGATGCGTTAGAAACGATATCCTGGCCTTCATATTTGTCGAAGTTTGCACCACGAACAAACATTGGGGTGTCATCTTTAGATGGACCGGTCAGAACGACTTTCTTAGCACCTGCGGTGATGTGTTTGCGTGCGGTTTCGTCGGTCAGGAAGATACCGGTTGCTTCTGCAACAACGTCAACGCCTGCTTCATCCCACTTCAGGTTAGCCGGGTCACGCTCAGCAGTAACACGGATTTTTTTACCGTTTACGATCAGTGCGCCATCCTGAACCTCTACGGTGCCGTCGAAACGACCGTGAGTAGAGTCATACTTCAGCATGTACGCCATGTAATCCGCGTCCAGCAGGTCGTTGATAGCAACGATTTCGATGTCAGAACGCTTCTGTGCAGCACGGAAAACGATGCGACCGATACGGCCGAAACCGTTGATACCTACTTTGATAGTCATATATTCCACCAGCTATTTGTTAGTGAATAAAAGGTTGCCTGTAAAATTACAAAAACCTTACCAGGCGTCAAGCGGAATCGTGTCAATTGTTGCGACAAATCAATTCGCCTGAGAGGAATTATTCGGTGCGCAACCGCTTGCGCGCCGCCAATGATATCGCGCTTCATTGAATCAATCGCCGAATATATAGGGATGCTCCGGATAAAAGGTGATCGAAGTCACAAATCCGCTTTGCGAAGGGCAGAGTGAAAGGGTGAGCACAAAAAAAGACCCGGGTTATGTTGATCATTTGTTAGAATAATAGACGAAATTTTCAGAATGGCACTGCCCGGAATCCTAAAATGGCTAAAGAGACCGCACCCGAAGCAAAAATTGCGCAGCTGACTGAAATGCAGCGCTACGTTACTCAGCATCGCGGAACGGAACCGCCTTACAGCGGCGCCCTGTTGCACAACAAGCAGGAGGGCATCTATCACTGTCTGGTGTGTGAAGCGCCCCTTTTTCTGTCAGAAACCAAATATGACTCAGGCTGTGGCTGGCCTAGCTTCTATCAGCCGGTCAGTGATGAGGCGATTCGCTATATCGAAGACAACTCTCACGGTATGCAGCGTGTGGAGATCCGCTGCGGCAGCTGTGACGCGCACCTCGGGCATGTTTTCCCGGATGGTCCGCAGCCTACCGGCGAACGCTACTGTGTAAACTCCGCCTCGCTGAATTTCACCGATGAGCAGGGCGAACAGACCAGAGGGTAAGGGCGATGAAGGAACAACTGGAAGCCATGCTGGCGTCAATGACGCCGGAAGTCTATCAGCGTCTGGCAACGGCGGTGGAGATCGGTAAGTGGCCGGACGGCGTGGCCCTGACCCAGGAGCAGCGTGACAACTGCCTGCAGCTGGTCATGATGTGGCAGGCGAGACACAACGATGCGCCGCAGCACATGACCATCGGCAAAGGGGGGGAGATGGTGATGAAGTCAAAAAAAGAGCTGAAGGAAGAGTTCGGTATTGAATCGGACGTGACCCGTATTCATCTGCACTAAAAAAAGCTGGCGTCCTGCCAGCTCTGTTTTAAATCAGAACCGCGCCCTGCGCGGTCATCTGCGCAAAGGCGATCTCGCTGTCTTCAGGATTCAGATTCACGCCGCGGCAGCCCTCTTTGACCACCTCAACGTGATAACCCAGCTCCAGTGCATCCAGCACGCTGTATTTAACGCAGTAGTCGGTCGCCAGCCCGAGCATCACCAGATGAGTGATGCCACGCTCGCGCAGCCAGCTGTCCAGCTCGGTTTTACGGCGATGACCATTGTCAAAAAAGGCGCTGTAACTGTCGACATCCTGGTCCTGACCCTTGTGGAAGGTTGCATCGAACAGCGAACGATCCAGGCCGGGGTGAAAGTCTGCACCGGCCGAGCCCTGTATGCCGTGATCCGGCCACCAGATCTGTGCCAGACCGTTCAGCTCACCCAGCGTATAGACCGGCTCACCGGAGACCGAGGCGAAACTGCCATGGTCGGCCGGATGCCAGTCCTGCAGGGCCAGCACGCATTCCCCGTTCTCGCGAAAGGCTCGCGCATAGCGATTTGCCACGTCGACCGTCTGGTCTCCCTCATGGACTGCCATCGGGCCGCCGGGGCAAAAATCGTTCTGTATATCAATAATGATGAGTGCCCGCTTCATTCTGATTCGCTCCGTAGTCAGTCTTCGGTCAGTTCGCCGCGCAGATTCTGCTGCATCCGGGCGCGGATTTGATCGGCAGAGAGATCCTGGCTGAGTAAAAAGTGTAGTTTGGTCAGTGCCGCTTCCACGGTCAGATCCGATCCGCTGATCACGCCCGCGTGTTCCAGCGCATTGCCGGTGGCGTAGCCGCCCATATTGACCTTGCCTGAAATACACTGGGTGAGGTTCACCACGACGATGCCACGTTCGCTGGCCTGTTGCAGTTCAGCCAGAAACTCTTTGTTCTGTGGCGCATTACCTACGCCATAGGAGCGGAGGATCAGCGCTTTCACCGGCTGACGCAGGAAGTTACGCACCACATCCGCAGAGATACCCGGATAGATAGTGACCACGCCAATCGGCTGCGGGGTAATGGTGTGAACTTTCAGCTCACCCTGACCGGCAGGGGCCGGCGGCGTGTTGAGGCGGCGGATATGAATACCCGCTTCCAGCAACGCCGGAAGGTTAGGCGAGGCAAAGGCGTTAAAGCCATCGGCATGCGCCTTGGTGGTCCGGTTACCGCGATAGAGCGTGTTGTTGAAAAACAGCGACACTTCGCTAATCGGATAGTTGGCCGCCACATAAAGGGAGTTCAGCAGATTCTGCTGACCGTCCGAGCGTAATTCCGCTAGCGGAATCTGCGAGCCGGTGACGATAACCGGCTTGGCCAGATTCTCCAGCATAAATGAGAGCGCGGAGGCGGTGAAGGCCATGGTGTCTGTACCATGCAGGATCACAAAGCCGTCATAGCGATCGTAGTTCTGGCGGATATCTTCAGCGATAGACTGCCAGTCCTCCGGCGTCATGTCAGAGGAGTCGATCAGCGGCTGATATTCGTGAATCGTGAAATCAGGCATTTCAGGGCGGTGGAACTCCGGCATGTCTGCCAGCTGTTGTTGCAGGTGGCCGGAAACCGGAATATAGCCCTGCGCCGAACGCTGCATACCGATTGTCCCGCCCGTGTAGGCTACATAGATATTTTTCTTTTGCATGAAAACACTCAGACTTGCCGTAAAACGCGCAGTATAAGGGGAATAGCGGGGAAAAGCAGCCCGACCAGCGGCCGGGCTGCGAGGTTTATCGCACTTCGCCGCAGTTGAGGCAGAATGCGTAACGGTTTTGCGGATCGTTGAGATGGTCCAGCAGACCCGGCTGGGCTTTCATCGCACTCATCACATCCAGCATGGGGGCGGGCAGCCAGGCCTTAAGCGTGGCAGGCAGCACGGCCTGCACTGAGGCATTCATCTGACCCAGGATCAGATCCAGGAAGCCGGGCTCATCCTGATACCAGCTTAGCTGCGGCTTGCTGACTTTGGCCAGCTCACCCGCTTTCTTCACCGCATCGTCAAAGTCACCCAGCGCATCCACCAGACCATTGGCTTTCGCATCGCTGCCGGTCCAGACGTGGCCCTGAGCAATCGCATCGATCTGTTCCGGCGTTTTATGGCGGGACTTCGCCACCAGGCCAACGAAGTTGCGGTAGCCATTTTCGATGGTCAGCTGCATCAGCTGCTGCACTTCAGCAGGCAGCGCCTTGGTGGTGGAAATATCCGCCAGCGGCGAGGTTGCGACACCATCGGTGTGAACCCCGATGCTGTCCAGGCTGTTTTCCAGGGTATTGATGACCCCGAAGATGCCAATCGAGCCGGTGAGCGTGCTGGGGTTCGCCACGATATAACTGGCAGGCGTTGAGATCCAGTAGCCGCCGGATGCGGCCATACCGCCCATCGAAACCACAATCGGTTTGCCCGCTGCCTGCGCCGCCGCCAGCTCTTCGCGAATCGCTTCAGAGGCGGTGACGCTGCCACCCGGGCTGTTCACCCGCAGAATAATCGCTTTGATTTTGGGATCGAGACGCGCATCGCGGATCTGCGCCGCCGTGGTGTCGCCACCGACGTTGCCCGGTGTCTCTTCACCATCCATGATGGCACCGCTGGCCAGCACCACGGCGATGTTGCCATCCTGCTGTGCTGAGGCGGACTTCACGCTGTAGTCATAGATGCTGACGCTGCGGTAATCGTTCGTCTGCTTATCCAGACCAAAGGTTTTTACCAGCTCCTGATCGGCCGCCGCGCGCGAGTCCAGAACATCGACCAGCTTGTTATCCAGCGCATATTGCGCGGTGTCACCTTTGACTGCATTCAACCCGGCAATAATCGCCGCCGCACCCGGGAACAGCTGTTCCGGCGTAATCTGACGATTCGCCGACACGGTGTTCAGGTAGTTCTGCCACAGCTGACCAATCCAGCGGCTGTCTGCGTCACGGGCGGCAGGGGACATATCATCACGCAGGAAAGGTTCGACCGCCGATTTGTAGGTGCCGACGCGGAAAACGTGCGAGGTCACTTTCAGCTTCTCCAGCAGGGTTTTGTAATAAAGCCCGTTGGTGGCTAAACCGTGCAGATCCACGGTGCCCTGCGGTGAGAGATAGATTCTGGTGGCGTAGCTGGCAAGGTAGTACTGCGCCTGGCTGTAGCTGTCGCCCAGAGCATAAATCGGCTTGCCGCTGTCACGAAATTCCCGCAGCGCTTTACCCACATATTGCAGTGACGGCTGATCGCCGCCCGCAAACTCACGTAAATCGAGCACCATCCCTTTGATGTTGCTGTCATCTTTCGCCTGGCGAATGGCATCGACCACATCAAACAGTGAGTTTTCCTGCAAACGGTCGCTGCTGGCGCCCAGTAACTGACGGCCAATTTTGCTGAGGCGGTTGCTCACTGAGGGTTTATCGACCAGCACACCGCTGAGATCGACTTTCAGTGCACCCTGCTGAATGGGGGCTGAACTGCTGCCTGAGCCACTGACCTGCAGCCAGATCCCTACACCCACCACAATCAACAAAATCAGGAAAATATTCAGAATGAATTCCCTGATAAAATTTAATACCCGCCAGCTCCAGCGGAACAGACCTGCGATTATTCGCCACAATGTGCGCATCAGACTCTCCATAAATATGTAGCAGGAAGTGGCCGCCGCGCGGCCCCGGCTTCCCCGACGAGCTCATCCTAAAGAGCGCCGTGTTAAAAGTCAGCAGGAAATCACCGCGCACTGTTACAAAAAATCTGGCTGTGCCAGGATGAAGGCAACAATACAGAGATCGGGAGAGAAACATGGACGCCCTTGAATTACTGGTAAATCGTCGTTCGGCCTCACGCCTGAGTGAACCTGCCCCGGCGGGTGAGATCCTTGAAAATATCCTGCGGGCGGGCATGCGCGCCCCGGATCATGGCACCCTGCAACCCTGGCGGTTCGTCATTGTGGAAAAAGAGGGGCGCGACCGGATGAGCCAGCTGCTGGAGCGGGCGGCACGGGAAAAACAGCTGGATGAAAAGGCGATTAACAAAGCAAGTCAGTCGCCGTTTCGCGCTCCGATGATCATCACGGTGGTGGCCCACTGCGAGGAGCATCATAAAGTGCCGCGCTGGGAGCAGATTGCCTCAGCCAGCTGTGCGGTCATGGCAATGCAGATGGCCGCCGTCGCGCAGGGTTACAACGGCATCTGGCGCAGCGGTCCCTGGACCGATGACGAGCAGGTGCGGCAGGCATTTGGCTGCCGGGAGCAGGATGCCATTGTCGGCTTCCTCTATCTGGGCACGCCACAACTGAAATCGGGCACCACGGTTCTCCCGCCTGACACCACGCCTTTCGTGCGTTATTTCTGATCCTCTTTATCCGCTGGCAGCAGGGCGTTCTGAGCCCTGCTTTTTGCACGGTTCCTGTGCGAACGATCGCTAACACTGCGCGTCATGCTTACGCCAGCAGGCCTGCCAGGCTAACATAGCCCTGAATTTACACCGACAGCCGAGCCGGTTACTCTCCGTTTCCCTGATGTTAAGGAATAGCTGATTCAATGCGTTTGTTTATTGCGGAAAAACCGAGCCTGGGACGTGCGATTGCCGATGTACTGCCGAAACCGCATCGACGGGGTGATGGATTTATTGCCTGCGGCAACGATCAGATTGTTACCTGGTGCGTAGGGCACCTGCTGGAGCAGGCGCAGCCTGACACATATGACAGCCGCTATGCACGCTGGTCGCTGGCGGACCTGCCGATTATTCCCGAAAAATGGCAGCTGCAACCGCGCCCGTCGGTCGCGAAACAGCTGAAGGTGGTCGAGGGACTACTGGCGCAGGCGACAGAAGTGGTGCATGCCGGTGACCCGGATCGCGAAGGTCAGCTGCTGGTCGATGAAGTGCTCGACTATCTGAAACTGCCCGCGGAAAAACGCAGCAAAGTGCAGCGCTGCCTGATCAACGATCTTAACCCGCAGGCGGTGGATCGGGCGGTCAACCGTCTGCGTGAGAATCGCGAATTTATTCCGCTGTGTGTTTCGGCGCTGGCTCGCGCCCGGGCAGACTGGCTCTATGGCATTAACATGACCCGCGCCTGGACACTGCTGGGGCGAAATGCAGGCTATGATGGCGTGCTGTCGGTTGGCCGGGTGCAGACCCCGGTGCTCGGGCTGGTGGTGCGGCGCGATGAAGAGATTGAAAACTTCCTGCCGAAAGAGTATTTCGAAGTTAAAGCCCACATCGTCACGCCTGATGGCACCCGGTTTGTGGCCAGCTGGATCCCCAGCGAAGCCTGTGAGCCGTGGCAGGATGAAGAGGGCCGTCTGCTCAGACGCGCCCTGGCAGATCATGTGGTGGCCCGGATTACCGGTCAGCCAGCGACGGTCACGGCCTACAGCGATAAACGGGAAAATGAGGGGGCACCACTGCCATTCTCCCTCTCCAGCCTGCAGATTGAGGCGGCAAAACGTTACGGGCTGAGTGCGCAGACGGTACTGGATACCTGTCAGCGGCTGTATGAAACCCACAAGCTGATTACCTATCCCCGTTCGGACAGCCGCTACCTGCCCGAAGAGCATTTTGCCGGGCGTCATGCAGTACTTAAGGCGATTCAGGCGCATCAGTCACTGTTGACCCCGCCCGCTGATTTCGATGCGGATCGGCGCAACCGCTGCTGGGATGATAAAAAGGTGGACGCCCACCACGCCATTATTCCGACGGCCCGCGCCGGCACGGTAAAGCTTACGGAAAACGAGCAGCATATTTATGAGCTGGTGGCGCGCCAGTATCTGATGCAGTTCTGCCCGGATGCGGTGTTCCGTAAGTGCGTCATCGACCTCGAAATTGCCGGGGGAAAATTTGTTGCGAAAGCGCGTTTCCTGGCGGAGGCGGGCTGGCGTGCACTGCTGGGCAGCAAAGAGCGTGACGAGGAGAATGACGGCATGCCGCTGCCGGTGGTGGCGAAAGGGGATTCGCTGTTGTGCGAGCGCGGCGAGGTGCTGGCGAAGCAAACCCAGCCGCCGCGTCCGTTCACCGATGCCACGCTTCTCTCTGCGATGACCGGCATTGCCCGGTTCGTTCAGGATAAAGAATTAAAGAAAGTGCTGCGTGCGACCGATGGTTTAGGAACGGAAGCGACGCGGGCTGGCATTATTGAACTGCTGTTTCGTCGTGGTTTCCTGGTGAAGAAAGGGCGATACATCAACGCGACCGAGGCCGGACGCGCCCTGATTCACTCGTTGCCCGATCTGGCTGCCCGCCCGGATATGACGGCGCAGTGGGAGTCGACACTGACCCGTATCAGCGAAAAGGCCTGTCGTTATGAGGAATTTATGCAACCGCTGGTCCAGACCTTAACCGGTCTGATCCACCAGGCGCGACAGCAGCCTGCGGCGCATGCCTTTCGGGGATTACCCTCCACCGGACAGAAGCGTCCGGTGCGCAAAACCAGACGTAAAGTGAAGGAGACGGAATGAGGCGTTACTCAGTATTGATGGTGCTGGCCCTGTCGCTGGCAACCAGCGCAGTTCAGGCCAACGGTCGCTATCAGTCGATGCCACCCGGCAATAACGGTGTGAACACCGATGTGGTAGTGGATATGCCGCCGGAAGCCTGGACGCAGGCAGAGCGACGTCAGCCAGACTGCCTGCGCTGCTGTATTTTTGAAAACCGTAACTACAGTGAAGGCGCGGTGGTGAAGTCGGAAGGGGTGCTGCTGCAGTGCGCCCGGGATGAACACTCCATCGGCACCAACAACCTGATCTGGAAGATCGTGAAATAAGTGTCGCGTGGCGCTCTGCCACGCGACCATCAGTTAAAAGCGAAACAGCGACCAGATGGGAGCGTGATCAGAGGGCTTCTCCATGCCACGGATCTCATAATCAATGCCGGTCTCAACGCAGTGTGCTGCCAGATTTTTGCTTGCCAGCACCAGATCGATGCGCAGGCCGCGATTATCATCGAAACCTTTTGAACGGTAATCAAACCAGGAGAAGCGATCGGCGACCTCCGGGTTATGTTCACGCCAGGTATCAACCAGGCCCCAGCCCAGCAGCCGATCCATCCACTCGCGCTCTTCCGGCAGGAAGGAGCATTTACCGGTTCTCAGCCAGCGCTTGCGGCTATCCTCGCCAATTCCAATATCCCGATCGGTGCTGCTGATGTTCATGTCACCCATGATCAGAACCGGTTTATCGGCAGGCAGATCTTCGGTCAGCAGACGCTGCAGGTCGCGATAGAACTTCTCTTTTGCCGGAAACTTGGTGGGATGGTCGCGGCTTTCACCCTGCGGGAAATAGCCATTAATGACCGTGATGTCGCCGATCGGGCTGGGAATTTCCGCCATGATCAACCGGCGCTGTGCCTCTTCATCCTCTCCCGGAAAGCCCCGGCTCACTGAAACCGGCTGCATTCTGGTGAGCAGTGCCACGCCGTAGTGGCCTTTCTGACCGTGATAGAAAACGTGATAACCCAGCTTTGCGACCTCTTCCAGCGGGAACATTTCGTCATGGACTTTGGTTTCCTGTAAGCCAATGACATCGGGCTGATGCTGTTCAACCAGCGCCTGAAGCTGATGAGGGCGGGCGCGCAACCCATTGATGTTGAATGAAACAAATTTCATGAGGTCAACCATGGTTCAGAAAATGAGAGGCGGTGATGGTAGCGATTTTTACTGAAAAAGTCATGGCAGAAGAGGGGGCAGAACGTTTGAAAACGTGTAGGTGCTCTGTTAGCAGGGAGTTCTCATCCCTCTCCCCGCAGAACAGGAAGCTGATGTATCGATTTGGGGAAAGTGTGCTGAATGCAGGATGGTGGTGGGAGAAGGATGATTCGGCGCGTTGCGCCTCACCCTGCGGGCCGCGCTGAAGCGCGTTGTCTCGAGATGCTCGACCCGAACCTTAGTCGAAGGTTCTCATCCCTCTCCCCGCAGAACAGGAAGCTGATGTATCGATTTGGGGAAAGTGTGCTGAATGCAGGATGGTGGTGGGAGAAGGATGATTCGGCGCGTTGCGCCTCACCCTGCGGGCCGCGCTGAAGCGCGTTGTCTCGCGATGCTCGACCCGAACCTTAGTCGAAGGTTCTCATCCCTCTCCCCGCAGAACAGGAAGCTGATGCATCGATTTGGGGGAAATGTGCTGAATGCAGGATGGTGGTGGGAGAAGGATTCGAACCTTCGAAGTCTGTGACGGCAGATTTACAGTCTGCTCCCTTTGGCCGCTCGGGAATCCCACCGGGGATAATGCTGGCTTGAGGCGTATTCAGATTCAGATGGTGGTGGGAGAAGGATTCGAACCTTCGAAGTCTGTGACGGCAGATTTACAGTCTGCTCCCTTTGGCCGCTCGGGAATCCCACCATGGCCTGAATCTTTCACTCTCAAAGCGGGGCGCATCATACCAAATGCGATAAGGGTGTAAAGCGCCCACTGGCAAAACAGGAACTGTTTGCCCACTTTTTACGCGTAGCGCTGAATCCACAGTCAATTCAGCGCGCTGGCTGATTAAAGAATAATCGTACGGTTGCCATAAACGAAGACTCGCTGCCCCAGCACTTTATAGAGGGCGTTGCTCAGCACGTTTTTTTCGACGTCACGACCTGCACGCATCATCTCGTCAGCGGTATAGCTGTGATCGACATTAATCACATCCTGCATGATGATCGGGCCTTCATCGAGATTGTCATTCACGTAGTGCGCGGTGGCACCAATGATTTTCACGCCACGCTCGTAGGCCTGATGATAAGGCCGGGCACCGATAAAGGCAGGCAGGAAAGAGTGGTGAATGTTAATAATCTGGTTCGGGAAGCGCTGCACAAAGGCAGGGGTCAGGACGCGCATATATTTCGCCAGCACCACATAATCGGGCTGATAGCGGTCAATCTCTTCCACCATGCGGTTATCGTGCTCTTCCCGCGTCAGTCCCTCGTGACTCACCAGAACGAAGGGAATATCAAACCGCTCAACCAGCGAACGCAGCGTGTCATGGTTACCAATGACCGCGGCAATCTCCATATCCAGACCGCCAAACGCGCTCTTCATTAACAGGTCGCCCAGGCAGTGCGCCTCTTTGGTGACCAGAATCACCACGCGACGGCGGCCGGCGCTGTGCAGTTCACGCACTGACCCCTGGGGCAGGGCGCTGTCGAGATCGGCCAGCAGGGTGTTGTCGTTGAAGATGCCTTCCAGCTCGGTACGCATGAAAAAACGCCCGGTGCGATGATCAACAAACTCATTGTTCTGCACGATATTGAGTTCGTGCTTGTAACAAATATTGGTGATTTTGGCGATCAGACCTTTTGCATCGGGACAAATGGTTCGTAAAACTTTTCTTTGCATGGTTTGCGCTTGCATCTCAATCAGAGTCCTGTCAAAGCATTAGGGGTTAAACTGCGGGCTCAGCCTTCAGCTCAACCACAACATTTTTTGTATTTCTTATCACTGCCGCACGGGCAACGATCGTTGCGCCCAACGGGCGGCACGGAACCGTCAACATAGTACCAGCGTTGATCCTCGCGAAGAAAGCGGGAACACTCATGAATGGCATGAATGTTCGTTTTCTCGCGGTATCGCGCAAAAAAAGTCACGAACGCTTCATTATCATGGCTTCCATGATTACAACGGGTTACATTCAGACTAAGCCACTCGGTACCGGAAAAACTTTCAGATAAAAGCCCTGACATCTCCGGATGACGTTTGTCAGGATGCCAGGTCGCGACCAGATATTCGGCATTGTGCTTAACATAGGCACAATAGCGGGAGCGCATAAGTTGTTCAGCCGTAACAGGAATCTGGTTACCCTGCAGAAAGGGCTCGCAACATACGCTATACTGCTGTCCGCTACAACATGGGCAGGTTTCTGACACATTAGCTCCCGAAAATGATGAGTCGGTTTCATAAGCGCGCTATGTTAGCTGACCCCACGCTGTGACGCTACGTATTGACGGCAGGACCAGATACAAATGAGAAAGGTAAAAATAGGATTGGCGCTGGGGGCCGGCGCAGCGAAAGGATGGGCGCACATTGGCGTGATCAACGCACTGGAGCGTGCGGGTATCGGGATCGACGTCGTGGCGGGTTGCTCTGTCGGCGCGCTAGTCGGGTCAGCCTATGTGAATAACCGGCTGCCGCTGATGGAAAAGTGGGTCAGTGCGTTTCGCTACTGGGATGTGATCCGGCTGATGGATGTCTCCTGGCAACGGGGCGGACTGCTGCGCGGTGAGCGGGTCTTTAACCATGTGCGTCAGCTGATCCCCAATGATGCGATAGAGCAGTGCAGTAAACCTTTCGGCGTGGTGGCCACCAATCTCAGCACGGGGCGGGAGCTCTGGCTGACGGAGGGTGATCTGCATCAGGCGGTTCGCGCTTCCTGCAGTATGCCAGGTTTATTACCGCCGGTGGGCTACAATGGGTATTGGCTGGTGGATGGTGCCGTCGTCAATCCGGTGCCGATCTCACTGACCCGCGCGCTGGGTGCAGACATTGTGATTGCGGTTGACCTGCAGCATGACGCGCATTTAATGCAGCAGGATCTGTTTTCCGTTACGCCTAAAAATAGTGAAGAAGAAGCCGCTGCAGCGGCATTGAGTTGGGGTGGAAAGCTGCGTCAGCGACTGGTGAGTTTCACCCAGCGCCGTGCGTCTCAGTCACCGGGTGCGATGGAGATTATGTCAACCTCTATCCAGGTGCTGGAAAATCGCCTGAAGCGCAACCGTATGGCAGGCGATCCACCCGATGTTTTAATACAGCCGGTCTGTCCGCAGATTTCAACGCTGGACTTTCATCGGGCTGAAGAGGCCATTGAGGCAGGCAGGGCCGCCGTGGAAAAGAAAATGGATGAACTGTTACCACTGGTCCGTGGCAGATAATCAGGTTGTTCATTCAAAACGGTGACTTTACGCAATTCTGAAGGCGCAACTGCGTTTTATGAACCACTATTGAATTATCTGGCAGGCAGGGGGAAAGAATGGAAAAACCACTACTCGGCAAAAAGATACTCATTGTCGAAGATGAGGCTGTTTTCCGTTCGTTGCTGGACCAATTTTTGTTATCGATGGGTGCTGTAACGTTAAAAGCGGAAGATGGACTGGAAGCAATTGCACAACTACAACAGCATACTGTCGACCTGATCATCAGCGATCTCGAAATGCCCCGTATGAGCGGCATTCAGTTTGTTGAGCACATTCGTACCCGCGGTAACGTTGTGCCGATTTTGATTATCTCAGCGACAGAAAATATGTCTGACATCGCACATGTGCTGCGCCTTGGCGTGCAGGATGTGCTGCTTAAGCCACTGAAAAATCTGGAACGATTCCGCGAAGCGGTCTATGAATGTCTCTATCCCTCAATGTTCACCTCAAAGGTGGAAGAGGATGAGCAGCTGTTTCAGGACTGGGATGCCCTGGTCCGCGACCCGAAAGCGGCTGCCAAACTGCTCAAACAACTCCAGCCGCCGGTGCAACAGACCGTCGCCAACTGCCGGGTCAACTATCGTCAGCTGACGATGGCCGAACAGCCGGGCCTGGTGCTCGACATTGCGGCGCTCTCTGAAAAGGACCTGGCCTTCTACTGTCTGGACGTCACCCGTGCGGGTGATAATGGCGTGCTGGCCGCTCTGCTGCTGCGTGCGCTGTTTAACGGCCTGCTTCAGGAGCAGCTCTCCGGGCAAAAACAGCGTCTGCCGGAACTTAACGGGCTGCTCAGACAGGTCAATCTGCTGCTGCGCCAGGCGAACCTCAGCGGCCAGTTCCCTCTGCTGGTGGGCTACTATCATCGGGGTCTGAAAAATTTGATCCTGGTCTCGGCCGGATTAAATGCCACGCTTCACGTTGATACCCATCAGATTCAGCTTAGTAATGGTGTTCCCCTTGGCACTATGGGTAGCACCCACCTCAATCAAATCAGTCAACGCGCAGACAACTGGCAGTGCCACGTCTGGGGCGCGGGTGGTCGCATTCGGCTGATGCTGTCAGCAGAAGAATAAACGGCAAAAATGGAAAGATTCTGGCGCTGAGGACAGGGCCAGAACTTAGCTTTACAGTTGGGTAATAGTCTTAATTTCGACGGATTGATGCCTTCCAGGATAAATCCGTTCGATACTAACTGATATACTCATTTTCGATTTTAAACCGACATATCAAGTATTAACTTGAACGGCCTATGAGAGAGGTAACTTAATGTCTGCCAATAATACCAAAGTAAAAAAAGCGGTAATCCCGGTCGCGGGTTTGGGTACGCGTATGCTCCCGGCCACCAAAGCGATTCCAAAAGAGATGTTACCGCTGGTTGATAAGCCGTTAATCCAGTATGTCGTTAACGAGTGTATCGCTGCAGGCATCAACGAGATTGTGCTGGTTACGCATTCATCTAAAAATGCCATCGAAAACCATTTTGATACCAGCTTCGAACTGGAATCTATGCTGGAAAAACGTGTTAAGCGTCAGCTGCTGGATGAAATCCAGTCAATCTGCCCGCCACACGTGACCATCATGCAGGTTCGTCAGGGTATCGCGAAAGGCCTGGGCCACGCAGTGATGTGTGCACACCCACTGATCGGTAACGAGCCGTTTGCCGTTATCCTGCCAGACGTCATCATCGACGAATATGAATCTAACCCAACCAAAGATAACCTGGCCGAGATGCTGACCCGTTATGAAGAGTCAGGCCGCAGCCAGATTATGGTTGAGCCGGTTGCCGATGTAACCGCTTACGGTGTTGTCGATTGCCAGGGCGCAGAACTGAACCCAGGCGACAGCGCACCAATGGTGGGTGTGGTTGAGAAACCAAAAGCGACCGAAGCGCCATCTAACCTGGCGGTCGTAGGTCGTTATGTTCTGTCTGCAGACATCTGGCCTCTGCTGGCGAAGACGCCTCCGGGTGCGGGCGGCGAAGTTCAGCTGACCGACTCTATCGCCATGCTGATGGAAAAAGAGACCGTTGAAGCTTATCACCTGAAAGGCGTAAGCCATGACTGTGGTAACAAACTGGGCTACATGCAGGCTTTCGTTGAGTACGGTGTTCGTCATCCGGTATTGGGCAAAGATTTCTCTGAATGGCTCGATAGCGCAGTTGGCAACAAAAAGTAATTTATAAACACAGGATAACTCGATGAAAGTCACTGTATTTGGTATCGGCTATGTCGGTCTGGTTCAGGCTGCGGTGTTAGCCGAAGTCGGACATGACGTTCTCTGCATTGATGTCGACGCAAACAAAGTCGAAAATCTGAAAAAAGGCATCATTCCTATTTTCGAACCAGGTTTAACCCCGCTGGTAATGTCCAATTACGAAGCGGGTCGTCTGAAGTTCAGCACTGATGCTGCACAGGGCGTAAACCATGGTGTTATGCAGTTTATTGCAGTAGGTACACCACCGGATGAAGACGGCTCTGCCGATCTGAAATATGTGACCGCCGTAGCGCGCACCATTGCGCAGCATATGAACGATCACAAAGTGGTTATCGACAAATCAACCGTACCGGTTGGCACAGCAGACAAAGTTCGTGCGGTGATGGCGGAAACGCTGAAATCGCGTGACGCCAACATCACCTTTGATGTGGTGTCGAACCCGGAATTCCTGAAAGAAGGTGCGGCAGTGAATGACTGCATGCGTCCTGAGCGCATCGTTGTCGGTACCGACAACGATGACGTGGTCGAGCTGTTACGCGAGCTTTATGAGCCGTTTAACCGCAACCACGATCGCATGATCATGATGGATATCCGCAGCGCAGAGCTGACCAAGTATGCAGCAAACTGCATGCTGGCGACCAAAATCAGCTTCATGAATGAGATGTCCAACCTGGCTGAACGTTTAGGCGCGGATATTGAAAAAGTACGCCAGGGCATCGGTTCCGATCCCCGTATCGGCTACCACTTCATCTATCCTGGCTGTGGCTACGGTGGCTCCTGCTTCCCGAAAGATGTGCAGGCGTTAATCCGTACAGCGGAGTCTATTGGCTATCAGCCACGTCTGTTGCAGGCTGTGGAAGATGTCAATGACAACCAGAAAAACAAGCTGCCAACCTTCATCAAACGCCATTTTGGCGACGATCTGAAGGGTAAGACGTTTGCTCTCTGGGGCCTGTCATTTAAGCCGAACACTGACGACATGCGTGAAGCCTCCAGCCGTGTGCTGATGGAAACGCTGTGGGAAGCAGGCGCGTCTGTTCAGGCGTTTGACCCGGAAGCAATGGATGAAGCGCAGCGTATCTATGGTCACCGTAGCGATCTTAAGCTGATGGGAACCAAAGAAGCGGCACTGCAGGGCGCAGACGGTCTGGTCATCTGTACGGAGTGGCAGAACTTCCGTGCACCAGACTTCGACGTTATCAAAAATGCGCTGAAAGAAGCCGTGATTTTTGATGGTCGTAACCTGTATGATCCAGAGCGTATCAGCAAACGCGGTTTCGTTTATTATGCAATCGGCCGCGGAGCGTCTATTCAAACTGCATAATTAACGAGGGATTTATGAACTTTCTGGTCACCGGCGCCGCAGGCTTTATTGGTTTTCATGTCAGTCAGCGTCTGCTGGCCGCCGGTCACCAGGTTGTCGGTATCGACAACCTGAATGATTATTACGACGTAAATCTCAAGCGTGCCCGTCTCGATTTAATTAATGCTGAACCTGACTTTACTTTTATCGAGCGGGATCTGGCCGACCGTGACGCGATAGCGTCACTGTTCGGGCAGTATAATTTTCAGCGCGTTATTCATCTTGGCGCGCAGGCTGGCGTCCGCTACTCCATCGAAAATCCCCATGCTTATGCAGACTCCAATCTGACAGGTCACCTCAATATTCTTGAAGGCTGCCGTCATCATAAAATTGAACATCTGCTCTACGCGTCGTCGAGTTCCGTTTATGGCCTGAATCGTAAGATGCCGTTCTCAACGGACGACAGTGTGGATCATCCTGTCTCTTTATATGCAGCGACGAAGAAAGCGAATGAGTTAATGTCTCATACTTACTCGCACCTTTATCAGCTGCCGACCACTGGATTACGCTTCTTCACCGTCTATGGCCCGTGGGGCCGTCCGGATATGGCACTCTTTAAATTCACCCGCGCAATGATTGCCGGTGAGGCGATTGATGTCTATAACCAGGGCCAGATGAAGCGCGACTTTACCTATATTGATGACATTGCTGAAGCGATTGTGCGTCTGCAGGATGTCATTCCGCAGCAGGACGATCACTGGACGGTTGAATCGGGATCGCCAGCAACCAGTTCAGCACCGTATCGTGTTTATAATATCGGTAACAGTCAGCCGGTAACGCTGATGAGCTATATTGAGGCGATTGAGAAAGCACTGGGGATGACCGCGAAGAAAAATCTGATGCCGATGCAGCCCGGTGATGTGCTGGAAACCAGTGCCGACACCGAAGCCCTGTTTAAGGCGATTGGTTTTAAACCTCAGACCAGTGTGGAGGAGGGCGTAAAGCGCTTCGTTGACTGGTATCGTGATTTCTATCGCGTCTGAATAAAAAAGGAAGCGTACGCTTCCTTTTTTTTATTCCACCTCAGGCTGCCCGTCGGGCAGCAAAATAACGCGCCGTTACAGTAAAAAATCGTCCAGCTTTTTACCCTCTTCTTCCAGCGCTTTTTTAATTATGGCTGGCGTGCGGCCCTGACCGGTCCAGGTCTTTGACTCACCTTTTTCATCGGTATAACCATATTTAGCCGGACGCACCGAACGTTTGCTTTTTGCTGTCGCGCGGGTATCAGTCAGCATGCTGACCAGCTCAGAAGGGTCAATACCATCAGCCAGCAGCATTTCACGATACTGATTCAGCTTGCGCGCGCGCTCTTCATTTTCAGCCTGGAAATGCGACTCTTCTTCGCGACGTTCTTTTACCACTACGTCCAGTTTTTCCAGCATCTCTTCCAGTGTTTCAATGGAATACTCTCTGGCCTGGGCGCGCAGCGTACGAATATTATTAAGAACTTTTAGTGCTTCGCTCATTGTCCTGGTCTCTGAATAAGGGAGAAGTTGTGTTGCCCGCTAATAGTAGTGGTGACATTAAATAACTTCAATCACAAACGTATTTCTTCAGCGAATAAAATGAAAATTAAAAAATAATGTTCATCATAAAAAATCAAAGCGATGCCCGGAAGAAATAATCTCCCCTCTGTCGTTATGAAATAAATTTAATGTATTTAAGTTGCTGCGAATAATGTCATCTCTTTTATTGCGGTTAAAATAAGAAAAACCTATTTCACTCTGCGACAGAGCCCATCGGCACTGGAAACGGTTCCTGATGAAAATTCCGGCTATCTGTCAGGCATTCTCCCTCTCTCAGCAGCAATGCATGGGCTGTGCTTTGTGATAATATGCGCACCATTCTGTTCAGTCCTGATGAAGATACGCTCCTATGGCCCAACTCTATTTCTATTACTCTGCAATGAACGCAGGGAAATCGACCGCACTGTTACAATCCTCCTATAACTATCAGGAGCGGGGCATGCGCTCGCTGGTCTACACTGCCGAAATCGACAACCGTTTTGGTGCCGGTCAGGTAAGCTCACGTATCGGACTCTCGTCACCAGCCTTGCTCTATAATGCCGATACCGCGCTGTTCAGCGACATTGCGGCGGAACATGCCGCACAGCCTATTCACTGCGTGCTGGTCGATGAGAGCCAGTTTCTCACCCGTGAGCAGGTCAAAGCGCTCTCTGATGTGGTCGACGATCTTGATATTCCGGTGCTCTGCTATGGCCTGCGTACCGATTTTCGCGGCGAACTCTTTGTTGGCAGTCAGTATCTGCTGGCGTGGGCCGATAAGCTGGTCGAACTCAAAACCATCTGTCACTGTGGCCGCAAGGCCAGCATGGTGCTGCGACTGGACAGCGAAGGGAAGCCTTTCAGTGAAGGTGAGCAGGTAGTCATCGGGGGGAATGAACGCTACATCTCGGTCTGCCGTAAGCACTATAAACAGGCCATAGAGCAGGGCTCGCTGCAGGCGATTCACGGCGCACATACGCCCGTCATCTGACACGTTTTTCAGCCAGTAAAAAACCCGCCGCGGCGGGTTTTTTTATCAGGTTATCAGAACGGTACTATCAGACTTTCTTCGCTTTCTTCTCCGCTTTAACTTCTTTTACCGGCTGTTCAGCGACCGCTTCGGCAACGCTTGAGAAAGGTTCGACAAACTCACGGCCGTAGTAGGTGTCGAGCATAATCTGTTTCAGCTCGGCAATCAGCGGATAGCGTGGGTTTGCGCCGGTACACTGGTCATCAAACGCATCATCGGCCAGCTTATCGACTTTGGCCAGGAAGTCCGCTTCCTGCACGCCAGCTTCGCGGATAGAGGTCGGAATGCCAAGCTCGGTTTTGATCTCATCCAGCCAGGCCAGCAGCTTCTCAATTTTCTGCGCGGTGCGGTCGCCAGGGGCGCTCAGGCCCAGGTGGTCAGCAACTTCCGCGTAGCGACGGCGCGCCTGTGGGCGGTCATACTGGCTGAACGCGGTCTGCTTGGTCGGGTTGTCATTTGCGTTGTAGCGGATGACGTTCGAGATTAACAGGGCGTTAGCCAGACCGTGCGGAATATGAAACTCTGAACCCAGCTTATGCGCCATGGAGTGACAGACCCCAAGGAAGGCGTTAGCAAAGGCGATACCGGCGATAGTGGCCGCATTGTGAACACGTTCGCGCGCCACCGGATTTCTGGCACCTTCCGCGTAGCTGGCGGGCAGGTTCTCTTTCAGCAGTTTCAGTGCCTGCAGTGCCTGGCCGTCTGAGTATTCATTCGCCAGCACAGACACATAGGCTTCCAGCGCATGGGTAACCGCATCCAGGCCGCCGAAGGCGCAGAGTGAGCGGGGCATTTCCATCACCAGGTTAGCATCGACAATCGCCATATCCGGGGTCAGCGCATAGTCAGCGAGAGGATATTTCTGGCCTGTCGCATCATCGGTGACGACGGCAAACGGTGTCACTTCTGAACCGGTGCCGGATGTGGTGGTGATGGCCACCATGCGCGCCTTGACGCCCATTTTCGGGAACTTGTAGATACGTTTACGGATATCCATGAAGCGCAGTGCCAGCTCTTCAAAGTGGGTTTCCGGATGTTCATACATCACCCACATGATTTTCGCTGCGTCCATCGGGGAGCCGCCACCCAGCGCGATGATCACGTCCGGTTTAAAGCTGTTCATCTGCTCGGCACCTTTACGCACAATGCTCAGCGTCGGATCGGCTTCCACTTCAAAGAAGACTTCCGTTTCAATACCGTGTGATTTCAGAACGCGGGTGACCTGATCGGCATAACCGTTATTGAACAGGAAGCGGTCAGTCACGATAAAGGCCCGTTTCGCGCCGTCCGTTGCCACCTCTTCCAGCGCAATGGGCAGGGAACCGCGACGGAAGTAGATAGATTTAGGAAGTTTATGCCACAACATATTCTCAGCTCGCTTGGCGACAGTTTTGGTGTTGATAAGGTGTTTCGGACCGACGTTCTCTGAAATCGAGTTGCCGCCCCAGGAACCACAACCCAGCGTCAGAGAGGGGGCCAGTTTGAAGTTGTAGAGGTCCCCGATACCGCCCTGAGAAGCGGGCGTATTGATCAGAATACGCGCGGTTTTCATCCTGTCGCCAAAGTAGTGCACACGTTCGGTCTGGTTATCCTGGTCGGTATAGAGGCACGAGGTGTGGCCGATACCGCCCATGGCGACCAGTTTTTCTGCTTTATCTACCGCGTCGTTGAAATCTTTCGCCCGGTACATTGCGAGGGTTGGCGAAAGTTTTTCATGGGCAAAGGGTTCAGATTCGTCCACCAGCTTCACTTCGCCAATCAGGATTTTGGTGCTGGGTGGCACGCTGATGCCTGCCATCTCCGCAATTTTGAACGCGGGCTGGCCGACGATGGCGGCATTCAGACCGCCGTTTTTCAGAATGATATTCTGTACCGCGCTCAGCTCCGCGCCCTGCAGCAGGTAACCGCCGTGGCTGGCAAAACGCTCACGCACTGCGTTGTAGACCGCATCAACCACGATGACCGACTGTTCCGACGCGCAGATCACCCCGTTATCAAAGGTCTTGGACATCAGAATCGAGGCGACGGCCCGTTTCAGGTCGGCGGTTTCATCAATCACCACTGGCGTATTACCGGCACCGACGCCGATGGCGGGTTTACCGGAGCTGTAGGCCGCTTTCACCATGCCCGGACCGCCAGTGGCGAGGATCAGGTTAATGTCAGGGTGGTGCATCAGCTGGTTTGACAGTTCAACGGAGGGGGCATCGATCCAGCCGATAATATCTTTTGGCGCACCGGCTGCAATGGCAGCCTGCAGCACGATGTCCGCCGCTTTGTTGGTAGCATCTTTGGCACGGGGGTGTGGCGAGAAGATAATACCGTTGCGGGTTTTCAGGCTGATTAACGCTTTAAAGATGGCGGTAGAGGTGGGGTTAGTCGTCGGCACAATACCGCAAATCAGACCAATAGGTTCGGCGATAGTGATGGTGCCGAAGGTGTCATCGGTGGCTAACACACCGCAGGTCTTTTCATCTTTATAGGCGTTGTAGATATATTCTGACGCAAAATGATTTTTAATGACTTTGTCTTCGACAATGCCCATGCCGGATTCGGCAACGGCCATTCTGGCGAGAGGAATACGAGCGTCTGCGGCGGCGAGGGCGGCGGCACGGAAAATGGCGTCGACCTGCTGTTGAGAAAAATTGGCATATTCACGCTGGGCTTTTTTTACACGTTCAACCAGTGCATTGAGTTCAGCGACATTCGTAACGGCCATGGTGTTCTCCTGAGGAAGTTAAACTTTTTTAGTAAACAATCCTGCGCCCTGAGTATAGTCACGCTGTCATAACCCGTCCGATCGGCCCGGAATGCATGGATTTTCAACTGTTTACTAAAAGAGTCTTGTCAGGCAGTCCGTCAGATTTTCATTGAGACTGCTAATACTTCCGTTACGAAAAGATTACCTGGTTTGGGGTAGGGTAATTTTGATGCAAATCAATTTAACCCCAAGCTGACACCTTTCAGCCGGGCTTTTTGCGCCACCTTGTTTCGAATCTGTTTGCACCATGTAAGCCGGCTTGCCATAGCGACAAAATCCAGTCTCATTCGGAACGCTGGGGGATTCCGCTATGGGTTCCGCCTTAAGTGGCATAAATAGCGGCGTATGCATCTGGCGTCTGTGCCGCTTTTCACTTACATTAGGCGCGATTTCCCCCCCCTGCGTTACGGAGCCATGTCGTGAACCCTGCACTGTTAGATCTTTCAGGCTATATAAAATTCTTTGTCGGGCTGTTCGCGCTGGTTAATCCGGTCGGCATTATTCCGGTTTTCATCAGTATGACCCGCTATCAGGCGGCAGCTGAACGCAATAAAACGAATTTAACCGCCAACCTGGCGGTGGCTATTATCCTCTGGACCTCGCTGTTCCTCGGCGATGCGATTCTGCGGGTGTTTGGCATCTCGATTGACTCGTTCCGCATTGCGGGCGGGATTCTGGTCGTGACCATTGCGATGTCGATGATCAGTGGCAAGCTGGGCGAGGATAAGCAGAACAAACAGGAGAAGTCAGAAACGGCCATTCGTGAAAGCGTTGGCGTGGTGCCCCTGGCGCTGCCCCTGATGGCTGGTCCGGGTGCCATCAGTTCGACGATTGTCTGGAGCACCCGCTATCACAGCTGGCTTAACCTGCTGGGCTTTACGCTGGCGATTGCCATTTTTGCCTTATGTTGCTGGCTGCTGTTTCGGGCCGCGCCTTTAATGGTGCGGATACTGGGACAGACCGGCATTAACGTGATTACCCGTATCATGGGACTGTTACTGATGGCCCTGGGTATTGAGTTTGTGGTCACCGGCCTGAAGTCTATATTTCCCGGACTGCTCAATTAACGCCTCACTTATTTCAGGCAGCGAAGTGGAAAACTGATCCGTAATGGTGCAATCGACGGTTTTATTGCACCATCACAATGCAATTATTCGTCACGCTTAAAAGATTCAGCCGATTATAAATTTCATTACTGCTGGCCGGTTCACAGACTTTTGTCAGCGAAATAATGTCACGATTTTCACACCATATTCTTCTGTCTTGATTCTTCCCTCCCTCATAAACACCCACCTGAGAGCAATAAGGCTGGATTTTTCTCACATCAGATGCCGACTTTGGAAGATAAGTGCCAAAAACCTTGCGTATTCATGATGCAAAGCATGTCTGCACAGGGTTTCCGACTAAAACGCCTATTTTTCATATCGATATGATATTTTCAGGTCGAAAATTAACACTTTCGCTGCGTGACAACTCGTGATAAAAGAGAATTAGTTAACATTTTAGCTATTTTACTTTGGCGCCCTCTGATGGCTTCTGATAATTTCTGGCCCAGCGTGAATTTTTTTCTCCGAAAGTGCAAAGTGAGAACGCTTTTTGCTTAAGCCTGTCGGGATACTTAAAAAAGGTTGGCGTTTCGGATGACTGGGATGATGAATGTGCAGCAACAGCGGCTGACTCTCGCCGCACTGTTAATAGCGTTTACGCCGGCTTATGCCGCCACGGTTCCGCCCGGAACGACGCTGGCCGCGCAGCAACAGATTGTGATTAACAATGGCAGTGAAGTCTCTTCGCTGGATCCCCATAAAACCGAAGGTGTGCCGGAATCCAATATTATTCACAACCTGCTGGACGGTCTGGTTAACACCGATAATTTCGGTAAGGTCGTCCCCGGCGTTGCCCTGAGCTGGGAGAATCCGCAGCCCACCGTCTGGATCTTCCATCTGCGGGATGATGCTAAGTGGAGTAATGGTGAGCCGGTGACCGCCGCAGATTTTGTCTACAGCTGGCGTCGGCTGGTGGACCCTGCCACCGCGTCGCCTTACTCCAGCTATCTGCAGGCCGCCCATGTTGCCGGGATCGATGCGATTCTGGCTGGTAAAGCGTCACCCGATCAGCTGGGCGTGAAAGCGCTGGATGACCACCGGCTGCAGATTACGCTCACTGAACCGGTGCCTTATCTGGTAGCCATGCTGGCGCACACGGCGCTGAAGCCGGTTTATGGACCCGCTATCAAAGAGTGGGGCGATGCCTGGACCCGGCCGGGTCACTATATCGGTAACGGTGCTTATACCTTAAGCGACTGGGTAGTGAATGAAAAAATTGTTCTGAAGCGCAATCCTCACTACTGGGACAATGCCCATACGGTGATTGAGCAGGGGACCTTCCTGCCCATCGCCTCTGAAAACAGCGATATCAACCGCTACCGCAGTGGCGGAACGGACATCACCAACAGCGCCCTGCCGCCGGAGATGTTTGGCAAGCTGCGCAGGGATCTCGGCGATGAGGTGAAGATCAGTCCGCTGCTCTGCACGTTTTATTATGAAATCAATAACAAAAAGGCGCCGTTCACCGATCCACGGGTGCGCGCCGCCCTAAAAATGACCCTCGACCGTGAGGTGATTGCCAGAAAAATTATGGGGCAGGGACAGATTCCGGCTTACAGCCTGACGCCGCCCTTTACCGCCGGTATTAAGCTGACACCGCCAGCCTGGTTTACCTGGACGCAGGCGCAACGCAATGAGGCGGCGAAAAAGCTGCTGGCAGAGGCGGGATTCAACGCCGCCAATCCGCTGACCTTCACGCTGCTCTATAACACTTCCGATCAGAATAAACGGCAGGCGATTGCGGCCGCTTCAATGTGGCAGAAAAATCTCGGCGCAAAAGTCACCCTGCAGAATCAGGAGTGGAAGACGATGCTGGAGACCCGTCATCAGGCCCAGTATGACGTGGTGCGAGCCACCTGGTGCGCCGATTACAATGAGCCTTCAACCTTTCTCAACATGCTGATCAGCAACGCCTCGATCAATACCGCCTTTTACAGCAGTGCGGCCTTTGACGAGCTGATGGCGAAGAGTCTGACGGCGGGCAGTGAGGCGCAGCGCGCGGAGCTCTATCAGCAGGCTGAAACACAACTCGACAAAGACTCACCCATTGTGCCAGTTTACTACCGCGTCAGTGTGCGCCTGGTGAAGCCCTGGGTTGGCGGTTTCACGGGCAAAGACCCGCAGGATATGACAGACCTGAAGTACTATTTTATTAAAAAACACTGATCTGCTCGCCGTCCTGGCGAGACAGACGGGAAGCGCATCAGCAAACAGACCAATTTTTTGGGGTCACTCTCCCGGGTTAAGGGAGCCCGGAAACGGGGGACGCCGCGGCAGAACAGCGCTGCGGTGACGATAATAAAACTGGAGTGTAATAATGAACAACATCACGAAAAAAAGCCTGATAGCAGCGGGCGTCTTCGCCGCAATAAGTGCCCTGGCAGGGAATGCGGCTTTCGCGGCGACCGTGCCTGCAGGCGTTGAGCTGGCAGCCAAACAGGAACTCGTTCGCGGCAATGGCGATGAAGTGCAGTCGCTCGACCCGCACAAAATCGAGGGCGTGCCGGAAGATAACGTGGCGCGCGATCTCTATGAAGGTCTGCTGGTCAATGACAGCAACGGCAAACCGATCCCGGGCGTTGCGGAAAGCTATGAAAATAAAGATTTCAAAGTGTGGACTTTCCACCTGCGTAAAAATGCCAAATGGTCTAACGGCGAGCCGGTAACCGCGCAGGACTTCGTCTACAGCTGGGAGCGTCTGGTTGACCCGAAAACGGCTTCACCCTACGCCAGCTATCCTCAGTATGGTCATATCCTGAACGTTGATGACATCATCGCAGGTAAAAAGCCCATTACCGATCTGGGCGTGAAAGCGATTGATGACCACACGCTGGAAGTGACCCTGAGTGAGCCGGTTCCCTATTTTGATAAGCTGCTGATCAACTCCGTGATGTCACCGGTTTATAAACCGGCGATTGAGAAATTCGGCGAACAGTGGACTCAGCCGCAAAACTGGGTCGGCAACGGTGCCTTTAAGCTCGACGCACACGTCATTAACGAACGCATCACGCTGGTGCGTAACCCGAACTACTGGGACAACGAGCACACCGTGCTGAACAAGGTTACCTACCTGCCAATCAGTTCTGAAGTCAGTGACGTCAACCGTTACTTCTCCGAGAACGGCAGCGACATGACCTATAACAATCTGCCGATCGAGCTGTTCAAAAAGCTGCAGCGCGAAAACGGTAAAGAGCTGCACGTCGATCCTTATCTCTGCACCTACTACTACGAAATCAATAACCAGAAAGCGCCATTTACCGATCCGCGCGTTCGTGCCGCCCTGAAGCTGGGTCTGGACCGTGACATCATGGTGAATAAAGTGCTGGCGCAGGGTCAGAAGCCGGCCTACAGCTTCACACCGCCAGCCACCGACGGTATGGAAATCCTGCCGCCAGACTGGTTCAAGTGGTCACAGGATAAACGTAACGCCGAAGCGAAAAAACTGCTGGCTGAAGCGGGCTACACCGCGGATAAACCGCTGACCTTCAACCTGCTCTACAACACCTCCGATCTGCACAAGAAGCTGGCGATTGCCGCCTCGTCGATCTGGAAGAAAAACATCGGTGTGAATATCAAGCTGGAAAACCAGGAGTGGAAAACCTTCCTGGACACCCGTCATCAGGGTAACTTCGATGTGGCGCGTGCGGCCTGGTGTGCGGACTACAACGAACCGACTTCCTTCCTGAACATCATGCTCTCTAACAGCAGCAGTAACACCTCGCACTATAAGAGCGATGCGTTTGACAAAGTGGTGCGTGACGCGATCAAAGCGCCGGATGCCAAAGGCCGTGCAGCGGACTATCAGCAGGCCGAGCAGATCCTGGATAAAGACAGCACCATCGTACCGGTTTACTACTACGTGAATACGCGTCTGGTGAAACCTTACGTTGGTGGTTACACCGGTAAAGATCCGCTGGATAAAACGCTGTCTAAAGACTTCTACATCATTAAACACTAATAGCGTTCAGGCTATCAGCAGTGGCGGCGCTTCTCGTGCCGCCTTTTTACTATTTTTTATATGTTGTGAAGCAACAGCCTGGTAGGTACGGCAATGTTAAAATTCATCCTGCGTCGCTTGCTTGAAGCGATTCCGACGCTGTTCGTCCTGATTACCATCTCCTTCTTTATGATGCGACTGGCACCCGGCAGCCCCTTTACCGGCGAGCGCACCCTGGCACCGGAAGTGATGGCCAACATTGAGGCGAAATATCACCTCAACGATCCTATCGGTAAGCAGTATGTCGATTACCTGGTCCAGCTGGCCCACGGCGATTTCGGCCCATCCTTTAAATACAAAGATTATTCGGTTAACTATCTGGTCGCGCACGCGTTCCCGGTCTCGGCAAAACTGGGTCTGGCCGCGTTCCTGCTGGCGATCGTGCTCGGCGTCACGGCTGGGGTCATCGCCGCGCTGAAACAGAACACATTGTGGGACTTCGCGGTAATGGGGGTGGCAATGACCGGCGTGGTAATACCCAGCTTTGTGGTCGCGCCGCTGCTGGTCCTGCTGTTCGCGATCAGCCTGAAATGGCTGCCGGGCGGGGGCTGGAATGGCGGGCAGTGGAACTACATGCTGCTGCCGATGGTGGCACTCTCACTGGCTTACATTGCCAGCATTGCCCGTATCACCCGTGGATCGATGATTGAAGTGATGCACTCCAACTTTATCCGCACGGCTCGCGCCAAAGGCTTACCGCTGCGCCGCATTGTGCTGCGTCATGCGCTGAAACCGGCTCTGCTGCCGGTCATCTCCTATATGGGACCCGCCTTTGTCGGCATCATCACCGGTTCGATGGTGATCGAATCGATCTACGGTCTGCCGGGAATCGGTCAGCTGTTTGTTAACGGCGCACTGAACCGCGACTACTCGCTGGTGATGAGCCTGACGATTCTGGTCGGTCTGCTGACCATCCTGTTTAACGCGATTGTCGACGTGCTCTATGCCGTCATCGATCCCAAAATTCGTTACTGATTGCGGAGTTCGCCATGATGTTAAGTAAGAAAAACAGCGAAGCTCTTGATGCGTTCAGTGAGAAGCTGGAAGTAGAAGGGCGCAGTCTCTGGCAGGACGCGCGTCGTCGTTTTATCCATAACCGGGCCGCGCTGATCAGCCTGCTGGTGCTGCTGGTCATTACGCTGTTTGTGATTATCGCGCCGATGGTGGCGCAGTTCACCTACGACGATACCGACTGGGCGATGATGTCTTCACCGCCGGATACCACTTCCGGTCACTGGTTCGGCACCGACTCGTCGGGGCGTGACCTGCTGGTGCGTGTGGCCATTGGCGGCCGGATCTCCCTGATGGTCGGCGTCGCCTCCGCCCTGATCGCCGTGGTGGTCGGTACCCTGTATGGCTCTATTGCCGGTTACCTGGGCGGCAAAACCGACTCGGCGATGATGCGTGTTCTGGAAATCCTCAACTCCTTCCCGTTCATGTTCTTCGTGATCCTGCTGGTGACCTTCTTTGGTCGTAACATCCTGCTGATCTTTGCCGCCATCGGCATGGTTTCGTGGCTGGATATGGCGCGTATTGTGCGCGGCCAGACGCTGAGCCTGAAGCGCAAAGAGTTTATCGAAGCCGCCCATGTGGGTGGGGTATCGACCTGGAAAATTGTGGTGCGCCATATCGTGCCCAACGTGCTGGGGGTAGTGGTGGTTTACGCCTCACTGCTGGTGCCCAGTATGATCCTGTTTGAATCCTTCCTGAGCTTCCTGGGTCTGGGCACGCAGGAACCCCTGAGCAGTTGGGGCGCACTGCTGAGCGACGGAGCCAACTCCATGGAAGTGTCGCCGTGGCTGTTGCTGTTCCCGGCGGGCTTCCTGGTGGTCACGCTGTTCTGTTTCAACTTTATTGGCGATGGCCTGCGTGATGCCCTCGACCCGAAAGATCGTTAAGGAGTTTCCCGATGACTATTCATGAATTTCAGCCAGCGATGGCGGCCCGCGCGGGAAGCGAACAGCTACTTACGGTCAAAGATTTACGCGTCACCTTTGGCACGCACGATGGTGATGTCACCGCGGTGAACAATCTGAACTTCTCGCTGCGCGCAGGGGAGACGCTGGGCATTGTCGGTGAGTCCGGTTCGGGCAAGTCACAGACCGCCTTTGCCCTGATGGGGCTGCTGGCGAAAAACGGGCGCATTGGCGGTTCTGCGCTGTTCAACGGCAAAGAGATCCTGAATCTGCCGGAAAGCCAGCTTAACCGGCTGCGCGCTGAGCAGATCGCGATGATCTTCCAGGACCCGATGACCTCGCTCAATCCCTATATGCGGGTCGGCGAGCAGCTGATGGAAGTGCTGAAACTGCACAAGGGGATGAGCAGCGCACAGGCTTTCGAAGAGTCGGTGAGAATGCTGGATGCGGTGAAGATGCCGGAAGCGCGCAAGCGAATGAAAATGTATCCGCATGAGTTCTCCGGTGGGATGCGCCAGCGCGTGATGATCGCCATGGCGCTGCTCTGCCGTCCAAAGCTGCTGATTGCCGATGAACCCACCACGGCGCTGGATGTGACGGTGCAGGCGCAGATCATGACGCTGCTCAATGATCTGAAGCGCGAGTTCAACACCGCCATCATCATGATCACCCACGATCTCGGCGTGGTGGCGGGGATCTGCGACAAAGTGCTGGTGATGTACGCCGGACGCACCATGGAGTATGGCCGCGCCCGCGATGTCTTTTACCAGCCCGCCCATCCTTATTCGATCGGCCTGCTCAATGCCGTACCACGCCTGGATGCCGAGGGCGAGAGCCTCACGACCATTCCGGGGAATCCACCCAATCTGCTGCGTCTGCCGCAGGGCTGTCCGTTCCAGCCGCGCTGCCCGCACGCGATGGATATCTGCACCCAGTCGCCGCCGCTGGAGCCGTTTGGCGATGGCCGTCTGCGTGCCTGCTTTAAGCCGGTGGAGGAGTTAGTATGAGCACCGTAGCTGAAAAGAAAGTGTTACTGGAAATCGCCGACCTGAAGGTGCATTTCGACATCAAAGATGGCAAGCAGTGGTTCTGGCAGCCTTCAAAGACCCTGAAAGCGGTGGACGGGGTCAGCCTGCGTCTCTATGAAGGGGAAACCCTGGGCGTGGTGGGCGAGTCCGGCTGCGGCAAATCGACGCTGGCGCGCGCCATTATCGGGCTGGTCAAAGCCACAGAAGGGCGTGTCGCCTGGTTAGGCCGCGATCTGCTCGGTCAGAGCGAAGAGGAGTGGCGCAAGGCGCGCAGCGACATTCAGATGATCTTCCAGGACCCGCTGGCTTCTCTGAATCCGCGTATGACTATCGGCGATATCATCGCCGAGCCGCTGCGCACCTATCATCCGAAGATGGCGCGTCAGGAAGTGAAAGACCGCGTCAAAAATATGATGATGAAGGTGGGCCTGCTGCCGAACCTGATTAACCGCTATCCGCATGAGTTTTCGGGCGGCCAGTGCCAGCGTATCGGCATCGCCCGTGCGCTGATTCTGGAGCCAAAGCTCATTATCTGTGATGAGCCGGTATCGGCGCTCGACGTGTCGATTCAGGCGCAGGTGGTGAATCTGCTGCAGCAGCTGCAGCGTGAAATGGGACTGTCGCTGATCTTCATCGCGCACGATCTTGCCGTGGTGAAACATATCTCTGATCGCGTGCTGGTGATGTATCTGGGACATGCGGTGGAGCTGGGCACCTACAGCGAGGTCTATGGCAATCCGCAGCACCCTTATACCCGGGCGCTGATGTCTGCCGTGCCGATTCCCGATCCCGATCTGGAGAAGAACAAGCAGATTCAGCTACTGGAAGGGGAGCTGCCGTCGCCGATCAATCCGCCGTCAGGCTGTGTGTTCCGCACCCGCTGTCCGATTGCCGGACCGGAGTGTGCGAAAACCCGTCCGCTGCTGGAAGGCAGCTTCCACCATGCGGTCTCCTGTCTCAAGGTCGACCCGCTCTGAAGCAAAACGCCGGGCAATTGCCCGGCGTTTTCTGTTCTGGGATGCTGCGCCACGACGTCATTCACGTCACCGCGCATCTACGGTCTATTCACGCCACAGGATATGACACAGCTTGTGATCTTTTTCACGGCACAGCAGCACGCGCGCAAAGACGTCGGTGATCGGCTCACCGTCCGCTTCACCCAGCCCAATCACCACCTCGGCGAAAAAGTCAGGGTTCAGATCGAAATCAACATGATCTTTCCAGTCTTCAGACGGGTCGAACAGCTCTGCGCCACCGCGCTCCTCAAACTGCAGATTGAAGAGAATGATGTCTGCCGGATCGAGATTGTCACCTGCCAGTTCGAGAAAAATATCGTAGGCCTGTTCCAGCGTTTCATCTTCGGTAAGGCGATTATTTAAATCCATAGTCTGTCCTGTCTGCCTGCGGCCATTTACACAATCTGGCTCGTTTTACAGTAAAGGGCTGAAGAAGTAAAACAGTCGTTCAACAATGCGCTGCCACCAGGCACGTTTTGCCCAGCGCTTACCCTCCAGCAGGCGCGACCGCGCGATATAGTCATCCTGTACGCAGGCCAGGTCACTGCCGAAGCCCGCATCATCCACTACCAGCGTCACCTCGAAATTAAGCCATAAACTGCGCATATCGAGATTCACGGTGCCGACCAGGCTCAGCTGTCCGTCCACCAGCACGCTCTTGGTATGCAGCAGGCCATCTTCAAACTGGTAAATCTTCACGCCCGCCTCCAGCAATTCACTGAAGAAGGCGCGGCTGGCCCAGCCGACCAGCAGCGAGTCATTGTGACGCGGCAGGATCAGGCTGACGCTGACGCCACGCTGCGCCGCCGTGCAGATCGCATGCAGCAGGTCGTCGCTGGGCACAAAGTAGGGGGTCGTCATGATTAGCTGCTCACGTGCCGAATAGACGGCGGTCAGCAGGGCCTGATGGATCATATCTTCCGGAAAACCGGGACCGGAGGCGATCACCTGCACGGTGTGGCCGCTCTCCTGTTCAAACGGCATGATGTTGCGATCGGGCGGGGGCGGCAGAATGCGCTTACCGGTCTCAATTTCCCAGTCGCAGCTGAAAACAATCCCCATCGCGGTCGCGACCGGGCCTTCCATACGCGCCATCAGATCAATCCACTGACCCACACCGGCACTCTGTTTAAAGAAGCGGGGGTCGACCAGATTCATACTGCCGGTGTAGGCGATGTAGTTATCAATCAGCACGATTTTACGATGCTGGCGCAGATCCATCCGCCGCAGGAAGACGCGCAGCAGGCTCACCTGTAACGCTTCCACCACGTCAATGCCGGCGTTGCGCATCATGCCCGCCCAGGGGCTGCGGAAAAAGTTTACGCTGCCCGCTGAGTCCAGCAGCAGACGGCAGTGGACGCCACGGCGCGACGCCGCCATCAGCGATTCGGCAACTTCATCTGCCAGACCACCGGGGTGCCAGATGTAAAACACCATCTCGATATTATGGCGGGCCAGCTGGATGTCACGAATCAGTGCCTGCATCACATCATCGGCGCTGGTTAACAGTTGCAGCTGATTTCCCTTTACCCCGGCAATGCCCTGACGATGGTAGCAAAGCTCAAATAACGAGCGCGCGACGTCGCTGTGTTCCGTCGCGAAAATCTCGCGGCACTGCTTCAGATCATTCAGCCAGCGGGCCGTTGATGGCCACATGGTGCGGGCGCGCTCCGCGCGACGTTTACCCAGGTGCAGTTCTCCAAAGGAGAGATAAGCGATAATGCCGACCAGCGGCAGAATATAGATAACCAGCAGCCATGCCATCGCCGAAGTGACAGCCCGGCGCTTTATCAGGATGCGCAGTGTGACACCGGCAATCAGCAGCCAGTAACCAAACAGCAGTAACCAGCTGATCAGCGTATAAAAAGTGGTCATAAAGTGGACATCCCGTTCGCGCTTCCGTCTGGCAAGTTTACGTGCAGATGACGGCTAACGAAACCTTTATCCCTGACGAGAATAATGAGAGAACAGATTGGGTATTGTCGCAGAGATCTCTATAATGCGGCGGCGTAGACGATGGCAGAGAGGAAGTGATGAAACGAAGCAGAAATGAAGTGGCACGCTGGAGAATGTTACGACAGGTTCACCGTCGCCGTTCACGCTGGCTGGAAGGGCAGTCACGCCGCTATAAGCGCATCCATTGTATCCGCCACCAGCTGGCCCAGCAGCAGCGCCGATCAATTCTGTTCATTACGCAGATGGTCTAATCCCGCACCTCTTCAGCCCGCCCTGTAAGCCGATACCCTGTGAGGCAGCAGGCGGGCTGCGCATTGTCCGGGGCACCCTCAGGCTTCAAAAAAGCCCTGCTCGGCCAGTAACCGGCGCGCCTGAGCCTGCTCCTGAGGCGACGCTCCCCGATCGTTGACCTCGAGCATCAGACAGGGCATTGCGCTGCCCAGCGCCGCTGGCCGGCGATAACCCTCCCGATCGTACCATTCGTAACTCCACCGGCCTGATTTGCGCTGATAGTAGATCGTCAGCCAGGCAGAGCAGTTCGCCGGATAACCGCTTAATACTTCTATTTTAGGATCGGCCAGCGCGGCAAGCCGGGATAAAAGCGTGTCAGCCAGAGTGAGAACCGGAACAGGATAGGTTTTATTCATAGTGAGCTCGCGACAGTGCGGTGCATCCATTCAGAGGTGTAAATCACGAATAGTAAATGTAGACAGAGGTAACAGATAAATCCTCTCACCGGTCAAAAAAAGCCGTAAGTAAAAAGGATCAGGCGGAAAAGGGGCGGGTCTGAGGGGGCTGACAGGGGATGTGTACAAAGCGAGAAGAAACTTGTACAACTTTACATTGTTTTAAGTCTATGTATTAAATGAATTTAATGAAAAATGTCACGCTTTGGGTGATTTTTCGCGCTAAATACCTGTACAGGAGGGGCGTTTTTGTATAACTTTACCGCATCGCTTAGTAACTTTAACGACGCCTTTAAGGGACAATCATGCAGACTAACGTACATATTCCCGCTTCAGTTTCAGACATTACCGCCTATCTGCACAGTGCTGCACAGCCTTCACAGCAGGCGATCCTGGGGTCGGTTGTCACGGAAATTATTCGTTCCGGCCGCAGCCTGAACCGCAAAGCGATCTGCTCAAAACTGATTAGCCGCCTGCAGCATGTTACCAGCCCGGAAGAAGAGCAGCACTATCACGCGCTGATTGGTCTGATTCTGGATCGCGGCTGATATAAAGATAACAGAGTATGAAGAACAGGACAGTCAATCAGCTGTCCTGTTCTTTAATGCCTTTTACCCTGTCAGCCGTTTATGGTCAGCCGGGATGAAGCGGCTTCGTCATCATCAGCGTGACATTTACCAGCTGCAACGCTGCTGCCAGCACAATCAGCATCACTATTGTCTGTTTCTTCCTGCGCCATCCCTGCGTCCGCCAGAGATAAATAGCCCTGCCAAGCAGTAAAGCGATGACCAGCAGCAGCGCCAGAATAACAATCTGCATATTCCCTCTCTTTGCGAAAAAAAATGGCTTCTGCGCCAGGCACAGAAGCCATTTTTCATACTCAGATGCAATCAGAAGACGCGTTTGAACGGCTTAACCGCGACCTGACTATAGACGCCCGCCGCAATGTAGGGGTCATCCTGCGCCCAGGATTGCGCCGCTTCCAGCGACGGGAACTCCGCAATGACGGTGGAACCGGTAAAGCCCGCCACGCCGGGATCGTTACTGTCCACGGCAGGCATCGGGCCAGCGATAATCAGGCGTCCCTCTTCGTGAAGCAGTTTGAGCCGTGCCAGATGGGCAGGGCGCACGGCGTTACGCTTTTCCAGTGAATCTGCAGTATCTTCTGCATAAATGACGTAAAGCACTCAGGAACTCCCATTAACCAGAATTTTGCACACGTTAAGGGATTGCCCTTCAGAGTGCAAACGAAAACTCCGGCGGCTGGAAGGCGCAGCATAAAGGGCTAAATGCGCTTTTCTGATGGCGTGAGGGCGGGAGTTATTGAAACTGATTGCTATTTGCATTTAAAATCGCTGCTTCATTCAATCACTGCGACTGTTATGACCACGCTGACTATGCCCTTACCCAAACGCACGCCACTCTCCATGTTGCTGTCTGTTGTTCTGCATGGGGCCGTCATTGCCGGAATTCTGTATGCGTCATTCCAGCAGGTGACGGAAGTGCCAAAGGCCTCTCAGCCCATCAGCGTCACCATGGTTGCCCCGGAAGTTCAGCCCGAGCCTGCTCCGGCTGTTGTGCAGCCGCCTGCGCCTGAGCCGCAGCCAGAACCTCAGCCAGAACCGGAACCTCAGCCGGCACCGGAACCGCCGAAAGCGGAACCGGTGCCGATACCCAAACCTGAGCCGAAGCCCAAACCAAAACCCAAACCTAAAACCGAGCACAAGCGGGAGAAACCTCTACGCGACGTGAAGCCGCGTCAGGAGAGTAAACCGCAGGATAATCCGTTCCGGCAGGAGACGCCGGCGACCCAGACCCGTCCAGCCACTGCGCCAAAAGCGACTCCCTCACCGACACCATCGGTATCAACCGGCCCGAAAGCGCTGAGCGTCAGTAAGCCAGGCTATCCTCAGCGCGCTTATGCGCTGCGGGTTGAAGGGCGCGTGCGGGTGAAGTTTGACGTGGACAGTGACGGTCGGGTAGAGAACATTCAGATCCTCTCTGCGGAACCGCGCAATATGTTTGAGCGCGACGTAAAGCAGGCGATGAAAAAGTGGCGTTACCAGAGCGGTCGCCCGGGTCAGGGACTCACAATGAATATCGTCTTTAAGCTTAAAGGCGGGGCCAGCATAGAGTAAGAGGCCGGGTCAGGCGGAGATGCCTGACCCGTTTTTTTATTCGCCGGGCTGCTGATTGGCGCGGCCGGCTGGCAGCGGACGGGAATTGCCCGCACTGTCCACGGCCACATAGATAAAGACCGCTTCGGTGGCACAATAAGTCTGTCCAATCGGCTCAGACGACACTTTCTTGATCCACACTTCGACGTTAATGGTCATCGAACTGTTGCCGGTCCGGATACAGCGCGCATGACAGCTCACGACATCCCCTACCGCCACCGGCTTAAGAAATGACATGCCGTCGACACGCACCGTCACCACGCGGCCTTCCGCGATCTCTTTAGCCAGAATCGCGCCGCCCATATCCATCTGTGACATCAGCCAGCCACCAAAGATATCGCCGTTAGCGTTGGTGTCTGCCGGCATGGCGAGCGTACGCAGCACCATTTCACCTTGCGGTAATTTATGTTTTTCGCCCATTGCTTCCCGTTCTTATGCAGATGAATGCTGAAAAAAAGCCCGGCGAACCGGGCGGGTGATTATTTTTGTTCCTGCTGCGGCATCTGTCGCCAGATATAGAGCCCGCTAAGCAGGGTAAACAGTAAGGTCAGACCGGTGAGACCAAACACTTTAAAGTTAACCCAAAACGCCTGGGATAACCAAAAGGCGACGTAGATGTTCACCAGGCCGCAAATCAGAAAGAAGAGTGCCCAGGCGACGTTCAGACGACGCCAGACCGCGTCCGGCAGCTGAAGCTCTTTACCCAGCATGCTCTGGATCAGCGGCTGCTTCATAAACCACTGGCTGTAGAGCAGGGCGAGCGCAAACAGGCTGTAGATGACCGTTACTTTCCACTTAATAAACTCATCGTTGTGGAACACCAGCGTCAGGGTGCCAAAGACCGCGACCAGCACAAAGGTGAAAATGGTCATCTTTTCCAGTCTGCGATAGAGCACCCAGCTGACGACCAGCGCCAGACCGGTCGCGACAATCAGTGCGCCCGAGGCGACAAAGATGTCGTAGAGCTTATAGAAGATGAAAAAAACTACCAGGGGGAGAAAGTCGAGTAACTGCTTCATAGTGATTCCCGTCAGGGTTGCATGCCAGTGCGCCCGCAGGCGCACCGTCCGTCAACGTAACAGCATATAGAGCCGATAGAGATAGATGATCAACAGGGCTGAAACCAGATTGCCAGCCGCGGTAAAAATGACCGACGAAACATTCAGCGGCAGCACGGTCAGCGAAGCGAAGAAGAGCATCACAACCACTTTCGCCAGCAGCCAGAGCAGGATGGCGGGGGCGATCAGCTTCACGTTCTTCCAGGCCATGCGCATGCTGGCGCGCATGGCGGCAAACACGCCCATCTTCTCACTGGCAAGCATCACGGGCGCCAGTGACAGCAGGATCGTCAGCAGAATACCGGGGACCACCAGCACCATAAAGCCAAGCTGGGCCACCAGCGTCATCAGAAAGGTCAGCAGCAGCAGTCTGGGCAGCAGCGGCGCAGAAGTCCCGATAGCCCGCAAAGCGCTGACCCGCTGACCGGAAGAGACCATCGGAATCAGGCAGAGCATGCCGCCCAGCAGCAGCGTGTTACCCACCAGCGCAGCGAAGGTGCTGGCAGCCGAAGCCCGCAGCAGAACCTGCTGCTGTTCCGGCGACATGCTCTGCACTATCTCAAACAACGATCTGGCACTGTCGTCACCCTGCTGCAGAATGGCCATCTCATCGACACCAGGCGTCAGCACATGCACCAGCATGACAGTGATAAAAGCGGTCAGCAGCGACAGCAGCAGCAGGGTAGCCAGCTGATGTCGCGCAAAATTTCCAGTGTCACGGTATAACGAGCTTGCCGTGATAGACATGTACACTCCTTGGAGGAACCGGGTTAATTAACCCGGCGATTGTACATGTTCTGGCAGCTCACGGGCACCCGCTGTGGCATAACTTTCTGTCACGACAGGTAAAGATGGCGAAAAAAGCGGGGGAAGGCCATAGCGGGCGCGGGCCCGATCGCAGGCTTCGTTGTGAATGCCGCCTTCTCCTGACAGCGAGAACTCCCGACAGGGAGTGGGACGCTGTTCATAGATTCCGCATGAAACGCATCCGCCGATCTCTCCCTGCAGGGCGACACAGCGCGGGGTGCGATCGTTGGTGCCCCGCATGTTACGCATGAGCAGGCTGAGCGGCTCGGTCAGGTCGGTCGGCACCAGACCGCCCGCATCGTCGGCTTCCGCCCAGTAAAATGAGACGCGAAAATGGGCGCAGCAGGCGCCACAGCTGATACAAGGATTTAATGTGTCACTCATTTGATCACCCGCCCCTCCCGAGGCATCGAACCAAAATCAACCAGGAAGAGAAGCAAAATAGGGCCGCCGGAATTTTTCAGCAAGGGGAATTTGCGGGCGCCGAAGCGTGCCGAAATTGATCTAAATCAATTCATTGTTTTTTAAGCAATTTATCTGAAGCGTTCAGAGTGCAATTTCCTGTAAATCGCGTTAAATAACTGCCAGCAAAAAAATGATAATCCCCCGCGACATCAACATTAAGCAAAGGAGTGATAATGAAACTGGCAAAATGCGCGATGCTGCTGGCGCTGGCTTTACCCCAGCTGGCGATGGCCCATGAAGCAGGCGACTTCTTTATGCGTGCCGGCAGTGCAACCGTACGCCCCACCGAAGGCTCCGATAATGTGTTAGGCATGGGGGAGTTCAGCGCCTCCAACGACACGCAGCTCGGCCTAACCTTTACCTATATGGCGACGGACAATATCGGGGTGGAACTTCTCGCCGCCACGCCGTTCCGTCACAAAGTGGGTCTTGGCCCGACCGGCACGCTGGCTACCGTGCGCCAGTTACCGCCGACGCTGATGGCGCAGTACTACTTCTTCGACAGCAAAAGCAAAGCCCGTCCCTACGTGGGCGTGGGCGTCAACTACACCACCTTCTATGATGCCGATTTCAACCAGACCGGTCGCGACGCAGGCCTGACCGATCTCAGCGTCAAGGATTCGTGGGGCGTGGCGGGTCAGGTCGGCCTGGATTATCAGATCAACCGCGACTGGATGCTGAATGCGTCGGTGTGGTACATGGATATCGACACGGAAGTGAAGTTTAAAGCGGGAGGCGAGCAGCAGAACATCAATATGCGCATCGATCCGTGGGTCTTCTTCTTCGGGGCAGGTTACCGCTTCTGATGAGAAAAAGGCCGCTGATTCAGCGGCCTTTTTTGTGTCTGTATAACGTTATTTAATCTGCATGTTGTTCACGACAGATTTCACGCCCGGTACGCTGCGCGTCACCTGAACAGCACGATTAGCCATTTGTGGCGATGACACAAAACCGCTCAGCTGAACTTTACCCTTAAAGGTTTCTACGTTGATTTCAGTTGATTTCAGCGAGTCATCCTTCAGCAGTTCACCTTTCACTTTCGTGGTCACAACGGTGTCATCGATGTAGCCACCGGTTCCCTCTTTGGTTGCGGTTGGCGCACAGGCGCTCAGTGTCAGCGCAACCACACCCGCCAGTACAGCACCTGTCAGCAGTTTAACGAATTTCATTGCTTTCTCTCCCTGTCACAAAATGGATGCGACGTTACTGTAACGGCGCTTTGTCATTGTGGTGCAGATTCTGAAAAAAGGGCAAATGGCGGAATGAAAAAAAAGGAAACAAATCATGCCTTATCGCGTGATAAGGCATGCTGACAGGATTAACGACTGGCGGCTTTCAGGCGACTGACAAAGTTCTTCAGTTCGCTCAGCATCACGTCCGGTTCGGCGTGGTGCTTCTCAATGATTCTGACAATGGCGGAACCGGAGATGGCTCCGGCGGCACCGGCGGCAATCGCTTCCTTCACCTGCTCAGGTTCTGAGATACCAAAGCCCTGCAGTGGCGGAGCGGCATGGTATTCGCGCAGCTTGTCGATCAGGTGCTGTAGCGGCAGGCTGGCACGGTTTTCAGCCCCGGTCACCCCGGCACGTGACAGCAGGTAGGTGTAGCCCCGGCCGTGCGACGCGATCTCACGCAGCAGCGTATCGCTGGCATTAGGTGGACAGATAAAGATAGGGGCCACGCCGTGACGCATCGCCGCCTGGCGGAACGGCGCCGACTCTTCAACCGGCACATCGGCGACCAGAACCGAATCGACACCGGCTTCGGCACAGCGTGCATAGAACGCATCCACGCCGTTGGTGAAGACCAGGTTGGCATACATCAGCAGGCCAATCGGCAGGTCAGGATATTTACGGCGGATTGTCGCCAGCATTTCAAAGCACTGGCTGGTGGTGGTGCCTGCGGCGAACGCACGTAAGGTCGCATTCTGAATGGTCGGGCCATCCGCCAGCGGGTCGGAGAAAGGAATGCCCAGCTCCAGCGCGTCCGCACCGCCTTCAACCAGCGCGTCAATCACGCGCAGGGAGAGCTCAGGTGAGGGGTCGCCCAGCGTGACGAACGGGACGAAAGCGCCTTCGTTGCTGGCTGACAGGCGCGAAAACAGTTGATTATAACGTTCCATCAGATTTCTCCCTGCGCAGTCAGAATGTCGTGAACGGTGAAAATATCTTTATCGCCGCGGCCGGAAAGGTTAACCACAAGCAGCTGCTCTTTCTCCGGCTCCTCCTGAATCATCTTCAGGGCGTGCGCCAGGGCGTGAGAGGATTCCAGCGCCGGAATAATCCCTTCCGCCCGGCAGAGCTGTTTGAAGGCAGCCAGCGCTTCGTTATCGGTAACCGAGACGTAATCCGCCCGACCCGTGCTGTTCAGGTGCGCATGCTGAGGCCCGACCGACGGGAAGTCGAGACCGGCAGAGATGGAGTAGGACTCTTCAATCTGGCCGTCTTCCGTCTGCATCATCGGCGCTTTCATGCCGAAGTAGATACCGACGCGACCATGCTTCAGCGGTGCGCCATGCTCGCCGGTTTCGATGCCGTGACCCGCAGGCTCAACGCCGATCAGCTTCACGCTGGTTTCATCGATAAAGTCAGCAAACATGCCGATAGCGTTGGAGCCCCCGCCCACGCAGGCGAGAATAGCGTCGGGCAGGCGACCCTCTCTTTCCAGAATCTGTTTTTTCGTCTCTTCGCCGATCATGCGCTGGAACTCACGCACGATGGTCGGGAAGGGGTGCGGGCCCGCGGCGGTGCCGAGCATGTAGTGCGCCGTTTCGTAGCTGCCAGACCAGTCGCGAAGCGCCTCGTTACAGGCATCTTTCAGCGTGGCAGAGCCGCTGTGAACCGGGATCACCTCCGCGCCCATCAGTCGCATACGGAAGACGTTAGGCGACTGACGCTCCACATCTTTCGCGCCCATGTAGATACGGCATTTCATGCCCAGCAGCGCACAGGCCAGTGCAGAGGCCACACCGTGCTGACCGGCGCCGGTCTCGGCGATAATTTCGTTTTTACCCATGCGCTTAGCCAGCAGTGCCTGACCCAGCACCTGGTTAGTTTTGTGCGCACCGCCGTGCAGCAGATCTTCTCGCTTAAGGTAGAGGCGCGTTTTGGTGCCTTTGGTCAGGTTTTTGCACAGCGTCAGCGCGGTCGGACGACCCGCATAGTTCTTCAGCAGTTCGGTAAACTCTTCCTGGAAGGCAGGATCTTTCTGCGCGTCGACAAACGCCTCTTCGAGCTGGCGCAGGGCAGGCATCAGGATCTGCGGAACATACATTCCGCCAAATTCGCCAAAGTAGGGATTCAGTAACGTCATCTTTTCTCTTCCTTTCTCAGGCCCGCCGTCGGGCAGGCCAGGCAAATCAGTACGCGCGCAGTGTCTGGAACACGGCGGCAATTTTACGGGCATCTTTGATGCCGGGCGCGCTTTCCACGCCAGAGTTGAAGTCAAGTCCGGCACAGCCCAGCTGCGCGGCTTCAACACAGTTGTCCGCACCCAGGCCACCGGCCAGCAGCACATTGTTCAGCGTCTGACCCTGCAACAGGGACCAGTCGAAACGCTGACCGGTACCACCGTTACCATTGTCGAACACATAACGGTCAACATGTGGCCAGTCGCGCGCCGGGAGATGGCCTTCGATGCGCAGTGCCTTCCATATCTGCACGTTGGCAGGCAGGGCGGCGCGCAGATCGGCGACAAACGCCGGCGTTTCATCGCCATGCAGCTGAACCGCAGAGAGAGAAAGGGCGCTGACCTGCGTGACAATGTCACTCACGCTGGCGTTCCGGAACACGCCAACGTAACGCAGCGGGGCCGCGGCGATCACACTCTGCGCCGTGGCGGTATCAATCTGACGCGGCGATCCCTCTGCAAAGATCAGGCCACCAAAGAGTGCACCCGCTTCATAGGCGGCACGCGCATCTTCGGCACGGGTCAGGCCGCACACTTTGTTGCTGCCCAGGGTAACCCGACGCACCGCGGCTGTCAGATCTGCCTCTTCCATCAGGGAGGAGCCGATCAGGAAACCATTGGCGAAGTGGCTCAGCTCGCGAATGTCCGCATAGCTGTTGATACCCGATTCGCTGATCACCGTCACGCCATGCGACAGGCGAGGCGCCAGCTGGCGGGTGCGGTTAAGGTCGATAGAGAGGTCGCGCAGATCGCGGTTGTTGATGCCCACCACTTTCGCCTGCAGGGCGATAGCACGCTCCAGCTCCTCTTCATTACTGACCTCAGTCAGAATGCCCATCTTCAGGCTGTGTGCCACCGCGGCCAGCTGACGATACTGCTCATCATCCAGAACCGACAGCATCAGCAGAATCGCATCCGCCTGATAGTAACGCGCCAGATAGATCTGGTAAGGATCGATAATAAAATCTTTGCACAGCACCGGCTGCGTGATGGCTGCGCTGACAATCGGCAGGAAAGCGAAGTCACCCTGAAAATATTTTTCATCGGTCAGCACAGAGACCGCTGACGCATAGTGGCGGTAGACCCCGGCAATCGCGGCCGGATCGAAGTCCTCGCGAATCACGCCTTTCGACGGAGAGGCCTTTTTACACTCCAGGATAAACGCGGTTCTGGCCCCCTGCAGCGCGTCGTAAAAATGACGGCTGGAAGGCTCAATGCTGTTCTGAAAGGTGGAGAGAGGCTGCTGCTGCTGACGGGCTTCAACCCAGATCGCTTTGTCCTGAACAATTTTTTCTAACACGGTGCCTTTCATGATTACCCTCTTGCTGCCAGTGCGACAACGCGCTCATAAGCCTGTCCGCTGCGGATGGCGTTAAGCGCCTGCTGTGCGTTTTCACGCAGGTCTTCCTGACCAAATACTTTAAGCAACATCGCCACGTTAACGGCGACAGCTTCCTCATGAGCCTGCTGGCCATTACCCTGGAGTAAAGCTGTCAGAATGTCACGGTTTTCTTCCGGGGTGCCGCCCGCCAGCGCCTCTTTCGGGTGGAAGCCAAAGCCAAAGTCTTCAGGAGAGAGCTGATAACGGGTGATTTCCCCCTCGCGCAGCTCGGCGACGTGCGTCACATCGTGCAGAGCCACCTCATCCATGCCGCCGCCGTGGACCACAGCTGCACGCTGGTAGCCCAGCACTTTCAGGGTCTGAGCAATCGGCATCACCAGTTCCGGGCTGTAAACACCAATCACCGCCAGCGGAGGACGCGCCGGGTTGATCAGCGGACCCAGCACATTGAACAGCGTGCGGGTCTTCAGCTGCTGACGTACCGGCATCGCGTGGCGGAATCCGGTGTGATACTGCGGCGCAAACAGAAAGCAGACGTTAAGATCGTCCAGCGCCTTGCGCGCCCGGTCAGCAGGCATATCCAGATTGATGCCAAAGGCCGCCAGCAGGTCGGAGGAGCCCGATTTGCTGGAGACGCTGCGGTTGCCGTGCTTCGCCACCTTCAGACCGCAGGTCGCCGCCACCAGGGCGCTGGCAGTGGAGATATTGATGCTGTTGCTGCCGTCGCCGCCGGTGCCCACGATGTCGGCAAAGGTATAATCCGGGCGCGGGAAGGGGCGGGCATCTTCCAGCAGCGCGGTCGCGGCCCCGGCAATCTCTTCCGGCGTTTCGCCCCGCACCTTCATGGCGATTAAGGCGGCGGCGAGCTGCGTCGGTTCCAGCTGGCCGGTGATAATGGCGCTGAACAGCTGATGACTCTCAGCCTGATTCAGCGTCTGCGCCTGGTAAAGTTTTTCCAGTGTCTGTTGCATAGTCATTCTCCCTGTTACTTCGCCAGCGCCCAGGCCAGCGTCTGCTCAAGCAGACGCGCGCCCTGAGAAGTCAGAATGGATTCAGGATGGAACTGGAAGCCGCACACCCGGTCGGTCTCATGACGCACCGCCATTACCATCCCGTTGAAACTGGCGTTGACCGTCAGCTCATCCGGCGTGTTGCTGCCCACCAGTGAGTGGTAGCGCGCCACCGGCAGCGGATTGCTCAGGCCGGCAAACATCGCCTCGCCGTCATGGTCAATAGAGGAGGCTTTGCCGTGCAGGATCTCACCAGCCTGACCCACGTGGCCGCCGTAGGCTTCAACGATCGCCTGATGCCCCAGGCAGATGCCGATAATCGGCAACCGTCCCCGCAGTACCCGCAGTAACTCCGGCATACAACCGGCATCTTTTGGCGCGCCGGGGCCGGGCGAGAGCATCAGCACCGGGTCTTCCATCCGCTGCAGCTGCTCAATTAAGAGCTCCGCAGGCAGGTTGTTTCGATAGATCACCACGTTGTGACCAAACGTCCGCAGCTGATCAACCAGGTTATAGGTAAAGGAATCGATGTTATCGAGCAGCAGAATATCGGCCATCAGAAGATCTCCTTGCAGTGATGGGCAGTCGCGATAGCGCGCAGAACGGCGCGGGCTTTGTTGCGGCTCTCATCCGCTTCAGCCTGCGGATTGGAGTCCAGCACCACACCGGCACCCGCCTGGACGGTGGCCACGCCTTCTTCAACGTAGGCCGAACGGATCACGATGCAGGTATCGAGATCGCCGTGAGCCGTGAAGTAGCCCACCGCGCCGCCGTAGCTGCCGCGGCGGGTGCGTTCCGCCCCGGCTATCAGCTGCATGGCGCGCACCTTCGGCGCCCCGCTCAGGGTGCCCATGTTCATACAGGCGCGATAGGCATGCAGCACGTCAAGGTCATCACGCAGCGTGCCCACAACGCGGGAGACCAGATGCATGACGAAGGAGTAACGGTCTACCTTAGTCAGGTCTGCCACGTAACGGCTGCCCGGCACGCAGATACGCGCCAGATCGTTGCGCGCCAGATCCACCAGCATCAGGTGTTCCGCCAGCTCTTTATGGTCGGTTCGCATCTCCAGCTCAATACGGCTGTCAAGATCGCGATCCAGCGAGCCATCCGCATGGCGGCCACGCGGGCGGGTACCGGCAATCGGGTAGATCTCAATCTGACGCGAGATGGCGTCATACTTCAGTGAACTCTCCGGCGAGGCACCAAACAGCGAGAAATCCTGATCCTGCATAAAGAACATGTAGGGGCTGGGATTGCTGTTCTTCAGCGTGTCATATGCCGCCAGCGGTGAAGGGCATGGCAGCGAGAAACGGCGTGAAGGGACGACCTGGAAAATTTCGCCGATGCGAATCGCCTGCTGCATGCTGCGCACCACGTCGCAATACTCTTCATCACTCTGGCTGGTGGTCAGCGTCATCTGCTCCACCTTTTGTACCGGCAGGGCTGGCGCGGGCTGAAGCATCTGGCCATGCAGCTGCTCAATGCGGCGCTGCAGGCGCTGGAATTCGCTGGTGGACGGACAGAACAGGCTGGCCTGCAGACGTGCGCTGCGGCTCTGGTGATCGATCACCAGTAAGGTCTCGGCCAGGTAGAAGCAGTAGTCGGGGCAGCGCTGCTGATTATCCAGCGCTGGCAGGGTTTCAAAACCGGCAACCAGATCATAAGCAAACAGACCGCCCAGCAGCACCGCTTCCCGTTCGTCGGCAGGGGCGTTAACCAGTTGCGGAATCAGACGCAGCGCGTCAAACACCGACAGGGCCTTGAGGCGGGAATCTTCATCCTGCTGCTGATCGCTGCTCTGCGGGAAGGTCAGGACACGGCCATCGGGACGCACCTGATTCATCACTGACGCGGGCAGGGCTTCATCCAGCAGCGGCAGCAGGGCGCGGCCATTTTCTGACAACGCCTGCACGGTGACTTCGCTGCCCAGTGCGCTGACACGCAGCGCACTGTCGACGATCAGCAGGCTTTTCAGGTTGCGTTTGCTGTCGATATCAGCGGATTCGAGCAGCAGGGTTGCCGGACGTGCGCCGCACAGCTGGTGAAACACTGCGGCCGGATCTTCGCGGTAGGGCGCGGTGCCGGTAATCAACTTCACTGTAGGTTTCGCATTTGGCATGATGATTTCTCTGAATTTCGCTCAAAAAAAAGCCCGCTCGGTGGCGGGCTCAGGTATCTGCACAGCGTTTACGCAAAATGTGCACGACCGTGTCGCCCGGTTTCGGGAACATCGCGCCAGCCATGTAAATGCGTAATTGTAATCGCCATGATGAAATACCCGTTACGTGTGAACTTGTGTACTAGTTAACGGGTTCGGGGCGGAAATGTCAATACACTTTTTCACTGAGCGTTAAAATCGTTATCATGCTGGCCGGTTTAGTTTCAGCAGGAGTTCTCTTGAGCGATATCGCCCGTTTCCCGGTTTATGATCTACACAGCCACACGCGCGCTTCCGATGGTTTACTGACGCCCGCCGTGCTGGTGCAGCGCGCGGTAGAGATGCGGGTTGGCGTTCTGGCAATCACCGATCACGACAGCGTGGACGGGGTGGACGAGGCGCAGCAGACCGCCCGTGACCACGATCTGCCGATAAAAGTGCTGGCCGGTGCTGAGATTTCTACCCTGTGGGAGAATCATGAGATCCATATCGTGGGGCTGAACATCGATATCCATCATCCGGCGATGGTGACCTTTCTGGCGGGGCAGCTGGCCTGCCGGCAGCGGCGCGCGGAAGAGATTGGTGAGCGGCTGGCGAAGGCACGTATTCCCGACGCGCTGGCGGGAGCGGCCCGACTGGCCGGGGGCGGCATCATTACCCGCGGACACTTTGCCCGCTTTCTGATTGAGCAGGGCAAAGCCGGTGACATGGCCCAGGTTTTCAAAAATTACCTGGCGCGAGGCAAAACCGGCTACGTGCCGCCACAATGGTGTACAATTAAACAAGCCATTGATGCGATTCATCATTCTGGTGGTTGCGCCGTGCTGGCTCATCCGGGCCGGTATGGTTTATCGGCGAAGTGGCTGAAACGGCTGATCGCCCACTTCCGTGAAGCGGGGGGCGATGCCATGGAAGTGGCACAGTGCCAGCAGCCACCTAATGAGCGCACGCAACTGGCGCAGTACGCCAGAGAGAATGACCTGGCCGCATCGCAAGGTTCAGATTTTCATCAACCCTGCCCGTGGATTGAGCTGGGCCGCAAACTCTGGCTGCCCGGCGACGTTGAGCCGGTCTGGGAACGCTTTCCGGACCTCGCTCCCGCAGTGGCAATCACGGAAAGGTGACACGAGGTTTCTATGAGTCAACTGTTTCATATTCATCCGGACAATCCGCAGCCGCGCCTGATCAACCAGGCGGTCGACTACCTGAACAAAGGCAGCGTCATCGTCTATCCCACCGATTCCGGCTATGCGCTGGGATGCCGGCTGGAAGAGAAGGGCGCGATGGAGCGTATCTGCCGTATCCGTCAGCTCGATGGACACCACAATTTCACCCTGATGTGCCGTGACCTCTCCGAGCTGTCGGTCTATTCTCAGGTGGGAAACTCGGCCTTTCGCCTGCTGAAAAACAACACGCCAGGTAACTACACCTTTATTCTCAAGGCGACCAAAGAGGTGCCGCGCCGTCTGATGAACGAAAAGCGTAAGACCATCGGTCTGCGTGTGCCGTCCAATCCGGTGGCGCTGGCGCTGCTGGAAGCTCTGAATCAGCCGATGATGTCGACCTCGTTGATCCTGCCGGGCAACGATTTTACGGAATCCGATCCGGAGGAGATTCAGCACACCATTGGCAAGCTGGTCGATCTGATCATCGACGGCGGAACGCTGGGGCAGCAGCCGACCACGGTGGTCGATCTGACCACCGATACGCCGGAAATTGTGCGTGAAGGTGTGGGCGATACCCGCCCGTTCCTGTAATCAATCCGGCTCAGACACCGCGCGTCGGTGTCGGGGCCAGATTTGACTGCAACCAGCTTTTAAACTGGCCGTAGGGAATATAAAGTGAAACGTCTTTCAGGATCACTTTCCCGTTACGGCCATTTTTAATGGCATCGGAATAACCGACAATCACGCCGCTCAGCGTTTCATCGCGGTTATAAACACCTCCGCCCGACATTCCCTGAACCACGCCTGCATTAGAGGCCATCGCAATGCAGGGACTTTTATTCCATTTATTCCGAATAGCCGTGCGGGCTAAATTCACCCCCGTCGACTCTACCGGCATCGCGGAAATAAAGCTGTATCCGTACATTTTAACGGGATCGCCAATATCACCACTGCGGAATTTCGCCAGGGTGGTGGCATCATTCTTGTGATAAATAATCGCAAGGTCGCAATAGGGATGATAAGACTTCACGCGCTGCACGGCGGTTTTGGCGACGTGCGCTGCGGTAAGGCTATATTCAGGCGTCAGTGGAATGCTGGTGCCCAGTGTGCCGAAACCGAGGATCGTCGGGATGCCGGTCACGCTCATATCTACGTGCTGCATCGCCGTACGACTGTACTCAGTATGGCCCACGGAACACCCGCTCAGCACCAGTGCAGCCAGCACCGGGCACAGAAACAGGTTTCTCATGATGGCATTCTTTATTCCGGCATGTCGCAAAATCCCTGGTGAAGACTTATGACATGCAAGCAAGGTTCATCAGTGAACCGTATTAACGCAACAATTCCGGATGCGCCGGTTTATTGGATTATCTGAAAACACGATTTTTATTAACGAATAACAAAGGGCCGTACTGTTATGATGCAGGACCATGAAATTTCAGGTGCTGCTTTTTTATTGTGCTGCTGAGAGAAAGTGTATCAGCTTAATAGTGTCAGACAATTTATTAAAGCTAATAAGAATTAAATACCCCTGAAAATAGGGTTTTAACAGAATCTGCATTAGGAATAATCTTACCAGAGCCGTTTATTCAGATTACCAGGCTGACTAAAGATAATCTTACGGTTTTTTATGCTGCCTTTGAAGGGGGAGCCAGAGGATTAGATTCGCAGATAAATCTCTGGAAGTTTAAGATAGTGTTAAGTTTTTGATCGTTACGGCCTCTTTTCATTGCCCCGCCAGTGTTTAAAAAATTTAATTTTCTTCAGCTATAAAGTTTTCGCCACCGGCGTTTTATTCAGTATATTTCCTTAACTGAGTCTGCTGTTATTTTAATCATGTATGTAAATAATGAGGAATATCATTATCCGGTCTCTATGCTTTTTTAGTGGTTATTTGCAGAAGCACAAAGGGCGTTACATCGGGGTTAAATGCCTGTATAATGGGCCCAAGTTAATAGGTTAACCTGTTGATAAAGAAAGAATTATCACCCTGCCATGACGCCTGGGAAGGCGACAAAGAGGAAGCTCAATGAGCGAAAAGTTACAGAAAGTCTTAGCGCGTGCCGGTCATGGCTCGCGTCGTGAAATCGAATCAATGATTGCCGCTGGCCGTGTCAGCGTCGACGGAAAGATCGCCACCCTGGGCGACCGTGTCGAAAGCAGCAAATCCCTGAAAATCCGTATTGATGGCCATCTGGTTTCGATTGCTGAATCAGCAACCGAAGTCTGCCGCGTGCTGGCCTATTACAAACCAGAAGGTGAACTCTGTACCCGCAGCGATCCTGAAGGGCGCCCGACGGTCTTCGATCGCCTGCCGCGTCTGCGCGGTTCACGCTGGATTGCCGTCGGCCGTCTGGATGTGAACACCTGTGGTCTGATGCTGTTCACCACGGACGGCGAGCTGGCGAACCGTCTGATGCATCCCAGCCGTGAAGTGGAACGTGAATATGCGGTGCGCGTCTTTGGCCAGGTGGATGATGATAAAATTCGTCAGCTGAGCAAGGGCGTTCAGCTGGAGGATGGCCCGGCTGCGTTCAAAACCCTGCGTTTTGGCGGCGGAGAAGGGATCAACCAGTGGTATAACGTGACCCTGACCGAAGGACGTAACCGTGAAGTGCGTCGGTTATGGGAAGCGGTTGGTGTCCAGGTCAGCCGTCTGATGCGCGTTCGCTATGGCGATATTACCTTACCGAAAGGCCTGCCGCGCGGCGGCTGGACGGAGCTGGATCTGCCGGCGGTAAACTATCTGCGTAACCTGGTAGAGATGGATGATGAGACGGTGACCAAACTGGTCGTTGAGAAAGATCGTCGTCGCACCAAAGCAAACCAGATCCGTCGTGCGGTAAAACGCCACAGCAAAGTCAGCTCGACCCCTCGTACGCCGCGCCGCAATCCGGGCAGCAAACGCAATTCCGGTTAATTATGCCGGCAGGATAAAAAAACGCAGCCTCCGGGCTGCGTTTTCTTTTTCTGTCACCAGTCGATACCCTGCTGGGCCTGTATACCGGCATCAAAGGCGTGCTTAACCGGGCGCATCTCCGTAACGGTATCGGCCATCTCAGTCAGGGTGCGGTGACAGCCGCGTCCGGTAATAATGACGCTCTGCTGCGCCGGGCGCTGCTGCAGCGCGGCGATCAGCGCCTCCAGCGGCAGATAACCCATGCTCACCATATAGGTAATTTCGTCCAGTACCACCAGATCGATCTGCGCATCGGCCAGCATCCGCCGGGCATGCTGCCAGACTGCCAGACAGGCGGTGGTGTCCGTCTCACGGTTTTGCGTCTCCCAGGTAAAGCCGGTGGCCATAACCTGAAATTCCACCCCGTGCTGCTCCAGCAGGTTTCGCTCGCCGTTCGGCCAGTCACCCTTGATGAACTGGACTACCGCCACGCGCTTGCCATGTCCGGTGGCGCGCAATGCCGTGCCGAAGGCCGCGGTTGTTTTGCCTTTGCCGTTGCCGGTAAACACCATCAGAATGCCGCGAACCGCTGTCGCGGCGGCGATACGCGCATCCACCTGCTCTTTCAGGCGCTGCTGACGCTGCTGATGACGATCGTCAGCCACTATTCCGCGGCTCCGGGTTTCCTGCCCGGCTGCGCATCGAAGCTCATCCCGGTTTTGCGGCGGCTGTCATCGCCCATCAGATAGAGGTAGAGCGGCATCAGATCGGCAGGCGTTTTCAGTTTATTTGCATCTTCCTGCGGGAAGGCGCTGGCGCGCATTTTGGTTCGCGTGCCGCCCGGATTGATACAGTTCACCCGCAGCGACTGGCTCTTATACTCATCCGCCAGCACCTGCATCATTCCTTCCGTTGCAAATTTAGAGACCGCATAAGCGCCCCAGCCTGCACGACCGGTGCGGCCCACGCTGGAGGTGGTGAATACCAGCGAACCCGCCTCTGACTTCAGCAGCAGCGGCAACAGGGCCTGAGTCAGGAAGAAAGTGGCATCCAGATTGACATCCATCACCTGACGCCAGATCTGCGGATCGAGTTCAGCCAGCGGCACGATTTCACCGAGCAGACCGGCATTATGCAGCACGCCATCGAGACGCGGAAACTGTTGCGCCAGCTGGTCGGCAACCTGCTGGCAGCGTTCTGGTGTGGCCTCGGCCAGGTCCAGCACCACCTGGTGAGCAGGGCGTTTATTGAGTTGATTGATCGACGTTCTGACCCGTTCGAGTTTTTCCGGGTTGCGGCCCATCAGGATCACTTCTGCGCCATAGCGGGCATAGGTCAGCGCCGCTTCCTGGCCGATGCCATCTGACGCGCCCGTGACCAGAATAATACGATGATTGAGCAGGTCACTTTTCGGTTGATAATGCACAGCGGGGTCCTCCGGCGAAAACAGCATGATTCCGCTTTATGCCTGAATTTACGAATGGGTGCAATCGCCAGCCCGCGCAATCTGTGCCAGCTGCTGGCATTTCAGGCGACGGGACAGGGTAAAACGGCTAAACTGGCGAACTGTTTTTGATTCTTTTTTACTAAGGCGACCTGATGGATTTTATTTCAACGTATGGACTCTTTTTAGCGAAAGCGGTGACGCTGGTGGTTGCGGTCGCGGCGATTGTCATGATTGTGATGAATGCGGCACTGCGTAAACGCTCGCAAAGTGGTCAGCTGCGCCTGACCCATCTGGGTGATGACTATCAACAGATGAAAGAAGATCTGCAGCTGGCAAAAATGAAACCGCAGGCGCAGAAGGTCTGGCTGAAAAACCATAAAAAGAGCGAAAAGCTGAAAGCCAAAGCGGAAAAACAGGCGGCGAAGCAGGGCGCGCGCGGTGGCGAGAAGCCGACGCTTTATGTGCTTGATTTCAAAGGTAGCATGGATGCCAGTGAGGTCACGTCGCTGCGTGAAGAGATTTCAGCCGTGCTGGCAGTTCAGCAACCGGGCGATGAAGTGCTGCTGCGTCTGGAAAGCCCTGGCGGTGTGGTGCATGGCTATGGTCTGGCCGCGTCACAGCTGCAGCGTCTGCGCGACCACGGGCTGCGCATCACCGCGGCCGTGGACAAAGTGGCAGCCAGCGGCGGATATATGATGGCCTGTGTGGCCGATCGCATTGTGGCGGCCCCGTTCTCCATTATTGGTTCAATCGGTGTGGTGGCCCAGATCCCTAACTTCAACCGTCTGCTGAAGCGCAATGACATCGATATCGAACTGCACACGGCCGGTCAGTACAAGCGAACGCTGACGCTGTTTGGCGAGAACAGCGAAGAAGGGCGGGAGAAATTCCAGCAGGATCTCGACGAAACGCACCTGCTGTTCAAGCAGTTTGTGCATCAGATGCGCCCGTCGCTGGATATTGATAAGGTCGCGACCGGTGAACACTGGTATGGCCGCCAGGCGCTTGATCTGGGGCTGATTGATGAGATCGGCACCAGCGATGATTTAATCATCCGCCAGATGGATCAGTTCAACGTGCTGGGGGTGCACTTCGCCCGCCGTCGTAAAATGATGGATCGCTTTACTCAAAGCGCGGGCTCGGTGGCAGAGCGTCTGCTACTGAAACTCTGGCAGCGCGGCGAAAAGCCGCTGCTGTGATGCGAAACCCGGCCTGTGCCGGGTTTTTTTATTCCAGGTGATAGTGCGGCGACAGGACCACCGCCAGATGTTTGAAGACGTTAAACACCGCTGTGGTTTTAGCCGTCGGCAATCCCTGATCGTCGAGAAAAAACGGGCCGCGAAAAACCAGCACATCACCCTGCTGACTGACGTCATCCGCCTGCATGCCCGCTAAATAATCATCATGTTCTTTAATCAGGGCGTTGGCCTTTTCCAGCAACGCCTGGCGGGAAATAGCCTGGGTCGGTGTCTGCATTTATTTGCTCCTTTTTTGACAGCACTCGAATCCTTTCTATATTACTGACGAGTCTGCTGGCATGACAACCCGCCCTGACCGATGAAAACCTGGCGTAACGACGGGCTGAATGCTAATTAAGTTGCGTAACAGATTTTATCAGGTAGAGTGTGGGCGATTCCGATTTCAGGGATTTTGCACCAGGATGTGCGAAGAGTTCAGATGGAAAAATCATGCTTTATCATGCAGTTGCATTTAGCCGGATCATCTGTTCTGAGATTGACCCCTCCGCCTTGAAATGTTAGACAGGCGCAGCAATATTGAACCCGATGGGTTTTTGGGCATCCAATCCTCTCCCGTTAAGCAGGATGTTTTCATTAGGTAAAGGTAAATATGGGTAAAGCACTCGTTATTGTTGAGTCCCCGGCAAAGGCCAAAACAATCAATAAATATCTGGGCAATGACTACGTGGTGAAATCCAGCGTGGGTCATATCCGGGATCTGCCGACCAGTGGTTCAACCGCAAAGAAAAGTGCTGACGCCTCGACAGATAAGAAAGTCAAAAAAGTTAAAAAAGATGAGAAAGCCGCCCTCGTCAGCCGCATGGGTGTTGACCCCTATCATGGCTGGGAAGCGGATTATCAGATCCTGCCCGGCAAAGAGAAGGTGGTGGCAGAACTGAAGGCGCTGGCCGCCAATGCTGACCACATCTATCTCGCAACCGACCTTGACCGCGAAGGGGAAGCCATTGCCTGGCACCTGCGGGAAGTGATCGGAGGCGATGACTCACGCTTCAGCCGCGTGGTGTTTAACGAAATTACCAAAAATGCGATTCGTCAGGCGTTTGAAAAGCCGGGCGAACTCAACATCGACCGGGTCAATGCTCAGCAGGCGCGCCGCTTTATGGACCGCGTGGTGGGTTACATGGTGTCACCGCTGCTGTGGAAAAAGATCGCCCGTGGCCTCTCAGCCGGTCGTGTGCAGTCAGTGGCCGTTCGCCTGGTAGTGGAACGTGAACGTGAAATTAAAGCCTTTGTTCCCGAAGAGTACTGGGAAGTTAATGCCGCCCTGACCACGCCAAACGGCGATGAGCTGTCGATGGACGTGACACACCGAGGCGACAAGGTGTTCCGCCCGGTCAACCGTGATGAAACTTACGCCGCAGTAGCGCTGCTGGAAAAAGCGCGCTTTGAAATTGTGGATCGTGAAGATAAGCCGACCAGCAGTAAGCCGGGTGCGCCCTATATCACCTCGACGCTGCAGCAGGCGGCCAGCACCCGTCTGGGCTTTGGCGTTAAAAAGACCATGATGATGGCGCAGCGCCTCTACGAAGCGGGTCACATCACTTACATGCGTACCGATTCGACCAACCTGAGTCAGGATGCGGTCGCCATGGCGCGGGGCTACATCGAAAACAACTTCGGTAAAAAATATCTGCCAGACAGCCCCGTCACTTACGCCAGTAAAGAGAACTCTCAGGAAGCGCACGAAGCGATTCGTCCTTCCGATGTGGAAGTCGTGGCGGAAAAACTGAAGGATATGGAAGCGGATGCGCAGAAGCTCTATCAGCTGATCTGGCGTCAGTTTGTCGCCTGCCAGATGACCCCGGCCAAATATGATTCCAGCACCATCACGGCCGCCGCTGGTGAGTTTAAACTCAAAGCGAAAGGCCGTATTCTGCGCTTCGACGGCTGGACTAAAGTGATGCCTGCGCTGCGTAAGAACGATGAAGATCGCACGCTGCCTGCGGTCAGTGTGGGGGATAGCCTCGACCTGCAACAGCTGCTGCCGGGTCAGCACTTCACCAAGCCACCGGCACGCTTCAGCGAAGCCTCGCTGGTGCGTGAGCTGGAGAAGCGCGGTATCGGCCGTCCGTCGACCTACGCCGCCATTACCTCGACCATTCAGGATCGTGGCTATGTCCGGGTAGAAAACCGCCGTTTCTATGCGGAAAAAATGGGTGAAATCGTCACCGATCGTCTGGAAGAGAACTTCCGCGAGCTGATGAACTACGATTTCACCGCGCGCATGGAGGACAGCCTGGACCAGGTCGCCAATAACCAGGCGAAATGGAAAGCGGTGCTGGACCACTTCTTCAGCGACTTTACCGAGCAGCTTGAAAAAGCTGAAAAAGATCCTGAAGAGGGCGGCATGCAGCCCAATCAGATGGTGCTGACCTCGATTGACTGTCCGACCTGTAGCCGTCCGATGGGGATCCGCACCGCCAGCACCGGTGTCTTCCTGGGCTGTTCCGGCTATGCGCTGCCTCCGAAAGAGCGCTGCAAGCAGACCATCAACCTGATTCCGGAAAACGAAGTTCTGAACATTCTGGAAGGGGACGATGCCGAAACCAACGCCCTGCGTGCCCGTCGTCGCTGCCAGAAGTGCGGCACAGCGATGGACAGCTACCTGATCGACAATGAACGCAAACTGCACGTCTGTGGTAATAACCCGGAGTGTGATGGTTACGAAATCGAGAAAGGTGAGTTCCGCATTAAGGGATATGACGGCCCGGTCGTAGAGTGCGAGAAGTGCGGTTCGGAGATGCATCTGAAGATGGGACGCTTTGGCAAGTACATGGCGTGTACCAACGAAGAGTGCAAAAACACCCGCAAAATTCTGCGCAGTGGGGAAGTGGCGCCACCGAAAGAAGATCCGGTGCCGCTGCCTGAGCTGGCGTGTGAGAAGTCAGATGCCTACTTTGTGTTGCGCGACGGGGCAGCGGGCGTTTTCCTGGCAGCCAATACGTTCCCGAAATCGCGCGAAACGCGTGCGCCGCTGGTGGAAGAGCTACTGCGCTTCAAAGATCGTCTGCCTGAGAAGCTGAAATATCTGGCAGACGCGCCGGTCGCCGATCCGGAAGGGAACAAAACGCTGGTGCGGTTCAGCCGCAAGACTAAGCAGCAGTATGTCTCCTCAGAAAAAGAGGGTAAAGCCACCGGCTGGTCAGCCTTCTTTATTGATGGCCAATGGCAGGAAGCGAAAAAGTAATCTTATCAGGCCAGCGTTCGCTGGCCTTTTTCTGAGCCTTATATCAATCCGTTCTATTCTCACACTTAAACTGATATAGTTGTTATAGCATTTCCGACCTTTCCTGATGCATAGCCTTTCTTCACCCTTGCGACTGTCGGTCAAGCGGGGATGCGACTCTGTAACTTACCAGGACAAAACAGATATGAAATTACAGCAGTTGCGCTATATCGTCGAAGTGGTGAACCATAACCTCAACGTCTCTTCGACGGCGGAAGGTCTCTATACCTCGCAGCCCGGCATCAGTAAGCAGGTCCGGATGCTGGAAGATGAACTGGGTGTGCAGATTTTTGCCCGGAGCGGGAAACATCTCACGCAGGTCACGCCAGCCGGGGAAGAGATCATTCGTATTGCGCGTGAAGTGCTCTCCAAAGTGGATGCCATTAAATCGGTTGCCGGTGAGCACACCTGGCCCGACAAAGGTTCGCTCTATGTGGCGACCACCCATACCCAGGCGCGCTACGCGCTGCCCGGCGTGATCAAAGGCTTTATCGAACGCTATCCACGTGTCTCTTTGCATATGCATCAGGGATCGCCGACCCAGATTGCCGAAGCCGTTTCCAAGGGCAATGCCGATTTTGCCATTGCCACCGAAGCGCTGCATCTCTATGACGATCTCATCATGCTGCCGTGCTACCACTGGAATCGGGCGATTGTGGTCACTGCCGATCACCCGCTGGCCGGAAAAGGGCAGGTGACCATTGAAGAGCTGGCGGAGTATCCGCTGGTGACTTACACCTTTGGCTTTACCGGGCGGTCAGAACTGGATACCGCCTTCAACCGCGCCGGGTTAACACCTCGCATCGTCTTCACCGCCACCGACGCAGACGTCATCAAAACTTATGTCCGTCTGGGGCTGGGTGTCGGCGTCATCGCCAGTATGGCGGTTGACCCGGTCTCCGATCCCGATCTGATTCGCATTGAAGCCGCGGATATCTTTACCAACAGCACCACCAAAATAGGCTTCCGTCGCAGCACCTTCCTGCGCAGCTATATGTATGATTTCATCCAGCGTTTTGCCCCGCACCTGACGCGTGACGTGGTGGATACCGCCGTTGCGCTTCGCTCTAATGAAGACATTGAAGCGATGTTTAAAGATATCAAGCTACCGTTTAAATAGGGTTTATCCCCTGCGCGACAACATAAGGCTGCCTGGTGCAGCCTTTTTTGTTGCCAGCCTTTAGCGCCAGATGAGACTGAAAGTTTTTATGATTTTTTTGTAAATGAAACATTGATCACATGTTTTCCGGTTCGGCTTTCTTAAATGCGAATCACAACACATTTTTAACTATGTCACTTTGCGACATGCCAGGATTATTCCCATACTCCAGTTAACCGCCTATGTTGGAAGCCAGTAAACATCAGGCTCTGGGGTTTGCTCTTTAGTTTTAAATGGATCTGAAATGGAATTAACTCAAATTGATTAGTGCTTCATTTAATTAAAGAGTGGTTCCGCTGTTAATGATTTCTGGCGTTATTTAAGACTATTGATTAATACCGTTAATCGTTTTACTCAATAAAAATAACTGGATTTTTGGCCTTAACGCGTTTAGGATTCCTCCTAAATCTTAATCGTTGTTATCAATCATTTTGTTGAGAGTGATTATCAGAAACTATGAATACACGACTGACTGTAGAACCGGGTTTCCCGGTAAAAAGCACCAAGGTTGAGCGTACTGGTAACACCCGTCGCAAAGCCTGGTTAACCGTATTCGCTGCCTCTGCGCTGTTCTGGGTGGTTGTCGCGTTAATGATTTGGCGTATCTGGGGCTAAAGCCATGTGGGCAAACACACTCAGCCATAAACGTTCTCTGACGGCGCGTCAGACCAAGCCGGTCAGCTGCAAAGCGAAAGAGCCGCTTGCAAAGGACGAAAAAGTGTCTATCCCCGAGTCATGGGATTTGAGTGATAACCAGCGACTTTTTATTGAGTCGTTTCTGCAGCCTGAAACTAAATAACGTTGTCTGACTCTCTTTAGTCACCGCTCTTTTATTACCGGACATTCCGGCGGGCTTTTATAAATGCCCCTTTCCACATCCAGTACGACCCAAGGGTGTCGCCAGAGTAAGGTGACCGCAAAAAACTTTTACGCCCGATTCCGGCGAAGGAGTGAACCAAATGAATATGATTAAAATGTCCTGGCTTAGCGCGTATGCGTTCTCCTTTGCGTTCTGGTCTGCGGCGGTGTGGATAACGCTTTAATCTGAATTACCTCCCCTTTTTATGATGCCTCGTGATTTTCACGGGGCATTTTCGTTTATGGGCGATTGTAGCAATTTGTGTTGTAATCAAAACGTTAACGAATTTGTGGACTATCTTTAACATAAACCTTTGTCTCTCTAAGGTTTAAAGACCATGAATGAAAGGAGGAGCTATGTCGTCTACCCTACGCGAGCAGAGTCAGGAAATACTGCAGGTCGACAGCAAAAAATATCATATCTTCAGTCTTCCCCGCGCTGCTCAACACCTCGGCAATATCGATAACCTGCCGAAATCGCTCAAAGTTCTGCTGGAAAACCTGCTGCGCTGGCAGGATGGCGACTCCGTCACCGCGGAGGATATCCAGGCGCTGGTTGACTGGCAAAAAGAGGCGCATGCCGATCGCGAAATTGCCTACCGGCCAGCCCGTGTTCTGATGCAGGATTTTACCGGCGTGCCGGCCGTCGTTGACCTGGCCGCCATGCGCGAAGCGGTGAACCGGCTGGGCGGCGACGTCGCGAAGGTGAACCCCTTGTCGCCGGTCGATCTGGTGATTGACCACTCCGTGACCGTTGACCATTTTGGCGATGATGATGCGTTTGAAGAGAACGTCCGGCTGGAGATGGAGCGCAACCATGAACGCTACGTCTTTCTCCGCTGGGGGCAAAAAGCGTTCGATAAATTCCGCGTCGTGCCGCCGGGCACCGGTATCTGTCACCAGGTGAACCTGGAGTATCTCGGCAAGGCAATCTGGCATGAAACCCTGAACGGTGAAGAGTATGCCTGGCCCGATACGCTTGTCGGTACGGATTCCCACACCACCATGATCAACGCGCTGGGCGTGCTGGGATGGGGAGTTGGGGGGATTGAAGCTGAAGCGGCCATGCTCGGTCAGCCGGTTTCTATGCTGATCCCGGATGTGGTTGGCTTTAAGCTGACCGGCAAACTGCGTGCCGGCATCACGGCAACCGACCTGGTTCTGACCGTGACCCAGATGCTGCGTAAGCACGGTGTGGTCGGCAAATTTGTTGAGTTCTATGGCGATGGCCTGGCCGATCTGCCCCTGGCTGACCGCGCCACCATTGCCAATATGGCACCCGAATATGGTGCAACCTGCGGATTCTTCCCGGTGGATGATGTCACCCTGAGCTATATGACGCTGACGGGGCGTGATGCTGAGCAGGTCGCGCTGGTGGAGGCCTATGCCAAAGCGCAGGGCCTGTGGCGTCATGCCGGGGATGAGCCGCGCTTTACCAGTTCTCTGGCGCTGGATATGAACGACGTAGAGTCCAGCCTCGCCGGACCCAAACGTCCGCAGGATCGGGTGTCGCTGGGGGATGTGCCTGCCGCGTTTGATGCCAGCAACGAGCTGGAAGTCAACCAGGCGCAGAAACCCCATAAAAATGTCACCTATACCGACAGTGACACCGGCCTGACACATACCCTCTCAGACGGTGCCGTGGTAATCAGTGCTATCACCTCCTGTACCAACACCTCTAACCCCAGCGTGCTGATGGCGGCCGGTTTACTGGCGAAGAAAGCGGTTGAGCGCGGCCTGAAACGTCAGCCGTGGGTCAAAGCTTCCCTGGCTCCCGGTTCTAAAGTGGTGTCAGACTATCTGGCCGTGGCACAGCTGACCCCGTGGCTGGATAAGCTGGGCTTCAACCTGGTCGGCTATGGCTGCACCACCTGTATTGGTAACTCCGGGCCGCTAAAAGATGAAATCGAGTCCGCTATCAAAGCGGGCGATCTTACTGTCGGGGCTGTCCTCTCCGGTAACCGCAACTTTGAAGGCCGTATTCATCCGCTGATCAAAACCAACTGGCTGGCTTCACCGCCGCTGGTGGTGGCGTATGCACTGGCGGGTAACATGAAGATCAACCTGCAGACGGAACCGCTGGGCAAGGATCAGCAGGGCCAGCCGGTCTACCTGAAAGATATCTGGCCGACCCCGGAAGAAATTGCCACGGCGGTGCAGCAGGTCACCAGCGATATGTTCCATAAAGAGTACGCTGAAGTCTTCGACGGCACGCCGGAGTGGCAACAGATCAAAGTCAGTGAGGCAGCGACTTACGACTGGGACGAAGGGTCAACCTATATCCGGCTTTCGCCTTTCTTTGATGATATGGAGAAAGAGCCGAAGCCGGTGCAGGATATCCGCGGCGCGCGGATCCTTGCCGTGCTGGGTGATTCCGTTACCACTGACCATATCTCGCCAGCGGGCAGCATCAAAGCGGAGAGTCCGGCCGGACGCTATCTGCTCTCTCACGGCGTGGAGCGCACCGACTTTAACTCCTATGGTTCGCGGCGCGGTAATCATGAGGTAATGATGCGCGGTACCTTTGCCAATATCCGTATCCGCAACGAGATGGTGCCGGGTGTGGAGGGCGGTTATACCCGACACTATCCGAGTGGCGAACAGCTGGCCATCTATGATGCGGCGATGAAGTATCAGGCGGACGGTGTCCCGCTGGCCGTGATCGCCGGCAAAGAGTATGGCTCCGGTTCAAGCCGCGACTGGGCGGCAAAAGGGCCGCGTCTGCAGGGGGTCAGGGTCGTCATTGCTGAATCGTTTGAACGTATTCACCGTTCAAACCTGATTGGTATGGGCATCCTGCCACTGGAGTTCCCGCAGGGCGTGACCCGCAAAAGCCTGGGACTGACGGGCGAAGAGCGCATCGACGTGGAAAATCTGCAGGCCCTGACGCCAGGCTGCAGCGTTAAAGTGACACTGACCCGCGCCGATGGCAGCAAGGAAGAGCTGGATACCCGCTGTCGCATCGACACCGGTAATGAGCTGACCTACTACCGCAACGACGGTATCCTGCACTATGTGATTCGCAACATGCTGAACTGAGTGACAAAAAAGCCGGGGAAACCCGGCTTTAATTTGCTGAAGAGCAATTTCCAGTCTGCTGTAAGACCGGAGCTGCACAGGTAAGACGGTCAGATCGGAAAGTCGCTTAAGCCATCCATGGCCGCTCGGCCCACGCCGTCCCTGGCGCGGGACGCTTTCCTCTTCTGACCGTCTTCCCTGCGCTTTACGTTAGCCATGGCGGTCAGGCTCGCCCGGATGTGGCTTCGTCAGCGCATTCAGTCCTTACGACTTCGGCAGCAGATGTCCCATCTTCTCGGCTTTAGTGTCGAGATAGTGCGCATTCTTCGGGTTACGGCCAACAACCAGCGGCACACGCTCCACGATATTGATCCCGGCTTCGCTGAGGATCTCCACTTTGCGTGGGTTGTTGGTCAGCAGGCGCACTTCATTCACGCCCAGCAGTTTGAACATGTCGGCACACAGGGTAAAGTCGCGCTCATCAGCGGCAAAGCCAAGCTGATGGTTCGCCTCGACAGTATCGTAACCTTTATCCTGCAGCGCATAGGCGCGGATCTTATTCAGCAGACCGATATTACGGCCTTCCTGACGATGATAGAGCAGGACGCCGCGACCCTCTTCTGCGATGGCGTTAAGGGCGGCTTCCAGCTGAAAACCACAGTCGCAACGCAGGCTGAAGAGTGCGTCGCCGGTCAGGCATTCGGAGTGAACGCGCGCCAGTACCGGCTCATTATCGTTAATATCGCCAAAGACCAGGGCAACATGGTCATGTCCGGTTGCCAGTTCTTCAAAACCAACCATCAGGAAATCTCCCCATGGCGTGGGCAGTTTGGCTTCTGCCACCCGTTTAAGCTGCATGTGACTCTCCAGAACCTTCAGAGGATGCACTATCATCATGATAGTGCACAGGCCAGTGTGGCCTGACAAACGTGCAATATTGTGCCACAACCCTGAGTCGGGCTGGTAATCTCTCATACCAATTGCATTGATAAAGCACAATTATCCAATCTGCAACAGGTATGTTATTCTTTTTTAAGCTAAAGTTATGCATGCTTTGTGACCTGACACCGGGATAAGGGAAGAGATGTTTAAGATTTCGCGCCGTACCACCCTGGGAATGCTGCTGCTGCTGATCATGCCCGTTACCGTCTGGCTTAGCGGCTGGCGCTGGCAACCCGGCGAAAGCAACGCCCTGCTGAAAACGCTGTTCTTCATGACCGAAACGGTCACCAGCCCGTGGGGCATTGTCACCAGCGTGCTGCTGAGCGCCTGGATGCTCTGGTGCCTGCGCTTTCGCCTGAAGCCGGCGATCCTGCTGCTGCTGATCATGAATGCCACTATTCTGGCGGGGCAGTACACCAAATCTTTCATCAAAGAGCAGATCCAGGAGCCGCGTCCCTATGTCATCTGGCTGGAACAGCATCACGGACTGGATGAAAAAACCTTTTATGAACTGAAGCGCAAACAGCGTGGTGAGATGGTAACGTCGCTGATCGCCGATGAGACACAGATTCCCGGCTGGCTGAAACGGCACTGGGCCTTTGAAACCGGTTTTGCCTTTCCGTCAGGCCATACGATGTTTGCGGCCAGCTGGGCGCTGCTGGCCTTAGGGCTGCTCTGGCCGCGCCGTCACTATAAAACAGTAGTGGTGATCTTTCTCTGGGCCACGGGCGTCATGGCGAGCCGGATGCTGCTGGGCATGCACTGGCCTCGCGATCTGGCGATGGCCACCGTGATCTCCTGGATACTGGTGACCCTGGCGACCTGGCTGGCCCAGCGCGTCTGCGGCCCGCTCACGCTGCCACCTGAAGAGCAAAAAGAGGTGGCACAGCGGGAGCCCTGATTGTAATTCCCCGCGAAGACCCCATATTATTGATCGGTCTTGCGCAAAAGCGACTCGGCCAATGCTGCTGGGAGCAGCATTTTTGCTGTAATTTTGGCATAATTCTACCTGACAACCTCACAACAGGACGCACTGTGAAATATTTGCTGATTTTTTTAGTGGTACTGGTCATTTTCATTGTTTCCGTCACCTTAGGCGCGCATAACGACCAGGTCATTACTTTTAACTATCTGCTGGCGCAGGGTGAGTTCAGCATCTCGACCTTACTGGCATCACTGTTTGGCGCAGGGTTTGTCCTCGGCTGGGTCATCTGCGGCCTGTTCTGGTTACGCACCCGCGTCGCACTGGCGAATGCCAACCGTAAAATCAGGCGTATGCAGACGCAGATTGAACAGAGCACCACGCTGGCGACCACGCCATCCTCTCCGGCCGGCCGGGAATAATCCCCGATGCATGAATTGCTGTTTCTGTTACTGCCGGTTGCGGCTGCGTATGGCTGGTATATGGGCCGCCGTAGCGCGCATCAGGATAAGCAACAGGAAGCCAACAGACTCTCGCGTGAATATGTTGCTGGCGTAAACTTCCTGCTTTCTAACCAGCAGGACAAAGCGGTCGACCTCTTTCTGGATATGCTGAAAGAGGACAGCGGCACCGTAGAAGCACACCTCACACTGGGTAATCTGTTCCGGTCGCGTGGCGAAGTAGACCGCGCCATCCGAATCCATCAGGCTTTAATGGAAAGTGCCTCTCTGAGCTACGAGCAGCGCCTGCTTGCCGTGCAGCAACTGGGCCGGGACTACATGGCGGCGGGCCTGTATGACCGCGCCGAAGATATGTTTAAACAGCTCACCGATGAAACCGACTTTCGGGTGGGGGCGTTGCAGCAGCTGCTGTTAATCCATCAGGCCACCAGCGACTGGCAGCAGGCGATTGAAGTGGCAGAGCGGCTGGTTAAGCTCGGTAAAGAGAAACAGAAAGGCGAAATCGCTCACTTCTACTGTGAACTGGCGTTGCAGGCGATGAGCAGCGACGACCTGGATCGTGCCATAAGCCTGCTGAAGAAAGGGGAGGCGGCCGATCGCAACAGCGCCCGCATCTCCATCATGATGGGCCGTATTCTGATGGAAAAAGAGGATTTCGCCCGTGCGGTGGGGCATCTGCAGCGGGTGCTGGATCAGGATAAAGAGCTGGTCAGTGAAACACTCGCGATGCTGGAAACCTGCTACCAGCGACTCAACCAGCCTGAGGCCTGGGCGGCGTTTCTGCAGCGCTGCGTCGATGAGAACACCGGTGCGGCAGCGGAGCTCTATCTCTCCGATATTGTTGAGCAGCAGCAGGGTTCAGAGGCGGCCCAGAACTACATCAGTCGTCAGTTGCAGCGTCATCCCACCATGCGGGTGTTCCATCGCCTGATGGATCTCAACCTGCTTGAAGCCGAAGATGGACGGGCCAAAGAGAGCCTGATGGTGTTGCGTGACATGGTGGGTGAACAGATTCGCACCAAGCCCCGCTATCGCTGCCAGAAGTGTGGTTTTACCGCTCACGCGCTCTACTGGCACTGCCCATCCTGCCGCACCTGGTCTTCCGTTAAGCCTATCCGGGGACTCGACGGCCAGTAATCCGGCCGACGCAGTCCGGTGTAAATCATCGCATTATAGTTACAACATACTATAAGAGTAAGCTGGCACCGGGAGAAGCAGCCGTGCATTTATTGCCTGGCAGAGGGGCACGGCGATTGTGATGCTCCGGAGCCGCAGGTAGAATGCTTGCCGTTTGTCTATTGCGCCTGCGGGTGCCTACTGCAGAGGAAATGCCATGCCTTCACCCCACCACGTGACCGCCTCGCCGATTCTGGTAGCGCTGGATTATCATGACCTCGACAGCGCATTGCGTTTTGTCGACCAGATCGACCCCCGCAGTTGCCGCCTGAAGGTAGGCAAAGAGATGTTTACGCTGTTTGGCCCGTCGCTGGTCAGAACCCTGCAGCAGCGCGGCTTTGAGATCTTCCTCGACCTGAAATTTCACGATATTCCTAACACTACCGCGCATGCTGTGGCGGCCGCGGCCGATCTCGGTGTCTGGATGGTCAACGTCCACGCCAGCGGCGGGGCGCGGATGATGAATGCGGCGCGTGAAGCGCTGGTTCCTTATGGCAACGATGCCCCCTTGCTGATTGCGGTCACCGTACTGACCAGCATGGATGCCGATGATCTGAACGGGCTGGGCATCACGCTCTCGCCGGCTGAGCAGGCGGAGCGACTGGCGAAACTGACTCACGCCTGCGGGCTGGATGGCGTCGTCTGCTCTGCGCAGGAAGCCGTTCGCTTTAAAGAGGTGATGGGCAACGACTTCGCGCTGGTCACGCCTGGGATTCGTCCGGCAGGCAGTGAGGCAGGCGATCAGCGCCGCATCATGACGCCTCAGCAGGCGAAGCAGGCAGGCGTGGACTATATGGTTATTGGTCGTCCGATTACCCAGGCGGCCGATCCGGCTGCCGCACTGCAGGCAATTCTGCACTCTCTGGAGATACGCTAATGGCCAATGATAATCCACTGGTTTACTCAACCGACAGCGGCCGAATTACCCAGCCGCTTCCGAAAGCGGAACGGCCCAAAGGGGATGGCATTGTGCGCATCCAGCGTCAGACCAGCGGCCGTAAAGGCAAAGGGGTCTGCCTGATTAGCGGGATTGACCTGGATGATGCGGCACTGGCACTGCTGGCGGCGGAGCTGAAAAAGAAGTGCGGCTGTGGCGGATCCGTTAAAGAGGGCGTGATCGAGATTCAGGGCGATAAACGCGATCTGCTGAAAAGTCTGCTGGAAGCCAAAGGCATGAAGGTGAAACTGGCGGGCGGCTGATAAAAAATCGGGCTACAGATGTAGCCCGATTGTAACGCAGATGCTTAGCGTAGCCGATTATAGTTTTAATAAGGTCCTTAGTGGACCTGATGACCGATAATACCACCCACAGCGGCGCCGCCGACTGTTCCGAGTGCGCTACCATTGGTCAGAACTGAACCCCCAATTGCGCCCGCACCCGCGCCAATCGCGGTGTTACGGTCACGTTTGGACCAGTTAGAGCAGCCGCTCAGTGCGACGGCTAAGGTGGTCGCCAGTACAACGGCAGTGATTCGTTTCATTGTTGTTGTCATACACTTCTCCTTTGATGTGCTCACAGAGGCAACACTCTTAGTATAGCTCCGATATTGACTCAGCCCGCTTGTGCCGCATCATTGCCGCGTCCGTGACGGCATCGAAATGTGATCACCATGGACAAACCGTTTGTAGCGGATGAGTAGCCATGCTGTCCCAACAGGTCCATGCATTGCCGGAGAGAATTTTAATCGTTCTGCGGAAATTCCGAAGATAGAAAATTCTTAAATCACGGCACATTTTTGCATTCACAGCCATTCCTTCTGCGTTTATAGCTAATCGCTCCATAACCCTTTGTCGGCCAACTCCGCAAAATTCAGGGACGATTGTCAGCAGGAGAAGAGTCATGCTGGAACACCTTAAACAACAGGTTCTGGAAGCGAATCTGGATCTACCCAAATACAACCTGGTGACCTTCACCTGGGGCAATGTCAGCGCAATCGATCGCGAACAGGGCCTGCTGGTGATTAAACCCTCTGGCGTACGCTACGAGGTCATGAAGCGCGACGACATGGTCGTGGTCGATCTCACGACGGGTGAGGTGGTGGAGGGAGACAAGCGTCCCTCATCGGACACCGCGACGCACCGTGCGCTCTATCTCGCCTGGCCGGAGGTGGGGGGCATCGTCCATACCCATTCACGGCATGCGACGATCTGGGCGCAGGCAGGACGACCGATTCCCGCCTGGGGAACCACCCATGCCGATGATTTCTACGGAGAGATCCCCTGTACCCGCTCCATGCGCAGCGAAGAGATTCAGCACGATTATGAGTGGAACACTGGAGAGGTGATTATCGAAACCTTTGCGCAGCGTGGCCTGTCTCCCTCCGCGATTCCGGCGGTGCTGGTCAACTCACATGGCCCGTTTGCCTGGGGGAAGGATGCCCACGCGGCTGTCCACAGCGCCGTCGTGCTGGAGGAGGTGGCCTACATGGGCTTATTCAGCCAGCAGCTGACGGCAAACCTGCCGCCCATCCAGCAACCGCTGCTTGACCTTCACTACCTGCGAAAGCACGGCGAAAATGCCTGGTACGGGCAGAAATAATCATCAGGACGCTTCGGCGTCCTTTTTTTTACCCGCTTTACGCCGGGTGGCACGTTCTCTGTTCTGTTTTTTTCTGACTTTTCAACAGCCGAAACCTGCGGCCACCCCGTTTTAAGACGACTGCCGGATGACTGCACGCCGGTCCGCTTTATCTATTCAGTGCGCGTTAAGCATCGGACTGGTGCTGCCTGACCGCATGCTGACAATGTGTAACGTGCCTAATCTATTTCTGACGAGCCTGTCAGGGATCACTCTGGATTTTGTGTTGTAAATCAATCTCTCATTTGGTCTGGCCTCACTCTGCATTACGCTGATGTCGCGTATTAAACGCATCAAATATAAACAGAGGATGAGACAATGACAGTAATTAACCAACCCACTTGCAGATTATTTACCGAAGCCGGCAACACCACGCAGTTAGTCGCCTATTACGAAGAAGGGCGTCGGACGATGTGGATGATGCTGCGTGCGCAGCCGCGCCCGAGTTTCAACCATGAACTGATTGAGGAGATCATGAATCTGAGCTACGCCGCACAGCGTTCTGGTCTGCCCATCGATTTCTGGGTCACCGGGTCACTGGTGCCGCAGATGTTCAACGCCGGTGGCGATCTGCGCTTTTTCGTCGAGTGCATCCGCAATAACCGCCGTGAGGCGCTGCGGGCCTATGCCCGTGCCTGCGTGGACTGCATTCACTCGGCGGCGCGCGGATTTGATACGGGAGCGGTAACGCTGGCGATGATCGAGGGAAGTGCCCTGGGCGGTGGATTCGAAGCGGCGCTGGCGCATCACTTCATTCTGGCGCAAAACAATGCGCGGATGGGGTTCCCGGAAATCGCCTTTAACCTGTTCCCTGGCATGGGCGGTTACTCGCTGGTGGCCCGTCGTTCCGGCATGAAGCTGGCCGAGGAGTTAATCTGTGAAGGGGAGTCCCACAGCGCAGAGTGGTATGAAACGCGCGGTCTGGTGGACAAAGTCTTCCAGCCGGGCGACAGCTACCGTGCCACCCGCACCTTTATCGATACCTTACGGCCGAAGCTGAATGGCGTGCGGGCGATGCTGAAAGCGCGTCAGCGCGTGCTGCAGTTGTCACGCGCCGAGCTGATGGATATCACCGAGGATTGGGTCGATTACGCCTTTACGCTCGAACCTAAAGACATTGCTTACATGGAACGCCTGGTTCAGTTACAAAACCGCCACAGCGCATCACTGCGTAAAGCGGGATAACCGGACTCAGCGTTAAACGCGGGCAGGATGCTTAGCCAGCCAATGCCCAAATTGCTCCGCGGGCATTGGTTTTGCGTAGTAGTAACCCTGACGCCCATCCACACCACTTTTGAGAACAAACGACTCTTCATCCGGGGTTTCAATGCCTTCCGCGATGACCTGCAAATCGAGCGCTTTGGCAACGGCGACGATGGCGCGCACCAGCGACTGGGAAACCGGCTGCGTACTAATATTGCGGATAAAGCTCTGATCGAGCTTGATGGCATTAATCGGCACACGGGCCAGCTGCGACAGCGAGGAGTAACCGGTGCCGAAGTCATCAAGATGAATCTTCGCGCCCAGATCCTGAAACTGCTTCATCAGCTTCAGTGCTTCGGTCTCATTCTCAATCAGGCAGCTTTCAGTCAGCTCAATGTCGATGGGGCAGTCGGTAAGCCCCGCCTCATGCAGCGCCTGTTTCAGGTCGGTGTAGATGCTTTGATCGATCAGCTGGCGGGCTGAGACGTTCACGGCGACGCGCAGAAAAATGCCCTCCTGGCGCCAGGCAATGATCTGCTTCAGCACGTTAAGCATCACCCAGCGGCCCAGCGGCACAATCAGTCCCGACTCTTCAGCATAGGGAATGAAATCGGCCGGCGAGACCAGGCCCCGTTCCGGTGAGTTCCAGCGAACCAGGGCTTCCGCACTGCGGACTTCGCCATCGCTGTCGATTTTGGGCTGGTAGTAGACCAGCAAGTGGTCGAGTTCCAGCGCCTTGCGCAGATTGGTGTCCAGCCAGAGGTATTCAAAAACCCGCTGGTTCATCTCGGCGGCAAAAACGCAGAATTTGCCGCGACCGTTCTCTTTGGCGTGATACATCGCGGTATCCGCATTACGAATCAGGCTTTCACGATCTTCGCCATGCAGCGGCGCGAACGCGATGCCGATTGAGCAGCCGCTGTAGACTTCGATCAGGCCGATACGGAACGGCTGACGCAGCCGCTCCAGAATGCGTGAGGCCATCGCCTCCAGCGCGGCCTGGCTGGTGTGCTCGGCCAGCACCACAAACTCGTCACCGCCCAGCCGGCCCAGCGTCTGATCTTTGCCCAGACAGCTCAGGATCGCCAGCGACACCGCCTGCAGGAGCTGGTCGCCAAACATATGGCCGTAGGCGTCATTCACTTTCTTGAAATTATCGAGATCCAGGTAAACCACACCGGTCTCATCTCCCCCGGAACGCTCCAGCGCCAGGCTAATCTGTTGATGGATGGCGTTACGATTGGGTAAACCGGTCACCGTATCGGTGTTAGCCAGTACCCGGAGCCGTTCCTGAGCCCGACGCTCCTCGGTGATGTCGGTCCCGGAACAGATGAGGAAAATTTCATTTTTGCCACTGCCGCTGTGAACAAACTTATTACGAAACAGAAAGAGTCGCTGGCCTTTGCGGGTTTTGACCCAGCGTTCGACCTCATAGGAGTTGCCGTCGCGAAAGAAGCCCGCAATGTTGCGGCGCGACTGGGACGCTTCCTGTTTGGTCATAAAGAGCTGGAAGACGTTGCGGCCAATCACCTCATGCTCATTCAGGCCGGTATATTCTTCACTGAGACGGTTAAAACGCTGAATATTGCCGCGCTGGTCGAGGATGACAATCACCGAGTTGGCTTCAGAAACCACCTGTTCGGCGAAAGAGAGTCCCAGCGTTAGATCGCGTGCAACCGCCGAGGTGTCGCCCCAGGCGGAGGCGGTGCCTGCCCAGGATGCCTGGTTCACTTTACGCCCGACAAAATGCATAGGCACATCAATGCCCTGCAATGTCATGGTCAGGTTAATGCTTGACGTGATGACGGGCATCGCGCGAATCATCGCGGCCTGGCCGGGGGTCAGCGGCAGGGCGATATTGGTCTGTGACGACTCATCTTCAGCAAAATGTAGCGCATCGCTGTCCGCGGTCAGACGCCAATGAGGGCTGGTTGTACCAAACAGGGTGTACAACAAGGTTTGCCCTTGTTCATCGGTCATGGAAACTTCCTCCGGGAAGTGCTCTGCAGGCGTTATCTCATTATTTTAGCAACAGTATTCATCATCTGACGCCAGCACAAGATGCAAACCAAATATATTTTTCCATCCAGATAAGAATGGCACAAAAAAGCCCCGGCGGTGCGGGGCATTAAGCCATGATCAGCAGGGACATTTCCCCAGTTTTCCCGCCTGACTCGGGAAGCGCGCATCCAGACAGTAACGGTGGAAATCGCGCTCGTTCATCGTCGGCTGGCCAGGATGATGCTGCCGCATATGCTGCAGATATGTTTCATAATCCTGTACCCCGACCATTAAGCGAAAGCACTGCTGCAGGCCGCGCCAGAAGCCGCGCCAGCTGAACGCGACAGGAGCAGAGGCCGTAAGGGGATGACAGCCGATAATCTGCCATTTCCCCTGCGGCCGCTGGAACTGATGAATCGCATCAGACATGGCGCACCTCCTTGTTACGCAGCGCCACCGATGACTCATGGGTGGTTGGCTTGTCACTGCGCAGCGCCTTGCGGATAACAAAGAACGCGGCGATCAGCATCGTCACGGCCACCAGCATAAAAAAGGCACACAGCGCCGCGTTGATCTGATTGCTGAACACGATGGTCTGCATGTCCGCCACGCTTTTTGCCGGGGCGATGATCACGCCATCCTCCACGCCTTTGCGGAACTTGCTGGCCTGCGCCAGGAAGCCGATAGCAGGTTTCTCATGAAAGATTTTCTGCCAGCCTGCAGTCATGGAGGTGATAAACAGCCAGACGGTGGGCAGGATGGTGACCCAGGCGTAGCGCTGCTTTTTCATTTTGAACAGCACGACGGTGCCGAGGATCAACGCCATCGACGCCAGCATCTGATTACCGATACCGAACAGTGGCCAGAGCGTATTAATGCCGCCCAGTGGATCCACCACGCCCTGATAAACAAAGAAGCCCCAGCCCGCAACGGCGACGGTGGTGCCCGCCATATTGCCCAGCCAGGAACGGTTGTTCGCCATGGAAGGCACCACGGTGCCCACGAGATCCTGCACCATAAAACGGCAGGCGCGGGTGCCGGCATCGACCGCAGTCAGGATAAACAGTGCTTCAAACAGGATGGCGAAGTGGTACCAGAACGCCATCATCGCCCGGCTGTTAAAGATCTCGGTGATGATATGGGCCATGCCCACGGCGAAGGTCGGTGCACCGCCGGCGCGCGACAGAATCGAGCCTTCGCCCACGTCACGGGCGATGCCGCTCAGCATTTCAGGCGTCACCACAAAGCCCCAGCTGTTAATCACCTGTGAGGCGCTCTCCACGGTGGTACCAATCAGCGCCGCTGGCGAGTTCATGGCAAAGTAGACGCCGGGGTCCAGCACCGAGGCGCAGATCAGCGCCATAATGGCCACAAAAGACTCCATCAGCATCGCGCCGTAGCCAATAAAGCGGATATGGCTTTCGCGCTCCACCAGTTTAGGCGTGGTGCCGCTGGACACCAGCGCATGGAAGCCTGAGATCGCGCCACAGGCGATGGTAATAAACAGGAAGGGGAACATCGCCCCGGAGAAGACCGGACCGGTGCCGTCGATAAAGCGGGTTACCGCCGGCATTTTCATCTCCGGCATGGCAAAGACAATGCCCACCGCCAGGCCGACAATCACGCCGATTTTGAGAAAGGTCGAGAGATAGTCACGCGGTGCCAGCAGCAGCCAGACCGGCAGCACTGAGGCAATAAAGCCGTAGATGACCAGCACCCAGGTCAGCGTGGTGCCTTTCAGGGTGAAGAAGGGGCCCCAGTAGGGGTGTTGCGCCACATCGCCGCCATAGATAATCGCCGCCATCATCAGCACAAAGCCAATCAGCGATACCTCCGCGATTTTACCCGGACGGATAAAGCGCATGTAGAGACCCATAAACAGCGCGATAGGAATGGTCGCGGCTATCGTAAACAGCCCCCACGGACTGTTAGCCAGCGCCTTCACCACCACCAGCGCCAGCGCCGACAGGATAATGATCATCACGCCCAGCGCGCCGAGCATGGTCACCACACCGGCAAACGCGCCGAGTTCCTGACGGGCCATCTCACCCAGCGAACGACCATCCCGGCGGGTTGAGATAAACAGGATCAGGAAATCCTGAACCGCGCCCGCCAGCATTACCCCCACAAGGATCCAGATAGTACCGGGCAGAAAGCCCATCTGCGCCGCCAGAATCGGCCCGACCAGGGGGCCGGCACCGGCAATCGCCGCAAAGTGATGGCCGAACAGCACCCATTTATTGGTCGGGACATAATCCAGCCCGTCGCTCAGCCGCTCGGCCGGGGTCATCCGGCGGTCGTCCAGCTCGAAGATATTACGGGCAATAAACAGGCTGTAGAAACGATACGCGATGCTGTAACAGGCGACAGCGGCTATCACCAGCCAGACTGCGTTGACGTGTTCGCCGCGGCTGAGGGCCAGCATGGCAAAAGCGCCTGCGCCGATTAACGCCACCACTAACCAGATCGCGCTGGTTTTGACGTTTTTCATGACTAACTCCTTGTAGGGATCGAGAGGAAGGCGATCGAAAACAACGAGTTAAACTTAATGTAATGGAATGTAAGTGAAAGTTAATCAGTGGAGAAGTGTGAAGCGGGGTACAAATATAACCTGTTTGCAACCTGAACGGGGGCGGGAACGGGCGGGATAACCGGAGTTATCCCGCCGGATGGCGTAAGTCAGCTGGAACTCAGACGGCGGGGCGCGCCACGACGCTGCGGGTTTCCATACGGACTTCGGCGATGGTGACATCAATCACGTCAGTCACACGGTAAACCACCTCGCCTTTAATCTGAACGCTGCCATTCTCCTGGCTGCAGACCATCTCATCACGCACCGCGTGAATGAACGGAGCAGGGATAAAGGCCACCGCGCCATACTCCAGCAGACGAACGCGCATACCGCCGCGTGACACGTCGATAATCTCGGCGCTGAAACGACGATCGGTGCCGGCAAACGGCGCAAGATAACGGGCGTAGAGCCAGTCACCCACATCACGCTCGGCCATGCGGTTCAGACGACGGCGCTCGCTCATCGTGACCGTCACGGCATCGTCCGGACGGGCGATCGTCTCGCCACGGATGATCGCTTTCAGCAGGCGATGGTTGATCATGTCGCCAAACTTACGGATGGGTGAGGTCCAGGTGGCGTACGCCTCCAGTCCCAGCCCGAAGTGCGGGCCCGGCTCGGTGCTGATCTCGGCAAAGGTCTGGAAGCGACGGATGCGGCTGTCCAGGAACGGCGTCGGCTGGGCATCGAGTTCACGACGCAGCACGCGGAAGCCTTCCAGGGTAGTAATCGCCTGAGCATCCACGGTAATGCCATGATTCGCCAGCACTGCGGCGGCCTGTTCAGCATTGGTGGCATCGAAACCGGCATGGACGTTGTAAATACCAAAGCCGAGACGGTCACGCAGCACCTTCGCCGCACAGATGTTTGCCAGGATCATCGCCTCTTCAACGATGCGGTTAGCGATGCGACGCGGTTCCGCGACGATCTCCAGCACTTCACCTTTTTCTCCCAGCAGGAAGCGGTAGTCAGGACGATCTTTGAACACCAGCGCGTGGGTCTGACGCCACTCGCTGCGCGCCTGGCAGAGGCGATGCAGCAGACGAATCTGTTCTGCAATCGCGTCACTCTCCGGCTGCCAGCTGCCGCTGTTTTCCAGCCAGTCAGAAACGTCGTCATAAGCCAGCTTGGCTTTGGACTCGATCCAGGCTGCAAAGAAGGTGACATCATCCGCCAGGCTGCCATCGGCGGCCACGGTGACGCGGCAGGCCAGCGCCGGACGGCGGACATTCGGACGCAGCGAGCAGACATCATCAGAGAGTTCGCGCGGCAGCATCGGGATGTTAAAGCCCGGCAGGTAGTTGGTGAAGGCGCGCTTCGCTGCCAGCTTATCCAGCTGACTGCCTTCCGCGACATAAGCGGTCGGGTCGGCGATAGCGATGGTCAGGGAGAGCGAGCCATCCGCCTGCGCTTCCACATAAAGCGCATCATCCATATCCTGGGTGCTGGCGCTGTCAATGGTGACAAAATTGAGCGCGGTCAGATCTTCGCGCGTCAGATTCTCATCCATCATCTCGCCAAAGCTGACATCCGGCGCTTCACGCTCAAGGTTGTGACGCGACAGCGTCACCCACCACGGCGCCAGATGGTCATCCGCTTTGACGATAAAATCGGTAATTTCGGCGTAAAAACCGCGGTCGCCTTTCAGAGGATGACGACGCATTTCAGCGACAGCCCAGTCGCCATTCTCAAAATCATGGCTGACATCGCGCGCCGGGCGGCACGGGATAGCCTCTTTCAGCAGGGGATGGTCGGGCACGATCGACAGGCGATCGTCTTTCTTCTGTACCCGGCCGACAAAACGGCTCAGAAACGGCTCAACCAGGGTTTCCGGTTCAGCACTTTCGCGGTCTTTATCGGTGTGGATCACAGCGACGATACGATCGCCATGCATCACTTTCTTCATCTGCGGAGGCGGAATGAAGTAACTTTTCTGCGCATCGACTTCCAGAAAGCCGAAGCCTTTTTCGGTGCCTTTTACCACGCCTTCTGCACGTGGTGTCTGTGAATGGAGCTTCTCTTTCAGCTGCGCGAGCAGCGGGTTATCCTGGAACATAATTTTTACGTTTCGTGGCCTGAATGCGGCTGACAGTTTTACGCGAATCGACGCCGCGCGGCAAGGCAAAAAGCCGGACGAACCGGCTTTTCAGAGGGGCTGACAGGCGATCAGGCGATGCGCTGATCGGCCTGCGCCTGGGAGAGTTCCAGCTTCACGGGCACCGACTTGGAGGTCGGTGTACCGCTGCCATCACCAAAGCTGTTCAGCGGCACCAGCGGGTTGGTTTCCGGATAGTAGGCCGCCAGATTTCCGCGCGGAATATTATAAGGAACCAGCTTGAAACCGCTGACGCGACGGGTGATGCCATCATTCCACAGCGTTTCGATATCGACATTCTGGCCTTCGGTAAAGCCCAGATCCGCCATATCGTCCGGATTGATAAAGACCACTTCTCGCTGACCAAACACGCCACGATAACGGTCATCGAGGCCGTAGATGGTGGTGTTGTACTGGTCGTGTGAACGCAGGGTCTGCAGGGTAAACGGCACCGCCTGATCCAGCGCCGGGAACAGCGAGTCCGGCAGCATCGACGCATTAAATTCCGCTTTCTGGCTTGGTGTATTGAAGCGTAACTCCGCAGCGGCATTGCCCAGGTAGAACCCGCCAGGAATATCGCATTTCGCGTTAAAGTCGGCAAAGCCCGGAATGGTCGCGGCGATATGGTCGCGGATCAGGTTGTAGTCACCCGCCAGGTCGCGCCACTTCACTTTGTCATCACCCAGCACCGCCTGCGCGATCCCGGCGACGATGGCCGTTTCAGAGCGCTGCGTTTCCGCCAGCGGAATGCCGATCCCTTCGGAGGCGTGCACCATGCTGAACGAGTCTTCGACGGTAATAAACTGATTGCCGGTTGCCTGGCGGTCACGTTCCGTGCGGCCCAGCGTCGGCAGAATCAGCCCTTCATGACCCGGCACCAGGTGGCTGCGGTTCAGCTTGGTGCTGATGTGTACGGTCAGACCACAGCGCGATAACGCCTCTTCCGTGCGCGGTGAATCGGGCGCCGCCGCGGCCAGGTTGCCACCCAGCGCAATCAGCACTTTGACTTCATTACGCAGCATGGCATTCAGCGCTTCAACGGTGTTGTGGCCCGCGGCACGCGGTGGCTCGAAACCAAAATGGTTGCCCAGCGCATCCAGGAACGCCTGCGTCGGTTTCTCATCAATGCCCATCGTCCGGTTGCCCTGCACGTTACTGTGACCGCGCACCGGGCAGAGACCTGCGCCTTTTTTGCCCAGCTGGCCAAACAGCAGCTGCAGGTTGGTGATTTCACGCACCGTGTCTACCGAATGCTTGTGCTGTGTGATCCCCATCGCCCAGGTGCAGATCACCCGGTCAGCGCTCTGATAGATGGCCGCTGCTTCACGGATTTGCGCCTGCGTCAGGCCCGACTGCGCCACAATCTGCATCCAGCTGGTGTTGTCTACGGCGTCAAGGTAGGCCTCAATGCCGTTGGTCTTGGCATTGATAAAGGTCTGATCGAACAGGCCGCTTTCACCTGCCGCCAGGCGGGCACGGTGGGTTTCCAGCAGGGATTTCACCATGCCGCGCACGGCGGCCATATCTCCGCCCAGATTCGGCTGGTAGTAGGAGGAGCTGATGGTGCCGGCTTTAGAGGTCACCACTTCCAGCGGTTTCTGTGGATCGGCAAAGCGTTCCAGACCGCGTTCGCGCAGGGTGTTGAAGGTCACGATTTTTGCGCCGTGGTCGGCAGCGTGACGCAGGCTGTGCAGCATGCGCGGATGGTTGGTGCCGGGGTTCTGACCAAAGACAAAAATCGCATCCGCATGGTCAAAATCGTCCAGACGAATGGTGCCTTTACCGACGCCAATGCTGCGCTTCAGCCCGGTGCCGCTGGCTTCGTGACACATATTGGAGCAGTCAGGAAAGTTATTGGTGCCCACCAGGCGACCAAACAGCTGATAGAGCCAGGAGGCTTCATTGCTGGCGCGACCGGAGGTGTAAAGCTCCATCTGATCCGGATTGTCCATCGCCTTAATGTGCTGCGCGATCAGCGCAAAGGCGTCGTCCCAGCTGATTGGCTCATAGTGGTCAGTTTCGGCGTTGTAGCGCAGCGGATGCGTCAGACGACCCTGATATTCCAGGAAGTAGTCACTCTGGGTGTAGAGGGTGGTTACGCTATGCCGGGCGAAAAAGTCGGTATCAACCACCCGGCGCGTCGCTTCCCAGGTCACCGCTTTTGCGCCGTTTTCGCAGAAGCTGAAGGTACTTTTATTGTCATCACCCCAGGCGCAGCCCGGACAGTCAAAACCGCGTGCTTTGTTCATGCGCATCAGGTTGCGCATATTTTTCAGGGCCGCTTTGCTGTCAAGAACGAAACGCGTGGTGGCTTCCAGTGAACCCCAGCCGCCCGCAGCCGCGCGGTAGGGTTTGATTTGGCGTTTAAATTTCATATTGAGTGCAGGCTTTTTATAGTAAGAATAATTGTTTGATGATTGTTATCAGGTTATAGCCTGATGGTGAAGGGGAGTGTGCAATTATCGTCATACCTTGTCTAATTGATTGACATAATGGTGCGATAGCTGGCGTTTATCGTGCATCGGCCAGAAGTGTGATGCTGGTCAGATTTTACCCAGTTTTAACGCGCTGATAACGGGAGTTCTCTCGGTAACGGGCTAATACTTGCTGTTTATCATCAGAGAGGGCGCGACACCATGAAACAGCTGACCAGCCAGATCCACGCGTTCGGCAAAGCGCTAATGATGCCAATCTCGGTGATCGCCGCCGCAGGGATCTTTCTCGGGCTGGCGGCGGCGATGCAGAACCCGGCGGTGACCGGTGAGGCGTTTGTTCAGATGGCGGTGCCGCAGGTTATCATTGGCTTTATCCGCAAGATCGCCGGTGCGCTGTTTACAAACCTGCCGCTCTTCTTTGCCGTGGCGAGTGCTATCGGGCTGGCAAAAGCGGAGAAGCCCACGGCCGCGTTTGCTGCGGTGATTGGCTACATCGTGATGAATGTCGGCATCAGCGCCACCCTGGCGGCCAAAGGGATCACGGCCGCCACCACCACACCGGCCGCTCTGCAGCAGGCGGGGATGGATCAGACGACGGCGATGATGACCTCGGCGGAATATATCAGCATGCTGGGGGTTTTTACCTACAACATGAGCGTGCTGGGTGGGGTGATTGCCGGGCTGATAACGGTCGCGCTGCACAACCGCTTTTACACCCAGCAACTGCCCACCGCGATCAGCTTTTTTGGCGGGCGTCGTTTTGTGCCGATCGTCACCGTCGTCTGCCTGCCGCTGGTGGGGGTGCTGCTGGCGCTGGTCTGGCCGACCATTGGCCAGGGGATCGCCTGGATCGGCGCGATGATCGGCAAAAGTGGCCAGTATGGCGCGTTCCTGCTGGGGGCATTTGAACGCATTCTGATCCCCACCGGCCTGCACCATATCCTCAACGAAACCGTTCGCTTCACCCCGATCGGCGGTATGGCCGTGGTCGATGGCCAGACCATTGTCGGTGCGCTCAACATCTTCAACGCGTCGCTGACCCATCCGGGGTCGATCCCGGATGCGACGCTGCGCACCGCCACGCAGTTTCTGGCGCAGGGCAAAATTCCGGTCATGATGTTTGGCCTGCCCGCCGCTGCCCTGGCGATCTATCACACCGCACGGCCAGAGCATAAACAGCGGGTCAAAGCGCTGGTGATGGCGGGCGCGCTGACCTCGTTCACGACCGGTATTACGGAACCGCTGGAGTTCTGCTTTATTTTTGTCTCGCCGGTACTCTATCTCCTGCACGCCTTCCTGACCGGTCTCTCCTTCATGCTGATGTCGATGCTGCACCTGATGATTGGCAATGTGCAGGGCGGCATCATCGACCTGGTGGTATTCGGCATGCTGGGCGGGGCGAAAACGCACTGGTGGTGGACACTGGCGCTGGGGGCCGTCTATGCACCGCTTTACTATTACGCTTTCCGGCTGGTGATCACCCGGATGCATGTCGAAACGCCGGGCCGGGAATCGGAAGAGGAGAAACCGCAGCAGGTCGCTGCGGATGAGCGCACCCAGGTGATTATCAGCGGGCTGGGCGGGCAGGCCAATATCGAGGATGTCGATTGCTGCTTTACCCGACTGCGGGTACGGGTCAGAGAGATGAATCAGGTGGTGGATCAGACGCTGATGAGCACCGGTGCCAACGGCGTCAATCGCGTCAGCGAGCATGATGTTCAGGTAATTTACGGGCCGCAGGTCGAGAAAGTCGCCAGTGAGGTAAAGCGGGCGCTAGGCGTAGCTTAGCGACAGCCTGTTTCGGGTCATCAGCGGGCGGTCTGCCGGAAAGGGGGAGAAAGGCTGCACGCTGCCGCTCCGCTTATTGTAACTAAAAAAAGTTCAGCCCTAATGGGCTGCTTTTTTTTGCCGATATAGCCACTAATCCTCCCAATTTCCGGAACGTAGCGATGTCGTTAAAAAAGTCCTCCCTGATTATTTTTTCTTTCCTGCTGGCGCTGTTTCTTACCAGCGTGGCAATCAGTACCTGGCTGCTTGTTCAAAGCAATCACTCCCTGAATGCGGTTAACAAAGAGATCCGCGTTGTGCTGTCGGTGATCGACCCTATCAACCACAGCCGTACGCTGCGTGTCCGCCTGATGGAGTACATGAAGTCGATAGAGGGCAGTGAGGCGAATAACCCGGCCACGCTGGACAGCGTTCGCACCGTTGCCGGTAAGGCGGATGCGGCGTTTGAGGCCTATATGAACGCGCCGCGTCTGCCGGGCGAAGAGGCTGAAGCGGAAGCCTATCGTCAGGCCTATCAGGCCTATCGCCAGCAGGGCCTGCAGCCGTTAATTGAAGCAGCAGAAGCGCACGACCAGCTGCGATTCAAAAACCAGATTGCCACCGTGGTGCGTCTGGATCGCCAGTATGAAATCATTCTGGATCGGGTGCTGGCGCAGCATGAAACCTACGCCAGAAAACTCAACAGTGATGCGCAGAGTCATTTCACCACCGGCATTACCCTGCTGGGACTGTTTGGCGTGCTCTTTTTTGCCATCATCATCGCGATCTACATCTTCATGAAGCGCTACGTGCTCTCCCCGCTGAATGATGCGCAGGAACACTGCAGGCTGATTGCGGCGGGCGTGCTGGACAGCAGCGTCCCGGTCAGGGCGAACTCCCGCAGTGAAATTCAGCTGCTGATGGGCTCGCTGGAGCAGATGCGCAGCGCGCTGACCTCTATCATTCTGCAGGTTCGTGACTCGACCCGCTCCGTCTCCACCGCGTCACAGGAAATTGCTGCGGGCAACATCGATCTCGCCTCACGCACCGAGCAGCAGGCAGCCGCGCTGACCGAGACCGCCGCCAGCATGGAGCAGCTGGGCGCAACGGTGAAACAGAACACCGAAAACGTCTTTGAAGCCTGCCGCCTGACCAGTGAAGCGGTGAAAAATGCCGAAAGCGGTGAGAAAGTGTCGCAGGAAGTGGTGGTCTCAATGGGGCTGATTAACGCCAGCTCGAAGAAGATTGAAGAGATCACCACCGTTATCGACAGCATCGCTTTCCAGACCAATATTCTGGCGCTGAACGCAGCGGTGGAAGCGGCCCGCGCCGGGGAGCAGGGTCGCGGTTTTGCGGTGGTGGCGGGCGAAGTCCGGAACCTGGCGCAGCGCAGCGCCACGGCCGCTAAAGAGATTGAGAGCCTGATTGCCGAATCGGTCGCCATCATTCACGCCGGTTCTGATCAGGTCAGCCGCACGGGTGAGGCGATGAGCGCGATTATCTCCTCGGTCAGCCAGGTTAACCTGCTGATGGAGCATATCTCTACCGCGTCAGATGAGCAGAGTCGCGGCATCGGTCAGATTGAACAGGCCGTGACCGAAATGGACAGCGTGACGCAGCAGAACTCGGCGCTGGTGCAGGAGTCTGCAGCGGCCTCCGCCTCGCTGGAAGAGCAGGTGCAGTACCTGACGCAGTCGGTATCCACGTTCCGTCTCGCCAGCCATTAACCGGCGGTTCCGCGCGGCGCCAGTGCCGCGCGAAACCTGCTGCCGGTAAGGCAGGTTATCCGGGCAGCTTGCCCTGAGGTCAGTGCGTCGGGAGAGTTTGATTCAGCGCCTTGTCGCCGGCCGGGAAACGGCGGATGATAAGGCTTTCCTCTGAATATGTGGTGGTCATGCTAATCAGTACAGAAAGTGCCCGCAGCCACAGCGCCGACACCCGTCTGGCCTGTACGCTGGCGGCCGCTGCGGGGGCGCTGAACACCGCCGCCTTTGAGATTGTCGGTTTCTTTTCTGCCAACATGACCGGCAATGTCTCGCTGCTCTCCGATCATCTGGCAAAAGCGAATCCGGGAACCGGCCTCTTTTTTCTCGCCATCGTCATCCTCTTCATCGCCGGGTCGGCGCTCTCCACCCTGGTTATCAATTCCGGTCGCCGCAGAAACATCCGCACTATTTATGCCTTTGTCATCCTGGCTGAAGGCGCTGCGCTGATGGTACTGGGGGTGATAGAGAATCACTTTCCGCCGCTGTCGCCGGGCGTGGTGTTAATCCTGAGCCTGAGCTTTCTGATGGGGCTGCAGAATGCGGTGGTCACACGGATTTCGGACGCCCGCGTCCGTACCACCCATGTCTCCGGCACGGCGACCGATATCGGGATTGAGCTGGCGATGCTGTTTGAGGTGCTGCGACGTAAAATCTCCCCGAAAGAGGCACCGCTCTACCTGAGTCGGCTGCGGCTGCATGTGCTGACGCTGCTCGCATTCCTGGCGGGCGGTATAGCCGGAATAGGGCTCTACAGGCTGCTCAGCTACGACTTTCTGCTGCTGGTGGGGTTCGGCCTGATCTGCCTGGCGCTGAACGCCATTTTCCGGCCGCGCAAATGAACCGTGCGGTTAAACCTTCAGGGCCAGCACAGGGTAACCTCTAAACCCCAATCAATTCAGAGCGCTGGATTACGCCATGGAAGGCCTGATTTTGAAGGTCGACTCTATCAGCAGCTCAGCATTCCGCTCGCATGATGCAATCTTGCGCCGGTACATCGACAAACTGGACGCCCGTTTTAAAGTTGGCACTCCAAACTACAGTCTTGAAGAGATTAACGTCACTGAAACTTCCTATGAACTCAAGATTGGCTCTGTCGCTAAGTATCTGCTGATTGACTGAGGAGGCATAGGCGAAGCTTGGCCAAAAGAAAACCAATTACAGACTTCAGTTGGCCGATTTCGGCATTCAACTCTTAAATAGTCTGCGCGTTAAAGCCTATATCAATTCGTGCTTGGATCTAAGCTCCTTATAATTCTTTTCCAAAGGTAATCAGCCATACCTCAATGCTTTGTGCGTAAATGACCCATGTATGGACAGGCTGAATACCTAACATATCCTCGAAGGTAAATCAGCGATATCTTTATAGATGAACAGTGCCCATGATTTTCATGAATGTTGATTTTATTGATTTTTATGTTGCATTTTCGTATGGCCATAATGCTTTAGGATAGCGGTGGTGGAGGCTGGTGCAACTCCAGCACTGATGCTTTGGCTTGAACATACGTCAATTAACCGTACTATCATTTTTTTGAAGCAACGGAAGCATTTATGATGGGTATAGCGGCCAATGAATCAGGCAAAGCTATTTCGCCACCCTAAAGAAAGCGATTAGAAAACCCGCTACTTGGCGGGTTTTTTGCTATCTGCCTGGTATGATCATGTTCCCAACGCATTTTGCGTACGGTGTGCCATCATAATTATGGCAACTGCTTACTCTATCCCAGCCAGGCTGTAATAAAGAGCCAGCAACAATACCAAAGACAAGACTAATAGCTAGGTACCATGGGACCCGATCGCCCGGGGTTGGTTTGCGGTCAATAAAGGCTCCAAAACGGCGGAATCCATAAAATAACAGCCATAATGCAGGTACTAAAACTGCACCTGCAATTGTTAACAGGCCAAATGTGAACAAAGGCATGATCCATCTCCTTATTGAAAGTTAAGATTATTTACCAGCCATTAATTGCCGATTCAAATAATTTTACCTGCGAATTATGGATATGAGTTCTTTACCACACTGAGAGGTTAAGGCGGAGTTGACCTCTCCCCGTTGATCAATACATTGCGACGTTAGTAATGTCTTCATAAGCCACATGAGGACATCCCTATGAAGAAGCGTCTTTCCGACGAACAAATCATCATTATTTTCCGCAAGGCTGAAGCCGGGTTTCTGCCCGTGAGCTCTGCCGTAAGCAAGCTATTTCCGACGCCACCTTTTACATTTGACGTAAGAAGTATGGCGGTATGGAGGAGTCCGAGGTTAAGCGCCTGATGGGGCTAAAGGAAGAGAACGCCAGGTTCAGGAAGCTGCTTGCCGAAGACATGCTGGATCATGCTGGATAAGGAGGCGCTTCAGATGGCTCTGGGGAGAAAGTACTGACGACAGGCCAGAAGCAGGGAGCCGTAGTGTTGATGTGTGATGCAACCGGTCTGTCGCAACGTTGTGCCAGCAGACTTACAGGCTTGTCCCTGACGAACTGCCGTTATGATGCTCAGCGTCCGGCTGCTGATGCACATTTATCAGGGCGTATTGATGAGCTTGCGATTAAACGAACACGACGCCGTAAGGGCTGGGGACCGTACATGTTCCGCCTCTGCGCCCGGATGCGCCGAACCTTACATGGTCGATAAATTTCTTTATGGGCTTACTTGCCAGCGGCCGCAGGATTAAGTGCCTGACCTGTTTAAATGATTTCACGAAGGAGACTTTAAGTTATTTCAGGCGTTCTGGTCACGCGTATTCTGGACAGCATAGCGCTGTCTCAAAGATATCCGATGACAATAAAAATCAATCAAGGCCCGGAATTTACCTGCTGCGCACTCTATCAATTGGCCGTTGAGCATGGTGTGGATACAGCTTATCCCGTCAGGCAAGCCAACGCAGAACGGATTTATTGAAAGTTCAAAGGATGATTTAGCGATGAATATCTGAAAGAACACTGGTTTAGCGATATTTTTCATGCCCGGAAAATGATTAATGACTGGCGGCAGGGCTATAACGAGATCCGTCCCCATTCATCGCTGGCTTACCAAGCACCAGCTGAATTTGCAACGGACTGGTGAAACAGGAAATATGAAGAAAATCAGCCGACATTACTAACTGAAGGTTTTATCTTATTATGGGGGCAGCACAACCTGCTTATCAAAACTCTCCATCGCGAACATGCATCAGATCCGGATTGAGCTCGCAATGAAGTTAAAGGATATGAGGCTGGGGCGCCGATTGATATACCAATTGGGCGCTGGATTGATTTGTGCGTTCAGGTCTACTCAAAATAAGAATTGGCACCAAAGTGGAAAATGAAATCCTTAAGGCATTGGTAAAATATAGGGTGATGTTCAGTCTGATTCATATCCTAAAAGCTCAGTAAATAATTTGGAAAGATATGCCTAAATCATTCCAGTCAAGATGAGGTTAACACCTCCTGACTATTAAATTTTTGTTTTGTTGATGACTTTATCTTGATTCATCATATAGGTGATTATTTTGTCTTGGCCTCTGATTTCGATGATTCAGAAACCGTGGTAATTGACGCCCCAACTCCCGCCAATGTGGCCGTCAAAGATAAATGGCGTACTCTTTTGCAGAATCGCGCCATCCTCCTCATGATCGTGACCATTAAAGACTTCTCTGACGTTCTGGTACGAAGAAAACAAATTCAGCATTTCATCGCACTCTGCCGCAAATTTGGTCTCTCCAGCCGGATTAATATGCATGAGCACCAAGATGTTTCTGGCATTCTTGTGCTTCTCAAGATGGTCTTTAAGCCAGCTAAGGTCAGGACAAAGATAAGCACCTGCATAATCCGAAGTATTAAGAAAAATAAACGCATCATCTTCAACTACAAATTCATGATTGAATTCTGTTTTAAAGCAATCCTTCCATGGTTTTTCATCAACAGTATCGTGATTTACCTTAGTAACATAATACGGCATATCAAGTTCGTTTAATTTGTCTCTCACCGGCATAATGAATTTGCTATCGCCATGAACCAAATCACCATTAAAAACTAAAAAATCGATTTTCTCTTTTTTGTTAAATCCATTAACTGTCGAGATAAAACTGTTAGCAAAAGCCTGGTAGTCAGTATCTTTTTGACCAAAGTGAAGGTCAGAGGCTACACAGATACGAAGAACGTCTTTTCTCATGGAGAAAAACTTCGAATCACAGCTAACTAAAGACAGACCTGCAGAAATTGCTAAAAAACCCCTTCTGGTAAGTATATTGCCCCTAAGGAATTTATTAAAATTAGTATTGCGTGATTTATATCATACTACTAAAAGCGAAAAAAACCTGGCGACCAGGTAATGAATCAACCGTACCTCAATGAGCAAGTTGCGGGGGATGTAATTTGAGATTAGTTATTCGTAACCGAAGCCTCTAGCCGAAAATTTCAACACCATCCTCAGCTTTACAATTTTGCTTCCCGTTTCGCATTGATTAAATCCATCTATCGCTATTGTTGTTTATTCATGCAGTATTTATCAGAAGAAGATAATTGATGGCGAGAGACTATGAGAAACGGCCTGCATTCAAACAGGCTATAACGCTGAACCGACTGGGGCGGCAGATAGTGACGACCAGTGCATTCCAGGCGAAGCTGGAGGCCGTTAACCATCACTGGACGTTGCAGCAGTGCAATCAGTGGATACGGCGCGAACAGGATATGTTCATGGAACAGGCGACAGAGCCCGAACCACATGCTCCGCATAGAAACGCAAGGCGGATTTGCTATGTTAGACCGATCTCTTCAGGCCCGACCAGGTGATACGGTATCATTCCAGTTTGATGACTACCTGCAACTGGGGAATTATTCAATACAGGGATTATCACTCAGGATGGTGAGACGATAGAGGGTCATGAACTACAGGGCATCATCGTGTTGGATAAGGTTACAGCTGAAGTTTGATCAGTGTTCGAGTCAAACCGACCCACAATTTGAAGCCCACCTGCAACAGGCATAGTATCATGTGAGAAGAAAAGAAATCTGAGGTGAAATTTCATTTAGTACATCGCGTAGTACGTAACACTAAATGGAAATTTAATTAACACCTGACTAATTGATTGGTAATTAAAATCGACATTAAACAACTGATTTACCTGTGTAACCTGGAACGCGAACGCCATTTCGGGCGCGCCGCGGAAGCCAGTTTCGTTACACAGCCGACACTCTCTATGCGCCTGAAAAATCTGGAGCGAGAGCTGGGCCTGCCGCTGATTAACCGCAGTAATAACTTCGCCGGATTTACGCCAGAGGGCGATCGCGTGCTGGCATGGGCGCGGGAAATCGTTTCGGTGTATCAGGGGCTGAAGCTGGAAGTCGAATCACTGAAACATGGGGTAAACGGCACGCTGCGGGTGGGAGTGGTTCCGCAGTGCAGCATGGCTCTGCCGCTGCTGCTGAAAGTGGTCCAGGAGAGATATCCGCAGCTCGACTACCGCATCGCGGTGCTGAGCGCTGATCAGCTGCTGGATGCGCTCAACAGTCACACCGTGGATGTCGGCATCGGCTTTTTTGAGATGGCGACCCTGCGCGAACTCCATTTTCAGACCGAGCTGCTGGCGGACCGCGGCGTTGAAGCGGTGTTCCATCCTGACCATTTCCCGGCGCTGGTGGGTGATACGCCGCTGGCGCTGTCGGATCTGGCGCAACAGCCGCTCTGCCTGGCGGAGCCGACCCGCTATTTTCGCCGTTATCTCGACATGGCCTTTCGTGAGGCAGGTCTGGTACCACGGGTGATTGTCGAGAGCGCGTCCGTCATGCAGCTGATGCAGTGCGCCCAGGTCGGGCTGGGGCTGCTGGTTTCACCAGTGGGGCATCTGTTGCCCGCTTCACTTCAGGGGCTGCAGCAGCGCGCCATCACGCTGCCACCCATGGCACGTCAGGCGGCGCTGGTTATCGCCGAGCCTGGCCGTGCCACCCCGCTGGCCCAGCACTTTTTCGATGAAGCACGCGCGCGGCTGCCGATGTAACCGGCGGCAGGCTCGCACTTTTTACGATTACTGCGCTTCGCCCAACGCGTAAAAGAGGCGACTGTTCCAGTTGCCTATCGCGACACGCTGAATCAGCGCGAACAGCGCATCATTCTCCCAGCCCGCTTCCATGAGGGGCTGCAGATGGGCCGCGCTGAAGCGCTCCGGTGAGCGGGTAAGCTGCGCCGCCAGTGCGATAATCTGCTGTTCTGCGCCGCGTGATCCGGCATCATCGACCCCTTCAATCAGACTCGCCTGACCGTCCAGCAGCCGGAAAAGCCAGCGACTGCCGAGGATGCGGGCGGCGACCGCCTCTGGCAAGGCAGGTTCGTCAGAGAGGTGCTGACGCAGCTGCGCCCAGCCATATAACGCCGCAGGATCGTGTGCTAGCACCCAGACTGCCTCCTGCATACCCGGCAGTGACTGGCAACGGGTGATTGCTGCGAGCTGCTCCGCGCTGGCATAACGCAGCTCCAGCGGCTTCAGCACCGGCTGCCAGCGGGCGGGCTGATCGAAGCCGGTTGCCTCTGCATCGGGGGGCGCGGTGCTGCCGGGCAGCCAGCGAACCGGCTGAGCCTGCAGTGCCTGTAAGCCCGCCACCACCCGCGCCTGATAACTGACAAACCCGATCACCTGATTCAGCGTCACGATATCGGGCTCGGTCAGGCCAACCCCATCCAGTGCGGTAATGGCGCTGCCGTTGATCAGCTCAGGCTGCATCGCCAGCTGACGGGCGTACTGCGTGATCTGGGTCAGGCGGTTGTTACTTTCGCGTGAAGAGTCGGGGCCGGGCAGCGGATTCAGGCGGGCAGAGTAGTGGTTACACAAGCGCTGGATCCCCGCCACCTGCGCGACGGTCAGGGCGGTGCTGAGGCGGTCGTAGAGCGTTAACGTATGGGTGAGCGACGTGGTCACCCGATCGGGAAACAGCAGCTGCGCCAGATCGCGTGCGGCCAGCAGGGCGGGCTGCTGCGAGCGCAACAGGGCGTGCATCCCGGCGTGATCGGCGTGGCAGCCCAGCAGAAAGCGGTCATCGATATGGGCGGCCTCGGGCACCAGCGGCGCGGCCTGAGAGGTTCGTGGACTGGTCTGGCTCTCGTAAAACCAGTGGTTATGGCCCGGATAGCGGCGTTGTTCCATGATCAATCCTTTTGCAGATTCGGGTTCGGTATGCAGGCGGCAGAATCTGAAAATGTGCATAAACCGAAGGGCAGGCTTATCGTCGCTGATGGCCGGGCCGGGGCAAAAGAATGATCGGTGATAATTAATAGCGTTACGCTATAACGGCAGAAAAATCAGGGAGTGAGGCGGGGCGGGGGCAAAAAAAGAGGGCGAGCCAGGCTCGCCCTCAGGGAACTTATTTCAGTTCCAGTTCGTTCATCGCGGCGATGCTGAAGCCGCCATCAACGTGAACGACTTCACCGGTGATGCCGCCTGCCAGATCAGAGCAGAGGAACGCGGCAGAGTTGCCGACATCTTCGATGGTGACGGTACGGCGAATCGGGGTGACCGCTTCGCAATGCGCCAGCATCTTACGGAAATCTTTGATGCCTGAAGCGGCCAGGGTGCGGATTGGACCTGCAGAGACGGCGTTAACACGCACGCCTTCCGGGCCCATGGCGTTTGCCATGTAACGCACGTTCGCTTCCAGGGACGCTTTCGCCAGACCCATCACGTTGTAGTTCGGGATCGCGCGCTCAGCACCCAGGTAAGAGAGGGTCAGCAGGCCGGAGCCTGGATTCAGCATCTCACGGCACTCTTTCGCCATCGCAACGAAGCTGTAAGCACTGATGTCATGCGCGATTTTAAAGCCTTCGCGGGTAACGGCGTTCACATAGTCGCCATCCAGCTGGTCGCCAGGCGCGAAGCCGATAGAGTGAACGAAACCGTCAAATTTCGGCCAGGTTTTTGCCAGTTCAGTGAACAGAGATTTGATGCTCTCATCTTCTGCTACGTCACATGGCAGCACGATGTCTGAACCCAAATCTTTAGCAAACTCTTCCACACGACCTTTTAACTTGTCGTTCTGGTAGGTGAAAGCCAGTTCTGCGCCCTGTTTGTGCATCGCCTGTGCAATACCGTAGGCGATGGAAAGTTTACTGGCAACGCCAGTAATCAGAATGCGCTTACCGGAAAGAAAACCCATAGCTGTAATCCTTATGGTCATTGTTGTTGGCGGCCGCATGATTAAAAAGTAAGCGACCGACGTTAATCGACGTGCGGATTCTAGCACGTCTCTCATAAATCAGGTAAACCGGCCCGCAATTTCCGCGACGGGCAGCAAAATCAGCGCTCGCGTCGCCAGGCTTCGGCACTCAGCGCTTCGCCGAAGTGGCTGCTGATCAGGCGTCGGGTCAGATCTTGCAGCGGTGAGGCCAGCACATCCGCGGTGCCGCCGCGCTCGACCACTTCGCCCTGATGCATCACCAGCACCTTGTCGCTGATATGTTTCATCATGCCCAGATGCTGCGTCACATAAATGTAGGAGATACCGTGTTTTTCCTGCAGCTCCAGCATCAGGTTCACCAGCTGAGAGCGCATGGTCATATCCAGTGAGGCCAGCGCTTCATCGGCCACGATCACTTTGGGCTGCAGGATCAGCGCACGGGCCAGACCCAGACGCTGCTTCTGACCGGGTGCCAGCATATGGGGATAATAACCGGCGTGATCGCGCAGTAATCCCACCTGCCGCAGGGTTGCGATGATGCGCTTCTCGCGCGCTTCCGCATTGAGATCGGTGTTGAGCCGCAGCGGAAAATCGAGAATCTGACTGATGCGCTGGCGCGGATTCAGGGAGGTGGAGGGGTCCTGAAAAATCATGCGGATGCGCTGACTGCGGTAGCCATAATCGCCGAAGGTCAGCGGATGATCGTCAATCAGAATCTCACCCTCCGTCGGCGCGACCATGCCGCTTAGCATTTTCGCCAGGGTGGATTTTCCTGATCCGTTCTCACCGATGATGGCCAGCGTCTGCCTTTCACGCAGGGTAAAGCTCACCGATTTCACCGCCTCGACATGCTGACGGCGGAACAAACCGGTGCGATAGCGAAACGTTTTACTCAGGTTGCGCACTTCCAGCAGGGTTTCCATGTTACTGGCCCTCCATATTGAGCGGGAAATGGCAGGCATAAAGATGCGTTTTACTACCGGTCAGCCTCGGCGTTTCAATACATTTGCGCTGGGCGTAAGGACAACGCGGCCCCAGCCGGCAACCTATCGGCAGGCTCTCCAGCGAAGGGATCGCCCCGGAGAGGGTGTTGAGACGACTCTTGTGCGGCAGCGCACGCCCGAAATCGGGCATCGCCCGAATCAGCGCCTGGGTATAGGGGTGATGCGGTGTGCTCATCAGATCGTCGCTCTGCGCGGTTTCTACCGTCTGGCCGCAGTACATCACGTTAATCCGATCCGCCCACTGGCTCATGGTGCGCAGGTCATGACTGATCAGAAGAATGGTGGTGTTGTTATTCTGATTCAGGCGGCTCAGCAGGCGGAAAATCTGCGCCTGCGTGGTCGGCTCCATGGCGTTGGTGGGTTCATCCGCGATCAGCAGACGCGGCTGATTCGCCAGCGCAATGGCGATCATCACTTTCTGGCACTCGCCTTCGGTCAGCTCATAGGGGAAGCTGCGCATGATATCTTTGTGGTCTTTGATACCGACGCGATGCAGCAGCTCGATGGCCCGGGTTTTGCGCCAGAACCAGAAACGTTTCAGCCACGGCCCTTTATACGTCCAGCGCGGGATTACCTGCATCAGCTGACGACCGATACTTTCGGAGGGATCGAGACAGGATTGCGGCTCCTGAAAAATCATCGAGACGTTATGCCCGATAATACGACGGCGCTCGCGCGGCGTCAGGCGCAGCAGATCCACATCATCAAACACCATACGATCTGCGGTCACGCGCCAGTTGTCATTGGTTACGCCGCAGATGGCCTTTGCCACCAGACTTTTGCCTGAGCCGGACTCCCCGACCAGACCGCGGATTTCCCCTTCACCCAGCGTCAGGTTTACGCGGTCCACCGCTTTGACCGGTCCGTCAGCGGTCATAAATTCGATGGTGAGATTACGGATATCGAGTAACGGCATCTATTCCACTCCCGCTTCGACGGCGCGACGGATGCCGTCACCGAGCAGGTTAACAATTAATACGCTGACCATCAGCGCCACACCCGGCAGCATCACGGTCCAGGGGGCCACGTAGATCAGCTCCAGCGAGTCGCCCAGCATCGCCCCCCACTCGGGTGAGGGCAGCTGCGCGCCCAGGTCGAGAAAGCCGAGTGCGGCAATGTCCAGAATCGCCATCGACAGCGCACGGGTGATCTCCGTGATCAGCAGCGGCAGAATGTTCGGCATAATGGCGTAGCGCAGGATGTTGCGGCCGCTGGCCCCGTCCAGACGCGCGGCGACCACATACTCTTTTTCCAGCTCATCATGCACCGCGCTGTATATCTCGCGTACCAGGCGAGGCATCAGCGCCAGCCAGACCGCCAGCAGCGCATGCTCCAGTCGCGGCCCGAGAAAAGCCACGACAATGATCGCCAGCAGCAGCGAAGGAATAGAGAGCAGCGTATCCAGTACATGGTTCATTACCGCCGAGCGGATGCCGTGGGTCATGCCGGCCAGCACGCCCAGTATCAGGGCGCCCAGCGTGGCGAACAGCGTGACCAGCATCGCTGACCCTACCGTCGGGCCTGCACCGCTCAGCAGGCGGCTCAGCACATCCCGCCCAAGATCGTCGGTGCCGAGGAAAAAGGAGACGTCGCCATAGCGTGACCACGACGGCGGCAGCAGCTGATACCCCAGGAACTGCTGATCGATGCCGTAAGGCGCGATCAGCCCGCCGAACAGGCAGAGCAGCAGCAGGGCGCCAAAGCCATACAGCCCGACCATCGAAATCGGATTGCCGTAGAAATGGTGCCAGCTCTGACGAAACGCGCTGGGCAGGCGTTTCTCGGCATAGATATTATCTAAGGGCATACCATTCCTTATGTTTTAGCGGATTCATTGCCGCGCCAATCACATCAGAGATGACGTTGACCAGGATCACCAGCCCGCCAATCACCATCACCCCGGCGGAGATAGCCGCATAATCCTGCTGACGAATCGCATTGATCAGCCAGCGGCCCAGTCCGGGCCAGTTGAACACCATCTCGGTAATCATCGCCAGCGTCAGCATGGTGGAAAACTGCAGCCCCAGACGCGGGATGACCGGCGGCAGGGCGTTATGCAGCACGTGCCGGCGGATCACCGTAAAGCGCGACAGCCCCCGGGTAGCGGCTGCTTTAATATAATTTTTATCCATCACGTCGCTGGTGCTGTTGCGCAGCAGGCGGATCACCTCTGTTGTGGGGGCCATCGCCAGCACCAGCACCGGCAGAATCAGGTGGGTCAGCGCGCTGATGATCATCTCGTGACGCCAGGGCGAAGGACTCAGCCAGGCATCGATCAGCGCAAAGCCCGTGATATTCTGCACCGGGTAGAGCAGATCGTGGCGACCCGACACCGGCAGCCAGCCGAGCGTCAGCGAGAAGAAAAGCGTGAACAGCAGCGCCAGCCAGAAAATCGGCGCGGAGAAGCCGAACAGCGCCAGCGCACTGATGGTTTTATCCTGCCATTTATTGCGCATCACCCCGGCGCAGATCCCCAGCGGGATCCCTACCAGCAGCGCGAACAGAAACGCCAGGATGCAGAGCTCCATCGTCGCCGGGAACACCTCGCGCAGTTGCAGGCCAATCTCCTGACCGTTGGTGCTGGAGACGCCAAAGTCGAACTGCAGCATTCCTTTAAACCAGAACCACCAGGCGTCCGAAAGCGCAGCGCCTTCCAGCGGGGCGTTGGGGGTAAAGTAGCTCAGGCTGAAGCTGACCAGCGACAGCAGAAACAGGGTAATGACCAGCAGCAGCAGACGCCGCAGAAGATAGATAATCACTTACTTTTCCTTATCGCTTTCACGATAAACCCCGGCAAACGAGGCGTTGCCAAACGGACTCAGCACCAGCCCTTTAATATCATGGCGGAATGCCTGCAGACGCAGCGAGGAGGCCAGCGGCAGCACCGGCAGCTCCTGCGCCAGAATCTGCTGCGCTTTGTCATAGCTGTCGATGCGGCCAGAGAGCTGCTGCGACAGCAGAGCATTCTGCAGCGTTTCATCAAAGGCGGGTGAGCACCAGTGCGCGTAATTGGTCTGGGAGCGAATTGCCGCGCAGCTGAGCAGCGGACGGAAAAAGCTGTCCGGGTCATTACTGTCAGTGGCCCAGCCAGAGAGGGTCAGATCGTGATTCATCGCCATCAGCTGCGCCTCCTGGAAGCGCCCCTCCACCGGCACAATCGTCAGCCGGACACCCACCTGGGCCAGATCCGCCTGCAACAGTTCAGCCGTTTTCAGCGGGCTGGGATTCCAGGATTGTGACGCTGCGGGCACCACCAGCCGCAGATGCAGATCGCTGATGCCCAGCGCGGCCAGCGCTTCGCGTGACTTCGCCGGGTCATAGCCAGTAATACGCGCATCATTGTCATACGCCCAGGAGGCGCGCGGCAATATCGACGCGGCCGTTTCGGCCGTTCCGTAATAGATGGACTCCATCAGGCGTTCGTTGTTGATCGCCAGCGCCAGCGCATGCCGCACCTCAGGCCGGTCCAGCGGCGGCTTGCGGGTATTGAAGGCCAGATAGGCGATGTTCATGCCAGGGCGCAGCGTCATCCGCAGGCGCGGGTCATCGCGCAGGATACTGAGCTGACTGGCGGCCGGGTAGGCCAGCACGTCACACTCACCGGTTAACAGTTTCGAGAGTCGCCCGGTGCCGCCGGAACCGAGATCGATGACCGCCTGTTGCAGACGGGGCACGCCTTTCCAGTAATGCGGATTGCGCGCCAGACGGATGTACTGGCCGATGCGATATTCGCTGAGCTGATAAGGGCCGGTGCCCACCGGCTGCCGGTCCAGCTCCTCCTGATGCCCCTGCGCCGTCAGCTGATCGGCATACTCTTTCGAGAGGATCGGCGCATAGTGCGTCGCCATGTGCCACAGGAACGACGCATCCGGGCTGTTGAGCCGGAACTCGACCGTCCGGTTATCGATCTTCTTCACGCTCTGAACAGAATCGGCGAACTGCAGGCTGTCAAAGTAGGGGTAGTTGCCGCCATTCACGTTATGCCACGGGTGATGGCGATCAAACATGCGGGCGAAGCTGAAGACCACATCGTCAGCATTGAGGGTGCGGGTGGGGCGGAACTGATTCGTCTGCTGGAAGGCGACGCCACTCCGCAGGTGAAAGCGGTAGGTCGCGCCGTTATCGCGCACTTCCCAGCTGGAGGCCAGATCGGGTTTCAGCCGGTAGGTATAGGGGTCGACATCCAGCAGCCGGTCATAAAGCTGAGCCGCCAGGGTATCTACCGTCAGCCCGCTACTGGCCATCTGCGGATTAAAGGTGTTCAGCGTGCCGCTGACGCAGTAGACAAAGCCGGACTGGCGAATATCACCCACCGGTGCTGACCATGCAGGGGCACTCAACACGCTGAGGCTGAGCAACAGCGAACTTAGTAGTTTTGACATAGAACTCAACGATTTTGAGGCATTGAACAGAGTGTATCGCAAAGCGAGCGTTGTCCCAAAACCTGCAACCGCCGTCAGCCTGATTTTCATCCTCTGCGGGGCAAAAGGGCGCACAGAAGGTGGGGTAATGAGAAATATTCTCAATTACACCTTTACAGATGATAATAAGAATGATTATTATTCATATGCACTTCGACGGTGGCTCTGCCGAAGAGGAGCACGACATTGCTCACATTGCTTCCAGTATTGTTGCCCGCCTGATGGCGGGCTTTTTTTTGCCCGACGCAGCCTGAGTGGGAAAGAAAGCAGAATAGTGAACCCGGCTTTACCCCGGTGCATCAATCAGCCGTGCAGCAGGCGGATCAGTTCTCGGCTTTGATATCGTGCTTTTTCATCATTGCGCGCAGCTGGTGGTAGGTGACGCCGAGCAGACCGGCAGCGCGGCGCTGGTTGTAGCGTGCCTGTTGCAGACTCGCTTCCACCAGATCCCGCTCCTGCTGGTTTTGCCACTGTCGCAGATCGAGCGGCAGTTCGGGCAGCGCAGCGCTATCCGCAGCCGGGTTTAACGGCATTCTGGCGACCGGTTGCTGGCGCGAAGCAAAAGGATTGATAATGATGTTATCCAGCGGCTGCTCGCTGCTGTTATGCCGGTAGACTGAGCGCTCCACCACATTTTTCAGTTCACGCACGTTGCCGGGCCAGTGGTAATCGAGCAGCGTCTGCTGCGCGCGGGCCGTAAAGCCGGGAAAGAGTAACAGCCCCAGCTCCCGGCACATCTGGATGGCGAAATGCCCGGCCATCACCAGAATATCGCTGCGGCGTTCGCGCAGTGGCGGCAACTGCACCACATCGAAAGCCAGACGATCCAGCAGATCGGCGCGGAATTTGCCCGCTGCCGCCAGCGCAGGGAGATCTTCGTTGGTGGCGCAGACCAGACGTACATTGACCTGCAGGGAGTGGTTGCCGCCGACCCGCTCCAGCTGACCATACTCAATCACCCGCAGCAGTTTCTCCTGCACCAGCATGGGTGCGGTTGCCAGCTCATCCAGAAACAGTGTGCCGCCATCGGCCCGTTCAAAACGCCCAAGATGACGCTTCTGCGCGCCGGTAAACGCGCCCGCCTCATGGCCGAACAGCTCCGAATCCAGCAGATTCTCGTTGAGGGCGGCGCAGTTCAGCGAGATAAACGGCCCCTGCCAGCGATCGGAAAGATAGTGTAACCGGCTGGCGATCAGCTCTTTACCGGTTCCGCGCTCGCCAATCACCAGAACGGGTTTCTCCAGGGGGGCGAGTTTAGAAACCTGCTCCAGCACCTCCAGAAAATTGTTCGACTCACCAAGAAGATTATCATTAGTTCCGGTCATGATGAATTTCGCTACCCGTTAATCATTTTGACTATCTTAAAGCAGCCGTGAGAGGCTGTAAAATTTAAAAGATGATTGAAATCAATTATATATAAAATTGGCATGCATCTTGTATTAATCCAGCAGGGCAACACTGTTTAAGACTTTTAAAAGAGGAACATCATTATGGGTATTTTTTCTCGTTTCGCCGACATCGTGAATGCCAATATCAATTCGCTGCTGGAGCGTGCGGAAGATCCACAGAAACTGGTGCGGCTGATGATTCAGGAAATGGAAGACACCTTAGTCGAAGTGCGTTCTACCTCTGCGCGGGCGCTGGCAGAGAAGAAACAGCTGTCCCGTCGTATTGAGCAGGCGGAGATTCAGCAGGCGGAGTGGCAGGAAAAAGCGGAGCTGGCGCTGCGCAAAGATAAAGACGACCTGGCCCGCGCTGCGCTGATTGAAAAACAGAAGCTGACTGATCTTATCGCCTCGCTGAAGCAGGAAGTCACTCATGTTGAAGAGACGCTGGAACGCATGAAGGGCGAAATTGGCGAGCTGGAGAAAAAGCTGAGCGAAACGCGCGCCCGTCAGCAGGCCTTAACGCTGCGTCATCAGGCGGCGTCGTCGTCACGCGATGTGCGTCGTCAGCTGGACAGCGGTAAAATTGATGAAGCGATGGCGCGTTTTGAATCCTTTGAACGCCGTATTGATCACATGGAAGCGGAAGCGGAAAGTCACGGCTTTGGTAAAACCAAAACCCTGGACCAGCAGTTTACCGATCTGAAAGCGGACGATGAGATCAGCCAGCAGCTTAATGCGCTGAAAGCCAAAATGAACCGCAGTGAGTAACCTTCGACGTTGCAAAAAGTGATTAAGGAGAGTCAATGAGCGCACTTTTTCTCGCCATACCGCTGACGATTTTCGTGCTGTTCGTGGCACCCATCTGGTTATGGCTGCATTACAGCAACAAACGCAACGGCGGTTCGGAACTGTCGCAAAGCGAACTTCAGCGCCTGCAGCGTGTGACCCAGGATGCGCAACGGATGCGCGAACGGATTGACGCGCTGGAAGCGATTCTGGACGCCGAGCATCCTAACTGGAGGCAGCCATGATGAAAGGCCGCAAGTTATGGCGTAAGCCAGACGAAGGAAAGCTGATGGGGGTCTGTGCAGGGCTGGCCGAGTATCTCGACATCCCGGTTCGCCTGCTGCGGATCATCGTGGTGTTATCCCTGTTCTTTGGTCTGTTTGTTTTTACGATTATCGCCTACTTTGTGCTGGGGTTTGTGCTGGATGAGAAGCCCGCCTCGGCCGCAGAAGGGGAACGCCCGCCCAGCGCCAGCGAACTGCTGGACCAGCTGGAAAGCGCACTGCAGCGTGATGAACGCAGCGTGCGCGATGTGGAACGCTACGTAACGTCTGAAACGTTCAGCGTACGCAGTCGCTTCCGCCAGATCTGAAACCGCCTGTACCGGGCCGTTTCAGGCCCGTTCGTTCACGCAATGGAGGTGTTATGTCTTTTTCGCGATCCACAATGTTCCGTCACCGCGCGGCACCTGCATTGAAGTCGGCGGCCAGATTCATCATTATCAATGCTGTTACCTATGGTCCGGCCGGTGTGACGGGCTGGGCGGTGAAATCGGTAGCGCGACGCCCGTTACGTCTGCTGCTGGCCGTGGCGCTGGAGCCACTGCTGAAGCGGGTGATGAATCGGGTTGCGTCGCGCTTCATCAGGGAGAAAGATGAAAAGACTGCAAACTGAACTACTGGCGTTAATGAACCGCGGCGTCGATCGCCATCTTCGTCTGGCGGTCACCGGATTAAGCCGCAGCGGTAAAACCGCCTTTATCACTTCTCTGGTTAACCAGCTGTTAACCGTTCACAGCGGCGCTCGTTTGCCGCTGTTTTCCGTTGTGCGGGATGAGCGTCTGTTAGGTGTTAAGCGCGTGCCGCAGCGCGACATGGGCACCGCACGCTTTACCTACGACGAAGGGCTGGCACAGCTCTACGGCACGCCACCCGCCTGGCCTGTGCCCACCCGTGGCGTCAGCGAAATGCGTCTGGCGCTGCGTTACCGTCCCAACGATTCCCTGCTGCGCCACCTGAAAGAGACCGCGACCCTCTATCTGGAAATTGTTGATTATCCTGGTGAGTGGCTGCTGGATCTGCCGATGCTGGCGCAGGACTACCTCGCCTGGGCCCGGCAGATGAACGGACTGTTGCAGGGCGACCGCGCGGAGTGGGCCGCGCCGTGGCGCGCCCTCTGCGAGAACCTGGACCCGCTGGCACCCGCCGATGAAACCCGGCTGGCAGAAATCGCCGCCGCCTGGACCGACTATCTGCACCGCTGTAAAGCCGAAGGCTTACACTTTATCCAGCCTGGCCGCTTTGTCCTGCCCGGTGATATGGCGGGCGCGCCTGCGCTGCAGTTCTTCCCCTGGCCAACCACCGATGAGGCCCGGCTGACGAAGCTGGCCCAGGCGGACAAGGGCAGTAACTTCGGCATGTTGCAGCAGCGGTTTAACTACTACTGTCAGCATGTCGTGAAAGGCTTCTATAAAAACCACTTTCTGCGTTTCGACCGCCAGATTGTTCTGGTTGACTGCCTGCAACCGCTGAACAGCGGGCCGCAGGCGTTTAACGACATGCGTCTGGCCCTGACGCAGCTGATGCAGAGTTTTCATTATGGCCAGCGCACGCTGTTTCGCCGGCTCTTCTCGCCGGTAATTGATAAATTGCTGTTTGCTGCAACCAAGGCCGATCACATCACCAGCGATCAGCATGGCAATATGGTTTCGCTGTTGCAGCAGCTGGTGCAGGATGCCTGGCAGAACGCGGCGTTTGAAGGGATCACGATGGAATGCATCGGACTGGCTTCGGTTCAGGCGACGCAGAGCGGGCTGGTCGATCACCGTGGCGAAAAGATCCCGGCACTGCGCGGCAACCGGCTGGATAATGGCGAGCCGCTGACCGTCTATCCTGGCGACGTTCCGCCGCGTCTGCCCGGCAATGCCTTCTGGCAGCAGCAGGGTTTTCAGTTTGAACAATTCCGCCCGCAGCAGCTCGACGTCGATCGTCCGCTGCCTCATATCCGCATGGATGCCGCGCTGGAATTTTTGTTGGGAGATAAATTGCGATGAGTGATCCGCTGAAGCCGCGTATCGATTTTGCCCGTCCGCTGGAGGAGAGCCGCGCCACGCCACTGCGCCCGGCACACGCCTTTGATGCAGAGGCCGATGCCGCCTTTCTGGCGGTACAGGATGAAGATGTTGCCGTTGAAGAGGAGGGCGCAGGCGAACGGGCAGTGGAGGCCGCGCTGAAACCGAAGCGCAGCCTGTGGCGTAAACTGGTGACTGCTGGCGCACTGCTGTTTGGCGTCAGCGTCATTGCTCAGGGCGTGCAGTGGACCCATGACGCCTGGCTGGCCCGCGACTGGTTCTCACTGGGCAGCGGTGTAGCTGGTGGCCTGATCGTCCTGGCGGGGGTGGGTGCCCTGACCACGGAGTGGCGTCGTCTCTATCAGCTGCGTCAGCGCGCTGAAGAGCGCGATGTCGGGCGTGAACTGCTGCACAGTCATGGCATCGGCAAAGGCCGGGCCTTCTGTGAAAAGCTGGCGCAGCAGGCGGAACTGGACCAGGCGCATCCGGCTTTGCAGCGCTGGCACGCGTCCCTGCATGAAACCCAGAACGACAGTGAGATAGTCCGTCTCTATGCGCAGCTGGTGCAGCCGGTGCTGGATCGCCAGGCGCGGCGTGAAATCAGTCGCCATGCAGCCGAGTCCACCCTGATGATTGCGGTCAGCCCGCTGGCGCTGGTCGATATGGCGTTTATCGCCTGGCGCAATCTGCGGCTGGTCAACCGTATCGCTGCCATCTACGGCATCGAACTGGGTTACTTCAGCCGTATCCGCCTGTTCCGTCTGGTGCTGCTTAACATGGCTTTTGCCGGGGCGTCAGAGCTGGTGCGGGAAGTGGGGATGGACTGGATGTCGCAGGATATCGCCGCCCGGCTCTCAACGCGTGCCGCGCAGGGCATTGGTGCCGGTTTACTGACCGCACGTCTGGGTGTGAAAGCGATGGAGCTTTGCCGCCCGCTGCCCTGGCTGGAGCAGGATAAGCCCCGGCTGGGCGATTTCCGGCGTGAGCTGCTGGGACAGATGAAAGAGGCGCTGCAGAATGGCAACAACAAATCCTCCTGAAGCGCATCTGCAAGCATGAAGGCGGCCTGGCCGCCTTCATGCTTATTCAATCGGCAGAGACCCCCCTCTATTATTCCTCGCAGCCTGATGAAACGGCGTAATGTCCCCTCTCATGTGAAGGACCGCACCCTGCCATTACTATTCACCCGTATCATTTTCCCGCGCAGTACAAAACGCCATCATCCACGCCAGAAGTGTCAACTTTTCCTGACAGAGTTCTTTCTGCCAGTGCGCGACTTAGCGTATCATTGCACCATCTGAACCTGATTAAGGCGAACGCAATGCGTCTGGAAGTGTTCTGTCAGGACCGTATCGGTCTGACGCGTGAACTGCTCGACCTGCTGGTGGCACGCAATATTGATTTACGCGGTATCGAAATTACGGCGATTGGGCGTATCTATCTCAACTTTGCTGCGCTGGAATTTGATGCCTTCAGCAATCTGATGGCTGAAATCCGGCGTACGCCAGGCGTGACAGATGTGCGCACTGTCACGTACATGCCTTCTGAGCGGGAACACCGTGCGCTGAGTGCGCTGCTGGTGGCGATGCCCGATCCCGTGTTCTCTGTCGATCTGAAAAGTAAGGTTGAGCTGGCCAATCCGGCGGCACAGAACCTCTTCAATCTCGATGAAGAGAAGATGCGCAATTTCAGCGCCGGTCATCTGATCACCGGCTTCAACTTCATGCGCTGGCTGGAGAGCGATCGGGTGGAAGCGCAAGCGCAGCATGTCGTTATTGAGGGCCGGGATTTTCTGATGGAAGCGCGTCCCATCTATCTGCCGGGTGAAGAGGGCCAGAGCGACCGGCCGGTCGGCGCGATGGTGATGCTGAAGTCGACCGCCCGCATGGGCCGTCAGCTACAGAATCTGGTGGTCACAGACGATTCGGAGTTTGATCACATCATTGCCGTGACGCCGAAAATGCGGCAGGTGGTGGATCAGGCCCGCAAGCTGGCGATGCTGGATGCGCCGTTGCTGATTGTGGGCGACACCGGCACCGGGAAAGACATGCTCGCGCGCGCCTGCCATCTGCGCAGCGCCCGCGGCAAGAATCCTTTCCTGGCGCTGAACTGCGCCTCACTGCCTGACGACGTTGCGGAAAGCGAGCTGTTTGGACATGCTGCTGGTGCCTATCCTAATGCGCTTGAAGGCAAGAAGGGCTTTTTCGAACAGGCGAACGGCGGCTCGGTGCTGCTGGATGAAATCGGTGAGATGTCGCCGAGAATGCAGACCAAACTGTTGCGTTTTCTCAATGACGGCACCTTCCGCCGCGTCGGTGAAGAGCATGAAGTGCATGTGAATGTGCGGGTGATCTGCGCCACGCAGAAGAACCTGATTGAGCTGGTACAGCGCGGAGAGTTCCGCGAAGATCTCTTCTACCGTCTCAACGTCCTGACGCTGCAGTTGCCGCCTCTGCGCGACCGTCCGCAGGATATTCTGCCGCTGACCGAGATGTTTGTTGCCCGCTTTGCGGATGAACAGGGGATGGCGCGTCCACGCCTCTCTCCGCAGCTCAACGCGTTTCTGACCCGCTATGCCTGGCCGGGCAACGTACGTCAGTTAAAGAATGCGCTTTACCGGGCGTTAACCCAGCTGGAGGGTTACGAACTGCGTCCTCAGGACATCGTACTGCCTGAGCAGGCGCTGGATGTGTCGCTGGGTGATGAGGCGCTGGAAGGAACGCTGGATCAAATCACCAGCCGTTTTGAGCGCTCAATCCTGACGCGGCTTTACCTCTCCTATCCCAGCACCCGAAAACTGGCAAAACGGCTCGGCGTGTCACACACGGCGATTGCCAATAAGCTGCGGGAATATGGTCTGGGGCAGAAGCGCAGCGACAGCGAATAGGCTATGCGCGAAAGGGAAAAAGCGGATAACCGGGTTATCCGCTTTTTTTATTACTTCAGCGCGGCCAGCGCTGCGTCATAATCAGGTTCGTTGGTGATTTCATCCACCAGCTGGCTGTAAAGCACTTTATCATTCTCATCCAGCACCACCACCGCACGCGCGGTCAGACCTTCCAGCGCACCATCGGCAATTTCCACGCCATAATCATACTTAAACTCTGAGCCGCGCAGCGTCGACAGGGTCACCACGTTGCTCAGGTTCTCTGCGCCACAGAAGCGCGACTGGGCAAACGGCAGGTCAGCAGAGATACATAACACCACGGTGTTATTCAGTTCGCTGGCTGCCTGATTGAATTTACGCACTGATGACGCACACACGCCGGTATCCACACTCGGGAAAATGTTCAGAATTTTGCGTTTTCCTGCATACTCAGAGAGCGCAACGTTAACCAGGTTCTTCGCCACCAGGGTGAACGCTTTGGCTTTATCGCCCGCCTGAGGGAACTGACCTGCAACCGGGACGGCATTACCCTGAAAATGAACAGTCTGAGACATAGTGATTCCTTTTGATGATAAAAAAGCGCTGATACAAAAAGGCTAAACTTAGCCGTTGTTTATGACATAAATGTTAAGGGTTTACGAGTTCAATTGTCGAAATCTCTGTGGCGGTCTGCCACTGCATCTTTCATTCTGGAGTGGAAATGAGAACGGTAAAAAGTTATCCCGAAGCCTGGCCGTTGCATACCCCGTTTGTCATTGCCCGTGGAACCCGAACCGAAGCGAAGGTGGTGGTGGTTGAGATTGAAGAGGCGGGCGTCAAGGGGGTAGGTGAGGCGACGCCTTATGCCCGCTACGGCGAAACCGAGGCCTCTGTACTGGCGCAGATCGCCTCTCTGCTGCCCGCGCTGCAGCAGGGCATGACGCGCGAGGCACTGCAGCAGGCGCTGCCCGCCGGTGCCGCGCGTAACGCTATCGACAGCGCGCTGTGGGATCTCGCCGTTCATCAGCAGAAAAGCAGCCTGTGGCAGCTGAATGGCGTGATCGCGCCCCCGGAGGTGGTGACCGCCCAGACGGTGAGCATCGACACACCGGCAGCGATGGCCAGCAGCGCGCTGGCGCTGTGGCAGCATGGTGCCAAGCTACTGAAAATTAAGCTGGATGATAATTTCATTACCGAGCGCCTGATGGCGATCCGCGCAGCGGTGCCGGAAGCCACCCTGATTGTCGATGCGAACGAATCCTGGCATGCAGAAGGGCTGGCGGCGCGCTGCCAGCTGCTGGCCGATATCGACGTGGCGATGCTGGAGCAGCCGCTGCCCGCCGGCGAAGATGCGGCGCTGGAAAACTTTATTCATCCCCTGCCGATCTGTGCCGATGAGAGCTGTCACACGCGTGACAGCCTGCCGGCGCTGCGCGGCCGTTATGAGATGGTCAATATCAAGCTGGATAAGGCTGGCGGGCTGACCGAAGCGCTGGCGCTGGCCGAAGCGGCGCAGCAGCAGGGCTTTGCGGTCATGCTTGGCTGCATGCTCTGCACTTCGCGGGCGATACGCGCCGCACTGCCTCTGGTGCCGCAGACCCGTTTTGCCGATCTTGATGGCCCGACCTGGCTGGCGGTGGATGCCGAACCACCGATTAACGTGCGGAACGGTCAGTTGCTCATTGCTGCCAGCGCAGCAGGTTAACCATCACCTCAAGGTAGACTTCCGTCGCTTCATCCACGGAGATTACCGGCAGTTCCGCGGTCACGCAGGGCAGGCTGAGATCTTTGCACCAGCTGCCGAAGGAGCCGGGAGTGTCATATCCGACGCTGGTGACGCGGGGGAGGCCGGTATGATCGGCTAGCCAGCCGCCTATCTCTGACTGATGCGGGTCATCAATGCACCCCAGCGGCTCATGCCAGGAGACGATCCAGCGAGGTTTGATCTGATGAATCAGGGCGCAGAGCGCCTGTGTTTCCGGTTCTGAGGCGGGATGATTGCCGGTTGAGAGCGCCACATCGCGCGCATCGGCGGCGCTGTTCCAGCGATAAACGGTATCGCCCGACTGCCAGTTTGCGGCCGGAAAGTTACGGTTGAGATCCACGCCACTGGCATTCGCGCGCAACCCCAGCTGACAGCCGTCTGGATTAACCGCTAACACCACATGATGCCGCCGCATGCCATCGGGCAGCGTCCGCAATGCCGCGGAGAGCGTGGCGATAGCCGCATTCTCATCCCCATGGGTGCCTGCCAGGATCAGCCCGCTCTCCGAATCGCCCAGCGGAGCCGGAAACCAGAGCAGCGGTGCGCCCAGGAGTGAGCGACCATACTGCTGATACGGAACGTCCAGCTTGCCACGCAGCGGGCGCGGATGAAGTGGCGACATAATGATTTCCTCGAAGGGTTTTATTAAAGGTAGCGGAAAAGCAGAAGGCGGAAAATAGTTATTTATCCATCAGCGATTTGCGTTAAAGTGCCCTGCACAAGCTGCATCGCGTTCGGCGTCGTGCAGCGCTTCTTTGGGGTAAAGGAGTGATTATGGTTAAAACCTTTCGCATGACGCTGGCCGCCATCAGTCTGAGCAGCCTCTTCACACCCGCCCTCGCGGCGAATCCACCCGCTGGCGCGCAGCTGGCTGAGCAGCAGCAGATCGTGCGTCATATCAAGGATGAACCCGCTTCGCTCGATCCGCTTAAAGCGGTCGGCCTGCCAGAGATTCAGGTCATTCGCGATCTCTTTGAAGGCCTCACCAATCAGGATGCGCACGGCAAAATCGTACCGGGCGTGGCCCAGAGCTGGAGCAGCAGCGACAACAAAACCTGGATCTTTACGCTGCGCAACAACGCACGCTGGTCGAATGGCGAGCCGGTAACCGCGCAGGATTTTGTTTACAGCTGGCAGCGGCTTGTCGACCCTGAAAACAGTTCACCGTCGGCCTCGTTCGCCGCCTTAAGCGGTATTGAGAACGCGGCGGCGATCGCCAAAGGTCAGATGACACCGGATAAGCTGGGTGTGGTGGCGCAGGATAACAGCCGCCTGAAGGTCACGCTGGATCGTCCGGTGCCGTGGTTCCCGGCGCTGGTGGCTAACGTGGCGCTCTTTCCGGTGCCGCAGAAGACCCTGGCGCAGCAGGGCGACAGCTGGACCGCGCCCGGTAAACTGGTCGGCAACGGGGCCTATCAGCTCAGCGAGCGCGTGGTAAACGAGAAAATTGTCCTGACGCGCAATCCGCACTACTGGGATGATGCCCATTCGGTTTTGACCCGGGTGACGTTTGTTCCGATCAATGAAGAGTCGAGTGCCACCAAGCGTTATCGCGCCAACGACATCGATATCACCGAATCATTTCCTAAAGAGATGTATGGTCTGCTGAAGAAAAGTCTGCCGGGTGAGGTCTACACGCCTGACCAGCTGGGTACCTATTACTATGCGTTTAATACGCAGAAAGGCCCGACGGCTGACGCACGGGTGCGCAAAGCGCTCTCCTGGTCTATTGATCGCCGGATTATTGCGGAAAAAGTGCTGGGAACCGGTGAAAAACCCGCATGGCACTTTACCCCGGATGTCACCGCTGGCTTCAGGCCGCTGCCTTCCTTCCTGCAGCAACATGATCAGAACAATCTCAACGCGCAGGCAAAAGCACTGCTCACCGCAGCGGGCTATGGCCCGGCTAAACCGCTCAGGCTTAAGCTGCTTTATAACACCTCGGAGAGCCATCAGAAGATTGCTATCGCGGTGGCGTCTATGTGGAAAAAGAACCTTGGCGTGGATGTCTCGCTGGAAAATCAGGAGTGGAAAACTTACATCGACAGTCGTAACAGCGGCAATTTCGATGTGATCCGGGCATCCTGGGTCGGCGATTACAATGAGCCATCCACTTTCCTGAATCTGCTGACCTCCGGCAACAGCAGCAACATTCCCCGCTTCAGCAACGCGGATTACGATGCCGTGCTGGCCAAAGCGAGTCGCGAGACCAGTGACGAGGCGCGCAACAGCGATTACAACCGCGCGGAACAGATTCTGGCGGATCAGGCACCCATCGCCCCGATCTATCAGTACACCAATGGCCGCCTGATTAAACCCTGGGTCAAAGGGTATCCCATCACTAACCCCGAAGATGTCGCCTACAGCCGCGAGCTCTGGATCGAGAAACATTAAGCCTCCGGTGGCTGTTCATCCGGCCACCGGCTGACATCTTTCTACACAGCCCGGAGATTGCAACTCATCGCCGCCACGCTAGACTGTATCGTATTGATTTTGATAGTGAGGGGACGGTGTGGACGTAATTGAAGGAAAAGCATTGCAGGTTTCAGACGCCATCATTTCCTGCCAGCTTGATGGCAAGGGCGGCATGATCCCGATCGCGGAAGATGAGGTGATTCAGTGCGAGCAGCCCTGCTGGCTGCATCTGAACTACACCCATCGTAAAAGCGCAGAGTGGCTGCAGTCGACGCCTCAAATTCCCGATGCCGTCCGTGATGCCCTGGCGGGCGACAGTATGCGTCCGCGCGTCAGCCGTCTGGGTGATGGCTTCATGATTGTGCTGCGCAGCGTTAACCACAACAGCGACGCGCGCCGTGACCAGCTGGTCGTGATGCGGGTCTTTATCAACGACAAGCTGATTGTTTCGACACGCCGGCGCAAAGTCTCTGCCGTGGATGAAGTACTGACCGACCTGCAGAACGGCAACGGCCCGATCGATTGCGGCAGCTGGCTGGTCGATGTCTGTGATGCCCTGACCGATCACACCAGCGAATTTATCGAAGAGTTGCATGACAAAATCATTGAGCTGGAGGATGCACTACTGGATCAGCGGATGCCCGCGCGGGGTGAGCTGGGTCTGCTGCGCAAACAGCTAATTGTGATGCGACGCTATATGGCTCCGCAGCGCGATGTCTATGCCCGGCTGGCGAGCGAAAAACTGGCCTGGATGGATGACAACGAGCGGCGTCGGATGCAGGAGATTGCTGACAGGCTGGGACGCGGGCTGGATGACCTGGATGCCGGCGTGGCGCGAACCGCCATTCTGGCCGACGAGGTTGCCTCTGCCATGGCCGAATCGATGAACCGGCGCACCTATACCATGTCAGTCATGGCGATGATCTTCCTGCCAGCCACCTTCCTGACCGGTCTGTTCGGCGTAAACCTCGGCGGCATTCCGGGCGGAGAATGGCGATACGGCTTTTCCATTTTCTGTCTGCTGCTGGTGGTTCTGGCTGTCGGCGTCGCCGGTTATCTGCGTAAACGGCACTGGCTGTAGCGCGACGGGGAGGGGCCATCTCAGCCCGGGCGCTGAAATTCGATGAAAGGCGGCAAAAGCTGATCGATATCAAGAACCCGATGTCGCCGTTGACGCAAACTCTCTCCCGCAGGTGAATGCAACGTCAAGCGATGGGCGTTGCGCTCCATATTGTCTTACTTCCTGATTTAGAATTAATGCATAGCACATTTAATTCGAAACATGCCGGCCAGTGCGCCGGCTTTTTTTTGCCTGGCTGGCTGGAACGCCGTTCCTTACCTAAGCTTAAAGTCCATTCGCAAGAAAAGGAGTACGGCATGAGCGCGATTTATAACAGCGAGCCGATCCCCACGGATCCGACCCCGATTCCTGACCCGATCCCCCATCCGCAACCTCAGCCCGATCCGCCGACGGATCCGGAGTTTCCGCCGATAATGGATCCACCGCCACACCGCAACATATAAAAGAAGGGCGTGCTGCCAGCAGCACGCCCTTCTGTTTTTCCGGCACTTACTTAATCTGAAGCACATCCAGACGTGCGCCTGTGACAGGGGCATCTTCATCATCGAGCCGCCAGCCTGCCGGCTGCAACGGCAGCGTTTCGCGGTCAAAGGCGATATCGCCCCCGTCCACCACCGCATCGCCATGTTTGATGCCTTTGAAGTCGAACAGATTGACATCGGCGAGATGCGACGGCACGACATTCTGCATCGCACTGAACATCGTTTCGATACGGCCCGGGTAGCGCTTATCCCAGTCACGCAGCATATCGGCTACCACCTGACGCTGCAGGTTTGGCTGAGAACCGCAGAGGTTGCAGGGGATAATCGGGAACTGACGCGCTTCCGAGAAGCGGATGATATCTTTTTCACGGCAGTAGGCCAGCGGGCGGATCACAATCTGCTTGCCATCATCGCTCATCAGCTTCGGTGGCATGCCTTTCATTTTCCCGCCATAGAACATGTTGAGGAACAGCGTCTGCAGAATGTCATCGCGGTGGTGGCCCAGGGCAATTTTCGTGCAGCCCAGCTCCGTGGCAACGCGGTACAGAATGCCACGGCGCAGGCGTGAGCAGAGAGAGCAGGTGGTTTTCCCTTCCGGAATCTTCTCTTTGACGATGGAGTAGGTATCTTCTTCGATAATCCGGTACTCCACACCCTGAGACTCCAGATAGGCCGGGAGGATATGCTCAGGGAAGCCAGGCTGCTTCTGGTCTAGGTTAACGGCAATCAGGCTGAAACTGACCGGGGCGCTTTTTTGCAGACTGCGCAGAATTTCCAGCATGGTATAGCTGTCTTTTCCGCCCGACAGGCAGACCATGATGCGGTCACCTTCTTCGATCATATTGAAATCTGCAATGGCTTCGCCGACATGACGGCGCAGGCGTTTCTGCAGTTTATTGAGGTTGTACTGTTCTTTCTTGTCAACCGTTTGATTATCTTGCATTTTTACCTATCTCTAAAACCAGAAAGCGTAGCCTGAGGGCAAATCAACGTGCGCATTCAGCCAGCCACTTCTCTGCGGTGTCACGAATATGCAGCGTATGGTACGGATTGTTGCCGCGAATGCCAGTGCCGGAGTGAAGTAATCCGCGGATTAAGACGCCAGAGTTCACCTTCCGCACGTTGCGTAAAGGCAAACGGGGAGATAAAGGGATGTTGCAGCATTTCACAGTGGCGCATGCGGCGGAGAAAAGTCAGCGTTACCTCCTCAGCTGGCGGGGACCTCTTTCCACTGACAGTCGATTTCATCACTGTGCGAGGAGCAGGAGGGGGATGAAGCCTGGTCAGTCGCGGTTCGCGCGTTATCGTTCTTTGTCGCGCAGCCTGCGATCATAAAAATGAAGGAGAGGATTAACAGATATTTCATTGATGCCACCGGTTCAGCAAATTAACCAGCATGAGCAGGTAAAGATCAATCAGACATAAACAGGCACTATTATATCGTGAGTGAAATTTGACCCATATCAAATTTAAATATTTTGCTTTTTAAATCGGGAGTTCTGCGTGAGTCAGGCTGGGATAGATTAAACGGAGTGATCTGAAAGTCGCACGCGGTTTAATCTGTGTTGAGCGGAAAAGATTATAATCAGCTTCATCGACAGGCTGGTTTAATGGCCTGAATCGAACTCTCTGTTAATTTCAGACTGCACTTTATTCTCTGGAAAATGAAATAGTAAACAATCAGTTGTTTGTTTCTTGAGAACGTGTCCACCCGGATGAAAAAGCATAACGTCGTCGGGCTGGGCTTTATCCAACGTAAAATCAACAGACAGACATCCGGGGATTCGTTTCGCACATTTCGGCAATACTGCGGAACAAAGGAACCGTTTAATATCCCTCTGTGCAATCAGGTTAAAAAAGGAGTGGTGATTAACCACGATGAGAAAGCCGGATAACGATCACAAAATAAAAAAGTCTGGTGTGAAATTTTTCATGACGCTGCTGCTTTTTTTAATCTGTTATGTCGCCGTAATGTATGGTGGCGTTCTGCTGCTGCTGAACCGGCATGGCTTACTCCATTTTCTGCTGCACTGAATTTAATTAGCCGCAGGCTTTAAAGATCCAGCGATAGGCATGGTGTAAAAAATGCCTGAGTACGCCAAGAATGTTTTCAGCGCCTTCCTCAGCCAGACATTGTCCGGTTTCAAGCGCATTATTCACTGAGTTGCGATGGTCCAGAATCATGATAATGGCCACCGCAGCCGTGAGCAGGATAACCGTCAGCAGGCTTAGCCCGCGCCAGTTGCTTTTACGTGCGGTCGCGGACAGGGCATTGTCTGCAGGGTCAGAGTCAGGGCGCATTGGTCTCCGGCTGTCATCATTTCGCTGATAAATAATACCGGATTATGTCATTAATTTCTGACCGGCTCCATGTGTCAGGTCAGGGGATGGTCATTCTGAAGGGTGAGAGTGGATCAGGCTGTTAACAACGTCGGCAGCAGGCAAGGGGAGCGCCATCGTCTGCGCCGACATTTTCTGGGGCTGGTATTCCCCGGGCTGGCGCACCGGCCCGGTGAGGCAGGGCAGATGCTCACATCATCTCCAGCGACTGCACCCCTTTAATCTCCATCACCTTATCGTAAAGATGCGCGTCATTTGACCTGCGCGACAGCGTAACCTGCACGCTGAGTTCACACAGTCCGCTTTCCTGATCGCGATTAATCACCGTCACGTTGCCGTAGCGGATGCCTTCCCGCTGCATCACCAGCAGCACCAGCGGCACACTCTTCGGCTTCAGGAATACCAGCAGGGTATGGTGTTTACCGATTAACACGTGGCTCAGACGGCGGAACACTTCCAGCACGACCAGCGCCAGTACGGTGCCATAGATGCCGATCTCATACATGCCGCTGCCGATGACAAGGCCAATCGCTGCGGTTACCCATAAACCCGCCGCCGTGGTTAAGCCTTTCACCACCTGCTTCTGGATCATGATGGTACCCGCGCCCAGGAAGCCCATGCCGCTGACCACCTGCGCCGCAATACGGCTGGGGTCCAGCGCGACATGGTCGCTGTTCAGCATATCGGCAAAGCCATATTTCGACACCAGCATGAACATCGCACTGCCGATCCCGACCAGGATGTGGGTGCGAAGTCCGGCTTCTTTGGCCCGCATCTGCCGCTCCAGGCCGATGAGGCCGCCTAGAATACCGGCCAGCGCAATGCGAATTAACATATCCATTAACATGGCTTTACTCCGAAATAAGGGGGGCCGGAAAAGGGTGACAGTTCAGTGTTACCAGGTAAACAAGATAATTCTGCTTGCAAAACACGCCGCAGAAATTTGTAAAAAGCTGTTTCACCTCTCGACCACTTGTGCTGCCTGACATATGCTGAGCCAGCCTATTATCCCAATTCCCGGAGTCCGACTGATGAAAGCAGCCACCTTTTTGCTGGCCGGTGCCGCGTTATTCCTCTCTGCCTGCAGCAGCCACAGTGATGATAACGAGCCACCGCAACAAGCCACCGCCGCCCATGTTCAGCCCCGCGTGGTGATGTCTTCTCTGGCAGAAAGCACCTGTGAAAATGCAGGCGGAACCCTGGCTTTTTCGCATCAGCTGGATGGATCCCGGGTGGGGATGTGTCAGTTAGTGAACGGGCGTCGTTGTGATGAGCAGGCGCTGATCGGCGGGCACTGCGCGCGCTGATAGACAGGCCGGATTGCTCCGGCCCGCACCCTCAGACAGAGAGTCGGTTCGGGCAGTTTTCACCGCGATCGAGCTGACTGAGATTGCTTAACGTGGTTTCAGAAATGGCGGTCAGGGCTTCGGCGGTTAAAAACGCCTGATGGCCGGTGAAGAGCACGTTATGGCACGCCGACAGACGGCGGAAGACATCGTCCTGAATCACATCATTCGACTTATCTTCAAAGAACAGGTCGCGTTCGTTCTCATAAACATCCATGCCGAGCGCGCCAATCTTCTGCTGCTTCAGCGCATCAATCGCCGCCTGTGAATCGATCAGGCCACCGCGGCTGGTATTGATAATCATGACGCCGTCACGCATCTGGCTGAACGCCTCGGCGTTGAGCAGATGGTGATTTTCCGGCGTCAGCGGGCAGTGCAGCGTAATGACGTGCGACTCCGCAAACAGCGTCTTCAGATCGACATACTCCGCGCCAAGTTCCAGCGCCTGCTCGCTTGGCCAGGGATCAAACGCCAGCAGCCGCATGCCAAAGCCCTTCAGGATGCGCATGGTCGCAATGCCGATTTTACCGGTGCCTATCACGCCCGCCGTTTTGTTATGCATGTTAAAGCCGGTCAGGCCGTCGAGTGAAAAGTTCGCGTCACGGGTGCGCTGATAAGCACGATGAATACGGCGGTTCAGCGTCATCATCAGGCCGATAGCATGCTCCGCGACCGCTTCCGGCGAATAGGCGGGCACACGCACCACCTCCAGGCCCAGCTCTTTTGCAGCGTCCAGATCGACATTATTAAAACCGGCGCAGCGCAGCGCGATATACTTCACACCCAGCGCGGCCAGCTCTTCCAGCACCGGTCGGCTGCCATCATCATTGACAAAGATGCAGACCGCATCGCAATCCACTGCCGTTTTTGCTGTGCTTTCAGTGAGTAAAAAGTCGAAGAACACCAGTTCAAAGCCGAACTGCTGATTGACCTGCTCAAGGTATTTCTGATCGTAATGCTTGGTGCTGTAAACCGCGATCTTCATCGTTGTGCTCCTGCAGAGGTGATAGACCAAGGATAACGTTTTCTGACGGACTTTGCTGAAACCGCTGAAATGCGTCCGGGGCAGACCTTCACCTCGCGCAATTTACATGCCATCATCATGGTCAGGATAGGGTGAGGAAAAGGATTATGGCTTTTATGCCACGGAGAGTCCGGCGGCGGCTGGCGGCTATTCTGGCGCTGATTCTGCTGCTGCTCGGCCTGATGTTAACAGTGACACAATGGCTGCCCCGGCTGGTCGGGATCTGGCTGCCGCAGGAGACACGCATTGAGCTGTCTGGCGCACCGCGCTGGCGGGAGGGAGGCCTGTGGTTGCCAGAAATTCGTTATCTGGCGGGCGACTGTACGCTGGCAACGGTAGAAGCCGTCTCGCTGGGCTGGCATCAGTCGCGCTGGAAACTTAACGCGGCCGCGCTGACGCTGGACAGCGCCTGCCTGCAAAAACTGCCGACGGCCGACGACAATCCCGGTTCGCCCAGAACGCTGGCCGAATGGCAGGCAATGCTGCCGGGTGCCGATGTCCATCTGGATAAGCTGACGGTGGCCCCGTGGCAGACCTACGCGGGTGCACTGGATCTCACGCTGGAAAAAGATCGCCAGCGTCTGACTTATCGGGGTGACAATCTGCAGCTGGCGGCAACGCTGACCGGTCAGCAACTGGCAGTCGACCATCTGACGCTGACCCATCCGGCACTCTCTGAACCCATCACCCTCAAGGGTCATCTTGAACTTCCCACCTTTGCCAGTGACCTGCCGGTAAATGGCGAGGTGGCCGGACAACTGGCGCTGGCTGCGCTGCCGCATCCGCTTCAGCTCAGCCTCAGCTGGCAGCAGCAGCAGGGCGTAGTTGTCGCAACGACGGCGGAACAGGATCGCCCGCTTCTGCGTCTGCCCTGGCAGATCAGTCGCGACCAGATTCAGATTGAGAAGGGGGAATATTACTGGCCGTTCACCGCCCAGCCGCTCTCCGGCTTTGTTAATCTGACGCTGGAGAACTGGCAGTCGGGGCTTGAACAGAGCCAGATCAGCGGACGCCTCAATCTGCTGACCCGCGGGCGCGGCGGCAAGGGCAACGTTGTACTGGGTCTCGGCCCCGGCCACCTCAGCCTGACAGAGAGCCATCTGCCGTTTCAGCTGACCGGCGAAAGTAAGCTGGCGGAACTGCAACTCTACGGCTCTATTCCGGGCGTGCTCAGCGGGTCACTCCTCGATCCTCAGCTGCAACTCCAGCCTAAATCGCTGCTGCGCCTGCGGGGCCGCCTGCTCTCCACACTGGAGGTGGACGAGGCGCGCTGGCCGCTGGCGGGTGTGCGCCTCTCATCGCAGGGGATTGATGGCCGTCTGCAGGCGATTCTTAACGCGCACGATGCCAGTTTTGGCCGTTTCCGGCTGCATCTCGATGGGCGTGCCAGCGACTTCTGGCCTGATAAGGGCGAATGGAACTGGCGTTACTGGGGCGGAGGCGAGATGCTGCCGCTTCAGGCACGCTGGGATGTCAAAGGCACGGGCGGCTGGCACGATACGCTGATCCATCTGGATACGCTCTCCACCGGGTTTAATCAGCTGGCCTACGGCAGTGTCAACGTCGCCAGTCCGCGTCTGACGCTCACTGAACCCGTTAACTGGCAGCGCGATGCGGCCCACCCGGCGTTTAATGGCCATTTCCGGCTGCAGGCGGGCGAGACCCGGTTCAGCTATGGCGGCAGGCTGGCTGATTCTACGCTCGATTTCGAGGCGAAAGGCCGTGACCCCGGCGACTTTATCTGGCGGGGCAGCCTGAATGCCGGCAGGATTGGCCCGCTGCGGGTCAATGGTCGCTGGGATGGCGAACGGCTGCGTGGTCAGGCCTGGTGGCCGTCACAGTCGCTCCGGGTGTTTCAGCCGTTAATCAGCCCGGACATGAAAATGCAGATTCAGGATGGTCAGCTGCAGGCGCAGTTCGCCTTTTCCGCTGCCCCCGATCAGGGTTTTCAGGCCGGTGGACACTGGTCGGTGAAGCAGGGCAGCGTCTGGACGCCGGACAGCCAGATCAATGGTATCGACTTCTCACTGCCCTTTCGCTTCAGGGCCGGGCAGTGGCAGTTTGGTCAGCATGGCCCGGTTTCCCTGCGCATTGCCGAGGTAAAAAACCAGTTTGCGATGCAGAATATCCGTGCCGATCTGCAGGGCAGCTGGCCGTGGAGCGAAGCCGCGCCGCTGAGGTTGCAGGATGTCAGTCTGGAACTCCTCGGCGGGCAGATTACGCTGCCCGCATTGCAGATGCCACAGCATGAGCCTGCGCGGGTAACGCTGCGTCAAATCAGCCTCAGCGAGCTGGTGACCGCACTGAAGCCTAAGCAGTTCGCCATGTCGGGACGGGTTAACGGTGAACTGCCGCTGTGGCTCAATAATCCCCGCTGGCTGGTCGAGAAAGGGTGGATAGCCAACAGCGGCCCTCTGACTTTCCGGCTGGACAACGATATGGCGGATGCCATTACCCGTAATAACGTCGCCACCGGCGCGGCGCTGGACTGGCTACGCTATATGGAGATCTCCCGCAGCTGGGCGACGATTAATCTGGATAACCTCGGCGACCTGAGCATGACGGCGGAGGTGCAGGGCGTCAGCCGGTTCAGCAACCGTCGTCAGACGGTGAATCTTAACTACCATCATCAGGAAAATCTGTTTCAGCTCTGGCGCAGCCTGCGCTTTGGCGATAATTTGCAATCCTGGCTGGAACAACACGCGACTTTGCCATCGAACAAGGACACTTCACCATGAGCCTGAGGGCACTACTGGTTCTGGCAGCCGGACTGCTGAGCATCGGCTGCGTGCCGCGCATTGAGGTTACGGCACCCAAAGATCCCATCACCATCAATATGAACGTAAAAATTGAGCATGAGATCCACATCAAGGTGGATAAAGACGTGGAAGCGTTACTGAAAAACCAGAGCGGTCTGTTCTGAGGAGAGCACGTATGAGACGCAAAAGCGCGGCGCTGCTACTCGCGCTGATGATGATGCAGCCTGCCTGGGCGCTGACGCTGGATCAGGCCCGGCAGTCGGGGCTGGTGGGCGAAACGCTCTCCGGCTACCTCGCGGCGCGCGCCGGAGACAGCGAAACCCAGGCACTGGTGCAGCGCATCAACGCCGGACGGCATCAGCAATATCAGCGGCTGGCAGAACAGAACAATCTCTCCACGGCGGATATCGCCAGCATTGCCGGGCAGAAACTGGTGAGCCGGGCGGCGGTGGGGGAATATGTGCGGGGCATTAACGGTCAGTGGCTGAGAAAAGAGGCTCCGGGCACGCCGTAAGCCGCAAAAAAAACCGGGCGCGTGGCCCGGTTGAGTGTGCGTCTCATCCTGAGATGAGCGCCTTTTAAGCGGTGACGATCTGTTTGATCGCGTCTTTCGCTTCAGCGGTCGCTTTGCTGGCCACTTCAGGACCGTAGGCGATACCTTCAGCAAACACGAACTCAACGTCAGTGATGCCGATGAAGCCCAGGAACAGCTTAACGTATGGCGTCAGCAGATCGGTCGGGGTATCTTTGTGAATCCCGCCACGGCTGGTGATCACAACCGCTTTTTTCCCTTTAACCAGACCTTCCGGGCCTGCTTCGGTGTAGCGGAACGTCACGCCTGCACGGGCAATCAGGTCGAAATAGTTTTTCAGCTGGGTCGGGATGTTGAAATTGTACATCGGTGCCGCAATAACCACTTCGTCATGTGCCTGCAGTTCTTCAATCAGCGCGTTGGAGAGATCCAGCGCTTCCTGCTGGCGCGGAGACAGCGGCGTGTCAGAAGGACGCATAGCACCGACCAGTTCACCATCCAGAACCGGAATCGGGTTCGCCGCCAGATCACGAACGGTCACGTCTTTACCCTGGGCTTTTGCCTGTTCAACGTAGAAGTCAGCAAGCTGGCCTGATTGTGAGTAGCCTGCGAGGATGCTTGATTTCAGAACTAAAACTTTGCTCATGGTGATTTCCTGTCTGTAACGCGGAAGGGTTTCCGCTCAATGGTTTACACTCTACGGTTATCAATGGCGCGGTGAAAGCGCAATATTTCGAGAGCTATGTTCGAATTTATTGAATAAGCGTAACCGGGGCACGTCCCCGGAACAGTTCAGAATGTGCTATTATGCGCGCAATTATTTTCACTGAATCAGCTGGTTATCCCGGCGTCCAGGGCGCTGTTTCTGCAGCGACACTGTCTGAGTAAGGTACGTCACTATTATGTCATCTCCCGATACGTCTCCACTGACCGCGCTCCGGGCCAGGCTCGACGGCTTAATGCTTCGCGATCGCCAGCGGCTGCAGCGCCGTCTGCAGGGGGCCAGAAAAGTCAAAAGCCCCGAGGCACAACAGGGCATAGCCCGCGAGCTGGAGCAGGACGTTTTCGCCGCTGAACAGCGTGTCGCCCAGCGGCGCGCGGCGACGCCAGCCATCACCTTCCCGGACAATTTGCCTGTCAGCCAGAAACAGCAGGATATCGCTGAGGCGATTCGCGATCACCAGGTCGTGATTGTGGCCGGGGAAACCGGCTCCGGTAAAACCACGCAGCTGCCGAAAATCTGTCTGGCGCTGGGGCGCGGCGTGACCGGATTGATTGGCCACACCCAGCCCCGTCGCCTGGCGGCACGCACCGTGGCCAATCGCATCGCCGATGAGCTGAATACCTCGCCCGGCGGCTGTGTCGGCTATAAAGTGCGGTTTAATGACCAGGTGAGCGAGCTGACCCAGGTCAAGCTGATGACCGATGGAATCCTGCTGGCGGAGATCCAGCAGGATCGTCTGCTGATGCAATATGACACCATCATCATCGACGAAGCGCATGAGCGCAGCCTGAATATCGACTTCCTGCTCGGTTATCTGCGTGAGCTGCTGCCGCGGCGTCCCGATCTCAAGGTGATCATCACCTCTGCGACCATCGACCCGCAGCGTTTCTCGCGGCATTTCAACAATGCGCCGGTTATCGAAGTCTCCGGCCGCACCTTCCCGGTGGAAGTGCGCTACCGGCCGGTGGTTGAAGAGGCGGAGGATGGCGACCGTGACCAGCTGCAGGCGATCTTTGATGCCGTCGATGAACTCGGACAGGAGAGCCGGGGCGATATTCTGATCTTCATGAGCGGCGAGCGCGAAATCCGCGATACCGCCGACGCGCTGAATAAACGCGACCTGCCGCACACTGAAGTGCTGCCGCTGTATGCACGACTGTCGAACGCCGAACAGAACCGGGTGTTTCAGTCACACAGTGGCCGCCGCATCGTGCTGGCCACCAACGTGGCGGAAACCTCGCTGACGGTGCCCGGCATCAAATATGTGATTGACCCCGGCACTGCGCGTATCAGCCGCTACAGCTTCCGCACCAAAGTGCAGCGTCTGCCGATTGAGCCGATTTCTCAGGCCTCGGCCAATCAGCGTAAAGGACGATGCGGACGTGTTTCCGACGGTATCTGTATCCGCCTCTACTCGGAAGAGGATTTCCTGAGTCGTCCGGCCTTTACTGACCCCGAAATTCTGCGCACCAACCTGGCGTCGGTGATCCTGCAGATGACCTCGCTGGGGCTAGGCGATATCGCGGCGTTCCCCTTTGTGGAAGCGCCCGATAAGCGCAATATTCAGGATGGTATCCGCCTGCTGGAAGAGCTGGGCGCGCTGACGCTGAATGAAGAGACGGGTCACTACACCCTCACCGGCTCCGGGCGACAGCTGGCGCAGTTGCCGGTCGATCCGCGCCTGGCGCGAATGGTGCTGGAGGCGCAGCGGCTGGGCTGTGTGCGCGAAGTGATGATCATCACTGCGGGCCTGTCGATTCAGGACCCGCGCGAGCGTCCGGCAGAGAAGAAGCAGGCCTCTGATGAAAAACACCGGCGCTTTGCTGACAAAGATTCCGATTTCCTGGCCTATGTCAATCTTTGGAACTATCTGGCGGAGCAGCAGAAAGCCCTGTCCGGCAACCTGTTCCGACGCCAGTGCAAAAGCGACTTTCTCAACTATCTGCGCGTGCGGGAGTGGCAGGATATCTACACCCAGCTGCGGCAGGTGGTGCGCGAACTGGGTATTCCGGTCAACAGCGAACCGGCCCCGTTACAGCAGGTTCACTGTGCGCTGTTGAGTGGTCTGCTGTCGCACATCGGACAGAAAGATGCCGACAAGCAGGAGTACACCGGCGCGCGCAATACCCGCTTCGCCATCTTCCCCGGCTCCGGGCTGTTTAAGAAGCCGCCGAAGTGGACCATGGTGGCAGAGCTGGTCGAAACCAGCCGCCTCTGGGGGCGGACGGCGGGACGCATTGAGCCGGAGTGGATTGAACCGCTGGCGCAGCATCTGACGAAGCGCAGCTACAGCGAACCGCACTGGGAGAAATCGCAGGGGGCGGTGATGGCAACCGAGAAGGTCACGCTCTATGGCCTGCCGATTGTTGCCGCGCGCAAGGTCAACTACGGCAGTATCGATCCCACCCTGAGCCGCGAACTCTTTATCCGCCACGCCCTCGTCGAGGGCGACTGGCAGACGCGTCACGCTTTCTTCCGCGCCAATCAGAAACTGCGCAGCGAAGTGGAAGATCTGGAGCATAAATCCCGTCGCCGCGACATTCTGGTCGATGACGAAACGCTGTTTGCTTTTTATGATCAGCGTATCGGCAAAGAGGTGGTCTCGGCCAGACATTTTGACAGCTGGTGGAAACGGGCCAGCCGCGATAACGCCGACCTGCTCAACTTCGACAGGCAGATGCTGATCAAAGAGGGCGCGGACAAGGTCAGTCAGCTCGACTATCCCAACTTCTGGCATCAGGGCAACCTGAAACTGAAGCTGAGTTACCAGTTCGAGCCAGGCGCAGATGCCGATGGCGTGACGGTCCATATACCGCTGCCGTTGCTGAATCAGGTTGAGGATAGCGGCTTTGAATGGCAGATCCCCGGCGTGCGCCGTGAGCTGATTATTGCGCTGATTAAGTCGCTGCCGAAACCGCTGCGCCGCCATCTGGTGCCTGCTCCTAACTACGCCGAGGCGTTTCTGGGAAGGGTGACGGCGATGGAGATGCCGCTGGCAGATGCGCTGGCGCGCGAGTTTCGCCGCATGACCGGCGTTACGCTGGAGCGGGAGAACTGGCAGTGGGAACAGGTGCCCGATCATCTGAAAATGACCTTCCGGGTAGTCGACGAGCACAACCGTAAACTGCTGGAAGGCAAGGACCTCACCGCGCTCAAGGCCCAGCTGAAGGACAAGGTGCAGGAGACGCTGTCGAAAGTGGCCGATGACGGGCTGGAACAGAGCGGGCTGCATCTCTGGAGCTTTGGCGAACTGCCTCGCAGCTATGAACAGAAGCGCGGCAGTTACCAGGTGAAAGCCTGGCCTGCGCTGGTGGATGAAAAAGAGAGCGTCGCGATCCGCCTGTTTGACAGTGAGCAGGAGCAGCAAAAAATGATGTGGCGTGGCCAGCGTCGTCTGCTGCTGCTGAATGTGCCGTCGCCGGTGAAGTATCTGCACGAGAAGTTACCGAACAAGGCCAAACTCGGACTCTACTTTAACCCCTATGGCAAAGTGCTGGAGCTGATCGACGACTGCATCGCCTGCGGCATCGATAAACTGATGGGGGAAGCGGGCGGCCCTGCCTGGGATCAGGCCTCGTTCGAGCAGCTGCGTGACAAAGTCCGCGGTGAGCTTAATGAGACCGTGGTGACGATAGCTAAGCAGGTAGAGCAGATTCTGACGGCGGTCTTTAACATCAATAAACGGCTGAAAGGCCGGGTGGATATGACCATGGCGCTGGCGCTGTCCGATATCAAAGCGCAGTTAAACGGACTGGTCTATCGGGGCTTTGTCACCGGCAACGGCTGGCAGCGACTGGCCGACACGCTGCGTTATCTGCAGGGTATCGAGCGGCGACTGGAGAAACTGCCTGCCGATCCGCACAGCGATCGGGCGCGGATGCTGAAAGTTCAGGCGGTGGAACAGGCGTACCAGGCGTGGCGCAACAAGCTGCCGCCGCAGCGTCAGGATGATGAAGAGGTGCTCAGCATTCGCTGGATGATTGAAGAGCTGCGCATCAGCTACTTTGCTCAGCAGCTGGGTACGCCTTATCCAATCTCAGATAAGCGTATTCTGCAGACGATGGAGCAGATAGCGGGCTGAAAGCCGGGTGCGCACGGAGCGTGCGCACCCGACAACCACTCAGGCTGCACGCAATTACTGCGCGAGGGATTCCAGCTTATCTTTAAATGAGGTGACCGCAATCGCGCGGTTGTCCGCCAGATAGCGATCCTTTGCCGCGGGAGCGGAGCTCTGCACCGCAATCAGCTGCCAGCCTTTGTCGCTGTTGAGCAGCAGCGGTGAACCGCTGTCGCCGGGCAGGGTATCGCACTGATGTGACAGCACGGCGCGCTGCGCCCAGCCGGTAATCAGACAGTTGCTGTGGGAATAGAGGGTATCCAGGTGATCGGCCGGATAGCCCGCCTGCGTCACTTTACGGCCGGTCAGCTTCAGGGCGGCCGTCAGGTCGCTGCGCGAGCCCTCAAACAGCGGGATAGGGGTAATGGCCGACGGTGGATTGCGTAATATCACAATGCCATAGTCATACGGCGCCGCACTGCTCGGCACGATCCAGCCTTCACCATCCGCCTTTAACTTGGAGGCCAGCGAGGGCTCAACCCGCGCATCAATGTCATGCAGTTCATAGCGCCAGCCTTTGTCGCTGGCCATAAAACGCAGCGCAACCGGCTTATCAAAGTTACCCGGCGGGGCGAGCAGACAGTGTCCGGCCGTCAGCGCCAGATGGGGAGAGATGAGCGTGGCTGTACAGAGGTTACCGCTTTCTGTTTCGAGCTGACCAATCGCATCCCAGGGAGCAGCGGTGATATCCGTGATTGCCTGGCGATGATCCTTGCCGAAGAACAGCATCTTAATTTCAGCCGGTGTCGGCGAATCATCGTCATCATCGGCATGAACCGTCGTGGCAAAGCTGAAAAGTCCAACCATTAACAAGGTAGCCAGGCGCATAGAAATCTCAATGGCGAGAAAATAGACGTTATTGTTATCACGTAAGAACGGTAACTATAGTCGGTGAGCGTTAAAAAAGGGAGTTTTATCGGTTAATCAGTACGCTACAGCAGTTAAATAAAGAAGCTGGCAGCAACGATGCCACACAGGATCATAACAAGCAGAATAATTTCGAAGCGATAGCGACGCACCATTTCATCCACTCCAGTAAAGAAACACCCGGCAGAACCGGGTGTTTTTAAGCATTATCGCGTGGCTGTGCGCCTGAGGGCGATCTTATTTAGCCGCTGATTTAACAACTTTCTTGTGGTGAACTTTCTTAGCTGCCTGCGCTTTCTGAGCAGGTTTTACCGCTTTCTTGTGATGAACTTTTTTCGCAGCCTGGGCTTTCTGTGCAGCGGGCTGAGTGGCTTTTTTGTGGTGAACTTTTTTAGCTGCCTGCGCTTTCTGGGCAGCAGGTTTTACCGCTTTCTTGTGGTGAACTTTTTTAGCTGCCTGCGCTTTCTGAGCAGCATCTTTTTTCACCGCTTTTTTGTGGTGAGTCTTTTTAGCAGCCTGCGCTTTCTGTGCTGCTTTATGGTGTTTCTTGTGTGCAGTTTTGTGAACGGTTTTAGCCGGTGCAGCTGCGGTGGTTGTGGTGGTCGCTGTTGCGGCTGGCGCAGCGGCTGGCGCAGCTGTGGTTTCAGCAGCGAAAGCAACAGAAGACATACCCATAGCAGCGGCGACAACCAGTGCAAATAATTTTTTCATTGCAAATCCCTCGGACTCTTTTTTCATGTGTAGCCCACTGCGGGGCCGGTGAAGAGACTATAGGGAAATCAACAAAGCCTGTCCGTGGGTGTTTGGTATCGGCGTGTAACCGATTGTACAAAGGGGGAAAGGGCGGCGTGATGGCCGCCCGTAGGGTCAGTTCTTCAGATAACGCTGTTCAAGATGCTGGCGGAAATAAGCCGGGTTCAGCGCTTCGCCTGTCGCATTGATCAGCAGCTGGTCGGTGGAGAAGCGGCTGCCGTGCTGCCAGATGTTCTGTTGCAGCCAGTCGAATACCGGCTGCAGTTCGCCGTGCTGAATCAGTTCGCTGAGCTGAGGAATGGCGGTCTGGACGGAGCGGAACAGCTGCGCGGCGTACATCGCGCCCAGCGTGTAGGTGGGGAAGTAGCCAAACGCGCCATCGGTCCAGTGAATATCCTGCATACAGCCATCGCGATAGTTGCCGCGGGTATCCAGACCCAGCGACTGCATCATCTTCTCATCCCACAGCGCCGGAATATCCTCAACCTCTATCTCCCCTTCAATCAGCGCCTGTTCGATTTCGTAGCGCAGAATGACATGAGCCGGGTAGCTTAGCTCATCGGCGTCCACCCGGATCAGGCCCGGCTTCACCTGCTGGGTCAGACGGATGAAATTATCCGCCTGCAGGGCAGGCTGGTCGCCAAAGGTGGCGATGATGGTCGGCAGAATGCGCTGCAAAAATTCGCGGCTGCGACCGAGCTGCATCTCCATGAACAGGCTTTGTGACTCGTGGATGGCGGTGGAACGCGCCAGCGCCACCGGCTGCCCCCGCCACTGCTGCGGCAGATTCTGCTCATAGCGGGCGTGGCCGGTTTCATGGATCACACCCATCATGGCGCTGAGAAACTCAGCCTCATTGTAACGGGTGGTAATGCGTACATCTTCCGGCACGCCGCCGCAGAAAGGATGTGCGCTGATATCCAGGCGACCATGATTGAAGTCGAAGCCCAGCGTTTCCATGATGCTCAGCCCGAGCTGGCGCTGCGCAGGCACGGCGAACGGCCCCTGCGGCGTGACGATCGGCTGTTGTGCCTGCTTCTCCACGACCTGCTGTAACAGATCGGGCAGCCAGCTTTTCAGTTCGCCAAACGTCGCATCCAGCCTGGCGCGGGTCATGCCCGGTTCATAGAGATCGAGCAGGGCATCGTAACGCGAGCAGCCGCTGGCATCGGCGCGTCGCTGCGCCTCTTCTCGGCTCAGGCGCACCACCTCTTTCAGGTTGGTGGCAAAGCCCTGCCAGTCGTTAGCCGGGCGCTGAGTGCGCCACGCATGTTCACAAACCGAACCAGCAATCGATTTGGCTTCCACAAAGTCGTCAGGCAGCAGGCTGGCCTGCTGGTAAGCACGCTGCATTTCATGAAGATTGGCCCGCTCAACATCGTTCAGCGACGCCTGCTCTGCGGCCTTCAGCCACTCTCCGACCTGGGGAGCCGTCAGGATCTGATGCTGCAGAACGCTCATCTCGGCCAGGGCTTCACCCCGGGCCTGACTGCCGCCTGGCGGCATGGTGGTCTGCATATCACAGCCGGCGATGGCCGTGACATGGCTGAAACGGGAGAGGCGCTGGAAGGTCGCGCTAAGGTGCTGATACGCTGAGGTCACGTGAGACTCCTTGAAGTGTTTAACGCAGCGGAATTTCCCGCAAGGGTAGATCAACCGGCCAGCAAAAGCGAACGCTGGCTCCGCCCAGCGGGCTGGCCTCAATGGTGACCTGGCCGCTCAGCGCCTGCGCAATAGAGTGGACAATCGCCAGCCCCAGTCCGCAGCCGCCCGTCGCGCGATCGCGGCTCGGATCGAGCCGGACAAAAGGTTCGAAGACCCGTTCCCGCTCTTCTGGCGGAATGCCCGGACCATCATCCTCCACCTGCAGGCAGCCGGTTGCGCCGTCGAACCATAAGCTCACCCGCAGTCGCTGCTGCGCATAACGCAGCGCATTATTGACCAGATTATCCAGCACCCGCTCCATCAGGCGGCTGTCAGAAATCCCGATATTTTCACGCTGTGGCAGGTCGAGATCGATCCGGACATCGGGATTGATGGTGCGGAAGTCATCGAGGCGCTCGCGCAGCCAGCTGGCGAGATCCTGCGACTTCAGATTGAGGTCCACGCGTGGCCGATCCAGCCGCGCATAGGTCAGCAGCTCCTCAATCAGGCTTTCGAGCTGACCGATGTCGCGGTTCAGCGCCACCCGTTCGGCGTCCGTGAGGTTATCGCTCATCTCCAGCCGGTAGCGCAGACGCACCAGCGGCGTCCGCAGCTCATGGGCGATGCCGTCGATCAACTGCTTCTTACTGGCGACCAGGGTGTTGATGTTTTCCGCCATCTGGTTAAAGGCGATACCGAGCCGGAACAGGCTGGAGGTGCTGTCAAAATGGGTGCGCACATCCAGCTCACCGCGACCAAAGCGCTGAGCCGCTTTTTCCAGCCGCTGCATCTCCTGCCAGTGGGGGCGCAGCCAGATAAACACCGGCAGCGCCAGTGACATGCCGATAAAGACCAGCAGGGCAATATCGAGCAGCCGCATCTGATGCAGATAGAACAGATAGGGGATGGGCCCCACCGACAGCACGTAGTGGCTGCGCGGGATATGCTGCAAAAAGGTGTACTGGTCGTCGAGCGCCACAATCTCACCGGCGTGCAGGCGGCGCATGTTGGTCTCATCGAGCTGGAATTTGTTCATTGGCTCGATATGCAGGTCAAACGAGAGGCCAAGATCGAGGCTCTTAATGGTTTTGTTCCAGTCGCGCGGCGGGATCTCCCGCAGTTCGCTGCGGATCAGATAGAGCGAGCTGGCCATCAGGTCATTCATCGACTGTCGGCCTGCGCGCTCGGCGGTGAACTTATAGACCAGTCCCACCAGCAGCGCCATCACCAGAAAGCAGACAAACAGCAGCAGATAGAACTGAATAAAAAGCTTTCTCATAGGACGCGGGTATCCCAGGCCTGAGGCGCAAACAGGTAGCCTTTGTTGCGGATGGTCTTGATACGAAACGGCTCGGTGGCGCTGTCGTGCAGCTTTTTGCGCAGGCGGGAAATGGCTACGTCGATGCTGCGATCCAGACCGTCATAGCTGACGCCGCGCAGGGTTTTCAGCAGCGCATCGCGGTTAAGCGTCTGACCGGCATGGCTGGCGAGGACCCAGAGCAGGTCAAAATCGGCCGTAGAGAGGGCGATCTGTTCGTCAAACAGCGTCACCTGTCGATTGAGGGCATCGATGGTCAGCGAGCCAAAACGCAGCATACGGTTCGCGGCAGGAATGGCGGGCGCATCCTCCGGCTGCGTCTGCTGAGACTGACGCAGATGCAGGCGCAGACGGGCCAGCAGGACCGCAGGTGGCGTGGTCTTCAGGATGTAATCCTGCGCGCCCATCTCCAGCGCCAGAATGTGATTCATGTCGCTGTCGAGTGAGGTGAGCAGCACAATGGGCCCCTGCCAGTTGGCCCGTAAATCACGGCAGATCGTCATGCCATCCTTGCCGGGCAGCATGATATCCAGCATCACCAGATCGGGTTGCTGTTCGGCAATCACCGCTTCAGCGCGGTCGCCGCGCGTCTCAACAATCACTTCAATGTCATGACGACCCAGGTAGGCCGCAATCAGTGAACCCACTTCGGGTTCATCTTCTACATAAACAATTTTGTTCATAGTTTACAAAGCAGAGACAGGGATGGACGAAAGCATATCTTTTCCTGGTCCTGAGCTCTACGCTACCGCACGAAATATCCTTAGCTTGCTGGTATATAACCGGCAAAATGTGCAATCATTAGCGCGGCCTTTTTGCGCCAGGTTTGGGATATCGTTGATTATTATGAGGAGCATTAGTGTGTCTGATAAAGAGCTGGCATCAGCCATATACCCTGACCGCATCTGCTTCAATTACAGTGACTTTCTTTCCGCTTCCTGCAAAAAACGCTGGAGCTTTGTCGATGCGATTTATGGCGTGATGCCGATATTTGGCATGGTGACACGGAAATCAGCCCACCGCTTACAGAGCAGTGACGACCCGTTAAAAGAATTAGCATTACAAATCATTTCTACCCAGGTGAGTGACGAAATTAACATCGCGCGCCTGGTCACTCTCGCGGAACAGCAGCAGATCAGCCGCTTTGATATCCAGCTCCCTTATCCGCTGTCGGCGGAGCAGCTGGATGCCATTCATCATGAATATGCCAAGCCGCTGAATCTCACACAGCAGGATGACCTGCTGTGTGTGTCGATTCCGGTGCAGTCACACTAAGCGCGCCTTTCGCGCTACCTCGTCAGCTGCCACACGGCGGGCAGCATGGCCGCGATCAGTAATCCCATCACAATCCGCTCCGGTGCGGTCAGCGCAGAGGCCGCGCGGCCTCCGCGGCGGGCAAAGAGAAACAGCAGCAGGCCTGGGGTATAGAGCACCACCGACATCATCAGATGCAGGGGGCCTGAGGCATAAAGCAGCCAGATGCCATACAGGCTGGCACCAAGACCGATCGTCATTGCCAGCGGCTTGTGCTGTCCGCGCACGACTTTGATCAGATATAACCCCACCAGCAGATAGGGCACCAGAATCATCTCCGAGGCGATGGTCAGCAGGTTGTTGTAATCCGCGCCGGTCACGGCGATCAGAATCAGGCAGACCTGAATACTGCCGTTAGTCAGCCACAGTGAGGCAGCGGGCGCGTTGTGGCGGTTTTGCCGGGCAATGCTGCGAGGAAAGGCACCCTGCTGCGCGGCAATCAGCGGCACTTCGGCAGCCATAATCGTCCAGCTCAGATAGGCGCCGCAGACGGAGATGATCAGGCCGATGGCAATCACCGCATCGCCCCAGTGTCCCATCAGTCGCGTCATCAGTCCCGCCATGGAGGGGTTGCGCATCCCGGCCAGTTCGGCACGGGGCACCACGCCCAGCGACAGCAGCGTCACCAGCAGATAAACCAGCAGGGCGGCCAGTACCGCCAGCAGGGTGGCGCGTCCCACATCTTTTTTCTGACGTGCGCGGGCAGAAACCACCACGGCACCCTCAACCCCGATAAAGACCCACAGAGTGATCAGCATCGTCTGTTTGACCTGCTCCCACAGGGGTTGCCCCAGCGTGACGCCGGAAAAGTCGACCCGGAAGCGATCGTAGTTAAACGCCATCACCGCCAGCACGATAAACAGCAGCAGCGGCACCAGTTTGCCCAGCGTCGCCATCAGATTGATACTGGCCGCAGTCTGTACCCCGCGCAGTACCAGCCAGTGAACCAGCCACAGCAGCACCGAGGCCCCCAGCATCGCCTGCCAGGTGTTGCCATCCCCAAAGATCACCCGATCCGGGGTATCCGTGAAAAAGCTCAGGGCGGAGAAGACGATCACCAGATAGGAGACGTTGGCGATGACAGCACAGAGCCAGTAGCCCCAGGCGGAGCAGAAGCCTGTCAGTTCACCGAACCCGGCGCGGGCGTAGGTGAAGATGCCGCCGTCGAGTTCAGGTTTCAGGCGGGTCAGCAGCAGCATCGCCAGCGACAGAAAGATGATGCCGACGCCGGTAATCAGCCAGCCCAGCAGCAGCGCCGCCGGACCCGCCACCGCAGCCATATTTTGCGGCAGACTGAACACGCCGGCACCCAGCATGGAACTGAGTACCAGCGCCGTCAGCGCACCGAGACCTAATTTTTTCTCCAAAACAACCTTCCCGCTAGCATATATGGCTGGATAAATCGGATTTCATCGCTGGGTTATCGCAGACTCGCGGCAGAAAACAGGGACAAACTCCGGCAAAACAGGCGGCAGATTTTACGGAGTGTGGCGGGGGATGGCAATGCGTGACTATGCAAATCCGCGCAGGAATTATGCAAACAGCAGGGCGGCGGGCGCCGCCCTGAAGAGATTACTTAAACAGGTCAGCGGTGACGGTCAGGTTACCGCCACTCTGGTTCTGCCACTGACGGGTCACGTGATAAAACTTCGCACCTTTATCAGACGCACGCTTCGCCACTTCTTCAGAAACTTCGGTAGGGGAACCGAAGTGACCGGTAAAGGTCACGGTGTCGAACGGCTGCATCTGCGCGGCCGTAATCGCGTTCACTTCCTGCACGGATTTGCCGTTTGGCAGATTCACCGTGTAGCGCTTGCCGGTTGAGCTCTGGGTTTCGAAGAAGCGGCCCACTTTATTGCTCGGTGTCTCAGAGGAGGCGACGCCAGGGATTTCAACCTGAGCGGCCGCTGCACCACCCGCAGCCAGTGCAGCTTTACCCGCTTCTGAGTCGGCAGGAATCGCGTTCGGCGTCTGAACCACACGCGCTTTAGCATCCGCTTTATAGACGTAGGCCGTGATGTACTGGTTGCCGCCGCTGTTGGCGTCAATCTGACGAACAATAAAGAATGAGGCGGCACCTTTCTCTTTAGCCGCTTTTGAAATTGCATCGTTGACATCAGGCTGGCTGGCAAAGAAGCCGCTGACGGAAACGGTGTCGAAAGGTTCGAGCTTATAAGCTTCAGCCTTTGGCAGTTCGTTGACGCCGTTAAAGCGACGGTATTGGGTGGTTTCGGAAGCGGCCGGGGCATCAGCCTTGTAGAGGTCGGCAGTAACGCGCCAGTTGCCGCTGTTGCCGTTGCTGTCGTTGATCCCCTGAATGTAAAAAGAAGCAGCGCCCATCTCATCTGCACGCTTAGAGACCGCATCGGCTGCGTCGCCAATTGCGTTGAAACGGCCGGTGATATTAATACGTTCGAATGGCTTCAACGCGGCCGCTTTTTCTGGCGTTAACTCCTGCGCAGCGAATGCATTAGCTGCCAGCAGGGACAACAGAGTGGACGCCAGAATAGTGTTCTTCAGCTTCATAAAAATAATCCTTCGCCTTACGCAAAAATGAGTACGAAAACGTGCTGGACTCTTGATGTATAACAGATTAGCCGCTGATTATTGCATGTTATAAACAGACTGTCGCAGCGATTTTTTGCGCGATATCGCGTTATTCAACTCCCTGTTTTTCATCTGACTGTCATGAAATGCGTTTAAGGCGTCATTTCTGGGCGCTGTTACCACTAAAAACGGTAACACTTAGCGATATAACAGTTAATGCATTGTTAATTAAGGGTTTTTATTGTTGATTAATTCGTCCGGAGCGCAATTTTCATAGCAGATTATCTGCTGATGACGCGTTTTAATAGCGTAATAATGCAGGATTTCAAAGCGAATACTGAATAATCAGGTGAATGTCTCCATCTGCGGTAACCGCTGTGGATCAGGCGTCACAATTTAAGTAGGTTATAAACACTTTGAAATATCTGCATTTCGACTATAAGCAGCTGAAACCGCGTTTCGGCTGCGCTGTCGTGGTGCGGATTCGGGCCATCATCCTTTAACCGATGAAAGGAAACACTATGTTAATTGGAATACCCAAGGAAAGGTTGCCAAACGAGTCGCGCGTGGCAGCCACGCCAAAGACCGTGGAACAACTGATCAAACTGGGTTTCAGCGTCACGCTTGAGCATGACGCCGGTAAACGCGCCAGTTTTGATGACGAAAGTTACCTTGCTGCGGGTGCCACCCTCAGCGACCGTCAGCAGGTCTGGCAGGCCGATATCGTCATGAAGGTAAACGCACCCGATGACGACGAAATTGCGCTGACCCGTGCAGGCAGTACGCTGGTCAGTTTTATCTGGCCCGCCCAGAATCCGGCGCTGCTGGAAAAGCTGGCTGCCCGTCAGGTGACGGTGATGGCGATGGATTCGGTGCCGCGTATTTCGCGCGCGCAGTCGCTGGATGCCCTGAGCTCGATGGCCAACATCGCCGGTTATCGCGCTATCGTCGAGGCGGCACATGAATTTGGCCGCTTCTTTACCGGTCAGATTACCGCGGCAGGTAAAGTGCCACCGGCAAAAGTGATGGTGATTGGGGCTGGCGTGGCGGGACTGGCTGCGATAGGCGCGGCGGGCAGCCTGGGCGCCATCGTCCGGGCGTTTGATACCCGTCCCGAAGTCAAAGAGCAGGTGCAGAGTATGGGCGCCGAATTCCTCGAACTCGATTTTGAAGAGGAGGCGGGCAGTGGGGATGGCTATGCCAGAGTCATGTCCGACGCCTTTATCAAAGCGGAGATGGCGCTGTTCGCCAGCCAGGCCAGAGAGGTGGACATCATTGTCACCACCGCGCTCATCCCAGGCAAACCGGCTCCGAAACTGATCACCGAAGAGATGATCGCCAGCATGAAGCCGGGCAGTGTGATTGTGGATCTGGCGGCGCAGACCGGCGGCAACTGTGCGCTAACCGTCGCCGACCAGGTGACCGTGACACCGAATGGCGTGAAAATTATCGGCTATACCGATCTGCCCAGCCGGCTGGCGACGCAGTCCTCCCAGCTGTACGGCACCAATCTCGTCAACCTGATCAAGCTGCTCTGCAAAGAGAAAAATGGCGAAATCCAGGTCGATTTTGAGGATGTGGTGGTGCGGGGCGTGACGGTGGTGCGCGACGGCGAAATCACCTGGCCCGCGCCGCCGATTCAGGTCTCTGCTGCCCCTCAGGCCAGACCTGCTGCCGCAAAACCCGCTGAGAAACCGGAAGCAAAACCGGCCTCGCCGTGGCGCACCGCGCTGCTGATGGCTCTGGCAATCGTGCTGTTTGGCTGGCTGGCCAGCGTGGCACCGGCAGAGTTCCTCTCCCATTTTACCGTGTTCGCGCTCTCCTGCGTGGTTGGCTACTACGTCGTCTGGAACGTCAGCCATGCACTGCATACCCCCCTGATGTCCGTGACCAATGCCATCTCCGGCATCATCGTCATCGGAGCGGTGTTGCAGATGGGGCACGGTGGCTGGGTCACCTTCATCTCCTTTATTGCCGTGCTGATTGCCAGCATCAATATCTTTGGTGGCTTCACCGTCACGCAGCGCATGCTGAAAATGTTTCGTAAGGGGTAATTCATGTCTGGCGGATTAGTCACTGCAGCCTATATTGTGGCTGCCATTCTGTTCATCTGTAGTCTTGCCGGTCTTTCGCGTCATGAGACCGCTAAACGGGGCAATATTTTCGGCATCAGCGGGATGGCGCTTGCCCTCATCGCAACCATCTTCGGCCCGGACAGCGGCAATGTGGCCTGGATCCTGCTGGCGATGGTGATTGGCGGTGCAATCGGCATTCGCCTGGCAAAAAAAGTCGAAATGACCGAAATGCCAGAGCTGGTGGCGATTCTGCACAGCTTTGTGGGTCTGGCCGCGGTGCTGGTCGGGATTAACAGCTATATCGACCATGCGCCAGGCCTGCCGGCCGCGATGGAGAATATCCATCTCAGCGAAGTCTTTATCGGGATCTTTATCGGTGCCGTTACCTTTACCGGCTCACTGGTGGCGTTTGGCAAGCTGTGCGGCAAAATCTCCTCACGACCGCTGACGCTGCCCCACCGTCATAAGCTCAATCTGCTGGCGCTGGTCGTCTCCTTCCTGCTGCTGCTCTGGTTTGTTGACACCAGCAGCACCGCGGCGCAGGTGTTTGCCCTGCTGCTGATGACGGTCATTGCGCTGGCCTTTGGCTGGCATCTGGTTGCCTCCATTGGCGGTGCAGATATGCCGGTTGTGGTGTCGATGCTTAACTCTTACTCAGGCTGGGCTGCGGCCGCGGCCGGTTTTATGCTCAGCAATGACCTGCTGATCGTGACCGGGGCGCTGGTGGGCTCATCCGGTGCGATCCTCTCCTACATCATGTGTAAAGCGATGAACCGTTCGTTCATCAGCGTGATTGCGGGCGGCTTTGGAACCGAAACCAGCAGCGGCGATGAGAGTCAGGAAGCAGGAGAACATCGCGAGATCTCCCCTGAAGAGACGGCTGAGATGCTGAAGTCCTCTGCGTCGGTGATTATCACGCCAGGCTACGGCATGGCGGTGGCACAGGCCCAGTATCCGGTAGCGGATCTGACCGCCCGACTGCGTGCACTCGGCATCCGGGTGCGTTTCGGTATTCATCCGGTGGCGGGCCGCCTGCCAGGACACATGAACGTGCTGCTGGCAGAGGCCAAAGTGCCGTATGACGTGGTGCTGGAGATGGATGAGATCAACGATGACTTCAGTGAAACCGATACGGTGCTGGTTATCGGTGCGAATGACACGGTGAACCCGGCGGCGCAGGATGATCCCCGCAGCCCGATTGCCGGCATGCCGGTGCTGGAGGTGTGGAAAGCACACAATGTGGTGGTCTTCAAACGTTCAATGAACACCGGCTATGCCGGGGTGCAGAATCCGCTGTTCTTTAAAGAGAACAGTCAGATGCTGTTTGGCGATGCCAAAGCCAGCGTTGAAGCGATTATCAAAGCGCTGTAACAGAAAAGGGGCGGCTAATCAGCCGCCCTTTTTTTGCGGAGGTTTAATCCTCCTCATCCTCTTCATCATCCAGATCAATCGGCGATTTAAAATCGTCTGGCTTAATCGCCAGCAGATCGCAGCGCAGGTGATCGATCACCTGTTCCGCCGTATTACCCAGGAATGCAGCCGAAAGTCCGGTGCGTCCGATGGTGCCCAGCACCACCACACCGGCACCCAGATGCGAAGCCAGATCCGGGATAACCTCCTCAGGCAGCCCTTTGGCAACGTGGGTGAACTCTTCACCAATGGAAAATTTCTGCCGCAACGCTTTCATGGCCACCAGATGCTGACCGCGGATGGCGTCGTTATAGACGCTGGGGTCGAAATCAGGCAGCTCAATCGCGATGTTGATCGGCGTAATCGGGTAGGCGCCGACCAGATGCACCTCGGTCTGGTTGACCTTTTCCGCCAGCTTCACCGTTTCACGAATCAGCTTCTGATTCAGGCCATCATGGTGCGGCTCTTCGCTGGCAAGATTGACGGCGACGATAGCTTTACCGCCCTCCGGCCAGGGCTGATCTTTCACCATCCAGACCGGGCAGGGGCATTTACGCAACAGATGCCAGTCGGTGGGGGTAAAAATCACGGACTCCAGACGATCATGCTGGTGGGCCATTTTCAGCACAAGGTCATGCTGATGGGCGAGCACTTCCTGGATAATCGCTTCATAGGGGCGGTTATGCCAGATAACCTTGATGTCGATTTCGACACCGGCATCCAGATAGGCGCGGGCCTGTTCACGAATCCATTCGGTGCGCTGGCTGATGACGCCCTGACGCATGGAGGCGCGTTCGTCCGGCGACAGCAGGGTGGTCATCTCATAGGAAAAGTCATAGATAGGCAGAAAGGCTTTAATTCTCCCGCCAATACGTTGATTCAGATAGACCGCACGTCGCAGCGCGGGCTGATCGTCTTGCTGGGCATCAATGGCGACCAGAATATTTTGGTACTGGGACATGAGGCGTTCTCCTTAAACCAGAGCGACTGGAATAAAGATAGCCTATGTTGCACAGGGGAAGAAGTGAAAAAGTTACTGCCGGATCAACAAAATAAGATTTATTGATCCGGCGGCGGATCAGGCGGCCTGATGGCTCTGACCTGCTAACTCTTCCAGCAGGGCGTGGTTCTCAATGGTGATATATTTGCCTTTCACCGCCAGCATACCGGACTTCTGGAATCGACCCAGCAGACGGCTGATCGTTTCTACCGTCAGGCCCAGATAATTACCGATGTCGCCACGCGTCATGGTGAGGCGGAATTCGCGCTGTGAGAAGCCGCGCTGGCCGAAGCGGCGGGAGAGGTTCCAGATAAAGGCCGCCAGGCGCTCCTCTGCGTTTTTCTTGGAGAGCAGCAGGATCATATCCTGGTCGCCTTTGATTTCACCGCTCATCAGACGCATCATCTGCTGACGCAGGGCAGGCATTTTCCCTGACAGGTCATCCAGGGTTTCAAAAGGAATTTCACAGACCATGGCAGTTTCCAGCGCCTGCGCAAAGCTGGGATGGCTGGCACCCATAATGGCATCAAAGCCGACTAAATCACCCGCCAGATGGAAACCGGTAATCTGCTCATCACCCTGCTCAGTAATGGTGTAGCTTTTGATCGTGCCGGAACGGATGGCGTACAGTGACTTCAGTTCGTCACCCGCTTTGAAAAGCGTTTGCCCTTTCTGAATCGGTTTTTTACGCTCAATGATGTTGTCGAGCTGATCCAGCTCATGTTCATTTAGCGTGAAGGGGATGCAGAGCTGACTGATGCTGCAATCCTGGCAGTGAATGGCACAACCGCCCGACTGAATACGACGAATGCTGCGTTTTTCAGGGATCATAATGGTTCGCTCGACGATTATTGACTGGGGTCAATTTTAACATTTTTTGAGCTGAAGGGAACTCATCCGAGCAGTTTTACACTTACAAAAACCAGGGATGATTCACACATCGCTAAACGCAGATGTGACGGGCTTCTCAGAACGGCACCATGCAAAAGTGTCACGAAAAGTTTCCGTTTTTTTGATCGGTTCCCCGAAAACCTGCGGCCAGTCATAATCAGAAAAGTTGGCTGGCCCGGTGTTTACACCTTTTGCTACGCTATCGGGTAAGACCTGTTTTTGTACGCTATCAATTTTAATCAGGTGTGAGAAAACCATGAACCTTGATGATAACGATCTGTTTCGGGATGCCATGGGTGATGTCACGCCGCTGAAAGACACCACCACAACCCTGTGGCTTAAATCCCCCTCAACCAAAGCGCCACGTAAAGCACCCGATGAGTCGGTGCTGGAGAACTTTCTTACCCGGGGCGATCTGGAGATTATTCCGCTCAATACGCCGCTGGAGTATAAAGCCGACGGCATTCAGCAGGGCATCGTCGATAAGCTGCGCAGAGGGGAGTATAAGCTGGATGCCAGTCTCAACCTGCTGCGGCAACCGGTCGAAACCTGCCGTCAGGCGCTGTTTAACTTTATGATGCAGGCGCACAAACTGGGTTTACGCAATCTGCTGATTATCCACGGCAAGGGGCGCGATGATGAATCGCACGCTAACATCGTGCGCAGCTATCTGGCGCGGTGGCTGCAGCAGTTCGATGACGTTCAGACTTTCTGTGTGGCGCAGACCCGGCACGGTGGCGCCGGGGCGCTCTATGTCGGGTTGCGGAAAACGGACAAGGCGCGGCTGGAAAACCGCGAGCGGCATGCCAAACGTAGCCGCTAGCTGTGAAATTTACGGATGGTCGACATTAACACTTCGGCACTCAGGCTCAGTTCCGCGCCGGTGCGGGTGATGATACCGACCGGTTCACCCGGTCCGGAGGAGTGAATCGGCAGGGCACAGACAGCATTGTGGCTGAGGTCCTCCTTGATGGCCCCGGATGGCACAAACCAGATGTAGTCGTAGCGCAGCGCCAGCTGACGTGCCAGTGAGGTGGAGGAGGTTTCAATACAGTGGGGCGGCAGCGTGCAGCCCTGTTCATCAAGCATCTGCTGCGCGATGCGGCGCGGGGCGGTGCCTTCCGGTGAGATCACCACCGGCCACTGCATCGCCCGGGATAAGGTGACATTGTCACTTAAGAGGGGGTGCTCCGGCCTCACCACCAGCTTCAGGGACTCCAGAAACAGCAATTCGTAGGTGAGACCGGTCATCATGTCGCTGTCAGCCATACGGCCGATACCGATATCAAACTCGCCGCCGCGCAGGCCTGCCAGCAGGACGTTGTTATGCAGCGTCGCCACCTGAATAGTGGTATTGGGTTGCAGCTGATGAAAACGATCCAGGATACGTGGCAGCATGCCCATCGCCGCCGTGGTGAGCGCCCCCAGCCTGATAATGGCCGGGGCGTCACCCGACTGCTCATTGAAACTCTGTCCGGCATGGTTCAGGGCGTCCAGCACCCGAACCGCATGGGTCAGAAACTGCTCTCCCATGGTGGTCAGCTGCGCGCCCAGCCGCCCGCGTTCAAAGAGGCGGGCACCCGTCAGCTCCTCCAGCTCGTTCAGGGTCTTTGAGAGGGCGGGCTGACTCAGGCTGAGGGTCTCTGCCGCCCGTCCAAGCGTGCCTTGCTGCGCAACCGCAACAAAGGTGTGAAGGTGGCGCAAGCGAATGCGCTGATTGAAAAGGATATTTTTGTCCATAGCGTAAACTTAATGAGAATGGCCGACATTAAGCAATACTTTAAAATGAAATCTGTTAACTTTGCTGCAAATTTTATTTAACAAAAAGGGTAAATCTGGCCTTTCTTTAGTTAAATGACTGATCTGACTGACTTATGCAATCCCTCCCGCCGTCACCGCCCATCACCCGCCAGTGTAATATCAGGCACTTACCGCGCTGAAACTGAAGAATTCTCATCACCCGATAAAAATCTGACCGCTTAAGGTTAACGATGGGCTATCATAAGCGCCGTTTTTTTTACTTAAACTGATGTCCGATCCCGTTACTCCCGAGGAGTGTCCATTGACCAGCGTCGAGGCGGTAGATGTCCGCCAGCTTATCAACCAGCAGGGGCTCAGCCACTGGCAAAAGCGGCTTATTGCACTCTGTTTTATCGTGGTGGCACTCGATGGCATGGACATTGCGATTATGGGATTTATCGCGCCAACGCTGAAAGCAGCCTGGGGCGTAAGCAATCATCAGCTGGGGGGCGTCATCAGCGCCGCACTGATCGGCCTGGCACTGGGTGCGATGGTGGCAGGGCCGCTTGCTGACCGTTATGGCCGGCGCATGATGATTATCTTCAGCGTCTTCTTTTTTGGTCTCTGGACGCTGGCAACCGCTTTTTCTCAGAACATCGAACAGATGATGCTGTTTCGCTTTCTGACCGGGCTGGGACTGGGGGCCGCGATGCCCAACGTTGGCACGCTGGTCGCGGAGTATGCGCCCGAACGTCGTCGCGCCTTCATTATCACCGTGGTCTTTTGCGGTTTCACCTTCGGCGCGGCCAGCGGCGGTTTTGCCGCCTCCTGGCTGTTGCCCCGCTATGACTGGCATTCGGTACTGCTGCTGGGCGGTATCCTGCCGCTGCTGGTGCTCCCTTTTCTGATCCGTGGCCTGCCGGAGTCGGTGCGATTTCTGATCGGTCGTGGCGCGCCGGCTGCACGCATTCACGCCATCCTGGAGCGGATGCTGCCGGGTAAAACCGCACCCGACTGCGCCTTTCACGCACCTGAAGCCAGCGTGCCGGTGCGTGGCGCAATCGGTACCGTGCTTTCGCGCCGCTATCTGTTTGGCAGCGTGATGCTGTGGGGCGGCTATTTTATGGGCCTGTTCATGGTCTACCTGATTGGCAGCTGGCTGCCCTCACTGGTCAACACCCTGGGCATGTCGGTCACCGAAGCGGCGATCATTACTGCGATGTATCAGGCGGGTGGGACCCTCGGATCGCTCTTTGCGGGCTGGATGATGGATCGTTTCAACGCCAATCTGGCGCTGGCGGCGATCTACGGCTGTGGCGGCCTGTTTATTGTCGCCCTGGGCTTCTCACCGGCCGAAGTCGGTATGATGAGCGCTATCGCCTTTTGCAGTGGCTTTTGCTTTAACGGGGCCAACACCGGGATGAATGCGTTATCTGCCAGCTACTATCCCACCCATGCCCGCGCCACCGGCTCCAGCTGGATGCATGCTGTGGGTCGCGTCGGGGCGATCCTGAGTGCTTTCGTGGGAGCAGAGATGATGTCTCTGGGCTGGTCGTTCAGCGTGATCTTTCTGCTGCTGGCGATACCGGCGGTGATCACCACCCTGATGCTGCTGCTGAAAAACCGTTACGGCTTTAAGCCGATCACAGATTCGTGATTTTTTCCGCTGAGACCGGCGCGTTGCATTACATTAGCTGCAACGCTCACGGTGTCAGGTGGATAAGATGGAAAACTTTCTCAGTGCGGATCGCATCCGTACCCGTTTCTCTCAGGCGATGTCAGCGATGTATCAGCAGGAGGTGCCGCAGTACGGCACGCTGATGCAGCTGGTCGCCACCGTCAACGAACGCACGCTGGACGCAGACTGTGCGCTGAAAGATCGCCTTACGGCCGCAGATGAGATTGACCGGCTCAATATTGAGCGTCACGGTGCCATTCGGGTCGGGACGGCGGATGAACTCGCCACGCTGCGCCAGCTGTTTGCGGTCATGGGCATGTCCCCGGTGGGCTATTACGATCTCTCTCAGGCAGGCGTGCCGGTTCACTCCACCGCGTTCCGACCGGTCGATGACGCGGCGCTGCGTCGCAATCCCTTCCGGGTTTTCACCTCACTGTTGCGTCCTGAACTGATCGACGATCCCGCGCTGCGCGAGAAGGCGACAACGATTCTGGCCGCGCGTGACATTTTTACTCCCCGCTGCCGGGCGCTGCTGCGGGTGCATCAGGAGCAGGGCGGCTTCACCGCCGACCAGGCGGAGGCCTTTGTTACCGAAGCGCTGGAAACGTTTCGCTGGCACGCTCACAGCCCTGTCGACAGTCAGACCTATCAGGCGCTTAATCAGCAGCATCGCCTGATCGCCGATGTGGTCTGCTTTCCCGGCTGCCACATCAACCATCTTACGCCGCGCACGCTGGATATCGACCGTGTCCAGCAGCTGATGCCGTCGCGCGGCATCGATCCGAAAACGCTGATCGAGGGGCCGCCACGTCGTCAGGTGCCGATCCTGCTGCGTCAGACCAGCTTCAGGGCGCTTGAAGAAGCGATCATCTTTCAGGATGGACATCCGGGCACCCACACTGCGCGCTTCGGGGAAATTGAGCAGCGAGGCGTTGCGCTGACGCCGAAAGGCCGGGCGCTCTACGACCGGCTGCTGAGTGAGGCTGGCAGCGGTCAGGATAACGAGCAGCATCAGCAGCACCTGGCCGCGATTTTCCGTGACTTCCCCGACGATGAGACGACGCTGCGTCAGCAGGGGCTGGCCTGGTTCCATTATCGCCTGAGTGAAAAGGGCATGATGACACCGCCCGCTCAGGGTGAATCCCTGGAAACGCTGATTGCCCAGGGCCGGGTGGTGGCCGATCCCATCGTCTATGAGGATTTTCTGCCGGTCAGTGCGGCGGGGATCTTTCAGTCTAACCTGGGGGACCAGGCGCAGGTGCGTTCTGCGGGACAGGCGAGCCGACAGGCCTTTGAGGCGGCGCTGGGCTGTGAGGTGCTGGATGAGATGGCGCTTTACGAAGCGCGCCAGCATCGCTCGCTGGCGCAGTGTGGGTTACGCCCGGCATAGATCCAGCGCAGATTCACGTTGTCTGCTGACCCGTGCCGGTAAAGCGCAAATCCTCGCTTTACCGGCCTGCACAGGTTTAGCGCTGTGATTACCCCGATTGATTAATGCCATCAGGGGGTCCGGCGCGCCCGCTGGCGGGGAAAACCGTCAGTCCCCCCTCAGCGCTGTGCGGTCACCTCACTCTCCCGCCATTTTAAAGATAAACAGAATTAATCGGAAACCGCCCCTGACTCCCGCAACTGGCTGCTGAGCATGATGAGGGCTGCCGGGCGTTGTTCAGCATATTCTGCAAATCCCGCCTGAACCTGGACAATGCAGACGGGCCTGCAAATAATGGAGGAACGAGTAAACAGGGAATCAGGAATGAAAAACGAAACAGGTCTGAGGATCATGACTGCCGAAGGGGAGTTACGTGGAAGCATGGACGATGACCTTTTCGTATTCAAAGGCATACCTTATGCAGCACCGCCCGTGGGCGCGTTACGCTGGCGGCCACCCCAGCCGGTCACACCCTGGCAGCAGGTGCGTGACGCGACACAGTTTGGTGCCTCCGGCTGGCAGAATCGGGCCTGGTGTGAGGCTGTCGGCGGAGGCAATCCCGGCGAGTTCAGTGAAGACTGCCTCTATCTTAACGTCTGGACACCCGATGTGGAGCCCGCCCGACCGCTACCGGTGATGGTCTGGCTGCACGGCGGTGGCTTTACCATTGGCGCAGGCGGACTGGCCCCCTATAACGGCAAACCCCTGGCGTCACGTGGCGCAGTGGTGGTGACCCTGAACTACCGGCTGGGCCATCTCGGCTTCTTCTCTCATCCCGCGCTGGATGCGGAATACCCTGTTGCCGGCACGGTGAACAATTTTGGTCTGCTCGACCAGATCGCCGCCCTGCAGTGGGTTCAGCGCAATATTCCCGCTTTTGGCGGCGATCGTCGCAATGTGACCCTGTTCGGTGAATCGGCCGGCGCGCGCAGCGTGCTGTCACTCTGCTGTTCGCCGCTGGCAGAAGGGTTGTTTCACAAGGGCATTGTCCAGAGCGCCTACAGCCTGCCTGATACCCCGCTGAAAAAGGCGCGTCAGCAGGGTGTGGCGGTGGCACGACACTTTGGCCTGCCGCCTGATGTCACCGCAGAGCAGTTGCGCGCGCTGCCTGCCGATGCCTTCTGGTCGCTGGAGGGGACGCTGGCGATCCCGCCGGTGCCGATTGCCGGGGACGCCGTTCTGCCCGAGCCGATGCTGAAAACCTTCCTGGCGGCTAAACAGCACCGTCTGCCGCTGATGGCGGGCAGCAATAGTGATGAGGCCAGCGTACTGGACTATTTTGGTGTGGATGCCACTGCCGTGCTGCATCAGTTGCGTGACAAAAACCGGCTGACCTACCGGACACTTAAATGGATGTATGACATCCATGACGACCGACTGCTGGGACGGGCCGTGGCGCGCGATATGGCCTTCAGCCTGATGCCGTGGCTGGTGATGCGGGCGCAGTATCGTGTCGGCATGCCGGGCTGGCGCTACTGGTTTGATTATGTCTCTGAGCACGCCCGCGACCTCTATCCTCATGGTGCCTGGCACGGTAATGAAGTGCCGTATGTGCTGGATACGCTGAGTCAGATGCCCGACCCCAACGAAGCCCGGCCGTTCAGTGAGGCGGACAGGGCGTTTGCGGCGCAGGTCAGCGACTACTGGTTCAGATTTGCCCGCGACGCCACGGAATATACGCATCAGCTGGACGGTGAGGTAGTCTGGCCCGCGTGGCACCCCGGCAATGACGTGACAATGTCACTTGGTGACGACCGCCAGCATGCCCTGAAGCTGAAGCGAAACTTTATGCGTGCCCGTCTGCGCCTCTTCCGGTTACTGATGACGCGCATGGTCAGGCTTTAGTGGGGATTTAATGATTAGCTCGCTAACCATTAAATAAAGCGAATGGAAAAAATCTGCTTTTTTAATCCTAACTGATTGATGTAGCGTTTTTTTAACCGAAATCTGACATCCGGACGCTGTAAAATATTAGGTAACAAAACAGTTACATCTTCACAATTCCATGCCGATAAACCTCCTATGCCCGACACTTGCGGGTCAACGTGTATAGGATTTTGGTATGGGAATGCTTAAAAATTTTACCATCAGAGCAGTGATGCTCTCCATTCTGGGACTGTTCTGCTTACTCTGGAGCGGCGTCGGGCTCTATAGCATCCACTCGCTTGGCGCGCTGAGCGAAGGCAACGATGTAGACCGTCATCTGGTTGAACAGATGACGGTTCTGAGCAAAGGGAACGATCAATATTTCCGCGTCGTGACGCGCCTGTCGCGCGTTATGGAAGGTAAAGCTGCCGGTAAAACATTAACGGATGAAGCCTATGCCCCGGTGCAGCAGGCGCTGGACAGCATGACGCAGCAACTGGCGCGCTTTAAGCAGCTGGCACCGGGCCCGATGAACCCGGAGGTGGTGGATAGCGTGATTCAGAGCTGGCAGAAACTGCTGGACGAAGGCGTGACCCCGCAGCTGCAGCTGGCCCGTCAGGCGTCGCCGGATGCCTATCGCCAGCAGGCGAACAACGTGACCCCGCCGCTGAGCCGCGCCTTTGGCGTGAGTGCCGACAAATTTAACCAGGGTGCGGCTGAAAAACTCGATACCACCCGCGTGGAAGTCGATCATCTCACCTCCATTACCAAGACGATTATCACCATTGCGGTGATCATCGGCCTGCTGATTCTGCTGTTTACCGATCGCTATCTGGTGGCGATGCTGGTGCGTCCGCTGGAGAGCATCCGCACGCACTTCGCGGTCATTGCCACGGGCGATCTGAGCCAGCCGGTGACCGATTTTGGCCGCAACTGCGTCGGTAAACTGGTGCCGCTGTTGGGTGCCATGCAGGACAGCCTGCGCGAAGCGGTCAGTGCGATTCGCAACGGCACGGAAAATATCTCCCGTGGCGCGGCGGAGATCTCTGCCGGAAACAACGATCTCTCTTCCCGTACCGAAGAGCAGGCCTCAGCGCTGGAACAGACTGCGGCCAGCATGGAGGAACTGACGGCGACCGTGAAATTCAACGCCGACAATGCGCGTCAGGCCAGCCTGCTGGCCGAGACCGCGACCACGACAGCGCAACGTGGTGGTCAGCTGGTGAGTGAAGTGATCAGCACCATGGATGGCATCTCCGGCAGCTCGAAGAAAATTGCTGAGATCACCAACGTGATTAACGGTATCGCCTTCCAGACCAACATTCTGGCCCTCAACGCCGCGGTTGAAGCGGCGCGTGCCGGGGAACAGGGGCGCGGATTTGCGGTGGTGGCTTCAGAGGTGCGGAGTCTGGCTCAGCGCAGTGCTAACGCCGCCAAAGAGATCGCCACGCTGATCGAAGAGTCGGTTCAGCGGGTGGATAAAGGCGCCGAACTGGTCAGCACCACGGGTGGCACCATGAACAACATCCTGAAATCGGTGCAGGATGTGGATGCCATCATGAAACAGATCGCCTCTGCCTCGGAAGAGCAGAGCAAGGGCATCTCTCAGGTTGGCACGGCAGTGACCGAAATGGACAGCGTGACCCAGCAGAACGCCTCACTGGTCGAAGAGGTCTCTGCGGCAGCCAGTGCGCTCGCACTGCAGACGGAAGCGCTCCAGGCGTCAGTGTCGAAGTTCCGTCTTTCCGGCACCAGCCAGCCTGCGCCGGTCATCAGCCACAAGCCCACCGCGCCGAAAGCGCCGGCGCTGAGCGTGGCTCAGGCTAAACCTGTGGATAATGGCGACTGGGTCACCTTCTGATCCCGGCACAGCCACGCCACCAGTTCCGCCAGGAAGGGTGGCGCATCCTGCGGCGCCCGCTGCAGTAAACTGTAAACGGCGCCGGTTTTCACCTCGCCAGCGAACGGCTTAATCAGCCTGCCGCTGGCGATATCACTCTCCACCAGATTGCTGTCGGCAATCGCCACCCCGAATCCCTGAATCGCCGCGCTGATCGCTAAGTCCATGGTGGAAAAATGCTGATTGCGCTGCATCTTCAGCGTCACCTGCTGCGCCTCCAGCCAGCACTGCCAGTCACGTTTGTCCTCTGTGGGATGCAGAAACGTCATCGTCTCCAGCGCCGCCAGGTCGTCTGGTGCGGGCTGAACCGCCGCCATGACCGGCGTCAGTGACTCGCTGAACAGGGTGATCCCGTCGGGCTGTGGCTTGCCATACACAATCGCCGCATCAAAGTTTCCCAGCCGGGCTGCGTGATCCAGCGTGGTGGTCAGCGCCACATGCAGTTCCGGCCGCTGCTGCTCCAGCGCGATCAGCCGGGGAACCAGCCAGCGCATCGCGCAGCTCGGCGCTTTCAGCCGAATGCTGACCTGCGTGCGCCGCACCTTCTCGCTGGCCTGCACCATCATCTCAAATCCCTGACGCAGTTCCGGCAGCAGCGCGCTGCCCTGGGCGGTCAGCCGCAGCCCGCGGGCATGACGGTCGAACAGCGTTACCCCCAGCCACTGCTCCAGCGCGGCAATTTTGCGGCTCACGGCCCCCTGAGTCAGACAGAGTTCACCCGCCGCGTGGGTCAGGTTGAGATGACGGGCGGTCACCAGAAAAGCGTGGATGGCATTAAGCGGCAGCGATGAGCGCGACACGATAAACCTCAGCTATGCATTTTTGTCATGGCTATTATGACGACATTTCGCTTGCCGACTCAAGCCGCAGCCCGTTGAATAGTTTTTTACCGGATCAGACCGGCTATGTTTCTGATGGAGAGAGTATGTCCCTGACAACGCCTGTTGCTGTTCACTCAAAACTGCCGGATGTCGGCACCACTATTTTTAGCGTGATTGGCCAGCTGTCAGCGCAGCATCAGGCGATTAACCTGTCGCAGGGCGCACCGGGTTTTCCCTGTGACCCGGCGCTGGTCGCCTCCGTCAGCCGCGCGATGGAGGAGGGGCACAATCAGTATGCTCCCATGATGGGGCTGCCCGCCCTGCGTGATGCGCTCGCCACGAAAGTCGAGGCGCTTTATGGCGCGAAATACGATCCCGCCAGCGAAGTGCTGATCACCGGCAGCGCCAGTCAGGGGATCTATATGGCGATCACCGCGCTGGTGCATCAGGGGGATGAGGTGATCTTCTTTGAGCCAGCCTTCGACAGCTATGCGCCAGTCGTCCGGTTGCAGGGCGGAAAGCCGGTCGGGCTTAAGCTGGCGGTGCCTTCCTTTGCGATCGACTGGGAGGCATTACGGGCTGCGATTACGCCGCGCACCCGCATGATCATCATCAATACGCCACATAACCCCAGCGCGCAGGTGCTGACGTCTGAGGATCTGAACCAGCTGGCAGCCTTAATCCGCAACACAGACATCGTGGTGCTCTCGGATGAGGTTTACGAGCACATTCTGTTTGATGGCCGCCCGCACTGCGGGATGGCGACGCATCCGGAGCTGGCTGCGCGCAGCGTCATCGTCTCCTCGTTTGGCAAAACCTTTCACGTTACCGGCTGGCGGGTGGGCTACTGTCTGGCCCCGGCGGCGCTGATGACCGAACTGGTTAAAGTGCATCAGTTCATGATGTACGCCGCCGATACGCCGATGCAGGTGGGCTTCGCACACTATCTGCAGACACCGGATCATTATCTGTCGCTCAGCGCATTCTATCAGCAGAAACGCGACCGGCTGATTGCGCTGATGCAGGATTCGCCCTTCAGGCTGCTGCCGAGCGCCGGTTCGTTCTTTATGCTCGCCAGCTACGGACATTTCAGTGACGAACCCGACAGTGAAATGGTAAAACGTCTTATCGTCGATCACGGCGTGGCGACCATTCCGCTGTCGGCGTTTTATATGGATGGCACAGACAACAAACTGATTCGTCTCTCTTTTGCAAAGGACGAGGCGACGCTGGAAGCTGGCGCAGCAGCGCTGAGTGCGTTTTCCTGCTGAATCACGCGACAGCGTGAAGCCGGGGAAACGGGTAAATAATACTTTTCGGGGCTAATAATGAAGAAACTGAACGCGCTTTTCCTCGCTCTGGGCATGATGACATCGCTACAGGCACTGGCACAGGATTTACGTTACGGCGTGGAGTCACAATATCCCCCGTTTGAAAGTCGCAACGCAAAGGGCGAACTCGAAGGCTTTGATATTGAGCTGGGTAATGCAATCTGTCAGGCGGGCAAATTTACCTGCCACTGGGTTGAGAGCAGCTTTGATGCGCTGATCCCGGCGCTGCAGGCGAAGAAGTTCGACGCGATTAACTCGGCGATGAACATTACTGAAGCCCGCGCCAGAAGCATCGCCTTTACCCAGCCCATCTACCGTATTCCGACAATGTTAGTGGCGAAGACCGGCGAGAATCTGGCCCCGACCGCTGACGGTCTGAAGGGCAAAAATATCGGGGTTCTGCAGGGGTCCATTCAGGAAACTTACGCGAAGAAGCACTGGGAGCCGCAGGGCGTGACGGTGACCTCTTATCAGGATCAGAACCAGGTTTACAACGACATGGTCGCGGGGCGTCTTGACGGCACGCTGGTGATGTCTGCTGCCGGTCAGTCCGGCTTTCTCGATAAGCCACAGGGCAAAGGTTTCGGCTTTGTCGGCAAACCGGTCGAGGATGACGCGATTCTAGGCTCCGGCATCGGCTACGGACTGCGTAAGGATGACACCCAGCTGAAACAGTCGCTGGATGCGGCAATTGCCAAAGTGCAGAGCGATGGCACCATTAAAAAGCTGGCGGAAAAATATTTCCCTGGCATTGATGTCAGCGCGAAACCCTGACCTTAATCGGGCGCGAAATGCGCCCGACTTTGCGGTTTACTCTGCCGCCAGATGGCAGAGTTTCTCCGCGACCTGATAGGACTTCACAAACGAGGAGATGGGCAGAAACTCAAAGCGCGAATGGAAATTATGCGCGCCGGTAAAGAAGTTCGGCGTCAGCAAGCCTTTGGCCGAGAGGGCCGCGCCGTCCGTTCCTCCGCGCATCGGGATCACTTTGGGTTCAATCTCCAGCGCGGCAAAAGCCGTGAAGATCAGATCGATCGCCCGCCGATCCTCTCCCAGCGCATTGCTGATGTTGCTGTAGATATCGCTGATGGTGATGCTGACTTCACCGGTCGGATAACGCGCCGCAATATCCCTGGCTGCCGCTTCTAACTGCTCTTTGCGTGCCGCAAAGCGGGTCAGGTCAAAATCGCGGATGGAGGCTTTCAGGGTCGCCCGGCTGGCGTTGGCCTGAATCTCGTTAAACCAGATATAGCCTTCACGGCCTTCGGTATGCTCCGGGGTCTGCTGGCGGTCAAACAGGCTGATATAGTCGTGCGCCATCAGCAGGGGATTTACCAGCACCCCTTTGCCCGACATCGGATGCGCCGGCACGCCGGTAAACACGATTTCTGCGGCGGCGCCATTGAAGTTCTCATAGACCACTTCGCCCAGTTCACAGCAGTCTATGGTCCAGGCAAAGTCCACGTTAAAGCGCGTTTCCAGATCCAGCGCTTTCGCCCCGCGCAGGCCGATCTCCTCATCCGGCACAAAGGCCACCACGATATCGCCATGGTCGCCGCTGAGGTTTGCCATCAGCGTCATCACCACAGCCACGGCGGCTTTGTTGTCCGCCCCCAGCACGCTGGTGCCGTCGCTGAAAATCACCGGCTCACCGATGTAGGGCGCGATCTCCGGATGTTCATCGCGGCGCAGCCAGATATCCTGCTGGGCATTGAGACAGAGATCCTCGCCCTGCCAGGTAAGGATCTGCGGATGGATATCGGGCGACAGACCGACATCAACGGTGTCGATATGGGTAATAAAGCCGATGCGTGGCGCGTCAGGACGGTTGCCGCGCTTCACGGCGGTCACGGTGGCATGTTCATCCACCACCACCTGATCCAGTCCCAGCGCACGCAGCTCCTCCGCCAGCAGGGCAGCCATGGCGTGCTGGCTCGGTGTGCTGGGCAGGGTGGTGGATTTGGCATCGCTCTGGCTGCTGACGGCGAGGTAACGGAAAAAACGTTCGGTGAGCTGCGACTCAGGTTTGTCTGTCATCACTATTCCTTATTAGTCAGCTACAGGCAGGGTTCGCTATGGTGCCGAATCGTGCTATCAATGAAGCATCTGAATGATTCATTTAGATATTGTGCCCACCAGAAGTCAATACAAAGCGAGGATGATAATGAAAACAAAGATAGCCACCTTAGCGCTGATGACGGCAGGCGTCGCGCTGGCTGGCAGCGTGAACGCCAGAACCCTGGTTTACTGCTCTGAAGGTTCGCCAGAAAACTTCAATCCTCAGCTCTACACCTCCGGGACCAGTGTGGATGCCAGCGCCGTGCCGGTGTTCAACCGGCTGGTGGACTTCACCCCCGGCACCACCGAGCTGGTGCCCAGTCTGGCTGAACGCTGGGAGATCAGCCCTGACGGCAAGGTCTATACCTTCCATCTGCGGCAGAACGTAAAGTTTCAGAGTAATAAGGCGTTTAAACCCAGCCGCGACTTTAACGCCGATGATGTGATTTTCTCGTTTATGCGCCAGATGGACCCGAAAAACCCCTACCACAACGTCTCTGGCGGCACCTACTCGAACTTTGAAAGTCTGGAACTCTCCACCCTGATCAAAAGCATCGACCGGGTGGACGATCACACCGTCCGCTTTACGCTCTCACATCCTGAAGCGCCGTTTCTGGCCGATCTCGCCTGGTATTTCGCCTCGATCCACTCAGCCGAATATGCTGATGCCATGCTGAAGGCGGGGACGCCGGAGAAGGTGGATATGAATCCGATTGGCACCGGCCCGTTTGAGCTGGTGCAGTATCAGAAGGATTCACGCATTCTCTACAAGGCGTTTCCTGACTACTGGCAGGGCAAGGCGAAGATTGATCGGCTGGTGTTCAGCATTACGCCGGATGCTTCCGTGCGCTATGCCAAACTGGAGAAGAACGAGTGTCAGGTGATGCCGTTCCCTAATCCCGCCGATCTGGAGAAGATGCGCGCTAACCCCGACATCACCCTGGAACAGAAGGCGGGGCTGAACACCGGTTTCCTGGCGTTTAACACCACTAAAGCTCCCACCGACAATGTCAAAGTGCGCCAGGCGCTGGCGATGGCCATTAACAAACCGGCCATCATCGAGGCGATTTTCAAAGGCACCGGCACGGTCGCAAAAAATATCCTGCCGCCGGGCGTCTGGAGCGCCGATAAGGATCTGAAAGATTACGACTACGATCCAGAGCAGGCCAAAGTTTTGTTGCAGCAGGCGGGGGTCAAACCGGGCACGGAGATCGCGCTCTGGGCGATGCCGGTGCAGCGCCCCTATAACCCTAACGCGCGCCGCATGGCGGAGATGATTCAGGCGGACTGGGCCAAAGTCGGCATCAAAGCCAGCATCGTCAGCTACGAGTGGGGCGAGTACCTGAAACGGGTACCCAGCGGCGAGCATCAGGCGGCACTCATGGGCTGGACCACTGCGACCGGCGATCCGGATAACTTCTTTGGCCCGCTTTACAGCTGCACGTCGGCGCAGGGCGGGTCTAACTCGTCGAAATGGTGCTATCAGCCATTTGAAAAGTTAATTACCGAAGCGCGTGCCGAACCGGATCAGGGCAAACGCACCGCACTCTATCTGCAGGCGCAGCAGATGATGCATGACCAGATGCCCGCGGTGATGATTGCGCACTCGACGATCTTCGAGCCGGTGCGCAAATCGGTCAGCGGCTATCAGGTCGATCCCTTTGGCAAACACATCTTCTATCCGGTCGACATCAGTCAGTGAGTCGCGAACAGAAAGATTAAACGGGCCGCCTGTGCGGCCCGTTTTGTTAATGGCCCTGCAGGTAGGCAACATGGGTCTGCAGATAGGTCTCCAGACCATGTTTACCATCGGCACCGCCAATGCCCGATTTGCGCCATCCGGCATGAAAGCCCTGCATGGCCTCAAAATTTTCACGGTTAACATAGGTTTCGCCAAACTTCAGCTTACGCAGGGCGTAGAGCGTGGTGTTGAGATCCTGCGTATAGAGGGAAGAGGTCAGCCCATACTGGCAGTCGTTTGCCAGGGCTATCGCCTCATCCAGCGTTTTGAAGCTCATCACCGGCAGCACAGGCCCGAATATCTCCTCCTGCATAATCGGCATCTCCTGACGAACCCCGGTCAGCAGCGTGGGCTGGAAGAAAAAGCCTTTCTCGCCGGCGCGCCGGCCGCCCAGCACCACGCTGGCACCTGCGGCGACCGCCTCAGCCACCTTCTGCTCAACCCGATCCCGTGCCGCAGCGCTGATCAGCGGCCCCATATCAATATCGCTCTGTTCGGCGGGGTCACCCAGGGTCACCTGCTGAAAAGCCGCCGTGAGCGCGTTGATAAAGCGGTCATAAATCGCCTCCTGCACATAGAGCCGTTCAACGCAGTTACAGACCTGGCCGCTGTTTATCATTCGCGAAGCGACGATGGCGCGCACGGCCAGCTCCAGGTCAGCATCCGCCATGACAATCGCCGGGGCCTTACCGCCCAGCTCCAGGGAGACGCTGGTGACGTTCTGTGCTGCGGCCTGCATGGTGGCGATGCCTGCACCGACGCTACCCGTCAGGCTGACCAGCCCGACTTTCGGGTTTGCCGCCAGCTCCTGGCCCACGTCCTGCCCGAAACCATAGACGATATTGATCACCCCAGCGGGCAGGCCTGTCTGCTGCAGAATATCGGCGAAGATCGCCGCATTGTTTGGCGTCAGCTCACTGGGTTTAATGACGATGGTGTTGCCGGTGATCAGGGCAGGTGCGGCTTTACGGGCGATCAGGAAGAAGGGGAAATTCCACGGCAGTATCCCGGTTGTCACCCCAATCGCCTTTCTGAACAGGAAGATATGCTCACCGGGTCGATCGCTGTTGATGATTTCACCTTCATAACGCCGCGCCCACTCCGCCATGTAATCGAGATAGTCGGCGGTAAACAGCACTTCGGTCTTCGCCAGTCCCTGCGTTTTTCCGCCTTCGGCCACAATCGTGGCCGTCAGCTCCGGTTCGCGCTCACGGATGGCCGAGGCGATTTTATGCAGCCAGAGACCACGCTCTACCGCAGGCAGCGCCTCCCAGTCCGGCTGAGCGGCTTCTGCCGCGCGGATGGCAAGACGGGCGTCCTCACGACTTCCCTGCGGGATGCGTGACAGCAACGCCTCGGTGGCCGGGTTGATCACCTCAATCCACTGGTCACCCTGCGAACCGACAAACTGGCCATTAATGTAATGTTGATGATGTGTTGTCATTTACTTAACTCTCCGCTATCGACACGTTGCAGTAATGTGATGGCAGGGTGAAGCAGATGCGGGCGGGTGACCTTATGCTGAGTGCCAGTGGCGGCGTCTGGCTGGCAGCCAGTCACAGATAGTGCGCTGCTCTGCGGCAAAAACGTCAATATGTTGTAGATTTATAGAAGCAATGTAATGAAAAAAGGGGGTGTATCATGGCTAACGGATGGGCGTCAGAAGGCGCAGTACAGGAGCAGATTGACAGCACCGTCAATGATGGCATCGAGCGGGTGAGGCAGTCGCTCGGTCATGGCGAAAGCGCGACCGAATGTGAACTCTGTGGCGAGCCGATTCCTGAAGCCCGCCGCCAGGCGCTGAAAGGGGTACGCTACTGCGTAGCCTGTCAGGAAAAAATCGATAAACAGCAGCAGACCCGCAGTTTATATAACCGTCGGGGCAGTAAAGACAGTCAGCTGCGCTAACCGTGACCCGCAGTCGGCCACGCCGGGGGACGGGCAGCGCGCGTCACGCTGCTGCCTTAGCCGTTACGAGCCTGGCATGGCCAGACCGCTGCCGATAAACCACGCCAGAAAGCCGACGCCTGCCACAATGATGGCGATCGGAAACAGGATGCCAATTCTCATACTCTACCTGCTGCAAACAGCACTATGGGGGCGCAATCTTATCATGAGATCTGCAGCACTGCGCGATGGGTTTTCAGCAGCGTAAAGAGCTGAAACTGCGTGGCCTCGGTCTCCTCCCTTAACACCTCTCCCTTCTTATACAGAATATGCTCGATATGCCCCAGCTGACGCCAGACCACAATCGCGGAGGCGATCAGCGCGCAGTGCTGCTCCGCCTGTATACATTCGATGGTGGCGTAGTGGGCTTCATCCATGCCATTCACAAACACCTTTAGCGCCTCAGCAGGCACTATCGCGCGGATATCATCCAGCATCACCCGGCTGACTGCCTGCGAAAGAAACAGTGTTAACCACTTAGTCGTCATCCTGAACCCTGAACCGATCAATTTTCCCCAGTGTATACGACCTTGCAGGTGGGAATGAAAGGCTTCTTTGCGCCTCTGCCACGCGGGTGGCGTGCATGGCAGTGACGCGGGAATTGTGCTGCGCCACACAGCAAAAAGGGGAAAAACAGTGAATTATAAGGCACTTACCTGTTCAGGCAGCCCGGCCTCTGACAACTGCAGAATTGTGATCCCTGACAGCAGCATCGGGTCAATATTGCCACTCCGCGCGGGCTTCCGGCATTCATCCAAAGGCTGAGGAATCGATGCAAACCGTAGACTGCCTGCTGAGCGGAAGCTGAGCGCTTTCCGACAGACCTCAACCAAACCGGGGAATAACAATGAACAGTGCCATTATTGCGGGGATTTTCTGGCATTTTGTCGGCGCTGCCAGCGCCGCGTGTTTCTACGCGCCGTTTAAGCAGGTAAAACGATGGTCCTGGGAAACCATGTGGTCGGTGGGGGGCCTGATCTCCTGGCTGATCCTGCCGTGGGCGGTCAGTGCCATTCTGCTGCCCGACTTCCGGGCTTATTACAGCAGCTTCACGCTGTCGCAGCTGACACCCGTGTTTCTCTTCGGCGCGATGTGGGGCATCGGTAATATCAACTACGGACTGACCATGCGCTATCTCGGCATGTCGATGGGCATCGGCATCGCGATTGGTATTACGCTGGTGGTCGGCACGCTGATGACGCCGCTGCTGCAGGGGCGCTTTGGCGAGTTATTTGCCTCTGCGGGGGGGCGGCTGACCTTACTGGGCGTGCTGGTGGCCCTGGCTGGCGTCGGGATTGTGTCGCGTGCCGGATTGCTGAAGGAGCGGGCGCTGGGGATCAACGCCGAAGAGTTTAATCTTAGGAAGGGTCTGCTGCTGGCGGTAATGTGCGGCATCTTCTCGGCGGGGATGTCCTTTGCGATGGATGCCGCCAAGCCGATGCATCAGGCCGCCGCGAATCTGGGGATCGACCCGCTCTATGTGGCGTTACCCAGCTATGTGATCATCATGGGCGGTGGGGCGCTGGTGAACCTGGGCTTCTGCTTCTGGCGGCTGGCTACCCGACCCGATCTGTCAGTTCGCAGGGACTTTTCCGTCGCCAGGCCGCTGCTTATTGCTAATACCGCGTTCGCCGTGCTTGGCGGCACCATGTGGTATCTGCAGTTTTTCTTTTACGCCTGGGGCCACGCCCGAATCCCGCCGCAGTATGACTATGTCAGCTGGATGCTGCACATGAGCCTGTATGTGCTGTGCGGGGGACTGGTAGGCCTGCTGTTGAAAGAGTGGAAGTCAGCGGGACGCCGCCCGGTCAGTGTGTTATCGATTGGCTGCGTGGTCATTATCATCGCGGCAAACATCGTTGGGCTGGGTATGGCAGCGTAAGCCGCAGGCTTCCTGCGGCGCGGAGGAGAACGGGCCTGTCTGACAGGCCCAATCACCAGGTTTCCATCTGACCGGGCGGATCAGGCCGCGATGCAAAATTCAGGGTACAGGGAACAGGGTCAGAGGAGGAAAGCGTCCCGCGCCAGGGACGGCGCGGGCCGAGCGGCCATGGATGGCTTAAGCGACTTTCCGATCTGACCCTGTTCCCTGTACTGGCTCCCCCTGACAGCGATACGGAACAGATCTTTACGAGCCCGCTCTGCAGAGCCGTGTTATTCCGGTTCGGCGCTTTTCAGCGCTGGCCCGGAGGGGAGAAATCGCTGACGCCAGGCACTGGGTGTCAGGCCGGTTTCACGGGTGAAAACCACGGAAAAATAGTTACTGTCATCGAAGCCGCAGCGGGCCGCCACTTCGCTGATCAGGCACGCCTGCGTTCGCAGCAGATATTTTGCCTGACAGAGCTGTAACTGACGCAGGTAATGGCCGATGGTCATCCCGGTCTGCTGACGGAAAAGCTGTTTCAGCGCTCGTTCGCTCAGCTGGTTTTGCTGGCAGAACGCAGCCAGATCAAACGGCCGGGTAATCGCCCCCTGCAACGCTGACATCAGCAGATCGAGCTGTTCCCCCTCCGGCAGAACCCAGGGGCGATCGGCGGCGTAACCGTGGCGCCGCAGAATCAGCACCAGCTGCAGAAACAGGGCTTCAGAGAGCTGAACCGACAGGGGATCGCTCTTGCGACTTTCACGCTCCAGCTGGCTGATCACACCGCGCGCCAGCCCCATACCGCGGGTGGTCAGACGCCAGCAGCCAGGGGCTTCGGGGCCCTGTGGCGGCAGCAGGCTATCCCAGTCAAGCGCCAGACCAAAGCGGTCGCGGCAGTAGAGAATGTTATCCAGCACCAGATCGTTAACGCTGTCGTAGCTATGGCAGTCGCTGTCGCGGATAAAAAAGAGGTCGCCGCAGGTGATGAGCCAGGGGCGATCGTTGAGGACGTGCAGGCCATTACCGCGCCAGACGATGACGATTTCGCTGAACTCGTGTCGGTGCGGCGGAAAAGAGGGTTGTGGCATCCTTTCAGCAACCGCCACCGGTAAACTGGGGGCGGGAAAATAGTCATCACGACTGAGTATCAACGCCATAGTCGGCTCCTTTACCTCATCTGCTGGCGCTCCGCTCGCGGGGCGCAGCCAAATTCGCGCCTGAACAGGGTAGAGAAATGGTTGCTGTCTCCAAATCCACACTGGAAGGCGATGTCGGTAATGCGCAGATCGCTGTGACGCAGCAGGTGACGCGCCTGTAACAAGCGCAGACGGTTCAGATAACGCTGCGGCGTACTGCCGGTCTGCTGCTTCATCTGTCGGTGCAGCGTTCGCAGCGACAGAGAGAAACGGTCGGCCAGTTCATCCCAGACAATCTCGTCACTGTAATGATCTGCCAGCCAGTCCAGCAGGCGATGCAGACGCGCCTCCTGATCCTGACGACCGCCATCACGACAGGCTTCACGTAACAGCACCAGCAGCTGTAAAAAGAGCTGCTCCTGCCGCGCCTGCCTGTCCAGTGACCAGGCCTCGTGCTGCTGCATCTGCGCTGCCACACTCAGGGCCTGCGCCATCACCTTCTGATTGATGCGCCAGTGAGAAGGATAATCCCCATCCCGTTCGCACGGCAGCAGCGCCTGCAATCCGGAGAGAAAACGGAACGCGCCGGGGCTGCGATAGAGCACATTGGTCAGGCAGAGGTTATCCGTCTGTTCATAAAGATGACGATCGTGATCGCGGATAAAGCAGACACAGCCGGCGCAGAGCGTTTGTGGCTGACCATTGAACACATGAATCCCGGCGCCGTGCTCAACCAGAACGATTTCATGAAAATCATGATGATGCTCCGGAAAGGGGGCCTGGGGGATACGGGGTTCAATCGCAATCGCGTAATTGCCGTCAGGAAAAAAATCCGCACTGTGCAACAGAGTCATGATCGTCCCTCACTGATTAACAAAACTGCAACGCAGTCTAATCAGGACACCGTTACCTTACCTTGAATTTTCAGCACGTCTCATCAGGAATCCTGCTGATTTTTCAAGAAATCCCCTGTAGTTAACAGATTTGCGGCAGGGGTCACATCGTGCTTACTGCTGCCTCTGTGATCTCTCTCACGACATTCTTTGCAGGTCTGCCAGGGCACCCCGGCCGCTGGCACTGCCGGGAAGGTGTTCAGGCGACCCGATTTTTACTCTGTGACCACTTAATCACAGGGAAAAGCCACCATGACCAGGCGAAATATCATTGCTATCGATCTCGGCGCATCCAGCGGCCGGGTCATGCTCGCCCGCTGGGATGATGCGCAGCGCCAGCTGGATCTGCGTGAAATCCGCCGTTTTGAAAACCGGCGTCTGCGTTGTGCCGGCTATGACTGCTGGGATCTGGCGATGCTGGAGCAGGCGATCCGTGCCGGGCTGGAGCAGGCTGTTGAGGAGGGGATCGTGCCGGACAGTATCGGCATCGACACCTGGGGCGTGGATATGGTGCTGCTGGATGCGCAGGGTGAGCCGGTGGGTGAAGCGGTCAGCTATCGTGATGCACGCACCCACGGCCTGATGGCGCAGGCGCAGCAGGAGCTGGGCCACAGCGCCATCTATGCAAAAACCGGCATTCAGTTTCTGCCTTTCAATACGCTCTATCAGATGCGCGCCCTGCATCAGCAGCAGCCTGACTGGCAGGCGCGTGTGGCACATGCGCTGATGATCCCGGATTACCTGCACTTCCGCCTGACCGGCAACCTCAACTGGGAGTACACCAACGCCACCACCACCCAGATGCTCAATATTCACAGCGGCGAGTGGGATCGCGATTTGATTGGCTGGGCGGGGATTGAGGCAGGCTGGTTCGGTCAGCCGCAGGCGCCGGGCAACACAGTGGGACACTGGCGGAGTCAGCGGGGCGAGGCGGTGCCGGTTATTGCGGTGGCCACCCACGACACCGCCAGCGCAGTGCTGGCCACGCCGCTGCTGCAGGAGGATGCCGCCTATCTCAGCTCCGGCACCTGGTCGCTGATGGGCTTTGAAAGCCTGCAACCCTATGCGAGCGAGGCGGCACTGCGTGCCAATATTACCAACGAAGGCGGCGCAGAAGGCTATCGCGTCCTGAAAAACATCATGGGTTTATGGCTGCTGCAGCGTCTCTGTGCTGAACGGCAGATTGACGACCTCTGTGCGCTGATCGCTGAGACCGCCCGTCAGCCCGCCTGTCTTTCGCTGATTAACCCCAACGATCCGCGCTTTATCAATCCTGACAACATGGTCAGCGAGATTCAGAAAGCCTGCGCAGAGCAGGGCATGCCCGTGCCGCAATCCGCCGCTGCGCTGGCCCGCTGCATTTTTGACAGCCTGGCGCTGCTCTACCGTCAGGTCATCAGCGAACTCGCCGCGCTGCGCGGGAAGCCCTTCACCCGGCTGCATGTGGTCGGCGGTGGCAGCCAGAATCGTTTTCTGAATCAGCTCTGTGCAGATGCCTGTGAGATTCCGGTGCTGGCCGGGCCGGTAGAGGCCTCCACGCTGGGTAACGTCGGCTGCCAGCTGATTGCCCTCGGCGAACTGACGGATGTCGCCGATTTCCGCAACTGCGTGATGAACACCTTCCCCCTCGAAACATTCGAACCACACATTTCAGACGTCTTCGCGGCCAGTCAGGCCCGCTTCGCGACGCTGAGTCAACCCGCAGAGGAACCCGCTTATGACTAAGCAGACAGAACAGGCCTTTGAACTGGCTAAACAACGCTATGCCGATATTGGGGTTGATGCTGAAGAGGCTATTCGCCAGCTCGACACAATCCCGGTTTCCATGCACTGCTGGCAGGGCGACGATGTGCGGGGATTTGAAAACCCGCAGGCCGCCCTCACCGGCGGCATTCAGGCGACCGGCAACTATCCGGGACGTGCACGCAACGCCAGCGAACTGCGCGGTGATATCGATAAGGCGATGTCGCTGATCCCCGGCCTCAAGCGTCTGAATCTGCACGCACTTTATCTGGAGAGCGACAGGCCGGTTGAACGGGACGCTATTGAGCCGGCGCATTTCGCGCGCTGGGTCGAATGGGCCAGAGAGCGGGGCGTGGGGCTCGATTTTAACCCCAGCTGCTTCTCACATCCGCTCAGTGCTGACGGGTTTACGCTGTCGCACAGCGATCAAACCGTGCGCCAGTTCTGGATCGACCACTGCAAAGCCAGTCGCCGCATCTCCGCCCACTTTGGTGAGCAGCTGGGCACGCCTTCAGTGATGAACATCTGGGTACCGGACGGCATGAAGGATATCACCGTCGACCGGCTGGCGCCGCGTCAGCGTCTGATGAGCGCTCTGGATGAGGTCATTGCGGAAAAACTCAACCCGCAGCATCACATCGATGCGGTAGAGAGCAAGCTGTTCGGTATCGGCGCAGAGAGCTACACCGTGGGATCAAATGAGTTTTATCTCGGCTACGCCGCCAGCCGTCAGACGGCACTGACCCTGGATGCGGGCCATTTCCATCCTACCGAGGTGATCTCCGACAAGATCTCCGCCGCCATGCTCTACGTGCCGCGCCTGCTGCTGCACGTCAGCCGTCCGGTGCGCTGGGACAGCGATCATGTGGTGCTGCTGGATGATGAAACGCAGGCTATTGCCAGTGAGATCGTCCGTCACCAGCTGTTCGACAAAGTGCATATCGGCCTCGATTTCTTTGACGCATCGATCAACCGGATTGCGGCCTGGGTTATCGGCACCCGCAATACCCAGAAGGCGCTGCTGCGCGCCCTGCTGGAGCCGACCGATCGTCTGCGTCAGGCTGAGAATGGCGGGGATTACACCGCGCGGCTGGTCTGGCTGGAAGAGCAGAAATCACTGCCGTGGCAGGCGGTGTGGGAAGCCTGGTGCCTGCGTCATGACGTTCCAACTGACGCCAGCTGGTTAAGTGATGTGCGCCATTATGAACAGCAGATTTTGAGCCAACGTTAAGGGATTTCATTATGCAAAGCATTCTTGCTTCAGAGTTTGTAAAGGGAATGGTTAAGGCAACCAGCGACATGTGGCTGAAGGGATGGGATGAACGCAATGGTGGCAACGTCAGCCTGCGGCTGAGTGAGGAGGAGGTGAGCCCCTTCAGGGCTGATTTCTGCCAGGAGCCTCGCTGTTTCGAGCTGAGTCAGCCCGCCCCGGCGCTGGCAAACGACTGGTTTCTGGTGACCGGGTCGGGAAAATTTATGCGCAACGTTCAGCTGGACCCCGCGGACTGCCTGGCACTGCTGCAGGTCGACAGCCAGGGGCTCTCCTGCAAAATTCACTGGGGGCTGGTCAACGGCGGGCTGCCGACCTCCGAACTGGCGTCACATTTTCAGTCGCATGCGGTGCGCAAGGCGGTCAGCGGCGGCAGAGATCGGGTGATTATGCACTGTCATGCCACCCACTTTATTGCTCTGAGTTATGTGGTTGAGATGGATTCGGCGCGCTTTACCCGCCTGCTGTGGGAGGGGAGCACCGAGTGTCTGGTGGTCTTCCCGGATGGCGTGGGCGTGTTGCCCTGGATGGTGCCCGGCACCGATGAGATCGGCGCCGCGACGGCGGCGCAGATGCAGTCGCACACGCTGGTGATGTGGCCGTTCCACGGCGTCTTTGGCACCGGCCCGACGCTCGATGAGACGTTTGGGCTGATTGACACCGCCGAGAAATCATCTGAAGTGATGGTTAAGGTGCTGTCGATGGGCGGGATACGTCAGAGCATCACCACAGAACAGCTGGTCGCGCTGGGTAAACGTTTTGGTGTCACGCCCTGGCAACCGGCACTGGATGCGGGGCCTGTCCATGTTGCGTAAAGCCTTTGTGATGCAGGTCAATCCGGATTGTCATGCGGAGTATGAGCGTCGTCACTCACCTATCTGGCCCGAACTGGCTGAAACGCTGAAAGCACATGGTGCCCGTAATTATGCCATCTGGCTGGATGAGGAGCGGCATCTGCTCTTTGCCAGCGTTGAAATTGAATCGGAAGCGCGCTGGAACGCGGTGGCGCAAACGGCAGTCTGTCAGCGCTGGTGGGCCTCCATGAAGGATCTGATGCCCTCTCATGCGGACAACAGTCCCGTCAGTCAGCCGCTCCGGCCGGTCTTCTTTCTCAGCTGAACGTGCAACAGGGCGGGAATCCCGCCCTGAATCTTACCGCTGAGCCTGACACAGTCCTGTCAGGGTAGGCCACATCGCCATCAGCGTATCGATAATACTCTCCAGGTCTGCGCGCTCCGCACCTTCCCGCGCCCGCACCGACATGCCCTGAAGCAGACAGCTCAGATAGCGCGACAGCGCAGCAATGTCCACTGACTCTCCCAGTTCACCACGCTGCTGACGCGAGCAGAGGAAATCCTTTAAAACCTGCTCCTGTGACTGATGCTGCTCTTGCAGCATGGCCGCAATATCCGCAGAAGCCGCCGACAGGGCGCTTGAGGTGCAGATAAAGAAGCAGCCGCCGGGCGAGTCGCGTTCGGTAAAGCAGGCCGCGGTAGCGCGGAAATAGGCCTCAACCGCCTCTGAAACCGCCAGCTTATCATCGCCCAGGGCCGCGTCACGCCAGGCGCTGAATTTCTCAACATAGCGCTCCATCGCGGCGCGGAATAATCCCTCTTTATTGACGAACTCCGCATAGAGCGTCGGCGCTTTAGCACCGGTAGCGGCCACCAGATCGGCGAGCGAGGTGCCTTCGTACCCGTGGGTCCAGAACAGGGTCAGTGCCTTATCGAGCGCGGCTTCACGATCGAACACTTTGGGACGGCCACGGCATTTCCGGGTATCGCAATCCTGAACCTGACTCATACATCCTCTCTGACTGGGGAACACTCTATTAAATTACCGATCATTATAAAAATGTGCAAGAGCGGAGAGGCAGGCCGTCCTCCGGGGTTGCCATTTTGTGCGCCAGCCCGGTTTTATCGCCCCTATGGTTAAGTCAGAAAAGGGGCTGAAGCCCATAATCACGCCACGTCGCGATTAAAATAACGCTCATTAAATAAATATTGACGGCCAGCCTGATCGGGGTCTATCATTTATTTAACGGTCGTTAATTAAATGGCGACAACCGATTTCAGACCCACTGAACACGATCACTGAAAAGAGAGAAGATTATGAAAACCATCAAAACTACCCTGGCTGTTCTGGCACTTACCACACTGACTTTTGGCGCGTCTGCCGCTGACCTGGTTACCAGCGAACCGGCTAATCAGCAGCCTGTCGGCACTATCTCTGTGCTGGGCGGCACCAACCTGAGTTCAGTCGAAGCGCAGCTCAACGCCAAAGCGGATGAAGCCGGTGCGAAATCGTTCCGCATCACCTCAACCAGCGGTCAGAACAAACTGCACGGCACGGCGGTGATTTATCAGTAACCGGGCATCCGGCAGATATGAAGAAGGGGTTCGTTATGAAACGTATCAGTATGATAGTGGCGGCGGCCCTGCTCAGTGGCCTCTCGTTCACCAGCGTGGCGGCGCAGCAGGTGAGCAGCACGCCACTGGATCAGCAACGCGTGGGCGTCATCAGCGCGACGGGCAGCAGCAATCTGACCTCGCTTGAGCAGCAACTGTCAGAAAAGGCCAGCGATGCGGGTGCAAAGTCTTTCCGCATCACTTCGACCTCTGGCAGCAACAACCTGCATGGCACCGCCATTCTCTATAAATAAGAGAAACAGGCTTCAGATAACCTGCTTATCTGAAGCCTTTTTTTATCCTCTCCGCGCCGGTCTTAGCCATTACTGCGAAGCTGAGGATAACGGCGGAAAATATAGACACACCACAGTAACGCCACCAGACCGATCATCCCCCCGACGTTGCCGACTTCCGACATATTCAGATAGAGACTGACCTGGCTTCCCAGCAGCGCGCCTGCGCCTATGCCGATATTGTAGATGCCGGACATGAGTGACATTGCCACATCCGTTGCATCCGGCGCCAGAGACAGCACCCGCACCTGCATACCCAGTCCAATCATCATCATCGCCATGCCCCAGACGATGCACAGGATAGCGATCGCCGTCGGACGAACCGCAGCAAAGATCAGCAGTCCCATGCAGAGGGTGATCAGCGCAATCGCGGCAATCAGCAGCGCGGAAGGGAATTTATTGCCCAGGGTGCTGAACAGCACGCTGCCCAGAATACCCGCAGAGCCAAACAGCAGCAGCAGCAGGGTGGTGAAATTGCCGCTGGATTGCGCCACGCTCTGCATAAAGGGCTCGATGTAGCTGTAGGCCGTGTAGTGCGCGGTCACCACAATGGTCACCAGCAGATACATGCTGACCAGCGCCGGACGACGAAACAGCATCGGCACGCTGCTGAGCGAGCCGGTGTGTTCACTGGGCAGACGCGGCAGTATCCGTACCAGCATGATCATCAGCACCAGTGCCGACAGGCCAATCGCGCCGAAGGTGGTTCGCCAGCCAAGATACTGACCCACCACGCGGCCAATCGGCACCCCCAGCACCATGGCCAGTGCGGTTCCGGTCGCCAGCATACTCAGCGCCTGCGTTTTCTTTCCGGCCGGGGCCACGCGAATAGCCAGTGAAGCCGTGATCGACCAGAACACCGCGTGAGAGAGGGCGATGCCGACGCGTGAGACCATCAGCGACCGAAAGTCCCAGGCGAAAGTCGACAGGACGTGACTGACGATAAAGATCGTAAACAGCACCCCCAGCAGCAGTCGCCGCTCCACGTTGCGCGTCAGCAGCATCAGCGGCAGTGACAGCAGCGCGACCACCCAGGCGTAGATCGTCAGCATGATCCCGACATCCGCCGTCTGCATGGAAAAGTCAGCCGCGATGTCCGAAAGGAGACCCACCGGTACAAATTCGGTGGTATTAAATACAAAAGCCGCGATGGCCAGCAAGACCACGCGTAGCCAGGCAGTTTTACGTGAAACAGTTGTTGGTTGCATGAGGTGTCAAATCTGTCAGTACAGCGAATTCGGATGTGGCAGACATCCAGCGAAAGTGACCTGCGTCACAAATTACAGACCATTGTAGTGAATAAAGCGGGAAGCGAAACCTGATAACCGGCTTTTAAGGCGGAAATTTTTTTATCGCCCCGTTCAGGGGCGACGGGATAAGATTACTGCCCTCGGCGAGGCGGCATCATGCGCAGCAGGGTATTGTCTTTGAGCAGATAGTGATGAAACAGCGCCGCCGCCGCATGCAGCCCGATCAGCCAGTATCCCAGCGGTGCCAGGGTTTCATGCCAGTCGATCAGCGTATCCGCCAGGTCAAAATTGGGCTCCGGTGCAACCGGCATGCTGATGCCAAACAGCCACCACTCCCGCCCCTTGAGGTAGCGCGACGACAGGCCGAGGATCGGCAGGGTGATAAACAGGGCATAGATCAGGGTGTGCGTCAGATGAGCCACCCCGGTCTGCCAGCGCGGCGCGGCTGGCGTAATGGGTGGCGTGCGATGACGGGTACGCAGAAACAGGCGGGCGATCATCAGCACCAGAACGGTCGCACCTGCGCTGAAGTGGGTGATGATCATGGCGTACCCCTGCCAGGAGCCGCGCTGCACAAAGCCGCGCAGCTCAATGGTGGCGTAGGCTGTCACGACCAGTAAAAAAGTCAGCCAGTGAAGGGCGATCTGAGAACGCGCAAACTTATCCCGCATCGTGCTTTCCATCAAAAAGAGTCAGGAAGAGTAACATAACGGAAAACGGCGCTGATGCTTAACAAATTAGCGCAGCGGTAAGTAAATTTCACGCCGACACCCTCCTACAGCTTAGCGTGACCCCGGCGTATGTTTCTGGGCGACGCTGAGCGGCGTCTCCGGCAGGTGGCTGGCATTAATCGGGCAGCAGTTCTCACAGCCGATAGCCCCCACGTAATATTTTTTTGCCTGAAGAATGGCGGCATTGACGTGATAAAAACTGCCCAGAAACAGTCGGTTTTCCATGTCGGGAAGATGCGGGCAGCCAGCGGCATGCACCACATGATTATCGTTATATCCCGATTGTTTATTGACGTAGTAGTAGAGAGCCACAGGCGTTCCTTGTTGCCGTGTTAAGAGGCAAAGCAGATGAAATGATTCAATAAAACCGATTATAGCGGGAATTGTGGGGTTTTTTCGCGGGGGATTTTCAGGGAAGAGGATGAGCGACAGTCAGCGTGTGGTGCTGCCAGGCCTGGTGAGGCCATCCGGGCCTGGCAGAAGAGGGAAATCAGAGCTTTTTGCGGTGCAGATGCCAGGCCACCAGCAACGCCAGCAGCAGCAGGGTGCTGATAAACAGCGTGATGCCGTGCCAGCCAAAGTTATGCCAGAACAGACCGCCCAGCGTCCCGGCGACGCTGGAACCCACGTAGTAGCTGAACAGATAAAGCGATGAGGCCTGGCCCCGCGCCCGGCGTGCGCGCGGGCCAATCCAGCCACTGGCAACCGCATGGGCGGCAAAGAAGCCGGCGGTGAACAGCATCATCCCCGGCAGGATCAGCCAGAGCGAGTTGAACGCCGTGATCAGCAGTCCCAGCAGCATAATGGCGGTCGCACCCAGCATCACCGGTCCCCGTCCCAGCCGGCTGGTCAGCGCACCCGCTTTCGGCGAACTCCACGAGCCGGTGAGATAGACCACCGACAACAACCCGACCACGGCCTGACTCAGATGCCAGGGGGCATCCAGCAGCCGGTAGCCGATGTAGTTAAACAGCGTGACAAAGGCACCCATCAGCAGGAACCCTTCGGCAAACAGCCAGGGCAGGCCGGGATCGCGCCAGTGCAGCCGGAAGTTAATCAGCAGGTTGCGCGGACGCAGCGTGATGGGACGAAAATGACGTGAAGCGGGAAGGATCTTCCAGAACATCAGCGCCGAAGCCAGCGAAAACAGGCCAATCACCGCTACGGCGATCCGCCATGAGAAAAGGTCGGTCAGCACACCGCTCAGCAGACGCCCGCTCATGCCGCCGATAGAGTTTCCGCTGATATAGAGCCCCATAGAGAAGGCGACGACCCGCGCATCCATCTCCTCGCTGAGGTAGGTCATGCCCACCGCCGCCACCCCGCTGAGCGACAGCCCCATCAGCGCCCGCATGATCAGAATGCCGTGCCAGCTGCTCATGGTGGCTGAGATCAGCGTGCAGATGGCGGCCAGCATCAGGGCTGTTACCATCACCGATTTGCGGCCGATAGCATCCGAAAGCGGCCCGGTCACCAGCAGGCCCAGCGCCATCAGGCCGGTTGAGATAGAGAGTGACAGGCTGCTGGTTGCCGGTGAGATGCCAAACTGATGCGAGAGCACCGGCAGGATCGGCTGGATACAATAGAGCAGGGCAAAGGTCGCCAGACCGGCGGAGAAGAGCGCCAGCGTCACGCGCATAAACTGCCGCGAACCCCGACGGATATAACCTGACGCAGCCACCGGTTCTGAAGGCACACGACCCGCCTCGTCATTTACCGCGGCGGCCTCTGTTGAGTGACTCACACACTTTCCTTTAAGAGTAAAAAAACCTGTCGTCAGCTTAGGCAGGCATCATTATGATGTCTAATATATTAATAATCTTAAATGAGACGTTTCAGATATGAATATTGAGTTACGTCACCTGCGCTACTTTATTGCGGTGGCCGAGGAGCTCCATTTCGGGCGCGCGGCCCGGCGGCTGAACATCTCCCAGCCGCCACTCAGTCAGCAGATACTGCAACTGGAGGCCGAAACCGGGGCCCGACTCTTTAACCGGACCAACCGCAGCGTTCAGCTGACCGCTGCCGGACAGCAATTGCTGAACGATGCCCGCGCCGTCCTGCTGCAGGTTGAGCAGGCGGCCGACCGGGCAGCCCGGCTGCATCGGGGAGAGGAGGGCGGGCTGCGAATCGGGTTCACCTCCTCGGCGCCTTTTACCGCGGTGGTCTCCGACGCGCTGTTTCGCTTTCGCCAGCGCTGGCCGCAGGTGCATATTCAGATGCAGGAAATTAATACCCGCCAGCAGCTGGCCCCGCTGCATGAGGGGCGGCTCGATCTTGGCGTAATGCGCAACACGCCGCTGCCCGCCGATCTCGCGCATCAGCTGCTGATGAGCGAGCCGCTGTGTGCGGTGGTGCACAAAGCGCATCCGCTGGCCGATGCCGGCGCGATCTCCGTCACCGCGCTGGCCGCCCAACCCTTCGTCTTCTTTGATGCCCAGGGCGGAACCGCGCTCTACAGCGATATCCTGGCGCTGCTGCATCGCTATCAGATCCAGCCCTATATCACCCAGGAAGTGGGGGAAGCGATGACCATTCTGGGGCTGGTGGCAACCGGTCTTGGCGTCTCCATCCTGCCCGCCTCCTTCCGCCGGGCGCAGCTGGCCGATCTGGTCTGGCTGCCGCTGACGGAAGAGGATGCCATTTCAGAGCTGTGGCTGGTCTGGTCTGCCAGCCGCGAAATCACCGCACCGATGGCGAATATGATGGCGCTACTGCGGGAGAACCGGCCCGGAAGCGCCCTTTGACAGAGGCCAATATGTGCGATAAATCACATTTCTAATCAAATATTTGACGCTGTTGCCTGATCTGCCTCACCATGGCGCATGTTTATTTAGAAGCGCGAAAATAACCGGGAGCAGGGTTGTGAATCCGGACAGTCAACCTGGCCATATTGACCAGATCAAGCAGACCAATGCAGGTGTCGTATATCAGCTGATTGACCGTTATGGTCCCATTTCGCGTATCGAACTTTCCCGCCGTGCCCAGCTTGCGCCAGCCAGCATCACAAAAATTGTGCGTGAAATGCTGGACGCGCATCTGGTGCAGGAGACGGAGTTTCAGGAACCCGGCAGTCGTGGCCGTCCGGCCATCGGCCTGATTCTGGACACGGTGGCCTGGCACTATCTGGCCATTCGTCTGCATCGCGGTGCCATGACCTTTACGCTGCGCGATCTCAGCAGTCAGGCGCTGGCCGAAGAGAGCCTGCCGCTGCCTGATGAATCCGCTCAGCCGCTGCTGACCGCCCTGATTGAACAGGTGGATGCCTTCTTTATCCGTCATCAGAAAAAGCTGGAGCGTCTGACGGCCATCGCCATCACGCTGCCGGGGCTGATTAACGCCGCGTCAGGTGTGGTGCATCGGCTGCCGGGCTATCAGGTGCGCGATATGCCGCTGGGCGATGCGCTGGAGGCGCACACGGGATTACCGGTGTTTGTGCAGCACGATATCTCCGCCTGGACGCTGGCGGAGTCGCTGTTCGGCGCTTCGCGCGGCGCGCAGGATGTGATTCAGATCGTAATCGATGAAACGGTCGGAGCCGGGGTGATCAGCGGCGGCCAGCTGCTGCATAAGCGGGGGCGGGCGCTGGTCGAGATCGGCCATACGCAAATCGATCCTTATGGTCAGCAGTGCTACTGTGGCAATCACGGCTGTCTGGAGACGGTCGCCAGTACCGGCAGTCTGCTGGCGCTGGCGGCGCAGCGTCTGGCGGCCCAGCCCGACAGCCTGCTTAATCGTCAGGAGCTGACGCTGTCATCATTATGTGAGGCCGCCCTGTCGGGCGATCGCCTGGCGCGCGACACCATCGCCAGCGTCGGTCATCATGCAGGCCGGATTCTGGCGATGATGGTTAATATTTTTAATCCACAACATATTCTTATCGGTTCTCCGCTGAATGCGGCGGCAGAGGTGCTGTTTCCGGCGGTGAGCAACACGATTCTGCAGCAGTCCCTGCCTGCCTACAGTGCAGGCATTCAGCTGGCCCCCACTGAATTCAGCGAACCGGGCACACTCGGTGCCGCCGCGCTGATCAAAGACGCTCTCTATAACGGACACCTGTTAGTGAAACTGTTGCAAGGTTAAGCGGGCCTGAACTTGCGCTAACGCAATCTGTTCTCATTCTGGATTCCTTAAAATGCCGTTTCGCAGCAGGGCTAATCACCGATTAGCCGCAACGCTTTGAGAGGAGAAGTGGAGTGAACAGACTATTTGTTACCGGCACCGATACAGCTACAGGCAAAACGGTGGTGTCCCGCGCCCTTTTGCAATGTTTTATTCAGAGCAACGTCAGTGCCGTCGGCTATAAGCCTGTCGCGCGCTGTGCGGTCAAAACCGCTGATGGCCTGCGTAACAAAGATGCACAGGTTCTGCAAAGCGCTTCATCCATCGACCTGCCTTATGAGGCGATTAATCCGCTGGTGTTTGAGGAGGAGGAGATCTGCACCCATCCCAGCCAGATAATCGACTATTCCCGGCTGACTCAGGGTCTGACACATCTGACGCAGCAGGCCGATCGGGTGGTGGTGGAGGGCACCGGCGGCTGGCGCAGTCTGATGAACGACGGACGTCCGCTCTCGCGCTGGGTCGCAGAACAGCAGCTGCCGGTTGTGCTGGTGGTCGGTATTCAGTCGGGCTGCATCAGTCATGCGCTGCTGACCGCGGAAGCCATCGCGCACGATGGCCTGCCGCTGGTGGGCTGGGTGGCTAACCGCGTCAATCCGGGGCTGGCGCACTACAGTGACATCATTGAGGTGCTGCGTGAAAAGATTGCGGCACCGCTGCTGGGTGAACTTCCTTATCTGCCCCGTCCTGAACAGCGCGATCTGACCTCCTGGATCGATATTTCTCTGCTGGAGCAGCCCGATCTGCACGCTGTGAGTGCAAAGATCGCCTGATACTGAAACAAAACAAGTCATCTGAGCGGGTCGTGAGCCTAAAGTTTCAGGCTCGCGACCCGTTTTCTGTAACTATTTCCGCTTATATTTGAATGACCTGGATCGTTAACCGCGAATCCCCGACGTGATGGCGCAGAAAATGCATTAACTCCGCTAACCACACAGAGCTGGAGCACCACCATGTCGCACTCGCACGAGAAAGGTTTGTTATATGGGCTTGAAGCCCGCATTGGTCCCGTACCGGCATTCTTTGCCGCACTGCAGCATCTGCTTGCCAGCGTCGTCGGCATTATTACCCCGCCGCTGATTATCGGTTCGGTGCTGGGACTGCAGGCCTATATTCCTTATCTGATCAGCATGTCCCTGTTTGTTTCCGGTCTGGGCACCTTTATGCAGGCCCGGCGCTTTTATGGCGTCGGTGCCGGGATGATCTGTCTGCAGGGCACCAGCTTTGCGTTTCTGGGTGTGATCCTGTCGGGTGGATTAATGATCAAGGGGCGTGGCGGTTCGCCTGAAGAGATTCTGGCGATGCTGTTTGGCTGTAACCTGGTAGCGGCACTGATCCCGGTGCTGATCAGCCGCTGCGTCGGCGCGCTGCGTAAGGTGCTGACGCCAGTCGTCACCGGCACAGTGATTACGCTGATTGGTATCAGCCTGATCAAAGTGAGCATCACCGACTGGGCGGGCGGTCACAATGCCACGGACTTTGGCGCGCCGGGAAATCTGGCGCTGGGTGCGCTGACGCTGCTGGTGATTGTGGCGCTGAACCGCTCGCGAAACCGCTGGGCGCGGCTGGTTGCCGTGGTCGCGGGTATCGCCGTGGGGTGTGTGGCGGCGGCGTTAACCGGCCATCTGCAGCTGAAGGCCGCGCCGGAGAGCAGCTGGCTGGTGCTGCCGGCCTTTTTCCGCTTTGGTTTCGCCTTCGACTGGACCATCTTTCTGCCTATCGCGCTGGTATCTGTCATCGCGGTGATTGAAGCGGTGGGCGATCTGACGGCCAACTGTCTGATTTCACAGCAGCCGATCACCGGTAAGCCTTTCCAGCAGCGGCTGCAGGGCGGTATTGTCGCCGATGGCCTGAGCTGCGTGCTGGCCGCGGTTTTCTCGGCCTTTCCTAACACCACCTTTGCGCAGAATAACGGTGTCATCCAGATGACCGGCGTTGCCAGCCGCTACGTGGGGATGCTGCTGGGCATTATGCTGGCGCTGCTGGGGCTCTTTCCGGCGGTTGGCTCCCTGCTGCAGCAGATCCCACCGCCGGTACTGGGCGGCGCGACCGTGGTGATGTTTGGCAGCGTGGTTGCGGCCGGTATCCGGGTGATGACCCAGACACCGCTTGGTCGCCGCGAGATGCTGATCGTCGCGATCGCCTTCGGCATCGGGCTGGGTGTGGAAGCGGTGCCGGACGTGCTGAAGCAGTTCCCGCCGCTGATCGGCAGCCTGTTTGGTCATGCGGTCACTACCGGTGGCATCCTGGCCATTGTGCTGAATCTGGTGCTGCCGGATGAGGCGCGGACGGTGGAAGAGGTTGAGGCGGAGACGCTGACGGAGGGATGACCGGCTGAGAGGAGTCCGCCAGCGGGACGGGGTGCCAGCCTGTGGCCCGGCTTGCTGTAAGATCGCACCTGCGCAGGGAACAGGGTCAGATCGGAAAGACGCAAAAGATGTCATCCATGACAGGCTCGGCCCGCGCCATCCCTGGCGCGGGACGCTTTCCTCTTCTGACCCTGTTCCCTTCGCCTTAAGCAACGTTATTGCGGTTTAATTCGGGCCTGTCCGCGGTAACAAAAAGGGCCGTGTGGCCCTTTCATTAACAGAGGAGTTTACGTATTCAGGCGACGACGCGTGCGGCCTGAACTCAGGTAGTCGGCGATATAATCCTGCGAAATCTCACCGCTGTAGCGACCCTCCTCATCAACAATCGGCATCCAGACCGTGTTGTGTTCATAGAGCTTTGACAGCACCACGCGCAGGTTCTCTTCCGCTTTGCCGGTCACCTTAAAGGTATGCAGGCGCTCTTCACAGCGGCCGCTGACGTTGCGCGCCTCGCGACGCTTCACGAAGCCCAGCGGTTTGCCATCCTCATCGACCACGGTAATCGAGCGCATATCGTTCTCATCCATGGTGCCAAAGGCTTCCTCCAGCGGCGTAGAACGACGCACGGTAATGGTTGGCTGCTGATCGGTGACGTCGCCCGCCTGCACCAGCAGCAGGCGCTTCAGCGTGCGGTCCTGACCGACAAACGAGCCGACAAAATCATTCGCCGGCGTGGCCAGCAGCTCATCCGGGCTGGCGCACTGCACGATCTTACCCTGACCAAACACCGCAATCCGGTCGCCGAGCTTCAGCGCCTCATCGATATCGTGACTCACCAGCATCACGGTTTTCTTCAGCTGACGCTGCATATCAAGAAACTCGTTCTGAATGACTTCACGGTTAATCGGGTCAACCGCCCCGAAAGGCTCATCCATCAGCAGCACCGGTGGATCCGCCGCCAGCGCACGAATCACCCCGATGCGCTGCTGCTGACCGCCGGACATCTCTCGCGGATAGCGATGCAGGAATTTAGTCGGGTCCAGCGCCACCATGCTCATCAGCTCGGTCGCGCGCTCGTGACACTGCTTCTTATCCCAGCCCAGCATCCGCGGCACCACGGTAATGTTCTCTTCGATGGTCATGTTCGGGAACAGTCCAATCTGCTGGATCACATAGCCGATGTTGCGACGCAGGGTGGTGGTGTCCTGCGTACTGGTATCTTCGCCATTGATCAGAATCCGGCCACTGGTGGCAGGGATAAGGCGGTTAATCATCTTCAGGGTAGTGGTTTTTCCGCAGCCCGATGGCCCCAGCAGGACGCACATCTCACCGGCTGGCACATGCAGGCTGACGTTATCGACGGCTTTGTTGGTGGTACCGTTTTTCTGGGTAAAGGTTTTCGTCAGGTTTTCCAGCGTGATCATTATCGAATCCCCTTAGGAGTCAGCGCCTGCTGCAAACGGTGCAGCAGCCAGTCAAGAAAAATAGCCAGCAGACAGATCATCAGTGCCCCGGCAATTAACATGCGAATATCACTGCCGCTGATGCCATCCAGCAGCAGCTGGCCCAGGCCACCAGCTCCAATCACGGCGGCAATCGCCATGACGCCGACGTTCATCACCACGGCGGTGCGGATGCCGCCAAAAATGACCGGCAGCGCCATCGGGATCTCCACCCAGCGCAGACGCTGCCAGAAGGTCATGCCGATACCACGACCCGCCTCACGCAGACCGCCCGGCAGGTTCTCCAGTGCGGTGTGCGTGTTGCGCACAATCGGCAGCAGGGAGTAGAGGAACACAGCGGTGATAGCGGGCAGCGCACCGATGCCCTGACCGATCAGTGAAAAGAGCGGAATCATCAGACCAAACAGCGCAATGGTCGGGATGGTCAGCACCACGGTGGCGATGCCGAGAATCGGGGCCGCCAGCCACCGGACCCGGACAATCAGAATGCCGAGCGGCACGCCAATGACAATCGCCAGTCCGACCGCGACCAGCACCAGCCAGCTGTGCTGCCAGCTCAGGGTCAGCAGGGTATTCCAGTTATCCATGATGTAGTGAAGGGTATCCACAGTGCCTCCTTACAGCATGTTTTTGGATTGAAGAAAATCACGCGCCACTTTCTCTGGTGACTGGTGATCGATGTCGACCCGCTTATTCAGCTCGGTAATCGCCTCATCGGTGATCTGCGCAGAGAGCTGATTGAGCGCGGTGTCCAGACCCGGATGGCTCGCCAGCACATCCTGACGCACAACGGGCGTCACGTTGTAGCTGGGGAAGAAATGCTTATCATCTTCCAGCACTTTCAGGTCAAATCCTTTTACCCGGCCGTCGGTGGTGTAGATCAGACCGGCATCGACAAAGCCGTCGCGAATGGCGTTATAGACCAGTCCGGGGTCCATCTGACGGATCTGCGGGCGATCCAGCGCCAGGTCGTAGGTTTTCTGCAGCGGCTTCATGCCGTCGCTGCGCCCTGAAAACTCCAGGTCCAGCCCGAGTCGCCAGTTATGGTCCGGGTCGGTCTTCCGCACCTGCTCAATCTTTGCGACCAGCTGCGACATCGTGCTGATACCCTCTTTTTCGGCACGTTTCCGGGTCATGGCAAAGGCGTAGGTGTTGTTCATCGGTGCCGGGTCAAGCCAGACCAGCCCCAGTTTTGCATCCAGTTTTTTCACCGTCTCATAGGCCTGCTGAGACGACATCGGCTGGCTGATGTGGTTGAAAATAATCAGTGAGGTCCCGGTGTACTCCCAGACCATATCGATCTGCTTGTTCAGCAGCGCGTTACGGCCGATGGTGGTGGCAATATTCCGTTTGGGCACCACCTCAAAGCCTTTCTTCTTCAGCCACAGCACGGTCATGGCGGAGAGAATATGCTGCTCGGTAAAACTCTTGGTCGCCATCACCAGCGGGGCAGCCGCCTGTGCCGTCTGGCTTAGCAGCAGCGTCGCGGTAAGCGCCACCACGCTCTTCTTTATCCAGTGCGTTAGCATTGCAAAGCTCCTTGTGGTCAGACCGCCGCGTGCGGACTCAGTAAGCGGCCCAGTGCAGCCAGCAACATATCCAGCACCAGTGCCACCAGTGCGGTAGCAACAGCGCCCAGGATCAGCGTCGGAAAGTCATTCAGATAGATGCCGGGGAAGATCAGCTCGCCGAAGCTGCTGGCCCCGATCAGGAACGCCAGCGGGGCCGTTCCGACATTGATGGCCGTTGCGATGCGCACGCCGGAGAGGATCACCGGCAGGGCATTCGGCAACTCCACCCGGCGCAGACGCTGCAGTTTAGTCATACCGATGCCGTTGGCGGCTTCAATCAGTGACGGGGGAACGGCGCTCAGGCCGGAGAAGGTGTTGCGGACGATAGGCAGCAGCGAGGCCAGAAACAGGGCTATCAGCGCCGGACGGTCGCCAATCCCGATAATGACCATCGCCAGAGCCAGCACCGCCAGCGGCGGCAGGGTGTTACCGATGTTGAAAATCTGCATCACATACTCGGCCCAGCGGCGGGCAAACGGGCGACTGAGCAGGATGCCGCTGGGAATACCGACCAGCAGGGCGAACAGCATTGACCAGAACACTAAGAAGAGGTGTTGTTGCCCGAGATAAAGCAGGTCGACCTTACGGGCGACCAGCTGATCCCAGCCGAGGCCCCAGATCAGCACCGCAATCACTGCGACCACTGCAAGCAGTGCCAGACCGGCGCGTCGGGCCAGTGAAGCATTTTGCATAGGAGAATCTCCCTGATAACGATCTCAATTGTTATAACAGCGCTAAACAGTCCGACAGATGCAGCAAAAAAGGCCGCCGCACCCAAAACCGAAACTGCGATAAAATGTAGACAAAATGCGTATTTACCTACTCTTTTTCAGTGAACACTGAGAAAGATGCTTTACTGCTATAGCAGCCCTTTACCCGGCAAGCCAGCTTTTCAGCCTTTCTCAGGCGAGTGAGAAACTGGTTAAAATGGTGTTAAGGCCGCGTAGCCACTGGGCTGATGCGTCAATAAAAAAAATTCATCGACTTTTAGTGACACCGTCACAGATGGTGCAGGAAATGCGCACGTTCAGGAAACTGCACGGGCTGATTTTCAGCTAGCCTTGCTGATAAAAAAGGAACCCTATGACTGAAAGCGCACAAGTCCGGACCGGACACCGCCACTGGATACTGATTGCCTGCATGCTGGCGATGTTTATGGCGGCTATCGAGGTCACCATCGTGGCCACCGCTATGCCCACCATCATTGCCGACCTCGGCGGTTTTTCGCAGTTTGGCTGGGTCTTCTCCATCTATCTGCTGACGCAGGCGGTCAGCGTGCCGCTCTATGGCCGGCTGGCGGATAAGGTGGGGCGTAAAACCATGTTTTTTACCGGCACCTCTCTTTTCCTGATCGGATCGGTGCTGTGTGGCTTCGCCCACTCCATGACCTGGCTGATCCTGTTCCGGGCGTTTCAGGGGCTGGGGGCGGGGGCCATCATGCCGATCAGTTCCACCATCGTGGCGGACATCTATTCGCCGCGCGAGCGCGCCAGCGTTCAGGGCTGGCTCTCCAGCGTCTGGGGAGTGGCGGCCATCGTCGGGCCGCTGACCGGTGCCTGGCTGGTGCAGCACTTCAGCTGGTCCGTGATTTTCTGGGTCAATCTGCCGATTGGCCTGATCAGCATGCTGATGCTGGCGCGCTGGTTACCGGCGCATCAGCAGGAGGATAAATCGGCTTCCCTCAACCTCGCGGGCAGCGGCTGGCTGATGCTCTGCGTCTCCGCGCTGCTGGTGGCGCTGTTGCAGGCGGAGCTGCTCGGATACTGGCTGATCCCTTTTCTGCTCTGTTCACTGCTGGCAGGCTGGCAGCTGAAACGCCACGAGCAGCGGGCCGCAGCACCGCTGTTTCCGCTGGTGATCTGGCGCAGCCGGCTGATCATTGCCGGTAATGCGGGCAACCTGATTATCGGGGCGGCCATGATGGGGATCAGTGCGTTTCTGCCGACCTGGATTCAGGGGATCCGCGGCGGCACGCCGTTACAGGCGGGCAGCGCGCTGGCGATGATGTCGATTGGCTGGCCGCTGGCCAGCACCCTGAGCGGCAGGCTGATGCTGCTGACCTCCTATCGCTTTACCGCCCAGTTCGGCGCGCTGCTGCTGGTCAGCGGCAGCGCCTTACTGCTGCTGCTTCAGCCCGCCAGTTCACTCTATCAGGCGGGCTTTACCGCCTTCCTGATTGGCACCGGCATGGGGATGACCAGCACCACGTTTCTGGTCTCCGTGCAAAACGAGGCGGACTATCAGATTCGCGGCATCTGTACCGCCTCGGTGATGTTCAGCAGGATGATCGGTTCGGCGGTGGGCACGGCGATCATGGGGGCGGTGCTCAATCTCAATCTGCAGTGGCGGCTGCCGCAGGTGGCCGATCCGGTACAGCAGATTATGTCTGAACCCAGCCGTCAGCAGCTGGCGCCGCAGGCGCTGCAGCAGATGGTGCAGGCGATTGCAGCCTCACTGCACTGGGTGTTTGTGGTGGCGCTGGTGATTGCGCTGTTTGCGCTGGGTGTGGCGTGGATGATGCCGCGTCAGCGGCCGGAACAGGCGGAGTAAACGGCAGGGCGACAGACCGTCGCCCTGATTAACACAGGTTTATTGCTGCGCAGGCGCGTCCTGAGAACTGCCGGCACTGGCGGGCACGCTGGCCTCGTCATCCCGGCCGGTACGCTTGTAAACAATCTTCTGGCTGTCGTTTTCACAATGCCCGACCACCTGACCGCCCGCCTGATCGACCTGATCGTTGGCGACGATGTCGAGAGTGAAGCCCGATTCAGGCACGCCGTTCTGAACAATTTTCTGACTGATGTCGGCTTTTACCGATTCGCAGGAAGCCTGCGCCATCAGCGGCAGCGAGAACAACGCTGCGGTGAACAAAACCCTCTGTAGCTTCATCACGTCTTCCTTATGTTAGTCGTCCGTCATTACTATAGCGCAAATTCAGGGAGTGACCGGGCGGCCTGAACGGCGGTCCAGACAGCGCAGGGTATTGGGCTCCCAGTAGGCGTTCAGATTGAGGCTCTGCTCGCACTTGTCGCGGGTGTCGAACGCGCGGTCGGTTTTATCAAACTCTTTTTCTACGCGGCTGTTCACCTTGTTGCGCAGCATCCGCGTGTCATTCCATTGCTCTTTATTCTGGCGAGCCGCTTCGTTACTCAGCGCAGAACTGCCATCTTCGATGATCAGGCGGTTGGTGGTCGCACCCGCCGTGAAGGCGGAACCAGACAGCAGAACCAGAAGCAGAGCAGGGATCATTTTTTTCATCAGACTATCCTTTCGTTTTCGCCAACATCGCCATCCGGGACGGCTGTTGCAGCGGGTCCGGGTAGTATATCATCGCCGTTTCTTTGCTCACCAGTGGTGCGTGGTTTGTTTAAGTTCAGGAGAGGTATGGGTGCTGATTAAAACCGCCTTGCTGTTTTTTATCACCGCCCTGGCGGAGATCACGGGCTGCTTTCTGCCGTGGTTATGGCTGAAAAAAGGCGGCCCGATCTGGCTGTTACTGCCGGCGGCGGCCAGCCTGGCGCTGTTTGTCTGGCTGCTGACCCTGCATCCAGCCGCCAGCGGCCGGGTCTATGCCGCGTATGGGGGCGTCTATGTGCTCACCGCGCTGCTCTGGCTGCGGGTGGTGGATGGCGTGAAGCTGAGCGTCTGGGACTGGAGTGGCGCACTGATCGCGTTCAGCGGCATGCTGATTATCGTTCTGGGCTGGGGACGTGGCTAGCGCCAGCCGGGAGAGCTGGCGCGCAGAGGATTAAGGCTTGTGCACCTTCAGGCCCGCCAGCGTCTGGCTGACCGGCATCATCTCCAGCGTGTTGATGTTGACGTGCGCTGGCAGTGTGGCCACCCAGTAAACCGCTTCCGTGACATCTTCCGGGGTCAGGGCGGTGGCACCCTCATAGACCTGACCAGCCTTGTCATCATCACCTTTAAAGCGGACGTTAGAGAACTCGGTGCCGCCCACCAGCCCCGGTTCGATATCGGTCACGCGCAGCGCGGTGCCGTGCAGATCGGTGCGCAGGTTCAGGCTGAACTGCCGCACAAACGCCTTAGTGGCCCCATAAACGTTGCCGCCGGCATAGGGCCAGCTACCGGCAATCGAGCCGATATTGATGATATGGCCCACGTTACGCTCGACCATCTGTGGCAGCAGGGCGCGGGTCATATAGACCAGGCCTTTCGTGTTGGTATCGATCATGTTTTCCCAGTCTTCCACACTGGCTTTGTGCGCGGGCTCTATGCCCAGCGCCAGACCGGCGTTGTTCACCAGGATATCGATAGCGCGCCACGCCGCCGGTAACTGCGCCACAGCTTCTTCGATGGCGGCGCGGTTCCGCACATCCAGCTGGACGGTGTAGAGATTCTCACCCAGCTCATCTTTCAGCGCTTTTAAGCGTTCGGCGCGGCGTCCGCTGGCGATCACTTTGTGCCCGTTTTTGATAAAGCGGCGGGTAATACTTTCACCAAAACCGGCCGTCGCACCGGTGACAAAAATAATCATCTCACTGTTCCTTATGCCATTTTCAACGTCGATGGCTTCACCATAGCATGCCATTTCGGCTTCTGCGCGCAGAAAAACGGGCAGGGGGTTAAACCCCTTTTTACGGGCAACGCCCTGCGCCTTTTCGGGGCGCACTGCACCGTTAAGGGGCAGGGCAGCAGCCAGCCTGTGCGTCAGACACGCCGCCAGAATCGGCAATTTAGCTTCGCAACCGATTGCGACATGAAAGCAAACGGTTGCTATGCTTTTAACAGGCTTTTTTGTTGCGCAACAGGCGGTAATATCTCTAAATATATGATATTTATCGATTTTAAAGCAGGGTAAATCTGGCACGCAGGTTGCAAGGAGTTAAACAGAGAGTTAACTGCACCACCTCATCGCGCTTTCAGAAAGGAAACAGCATGCACCCAGCAACCGACACGGCGATACGCGCCAGCTTCTTTGACTTCACCGGCGTGGTGGATCATCCCGATGATCTGGCAACGCAGGCCCGCTATCTGGAGGATGGCGTGTTGCTGCTGCGTGACGGACGTGTGGCCGGGCTGGAGAGCTGGGAGACGGCTGAGGCGAAGCTGGCGGGTCTGCCGGTTACTGACCTGCGCGGCCGGCTGATCGTGCCGGGCTTTGTGGACACCCACATACACTATCCGCAGACGGAGATGATCGGCGCCTTTGGCGAACAGCTGCTGGAGTGGCTGAATCACTACACGTTCCCGGTGGAGGCGCAGTATCACTGCCCGGATCATGCCGCCCGGATGTCCGCCTTTTTCCTGCATCAGCTGCTCTCCAATGGCACCACCAGCGCGCTGGTCTTTGGCACCGTGCACCCGCAGTCGGTCGAGGCGCTGTTCAGCGCCGCCGAAGCGCTGAACATGCGGCTGATTGCCGGGAAAGTGATGATGGATCGCAATGCGCCCGACAACCTTACGGAAACCCCGGAACAGAGCTATCAGCAGACCCGGGCACTGATTGAACGCTGGCATCAGCGTGGCCGGCTGAGCTATGCGCTGACGCCGCGTTTTGCCCCGACCTCTTCCCCGCAGCTGCTGGAAAAAGTGCAGCAGCTGCGTCAGGAGTTTCCCGACACCTGGCTGCACACCCATCTCAGCGAAAACCCGCAGGAGGTGGCCTGGGTTAAAGCACTCTTTCCGGAACGCGACGGCTATCTGGATGTGTACCACCATCATCAGCTCACCGGCCGCCGCAGCGTGTTTGCCCACTGCCTGCATCTGGAAGAGAAGGAGTGGCAGTGTCTGCACGACACCGACTCCTCAATTGCCTTCTGTCCCACCTCTAACCTGTTCCTCGGCAGCGGCCTGTTTAATCTGAAACGCAGCTGGCAGCAGGGCGTGAAGGTGGGGGTGGGCACCGATGTCGGCGCGGGCACCACCTTTAACATGCTGCAGACCCTGGGCGAAGCCTACAAGGTGGGCCAGTTGCAGCACTACCGGCTCAGCGCCGCCGAAGCCTTTTATCACGCGACGCTGGGCGGGGCGCGGGCACTCGATCTCGACCACGCCATCGGGAATTTCAACACCGGCAAAGAGGCGGATTTTGTGGTGCTCGATCCGGCAGTTTCTGCCCTGCAGCAGCTGCGCATCGGCAACAGCAAAGATATCTGGGAAAAACTTTTTGTCTTAATGACGCTGGGCGACGACCGCAATATTGCCCAGACCTGGGTGGCCGGTCGCCCGGTCTGGCAGCGTGACGCACAGGAGCAAGCCGCATGATCCAGTTTCTGCTCAATAACCAGCTGGTCAGCGAAACCGCGCTCGACCCCAATCTCACTATCCTTAACTATCTGCGTACCCGCCAGCAGCGGCCCGGCACCAAAGAGGGCTGCGCCTCAGGCGACTGTGGCGCCTGCAGCGTCACCCTGGGCAAAGCGGTGGATGGCAGGATGCAGTATGAAACGGTCAACAGCTGCCTGACCCTAGTTTCCACGCTGCAGGGTAAACAGCTGATCACGGTTGAAGATTTACGTCACGGACGGGCGCTGCACCCGGCGCAGCAGGCGATGGTTGACTGCCACGGCTCGCAGTGCGGCTTCTGCACGCCGGGCTTTGTGATGTCGCTGTTCACGCTGCAAAAAAATGCCACGGGCTGGGATCGTCATCAGGCGGAAACCGCGCTGGCGGGTAATCTCTGCCGCTGCACCGGCTACCGGCCCATCATGGCGGCCGCCGAGCAGCTCTGTTCGCAGCCGGTGACGGATCAGTTTGATCACAGCGCTGCGGGGACCGTGCAGCGTCTTGAAGCGCTGGCGACCCCGGAGATGCAGGAGACGGGCGCAGCGGGGCGGCGCTGCTTCCTGCCCAAAACCCCGGCGCAGCTGGCGGAGATCTATCTGGCGCATCCCGAAGCGGTACTGATTGCCGGAGGCACCGATCTCAGCCTGCAGATCACCCAGCAGCATAAAAGGCTGCCGCTGCTCATCGCCCTGGAGCAGGTTGCCGCGCTCAAGGTCTGCAGTGAATTTGATGACCATTATCTGCTGGGTGCAGGCGCGTCGCTGCAACAGGTCAGCGATTTTCTGGCCAGCCGCATCCCTGGCGTAAGCGAGATGCTGCAACGCTTTGCCTCCCTGCAAATCCGTCTGCAGGGCACGCTGGGCGGTAATATCGGCAACGCCTCTCCAATCGGAGACGCGTCGCCCATGCTGCTGGCGCTGAACGCCAGCCTGATACTGCAACGCGGCGAGCAGCAGCGCTGCCTGCCGCTGAACGACTTTTTTACCGGCTACCGGCAGACCCGGCTGGAAAAAAGCGAGTTTATCCGTGCGATTCGTATCGATAAGGTGACGGTGTCACCTGATTTTGTCGCCTGGAAAGTTTCCAAACGGCTGGATGACGATATCTCGGCGGTCTTTGCTGCCTTTAACCTGCACACCGAACAGGGCATCGTGACCGACGCCCGCGTCGCCTTTGGCGGCATGGCGGCCACGCCGCAACGGGCACAGCACTGTGAACAGGCGTTGATCGGTCAGCCTCTCAATGCCGTGACGGTGTCACGTGCAGCGGCCGCACTGGCCGACGATTTCCAGCCGCTCTCCGATTTTCGTGCCAGCAGCGCCTATCGGCTGCAGGTGGCGCGTAACCTGCTGCGCCGCTTTCTTCATCGCTATAATGGCGAAATAACCTGTACCGAGGTGACCCGCTATGTCTCATAACCGTCCTGAACTCAACGAAGCGGTAATCAAGGCGCAGTATGCCGCCGATCTGCAGAGCGGCGTGGGCCGCAGTAACCGCCATGAAAGCGCGGAAAAACATGTCTCCGGGGAAGCGCGCTTCATCGACGACAAGCCGGAGTTGCCGGGTCTGCTGCATCTCTGTCCGCGCCTGAGCGAGCATGCGCATGCGCGGATTGTGCGCATCGACGTGCAGCCCTGCTACGCCGTGCCGGGCGTAGTCAGCGTGTTAACCTGGCAGGACGTTCCCGGTATCAATGATGTCGGGCCGCTGGAGCCGGGCGACCCGCTGCTGGCGCATGACAAAGTCGACTATCTGGGGCAGATCGTCCTCGCCGTGGCGGCGGAGTCGCCGGAGGCGGCCCGTCTCGGTGCCGCCGCCGCAGTGATTGACTATGAGGTGCTGGAACCGCTGCTGGATGTGGAGCAGGCGCTGGCGCAGCGCAGTTTCGTTCAGGAACCGCACGTGCATCAGCGCGGTGATGTGGAAGCGGCACTGGCACGCGCGCCGCATCGGGTCAGCGGCGCGTTTCACATCGGCGGACAGGAGCATTTTTACCTGGAAACCCAGACGGCGATGGTGATCCCCGGCGAAGATCACCAGCTGCAGGTCTTCTCCTCAACGCAGAACCCCACCGAAGTGCAGAAGCTGGTGGCAGAGGTGATGGGCATCAGCCTGAATCAGGTGACCATTGATATGCGGCGTATGGGCGGCGGCTTTGGCGGCAAAGAGACGCAGGCGGCCGGTGTGGCCTGCCTCTGCGCCATTGTCGCCCGTCAGACCGGGCGGGCGGCGAAGATGCGGCTCTCCCGCCGCGACGATATGCGTGTCACCGGCAAACGTCACCCCTTCTTTGTGCGTTATGAGGCGGGCGTGGAGGAGGATGGCCGGCTGTGCGGCATCAAAATCGATCTGGCGGGAAACTGCGGTTATTCACTGGATCTCAGCGGATCGATTGTCGATCGTGCCATGTTTCATGCCGATAACGCCTATTACCTTGGCGATGCGCGGATCACCGGCTATCGCTGCCGCACCAATACCGCCTCTAACACCGCCTATCGCGGGTTTGGCGGCCCGCAGGGAATGGTGGCCATCGAGCAGATTATGGATCACATCGCGCGGGAACGCGGGCTGGACCCGCTGGAACTGCGCAAGCGTAACTACTATGGCAAGCAGGAGCGCAACATCACTCATTACCACCAGCAGGTAGAGGATAATCTGCTGGATGAGATCACGGCGCAGCTGGAGGCCAGCAGCGACTATCAGGCGCGCCGGGCGGAGATCAGCGCCTTCAACGCCCGCAGCCCGCTGCTGAAGCGCGGACTGGCGCTGACGCCGGTGAAATTCGGCATCTCCTTTACTTCCAGCTTTCTCAATCAGGCAGGTGCCCTGATCCTGATTTACACCGACGGCACGGTGCAGCTTAACCACGGCGGCACCGAGATGGGCCAGGGACTGAACACCAAAGTGATCCAGATTGTCGCCGAGGTGCTGCAGATTGAGGTCGATAAGATCCAGATCACCGCCACCGACACCGGTAAAGTGCCTAACACCTCGCCAACCGCGGCCTCCAGCGGCGCGGATCTCAACGGCAAAGCGGCGCAGAATGCCGCCGAGATCCTGCGTGACAGAATGACGGAGATGCTCTGCAGGCTGCATGAGTGTGATGCCAGCGCGGTGAGTTTCCGCAACGGCGTGGTGCGCGCCGGTGAGAAGCATTACACCTTCGCCGAGGTGGCAAAGCTGGCGTGGCTGAATCAGGTGCCGCTCTCCGCCACCGGCTACTACCGCGTGCCGGGGATTCATTACGACCGGCTGGCGGGGCGCGGCAAGCCGTTCTACTACTTCGCCTACGGTGCCGCCTGCTGCGAGGTGGTGATCGACACCTTAACCGGTGAATCGCGCCTGCTGCGTGCCGACATCCTGCATGATGTCGGGGCCTCGCTGAATCCGGCCATCGATATCGGTCAGGTGGAAGGGGGATTTGTGCAGGGCGTGGGCTGGCTCACCTGTGAAGAGCTGGTCTGGAACGACAAAGGTCAGCTGCTGACCGATGGACCGGCGAGCTACAAAATTCCGGCCATCAGTGATGTGCCGGCCGATCTCAGGGTCACGCTGGTGGAGAACCGCAGGAATCCAAAGGATACGGTGTTTCACTCCAAAGCCGTGGGTGAGCCGCCGTTTATGCTGGGCATTGCCGCCTGGTGTGCGCTGCAGGATGCGGTCGCCAGCGTCGCCGACTACCGGCAGCACCCTCATCTGGATGCCCCTGCCACGCCGGAGCGGATCTTCTGGGGCGTGCAGCGTCTGGCAGGAGCGGAACATGATTTACCATGACTGGATAGGCGTCCTGCATCAGCTGCGGGAGAAGCGGCAGAGCTGCGTTCTGGTCACCGTGCTCAGCGAGCACGGTTCGGTGCCGCGTGACAGCGGCAGCAAAATGGTGGTGACGCAGCAGGAGAGCTTCCTCACCATTGGCGGCGGTCATCTGGAGTTTCAGTGCATCGCCCAGGCCAGGGCGATGCTGGAGAGCGGGGCAGGCGCGCCCCACACCGAGGAGTACAGCCTGGGCGCACGACTGGGCCAGTGCTGCGGCGGCAAAACCACACTGCTATTTGAGCCTCTGCTGCAGGCGCAGCCGGAAATCTATCTGTTCGGCGCCGGGCATGTCGGCCAGGCGCTGGTGAACCTGCTCTCTACGTTACCCTGTCACATCAACTGGATCGACAGTCGTCCCGGTCAGTTCGGCCACGTGCCCGCCGGTGTGGTGACGCAGCAGCCGGAGGAGCCGCTCGAATGCGTGGCGGAGGCTCCCGCCGGGAGCTACTTCATTATCATGACCCACCACCATCCGCTCGATTTTGCGCTGTGCGAAGCGGTGCTGAAACGCAACGACTTTGCCTATGCCGGGGTGATCGGTTCAGAAACGAAAAACCAGCGTTTTCGCTACCGGCTCGCTGGCCGTGGCGTCGGCAGTGAACCGCTGGCGCGGCTGCGCTGTCCGATCGGTCTGCCTGACGTCAAAGGCAAGCTGCCCGCCGAAATCGCCGTGGCGATTGCAGGTGAAATAATCAGCGTCTATCAGCAGCGCATCGCCTGAGTTGTCGCCTCAGCCGCAACCTGTCAGGATAGGCCTTTGCGATGCCCATCAGGAGCGAACCATGAACGCCCGTCAGAATCCCTTCTTCAGCGTCAGCACACTGCCTTATCAGGCGCCCCCTTTTGATCAGATCCAGCAGCAGGACTTCCTGCCCGCGCTTGAGGCGGGCATTGCGGAAAAGCGTCGGGAGATCGATGCGATTGCCCATAACAGCGAGGCTCCCACCTTTTCCAACACCTATGAGGCGCTGGAGAAGAGTGGACAACTGCTCAACCGGGTCAATCTGGTGTTCAGCGCCATGACCTCCGCGCATACCAGCCCCTTGCTGCAGCAGGTGGATGAGGAGATTGCGCCGCAGCTCACCGCACTTAGCGATGACATCATGCTCAACCGGCCGCTCTTTTCCCGGCTTGACGCTGTCTATCTGCAGCGCGCCAGCCTGGACAGCGAATCAAAGCGGCTGGTCGAGGTGGTCTGGCAGCGCTTTCAGCTGGCGGGAGCTAACCTGCCGGAGGCGCAGAAACTGCAGCTCAAAACGCTGAATCAGGAGGCGGCGCGTCTCAGCACCCGCTTCACCAATAAACTGCTGGCGGCGACGCAGGCGGGCGGTCTGGTGGTCCGGGATGCGCAGCAACTGGCGGGGCTCTCCCCGGCCGACCTCGCGGTGGCGCAGGCGGAAGCGCGGGCGCGCGGGCTGGAAGACAGCTGGCTGCTGGTGCTGCAGAACACCACGCAGCAACCGGCGCTGCAGAGTCTTTCCGATCGGGCGACCCGTGAAGCGCTGTTTCAGGCGGGCGTGACGCGCACGGAAAAAGGGGATGACAACGATACCCGCGAGCTGGTGTTACGGCTGGCGCAGGTCAGGGCGGAGCAGGCCCGGCTGCTGGGCTTTACCAGCTATGCCGCCTGGAAGCTGCAGGATCAGATGGCAAAAACCCCTGAGGCGGCGCTGGCCTTTATGCGCAACATCGTGCCTGCCGCGCGTGCCCGTGCGGAACGGGAAGCCGCCGCGATTCAGCAGACGATCGATCAGCAGCAGGGCGATTTTCTCCTGCAGGCCTGGGACTGGCGTTTTTATGCCGAACAGGTGCGGCGTGCCCGTTACGATCTGGATGAGAGCCAGATCAAACCCTATTTCGAGCTGAACGCGGTGCTGCACAATGGCGTCTTCGAGGCAGCAACGCGGCTCTATGGCATCCGTTTTACGCCGCGTCAGGATCTGCCGGTCTATCACCCGGATGTGCAGGTCTATGAGATTTTCGATGCTGATGAGACGCCGCTGGCGCTCTTCTACACCGATTTCTTTAAGCGCGACAGCAAAGGCGGCGGCGCATGGATGAGTAATTTTGTAAATCAGTCGACGCTGCTCGACAGCAAACCGGTGATCTACAACGTCTGCAACTACACGAAACCGCCTGCCGGTGAGCCGGCGCTGCTGAGCTGGGATGACGTGATCACGATGTTCCACGAATTTGGTCATACGCTGCACGGCCTGTTTGCCACGCAGCGCTATCCGGGTCTCTCAGGCACCGAAACCCCGCGCGATTTCGTCGAATTTCCGTCGCAGATTAACGAGCACTGGGCCAGCGAGCCGTCGCTGTTCCGTCACTACGCCCGTCACTATCAGACCGGGGAGGCGATGCCGGATGCGCTGCATGAGAAGATCGTCCGCGCCGCTCAGTTCAATAAAGGCTATGAGATGAGCGAGCTGCTGGCTGCCGCCCTGCTGGATCAGCACTGGCACGGCCTGACGCCAGACAGCGCACCGCAAAGCGTGGCGGGATTTGAGCAGCAGTCGCTGCAGAGCGACAACCTGGCGCTGACGGCGGTGCCCCCGCGCTATCGCTCCAGCTATTTCCAGCACATCTGGGGCGGCGGCTATGCTGCCGGTTATTACGCCTATATCTGGACGCAGATGCTGGCGGACGATGGCTATCAGTGGTTTGTGGAGCATGGCGGGCTGACGCGGGAAAACGGCGAGATCTTCCGGCAGAAAATTCTGTCGCGGGGCAACAGCAGCGATCTGAAAACGCTGTATGAAAGCTGGCGGGGCGCCGCGCCTCAGCTGGAGCCGATGCTGAAAAATCGCGGTCTGGCGGAGGAGTAAGGTGTCGGGCTGTCTCACTGACAGCCCGGTTCAGGATCTCAGCCCAGCGGGCCACCTTCGATGGTTTCACACATACCGGCCAGCACCCGCTCGCCGGTTTCGCTTTTCAGTGACTGATACCACGCCGCGGTGATCGCCGGGTCGTGCGCGTGGGTCACCTCGCAGCGTTTACGGGCTTTCAGCACCAGATCTTTGACCCGTTCCACCCGTCGCGCCTGATAGCGCAGCAGCGCATCTTCGATCCCCAGTGAGTGAGACGCCAGCGTCGCGGCCAGCACCACCGCATCTTCCATCGCCGCGCAGCCGCCCTGACCGATATCGGGGGTGGTGCTGTGCGCCGCATCGCCGAGCAGGGCGACGCGGCCCTTTACAAAACGGCTGAACGGTTCGATGTCATGGATCTCAACCCGGTTGGTGGTCTCAGGATTGATGGCCGCGATCAGCTGCTGAACCGGCTCAGCCCAGCCCTGGAAATAGCCGGTTAAATCGGCTTTCACCGTGCTGCGATCCTGCGGCAATCCTTTCGGCAGCGGCACATCAAAGAAGAAGTAGAACCGGTTGCCACTGACCGGCATCAGCGATACCCGCTTGCCGTCACCGACAAACGTCGTCCACTGATCGGCAGGCGCGATGCGTTCATCAATGGTCACCAGTCCGTTCCAGTTAACGTAACCGGCATAGCGACGCTCCAGCTTCTGCTCCAGCACATACTCGCGCACCACCGAGTGGGTGCCGTCGGCGGCAATCAGAAAGTCGCCCCGCGCCTGACTGTTATCGGTGAAGGTGGCAATGACGCCCTCTGCAGTCTCTTCGACCTGGATGACCCGCTTGCCAAACTGCACCCGTTCACGGCCAAAGGTATCAATCAGCATCGCCTGCAGTTCAGCACGCGCCACCGGGCAGGGATATTCGCCGACCTGCTGCACCAGCGGGGCCATACTGAAGCGGGTCAGGGGCGCGCCGGTTGCGCCGTCGTGATAGGCCATATAGGCCATGTTGCCGCCCAGTGCGCGCAGTTGCTCTTTCATGCCCAGCGCATTCAGGCACTTTACGCCATTAGGCCAGATAGAGATCGCTGCGCCGACCGGCTTCATCTCCTGCACGGCTTCAAACACCTCGACTTCTATTCCGGCTTTTTCCAGCGCAATGGCGCTGCTCATACCGCCAATCCCGCCACCAATCACGATTGCTTTCATAATGCTCTCCTGTCTGCATAGAGAGGTTGCTGCAACTTTTGTACCAGGCCGGCGCATTCAGAGTGCAGGCTGATAATTGAGTTGTAATTCATTGAGTTAGGGGTTGGAAAGGGCGTTTATGGCGCAGAGCCTGACACCCGCAACTGCACCATGATGTGGCAAAGCAGCGGGTCAGCGTGGTGCAGCCGCGGGTGCGCTGTATCATTTGTTTCATCGGCGGCGGGCTGACCACCTGGCGTAATCATCAGCGCGTGGGGTGAATCGTCCCCGTTCTGTTTCGTTTGTTTAAAAGTTTTAAACTATATGTGTCATTTCAGACGATATTAATTTTCACAAATAATTAAACATTCACATAACAAATGGTCCGTTTATTGCCCGTATAACTAGCGGGATATTCAACAAGGGGTTAGCCTGACACAAAAAAACACAGGTGTTACGAAACTGGGAAAAGATCGCTGTTATGCCTGCTTTATCACCGGAAGCAATCATTAGCAAAAGCGGAGAGGCCGCGCCACGCGGGCCTTTTTAGGATATTGCTCAGACGAAACAGCCGCAGCTGCATGCTATAGATGATGCCGTATACAAGGACTCTGGAGAGCGTGCATGAAAATTGGAATTACGAATAATCAATATCCGGAGCAGCGTAATATTTTAGTGAATCCGGCAAACGAATATATCAATCTGAAAAAAGGCAATCTGTTCTATTTTATTAATCCCCTCCGGACCCGCCTGCTTAAGAAAAATAAAACCTTCGTCTTTCAGCCGGTGCCGTTTTCAGGCGCTTCACGGGCTGACATCCTCCATCTGTTCAATGAAGTTGCGATCACCCACCAGAAGTGGGTCGCCTCGTTTGAAACCGAGCTGCCGCGCGTGCTGCCGGTGCCTGGCGTCGCCAAGCGGGATAACCCGGAGCTGAAGCGCTTAATTCCTCATCTGTTAAAAGAGAACTGCCTCGGATTGATCGCGATCTCCGACGCGACGCTGAATATTCAGATGAAGCTGTTCAGCCCGGATGAGGCGCAGAAAATCCGGCGGAAAACGCTGGTGCTGCATCCGCCCCAGACGCTGTTTGTGCAGCATAAGGCGCCACGCCAGCCGGGTGTGCTGAAGCTGGTCTTTGCCGGTAATGAGTTCTATCGCAAAGGCGGGGCGGAAGTGGTGCTGGCGATCAGTGAGCTGATTGAAGAGCGCCGCCTGGAGGAGTCGCAGCTGGACGTGCAGCTGATCGGTGAACTCACCAAACGTCACAACGTCGCCCATCGCCAGTTTCAGGATGATGACGCCTTTTATCGCGGCATCGAGAGCCGCATCGCGCGTTACCGCTGTTTCACGCATCAGGCGCGGATGGATAACCGTGAACTGATGCAGCTGTTCCGCGAGAGCGACGTCGGCCTGTTGCCGACCTGGCAGGAGACCTACGGCTTTTCCGTACTGGAGATGCAGGCTAACGGCTGTCCGGTGATCACCAGCAATGTGCGGGCCCTGCCGGAGATCAATCCTGCCAGCGCGGGCTGGGTCATCGCCAGTCCGCTGAACGCCGATCGCGAATACAGCATCACCACGCCGGAGCAGAAATCGCAACTGCGCCGGTCGCTGGTGGAGGGGCTGAAAGCGACGCTGCTGGAGATCGTTGAGCAGCCGGAACGGCTGCAGGAGAAAGGCGAGGCGGCGATCCTGCGCATCAAAGAGCAGCATGATACCCAGCGTTACATCGCCAGACTGAACGATATCTATACCCGTGGCGTAATAAATGCCACCCAACACCCGCCTGTGGTCTCAATTTGATAAGATTTCCCTGACGCTGCCCGCCAGACTGGCCATACTAGGGGCAGCGTCCTACAGGAGAACTCTTATGAAACGCATCATCACGCTGCTGCTGTCCGGATTACTGGGCAGCAGCGCTTTCGCTCAGCCCGCTTCGCCTTTTCCGGCCCGCGCCCCCCTGGTTCAGCTGACCCCTGCGGCGGCCCGCTGCGATCTGGCGGCCTGTCAGTCCAACTGCTATGTCGAACGCTCCCACTGCAATACCCGCGACAGCGGTGCCTGCAGTACGCAGGCGCAGATCTGCGTGCAGGCATGTGCTGACCAGTGTAAATAATCTGACCCGGTGAACCCTCTTCGTTGCTAATGAAAAAGTCTCTGTTTTGTCTTGTTCTGTTTTCGCTTTCTGTCCGCTGTGTCGCCGCCGATCTCTCTTCACAGCAGGTCACTTCTCTGGTTAAAGCCGCGATTGAACCGCTGATGGAGCAGCAGGCGATCCCCGGTATGTCGGTGGCGGTGCTCTACAAAGGCCGGACGCAGTTTGTGAATGCGGGCGTGGCCGACACCGATTCGGGCCGCCGGGTCACAGAAAACACGCTGTTTGAGCTGGGCTCGGTGAGTAAAACCTTCACCGGCACCCTGGCGGGGATTCTGATCCGCAACGGTGAACTCCGCCTGAACGAGCCGGTGCAGAAGGTCTGGCCGCAGCTGACGGGGGCGCAGTGGCGTCCGGTCAGGATGCTGCATCTGGCGACCTACACGGCGGGCGGGCTGCCGCTGCAACTGCCGGAGGCGGTCACCGATCAGGCGTCGCTGCTTCGCTTCTATCAGGAGTGGCAACCGCAGGCGGCACCCGGTACGGTTCGCCAGTACTCCAACGCCAGTATCGGTCTCTTCGGCGCGCTGATGGTGAAGGGGGACTTTGAGGCGGCGATGGTGAAATCGCTGTTTCAGCCGCTGCGCCTGACACGCACCTTTATTACCGTGCCGCCGTCGATGATGATTAATTACGCCTGGGGTTACAAAAATGGCCAGCCGGTGCGTGTTTCCCCCGGCATGCTGGATGCCGAAGCCTATGGGGTTAAATCGACCGCTCGCGACATGCTCACCTTCATGCAGGCCAACAGCGATCCAAACGGCCTCTCTGCCGGCAATGCCGTGCTGCGCAATGCCATCCGCACGGCGCAGTCGCGCTATTTCAGAACCGCCAGTTTCTATCAGGGGCTGGGCTGGGAGATCTATGACTGGCCCGTCAGTGCTGACACGCTGATCGCCGACAGTGAGAATGGCGTGGCGCTGAAGCCGCAACCGGTGACCCGCGTGGAACCGGTCGGGCCCTCCCGACGCGCCAGCTGGGTGCATAAAACCGGTTCGACCAACGGGTTTGGTGCCTATATCGCGTTTATCCCGGAGAAGAACACCGGCATTGTGATGCTGGCCAACAAGAGCTACCCCAATCCGCTGCGCATCAGGGCGGCGTGGCAGATTATGCAGGCGCTGGAGCAGGGTGCAGCAGAATAAGGACGGATACGCGCCGGACTTGCGGTGGTGCCTTCTGTTCATTTGCGCTAAAATAAAAATCAAATGAACAGGAGGGCTGCTATGTCCATCGCCATCTACACGCCCGCTCAGCCTCGCCGCCACGCGTCGCTGCTGCATGCCCTTAACCTGCCGGAAACCCTGCCGGATGCGCATCAGCGTATCGCGACAGGATTCAGCAGCGGCGTGCTGAAACGCACCGCGTCGTTGTCCACCTTCGACGAGGGGTGGCTGTGCCGTCTGGCGGGCATCGATCGCACCACCTACAACCGCAAAGTGAAAGATCCGGCGCAGACCTTTTCGCCCGACCAGAGCGGACGCATCTATATGCTGATTCGCGTTCTCTCTGCCGCCAGCAACCTGTTCCGCGACGACAGGGCGCGTCTGGTGCAGTGGCTGGAAACGCCCGCCAAAGCGCTGGGCGGAAAGAAACCGGCGGAGATGACCACCACGGTGGCAGGGGCGGAGGCGGTGATAAACCTGATCGGCCAGCTCGAGCACGGTGTCATCACCTGATGACGGTTCCCTTTTTTCGTCTGGTGAAGTGTGAATATGCGATGACCGCCTTTGATGGTTTTGGTGCCCGCACGTATGGCGGGCGCTGGAATTCGGTGGGATCGGTCTGTGTCTACCTGGGGTCGAGCCGGGCGCTCTGCGTGCTGGAGGCGCTGGTGCATCTCACCATTCAGGATCTGTCACGCGACTACAGCATGATCGCGATCAGCGTGCCGGAGTCCCTGATCACCGAACTGGCACTGACGGCGCTGCCGGATGAGTGGCAGGCCGATCCTGCGCCCGCGGCCACCCGGCAGATCGGGGATGAGTGGCTCGCCAGCCCGGAGAACGGCCTGATACTTAAGGTGCCCAGCACGCTGACCGGTGAGTGGAATGCGCTGTTCAATCCCCGTCATCCGGCAGCGGCGGGCATCATTGCGAAAGCGGTAGTGGAGCCGTTTTTCTTCGACCCGCGCTTCCGGCTGCAATAGTCACCCTGATGCCTTTCTTAAACCTCTCCTTTTGATTCCGATAGCGCCTGGGCCGCGCAGATCAGCGCCAGATGGCTCAGACCCTGCGGCATGTTGCCACGCCAGCTCTGACTGCGAACGTCATACATCTCATTAAAGATATCGACGTTACCCTGACCGTCCAGCGTCGCCAGAATCTCCTGCATCGCCTGTTCCGCCCGATCCCGGTCACCCATTTCCGCCCAGGCTTCCACCAGCCAGAAGGCGCAGGCGAGAAAGGTACTCTCCTCCTGCCTGACGCCGCTGTAGCGATAGAGCATGGCGCTGCCGTCGCCCAGCTTCTGCCGGATAGCGTGGTAGGTGGAGAGCATCCGCTGCGGATTAACCGCATTGCCATAGCTGTGCACCAGCGCCAGCGAGGCGTCCAGGCGTGCATCACTGCCGACGTAGAAGAGGTAAGCCTGCTGCGTTTCTGACCAGCAGTGCGACTCAATCCAGTCGCGGATGCGGTCACGTTCCCGCTGCCAGCGGCCCAGCCAGGTCGGTTCGATATGTTTACTTTCCGCCAGCGCCACCGCCCGATCCAGCGCTATCCAGCAGGCCATTTTGGAGTGGGTATAGTGCTGCAGCTCCGGCAGCTCCCAGATGCCGCAATCTTTCTGTCGCCAGTTGTCGGCGCAGCAGTTCGCCAGGTCGCCCAGCAGGCGTGAGGTGGTGATATCCAGCACGTGGCCCGCTTCAATAAAGCGCTGCGCGGTCATGAGCATATCGCCATACATACTGAGCTGCAGCTGATCGCGGGCATTGTTGCCGATGCGCACCGGCTGAGAATGCTGATAGCCGCTCAGGGGCGGATAACGCTCGGCGGGCACCTCATCGCCATTCAGGGTATAGCAGGCGCGCAGCCTGACGCCGTGACGGATGATGGTCTGCGACAGCCAGGAGAAGGCCGCCTTACAATCTTCCAGCGCGCCGAGATAGACAAAGGCTTTGATAATCAGGCAGGCATCCCGCACCCAGGCGTAGCGGTAGTCATAGTTTTTCTCGCCGCCGATGCCCTCCGGCAGCGACGTGGTGGCAGCGGCGGCCAGCGCGCCGGTCGGGGAGTACCAGAGAAACTTCAGCGACAGGGCAGAGCGCCTGACCAGCGCCGGGTAGCTGCCGTCATAACTCAGGCTCTCCACCCAGCTGGTCCAGCCGGTGTGGCTGGTTTCAATCCGCTGGTCGATAGCCTCCAGCGGCGGCACGGCCAGCGGCTCCTTTTCGGTGATCAGCAGGGCGCAGAGCGAGCGGGAACCGGCGGTGGTGCGCAGCGTGGCGCAGACCTGTTCATCATCCAGTTCGGTAATGGTGATGTCGTCGCTGGAGCGGAACATCGCCATCGTTTCGGCGATGTGAAACACCTTGCCTTTCTCATTGTCGGCCACCCAGGGGGAACGGGTTTCAGCGGCGGTGCCGAAGCGCAGCGTGATCTGCAACTCCACCTCGCCCTCAACGCCTTCGATGCGGCGGGCCAGCTCACACCAGGGCAGACGGCCCGCCAGCGTGCTGTTGATCGATTCGGTAAGCAGGACGGCGCCGCTGTCGGTGTCAAAGCGGGTCTCCAGCACGTTGCTGTTGTCACGATAGCGTCGCGTAACCTGATAGCTGCCGCGCGGGACGACCTGAAAGTAGCCGCCCAGCCCGGCGTCCAGCAGGCGATCAAACAGCGGTTTCGCATCGAGATTGGGGGCACACCACCAGTCAATGGAGCCATCCGGCGCAATCAGCGCCACCGAACGGCCTTCACCAATGGCGGCATAGTCGCCCAGCCCCGCAAAACCTTCTTTTCTGACCGGCGAATGAAAAACCGGGTTTTCCATGTTCTTATTCCTTATACCAGGCACAACGATTCGGAGGGAGAGAGAGGCAGGACAAAAAAATGGCCGCTTTACGCGGCCACCAGAAGGGGATTACAGGGTGCCGGTGCCGCCATCAGAGCACCAGACCTGACCGGAGGAGTAGCTGCTCTCGGTCGAGGCCAGGGTGACGTAGAGCGGGGCGATCTCAACCGGCTGGCCCGGACGGCCCATCGGTGAGTCGGCACCAAACTGCTTCACTTTCTCCATAGGCTGCCCGCCGCTGGATTGCAGTGCGGTCCAGTATGGACCCGGCGCTACCGCGTTGACGCGGATGCCGTCGCCGCCCAGCTGTTTCGCCAGGGATTTGGTAAAGGCCACAATCGCCGCTTTGGTCTGCGCATAGTCCAGCAGGATATCGCTGGGTTTAAACGCCTGCACTGACGAGGTGTTAATAATGGATGCGCCGCGTGGCAGATATTCCAGCGCCGCTTTGGTGATCCAGAACATTGCATAAACGTTGGTTTTAAACGTCGCATCAAAATCTTCTGTACTCAGGGTACGAATGGACTCATTAAATTGCTGACGACCAGCGTTATTAACCAGAATATCCAGACCACCTAATTTGTCGGCCGCCTCTTTGACCAGCTGCTGACAGAATTCTTCTGAACGAATGTCACCGGGAATAGCGAAAACTTTACGGCCTTCCGCTTCGACTAATTTAACCACTTCATCGGCATCCGGCTGTTCTTCCGGCAGGTAGTTAATCACCACATCGGCGCCTTCACGGGCATAAGCAATCGCAACGGCACGGCCAATCCCGGAGTCGCCGCCGGTGATCAGCGCTTTGCGGCCGGTCAGACGACCGGTGCCACGGTAGCTGGTTTCACCGTGATCGGGAACCGGAACCATTTTGCTGGCAAGGCCTGGCGCCTGCTGGGGCTGATCCTCAAAAGGAGGCTTAGGAAAGTGATCCAGATCGAGCGTCTTGTTAGTGGGTGTGGCCATTGTATGCTCCTTGAACAGTGTTATCTGAGACTGTAAGCCTGGCACAAATGTGATGTTTGTCACATCTGACTGCTGATTCATTGAGCAGATAAAACCAGAGTAAATTAATAATGCAGATAAAGCGTAGACAGGAAATCGCGATTGCGGGGCGAAGCGGCCGAATATTTTTCCGGGCAGGAGAGCGCTATTTAAAGCGAAGCGTAAAACCGGTACTCAATTATTTCGCTGAGAAATAACGTACCGGCTGAAAATAAAGAATGGCGCTCATCCGCCGCGCACCGATCCCCGCCAGACCACATCGACCGGATATATTTTCCGTGCCTGCGGCTGTTCTGTTCGCGGCAGGAGACTTTCCGGTTGCGCCTCTGCCGCCACCAGCCAGTCAATCGCATCGCGGGCGAACTGCTCTACCGGCTGCGCAAAGGTGGTGAGGTCATAGGCGCTCCAGCCCGACTGCGCGATGTTGTCGTGTCCGATGATGCAGAGATCCTCCGGAATACGCAGCGCAAAACGGTGACGCGCCTCATCCATAAAGCCGCAGGCGAGCAGGTCGGTGGCGCAACAGACCGCATCCGGGCGGACGCTGCGCGTCAGCAGACGCTGCGCCAGAATCTGTCCGCTCTCATAGGAGGTGCTGCCGAACCGTTCCACCTGCACGGCAATGCCGGCCTGCTGCGCCGCAGTCAGAAAATCGGCTTCGCGTTTCAGCAGGCTCGGCGTTCCCGCCAGCGAATTCACAAAGGCGATGCGGCTGCAGCCCGCGCGCAGAAAGGCGTTAACCGCCATCTCCGCCGCCGGACGGGAGTCAAGGTTAAGGCTGAGCGTGCCGGGCAGGGCGTCGTCACGGTTAATCAGCACCAGCTGCTGACCGTGCCGGTAGCAGAGCCGGGTAATGCCACTGTCAGGCATGCCGGAGAGAATGATCGAGGCGTCGGCGCGGAAATGGATCGCCTGCTGCAGCGCGGCGGAAACCCGCTCATCCGACCGGTCGGTGTTAATCAGCATCGCCACCTTGCCCGCTTCCTGCAGATACTGGGTCATCCAGCGCACCAGGCTGGCACGGTAGGGCGTATCCACCTCTGAGGCGATCAGGCAGACAATGCCGCTGCGGTTTCGTACCAGGCCGCGCGCCAGATGATTGACGTGATAACCCAGCTCTTCCGCCGCTTTCATTACCCGCTGCCGGGTGGCGTCCGACACGCTGGCCCCCGGTGTAAAGGTGCGGGAGACCGCCGAGCGCGAGACGCCCGCCCGATCTGCCACATCCTGTGCACTCACCACTGTCCTGGGCTGCTGCATCTTCTCTCCTCATCCTGCCGTTAACCGCACTGAGTCTGCCTGAAAATGCAAGGGTGTGCAAAAGATAACAGGGCAATGAATGTTTCAAATTTGTGACAGCGACTGACAATTGCTCAACAAGTGAATTGACAGCATGGCAGGGGCGCCGTACTACTTTGCACACATGTGCAAAAGCTGGCGCACGCCCTCATCATCCGGCCTCAAGGAGATCCCCATGCGTTATACCTCTCTGCTCGCTGCTGTTATCGTCAGTTGCCCGGTGGTGCCGTTTGCGGCCACGGCGGCGGGCAGCCTTAATATGATCTGCTCCGCCGATGTGGTGGTGTGCGAACAGATGACCACGCTGTTCAGCCAGTCTCATCCCGATATCCGGCTCAGCATGGTGCGGCTTTCAGCCGGTGAAGCCTACGCCCGAATCCGCAGCGAGGCGCGCAATCCCCGCACCGATATCTGGTGGGCGGGCACCGGCGATCCGCACATGCAGGCCGCAGAAGAGGGGCTGAGCCAGCCCTACAAGTCCCCTTTACTTGACCAGCAGCAGCCCTGGTCACAAAAGGTGGCAGAGATTTCCGGTTACCGGACCGTTGGCGTCTATGCCGGTGCGCTGGGCTGGGGCTACAACACCCGCCTGCTGGCGGAGAAAAAGCTGAAGGTGCCTGCCTGCTGGGCGGATCTCCTTGATCCCGGTTTTAAGGGCGAGATTCAGATCGCCAACCCCAACTCCTCCGGCACGGCGTACAACACGCTGGCGACGCTGGTGCAGATCATGGGGGAAGATGACGCCTTTGCCTACCTGAAGAAGCTTAACGCCAACATCTCGCAATACACCAAGTCCGGCTCGGCACCGGTAAAAGCGGCAGCGCGCGGTGAAACCACCGTCGGGATTGTCTTTATGCACGATGCGGTTGCGATGGAAGTCGAAGGCTTCCCGATCAAACCTGTCGCCCCCTGTGAAGGCACCGGCTATGAGATTGGCTCCATGTCGATTATCAAAGGGGCGCGCAACCTGGCGAATGCCCGGGCCTGGTATGACTGGGCGCTGAGTGCAGATGCGCAGTCCCATATGAAAGAGGCGAAATCGTTCCAGCTGCCCTCCAACCGTCAGGCGGAAATCTCCGAGTATGCGCCGCGTTTCGAGAACATCCGCCTGATCGATTATGACTTCAAAACCTATGGCGACTCGGCGAAACGCAAAGCGCTGCTGGGGCGCTGGGACAGAGAGATTGGTGCCAGCGCGCACTGAAGCGTGGCACTGCCCGGCCGTCAGACGCCGGGCACGGGCCGAACCGCGGTGGCATCAGCCAGTTGTCCGCTTCTCCAATCGAGGTGATGTATGAATGCGCACAATCGCCGTTTAACCGGCGCGCTGCTGGCGGGGGCCGTGGCCCTGACGCTGCTGCCCTGGTACAGCCTGGAGCAGGGATTCTTTGCGGGTGACTGGCTCTTTCGTTCTGCGGAGGAGAACAGCGCACCGGCCCTGTGGCAACTCGCCCAGCAGCCCTGGCTTCTGGTCGCCGTGGCGCTGTGGGGAGGCGTTACCGCCTGCGCCTTTCTGCCTCCCGGCCGGACCCGCAGCACGCTGCTGCTGCTGTTCAGCGTATCCGGCATCCTGTTTCTGCTGCTGGAGGGACATGCCATTGGTTTCAGCGGCTGGAACTGGCTGTGGCTGGAGCACCTTACCGGGCCGCTGGCTCAGGGACAGCCCGCCATGGGCGCCGGGGCCTTACTGCTGCTGACCGTTTTTCTGCTGATCTTTGCCTTTGCGCTGGCAGAGCGCGGTGTCCTGAAAGGCGATGCCTTTGTGGTGGCGGCGATTGTGCTGCTGGTGGCGCTGGTCACCACCTTCGTGCTCTATCCGGTGCTCAGCCTGTTTGCCGCCGCGGTGCAGGACAGCGATGGCAGCTTTAAACCCGATGGGCTGATCGCCAGCCTGCAGGACCCGGCCATCTGGAGCCTCGGCTGTTTTACCGGCGGCAACTGCGGGACGGCCTGGCGAACGCTGGGACTGGCGCTGATGACGGCCAGCGGCTCGACGCTGCTGGGGCTGGCGTTTGCGCTGGCGGCGACGCGCACGGCACTGCCGTGTAAGAAAGCGCTGCGGATGCTCACCGTTCTGCCGATTATCACGCCGCCGTTTGTCATCGGTCTGGCGCTGATTTTGCTGTTTGGCCGCTCTGGCGTCGTCACCGAATCGCTGGCGTCGCTGTTCGGCATTGCGCCGGGACGCTGGCTCTACGGGCTGACCGGGATCTGGATTGCGCAGGTGCTCTCGTTTACGCCGGTGGCCTTTCTGGTGCTGATCGGGGTGGTCGAGGGCGTCAGTCCCTCACTGGAGGAGGCGTCGCAGACGCTGCGAGCCAGCCGCTGGCTCACCTTCTCCCGCGTGTCGCTGCCGCTGATGGCTCCGGGGCTGGCCAACGCCTTTCTGATCAGCTTTATCGAAAGCATGGCGGACTTCGGCAATCCGATGGTGCTGGGCGGCAGTCACGGCGTGCTCTCTACGGAGATCTTCTTTTCAGTGGTCGGCGCGCAAAACGACCCGAGCCGCGCGGCGGTGCTGGCGATGATCCTGCTGGCCTTCACGCTGGCGGCCTTTCTGCTGCAGCGCCTCTGGCTTGCCGGGAAAAGTTTTACCACCGTCACCGGGAAAGGCGACGGCGGCCGTCATGCCATGCTGCCGCGTCCGGTCAGATTTGGCGTCTATGGGATGGTGATCCCATGGGGGCTCTTTACTCTGGTGATCTACGGCATGATCCTCACCGGCGGCTTTGTCCACTCCTGGGGGCTGGACAACAGCCTGACGCTGGATCACTACATCCGCGCCTTCCGTGTCACCCTCACTCAGGGGGAACTGGTGTGGCAGGGCGTGGCGTGGAACTCCTTCTGGACGACGCTGGAGATTGCCCTGATTGCGGCCCCCCTCACGGCGATTGTCGGGCTGCTGACCGCCTGGCTGATCGTGCGTCAGCGCTTTGCCGGACGGCAGACCTTTGAGTTCATGCTGATGCTGAGCTTTGCCATTCCCGGTACGGTTATCGGTGTGAGCTATGTCATGGCCTATAACCTGCCGCCGCTGGAGATAACCGGCACCGCGATGATCCTGATTGCCTGTTTTGTCTTCCGTAACATGCCCGTCGGGGTACGTGGCGGCATTGCGGCGATGAGCCAGCTGGATAAAAGCCTGGATGAAGCGTCACTCACGCTGGGCGCAACCAGTTTCCGTACCCTGCGCAAGGTGGTGCTGCCGCTGCTGAAACCGGCCATCAGCGCGGCGCTGGTGTACGCCTTTGTGCGCGCCATTACTTCCATCAGCGCGGTGATCTTCCTGGTCAGCGCGCAGTACAACATGGCGACCTCGTACATTGTCGGGCTGGTGGAGAACGGTGAATATGGCGTCGCCATTGCCTACTCCTCGGTCCTGATCCTGGTGATGCTGCTGATTATTGGTCTCTTCCAGCTGCTGGTGGGCGAACGCCGCCTGCGCCGTGTCACCCGACCGGCGGCCCTCGCCGCCACTCCCTCTGCATCCACCCTGACTCAGGAGAGCACCGTATGACGACACATCAGGCCGGATCGGTGGTTTTTGACCATGTCTCAAAACGTTTTGCCGGCTTCAGTGCGGTGCCGGATCTGTCGCTCACCGTGGAGCCCGGCACGCTGGTGACGCTGCTCGGCCCCTCCGGCTGCGGCAAGACCACCACGCTACGGCTGCTGGCCGGGCTGGAACATCCTGACGCGGGCCGCATCCTGATAGGCGGTAAGGATGTTACCCATCTGCCCGCCAACGCGCGGGACGTGGCGATGGTGTTTCAATCCTACGCGCTGTTTCCGCACATGAACGCCCTCGACAACATTCTCTATGGGCTGAGCGCCTCGGGGATGAGCCGGCGCGAGGCGCAGGATCGGGCACGTGAGGGGCTGAAGCTGGTGGGGCTGGAGAGTCAGGGGCAGCGGCTGCCCTCGGAGCTTTCCGGCGGGCAGCAGCAGCGCATTGCGGTGGCGCGCGCGCTGGTGCTGGAGCCGCAGGTGCTGCTGCTCGATGAACCGCTGTCGAACCTGGATGAGCGTCTGCGCCGTCAGGTGCGCACCGATATCCGCGATCTGCAGCAGCGGCTCGGCTTTACTGCGGTCTATGTCACCCATGACCAGGAGGAGGCGCTGGCGGTCTCCGATAAGATTATTGTCATGAAAGAGGGGGATATTGCTCAGGAGGGGACGCCGGAGACGCTTTACCATTCTCCCCGTTCGGTCTTTATCGCGGACTTTATGGGGGAAGCGAACATTCTGCCCTGTGAGGTAGAGCAGGCCGGCGCGGAAGAGGCGCTGATCCGTCTCGGCACGCAGCGCTTCCGGCTGCCCGGAGCGGGAGTGCGGACCGGCCCGGCTCAGCTGGCGGTGCGGCCCCGCTTCATAACCCTCTCCGGCGACGGACTGGGCGCACTGCAGGGGGAAATCACCCACAGTACCTGGCTGGGTGACCATATCGAATATGAAGTGGCTACCGAACTGGGCGCGCTGTTCATTATCGATCCGCTGATGGAGCAGCGTCTCCCGCTCGCCACCAGGGTTGGCGTAAACTTCAGGGCGCAGGGGCTGGCCCTGATCGCGCACGAATCTGATTAAAACTGAGGAGCTGGCATGGCATCACATGATGAAATAATGGCGCGTCTGGCTGTCGCTGAGGCCGTTGCCCGTGAAGGCGGCGCGACCGCGCTTTCCTACTTTAACCGTCGCGAGACGCTGGTGGTGGAAACCAAATATGATCTGCAGGATGTGGTCTCGATTGCTGACCGTGACGTGGAGCAGCAGATCGCGGCCCATCTCCGCGCCGCCTTTCCCGATGACGGTTTTCTGGGTGAGGAGAGCGGTCTGCAGCCGGGAGCATCGGACTACACCTGGGTGGTCGATCCTATCGATGGCACCAGCCCGTTTCTGAACGGGATGCCAAACTGGTGTGTTTCGGTGGCCGTGCTGCGCGGCGACCTGCCGGTCATCGGGGTGATCTTTGCCCCCCTCTATGATGAATGCTACGTCGCGGCGCTGGGGCAGGGCGCGACGCTCAACGGCTGCCGTCTGGCCGTCGATCCGGCGCGCACGCTGCAAAACCACGTCACCGGATTCGGGGCGAACAGTCACGTGACCCCGCAGCAGGTTGGCGAGATCGTGGCCGCATTGCTGACGGCAGGCGGTAACTTTATCCGACTGGGTTCCGGCGCGCTGATGCTGGCATGGGTGGCCGCCGGACGGGTGGTGGGTTACTACGAGCCCTATATGCACGCCTGGGATTGTCTGGCGGGCTACTGCCTGGTGAAAGAGGCGGGCGGCTGGTATCACCCGTTTAATACTGAAGGCGACCGCCTTACCCGCGGTGCGCAGGTCCTTGCCGTGGCACCCGGTGCCGAAGCCGACCTGCGCCGCATCGCCGGTCTGTGACCCTGTCACGCCAGCGCGATGCGGATCGGTGTGGTTATGCCGGCCGGAGTCTCTTCGTCAGATAGTGACGCTGCATGCCGGTCTGCGGAAAATCGGGCAGGGACATCTGCTGCTGATATCCCTGCTTCTGATAGAACGGCAGCGCCTGAAAGCTGAACGTATCCACCAGCGCACAGAGACATCCGTCCGTCACCGCCGCCTGTTCCGCCGCGCTGAGCAGTTCACTGCCCAGACCGCTGCCCCGCAGCGTCTCGTCCACCCACAGAAAATCGATACAGAGCCAGTTTCCCTTGCGGGACGCGATTAACCCGCCCCGTAATGTCCCCTGCGTGTCGCGATGCATGACCGACAGCGGCCCCCAGTTCTCAGTCTGGATAAACTGCCGGTTGTACCCGCCGAGTCCCGCCAGTAGTGCTTCGCGGTCCTGCTCGCTGATCTGATGGGTGATGCTGAATCTGCTCATTCTCTTCCTCTTTTCTCCGTGGATTATGCGTCCTGAATTATCCCTTACGAGGGATAAATTCCTCATTATCCTCTATAGGGTATAAAAGATAACTTATCCCTTAAAGAGGATAAAAACACATTTATACCCTTTCGGGGATAATGCGGCTGCGCTATGCTTACCCTCTGTGATCCAGAAGGAGTCACCCATGATATATAGTCCGATTCAGCTGGCAAACCGGCTGAAACTTATCCGCCAGCGCAACGGCTGGACCCAGAGTGAGCTGGCAAAAAAAGTGGGCCTGAAGCAGGCGACGATCTCTCACTTTGAAAATGCACCTGACAGCACCTCGCTGGCTACGCTGTTTAAGCTGCTGCAGTCGCTGGAGCTGAGCCTGGAGGTTCAGGAAAAAGCGGCACCGGCGCCAGCGCCACTCAATGACGAGGATGACTGGTGATGCAGAAGCTGATGGCCTGGATGAACGGCGAGCGGGTGGGGGTGCTGACCCGGCAGCGAAACGGCGCACATGAGTTTGAGTATGATGCAGGCTGGCTGCGCAATCCGCTGGCGCGTCCCCTTTCCCTCTCTATGCCGCTGCAGGTCAGGCCGATCACCTCCGCCGCCGTGATTAACTTTTTCGATAACCTGCTGCCTGACAGCCCGGCGATCCGTGACCGGATTGTGGCGCGCTATCAGATAAAATCCCGCCAGCCGTTTGATCTGCTGCAGGAGGTGGGACGTGACAGCGTTGGCGCGACCATGCTGCTGCCGCCGGAGATGGCGCTGCCGCCGCTGCAGGCACGCTATGAGGTGCTGGATGAGGCGCGGCTGGAGAAGGTGTTGTCGGCCTATCAGTCCGATATTCCGCTGGGGATGCTGCGTGAAGAGACCGATTTTCGCATCTCGGTGGCCGGCGCGCAGGAGAAAACGGCCCTGCTGCTGACCGATGAGGGCTGGAGCATTCCGGCCGGGGCGACGCCAACCTCCCACATCATCAAGCTGCCCATCGGGGAGATGCCGCCACCCTGGATATGCGCGAAAGCGTGGAGAATGAGTATCTCTGTCTGGCGCTGGCCCGGGCGCTGGGAATGGCGGTGCCGCAGGCGACCATTATCCGCGCCGGAGCGATGCGGGCGCTGGCGGTGGAGCGGTTTGACCGGCGCTGGTCCCGCGATAAGACCCGGCTGATCCGGCTGCCGCAGGAGGATATCTGCCAGGTGCTGGGGCTGCCATCCTCAACCAAATATGAGTCAGACGGCGGGCCGGGTATAGAGACGATCATGCAGCTGCTGATGGGCTCCAGTCAGGCGATAGCGGATCGCTACCGCTTTATGCAGTTTCAGGTTTTCCAGTGGCTGATCGGCGCAACCGATGGCCATGCAAAAAACTTCTCCCTGTTTATTGAGCGCGGAGGCAGTTACCGGCTGACGCCATTTTATGACGTCATCTCAGCCTATCCGGTACTGGGTGGCACCGGCCTCAACAAGCGGGCGCTGAAGCTGGCGATGGGGCTGTGCGCCACCAAAGGTAAAAAGATGGCGATCGACAAAATCTATCCGCGCCATTTTATCGCCACGGCAAAGCGCGTCAGTTTTGATCCGGCCACTATGGAGGAGATTTTTGACTTCTTTATCCGGGCCTTTCCCCAGGCGGTGATCTCGGTGCGGGAGGCGCTGCCCGCCGATTTTCCGCAGCACATCGCCGACGCCATTTTCAGTCACTCACTGATCATGCTGGAGCGGTTACGGCACAGAACGTGATGGAGAGCGCGCACACCGGTAAGAGGATGATGGCATTTGGAAAAGGGCGTCCGGGCTGATAAGTTAACGAAAGGTTAAATCTTATTGCTGTCAGGAGGCTTCATGCTGGATATCGTTCATTTTCCGCTGTTTCTGGCGTCGGTGGTGCTGCTCTGCATTACGCCGGGCCCCGATCTCGCTTATGTTGTCGGACAAAGTGTGGCTCGGGGGCGACAGGCCGGGGTTCTCTCGGCGTCGGGCGTGGCGCTGGGAAGCTGTACGCATGCGGTTGCCAGTGCATTGGGCTTAACAGCGCTGATTGCAGCCTCGCCGCTGCTGTTCACCGTCATTAAATATACGGGCGCAGCCTACCTGATCTATCTGGGGACGAAGATGATCGTGGCGACGTTCCGCGTCCGTCACGTCTTCAGGCCGGAGGGCGCGGAGGCGGTTGCACAGACCGAAACCCGACAGCTGCTGCTGCGCGGCTTTATTACCTCGATAACCAATCCGAAAGTGCTGCTGTTCTTCATCGCCTTCTTTCCTCAGTTTGTGACGGTGGAGGGCGATCATCATGCCGTCTCCTTTCTGCTGCTGGGTCTGGCCTATGCGCTGACGGGCCTGATAACGGATGTGCTGTTTGCCCTGCTGGCAGGCGGTGCCGCCGGCGCCGTTGCGAAGAATCAGACCCTGCAGAAGGCGCTCGATCGGGTGGTGGGTGCCACCTTTATCGGGCTGGGCATCCGGCTGGCGCTGACGCGTCGCTAACCGCTTTTCATCCCGCCCGAAACAGACCTGTCTCCCCTGAAACCGGCCCCGTCAGGCCGGTAATAATTTGTATAAGTTAACTGAGAGTAAAACGCAGGCGCATCTGTCAGGATACGCGCCTCAGAAAGCTCCTGGTTGCTCTCATTCGATGAAATGGTTTACCAAAAACGCGGTTTTGTTTGCCTGCAAAACTTCTCTTGCCGCGTTTATTGCACTCTCTGTGGCGCTGCTTCTTAACTTTGAAAAACCTGCCTGGGCGCTCACGACCGTTTTTGTGACTTCACAGCTCTATGCGGCCTCAACCGTGTCGAAATCCCTGTTTCGTCTGCTGGGTACGCTGCTGGGGGGCCTCTTTATTCTGCTGATCTACCCCGAAACGGTGCAGTCGCCGGTTCTGTTCAGCCTCTGCGTGTCACTGTGGGTAACGGTCTGCCTCTATCTCTCCCTGCATGACCGCACGCCCAAGAGCTACATCTTTATGCTGGGCGGGTATAGCGCCGCCATTATGGGCTTTCCCGACGTGGATACGCCGTCAGCCATTATCAATACGGTCATTTCACGTATTGAGGAGATCACGCTCGGCATTCTCTGCAGCACCCTGGTTCACCGGCTGGTGTTTCCGGTGTCGATGCATCATCTGCTTGGCCAGAGCGTGAATCTCTGGTTTCAGAATGCGCGCAGGCTATGCGATGAGCTGATCAGCGGAATGGCAAAGAACAAATCGCTGGAGCGGGAAGATATCCTGATTCAGATGGCCGGTTATCCGCTGAACGTTGAAACACTGCTGACCCACTGTGTCTATGAGGGGGAGGCGGCGCGTAACGTCATCCGTCTGGTCAGCGTGCAGTATCAGCATCTGACCTATCTGCTGCCGACGCTCACCGCGATTGAGTCACGGCTGGGCGTACTGGCGGAGCTGAACATTCGTTTTCCAGCGTGCGTGACCGATGTGTTCCAGCAGTTTCTGTTGTGGCTGCATCACGATCGCGTCAATGACATCAACGGGCTGCGTGAGGCGATCAATGCCGGGCAGGCCAGCCTGGAGCAGTCGTGGCGGGCAGGGGAACTGGCAACCGAGGAGAGTCTGCTGCTGATCGGACTGCTGGAGCGGCTGGCCAACTTTGTGCGTATTGCTGATGCCTATGAGAATGTCAGCGCCCGCGCCGGGGATCTCTACAGTCATGGCGACGGAGCGGCTATCCGTAATATCCGTGAGCATCGCCATATCGACAAAGGGCTGTTGAGGCTGTCGGCGCTGACGGCTTTTCTGGCGACCTTTCTCTCCAGTCTGTTCTGGATTGGCAGCGGCTGGGCCGACGGGGCTAATGCACCGCTGATGGCGGCGATTATCAGTTCGTTTTTTGCCGGTGTCGATTCGCCGGTGACGCCGATGAAGCTGTTTGTTAAAGGGGTGATGATTGCGCTGGTCGTGAGCCTGTTTTACATCGCTTTTCTCATCCCGCAGGCGAACACCTTACAGGCGCTGATGATCTGTCTGCTGCCCGGTCTGATGCTGCTGAGCCTGGTGATTGCGAATCCGGCCACTAACCTGATCGGGCTGAGCGTGGCGATTCAGATCCCCGGCTTTATCGGACTGAGTCACCACTTCGTGCCCAATCTTATCGTTACCCTGAATGCGGCGATCTCCTCGATGGTAGGGATTATGTTTGCCGTTGTGCTGACGGCGCTGATCCGCAACAAACGGCCTTCGTGGATAGCGCGAAGAGCGGTACAGCGCGGCCTGCGCGATCTGTTAGGGTTTATCAAAATGGTGGAGCGTAACGCCGCCACGCTGCTGTCACGGCAACAGTTTATTGCACGCATGCTCGACAGGGTGAATATCATTCTGCCGCGGAAACGGCTCGACCCGGTGCCGGATATCGTGGTGGGGGGCTATCTGATTACGGAAACCTGGCTGGGGGCGAACTGCTATGACTTTTATGCGCGCTATCGCGAGGTGCTGGAACGGCATGGGATTGATAGCGGGCAGATGTTTCACGAGCTGGGGCTCTATCTGAAGCGCAAGATGAAGTCACTGCAGTTAACACCGCATCAGGATTTGCTGGAGGAGCTTGACCTGCTGCTGCGGCGTCTGGAGCCCCTGGCCCGGCAGGAGAGTGAAGCCGTCGCGCCCCTGATCCACCTGTTTAACATCCGGGTCTCGCTGTTTCCGCATCAGCGCTGGCCGGAATGAAAGGGTAGAAACGCGGGCTGGTGGTCTGAAGAGGCTGGTGGCCCGGAACAGGTCTTAACGGCACTCTATTTTAGTTACATCATACATTAGATCTCTTCTTATAACAGGGGTTCAACATCATGCCTGTTTGTCATGTCTGGCAGAAAAGGGGGCGGGCTGACAGAATCGCGCCCGGGAGCAGGGCGCGAATTGCAGAACCGGGGTATCAGCACTGTTCACGGGGCTGAAGCTGATAGATCCAGGCGCTGAGCTGCTGATTATCGTGGGTAGAGACGCACACTTCGACGCGATCATAGCCCTCCTCAAACGCATCCAGCATCGGCCAGTGAGCCGCCAGCTTATCGGAGGTAAAGAGAAAACCCGACACCTGCGGGCCGTGCTCATCCAGAATAATGCCAGGAAAATCAGCCGCTGCACCCCAGCCGCGTTCATAGAAGGTGCCCGTGACCGAACCGGCGAGCCACTCTCCGCCGATATTCTCCAGGATATGCGCATTTTCACGTCCAGGGCAGAGCGTGCCGTAAACAAATAAACGTTTCATTTTCCCTCATCCAGACTGCAAACCGAAACAGGCAACTTTAGCGTGCCGGGACGCCATTGTCCTGCAAAACATTCACTTAAAAGCCGTGGTGTAGTTAACCGGAATGCCCTGGTCGTTGATCACCGTATAGTTCAGCGCCGTTCCGTGAGAGAGCGCGGCCTGACTCTCTGCCTGCAGTTCCGCGTGCGGGGCGATCATCAGGTTTTTAATCGCTGCCTGACCTTGAGGTTTGACGTTCAGGCTCATAAACCAGGGCGTCGGGTTAGTTATCGTGATTTTATCTCCCGTGACGGCGAAACGAAGCTTTTCCGGGTCGGTCGCCTGAGGCGCGTGAAGTCCCGCAGGCCGGATAAAAATCTTCAGCCGTATTCGCAGCGGCAGCACGACTCTGCGTTCAGCCGCGTCAGGCGCTTTTTTCAGCGCCGGAATCTGGTAAATATTCAGCCAGAAGAGACTCTCTTTACCGGCGGGCAGCGCATCGCGTGAGGTCAGCATCAGGCGCAGCGATCGCATCTCGCCCGGAACCATTTTTACCACTGGCGGCAAGACAAGCACGGGCGTGATGCTGGCATCCGGTGACAGCGTCACGTTGCCATCATCCGTCCAGAGTTGCAGAAACGTCTCGGTGTTGCCGCTGTTGACGACGTTAATCGACTGCGTCAGATCGGCCTGATTAAAGATGATCCGGGTCTTATCCACGTTGACCACCGCCCAGACGCTGGACGAGAGCAGAACGCCAGATAACACAATGAGGTTACTGAAAACTAACCACAACCTGTAATTGCGCATTCACTGCTCCTGCTGTAAGGGTTTGCCCGCTGATGGCTTCAAGGGAGGCGGTAAAATCACCGCTGTAGATATCACTGCCTCCGGAGGAGACCTGCGAGGTTAAATCTTTGTAGGCATACCAGCCGCGGCTGTTGCCGGTGCCGGTGCCGGTGCTGGCGCGGTCCGGCAGTAAATTGATGGGGGTATTGTTGCTGTCATAAATTCTGATACCGACGCCGGAGGCGGCAGTACTGCTGCCATAATGGGTATCCAGCAGCCAGGTTAACCCGCCGCCCGAGGTGGTCAGCCCCAGATTTCTCGCCTGTATAACCGCATTAGACTGGTTAACCAGAAAGCCCATGGCGACATTGGCCGATTTGAGCGTCGACGTGGCGGTGCCGGATATGGCACCCGATTCGCACTGAATGGTGATCGTAAACGGAGCCTGGCTTTTTCCGCCTGCCGCGAGGGTGCTGACGCTCACGGTAGGCAGCAGTACCACCGACGGATAATCCTGAACTTCACACAGCGCGCCGCGCACATAGGTGACGTTAGAGTAGGTGCTCCACGCTGCCGGCCAGTTACGGTACCAGCCGTACCAGTAAGAGAGGCTGTCCTGGCCCACCTGGAGGCTATTGGTGTCGAGTCCCGGACCTTTGAAAGCGATGTAACCCCGCGGCTGTGTCCAGGTGTCCACGTAACGATTACTGTTGCTGGCGTAATAGCGGGTTGAGTCAATTTTAAACATCTCATACAGCACATTGCTGAAGGCGCTGGCCGGAATGTAGATATAGGTGCCATCGGAATACCAGTCGCTGGCCGTCAGCTGACGCGCTTTCCAGTAGCGGCTGTAATATTCGCCGGTTGAGAGGTTAGTCAGCCTGACCGCGACATTTGCGGCGACATCATAATAAGCGCCGTCCACTTCAGACGTAACGTATTGCCCGGCATAGGGGCTGTCGCCGTTGGTGGCGTACATCTCATACAGGCTGTCGGCATCCGCCACGGCGCAGCGGTAGAGAATCTGATTAGCCGAGTAGGGAACGTTACTGGCCGAGGAGAGAAAGCTCCCCACCGAACTGGCCAGCAGGGTGCCGGAGGGCTGAAAGGTCTTTCCGCTGTTAATGCTGATCACGGACGGCAGCCCGACATTCCCGGAACAGGTGTCGCAGGCACCCGTCCAGCTGGCGGCGGTGTAGCCCGCCGCAATCGCGCTCTGAGAGAGCGAAGAGGTGGCAGTGACCACGCTGCAATTCGCCCAGGCGGGCACATTAAGCAGCAGTAACACGATGTACAGGAGTAATTTTTCGATTCTCACACTATTCACCCTTGCGGCAGACGGCATCCAGGCGAACGATATTCTCATTCACGCGTCCGGTTATCTGATAATTAACGAGGCAGGTTTTATGGCCTTTATTTTGCCAGCTGACCCTTAAGGTGCCGGAATCATGCGGAACGCGGGCATAGACCTGTCCGCCCTGACCGACAATGCCGATGACGGTATTATCCGCGTCACGGACTTCACTCCCCATCGGCGGAATCTCCTGATCGTCACTCTTCAGCGCGATCAACACCGCCTTGCCCTGCAGGGTGGCAAAATGAATCCGCGTCACGGAACCGGCATAGGGCACCACGCGCTGGCTGCCGCCACTTAATTCCGCATCGCTATTCATGTAGCGGGTATCCAGGCTGACGGTATTCGCCTGATAAGGGGTGAGCGAAGGCAGGATGGCGTAACCCGCATGATCGATAACCGCGCCCTGGCCGTTACGCACGCTGGCGCCCTGAGCGCCTTCCGCATGAATCAGCGCAAAGGTATCGCTGGTATAGGGGCCGGCTGTAATACCGCCGGAATGGATCAGCAACGTGCCCGACAGACCCAGACCCGCCTGACGGTAGTTATCACCCTGTCCATAGTTCGCTCTGACGCCGCCCACGCGGGTATTCTGCTGCACGTTTCCGCCAAACGAGGCGCGCTGGCTGCCGCTATTCTGCGTCTGGCCGGTTCCGCCATACAGCGACCAGGAGAGCTGATTATTCTCGCCCGACGAACCGGTGAGTGAGAGCGTGGAATTGCGCGTCTCTTTAGACTGGTTGTAGTTGTAGGCCACGGAGGCGTTGTGATTGCTCCAGTTCAGCGGGACGGAAACATTCAGGGCAACAGTATTCTCGGTGTACTTCTCCCGATAGCTATTATCGCCATCGTCCAGGCTCAGCCCGAAGCGATCGCTGCTCCAGGTGGTGCGCTGGCGGGCGACGTTGAGACTGTAACTGATGTTATGCCAGCTGTTGTTATAACCGAGCTGAAGCTGGGTAATGCGGGAGCGGTTATTGTAATAATCCGCTGTGCTGGCGCTCAGGCTGATCAAGCCATAGTCAGCCATTGTCTGACTCAGCGTGACAGAAAAGTTATTACGCTGATGCAGCGTGTCGGAGTAGTAGCTGAGGCCACCATCCTGCTGGCGACGCACGCCCAGCACATCCTGCAGGTCGCGATAACCGCTGGTTGAGTAGCGATAGGCAGCCAGAACCACGTTGGTGCCGGTGGTAAAGGTTTTGCTGTAGCTCAGTTCAGCGCGCCATCCCGTGGCAGTCTGGTTCTGTGCCACCTTGGCATCCGAGAAGGTGGTATTCAGTCCCACGGCGCCCGCCGCAGAGCTCCAGACAGCACCAAGCAGCCAGGCCTGATAATCCTCAGCCAGGCGCGAACCCGCCGTCGCGGTCAGCTGGTTGCTGATACCGCGCTGCAGCAATCCTTCAAAGAAGGTGTTATTGACGGAGTAGAACTGTCGCACCCGTCCCAGGGCAACGGAGTAGTGCCAGTTACCCGGCCTGACCGAATCGGGCACCGAGGCATAGGGGACAGTAAACGAGGATGTTTTGCCACTCGCTTCAACAATCTTCACGTCGAGATCGCCCTGGCTGCGGGTATTGTACAAATCGTTAATGACAAAAGGCCCCGGAGCCACGCTGGTCTCATAAATAACGCGATTGAGCTGCCTGACGATAACCCGCGCGCTGGAAGAGGCCACGCCCCGGATCTCCGGCGCGTAACCCCGACGGCTTTGCGGACGCATCCTCTCATCCGTTGTCAGCTTAATCCCGTTATAGGAGAGGCTGCCAAACTGCGAACTTTCTGTGTAGCTGTCGCCAACGGTCAGCACACTGTTCAGCGGTTCGATGGGGCGCTGAAGCCAGGTTCTGACCGTGGTATAACGCGCGTCGCTGCCGGTGACGTTATTGTCGATAACCCGCAGATTGCCCTGATGGCGCAGCTGCCAGTTATCGATATTGGTGCCCGCCGTGACACCGCTCCAGAGATACTGATATCGGTAACCGGAGGCAGTATTTTCCGTCCAGCTGTAGTTGGTGTTATGCCGGATGAAAAGGGCGGTGATCCCTTTATCCCACTCGGAAACGGGGATGGTTCCGCGAGGCAGACGGATTAACTCCGCATCCGGAATCGTCAATTGCAGCCGCAGTGATGACTGATCAAATTGCCAGCTGGCCGCGGAGGACCAGTGACGCAAAGGCTGGCATTGCTCGCTGGCTGCGGTTTTATTCAGTGACTTAAGGCGCAATGATTCCGCCACCTTCAGGGGAAGGCAGGGTTCAATGGGCTGGCCTTTTTCTGCTGATAAAAAGGTGAGGGTGACACCGCTTTTGATCAGCTTATTATTGAGATAAATGTCGACATAATAGCTGCCGGGGGCAATCGTCTGATGATTAAACTGTTCGATATTCTGGCCAAAAGCCGACCCTTTAAACAGTGAAGGATCAAAGTAATATTCCTCAGCGTGTCCATACGTTGAAAAAGTGAAAGAGGCACAGAGAGGTAAAAAAAGGGTGCAGATATTACCTGGCTGCAAGCGGATAATCTTCACTGACTTTCGCTCCCTGGTCATTCATTGCTGAAAGAGAGACCACGCTGTTCGCGGGTAACGCGTGCGTTGCCGCTTTGCACCTGACAATTTTTTTAGAGAAGGGCGCAATCATATCGGCGTCGCAGGCTATTTTTTTGTCTGCTGTTTTTAGGGTTACGTCGGTCAGCGAGAAAAACCAGGGCTGGGTGTTATTGATTTCGAGGCCCTCTTTTTTCGCCGTTATTTTTATTCCGCTGAAAATATCCCCCGGCTGACCAATCGCCGTAGGCCGGTAGAAGACTTTCATGCGGTTGCGTAACATTAAAACGATACTGTTACGGCCTGACTCGCCCTGAATATTGGCGGGCGGAATTTGCAGGGAGTTGAACCAGTAGACCGTTTCGCGATCCTGCGGTAAGGAGGCCTCTGGCGTGAAGCGGATTCTCAGCACCTGACCGGTCAGAGGCTGAATCCGGAATAGCGGAGGGGTGATAATAAAAGGCACGTCACTCTTATCGCCCGGTTGTGAATCCATATTGCCATTATCAAACCAGGCCTGAATAACATACGGAATATTATCGTTGTTCTTTAACTGAACATCGACGGAGAGAGCATTGCCGGGATAAATAATACGGCTACCCAGAATCGTGACGCTCGCCTGGACTTTATCCGAAATAAACGTCATCAAAAGAATGAAAATGACGAACAGTGATGGGTAGAGCACAATGCGTGAATACATGTCAGAGATCTCAAGCGTGGCGTGCGTATCCGGAACACCGGATACGCACGAAAACGATTACTGATAAGTCACGGCGTATTGCAGTGATGCGGTCACGGTCCCGGCCGTTGGTGTGCCTGATGCATAGTAGCGGGCAGAGTAGGTGGCTGAGCCTGAGGTTTCCCCTGCCTGAAGCGTCATATCGCCGCTGCCGGTGTAACCGCTGGTCAGATCGACGACGGTATCTTTCGGGTCGAGGATCTGAACCTCAACGTTTTTCGCGGTGCCGGTGTTCGACAGGTTGCCGGCAGCGCTGACGTTATTGCCCACGAAGACCGTGGAGATTTTCGTGGTCTTGGTGCTGTCACCGGTACAGCCGCTTACGCCCACGGTGAAGGGGGTTTCGCCCGCTGTCGCACCTGAGGCCGCAAGGTCAGAGGTACTCACGGTTGGCAGCAGAACGACAGGTGAAGCGTTGTTACCGTTCACCGACACCGAACAGGTTTCGGTGGTCACTTCGCCCTGGAAGTTGATGGTGTTATCAGAAGCCGCAGAGACGCTGGCTGAAACCAGCGCGGCACTGATTAACACAGCAAGATTAAGCGTTCTGAAATGGGTGTTCATGTCATACTCCTTTATCATCGTTATACGGAAAGCAATTGGTTGAGGCTGATGCCCATTTTCCGGCGAATAGCCTCTTTGATGTTATAAACACGCTTGATTTCAACTCCCATTTCTCTGGCAATAATCGGCAGTGAGAGTCCATTCACTGCCAGATCAAGGAACTGAACTTCATCCTGTTTAAACGCATTCACTTTTTTTCTTACGTCGCCCTTCAGGCCGAAATAGCAGCCATTAATCTGACGGCTTATCTCTTCACGCGACTGATCGGCATAAATAACGGTCTGGATACGCAGGTCTTCTTTTTGCCAGAACGCGGCAAGGGATTGCATATAGCGATCGCTGACGATAATCAGCATCAATCCGGTGTTTTTTAAATATTCAATCCAGTTACTGTTGGTAAAATACCTGATATTCTCTCTTGAGAAGTCAACAAATATGCATCCCCGGCAAAAGATGCTTTCATATTTACCCGCCACCATGCTAAGCAGGGATGAAGAGAAAAAATGATTTCCTCCGGGCCAGGTGGTTATTTTTTGCAGCGGACATCGGTTATAAATGTCTGATGCGCGATGGGCGAGATCACAGCCATATTTACAACTGGCGCAGCGAATTTCCTCTCTGGTTATCTTTATCATAATATTCTGGTGCTGTTGCGAGAGTTGTATTTATTTTATCGATAAAAATCTCCGCGTTTCAAGGCGATGAAAATTACCCGCTATTTCCTGCATTCGGATTTTTCTTAACGCACCTCCTCTGTCGCCTGGCGTAATATTGATTGAAAATTCGGGACAAAAACGTCTGCCGCCCACTCAGCAGTAGTGAGAGACCTGGATTTTTTTACGTCTGCTAGGAATATTTCGCAAATAACGCTGTTTTGATCAATAAAAATTCCGCACGCAAAGCTAAATATGCGCGAATTTTGATCAGTGTCATTTTTTGTATATTTTTGACGCCGGATTGTGGTTGAGGAATACCTGTTTTTGTCGCTCTTAATGCAAATCCTCTTATTTATACCCGTTGGTTATTTTTCTAATCCTGTTGAGTCAGAACCTCAGAACTACTATTTATCGCTCAGAAAATCCTTTTATTAAGAAAAGTCCTGGTAACAAAGATGTTAATTGACGCATCTGCTAAAAATATTGATCTAAATCAGTAATTTAGCGCGTGTTATCTGTTCTGTTTTCAGCATTGTCATTAATTCTCTATTTAATTTTACGCAGGAAATGATTATTCAGCTTTTGTATAAAGTAATCGCCGCGCATTGACGTTTGGCTGCTCTGGCCGGTTTTAATAAACCAGTAAGGCTGATTACTGAACAGACAGAGCAGGGATATTATGTTTTTTTGTCTCACGTAAACGTCTTATCAAAACCGGCTGTCTCTGAACGAATCTCTGCAGGTCATCAACAGGCGCGGCCGATGCGGCAGGCCTTATCATGACGATGCGCATACGTGTAAAGGAGCAGGCGTTGTTGGTGCAGCTGAGCGAGAGTAAAAAGCAGGCGTTCAGGAGACGCATTTACAGCATTTCTGTGGCCGTCAGCCCTGATAAGAGCGCTAATTTTCACGTAGCGACGTCTCTGGCGGAGTGCGGAAAGCCGCCGGATGGCGTTAAACGAGCAAAGCGCAGAGATGTACAGACCGGACGCACAATCCATAGCAAGGTGAAGAGCGATTGAAAAGCTGAGCGCGCAGCATGTCGTGAGCGCTCAATTCATTCACTTAGCCGTAAGATGAAGCCGGGTGTGATATCTTCGGCATTGGTCACTAATGAGAGCGAGTGAATCAGGCTGCGAAGAGAATGCCGGACGGATGCGCAGCAAACCACAAGGCATTCAGAAAAGCGGATGCGTGGCGGTGAGAAGATGAGGCTGAGTTGCACAGAGATTTACGGCCAGGCAAAAAACAGCCAGGATCGGTGCCGGAAGGTAAACAGCGAAGCCCAACCCTGATAATGATAAAGATGCGCATAATGTATATTATGTTAAATAAGATATCTGATAACGGCTGTGGCTGCGTTATCTCGTTCCCTGCCGTGCTGCTGCCGACTTCGTTCCTGCCCGTCTGATGAGGCAATTATGATTCCCGGTCAACCCGATACCGGCTGTTCCCCTAGCGACGATAACTTTCCGCGTATTCATCTTCCGGCACGTCTGCTGATTAACATCAGGCGATTCTTCGCTTCCACTGTTTTGTGCTGCCTCCACTGAAGCCTTATCAATCTCTTCGCACTCTCCGAAAAACGCCCACCTCACCCGATGATTCCTCTTTCCCAGCCATCACCATTATTCCCGGCGTCCCTGAAAGCCAGCGCTGCTGGCGTGCATGCGTGACTTTACGGCTGATGATGCCGGTACGATCCTGGGTAAATGCATCCTGGCTACCTCTGCTGGCAACGGATTCTGTTTCACGGCCAGCTCAGTAACGGGCGCAGTTGCCGCCCTGACAGGCAAAGTATTCAGCGTGCGTCGCGCAGTCATACCAGCCTGATGACGCAAACGCGTGGATTAAAGGCCGTTAGATGAGTATTGTCCTGAATTTTCTCATCCCTCTGAATCAGCTGGATTTTATCACCCGCCAGGGGCTACAATCCCGGAGCTGCAACAGAATGAATCTCTAATACCTGACGTGCTTTGTGACGCTGTCACGCTTTCTGTCACTGTTTTCCCGGCCTGCGATTCTGCTGCCCTCTCCTTTTACATACCTTCTGGCCGCCGCTTCATCCTGATCAGCGATATTGGCACAGAGCTCAACTCAGGTAATGAGAGAGATTATGTATGATGTAACTAAAAAGGCATGCGCTTCTGGGAAATTTCACATTTAGCGCCGTTAAATGTCCCTTTCGCCTCAGCCCGATTACGCTTCAGCACAACAACACGCACTCCAACAGTCAATAAAGGAAACATTGATGAAAAAGACAACGGCTCTGATTGCCACCTTACTGATGACCTCTGGCGTATCTGCTGTCGCCGCTCAGCCTGCCGCTGCGAAAAATCCACTGAGCGTACACGTGCTCAACCTGCAGACCGGTCAGCCCACCGCGGGCATTGAAGTCGAGCTGGATCAGAAGCAGCAGGATAACTGGGTGAAACTGGCTTCTGGCGTGACGGATAACAATGGCCGCATCAGCGCCCTGTTCCCGCAGGACAAAACGGCCAGCGCCGGCAGCTATCGCGTGGTATTCAAAACCGGTGATTTTTATAAGAAGAGCAGCCAGAAAACCTTCTTCCCGGAGATCCCGGTGGAGTTCAACATGGAAGCCAGCGGTGAGCACTACCATATTCCCTTACTGCTGAGCCCGTTTGGTTACTCAACCTATCGCGGCAACTAATTGATTCTGCCCAATCCGGCATTCAGGTGCCGGATTGGGCCTCTCCCGCTATCCGCGCCGGAAAAGAAGCCACCAGCCAGTCGATAAACACCCGCAGGCGTTGCGTGACGTGCCGGTTCTGCGGATAAACCAGATGAAACGGATACCCGGCAGGACGCCAGTCGCGCAGGATCTCCTCCATCTCACCCTGCCGCAGAATCGATGACAGCGAATAGCTGAACGTCTGAATGATCCCCAGCCCGGCCAGCCCCGCAGCCAGATGTCCGTTGCTCTCATTGACGCCAATGCGATGCGCACTGGTTACCTCGATTTTTTCCCCGTCACGTTCAAACCGAAACGGAAATGGCCTGCCGGTCTGCGGAGAGAGATAGCTCACCAGCCGGTGACCGTTGCGCAGTTCATCCGGATAGGCCGGTACGCCAAAGGCTTTCAGATAGGCGGGCGTTGCACAGGTAATCAGCGTGGCGTGCCCAATCAGACGGGCGATCAGTGAGGAGTCCATCAGCGGACCGCCGCGGATCACACAGTCAGCATTGTCACTGATCAGGTCGATCGGACGATCCGAAACGCCGAGATCCAGCGTTATGTCAGGATAGCGGGCAAAGAAATCGGGCAGCAGCGGAATCAGAACGTCCCGGGCAGTCGAACCGCCGACATCAATGCGTAACTGCCCGCGTGGCTTACTGCGCAGTGCATTAAAACAGGCATCCACATCCTCAAGGTCGTGCAGAATACGCAGCGCCTTCTCATAATATTCCCGCCCTTCCGCAGTCACGGTCACGCGCCGGGTGGTCCGCTGCAAAAGCCTGACGGAGAGATGCGCCTCCAGCTCCTGCACCAGCTTGCTCACCGTCGCTTTCGGCATGTTCAGCGTATCTGCGGCACGGGTAAAACTACCGCTCTCTACCACCCGTGAAAAGGCTCTGATCGCCAGCAACTGATCCATTCTCTGCCCCTATTGTCCACCCGTGTGGATAGTCATTTTCATTTTAGCGGATTTATCCGTCAATCCCGCTCTTTTACAGTGGCCCCCTGTCCGGCAGCGACGCTGACCGGGAAGCTTATCCTCATTCACTGACCGACTTCGGAGACGACTTTATGAGCGCATCACTCGCAGGAAAAATTGCCCTGGTAACAGGCGGAACAAGCGGAATTGGCCTGGCCACCGCACGGGAACTGGCGTCACAGGGCGCGCAGGTCTTTATTACGGGTCGCCGTCAGGCGGAACTGGATGCCGCCGTCGCGGACATCGGTGGAACGGTCACCGGTATCCGGGCCGATGCGTCACAGCTGCACGATCTCGACGACGTGTATGCCCGGATTGCGTCACAGTCGGGCCATCTGGATATCCTGTTCGCCAACGCCGGCGGGGGCGACATGCTGCCGCTGGGGGCGATCACAGAGGCGCATTTCGATCGTATCTTCGACACCAACGTACGCGGCGTGCTGTTTACGGTTCAGAAAGCGCTGCCACTGCTGGTTGATGGCGCGTCGGTTATTCTTACCGGCTCTACCGCCTCGGCTCAGGGTACCGCAGCCTTCAGTGTCTACAGCGCCAGTAAAGCCGCCGTGCGCAACTTTGCCCGTTCATGGGCGCTGGATCTGAAAGATCGCGGCATCCGGGTGAATGTGGTGAGTCCCGGCCCTGTCCGTACTCCGGGCCTGGGCGGGCTGGTCAGTGATGATCAGCGTCAGGGCCTGTTTGATGCGCTGGCTGCGCAGATACCGCTGGGTCGCCTGGGTGAGCCGCAGGAGGTGGCCAGAACCGTTGCCTTCCTGGCGTCAGATGCCGCCAGCTTTATCAATGCGACAGAACTGTTTGTCGATGGCGGAATGGCGCAGGTGTAACGTTACGCTTCAGACCCTGTGGCTGTCACAGCAGGGTCTGAACCGGGACACAATCACAAAATGTCACGTTGCATTACCCACGGTCTCCCCAATCCCCCGCTATAGTTATTGCCTGTCACATTCGTCATAACACCATGGAGATCACATGAGCCAACTTTTTTCCACTGTCTCACTGGGCGACCTTACGCTGGATAACCGCATTGTGATTGCGCCGATGTGCCAGTACTCAGCCGAAGCCGGTAATGCTACAGCCTGGCACCGCATCCACCTGGGTCAGCTTTCTTTTTCCGGCGCAGGCCTGATGATTATCGAAGCCACGGCGGTCGAAGACATTGGCCGCATCTCTCCTGGCGATCTCGGATTGTGGAATGACGAGAATGAAGCCGCACTGAAAACGGTGCTGGAGGATGTGCGCCGCTACTCCTCGATTCCGGTGGGCATTCAGCTGGGCCATGCCGGACGCAAAGCGTCGTGCGCGGTGCCCTGGGAAGGCGGCAAACAGATTGCACCGGATGCCGGCGGCTGGCAGACCATTGCCCCGTCAGCCGTGAGCTACAGCGCGGATGAAGTCAAACCGGTCGCGATGAGCGCCGATGACCTGACCCGGGTAAAGCAGGCCTTTGTGGAGAGCGCCCTGCGTGCAGAGCGTCTGGGGCTGGATCTTATTGAAGTGCATGCCGCGCACGGCTATCTGCTGCATCAGTTCCTCTCTCCGCTGTCGAACCAGCGCACCGATGAGTATGGCGGATCGCTGGAGAACCGTATGCGCTTCCCGCTGGAAGTGTTCAAAGCGGTTCGTGACGCGGTTCCGGCCTCACTGCCGGTAGGCGTTCGCATTTCCGCGACGGACTGGGTCGAAGGCGGCTGGGAAATCAACCAGTCCATCGCCTTCTCGCGTGAGCTGGAAGCGCTAAACTGCGCCTATATCCATGTCTCCAGCGGCGGACTGTCGGAAGATCAGAAAATCAGCGTCGGCCCTAATTACCAGGTTCCGTTTGCCCGCGATATCCGTGAGCAGGTTTCCGTTCCGGTGATCGCGGTCGGCCTGATCACTGAGCCACAGCAGGCCGAGGATCTGCTGCAACAGGGCGAAGCCGATCTGGTGGCTCTGGCGCGCGGGATCCTCTACGACCCGCGCTGGCCATGGCATGCGGCCGCCGCGCTGGATGGCAAGGTGCAGGTGCCACCTCAGTATCTGCGCTCCGAACCGCATGACGTAAAAGGGATTCTGACCCAGGATCAGTAAGCCTTTCCCGGCAGACCGCTTATACAGGGGTCTGCCGTTAACTTATAAAATGCCCTTCAGCCGCAGATGCTGCAGCAGCATGATGGTCTTGGCATCCATGATTTCGCCCTGGTCAATCGCCCTGAGCGCCTGGTCGAAACCAAGCTCCAGCACCTCAATATCCTCGCCCTCCTCTTCGATGCCGCCGCCCTCACCGCTACGCGGCTGATCCCCATATTCGGCAATAAAGAAATAGAGCTTCTCGGTAACGGAGCCGGGACTCATAAAGGCTTCAAACACCTTCTCTACCCGGGTTACCCGATATCCGGTCTCCTCTTCGGCTTCTGCAACAATCCGGGCTTCCGGCGACGCGTTATCCAGCAAACCAGCCGCCGCCTCGATCAGGAAGCCATCGTGTCCATTGAGGAAGATGGGGAAACGGAACTGGCGGGTCAGCACCACGCTGCGTTTTTCACGGTTGTAGAGCAGAATCGCCGCGCCGTTACCACGGTCATAAGCTTCACGGCTCTGCTCCTGCCAGCGACCATCGCGGCGCAGCAGTGAGAACGTATATTTTTTCAGGGTATACCAGTTATCTGACAGCAACTGCTCATTGAGGATACGCACACGGGAAGAGGCTTGCGGCATGACAGGCTCCGGGAGTGATAGACAGCCTTCACGCTATCATGCACAATCGTGCACATTCAAGAAAAATCATGCAGAGGACAACGATGCTTTCCAGTCAGCGGAAACAGGCAATACTGGCGCTGCTCGCCCGTGAAAAACAGGTGCAGTCGCGCGATCTCAGCCAGCGGTTCGGCCTTTCTGAGGACTCCATCCGCCGTGACCTGCGTGAGCTGGCGGCGGAGGGATTGCTGCAGCGGGTGCATGGCGGTGCCCTGCCGGTCTCTGCCGCGCTGGGCACCTTTGAAACACGCAAAAACGTGCAGACCGCGTCGAAGCAGGCGATCGCGCAAAAGGCGGTTTCGCTGATCCAGCCGGGGCAGATCGTGCTCATTGATGGTGGCACCACCAGCGCGGAACTGGTGCGACGCTTACCGCCGACGCTGAGCTTTACCGCCGTGACGCACAGCCCGAGCGTGGCACTGGCGCTGGTGGATCATGCGCAGGTGGAGATTATCCTGATTGGCGGGCAGCTCTATAAACACTCCGTGGTGACGGTGGGCGCCGCGATGCTGGAGTCGATAAGTCGCATCAACGCCGATCTCTTCTTTATGGGTGTCACCGGTGTGCACCCGGCTGCCGGACTGACCACCGGTAATTTCGAAGAGGCCACGGTGAAGCGGGCACTGGCCGGACGCGCAGCGGAAACCGTGGTGCTGGCGTCAGCAGAGAAGCTGAACGCCGCCTCTCCTTTTGCCATTGGCGAGTTGTCGCTTGCTTCAACCCTGGTCGTGGAAACGCCGCCGGATGAGCCGTTACAGCAGGCGCTGACCCGGCAGGGTGTCACGGTTATCTGAGATCGTAGCAGGCCTGCAGCGCGAGATCGGGGCCGGTGAGCGGACGCTGCGTGGCGGGGAACCGCTGCGCCACCGGCGTCATTGAGCTTTGCGCCAGAGCCACCGCCACCGCGCCCTGCTGATAGGCCCGCTCTGTCGCCGCCGCAATCAGGTCAAAATAGCGGGTCGTGTTACCCGCCTTAAAGGCATCCCATGCCCCCGCCACCAGCTCCGTGTTCACCTGCGTGCCGGGCTGACAGAACAGCGCCCGGGTGGCCGCCACGGTCGATTCTGCCGCGCAGAGCGCCACCGCAGGCCCCGCCTGGCGATGCAGCGCCTCCGCCAGCATTCTGTCGGTGCGCATGACCCTTTCCTGCACGGGGAAATCGTCGGCTACCGGGGCCAGCGTCGAACAGGTGATCAGAATGGCATCAAACTGCGGCAGCACGCCCTCAATCAGCCGGGCCATCCTGAGACGTAAGTCACTGTCCATCCCGCCGCGCTCTTCGGCCTCAGCCAGCAGTGCAGGCATGACCAGATGATTCAGCGGCGGGGTGTGACGCGCCAGCGAGGCAGCGGCATCATCAAATATGGCTATGTTACTGGCCGCGGTGTGGAAGCAAAGTATGTTCAGGGGACACTCCGTTTCATTAAAAGATCAGCCTTCGACATGCCAGGCTGCATGCTGAATCACCACACGATAACCATCATCGTCACTGAATGTCACGCCCTGCCGATCCCAGTAAGGATTAAAAGAAGGCACCCGCCGGAATCCTGCCTCATCCATCGCGGCGCAACGGGCCAGCCAGTCAGGCCGATGCGGCAGATAAAGCACCAGCAGATCCTCTTGCGACGGTGACGGCGTCAGGGGATGCGTAAGTGACTGCGTAAATTCCAGATGCCAGGCCAGCCCCGGCGCGCCCAGCATCACGCCACTGAATCCCTCATGGTCGGTAAAGGCACCGATTTTCTGCAATCCTAACCCGTGACAATAGCGCTGAGACATTTCTGTCAGGCTGGTAACCGGCCGTGCGATTCGCATGTGCTGAATGTGCATGGTTCTCTCTCCTCTCTGTTTACAGAGTTCTATCACACTCATCCGCCCCTCCCGTGGCCCCGGATGCGCTGCAGAATCGCGTGAAGCAGATTAATCAGGGCGCGATTTTGCAAGCGAATGTGAATATCACGCCGTCCGGGCAAGGGGCCGTCATCGCCTGACAGACGCTGTGTCACCCCGCCCGCAACGCTGCAATCGCTGGTGAGGGGAACGGTCTGCCGCTCATCGTGCTAAAGGCATTCCCCTCTCCGTCATCTACACTTTTCCGGTATTCATACGGCGATGCCCTGTGCATTGCCAGGCCATAAAAGGATGACAATATGACTGAACACGCGCCTCAGAATCACGCCTGGTTACTGGCTTCACGCCCACACGGCGAGCCGACCAAAGAGAATTTCCGCCATGTGGCGCAGCCCGTGCCGGAACTGAAAGAGGGTGAAATTCTGCTGAAGACGATCTACCTGTCGCTCGATCCCTACATGCGTGGCCGGATGGATGAGGGGAAATCCTACGCCCCGCCAGCAGAGCTGGATCAGCCGATGGTGGGCGGCACCGTCTGTCAGGTGGCTGAATCAAAAAACAGCGAGTTTCAGAAAGGCGACTGGGTCCTGTCGCAGAATGGCTGGCAGGAGTATGCCGTTTCCGATGGCAAAGAGATCGCGAAGCTGGGCAACGACCTGCCCAACCCTTCCTGGGCGCTGGGCATTCTCGGTATGCCAGGCTTTACCGCCTATATGGGCCTGATGGACATCGGCCAGCCGAAAGCCGGTGAAACCCTGGTGGTCGCCGCCGCAACCGGTCCGGTCGGCGCAACGGTGGGTCAGCTGGGGAAACAGAAAGGCTGTCGCGTGGTCGGAGTGGCGGGCGGTGAAGAAAAATGCCGTTATGCCATCGAAACCCTGGGCTTTGATGCCTGCCTCGACCACCACAGTGCTGACTTTGAAGAGCAGCTGAAGAACGCCTGCCCGGATGGCATCGATATCTATTTCGAAAACGTGGGCGGTAAAGTCTTTGATGCCGTGTTCCCGCTGCTGAACACCGCCGCGCGTGTGCCGGTCTGTGGTCTGGTGTCGGCGTACAGCCAGCGCGAGCTGCCGGAAGGCCCGGACAGAACCTCCCTGATCATGGCGGGTATCCTGAAACGTCGTATCCGTATGCAGGGCTTTATCATCTTCCAGGATTACGGCGACCGCTACCCTGAGTTCCTGAAGGCGATGACGCCGCTGGTGGAGAGCAAAAAGATCCACTATCGCGAGCACATGATTGAGGGATTAGAGAACGCGCCACAGGCGTTTATCGATATGCTGAACGGCAAAAACTTCGGCAAGACCGTAGTGAAGGTCGGCGGCTGATGGAATTTGTGTGCCACGTCAGTGACGTGGCACACGTCTCGATCAGTGTGGCTGCCGGGAAACGTGTTCGGCAGCCGCTCGGTTAGCCTCTTCTGCCGCTTCTCTCAGCGTTGCCCCGATGCTCAGACGCTGACACAACACGCCGACAAAACAGTCCCCGGCACCATGGGTGCTGACCAGCGTCACCTTCTGCGCCACCAGCGTGTGCGTCTCTCCCGCCTCGCTGAAAGCGACGCCGTGTTCCCCTGCGGTCACGACCACCCTGGCAAAGCGTCCCGCCAGCGATTCCGCGGCCGCGCGGGCTGACGTCAGATCCTGTACGCTTATCCCGCACATATCGCGCGCTTCAATGGCATTGACCACCAGCAGGTCGATACACGCTTCAAACGCCGCCGACAGGGGGCGTGCGGGCGCGGCATTGACGCAGACCCTAATCCCCCGCTGTTGCGCCGCCCGGGCCGCACAAAGATTGACCGTTTCCGGCACCTCGTTTTGCAGCACAAGCAGTGAGACATCCTGCCAGAAGCCTGGCTGTTCGAAAGTCTCCAGCGGAATGTGCTGATTGGCATTGGACACCACGACGGCACCGTAATCCCCTTCGGCATCGGTAATCGCGACACTCATGCCGGAAGGTATCGCCTCGATCACACTCACCGCCGTGCAATCGACGCCAGCCTGCTGCAGAAAGTCCCGCAGAAACTGGCCCTGCTGATCGCGTCCCACCGAACCGGCGAACCGCACCGCAGCCCCCGCCCGGGCCGCCGCCACCGCCTGATTTCCGCCCTTGCCGCCAGACTTATAGTGACAGGCACTGCCCATCACCGTTTCGCCTTTCTCCGGACGATGAGGCGCGTCCAGCATAATGTCGTAATGAAGACTGCCGGTGACTGCAATTTTGCTCATAGCTAGAATTCCCGCAGATCCTGAACCGCATGCTGGGTTTTCATCAGGTTCTTCTCCGCCCGCTTCAGATCTTTCTTGGCGATAGCGACAAACAGCGCGTCCAGAATATTGAGCTGGGCGATGCGTGACGCGGCGTTTTCACCCAACAGATGCGATCCCTGAGAGGTTGAATTGAGGACCACATGCGCACTCTGCGCGATCGGCGATTCGGCGTAGTTGGTAATGGCGATCACTTTCGCACCATTTCTTCCCGCCAGTTTGACCGGATCGTTCACTGCGCGTGTTGCACCCGAGTGGCTGATGGCGATAACCACATCGTCATCAGATAACACGGCGGCTGACATCAGCATGATATGGGCGTCATCATAGGCGGTCGACTTGATGCCTATCTTCAGCATCTTGTGTGACAGATCCCGCGCGACGGCGGCAGAACCGCCGACGGCATAGAGATCGATATGACGCGCTTTAAAGATAATGTCCGCCGCCCGATTGAACTCAGAAACATCCAGAATTGATAAGGTCTCTTCAATCGCCTGGATTGAGGTTCTGAACACTTTGGCCAGCAACTGCTCCGACGAATCATCCGGCTCAATTTCCGCATGCAGCCCCGCTACTTCAGACTGGTTGTAATAGATCAGACCACTTCTGAAATGTCTGAAGCCGGTGAAGTTAAGCTTTTTGGTGATCTTAACGATCATCGCTTCAGAGACATTATTCTCCTGCGCAATCTCTTTTAAGGATGACTGCTCGGTAATGTCGGTTCGGGCAATGATGGCCTCAGCCACCCGACGTTCTAACGGCGTCAGCTGGGGCAAACGCATACGAATCTGAGCACCAATGGCTCGCGGATCTTGCTTCATTACCTGCCTCGGGTCGCCCGGTCAATCAACATCGCTATGATAATAATAAGGCCGGTAGCGAGCAATTGGTAAAAGGCCTGAATATTCAGCAAGGTCAAGCCATTACGCAGCACGCCGAGGATCACCACGCCAATCAGCGTCCCGAAAATGCTCCCTTTCCCCCCCATCAGTGAAGCCCCACCAATGGCCGCCGCCGCGATAGCGTCCAGCTCCCACAGGTTACCGATGGTTGGCTCGGCAGCGCCCAGACGGCCAATCAGAATCAGCGCGGCCAGTGAGGCCAGCAGGCCGGAGAAGATGTAAACCGTCACCTTGGTGCGCTTCACGGGCACACCGGCGACCCGTGCCGCCTCTTCGTTGCCGCCAATCGCCAGAATATATTCCCCCAGCGGGGTTTTATTCATGACCGTCCACAGCAGCAGCGCGATGATCGCCACAATCACGATGGGGGTCGGGATACCTAAAATCGTGCTGTTGATCAGGCTGCGAAATGCCAGCGGAATACCGAAAACCGGATTTCCGCCGGTCGAGATCAGCGCAATGGCCCGGAACAGCGACAGGCCACCCAGTGTCACAATAAACGGCTGCAGCCCGGCATAAGCGATGAGTGACCCGCTGAACAGACCACACATCGCGCCGACGCCCAGCGTGGCGAGGATCGCCAGCGGCACCGGTACACCTGACGCCATCAGGGTCGCCCCCAGCACCGCCGAGAGAGCCGCGGTGGGGCCGACCGAAAGGTCAATCCCGCCGGAGATGATCACCAGCGTCATGCCCAGTGCAATCAGGGCGTTGATCGAAGACTGCTGCAGAATATTCAGCAGATTTGGCAGTGTGAAAAACACCGGCGACAGAAACGAAAATGTCACCACGATAATCAGTAAGCCGATTAAGGTACCGGCATCCCGTACGTTAAATTTAAGCCGCAGCGCGGGACGGGTACCCGGCCCGGTAGAGGTCTGAGTGGTCATAGTTATCACCTTAGTGAATGTCAGGTAAGCGGTCAGGCAGGCTGGTCGCTCTCTTTAATGGCATAACGGGCAATGTTCTCTTCGGTGATGGCGCTGCCGGTAAGCTCTCGGGTGATCCGCCCTTCCCGCATCACCAGCACCCGGTCTGAGATGCGCATAATCTCGGTCATCTCTGATGAGACCACCACAATGGCTTTGCCCGACTGCGCCAGCTTTTCAATCAGATGATAGATCTCAGACTTGGCGCCAATGTCGATGCCACGCGTCGGCTCATCAAACAGAAACACATTGGCGTCCGCCGCCACCCAGCGACCGATGATCACTTTTTGCTGATTACCGCCGCTCAGCGTGCCGATGGTTTTTTCGATATCGAGCGGGCGCAGCTTCAGATCGCCCATTACGCGCAGCGCTTCCCGATCAAGCCGGGACTGATTCATCAGCCCCGCCGACGTGAAACGGTGCATCGACGGCAGCGCCATATTCATCTTCACGGCCCGCTCTTTGATGATGCCCTCTTTTTTGCGATCTTCCGGCACCAGGCCAATGCCCGCCTTAATGGCGGCGCGCACGTTGTGGTTCTGTACCGGGTTGCCATTGACGCTCACTGAGCCACGCGTACGCCGATCAATACCGGCAATCAGCTTCAGCAGTTCAGTGCGACCCGCGCCGACCAGCCCGGCGATCCCCAGCACCTCGCCAGCCCGCACGCTGAAGTTCGCCCCAACCACCTCCTTGCCGCGCGTCAGATCCTCGACCCGCAGCACTTCACGATCGCTGACAAACGTCTGATGATGGAGTTTGTCGATCTTCCGTCCGACCATCTTCGCGACGATGCTCTCTTCATTCTCCTCACGGATATTGACCACGCCCACCTGCTTACCGTCACGCATAATGGTCGCGCGGTCGCAGACCCGGAAAATCTCATTCATCTTGTGCGACACGTAGATCAGCGAAACGCCCGTCGACTTCAGATCGCCAATCAGCTCGGCCAGACGGTCAAACTCCCGTGGCGTCAGGCTGGAGGTTGGCTCATCCATCGCGATGATTTTTGCGTCGTCCAGCAGCGCACGGGCAATCTCAACAATCTGCTGCTGCGACACTTTGAGATTCCGGATCGGTGTATCGGGATCGATAGTGGGATCCAGCGTCTTCAGGATCAGCGCAGCCCGCGCCAGCTGCGCTTTTTTATTCACCCATAAGCCTCCGGCGCAGGTTATCGGGCGACCCAGAAACATGTTCTGCGCGACGGAGAGCTCCGGAACGTGCTGCAACTCCTGATGGATCATCGCAATCCCGGCCTGCCGGGCGCTGAGGGGGCTGCGGATCTGAACCCGGTTGCCGTTGACGCTGATCTCTCCGCTGTCCGCACCGCGTACGCCGGAGAGGATGTTCAGCAGCGTCGACTTGCCCGCGCCATTTTCTCCAATCAGCGCATGCACCTCGCCGGGCCGCACCGTAAAATCGACATCCTGCAGCGCGGCGGCGTTACCGTAACTTTTACTGATGCCGCGCATCATTAAGCGAAACTGTTCCATACCCGCTCCCGCTGACTTATTGCTGAACCAGCAGCTGACGCAACCGCGCGTTATCTTTGGTTGAGAACGCGTCGACATTCTCTTTGGTGATCAGCGCCTGAGGCGTTGAAACCACACGCGACAGCTTCTGACCGTTGATCAGACGGATCATGACGTCCATTGCCACTTCACCGGTAAGAACCGGAAAGCTGTCTACCGTGCCGGTGAGTTCACCGCGTTTAATCGAGGCGTAAGCATCAGAAATGCCGTCGGTGCCAAAGATCGCCACCTGTGACGCTTTGTTCTGCGCACGCACCGCTTCCACCACGCCCAGCGCCATCGTGTCATTGTTGGCGTAGATGCCGATCAGATCAGGGTGCTGCTGCAGAATGGTCGACGCGGCATTAAAGGCCTGCTCGCGACTCCAGTTTGCCGGCACGCTGGCGACAATGGTGAATTTCCCGGCGCTGTCCAGCGTCTCTTTGAATCCACGGGTTCGCTGACCGGCGGCATACACCCCCGGCTGCCCTTCAATGACCGCCACTTTGCCGCCCTGCGGATGGTGCTGAATAAACCATTTCGCCACCCGCACGCCATTATCTTTCTGGACGTTGCCGACGTAGTAGCGCGCATCCGGCATCACAGCGTCATTGACGTTGACCACCGGAATATTTTTACTGCTGGCGCTCTCCAGCGCAGGCTGCAGGTTAATGTCGGTCTGCGGCGAGACCAGCAGGCCGTTGAAGCCCTGCGAGATCAGGGTTTCCGCAATCGACAGCTGACCAAGCTGATCGTCTTCATTAGCCGCCGCCTGATAAGCCACCGTGATGCCATATTTCTTTGCTGCGTTCTGGTAGCCCTGGCCGAGTGATCGCCAGTATTCATTGGTCAGGGTTTTTGACACCCCGCCAATCTTCAGCGCCTTGTCGACTTTTGGCAGGGCACCATATTTGCTGTCGAGCTGCGTCCAGTCGGTACGATCCGGTTCCGTATCTGACTGCAACGGGGCCAGGTCTGCCGCATAGACGGTGCTGCAGAGCAGTGAGGAGGCGATAAGAGCAAGCAGGCGTTTTTTCATTTTTTTATTCTCAGGGTGTGGGTAACGTTTTTTGTTCTACAGACTCAGGTTACGCAGAAGCGGGCCGTTATCGCGCCAGCATGATGTCATTGACGATCTGCTGGGAGGCAACGGCATCCTGACGCTCGATGGCCGCCAGTAATGCCGCGTTGCCATGCAGCTGGTCACACAACCTCAGCAAGCGGGTGACGGTCGCGATATTGCTTTCCGCTTCCCGAATCGGGTCAAGGCCGCTGGCATCCGGGAACGTATCGAAGTAGTAGGCACCGCGGTAACCGTCGCGCTGCATCTGCCAGAGAAACTCCAGCGTGGCGCGCGGATTGACCGAGCCGACCATCAGCCCGTCGTCGCGTTTGCCCCAGCCATCATTAAGGTCCAGCCCCAGCAACCGCGAGCGGCGTGCCACCATCGCGGCGGCGAAGGCCGGGATCTCATTGGCAAACAGCACGTGAGCAAAATCCAGAGTAATCCCCAGATTGGCGCAGCCCGCCTCTTCCACCGCCAGCAGACAGGTGGTGGCGTTGGGAAAGATGCTGTAGGCGCGCGGCTCGTTGGGCTTATATTCAATGCTGACATCTACATCCGGGGCGTACTCCGCCACCTCACGCACCGCGCTGACGGCATCCTCCCAGATCTTCTTATAGTCCGCCTGAAAGCAGTAATCGAAACCGTCCTGCCCCATCCACAGCGTCATCAGCCGTGAACCAAACTCCCGACCGGCGTCGATACCGCGTTTGGTCAGCTCGATCGCTTCGCGACGCACTCTGGCATCAGGATGAGTGAACGCGCCAATTTTGAACTGGGGCGCATCCCAGCGCATCTGCATCCCGTTGACCGCCAGACCCGCATCGCTGATCGCCTGGCGCAGCGTGGGAATGTCGCTGGTGAGATGCTGCGGATAGTTAAGATCGAGATGCGTCAGACCTTTAACCTTGCCTGCACGGGCCACCATCTGCAGTACCGAGGGCTTGCCCTGCTGGCCGGGCCAGTAGAGGTGCGCCCCCGAGGCGAAAGAGTTAAGACGGGTAGCAAATTTCAGTTCCGACATGAGCATCAATCCTTCAGAGTGCGTATTGTGAAGTACTTTTCATATTCACGATTAGTTGTGAAGTTATGGTTTACTCTACGCTTCGCGGCTCAATGCGCAAGTCGGACAGGCCAGGCAAATCGCTAAACCGCGAGCGCTGTCACGAAATAGTTTCGATACGGTATCATCGGTCTGGCAGGTTTTGCTGGAAGAATAGAAAGGTAATACAACGGGTTGTAATGCACAGAGAGAGAGGGCGAATCGGGCAGACAGAAAAGTAAAAAAACTGAGCGCCCGTATGGCGCTCAGTCTCTGAGGTTACTTCAGGCGGAAAGCGACCACGCTGTCGCCCGCCGTGGTGCCGAGCGAGCCATGCCCCCCCGCCGCAATCACCACATACTGCCGGCCATCTTTACCCATAAAGGTCGATGGCGTGGCCTGCGCACCGGCACTCAGCTCCGTCTGCCACAGCAGTTCGCCGGTGGTGCTGTCGTAGGCACGGAAGAAGTTATCCGCCGTCGCACCGTGGAACACCAGATCACCCGCCGTCAGCAGCGGCCCACCGTGAGCCACCATGCCCATCGGGAATCCCAGCGGGAAGCGACCGGGCAGGAAACTGGTCTTCAGGTTTTTGGTGGTGCCGACGCGGCGCAGCCACGCCGTTTTACCGGTAGTGAGATCCACCCCCACCATACGTCCCCACGGCGGCGCAATGCAGGGAATGCCCAGCCCGGAGGCCATCTGCTGAATATGGATCGCGTAGTCACCGTGGAAGTTCTCATTCCAGTATGGCGTGCCATCTTTGGTGAAGGTCCGCTGCGTTTCCGTTTCCGGCGTGCGTTTAATCAGGTTGTATTTGTAGGCCAGACGCACCGGGGTCGCTATCAGCATCTGACGCTGCGGATCGACAGCGACAGAGCCCCAGTTAAAGACACCGATGTTGCCGGGGAAGATCAGCGATCCTTTCTCCGTTGGCGGCGTCCACGGATTGCCATCATAGCGCAGCTCGCGGAACGTGATGCGGCAGGCCATCTGGTCAAACGGCGTAATGCCCCACATGGCGCTTTCCGTCAGCGGTTGCGGAATGAAGTTCAGGCTGGAAACCGGCTGGGTTGCCGCATACTGCTCGCCCGGGATACCGTCCGTGGAGACCTTCACCTGCTTAACCGGATAAACCGGCTCGCCGGTCAGACGGTTCAGCACAAACAGGTTGCCGGTTTTGGTCGGCAGGATCACCGCCGGTTGTGGCTTGCCCTGATAGCTGATGTCCACCAGCGAGGGCTGCGACGGATTATCGCGGTCCCAGAGGTCGTGGTTTGCGCTCTGATAACGCCATCTGAAAGCACCGGTTTTCAAATCCAGCGCCACCAGCGCATCACGGAATTTCTCGGTATTGCTGGCCGGATCGCGAGCCGTGCCAACTTCATCCGGTGAAGCATTACCAAAGGGAACGTAGACCAGACCGTTCTTCAGGTCGGCGCTCAGGGTTGCCCAGGCGACCGGGGTGTCCTGCGGATAGATGACCGCGTCAGCAACAGGCGCGCTCTTTTCCGGGTTAGCCGGATCGAAGTTCCACACCAGACGCCCGGTGACCGCATCATAGGCACGGATGACACCTGACGGATTGCCGGTGTTAAACCCGTTATCCATGACCGAACTGCCCACGATCACCAGATTACCGGCCACCAGCGGTGCGGCCGTCTGCATCAGTGCGTGCGGGCGCAGCTCGCCCATATTAGCGCGCAGATCCACCTCACCGTTGTTGCCGAAGTCAGCGCAGGGTTTGCCGGTGTCGGCATCCAGCGCCCGCAGGCGGGCATCAGTGGTGGCGTTAAAAATTCGCTTGCGGCAGAGGGCCGGTGCCCTCTCCGTCGCCTGCTGCGCCAGTTGACCGGCATCGAAGTAGCTCACACCGCGACAGGTCTGATGCTGCTGCAGCCAGGAGCGGTTTTTATCCGGGACGGCTTTCCATTTCACCGCCCCGGTTTCCGGGTCAAGCGCATGCACTTCGTTGTGCGGCGTACAGAAGTAGAGCATGCCATTAGCTTTCAGCGGCGTCGCTTCAAAGGTGTACTCGGTAGCATCGCCCTCCTGACGCAGATCGCCGGTGTGATAGGTCCACGCCACTTCCAGATTTTTCACGTTATCTTTGGTGATCTGTTTCAGCGCCGAAAAACGCTGACCCTCTGCTGTCCCGCCATAGGCGCGCCACTCCTCATCCGCGCCACCGGTGACGGAACTGTTACGGGCTGTCGTGATGGTCCCCTGCTGCGGCAGCGGATCGTAGAAGCAGAGGCCGGCGACCAGCAGCAGCATCACAATAACCGAGCTGCCCAGGAAAGGATGAAAGCGGCGCTGTCCCTGAAACAGAGGACGTACCACCCAAGGCAGCGCCAGCCAGACGCCGAGCACCCCGAACAGATCCCCGCGCGGGATCCACTGCCACTTATCGAAGCCCACTTCCCGGATCATCCAGAACAGTGTGATCCACATCAGCAGCGCATAGAGCGTCAGCGCGCTGCGTTTTTTCATCCACAGCAGAACTGCGCTGAGCAGTACGCCTACACCCATCAGCGCATAAAATGCGCTGCCTCCTGCCAGCAGGAGTTTTCCTCCCATGTAAATCAGGGCAATAGCAAATATCGCCATGATTATACTGGTTATTTTATTGATCATGATCCTTCCTCGGGTCATTAGCGGCGTCAGAAACGTCAAACGTGAAACATAATTTCAACGAGATTTTAACTTACACATGAAATATGTAAAAACGTGTACAGACGTAAATCATTAATGAATTTTATTTAACCGCACCCGATCCAGACCGGTATTGCCGCTTTTTCTGCTGCCGGAAGGGACAATAACGCGATATTCATCACAATAAATTAACCTCAGGCCGCAGGTTATCGCACCTTTTGTTCAAAGGTGGAGAAATATCAGACAAACCGGGCTTCAGTAATGCTCACTTATGCGTCATCGCTGAATAAAAACGAGTGTCAAATAATCATAATGCTTTTTAATCCCTGTTCAGGGTTTAATCTTATTGCTGAAACTGGCAACGCGACTGTTCCGCATCTTTTATTTTCCAGCGAGCCCCCGACTGGCGCAGCGCGAAATTATTTTTCGCCCGTTTATTCGGGACAGACATTTATCACCGCCCTGTTTAACCGGCCGGAAAGCAATAATTAATACATTAATGCAGGAAGGCATTCCGGCGCTGAAAACGATTTCAGAGTTTCCGCAGCCTGACGCTTCATTTATCTGTGATATATATCAGCATTATCTTTTCGATTTATCCGGCCATCAGGCAGGATTTTTTTCATGCAGCAATAACTCAGGCAGGTAATTATGTCCGCATTGAATGCGATTTATCGCAAGCTTCGTTTTCCGTTTAAATTTATACACGCCGCGATTCGTTACCCTGCCGCCCAGGCGCGGGTAAAACGTTATTCTGTTATGTCGATAGAAGAGACGATTGACCTGTTATTGCGTAATCCTCAATTATCGCTGGCCCGTTATGGTGACGGTGAACTGGAGATGACCTGGTATAAAAATATCGGCTTTCAGCCCTTTGATCCGAACCTCTCTGCGCGGCTCAAGGCCCTGCTGCTGCAGGATCCGCAGACCAACCCGAACTGTCTGATCTGTCTGCCCGATGCCTTTCGCACCACCCGTAATATGCGCAGTGGATCGGCCCTGTTCTGGTTCTTCCATAAATCCTTTTATTTCAGACATTATGATGCGCTGCTGAATAGTCAGTACCGCTATGGAAATACTTCCGTGACCCGCCCTTATCACGACTATAAAGGCAAACAGTTATCCCGGACGATATTTGATAAATTTAAACAGCTCTATCAGAACCGCCGGGTATTAATTGTCGAAGGCAGCGGAACGCGTCTGGGATTAGGCAACGATTTACTGGATGGTGCCCTCGAGGTGAAACGTATTACCACGCTGAACCGTAATGCCTTTTCTGTTTACGATCGTCTTTTTGACACGGTATTAGCGCAGGCGGTCAGCTTTGATCTGGTCTTAATTTCATTAGGCCCGACCGCTACCGTGCTGGCCTATGATTTAAGTCAGCACGGCATTCGCTGTATTGATAGCGGACACGTTGATATTGAATATGAGTGGATGCTGGCCAGCGCCACACATAAAATGAAAGTCGAAGGCAAAAACGTGAATGAGGCGGGCGTACTGCTGGGTGAACAGACCACGGTGGAAGATGCAACCTATCAGCAGCAGATCCTGCAGCACGTTGGCGAAATGCCACCGGCAAAGCCGGGTTCTGATGCCGCGGTGGTCGCGGTCGTGGTTCCCCTGCCGCACGTCAGCACGACTCACCATAACGCGGCCTGAGACTCCCCATCGGCAGGCAGTGACTGCACTGCATTGATGCGCAGGCGAATAATTAGCGCGATCACTGCCTGATGTGGCGGGCGGGCTCCCCGGCCCGCCGGGCTTTGCCGGGCGATGCGCTTTTCCGGCATCAATTTTGCTTCAGCTCTCCTGAAACTATCAATCAGGAGAAGTGAGATGACACCCAGCCGTTACCGTTACACCATATTTTCACTGCTGTTCCTGATCGCGCTGATTAACTATATCGATCGCGGCGCCCTCTCATTTGCAGCCAACGCCATTGCGGCAGAATACCATTTCAGTAAGGTGCAGCTCGGCGCCGTGCTGGGCTACTTTGGCTTTGGCTATCTGTTTGGTTCGCTGTGCGGCGGGTTTCTGGCTGACCGCATCGGCACCAAAAAAGTCTGGCTGCTGGCAGGCGTACTCTGGTCGTTACTGGAGATCGCCACCGCCTGGGCGGGTGAGCTGGGTATGGCACTGTTTGGCGGATCAGCCATTATGGGCTTTGCCGCCCTGCGCATTCTGTTCGGCTTTTCCGAAGGCCCGGCCTACGCGCTGATGAACAAGGCGATTGCCCACTGGGCCCCTGACAACGAGCGTGGCTTTGCGCTGGGCATCGGCCTGCTCTCGACCCAGGTCGGCGCCCTGCTGACCGCCCCAATCGCCGTGGGCCTGCTGCTGCTGACCCATGACTGGCGCATGATGTTTATTCTGCTGGGGGTCTTTTCCCTGCTGGCGATGGCGCTGTTTGCCCGGACCTTCAGCGACAGCCCGGAAAAGAGCGCCGCCACCAATCCGGCCGAGCGCGCGCTGATCCACGCCGGGCAGCGCCGCAGTGCGGCGGACAGTGTGCCGCTGCCCTGGTGGCGCTTTTTCACCAGCCGGACGCTGGTCTGCAACGCGCTGGGCTATTTCTCCTTCCTCTACATCACCTTCACGCTGGTGACCTGGATGCCGAAATATCTGCAGGATAATTTCCACTACGATCTGCACTCGCTGTGGTACGTGGCGATGATCCCATGGAGCGGTGCCTGCCTGACGGTCCTGCTGGGCGGCCGCATCGCCGACGCGCTGCTGGCGCGCTTCCATAACCTGCGGCTGGCGCGCAACCTGTTCGCCGCCGTGACGCTCTGCGGCACCGCCTGCTGCTTTATGGCGATCCCCTATATGCAGTCGGCCACAGGCATTATTGCGCTGATGACCCTGGGCAACGCACTCAATGCGCTGGTGAATAATGTCTACTGGTCGGTGGTGATCGATGTCAGCCCGAAAGCCTCGGTAGGCACCTTCAGCGGCATGACGCTGGCGATTGCCAATCTGGCGGCGATTATCTCACCGATGCTGTGCGGCTGGCTGGCGGAGTATTACGGCTATAACGCGATGTTCACCGTGACGGCGCTTATCGCCTTTGGCAGCATGCTGGCCATGACGCTGCTGCAGCCGGAAAAACCGCTGGTGGCTGACGCTGAGGGGGGCACCGCCGACGTTTCTGCTGCCTGACAGGTCAGCCGCTGGGGCGCACCCGCACCATCTCAGCATGACAGTCAAAAAAGCCGCCCCTCAGGGCGGCTTTTTTATCCCGCAGAGGGCGTGCCGCGGCGATCCCAGCGGCTGGCGACGAGCCATAGCAGTGCAGTGACACACCAGCCGATGATCCAGGAGACATCATTGCCGGCAAAAATCCAGGTCAGTGAGCCATGATGCAAAGGGTTGTCAATAAACGGCAGCTGCACCGCCACGCCCAGAAAGTAGACCACGATGCCGGTGAGGTTCCAGCGACCATAGCGTCCCTCGGGCCGGGAAAGTGCCGGGATATCGACGCGGCCTTTGGTAACGAGGTAGAAATCCGTCAGGCTGATGGCGCTCCAGGGCACAAAGAACGCCAGCAGAAAGAGCAGGAAGTGGGTAAAGGATTTCAGGAAGGCCGGTTCACTGAGCAGAGCGATGACGCAGGCCAGCGTGACCATCAGCACCACAAACAGGATGCGCCCGCCCTGGCTCAGCGTCGTTTGCTGCCGAAAGCCAGAGACAATGGTGGTCAGGGACATGAAACTGCCGTAGGCATTCAGCGTGGTAAAGGTAATCTTGCCAAAGCAGATCGCGAAATAGATCACCATCGCCATCGTGGCCGTGCTGCCCAGACTCACAATGTAGCCGACCTCATTGCCTGAAAACGCGCTGCCGGCAATCGCCGCCACGATCACGCCCAGCGTCATCGACGCCTGGGTGCCCAGCACGGTGCCAAAAAAGACGGCACTGAAGAGTCTCTTCGCGGAAACCTGCGCGGGAAGATAGCGGGAATAGTCAGAGACGTAGGGACAGAACGCGATTTGCCAGGAAGAAGAGAGCGAAACCGCCAGCAGAAAATTTGCCGGGGTAAAGTGCCGGTTCTGCCACACCGCCGATAAATCATGGGTTGTGAACAGGGTAATGAAGAGATAGGCAAAGGCTGCCACGCCAATCACGCTCGCCAGTTTTCCCAGCTGATGAATGACGCGATAACCCAGTACTGCAATGACCACAATCAGGACGCTGAACACCACCATGCCGGTGGCGTTGCTGACGTGAATCAGTCTGGCCAGCGCCTGTCCCGCTAATACCGTCCCGCTGGCTGAAAAGCCCACATACATAATACAGACCAGCACCAGCGGGATCACGGCACCAAAGACGCCAAACTGCATACGGCTGGTAATCATCTGCGGTAAGCCCAGGCGCGGTCCCTGAATCGCATGCAGGGCCATGATCCCCGCCCCTAAGATCTGACCCACCAGTAAACCGGCCAGCGACCACACCACATCGCCACCCAGTACGACAGCCAGCGCACCCGTCACGATCGCCGTAATCTGCAGATTGCCGCCAAACCAGAGTGTGAACTGACTGAAGGGATGACCGTGACGCTCCTGCAAGGGAATGTAATCAATCGAGCGGGTTTCCGACAGGCGCGGTTTCTCTGCGCCTGGATAGTCTGATACAGAGGGTTTGACCGACATAGAGTCCTCGCTGGAACAGTGAGAGATGCGTTGAGTAAAAAGGGATCAGTCAGTAAGACGGTTGAAGATACATGTCTATACATGTATTGATGGTGTCATGCGCACCGGAAAGTTACAAGGCAACCTGTCATTCGAAAATGTGATGATAACGACAGGTCCGCCAGGTCGATTATCCTTCCGCGATGACCCGCTGACGATGGCAGTCGGCAGGTTCCAGCTTCTGCCCCTGCGAGGAGTAAACCTCCAGACGCGGCAGCGGTTTCCCTTGCGCATTATCCAGCAGCACCGAGTGCGTTTCGCCCTTCTCAAACAGATAACGCTCCCCCCACTGGCGCATCGCCACCACGACCGGAAACAACGCGCGGCCGCGCTCGGTCAGGATATACTCCCGGTACGCGCTGCCATCAGAGGCTGGCACAACCTCAAATACCCCTATCTCCACCAGCTGCTTCAGCCGTGACGCCAGGATATTCTTTGCCAGCCCCAGGTTGCGCTGGAAGTCGCCAAATCTGCGCACATCATCAAAGGCTTCGCGCACGATCATCATGCACCAGCGTTCCCCAATCGACTCCAGCGTTCTGGCGACCGGACACTCGCTGGTCCTCAGGGCGTCCTGTTTAGCCATTCTCATCTCTCACTCTGTTCATTCCATCATGCCAGCTTAGTCATCCGCAAAAGAAGTTGCAAAAAAAAACCACTGCTGATAATTATGCTGCCAAACTGGTTTCAAATAAAAACCACAAGGGCAAGGGTATGACTTCTTCGACTGACAGGGTTTCTGCAACGGTGACAGATTTGCCTGCCGCTGCGACGCCGCCGCTCCCGCAACGCATGATCTTTTTGTTCTCCCTCACCTCGGCTCTGGCCGTCGCCAATGTCTATTCCGCTCAGCCGCTGCTGGAATCGATAGCCGACAGCCTGCAGGTTTCCCCCGGCACGACGGGTGCGGTGGTAACGGCCACGCAGGCGGGCTACGCCCTCGGGCTGATTTTTCTGGTGCCGCTGGGCGACTGCGTGAACCGCAAAAAAATGGTGCTCACTCAGCTGCTGTTTTCCGTGCTGGCGTTAACCGGTGCGGCCTGTGCACCCGACCTGATGACGCTGCTCTGGGCGATGCTGCTGGTGGGATTAATGGCGGTGGTTACGCAGGTCATGGTGGCGTGGGCCGCCCTGCTCGCCTCGCCAGCGCAGCGCGGACAGGTGGTGGGCAGTGTCACCAGCGGTATTGTGATCGGCATCCTGCTCGCGCGGCTGGTTGCCGGGATGATTGCCGACCTGGCGGGCTGGCGGGCGGTTTATCTGACGGCGGCCGGGCTGCTCCTGCTGCTCAGCTTTGTGCTGGCAAAAGCGTTGCCGGCCACACCCCGCCCGCCGCAGCGCACATCCTCTGCTCAGCGGTTTCTGTCGGTTTTCCGGCTGCTCCTCACGGAACCGCTGTTACGCAGGCGCGGTCTGCTGGCGCTGCTGATTTTTGCCGCCTTCAGTATGCTCTGGTCTTCGATGGTGCTGCCGCTGACGGAGCTTTCCCTCTCTCATACCGCCACCGGCATGTTCGGACTGGCGGGTCTGGCCGGTGCGCTGGCGGCGTCCAGGGCGGGCGCATGGGCTGACCGGGGATGGGGACCGCCTGCGACCGGCTTCGCCCTGGCGCTGCTGACCCTCTCCTGGCTGCCGATAGCCGCGCTTCAGAGCTCCCTGCTGTTCCTGATTGCTGGCGTGATCCTGCTCGACTTCGCCGTACAGACGGTGCATGTGATAAACCAGAGCCTGATCGTCGCGGCCCGGCCCGAAGCCGCAAGTCGTCTGGTCGGTGCCTATATGTGCTTTTACTCGCTGGGCAGTGCGCTGGGGGCGATTGCCGCCACGCAGCTTTACGCCCACTGGGGATGGCAGGCCGTCTGCTATGCGGGGGGTGCAGTCAGCGCCTCTGCCTTTCTCTGCTGGTATGGAGCACGTCACGCATGAAACTCCCGCATCTGCTGCTCGCCGTGCTGATCACCGCCATCTGGGGTATTAACTTTTCCGTCATCAAACTGGGGCTGCACGCGATCGATCCCTTTATCCTGGCTGGCATCCGCTTTACGCTCTGCGCCCTGCCTGCCCTGTTCTTTATCCGGAGACCGGATGTGCCGTGGCGCTATCTCATCAGCTATGGTCTGATTTTCGGGATCGGCCTGTGGGGCGTGGTCAATCTGGGGATTAAGACCGGGCTGTCAGCGGGCATCGCTTCACTGCTGTTGCAGTTCAGCGCCTTTTTCACGCTGCTGCTCGGCGGCTGGGTATTCCGCGAGCGGCTCAGTCGCTATCAGATTGCCGGTTGTCTGCTGGCCTGTGCAGGGTTACTCAGCATCTTTTTCATCACCGACGGGTCCGTGACTTTTTCCGGTATGCTGCTGGTGCTGGCGGGTGCGCTGGCCTGGAGTGTTGCCAACATCATTAATAAGAGAGCGGGGACAAAACAGGTCTTCGCCTTTCTGGTCTGGTCGAGCGCCTTCGCGCCCGTGCCGCTGTTTCTGCTCGACGGCCTGGTTAACGGCACCCGCGGCTATCAGGCACTGTTCAGCCATCTGGACACGCGGGCGCTGCTGTCGATTCTTTTCCAGGTCTATCCCAATACCCTGTTCGGCTACTGGGTGTGGAACTGGCTGCTTAAGCACTACCCGGTCTCTACCGTTGCGCCGCTCTCCCTGCTGGTGCCGGTATTCGGTATTCTGGGTTCCGTGGCAATATTTGGTGAGACGGTCTCCGCGCAGAAGATTGTCGCGCTGCTGCTGATTGTCGCCGGGCTGGCCGTCGGGCTTTATGGCGCGCGTGTCGCGCGCCTGATCGGCGTGCGAAGCGGCTGACTACTCTCCGTGCCGCTGGCAGAACGCGTCGATATCGCCGTGCTGAAAGTCAGGCAGGTTCGCCAGCAGTTTCTCCAGCGGCCAGTTCCACCAGGCTATGCGCTGCAGGCGGGCGGCAATCGCAGGGGTAAAGCGCATCCGCAGCGGACGCGCCGGCACGCCCCCCACCACGCTGTAGGGGGCGACATCTCTGGTCACCACCGCGCCCGCCGCCAGCACCGCACCATCACCGACGGTCACGCCGGGCAGCACAATCACCCCATGCCCGATCCAGACATCATTGCCTATCACCACCCGGTCGGCCCGGCGGGCGGCAAAGAAGCCCTGATCGCGGCGGGCGCTGGCGTGATAATACTCCGGGCAGTAGGTAAAGCGGTGCTGTGAGGCGCGATCCATCGGATGATTCGGCGCGCCGATGCGCACCTGATTCGCGATGGCGCAGAAGCGGCCCACGCGGGTATCCGCCAGGCAGCAGTGTTCGCCAACATAGGAGAAGTCACCCAGCTCACTGTATTCCAGCAGGCTGTGCGCCAGAATTTCACACTGCTGTCCCACGGTGGTTTCCCGCATCCGCACACTGTCGTCGATCCAGGTGTGCGCAAGCCGGGCAGGCATAACGGCGGCAAGAGACATAATCGTTCCGGTCAGGTAAGCCACGCCCCGCTGGCGTGCTTTTGTCGCCCCACCTTACCCGCTGCGCATGACAGAGAATTGACAAAGAAAAAAGGCGGAGTGGTTAGCTCCGCCTTGTTTCAAGTTCCGGTTAACCTGCGTGACCGGTCAGTTGCATAAGGGCAACGATGATCTGCAAGATGACCCGGATAAGATCCAGAATCAGCTTAGTCAGTTCCATCACTTTCCTTCTCCTTTTACAGGAGCGCGCTGTTCGGCAACCAGGGCTTTGACTCTACCCGCCGGGCGCCTAAGCACATCTTTGTGGAGAGGGCTGAGCGGCACTCAAGGTTAAAGCCACAGGCCAGCACCACCTGATACCTGCCGGGATTTTAAAACCGTGCCCCTGGGAGCGGCCAGTCGACAATGAGGCGAGGCTCAACACTCAACACATGTATAAACATACAGTATTTTGGCGAAACTTGAAATCCTTAGCCGCACATTTTACAATCTGTTCTGTGGAGAGTGCTGAGCACCCCGTTCGCAGCGCGGTTACCAGCCGGGTAGCGAACAAAAAAATAAAGGATTTGGCGTGATGCCAAATCCTTTTTTTATGCCTGCTTTCCGGCAGTGAAAACGGACCCGTCCGGATTACCTGGCGGCGCTGACTCGCCAGATGGTGTTCCCTGCGTCATCCGCAATCAGCACCCCCCCCTCTCTGTCGCTGGCGAGACCCACCGGCAATCCCCGCACCTGCTTTTGATCATCCGTCAGGAAGCCCGAGACCACCGTCTGCGGCTGCCCCACCGGTTTGCCGTTCTCAAATTTCACCCACACCACTTTGTAGCCATTCAGCGGTGTCCGGTTCCAGCTGCCGTGTTCACTGATAAAGGCACCGCCACGATACTGCGGCATGTTATCTGCGCCATAGAAGAGCAGACCCAGCGGAGCGACATGTGAGCTCAGGGCGTAATCGGGTTTGATCGCCTTCGCCACCAGATCGGGACGCTGCGGTTCGGCGCGGGTATCAACATGCTGACCAAAGTAGCTGTAGGGCCAGCCGTAGAACCCTTTATCCTGCACCGAGGTCATGTAGTCGGGCACTAGGTCCGAGCCGATTTCATCACGCTCATTGACGATAGCCCAGAGTTTGCCGCTCTGAGGTTCCCACTGTAAGCCGGTTGGATTGCGCAGCCCGCTGGCAAAGATGCGGCTGGCGCCGGTGGCGGCATCCACTTCCAGCACCGCGGCACGGCGATACTCTGCGCCAATGCCGTTCTCGGTGACGTTACTGTTGGAACCGACCCCGACATAGAGCTTGCTGCCATCGGGGCTGGCCAGCAGCGCCTTGGTCCAGTGGTGGTTAATCGGGCCGCCCGGCAGTTCGGTCACCTCTTCCGGCGCGGTGCGAATCTCGGTTTCCCCTTCGCGATATGGGAACTTCACCAGGCTGTCCGCATTGGCGACATAGAGCGTGTTGCCAATCAGCTGCATGCCAAACGGGGAATGCAGATTCTCAATGAAACGGTGCTGCTCCCATTTGCCGTTCACCTTGCGCAGCAGCGTAATCCGGTTGCCGCCTGCACCGCCCTTACCTGAGGCTTTCTGTACGATGCCCATGATGAGCTGCTTCGGCCGGGTCGTCGGTTTGGCCGGGCCGTTTGATTCCGCCACCAGCACGTCGTCGTTCGGCAGGACATAGACCTGACGCGGATGCTGCAGATTGTCAGCGATCTTTTCAATCTTCAGCCCGTCAGCCACTTTGGGCATCTCACCCGCCTTCCAGGGCGTGCCTTCCGGCACCTGCATCGGCGGCATAAAGAAACTCTTCGCCTTTGGCAGTTCAGGATTCGGACCGGTCTGCTTCTGGGGGTCGATTTGTGCACCATCATCACAGCCTGCCAGCAGGGCTGCCAGGGTCAGCGCGAGCAGCGTTTTATGCGGTATCTTCATGGTGGCTCCTCCTTAAGCGCTACGCTGACGTAACGCAAGTTGCACATTCGCCAGCAGCAGTAGCGCCACCACCAGCGTCGAAAGCGTCACGCCCAGCGGGATCACCGCGGCGGCATCACGGCTGTGAATAAACGCATTAACGACAGCGATCACAACCGCCACCAGCCAGAGCCAGAAATGGCTCTTCTCCGCACTGTCACTGCCGCGAAACAGATAAACCAGCGCGATGAGTCGCGGCACAATGGCCAGAATCAGTCCCAGCGCAATCAGCCAGCCTGCGGCGTCAGTCCAGAACTGCACAAAGGTCTGACTGTAGAAAATGTCGAACAGCCAGGCCGCAACAAAAAAGCCCAGCGGCACCGGCTCCAGCAGAGCGTACAGCGTCACGGCAAAGGCCGATCTTCCCGAGATATTGCGCATGTTTCTCTCCATTTTTAGCGTGAATGCGGACGACGACACGTCATGCTGCTCAGAGCAAACGAGGCCGCGCCTGTAAAAGGTTAGTAAATCTGAAGGGAAAGAGCGGGTTTATTCGGCGGGAAGTGTAATGCTGGCGATGACATCCCTGTCATCGCCGGTCAGTCAGGGTTTATCTGCGGGCAGTGTCACCCAGTAGCCTGGCTGATAAGGCAGCGGCAGGAACTTCTGATGAAATTCGCGGAACGTTGCGTCGGGATCGAGATCGGCAAAGAGATCGGGATGCAGCCACTTCGCCAGCGCCTGGATAGCCACAAACTGATAAGGACTGTCGTAGAACTGATGCCAGATCGCGTGGACGTTGCCATTGTGCGCCACCGGCAGGGTTTTAAACGCATCGCGCATCATCAGCGCCTTCAGACGCGCCGTCGCCTCGGTCACATTGGCGCCCGGCCCGACGCCGACCCATTTGCCCACGGTATTGTAGTTCTTCCAGTTGGCCCCGGTGACCACCACCACATCGGGTTGACTGGCGATGATCTGCTCCGGGTTCACGGTACCGAAGGTGCCGGGGATAAGATCTCTGGCAATATTACGTCCGCCCGCGATCTCCACCATCTGACCGAAGTTCTCATTACCAAACGACATGCAGCACTCATCGCTGTAGCCACCGGCGCGGTCGATCATCACTTTCGGGCGATAGCCGGTAAAGTTTTTCAGCCGCGAGGTCACCCTCTCAATCTGCTGCTGGCGGAACTGAATGATCTCCTGCGCCCGCGCCGGTTTGTTCACCAGTTCGCCCATGATGCGGATACTTTTCTCGGCATTCACCATCGGCGCTTCACGGAAATCGATAAACACCACCGGCACACCGACCGCCTGCAGTTTTTCTGTCAGCTTGCCTTCATCAGTGGCCGCTTTCGATTCCAGATTCATCAGCACCAGATCGGGCTTCAGGGTTAACGCCTGCTCAATGTTAAAGGTGCCATCTTTCGCCCCGCCGAAGGTCGGCAGTTTCCTGATTTGTGGATAGCGTTTCTCATAAGCCTGATAGCCATCCCAGTCGGCCTTGTGGAGATCGTCCCGCCAGCCGATGACCCGCTTAAAGGGCGCGTCGGTGTCAAAGGCTGCCAGCAGATAGATCTGACGCCCCTCACCCAGAATGATGCGCTTCGCCTCCTGCGGCACCTCAACCTGACGGCCTGCGACATCAGTAATCATTTTGGCCGACGCCATTCCTGACAGCGTGAGCATCCCCAGTGCGAAAAACCATTTTTTCATTGTAAAAACCCACACAGATGATAATGAGAATTATTAATGTAAAGCGGCGTTACTATCACTTAAATCAGCGATCAGGGGAAGAGCGTGAATGAAAAGTTTTTTGCCGTCGTGTGAAGTGGATTCAGGTCTGAACAGAGAAAAAAATTTCTGAAAAGGGTTGTCAGATAACTGAATGATTAGCCGGGATTTCCTCTGCATCCCGCGCTGCGCTTAGGCCCGGGTTAAAAATCATTCCATCCCATTCCTGTACAAAATAAGGATCGCTGTATAAGTTTAATAGCAACACCAGTGCATTTTTTAACCCGAAACAGGACAATAATATGCCGATGCAAAACACCCTGACCCTGCCGGTCAATCCCACTCTCCCGACCCAAACCGGGTTCAGCTCCTCTTTTACTGCCTCTGAACAGGACAAACTTAATTTCCTGATCGAGGAGTTACTGGAAGCGGGCAAGGAAAAAAGCTGCATGGAACTGCTGCGCTATCTCGCCTCCGCAGACAGTGTCGAAGAAGAAGCGTGCTGCCGTGAACTGCTGACCATGCTGATGGCGCGGAAATGATGTCTGCTACGCTGTATTCCCGTTCCGCATTCTTCTCTCTGCTTATCGCCTGAGTCCCCTCCGGGTTCAGGCGCAGTTCGCTCTGCACAGCGATTTGCGTAATCCCACCCGGCATAACGCCCCAGCCCTGGAAGCAGCCAGACACACGACACCCCGTTCTGCCCCTCATTCGTCTCTCATAATGTTGCTCACCCCGCGCCGCTTTTGTTAGCCTGAATCCTGTATCAGCCGGACACATTTCGCCCTCTCTTTTCGGCGTTTATCCGCTAGGACTTTCTTTGCTACAGGAGTGACAGCACGATGGACGCTTCCCAGGCCACACTGCATCTGCTGTGTGGAAAAATAGCTTCAGGAAAATCGACGCTGGCCGCTGAGCTGGGCGCGTCCCCAGGGTGTGTGGTGATCAGCGAGGATCAGTGGCTTGCCGCGCTCTGGCAGGAGGAGATGCAGTCGGTGGCGGATTACGTGCGCTGTGCAGCAAAACTCAGAACAGCAATGACACCTCATCTGGTGGCGCTGCTTAACGCAGGCGTGTCGGTGGTGCTTGATTTTCCTGCCAATACCCGCGCGAATCGTGACTGGATGCGTTCGGTGATTCAGCGCTCCCAGGCAGACCATTGTCTGCACTATCTGGATGTGCCGGATGCGCGCTGTCTGTCGCGTCTGCATGCCCGTAACCAGAGTGGCAGCCACGCCTTTGCCGCCACGGAAGAGCAGTTCGCGCTCATCACCCGCTTCTTCGAACCGCCGCACGAGGATGAGGGTTTTAACCTGGTACGGCACGGTTAATCAGCCGGGATCCTGTGCCTTCATGAGAGCAGGATTGTCCTCCCGTACGGACTTATTTCGTTTCAGGCCGAAGCATTGACGCGTCCCGCCCGCTATTTTCCGGCTATCAACCCCAAGGAGAAGCGCAATGATTGCTGTACTATTTGAAGCTGAAGCCCTGCCGGAACACCAGATGCGTTACAGGCAGCTGGCGGCGGACCTTAGACCGCTGCTGATGGAAAACGAGGGATTTATCTCTCTGGAGCGTTTTCAGAGCCTGACCGATGAGAAAAAAATCCTTTCACTCTCCTGGTGGCGCGATGAAGAGTCGATCAGGGCCTGGAAGCGCAATCTGTGCCATCAGGCTGCCCAGCGCGAAGGCCGTGAGACGCTTTTTGCCGCTTATCATCTGCGCATCGTCACCCTCGTCAGAGAATATGCGTTTAACCCGGGAGAAATGTAATATGTTCGACATTCATGTGATCCTGCAGAATAGCCCGGGCACGCTCTCCCGGCTTACCACGTTGCTGGGCGATCAGGGGATTGGACTGGAAGGCGGTGGCATGTTCTCGTCCGGCACACTGAGCCACGCCCATTTTCTGGTGGCAGAGGGTGAACGGGCCCGAAGGGTGCTGGAAGCGGAAGGGATCGCGGTTGAAGCCGTCCATGTTCCACTCATCCGCCGGCTCCCTCAGCAGCGTCCCGGCGAACTGGGTGCCATTACCACACGCCTGGCCGCAGCAGGGATAAATATCCTGGTGCAGTACAGTGACCACGCTAACCGGCTGATCCTGATCACCGACAACAATCTCTCAGCCGCCGGGCTGACTACAGAATGGGCCGTATCCTCCGATGGCAACACCGCAACCCCATAATGCCCCCGACGACAGTGACGCGCTGGAAAACGCCATTGCCGGTGTCGCCGCCGCGATGGCCGATCCCTCGCGGGTAAAGATGCTGTCAGCGCTGATGGATGGACGCGCATGGACGGCCACGGAGCTCAGTGCCGTCACGGATGTCGCGCCCTCCACCGCCAGCGCACATCTGACCCGGCTGATGAATAGCGGGCTGATCGTGTGCCTGGCGCAGGGCCGTCACCGTTATTACCGGCTGAATGGCAGTGATATCGCCACGCTGATTGAGAACATGATGGGCGTGTCGTGGCAACGGATTGCCGCCCCTGAGAGCACAGCGCCACGCGCGCTTCGCACCGCCCGCACCTGTTATGACCATCTGGCAGGTGAAATTGCGGTGCAGATCTATGCCTCACTGGTGCATCAGGGCTGGATCACGCCCGAAGGCAGCGCGGTCACGCTTCACGGCAGACAGCAGTTTCTGGCATTGCAGATTGACCTGTCACAACCCGGACGACGGAAAGCGTGCTGTGGCTGCCTGGACTGGAGTGAGCGGCAGTTTCATCTCGGGGGCTACGCGGGCGCCGCGCTGCTGACCGGCTTTGAACAGCAGGGCTGGCTGACCCGGCAGGCAGGCTATCGGGAAGTGGCTTTCACCGTGGCGGGTCTCCGCCATCTGCAACAGATTTTCGGTGTCACCTCGCGTTAACGCATAACATGACCTGACCGTTTTATTCCTGCCGCCAGACCCCTTCTGGCGGCACGACAACCGGCGCATCCCCTGCCAGAACCTGTAACACGCCTATGAATCCTGTCACATTTCCGCAAACTCACGCCAGCACCGATAACAGAAGCAGTGAAAACGCGCGGCTGTCCAACCTTCTGAATCGTAAGCCTTTAAATTGATAACGCCGGGCAATCATGCGACTGACACATCAATTGATTCTCATTTTGCACTTATTTAGCGCCGGGCGCTGATCCACTCTTCAGTCACAGGCGCGGCAAAAAGCGTCATACCTTACTGGAGCTTCTGATGCAGACCACCTCACCCATGACTCACCGCGCCAGGATTGGCGCAATTTTCCGTGTGACCTCTGGCAACTTCCTCGAACAGTTCGATTTCTTCCTGTTCGGTTTCTATGCCACCTATATCGCTCACACCTTCTTTCCGGCCAGCAGTGAGTTCGCCTCCCTGATGATGACCTTTGCCGTGTTTGGGGCCGGTTTCCTGATGCGCCCTATCGGCGCGGTCGTGCTGGGAGCCTACATCGATAAGGTCGGCCGTCGTAAGGGACTAATCGTTACGCTCTCCATTATGGCGGCGGGCACCTTTCTGATCGTGCTGATCCCCTCCTACCAGAGCATTGGCCTGTGGGCGCCGCTGCTGGTGCTGATCGGCCGCCTGTTGCAGGGCTTCTCGGCCGGTGCGGAGCTGGGTGGTGTGTCGGTCTATCTGGCCGAGATCGCCACGCCAGGCCGCAAAGGCTTCTACACCAGCTGGCAGTCAGGCAGCCAGCAGGTGGCCATTATGGTCGCCGCCGCGATGGGCTTTATTCTCAACGCCGTACTGGCAGAAAGTGAAATCCGCGAGTGGGGCTGGCGTATTCCCTTCCTGTTCGGCTGTCTGATCGTGCCGTTTATTTTCGTGCTGCGCCGCAAGCTCGAAGAGACGCAGGAGTTCAACAATCGTCGCAGCCATCCCGAAGTGAAGCAGGTGTTCCGTATTCTGCTCGCTAACTGGCAGGTCGTGATTGCCGGCATGCTGATGGTCGCGATGACAACCACCGCGTTTTACCTGATCACGGTTTACGCCCCGACCTTTGGCAAGAAAGTGCTGCTGCTTAGCGCCTCTGACAGCCTGCTGGTGACGTTACTGGTGGCGGTATCGAACTTTATCTGGTTGCCGATCGGCGGCGCGCTCTCCGACCGCTTTGGCCGTAAGCCGATCCTGGTGGCGATGACCCTGCTGGCGATGGCGACCAGCTATCCGGCGCTGAGCCTGCTGGCGGCGGCCCCCGGCTTCTCAATGATGCTGGGCGTGCTGCTGTGGCTTTCGATGATCTACGGTCTCTACAACGGTGCGATGATCCCGGCCCTGACCGAAATCATGCCGGCTGAAGTGCGCGTCGCGGGCTTTTCACTGGCCTACAGCCTGGCGACTGCCCTGTTTGGCGGCTTTACCCCGGTGATGTCCACCGGCCTGATTGAGCTGACCGGCGATAAAGCGTCGCCCGGCTACTGGATGAGCTTTGCGGCTGTCTGCGCCCTGCTGGCCACCCTCTATCTCTATCGCCGTACCAGCCGTGCGTTATCCCACGCCGGTAAGACCTTTAGCTGAGGAACTGAGAATGAAATCTGCTTTACTGTTAATCCCCCTGTTGCTGGGCAGTGCCGGTGCGCAGGCCAAAGAACTGACGGTGATGATCTCCGGCGGGTTTAAAGCGGCCTGGGATACTCTCTCGCCCCGTTTCGCCCGGCAGGAAGGGATCACCCTCCATACGGTTGCCGGTCCGTCGATGGGCAAGACCCCACAGGCGATCCCGGCGCGACTGGCGCGCGGTGAACCGGCCGATGTGGTGATTATGGTCGGCGACGCGCTGACCGGACTGGAGAAAAAGGGTCAGACGCTGCCGGGTTCACGGGTAGAACTCGCCGACTCGCGCATCGGCGCGGTCATCAGACAGGGGGCGACGCCGGTTAAAATCGGCAGCGAAAGTGAACTCCGCGCCACCCTGCTGAAGGCCGGTTCCATCGCCTATTCCGACAGCGCCAGCGGTAAATATGTCAGCAGCCAGCTTTTCAGCCGGCTGGGCATTGAGGACCAGGTCAGGAATAAAGCCGTGAAGGTTGAGCGCATTCCGGTGGCGTCAGAGGTGGCGGCCGGGAAATACAGTATCGGGTTTCAGCAGGTGAGTGAGTTGTTGCCCGTGCCAGGCGTCACCTTTATTGGGGAGCTGCCGGCGAAGCTGCAATACACCACCCGCTTTGCCGGTGCCGTGGTGCGCACCTCCGGGCAGCCGGATGAGGCGAGTAAGCTGCTGCACTGGCTCGCGTCGCCGGAAAACCAGAAGGCCGTGCTGGCCAGCGGACTGCACAGCGTGACGGCCTCAAAACCGGTCAGAGAAGCTGATACTGTTCAGTAATCAGGTTTTCCAGTTCGCCCGCGATATGCGACAGCATCCGGCCATTTTTGCGCAGCAGGCCGATGGTGCGTTTCACCTCCGGGTCGGTTAACGGCACGCCCGTCAGCAGGGCGTGATCATAACCCGGCATCGACATGGCGGGGACGGCAGCAATGCCGAGCCCCGCCTCAACCATTCCCAGCATGGTCGTGACGTGCCGGGTTTCGCAGACACAGGGCTTCTCCGGCACGATCGCCTGCAATGCCTGATCCAGCAGATTGCGATTACCGGAGGTCTTATCCAGCCCGATCCACTCATACTGATAAAACGCCTGCCAGCTCAGACTCTTTTTTCCGGCAATCGGATGATCGCGCCGACAGGCCGCCACGTAAGGGTCATCCCTCAGCGGCTGAAAATGGACATCCGGCTGCGAACGGCTGGAGAAGCTGATGCCGAAATCCGCCTGCCCGCCGATCACCGCGTCATACACATTGGCCGCACTGCTGTCGATCAGTTTCACCCGCACTCTGGGGTAGCGCACCTGAAACAGCCGGATGATATTGGGCATGAAGTAGTAGGCCGCTGACGGCACGCAGGCGACCGTAATCAGCCCCGTGCGGGCGAGGCTGACCTCACTGAGATCGGCCATCACCTCTTCGAAGTCTGTCAGCAGCTTGTCTGAGCGCTGCGCAAACGCGTGCCCTTTCAGCGTCAGCGTTACGCGGCGCGTGGTGCGCTCAAACAGTTTGATCCCCAGTGTGGTTTCCAGTTTATCGATCCGGCGGCTCAGCGCCGACTGGGAGAGACAGATCGATTCCGCCGCCAGGCGAAAGTTACCAAACTCCACCAGCGCGCGAAACGCGTAGAGATCGTTGAGATCGAAGTTAACCGGCATGCATCCCTCTATCCGTTGTCTGGCAGCACAGGCGTGCTGTGGTCATGGGCAGCAACAATAACCCCAAGGATATCATTGATCTCAGTGCCGCCCACAGCCACCTTTCACACTTCAGCGCGGGGCATCAACCTGATGCAGAAAACGTCCGGGATAATCGGGGACAATCGCATGCTGGCTGCTGTAACGGCCAAACAGCCTGTAGCGATTTAACGCGATGCGGTCATAAGCAAAGTTACTGAGGGTGTCGGGGAAGTGACGCAGCACCGCCAGCCCGCGCCACGGCAGAGGGAGATGCTGCATAACGCGGAACACCGCCTGCGCCCGCAGCCAGTGCTGGTCACCTTTAATGTAGACAATGGTGCTGATCTTCTCTTCCGGCAGTCCGGCCCAGCGCAGCAGCGCCTTGCCCTGCTCGCTCTGCACCGAGGCAAAACGAACCTGCCGCGCCAGCCGATGGCGCAGCAGAAACTGAACCCAGCCGTTACACAGCTTACAGACGCCGTCATAGAGCACGGCGCTTTCACCGGTTTGCAGATAGGGGGGTGATGTCATCCTGCCGCTCCTCACGTCGCTCATGATGAGCTGAAGTGTAGCGGGTTCTGGTCAGTTGATGTTGCAGCCAGTGAATAACGGCCGTGTCGTCCCGGGCGCAGGCGTCAGTCTCACAGACCGGCCCCAGCGCCATCGGCCTGGCCTGACGCGCCAGCTGGCGCAGCTCCGGCAGATACTCGGCACCGGGATGTCCCGGCAGCCGCTGCGACAGCCGTGCCTGATAGCGCGCCACCGCCACCTCCGGATCAATCTTCAGCCACAGCTCAAGCGCCTCCTCCACGCCGGCCTGTTTCAGCCCCTGCTCCAGCAGCGCACGCGGCTGAAACCCGAACCAGGCGTCGATCAGCCAGATCTGACTGGCCGGTGCCTGGCCGACAATGTTCCAGATCGCCTGGTAGGCCGCGCAGCCCAGTTGCCGGTTTCGCGCGCGGTCAACCGGGGTAAAGCAGCGCATAAACGGCTCTTTGAGCGCGTCGAGCGTCAGCACCGGCCAGCCAAAATGGTGAGAGAGCGCCTGCGTCAGGGTACTTTTACCCGACGCCGGGATGCCGTTCACCAGCACCACCCGTTTTACCGTATTTGTCAGCGTCATAAGATATCGATGACCTCCGCTGCGCTGCTGGCCTGACGTAACCTGACCAGCGTCTCCTCATCCTCCAGCAGCGACACAATGGCCCGGATCCCCTCTTCAATGTGCGCGTTACTGTCGCGCGCACCAAACATGATCACAATGTCCGCCTTATCGCTGCCCGCAAAGGAGATCGGTTCCTTCAGCAGGATCAGACTGAAACAGTCGCGGATCACCCCGGCTTCCGGGCGCGCATGAGGAATGGCAATCCCCTCCTCAAAGACATAGTACGCGCCATGCGTCAGCGTATTGGCAATCACCGCCTCCGGATAGGAGGCGTGAAGATAGCCGCCGCTGACCAGCGGAGCCGCGGCCAGGGCGATAACCTGACGCCAGTCCGTGGCGTCAATGCCGGTCTGAATGGCGTCGGCCTCCTGTAATAACTGCTTAATGGTCATCCGCTCTCCTCAGATCGACTGGCGAACCACATTGCGCAATTCATCTATTTTGACAAACAGCGCATCGATTTCATTGCGGTAGCGAGGGCTTTTCGCAAATAAGCTTAACGCCCGGTTATATTCCAGCATTAATTCTTTCTGCGTTGCGCCATCGCGCGGATTAATAGCCAGCTGCTCCTCCAGCTGCGTTATTTTGCCGCGGCTGAGTTCCGCCAGATGGTCCTGCTGCTGCGGGCTGACCGGTTCACCCGCCGGTGACTTTTTCAGAAATCCAAACATAGGCTCTCCTGCCCCGGATTATTTCAGGGGTTCAGTTAAGGCATGAAAATAAAAACGTTACGACTGACTGATAACCGATCCGGCGATCAGCGGAATAACTGCATCTTCTCCACCAGCACATTAGTTACTGCGTCATTTGCCGGCACCAGGAAATTACGCACGCTGTCATTGACCTTGCCTTTTTCAAAGGTCGATTTGCACTGTGCCACCCACTGAACGTTCATTTCCGTTCCGACGTTGACCTTTTCAATCCCGCTGCTCACCGCCAGCCGCATATCTTCGTCGCTGACGCCTGTGCCGCCGTGCAGAACCAGCGGCGTGCGGGTGGCCGCCGTAATATCGGCCAGCCGCTGATGCTGAATGTGCGCCTTGCCGGTGTAAAGCCCGTGCACGGTGCCGATAGAGATCGCCAGCATATCGACGCCGGTTTCCTCCACGAAGCGACGCGCATCCTCCACCGGCGTAAACGCAATCGCCTCCATCTCCAGGCTTTTGCCATCCTCCGAGCCGCCAATTGCCCCCAGCTCCGCCTCGACCGAGACGTTGTGCGGTCGCGCCATATCGATCACCCGACGGGTGTTGGCAATATTTTCCTCAATTGGCAGATGAGAGCCGTCATACATCACAGAGCTGAAGCCGGCGTCGATCGCCGTCTGAATAGCCGTCAGATCCGAGCAGTGATCGAGATGCAGACACGTCGGCACGCCGGTGCTCTCTGACAGCGATTTGATGGCGTCGACCAGCAGCTTATGGCCGAGATATTTCGCCGTACCGGTGGAAATCTGGATCATCAACGGACTGCTGGTTTTCTCTGCCGCTTTAAAATAGGCGGGCAGCATCTCCAGACAGTGCAGATTAAAAGATCCCACCGCTTTAAAGTCACGCTGTTTAGCCAGCTGAAGCAGGTCGGCGAAATTATAAAGTTTCATGGATTTTTTCCTCGTGAGGTCGGGTGGATTTGCCATTAACAAACCAGGCAAGCGCGGTAACAAAGGCAATAAACAGAGCGACGAACAGCCAGTTATTCTGGAAAGCGTGGCCGAGTACCAGTCCGGTACTGATGACATCGGAATCGCTGAAGGTCACGCCGGTAAAGCCGTAGCTTTCCAGCATCGGCACCAGGATGGCGGGCAGGAACGTGATAAAGAGGCCGTGAACAAAGCCGCCGATCATCGCGCCGCGCCGCCCGCCCATGGCGTTACCAAAGACCCCGGCGGTGCCCCCGGCAAAGAAGTTGGTCAGCAGACCGGGCAGGATCATCGCCAGACCCATCATCGGGAAGAGAAGCATGCCGACGATGGAGCCGAGCGTGGTGGCGAGGAAGCCGACAATCACCGCATTAGGGGCGTAAGGAAACATCACCGGACAGTCCAGCGCCGGTTTCGCATCCGGCACCACCCGCATGGCGATACCGCGGAACGCAGGCACCAGCTCGTTTAGCAGCAGGCGAACGCCGCTGTAGAGCACAAACACCCCGGCAACAAACTGAATCGACTGCATAAAGGCGTACATCAGGTAGTTCATGCCGTTGCTGTACTGTGCGATGAAGGCCGGGCCGGCGGCCAGGGCGGGGATCAGATACATCGGCACCATCACCAGCGCCATCGACAGATAGGTGTCCTGCAGAAACTTAAAGTTATCCGGCAGCTTCAGATCTTCGGTTGAGCGGGAGCCTTTGCCGACCACTCTGGCGACCGCAGCCGTGACCAGATAGCCAATGGTGCAGAAGTGACCCAGCGCGACATCATCCGACTCGGTAATGCGCCGCACCACCGGCTGCGCCAGCGCAGGCATGATGACCGCCATGATGCCGCCGAAGATGCCGCCGGTCAGGATCAGCGGCAGGCCGGTCAGTCCCGCTTTGTAACCGATGACGGCGCCGATCGTCGCCATCCAGAGCAGCGCCTGTCCCGTCAGGAAGATGTACTTAAAGGGCGTCAGGCGCGCGATGATGATGTTGACGATAAAGATCGCCAGCAGCGTCAGCGCCACTTCCGACCCCAGCTCACGGTTTGCCAGCCCGGCAATGGCGGCCACATCGGTGATATAACCGCGCATGCCAAAGCCGTGGGTAAAGATGGTGTTCAGGAAGGTCAGCGTGCCGACAATAATATTGATACCCGCCATCATAATTAAAAATCCGAGCAGGGTTTTAAAGGTGCCTTCCATCACCTTCCCTGCCGATTTTTTTTGCAGCAGCAGACCGATAAGGGCAATAAAGGCGATCAGAATCGATGCCTGTCCCAGCAGATCTTTGACCAGAAAATCAATCACACTATTCATGGGCGGCGACCTTCAGGTTGCGTTCTTTTAAAAAGGCCAGGATCTTCTGCTCTATTTCCGCTTTATCGGTGAGCCGGTTAAGAATAATGACCCGTTTAATCTGCTCTGGCGTGGCATCCGCATTCAATACATCGGCAAAGGCTTTTTGCGTCAGGATCATATCTGACTTAAAAGCATTTGCTTCTGAAATGGTGGTGTGATCGATATCGGCTTCAATTTCCAGTTTTTTTAAAACGGCCTTTGCGCTCATCTCAATGGCAAAACTGGAGCCTAATCCACAACCACAGACACATAATATTTTCAGCATGTTCTTCTCCTCACACGATGTTGAGTTGTTTAGCGAGTTTGTAATAGTGCCCGTCAATATCGACCAGGCGTTTTTGCATGCTTATTAAATCAATCGGGATCGGTTTATTGCTGCCGTTAATAATGACCGCTTTATTCCGCATGCCTGACTGAATACAACGCACCACCTCACTGGCCATAATGGTGCCCTGATAAATCTCTTCGCAGGTGGGGTCACCATTACGCAGTCCGTAACCGAGAATGGTTTTACGGATCCGAACGCCAATCAGGGGTTCAAGCTGTTTGATTAAGGTGTCGATAGCGCCCTGAAAACCGGGCGAATATTCCCGGGTGTAACCTTCTGAACAGAGAATCACCACGCTGTTCTGCTGTTCCAGCCGCCGGGTAATGCGCTGCGCCAGCTGCGGCACCGGGATCTGGCACTCCGGGATAAGCGCAATATCCGCGTTGGCTTTAATCGCGGACTGCAGGGTCAATTCACCGCAGTAGCCGCCGAGCAGCTCCACCATAAATACCCGGCCCGGTAAGGCGCGCCCGGTATTACGCAGCTTCGCCACCTCTTTTAAGACCTGCTCGCAGGCGGTGGAAAAGCCCAGGGTGTAGTCACTGCCGAAAACATCGTTGTCGATGGTCATGCCGACACCAAAGCAGTTCACCCCGCTCTGTGAGAGCATGTGAAGAAACTGCAGCGATCCGTCACCGCCCGCCAGAATCAATACGTCAATCCGGGCGTTTTTCAGCTGGCGTGCAATCAGCTCGTACTCGCTCTGCACCAGTTTTTTTTCGGTGCGTCCCGACTGAATGACCGGAATCGCGGCGATGGAGAAGTCCAGCAGATCGCGCTGGCTGATTTCACGGTGATTATTGGCCAGCAGGCCGGGAATGCCGCCGTCAAATATCACCATCCCGGCCTGGGTCAGACGGCCAATCTGGAAAACAAAATTATTAATCCCGGTGACATCGCCGCCACTGATGACCATTCCAATCCGCATCATCCTCTCCTCGCTGGCTGAATCTGCTGAGGGTCATTCTTCCGGTAAGCGGAGTTGCACTTTGCAGGTGAGGTCACATTTATGAGCGGTTTTTCACTGGCCCGAATATTGACAGCGGATTATGAGGCGCATGATTTGTGATGTGAGTCACGCTATTCCGACTTATTACGCCTGAGACGAATCGATATAAATCATCGGGTTAGCGTGCGGGCTGGCGGGATGGGGAGAACGGCGGAAAAAGCCGGAATCAGGCGAGACAGTGACGTTACGAATTTGTGACTTTCACCTCATTTTTCCCGGTTTCGCCGCCGGCCGGCGGATAAAAGGATGCCGATATCCCCTGCCCATCATCATGTTAATCAGATTCAGCATCGCTGTTGCGAACAGGTAACACTCTTCTGTATAACGAATAAAGCCGACAGAAAATGCAGCAGAAGAATGATGATTTGTAAGGAGAATCGTGCGCCTTATCTTCGGCGAGGCGGACGCTTCCCCTGTCCGACGCTGCTCTCCCGCACCCCCGGCCTGACAGTCAGCCGGTTTGTCATCAACGCCTTTGATCAGGATAAGACGCATGGAAATCAGTATCCGCACCCCGCTCATTTACTCCCTGCCACTCAGTCAGCACAGCGGGAGCCATGTCTGGCTGAAAATGGAATCAGCGCAGCCGACCGGATCATTTAAGCTCCGGAGTGCGGCCCACATCTGCCGCCATTACGCCGCGCAGGGCGCAAAAGCCTTTATCAGCTCCTCCGGCGGCAATGCGGGTATTGCCGTGGCCCACAGTGGCCGCCGGCTGGGGCTGCCGGTTACGGTGGTGGTGCCTGAAACCACCTCGGCGCGCGCCAGACAGCTTATTGAACAGGAAGGCGCCAGGCTCATCGTCCACGGCAGGGTCTGGAGTGAAGCGAATGCGTATGCCCTGTCGCTGGCGACAGCGGAGAATATCTATATTCACCCCTTTGACAACCCGCTGCTGTGGGATGGCATCAGTACGCTGGTGGATGAAGTGATCGACGAAGGGCTGCGTCCGGATGCCGTCATCCTGTCGACAGGCGGTGGCAGCCTGCTCTCCGGCGTGATGCAGGGACTGGAAAAACATCAGCTCGGCCATATTCCGGTTTATGCGGTCGAAACAGAGGGAACCGCCTCCCTTAACGCCGCGCTGAAGGCGGGCGAGCGGGTCACGCTGGAGAGCGTCAGCGGGATTGCCACGACGCTGGCGGCCAGCCAGGTGTGTGAAAATGCGTTTACGGTGGCGCGCCGTTCAGACGTCCGGGGGATGGTGGTGACCGATGATGAAGCCGTGAACGCCTGTCGCCGCTTTCTGGACGATCATCGTGTTCTGACAGAACCTGCCTGTGGCGTGTCGCTGTCGATGCTCTATGACGGGAAGATTAGCTTTAAGCCGGAAGAGAAGGTGCTGGTTATCGTCTGTGGCGGGGCCTCTGTCACGCTGGAGAGCCTGCAGGGCTGGCTGACAGCGTGAGAAACGTGGCGCAGCCGCACGGGCTGCGCCGCCAGCCTGTTACTTCGCGTAGGCTTCGGTAGACAGGGTCAGAGTGACCTCGTCGCTGACCGCTGGCACATATTTATCCAGTTTAAAGTCAGAGCGTTTGATGGTGCCGGTGGCATCAAAACCAATCGCCTGCTTCTTCACCATCGGATGCTCGCCCTGCTTGTTCAGCGTAGCGTGCAGCGTAACCGGTTTGGTGATCCCTTTCAGGGTCAGGTTACCTTCAACATCAAATTTGTTGTCGCCTTTCGCGACCACTTTGGTGCTGTGGAAGGTGGCCGTCGGGTATTTCGCGGTATCGAAATAGTCCGCGCCTTTGAATTCTTTCGTCAGTGCCGCAACGTGGCTGTCGATTTTGCTGACCGGCAGGGTCACGTCAACGCGTGAAGCTTCCGGATGATCTTTGTCAAACACCAGCGTACCGGTGGCATCCGGGATATCCGCGGTCGGGTTGGAGAAGCCGAAGTGGTTCCAGGCAACGATGACGGACGTATGCTCAGGGTTCAGCTGGTAGTGCATCGCCTCAGCCTGGGACAGGGGAGCATACAGGGTCGCAGCGGCTAACAGGGGCAGTGCAATACGTTTGAAGTTCTTCACGGTCAATTCCTTATGCGGACAAAAGTGCACTAAGTGTGGTGCAAATTTCCCGTTTTAGACAGTGAAGAGATTTGTCGGTAATTTTCAAATAAATTCAGCAACTCTCTGCCAGGCCTGCGTCCGTTCTCCGTCCGTGAACAGCACCCGCCAGCGGCGGCGATCCTGCATCAGCGTGCGATGCAGCTGCTGCAGATCCCTGAGATCCAGCGCCTGGATCTGCGCCGCATCGGGTTCAGCCAGGCCATTCTCCTGACGCAGCCGTGCCAGCGGCTGATCGCTTTCTCTGCTGAGCAGGCGGGTTTTCAGTGCCACCAGATCGCACTCGCCCAGCTTCGGCGTCAGCGAGCGCAGGAAGTTGCGGCAGTAGCGCAGCAGGGAGAGCGCGCTGTAGTCAGGTGACTGCAGCGCAAACAGCACCCCGTCTTCGTCGGCGCAGCGCAGATAGCGGCTGCTGACCACGTAGCCCACCGGCTGTTCGACCCGATAGCGCTGGAAAAAGCGCGGCTCGTAGATCAGGGCCAGCGCCCGCAGCGCAGCCAGCTGTTCACTCTGCTGCAGCGGGATAAAGAGCAGCAGCGCATTATCGGTGCTGGCATGGGGCAGACGCGTCAGACCGGTCCGGGGCGTCATGCGCGTCGGCGGCGCGGCCGGGTTGACCGGCAGCGACAGCGCACTCAGCCGCCGGGCGATCAGGGCGTGCAGCGCCGCGTTGCCCCCTTTCAGTGCCGCCCGCCAGCTGCCGGGCGCTACGTTTACCGCCAGCTCATAGGGTAACTGCTGCAGCAGCGCACGAATGGCGATGCTCTCCACAGGCGGAGTCGGCCCGGATTCGGCAGGCGGCGTGAGAGCAGGCACAATCAGGCTGAGCGCCCTGTCGGCCACCGCCGCATCCGGCGGCAGCTGCAGCGTCAGTTGCCACACCCCCTCCACTTCCTGCCAGCGCCCATGACCGCCCTGATGGCGCAGCGCGGCAAACAGCGGACGCAGCCGTTTTTCCAGCGCCAGGCCCCTCTCCGGCGTAAAGGTTGTCCAGAACTCCGGGCGCAGGATCAGCGTAGCATCCCCGTCGTCAGGCTGATGATGCGGTAAGACTACCGCCGTGGCAGGCAACGGTTCAGCGGTGACGGCGCTGCTGAGCGGATAAAAGGTGAATGAGGCCGGGGATGGCTTCGTGCGGGAAAAGGCATTCCGCGGGGAGAGCGCCAGGCTGAATCCCTGCGTGACCAGATTCTCCGCCGCCGGTTGCGGCGAGCAGATCAGCCAGCTTTGCGGCGCGCGGCAGAGCGACGCCAGCAGCCGCGGCAACGCAGACTCCGTCTCATCCGGCGCAAAGCCGAAGGCGCGCTGGCGTAACTGATCCAGCGGCGCGAGCGCGGCAAAACGCTGCTGTGCCAGCCGCTGATAGTGCTGATGCTGCGATTCAGTGGTCTGGCGCAGCGCGGCCAGATAGTCATCGATCACGCTGTCTGTCAGCTCAGGCTGGTCGGTATCCACCTTCAGAGCCAGCCAGTGCGCGTCATCGGCCTGATAGATCCATTGCAGATCCAGCGCCTCCGCCAGCTTCCGCTCGCGCAGCGTCGCCAGCAGTGAACCGGGCGCTTCATCGAGCAGAAACTCACGCCATAACGTGACACCGTCACTACTGTTCAGCAGCCAGCTGCGCCACAGCGCCGCGGGTGCGCCCTCCGCCAGTTGCCAGACAGCCTCACCTGTCAGTCCGGGCGGCGACAGATCCTGCTGCGCGTGACCGGACGGCAGCCTGGCGGCAAAATCCCGCGCCAGCTGCTCCAGCTCATCCAGCGTCTGCGGTCCCTGCAGCCAGAGCCGCATATTGCCGGAAACGTAATAGCGCTGGTGGAACTGGCACAGCGCCCGCTGCAGAGCGGGGAGATCATCGCCAAAGGTGGCGCGACTCCCTGCCTGGAAGCGGCGGAATGCTGGGGGTGATGTTGCGGCGTGCAGCAGTGCCGCCTCCGTGCGTGTCGGCTGATGGCGCTGTAACAGCTGATACTCTGCGTCAATCACTGCCACTTCCTGCCCGATCGCCTGATTGTCGAGCAGCGGATGGGCAATCATATCCTGCAATCGCAGCAGCCCGTCAGCCAGCAGCGACGGCGTAACTTCAAAGAAGAAGGCGCTGCGGCGGGCCTGCGTGGTGGCGTTAACTCTGCCATCCTGCGCCTGGATCCAGCTCATCAGCCGGCCTTCATCAGGCCAGCCGGTGCTGCCGGTGAAAAGCAGATGCTCAAGCAGATGCGCCAGGCCTGGCCAGCGGTCAGGCTCGTCGTGGCTGCCTGCCGCCACCTGAATCAGCGCCGCGGCCTGACTGGCGTCGGCGTGATGCACCAGCTCAATCGTCAGGCCATTGATCGTCAGGCCGCGCGTTATCATCAGAGGTTCCGGGTTTTGTAGATCAGCTGTGAGTTGCTGCGGTTACGGAACTGCAGCTGACCAATCCTGATGTCGCTGCAATCCGCCTCACGGCGGGCCTCAAGGATTTTTCCGTGATGCGGTGATTTGCTGCAGACCGGGTCGGCGTTGTCGGCGTTGCCGGTCAGCATATACGCCTGGCAGCGACAGCCGCCGAAGTCTTTCTCTTTCTCGTCACAGGAGCGGCACGGCTCTGGCATCCAGTCGAAACCGCGATAGCGGTTAAAACCGAACGAGTTGTACCAGATATCGTCCAGACTCTGCGTCAGCACCGACGGAAACTCCACCGGCAGCTGGCGCGCACTGTGACACGGCAGCGCGGTGCCTTCCGGCGTGACGCTGAGGAAGATGGCACCCCAGCCGCCCATGCAGGGCTTGGGCCGCTCTTCATAATAGTCCGGGGTCACAAACAGCAGATTGGTCAGGCTGCCGCTGGCGCTCATGCGCTCACGGTAACGGTTTACCACCGCTTCCGCCCGAGCGATCTGCTCACGGGTAGGCAGCAGGCCCTCGCGGTTCAGCTGCGCCCAGCCGTAGAACTGACAGGTCGCCAGCTCGACGTCATCCGCTTCCAGCTCGATGCAGAGGTCGATAATTTTGTCGATCTGATCGATGTTGTGGCGATGCAGCACGAAGTTGAGCACCATCGGATAGCCGTGGGCCTTCACCGCCTTCGCCATCTCCAGCTTCTGCTGAAACGCCTTTTTCGAACCTGCCAGCGCGGCGTTCAGGGTTTCATCACTCGCCTGAAAGCTGATCTGGATATGGTCCAGACCCGCCTCGCTGAAGGCATCCAGCTTCTTCTCTGTCAGGCCGATGCCGGAAGTAATGAGGTTGGTATAGAAGCCGAGATCGCGCGCGGCCTTAATCAGCTCCGGCAGATCTTTACGGGTCAGCGGCTCGCCGCCGGAAAAGCCGAGCTGTACGCTGCCCATGGCGCGCGCCTGGCGAAACACCTCAATCCACTGCGCCGTCGTCAGCTCCTTCTCCTGCTGCGCAAAGTCGAGCGGATTCGAGCAGTAGGGACACTGCAGCGGGCAGCGATAGGTCAGCTCGGCCAGCAGCCAGAGCGGCGGATTTACGCCAGGTTTATGCGGGGTCACGGAACTGTATCCACTTCTGTTCATAGGCTGACTGCAGGAACTCTAAAACGTCTGCACCCACGCCGCCCGCTTCCGGGAAACGGCTGTCCAGCGTCGCGATAATCGCGGCGATATCCTGTTTGCCATCCACCAGCTCAAGAATGGCGGCGGCGGTTTCATTCAGTTTCGCCATCCCTTCCGGATAGAGCACGACGTGGCTCTCCTGGGCGGCTTCCCACTGCATGCGGTAGCCGCGACGAAACGCGGCAATTGAGTTCTCATTCATCGGTTATACCAGTCGGGTGGTGTGCCACGCCGCCTTGTCAGTGACGGTGTGATAAGGCGGACGTTTCAGCTCGTAAGCCATGGTCATCGCATCCAGCATGCTCCATAAAATATCGAGCTTAAACTGCAAAATTTCCAGCATGCGGTTCTGGCTCTCTGCGGTGGTGAAAAAGTCCAGCGCCAGCGCCAGGCCATGTTCCACATCGCGGTTCGCCTGACCCAGGCGGCTGCGGAAGTAGAAGTAGCCCTCTTCTTTGATCCATGGATAGTGCTGCGGCCAGCTGTCGAGCCGCGACTGATGGATCTGCGGCGCGAACAGCTCTGTCAGTGAACTGCACGCGGCCTCCTGCCAGTTGGCGCGGCGGGCAAAGTTGATATAGGCATCCACCGCAAAACGCACGCCAGGCAGCACGTGTTGCTCCGACAGCAGTTCCTCACGCGTCAGACCGACGGCCTCGCCCAGCCGCAGCCAGGCTTCGATGCCGCCCTCTTCGCCATTACTGCCGTCATGGTCAAGGATGCGCTGCACCCATTTGCGCCGGGTAGCCGGATCGGGACAGTTCGCCATGATCGCCGCATCTTTCAGCGGAATGGTGGTCTGGTAATAGAAGCGGTTGGCCACCCAGCCCTGAATCTGCTCGCGGGTCGCCTGACCGTTGTGCATCGCAATGTGATAGGGATGATAAATGTGGTAGTACGCACCCTTGTCGCGCAGAGCCTGTTCAAAAGCCTGTGGCGACAGCGTTTCGGTGATCTGCATGATTTAGCCCTGAAGGTGGATCGCCATTCCGTCCCAGCTCACCTCGATGCCCTGCTCTGTCAGAAACTGACGCTGGGGTGACTGCTCGTTAAGGATCGGATTGGTGTTGTTAATGTGGATCAGAATTTTGCGTTTTGCCGGCAGCGACGCCAGCAGCGCCATCAGCCCCTGCTCTTCTGCCAGTGCCAGATGGCCCATTGCCTTGCCGGTGTTGTGGCCTACGCCGGTGGCGAGCAGCTCATCATCCTGCCAGACGGTGCCGTCAATCAGCAGGCAGTCTGCCTTGTGCAGCCACGGCAGGATGACGTCATCAGGCTCTCCCAGACCGGGTGCATAGAGCAGCGTCTGGCCGCTGGCGCGGTTTTCGATAAACAGCGCCACGTTGTGACCCGGCAGCGGCCGATCGCGATAGGGCGAGTATGGCGGCGCGTTACTGATGATCGGAATCGCGGTAAACACCAGATCGCGACAGACATCAACGCTGAACGGCGTCAGTGGCGCAATGGGCCGGTGCTGTAAGCCGCCGTTCCAGTGGCTGAGCATTGGAAAAATGGGGAAGCCGGTGCTGAGGTCGGCATGCACCTCAGGGGTGCACCATACCTGATGCGGACAGCCTTCACGCAGGCTGAGCAGCCCGGTGGTGTGATCGATCTGACTGTCGGTCAGGATAATGGCACCTATCGCGGTGCCGCGCAGTACCCCTTTACGTGTCAGCTCGGGCGTATGCAGGATCTGTTGACTGATATCGGGAGAGGCATTGCACAGCACCCAGGCCTCGCCGTTATCGCTGAGGATAATCGACGACTGTGTACGCATGCTGGCCTGAATCGTGCCGTTTCGCACGCCGTGGCAGTTGGCGCAGTTGCAGTTCCACTGCGGAAACCCGCCACCCGCGGCCGAACCGAGGATTTTGATAAACATAGAGGAAAACCAGAAGTTGAAAAAATGCCCGCTCAGAAGGCGGGCATAACGATTAACGGTTGGAGATGTAGAGAGTCACTTCCAGACCGAGACGCAGATCAACGAAGGTTGGTTTTTTCCACATAATTTATATCCTCTTTATTAACAGTAGTTTAGCTGCCTGGAATCAGCGTGATAGCGATTAAATGAGAGCACTGTCACAATTTCCAGGCAGATGGTGCGCCAATGGCGCGTCGGGATCAAGTCCGGACGTAAGGAAATTGTTATCACAGCCCGGTCAGACGTAAAACCCGCTGCCAGTTTCCCCATGCCAGCTTCTCTGTCAGTGTCTGATCATAGCCCGCTTCCCGGAAAGCCGCGAGCAGACGCGGCATCCCGCTGACATCCCCCAGCGCATCCGGCGGGGTGATGCCGTCGAAATCGGAGCCAAAGGCCACATGGTCGCTGCCCATTATCCTCAACAGATGATCACAATGCTTAACAATTTCTGTTAATGGCGTGTCGGCATCGCGTTTACCGTCCGCCCGCAGAAACGCGTTGCCGAAGTTGATGCCGACCAGCCCCCCGCTGTCGCGGATCGCCATCAGCTGCGCATCCGTGAGATTGCGCGGCTGCGGGCAGAGGGCGTGCGCGTTAGAGTGGCTGGCGACCAGCGGCGCAGCGGCGATCCGGGCAGTGTCCCGGAAGGCCTTTTCATTCATGTGAGAGACGTCGATCATCATATTGAGCGCGCTGGCCTGCTGGATCAGCCGTTCACCGGCCGGGGTCAGCCCCGGCCCGGTATCGGGTGAGCCGGGGAAGCTGCCGCTGACGCCCTGACCAAAGCGGTTAGGCAGATTCCAGAACGGCCCGATGCTGCGCACCCCCGCCTGCCAGAAGGCGTGCAGCTGTTCGCCCTCTTCATCCAGCGCATCGGCCCCTTCGATATGCGCCACCATCGCCAGCACACCCGCCGCCCGGCACTCTGTAATCTCCTCCACGCTGCGGCAGAGACGCGCCCGGCCCCCTGATTCATCGGCCAGTTGCTGCAGGATCTGCAACTGCTGCCACATGATCTCAAGCGGTTGCCAGGGTTCACCGGCACGGGCTGGCACGGTGCGGGCAATGTACTCCTGCGGCGGCACAAAAATCGCAAACAGCCCGCCGCCAAAGCCGCCCTGCTGAATGCGCGGGAAATCGAGGTGGCCCCGTTCAATACCCTGATAAAACGCCTGCACAGGCGCATCGCGATGGTGCAGCCAGAGGTTAAGCAGCAGGTCGTTGTGACCGTCAAAAATCAGCATAAGTGTTCACCCGGAGAAACAGGCGATCATGCTAACCCCGCCCGGCAGATTCATCAAACCGGAGCGCACGCAGGGTGTTGTCCTGAATATTTCAGGATAGAGTGCAGAGAACATTTCTTATGCGCCGGTCTGAAGTGGATTATTTACTGGGGTCAACAGGTGACTGAGTTTTATATCTCAAGAGCGGGGCTGATCTCTGGCCTGGCTGGTAGCTTTCTGATTTTCATCTCTTTCTTTCTGTACGCTTTTAACAGAAAAGCGTATGACAGACTCATTTCCCTGTTCCTGGAGAAATATCAGTTTCCGCCACCCTGTTCGTTCTATCACATGGCCGGTTTTTTTGGCGCATATCAGGTGTGCAGATTTTTCATTAATCTCAGCAGGAATAAACCAATAGCCTCCCTCAGCAAGGAGAGTCCTGCTTACTCCTTTTTCGGCGAAAACAGACTCACTGTCAGCCGCTGGATGATCTCGTTAGTGCGTCTGTGGATGTTTGCAGGAATCTGCTATCTCGGCACAGCGCTCGCTGTTCTGACTCTGATTGTCCTCAGGTGAGAACGACACTGATCCCGACGTAATCTTACCAGCCCACGCTGTGGGCATCGTCTTTGACTACAGCGCCTGATGCTCACCTATCTGACATCAACTCAGAGCCTTCCCTTTTCAGCCTTCTGCGTCTTCAGGCGGAACAGCGCTGCTTGCATATTCACCTTGCTGTGTGTTGTCACTTTTGCGCATCAGGTTGTCAGCATCGCGCGCGCGGCGGAGAGGCGCTGGCGGCAGAATGATAAAAAAACAAGGAGAACCCTATGCTGACGCAACCCGCTGATAAATACCGTCCCGCCCCGCTGATGTCGCTGCCCGATCGTCAGTGGCCTTCACGCCAGCTCACTCAGGCACCGCGCTGGCTCTCTACCGATCTGCGCGATGGCAATCAGGCGCTGGCAGAGCCGATGGATCGCGAGCGCAAAATGGCCTTCTGGGATCTGCTGCTGCGCTGCGGTTTCCGGGAGATCGAGGTCGCCTTTCCCTCAGCATCGCAGACAGATTTTAATTTCGTTCGCGATCTGATTGAACAGCAGCGCATTCCGCAGGATGTGACGCTGCAGGTGCTGACACAGGCGCGTGCCGATCTGATCGCCCGCACCTTCGAATCGCTGCTGGGGGTGCCGCGCGCCATTGTGCATCTCTATAACGCCACTGCGCCGCTGTTTCGCGAGCGGGTTTTTAAACAGAGCAAAGCGGAGATTATCGCCCTCGCCACCGCAGGCGCGCGGCAGATCCGCGCCGGATGCGAGGCACAGCCAGCAACCCACTGGACCTTTCAATATTCACCCGAGACGTTCTGTTTCACCGAACCGGCGTTCGTTCTGGAGATTTGCGAGGCGGTGGCGGATGTCTGGCAGCCCGATGCCGCGCGGCCGATGATCATCAACCTGCCCGCCACGGTGGAGGTGAATACGCCGAATGTCTATGCCGATCAGATCGAGTATTTCTGTCGCCACTTCAGCCGCCGCGATGCCGTCTGTATCAGCGTCCATCCGCATAACGATCGCGGCACCGGCGTCGCCTGCGCGGAGCTGGCTCTGCTGGCGGGCGCTGACCGGGTTGAAGGCTGCCTGTTTGGCAACGGCGAGCGCACCGGCAATGTCGATCTGGTCACGCTGGCGCTGAATCTCTACACGCAGGGCGTTTCGCCGCAGCTCGACTTCAGCAAAATGCAGGAGGTGATTGAGGTGGTGACCCGCTGCAACCAGTTGCCGGTGCATCCCCGCCATCCCTACGCGGGGGAGCTGGTCTTCACCGCCTTCTCCGGTTCGCATCAGGACGCGATCAAAAAAGGGTTCGCCATTCGCGCCGAACAGCAGGAGACGCTGTGGCAGATGCCCTACCTGCCCCTTGACCCGGCCGACATCGGCTGCAGCTATGAGGCGGTGATCCGTGTCAACAGCCAGTCAGGCAAAAGCGGAGCCGCCTGGCTGCTGGAACAGAATCACGGTTTACAGCTGCCGCGTGCCCTGCAGCGAGATTTCAGCCGCTGTGTGCAGCAGGAGACAGACCGGCACGGTGGAGAGATGACGCACTACGCGCTGTGGCAGCTCTTTTGCCGCCGCTACGGTGTGACGCAGCCTGCAATCACCCTGGAGCAGGCTGACAGCCAGAGCGACAGCGCCGGACAGACGCAGATGCGCGCCAGCGTCCGCTGTCAGGAGCGCCCCGTGACGCTCACCGGCCGGGGCAATGGCTGGCTGTCGGCGGCGGTCAATGCCCTCGCGGGTGCGTTCGATCTTCATCTGACCATTGAGGATTATCATGAACACACGCTGGGGCGGCGCAGTGACAGCCGATCCGTGGCCTATATCAGCTGTGTGGATGCGCGTGGGGTGCGGGCCTGGGGTGTGAGCATCGACAACGACACGACCCGTGCGGCCCTGCAGGCACTGCTCAGCGCGGCGGGCTGCTTTCTGGTGGCGGAAAATAGTCCGTCGGCGACACGCCCAGCAGACGACGAAACATCGCACTGAAGGCGCTGGGGCTTTCATAGCCCAGCTCCAGCGCCACCCGCAGCACCGCATCGCCCTGCGCCAGTCGCGTCAGGGCGATCGCCAGCCGGGCGCGTCGCACCCAGTCGCTGAACTGCAATCCGGTTTCGCGCATAAAATGGCGGGCCAGCGTCCGGCCCGAGACGTTAAGGTGGGTACTGGCGCGCAGTAGCGTCCAGTTTTCGCCGGGGGTCTGCTGGATCCGCTCACACAGCGCCTGAAGCCGGGCGCTGTGTGGCGTCGGCAGCGCAAACGGCAGCACATCCATGCCGCGAATTTCATCCAGAATCAACTCCATTACCCGCTCAGCCCGGCTGCCTGCTTCGTAATGCACCGGCAGCGCGAGTGCGGTAACAATCAGCTCACGCAGCAACGGCGAAATCTGCACCACCTGACAGCTGGCGGGCAGATCGGCGCGTGCCAGCGGATCGATAAACAGCGTGCGCGCCGCGACGCTGCCGGTAATCTGCAACGCATGACGGGTAAATGCGGGCAGCCAGACGCCGCGGCTCGGTGGCACGATCCAGCTGCCATACTCCGTTTCCACCCGCACCACGCCGCTCAGCGTGTGGATCAGCTGTGCGCAGGTATGGTGGTGCCAGGGCTCACTGGCACCGTGCAGGTAGTCGTGCGCCAGCGGCACCAGCGGACGATGGCTGAAGTCAACCGGCTGCTGGCTCATTGCGCCTTCAGATAGCGGTAGATCACCGCCAGATCCTCTTCACCGTGTCCGTCATCAACCGCCTGCTGCCAGAGCCGGGAAATATTCTCCAGCGCCGGCAGCGGCGTTTCTGCGGCATCGAGCGCCAGTCGGGCATCCTTCAGCGCCCAGACCAGATGCATCTGCGGGGTGTAGTCATCGCGGGCCATCATCTCCAGCTTCATTTTTGCATAAGGGGCCGCGAGCGGACCGCCCTCCAGCACCTGCCAGAGATCCTCGGTGGAGAAGCCGAACTGCGCTGCCAGCTGGGTACTCTCTGCCAGGCTCTGCATCATGCCAATCAGCCAGCTGTTGATCACCAGCTTCATACGGCTGCTTTTACCCGCTTCGCCCAGCCACTGCGTACCTTTACCGATGGCGGCAAACACCGCTTCTGCCGCCTGCGCCCGGCTCTGATCGCCACTGGCGAGCACCAGAATCTGTGCGTTTTCGGCCGGTGCCTTAGTGCCGGAAACCGGCGCATCAATAAACAGCAGATCGGGACGGGCCTCTGCGAAAAAGGCGATCAGCGCGTCCGTTTTTTCCACCCCGATGGTGCCCATCTGGCACAGCGTTGCACCCTGTTTAAGGGCTTCCTTAACCTGATGCAGCACCTGCTCAGTGGTATCACCGTCCGCCAGCATGGCGATCACGACATCCGCCTGGCGCACCGCCTCGTCCGGCGAGTCAGCCAGCTGCAACCCCGCGTCCAGCAAATCTTCGCCGCGTGCGCGGGTGCGATTCCAGCCGTGCACGGTAAAGCCTTTCTTCAGCAGATTAGCGGCAAATGCGTGCCCCATTGCGCCTAATCCCAGAACCGCTACTTCAGGTTGTTTCATGCTGACTCCCTTGAGTTATCTGACGGCATCCCACAACGGTGGATGCCCGTGACCAGTAAAGTTGCGTTTCAGCCTGGCGGTAAACAGAGAAAAAATCCAGCCCGAAACGGTGTACCCCAACCGGGCAAACCCTTACCATACGCGACAATTGTTCCATCTGGTTCAATACCTCTTCTCTTTTCCAGGCGACTTATAATGAAAATAATTTCTCTGCGTCAGATGACGCTGGTCATGTTACCCGCCATGCTGCCGCTGCCGCTGCTGGCGGCGGATAACGACGCGACCCTGGTCGTCACCGCCGCACCGTCAGAACAGGGGCTCAACGAACTCGATACCCCCGCGGCCCTGAGCGTGGTCAGCGGCGACGATATGCGTCAGGCCGCCCCGCGCGTGAACCTGTCGGAAAACCTCAGCAGCGTGCCCGGTCTGCAGATACAGAACAGGCAGAGTTGTAAAAATGAGAGGCAGAGCTAAACCCTAAATTAGATAACCATCTGATTTAAAAAAGAAAAGATGATTAATAATTTTATGTACTAGTATTTTGGTACTCAATTTGGCTTCACTTGTCAGTTTATGGGCATAAAGGCAGGCAATCTGAATTGCGCAGAAAACAACTTCCTTGTCCGGCATGCCTTTAACCCCCACCTCCGAAAATTGGTAGGTGCTGTCAGTAGTCATTTTGAAAACTAGTACAGTCCACCAAATCATAGAGGATGCAAAATTCAAACAGTCACGAGCCGCCGCAAGGGCGCTATTTCATAGGCGAGGTAATTGCATGTTATATACGGGCGTTATTGAAGTCGAAGTTGATGGTTCCGCAAGTGGCTGGTTTCCAGATGTGCCTAGATGCATCTTTGCTGGTGATAGCTTCGCCGATGCATACAACAATGCAAAATCGGCTTTAAAGGTTCACTTCGAGCTGCTAGCTGAGAAAGGTTTAGATATACCCAAAGCTAGCGATCAGCATCTACTGGATTACGCGAAAGTTAAACCAAATTTGAAAAACGTTTTGGTAGATGTTGATATTGACATCACCAAGTATTTCGGCAAGTCAGAGCGCATTAATATTACCATGCCTCATCTTTTAATTGAGAAAATTTATCAGGCTGTTAGTCAGGATTCCCGATACTCCAGCCGAAGCCATTTTATTGCAGAAGCTACACGCAAAGAGTTGTCCAACCGTCAATCGTTTCTTCCTTCGTCTCAAGGCCGCTCTGTTTTTGGTGCACCGACGCATGCACTGGTTAGAGCTAGACTCGTCAGCCATGCGGATTTTTCTTGCTAACTGCAACGATGCACTATCTAGACAGGCGCTAATCCGTCATAGGTAAGTTTGCATAATAGGTACGCCATATCTGTTTTGAACAGATAACCGCAAGGATAGAAGGTCTGTGTTCTATCAGATTGAGATAATGGCGCAAAATGATCTTTATCAATCATAAATGTTGATGTTTAATAGTTATCCATCTCGGATATATCATAACCGGCATAACTATGGATGAACTTGACGATTTTGAGGAAGAAGTAGATTTAAATAACCCGGGCAAACTTATATGGCATGTCTCATGCGATGAGTCTGGAACTGGCGGTGCACGATTTTACGGCTATGGTAGCGTTTGGATGCGATACCAACGTCGAGGGCAGTTCTCACAGATCATGCGAGACCTCCGAGAAAAGCATAATTGCTATGATGAGCTAAAGTGGCAAAGGGCCCACTCTCCCCGCAACCAGGCTTTCTACGAAGATGTAATCGAGACTTTTTTTAAGCATCCGTGGCTTGCATTTCATTGCATCATCGTACAGAAGTCGCACGTTGATAAAAAATATCATGGTGGCGATTATGATCTAGCTATGCGTAAGCATTTTACTGAGCTGCTAACCTCAAAAATCATCAAAATTATAAGAACACATCCTCAACGAGATTGCGAATTCCGTATTGACGTAGATCCTATACCCTCAAGATATCAAAAGGCAGATGAAGCTCTTCATAAAATTGCAAACAATGTGATTTTTAATGCTACAGGACGGAAAGAAGCTATCAAATACGTTAAATCTAAAGATTCTAAAAAGTCTCATCAGATTCAAATAGCGGACTTTTTACTGGGTGCGGTGATGAGTGTTTTCCAAGAAAAAGCAACAAATCCAAAAAAAATAGAAGTTGCCAAAAAAATAGCATCCTACTTAGGCTGGGATGGGTTTTTTTATGATACTTGGAACTGGGAACGGAAATTCAATATTTGGTATTTTTACGACCCTACTAAAGGACCAAGGGAACTTGAAACCAAAGCTGTCAAACTTCGATATCCACTACCAAAACGCAAAAATAAACAACCTCCCAGCCGTTGAGGTTCGAGTTGACGCCCAAAAAAACACCTGCCAAATTGGGTGGTATCATCGAGATGTTACCGCCCTACTTATCATCTCAATTATCAGAAACCATAAGGCTTGAATTTTGGCGGGTAAGTGAAGATTCAAACTTATTACCAATTAATCAACAGCCGATCGCACCGTCGCTGTGTTTCTCCCCCTTTGCCTTCGCATGCTGCCCATGCGCTCCAGAGCTAAAGTTGAAGGTGAATTTCACGTATTATGCTGCTTTCCCTTTTGAATAACGTTATTGCTGGTATGTGCCTCTTCCCGTTCCTTGCTTCTGGCGCGGGCTTTATCCTAATCGATTTTGTGGAAATGCCCGTTCCAGAACCTACGATATACACTACCCAGCGGCCCGTTGCGATTTTTGATGATGTTGATTTCAAAAATGCCCGAGGCTGCGGATCCGAGTTATAAACCTCATCGCGATACAGCATCATGATGATTTCAGCATCGGCTTCAACTTCGCCTGAGTCCTTCAGATCAGCGTTTACCAGGCGCTTGTTCGGTCGACTCTCCACTCTGCGTAAAAGCTGACTGAGTGCCACCACCGGCAGGTGGTTAGCCTTCGCCAGCGACTTCAATCCCTTTGATACTTCGCCCACTGCCAGATCTAGACGGCGGGCGTTCTGCAGCTTAATCAGGCGCATATAATCGATAGCTACCAGCTAAGTCTCCTGGTGTTGCTGGATGTGGCGGGTCGCGATGAGCTGAATCTGGTTTACGGTCAGGTTGTTAGCATCAACAATCCAGATGTTGAGTCCGGTTACGCACCTGGGCGAACAGGGCAATCTGCGACGCAACGAGCGCAACCTGATGTGGACGCTCGATCCCTACCTGCAGACCGCCTGGCAACTGACGGATAAGCTTTCGCTCGATGCGGGCGTGCGCTTCAGCACCGTCAACTTTGACTCGAATGACTTCTACATTCGTCCCGGCAACGGCGACGACAGCGGGAATGCGCGCTATCACAAGTGGCTGCCCGCGGCGGCGCTGAAGTATGCCGTTGATCCCGGCTGGAACGTGTGGATCTCTGCCGGGCGCGGCTTTGAAACCCCGACCATCAATGAGCTTTCCTATCGTTCGGATAATGCGACCGGCCTGAACCTGGGACTGAAACCCGCCACCAGCGACACGCTGGAGGCAGGCACCAAAAAACGTATTGGCAATGGCCTGCTGAGCGCGGCGCTGTTCCAGACTGACACCCGCGATGAGATTGTGGCAGATGCCAGCAGCGGCGGTCGTACCACCTATAAAAACGCTGGTCAGACACGCCGTCGCGGTCTTGAGCTGAGCCTGGACCAGCAGTTTGCCTGGGACTGGCGGCTGAAGATGGCTTACACCCTGCTGGATGCGCGCTATCGCAGCAACGCCTGCGGCAGTGACAGCTGTGACGGCAACCGTATTCCGGGCATTGCCCGCAACATGGCCTACGCAGGCCTGGGCTACCTGCCGGAAGAGGGTTTCTATGCGGGAAGTGAAGTGCGCTACCTGAGCCAGATTGCCGCTGAAGATCAGAACAGCGTTAACACCCCCTCTTACACGGTGGCCGCACTGAACAGTGGCTATAAATGGAAACTGGACGCGTGGACGCTGGATCTGTTTGGGCGGGTCGATAACCTGTTTGACCGGCATTACGTGGGGTCGGTGATTGTGAACGAGAGTAATGGCCGTTATTTCGAGTCTGCGCCCGGTCGTAATTACAGCGCTGGATTCACGGTGAGTTACGCATTTAACTAATTTAATAAGTGGCTTTTATAAAGCCACTTATTACCGCCCAACCCTGTATTGCCAATTAATAATATCCGTTATCTTCTTAGTTAATTAATAACCCACACAAGCCCGCACTCATAAAAAAACCCCTTATTTACCCACCCCCGTAACCTTATTGCAACCAGAACCCTCTTTTGATAATAGAAACCGGAACACATTTGGGATAAATCAAATATAAAACCCGTCTTCCCTGATAAATTATTCTCAGCTCAAACGTATCTACCTAGCCGCACATTGAATAATTAATCTTTCTGTGTGCGCGTTGATTTTTCGTGCCACACAGGGAATGTTTTGCTGATGAATAAGATAATGAGTCGTTTAACGCCGCTGGCGTTACTGACAGGATTTATGATGAGCGGTAACGTGGCGGGTGAGAATATCGGAAGCCAGACAGGGGCCAATATAACCCTGAATGATGGCGACATTCTGACCGGAGACGCCACCTATTCAGGCGGGCTATATGGCGTCGTCAATCCCTACAATCAGACCGGAATTGTTAATCTGGGTCGTCGCGCTTTTATAAACGTTACTGATGCCGATAATTATGCACGCGGCGTAGTCATCTGGGGGAATGAGAGCCAGCTGTTTGCGGAAGGACTTACTCTCAATATCAGTGGAAATAGTGCCCAGGGTATTAATATTACGGGTCAGGATATTACTGCCGATCTGGGGACGGGAACCACTGTCAATGTGACCGGAACCGCTACCGCTTCCGGTATTTTGATTCGGGGAGCGTCATCGCTGAAAGCGGAAGCCCTTACGGTGAATCTGACAGGAGACGGTGGTTTTGGCCTCAGCGTCAGCAATGCGGGCACCCGCGTGGACCTGGGGAGTGGCAGCACCCTATCGACTCAGGGCAGAGGAAGTCACGCTATCAGGGTCCATGCCCTGAATGGGAAAGAGTCATCCCGCCGCACAACACTGACCGCAAATCAACTGACGCTCAACACGACAGGCGATTCTGCTTATGGCCTCAATCTGCAGGCCGATTCGCTCGCGAATCTCGGATCCGGAAGCACCATCACGACAACTGGCGCGAACGCCTTTGGTATCTGGAACTTTGGTGAACTCGCCGCTGATAATCTGACCATTAATACGACAGGAAGCGGCTCAATCGGTCTGGAAGTGCGTCAGAATGGCGTTGCTGACATTGGTCCCGGCAGCCATGTGACGTCAGCACAGGCTGGCAGCATCGTCGCCAGCGGCACGTCAGCAATCATTAACTTCAAAGGAACAGCAGAACAGCGAAACAGCCTTCATTCAGGCGGTGCTTATGCCGCTTCTGCCCAGACGTCTGGCTCCTCTGTCACGCTTGATGAGACAGATATTACCAGCGCCAACATGGCATTGTGGGCGCTGAACGCGGGTCATATCTCGGCGAATAATGTTTCCATCAGTAGTTCAGTGACTCCCAGAGCGGCGCTTTATGCAATGACAGGCGGCGAGATCAATCTGACCGGTAATGTCGATATCGCTATGGCTTCGGCAGATCAGTTCGCCATCGCCACGCAATATAACGAAGGTTATGCACAGGGCGTGGTTAATATCGACGGCAAACTGAATATGGCAGGATCCGTTTATTCCCGCGGCGGCTTCGTTGATTTAGCGCTGCAGCCCGGCTCGGTCTGGCAAGGCGCAGCCATCAGCGACGGTGTAAATAAGGGGTATCTGAATACGACCTTAGATAAAAGTGACTGGTATGTCAGCGCAAATTCAAATGTGGATCGGTTAAACATGAATAAGGGGCGGATTGATTTTACCCGGTCAATCTCTGCATCCGATTATTCCACCTTAACCGTTGCCGATCTGTCAGGTAGTGGTAATTTTAATATGCGTGTTGATCTGGCAGGTGAAGGTGATGGCGTTAATAACCGTGGCGATAAGCTGGTTGTCACAAACAGCAGCCAGGGTGACTTCACATTGTCATTTGTTAATCAGGGCAGTCTGGCGACAACAGGCCATGAGTTATTAACCGTGGCAGAAACTCCTGACGGGATAGCAAATTTTACCACAGCATCAGATATTGAACTGGGCGGCTATCTCTACTCAGTGCGTAAAACCGGCACGAACTGGGAACTCTACTCTTCCGGCGCCACATCAGCACCGGAACCAGAACCCGCTCCGGCTCCGGTTCCGGCACCAGAGCCAGCCCCTGCTCCGCAGCCTGCGCCAGAACCAGAACCAGAACCAGAACCAGAACCTGAACCTGAACCTGAACCTGAACCGGCACCGACGCCAGCGCCCCCGATTACCACCACGGCAGATGCAGGCGGTAATTTCCTGCATGTCAGTTACCTGATGAACTATGTCGAAACGCAAACCCTGTTTCAGCGACTGGGCGACATCCGCCAGGACCATGCGAAAGGGAATGTCTGGCTGCGGGGCTTCGGCGGTAAACTGAACACCTTCTCAGGCGGCAGGCTGAGTGACTTTGAAATGGGCTACAGCGGCTATCAGTTTGGCGCAGATAAGCGTCTGGCCGACGATATAAATGTGTCAGGCGGCCTGTTTATGGGGACTACCAACGCCTCACCTCACTACCGCGGGGGTGAGGGTACGGCCAAATCAGAACATGTGGGGGGCTATCTGACCTGGGTCGCCGACAACGGTTTTTACATCGACCAGGTCGTTAAGATCAACCGCATCCGCAATCAGTTCAAGGTGAAAGATAGCCAGCAGAATCTGGTTTCCGGTCAGGCCAAATCAACCGGATTCACATTTTCCGTTGAGGCGGGCAGGCGTTTTCACTTCTCTCATGATGACCAGGGCTTTTATCTCGAACCTCAGGCTCAGATTACCGCAGGCCGGCAGAAAGGGTCGCAGACCCGGGCCAGCAACGGTCTGGTTATCGCGTTTAAAGATTATCATTCCGTTAACGGTCGGGCAGGCGCGCTGGCAGGATACAGTCAGAAAAGTGGAGCCACGAATTACAATGTCTATTTCAAAACCGGCGTGGAACGCGAGTTTTCAGCCAGCATGCAATATGCTCTGAACGGTTCAACGGAGAAAGCGGATTTCAGCGGAAATGCCTTGCGCAACGGACTGGGAGTCAGTGCCGATATAGACACCGCACATCATCTTTATCTGGAAGCCGATTTAACGACCGGTCAGCGCTTTGATCAACGCCAGCTCAATGCCGGTTACCGTTTTAGCTTTTAACTGAAGGTGGCACGTTCAGCCATCCCTGTCCTGCCCTCCGTGGCAGGACTTTTTATGCCTGATACTCAGTCAGATCAGGCCTGCGGCAGCAGCGCAACAATCTCCTCACTGCTGCCGGTTTCACCCAGGCGCGGGAAAATGAGATTGATGCTGTTGTTGTGCGTATCAATGTTGAGATCGGTCATCGCATCGGTCGCCAGCGTGACGTTGTAACCTGACTCATAGGCCTGTCGCGCCGTGGACTCCACGCCGATACTGGTCGCGATCCCGCAGATCACCACCTGGGTGATACCGCGCTGCTGCAATTCCTCGTGCAGCGCCGTGGCCTGAAACGCGCCCCAGCTCTTTTTGGTGATGGTGATGTCATTCTGCTGCGGCGTCATTGCCGGAACCAGCGTCGCCCAGTCGGCAGGCAGTTCACCGCTGTGACGGGCCTGCTCAGTGCGGCCTGGCGCACCACCGGCCACGTTAACCAGCACAACCGGCAGATTATGCTGGCGGAATGCCGCCGCCAGCGCGGCACAGCGTTCGATCACCGGCTGCGGCTCATGAACCAGTGGCAGCGCCACAATGCCATGCTGCAGGTCGATAACAATCAGCGCCGTTTTTGCATCAAGTGTGGTTACAGCCATATTAAATCCTTAAAGTGAATGGTCAGCGAGTCGCTGCAGTAAAGGGAGAACATCGGTCAGTTGCTGCTGTTCAGCCGGCGTCAGCCGGGCCTCCAGCGTCCGTACCAGCCAGTCGTCACGCATCGCGCGGCTGGAAGCAATCACCGCCAGGCTGGCCGCGGTCGGCAGGTAACGGGTCTTGCGTCCATCGTGCGGGTCGGGTTCCCCTGTCACCAGATCCGCCGCCAGTAACCCCGCAACGGTGCTGCCCATCGACTGGCTGCGCACGCCTTCCGCCGCGGCCAGCTGCGTCACCGTCATCGCCCCGTCCCGCACCAGATGGCCCAGTACCGCCACCTGTGACCATGTTAACTCACCGGGTGGGGCCGATTCGCGCAGGCGGCGACTCAGCTTACCCACCAGCATGCGCAGCAGGGCTGCCGATTCAGTCAGATCGCTCATTGCCGGTCTCCATAGCCAGGCGAAAGTATAGAGATACGAAGGTAAACTGTGTAGTTTGCTCAGGTATCAATTTGTAACGTCCGGCCGCTGCAGATAGTGGATCAGACTGTGAAAACGCAGTGGCGTCGCCAGCGGATTACGGTAGCTGTGTGCCACATCCGCCCTGAACTGGAACGCCTCTCCCGCCACCAGTCGTCGCCAGATATCACCGACGCCCAGCAGCAGCTCGCCCTCAATCACCACCACCTGCTCGACACAGCCCGCTTCATGGGGGGACGACTGGCTCTGCGCGCCCGCTGCCAGCTCAACCGCCAGCAGATCAAAACGCAGCTGCGGATCGTAAGGCAGCAGCGGATGAACCGTCATCTCGGCGTTGGCCTGGCTGAACCCGGCGACCGCGCCAGAGGGAAGCACCCGTCCGTCGATAAAAAAGGAAAAGGGAACGCTGAAACCGGTGGCGATCTTCCACAGCGTGGCCACAGTCGGACTCGATTCGCCGCGCTCAATCTGCCCCAGCATCGCTTTACTGACGCCGGTTCGCTCCGCCGTGAGCGTCAGGCTCCAGCCGTTGGCCTGGCGCAACTGTCTGAGCGCGGCGCTCAGGTGTTGCTGAAAATCTGCCATTTTTTCTCCTGCATTTTTCGTCAATGAGCTGACGTTATGCTGCCAGTGTAGCACTTGTGCGTTATAGCGTATCATGCAATCATGTGCGCTATAACGCACAACACAGATTCACCTTCGCTGAGGGTGAGAGAGAGCGATGATGAAAAGAGTGGAACATCCCCGTTTTACCCTGCCGATGGTGGTTTCCGGCTTTGTCGCCGTGCTGGTGGGCTACAGCAGCAGCGGCGCCATTATTTACCAGATGTTTCAGGCGGCGGGCGCCACACCGGCGCAGATCGGCGGCTGGCTCTCCGTACTCGGCATCGCGATGGGGATCGCCTCGCTGGGATTGTCGCTGCGCTACCGCATGCCGGTGCTGGCCGCCTGGTCAACACCCGGCGCGGCGCTGCTGGCCACCAGTTTTCATGGCATTTCGCTGAACGAGGCGGTGGGCGTCTTTGTGTTCTCCAATCTTCTCATCGTCCTGTGCGGGGTCACCGGACTGTTTGCCCGACTGATGAATCACATTCCCGCCTCGCTGGCGGCGGCGATGCTGGCCGGGATTCTGCTGCGCTTCGGGCTGCAGACCTTTGCCGATTTGCAGACCAACTTTGTGCTCTGCGGCAGCATGTGTCTCGCCTGGCTGCTGGCCCGCCGCTGGCTGGCCCGCTATGCCATTCTGGTCACCCTGCTGATCGGTATCGCCGTCGCGCTGGCGCAGCACGCCATTCACTTTCCGCCGCAGCCCTTAAGCGTAATGCTGCCCGAACCGGTGATGCCGCACTTTACCCTGACCATCCTGCTGGGGATCGGTGTGCCCTATTTCCTGGTTACGATGGCGTCGCAGAACGCCCCCGGTATCGCGACCTTACAGGCGCACGGTTATCGTGCACCGGTGTCTGCCCTGATGAGCTGGACTGGCCTGACGGCGCTGCTGTTATCACCGTTTGGCGGTTTTTCCGTCTGTGTGGCGGCCATTACCGCGGCGATCTGCATGAGTGATGAAGTCGACCCCGATCCGCAGCAACGCTGGCGCGCGGCGGTGCTGGCGGGGATTTTCTATCTGCTGGCGGGTGCGTCCGGAGCGTTGATCGCCGTGCTGTTCAGCGCCCTGCCAGGAGTACTGATTGAAGCGCTGGCGGGACTGGCTCTGCTTGCCACGCTGGGCGGCAGCCTGCAGCGCGCGCTCGAACAGCCTGCTGAACGCGACAGCGCGCTGATCACTTTTCTGATCACCGCTTCCGGCGTCTCGCTTCTGGGTATTGGTCCGGCCTTCTGGGGCCTTGTGGGCGGCATTGTCGCCCATCTGCTGCTGGTGCGCAGACGCGCCTGAATCTGCTGATCTCACTGAACTGGCGGTTGTTTTTCCGCCAGCCAGTGAAAAAAACGCTGGATTTAGCCCCTTTTCTGCCGTTTGATTTGTCATTGCCCCGCGTAAAATCAACGTAATCGTCGATAACACGCGATTTTCTGCCTCAGACAACGACCGATAAGGGCCCAACAGGTGGCAAAAACTTTTCTGCGCAGCGGTAATTTAGATGCAGTTCTGGCATTAGGTGAAAATGGCCAGCCGGTCTACGCCTCAGCACTGCAAATTCGTGAAACCCTGCGCCTGCGCCGTCAAAGCGCACTGGCAGATTGCCTGGCCATTCCCCAGGCCAACGACCGGGGCGACCGCCTCGACTGGTATGCCCCTTTCAGCGGCCGGGTGAAATCCTGGCTGGGTGCCAGCGATCATGAGCGTCGCGCGGCGCTGCAGCACCTTACCGCCTGCCAGCAGGATATGCAGGATCTCAGTACGCGCGCGCGCGCGGCAGAGAATCCGTCGATGCGCCTGTTTGGCGCGCTGCTGAGCAAGACCCTGCAATTCCCCGACCAGCAGTATGTTTATCTGGTCGATGGCAAACCGGTGATCACGTTCTGGGGCTTTGTCGACGCACAGGCGCGCAGCCGCGATGACGCGCTGGCCTGCCTGCGTGACACCCTGGAAGAGAATCTGCCGGTGGCGCTGGTTGAACCGCCACCGGCTGTGTTGCCTGCCGCGCCTGTCGTGGCAGAGCCGGAGATCCTCGCGCCGCCACCGGTTCCGGAACCTGAAATTCTGCCTGAACCGGAACCCCAGCCTGCTGCGCCTGTCGACACTCAGCCCGTTGCGCCTCTCCCGGCGCGTCGCCGTTTCCGCGTCTGGTATCTGCTCCCACCGGTCGCGATTGCCGCCGCCGTCATGGTGGCCGTGCTGCTGCATCGTCAACCCTCTGAGTCCACCCCGGTGGCAACGGCGAAGCCAGCGGCGACCCCGGCTACGGTGCCTGCTCCCGCCAAGCCGGCAGTCACGGCGAGCCAGCCTCCGGTGGCTGCTGCACCGACCGAGGCCGCCAGCGCGCCCGCGGTGACGACGCCGGCCACCCTCACCCCACCAGCGGTGACGGCCACGGCTGAAGCGCGCCCGGACACACAGCCGCAGACAGCGGCCAGCACCACCGAGACTCCGCCTGCCGCCGCGTCTGCTACCCTTGCCAGTGAAGCGACCCCGACGGTACCGGCGAAGCCAGACGATCTGATTGTGACGCCGGATGCGGTGCGCGACGGTCAGGTGCAGGTGATCGATGGCCGCTGGCGGGTCACCATCAACCAGATGCCGACGCCAACCGGTAAGCCACCCGTGATGCGCTTCCAGTTTAAAAATGGTAAAGGCAGCGTGCAGGTCACTCAGGGTAATACCAGCTGTAAAGCCGATGTCAGCGCCGCCATGACCAGCGCCGGTAATCTGGTGATTGAGAGCCGCTACACCGCGAAGTGCCAGAACAATTCGCGCTACCGTATGCCGCTGCTTGTCTGCCACGCCAGCATTGGCGCCGCGCAGTGCGAAGCGCAGTTTGCTGAAGACCGGGTCTTCCCGATGACGATTAAGCGTGAGAGTAAATAACGATGCTGGCTCCCCTGATCGATGACAAACAAAAAATTTCGCTGATTGAAAACAGCGGCGTGCAGTTCCTGGATTTTGGTCTGCAACTCTCAGATACCCCGGCGCGCCGTCAGTTTGTGCGCCAGACGGCCAACGGCCCGCTGCTGCGCCTGAACGTCGATGGCAACAGCGGAAAGTTCCTGCTCTATCCGGAAGATGGTGGTGCTGCCGAAGTGGTGCGCCCGGAATCCGATATCGCGCTGGCGGACTCCCTGTCGCTGCTGTCAGCCTGCTGGCTGCCGCTGCCCATGCTGCGCTGTGCCAGCGGACGTCGTTTTATCGGTGGCCCTGAAAACTGGGCACGGATGCGTCTGGTTGCCCTGCCCGCACCGGACGCGGCGGGCAATACCCATCGCGTTACCCTTGCCTTTGATACCCGCTGCGTGGCGGAAGAGGATGGCGGCGAGCAGCTGGGCCTTACCCCGGCGGATGCGCAGAATGGGGTCACCTTTGCCCTCGCCTGGCACAACTACGAGCTGGGCGACTTTCTCGATCTGACCTGGGTCGATGGCTGGCTGCGCGAATCCTTTACCGACCGCGTCAGCGACCGCCGCGAGCAGGCGATCAAACAGGCGCTGCGTGAATTTGAGTATCAGGCGCACTACCTGAATCTGCTGGAGCTGCTGGGCCAGCAACTCGACCTCAGCGAGATCCACATTCAGGCCGCCACACTGCAGACCCCGGCGGTTAACGTCGATATCATCCTTGATGTGGGCAACTCCCACACCTGCGGCATCCTGGTGGAAGATCACCCGGAAGAGAGCAACGGCCTGAAGCAGACCTATGAATTGCAGCTGCGCGACCTTTCTCAGCCGCATCAGGTCTACAACGAGCTGTTTGACAGCCGTCTGGAATTTGCCGAAACCCGCTTTGGTAAAGCGAACTTTTCGCTGGAGAGCGGGCGCGAACAGGCGTTTATGTGGCCGTCGCTGACGCGTGTCGGTCGTGAGGCGAGCCGTCTGGCCCTGCAGCGTGCGGGACTGGAAGGCAGCACCGGCCTCTCCAGCCCGCGCCGTTATCTGTGGGATGAGGCACGCTATCAGCCGGGCTGGCGCTTTAACACGCCGGGCGAGCAGGCGGAACCGCTGGCTTATGGTGCCCCCTTTACCACGCTGCTGAACGATGAAGGCCAGCCGCTGTCGACGCTGGCGCCGGACGATCGTCTGCCGGTCTTTTCACCGCACTACAGCCGCAGTTCGCTGATGACCTTTATGCTCTGTGAGCTGCTGGCTCAGGCGCTGATGCAGATGAACAGCGCGGCTCAGCGTCAGCGTATGCCACAGAGTCACGCGCCGCGTCAGCTGCGCCATGTGATCCTGACGCTGCCGTCCGCGATGCCCAAGCCGGAGCGTGAAATCTTCCGTCGCCGGATGCAGGAGGCGCTGGCGCTGGTCTGGAAAGCCGAAGGCTGGCTCGCGGATGAGGATGACCTGGCGCCGGCCGTCTCCCGTCAGAACCCGAAACCACTGCCGGATGTGCAGATGGAGTGGGATGAAGCCACCTGTGGGCAGATGGTCTGGCTGTTCAATGAGACGCAGGTCAACTTTGCCGGTCGCGCTGAAGACTTTTTCAGCAGCATGGCGCGTCCCGATCGGCCGCGCGATGAGGGCGAACTGCCAGGTAAAAGCCTGCGCATCGCCTCGATTGACATCGGCGGCGGCACCACCGACCTGGCGATTACCCAGTATCGTCTGGATGATGGTCAGGGCAACAACGTTAAAATCACGCCGCGCCTGCTGTTTCGTGAAGGCTTTAAGGTGGCAGGTGATGACATCCTGCTGGATGTGATTCAGCTGTGGATCTTACCGGCGCTGCAGCAGCACCTGCAGAAAGCGGGCCTGACGCTGGCGGAACCGCTGATGAACAAGCTGTTTGGTCACGACAGCCGCATGGACGGTCAGGCCACGCTGCGTCAGCAGGTTACGCTGCAGCTGTTTATTCCGCTGGCGCAGGCGGTGCTGGAACGCTATGAGAACTGGGATCCGCTGGAGAGTCACGCAGAAATCAACGCCCTGTTCGGCGAACTGGTTGAGCAGACGCCTGGCGAGGCGGTGCTCGCCTTTGTTAACGGCGAGATCCAGCGCGAGCTGGGCGGCAACAGCCGCTTTGATCTGTTGCAGGTGCCGCTGGTCGTGAGCCTCGCGCAGCTGCACGGCGAGTTTATGCAGCACCGGATGGCCATCATCCCGGCGCTGCGCTCCATGTGTGAGGTGGTCTCGCTCTACCAGTGCGATGTGCTGCTGCTGACCGGGCGTCCGTCACGCTTCCCTGGCATTCAGGCGCTGGTGCGCCATCTGCAGCCACTGCCGGGCAGCCGCATTCTGTCACTGGAAGGCTATCACACCAGCGACTGGTATCCGTTTAACAAGCATGGCCGCATCGACAACCCGAAATCGACCGCCGCCGTCGGCGCGATGCTCTGCCTGCTGGCGCTGGATCTGCGCCTCAGCAGCTTCTGGTTCCGCGCGGGTGATTTTGAACCTTACTCGACCATCCGCTATCTGGGCATGCTGGATGAAAACCAGGCCCTGACGGATGAGAATCTCTGCTACAGCGACATTGACCTCGACGATCCCGGCTTTGCGCTGGACCGGAAACGCAGTTTCCGCATCCGGGGTAACGTCTGTCTGGGCTTCCGCCAGCTCGATAACGACCGCTGGCCCGCCTCACCGCTTTACAGCCTGACGCTGAACGACCCGACGCTGGCGCGTAAAGTGGCGGGCGAAAGCGTGCTGCGCATCCGCCTGGCGGTCAAAGCCGGCCCCGGTGCGTCCGGCCCGGAAAACCTGGTGCTGAGCGATGCGCAGCTGGATGATGGCACCCGCGTGCCGCTGGAGCAGTTGAGTCTGAAGCTGAATACCCTGTCGGCGACCGGCAACGCCAATGCGCAATACTGGATTGACAGCGGGAGCGTGTGTAAACGATGAAAGCCCTGAAACCCCGCCAGCCTCAGACGCTGGCAAAACGTCTGGGCCTGTTACAGGACGCCCTGAACAACAGTCTGGAATGGATTGAGAACAGCCGTGAGCAGTCGCCGCGTCTGGCGCTGGAGGCGGAAACGCTGACGCTGCAACTGCGTCAGGCACGCGTGCAGACCCAGGCGCTGGCTCAGCAGGTCGCCCGTCCGGTGACGCTGGCCCTGTTTGGTCAGTCGCAGGCCGGCAAAGCCTGGCTGCTTAACGAGATGGTGGCCGATGCACAGGGCCAGCTGGTGACCCGCATGGGCGACAAACAGCTCTACTGGTTCCAGCATGTCAATCCCGGCAACCTGGATTTTGCCACCGCCACCCGCTTCAGCCATCAGCGCGAGCCGCTCTCGACTGAGTGGCCGGTTGAACTGACCCTGCTGAATGACGCGGAAGTTATCCGTCTGATGCTCGCCTGTTCCGCTGCGGGCACACCCGACGTGGCGCAGATCGACAACGGGCTGCAGCGTCTGCAGCGCCATCGCCTTGCCTCGCCGCTGGCCGGTCTGGACAGTGATGCGCTGGTCACGCTCTGGTCATGGTGCCGTCGCCGTCCGCACTACGATGCGCGCCTGGATCGCCACTTCTGGCCACAGGCGGTTGAACTGGCGCCCTGGCTGAGCGTCGACGATCGGGTGCAGCTTTTCTCCCTGCTCTGGCCCGCTGAACCGGCGCTGAGCGAGATGCTGCGCACGCTGCTGCATCTGCGCCATCAGCTGCGTAACAGCAGCCGGGTGCTCGCCCCCTTGAGCCTGCTGGTCGATAACGCCCTGCTGCCTGCCGGACAGCTGATTGTGCCAGCCAGCGAGCAGGATCAGCCGCAGCCGGTGGAAGTCTGCCCGCTGAACGGTAACCGCATCGGCAAGGCCCAGCGCGTCCCGCTGGGCCTGCTGGCCCTGCTGACGCTGGAAGTGCTGGTGCCGCTGAGCTCCACCCCGCGCACCGCGCTCTATGATGATGCTGACATGCTGGAGCTGCCTGCGCCCGGTCACTCCAGCGATGTGGCGACCCAGGAAGATCGTCAGCGCCTGCAGCAGCAGGACCCGCTGCGCGCACAGCTGCTGGAACAGAAACGCGCCCTGCTGCCGGGCTTTTATGCCGCGCGACAGGCGATCGATCTGCTGCTGGTCTGCACGGCGGCCAGCCAGCGTCAGGATGCAGATCGGGTCAGCGAAACGCTGCGCGAATGGCAGCGCCAGCAGCCAGCTCAGGAGGCCGCAGAGAAACCGCGCCTCATCTGGGCCATCACCCCCTTCGACGCCCGTCATCAGCAGATTAATGTGGATGAGGCGGTGCAGCGGCAGATGGGACAGCCCGGTCAGCACTGGGGCTCTATGCTGGCCCTGGATCGCGCGGGCGTCGATCGCATGGCGAGCTGGCTGCAGGATGAGATGCAGCCTGACGCCCGCCGCGACATGCTGCTGGCACAGCTCGCGCAGATTCAGCACACCGTCGTCGAGCGGCGTTTACTGCCGTGGACCGAAGCGGGTGCCAGCCCGGAACAGGCGGCACGCAAGCAGAACATCGCCGACACGCTGCTGAAATGTTTACAGCATCGCACCGGCCTGCATGGCGAGCTGCTGGAGCGTCTGCAGCCGCCGCGTGAAGCCCTGCGTCAGCTGTGGCTCAATCAGGCGACCCAGCCGGGCAGCAAACCGGCCCATCAGGCGCCGGAGAATCAGTTCGGCATCGGGTTTGAATTTGACCTGTTCAGTGACGCACCCGCTGACGTACCGGCTCAGCCGCGTCAGAGCCTGCACAGCAGCCAGCAGTTTCCGCGCCAGGTGCTGCTGCTGTGGCTGGATCACCTGCGTCAGCTGCCGGAAAACCGCAGCCTGCTGGCGTTACTTAACGTGGATAAGGCGACGATGGAGTGGCTGGTAGAAGAGCTGATCACCGCCGGGTTCCGCACCGATATTGCGCAAAAACTGCAGCAGGCGCTGCACGAACCTGACACGCAAAGCGTGACGCACGAATCCCGCGCCGACCGGCAGGTGACGCGGGCGATGACGGTGCTGGGCGATTTTGTGGCCTGGCTCGGCTTTTTACAGCGCCCGGAATCAGAACGTCCCGCCAGCCGCGTCAACCGCGGCCAGGTGATTTTCTCGCGCCCGCCCGCTCCCAGCGTCAGCTTCGGTGCCGGTCAGCGCCTGACCCGACTCTCAGCGGCACCGGCGAATCACACCGCCTATTATATCTACGACTGGCTGGTGGGACTGAATCAGGTGATCGTTGAGAACAACGGCTATACCGGCGGTGGGGATCTGCCGCTGGCGGCCCGCGAGGCGCTGATTGCGCTGCTGAAGCCGCTGCGCACGTAACCGATAATCGGGTGCAGTTCGCCTCTGTGCGACTGCACCCTGCTTCCCGGCCGACCTGAGACTGAGACGGCAATAAAACCGTTGCCGGCTTACTCCACGATCAGGTGCAGTTCGCCTTCCAGCGACTGCGCCGCTTCTTCCAGCAGCGCCAGCACCGGCGCTAAATCAGCCTGATGCGCAGTGTAATGCTGCAACCGCAGTGTGGCAGGCAGCGCCATGCCGCCCGTCAGCCAGTCCCACAACGCATCCAGGTTATGACCAAAGGTCGGCGGACAGCCGCTCTGCCCGGCAAACTCGCGATAAAAAGCCGCGCGCGTGGTGAGTTCGCGCAGATCAAAGTCCAGTTCAAGCATCAGGGCACCTGTCTGAAGCTGCGGTAGTGATCGGTGGAGAGAAACACCAGCCCGTCAGAGGAGTAGACCAGACGATCGGCGTCGCGATGTCCGCAGCGGTAATTCACATCCGCTTCATACCACTGGCGACCCGCACGCGGGGGCAGCCGCTTTTCGCGGTTAGCAAAACGGTCACCGCCGATGGCCCTGCCAGGCAGAACCTCACACAGGTTACCTTTGGCCGGATTCCAGCCGCGTTGCCGCGCTTCGTTTTTGGTCAGGTAGTAGTCCGGTAACTGCTGATGCTGTAGCACCCAGCGCGCCACGGTGTGGGCATCGGTCAGGGTGGCGATATCTGCCTGAGCCGGCGCAGAAACGGTGTTGAGATAAGGTTTAAGGCCGTAAAAGCAGGCCGCGAGGACAAAGAAAAGTCCAATCCAGAGTTTTTTTGACATGATGGCATCCGTGACGACAGGATGCAGATGATACCAGTTTTGCGCCCGGAGGAAAGCGCGGGCCAGACAGGCTGGCCCTGGCGAAGTTATGCAGCGTGCGAATCACCGCTGTGACGACGCCATGCACCCGGTGCCACACCATACTGCCGTTTAAAGCTGCGGTTGAAAGACTGCTGAGAGTCAAAGCCCAGGGAAATCGCGACGTTCAGAATCGGTTCATCGGTGCTGGTCAGGCGATCGGCAGACTTTTTCAGCTTCTTCACCCGGATGTACTCACCCAATGGATAGCCGGTGTGCTCTTTGAACATGCGCTGCAGGTGCCACTTGGAGTAGCCCGCGCGCTCTGAAACGGTATCCAGGTCCAGACGTGCTTCGATGTTGTTATCAATCCAGTCGATTAAATCGTGAATAAAGGCGTCACTCATCATTCCAGTCTCTCCTGTCGCTGTAGCGAAAAGTATTAGTATCAGTTGCAGTTACACTTAAGGGTGGCTGACTATGCCATTTAATGCAAGTTTTATTGGTACATTAAATGCCGCACTTTTTTCAGGGTTTTTCCCGGATTGCTCAGGCTTTCATCGCCCCGCACTAAACCGCACATAAAGTGTATCTGTTATTCTTGCAGTTGCCCGCGACGCAAGCCTACACTCCCTGCGATTAATTGCAATCTTAAAAGTTGCAAATATTGGCCTGCAGGTCGTCTTTTCTATTTATCGCGGAATAACAACAATGATTACGAACCGGGTTCGTCAGGGGTTGACCCTGTCAGGGATGGTCATGTTTATCAGCCTGCTTAGCGGCTGTGATAAGGGTGTGGCGCAGAACGCCCCGCCGCCACCGCCTGAAGTAAGCGCCGCGCCGGTGCTCATCAAGCCGGTGAGCCAGTGGGACAACTTTAATGGTCGCGTTGAAGCGGTGCAGAGCGTACAGCTGCGTCCGCGCGTCTCTGGCTACATCGAGTCAGTGAACTATCGCGAAGGGGATGAGGTTAAAAAAGGTCAGGTGCTCTTCACCATCGACGACCGCAGTTATCGTGCGGCGCTGGAACAGGCCCGGGCGGAGCTGGCCCGGGCGCGCAGCCAGGCGAGTCTGGCGCGCAGTGAATCGGGTCGCAGCGAGAAGCTGATTGGCACCCAGGCGATTTCGCGTGAGGTGTGGGAACAGCGTCGCGCTGCCGCCAGTCAGGCGCAGGCGGATGTACTGGCCGCCGAAGCCGCCGTCGATATGGCGCAGCTGAACCTGGACTTTACCCGCGTCACCGCGCCGATTGACGGTCGCGCCAGCCGCGCCATGATCACCCCCGGCAATCTGGTGACCGCCGGTGACAGCGCCAGTGTGTTGACCACGCTGGTGTCGCAGCAGCAGATGTATGTCTATTTCGACGTCGATGAAAACACCTTCCTGCACTATCAGGCGATGGCGCGTCAGGGCCAGCAGCGTCATGCGCTGCCGGTTGAGATCGCGCTGGTCGGCGATCAGGGTTTCCCGCATCAGGGCAAGGTCGATTTCCTGGATAACCAGCTGACCGCCAGCACCGGCACCATTCGTATGCGCGCCCTGCTCGACAATCAGGCGCGTCAGTTTACGCCCGGTCTGTTTGCCCGCGTGCGTCTGCCAGGCAGCGCGCAGTTCGAGGCCATGCTGATCGATGATAAGGCGGTGCTGACCGACCAGGATCGCAAATATGTCTACGTGGTGGATGGGGAAGGCAAAGCTCAGCGGCGCGATATTCAGCCCGGCGCGATGGTAGAAGGTCTGCGCATCGTCAAATCGGGTCTGCAATCGGGCGACCGGGTGATCGTCGCCGGACTGCAGAAAGTGTTTATGCCCGGCATGCCGGTCACTGCTCAGCAGGTCGCCATGCGTGCGGCAGCCGCTCACTAATTCGAGGCCGCTATGGACTTTTCCCGCTTTTTTATCGACCGGCCTATTTTTGCGGCGGTGCTGTCAATCCTGATCTTCGTGACCGGGGTGATTGCTATCCCGCTGCTGCCGATCAGCGAATATCCCGACGTGGTGCCACCCAGCGTGCAGGTGCGCGCCGAGTATCCCGGCGCTAACCCGAAAGTGATTGCAGATTCCGTGGCGACGCCGCTGGAAGAGGCGATCAACGGCGTCGAAAACATGATGTACATGAAATCTGTGGCCGGTTCTGACGGCGTGCTGGTGACGACCGTCACCTTCCGTCCCGGCACCGATCCCGATCAGGCGCAGGTTCAGGTGCAGAACCGCGTCGCGCAGGCTGAAGCGCGTCTGCCGGAAGATGTGCGTCGTCTGGGTGTCACCACCCAGAAGATGTCGCCGACCCTGACGCTGGTCGTCCACATGTTCTCACCCAACAATACCTACGATTCACTCTACCTGCGTAACTACGCCACCCTGAAGGTGAAAGATGAGCTGGCGCGTCTGCCGGGCGTCGGTCAGATCCAGATTTTTGGCGCGGGCGAATATGCGATGCGCGTCTGGCTGGACCCGAACAAGGTGGCGGCGCGTGGCTTAACCGCCTCAGACGTAGTGACCGCGATGCAGGAGCAGAACGTGCAGGTTTCTGCCGGTCAGCTCGGCGCCGAGCCGTTGAAAAAGCAGAGCGATTTTCTGCTGTCGATCAACACGCAGGGACGGCTGGAGAGCGAACAGCAGTTTGGCGACATTATCCTGAAAACCTCAGAAGATGGTTCGCTGGTGCGCCTGCGTGATGTGGCGCGTATTGAGATGGGGTCCGGCAGTTACGCCCTGCGCTCACAGCTGAACAACAAAGATGCGGTCGGTATCGGTATCTTCCAGGCTCCGGGTGCCAACGCTATCGATCTCTCCAATGCGGTGCGCGCCAAAATGGATGAGCTGGCAACCCGTTTCCCCAATGATGTGAAATGGGCGGCTCCTTACGATCCGACGGTGTTTGTTCGTGACTCGATCAAAGCGGTGGTGCAGACCCTGCTGGAAGCGGTGATCCTGGTGGTGCTGGTCGTCATTCTGTTCCTGCAGACCTGGCGCGCCTCCATCATTCCCCTGCTGGCGGTGCCGGTGTCGGTGGTCGGAACATTCAGCGTGCTCTATCTGCTCGGCTTCTCGCTCAATACCCTGAGCCTGTTCGGGCTGGTGCTGGCGATCGGGATCGTGGTGGATGACGCCATTGTGGTGGTGGAGAACGTTGAGCGTAACATCGAGATGGGCCTGTCGCCGCGCGCGGCAGCCCATCAGGCGATGCGTGAGGTCTCCGGCCCGATTATCGCCATTGCGCTGGTGCTCTGTGCCGTATTTGTGCCGATGGCGTTCCTCTCCGGCGTGACCGGGCAGTTCTATAAGCAGTTCGCTACCACCATCGCGATCTCCACGGTCATCTCCGCCATTAACTCGCTGACGCTCTCTCCGGCGCTGGCGGCGATGCTGCTGAAAGATCACCACGCGCCGAAAGACCGGCTCACGCGGATTATTGATGCGCTGTTTGGCTGGCTGTTCCGGCCCTTCAACCGCTTCTTCCAGCGCAGCGCACATGGCTATGAGTCGCTGGTAGGCCGGACGCTGCGTCGGCGTGGCGCGGTGTTCGCGGTTTACCTGCTGCTGCTGGCCGGTGCCGGATTTATGTTCCACACCGTGCCGGGCGGCTTTATTCCGACTCAGGATAAGCTCTACCTGATTGGTGGCGTGAAGATGCCGGAAGGCTCCTCGCTGGCGCGCACCGATGAAGTGATCCGTAAGATGAGCGAAATCGGCATGCAGACCGAAGGCGTCGCCTATGCGGTGGCGTTCCCCGGCCTGAATGCCCTGCAGTTCACCAATACGCCTAACAGCGGCACGGTGTTCTTCGGCCTGAAACCGTTCAGCGAGCGTAAGCACACCGCGGCGGAGATTAACGCGGAGATCAATGCGAAGATTGCCCAAATCCAGCAGGGCTTTGGCTTCTCGATTATGCCACCGCCGATTCTGGGGCTGGGTCAGGGCTCAGGCTATTCGCTCTATGTGCAGGACCGCGCGGGTCTGGGTTACGGTGCGTTGCAGACGGCGATTAATACGCTGTCGGGCAGCATCATGCAGACGCCGGGGATGCATTTCCCTATCTCCTCCTATCAGGCCAATGTGCCTCAGCTGGATGTGCAGGTGGATCGGGATAAAGCCAAAGCGCAGGGGGTGTCACTGACGGCGCTGTTCAGCACGCTGCAGACCTATCTCGGCTCCTCCTACGTGAATGACTTTAACCGCTTTGGCCGCACCTGGCGGGTGATGGCGCAGGCCGACGGCGAATTCCGCGACAGCGTCGAGGATATCGCTAACCTGCGCACCCGCAATGACCGCGGAGAGATGGTGCCGATTGGCAGCATGGTCAACATCACCACCACCTACGGCCCCGATCCGGTGATCCGCTACAACGGCTACCCGGCGGCCGATCTGATTGGCGATGCCGATCCGCGCGTGCTCTCTTCAGCGCAGGCGATGCGTCAGCTGGAAACGATGTCCGGTCAGCTGTTACCTAACGGCATGAACATCGAGTGGACCGACCTGAGTTATCAGCAGTCAACGCAGGGCAATACCGCACTGATTGTCTTCCCGATGGCGGTACTGCTGGCCTTCCTGGTGCTGGCCGCGCTGTATGAGAGCTGGACGCTGCCGCTGGCGGTGATTCTGATTGTGCCGATGACGCTGCTCTCTGCCCTGTTTGGCGTCTGGCTGACCGGTGGAGATAACAACGTGTTTGTTCAGGTCGGACTGGTGGTGCTGATGGGGCTGGCCTGTAAGAACGCGATACTGATTGTCGAGTTTGCGCGCGAGCTGGAGATTCAGGGCAAAGGCATTGTAGAGGCGGCGCTGGAAGCCTGTCGTCTGCGTCTGCGTCCGATTGTGATGACCTCCATCGCCTTTATCGCCGGTACGGTGCCGCTGATTCTGGGTGAAGGCGCGGGCGCAGAGGTGCGCGGCGTGACCGGTATTACCGTCTTCTCCGGGATGCTCGGCGTGACGCTGTTCGGCCTGTTCCTGACGCCGGTGTTCTACGTCGCACTGCGTAAGCTGGTGACGCGCCGGTCAGGAGATGCCGAAACCGTGACGGCGTAAACCCTCAATGTTAAAAGGGGCGATCGGATGATGGCCCCTTTTTTTGTCTGAGACTGGCAGCATGCCGGTTAACGCTGCTTTAATTTTTCGTTGAGCGCTTCAATGATAAAGGCATTCAGCGAGGTTTCATTTTGGGCCGCAGCCTGCGACAGCCTTACGCCGAGCGATTCAGGGTAGCGCAGCGTGAAGGTCTTAATTTTTTCCTGCTCCGCATAGGGATTAATGCCGGAGGCAGCGCAATCTTCCAGGTATTCGCGCAGCGATATCTCACCCTCTTTGTGCAGACCCTGCACACTGTCTGAGACAAAGTCACAGTAGCCTGACAGGCCAGTAAAGCGTCCACGGAACATATTGATTTCAGGGACATAGGTGATGACGGCAGGTTGCCCGGCGACAGTGATTGATGAATTTGAACGATTATTCATAGGGATCGACTCCGATACTTTCCAGCCATTCGCGCAGATTCACAACTGCGCCTTTATCCGTGTCTGGCGAGGGGTGTGGGCGATGAAAACGCGCTATTTTTCCGTTGAGCAAAAAGCGAACCCGTGAACCACTACCCTCTTTAATCTCGCCATCCAGCGCCCTGATGAGTGACTCAACTGCCTGCCATTTTAAGCCGGACGGCGGTGGCGTTTGAAAAATCTGCTCCAGTGTTTCACGCTGTTTCTTCCGTAATTTCCTGACGGCGGCGTTCATCCTGATCTCCGCGACTTCATATCGTGAAGTCATTCTATTACGTTGAATCAAGAGGTCAAGATGAGAATAACGGAGACAAATGTCTGAGTGACAAATCTGATGAAAATAGCTTAGCAATGTCTATTAAACAGCCATAAAAAAAGCCGCTCATCAGCGGCTTTTTTTGCAGAGATCGTCAATCTCTTCGGGCTCGGGTTCCGGCACGGCGGTGCAGTTGCTGGTATCGCGCTTTTTCAGCTCATTCAGCGCATCGGCAACGGTGCGTTTTGCCAGCACATCCAGTGACGCCTGCTCGGCTTCATCGGCTATCGATTTAAAGTACCAGCAGAGGTTAGCACTGACCAGACAGCGCGGAGCGACGTCGGGACGCGCAGCCCAGATTTTTTTATCCTCAATGACGGAGACATAGATATCCTTGAGGGTAATCTCCGCAGCCGGACGGCCCAGATGAATCGAGCCAGTACGGCCCAGCGTGGAGACGATAATGCCATCCCGGGTCAGCGGGACCATCAATTTTCGTATGAAACTGGGATTCGCTTCCAGCCCGTAGGCCAGAATCGCGCTGGTAGAGCGTTTTCCCATTTGCTCCGCCATCGCTACGCTCAGAACCATTTGCAAAGCTGTCGGGAAGCGGTAATCAAGCATTTATTTATCCTGAGTTGCGGTGCATCTTCTTGTTTTATTGCCGCATAAATGAACAATCAATGAGCAATAAATATAACAAACACTGTTGCTTTTTTGAAGCAAACCGGCAGTCACAAGGCACGTATTCACCAAAGGCAGAGGCCCGATAGCACAAGCTGCTTAGCCTGTTCACTGCCCTGTTCCGGCAGAATCTGGAGCCGCACGCCTTCACGCAGAACGAGTCGATGCCGCCGGTAATTGCTGCTTCAGCGCTATCACCAGTACCACGTTAAAGATTGCCAGGCCGCAAAGCAACCACAGCGTCGCCGTTGCGCCCATGCTTTCAAAGACATATCCGCCAATCAGCGGCGTCAGTGCCTGCCCCATCAATGCCGGGCGCGCCATTTTACCCATCACGATGGCGTAAGACTCTGGTTTGACCATCGCCAGCGGTAAAGTTCCACGCACGATGGCACGTAAGCCATTTCCTGCGCCATAAAGCACCATACTCAGCAGCGCCATCTGCGGCATTAATGCCAGCAACAGCAGGCCCAGCGCCACCAGCCCGACAGAAAAAAAGGCGGTACGGATAGGATGGCTGCGTTTAAAAGCGATATCGACAATACGGGAGCCCACCTGACACGGGCCGATCACGGCGCTGATCGCCAGCGCCGAAGCCAGCGTGTGACCACTCGCCTGCAACAGCGTAATAAGCTGCACGGAAACGGCGGTCATGATCACTGAAGCCAGAGTAAAAATGGCGCAGAGCAGCCAGAACAGCGCTGGCGCGATCTCTGCCGTAGCCGGCTGCGCCGGACGCTTTTTTAATGACCGGGTGAGATGACCGGCAGGCAAGGCAAACAGATAAGCAGGCAGCACGCACGCCACCATCAGCGCAGCAACGATCAGCGAGGCGTCACGCCAGCCAAAACCGTGGATAAGCAGAGCCGTTCCCGGCCAGGCCAGCGTGGTGCAGAAACCGGAAATCAGCGTGATCCCGGTGATGGCAGCCCGAGCCTGACCGCCATAGCAGGTGCCCAGCGTGGCAAACAGCGCATCATACAGGCCCATCGCCATACCCACGCCGATAATGACCCAGGCAAACAGAAACAGTGGCAACGCGTGGCTGAGCGCCATGAGGACCAGCCCCACCGCCATCACCAGCCCACTGAGTGCCAGCAGGCGACGGCCACCGGTACGGGCTATGATTCTGCCTGCCAGCGGTGACAGCAGGCCCGACACCAGAATCCCGAGCGACAGCGCACCGTAAATCCACTGCTGGGACCAGCCTGTCTCAGCCGCGATGGGATTTGCCATCACCGCCATCAGGTAGAACGAGCCTCCCCAGGAAAGGATCTGCACACAGCCCAGGGTAAAAATGGCGGCGATGCCCGGTTTAATGTTCTGATTCACATCGACTCTCTTCGTTAGCAGGCAAACCGTTTTATATCATGTTCCGCAGGCAGCCTGCATGCATCACGCACTTCTGACCTAATGACCGGCAGTTCGCACGTTTTTGTATAGCAGATTTAAAGTATGTTGTAACTATAAACACTTGCAACTGCCGCTGGCTTCTGCCACATTGTGGACGTTGTAACTATGGAGGCCCATCATGACGCGCTACGACTTAGTGGCTGATATGCATCAATGTGTTAACGACCTGGAGCAGGCGCTGGGTGAACTGCGGGAGCAGCTCGAAGCGCAGCCGCTGCTGATCGCCCGCGTTTTCAGCCTGCCGCCGGTGGTGAAAGGTCGCGAGCATGACGCGATAACCCGCATTGCCGTTGAGCAGCATCTGGGCGACAGCGCGCGGAAGATGGCGCTCGACCACTACTGCCGCCTCTTTATGCAGCATCAGTCAGAGCAACTGAGTACCAAGGCCGCCGTGCGTCTGCCCGGTGCCCTCTGCATTGAATGCGATGCAGAACGGGAAGCGGAGATTGGCGCGCTGGTCGATCTCATTAACCAGCTGAAAGCCCGGCTGGAGCAGCTGATTACGGTGGAGTCCGGCCTGCCGAGTGAGGCGCGATTCGAGTTCGTTCACCAGCATCTGCGCGGGCTGATTACCCTGAATGCCTATCGCACCATCACCCTGCTCAGCGCCCCGGACAGTCTGCGGTTTGGCTGGGCCAACAAACACATCATCAAAAATCTTAAGCGCGAAGAGGTCATTGCCCAGCTGGAAAAAAGCCTGAAGGCGGGACGCGCGCAGGCCCCGTGGTCGCGCGAACAGTGGGCGGAGAAAGTGCAGGAGGAGCTGGCCAGCGTGCGCGCCCTGCCCGCTTCAGCCCGCCTGAAGATCAAGCGTCCGGTTAAAGTCCAGCCCGTGGCGCGCGTCTGGCGCGCAGAGGAGAAAAAGCAGACTCAGCTGGCCTGCCCGTCACCGATTCTGGTGATCTGCCGCGATCGCAGTCAGGTTCCGGTACTGGGCGAGTTGCTCAACTATGACGCCGATAACATTACCTATCGTCATAAACCGGCCGCTGAGCCGCTCAATCTGCTGATCCCCCGGCTGCACCTCTGGGTTGACTGCCCGGTTTAACAGAGAGGCCGGAACGAACCGGCCTCATCGCGCATCACGTTACGACTTCATGCTGCCAACCATCTCTTCCGGCCGCACCCAGGCGTCAAACTCCTCTTCGGTGAGATAGCCGAGCTTCAGCGCTGAGCCTTTCAGGGTCAGCCCCTCTTTATGCGCCTTTTTGGCAATTTCGGCCGCTTTGTCATACCCGATATGGGTATTGAGCGCGGTCACCAGCATCAGTGACTCGTTAAGCAGCTGATCGATTCGCTCGCGCACCGGTTCAATGCCGATCGCACAGTGATGGTTGAAGCTGTCCATGCCATCCGCCAGCAGGCGAATCGACTGCAGGAAGTTATGGATAACCATCGGACGGAAAACGTTCAGCTCGAAGTTACCGGATGCGCCGCCCATGTTGATCGCGACGTCATTCCCCATCACCTGACAGCAGAGCATGGTCATCGCTTCGCACTGCGTCGGGTTCACTTTGCCCGGCATAATTGAGCTGCCAGGTTCATTTTCCGGAATAGCGATTTCACCGATGCCGCAGCGCGGGCCGGATGAGAGCCAGCGAACGTCGTTGGCGATTTTCATCAGGGACGCGGCCAGACCTTTCAGCGCGCCGTGCGCATGCACCAGCGCATCACAGGTGGCCAGTGCCTCAAACTTGTTAGGGGCCGTAACAAACGGCTGCTGCGTCAGTTCGGCCAGCGCCTTCGCCACGCGCACCGCATATTCCGGGTGCGTGTTGAGGCCAGTGCCGACGGCGGTTCCGCCCAGCGCCAGTTCTGCCACGTGCGGAATGCTCTGCTCGATATGCTTCAGGTTGTGCTCCAGCATCGCTACCCAGCCCGAGATCTCCTGCCCCAGGGTCAGCGGCGTGGCATCCTGCAGATGGGTACGGCCAATCTTAACGATATCTTTGAAGGCATCGGACTTCTGGCTCAGGGTAGCTTTCAGCACGTGGATCTGCGGGATCAGCTGTTCACGCAGGGCGATCACGGCGGCAACGTGCATGGCGGTCGGGAAAACGTCGTTGGAGCTCTGGCTCTTGTTCACATCATCATTGGGATGGACCAGGCGCGACATCCCCCGCTCCCCGCCGAGGATCTCACTGGCGCGGTTCGCCAGCACTTCATTCATGTTCATATTGGTCTGGGTGCCGGACCCGGTCTGCCAGATTGCCAGCGGGAACTCCTCGGCATGTTTGTCAGCCAGCACCTCATCTGCCGCGCTGACAATCGCGTCCGCGCGGTCAGCAGGCAGCAGCCCCAGATCCCGGTTAACGCTTGCCGCGGCGCGCTTGGTCAGCGCCAGAGCATGAACCAGTGCCGTCGGCATCTTTTCTGTTGAAATGCGAAAGTGTTCCAGCGAGCGCTGCGTCTGCGCGCCCCACAGTTTGTCTGCCGGTACGTCGATGGGACCCATTGAATCTTTCTCAATGCGGTTGGCTGCCATGAATACGTCTCCTTAGCTTTGGTTTTAAAAATGACCGCCCGGCCGCGCTTCGCATCTGGCACCAGGGCGTTCAGGATAGTAATACACAATAATTTAACATTATCAGAGCTTAGCGTCCTTTTGCGCTGGATATGTATTTTTACCGGCGGTTTCTGCTTTAATACCGGCAATCATTTCGCGTGAGAAAGGGTTAAACGATGCAAAAAATGAACAACTCGCTGCAGAATTACGCGTGGGGCAGTAAAACGGCGCTGACGGCGCTCTACGGTATCGCGAATCCTGAAGGTCTGCCGATGGCGGAACTCTGGATGGGTGCACACCCTAAAAGCCCCTCTGCCGTCATGGATCAGGGCCGCGAACGTTCGCTGCGCGACGTGATTGATGCTGCGCCTGACGCCATGCTGGGCGAGGCGGTGGCACAGCGTTTTGGTGAGTTACCCTTCCTGTTCAAGGTGCTGTGCGCCGACCAGCCGCTCTCCATTCAGGTTCATCCCAGCAAACACGCCGCGGAAGCGGGCTTCGCCCGTGAGAATACGGCGGGTATTCCACTGACGGCCGCCGAGCGCAATTACAAAGATGCTAACCATAAGCCGGAGCTGGTCTATGCGCTGACCCCGTTTCAGGCGATGAACGGTTTTCGTCCGATGACGGAGATGGTTTCCCTGCTGGAGCCGGTGGCGGGCGCACATCCGCAGATTGCCCACTTCCTGCAGCATCCCGACAGGGAGACGCTGGCCACCCTCTTCCGGACGCTGCTCTCTCTGGAGGGGGACGCCAAATCGCTGGCGCTGGGCGTGCTGAAATCCGCACTTGACGCTCAACAGGGTGAGCCCTGGCAGACCATCCGCGTTATCGCGGCGGAATATCCGGACGACAGCGGACTGTTTTCCCCGCTGCTGCTGAATGTGATTACCCTGCAGCCGGGCGAAGCGATGTTCCTCTATGCTGAAACTCCGCATGCCTATCTTAACGGCGTGGCGCTGGAGGTGATGGCGAACTCGGATAACGTTTTACGCGCCGGGTTGACCCCGAAATATATTGATATTGCTGAGCTGATGGCGAACCTGAAATTTGAGGAGAAGCCTGCCAGCGCGCTACTGACCCAGCCGGTGCAGCAGGGTAACGCGCTGCGCTTCCCAATCCCGGTGGAAGATTTTGCCTTTGCCATTCATACCCTGTGTACAGAACCGCAGCCGCTGGCGCAGCAGAGCGCCGCGGTGCTGTTCTGTATTGAAGGTCAGGCCGTGATCGCCAGCGAGGCGCAGCAGCTGACCCTGAAGCCGGGCGAATCATGCTTTATTGCGGCCAGCGAATCGCCGGTTACGGTCGCCGGAACAGGCCGGCTGGCACGGGTATTTAACGAGTTAGGGTGAAGCGGCTGACGGCATCGCGGTTAACTGCTATTATTTCAATCTATTAGCGCTAAACGCCTGCGGGCGTTTTTCTTCGGTCGTCGGGGTTAACCTGCGGCATAAGCGGACTCAAGGATAAGGACGAATCAGCAATGAAAAAGACCAATGTTGCCGTAGGTGTCATCATCGCACTGGGCGTGATCTGGACAGGCGCGGCATGGTTCACCGGCAAGCAAATCGAAAGTCACAGGGATGAGCTGGTACAGAATGCCAATGCTCAGCTGAATGCTTATGCCCCAAACAGCCGACTGAAGATCAGCTATCAGGATTACCAGCGCGGCGTGTTCAGCAGCAAAGTAAACCTGGTGGTGCAGGCTGACTCGCAGACGGAAGATAATCCCCTGCTGAAGCCGGGTCAGAGCGTTATCCTGAATGAAACCATCGACCATGGCCCCTTCCCGTTCGCTCAGCTTAAGCATTTCAACCTGATCCCAAGCATGGCGTCGGTGCATACCGAACTGGCTAACACCGATGCGGTGAAGAAGCTGTTTGAGCTGACCGGCAATAAGTCGCTGATTAATGCAGACACCCGCATTGGCTACAGCGGTGCCACCGATACGGCGCTGCGCATACTGCCCGTGGATTATCAGAATGCACAAACCGGTGAGCGTCTGGCGACCAATGGCGGAACCTTTAATGTCAGCGCGGACAACAAAGGCGATAAAGTCTCGCTGGACAGTGACGTCGATAGCCTGGCACTGACCACGAAAAATGAGATGGGCCAGCCGGTTCTGTTTACCGTCAATGGACTGAAACTGAGCGGGAATACGCATCTCAGCCCGGAAGGCGTACGGATTGGTGACCAGGCGGTGGATATTGAGAAGGTCAATGCCAGCATCAACGGTCAGGACGCTCTGACGCTTCACAGGATGAAAGGCAGCTCCTCTTTCGATAACAGCAACGGCAAGATTGGCGGCAATATCGACTATAAAGTGGAAAGCGTGCAGCTTCAGAAGCAGGACTTTGGTCAGGCGGCGCTGAAGATGAAGCTGTCACAGTTTGATGCGCAGGCGGTGAAAGCCTTCTCCGATAGTTACAATGCGCAGATGCAGACGTTGCTGAATCAGCCGGGGATTACCGAGGACCCGATGCGTTATCAGGCGGGCGTCCATCAGATTCTGATGAGCAATCTGCCCCTGCTGCTGAAGGGCTCGCCTTCTGTCAGCATCGCGCCACTGAGCTGGAAAAATGATAAAGGCGAGAGCACCTTTAACCTGACGGCGAATTTCAACGATCCGTCGACCGTGACCGGCGAAGCGCAGAGTCTCAGCGCGATGGTGGATCGGGTGCTGAAAACCCTGGACAGCAAGCTGACCATCAATATGCCAATGGCGACCGAAACCATGCATAAAGTCGGTCTGGCCGAAGGTTATCAGGCGGATGACGCGCAGAAGCTGGCCGATCAGCAGGTGAAAGGTCTGGCAGCCATGGGGCAGATGTTCCGTCTTACGCAGCAGCAGGATAACAATATCGTGACCAGCCTGCAGTACGCTAACGGCCAGGTGAACATGAACGGCGATAAGATGACGCTGGAACAGTTCCTCTCCCGCTATATGCTGGGCATGCCAACCAGCGAAGGGATGCCCCAGTAATTTTCTGAGCCCCTCTGAGGCGACCTTCGGGTCGCCTTTTTTATGCCTGAAGGCCGCGGCCCCCCTGTTTAACGCCGGTAGTGCGTAATTAAGCAGCATCCGGCGCCGCTGTTGCGCAAATAACTGGCGTGGTTGCGCAAGATATTTTTATAATGCTCTGCACTTCACCGACAACTCAGCGAGTGCGCCATGATCGATTCTAAAATTCCTCTGACTGACATTCATCGCCACCTTGATGGCAACATTCGTGCACAAACCATTCTCGATTTAGGCCGCCAGTTTAACCTTGCCCTGCCCGCCTCAACGCTGGAGACCCTGCGCCCGCATGTGCAGGTTGGCGAGAATGAACCCGATCTGGTGAGCTTTCTGCAAAAGCTCGACTGGGGCGTGAAAGTGCTGGGCGACCTGGATGCCTGCCGCCGGATTGCGCAGGAGAATGTGGAAGATGCAGCCCGTGCGGGCATTCATTATGCGGAACTGCGCTTCTCGCCAGGCTATATGGCGATGACCCACAATCTGCCGATTGCCGGCGTGGTTGAAGCGGTGATCGACGGCGTGCGTGCAGGCCGTCAGCAGCATGATGTTGATGTGCGCCTGATTGGCATCATGAGCCGCACTTTTGGCGAAGAGGCCTGCCTGAGTGAACTGGATGGTCTGCTGGCCCATCGCGATCACATCACGGCGGTCGATCTGGCGGGTGATGAGCTGGGCTTCCCGGGCAGTGAGTTTCTGAGCCACTTTAATCAGGCGCGCGACGCCGGTTTCCGCGTCACGGTGCATGCCGGTGAAGCGGCCGGCCCGGAGAGCATCTGGCAGGCGATTCGAGAGCTGGGCGCGGAGCGTATCGGCCACGGCGTGAAAGCCATTGAAGATCGCGCGCTGATGGATTTCCTCGCGGAGCATCATATCGGCATTGAATCCTGCCTGACCTCCAATATTCAGACCAGCACCGTGTCGTCACTGGCACAGCATCCGCTGAAGACGTTCCTGGAGCATGGCATTCTGGCGACCATCAACACCGATGACCCGGCGGTTCAGGGGATCGAGCTCGCCCACGAGTATCATCATGCCGCCCCGGCAGCGGGACTGAGCGCCGCACAGATCCGTCAGGCGCAGGAAAACGGTCTGACGATTGCGTTCCTCAGCGAAGCAGAGAAAGCGGCTATCCGCGCCCGCGTGCAGTAATCTACCTGTGAGCCATAAATAACGGGCGGAAATCCGGCCCGTTATTTTGCTGCCATCCCTCCACTCCCGGAAAATATGACAAACACGTACAGGCTTAACGCGCAGGAAACAGGGTCAGAGGAGGAAAGCGTCCCGCGCCAGGACGGCGCGGGCCGAGCGAGCCAGGGATGGCGGCTTTTGCGACTTTCCGATCTGCCCCTGTTCCCTGCGCTGTCTCGATCTTACAGTTGCACCCGCTAACAAAACGGGCCGGAAATCCGGCCCGTTTTCAGTGCTGCGTCACACGCTGCGGATCAGACGCGCTTCAGCGACATCGTCTGGCGCTTCTCGGCGGATTGCAGACCCAGTTCGATCAACTCCATCACCTGAATCGCCTCTTCCGCGGTGACCGGATTGTTTCCGCGTCCGGCGATTGCATCCCGGATGCCCGCATAATAGGCCGGATAATTTCCCGGCTGAGTCAGCTGGGTGGTTTCCGTCAGAGCATCGCCCTTAACCAGCGTCAGGGTGCCATCGCGCATGTCGTAGCCCCAATCCTCCTGTGGCGGGAAGTTCCCCGACTTCAGACGATCTTCCTGCGGGTCCAGACCATATTTGATGTAACTGCCTTGCGTGCCGTGAACGGTATAGCGGGCGGATTCCGCTGCCACCAGCATGCTGGCGTGTAACACCACCCGACGCTGCGGATAGGTCAGCGTGGCGTGGAAGTAGTCTGTGGTCTGCGCGCCCGGACGCATCTCCGCCAGGTCAACGTTGATGGCGACCGGCGGACCAAACAGCTGCAGCGCCTGATCCAGCAGGTGCGGCCCCAGGTCATACCAGATGCCGCTGCCTGCGCCTTTCATTTCGCGCCAGCGGTTGCGCACTTCCAGACGGAAGCGGTCAAAGTGTGACTCGAAGTAGCGCACCTCGCCCAGCGTGCCTGCCTCAAGCAGGGATTTCAGCGTCAGAAAGTCGCTGTCCCAGCGGCGGTTGTGGAACACGGAGAGCAGCAGCCCTTTGGCTTTCGCCAGCGCATCCAGCTCACGCGCCTGTGACAACGTCACGGTAAAGGGCTTATCGACGACGACATGCTTACCGGCATTCAGCGCCGCTTTCGCCAGTGGAAAATGCGTGTCGTTCGGGGTGGGAATCACAATTAACTGCAGGGTCGGGTCGTCCAGCAGCGCCTGAGGATCGGACACGACCTGAACGGCGGGCCAGTCGGCGTGGACTTTGCTGGCGTCGCTACTGGAGATGGCGGCCAGCTCAACGTCCGGCGTTCCCGCGATCAGCGGGGCGTGAAACGTTTTACTGGCAAAGCCGTAGCCGATCAGACCAACACGTAATTTATCGCTCATTTTGGTTCCTCGTTGTCGCTAACCTGATTGATTTAAGACCATTAACCAGGTGAGAACAAGGCGGAATTCCCCGAAAAAACTAAGAGATAGCACTTCGGGCCAGCGGCCAGGCGGTCTGGGCGGCCAGGCTGTCGTGTGCATCCTGATTGCGACGGCGGAAATCGCTGGGACTGACGCCGACCCGCTTGCGGAATACCCGGGAGAAGTAAAGCTGGTCGTCGTAGCCCACTTCACGGCCGACCGAAGCGATTGGCTCTTGGGTGGTCTGCAGCAGCAGTTTTGCACGGATGACCCGCTGATCTTCACGCCAGCGCAGCAGGTTAACGCCCATCTGCTCGCGGAACAGGTGCGCCAGCCGCGACGGTGACAGACAGACGTGGCGCGCCACCTCCTCTATCCTGACCTCGCTGGCGAGATGGTTGGTGACATACTGGCAGGCTTCAATGACGCGCGGATCGCGGATTAACTGATGGCTGCGCGGATCTTCTTCTACCGCACGCAGCAGCAGCCGTTCCAGCAGGTTCATCGCCAGCTCTTCAGCAAAGCGGCGGCCGGAGTTATGTGTCTGTTCGATACTGGCAAACAGGCGGTCGAACTCACCGCGCAGCGATTCCGGCAGCAGCAGGCGGCCGACGCCCTCCTGCTCATCCTGCCAGCGCAGCCAGTCGTGCCAGTAGGCGCGAGGACGGAAGTAAACCCAGCGATGGAACCACTGCGGGCTGTCCGGCGCGCGGCCATAATAGTGGGCGGTCTTAGGCTGAAACAGCAGCATTTCGCCGGGCTCGCAGTCAAAGGCCCGCTCGCCATCAAACACCCGCCCTTTTCCTTTAATGGTGAGATTCAGAATGTAACCTTTCATGCCGTGCGGGCGATCGATAAAGAAGTCGAGCGGTCCTTCTGCGGTGATGGGCGTCAGCCCTGCCACCAGCCAGGCATTGAATGAATAGCCGGGCAACAGGGGGTTTTGCTGCCCGGCCGGTAATTCGCGGTGATACATAGCGTCCTCACTCAGTCTGTTATTGTTCAGATAGCCCGCAGCGGCGTCAGCGTCTGCGGGCCAACGGCTCGCGCAATCAGGCTTTTTTCTGTTTGTAACGGTCGAATATCACCGCAGCTAACAGTATCAGACCGCGCACCACATACTGTGAGAATGGCGAGATATTCAGTAAATTCATCGCATTCTCAACGGTGCCCAGGATCAGGACGCCCGCCACCACGTAGGAGATTTTCCCGATGCCGCCCTTCAGCGATACGCCACCCAGAACACAGGCGGAGATCACCACCAGCTCATAGCCGATGGAGGTCATGGGCTGGCCGCTGGTCATACGCGACGCCAGGATGATGCCCGCCGCCGCCGACACCAGGCCGGAGAGAACAAAGATGATGATGCGGGTCCGCACTACCGGCACACCCGCCAGCCGCGCCGCCTCTTCATTGCCACCGATCGCCAGGGTGTTGCGACCAAAGGTGGTTTTGTTGAGCAGGAAGCCGAAGATCAGCATCGTGGCCAGGGTCAGCCAGATCGGGGCCGGCACGCCAAACCAGTTCGCAAAGCCCAGTTCAAAGAAGCGCTCATCTTCAATGCCGACCGCCTTGCCGTCAGAGAAGATGTAGGCCAGACCGCGCACGATCTGCATGGTGGCCAGCGTGGTGATCAGCGCATTGATTTTAAGACGGGCAATCACAAAACCGTTGATAAAGCCGGTGATCATGCCGAGCACCAGACCGGCGGCAACGCCAATCCACAGGCTTTCGGTCATGTTGATCACTACTGCGGTAACCACACCTGCGCAGGCGATCACCGAGGCGACCGAGAGATCAAAATCGCCGGAAGCCAGGCAGAAGAGCATGCCGCAGGCGACCATGCCCGACATCGACATCGCCAGGCCCAGGCCTTTCATATTGATAAACGAGCCGAAGTTCGGCACAAAAATCGCACAGACAATAAACAGCAGTGCAAATACCACCAGCATGCCGAAGTTGTCCCAGATGCGACCTAACTGCAGGCCGCCGCGTGATGCAGGCTGCGGCGTATTTGAGGTCGTGGATGAAGCCATGATGATCTCCTGTCAGGCCACGGCGGCCGCTTGAGTGGTTTTGGGCATGGCCAGGCTCAGCGTCTGCTGCTCCGTGGCGTCGTCGTGCAGCAGTTCACCGGCGATAGCACCTTCGCGCATCACCACAATCCGGTCGGCCAGGCCCATCACCTCCGGCAGGTCACTGGAGGCGAACAGCACCGCAATGCCCCGGTTCGCCAGCTGATAAATCAGGTTGTAGATTTCATGCTTGGCGCCGACATCGATACCGCGCGTCGGCTCATCGAGCAGGATCACTTTCATCTCCTCGGAGAGCCAGCGCCCCAGGATCGCCTTCTGCTGGTTCCCGCCGGAAAGGTTCATGATCAGCTGATCGGCGCTGGGCGTTTTAATGTTGAGTGAGCGGATATGGCTGTCGGCGTTTTTGCTTTCCCAGCCATTTTTAATCAGGCACCCGGCGGTCAGGTTGTGGCGACGGGCGCTGATGTTGATGTTGTCACGCACCGAGTGCACCGGGATGATGCCTTCGGCTTTGCGATCTTCCGGACAGAGCATGATCCCCGCCCGGATGGCGTCGATCGGCTCGCGCAGCGGCAGCGGTTTGCCATCCAGGATCACCTGACCCCCGCGCAGACGGGTGCCGCCAAACAAGCCTTTCAGCAGTTCGCTGCGTCCCGCGCCGACCAGACCAAACAGCCCGACAATTTCCCCGGCATGGACTTTCAGTGAAATCGGTGTCCGCACGCCCTTCGCTTCGACCCGATCCAGCTCCAGCCGCACCGCCCCCACAGGCCGTGGCGCATAGCCATAGATATCGCCAAGGTTACGGCCCACCATCGCCTGCACCAGATCGTCGTGATGGGTATTGGCCATATCCGTAAAGGTGCGCACATACCGGCCATCTTTGAAGACGGTGATGGCGTCGCTGAGGGCAAAAATTTCCTCCATGCGATGCGATACATAGAGCACCACCCGGCCCTCCTGGCGGAGCTGGCGGATGACGCGGAACAGGTTGTCGATTTCACGCGCCGACAGTGAACTGGTCGGCTCATCAAAGGCGATAATGCGCGCGTTGCGCGCCAGCGCTTTGGCAATCTCCACCATCTGCCACTGTCCCAGCGACAGATATTTCAGCGGCATATCGGGGTCGATATCCATGCCGAGGTTTTTCAGTTGCAGGCCGGCTTCATAACGCATCAGCCGGCGGTTGACCAGCCCATGTTTGTGCGGGATCTGACCGAGATAGATGTTCTCCGCCACGCTCATTTCCGGCACCAGATGGAGCTCCTGGTAAATAATGGCCACGCCCGCATCCAGCGCATCGGTAGTGCGCTGAAAGTTCATCGGCTGGCCTTTGATCCGAATCTCACCGCCGCTCGGCTGATAACTGCCGCTGAGTATTTTTAACAGCGTCGATTTGCCTGCGCCGTTCTCGCCCATCAGCGCATGGACTTCACCGCCCCGGCAGTCGAAGGAGATATCCTGCAGCGCTTTCACGCCAGGAAAGGTTTTACTGATGCCATGAAACGACAGAAAAGCTGAATCAGTGTTCATGTTTATCCTCACTCTTGCACGTCGCCGGCCTGTGCGGGCGGGCGACGTGAAGCAGGCTATGCAGGATGCCAGGCGGCGAAACGCCTGGCAGGCTCAGGGTTACATCAGTCCTTTTTTCGCCAGTTCAGTTTTGAAGTTGTCACGGGTGATCAGCACCACATCGGTGACCTCAGTGAATTTCGCCGGCTCTTCGCCTTTGCTCACCCAGTTGTAGAGCATCTGACTGCTCTTATAACCATGGATATCCGGGCTTGGCAGCAGCGAGCCGTAGAAGCCGGTCGCTTTGTCTTTCGACAGTTCACTGACCGCATCCACGCCGTTGATACCGATGCCGATGACGTCAGCCGCTTTAAAGCCCTGACCTTCCGTCGCGCGCACGCCGCCCAGCACGGTGTTGTCGTTCATGCCAACAATCAGCCAGTGTTTGACTTCAGGGTGCTGCACCAACAGGGAGTTACCGGCGTCAAAGGCGCCAGGAATGTCGTTGGATTTGGTCGGAACCTGATAGATCTGAGCGGCCGGGAAGCCCGCAGCTTTGATGGCGTCCATCGATCCACCGGTACGACGGCGTGCGGTATCCAGTTCGTTGGCAGTAATCGCCATCACGCCGGTGGTTTTCACATCCCAGCCGCGCTTCTGCATCTCTTTATAAAGCTCCTGCCCCTGACGCTCGCCGATTTTGGTGGCGGCCATCATCACCAGCGGCACGGTATCCATCGGTTTGCCTTTGGCGGTCACAAACTGATCGTCTACGGCAATGACTTTCAGGCCGTAGCCCCGCGCTTTCGCCATGATGGCGGAGCCCAGCTTGGGATCGGGCGTACAGATAACGAAGCCTTTCGCGCCGTTTGCGGCAAGGCTGTCGATAGCATTCAGGGTTTTTTCACCATCCGGGACGGCAATTTTGATGACGTCGAAGCCGAGATCTTTGCCGGCTTTATCGGCAAATTTCCACTCCGTCTGGAACCAGGGTTCTTCTGGTTGCTTGACTAAAAAACCCAGCTTCATGGTCTCGGCGATAGCGGATTGTGACATAACCGCTGCCAGGCCGATGGCCGCGAATGCTTTAGTGAATTTATGCATGATGCTCTCCGGTACCAGGTTATTTTTCGCTGCTCATAACGAATCGGTGTAAGCGCTACCAGTTGGTCTTGTTTTGAGGGTACAGCCATAAATCAGTGCGTTAGGTTGCTATGTGTTGTCAGCCTGTCCAGACGCTGGGCTAGTTTTAGCGGTATTGGCGGAGAAAAATGTAGAGCGGTATCACATCTTAAAATCACGACAAAATGATCCATATATTCAGCAAATTTAACCGGAGCTTAACTTTTGCAATGGATCACAAAATCACTGCCGATGGCAGGAAAGTGCATATTGTCAGCCAGCCATGACTAACTGTTCCGGCGCGCCGAACCCAGGATACAGGAGTTAACTAACTACAGGAGATTCCGATGCGTGCTGGAGCCATCACCCTTGGGCTGGACTTTGGTAGTGATTCGGTGCGTGCGCTGGCCGTCGATTGTCACAGCGGCAGCGAGCTGCAGAGTGCGGTGTGCAGCTACCCGCGCTGGCAGCAGGGTCTGTACAGCGATCCGCACACCAACCGTTTTCGTCACCATCCACAGGATTACATCGACGCCATGGAGCAGGCGCTGCTCGGCGTACTGAACGCCCTGAGCGAAGATCAGCGCAACGCTGTCGTCGGCATTGGCGTCGACAGCACCGGTTCGACCCCGGCGCCCATCGATCGCGACGGCAATGTACTGGCGCTGCGCCCGGAGTTCGCTGACAACCCCAACGCGATGTTTGTGCTGTGGAAAGATCACACTGCAATAGAAGAAGCGGAAGAGATCAATCAGCTCTGTCACAGCGGCCGTTTCACGGATTACAGCCGCTATATCGGCGGCATCTACTCCTCTGAATGGTTCTGGGCAAAGATTCTGCACGTGTCGCGGGAAGATGCGGCGGTGCGTGATGCGGCGGTCTCCTGGGTGGAGCTGTGCGACTGGGTGCCTGCCCTGTTAAGCGGCACGACCGCGCCCGACAGACTGCGCCGTGGCCGCTGCGCAGCCGGCCATAAAGCCCTGTGGCATGGCGACTGGAACGGCCTGCCGGATGTCGATTTCCTTAACGCGCTGGACCCGCTGTTAACGCAACAGCTGGACTCGCCTCTCTTCACTGAGACCTGGACCGCCGATCTGCCGGTCGGCACGCTCAGCCCGGAATGGGCGCAGCGTCTGGGGCTGACGCAGACCGTCACGCTCTCCGGTGGCGCGTTTGACTGCCATATGGGCGCGGTCGGAGGCGGTGCCAGACCTTACACCCTGGTGAAAGTGATCGGCACATCAACCTGCGACATCCTGATCGCTGACAGCGAAAAGGTCGGCGATCGCGATATCAAAGGCATCTGTGGTCAGGTGGATGGCAGCGTGATACCGGGAGCGATTGGGCTGGAGGCGGGTCAGTCCGCCTTTGGCGATATCTACGCCTGGTTCAGCCGGTTACTGGGCTGGCCGCTGCAACAGGCGGCTGAGCGTCATCCTGAGCTGAAACCTCAGCTGGCGGAGATGCAAAAGAGTCTGATTAAAGATCTGACCGATGCCTGGGCTGCTAATCCGCAGCTCGGCCATCTGCCGGTGGTGCTGGACTGGTTCAACGGTCGCCGCACGCCGAATGCCAATCAGCGCCTGAAAGGGGTGATTACCGATCTGAATCTGGGTACCGATGCCCCGGCGCTGTTTGGCGGTCTGGTCGCGGCGACGGCATTTGGTGCGCGCGCCATTATGGAGTGCTTCGAGCAGCAGCAGATCCCCGTCGAGAGCATTCTGACGCTGGGCGGCATCGCGCGCAAATCCCCGGCGATTATGCAGGCCTGCTGTGACGTGATGAACCGGCCACTGGATATTGTCGCCTCTGATGAGTGCTGTGCGCTGGGTGCGGCCATTTTCGCCGCCGTCGCTGCCGGAGTTCACGCCAGCGTTGCCGAGGCGCAGCAGGTGATGGCCAGCCCGATCGCCGTCACGCTGCAACCCGATCCGGCGCGTGTCGCCCGCTATCAGCAACTCTATCAACGCTATCAACAATGGTGCGTGACGGCTGAACCGCACTACGCCGCCCGCCCCGCTTCCGCTACGAGCCTGGACCAGCAGGCGTAATTGTTGCAGGCAGTCTGTACCCGGACAGCGCGGAACAAGCAGGCGTACACGGAGTACGTGAGGATTACTCGCTCTGCTCGCCCCTTCAGGGCCGCACTTCAGGGCGTTCAGGTTGCTAAAGCAGCCTGTGTGAGCACTGCCCGGGTTCAGAATGACAAATAAATTAGCCTATTAGGTAGGCGCAAAGTAAAGGAGTGGTTTTATGGAACAGTCAAACAGCTACAGCGTGTGGTTTGTCATCGGCACGCAGCACCTCTACGGGCCGGAGACGTTACGCCAGGTTGAACAGCATGCGCGTCAGGTCGTCGAGGGCCTGAATCAGTCCGGGTTACCGCTGCGCCTTGAGCTGAAACCGCTGGTGAAATCACCGGATGAAGCGCTGTCCCTGTGTCGCGACGCTAACTATGACCAGCAGTGCGCCGGCATCATTACCTGGCTGCACACGTTCTCTCCGGCCAAAATGTGGATTGGCGGCCTGAGCGTGCTGAATAAGCCTCTGCTGCAATTTCACACCCAGTTCAATGCGGAGATCCCGTGGGACAGCATGGACATGGATTTTATGAACCTGAACCAGACGGCGCACGGCGGTCGTGAGTTCGGTTTTATCGGTGCCCGCATGGGTCTGCAGCACAGCGTGGTAACCGGACACTGGCAGGATAGCGCCAGCCAGCAGCGTCTGGGCAACTGGATGCGTGCGGCCCTGGCGAAACAGGCCAGTCAGCAGCTGAAAGTGGCGCGTTTTGGCGACAACATGCGTGAAGTGGCCGTGACCGAAGGCGATAAGGTCGCCGCACAGATTCAGTTCGGCTATTCGGTGAATGGCTGGGGCGTGGGCGATCTGGTTGAGGTGATCAATGGCGTCAGCGATGGCGATGTGAATGCGCTGATCGACGAGTATGAAAGTCTCTACCGCTTTTCCGATGTCGCCGCCGCCGGTGGTGAAAAGCGGCAGAACGTGCTGGATGCGGCTCGTATCGAGCTGGGTCTGAAGCAGTTCCTTGAAGCGGAAGGCTGCCACGCCTTTACCACCAACTTCCAGACCCTGCATGGCATGACCCAGTTACCGGGTCTGGCGGTGCAGCGTTTGATGGGTCAGGGGTATGGTTTTGCGGGTGAAGGCGACTGGAAGACCGCTGCGCTGCTGCGTATTTTCAAGGTACTGGCTGGCGATCGCAAAGGTGGCACCTCATTTATGGAGGATTACACCTATCACTTCTCACCCGGCAACGACCTGGTGCTCGGCTCGCACATGCTGGAGGTCTGCCCGTCGATCGCCATTGAAGAGAAGCCGCTGATCGATGTGCAGTTCCTGGGCATTGGTAATAAAGCTGACCCGGCGAGGATGATCTTCTCCACCCCGGCCGGTCGTGCGATTAATGCCAGCGTGATCGATATGGGCGACCGTTTCCGTCTGCTGGTGAATGTGGTCGATGCGATTGAACAGCCGAAACCGCTGCCGAAATTGCCGGTTGCCCGTGCACTCTGGAAAGCGCAGCCGTCACTGGCGACCGCATCCGAAGCGTGGATTCTCGGGGGTGGCGCACACCATACGGTGTTCAGCCAGGCGCTGACGCTCGACGACATGTATCTGTACGGCGAGATGAACGATATCGAGGTGCTGGTGATTGATGAGCACACCCGCCTGCCCGCGTTTAAAGACGCGCTGCGCTGGAACGAGGCGTACTACCGGTTAAAACGTTAATGAGTGATTCCTGGCGCTTTGCATCTCTTTAAAAGAGAGATGCAGGGGCCGGAAGTCGCCGTATGTCAAAAACCAGTGCTATTCAGTCGGGAATGGCGGGCGTTCCGTGAAGTCGCCGTAAATACCTCCTTGTAGGCTCGGCGAACGCTTTACTTCACTGCCCGGCATCCCCTAACGCCTCATAATTCCGCTCGAATTTTGTACAGCAATGATCGAACCCAACCGGGAAGGAATGGTATGCCTGAAGAGCAAAGCGTCCGCGCCAGGGATGGCGCGGCCGATCCGCATGGATGCGGGAACCCTTTGCGATCAGGCATACCTTTCCTGACCTTTCGCCTGCTACCAACAGCGACGCCTTTTTTGTGCAATAAACGCACAAGCCCGTGCTTTTCAGTCGGGAATGACGGGCGTTCCGTAAAGTCGCCGTAAATACCTCCCTGTAGGCTCGGCCGCCGCATCCATGCGGCGGACGCTTTACTTCACTGCCCGCCATCCCCTCCTTTTTGTAGCGCCTGAGCGAATGTTCAGGCACTCAGTGCATCAACAACTGTGAATAAAACACCGAGTCAGATCCGCCTCCGACCCGTTCCTCCTGCCTCACATTCCGATCGATTTTATTACAGCAATGATTAAGCCCGACCGGGAAGGAATGGTATGCCTGAAGAGCAAAGCGTCCGCGCCAGGGATGGCGCGGCCGATCCGCATGGATGCGGGAACCCTTTGCGATCAGGCATACCTTTCCTGACCTTTCACCTGTTACCAACAGCGACACCTTTTTTGTGCAACAAACGCACAATCCCGTGCTTTTCAGTCGGAAATAATGGGCGCTCCGTAAAGTCGCCGTAAATACATCCCTGTAGGCTCGGCCGCCGCATCCATGCGGCGGACGCTTTACTCCACTGCCCATCATTCCCTCCTTTATGTGGTATTTGAGCTTGTCTTTAAAGCTAAATACCAGGGCCGCATTCTGCAGCGTTATTCGTTATGAACTGGATGACATTGCGGCAAGGGAATACTGGCTGGGTGAGGTTGTGACAGACAAAAAATTCCGCGGCCAGGGCGTGGCAAAGGCGCTGATTCAGCGGGCGATTGCACGCGCCAGACAACAGCAGATCGGTGAACTCTGGCTCTATACCCCCGATCAGCAGGCGTACTATCAGCGTTCAGGATGGCAGGCGGTGGAGCAGCGGCACATAGCCGGAGAAGAGGTGACCGTGATGGTGCTTAACCTTGCGCAGTAACGGGCGGCTCCTGTGAGCCGCCCTCTCATATCAGGAACTCAATCGCTTAACCGGCGCGTTCTGCTGACGATCCCAGATCACCGTCAGTAACCGCTGCAGGGCGATAAAGGCAAACAGCAGAATCCCGATGGCGATTTTGGTCCACCAGGAACTCAGCGTGCCGTCGAAATTTATCCATGTCTGAATCAGCCCCTGAATCAACACACCAAACAGCGTGCCTAACACCGTGCCGACACCGCCTGACAACAGCGTGCCGCCAATCACTACCGACGCGATCGCATCCAGCTCTACCCCCAGCCCGGCCAGCGCATAGCCTGCTGAGGTATAGATCGAAAACACAATCCCGGCCAGCGTGGCCAGCGTGGTGGAAAGCATATAGATCTTAATGGTGGTGGCGCGCGTCGACACCCCCATCAGCTGCGCCGATGTCAGATTGCCGCCGATGGCGTAAACCCGATTACCAAAGCGGGTGCGGTGCGCCAGAATAATCCCGCCTACCACCACCAGCAGCATAATCACCGCCAGCAGACTCAGCCGCCCGCCGCCCGGTATTTTCCACGCCAGACCCGACAGCGTCGTATAAAACGGATGATCGATGGGAATCGAATTCTCGGACACCAGATAGCTGCATCCGCGCAGGAAAAACATCCCTGCTAACGTAATAATAAAAGCCGGGATCTTCAGCGCATCGATCAGCCAGCCCATCATGGCACCAAACAGCGCCCCCAGCGCCAGAATCAGCGCAAACGCCAGCAGCGGATTGACATGAAAATCGCCAATTGCGCGCGCCAGAAAGACGCCGGTAAAGGCGATCACTGCGCCGACCGACAGATCGATACCCCCCGATAAAATCACGAAGGTCATTCCCACCGCGATAATGCCCAGAAACGCATTGTCGGTCAGAATGTTGCAAATCACCCGGGTTGAGGCAAAGCCCGGAAACTGCGTCAGGCAAAACAGGTAACCCGCCACAAACACCAGCAAGGTGATCATCAGCGGAAGATGACGTTTGATCATGTCGGCCGTCTCCGTTTCAACATCGCAATAAATCGCGGTGACTGCAGCAACAGCACGCACATCACCACCACCGCTTTCACCACCTGGTTCAGCTCAGGCGGGAAACCGGAGAGCAGAATCCCGGTATTCATCGACTGAATGATCAGCGCCCCAATCAGCGACAGCACCAGATTAAAGCGACCGCCCATCAGCGAGGCTCCGCCGATCACTACGGCCAGAATCGCATCCAGCTCCAGCCATAAACCGGCGTTGTTCGCATCCGCTCCGCGAATATCCGCCGCCACAATCAGCCCCGCCACGGCGGCACAGACACCGCTGATCGCGTAGGTCGACATCACCACCAGCCAGCCTGTCACCCCGGCATTGCGGGCCGCGCGCAGGTTGATCCCGACCGCTTCAATGAACAGACCCAGCGCGGTCTTGCGCGTCAGCAGCCATACCGCCAGCGCCACCACCAGCGTAATCCAGACCGGCACCGGCAACATCCATAGCGCGCCGTTGCCAAACCAGCCCAGACTGTCGCTGTCGAAGGTCACAATCTGCCCCTGGGTAATCAACTGGGCGATACCCCGTCCGGCCACCATCAGGATCAGCGTGGCGACAAACGGCTGGATGCGCAGCAGCGCCACCAGCACCCCGTTCCACACGCCGCAGGCCAGCCCGGTTCCCAGCGTGGCAAGGATGATAAACGGCACCCCGTGACCGGCTACGGTCAGCGTCGCGGCGGTTGCGCCGGCTATCGCCATCACCGCACCCACGGAAAGATCGATGCCGCCGGTAGCGATCACCAGCGTCATACCAATCGCCAGCAAGGCGACGGGCGCCGCGCGGTTCAGGATATCGATCGGGCTGCCGAACAGACGACCCTCCTGCAGATGCACGGCAAAAAAGTTATTCGCCACCAGATTGTCAATCAACAGCACCAGCAGCAGCGCCGCAATCTGCGGCATCCCCTGCGGCAGCTTCAGCTTGCGACGCGGCGTTTTTTCAGAAGTCATAGGAGACTCAAGCATGTTTTACTCCTCCGTCAGCGATGGCATTGACAATCGATGCGACCGAAAGCTGCTCCAGGGGGATTTCTGCCACCTGCTTCAGATCGCGCATGATCAACACCCGATCGGCATAGCCCACCAGCTCTTCGAGTTCAGAGGAGATCACCAGCAGCGCCAGACCGTCGGCGCACAGGGATTCGATTAAACGGATAATCTCGGCGTGCGCACCCACATCAATACCGCGCGTCGGCTCGTCGAGGATCAAAAACTGCGGTTTCGTCACCAGCCAGCGCGACAGCAGCACCTTCTGCTGGTTGCCACCCGATAACAGCTCTACCGGCTGCTCCGCGTGCGGTGTGCGGATGCCGAGACTTTTAATGAAACGGTCGGCAATCGCCTGCTGCTCGCGTTTTTTAATCGGGCGTAGCCAGCCACGCTGCGCCTGCAACGCCAGGATGATGTTTTCCCGTACCGAGGCCGCGCCAATAATCCCGTCGGTCTTCCGATCCTCCGGGCAAAAACCCATTCCCAGCTGTGAGGCTCTGGCCGGGTTGGTAATGCGCTGCACTTTACCTTTGATCTTCGCCGTGCCGCGATCGGCGCGCCGGATGCCGAACAGCACTTCAGCGGTTTCGGTGCGTCCGGATCCTAACAGCCCCGCCAGCCCGACCACTTCGCCAGGGCGGACCGCCAGGTTAAAGGGTTCAATGGTGCCTTTTCTGCCATAATCTTCAAACGAGACGACCGGCTGATTGCTGCGCAGCGTGCTGCCCTGCCGCTGCAGCGCCGTCTCCAGCAGTTCGCGTCCCAGCATCAGCTTGATCAGCTCAATCTGCGGCAGCGTAGCGGTATCGCGGGTGGCAATAAACTGCCCGTTGCGCAGCACGGTAATCCGATCGGTAATGCGGTACACCTGGTCGAGAAAGTGGGTAACAAAAATCAGGCTCATTCCGCGGGCTTTCAGCTGCGCCATCAGGGTAAAAAGCATCTCCACCTCGCTGGCGTCCAGGCTGGCCGTTGGCTCATCCAGGATCAGCACCTGCGCCGAGAGATCGACCGCCCGACAGATCGCGATAATCTGCTGCATCGCCACCGAATAGTGGCCCAGCGGACGGGTGACATCGAGCGAAAAACCGTAATTGCGCATCAGCGCATCGGCATCACGCACCATCCGGCGGCGATCGATCATACCGAAACGCCGTGGTTCACGGCCAATATAGAGGTTATCCGCCACCGACATGTTCGGCAGCATATTCACTTCCTGATAGACTGTGCCAATGCCCATCTCCTGCGCCTGCGCAGTGTTGTGCGGCGTAATCGCCTCGCCATTCAGGATGATGGTGCCGGCATCCCGGCTGTAGACGCCGGTCAGCACTTTGATCAGGGTCGATTTACCGGCACCGTTCTCACCCAGCAGCGCCATGATCTCCCCTTTGCGGATATCAAAGGAGACATTGTTCAGTGCTTTGACGCCGGGAAACCCTTTGCTGACGCCGCTGATGGACAGCAGCGGTGCTTCATTTTGCGTGGTCATTCTGCTCACTCCGCCTGGTCATAAAAAACCGCCCCACAGGGCGGTCTGCGGCTGGTCTGCGGATCAGTAGCCCATGCCTTTTTTCCTCTCCAGCTCCTTCTCAGCGTCAGCAGGCAGGAACAGTTTCGACTCGGTCTTGATCACTTTTGGCGGCAGCGTGCCATCTTTTTTGAATTTCTCCAGCGCATCAAACGCCGGGCCAGCCATGTTCGGCGTCAGCTCCACGTTGGCATTTGCCTCACCCGCCAGCATCGCTTTGTAGATATCCGGCACCCCGTCAATCGAGCCGGTCAGAATATCTTTGCCCGGTTTCAGACCCGCCTCTTTAATGGCCTGAATGGCACCGATCGCCATATCATCGTTGTGCGCATAGACCATGCAGATATTCTTGCCGTTGTTCTCCGCCTTGATGAAGCTCTCCATCACCTCTTTACCTTTACTGCGGGTAAAGTCACCGGACTGAGAACGGATCACTTTAATGTTTGGATGGTTGCTGATCGCTTCAGCAAAGCCTTTTTTGCGATCGATCGCGACGCTGGCCCCGACGGTGCCCTGCAGTTCCACCACGTTACACTGCTTGTCGCCGACGGTTTTCACCAGCCAGTCACCGATCAGCTTGCCCTCCAGCACGTTATCCGCCGTAACCACCGCCTGATAAAGCGACTTGTCTTTCACAACGATGGCCCGGTCCAGCAGATAGACCGGAATTTTGGCGTCTTTGGCTTCTTCCAGCACCGGTTCCCAGCCCGTCTGCACCACTGGCGCGATGAAGATGGCATCCACGCCCTGCGCGATGAATGAACGTACGGCCTTGATCTGATTCTCCTGTTTCTGCTGTCCGTCGGCGATTTTCAGGGTGATGCCGCGTTTTTTCGCTTCGCTTTTCGCCACATTGGTTTCCGCCGAGCGCCAGCCAGATTCTGAACCGACCTGCGAGAAGCCGACCGTCATGTCTGCCGCGAGCACCGGGCCGGTTAATGCGGCGCTGACCAGCGTGGTCAGAAGTAAACGTTTCCACATAGTTTTCATTCCTCTGAAGGGCGTTTGCTGTTTAGGGTAGAGAGCACGCTTAGCCTGGACTAAAAAAGGGTGCATAATGGCGACGCGCCTCACAAAACAGAGCAATTTAAAGGAGTTACGTGTAACGACAAGGGGTTGCTGGCCGTGGCCTTATGGAGAGAACTGCTGAGAAATAAAAACTTTGCGGTTAAATAATTGTAATAAACAGAATCGCTTATGTGTAATGGTGCTGGAAACGATTACAGCCAGGCGTACAAAACGGGTTATGACGCTGAGCCGCAACAAAAAACAGGTTTTGTGACTGCCCGCACAGTCGCCTGCTGACACCGTCCGGGAGCGAAACGTTTCTCTGACGATCGCGAAGAGGCTCCGGATAACGCTGGAGTAAAAACCACGAAAAAAAGCCACTGACAGGCGATTCGCCACGTGAGCGCAAAAACCGGCTTTTATCGTGGCAGGCAAAGCGGTTTTTTGCCGGTTCTGTCGTTGAGGATGAAACATTCACGCGCAGCCAGAGACGGGGTAATGGCTGTAGACAGTGGTAAAAAAATAAAACTACGAATTTTCATTACGTTTACGGTGCGTTAGTCTGATTTTCACCTTTTCTTACCTGCCCGATCTGGACAGGCAAGGCCCGCCCCCTATACTGAGCACTCCTTTGTTACTTCTATCTGTTATGGCAATGATGACTGCGCACGATTACCTGCTTAAATTCCGCAAAGTAAATAATTCAGACAGTCTGGAAAAGCTTTTCGACCACCTCAACTACTCACTGACGAATGATATCGAGATCATCAACATGTATCGGGCTGCCGACCACCGGCGTGCTGAGCTGGTCTCCGGCGGACGCCTGTACGATCTCGGCTGTGTCCCGAAAACAGTGTGGCGTTACGTGGTCTGACTTTCTGCTGTTAACCGCTCTTTTACCCCCTGACCTGTCCGGATGGGCGAGCCCTTCCGGACATGTTATCCTGCTGCGCTTCGACTCTCCGAGACAGGAATAACTCCCGATGAATGAACAGGTTGCTGCGCCACGTATTGGCGGCTGGCTTTTGCTGCCGCTGGCCTGGCTGATAATGACTCTGTTAACCACCGTTCTGGTGCTGGCGATGTATCTCACCCCGCTGTTCAATGCTGAATGGCGTGTGGCGCTCTTTTCGCACGGCAGCACGCTCTTCTCCTACTGGGCCATTTCCCTGCTTACGGCCGTGGCGGTCTGGGCCTACAGCCTCTGGATCAGCTGGCTGTTCTTTAAGCGATCGCATCGCCTGCCGCGTCACTACCTGCTCTGGCTGCTGATTACGGTGCTGTTAGCGCTGAAAACCTTTGCGTTCACGCCGGTTGCCGACAGCCGTGCGCTGCAGACGCTGCTGTTATCGCTGCTGGCCGCGGCGGTTTTCGCGCCCTATTTCAAACGTTCAAAACGGGTGAAAGCGACCTTCATTGCGCCGTAACGCTGTGAGTTATGTCAGGAATTTAATTCTGAGTGCGGTCTGCCGCTCTGCCGATGGCGCGGGTGTTGAGATACGCCGCGCTATCAATGATAATAAGCCGCTTTCTGGCTCCCAGGCGAAAAAATGACCGATTATCTGCTTCTCTTTGTTGGCACCGTGCTGGTAAATAACTTCGTTTTAGTGAAGTTTCTCGGCCTCTGTCCCTTTATGGGCGTTTCCAAAAAACTGGAAACGGCGATTGGCATGGGCCTCGCCACGACTTTCGTGATCACGCTGGCCTCGATCTGCGCCTGGCTGGTCAACCATCTGATCCTGCTGCCGCTGGATCTGGTCTATCTGCGTACTATGGCCTATATCCTGGTGATCGCCGTCGTTGTGCAGTTCACCGAGATGGTGGTGCGTAAAACCAGCCCGTCGCTCTATCGTCTGCTGGGGATCTTTCTGCCGCTCATCACCACCAACTGTGCGGTACTGGGCGTGCCCCTGCTGAGCGTCAACCTCAACCACACCTTTATGCAGGCCGCGCTCTATGGCTTCAGCGCTTCTATCGGCTTCTCGCTGGTCATGGTGCTGTTCGCCGGTATGCGTGAGCGGCTGGTGCTGGCCAATGTTCCCGCCCCGTTCAAAGGTAACTCCATCGCCCTGATTACCGCGGGCCTGATGGCACTGGCCTTTATGGGCTTCAGCGGGCTGGTGAAATTCTGATGACCGCGATCTGGATTGCTATTGCTGTACTGAGTGCGCTGAGCCTGGTGTTCGGCGGCCTGCTGGGTTACGCCTCGCGCCGCTTTGAGGTGGAAGAGGATCCCATTGTTGAGCAGATTGATGCCGTTCTGCCGCAGAGCCAGTGCGGCCAGTGCGGCTATCCTGGCTGCCGTCCCTATGCCGATGCGGTCGGTAACAACGGTGAAGCGATCAACAAGTGCGCGCCGGGCGGTGAGCAGACCATGCTCAAGCTGGCGGCCCTGCTTAACGTTGAACCGCAGCCCATCGATGGCGACGAAACGGCGAAAGAGCCGGTGCGCACCGTGGCCTTTATTGATGAAGCCAACTGTATTGGCTGCACCAAATGTATTCAGGCCTGTCCGGTGGATGCGATTGTCGGGGCCACCCGCGCCATGCACACCGTGCTGAGCGATGTCTGCACCGGCTGCGATCTCTGTGTCGCCCCCTGCCCGACTGACTGCATCGAAATGCGTCCGGTTGCCACCACGCCAGCTAACTGGAAGTGGGATTTGAATACCATTCCTGTACGGGTGATCCCGGTAGAAACTCATGCTTAATCTGTTTAACTTCCTGAAAAAAGAGAAGGTCTGGGATTTTCAGGGCGGCATTCATCCGCCCGAAATGAAAACCCAGTCCAACGGCACGCCGCTGAGCGAACTGCCCCTGCCGGACCGTTTCGTTATTCCGTTAAAACAGCATATCGGCCATGAAGGCGAGATCTGCGTGGCGCCTGGCGATAAGGTGCTGCGCGGTCAGCCGCTGACGTTTGGAACCGGCCGTATGCTGCCGGTTCATGCGCCCACCTCCGGGGTGATTGATGCGATTGGCCAGCACATGACCGCGCATCCTTCCGGTCTGTCCGAACTCTGCATCTTTATGACGCCCGATGGCGAAGATCGCTGGGTGCCGCTCGATCCCCTGCCTGACTATCGCCAGCATCCGCGCGCCGATATCGTGCAGCGCATTCACGATGCGGGCGTGGCGGGCCTGGGTGGCGCGGGCTTCCCGACTGCCACGAAACTGAAAGGCGGCCTGCGCGGGGTAAAAACCCTGATTATCAATGCGGCAGAGTGCGAGCCTTACATCACCGCGGACGATCGCCTGATGCAGGATTATGCCGCCGAGGTGCTGGAAGGCAGCCGCATTCTCGGCTGGGTGCTGCAGGCTGAGCGGGTGCTGATCGGCATCGAAGATAACAAACCCGAAGCGATTGCCGCCCTGAAGCAGGCGCTGGGCAGTGAGCGCGACCTGCAAATCCGGGTGATCCCGACCAAATACCCCTCGGGCGGTGCCAAGCAGCTGACCCGCATCCTGACCGGCAAGGAAGTGCCACACGGCGGGCGCTCAACCGATATCGGCGTGCTGATGCAGAACGTTGGCACCGCGTGGGCGGTGAAGCGCGCCATTATCAACGGCGAACCGATTACCGAACGCGTGGTCACCCTGACCGGTGAGGCGATCGCTCAGCCGCGTAACGTCTGGAGCCGTCTGGGTACGCCCATCAGTCATCTGCTGCATCAGGTGGGATTCACCCCTGCGCCGCGCCAGATGGTAATCATGGGCGGTCCGCTGATGGGCTTTACCCTGCCGTCGCTGGATGTGCCGGTAGTGAAGATTACCAACTGTATTCTGGCGCCTTCTGCCAGTGAGATGGGCAACAACGACGAAGAGCAGTCCTGCATTCGCTGTTCAGCCTGCGCCGATGCCTGTCCGGCTAAGCTGCTGCCACAGCAGCTCTACTGGTTCAGCCAGGGCGGCGATCATGATAAAGCGCGCGCTCACCATATCGATGACTGCATTGAGTGCGGTGCCTGCGCCTATGTCTGCCCGAGTAACATCCCGCTGGTGCAATATTACCGGCAGGAAAAAGCGGAACTGCGCGCCATCGATCTGGAAGCCAAACGCACGCTGGAAGCGAAAGCGCGCTTTGAAGCGCGTCAGGCGCGACTGGAGCGTGAAAAGCAGGCCCGCGAAGCACGCCACGAAGAGGCGAAGCAGCGGGTGGCTCGTACGGATAACGGCGAACTGGCCGCCGCAAAAGCGCGGGTGAACGCGCGTCAGGCTGCCCAGCCGGATGAAGCGACGCTTGAGGCGCAGCGTGAAGCCCGCCACGCGCAGGCACGTCTGCGTCAGGCCGAGGCGCAGGCTGAAACCCAGCCGGTCACGCGTCAGACCACCGATCCGCGTAAAGCGGCGGTTGAAGCGGCGATTGCCCGCGCCAAAGCGAAGAAAGCGGCACAGCCGGAGGCTGAAACAGTGCAACCGGCTGCTGAAATCACGCCAGACGCACCGGCTGAAACCGACCCGCGCAAGGCCGCCGTGCAGGCCGCCATCGCCCGCGCCAAAGCGAAGAAAGCCGCGCAGGCGGACAATCCTGAAGCGTCCACGCAGGCTGTCACCGACAGCGCCGCAGACGCACCGGCTGAAACCGATCCGCGTAAGGCCGCCGTGCAGGCCGCCATCGCCCGCGCCAAAGCGAAGAAAGCTGCGCAGGCGGACAATGCGGAAGCGTCCACGCAGGCTGTCACCGACAGCGCCGCAGACGCACCGGCTGAAACCGATCCGCGCAAGGCCGCCGTGCAGGCCGCCATTGCCCGCGCCAAAGCGAAGAAAGCCGCGCAGGCCGAGAATGCTGAAGCGTCCACGCAGGCTGTCACTGACGGCACCGCAGACGCACCGGCTGAAACCGATCCGCGCAAAGCCGCCGTGCAGGCCGCCATCGCCCGCGCCAAAGCGAAGAAAGCCGCGCAGGCGGACAATGCGGAAGCGTCCACGCAGGCTGTCACCGACGGCACCGCAGACGCACCGGCTGAAACCGATCCGCGCAAGGCCGCCGTGCAGGCCGCCATTGCGCGCGCCAAAGCGAAGAAAGCCGCGCAGGCGCAGCACGCTGAACCCGCTACGTCCGCCACCGACAGCGCCCCTGAGCCCTCACAGGCGGAACAGGAGGCGGACGCCGCGTCACGCGACGCCGCAGCGCTGGCGACCGCCGCGCATTTTGCGGTGGAGAAAGCGGAGCAGGCTCAGGAGCAGGCAAACAATGCGAATGCCGAACCTGAACAGGCACCTGAACTGAATCAACCCGATGATGCGCGCAAAGCCGCTATTGCTGCCGCCATCGCCCGTGCCAAAGCGCGTAAAGCGCAGTCGTCTACGACGCTTGAGGATTAAATGGCTTTTCGTATCGCAAGTTCTCCTTACACCCACAATCGCCGCAGCACTGGCAATATCATGCTGCTGGTGGTGCTGGCTGCACTGCCCGGTTTTGCCGCACAGTGTTATTTCTTTGGCTACGGCACCCTGTTACAGGTTTTACTGGCGACGCTCACCGCCTGGCTGACCGAAGCGGCGATTCTGCGGCTGCGCAAAGCGCCGGTTGCCAGCACGCTGGCAGATAACTCAGCGCTGCTGACCGCCGTGCTGATCGGCATCAGTCTGCCGCCGCTGGCGCCCTGGTGGCTGGTGGTCGTCGGTACGCTTTTTGCCGTGGTCATTGCGAAACAGCTGTATGGCGGGCTGGGTCAGAACCCCTTTAATCCGGCAATGGTTGGCTATGTGGTGCTGCTGATCTCCTTCCCGGTGCAGATGACCAGCTGGCTGCCGCCCGATACCCTTCAGGCGATCAAACCCAGCCTGCTCGACAGCCTTAGCATGGTTTTCCGCGGGCATACCCTGGCGGGCGATACCATGCAGCAGCTGCAGATGGGTGTGGATGGCATCAGCCAGGCGACCCCGCTGGATACCTTTAAAACCGGCTTACGCGCGGGTCACAGCGCTGAACACCTGCTGGCCCAGCCGATTTACAGCGGCGTGCTGGCGGGTCTCGGCTGGCAGTGGGTCAACGTCGGCTATCTGGCGGGCGGCCTGTTCCTGCTGTGGAAAAATGCTATCCGCTGGCATATTCCTGCGGCGATGCTGCTGTCGCTGGCCGTCTGCGCCACGCTGGGCTGGTTCTTCTCACCGGACTCGCTCAACAGCCCGCTGATCCACCTGTTCTCCGGTGCCACCATGCTGGGCGCGTTCTTTATTGCGACCGATCCGGTGACAGCCTCAACCACTAACCGGGGCCGCCTGATCTATGGTGCACTGATTGGCCTGCTGGTCTGGCTGATCCGCAGCTTCGGCGGCTATCCCGATGGCGTCGCCTTTGCCGTGCTGCTGGCGAATATCTGCGTGCCGCTTATCGACTACTACACCCAGCCGCGCGTTTACGGCCATCAGAAGGATTAAGCGATGCTGGAGACGATTCGCAAAAATGGGGTAACGCTGGCGATGTTTGCCGCGATCACCACCGCGGCGACCGCCGTGGTGAACACCGTGACTAAACCCACGGTCGAACATCAGACGCAGTTACAGCAGAAAAACCTGCTGGATCAGGTGGTTCCGACCACGCTTTATGACAATAACATTCAGCAGGATTGTTACGTTGTCACCGATCCGGCGCTGGGTAACAGCGCGCCCCATCACCTCTATCTGGCGCGCAAAGGCGATCGGCCGGTGGCTGCCGCACTGGAGACCACCGCGCCTGACGGCTATTCTGGTGCCATACAGATGCTGGTCGGTGCCGATTTCCAGGGTAAAGTACTGGGCGTGCGGGTGATTGAACATCATGAAACGCCCGGCCTGGGCGACAAGATCGAACTGCGGATTTCTGACTGGATCAACAGCTTTAACGGCAAAGTGGTTCAGGGACCCGGCGATAAGGCCTTTGCTGTGAAAAAAGATGGCGGCGAGTTCGATCAGTTTACCGGCGCCACCATTACCCCGCGCGCGGTGGTCAATGCCACCAAACGCACCGCGCTGTTAATGAAAACGCTGCCGGAGAAACTTTCTTCGTTACCGCAATGTGGAGACGCAAATGAGTGAAGCTAAAAGTCTGCTGGTTGGCGGATTGTGGAAGAACAACTCGGCGCTGGTGCAGCTGCTGGGCCTCTGTCCGCTGCTGGCGGTCACCGCAACGGCCACCAATGCGCTCGGTCTGGGGCTGGCGACCACGCTGGTGCTGACCCTGACCAACAGTTTTATTTCCGCCTCGCGCCGCTGGGTCCCCTCGGAAATCCGTATCCCGATCTACGTGATGATCATCGCTTCGGTGGTGAGCTGCGTGCAGATGCTGATTAACGCCTATGCCTATGGACTCTATCAGTCGCTGGGGATCTTTATCCCGCTGATCGTGACCAACTGCATCGTGGTGGGCCGTGCCGAAGCCGTGGCCTCTAAAAGCAGCATTCCGCTGGCGGCGCTCGATGGTTTCGCCATCGGCATGGGCGCGACCTGCGCCATGGTAGTGCTGGGCTCGCTGCGCGAAATTATCGGCAGCGGCACCCTGTTCAACGGAGCCGATCAGCTGCTGGGGCCGTGGGCAAAATCGCTGCGCATTGAAGTGGTCCATTTTGATTCACCGATGCTGCTGGCCATGCTGCCGCCTGGCGCGTTTATTGGCCTCGGCATGATGCTGGCGGGCAAATACCTGATCGATCAGAAGATGAAGCAGCGTGCGGCACTACGTGCTGAAGCCGCGGCCAGCGCCGCACCGCAGGGCGCAGCCGGGAAAGCCGTGTGAACCAGACGAAACGCACCGAGATCCTGCGGCGTCTGCAGGAACATAATCCGCATCCGACCACCGAGCTTCACTTCAGCTCGCCGTTTGAACTGCTGATTGCGGTCCTGCTTTCCGCGCAGGCTACCGATGTCAGCGTCAATAAAGCCACCGCGAAACTCTATCCGGTGGCCAACACCCCTGCCGCCATGCTGGCGCTGGGAGTGGATGGCGTGAAGTCCTACATCAAAACTATCGGCCTGTTTAACAGCAAAGCGGAAAACGTCATCAAGACCTGCCGCATTCTGCTGGAACAGCACAACGGCGAGGTGCCGGAAGATCGCGCGGCGCTGGAAGCGCTGCCAGGCGTAGGCCGCAAAACCGCCAACGTGGTGCTCAACACCGCCTTTGGCTGGCCAACCATCGCTGTCGACACCCATATCTTTCGCGTCAGCAACCGCACCCGGTTTGCTCCCGGTAAAAACGTGGAGGAGGTTGAACAGAAGCTGCTGAAAGTGGTTCCGGCGGCGTATAAGGTCGATTGTCATCACTGGCTGATTCTGCACGGCCGCTACACCTGCGTGGCGCGCAAACCGCGCTGTGGCTCCTGCCTGATTGAGGATCTCTGCGAGTATCCTGAAAAAACGGACTGACCCGCTGCGGCGGGTTTTTTTATCGTCTGATTGCCCTCTGCGTCTCTCTGCCACCGGCCTCCCTGCCGTTCGGAATAACGTCACAGTTTGTCGGGTTGTTACCTCGCTGTTGATGATGGAAAATCGCCGCCCCTGACGATAAGAAAATGTTATGACCCGGTGAGTAAAGCAACGAATGAACGGCCTCCTGCTGCGAGGCATCCTCTGCGCCAGTTCCTGGCGCGACTCTGGCCGCACCCGCTGGCGGTCACGCAAAAGCATATCCTGTTCGCCGCGCTGGGCGCCGGCTGCGGATTGATGCTGACCAGCCTGCTGAGCCACTGGATGCTGGGTGAGCTGAACCTCTGGTTTGTCGCGCCGGTCGGCGCCTCGGCCGTGTTACTGTTTGGTGTGCCCGCCAGTCCGCTGGCGCAGCCGTGGGCCATCGTCGGCGGCAACAGCCTGTCAGCGCTGGCGGGCGTGACCGTCAGCCTGCTGATCCCCGATCCGGCAATCGCCTGCGGCGTGGCAGCCTGTGTGGCGATCCTGCTGATGTTTCAGCTGCGCTGCCTGCATCCGCCCGGCGGCGCGGTGGCGCTGACCGCCATTCTGGGCGGACCTGCGGTGCAGCAGCTGGGCTATCAGTTTGTTCTGACGCCGGTTCTGCTCAACTCTCTGACGCTCGCGCTGCTGGCGCTGCTGTTTAATAATCTGGCCGGTCGCCGCTATCCGCATCCGCTGGCTCCCGCAGAGAGTAATCCTGAGCCGGTGGCGATGCCGGTGCCGCTGACCCGCGCCGATCTGCATCAGGCGATTCAGGGCGGTGAACTGCTGGATATCGATGAAGAGGATCTGCAGGCCCTGCTGCTGCGCGCTGAACAGATCGCGCAGCGCCGCCAGTTTAATCGCTGACGGTTATCATCGCGCCCGCCCGGTTATCCGTGACGGTGTCACCTGATGAAGCCCGCCAACGCGGCCTGCATCCACGCGACCACCAGCGGAGCGTCCTTCTCCTGCAGGGCGGCGCGCTCTGACTGAAACAGCGTCGCGACAAAGAAGGGATGGTCGGGCAGCTCTACGCCGCGCACCTCACCCGCCTCATCCCAGGCGGTAATGCGCAGCGTGTTCTCGCCCAGTGCGGTACTGAATGCCGGGTTGACGCCAAAGTTGCAGTGGTAGCCTTCATCGCTGCTGAGCGCCCCATAGGCCAGGGCGATACGGGAGTTCGCTTCAAATCTTACTGTGCCGCGCTTCTCCACCAGCGAACAACTCAGTGGCGTAATCACCTGTCGCCCGCCCGTCTCTGTTTCGGCGTGACGCGCATCCTGCCACTCCAGCACATTGCGCGCGTATTCGATGACCGCATACTGAAATCCGCCGCAGGAGCCCAGGAAAGGTTTGCCGCTTTCCCGCGCCCAGCGAATGGTGTCGAAGACACCCGCGTCATTATGATAAGGACTGCCCGGCACGACCCAGATAGCATCGCTCTGCGCCAGATGCGCCTCGCTAAGCTGTTCTGTGGGGATCCATTCTGCTTTCGCAGTGATATTCAGCCGACGGGCGGCACGTTCAATCGCAAGGGGAATAGCCTGATGGGCAACCGCACTGGCGCGGTAATCACCGACCAGTGATAAACGCAGGGAGGAGGACATAGCGGGTTCCTGTAAGGGGAAATTGAGAGGCTACAGGAATGTGAATATTCTGTCGAGCGCGCTCAGCAACACGGGTTTTCGTACCCGCCAGCCCCGCGCAATCGATTTCTTGTTTTACTTTCTGAAATAAATCGCCATTTTGTGTTCCGGATCGTCACCCGGACGCTTTTTCATCAATGCGGCAGGCTTAACGTTTTAATTTTCGGCAGATCGCCTGGTAAATAGCCATCTTCTGCCGGTTAGTGCTGCTGAATTATCATCCGGCAAACGTTTAATCTGCATAAGGTGTCATTAGCAGTTAATATTAATTTCATCCAGTAAGCCGCCCTCATTTGGCATTTTTATACTGAAGTGATATTTCAGATCAATATTAAAATCTGCCTCATCGTTTATTGTAAGATTTTTAACCTGACATTATCAGGTTACACGGGGTGTCAGAAAACTCTTGCCCTGCTGCCCGTAATCAGCCAAATTAGTCGCCGCTCCTCCCTTCTGATAACAATTTTGCGCATGGAACACTCACATGACGCAGACTTAATTCCTGTCCCGAAACAGGATGTGACAAAACTGAGGTACAAGTGTCAACTGCAAACAAACACACTGATGAGGCTGTCAGCCTCAATGCGTTTAAACAGCCAAAGGCGTTCTACTTAATCTTTTCGATTGAGTTATGGGAACGTTTTGGCTTCTATGGCCTGCAGGCCATTATGGCGGTTTACCTGGTGAAGCAGCTGGGATTGTCTGAATCAGACTCTATTACCCTGTTCTCTTCATTCAGTGCGCTGGTTTATGGTCTGGTCGCCATCGGCGGCTGGCTCGGTGATAAGGTGCTGGGTACCAAACGCGTTATCGTACTGGGTGTACTAGTGCTGGCGCTGGGTTATGCGCTGGTCGCCTTCTCCGGCCACAACGTCAGTATCGTCTATCTCGGTATGGCCACCATCGCCGTGGGTAGCGGCCTGTTTAAAGCGAATCCCTCTTCGCTGCTTTCGACCTGCTATGAGAAAGATGACCCGCGTCTCGACGGTGCGTTCACCATGTTCTACATGTCGATTAACATCGGTTCGCTGTTCTCGATGATGCTGACACCGTGGTTAGCCGCAAAATATGGCTACAGCGTCGCTTTCTCCCTCTGCGTCATCGGTCTGGTCATCACCCTGTTCAACTTCCTGTTCTGCAAACGCATGGTCAAAGATTACGGCTCTAAACCGGACTTTGCGCCGCTGCAGGTCGGTAAACTGCTGATGACCCTCGTGGGCGTCGTGGTGCTGATCGCACTGGCAAACTGGATGCTGCATCACCAGGCGATTGCACGCGTGGTGCTGGCGGTGATTGCACTGGGCATCGTGCTGGTGTTTGCCAAAGAAGCCTTTGCGCTGCAGGGCGCAGCGCGTCGTAAGATGATCGTGGCCTTCCTGCTGATGGTTGAAGCGATTCTGTTCTTCGTGCTCTACATGCAGATGCCGACCTCCCTGAACTTCTTCGCTATCCGTAACGTTGAGCACACTATCTTCGGCATTACCTTTGCTCCGGAGCAGTTCCAGGCGCTGAACCCGTTCTGGATCATGCTGGCCAGCCCGCTGCTGGCGTCGCTCTACAACAAGCTGGGCGATAAGCTGCCGATGCCGCACAAATTTGCCTTTGGTATGGTGCTCTGCTCCGCCGCGTTCCTGGTACTGCCGCTGGGCGCGAAGTTTGCCAGCGATGCCGGTATCGTTTCTGTGAACTGGCTGATCCTGAGCTATGCGCTGCAGAGTATCGGTGAACTGATGATCTCCGGTCTCGGCCTGGCGATGGTCGCGCAGCTGGTGCCTCAGCGTCTGATGGGCTTTATCATGGGCTCCTGGTTCCTGACCACCGCCGGTGCGGCGGTGATTGCCGGTAAAGTCGCTAACCTGATGGCTGTGCCTGAAAACGTGACCGATCCGCTGATTTCACTGGCAACCTACAGCCGTGTGTTCCAGGAGATTGGTATCACTACGGCAGTGATCGCCGTGCTGATGCTGATTACTGCGCCGCTGCTGAACCGCATGACGCAGGACTCTGAAGCAAAAGCCCGGGATGTGCAGGCCTGACAGCCACCCTGTCATCTCTCAGCCGGGCTCTGCCCGGCTTTTTTATGGCTGACGTCTCCCCCTGATTATTCCCTGATCCCTGTCACTGGCAATTCTGCTCTGAGCATTTACTATGCAGTAACCCCATTGCCACAAGGAGACCGGGTTATGAAACTGTTTTGCAAAGCGGGTGCCTGTTCGCTCTCACCTCACATTGTCATGCGCGAATGCGGGCTCGACTTCACCCAGGTCAGCGTTGATCTGGCTACAAAGCTCACCGAACGCGGCGACGACTTTCGCCAGATCAATCCCAAAGGTCAGGTGCCCGCCCTGCAGCTCAGCGATGGCACCGTGCTGACGGAAGGTGTCGCCATTGTGCAGTACCTGGCGGATCTCAAACCCGATCGCCACCTGCTGGCACCGGTTGGCAGCCTGACGCGCTACCAGACCGTTGCGTGGCTCAGCTACGTTGGCAGTGAGCTGCATAAAAGTTTCGGGCCGCTGTTCCGCCCGGGTTACTCTGACGAGGTAAAAGCGCAGACCCGCAGCCAGCTGGAAGCAAAATTTCGTTTTGTCGATGAATCACTGCGTGACAGACAGTGGCTGATGGGGCTGCACTTCAGCGTGGCCGATGCGTATCTCTTCGTGGTGACGCGCTGGGCAAACGCGCTGGGACTGGATCTGTCTGAGTATACGGCGCTGAAGGCGTGGTTTGAGCGGGTTGCAGAGCGGCCTGCGGTGCAGGCGGCACTCAGGGCCGAAGGATTAGCCTGAGTGAACAGGGCCGGATAACCGGCCCTGATACGTTACAGCTTTTCAGCCGCGAAGTGCTGGGTCGGATGGGCGATGGCATCCTGTGCCGCCACCAGCTGCAGCTCATACTCACCCATCTGATGGGTTTTCAGCATCACCTCATAAACGGCAGCGGTGACGTGCTCCAGCGCATCCTGCAGCGATTTACCGTGCAGCAGATTAACCAGCAGCAGTCCGCTGGTCAGATCCCCCACCCCGACCGGCTGACGGACGCCAAAGTCCACCAGCGGACGGCTGATGTGCCAGGCATCTTCTGCCGTCACCAGCAGCATCTCAAAGCGATCGCTGCGACGCCCCGCACGCGCCAGATGTTTCACCAGCACCACGCGCGGCCCCTGAGCGATCAGCGCCCGTGCTGCGTCCACCGCCGCGTCCACATCAGTGACGGTGCGTTCGCTCAGCATCTCCAGCTCCAGCAGGTTCGGCGCGATGATGTCGCTGGCAGGCATCGCCATTTTGCAGTGAAACTCTGCCACGCCCGGGGCGACGATACAGCCTTTCTCCGGATGGCCCATCACCGGATCGCAGAAGTACCAGGCGTTCGGGTTGGCCGCTTTGACCTGACGGACAATCTCCAGAATCTGTTCGCCCTGCTCCGCCGAGCCCAGATAGCCGCTCAGCACCGCGTCACAGGTCTTCAGACGGTCGATGTCCGCAATGCCTTTCACGATGTCGGTTAAGTGCGTTGCTGGCATCACCGTGCCGGTCCAGTGGCCATATTGCGTATGGTTGGAAAACTGCACGGTATTCAGCGGCCAGACGTTTGCACCCAGACGGCGCATCGGAAACTCAGCCGCCGCATTCCCGGCGTGACCAAAAACAACGTGCGACTGAATCGCTAAAATATTTTTCACTTGTTTGCCCTGTCCTGCCTTGCCATAAAAAAGGGCCGGAGACCGGCCCTGAAATCTTACTGCCAGTTAATCAGGCAGTAATGTTTCTTACCGCGACGCAGCAGCGTGAAGCGGTTAAACAGTTTGTCACTGTCGCTGAAGCGGTATTCCGCGTCAGACTGCTTTTCACCGTTCAGAGAGACGGCGTTGGAGCCAATCATGGTGCGAGCCTGACCGCGTGACGGCACCAGCTCCGCTTTCACCAGCGCCTGCTGCAGATCGTCTTCAGCGCTCAGGGTGATGGTTGGCATGCCATCCTGCGCCAGCTGCTCGAAATCCGCTTCGGTCATATCGCTCACGGCGCCGGAGAAAAGGCTGGCCGTGATGCGTTTCGCCGCCGACAGACCCGCTTCGCCATGCACCAGACGCGTGACCTGCTCAGCCAGCACATACTGCGCACGTGGCGCGGTGCCGCTGTTTTTGTCCTCTTCTTCCAGCGCGTTGATCTCTTCAATGCTCATGAAGGTGAAGAACTTCAGGAAGCGATAGACATCTGCGTCCGCAGTGTTGATCCAGAACTGATAGAACTTGTACGGACTGGTCTTCTTCGCATCCAGCCAGACTGCGCCGCCTTCGGTTTTACCGAACTTGGTGCCGTCAGACTTGGTGATCAGCGGCACGGTCAGGCCAAACACCTGGTTCTGATGCAGACGACGGGTCAGGTCGATACCGGAGGTGATGTTACCCCACTGATCCGATCCGCCAATCTGCAGCGAGACGCCGTGGCGCTCATTCAGGCAGGCAAAGTCATAGCCCTGCAGCAGATTGTAAGAGAACTCGGTAAAGGAGATGCCCTGATCGTCACGGTTCAGACGCTGCTTCACCGCTTCTTTGTTGATCATCTGATTGACGGAGAAGTGCTTGCCGATATCACGCAGGAAGGTCAGCACGTTCATGCTGCCAAACCAGTCGTAGTTATTGGCGGCGATTGCGCTGTTGCTGCCGCAATCGAAGTCGAGGAAGGGAGCCACCTGCTGGCGGATCTTTTCAACCCATTCACCGACGGTTTCGCTGGTATTAAGTTTACGCTCTGCGGCTTTGAAGCTCGGGTCGCCAATCAGGCCGGTTGCGCCACCGACCAGTGCCACCGGCTTGTGGCCGGCATCCTGAAAACGCTTCAGGCAGAGCAGCGGTACCAGATGGCCCAAATGCAAGCTGTCGGCTGTGGGGTCAAAGCCGCAATAGAGCGAAATTGGCCCCTGCGCCAGTTTCTCTGTCAGCGCCTCTTCATCCGTCACCTGGGCGATAAGGCCCCTCTCCTGCAATTGTTGTATCAGGTTACTGCTGGTCATTACTGACTCCAAATTGATCAGACTGCACCTAGGCTGGTACACAGCTTTCCGCCGGGATGCGGAATCGAAAAAAATCAGGGCTATAGCATAAAGCGCTGACGCTCTCTGTGCCAGCGCTGATAGGGGGGAATCGTGCAGATTCAGGGTGCCAGACGGTCGATTTTCCAGCCATCGTGATCGCGCTGGTAGATGAAACGATCGTGCAGGCGATGTTCGCCCCCCTGCCAGAACTCCAGCGTATGAAATTTCACCCGATAGCCACCCCAGAAACTGGGCAGCGGCACGTCACCCTGCTGGAACTTCTGCTTCAGCTCAAGGAACTTCCCTTCCAGAATGCCGCGCGCCGAAATACGGCTCGACTGCTTCGACACCCAGGCCCCGATCTGACTGTCACGCGGACGGCTGTGGAAATATTTCAGCACCTCCAGCGGCGAGAGTTTTTCCACTTCGCCCAGTACCATCACCTGACGCTCCAGGTAGTGCCACGGGAAGTGCAGGCAGATGCGCGGATTGTTTGCCAGCTGTAACGCCTTGCGGCTGCCGAGGTTGGTATAGAACACCATGCCCTGCGCATCGAAGTGCTTCAGCAGCACGATACGCTGCCACGGCTGGCCCTGTTCATCCACGGTTGCGACCGTCATGGCCGTCGGATCGGGCAGTTTTGCCTCGCAGGCCTGGCTCAGCCACTGTTCAAACAGGACGACGGGATTGTCCGGCAGATCCTTCCGGCGTAATCCGCCGCGGGTATATTCACGCCGCAGATGGGCAATGGTGTGTAGCGTTTCGCTGTCGCTCATAATGCTCGCCTTTTCAGATAAAGAGTCAGCTGGCAGGTTGCAGCTCACAATCGTTCACGACAATTTTATCGTTCCGTTCAATAAATGCGCCGTTGCCTTTAGACCAGAAAACATAGGTGCCATCGCTGTAACGGGCACCGGACGCCGATACGGTCTGCTTCAGCGTCAGCGGCTGGCCGTCCATAATGAAACTGACCTGCTGCTGACCCTCATCCAGCGTCACGGTCAGCGGCAGCGTCCCACAGCGATAGTGCAGCGTCTGCTGCGCTGGCGGCTGTTTATGCAACAGGCTGCAACCCGACAGCAGCAGCACAGCGGCAACGATTAATCCTTTCGACATAAGCGGGTCCCCTTCACAAGTGAAGCTGGCATTATAAGAAGGATTTGGCGTGAAGTAAGTGGGAATCCGCGCCAATCGGATGAATGGCGTCGGGCAGAGAGAATTATTGTCGCTTTTCAGGCGGTTGTCTGAATGCAGAGGTCGCGTTATCAGGCTACGCTCTATGCATCTTAAGCGAGGGAAACCAACATGAAATTTGATAACGAAGATGCATTCAAGCTGGCCGTGGCGTTCATGAATCACAAAGAGAATGCCACCATTGCCAGCAGCTACTTTAAGACCTTTATCGACACCTACCAGAAGTTTGACCGCTGGCTGAGCGCCTCCGATCCGGTCAGCGCCATGAAGGCGGAAAAAGCGGCCGCCAAAGCGGGCGAAGACTCTGTCCTCTGATAGCCTCTCTCTGGCCCGGGATCGCACCGGCTTCGGGCCACACATCCTCCCCTGCAGGAGAGCTCACCACGGCGCCCGCGTTCCGCGCTGCGATCTATTCTCCTGCTGACGGTTCGGACGTTAACAAAATAGCGGCCCTTATCTCCGATCTTATTTTCGCCTTTGGCTTTGTGTTTATTGTGACGGGATGCCAGCGCCGCAAAACGTCCGTGCCGACAATATAAAGTTGCAATAAATGCTATTTCCCGGACTCAGCGTCGGAAATAATCACAGCGGCCACTGTTTTTGCTTAAAAAAAACGCAACGGAGTGGGTCAGGGCCAGCAAAATTTATAAAGGCGTCTATGCTGTAAACGTCTGGATATGAATTCATGGAGAACAAAAAATGAAAATGAAATCCCTGTCAGCTATCGCATTGCTGGCTCTCTCTTTAGGCACACTGGCAGGCTGCTCTTCCAATCAATCGATTAAGACCACTGATGGCCGCACCATCGTGACCGATGGTAAACCGCAGATTGATTCAGATACCGGTCTGGTTTCTTATCGCGATGCTCAGACAGGAAAAACTGAGCAAATCAATCGCAATGAGATCAGTAATATGAGTGAACTCGACAACTAATATAAGGTGAATAAGATGAAAAAAGCGCTGATTTTACCGCTCGCCGCATTGATTGGTATGACTGTATTAACTGGCTGCACCCGCACCAGCTATGCGATTCAGACTAACGATGGACGCACCATTATTAGTGATGGCAAACCGTCAGAATCTGATGCAGGCCTGCTGGCTTACACCGATGCAAACGGCGTGAAGCAACAGATTAATAAAGCCGACGTTAAAGCGGTTTCCGAAGTACCGAATAAATAATGCTCTCTGTGGAATAAAGTCGCCTTCGGGCGGCTTTATTCTGTCTGTCAGTCTTCCGCCTCTTTTTATAAACCCCCTCTCCTTTCTCTGTTACTGAAACAGGCGCGCTTTAATGGGACCCTGTGCCTGACCAGAGTCGCTGGCTTATCTGAATTTCAGGCATCTCCCTCTCTGTTTAATCGTCAAAATCGCTCAGTTATTTTATGAACAGAGGTATCTGAAATTTTTTATGCTGCAATATTAACAGGTTAGCGCTTCGCTTTGAGGTGCCGTTTATTTTGGGAAAAGACCGATCGTTTTGACCTGCTATTTCTGCTCTTTTAGTCAGAGACGCCTTTAACTAAACTGGCGTATGGCTCATTAATCAGGAGATGACATATGGTGTATTATGACAAAAACGTCGGTCATATGATTCTTGGTGAAGCGGCAATTAATCTGGCTTTTACAGAGCAGGAAATCACGCTCGTTTCACTGATTCGCCAGCTGGGTGAAATGGCCGAGCATGAGCGCAGTGATGAACGCGTCGCCCAGATTGCCGATGCGCGAAACTGGCTCAAAAGTTTCACCGAAGCCGCATCGCGCGACCGCGCCGAACTTAACTGGCTGGTTGAGACCGGACAGGCACCGGTTTTCCTGAAAGATTACCGCTAGCTATGCTGCAGGCCAGGCTGTCGGGTGCATTCAGTCTGCGCCCGCCTGCTGGTTTTGCACCCTGCGCCGACTCCGCTCATCCTGTTTTTACCCTGCCACTGTCAGCGCAGCCGTGCTGAATAAAAAGCAGGCGATTTCTGCCAAAATAGCTGTACAACACAGACAATATTGTATAACTTTGTGCCTATTCGTTAGATGCTGAACTATCCGCCAGGAAACGACCCATGTACCCGAACCAGAGACTGCCACAAACGGCAGACGACATTGCCCGTTATTTTAATGCGGCAAGCCTGCCTTCACAGCAAGAGACGCTGGGACAGGTGGTGGTGGAAATTCTGAATGCCGGTCAGAACGTGAATCGCAAATCGATCTGCACCAAACTGCTGCGCCGCCTTGAAACCGCCTCTTCACAGGAAGAAGAGCGCCACTATCACGCGCTCATCAGCCTGCTGTTCGGCCGTTAATCTTCGGGGGCGTTTCAGCCCCCCGCGTGCCGGAGATGCTCCGGAGGGTGTCGCGTCACACAGCGGGCTCGCTGTTACCCCAGCACCTTCAGTGCCAGTGCCAGCGTCTGCTGCTCATTGACCATATCGCCCACCTTGCCTGTCACCCGCATACCAAACGCAATGCAGAGAATCAGACCCGCTGCCGCTTCACTGTCCAGCGTGTTATCGATAGAGCCATCCCGTTGCCCCAGCTCCAGCAGTGAAACCAGGAAGCGCTGATTACGCTGCACAACTTCATTGATGCGCTGCGCCAGCGCCTCATCCATTGTCTGCAACGCAATGGCACTGGCGACAACCAGACAGCCGCGCCGTCCCTCCGTCGCCCGCGCCGAATCCAGATAGAACTGTAACAGCTCGGTGATCTTCTCCCGCCCGCTCACGCAGGGTGCCAGACGACGGCGCAGATCGGCATTGCGCAGCAGCAGATAGCGCTCGAAGACCAGCAGAAACAGTGAGCGTTTATCTTTGAACGCCTTATAGATACTGCCTGCAGAGAGGTTCATCGCCTCACTCAGATCGCCGATGGAGGCTGCATGGTACCCCTTTTGCCGGAAAACGATCATCGCGTGATCCAGAGCCTGCTCGATATCGAACTCTCTGGGCCGTCCCCGCTCTCTGCTTTTTTGCGTTGTCGCTGTCGTGATCATTATTACCGGCCTGAAGAGGTGCATTTCGGTCAAATCAACCGGGGATTCTAGCGCAGGCGCAGGCAACAAGTACAGATGGTCAGCACGACAGCGCATTATACGCCTCCAATGAAAAACGCTAATGCTGCAGAAAATGAGGTGCATCAGTCGGTAATGGCCGTCACGGCAGCCATCAGACTACGCCTGATGGCTGAAGATTAGTCGCGTTTTTCCATCTTTATCCAGAACACCGTGATGCTCAGCAGTAAACAGATAAACGCACCGACGCTGAACAGCAGATCAACGGCCAGATTCAGGCTGGCGTGATCCACCACCGCACCTAACAGCACAGGCACCCAGTTGGCGATATAGGCAATGACATAAAACAGTGAAATCAGTTTTGCGTGACTGGACGCTGGGGAGATCATATTGACCAGAGTCGCGCTTCCCACAAAAATCGCACCATAAGAATATCCGGCCACGAGCAGTCCGGCACATGCCCCTGTTAAAGAGTGAGTGCTGATAGCCCAGGTAAAAAACATGATAGAAATGACCTGAGTAAGACAGCCTGCCGCGAGAGAGGTGCGAGCGCTAATCCGGCGGCTTAAAATCTGGCTGATACCAGCGACCACCAAATAGACTGCTATTACATAGCCATACACACCCTGACGATGAATGTCGAGGAGATGCTCAGCGACCGCCGGTCCAATCGATAAAATGCTGGCGGCAAATGCCCAGCTCATAAACAACGCACCTGCACACAGAAAAAACCGTATACCCGTCGCTTTCAGTCCGGCTTTTAGTGCTGCATCCGCTGAGATGGCGGACGAGGATGACACAACCCTGGGCTGGTCATGGTGATGCGCTGGCCAGCTCAGGCGCAATCCAATAAGGGCGATCGCGGCCGTCATCATAATCAGTACAAACGGCAGCGTCTGGCTGTAGAAATCTGTCTGAATCGCCACGCCGCTGAAAACGGGCCCCAGCGCCAGACCGGTTGTGAAAGAGAGCGTTGCGATCAGAGCTGCAGCTTTACCACCATCTTTCGGGCCAAAACGCAAAAGAGCAATATTGGCTGCGCCGGTTAATGCTCCGGTTCCGAGGCCCGCCAGCAGACGTGCCATAAACAGACAGGCAAACGAGTCGGCCAGGGAAAACAGCAAGGCACCCGCAAAGACGGCCAGCAGCGCAGGTATCATCAGACTGCGCAGGTCAGCCACTTTACCGGCAAGATTTCCCACACTGAATAACGCAATTAAAACCCCTCCCGCATATGCGCCATAGATTATCGTCAGGCTGACAGCGGACAAACCCAACTGCTGCTGATAGAGAGGATAAAGCGGCGTTGGTGCACTGCTGTTTAATAAGGCAGCGACCAGCGCCAGTGCAATAAAGCATAAGGTGCGCATCTTTACAGTGGCGTGATGAGAACTATCCGCCATGAGGTTAACTTCTGACATGTTTATTATCCTGAGCACATGCTTCATAAGCATGACCGGGTCATATTGACGTTCGGGCGTAATGAGAGGCGGGCATCATAGGGCCTGGCAGAGAACCGGTACATCCCCATAACTGCATCACAGGGCTTCAATAATGCTGCTTGTCACATCGGTCCAGACATGCTCAGGCTTTAAGACTACGCAGCATGGGATAAACCTGCAGCCTGTGTCGTCAGGATACGAATGGAGTCACAAACGTCACGCCGTACCGACAGGTTATTCTGCCGTTAAAAGATTGATATTGAATCCGTGAACATTGACACTTGCCGCGGTAAGAACGTGTCCATGTTAAGGAAGAAGGTAAGAAATGAACTGGGATGATGTCCGTTTTTTCCTCGCGCTGGCGAGACAAAAAACGTTGCGGGGTGCTTCAAAATCATTGAACGTCGACCAGGCGACAGTAGGACGACGTATTGCCGCATTTGAAAGCGCACTCGGTTCGCGGTTGTTTATACGCACGCCCCGGGCCTTTACGCTGAGTGAGTTTGGCGATCAGGTGATGACAGAAGCCACGGCTATGGAAAGTGCCATGCAGGCGATGAGTCGTAAAGCCGCCTGCGGCGATAACACCCTTGCAGGTAACGTGCGCATCGCCAGCACAGACACGCTTGCCACTGTATTTGTCATGCCTGCCATTCAACGTCTGCGCGAACAATATCCGGATATCACCGTAACCCTGCTGACCGGAATCGGTTTCTCCGATATCTCATACCGCGGCGCGGATATCGCCATTCGTGGTGCCCGCCCCGATTCAGAAGAGTTAATCGTTAAACGCCTGGCGACCATTGAGATGGGACTCTATGCCAGCCAGCGTTATCTGGATCGGTTCGGAGCACCGAATCAGGAACACGGATTAAGCGGTCATCAGCTGGTCATGTTTCCGGCAGACAGGGTGCCACGTCATCGTCAAAACCTGTGTGGCTTTACAGTTAACAGTCAGCAGGTCGTGCTGGAGTGCAACACGCAGTTGCTGATGCAGTCCGCAATTAAACGCGGGATGGGTATCGGTCTGCTTTCAACATTTTTAGCTAACAGCGATCCGGAATTAATCCCGGTTGTGCCTGAAAAACGCGACCCGGTCGATATCTGGCTGGTGCTCCATCCCGACCTGCAAAAAGTCGCACGCATCAGGGCTGTGATTACGGCGCTGGAGCACTGTTTTGCCGAAGAAATCAGGGCCAGAGACTAAAGGCATCGGATAAATATCAGGTACATACTACCAGGCACCTGAAATAAATCGGGTCGCGGCGTTATCCGACATTTTTGCCTGGCATTACGACGCGGACCGCATAACTAAACAGGAGAATTTCTATTTAAGCGCCGCCACAGGCAGATCCGTTACCCGTGTGGTATAGGCAGGCGACAACATATCGCGCTTCATCGCCCAGGCTTTGTTTACGCCCTGACCTGCAAACCACAGTTTCCCGCTACCGCGCGTGTTAATCCTGTCGATGAGCTGCATCAGCTCTTCACTATTTCGGCGTGGCTGATGTTCATCGAAGAGGTCAAGCTGAGTCACTCCCTGACTGAAAAAATCCGTCAGCACAATCCCTGCCTTCATATAGCGATGGCCCTCAATCCAGATATTATCCAGACACGCCATCGCGACACGAATAATGTCGCGGGTATCGTGAGTCGGGATCAGAAGCTGGGCGGTCGATTGGTTGCCATAAAAAGGCTCATCAGCGGCATGCGGGCTGGTGCGTACGAAGACCCCGACCTGACGACAATATTGCTTCTCGCGACGCAGCTTTTCTGCCGCACGCTCAGCATAGGCACAGACAGCTTCCCGCATCTGATGGTAATCGGAGATGCGGTAGCCGAATGAGCGTGAACACATAATCTGTTGCTTATCAGGCTCGTCCGGTTCCAGATCCAGACAGGACTCGCCGCGTAACTCTCTGACGGTACGCTCCATTACCACACTGAATTGCCTGCGGATCAAATCGGTACTTTGATCCGCCAGATCTTTTGCCGTCATCACGCCCATCGCGTTGAGCCGTTTACTGATACGGTGCCCGACACCCCAGACGTCGGCGACATTAATCAGCGCCAGCAGCTTTCTCTGTCGTTCGGGGTTTGACAGATCAACAATCCCGCCGGTTTTTGTCCACTTTTTAGCCGCAAAATTTGCCAGTTTGGCCAGCGTCTTCGTCGGTGCTATGCCGACACCCACGGTCAGATGGGTCTCTTTACGTATCCGTTCCCGGACCTGTTGACCAAACGTCTCCAGCGCCACAGCGTTCTGCACGCCGGTGAGATCCATAAAGGCTTCATCAATCGAGTAGATCTCCACCGATGGGGCCATCTCTTCCAGTATGGTCATCACCCGATGGCTCATGTCAGCATAGAGCGCGTAATTTGAGCTGAAGACCTGTACCGCGTGACGCGTCAGCTCTTCACGCATTTTAAAATAGGGAGCGCCCATTTTAATGCCGAGTTTCTTTGCCTCAGCACTGCGTGCAATCACACAACCGTCGTTATTAGACAGCACGACAACCGGCTTGCCTTTCAGATCGGGCCGGAAAACTGTTTCACATGACGCGTAAAAGCAGTTCACATCCACCAGCGCAAACATGCTCAGTGCGTCGATTTAATCACAAAGGTGACGACGCCAAACACTTCCAGCACATCTTCAGTCTGGATGGCGATGGGCTTAAATTTGGTGTTCATCGGCATCAGTTGCAGGCAGGGATGAAGCTGCAGGCGTTTCACGGTAAATTCCCCGTCGACGGCGGCTACCACGATGTCCCCATGTCCGGCGGTAAGGGAGCTGTCGACCACCAGCATGTCACCATCATTGATGCCCGCCTCTATCATCGATTCGCCGCTGACCCGGACAAAATAGGTGGCGCTGGGGTGCTGTACCATCAGCGTATTCAGATCGATACGCTGTTCAACATAGTCCTGCGCCGGGGAGGGAAATCCGCACGGGACACGTTCGATATAGAGCGGCAAGGCCATTGCGGCGCGTATGTCCGCAGGTTTGATAAATTCCATCATTGTTCTCCTCTTCCGGATTACTGTATATAAATACAGTAATATCGAATCCCCCTTTTAATCAAGCGAAACGAGGTGTTTTTAAGTAAAGCGCCTGACAACCACACACTTTTTTTAATCTTTCTTTCTGGCTGCCGCGATATTAAGCGAAATCAGATGATTTTCTCCGCAGCGATAAAATAACGCTGAGAGCGGCTTACATTCATTCTTCTTATAAATTCACCCGCTGACTTTTTAACTTAAGCACAATCGGATCACGCCCGGCGGCCATTTAAACAGGCAACGCAGCCTGATTATTCCGCTTTTTTAAACGGCAACGCGCGACAGCCTTAATGCGGTGACGCTGGCTGAAGGACATTTATCGCAGGCAGAAAAAGAGAATGTTCAGCCGCGTGCGCTGAATCATTCCGGGAATGAAAAGAGGTCAGATAAGAGAGTGATCGTGCGCAAAAAACAAGAAGAGCGGAGCGGTCGGGAGAAAGGAAATAAGCAGCGCACAGGCTCTGCCACGCTATTCAGTCTGAGCCGGGGGCGATGAGATAACCCCCTTTCCGGCAGTGCCCGACAGTGACCGTTCGCAGGCTGTGCGGGTCGCTGCCACCGCCCTGTTCTCTTCCGTCTCAGCGGCGGCGGTGGCCTCGCCGTCAGCGTTTAAACCGCGCTATCGCTCTCCAGCGCATCCTGAATCGCGTCGGCCAGATTGCCAATTTCATTGGCCACTGCCTGCAGGTCCCAGGAGGCTTTAGAGCCGGTAGCCGAGGTCGAGGCGCTGACGGACTCTTTTGCCACTGACAGGGCAGCCGCCACGGCGACCGAACGTTTGTGTTGCTCCTGAGTGATGCCCGCAGGCGGTATCGCGAAATAGTCGTGAACCATGATCGTTTCCTTGTGATGAATTAGGGGTCAACCTTAGTCTTCTGCCTCCGGCGTGTGAAGTGAATTATGCGTCCTGACCGGCCGGACGGTCAGGATTCCAGCAGCCGCGTTGCACGCTGATCCTGTGCACCGCAGAAACCTGTACAGGCTGTACAGGTTTCTGGAGAAAAACCGCGTAAAAAAGGCAGCTGTAACGTTTTTACCGGGTGGCCGCAAAATAAACGGGCGCCTTGCCCTTCCCGTGACGCTGGCCGGAGTAATAAACTAAACCACTGTATTTACTCACATAAAAGAACAAAACCTGCCATTTTCCCGGAAAACTCAACCCGCCAACACCTCCGACCAGTACACTTTTAGCAGATTTCATTGTACAAGTTTCTCATTCTTGTATAACTTTACTGCGTGACGATAAATCACTTGTAACGAAGGGTGCTTTGCACCGCATCTGAAGGTGTTGTGGATTTCCACCTTCAGATGCAATTTTTTTTTGCGTCTGCCGGTCACCGGATCTGAATCGACGCATCAACCCCCAATTTCTTATGAGGCCTGACATGCAACCTACGATGAATACAGAGTCTCAGATTTCTGATTACTTCATGAACTCTGGCAAGACACTGACGACTGAAAAACAGGTTATCGCGGCTGTCCATGCTGAACTCGCCCGTGCTAAAGCCCACGTTTCCGATAAAGACATCGTGCTGGGCCTGATTAACCGCCTGGAGAGTGAGCGTGACGTGGTTAAACAGGACGTTTACCGTCAGGCTCTCGAACATGTTCTGCAGCGTGCGCCGGCAACCAGCGCCAGCTAAAAAAACTGTGTCTGTTACGATGGAACGCGAATTAGCATGGATGCGTTTCCTGTCCGGAATCTGCCCCTGATAAGGGGCTTTTTTTTGTCCTGCCCCCCCTTTCCGTCCCCTCTTTTCCTCCCTCGCTTACAGCCAGATATCGTGCCAGATTTAACTATTTTTGCCGCTTATTTCACCATAAATTGCGGTTAATTGCTCTCGGTTCGCTTTATTTATCCGATATCTGTGTCCAGGCTTTTTCTGCATCTCCTGCAAACACAGACGAGGAAAATAATCATGTTTCATCATTCATCAAAACTTCAATTTCCGGTTCGTGTAGAGAAACCCGATCCAGAGTTTGCCATGCTGTTACAGCAGGCCATCGGCGGCGTCGAAGGTGAAATTCGTGTAGCGATGCAATACTTTTTCCAGGCAATGGGCGCACGCGGTGATGTGCGGATTCGCGATCTGCTGATCTCAACCGCCACCGAAGAGCTGAGCCATATCGAAATGCTGGGCTACGCCGTGGCGCTTAATCTGGAAGGTGCCCCCCTCTCTTACCAGGAAGCCTCCGCGAAAGATCCGGTGGTCAATGCGATTCTGGGTGGCATGAACCCGCGCCATATTCTCTCTTCCGGCCTGTCCGCAATGCCGGTGAACGCCAACGGGATGCCGTTCGACATGAGCCACATCTACGCCTCCGGTAACGTTGCGGCGGATATGCTGGCCAACGTCACCGCAGAGGCCACCGGTCGCGTGCTGGCTACCCGTCTCTACAACATGACCGAAGATAAAGGCATGAAGGATTTCCTCTCGTTCCTGATCGCCAGGGACACCATGCACCAGCAGCAGTGGCTGGCGGTGATTGAGGAGATGGGCGGACTGAACGCCTCGCTGCCGATCCCGAACAGCTTCCCGCAGGAAAATGAGGCGCAGGAACACTCCTACTACTGCCTGAACACCTCACTGGATAAACCGCTGCCGGAAGGCCGCTGGAGCAGCGGTCCGGCTTACGATGGTCAGGGTCAGTTCAGCGCGAAACAGCAGCCCGATATTCTGGGTGACGAACCGCTGCTCGGTAACGCCCGCCCGGGTTCCGGTGCCCAGGCCGAGCAGATTGACGGTATCACGCCGCCGAAACCTTAATCACTCATGCTGCACGCCTGTCGGGGAGTGACGCCCTGACAGGTTTCGCCCCTTTTACTGGAGGAATAGCCATGTCATCCACTCAGCGTCCACAGCCGCCTTTCGCCGAACAGCAGCAGACGTGGCCAGGCAGCACTGCCGCGATGCAGCCGCAGCCCGATCATGGCGAAGAGAGCTATCAGGGATCAGGCCGCCTGACGGGTAAAAAAGCCATTATTACCGGTGGCGACTCCGGCATTGGCCGGGCTGTCGCCATTGCGTTTGCCCGCGAAGGTGCCGATGTGCTGATCTCCTACCTCGATGAACATGAAGATGCGCAGGATACGGCCCGGCTGGTGGAGGCCGCCGGTCGCAAAGCCGTGCTGATGCCCGGCGATATTACCGAGGCGTCTCACTGTAATGCGCTGGTCGATCGGGCCGTAGAGGCGTTCGGGGAGGTTAACATCCTGGTCAACAACGCCGCCTTTCAGATGACGCGTATGTCGCTGGATGAGATCAGCGATGAAGAGTTTGACCGCACCATGAAAACCAACCTCTACGCGATGTTTTACCTGACCAAAGCCGCCACCCGGCATATGCCGGCGGGCGGGTCGATCATCAACACCGCCTCAATCAATGCCGATCAGCCAAAACCGAAGCTGCTCGCCTATTCGGCCACTAAAGCCGCCATCGTCAACTTCTCCGGCGGACTGGCCGCTCTGCTGGCTGAAAAAGGTATCCGCGCCAATGCGGTCGCGCCCGGCCCTATCTGGACGCCGCTGATCCCCTCAACCATGCCGGTTGAACAGGTGAAAAACTTTGGCAGCGAAGTGCCGCTGCAGCGGGCCGGTCAGCCTGCTGAGCTGGCACCCACCTATGTGATGCTGGCCAGTGACGAAGGCAGCTACATTTCAGGGGCAACCATCGCCGTCACCGGCGGCGTGGCGATTATTTAACAGGACGATTCCCTGGCATACTCTGCCAGGGGATCGGCTATCCGCTGCTGCGCTATCGCCCAGGCGTAGAGCGGTTCCCGCGCCAGATTCTTCATTTTCACTTCGCACATAATGTCGAAATCCTGAAACGACAGCGCCCATCCATTCAGCGTCGGGTTAAAGAAGTAATCAGAGTGCGCCCGCAGTTTGCTTTTGCTCACCCCCAGCGCAGCCTGATCGGGCCAGCCCTCCGGCGGAATGATCCCCTCCTGCGAAATCGAGTAGTGCAGCACCGGACGCACGCCGCGCCAGGAGTCGATGACGCGGGCAACACGCGGATCGTCTGGCTGAATAAACTCACTCTCTTTTACCCAGTGATGGTGAATATCCAGCACCACCGGACAGAGCGGTGCCGCCTGCAGCACGTCATCCAGTGAACAGGAGATCTCATCATTCTCCACCGTCAGCATCCGTTGCGCTTCCGGGCTGAGCTGCTTAAAGGCGCGTTTAAATCCGTCGAACCCCGCCTTACCATTCATATGGATGTTGATTTTGAAATCCTGAAACTGTTTGCCGTAGCCCATCAGCGTGGCGCAGAGCGTGTGATACTCCACATCCTCCAGCGCGCGCGTCACCACATCGGGATTATCGGAGGCCAGCACGGTGTACTGGCCCGGATGGAAGGAGAGCCGGATATCATTTGCCCGCGCCAGTTCACCACAGCGGGCAAACAGCGGATGGAGTTCGGGCAGAAACGCCGCAAACAGCGGCGTGGCTTCGGGCACGGTGTAAAGCGGCAGCAGATCGCTGCCGATACGCATCATCCGGAGAGGCGCGGGTAAGGTAGCCAGTTGCTCCAGCGTCTGATAAAGATGATTCAGATTGGTCACGCTGATCTCATGGAGCAGCTGATAACGTTCATCATGCGATAAACTCAGAAACCGTTTACGGGTGGTGGCGCGAAACGGAAAAAATTGTTTGCCATCACTGTTGAGATACTTACATGCAAAGCCTAATTTCATGACTGCTCCTGATTGATGCTTATCAGAAGTGTAACAGGCCTCTGGCGACCAGCCAGTCGCGGGGGCGCAGAGGCAGGCTATAGAGTGACAGGGAGAACCGCTATGCAGGGCCATGAAATCCAGCGCATCGCCATCGACGCAGCGGAGCGGCTGCCCGCCGCAGAATGCAGCTATCCGTTCGGGCCGAAACATCAGGTATATAAAGTGTGTGGAAAAGTGTTTTTGCTGCTGACCGAACTGCGCGGGGTGCTCATCATCACGCTGAAATGTGAGCCGCAGCAGGCGGAGCTGCACCGGGTCATCTACCCCTCCATTACCCCCGGCTATCACATGAATAAGCGCCACTGGATTACGGTCTCGCCCGGTGACGGCCTCTCGCCCGGCCTGATTCAGCAACTGGTGGAGGAGGCTTATCGCCGCGTCGTGAAGGGTATCCCCGCTTCGCGCCGCCCGGTCTGGGTGGGCTGACAGCGCGGCCACGGGTCAGGAGAAGGACGGCGGACAGGAGTCCGACCCGCCGTCACCCGTGAGCCATCTTACCCCGCGCTTAATGGTGCAGCATCTCCTCCACCACCTCAGCATTCATCATCTGGTAGGGATAATAGGTCGGCCAGTTCTCCATCTCCGCCAGCAGCGCCTGCTGAGAGTCGTTGCCCGTGAAGATATGGAAATGGGCGGACTTACGCGGTCCGATGGTGTGGTCGCTGAACTGCACATATTTTGGCGCGCGGCTGTTCGCGTCTTCACAGGTAAAGAGGTAGCGCACCCCTTTTTTGCCAGAGCTGTAGGTCAGGATTTTATAGCCGTCATAGCGGTAGTGACAGGCGCTGACCTGGTCGCCTACGTGGAACTCCATCACGCCATTTTCAATACCGATGGTATCGACGCGGGTGGCATACCCTTTGCGATAATATTCTTTATATTCTGCGGCCGTTTTATGGGGATCCTGCTGCGCTTTTTTCTGCCAGACCGGATCCAGCTCGCCACTCTGCAGCAGCGGATAGACCGACTGCCACAGCCCATCCCAGTCAGAAAGCGAACGATCTTTCACGTCGCTGTCAGCAAAAACCCCTTCTGCGGCTTTCTGCTCCTGCGCTGACAGCGGTTTGCCATGTGCGTGACTGCCGTGTGCCTGCACCTGCTGCGTGATTAACAGCGCCGCTACGATCCCTATCCATTTACCTGCATGATTCACCACAACCTGACCCTCAGTAAAAATTACAAAATGAAATGTTATGATATAACATTTCCACATTCAACCCGTTTGCCGCTTTATCAACATTAAATCTGTTTATGGTTCTCTCCCCGGTTCAGCGCCTCAGCGGGGAGAGATGGCAGGTCAGGCCGGCGGAGGGAAAACAGAGCGGATGGCCTGGCGGGCGGGCACTGACGCGCCGATAAGCCAGACGGCACAGGGGGTGAATAAACGAAGCGACGAGGCGTACCCGCAGATAAGCGTACGTTTTCAGCCGGACGAAAAAGAGGCAGCCATCCGGATTAAATGCCCCGTTTACCCTCAGCATTGTTCAGGTTGTTCTATATTTAGTGTCGTCGAAAATAAAACAACAGCCGGAGCATGGATTAATGTCGAAAGAAACTGAGAAGAAACCCCTGAGCCACCGTGCGCCCACTACCGGACCAGAGTCGTCAGAGCCGGGTCTGGGTTCGCTGGCACCGAAAGATGGTTCGCATCAGCCACCCGCCGAACCCACTCCGCCAGGCAAGCAGCCTACCGCCCCAGGCAGCCTGAAAGCGCCACAGACCCACAACGCTAAACTCGACCAGCTTGAAGCCAGCCGTAAAAACGGCACGAACCAGCCGCTGACCACCAATCAGGGCACCCGCATCGCCAACGACCAGAACTCCCTGCGAGCCGGTACGCGCGGTCCGACCCTGCTGGAAGACTTCATCATGCGTGAGAAGATCACGCACTTTGACCATGAGCGTATTCCTGAGCGTATCGTGCATGCACGCGGCTCAGCGGCACACGGCTACTTTCAGCCTTACCGCTCACTGAAAGATCTGACCAAAGCTCAGTTCCTCAGCGATCCGAATCAGACCACCCCGGTTTTCGTGCGTTTCTCCACCGTACAGGGGGGTGCTGGCTCTGCCGATACCGTGCGTGATATCCGCGGTTTCGCCGCCAAGTTCTATACCGAAGAGGGCGTGTTTGACCTGGTCGGTAACAACACCCCGGTGTTCTTTATTCAGGATGCGCATAAATTCCCTGACTTTGTGCACGCCGTTAAGCCGGAGCCGCACAATGAAATCCCGCAGGGCCAGAGCGCCCATGACACCTTCTGGGATTATGTCTCCCTGCAGCCGGAAACCATGCACAACGTCATCTGGGCGATGTCCGATCGCGGCATTCCGCGCAGCTATCGCACCATGGAAGGCTTCGGGATTCACACCTTCCGCCTGATTAACGCCGAAGGCAAAGCGACCTTTGTCCGCTTCCACTGGAAGCCGGTGGCCGGTAAAGCCTCACTGCTGTGGGATGAGTCGCAGAAACTGACCGGCCGCGATCCGGACTTCCACCGCCGCGATCTGTGGGAAGCCATTGAAGCGGGCGATTTCCCGGAATATGAACTGGGCCTGCAACTGATCCCGGAAGAGGATGAGTTCAAATTTGACTTCGACATTCTCGATGCCACCAAACTGATCCCGGAAGCGCTGGTTCCGGTTGAAATTGTCGGCAAAATGGTGCTGAACCGTAACCCGGACAACTTCTTTGCCGAAACCGAGCAGGTGGCATTCCATCCGGGTCATATCGTGCCGGGGCTCGATTTCTCCAACGATCCGCTGCTGCAGGGTCGCCTGTTCTCCTATACCGACACGCAGATCAGTCGTCTGGGCGGCCCGAACTTCCACGAGATCCCGATTAACCGTCCGACCTGCCCTTACCATAACTTCCAGCGTCAGGGGATGCATCGTCAGGACATCGACACCAACCCGGCTAACTACGAGCCGAACTCGATCAACGACAACTGGCCGCGTGAAACCCCACCGGCGGCGAAAGGCGGCGGTTTCGAGAGCTATCAGGAGCGGATAGAAGGCCACAAGGTGCGCGAGCGCAGCCCCTCCTTCGGCGAATACTATGCCCAGCCGCGCCTGTTCTGGCTGAGCCAGACCGAGGTTGAGCAGCAGCACATCATCGGTGCCTATTCGTTTGAGCTGAGCAAAGTAGGACGTGCCTATATTCGTGAGCGCGTGGTGGATCATCTGGCGCGCATCGATACCAAACTGGCGCAGGGTGTGGCCGATAATCTGGGCATCGCCCTGACCGACGAGCAGCGCAATATCCAGCCGCCGGCACCGGTCAACGGCCTGACCAAAGATGACAGCCTGAGCCTCTATGCCGTGCCGGATGGCGAGATCAAAGGCCGTCAGGTTGCACTGCTGCTGAGCGACGGCGTGAAAGCGGACGGTGTGCTGGCGATCCTGCAGGCGCTGAAAGCGGAAGGTGTGCACGCCAAACTTCTGGCGCCGCACATGGGCCAGGTGCGTGCCGACGATGGTTCCGTACTGCCGATCGACGCCACCTTCGCCGGTCTGCCTTCGCTGACCTTTGATGCGGTGATCGTACCGGATGGCAACATCGATGCGCTGCTGTTAAGTGGTGATGCCCGCTACTTCCTGCTGGAAGCCTACAAGCACCTCAAGGTCATTGGCCTGGTGGGCGACGCGCGCCGCTTCAAAGCGCAGTTCGGTCTGGGTGATGGCGATCAGGAAGAAGGCATCGTGCAGGGTGACTCGGCGGAAAGCGCCCTGACCTCTGAATTTACGCAGGCGATGAAAGCGCACCGCGTCTGGTCCCGCAGCCAGAAGGCGCAGTCTGTTCCGGCCTGATGCGTTAAGTGAATAAAAAAACCGCCCCCCGGGCGGTTTTTTTTATGGCGGAGAAAGCGGAACCCTGACGTTAAAAGGCGTTCCCGTCAGAAGCTCTGCCAGTTGTCGTTGTCTGCCACGGCGACAGGCTGACGCTGTGGCGCGGCGATCGCCTTCGCGACCGGTGCGGCTGAAAACGCGGCGTGCAGCGTGCCGGTTTTGAAAACCGCGACCGTTTTACGCAGGTAACTTGCCTGCTCCTCCAGCGAGGCGGCGGCACTGGCAGACTCCTCCACCAGCGCGGCGTTCTGCTGCGTAACGCCATCCATCTCTGAGACGGCGATGCAGACCTGCTCAATGCCACGGGTCTGTTCGGTCGAGGAGGCGGCGATCTCTTCGATCAGCTGCGTGACCCGGCTTACCGATGTCACGATGCTCTCCATCGCGCTGCCCGCCTGCGCGGCGTAACCGGCACCGGTTCTGATCCGCTCAGCAGAGCGGTCAATCAGGCCGCGGATCTCCTGCGCGGCCGTGGCGCTGCGGCCAGCCAGCGATCGCACTTCACCCGCCACCACCGCAAATCCCCGACCCTGCTCCCCGGCGCGCGCCGCCTCAACGGCCGCATTCAGCGCCAGAATGTTGGTCTGAAACGCGATGCTGTCGATAATAGCGATAATCCCGGCGATCTGACCGGAGCTTTCGCTGATCTGATCCATGTTGGCGATGACCCGGGCCACCGTCTCGCCGCCCTGCACCGCCGTAGTTGACGCCTCTTTTGACACCGTGGTCGCCTGGCGGGCGTTGTCGGCGTTGAGTTTCACCGTCGAGGTGAGCTGCTCCATGCTGGCCGCGGTCTGCTCCAGCGCGGCGGCCTGCTGTTCTGTGCGGGAGGAGAGATCGCTGCTGCCCGCGGAGATTTCCGCCGCACCGGTGAAGATTGAGCGGGTAGCGTCATCAACCGAGGTGATGGTCACCACCAGCGCATCGCGCATCTGCTGCAGCTCCTGAACCAGCAGCCCCATCTCATTGCGCCCTTCCTGCTGAATCGCGGAGGTTAAATCACCGCCCGAGATGGCACGCATGTAACCGGTCAGCCTGCCGAGCGGGCCGACCAGCAGTTTTTGCAGCCCGACCCAGACCGCTGCGGCCACCACAACGGTAATCAGACCGATGGTCAGCAGCGTCCAGAGTGCATCCGTCAGGCTGCGCTGATTATGCTCGGAGGTCGCTTTCATCAGCTGGATGTTCAGCGCACGCCAGGCCTGATAGGCGCTGTCGAGCTGATCCTGGGCGGCCTGCGCCTCCAGGTTGCCGTAAGCCGGATAGTTGCCCTGCTTCAGAAAGGTGATGGAGGCGAGCATGGTTTCACGCATCTGCTGATAGGCCGCCTTCACCTGCGTCGCCTGCGCGTCGCTCTGTTTCTCCTGCTGCGTCAGCCCCTGCCAGGCGGTGAAGTCGGCGTCGGCCGCCGCCGCAGACTGTCCCGCCTGCTCCAGCAGCGTCGCCATCGCCGCCAGCGATTTCGGGTCCTGCTGATTCTTCAGGAAACGGATCGCCACACGGTTGATGGTGACGCGGGTTTTGATCAGGGTTTTCACGGCATCGCTCAGGTGCTGCTGCTGCAGCGTCAGCTGCTCAGCGGCCACGAAGTTTTTATCGGCTTTTGCCATGCCGTTGTAGAACAGGAAACCGGTCAGGGTGAGTAAAATGATGAAGACGGCCAGCACCGCCAGAATACCGTGCGTTATTTTAAGATTTTTTATCATGTGAGCAGGCTCATATCAGAGGAGATAGTAGCGTTATCGGCCAGCGCCGCGTTTATCTGAGTGCCTGATGGAAAAGCTTTCTCACGGCGTGATGCCAGGCACACTCAGCCGGACAAAAAAAGCGCCGCGAAGGCCTCTGAGCGCATTCGCCGCTTAACATCCGCCCCTCTGCTGTGGTTGAATTCGCCCCTTACATTTTTTGCACGTGGTTATCATGCATTACATACAGAGTCTGATGCGTTTTATTGAGGGAAACAGCGTGTTGTCGGCCAGCTTCAGCCTGCTGCTGCTGATTATGGCCGGGATGGTCACTCACCTGATCTGCAAATTCTTCATCGTCAAAGTGGTCAGGAAAGTCTTCTTCAGCAGCCACAAACAGGGCGTGCCGCTGGACAAAGATGTTCGCCTCTCGCAGAAGCTCTCCAATTTTGTGCCGGTCATTGTGGTCTACAATTTCCTGCAGTTTATGCCCGGCCTGCCGGAGCATCTGAAGATCGCCGTGCAGACCATCTGCGGCATCCTGTTCTTTATCTATCTGTCGATCTTCTTCAACGAAGTGCTGGAGATCGTTAACAGCTCCTATTCGCGCAAATCGAAGCGCAAAAATCACTCGATCAAAGGCTACATCCAGATCGGTAAAATCCTGGTGCACATAATCGCCGCGATCATGATTCTGGCGATCATGTCCAATAAGTCACCGGCGATCATCATCTCCTCGCTGGGTGCGGTGGCCGCCGTGCTGATGCTGATCTTCCAGCATACGCTGCTGTCGCTGGTGGCCAATATTCAGCTCTCCTCCAACGACGTGCTGCAGCTGGGCGACTGGATTGAGATGCCGGATAACAATATCAGCGGGGAGGTGATCGATATTGCGCTGCACACCATCACCATCCGCAACTGGGACAACACCATTTCGCGCATCCCGACCAAGAACTTCCTGACCGAGACCTACACGAACTGGCAGGCGATGTTCTCCTCCGGTGCGCGCCGTATCATGCGCAGCTTTTATCTGGATCAGAAGTCGATCACCTTTGTGAATCAGGAGATGTTGCAGTCGATGAGCCAGATCCGCATCGCCAGCGAAGCGATTACCGGGCTGCTGGACGGGCGCGACATCAGCGCTGTGGGCGACCGCTGGTTTATGGAGAACGGCATTACCAATCTGATGGTATTTCGTAAGTTCCTGACCGCCTGGCTCGCCCAGCGTCACGATATTCAGAAAGAGATGTATATCGTGGTGAGGCCGCTGAAACCGTCACCGGATGGGTTACCGGTGGAGATCTACTGCTTCACCTCCTCCATTCTGTGGGTGGACTATGAGAATACCCAGGCGGAAATTTTTGAGTTTATCTATTCGATGGCCCGTCTGTTTGAACTGCAGATCTATCAGCATCCGGCGGGGTCCGATTTCGCCCGGCTGGCTCAGCCGCACCCCGGGAGCCGGGACGCGCAGCAGAGCAGCGAACAGTAACCCCCCACGCGCGGCGGCCCCTGCTGCCGCGCGGTTCAGCTTTTACTCAGCGCATAGTTCAGCACTCTGTCATTTTTCATCTGCACGGTCAGCGTCTGCCCCTCGGTGGTATTCAGGGTGCGCGCCTCACTGTAGGTCCATTTCAGCAGCCGCTGCCCGTCCGGGTAGGGCGTTTCACTGTCGGGCTGGCCGAACAGGGCGATCAGCTGGGCTTTGGTGGTCTGACCGGCATGAATCTGCTGCAGATGCGAATTGTCCAGCCGGTGTCCGACCCGGTTAGAGCAGGCAGAAAGCAGCAGCAACACGGCTAACAGGGCGTTTTTCCTCACATCCTCTCCTTAAACATTCAGCGTCACGGGCGAGCCTGTCCGGACGTGCCTGAGCTTATAGCGAATCCGCCCCCTCCGTCAGCCTTTTCTGCGCCGCCCCCGCTTTCACTCATCCCGGATCACGCTGATTCAGCGTCATAAACGCAAATTTTGTTCACCAGCCCCTCCGCCGCCCGGCGAGGGCAACATCTTAGTCTATGATTATTCACTGTAGCCGCGTGGAAGCGGTCTCACCGCCCTTTTCCACCGCATCACACTGAATACCAGTCCAGCTTCCTGGCTGAAGAGACGCGCCGGCCCACCCGGCATCCTGGTCTCGCTGGCAGGTTTATGATTTTTGACATTTGCATGATCAACATCCTTTTCGCGCGATGGACGCCATTGCGCATTTCCAGGCTAAATGAGGCAACTGAATGGAATCCAAATCTTTTTCCAAAAGCTGGGGCGCTGAACGGGTTGCCCGTGATGAGGTGCGTTTTCGCCTCTGGGCAACCGGCCAGCAACGTGTAACGCTGCGCCTCTCCGGTAAAGACATAGAGATGACCCCGCAGGCTGACGGCTGGTTTGAGACGCAGGTTGCCGGTGTGGCCGCCAGCGCGGAGTATGACTTTGTGCTGGCCGATGGCACAGCCGTGCCCGATCCCGCCGCCCGCGCCCAGAAAGCGGAGGTCAACGGCCCCTCTCTGGTGATCGATCCTGATGCTTATCAGTGGCAGAACACGGCGTGGCGCGGTCGTCCGTGGACGGAGTCGGTGGTGTATGAACTGCACATCGGCACCTTTACCCCCGAAGGCACTTTCCGGGCCGCGATTGAAAAGCTTCCGGTGCTGGCGGAAACCGGCATTACCATGATCGAGGTGCTCCCGGTGTCGCAGTTTGGCGGCAACCGCGGCTGGGGCTACGACGGCGTGCTGCTCTATGCACCGCACGCCGCCTACGGCACACCCGATGATTTCAAAGCCTTTATCGACGCAGCGCACGGCCACGGTCTGTCGGTGGTGCTCGATATCGTGCTGAACCACTTCGGCCCGGAGGGCAACTATCTGCCCCTGCTCTCGCCTGATTTCTTCCATCAGGAGCGCAAGACGCCGTGGGGCGCAGGCATCGCCTATGACGTTGATGCGGTTCGTCGCTACATTGTGGAGGCGCCGCTCTACTGGCTGCAGGAGTTTAATCTCGACGGCCTGCGTTTTGACGCCATCGATCAGATTGACGATCCCAGCGAAAAGCATGTGCTGATTGAGATTGCCGAGCGTATCCGCTCGACGATTACCGATCGCCCTATCCATCTCACCACCGAAGACTGCCGCAATGTCACCTTCCTTCATCCGCGTGATGAAAAAGGCGACGCTCCGCTGTTTACGGGGGAGTGGAACGATGACTTCCACAACGCCGTGCATGTGCTGGCGACCGGGGAAGATCACGCCTACTACCAGGATTTTGCCGATCATCCGGCGCAGCAGGTGGCGCGGGCGCTGGCAGAAGGCTTTGTCTATCAGGGCGAAGTGTCGAAGCAGTCAGGTGAACCGCGTGGGGTGAAAAGCAGCAGCCAGCCGCCGGTGGCCTTTGTCGACTTTATCCAGAACCACGATCAGACGGGCAACCGGGCGCAGGGCGAAAGGCTCATCAGCCTGGCTGGCGCGGCGCGCACTCAGGTGCTGCTGGCCACCCTGCTGGTCTCGCCGCATATCCCGCTGCTGTTCATGGGTGAAGAGTATGGCGAAACCCAGCCGTTCCTGTTCTTCACCGATTTCCACGGCGATCTGGCTAAAGCGGTGCGCGAAGGCCGCGCCAGAGAATTTGAAGGCCATGCCGGTCACGGTGAAACCGTGCCGGACCCTAATGATGTGACCACTTTTGAACAGTCGAAACTTAACTGGCAAAAGAGGGAGACGCCGGAAGGCCAGCAGTGGCTGGCACTGACGCGCCAGCTGCTCAGCCTGCGTCAGCAGCATATCGTGCCGCTGCTGCAGACCGCCGGGGGGGACGCCGGCCAGGTGATCACGACGTCAGAGGGCTTCCTCGCGGTGCGCTGGGACTTCCCGGCGGGCACGCTCTCCCTGGCGCTGAACGTCAGCAACCGCACGCAGCCGATCCCCGATCTGCCGGGTAAGACCCTGTTTGCCTGGCCGCAGGCCGCAACTGAACTCGCGCCTGACTCTATCGTGGTGCGTCTGGCTAAGGGAGAAACCGCATGACTATTCCAACCGCAACCTATCGCATCCAGTTCCGCAACGGCATGACCTTTGACCGCGCCGCGGCGCTGGTGCCCTATCTGAAACAGCTTGGGATCAGCCATCTCTACGCCTCGCCGATCTTCAGCGCGACCGCGGAGTCCACCCACGGCTATGACGTCACCGACGTCAACGAGATCGAGCCCGCCATTGGCGGACGCGAAGGATTTGATCGGATGGTCGCCGCGCTGCAGGCCGCCGGACTGGGCCTGATCCTCGACATTGTGCCGAACCATATGGCCGCGTCGCTGGAGAACCCGTGGTGGCGCGACGTGATCGAACATGGCGAACAGAGTCGCTACGCCAGCTATTTTGATATCGACTGGTCACGTCGCCTGACACTGCCGTTCCTCGGTGACACCTTTGAGGCGGTGCTGGCGAATGGCGAGATCAGCGTGCAGCGCGATCCGCAGAGCGGCAAGCCGGCGCTGGCCTACTTTGACAATTTCTACCCGCTGGCCCCACGGACCTGGCAGGATCGGGAAGAGGCGGTGCTCGCCCTGCGCGATGCCGCAGAGATCGCGGCCCTGCATGACCAGCAGCCGTGGCGACTGATGTCCTGGCGCGATGCGCCGCGCGACCTCTCCTACCGGCGTTTCTTTGAGGTGACCGGTCTGGTGGGCGTGCGCGTGGAGGACAAAACGGTCTTTGACGCAGCGCACCAGCTGATTCTTGAACTGGTTCACAGCGGCGCGGTGCAGGGCTTGCGGGTGGATCACGTCGATGGCCTGGCCGATCCGCGCGGCTATCTGGAGCAGCTGCGCCAGGCGGCGGGTCCCGACTGCTACCTCACCGTGGAGAAGATCCTGGGTGAGGATGAACAGCTGCCGGATGAGTGGCCGGTTTCCGGTACCACCGGCTATGAGTTTATGGCGGCGCTCGCCAACCTGCTGGTCGACAGCGATCGCCTGAGTGGCCTGCGCAAAGCCTATCAGGCGGTGATTGGCAAAACCGTGGACATGAAAGCGGAGCTGCGCGCCGCCAAGCTGTTGATGGCGAACCGTAATTTTGCCGGCGAATTTAACCGGTTACTCCAGCTGGCGCTGACGATTGCCGACGCAGAGGGCACGCCACAGCCGGAGCCGGAGCTGAAAAATGCGCTGCGCGAGCTGCTGGTGGCCTTCCCGGTCTATCGCACCTACGGCACCCCGGAGGGCCTGACCCCTGCCGACCAGCAGCTGCTGCAGCAGGTGGTCGGCCAGGTGAAAGCCAGCGCCACGGCACCAGACAGCGCGGCGCTCGACTTTCTGACCCGGATTCTGCGGGCAGAGGTCGCCTCTGCGGCCCGCGAGGATGCCACGCAGTTCCGCACCCGCTTCCAGCAGCTGACCGGCCCGCTGATGGCGAAGTCTGTCGAAGATACGCTGTTCTTCCGTCAGCACATGGCGCTGGCGCTGAACGAGGTCGGCGCTGAACCGCTGGCGCGTCACTTCTCGCTGGCGCAGTTCCACGCCGAAATGCAGGCGCGGCGCGAACATCAGCCCGATGCACTGTCGGGTACCTCAACGCACGACACCAAACGCGGTGAAGATGCGCGTGCGCGGCTCTATACCCTGACCGAAGCGCCGCAGCGCTGGGCGGATTGCGTGAGCCGCTGGCGGGAGATGAATCAGGATCAGATCGTCCGGCTGAAAGATGGCCCGGCACCGGAGCCGGCGGTCGAATGGATGCTCTATGAAGCGCTGGCCGGAGTCTGGCCGACCACCCTGCAACCGGACGACGCGGAAGGTCTGGCGGCGCTGGAAGCCCGCTTTGTGGTTTACGTGGAAAAAGCGCTGCGTGAAGCCAAGCTGCGCACCGACTGGGCCGACAACAATGACGCCTATGAAGAGGCGGTGCTGGGCTATGCCCGTCACCTGCTCTCGCCCGCCAGTCACGCCTTCCTTAATGACTTCTGCGAGGCGCTGCAGCCCTTTATCCGCGCGGGCCTGGTCAACAGTCTGACCCAGACCGTGGTGAAACTCACCGCGCCGGGCGTGCCCGATATTTATCAGGGCAGCGAGGCGCTGGACTTCAGCCTGGTCGACCCCGATAACCGCCGCGAGCCCGACTTTGACGCGCTGGCCGCCATGCTCAGTGCGCCGCAGCACGACGGCAGTGAGACCCACTGGCGGCGTGGCCAGGTTAATCAGCAGGCGATTGTGAAGCTGCTGGCGCTGCGCCAGCAGCAACCTGACCTGTTCCGCCACGGCGACTATCTGGCGCTGGAAGCCGGGGGTGGGCAGCCGGACAAGGTGCTGGCCTTTGCCCGCACCCATGGGGATCAGGCGGTGATTGTCATTGTGTCGCGCCGGGTCTTTGACGCCCTGCCGGAAAACCTGGATCAGCCGCCTGCGGCGCGCTGGGCAGAGATCAGCCTCGCCCTGCCGGACGGGCTGCGTCAGCGCCATTATGAGGATGTGCTGAGCGGTAACACGCTCGATGCAGGCGATGCGCTGGCGCTGGGCGACCTGGCGTCGCAGTGGTGCGCCGTGCTGGTGGCACGCTGAAATCTTTTTTCTGTTACGCGTCAATCTGTTCACTGAATAACGAGGCATCAATGTCAAACAGTCAGCGTTTTGAAATTACGGCGGGTTACAGCCATTTGCTGGGGGCAAACTTTGATGGTCAGGGCGTAAACTTCGCCCTGTTCAGTGCCCACGCCGAGCGGGTGGAACTCTGTCTGTACGATCCCAGCGGTAAAACGGAAATCGCCCGTCTGGAGCTGCCGGAATATACCCATGAAATCTGGCACGGCTATGTGCCGGGTCTGAAGCCAGGTGCGCTGTATGGCTATCGCGTCTATGGTCCCTACGACCCGGAGAATGGTCATCGCTTTAACCCGAACAAGCTGCTGCTCGATCCCTACGCCCGCGAACTGGCGGGCGACATCGCCTGGAACGAGGCGCACTTCGCCTACGATCTCTATCACGACGATAAAGATCTCACTTTTGACAGCCGCGACAGCGCGCCGTTTACACCGAAGTGCCGGGTGGTCGATCCCAATGAGTTTGACTGGCAGGACAGGAACCGTCCGAACGTGCCATGGCCAAAAACGGTGATCTATGAAACCCACGTTAAAGGCTTTACCCAGCTCAACACGGCGCTGCCGCCCGAACTGCGCGGCACCTTTGACGGCATGGGTCATAAAGCGACCGTCGACTATATCAAAAGCTTAGGCATTACCTCGGTCGAGCTGCTGCCGGTGCACTGGTTCCCGGACGATCAGCATCTGCTGGATAAAGGGCTGAAAAACTTCTGGGGCTACAACACGCTGGGCTTCTTTGCGCCCGCGACCCGCTACTTCGGCCCGCGCGGCATTCAGGGCTTCCGCGACATGGTTCGCGCCTTTCATGATGCCGGCATTGAGGTGATCCTCGACGTGGTTTACAACCACACTGCCGAGGGGAATGAGCTGGGGCCGACGCTGTCGTTTAAAGGCATCGATAACTTCTCCTACTACCGGACCCTGCCGGATCAGCATCGCTACTACATCAACGACACCGGAACCGGCAACACCGTTAATACCTCGCATCCGCGCGTGCTGCAGATGGTGCTCGATTCGCTGCGCTACTGGTCTGAGTCGATGCATATCGACGGTTTCCGTTTTGACCTCGGCACCATTCTGGGGCGCGAACCGGATGGCTTTGACCCGCGCGGCGGCTTCTTCGATGCCGTAATGCAGGACCCGATCCTGTCACAGAAAAAGCTGATTGGTGAACCCTGGGATATCGGACCGGGTGGCTATCAGGTGGGCAGCTTCCCGCCCGGCTGGGCAGAGTGGAACGACCAGTATCGCGACACGGTGCGCGACTACTGGAAAGGCAACAACGTTTCGACCGACTTTGCCGCCCGTCTGCTGGGATCCGGCGATCTTTACGATCAGCACGGCCGTCGCCCGTGGGCCAGCGTCAACTTCGTGACGGCGCACGATGGCTTCACGCTCAACGACCTGGTCTCCTACAACGACAAGCACAACGATGAGAATGGCGAAGATAACAACGACGGTCACAATGACAACCGCTCGTACAACTATGGCGCAGAAGGCCCGACGGACGACGAAGGCATCAACGCCGTACGCGAGCGCCAGAAGCGCAACTTCCTCGCCACCCTGATCTTCTCACACGGCACGCCGATGCTGCTGGCAGGCGATGAGTTTGGCCGCAGCCAGATGGGCAACAACAACGGCTACTGCCAGGACAGTGAAATCTCCTGGGTTCACTGGGATAACCTGCCGGAATCCGCCGAAGCGCTGCGCGCGTTCACCCGCCAGATCCTGAGCCTGCGTGCTCAGCAGCCTCTGCTGCGTCGCGAGAACTGGCGCGACGGCATGGATATCAAATGGTTTAACGCCGGCGGCGGGTTCCAGCAGAGTGAGCAGTGGGATGAAGGCTCCACGCTGGGCGTCTATATCGGGCGGCCCGACCTGCAGACCGAAGAGGGCATCTGGCACGATGTGCTGATGCTGCTTAACCCGTTTGAGGGCAACGTGCCCTTCCGCATCCCGCAGTTTGGTGAAGGGGGCTGGGTGCTGGAGCTGACCACCAGCGACGTGGCGAAACGCGGTCTGGTCATCACCAAAGAGAAGGATTTTGAGCTGGAAGGACGCAGCTTCGCACTGTTCAGACGTCCCTGATTAGGGATGACGGTAAGGCTTCAGGCGCAGCGCCTCTGACGCTGCGCTTGAATTTCTGGCAATCACTGCCAGGCTTAACCGGTTGTTAAACGTGAAAATTGATGCTGATAAGGAGGCATAATGTCCAGATTTACGCAGAAAGTTGTGGTTGTGACAGGTGCCGGGTCCGGCATTGGTGAGGCGAGCGCAAAACGCTTTGCAGAAGAAGGCGCGTCAGTGGTGCTGGTGGGACGCACCGCGCAGAAACTCGAAGAGACGCTGGCCGGACTGACGCCGGGTGACCACCTGGTAGCGGCCTGCGACGTCTCAGACGCTGCCCAGGTTAAACAACTGTCAGAAACCGTGCTGAACAAATATGGCCGGGTTGACGTGCTGGTGAATAATGCTGGCGTGATTGTCCAGGGCCGCATCCATGAAGTGGACCTTGAGGACTGGAAAACGCTGATGAAAACCGACCTGGACGGGGTTTTCCACGGCGTTCACTACTTCATGCCTGCCCTGCTGAAGAGCAAAGGTAACGTGGTTAACATCTCCTCGGTCTCCGGCTTAGGCGGTGACTGGGGTATGAGCATCTACAATGCCGCCAAAGGGGCGATTACCAACTTTACCCGCGCCCTGGCGATGGACTACGGCGCGGACGGCGTCCGCATCAATGCGATCTGTCCGGGCTTTACCTTTACCGATCTGACGGAAGATACCAAACAGGATCCGGCGCTGCTTGAGCGCTTTTACGATCGTATTCCACTGCGTCGCGCGGGTGAGGCGGATGATATCGCCAGGGCTATTGTCTTTATTGCCAGCGATGAGGCGAGCTATATTACCGGCGTCAATCTGCCGGTCGATGGCGGGCTGACCGCATCAAACGGACAGCCTAAACAGGCATAATCCTCAGGGCAGCGTATTAACGCTGCCCTTTTTTAATTCAGACTACCCCCGCTTTTATTCCCGCCCTTATCTGCTTTCCCGGAAAAAGAGCCCGGCGCTTAATGTTTTGGCGTATGACGGGTTGGCGTGGCAGCGCGTGCCGGTTTAATTACCGTACTGCTGCCCGGACAAATAAAAGTACTCAGGCAGGCATTACAGAGAATGGCATTGGCATGATGTATTTTCGCCACGGCCAGCGCCTGCTGACGGGTATAAAGCGAACCAATAAACACGCGCTTATCGTTCTTTGACAGATTAACGCAACCTTCTTTGTGTAAAATCCATCCACCCATGGGACGCGGGCACAGATAATAATAGCTGGCTTTGAGCATGGTAGTCATCCTGATAGTTGCTGTATGTGTCTTAAAAAAACGAACCAAAATTCGTAAGAGATTTTATTTGTAATCTGAAGCTTTATTAAACTAACTGAGAATTATCCCTAAAACCACTTTATTACAGAGGGCGGACTGACTTTGAGAATATGCCCTTTTTACCCGCCTCACTCGCTTCAGCTATTTATCGCCGCCGATCCCCGCCTGCCGCTTCAGCGCGTTATAAGCATTTACCGTGCTAATGCATGCCAGAACAGCGAAAAACTATAATTATCTATAAATATCATCTATTTAATGAAATAACTTTACGGAAAATCCGCTTCTGCCGTCCGGGTCATATCAGACGCAGCGCTGAAATCACTTACCCCCGCAGGGGTAATTATGAGTATTAATGAACTGAAGCTGAAAAAGCGTGAAAGTGACAGAGGGCGCGCCTTTAAGCGGAACGCTAAGTCCCCTGGCTTCGCGGATTTATCAATACCGGTGGACGCATCCAGCCGTGCCCGGTTTGCAAAAGTAAAACGAACGGTTTACTTTTAAAGGATGAAAAAACGCGATGACATCATTCAGGCTGCCGAGCGGCTGTTTTACACCCACGGGTTCCACGCCACCAGTACCGACCAGCTCTGTCGGGAAGCGGGCGTCTCCACCCGAACCTTCTATCATCACTTTCCCTCACGCGAGGCGATGACCGCCGCGGTGATGGCGGCGCGTGAGCAGCGCTTTATGGCTGAGCTGCTGCCGGCCCAACAGCCGGAGGCGATCGCGCAGCTGTTTAGCGTGCTGGCCAGCTGGACCGAGGCAAACGGTGCGCACGGCTGCTTCTTCCTTAAAGCCTGGGGAGAATATGCCGGACGGGATCAGGCGCTGGCAGAGCAGGCGCTGGCATTCCGCGCCGCCATGCGCCGCTACATCACCGACTGTGTAACCTGCCTGCACGGTGCCGAAGATCAATCATTGAGCGATGCCATCTGGATGCTCTTTGAAGGGGCGATTACCACCGCGCTGATTACCGGCCCCGCCGCCGCGCAGCATGCGGCGCAGATCGCCAGCCAGCTGCTGCTCCAGAAAGGGGCTTCCTGATGAGGTCGCCTGCTGCGCTGGCTCTGACCGGCTTCAGCCTGATCGCAGTAACCTATGGCATGGCCCGCTTCTCATGGGGGCTGATGCTGCCCGCCATATCGGCAGCGATCCCGTTAAGCCCGCAGCAGACGGGTCTGCTCTCCGCCTGCAGCTTTGTCTCTTACTGTCTGACCATTCTCAGCGCCGCGGCGCTGGCCCGGCGCTACGGTGCGCGGCTGACGGCGCTACTCGCCTCACTCTGTGCGACGGCAGGTCTGCTGCTGCTTGCCCTCGCCACCTCGCCGCTGCTGCTGGCGGCCGGGCTCTTTATCGCCGGATTCAGTTCCGGCCTGGCATCTCCCGCCCTGGCGGCGGCAGTCAGTGCCTGTGTGCCCGCGGCGCGCCAGCCGCGCATCAACACCCTGATCAATGCCAGTACCAGCGCGGGGATTATCCTCTCCGTTATCATTCTCGGCACGCTGCCGGGCGGCTGGCGCGCCGCCTGCGGGCTCTTCGCCCTGCTCGCTCTGGCCTGTGCGCTGCCGGTGATGCGTCACTTATCCTCTCACACCGCTGCTCACAGGCCGCAGAAGCGTCACGGGCAGCCGCGCCTGTACTGCCGCGCGCTGCGGCGGCTGATGGGCATTGCGCTTGTTTCAGGTCTGATCAGTGCGGCCTGGTGGAGTTTTGGATCGGTGCTGCTGCGTCAGCACGTCGGCATGGATGCGGAGAGCGCCCGTTTGCTCTGGCTGATTGCCGGAGGAGCGGGCATTGCCGGTGTGTTTACCGGCCCGCTGGCTGCCCGTATCGGACTGAATGGGGTCTACCGGCTCGCGCTGTGCGGAATGGCCGTGCCGCTGCTGGTGCTGGCCCTGAGCCGGGGCGACTCTCCGGGCTTAATGGTGGCGGTGGCCTGTTGTGGCGCGGGCTATGTCACGCTGTCAGGAGTGTTACTGGTCTGGGGCGCGCAGGCCACCGCTGACGATCCGGCAACCGGCGTCGGGATGCTGTTCTTTATGCTGGCGGCAGGTCAGGTGGTAGGATCGCTGCTGTTTGGCCAGCTCTATGCCGCGCTGGGCGCCGTTACGGCTTTGACGCTGTTTGCTGCCAGTGCCCTGCTGCTGCTGTTTGTTGTTCCGCGCCGTGTGAAAGCGCCACAGCGGGATCGGCGGCAGCCGTGAACCGAGCGAAAAGAGGGATAACGCACATTTTCTGGCGAATAAATATGACCTCCGCACGCGGGGCATATTAAGCGTGGCGGGCGAGAGCGGAATTAATCAGTTCAGCGCACGGATATTATTAATGCGCGGATTAATCGTCTGCTCAGTTAAATCGTCATCGGCACCAAGATAATAAGGCACGACGCAATGCCTGCCATCTTTGGTAAAAATAATCTGGTTATCGTGCAGAAATAGCGCAGTGAAATGACCGAGCACCACACCATTTAATTCAAAGCAGTGATTTCTCGCGGCGCGCAGCCCCTGCTTACTTTTCAGAAAATCAACAAATCGCATCACGCCGCACCCCCGGATATTAAATCAGCTCAACCGAAACCGCAGAGATAATAGCCCTAACCCTGGAATGAATCATCCGGCTGGCGCGGTTTTCAGAAAAGGCTTAATACCCCCGGATATCGCCTCTTTCATGCTGCCTGGCATTCTGCCCTCCGATTTGCCAGGATTAATCCTGGTAAGCGAGCCGGCAGGAGAGAATGCGCACCCGCAAGATTTTCATTGCGTCCCCTGACGACCCGCTATACCGTTGTTTTTTCACCGGGTAAAGCCGTTAAAGATAATACCGGAGCGTGACAATGGAAATTTTTGCAGCAGAGGATGTTCATATCCCGGCGATTCAGCAGATTTACGCCTGGCATGTCCTTAATGGCACCGGCTCCTTTGAGACGGTTCCGCCTGATGTCGCCGAAATCGCCGGGCGGATGCATAAGATTCAGCAGGCGGGCCTGCCGTGGTTTATCGCCGTCAGCGACGGTGAGGTGCGCGGTTTCTGCTATCTGGCCCCCTATCGTCCGCGCCATGCGTACCGGCACACGCTGGAAGATTCGATCTATATCGATCCGGGATTTCAGCAGCGTGGCGTCGGGTCACGCCTGTTACATCACGCGATTGCCTGGGCAGAGCAGGCGGGGTTTCGTCAGCTGATCGCTAACGTGGGCGACAGCGGGAACCAGGGCTCCATTGCGCTGCATCGCGCAGCGGGCTTTGAGATGACCGGCATCCTGCGTTCGGTCGGGTTCAAACAGGGCCGCTGGCTGGATACGGTTTTTATGCAGCGTGCGCTGGGAAAAGGTGATTCAGCGCTTCCTGTCGACTAAAATAGTTCCAGAGTAAGAAAGGCGCACTCCCCCTCGTTCTCCCCAGGAGAACCTTCTGGTAAGGTGTGTTAACAAAAAATAAAAAATCCCGGAAATCTTTATGTTGTCGACAATCATCTACAGAAGCCACATCACTGAAAATGTGTCACTGGGGCTTCTGCATGATTTGGCATTAAAAGCGAACAAAATCAACAAATCATCCAGCGTCACCGGGATTCTGTTGTTCAATGGAACACACTTTTTTCAGCTGCTGGAAGGTCCGGAAGCGGCCGTAAAAGCGGTCTATAACCGGATTTGCCAGGATCCGCGCCATCATAATCTGGTTGAACTGTTGCGCGACTACGCGCCAGCGCGACGGTTTGGTCACGTCGGTATGGAACTGTTCGATCTCCGTCTGCACGATAAAGAGACGGTACTGGAAGCGGTGCTGGAGAAATGCACCACCCGCTACCAGATGACCTATTCCGACCGCGCCCTGCAGTTCCTGCGCACCTTTGTCGAAGCGCGGGAAAAAGAGAACTATTTTGAGATCCCTTCTGCCAGCGGCTGGACCTTTATCCGCGACGAGTCAGAGCAGCGTGAAGGCGATGCCGCACTGATGGCGACGGATGAGGTCAGCTTCGCGTTTCAGCCGATCGTCGATCCCTTTGCCTGTGAAATCGTTTCACTGGAGGCACTGCTGCGCGGCCCGCAGGGTGAACCGCCACTGGATTATTTTGCCGGACTGTCACGTGAACAGCTCTATCAGACCGATCTGCAGTCGAAAAAAATCGCGTTTGCTCAGGCAAAACAGCTGGGGATTGAGGGGATGACCCTGTCGATCAACCTGCTGCCGATGACGCTGGTGGAAGTGCCCGATGCGGTTCCGTTTTTGCTGGAGGCGATCGCGGCCCAGGGGCTGGTGCCGGAGCAGATCATGGTGGAGTTCACCGAGAATGAAATTATCTCGCAGCCGGATGCCTTTGAAGCGGCCCTTCGCCAGCTGAAGGCGGCGGGCATCAGCCTCGCGCTGGACGATTTTGGCGCCGGCTTCGCCGGGCTGTCGCTGCTGACCCGCATTCAGCCCGACAAGATCAAGATTGACCGGGCGATTATCTCAGGCGTGCATAAAAGCGGACCGAAGCAGGCGATCATTCATGCCATTCTGAAATGCTGCTCGTCACTGGAGATCGGCGTGATCGCGGAGGGCATCGAACAGCCCGAAGAGTGGATGTGGCTCGAAGCGGCAGGCGTGACCCAGTTTCAGGGCTTCCTCTTCTCAAAACCTGAGCTGAACCGCATTGCGGCCGTCGCCTGGCCAGAGCTGCTTTAACCCCCTGCGATTTGGATGATTTTGCGCTTCCCTGCCTTGCCGGATCCCCTGGCGACTGCTAAATAATAAACAGCGCCGGGCGATCATTCTTCTGTCATCTTCGCCCGGCAGAGTCAGTTATTGCCCAGTCTGTGATTACCGATTTAGCAGTCAGATGTTCAGTGTTTAGGCCAGCGCAACGCGCCATGCGTGCGACGTGACTCCAGGGACAGCATTTGAGGAACTGAATGAAGCAAATCATCCGCGGTGATAAAGAACCCTCCCATATCCTGGCAGCAACCCGTGCGCTCGAAGCGCACTACGCCCGCTACGGAGAAGGCAACAAGTACCATCCCATCATCTACTCCATCGCCTACCGCAGCCGTTTTTATCAGGTCGAAGTCATTACCCGACGCGAAACCATGGTGGCAACCGTGATTACCGGCGTCCGTAACCTCACTCATCTCCCCGGTGCCGCCTGACGGTCACCCCTTACCCAGCGGGGGCTGACCGCCCCCGGTTCGCAGGTTAACGCCGGTAGAGCGCATTGGCCGGATAGATGGCGCCAATCACGCTCTTCTCCCGCGCGCCCGTTACCGCCGGCAGATTGCCCGGCAGCCCGGAGAGCGTGCGAAACGCCAGCCAGGCAAACGCCAGCGCTTCCATATCGTCACCGCTGATACCCGCCGCATCGGTGGTGGTCACTTCGGTGCCGGGAAGATGAGCAGCCAGGCGCGCCATCAGCAGCGGATTGCGGCTGCCGCCGCCGCACACCAGCAGACGGTCACAGCCATCGTTGAGCAATATCTGCTGGGTGATGGTTATGGCGGTCAGCTCCACCAGCGTCGCCTGCACATCCTGCGGAGCCAGCCCCGGGAAATAGCGCAGATGCTGCTCCAGCCAGCCCAGATTAAAGTGCTCGCGCCCGGTGCTTTTGGGTGGCGGCAGCGCAAACCAGGGCTCTCTTAAGAGCGCCTCCAGCAGCGCCGGAACCCGCGTACCGCTTCGCGCCCACTGCGCATCTTTGTCATACGGCAGGCCCTGATTCCGCCAGATCCAGGCATCCAGCAGCATATTACCGGGACCGGTATCGAAACCCCGCACCGGCTGCCCCGGTATCAGCAGCGAAAGGTTAGCGATGCCGCCAATATTCAGCACCATGCGGCGTTCCGTGGCATCCATCAGCAGGGCCTGATGAAAAGCCGGCACCAGCGGCGCGCCCTGCCCGCCCAGCGCCATGTCACGGCGACGGAAGTCGCCCACCACCGTGACGCCGGTCGCCGCCACAATCTGGTTGTTGTCGCCAATCTGCAGGGTGTTGGGCGCGTCGCTCTGCGGCTCATGCCAGACGGTCTGACCGTGACAGCCAATCGCCGTGATATCGCTGGCCTCAAGGGATTCGCGCTTCATCAGCGTGACGACCGCCTCGGCAAACAGCTGGCCGAGACGGGTGTCCAGCTGCCCCAGCTGCGACAGCGTCAGGGATTGTCCCTGACAAATCGCGAGGATCGCCTGGCGAAGCCCGGCGGGGATAGGATGCGAATAGCTCGCCTGCTGAGCCACCATATTTTCGTCAATGGCCGCCAGCACCACATCCACTCCATCCAGGCTGGTGCCTGACATTACTCCGATATAGCGTCCTGATTTCATAGCCATTCCTTACATCCGGCGGGAGGTGCAATTTATCTGCGGCTAGCCTGACAAATTACACCCGCTAATTCTATGATTAATTTGTTTTTATCCAAATGTGCTGACCGGTAACGCTGCGGTACTATTTTTGATCCACGATTGAATTATTGTTGATCTTACATAGTCTATGCTTCGTTCAACCGTGTTTTATTCGGACAGGGATTAATTTGCCAGGTTTGTGTCTTATACTGTGAGCAGGATACAGCGGTAAACGTGGCGCCTTCTCGACTAAAGGAGTTTCAGATGATTAAGCGTGTAATTGTGGTCGCTCTGACCGGTGTCATGCTGGCAGGTTGTAGCAATACCAGTACGCTGTCGGGTGATACCTACAGTGCCAGTGAAGCCAAGCAGGTGCAGAGCGTCTCTTACGGTACGTTAGTTTCCGTTCGCCCGGTGAAAATCCAGGGTGGCGATGAGAGTAACGTTATCGGTGCCATCGGCGGTGCCGTGCTGGGTGGCTTCCTGGGTAACACGATTGGCGGCGGCGCAGGTCGTAGCCTGGCGACAGCCGGTGGTGCGGTGCTGGGCGGCGTTGCGGGCCAGGGCGTTCAGGGCGCAATCAATAAAACCGATGGCGTTGAGCTGGAAATCCGCAAGGATGATGGCAACACCATCATGGTGGTTCAGAAACAGGCCGCCTCACGCTACTCCGTTGGCCAGCGTGTCGTGATGGCCTCTAACGGCAGCCAGGTCACCGTTTCACCTCGCTGAGATAGCAAAAAAAAACCGACGCCTGGGCGTCGGTTTTTTATTTCTCTTTGTTCTGCAGTTCGAGAATGTTTTTCTCAAGCCGGGCGATAAGCGTCACCATCTGGCTGATCTCTTCCCGACTGATGCCGGACAAAATGTCGTCCCGCGTCTCATCAATCACGCTCTCCACCTGCTCAATGATAGGCTCCGCCTGCTGCGTGAGTTTGATGCGCTTGGCGCGACGATCGCTGGCACAGGTCGAGCGGGTAATTAACCCTTTTTCTTCCAGCTGATCCAGCGTGCGGACCAGGGAGGGCTGTTCAATGCCAATCGCCTTGGCTAACTGGATCTGCGACTGTTCGGGCGGCAGTTGATGAATATTGTGCAGCGTCACCCAGTGAGTCTGAGTCAGCTCAAGCGGCTTCAGCCGCTGATCAATCAACGCGCGCCAGATGCGCACCAGGCGAGATAAATCCGTTCCGAGGGGCGTATCCATTTCATCTCCTTATAATTAGCTTGCTAGCTATCAAGCCAGATTCTACACTATTCTGCGAGTTTACAGGACAAATTACAAATCCCGGGCCAGGCCAGGAAATCGCGGCAGCGCTCTCCCCCTGCCGTTTGGGTTAACGAGGGATGTTATCACGTGCTCACCTCCGCTTTTTCAGGCGCGAAACCGCTGACCGATCTGGTCGTGGGCGCCTCACTGTTTTTTCCGCCGATATTCAAGGCGGTGCTCCTTGGCTTCTTTTTCTGGCTGCTGATCCACCCCCTGGTGCGCGGCTGGATCTACTCCGGCGACGTCTGGCATCCCACCCTATTTGATCTCTCCCTGTTTGTGCTGTGCGTTACCGCCGCACTCTGGCTCATCGGTCACGGATAATCGATATGAAATTTAACGCGGTAAAATATTTTTCCACCCTCATCGTCTTCGCCCTGGCGCTGCTGGCGGGGGGCTGGCTCTGGAACTACTACATGCAGTCCCCGTGGACCCGCGACGGTAAGGTGCGGGCAGAGCTGGTGGATATTACGCCTCAGGTGTCGGGCCGGATTGCTCAGCTCAGCGTCACCGATAATCAGTTTGTCCATCAGGGCCAGCAGCTGCTGACGCTCGACCCGGTGCCGTGGCAGATTGCGCTCGACAACGCCGCCGCCCAGCTGAGCAAAGCGCAGGCGGATCTGGCGAAAGCGCAGCATGAATTTAACCGGCGCGCTCATCTGCCGCGTAACATTATCTCTGCAGAAGATCTCGATGCGGCGCGCCTCAGCGCCGGGGCCGCAGCTGCCAGTGCCAAAGCGGCGCAGGCGGAATGGGAGCGGGCACGCTGGAACCTGCAGCAGACGACGCTGACCGCCCCGACAGATGGCTGGATCACCAATCTGACGCTGCGGCCGGGCAACTATGCCGCGGCGGGAACGCCCCTGTTTGCGCTGGTGGACAGTCACTCTTACTACGTGATGGGCTATTTTGAAGAGACCAAGCTGCGCCATATTCATCCGGGCGCCGCAGCACAGGTGGTGCTCTACAGCAATGGCGCACAGCTGCAGGGCCAGGTGGAGAGCATAGGTCGCGCCATTTACGACCAGAGCATTGAGACGGACAGCGGTCTGGTGCCCGATATCAAACCCAATGTGCCCTGGGTACGGCTGGCGCAGCGGGTGCCAGTGCGCATTCGTCTCGACCCGCTTCCGGCACACACTGAGCTGATTGCCGGTACCAGCTGCACCATCTCCATCCAGCCATGAATATGCAGTGGCTGGCCTGGGATCAGCTGCCCTGGATTAAGGCGACGGGCGGACAGTGGCGCTACGCGTTGCGCAACGCAATATCGATGTGTCTGGCGCTGAGTATCGCCTACGGTCTGGATCTTGATGAACCTTACTGGGCGATGACCTCTGCCGCCGTCATCAGCTTTCCCACGGTCGGCGGGGCAATCAGTAAAAGCCTCGGCCGCATCGCCGGCAGCCTGGTCGGGGCGAGCGCCGCCCTGCTGATTGCCGGTCACACGCTGAATGAACCGTGGCTGTTCACCTTTGCCATCGCTGGCTGGCTGGCGCTCTGCACCGGCATTGCCAGCCACTATCAGAATAATGTCGCCTACGCCTTCTCCCTGGCCGGCTATACCGCCGCCATCATCGCCTTCAGCAGCGTCAATATTACGGACATTACCGCATTGTGGACCATCGCCCAGGCGCGCGTCTGCGAAGTGATCTCCGGCATCCTGTGCGCCGGGTTGATGATGATGGTGCTGCCGAGCACTTCCGATGGTGAGACGCTGATTACCTCGCTGAAACAGATGCACGCCCGGCTGCTGGAACATGCGGTCCTGCTGCTGCAGCCTTCCGCCAGCGAGGGGATCCGCACCGCGCATGAGACGGTCATCAGCCAGATCCTGACCATGAATCTGCTGCGCATTCAGGCGTTCTGGAGTCACTATCGCTTTCGCCGCCAGAACAACGTCCTGAACTATGTGCTGCACCAGCAGCTGCGTCTTACCAGCGTGCTCTCCAGTCTGCGCCGCATGCTGCTGAACTGGCCCGACGCCCCTGCCGCGCTGTTTGAGGCGCTGCAACAGCTGCTGGCGGAGCTGGCGAAACCGGACTGCGACAAATACCGGCTGGCACAGATCCTGCGCAGCGTGACACCGGCGGCGTCGGGGGACTATCGGCAGCGGGCGTTCTCTCACCGGCTGCGCTACTTCTGCTGGATGTACCTCAACGTGCTGCGCTGGATCAGGCTGCTGGATCGTGCCGATGCGGATACCCGCTTTCAGCCTCCGCCGGTTCCGGCGCTGGCGCGCGACAGTGACAGCGCTGAAGCGGGCTGGAGCGCACTGCGCACCTTCTGCGTTATCGTGCTGGGCTGCGCCTTCTGGATCAACACACAGTGGTCTTCAGGCGCTTCCGCCCTGACTCTGACCGCGATCGCCTGTGTGCTCTACGCTTCTGCGCCCTCACCCGGCGGCAGCGTGACGCTGCTGCTGAAAACGCTGCTGTGGCTGTTTGCCTTCAGTTTTGTGATGAAGTTCGGCCTGATGGTGCAGATCAGCCTGCTGTGGCCCTTTTTACTGGTTCTGTTTCCGCTGCTGGTGACGCTCCAACTCTTTAAGTTACAGCAGAAACAGCGTGCCGGGATGTGGGGACAGTTCATCGTCTTTATGGGCTCGTTTATCGCGGTCACTAACCCGCCCGTCTGGGACTATCAGGCGTTCTTCAACGATAATATTGCCAAAGTGTGCGGGGTACTGCTCGCCTGGCTGGCTTTCCAGATCCTGCGCCCCAGCTCCGATGCCCGGCGCAGCCGACGGCATATCCGGGCACTGCGGCTGGCGTTCCTCGATCAGCTGCGGCGACAGCCCCGGCTCAGCGAAAGTCGCTTTGAATCGCAGATCTACCATCGCATCAGCCAGCTCAGTCACAGCCGGGATGAACAGGCGCGGGTCTGGCTGCTGCGCTGGGGGGTGGTGCTGCTCAACTGCTCGCATATTGTCTGGCAGCTGCGTGACTGGGATGCCGGTCCGGCGTCGCTGCTGCGGTTTCGCGATGAGAACCTGCAGAATTTACAGCAGATTATCAGCAGCCGTGGCGTGCAGCACAGCTCGCTTGATCGGATGCTGCTGGAACTGGAGGAGACGATCGCCTCGCTGCTGGCGCAGGGCAGCAACGAGGCCAGTGAACTGGCGGGGATTATCTGGCGCCTGCGCTGTTCGCTGGCACAGCTGAAACAGGCGGTACCGGCCTGACTACTGACAATACTGCTGCTGCTGGCGGTTAAAATCGTCCTGCAGCTGTTGCAGCGTCTTGTGCCCCTCAAAACGGGTCTTATCCATCTCGGTCATCGGTTCGATCACCAGCGCTTTCTCATCCGGTGAGAAGATAAAGCGGCGCGTCAGTTCGCTGCCGGTGAAACTCTGACCGTGAATGCCGCCGCACACCATGGTCATAGTGCGGCGATAAATCGTGGTTTCAGTGAAATTGGTTTCCGTGGCGCTGCGGAAGACCTGATCGCACCCCTTCGCTTCCAGCCTGCGCACCGTGCTGCGGCTCAGCCATTCGCGACCTTTAGCAATCTTTTCGCAGGTGACACGCATCGGGCTGGTATCGATGGTGCGCTGAAGCTCCCGCCCGGTTTCAGTAACCAGTTGCGTATCATTGGGTTTATCGCATCCCACCAGCAGCAGACTCAGCAGTAATGCGCCCTTGAATTTCATGTTCCTGCTCCTTTCCCCATCACGCTTTCGTACCTGAATCAATATCATAGGGGGGAAATGCAGGGGATGGTACAACAATTAATAAACCGGCAGGAGAAAAGCGGGCGGCTGGCATGGGCCGCCCGGAAATTCAGATAACGCCGCAGGCGTAACGTGCCCCGCCGCCACCCAGCGGTTTGGGATGGTCGGCATGGTTGTCACCGCCGACATGGACCATCAGCGCTTTGCCTTTAATCTCACTCAGCGACTTCAGTCGTGGTGCCAGTACCGGATAGGTTGCGTTACCCTGGTCATCAACATAGACCGCAGGCAGGTCGCCCAGATGCCCTTCCGCATAAGGCCCCAGATGTTTGCCGGTGTTAGCCGGATCGAGATGCCCACCGGCCGCCCCGGCGGCCACCACTTTGCCCTCAGAATCGCCCGGCTCACAGCTGCCTTTGGCATGGACATGGAATCCATGAATGCCCGGCGTCAGCCCTTTCAGATCCGGTGTGAACTTCAGACCATACTCTGTCTCATCAATCTTTACGGTGCCCAGCGATTTCCCTATGCCCTCAGCGGTGACCTGATGAACCGTCACCTGTTCACTGGCGGCATGGGCTGACCCACAGGCGATCAGCGCGAATAGCGCGACTGCTTTCATTTTCATGATGACTCCGTTTGCATACCAGGGTGTGCAATAAGTCTGGTCGCTGTTGCGCTAGTTTGCTGAAAATTGACGCAGTTTTACGCTTCAGGGCACATCGTAGCCCAGCGCGGCCTTACGAATGCGGAACCACTGCTGACGTGACAGTGTCACACTCAGCGCACCGGCCGCGTCGCTGACCCGCGCCGTTTTGCCCGACCCGATGATCGGCAGCGGACGCGACGGCAACATCAGAATCCAGGCATAGACCACCTGATCCAGGCTGCTCGCCCCGGTCTCCTGACGCACCCGCTCCAGTTCATCGCGCAGTGGCTGGAAGTGGGGATCGTTAAACAGGCGACCGCCACCCAGACAGGACCAGGCCATTGGCCGGATACGCAATTGCTGACACTGATCCAGCGATCCATCCAGCAGTCCGCTCTGCTGCACAGGGGAGATCTCCAGCTGGTTAGTGACCAGCGAGAACGGCAGGCGCGACTGCAGCAGGGAGAACTGGGCCGGGGTAAAGTTGGAAACGCCAAAGTGCAGTACCTTGCCGCTCTGATGCAGAGCCATAAAGGCATCGGCGACCTGATCCGCGTCCATCAGCGGATCGGGACGATGGATCAGCAGCAGGTCGAGACGATCGGTGTGCAGGTGACGCAGCGAATTTTCTGCGCTCTGGACAATATGCTGTTTATCGGTGATGTAGTGACCAATCTGGTTTTCCGGGCGGGCGCGGGTAGCGATGCCGCATTTGGTCACAATCTGCAGCCGATCGCGCAGGCCAGGAGCCAGCTTCAGCGCCTCACCAAACGCTGCTTCACACTGATAGTCACCATAGATATCGGCGTGATCAACGGTGGTAATACCGAGGCTGAGGTGATGCTCAATAAATGCGAGCCGCTCCTGAGGCGACATGCCCCACTCCATCAGACGCCAGTACCCCATAACCAGCGGTGAAAAATCGGGCCCCTGCAGAGCAATGGCTTGCGGTTGTGACATGACGATCTCCCTGTTGCACGTTGGCTGACATTAGCGTGTCAGAGAGTATAACGGAAAGCGCCAGGCCGTCAGAATAACTCCGGCTGCTGCGGTGCGGGTGGCTCTTCGCCCTTTTGCTGGCGCAGCAGACGCTGACGCCGCATCTGGCACAGGCGAATCACCTCGCGCTTCTGGGCATCACTGAAGCGCAGCCAGTTAAACCGCTCATCGCGGCTGCGTAAACATCCCAGGCAGTAGCCGCGCGCATCGCTCTCGCAGATGCCGCGACAGGGGCTGGGAACCGGGAAAAACTCAAGCTGCTCGGCCACTACGTCTCCGGAGTCACAGAATAACCAGTCAAAGTAACAGCGTAGCCTGGTTGCACAGGAAATGAGCCTCAGCCGGTCACAATAATCGGGTTGTCGCGCGAACGGGTGAACACTCTGTGCCATCGTGTGGGCCGATCGTTGCAACCGACCGACTGGTCTACTACTCTCAATGCCATGAATAAGACGCCACAACGCAACGAAACCCGCGAGCACCTGCTTCAGACAGGTGAACAACTCTGCCTGCAACGCGGGTTCACCGGAATGGGCTTAAGCGAACTGCTGTCAAAGGCGGCCGTACCGAAAGGCTCCTTCTACTATTACTTCCGTTCCAAGGAGGCGTTTGGCGTGGCGTTACTGGAACGCTACTTTGCACGCTTCCTGCAGGATGTGGAATTACAGCTCAGCCGGACGGATGGCACCCCGCGCGAACGCCTGCTCAACCACTTCCGTTTAGCGGTCGATCTGTTCGTTCAGCAGGGCCACATTGTGGGTTGCCTGGGCGTGAAAGTCTCTGCGGAAGTCTGCGATCTCTCTGAGCCGATGCGCGATGCCCTGCAGCAGGGTGCGGCGAAAATCACCGCGCTCTATGCGCGGACGCTGACTGAGGCGGTGCAGCAGGAGTCGCTGAACCTGCCGCAGCCGCCTGCACAGATGGCGGAGTTGCTGTCGCTGCTCTGGCTGGGTGCCAGCCTGCAGAGCAAAATTTCCCGCGAGGCGCAGCCCCTGCGCCTCGCACTGTGTACCATCGAACAGTGGCTAGAACGCCACTGATTTTTAAAAAACGTGTTTGTAGACGACTGGTCTACTAATCAGGAGCTATTATGGCGAGTACCCAGCTGTTTCGTCCGCTGAAAGTTGGCGCAATTACCGTCCCAAACCGCGTCTTTATGGCACCGCTGACCCGTCTGCGCAGCATTGAGCCAGGCGATATTCCGACGCCGATGATGGCGGAATATTACCGTCAGCGCGCCAGCGCCGGTCTGATCATCACCGAAGCCACGCAGGTCTCTTTCCAGGCTAAAGGCTATGCCGGTGCGCCGGGTTTACATACCCAGCCGCAGATTGCGGCGTGGAAACGCATTAACGAAGGCGTACATCAGGCGGGCGGCCACACCGCCGTGCAGCTGTGGCACACCGGTCGTATTTCCCACAACAGCGTTCAGCCGGAAGGTAAAGCCCCGGTCGCCCCGTCGGCGATTGCGGCGGGTACCCGAACCTCACTGCGTGCTGAAGATGGCAGCGTCTACCGCGAAGAGACCTCAGAGCCACGCGAACTGACGATTCCTGAGATCCAGCAGATCGTGGCCGATTTCGGTCAGGCGGCTGCGAATGCGCGTGAAGCGGATTTTGACCTGCTTGAGCTGCACTCGGCACACGGTTACCTGATTCATCAGTTCCTGGCCCCGGATTCCAACCAGCGTACCGACGAATATGGCGGCAGCATCGAAAAACGCGGTCGTTTCGCGCTGGAAGTGGTGGATGCGGTCATTGCAAACTGGTCAGCCGATCGTATCGGTATCCGCGTTTCGCCGATCGGCAGCTTCCAGAATCTGGATAACGGCCCGGATGAAGAAGAAGCGGCGCTGTGGTATATCGGCGAGCTGGCGAAACGCAACATCGCCTACCTGCACCTTTCAGAACCAGACTGGGCCGGCGGCAAGCCTTACACGGATGCCTTCCGTCAGAAAGTACGTGACCTGTTCCCGGGTGCCATTATCGGTGCCGGTGCCTACACGGTCGAGAAAGCGGACGATTTGATTGGTCGCGGTCTGATCGATGCCGTCGCGTTTGGTCGCGACTACATCGCGAACCCGGATCTGGTTGAGCGTCTGCAGCAGGATGCTCCTCTGAATCCTCAGCGTCCGGAAAGCTTCTATGGCGGCGGCGCGGAAGGCTACATCGACTACCCGACACTGTAAACCTGTCTGGCTGCCGTCCGGGACGATGACGGCGGTCATTATTCAATGGCGATTTTCATCGCTATACTTAGCGCCTGGGTCATCCGGCGATGGCGTTTTACTTCAAAGAGGATGTTATGCGTTTACTACATACCATGCTGCGCGTTGGCGATCTGCAACGTTCAATTGATTTCTACACCCGTGTGCTGGGCATGCGCGTGCTGCGTCAGAGCGAAAACACCGAATATAAATATACCCTGGCTTTTGTGGGCTACACCGACGAAAGCGAAGGCGCGGTTATCGAACTGACCTATAACTGGGGCGTGGACAAGTATGATCTCGGCAACGCCTATGGTCATATCGCGCTGGGCGTGGATGACGCGGCAGCCGCCTGCGAACGTATCCGTCAGAATGGCGGTAACGTGACGCGTGAAGCGGGCCCGGTGAAGGGTGGCTCCACCATTATCGCTTTTGTTGAAGATCCGGACGGCTACAAAATCGAGCTGATCGAAAACAAAGATGCCGGTAAAGGCCTCGGCAACTGATCCTGCCGCCAGCCTGCCCTTCCGGGCGGGCTGAATCCCCTTCTCTGCGCTTCATCTGCTGCACCCGGCCCCGTTTTTTGCCATAATGCGCGCTGCCCTTTTCCTGCAACGAGATCCTGATGTCTGAATCGAATTCCCCTAATGCACTCAATCAACGTTTCCGTGGCTTCTATCCGGTGGTCATCGACGTGGAAACCGCCGGTTTCAACGCACAAACCGATGCGTTACTGGAAATTGCCGCTATCACGCTGAAAATGGATGAAGAGGGATGGATTCAGACAGACCAGACGCTGCATTTTAACGTCGAACCTTTTGTCGGATCGCTGCTGCACCCTGAAGCGCTGGCCTTTACCGGTATCGATCCCGCTAATCCGCTGCGCGGTGCCGTCAGTGAATATGAAGCGCTGCACGCCATTTTTAAAATGGTGCGCAAGGGGATCAAGGACAGCGGCTGCAATCGCGCCATCATGGTGGCGCACAACGCCACGTTTGACCTGAACTTTATGTCTGCGGCGGCTGAACGTGCCAGCCTGAAACGTAATCCGTTCCACCCCTTTGCGACCTTTGACACGGCAGCCCTGAGCGGGCTGGTGCTGGGTCAGACCGTGCTGGCGAAGGCGTGTATCGCTGCGGGAATGGAGTTTGACAGCAGTCAGGCACACTCGGCGCTGTATGATACGCAGCAGACCGCAACCCTGTTCTGTGAGCTGGTGAACCGCTGGAAACGGTTAGGTGGCTGGCCCCTGCCCTTTGCCGAAGGCGATGCAGACACCAGCGCCTCCGTCTGAGGAATGCCACAACGAAAAAGGCCGACATTGCGTCGGCCTTTTTTTATTCTGCTTCTTTAAATTTTTCTGCGGTCTCTTTAATCAGCGACTGCAGTTCACCACGCTGTAACATCTCAACGATGATGTCGCATCCACCGACCAGTTCACCGTCTACCCACAGCTGCGGGAAGGTTGGCCAGTTGGCGTACTTTGGCAGCTCTGCACGAATGTCCGGGTTCTGCAGAATATCCACGTAAGCAAAACGCTCACCGCAGGCTGACAGTGCCTGCACCGCCTGTGCAGAGAAGCCGCAGCTTGGCAGCTTCGGAGAACCTTTCATGTACAGCAGGATCGGGTTTTCTGCGATCTGGCGCTGAATTTTTTCTACAGTACTCATAATTGCCTTCCTTAATTCGTCACTTCGTGTTTGTTTATTGTAGCGACTTCGCAGCGTGACTGAAAACGAGATTTTGATCGCTGCCTGCTGAAATCGCCATCCTGGTTAAGTCATGACAGGCACAGCATGAATTTCTGATTATTAACAGCCGGTAACAGATTAATAATTCGTAATAATTTCGTTGATATAAGACGCTGAAAATGTTCATTTTCAGCACAATCGCGTGGGTTGCAAAGATTAACAATAAAAGGCATTACAGTTTTTAAAAGAACTGGACTAGAATGGCTTCGGCGCTGATCCTGGATCAGATTAATCTCAACTTTGTCGCGGTGCGTAGTGGCCCTGACAACTTAACTACTTAATGGACTATGCGTTTAATCATTACGCTTTTTATGCTGGCCTTTGCGCAACTGTTCTTCAACATCGCCGCCGCGTCTCCGCACGCTCCGGTGAACGTCAGTACGCATAAAGCAGAGAAAAAGAGTGCGCGCGAGGATGAGCGCCGCAAACGTCGCGTGGTGAAAACCACGACAAAAAAAACCCGTCTCAGCCCGGTTCAGAAACTCAAAACGAAAAAACAGAAAAAAGTTGAACTGACCGCTAAACAGACACCTGCCAAAAAAACCTCGCTTAAGACCGCCCGACTCAGCACCAAAGAGAAAAAACGCTACGGCCACCAGCGCCTGCTGAAAAACGCCGATGCCAGCGAGACCGGCACCATTAAAATGAGCAAATCTCACCGTCAGCGCTACCAGAAAGCGCGTGAAACAGCGATGACCAAGCTCATGGGCCAGCTGGGCAAACCTTATCAGTGGGGCGGCACCTCCCCCCACACCGGCTTCGACTGCAGCGGTCTGGTCTGGTACGCCTATAAAGATCTGGTGAAGTTTAAAATTCCGCGCACCGCTAACGAGATGTATCACCTGCGTGACGCTGCCCCTATCAAACGTGAGTCACTGGAAAAAGGCGATCTGGTCTTCTTCCGCATTAATGGCCGCGGAACCGCGGATCACGTCGGGGTTTACCTGGGTGACGGCAAGTTTATTCAGTCACCGCGTACCGGCAAAGATATTCAGATCAGTGCGTTAGGGGAAGATTACTGGCAGCGTCACTACATAGGTGCGCGTCGTGTAATGACGCCGAAAACCATTCGCTGAGCTGATGCAGCGTCAGAAAAAAGCCGGGAGAAGTCCCGGCTTTTTTATCAGTGCAGTACAGCGGTAAAACTAAAGGCCACAATCATCAGCAGGCAGCCGACAGTGGTCATTAACGCCAGTTTAAGATCGGTACTCATGGGTTGCTCCTTAACCACTTAATCATTGTGGTTATTCTATTTTCCCACAGCCGTGGGTAAAAATCTCGTTTTATCCGTTCAGCCTTGTTAGAATCCCGCCCTTGTTGCGCAACGCGCGCAGCCCTGATTCCGTTTGCGCACTTTTTCAGGCATTTATTCTCCGTCGGCCGCCGGTTTAATGCGCCATAACACGGCATTTTTGCGGAAAATACCCTGAGCAGACGCAAACGTTTAACACTACGCTTATCATACAGTTAGATAAGTCCTGGAGTCCGATTTTCATGGCAACAATTAAAGATGTGGCAAAACGCGCTGGCGTCTCCACGACCACAGTTTCGCACGTCATCAATAAAACCCGCTTCGTGGCTGAAGAGACGCGCGATGCGGTCTGGCAGGCGATCAAGGAACTGCACTACTCGCCGAGCGCCGTGGCGCGCAGCCTGAAGGTGAATCACACCCGGACGCTGGGGCTGCTGGCCACCTCCAGCGAAGCGCCCTATTTCGCTGAGATTATCGAAGCGGTCGAGAATCACTGTTTTGACAAAGGCTATACACTGATTCTGGGGAATGCGCATAACGACCTGCAAAAACAGCGCGCCTACCTCAGCATGATGGCGCAGAAGCGCGTCGATGGTCTGCTGGTCATGTGCTCTGAATACCCGGACGACCTGCTGCAGATGCTGGAAGAGAACCGCAATATCCCGATGGTGGTGATGGACTGGGGCGAGTCGCGCGCCGACTTCACCGATACGGTGCTGGATAACGCCTTCCAGGGTGGCTATCTGGCGGGACGCTATCTGATTGAGCGCGGCCACCGCGACATCGGTGCCATCCCCGGTCAGATGGAGCGCAACACCGGGGGCGGACGTCATGCCGGTTTCCTTAAGGCGCTGGAAGAGGCGGGCATTCAGCCGCGCGCCGAGTGGATTGTGCAGGGTGACTTTGAGCCGGAGTCGGGCTACCAGGCGATGCAGCAGATCCTGTCGCAGAAGCAGCGCCCCACGGCGGTGTTCTGCGGTGGCGACATCATGGCGATGGGGGCGATTTGCGCCGCTGACGAGATGGGTCTGCGCGTTCCGCAGGACATTTCGGTGATCGGTTATGACAATGTGCGCAACGCGCGCTATTTTGCGCCTGCACTGACCACCGTCCATCAGCCCAAGGCTCAGCTGGGTGAGAAGGCGCTGGATATGCTGCTTGATCGCATCACCAGCAAGCGCGAAGTGTCACAGACGATTGAAGTCCACCCCACGCTGATTGAACGCCGTTCAGTTGCGGATGGTCCGTTCCGCGACTATCGCCGTTAATCCTCGCTTAACCACTCCTGATTAAGCGTTTGCGCATCACCCAGATAGCTGAGTAACCAGCCTGTTGCCGGTGATGCGCGATCTTCTGCCCAGCTGACACAGCAGGGGCTGTCCGGAAACGCCTGCGGCAGCGTCAGTTCCACCAGCGCGCCGCTGTCGAGCAGTGGCCGGGCCAGATGGCCCGGCACCATCGCCACGCACAATCCCGCCTGCACACACTCCAGCCCGGTTTGCCATTCCGGCACCACCAGCCTGCGCTGATTGTCCAGCGTCCACGTCATGCGCCGCGGCAGCGCCCGTGACGTATCCTCCAGCACCAGCGACGGCCAGTGACGCAGCGTGTCATCATCAATCCGGGTTGCCTGCGTCAGAGGATGATCGGGTGCAACTACGCAGCGCCAGTTGAGCTTCCCCATATCCCGGAACGCAAACCGTCCGCCAACCGGTATCGCCTGGGTCGCGCCAATCGCGACATCGACCCGGCCATCGGCCAGGGCATCCCAGACCCCGTTGAAGACCTCATAGCTGATGTGCAGCTCCATGTCCGGGAAGTGGCGATAAAAATCTTTAACCAGCTGCCGGGTACGCTGCGGTTTGGCGATGCGGTCAACGGCAATGCTTAGCTGTCCGCGCCAGCCGTTAGCCAGCTGCTGACACTGCTGCCGGGTTGCGAGCATTTTTTTGATGACGCTGCGCCCCTCCCGGACAAAATGCTCTCCCGCCGGGGTCAGTACCACTTCACGGTGCTGACGCTCAAACAGCGGCACCGCCAGCCAGCTCTCCAGCTGGCGAACCGTATAGCTGATGGCAGACGGCACCCGATGTAACTCCTGCGCGGCGGCGCTGAAACTGCCCCCGCGTGCAACCGCGTCAACCACTTCCAGTGCATACTCTGACCACATAATCTGCCTTCAAAAATTTTAACAGCAACCGGCAAATATTACCGTTTCACAGCCGCAAACGCACCTTTTACACTCTGCCGCGTTTACCCTGCAAAATGAGAATCTGATGTTGTCGAATAAAGGATTTATGCCCTACCTCGCTCTGCTCAGCATGCTGGGCTTTTTAGCCACCGATATGTACCTGCCCGCCTTTGGCGCAATGCAGGAGACGTTCCGCACCTCGCCCGGCCTGATCAGCGCCAGCATGAGTCTGTTTCTGGCCGGCTTCGCCTGTGGTCAGCTCTTTTGGGGCCCGCTCTCCGATCGCATCGGCCGTAAACCCGTGCTGCTGGCCGGGCTGGCACTGTTCGCCGCTGGCTGTGCGGGTATGCTGTGGGTGAATGATATCTTTCTGATGCTGGCGCTGCGCTTCATTCAGGCGATTGGTGTCTGTGCTGCCGCCGTAAGCTGGCAGGCGCTGGTCATCGACCGCTATCCGGCGGCGCGCGCCAGCAAAGTGTTCGCCACGATTATGCCGCTGGTGGCCCTCTCACCGGCGCTGGCGCCGCTGCTCGGGGCCTGGCTGATCGGCCATTTCCACTGGCGTTCGATTTTCCTGGTGCTGACCCTGATTGCGGTGGCGCTGATCCTGGTTACGCTGCGTCTGCCCGCGGTGAAACCCGCTCCGCAGGAGAAAGGGGCACAGCCAGGCTTCTTCACGCTGCTTAAATCCCGCGTCTACAGCGGTAACGTACTGATCTACTCCGCCTGCTCCGCCAGCTTTTTTGCCTGGCTGACCGGCTCACCCTTTATTCTGGCGGGCCTGGGCCTTTCCCCCGCCGACATTGGCCTGAGCTATCTGCCACAGACGCTCGCCTTTTTAATCGGTGGCTTCGGCTGTCGCGCCCTGCTCAACCGCTTTAACGGCGCCCAGCTGCTGCCCTGGCTGCTGGGGGTCTACAGCCTGAGCATTCTGGCTCTGTTTGCGGTCGCGCTTTCGGGTCAGGGAACGCTGCTCAGCCTCATGGTGCCGTTCTGCGGAATGGCGCTGGCTAACGGAGCGATCTATCCGATTGTGGTCTCCAGTGCGCTGATGCCCTTCCCGCACGCCACCGGCAAAGCCGCCGCGTTGCAGAACACGCTGCAGTTGGGCCTCTGCTTCCTCGCCAGCCTGGCGGTGTCGGCGGGATTAACCCAGGCACTGCTGACCACCACGCTGATCATGACAGTGACGATTCTGCTCGCCCTGATCGGGTACGTCATGCAGCGCGCCGCAAGCGCACAAACTGTTGTTGCCACTCCGCAACCTGCCTGCCAAGATAATCATTAAGACGCTAACCTTTTAGTTAGCGCCCTAACAATAAGTCATTGAATATTGACCCGCGTGAGAATATACTCATCCGGGTCAACAAATCTGTAATAAATCAACAATATAATAACGTAATAATCTGATTGGCACGCTGTTGCCGGGACGGTATTCGCACGCGTTATTCCCTCTTACCGGCCCTGCTTCAGCCTGTTCCAGTCCTCTGTATCTTACAGATAATCGGTTTGCGGAATCCTCCGTGACGTTTCTCAATGCCTGACGAATTGGCTATTCTTTGTTCAGGTTCAGATTGGACAGGTGGTGGAAAAGCTATGAGTTCATCTTACGCAGAAGCAGTGACTCCTGAAGATAATCATTGGTATCGCATCGTTCACGAACTGCTGGAAAAAGCGGATATCGAAATAAATGGCTCACGTCCATGGGATATCCGCATTCATCATCCCGGTTTTTTTAAGCGTGTTCTGCAGGAGGGATCGCTGGGGCTGGGCGAAAGCTATATGGAGGGATGGTGGGACTGTGACCGTCTGGATATGTTCTTCCACCAGGTGCTTAAACATAAACTGGATCAGCAACTTCCGCACCATTTCAAAGATACCCTGCGCATCGCCGCCGCCCGCTTAACCAACCTGCAGTCCCGCAAGCGGGCCTGGATCGTGGGCAAAGAGCACTACGATCTCGGCAACGATCTCTTTTCACTGATGCTTGACCCCTACATGCAGTACTCCTGTGGCTACTGGAAAGAGGCCACGACGCTGGCGTCGGCGCAGGAAGCCAAGCTGGATATGATTTGTCGTAAATTAGCGCTGGAACCCGGGATGTCGCTGCTGGATATCGGCTGCGGCTGGGGCGGACTGGCGGAATTTGCCGCACGTCATTATGGCGTCAGCGTGCATGGCGTGACCATCTCTGCCGAGCAGCAGAAGCTGGCGCAGCAGCGCTGTGAAGGGCTGGATGTGACGATTCTGCTGCAGGACTATCGCGATCTGAACGAGCAGTTTGACCGCGTGGTGTCGGTCGGTATGTTTGAGCATGTCGGGCCTAAAAACTACGCGACCTATTTCGACGTGGTCGATCGTAATCTTAAGCCTGACGGGATTTTCCTGCTTCACACCATCGGCGCGATTAAAACCGATATGCGCGTTGACCCGTGGATCGATAAGTATATTTTCCCGAACGGCTGCCTGCCTTCGGTGCGTCAGGTGGCCGATGCCAGCGAGCCCCATTTTATTCTGGAGGACTGGCACAACTTTGGTGCAGATTACGACAGGACGCTGATGGCATGGCATGAACGCTTTTTGCAGGCCTGGCCTCAGCTGGCTGAGAGTTATGGCGAGCGCTTTAAGCGTATGTTCGCCTACTATCTCAACGCCTGTGCCGGTGCATTCCGCGCGCGCGATATTCAGCTGTGGCAGATCGTCTTCAGTCGTGGCGTAGAGGGGGGATTGCGCGTGGCGCGGTAGAGGAGCCGGTTGCGCCGCAAGGCCTGCCGAAGTCAGACCCGCGTTAACCGCAACGGAGAAGCTAAAGGCGCAGGGAACAGGGTCAGAAGAGGAAAGCGTCACGCGCCAGGGAGAGCGCGTGTCGAGCGTGTCAGGGATGACGGCTTTTGCGTCTTTCCGATCTGACCCTGTTTCCTGTGCAGGTGCAATCTCACAGCGAATCGGGTCAGCGGTTCAACAGGCGCTGTCACGCCTGATATTAACTCTCTGCGGCAGGTTGCCCGGTCAGCGCGCTCATGGCTGCCGCAGCATCACGCTGGGCGAGCACGCGCTCCACGGTCTCGACGATGGCCTGAGTGTGTGGATCGATCTCAATATTGACCCGCTGTCCAAAGGTCTTCGCTCCCAGCGTGGTACGCTCCAGCGTTTCCGGGATCAGATAGACGCAGAACTTCGTTCTGGTCACATCCCCGACCGTCAGGCTGATGCCGTCGATACCGACGAACCCTTTATGCAGAATATATTTCATCTGTGCCGGGTCCTGGATTTTAAACCAGACTTCGCGGTTATGTTCTGACTGGATAATTTTGCAGATCTCAGCGGTGGTCATAATGTGGCCCGACATCAGATGCCCGCCGATTTCATCGCTGAATTTTGCTGCCCGCTCGATATTGACCACGTCGCCCTCACGCAAATCGCCGAGGTTCGTCACCCGCAGCGTCTCTTTGATCAGATCAAAGCTGACACGATCGCCGTCGATTGCCGTCACGGTTAAGCAGCAGCCGTTATGCGCGACGGATGCGCCCAGCGCCAGACCCGGCAGGAGTTCTTCCGGCAGCCGGACAGTATGGGTACGAAACAGCTCTTTCTCTTCGATGGACACGATCTCTGCCATGCCCTGCACAATTCCGGTAAACATAATCTTTGCCTCTGAAAATCCGACGTTTGTGCCAGTTTACCACAGCTCAGGCCCGCTGTTAGATTTCAGCCCCTGCTACGGCGTTGAGTCAGTGCAAACCGCATTGTGTGACAAAGATTGGCGAATGGGGTTACGCCAGTTACACTAACTCACGAAATTCCCCGGGCTTTTTGCCCCTTTTCATTCTTATAACTCGTCAGGTGTTAACGTGCAGAAGTATTTAACAGAAGCGCGTCAATTGCTGGCCCTTGCGATCCCGGTCATCCTTGCTCAGGTGGCCCAGACCGCAATGGGATTTGTGGATACCATTATGGCCGGCGCCGTCAGCGCCACGGATATGGCCGCCGTTGCTGTCGGCACCTCTGTCTGGCTTCCGGCCATCCTCTTTGGTCATGGTCTTCTGCTTGCATTGACGCCCACCGTTGCGCAACTCAACGGTTCAGGTCGCCGCGAACGCATCGGTGAACAGATCCGCCAGGCATACTGGCTCGCCTTTTTTGTCTCCCTGCTGATTATGGTGCTGCTGTGGCACGCGGGTTACCTCATCCGCGCAATGCACGATATCGATCCCCGGCTGGCCCTGAAGGCAGAAGGCTATCTGCATGCCCTGCTGTTCGGCGCACCTGGCTATCTCTTCTTCCAGGTGCTGCGCAACCAGTGTGAGGGATTGTCGAAAACCAAGCCGGGTATGGTGCTGGGCTTTCTCGGCCTGATGTTTAACATCCCGCTCAACTATGTCTTTATTTATGGTCACTTCGGGATGCCGGCACTGGGCGGGGTGGGTTGTGGTGTGGCAACCGCTTCGGTCTACTGGGTAATGTTTATCTGCATGCGCTTCTGGGTGCGCCGGATGGGTTCGATGCGTGATATCCGCATGGAGAGCCGCTGGTCGCCGCCTTCGCGTGTCATTCTCACCCGCCTGATGGCGCTGGGATTGCCGGTGGCGCTGGCGCTCTTTTTTGAGGTCACCCTGTTTGCCGTGGTGGCGCTGCTGGTGTCGCCGCTGGGCATCGTCAATGTCGCCGGCCACCAGATCGCGCTCAATTTCAGTTCACTGATGTTCGTGTTACCGCTGTCGCTGGGTGTCGCGACCACTATCCGCGTCGGCTACCGCCTGGGTCAGGGCTCCACCGAGCAGGCCCGGGTCGCCGCGTGGACGGCGCAGGGTGTCGGCATCAGCATGGCGGCGCTGACCGCGATTTTTACCGTGACGTTCCGTCACCAGATCGCCCTGCTCTACAACGACAATCCTGAGGTGGTGACGCTGGCCGCACAGCTGATGCTGCTGGCGGCGATTTATCAGTTCTCCGATTCGATTCAGGTGATCGGCAGCGGCATTCTGCGCGGCTATAAAGATACGCGATCCATTTTCTTCATCACCTTTATTGCCTACTGGCTGCTCGGTCTGCCTGCCGGGTATCTGCTGGCACTGACCGACTGGCTGGTGCCGCGTATGGGACCTGCGGGCTTCTGGTGCGGTTTCATTATCGGCCTCACCTCGGCAGCGGTGATGATGATCTGGCGCATCAGACGCTTACAGCGTTCACCGGCGGCCATTATCCTCGCCCGCGCGGCGCGATAATCCACAAAAGCGGGCCATTTATGGCCCGCAGCGCCGAAAAAAACGACGGTTAGCACAGTTGCTGCGCAGTCACAGTGAAAAAACGATTTTCCCCTTGCCAGCCTCACACGCTGCCGTTAATATTCGTCCCCGCTGTCGCCCTGACAGCATGTTGCGCTCTTAGCTCAGTTGGTTAGAGCACCACCTTGACATGGTGGGGGTCGATGGTTCGAGTCCATTAGAGCGCACCAAGTGCGTCCGTAGCTCAGTTGGTTAGAGCACCACCTTGACATGGTGGGGGTCGGTGGTTCGAGTCCACTCGGACGCACCAATATTCAGTATGCGCTCTTAGCTCAGTTGGTTAGAGCACCACCTTGACATGGTGGGGGTCGATGGTTCGAGTCCATTAGAGCGCACCACTTTCAGAATTCCTTCAGCTTGCGCAACTCCCTCTATATTGATCTGCATCGCGTCTCCCTTCTGCTTTTTGATTGGTTTTCGCATACTTAGCGTCTATACTGTCCCCCGTTGTTTACTTGAAAGGTTTCAGCGATCACGTGCTTACTGCGATAACTCAAATGATTTGCGCAACAACAGCGTGGTGGTTACCAACCGTAGCCGCACAACTTCCCTGCACGCCTGGCCTTCGTCACCTATTCTTATTCAGTACTGCCCTTTTCAGTTTCAGTCTCAAATCAGAAATTTCACTTCGATGCGCTGCCATCGGATTCCGCCCTTATTCATCCATCACAACTTACAGATAATCCGTCATGAAAAAGACTAAAATCGTTTGTACTATCGGCCCGAAAACCGAATCCGAAGAGATGCTGACTCAGCTGCTTGAAGCTGGCATGAATGTTATGCGTCTGAACTTTTCTCACGGCGACTACGCTGAGCACGGCCAGCGCATTACCAATATGCGCGCCGTGATGCAGAAAACCGGTCGTCAGGCCGCTATCCTGCTGGACACCAAAGGCCCTGAAATCCGCACCATGAAACTGGAAGGCGGTAACGACGCGGCGCTGAAAGCGGGCCAGACCTTTACCTTCACCACCGATCAGAGCGTGATCGGCAACAGCGAGCGCGTTGCCGTCACCTACCCTGGCTTCACGGCTGACCTGAAAATCGGCAACACCGTGCTGGTCGATGATGGCCTGATTGGGATGGAAGTGACCGAAGTCACCGAAAACACCGTAGTCTGTAAAGTACTGAACAACGGCGACCTGGGTGAGAACAAAGGCGTTAACCTGCCAGGCGTCTCAATCCAGCTGCCTGCGCTGGCTGAAAAAGACAAACGCGATCTGATTTTTGGCTGTGAGCAGGGTGTGGACTTTGTCGCGGCTTCGTTCATCCGTAAGCGTTCAGACGTGCTGGAGATTCGTGAGCACCTGAAACAGCACGGCGGTGAGCACATCCAGATCATCTCCAAAATCGAAAACCAGGAAGGCCTGAACAACTTCGACGAAATTCTCGAAGCGTCAGACGGCATCATGGTTGCGCGTGGCGACCTGGGTGTTGAGATCCCGGTTGAAGAAGTGATCTTCGCGCAGAAGATGATGATCAAGAAATGTAATAAAGCGCGCAAAGTGGTCATCACGGCGACCCAGATGCTCGACTCCATGATCAAAAACCCACGCCCTACCCGCGCAGAAGCCGGCGACGTGGCGAACGCCATCCTGGATGGCACCGATGCGGTCATGTTGTCAGGTGAGAGCGCCAAAGGTCGCTATCCGCTGGAGTCGGTCACCATCATGGCGACCATCTGTGAGCGTACCGACCGCGTGATGAAATCGCGCATCGACAGCCAGAACGATACCCGTAAGCTGCGTATCACCGAAGCCGTCTGCCGCGGTGCGGTTGAGACCGCTGAGAAGCTGGAAGCGCCACTGATTGTGGTGGCGACCGAAGGCGGCAAATCGGCTAAAGCGGTGCGTAAATACTTCCCGAACGCCACCATCCTGGCCCTGACCACCAATCAGACCACTGCACGCCAGCTGATCCTGAGTAAGGGCATTGAGACACGCCTGGTTTCTGAGATCGCGTCGACCGATGATTTCTATCGTCTGGGTAAAGAAGCGGCGCTGGAAAGCGGCTACGCTCAGAAAGGGGATGTCGTGGTGCTGGTTTCCGGTGCATTAGTACCAAGCGGAACTACCAACACCGCGTCCGTACACGTCCTGTAAAACCTGCGTCAGCGGTTATTTAGAAGCGCCTTTAAGAGGCGCTTTTTTTATTTCCTCTTAAACCAAATACCAGAAAATTCCAATCGAAAATAACTATTCAAATACTCTTAATATTAAGGTTAATCCGATTAAATCTCTCTGTTTTCGCTAAATTTTTTTATCATATTCTGGGATTCGCTGCTTCTTTGAGCGAACGATCAAATTTAAGCATCTTCTCATCAAAAATTTATTCTCAACTTAAAAAGCTTTGTGTAATACTTGTATTGCTACATGGAGATTAACTCAATCTAGAGGGTATAAATAATGAATCGTACTAAACTGGTACTGGGCGCGGTAGTTCTGGCTTCAACTCTGCTGGCTGGTTGCTCAAGCAACGCTAAAATCGACCAGCTGTCTTCAGACGTTCAGACTCTGAACGCGAAAGTTGACCAGCTGAGCAACGACGTGAACGCAGTGCGTTCAGACGTTCAGGCTGCTAAAGATGACGCAGCACGCGCTAACCAGCGTCTGGACAACCAGGCTCACTCTTACCGTAAGTAAGAGTTCTGGTTTAAAAATGGCGCCTTTATGGCGCCATTTTTTTTGCCCCTGCCAGGCTCTATCCGGCACCTTTCTGTCAGGGTTTAACGTCCTTTGCCTCCTTCCCTGCTGCCGCACTCTCTGTCGGCACCGCGGCACTTTACAGCCCTTCGGGCGGCACGGTATCACTCTCTACCGATTCACCACTGCTGACCAGTACAGGCATGCCTGAGCGTCGTGCGATGCTGGCTTTAATCAGCGCCCGGTCACTCTTCTCACTTTTCATAAACTGCCTGAGTCCGTCGCTGAGCGCAATGGTCTGCGTCTGCGGATCATCTTTGTCATTGCGAGACAGCGGCTGGTGCACTTCAACGTAGCGTTTACCATCCGGCTCGATGGCGTACTTCACCGGCTGATTGATAATCTGCACCCGTGTCCCCTCAGGTACGGCGTTAAACAACGCTTCGATATCTTCGGAACGCAGACGGATGCAGCCGGAGCTGACGCGCATGCCGATGCCAAACTTCGCATTGGTGCCGTGGATCAGATACTGGCCCGTGCCGCGCGCCAGACGCATGGCAAACTGCCCCATCGGGTTATCCGGTCCGGCAGGCACCATGGCGGGCAGCGTGACACCCTCTTTCGCGTAGCGTTTGCGGATGTTCGGGGTTGGCGTCCAGGTAGGGTTGGGGATCTTCTGGCTGATACGGGTGACCATCACGGGAGTGGCTGCCCCTAACTGGCCAATGCCGATGGGATAGACGATGACTTTGTTTTCGCCTTTGGGATAGTAGTAGAGACGCAGCTCGGCAAGATTCACCACAATGCCTTCGCGTGGCGTATCGGGCAGGATCATCTGTAGCGGTATCGTCAGTTGCGTGCCCGCCTTGGGCAGCCAGGGATCGGTCCCGGGATTCGCCTCCAGCATCCCCAGCAGACCAACCTGGTAGCGGGCCGCAATCGCTTCCAGCGGCTGTTTGTTATCGGGAACCTGAGTCAGGACGTTTTCGCCAATCAGGCGACTGTCAGGTGGCGGCAGCGGATATTCCGTGGCGAATGCGGGTGCAGAGAGCCCAAAACAGGTCAGCAGCAATGCACCGGCTAAACGTAAAGCTGGTTTCATGCAATTTTCTCGTCAGATAAAAAAACAGACGCCGGATGGCGTCTGTCGAGTGTAGCTTAGCTGAGGTTCTGAGCGGTATGGCGAATAGACCGAATCATCGCCTCCAGCCCCTGCGACCGGGTGGGCGTCAGGTGCTGCATCAGGGCCAGTTCGCCAAACCAGTGGCGGACATCCAGCGCCAGAATCTCGGCAGGTGGCAGGTTCTGATAGAGACTAATTACGATAGCAATCAGTCCCTTAACGATAGCGGCATCGCTGTCACCTTCGAAGGCGATGGTGCCATCGGCCTGCGGCGTCATTCTGATCCACACCTGGCTCTGGCATCCCGAGATGACGTTTTCCGGCTGGTGCAGGGTTTCAGAGGATTCCGGAAGTTTCGAACCCAGTTCAATGATGTACAGGTACTTCTCTTCCCAGTTGGCGCAACGGTTAAAGTTACGCACCAGTTTCTCTTTTTCAGGCAAATTCGCCATCAGTCACTCCGTTAAAACTGTTCAGCCGCCCAGCAGACGATGAATGCGCGTCAGACCCGCAGCCAGACGATCCACCTCTTCTTCACTGTTATAGAAGGTGAAGGAGGCGCGGCACATCGCAGGCACGTTGTAGTGCTGCATCAGCGGCATGGCGCAGTGATGGCCGGTACGGATGGCAATACCATACTGATCGAGGAAGCTGCCGACATCGTAAGCGTGGTGCTTACCGAGATTGAAGGCGATAACACCGGCGCGCGACTGCGGGCCATAGATGCGGATGTCCGGGACGGTGCCCAGCTTATCCAGGGCATAGTTCATGAGCGCCGTTTCACGCTCATGAATGGTATCAAGTCCCAGCGCCTGCACGTAGGCCAGTGCCGCACCAAAGCCGATAATGCCGCCGGTATTGGGGGTGCCGGCTTCAAAACGCCACGGCGCGCTGTTCCAGGTAGTGCCCGTCGGCAGCATGACGCGGTCAATCATCGACCCGCCGCCCTCCCAGGGTGGCATCTGGTCCAGCAACGCTTTGCGTCCATAAAGGATACCTACGCCGTTCGGGCCGTAGAGTTTATGGCTGGAGAAAACATAGAAATCACATCCGATATCCTGCACGTCAACTTTGTCATGCATCACCGCCTGCGCACCATCCACCAGGGTAACAACACCCGCGGCTTTGGCCTGCGCCACGATCGCTTTGACCGGGTTAACCGTGCCGAGCACGTTTGAAACATGCGTCACGGCCAGCAGGCGCGTGCGGCTGTCAATCAGCCCCGCCAGCTGCTCAAGCGCCAGCTCACCGTTGTCATTCAACGGCAGCACACGCACTTCGGCTCCGGTGCGCTCAGCCAGCATCTGCCATGGAACGATATTGGCGTGATGCTCCATCTCAGTAATGATCAGGTTATCGCCAGACCGGAGCTGACTGCTGCCCCAGCTGTTGGCCACCAGATTGATGCCTTCGGTGGTACCTTTGACGAAAACAATCTCTTCCTGCGACGAAGCGTTCAGGAAACGGGCGGCCTGATCGCGCACGTTCTCCATATCACTGGTTGCCTGCTGGCTCAGCGTATGGATGCCGCGATGCACGGCCGCATAGCCGTGCTGGTAAAAATGACTCTCGGCATTGATCACCGAGAGGGGACGTTGTGCGCTGGCGGCACTGTCAAGGTAGGCCAGCGGATGACCGTTGACCTCTCGCTTCAGGATAGGAAAATCAGCCCTGATGCGGTCGAGATCGAAGTTCATCATACGTCGCCTCCGGGAAAACGTTGCGCGATACGCTGCAGTACGGCCTGACGCATCACCGGATTTTCCAGTGTTTCGGTCAGTTCTGCCGCAAAGGCGTGGATAATCATGGTCTGCGCAGCATCCTGCTCAATACCGCGCGAACGCAGATAGAACATCTGCTCGTCATCGATACGGCCGATGGTGGCGCCGTGGCTGCACTTAACGTCATCCGCATAGATTTCCAGCTGCGGCTTGGTATCGACCTCTGCCAGCTTGCCCAGCAACAGGTTGTTGTTGGTCATCTGCCCATCTGTCTTCAGTGCATGCTGTGCCACTTTGATGTGACCGTTAAACACCGCACGGCCTTTGTCACGCACGATGGTCTTATGCATCTGACGGCTGACGCAGTGGCCTTTATTGTGCTCCAGGTAAGTACGGGTATCCGCGACTTCCTGTTTCACCGGCAACACCAGGCTGTTAATCGCCAGCGTACTGTTCTCGCCGTTCAGCTGCGTGCTGGTATTGTGGCGCGACAGACCGGCACCCAGCAGGAAGCTGGTACTGCTGACCTGCGTATCGTTACCCACCACCAGATCGTTGTGCGCAAAGTGATAGCTATTGCTGCTTTCAAACGCCAGTTTGGTGTGGGTCAGCTTTGCATTATCTCCAATCGCGCAGGTAAAGCGCGAACCGGTGAAATGGGCCTGATCGTTGAGTGAAACGTAGTGCTCAATCACTTCCGCTTCGGCGCTCTCTTCCAGCTGCAGGTGATGACGATAATGAACAGTGTTCATGCCCGTCTGCTGACCGCTGGTGATATGCAGCAGGTAGACCGGGCGCGCTGCAGATTTACCGCGTGCCAGACGCAGGGTGGTCACCTCTTCTGCCAGGCTTTCGGTCAGATGCAGAAACACTTCCGGCTGAACGGCAGCGGGCAGCGGACGACGCTCGGCGGCCACGCTGTGCTGAATCTCAAACAGCTCGGTGTCGCGGCTGCTCAGCGCCGCCTGGAACTGACCGTCAACGAAGACCAGGCGGATGGCATCCAGCGGCAGCGCCAGTGCATCAACCTGTTCAGCGCTCAGGGTCTGAGGCGCGTCAGGCAACACAAACTGCTGTGACAGCAGCGTGTCCAGCGGGGTGTATTTCCAGTTTTCATGCTTGCGGGTTGGCAGGCCAACGCGCATCAGTTGCTGCCAGTGCTGCTGAGCCTGCAGAGAACGCACGTCGCCGCGCGACTCAAACAGGTGATGCCACTGTTGCAGCGCAGAATCACTCTTCGTCGGTAAGCCAGCCATAACCTTGCTCCTCCAGCTGTTTCACCAGCGAGAAGTCGCCAGATTTCACGATTTTGCCCTGATACAGAACATGAACGAAGTCTGGCTTGATGTAGTCCAGAATACGCTGATAGTGGGTCACGATGATAAAGGCACGCTTTTCGTCACGCAGGCTGTTCACACCATTGGCAACGATTTTCAGCGCATCAATGTCCAGACCGGAGTCGGTTTCATCCAGGATGCAGAGCTCAGGCTCCAGCGCCGCCATCTGCAGGATGTCGTTACGCTTCTTCTCGCCGCCGGAGAAGCCGACGTTAACGGAACGGGTCAGCAGATCTTCCGGCATCTTCAGCAGCTGAATTTTCTCTTCGATGAAGTCCTGGAAATCAAAGCGATCCAGCTCTTCCTGCTGACGGTATTTGCGCACCGCGTTTACCGACGTCTGCAGGAAAAACTGATTGCTGACGCCGGGAATTTCGACCGGATACTGGAACGCCATAAAGATACCTTCACCAGCGCGCTCTTCCGGTGCCAGCTCCAGCAGATCTTTACCGTTGAAGCTCACCGAACCGCCGGTCACTTCATAATCTTCGCGGCCTGCCAGCGTGGCTGACAGCGTACTTTTACCTGAGCCGTTCGGGCCCATGATGGCATGCACTTCGCCTGGTTTAATTTCGAGATTCAGGCCACGCAGAATGGCTTTATCTTCAACACTGACCTGCAAATCTTTAATGCTTAACATACTTATTCCTTCACGTTGCTTCCGGCAAGGCGTGTGACGGCATCAGCCCACACTGTGCTCAAGGCTGATGGCTAACAATTTCTGGGCTTCCACGGCAAATTCCAGTGGCAGCTCGGAGAATACGTCTTTACAGAAGCCGTTCACGATCATCGAGATGGCGTCTTCTTCACTGATACCGCGTTGCAGACAGTAGAACATCTGATCTTCGCCGATCCGTGATGTCGTGGCTTCGTGCTCCAGCTGAGCGGTGTTATTGCGGGTCTCCACATACGGGAAGGTATGGGCGCCGCAATCCGGGCCGATCAGCATCGAGTCACACTGCGTAAAGTTACGCGCGTTGGTGGCGGTTGGCATGATTTTCACCAGACCGCGATAGGTGTTCTGACTTTTACCGGCCGAAATCCCTTTAGAGATGATGGTCGATTTGGTGTTTTTACCAATGTGGATCATCTTGGTGCCGGTATCGGCCTGCTGACGACCGCTGGTCAGCGCCACGGAGTAGAACTCACCCACCGAGTAGTCCCCGCGCAGAATGCAGCTCGGGTATTTCCAGGTGATCGCAGAGCCGGTTTCCGACTGTGTCCAGGACATCTTGCTGTGGTCACCTTCACACAGCGCACGCTTGGTCACGAAGTTGAGGATACCGCCCTCGCCTTCACCGCCAGGGAACCAGTTCTGAACCGTCGAGTATTTCACTTCGGCGTTTTTGTGGATGATCACTTCCACCACGGCCGCATGCAGCTGATAGCTGTCACGCACCGGGGCTGAACAGCCTTCGATGTAGCTGACATAGCTGTCTTCGTCGGCAATCAGGATGGTGCGCTCGAACTGACCGGTTTTCGCAGCGTTGATGCGGAAATAGGTCGACAGCTCCATCGGGCAGCGCACCCCTTTCGGGATATAGACAAAGGTGCCGTCTGAGGCGACCGCGGAGTTCAGCGCGGCAAAGAAGTTGTCATTCGCCGGCACGACGGTGCCCAGATACTGCTTCACCAGCTCAGGGTGTTCCTGAATCGCTTCGCCAAAAGAGCAGAAGATGATGCCCTGCTCCGCCAGCTTGCCGCGATAGGTGGTGGCGACTGAGACGGAGTCGAAAATCGCGTCAACCGCCACTTCACGGCCTTCGCGAACCGGCACACCCAGCTGATTAAAGGCGTTTTCCACTTCCTGCGTCAGATATTCACTGGCGGGCGCGCTGCCTGAGGCCTGGGTGGCACCCGGCTCCGACGCGCAGCTATCGTCACAGCTGCCGCATGAGGGCGCGGAGTAGTAGCTGTAATCCTGATAGTCGAGCTTCTCGTAGTGCGCTTTCAGCCAGTGAGGCTCTTCCATTTCAAGCCAGGCATGAAACGCTTTAAGACGAAACTCCAGCATCCACTCTGGCTCGTTACGCTTGGCCGAAATCGCGCGCACGACATCTTCGTTGATGCCGTTGGCAAATTCTTCGGTTTGCAGTTGGGTAAAGAAGCCCTCTTTGTAGTTGAGCTTGCCTTCCCAGATTTGTACATCGTCAGATGTTTCGCTGTGTCGTGACATATTTCACTTACTCGACGCCAAAGCTCTCACCGCACCCGCAGGCGTGCTGAGCTTTAGGGTTATTGAATTTAAAAATCTGATTCAGGCCTTCGCGAACATAGTCCAGCTCGGTGCCATCAACGAATGGCATCGCCTGAAGCGGCACAAACAGCGTTGCGCCGTAGAATGAAAACTGCAGATCGTCTTCGACAGGCTCTTTCACCAAATCCATAACGTAGCCGAACCCGGCGCAGCCGGATTGTTTCACGCTGAGTCGCAGACCCTTGACATCAGGGTCCTGAGCCGCCAGATTGAGAATTTGTTGCGCTGCGGTTTCAGTCAGCGTCAGCCCTTTCCAGACGAAATCGTCAGGTGAGAAAGAGTCTGTATTAACGGATGCCATATTGATACCTCTTGAGTCCGGACCTTTTCAGGCTATCCCCCTATGGTAGTGATCTCACCGATCACTTCAACCTCTTGTTTTGCAGGGATAATCATCTTGTGCTGTTTTATTTGCTTAATAATTAAGCATAGCCTCTTCAGCTCACTGTGTGGTGAGAACGTCAGCCTTAATAAGCCAGTGATAACCTATTAATAAATCACTCATTTTAAAATAACCCTTTTTGATAAAAAGGCTTATTGATAGGTTACGCCTTTCTGCGATGTAAACAGATTGTTATTTCCGATTATACCGACAGGCAGGATAAATCGTTAAATTTTTCTGCCCGCGCATTGCAATCCCTGAACAGTTGAATATGATAATTATTATCATTCACATTCAGGATGGTTTCATGACGCTCTCTGTCTCAGCCTGGCTCCAGCACAAAATCGATGAATACCAGTTCAGCATCCGCGATATCACCGTCGACTTTTACATGGCGCAGGCAAAGCTTGATCGGGCCGACTGCACGATACATCAGCTGCGTCAGTTCAACGATGCCTGTCAGGATATGGCAGAGATCTGCCAGTTGAATGGTGACGACCAGAGTTACCTGCATGCGATGGGAAAACTGCATCATCGCCTGGTTCAGGAGATGGGAAACAGCGAACGCGACCGCCTGTTCCGTATTCAGGCTTACCAGCTGGCGCGCCTCTCCCTGACCCGCCTCTGCCATCAACTGGCTCTCGTCGGCGAGTGGAACAAAGCCTCCGCGCTGCAAAGCGACTTCGTACGTCACGCAGGCTGGATATTCTAATGCAGCCATGCCGTGACGTCGCGCACAATTTTTTTACATTAATGCTAACAAAGCCTGAAGCGGATGACGCATGCCGTTGCCTTCCACACGTTTGACCTGACTGCGGCAGGAGTAGCCGGTCGCCAGACAGCGCTGACGCGGCAGCCGCTGAAGCTGCGGATGCCATGAGAGCGCATAGATCCCCAGCGAGTTCTCCAGGTTTTTGCTTTCATGGCCGTAAGTTCCGGCCATGCCGCAGCAGCCGACGTTGATATTCTCCAGTTTCGCACCAAACCGGGCAAAGATATCCTGCCACTGACCGGGGGCTGAGGGCAGCGCAGTCACCTCGGTACAGTGCGCAAACAGATACCATGACTCGCCGCCCGTGGCCTGTACGTCACGCTCTGCCAGCGCCCGCTGCAGCCATTCATGCACCAGTAAAACAGTAAAGTCGCCGCGTGCGTCGCCCAGCGTCTGACGATACTCATCGCGATAGCAGAGCACGGTGGCCGGGTCGACCCCGACCATCGGCAGGCCCAGTTTTGCCACCCGGTTGAGGAAGTCGGCCGTCCGGGCTGCGGTTCGGGCAAAGCGCTGCAGGAAGCCTTTAACGTGCTGCGCTTTACCATTGGGTGAGAATGGCAGCAGAACCGGACGATAGCCCAGCTTCTCAATCAGCCGGATGAAGTCACTGACCAGCTGCGCCTCATAGAAGCTGGTAAAGGGGTCCTGAACCACCAGCACACAACGCTCACGCTCCGCGGCGGTCAGCGCTTCCAGCTGCTCCAGCGTCATGTTCATCGCCGGATGTCCGCTGAGCTGCTGCTTCAGATTGGGCGCAGAGAGCAGAGGCAGGTCGACCATGCCGATATGCGTTTTGCTCAGCTCTTTCAGCCACGGCTGGCGCAGGAAGAAGTTAAACACTTTGGGTGCCTTCGCCATCAGCGGCGCATAGCTCTCAACCGCTGCCACCAGATGGTCGCTCGCCGGACGCAGATAGCGGGTGTGGTAGAGCTGCAGGAAGCGTGAGCGGAACGCAGGCACGTCGATTTTGATCGGACACTGGGTGGAGCAGGCTTTACAGGCCAGACAGCCTGACATCGCCTCTTTGACCTCATGCGAGAAGTCATACTCCCCTTTGCTGGCATGCCAGCTGTTGCGGGTACGGGCGATCAGGGCGCGCAGCGACAGACGGCTTTCCGGCAGCTGCTTCTCCAGCATCAGCGGATCGACGCCCTGCCCGGCCAGCAGCCGCAGCCACTCCCGCGTCAGGCTCGCCCGTCCTTTGGGTGAGTGAATACGGTTGCGGGTGATCTTCATGGACGGACACATCGGGCTGCGGGCATCGAAGTTAAAACATAACCCGTTACCATTACACTCCATCGCGCCACGCCACTCATCCCGCACCGTTAACGGAATCTGCCGATCCCAGGTGCCACGCTTGACCGCATCAACCTGCATCATCTCGTCATGACGGTTGAACGGGGTACAGATCTTGCCCGGATTAAGACGGTTAAGCGGGTCGAAGGCCGCTTTGATGCGGCGCAGTTCGTTAAACAGCGTTTCGCCGAAGAAGGCCGGACTGTACTGAGCGCGGAACCCTTTACCATGCTCTCCCCACAACAGGCCACCGTAGCGCGCGGTCAGCGCCACCACCTCGTCGGAGATCTGTTTCATCATCATCTCCTGCTGCGGGTCGCACATATCCAGCGCCGGACGGACGTGCAGCACGCCCGCATCAACGTGTCCGAACATGCCGTAACTCAGACCGTGGCTGTCGAGCAGCGCGCGAAACTCGACAATGTAATCCGCCAGCTTCTCGGGCGGCACGGCCGTGTCTTCCACAAAGGGGATCGGTTTTGCCCGCCCTTTGGCGTTGCCCAGCAGTCCGACGGCCTTTTTACGCATGTTATAGATGCGTTCGATGCCCTCCAGGTCGTTACAGAACTGATAGCCAATCACACCGCCCTGCTGCTGCGCCATCAGCGCATCGAGGCGGGCACTGAGCCGTTCAATCTGCTGGTCGATCAGTGCGGCGTTGTCACCGGCGAACTCAACGATGTTCAGCCCCTGCATCTCTTTATCGGGCACATCGGCGATCAGTTCACGCACCGAGTGCCAGACGATATCTTCACGGGCCAGATTGAGCACCTTAGAGTCCACGGTTTCAACCGACAGCGCCTGGGCTTCTACCATAAAGGGTGCATTGCGCAGCGCAGAGTCAAACGAGTCATATTTGATGTTTACCAGCCGCCGCACTTTTGGCAGCGGTGTGATATCAAGCCGGGCTTCGGTGACAAACGCCAGCGTACCTTCCGCGCCACAGAGCAGCCGCGTCATGTCAAAGGTCTGCATGTCATCGCTGAAGACATGGCGCAGGTCATAACCGGTCAGGAACCGATTCAGCTTTGGAAACTTTTCCAGAATCAGCGCCCGGTGTTCACGGCAGCGGGTCAGAACCTGCTGATAGAGCCGCCCTTCGGGTGTTGCCGTCTGCGCCAGCGTTTCCGCCAGCGCGGTGGCCATCGGCCGCGTATCCAGGATATCGCCGCCCAGCAGCACGGCGCGCAGGCCCAGCACATGATCCGAGGTCTTGCCATACACCAGCGATCCCTGCCCCGAAGCATCGGTGTTGATCATACCGCCCAGCGTCGCCCGGTTACTGGTGGACAACTCCGGGGAGAAGAAAAAGCCGAAAGGCTTCAGCCAGGCATTGAGCTGATCTTTGATCACGCCCGCTTCCACCCGCACCCACCGCTCTTCCGTATTGATCTCCAGAATGCGGTTCATATAGCGCGACATGTCGACCACAATCCCCTGATTCAGCGACTGCCCGTTTGTACCGGTGCCGCCGCCGCGCGGTGTAAACACCAGGCTGGCAAAGCGGGCCTCTCCCGCCACGCGGGCGAGCAGCGCCACATCCGCGGTGGAGCGCGGAAACAGCGCCGCGTCAGGCAGCAACTGATAGATGCTGTTATCGGTGGAGAGTGAGAGACGATCGGCATAGCTGGTTGCCATGTCGCCGGTAAAACCCTGCTCTTTCAGCGACTCAAGGAACGTCAGCACCAGTTGAACGAGGCCCGGTGCCTGCGAAATCTGTGGGATCATGATTGTCTGACCGAAGGTGTTGTAAACGTTTGCGTTTATGCGTTAGCGATTTCCCGTTTTAACATATTTTTTCTGCGTCTGCCGTTTTTTCAGAAAAGCCAAAACCTTTCTCGGTAACGCTGTTTAATCCTCAGTAAATAGATCATGATGAAAACCGGCATCGCTATGCCGGAAAATGAAGGATTAAGACGAGGTTATGAGTCAATGATGAAAAGCCAGTACCGGGATATGGATTTACCGCAGATTCTCTTTACCCTGATGTTCATTCTGCTGCTGATTGTCGCCTGCCTGTGGGTGGTGCAGCCGTTTATTCTGGGCTTCGCCTGGGCCAGCATGGTGGTCATTGCTACCTGGCCGCTGATGCTGAAATTTCAGCGACTGCTGTGGGGACGCCGTTCGCTGGCTGTGATCGTGATGACCCTGCTGCTTTTGCTGCTGTTTATCATCCCTATCGCCCTGCTGGTCAGCAGCCTGATTGATAACAGCGCACCGGTCATTGCGTGGGTCACGCAGGGGCACACGATGCCGAAGCTGGTGTGGCTCAGAGAGATCCCGATGGTCGGCAAAAAGCTTTATGTCAGTTATGACACCCTGGTGGCGAGCGGCGGGGCCGGGATCATGGCCAAGATACAGCCCTATATCGGGCGCACCACTGGCTTTTTTGTCGCTCAGGCCGGTCATTTCGGACGCTTTATGATCCATCTGGGCGTGATGTTACTTTTCAGCGTGCTGCTTTACTGGCGCGGTGAGCAGGCCGCTCAGGGCATTCGCCACTTTGCCTTTCGTATGGCCGGACGCCGTGGGGATGCCGCCGTGCTTCTGGCGGCGCAGTCCATTCGTGCCGTGGCGCTGGGCGTGGTAGTCACGGCGCTGGTACAGGGCGTACTCGGCGGTATCGGTCTGGCTATCTCCGGTATTCCCTACGCCACGCTCTTAACAGTGCTGATGATCCTCTGCTGTCTGGTCCAGCTCGGCCCGCTGCTGGTGCTGGTTCCGGCCATCATCTATCTCTACTGGAGCGGCGACACCACCTGGGGAACCGTGCTGCTGGTCTGGAGCTGTGTGGTGGGCACGATGGACAACGTCCTGCGTCCGATGTTAATTCGTATGGGTGCCGATCTGCCGATGATCCTGATCCTCTCTGGTGTTATTGGTGGTCTGTTTGCGTTTGGCATGATTGGTCTTTTTATCGGACCGGTGGTGCTGGCGGTCTCTTATCGTCTCGTTTCCGTCTGGGTGCATGAAGCGCCGGCCCCGGATAACGATCCGCAGGTGGTGGCGGAAGCCCTTGCCGATCACGATGGCACCCCGCCCGCTGTGTGATACGGAACGGTAACAGGTTCTCCCGACAGCCTGTTTAAGGATTGATTAGTGCGGTTAATGATGATTAACCGCACACCCCCCTGCGGATCGGATAAATTTCCCTTTCCATTAGCGATTTTTAAGAAAAAAGCCATTTCCGGCCCAAAACAGACCTTTTTCGGCTAAAAAAGATTATTTTCTGCACTGTTTCTTAAGCCAAATGGGGGAGTTTAGGGGGCAAAAGATTATCGGCTTTAAACTAATAAGAGGATTCTTAAAGACGCCAGCCAGCCATATGAATAACATGTTTCCTATGTTCGAAATCAACTTACTGATTTCTAAACAACCTTATTCCCCTGAGTAGAGTAAAGAATTGCTGTGTGTAGTCTTTGCCCATCCCCTGTGATGGGCTTTTTTTTTGCCTGAATCTGACCAGCAATAAAAAGAAAAAGGCCCGCAATGCGGGCCTGAAGGTTTGACAACAGCAGCGGTGAGGCCGTCAGGCCGTTTTCTTTAACTGCGCCAGACTCACCCAGGTTTCCACGACGGTGTCCGGGTTGAGCGACAGACTGTCAATGCCCTCTTCCATCAGCCAGGCGGCGAAATCCTGGTGGTCAGACGGTCCCTGGCCGCAGATGCCCACATATTTCCCCTGCTTTTTTGCGGCCCTGATCGCCATCGACAGCAGTGCCTTCACCGCCTCGTTTCGCTCATCAAACAGCGCAGAAACCACGCCTGAGTCGCGATCCAGTCCCAGCGTCAGCTGCGTCATGTCGTTAGAGCCGATAGAGAAGCCATCAAAGTGCGCCAGGAACTGCTCCGCCAGCAGGGCATTCGATGGGATCTCGCACATCATGATGATCTTCAGCCCGTTCTCACCGCGCTTCAGCCCCTGACGCGCCAGCTCCTCCACCACCGCCTGCGCCTGGTCCACCGTGCGCACGAACGGAACCATGATTTCAACGTTGGTCAGGCCCATCTCATTGCGGACACGTTTTACCGCTTCACACTCCAGCGCAAAGCAGTCCCGGAAGCTATCGGCCACATAGCGACCTGCGCCCCGGAAACCGAGCATCGGGTTTTCCTCTTCCGGCTCATAACGTTCGCCGCCCACAAGGTTGGCATATTCGTTAGTTTTAAAGTCGGAAAGTCGGACAATTACGCGTTTCGGTGCGAATGCCGCGCCAAGGGTAGCAATTCCCTCGGTCAGGCGGGCGATGTAGAACTCCACCGGATTATCAAATCCTTTGGTCATTTTACGAATCTGCTGCTGCAGTTCCGGGGTCTGCTGGTCGAACTCCAGCAGCGCTTTCGGATGCACGCCAATCATGCGGTTGATGATGAACTCCAGCCGCGCCAGGCCGACACCTTCATTCGGCAGACAGGCAAAATCGAAGGCACGGTCGGGATTACCCACGTTCATCATGATTTTCAGCGGCAGTTCAGGCAGTGAGTCAACCTGAGAGCTGGTGATATCGAAGTCCAGCAGGTCATCATAGACATAGCCGGTATCGCCTTCGGCGCAGGAGACGGTAACATTGTGCCCCTCTTTCAGCCGATCGGTGGCGTCACCACAGCCCACTACGGCCGGAATGCCCAGCTCACGCGCGATGATCGCCGCATGGCAGGTTCGTCCGCCCCGGTTAGTGACGATAGCGGATGCCTTCTTCATGATCGGTTCCCAGTCCGGGTCGGTCATGTCGGTCACCAGCACATCCCCTTTCTCAATCCGGTTCATTTCGCTGATATCGTGGATGACCTTCACCGTACCGGCGCCGATACGATGACCGATAGCACGGCCTTCCACTACCACGCTGCCCTGCGCCTGCAGGGTGTAGCGCTCCATCACCTGACCGTTTGAACGCACGGTTTCAGGACGAGCCTGAACGATAAACAGCTTGCCGGTGTGACCATCTTTGGCCCACTCAATATCCATCGGGCGCTGATAGTGCTGTTCGATCAGCACGGCCTGCTTCGCCAGCGCCTGCACCTCTTCATCGTTCAGGCAGAAACGATCGCGTTCGGCCTCGGGCACATCTTCAATCCGCACCTGCTCACCGTGGGCCTGAGAATCGGCGTAGACCATGCGAACCTTTTTCGACCCCATGTTGCGGCGCACGATAGCGGGACGATCGGCTGCCAGGGTCGGTTTGTGGACATAGAACTCATCCGGGTTAACCGCACCCTGCACCACCATTTCACCCAGCCCCAGTGCAGCCGTGATAAACACCACCTGATCAAAGCCGGATTCGGTATCAATGGTAAACATCACGCCAGACGCGGCCAGATCCGAGCGTACCATGCGCTGAATGCCGGCGGAGAGCGCCACACCGCGATGATCGTAGCCCTGGTGGACGCGGTAGGAGATAGCACGGTCGTTAAACAGCGAGGCGAAGACGTGCTTCACCGCCACCATGACGGCGTCAATACCCTGCACATTCAGAAAGGTCTCCTGCTGACCGGCAAAAGAGGCATCGGGCATATCCTCTGCGGTTGCCGAGGAGCGGACGGCAAACGAGGCGTCATGATCATCGGCAGAAAGCTGCTCGTAGGCGTCCAGAATGGCGGACTCCAGTTCCGGCAGGAAGGGGGTCTCAACCACCCACTGACGAATCTGTTTACCCGCTTTGGCCAGCGCTTCGACATCATCAATGTCGGTTTCATCCAGCAGCGCATAGATACGCTGGTTCAGCCCGCTTTGATCCAGGAAGAGGTTAAAGGCGTATGAGGTCGTCGCAAATCCGTTGGGCACGGAGACACCCAGCGACGAGAGATTCGTGATCATTTCACCCAGAGAGGCATTTTTGCCGCCCACCCGATCAACATCATGCATGCCAAGCTGGTTATACCAGAGCACGAGTGGCTGTGCGTCATTACTGGCCATTAAGCGTATCCTTTTTAATGAATGGGGACAGGGAGTCATCTGTCCTCAGCCTGGCATATCACTTAAGCAATCACGATCTGTTGAATCGTTAAAGCAGAATTTCAGAAGCAGTTTCGGAATTGTGAGCGTTTTATTTTGCCGTTGCGCAAAATCGCCATTTTTACCTAACTCATTGATATTTTAATGTAAGTTAAATTTTCCCTTATCAGGGCGCTGTTTTTTGTTGCGCAACAAACCCGCGCAGACGCTGCCAGAAAACCGCCCCTCAGACGGTTAAAACAGCAAAATTCCCGCGTTCGCTTTTTAGCCAGTGCCTTGAATCTCCGGATAAATAACCCGGATAGCGATTCCAGAAATGAACATCCGGCATGATTTTTTTCGCCGCATGACGCATGCTGATAACTCACTCTTGTTCAGGACAGAAGCGGTTATGACAACTGACAGAAGCGTTTTCTATATTTCCGATGGTACCGCCATCACGGCTGAAGTGCTGGGCCATGCGGTGTTGTCGCAGTTCCCGGTCAATATCACCAGCCTGACGCTGCCGTTTGTTGAAAACGTCCAGCGGGCGCTGGCGGTTAAAGCTCAGATCAACGCGCTGTATCAGCAGAGCGGCGTCCGGCCGCTGGTCTTTTTCTCGATAGTCACACCGGAAGTGCGCGACATCATCGTGCAGAGCGAGGGCTTCTGTCAGGACATCGTACAGGCGCTGGTCGCCCCGCTGCAGCAGGAGCTGGGTTTAGCGCCTGCGCCAGTGGCTCACCGCACCCACGGTCTGGATGCCAGTAACCTGGGGAAATATGATGCCCGCATCGCGGCGATCGATTACGCCCTGGCCCATGATGACGGCATCTCGCTGCGCGGGCTGGAGGATGCGCAGGTGATCCTCATCGGCGTCTCACGCTGCGGCAAGACGCCCACCAGCCTCTATCTGGCGATGCAGTTTGGTATCCGTGCTGCCAACTATCCGTTCATTGCTGACGACATGGACAACCTTAAGTTGCCGCCCGCCCTGCGCGCGCATCAGAACAAACTGTTCGGGCTGACCATCGATCCGGAACGGCTGGCGGCCATCCGCCAGGAGCGGGCGGAAAATACCCGTTACGCCTCAATGCGGCAGTGCCGGCTGGAAGTGGGCGAAGTGGAGGCCCTGTTCCGCACCCACCAGATCCGTTATCTGAACAGCACCAACTACTCGGTGGAGGAGATAGCCACAAAAATTCTCGACATCATGGGTCTGACACGCCGCATGTACTAGGAAGCGGGAGCGGGCAGACGATGTAAAGCGTTGCTGCCGTCGGTTCTGATTTCATTATCAAATTCCGGGTTGAATTCGCACCCTGATGGTTTATTGTGACCACCATCACTTCCCGGTATTTCACCGCTGCGAAGAACCGTTTTCGAGAAACTCATGAATAAAACTGACGAACTGCGTACCGCGCGCATTGGTAATCTGATTACGCCTGCCAGCCTGGCGGCTGAGCACCCTGTCTCTGCGGCGATTGCCGATAATGTCACCGCAGCCCGCAAACGTATTGCCCGTATTCTGACCGGTGAAGATCCCCGCCTGCTGGTGGTGATCGGCCCCTGCTCGCTGCACGATCCCCGAGCGGCGCTGGAGTATGCTGAGCGCCTGAATGCGCTTCGCAGTCGCTATGCCGACCGACTGGAAATTGTTATGCGCGCTTACTTTGAAAAGCCGCGCACCGTAGTGGGCTGGAAAGGATTAATTTCCGATCCGGATCTGGATGGTCGTTATGATGTGAACCGTGGCATCTCTATTGCCCGCAAGCTGCTGATCGACATCAACGCCCTGGGCCTGCCTACCGCCACCGAATTTCTGGATATGGTGATCGGCCAGTTTATTGCCGACCTGATCAGCTGGGGCGCGATTGGCGCTCGCACCACCGAAAGCCAGATCCACCGCGAAATGGCCTCCGCCCTCTCCTGCCCGGTCGGCTTTAAAAACGGCACTGATGGCAACGTCCAGATTGCCGTGGATGCGATTCGTGCCGCGCGCGCCAGCCATATATTCCTCTCGCCGGATAAGCTGGGCCAGATGACCATTTATCAGACCAGCGGCAATCCGCATGGTCATGTAATTCTGCGTGGCGGTAAACAGCCCAACTATCATGCCAGTGACGTCGCGGCGGCGGCTGAGAGTCTGTCAGCCTTTAATCTGCCAGAGCAGCTGGTCATCGATTTCAGTCACGGCAACTGCCTGAAGCAGCACCGTCGCCAGAGGGATGTGGCCGCGGATGTCGCGGAGCAGATCAAAGCAGGCTCGCGTGCCGTGGCAGGCGTTATGATTGAAAGTTTCCTGCAGGAGGGCAATCAGAAGGTAGTGAGTGGTGAGCCCCTGGTTTACGGCCAGTCGATTACCGATCCCTGCCTCGGCTGGGAGGATAGCGAAGCTGTTCTAGCCCTGCTGGCCGAGGCGGTTTCTCACCGCCTCTGAGTCTCTGTCAGCTGGAGCAGCTCACCTCAAGCGTTTTACCCCAGTCTGGTGGCCGCTGACGATAGTCGGCGGCTGTTTCATCACTAAAGGGTTGCTGCAGCGCCTGGTGCAGACGCGCCAGCGCCCCCTGCTCTCCTCGCTCAGCCTCTTCAATCGCCTGCTGTGCTAGGTAATTTCTGAGTATCACCGCCGGGTTTGCCGCCTTCATCACCGCCTGACGCTCCGCATCGCTGACCTGTTCATCCATCAGGCGGCTGCGGTAGCGCTGATACCAGCGGTCAAAAGCCTCACGATCAATGAACTCATCCCGCAGCGGTGAGCGGCTTTCCGCCTGTTGCGTCTCACTCAGTTTCCGGAACGTCAGGGTGTAATCGCTGTGCTCCTGCGTCATCAGCGCCAGCAGGTCGGTCAGGATCTGATTGTCGCTGCTCTGCTGGGTCAGTAAACCGAGTTTAGCCCGCATCCGCTCTCCCCACACCCGCATCAGTTCAGGTTCATAGGCGCTGAGTGCCGTGCGCAGTTGTTCAGTCGTCAGCAGCCCTGACAGCGCATGAGCCAGGCGGTTAAGGTTCCACATGCCTATCATTGGCTGATTTTCAAAACTGTAGCGCCCCTGATAGTCGCTGTGGTTGCAGATAAAGTCAGGCTGATAATCATCCAGAAAACCATAGGGGCCGTAGTCGATGGTCAGGCCCAGAATCGACATGTTGTCCGTATTCATCACGCCATGCGCGAAGCCCACGCTCTGCCACAGCGCAATCAGCCGGGCAGTGCGCACCACAACGTCGGTAAACCAGCGCTGATAGCGATCCGCCTCCTCCACCAGATGCGGCCAGTGATGGCGGATGGCGTAGTCGGCCAGCTGCTGCACTTTCTCCTGCTGCTGGCTGTAAAAGAAATGCTCGAAATGACCAAAGCGCAGATGGCTGGGTGAAATGCGCATCAGCATTGCACCGCGCTCCGCCGTTTCACGGTAAACCGGCTCATCGCCAATCGACAGGGTCAGGGCGCGCGTGGTGGGGATCCCCAGATGGTGCAATGCTTCAGAGGCCAGGAACTCGCGAACGCTGGAACGGATCACCGCCCGCCCATCCCCCATGCGGGAATACGGGGTCAGGCCCGCGCCCTTAAGGTGCCAGTCAAGTTTCTGGCCATCCTCTGTGCGCTGTTCTCCCAGCAGGATGCCGCGCCCGTCGCCCAGCTGACCGGCCCAGACGCCAAACTGATGGCCACTGTACACCTGGGCCAGTGGCTGCATGCCGGGCAGCAGTGCCGCGCCGTGCCAGACGTCATGCCCGTTACCGGCGAAGAGTGCGCTATCCAGCCCCATTGAGGCGGCCAGCGGGGCGTTATGATAGAGCAGGCGTCCGCCTGCCAGCGGCGTAGGGTTAAGCGCGGTGTAGCATCCGGTAAGCTCCCGGAACCAGGTATTGTCAAAAGATAGCTTGCCTGAGGACATTGTTTCTCCCATGCGATGCTCAGCGAGACGTCGGTTTGCTAAAACCTTCAGTGTAACGCTGATATCGGGGATTAAACAGGTTCCATCAGCCAGGATGCTGAGAAGAGGGTCGGCGACTGTCGGCGCGGATCAGGGAACGCAACGCGTCAGATTTGACCACCGGGAACAGTGCGCCCTGAAAATCGACCCCACTGAGCTGGCTCACTTTATCCAGCAGCCGATCATCGTCGATGCCGCAAATAATCAGCCGGTCACAATGGGTGCGGAAATTATCGATAATGCTCTGCATGAACGGCACAAACGACGCGCGCTTTGCCAGGGAGTGAATAAACTCTTTATCCAGACAGATCCAGCTGAATAAATTATCGTAGACCGCATTCGAGGGTGTTTTGCCAGCCCCAAAATGGGAAAGCGCTAAATTAAACTCATCATGCAGGCTCGCCAGCAGCGGATTATTTTTTCCGAGCTTCAGCTGCGGAAACGTTTCAGTGATATTCAGCAGAATGAAGGGCAGCTGCTTTATTTTGCGCATCACTAATTCGCTGGCCAGCAGCGTCCGGGCCATCCCTTCATCAATACGGATAAATGCGGAGACGTCATGCGACTCGAATAACGCACGGTTCTGCTCCAGCAGGCTAATCTGACTTTGCAGCAGGCGTAACTGCTGCGACTCATCGAGCTGCGGCAGCAGCAGATCCTGAGGCAATGTGATCGGCGCACTTTCATGCACAAACTGCGTAACCAGCTCAACAGCAGCCAGCCGTCCGTCAGCATCACAGACAGGATAAAACCAGATTTCCGACTGATAGTCGGCCGAAAGATGAATTTTCATTTTAATGCCAGAATATGCGGCGATGTTGATATCGTATAGTAATGGTCAGGCTCAGGCAATAGCGCCAAATCATTGAAGAGACGACCTTCTTTGCCCTTCCACCACCGTTTGCCAGCCGGGGATGACGCTTAAGCCAAATAGTGACGACAAAACTGCGCTTATTAGCGGAATTAAACCAGCATTTATTATGCCTAATAAAATCTCCGCTCAAAAACTGTCATTTAAAATAAAACTTTTAACGGCTGTTTTTTCTCTATTTTAAATTGGACTTAAGTCTTATTTCAGACTCTCCGGTTAAATACGGCGAGCCTGCCAGAAGACTTTGCGCCAGTAGACGTTGTCCAGCGAGGAGCGGATTACCCCCTGGCTGGTGGAAGCATGAATAAAGGCATTATCACTGTCGTAGATGCCGACATGCAGGCCATTCTCCCCGCGACCGGTTTTAAAGAAGACCAGGTCGCCGGGCAGCAGTTCATCTTTACTGATACGGGTGCCGATATCACTCTGTGCTGAGGTGGTGCGCGGCAGTTGCAGCGCAAAGCGGTCGCGGAAGGTCAGATAGACAAAGCCAGAGCAGTCGACACCGTTGCGGCTCATGCCGCCATAGCGATAGGGCGTGCCGTGCCAGTGACCGAGCTGGTCGTTCAGCTCTGCAATCACGGTAATCGAGTCGGAGAGACGACCATTAATCGGCGGGGCGTGATGACTGCATCCCGTCAGCAGCAGAACCAAAATCAGCAAACCCAGGCGCATCGCCAAATGTCCTTATCAGAAGTTGCAACCGGTTTAATGTAGCGGTAAAGCCCGCCGGGTAGCAAGTGTCAGGGCAGGACGGTCAGCAGCCTGCGTCCTTCAAGCTCAATCTGCCGGAAGGCGATGCCATAAAGCGGTGTCAGCCGCTGCGGCGTCAGAACCGCGGCCGGTTCGCCCTGCGCAATGACCTGTCCCCTCTCCATCAGCCAGACCTGATTTGCCTGATGCAGCGTGTGGTTAAGATCGTGACTGCTGGCGATCACGCTGATGCCCGCCGCACAGAGTCCGGCGATCAGATCGTCTACCGCTTTCTGCTGGGCGATATCCAGCGCGGTCATGGGCTCATCCAGAATCAGCAGCCGTCCGTCTGGATTGATGCGCGGATCAATTTGCAGGCAGACCGCCGCCAGGCGGACACGCTGCCACTCCCCGCCGGAGAGCCGGGTCAGTGAGTGGGTGAGTTTATCCTGCAGCTGAAGCTGCAGCAGCAGCGCGCTGAGCCGATCTTCATCCTGCGCCCCCCTCTGTTTCAGATGCAGCCGTAAATAGTGCCAGACCGGCATCTGACTCAGGGGGGCCTGCTGCTGAGGAAGCCAGCCGCGAGCCCGGGCCAGCGCCGGGCCGCTCCACTCGGACAGCGGACGGTTATCCAGCACGATCCTGCCGGACGCGGCCTGCAGTCCGGCAACAACGCTGAGCAACGTGCTTTTTCCCGCGCCGTTCGGACCGGCGACATGCAGCAACTGACCGGCGGCAAGCTCACCGTTCAGTGAGCACAGCCGCCCGGCGAGCGCCACCTGTTGCAGGCGCAGCAGCATCTATTTCGCTAGGGCCTGCTTAATGGTTTCCAGAATAATGGGATCTTCCGGCGTCATATCAGGCGCGAACCGCTGGACAACGCGACCGTCCCGGCCAATAACGAATTTTTCAAAGTTCCACAGGATGTCGCCCGGCGCTTTCGGTCCGCGCCCTTTGCTCACCTGACGCTCGTAAAAACCGCTGCCTTCGGGACGAACGGCGTCAGGAAAGGCCGCGATCAGCTGAGCATAGAGCGGGTGACGCCCTGCCCCATTAACGTCGGTTTTGGCAAACATCGGGAATGTCACGCCATAGGTGGTGCTGCAGAAGGTTTTGATCTCTTCGCTGCTGCCAGGCTCCTGCTCCAGAAACTGATTGCAGGGAAAACCCAGTACGCTGAAGCCGTGATCCTGCCAGGCCTTCTGCAGATTCTCCAGCTCCTCATACTGCGGGGTGAGGCCACATTTCGAGGCGACGTTTACCACCAGCAGTACCTTGCCCTGCCACGCAGAGAGCGTGGTTTTTTCACCATCAAGCGTAACCAGTTCAGTGTCATAAATGTTCATGCTGAATTCCTGTTGTGGATGCAGAGTAGCCAGCCGAAAGCTAGCGCGAAGATTTTACCAGTAAAAGAATAAACAGCGGCGCGCCGAGTGTCGCCGTGACCACACCTATCGGTAATTCGGCCGATGTCAGCGCCAGACGCGCGACAATATCGGCCGCTAACAGCACGCCTGCGCCAGCCAGCGCAGAGGCGGGCAGCAGATAACGGTGATCGCTGATGCCGCTCAGCCGCAGCAGGTGCGGGATCACCAGCCCGACAAAACCAATGGCACCGGCCATGGCAACGCTGATACCGACCAGCCAGCCCATCGCCAGCACCAGCAGATTGCGCCAGTAGAAAAGAGAGAGACCGAGCTGACGAGCGGAGATCTCCCCCAGCGCCAGCAGATTCAGTATGGGTCCCGTCGCATTCAGGGCCAGCATCACCGGCAGCAGCGCCAGCATCATGCCGCCATAGCGCCAGTCAACGCCGCTGAAGCCGCCCATCATCCAGTACATCAGCTGACGCAGGTCGAGGCTGGTGCTGAAGTAAACGGCCCAGGTCATGATGGCACTGCAGATAATCCCCAGCGCCACGCCCGTGAGTAACAGCCGGGTCACCGAGAGCTGACGATGCGCGAAACAGAGCAGGATCAGCGTAATCATGAGTGCTCCGGCCATCGCGGCCAGGCCGAGGCTCCACAGCGAGCCGCTGCCCAGCAGCACGCCCAGCACCAGACCGATGCCCGCTCCGTTTGAGACGCCCAGCAGGCCAGGCTCGGCCAGCGGATTGGTAAACAGCGCCTGCATCACGACGCCGCACACTGCCAGGGATGCACCGACCAGCATCACCGCCAGACTGCGCGGCAGCCGCAGCTGCCAGACAAAGAGCCGGCCGCTCTCCGTAAACCACTCTGAGGGCGCGATCCAGCTGTCACCGGCACACAGGCTGCCACAGAGCAGCGCAAGCAGCATAAGAGCTAAAGTAATAAGCAATTTCTGGCCGCGCTGGTCGGCCTGAAGCGCGAGCGGGTCAAGCAGAGACATAGGCTGGATTTGCTGAGAAAACAGAGATTTGATTGTAGTGGGATTGCAGAAAAAAGAAAGGTGGTTGAGGCGGTGTGCGCCCTGCTGGCAGACGGGGGCCTCAGCGCAGTCCCGGCGGGTGAGACCATGAAAAAAGGCCGCTTGCGCGGCCTTTTTGAAACGCTGAAATTCAGTCAGTCTCTTTGGGTGTAGCGTTCTCTACGCGGCTTTTCAGCTTCTGTCCCGGGCGGAATGTCACTACGCGACGCGCGGTGATCGGAATATCTTCCCCCGTTTTCGGGTTTCTGCCAGGACGCTGGTTTTTGTCACGCAGGTCAAAATTGCCAAACCCAGACAGTTTTACCTGTTCTCCATTTTCCAAAGCGCGACGTACCTCTTCGAAAAACAGCTCTACTAACTCTTTGGCATCGCGTTTGCTCAGCCCGAGTTTCTCAAACAGGTACTCTGACATCTCAGCTTTTGTAAGCGCCATAGGTTCAATCCCTCAAGGTTGCCTGGAATCGCTCTTTTAATGCCGCAACACATTTGCCAACGGTCGCGGCAATCTCCTCTTCTTCGAGTGTCCGGCTGGTATCCTGCAAAATCAGGCTGATTGCGAGGCTCTTGAAGCCCTCAGAAACGCCCTTACCGCGGTACACGTCAAACAAGTTTACGCCAACTACCTGATTTACGCCAACTTTCTTACACTCCGCGATGATATCTGCTGCAGGGACGTTTTCAGCCACCACAACAGCAATATCACGACGGTTAGCCGGGAAGCGAGAAATCTCGCGCGCGTCAGGCAGGACGCGGTCTGCGACCTTATTCCAAAGCAGTTCAAAGACTAAGGTGCGGCCGTTGAGATCCAGCTTACGTTCCAGCTCAGGATGAACGACTCCGATAAATCCGATTCGTTCATCGTGCAAATAAATCGCCGCGCTCTGTCCCGGATGCAACGCCGGATTGGCTTCAGCCCGGAAGCTGATCGCATCCAGTTTGCCGGTTAAATCGAGCAGCGACTCTAAATCGCCTTTTAAATCATAGAAGTCAACTGCCTGGCGCGCCAGATCCCAGTGCTCTTCAACACGGTTTCCGCTGATAACACCGGCCAGCATAAGATCCTGACGGATGCCTAAATCTGCCTGCGTGTCGGGCACAAAGCGTAAGCCGCTCTCAAACAGACGTACGCGACTCTGCTGACGGTTCTGGTTGTAGACGACTGCGCTCAGCAGGCCGGTCAACAGTGAGAGACGCATGGTCGACATCTCGCTGGAGATCGGGCTTGGCAGCAGCAGCGCCTCTTCTCCCGGATGCAGCAGCTGCTGAATCTTCGGATCAACGAAGCTGTAGGTAATCGCTTCCTGATATCCCTTGTCCACCAGCAGGTTTTTCACGCGTTTCAGCGACAGGTTCGCTTCGCGATGCTGAGTCATGACCAGCCCCGCCTGCACCGGCACGTTCGGGATGTTGTTGTAGCCGTAAACGCGGGCCACTTCTTCAACCAGATCTTCCTCAATCGCCATGTCGAAGCGCCAGCTCGGGGCGATCGCCTGCCACTCACCTTCGCCTGTCGTGACGTCGCAGCCGAGACGGGTCAGAATATCAGTAACCTGCTCATCGGCGATGACATGACCAATCAGGCGATCCAGTTTTTCCCGGCGCAGGGTGATCGTCGCCGGAACCGGCAAGGCGGCCTGATGCGTCTGATCGATGATCGGGCCGGCTTCACCCCCGCAGATGGAGAGCAGCAGCGCGGTTGCACGCTCCAGCGCGATATGTTGCAGCGCCGGATCAACGCCTCGCTCATAGCGGTGTGACGCGTCGGTGTGCAGACCGTGACGACGGGCGCGGCCGGTGATCGCCAGCGGGTCAAACCAGGCGCACTCAAACAGAATGTTCTGCGTTTCGCTGTTCACGCCCGAATGTTCGCCACCGAAGATACCCGCCATCGCCAGCGCCTGCTGGTGATCGGCGATGACCAGCGTGTCTGCCTGCAGGCTGGCTTCAGTGCCATCCAGCAGCGTCAGCTTTTCGCCCTCTTTCGCCATCCGCACCACGATGCCGCCGTTAAGGCGATCGAGGTCGAAGGCGTGCATCGGCTGACCCAGTTCCAGCAGCACATAGTTGGTGATATCCACCACCGGATCGATTGAGCGGATACCACAGCGACGCAGCTTCTCTTTCATCCACAATGGCGTGGCCGCACCAACGTTGATGCCTTTCACCACGCGACCCAGGTAGCGCGGACAGGCCTCCACCGCATCAACCTGAATCGGGAAGGTGTCACTCAGCGTGGCAGCGACCGGCTGAATCTCTGGCTTGTTCAGCGGCAGACCGTTCAGCACCGCCACATCACGCGCGATACCGATCAGGCCCAGACAGTCCGCGCGGTTAGGCGTGACGCTGATTTCAATGGTGTTGTCATCCAGCTGAAGCCAGGCGCGGATGTCGGTGCCCACGGGCGCATCGGCAGGCAGTTCGATAATGCCGTTGTGGTCGTCACTGATTCCCAGCTCGGAGAAAGAGCAGAGCATCCCTTCTGACGGCTCACCGCGCAGTTTGGCCGCTTTGATTTTGAAATCACCCGGCAGCACGGCACCTACGGTGGCGACGGCGACTTTCAGTCCCTGACGGCAGTTCGGCGCGCCGCAGACGATATCCAGCAGACGGTCACCGCCCACATTAATTTTGGTCACCCGCAGTTTGTCAGCATTCGGGTGCTGACCGCACTCCACCACTTCGCCAACCACGACACCGTGGAACGCACCGGCGACGGCCTCAACGCCATCCACTTCCAGACCGGCCATGGTGATTTGTTCAGACAGCGCGGCACTGTCCAGGGCTGGATTTACCCATTCGCGTAACCAGAGTTCACTGAATTTCATTGGATAACCTGCCCTTACTTAAATTGTTTGAGGAAACGTAAATCGTTTTCGAAGAATGCGCGCAGATCGGTCACGCCATAGCGCAACATGGTCAGACGCTCCATGCCCATACCAAAGGCGAAACCGGAGTAAACTTCCGGATCAATGCCGACATTGCGCAGCACATTAGGGTGCACCATGCCGCAGCCCAGCACTTCCAGCCACTTGCCGTTTTTACCCATGACGTCCACTTCTGCTGAAGGCTCAGTAAACGGGAAGTAGGACGGACGGAAACGAATCTGCAAATCTTCTTCGAAGAAGTTGTTGAGGAAATCGTGCAGCGTGCCTTTGAGATTGGTAAAGCTGATGTTTTTATCCACAATCAGCCCTTCCATCTGATGGAACATCGGCGTGTGGGTCTGATCGTAATCGTTACGGTAGACGCGGCCTGGCGCGATGATACGAATCGGCGGCTGCTGAGCCTGCATGGTACGGATCTGCACGCCGGAAGTCTGGGTACGCAGCAGACGGGTGGCGTCAAACCAGAAGGTATCGTGATCGGCACGCGCCGGGTGGTGAGCAGGAATATTGAGTGCATCAAAGTTATGATAATCATCTTCAATTTCCGGCCCGGTGACGACAGCAAAGCCTAACTCACCGAAGAAGGTCTCAATGCGATCCATCGTGCGGGTGACCGGATGCAGGCCGCCATTTTCGATGCGGCGACCCGGCAGTGACACATCGATGGTCTCTTCTGCCAGACGCGCATTCAGCGCCGCCGATTCCAGCGCCTCTTTACGCGCGTTCAGGCGGTCGGTGACCTGCTGTTTCGCTTCGTTGATTACCGCACCGGCTGCAGGGCGCTCTTCAGCAGGCAACTCGCGTAAGGTGGTCATCTGTAATGTCAGATGCCCTTTCTTACCGAGATATTCGACGCGCACCGCGTCAAGGGCGGCGATATCTGTCGCCCCGTCGATAGCCGCCGTGGCGCTGGCCACCAGTTCTGCGAGTTGGGACATAATTTCCTCTTTTTCCAGTCAGGCTGGTCAGTTCTTGTTGGGACCTGCCGGTCCAGTATGCTAACGCCAGAAACAAAAAAGCCTCCACGAGGGAGGCTTTTAGCGCGATTTTTCGTTTCTTTTCTTATGCGCAAAAGCCCCCGGATGTCAGGCGCTAAAGTAAAAAAAGAAACGGAAAATAGCAGCATTCATGCTTGCAGTTACCTTGTCATGCTTTACGAGGGCACTATTGAAATGCGCGGAGACGAAAATGTCAATCTTTTGCGCAGCTTACAGGCAATAAAAAAGGGAGCAAGCTCCCTTTTTCATCTGACTTACGCCAGAGCTGATTTCGCTTTTTCGACCAGTGCAGTGAAGGCCACTTTGTCGAATACGGCGATATCGGCCAGGATCTTACGGTCGATCTCAATGGCTGCTTTTTTCAGACCATTGATGAAACGGCTGTAAGACATGCCGTTCTGACGAGCCGCTGCGTTGATACGCGCGATCCACAGCTGACGGAACTGACGCTTACGCTGACGACGGTCACGGTAAGCATACTGACCAGCTTTGATAACAGCCTGGAAGGCAACGCGGTAAACACGTGAACGTGCACCGTAATAGCCTTTAGCTTGTTTTAAGATTTTTTTGTGACGTGCGCGAGCAACTACACCACGTTTAACGCGAGCCATGTGAGCTCTCCTGTTCTATATTCTGTTTAAAAAAATGGACTTATGCGTACGGCAGGCAGGCAGAAACCAGACCCAGATCGCCTTTTGACACCATGCCTTTAGGGCGCAGGTGACGTTTACGCTTAGTAGATTTTTTGGTCAGAATATGACGCAGGTTTGCGTGTTTACGCTTGAAGCCGCCAGAAGCGGTCTTCTTGAAGCGCTTAGCCGCGCCACGTACAGTTTTAATCTTTGGCATTTTTAAAAATATCCACTTCGCATTGTTGATAACATGACCCAGACAGGCGAACAGAAAACCGCACAACGCGAACGCTGCGCGGTTAATGTTACTTGAAAGCCTACTGTTTCTTCTTAGGAGCGAGCACCATGATCATCTGGCGGCCTTCGATCTTCGAAGGGAAGGATTCGACAATGGCCAAATCCAGATCTTCACACAGGTCTTTACGGACGCGGTTAAGCACTTCCATACCGATCTGCTGGTGCGCCATCTCACGACCACGGAAACGCAGCGTGATTTTGGCTTTATCGCCATCTTCCAGAAAGCGAATCAGGTTGCGTAGTTTGACCTGATAGTCGCCATCATCGGTTCCAGGACGGAATTTAATTTCCTTAACCTGAATAACTTTTTGCTTCTTCTTCTGTTCCTTAGAAGATTTGCTTTTTTCGTAGAGGAACTTGCCGTAATCCATAATACGGCAAACCGGCGGTTCGGCGTTCGGGCTAATTTCGACTAAGTCAGCACCCGATTCCTCGGCTTTTTCCAGAGCTTCGCGTAATGAGACGATGCCAAGTGGCTCGCCATCCATGCCCGTTAAGCGCACTTCAGTTGCGCGGATTTCGCTGTTAATTTTGTTCGGACGCGTCGGTAGTACTCGTTTTCCGCCTTTAATACTTTATTCCTCCAGTTGATGAAGATTTCGGCTGCGAATCTCTTGTTGCAACTTCTCAACAAAGAGATCGACATCCATCGACCCCAGGTCTTTACCACGGCGGGTGCGAACGGCAACTTTGCCTGCTTCCACCTCTTTATCACCGCAGACCAGCATATAAGGGACGCGACGTAATGTGTGCTCGCGGATTTTAAAGCCTATCTTCTCATTTCTCAAGTCTGCCTTCACACGAATGCCAGCATTCTGCAGCTTACGCGTTAAAGACTCAACATATTCCGCTTGTCCATCGGTAATATTCATGACCACGACCTGCTGTGGTGCCAGCCAGGTTGGGAAGAAACCAGCAAACTCTTCGGTCAGAATACCGATGAAGCGTTCCATCGATCCCAGAATCGCACGGTGAATCATCACAGGCGTCTGACGATCGTTATTTTCACCCACATACGTCGCTTCAAGACGTTTTGGCAGGGAGAAGTCTAGCTGAACGGTTCCACACTGCCAGGCGCGATCAAGACAATCGTACAGGGTAAACTCAATTTTCGGGCCGTAGAAGGCACCTTCGCCTGGCTGGAACTCAAACTCAATGTTGTTTTCGTTCAGCGCGGCAGCCAGATCTTCCTCGGCGCGGTCCCACATCTCATCGGTGCCGATGCGCTTCTCAGGACGGGTAGAGAGTTTGACCACAATCTTTTCGAAGCCGAAGGTGCTGTACATGTCATAAACCATGCGGATACAGCTGTTCACTTCGTCACGCACCTGCTCTTCTGTACAGAAGACGTGGGCATCATCCTGGGTAAAGCCGCGTACACGCATCAGGCCATGCAGCGCACCTGATGGCTCATTACGGTGACAGCTGCCGAACTCGGCCATACGCAGCGGCAGGTCACGGTACGATTTCAGACCCTGATTAAAGATCTGAACGTGTCCCGGACAGTTCATCGGTTTAATGCAATATTCACGGTTCTCAGAAGAGGTGGTGAACATCGCTTCTTTATAGTTTTCCCAGTGCCCGGTTTTTTCCCACAGGACGCGGTCCATCATGAACGGACCCTTCACTTCCTGGTACTGGTACTCTTTCAGCTTGCTGCGGACAAACACTTCCAGCTCGCGGAAGATGGTCCAGCCGTCGTTATGCCAGAAGACCATACCAGGTGCTTCTTCCTGCATGTGGTAGAGATCCAGCTGCTTACCAATCTTGCGATGGTCACGCTTTGCCGCCTCTTCCAGACGCTGCAGATAGGCTGCCAGCTGCTTTTTGTCTGCCCATGCGGTGCCATAGATGCGTTGCAGCATCTTGTTGCTGCTGTCGCCGCGCCAGTAAGCACCGGAGATCTTCTGCAGTTTAAAGTGATGGCAAAACCGCATGTTCGGCACGTGCGGACCGCGGCACATGTCGACATATTCTTCATGATGATAGAGGCCAGGCTTATCGTCGTGGCTGATGTTTTCATCAAGAATGGTGGTTTTGTAGATTTCGCCGCGCGCCGCAAAGACGTCACGGGCTTCCTGCCAGCTGACCTTTTTCTTCACCACATCGTAGTTGGTCTCAGCCAGCTGATGCATGCGTTTTTCCAGCAGGTCGATATCTTCCTGGGTCAGCGTACGATCGATGTCGACATCATAATAGAAGCCGTTATCAATGACCGGGCCAATCGCCATTTTCGTATCCGGCCACAGCTGCTTGATGGCATGCCCTAACAGGTGCGCGCAGGAGTGACGAATGATTTCCAGACCGGCTTCATCTTTTGCAGTGATAATCGCCACGGCGGCGTCTTCGGTGATGGGATCGACCGCATCAACCAGTTCACCGTTCACGCGGCCAGCGATACAGGCTTTCGCCAGACCCGGCCCGATGTCCAGCGCGATATCCATCACACTGACAGGGCGGTCGAACACACGCTGGCTGCCATCAGGAAGCGTAATTACAGGCATTTCTAATCCTTATTTGCAGTGGTAGGCCACACGAAAGCCTACATGCAACGTCATGTAAAATGGGTGACCTGGCGTAACATCAGACCCACATTGTCGGAATGTCGCCAGGATTGCCGTGCGGGGCAGATGATAGCAGTTTTCCTGGTCGAGAAAAACCATCCCCTTTTTGCTAAGCCGTGGAGAGATCAAAAAAAAGCGGCCTGACAGAGTGTCAGGCCGCCGGGCAGACCACGGTTAAAATTGCGCTTACATCGCGTAGGAGAGCATAACCGAGGTTTTGGTGTCGGTGCGATCCGGCGCAGATTCTGGCGGATTGTTGTTCCAGGTCACGTTGTACGCCAGCTTCAGGGCGAAGTGGCTGTTAATTGCCACCTGCAGGCCGGTTTCAGAGTTCACGGTGGTATCTTCACCGAAGCTGCTCAGTACAGACACACCCTGGACAAATTTGGTGGTGTCAGTGAGCTGCCACTGATAGCTGACTGCGCCATAGCCCAGCGCTTTGGTTTCGTGGCCGCCATCGTGGAAATCGTCGTAGCGCACACCCGGACCAAATTCCGCACGCAGTGAATGCACCGGACCGTTCAGGATCTGACGACCGTAACCGGCTGTCAGAACGTCGCGCGAATCGTAACCATTGAAACGATCGCTTAACCAGCTCGCCTGACCAAACAGGTAGTCATAGTTGCTGACGTTGTAACGTGAACGACCGCCGATGCTATAGGTCTCGGAAGAGCGCTCATCGTTTGACGAGGTGTTGGCCGCGTTACCCCACAAGCTGTAAGCCATTGATGACTGATACCAGGTCATATTGGTCTGAGCGGTCATTGATGAACTGGTGGTGTTACCGGTTTGCGCCAGGTATCCCGCAGCAGCTGAGCCTTCAAACGGCTTTTTCGCCGTAGAGGGGTCATCCATTGAGGTGAATACGGCGTTATCGGCCAGTGCCTGGTGACAAAATGCTCCGGCGGAGAGCAGAAGAACAGCAGACAGCTTGTTATAGGCTTTCATTAAATGTGATCCGTGCGACAGTTTAAAAAACGAAGAGTCTGAAGCGTTTTGCCCGGCATTCAATGCAATTTACGGTAAGTTTTGTAAAAAAATATTAACTCACCCGAAATGCGTGGAATCAGCCCTGCAACACGTGTTAATTGGGACTCATCTGATTAACGTCGCGCATTATAGTGCTGCGAAAGGGAAAAGATAGCCGTAGCCGCAGAAGATTTTTCCACCCCCGCGCACCTGCCTGACAGGAATTTACGTCCGGCATCACGGCAAACACCGCGCATCCCCTTCATAATTCGCCTGATTTTTCACCATGGTCTACGCTCAGTTCAGTTTCCCTTCCCCAGAGGTGCCTCATGAGCAACAACGCCTTAACACGCTATATCGTGACCTTTCATTATCAGGAATCGGGATTAAGCGACATCCTGGAGCTGACCAGCGCCATGACGGCGGCCGGTTTCACCACCACCCTGGCTGACGATGAGGGCCACCCGCATGAACTCGGGACCAACAGCTTTGGTATTGTCAGCCCGCTGTCGCCTGAAGCGCTGCAGCAGCAGGCCACTGCGGCGGGTGAAAGCGTGCTGGGTCAGCGGCCGGACGTGACCGTGACAACCTTCGAAGCGTTTCTGCGCGACACCGCTGAACATCGCCCCACCCGCTCCGCACCAGAATAAGAGGTGCAATCGGGCTGGTTTTGGTGAATATTTACGCAGTACAATCTGTCTTACGCAGCGAATAACGAGGATAGCCCAATGTGGTCAGCCATTAGTCGTCTGTTAAGCGAGCAGTTAGGCAATGCCGAAATCACCGAACGTCACGCCCTGGCCGGCGGCGACATCCATCCCACCTGGCGTATCCGCTACGGTGATCACGACGTGTTCGTCAAAAGTAACAGCCGGGACAGGCTCTCACTCTTCACCTGGGAAGCTGACCAGCTGGCGCTGCTGGCGCGCACCGGCACGGTTCGCGTGCCGGAGGTCTATGGTGTAGGCCAGCACCGCGAGGAGAGCTTCCTGCTGCTGGAATATATTCCGCCTCAGCCACTTGATGAGCAGAGTGCCTGGCAGCTCGGGCAGCAGCTGGCGCACCTTCATCAGTGGAGCGAGCAGACACAGTTCGGTCTCGATTTCGACAACAATATCACCACGACTCCTCAGCCCAACAGCTGGCTGCGCCGCTGGTCGGTCTTTTTTGCTGAGCAGCGCATCGGCTGGCAGTTACAGCTGGCGGCAGAAAAAGGGGTGCTCTACGGGGATACCGAGCTGATCATTGCTGCCGTGCAGCGGGTGCTGGCCTCCCATCATCCGCAGCCGTCGCTGCTGCATGGCGACCTCTGGCCAGCCAACTGTGCCAGCAGCCACAGTGGCCCCTGGGTGTTCGATCCTGCCTGCTACTGGGGCGACCGGGAGTGCGATTTAGCCATGCTGAGCTGGTACCCCGACCTGCCGCGTCAGATTTACGACGGCTATCAGTCGGTCTGGCCGTTACCGGATGGGTTCTCGCAGCGTCTGCCGGTCTATCAGCTCTACTATTTGCTGAACCGGGCTAACGTCTTTGGCGGGCACTGGCCGGACGACGCACAGTTCGCCATCGGCCAGTTGCTGGAAGAGGATGCGCTGAGCGCCAGTCAGGCCAGACCGGCCTGACGACGCCCTCAGATAAAGCCGAGCAGCGACAGCACGAAATAACCGGCTACCGCAATGACCACGGGCAGGATGTAAAGCGGGAAGATCTGCAGGAAGATGGTGTGACGGGGTACGCGCACCTTCTCTTCCAGTTGCTGACGGCTTCGCCCTTCGCTGCCCTTTGCCTGCTCCAGGATCATCTGATCTTCAATACCCTCTCTGACATGACGGGCCTGACGCCCCATGCGCGCGCCGGATGACTCCAGGGCCAGTCCGACAAAAATCAGGATGTAGATCAGCCAGAATCCCAGGTTCATCTGACCATTAAATTCCGGCACCGGGGAGTTGTGCCAGAAGATGTTCAGGAAGGGGGTGTTAAAGCGAAGCATATCGACGATAACATGAACAAAATCGAGCATTACCGCGTCGATACCTGGCTGCTTCTCACTGTGCTTAAACATAAAGCTCAGCACCGAAATAATGGTCGACAGCAGCGCCACCAGAAAGAGCACCCAGCCTGCCACACGCTTAAGGATGGCGATGCGGCCAGCCTGTTGATAGGTCATAATATCTCCTGAACCCGAAATCCGATTTGCCGTAAGTCTACCTGCCAATGAAGAAATTTCCCAAAAAAAGCATGGCCGACGGGCGAAGCGTGCGCCAGCCGGGAATGATGCTTTGGTAAAACCGACTTTAAAAGGAGACCTCTGATGCCCTATCACCGCCCTGTCCTCGCCGCCCTGTTTGATATGGATGGTTTACTGATCGATTCTGAGCCGCTGTGGGATCAGGCTGAACTGGATATCTTTTCAACGCTGGATGTTGACCTGTCACGTCGCAGTGAAATGCCCGACACGCTGGGTTTGCGCATCGACCAGACGGTGCGGATGTGGTACGAAACGCTGCCGTGGCAGGGTCCGTCGCAGCAGGAGGTCACGGAGCGGATTATCGTGCGCGCCATGACGCTGGTGGATCAGACCCGCCCCCTGTTGCCGGGCGTGGAAACCGCGCTGCAACTCTGTCAGGAGCAGGGACTGAAGATTGGCCTGGCGTCCGCCTCTCCGATGGCGATGCTGGAACAGGTGCTGGAGATCTTTAATCTGCGCCACTATTTTGATGTGCTCTCCTCCGCAGAAGCCCTGCCCTACAGCAAGCCCCATCCGCAGGTCTATCTCAATGCCGCCGCCAGTCTGGGGATCGATCCGCTGAACTGCGTCACGCTGGAGGATTCGTTTAACGGCATGATCGCCACTAAAGCGGCCCGCATGCGGTCGATTGTGGTACCTGCCGCTGAGCACCGCGACGATCCGCGCTGGGCGCTGGCGGATGTCCGGCTGGACAATCTGACGCAGCTTAGCCCGACGCATCTGAAAGGCTGACCCCCCGCCCGCTTTAAGCGGGCTTTTTTTTGCTCAGGCATTCTGCGGTTGATCTGAATCTCAAAAAATTAAAACAGCGTTTCATTTTTATTGAATCGCTATCTCACCCTGCCTAAGATGCCCACATCGTCCCCTGATCGGGGGATGAATAACCTGACTCCAGAGGGGCACGAGATGGACATTCGCCAGAGCATTCACAGCGATCACGCTAAACAACTCGACACTGACGCACTGCGCCAGGCATTTCTGATTGAAAAGATATTTACCGCCGATCACTACACCCTGACCTACAGCCACATTGACCGCATCATTACGGGCGGCGTCATGCCGGTGAATCAGCCGGTCACGATGGGGGATGAGATGGGCAAACAGCTGGGCGTCGCCTGGTTTCTCGAACGCCGTGAACTGGGCATGATCAATATTGGCGGTCCGGGTCTGGTGGAGGTGGATGGCAAAACGTGGGAAATCGGTCACGAAGAGGCGCTCTATATCGGCAAAGGGGCGCGCGATCTGCTGTTTCGCAGCCTCGACGCATCGCGGCCCGCAAAATTTTATTTCAACAGTGCACCGGCGCACACCACCTTTCCGGACAGGAAGATCACGCTGCAGGAGGCGGTCAACGCCACGCTGGGCGATGCGGCAAGCGCTAATCGCCGCACCATACACAAATTTATCGTGCCCGACGTGTTGCCTACCTGTCAGCTCACGATGGGCCTGACCAGGCTGCATGAGGGCAGTCTCTGGAACACCATGCCCTGTCACACCCACGAACGCCGCATGGAAGTCTATTTCTATTTCGACATGAGTGAAGATCACGCCGTCTTCCACATGATGGGAGAGCCGCAGCAAACCCGTCATCTGCTGGTTCATAACGAGCAGGCGGTGATCTCTCCCAGCTGGTCGATACACGCGGGTGTCGGAACCCAGCGTTACGCTTTTATCTGGGGAATGGTGGGTGAGAATCAGGTCTTTGATGATATGGACGCGGTCAGAATTAGCGAACTGCGTTAAGCGGAGGACAAGCCGAATGGTACTGAACAGATTTGATTTGACAGGCAAAGTCGCCATCGTGACCGGCTGTAATACCGGGCTTGGCCAGGGGATGGCACTGGGGCTGGCGCAGGCTGGCTGCGACATTGTGGGCATCAACCGCATCGAACCGGCTGACACGCAGCATAAAGTGGAGGCACTTGGCCGCCGCTTCTGGTCCGTTTCAGCCGATCTGATGTCTCCTGAGGTCATCCCGCAGGTCGCGGAAGAGGCGGTCGCCGCGGCAGGCAGAGTGGATATCCTGGTCAACAATGCCGGGATTATCCGTCGTGAGGATGCCCTGAAATTCAGCGTGCAGGACTGGGATGATGTGATGAATATCAACTGCAAGACGGTGTTTTTCCTCTCACAGCAAATCGCGCAGCGGTTTATCGCGCAGGGAAGCGGCGGCAAAATCATTAATATTGCGTCCATGCTCTCGTTTCAGGGAGGCATTCGCGTCCCCTCTTACACCGCCTCAAAAAGCGCTGTCATGGGCTTAACCCGTCTGATGGCTAACGAGTGGGGACGGCATGGCATCAATGTTAATGCTATCGCGCCAGGCTACATGGCGACCGATAATACCGAACCCCTGCGCAAAGATGCGGCGCGCAGCGCTGAGATCCTTGATCGCATTCCGGCAGGCCGCTGGGGCGTGCCGGATGACATGATGGGGCCGGTGGTCTTTCTGGCCTCGTCTGCAGCAGACTATATTAATGGTTACACGCTGGCGGTTGATGGCGGCTGGCTGGCCCGCTAGAAAACGGGGTGAGCCGTGACATGCCGCGGCTCGCCCTGTAAAAAAATTCACTGTTAGTTACAGCGTCACATGTTCTCATTTACTGGATAAATCCCTATACTGGATGCATCGACAGTTTCTTAGCATCCAGGTTCTATCATGACGGGCGAAGGCCACATCATTTTTGCCATTGCCAGCGCTATTTTTGCCAAACGTGCGGAGCTGACCCCGGTTCTGGCGCAGGCCGATTGGTGGCATCTCGTTCCCTCAGCCCTGCTGACATGTCTGTTGCCCGACATCGATCACCCTAAATCCCTGCTGGGACAGCGGCTGCGCTGGCTCTCACAGCCGATTGCGCGCGCTTTTGGTCACCGGGGCTTTACCCACAGCCTGCTGGCGGTGGCCGCCGGTTTATGGCTTTTTCAGATTAACCTGCCCAAATCGTCACCCATACCGCCTGATGTCTTGCAGGGTCTGACCCTGGGCTACCTCAGCCATATTGTGGCCGATATGCTGACGCCTGCGGGGGTGCCACTGCTGTGGCCCTGCCGCTGGCGCTTCCGCCTGCCGATTCTGCGCAGCCAGAAAGGCAATCAGCTTGAGCGGGTATTGTGTCTGGGCCTGGTGGGCTATGCGCTCTGGTTTCCGGTGGGAATGCCTTCCTTTGGTGCAAACGGCTGGCCGACCCAGCTGTTTGATACGCTGCAGAATGGGGTCGGACGGTTAATTTCCAGTCATACCGCGCAATAAACCCACAAAAATCAACAGTTAGTTATAAACCATGCCATTTGGATATAAGGCAGCCTCTCCGGCTGCTGTTACCATTCCTGCTGTCTTAATTCGTGATTAACATTATGCGGCCTCTCCCGGACGACAGGCCGCATTACTCTGGAGTTTCGGTATGGACCTTCCTCTTACGCTTAATATCGCGGCCTTCGTGGTGCTGCTGGTATTACTCTCCCGCTTCAGCCGCCATAGCTGGAGCCTGTCGAAGAAAGTGTTGATCGGTCTGGTGATCGGTGTGCTGTTCGGCCTGGTGCTGCAGCTGATCTACGGTGAAAACAGCGCCGTGGTCAAAGCGTCGATCAGCTGGTTTAACATCGTCGGTAATGGCTATGTCCAGCTGCTGCAGATGGTCGTCATGCCGCTGGTGTTCGTTTCGATTCTGAGTGCGGTCGCCCGTCTGCATAATGCCTCGTCGCTGGGAAAAATCAGCGTACTGACCATTGGCGTACTGCTCTTTACCACCGCGATTTCTGCGCTGGTCGGCGTCTTCGTGACCGGTCTGTTTGGCCTCAGCGCGGAGGGTCTGGTGCAGGGTGTCCAGGAAACCGCACGCCTGAGTGCGATCCAGAGCAACTATGTCGGCAAGGTCTCCGATCTGAGCGTGCCTCAGCTGGTGCTCTCCTTTATCCCGAAAAATCCGTTTGCCGATCTGACCGGTGCTAATCCGACCTCCATCATCAGCGTGGTCATTTTTGCCGCCTTCCTGGGGATGGCCGCTCTGCAACTGCTGAAAGATGACCAGGAGAAAGGTCAGCGGGTGCTGGTGGCGATTGACACCCTGCAGTCGTGGGTCATGAAGCTGGTGCGTTTAGTGATGAAGCTGACGCCGTATGGCGTGCTGGCGCTGATGACCAAAGTCGTGGCCGGTTCTAACCTGCAGGACATCATCAAGCTGGGCAGCTTTGTGGTCGCATCTTACCTCGGCCTGGCGATAATGTTTGCGGTTCATGCCCTGCTGCTGTCGGTAAACGGCATCAACCCGCTGCGCTTCTTCCGCAAAGTGTGGCCGGTGATTACGTTCGCCTTTACCAGCCGCTCCAGCGCCGCCAGCATTCCGCTGAGCGTAGAGACTCAGACCCGTCGCCTGGGCGTGCCAGAGTCTGTGGCGAGCTTTGCAGCCTCCTTTGGTGCCACGATCGGCCAGAACGGCTGTGCCGGTCTCTATCCGACCATGCTGGCGGTGATGGTGGCGCCTACGGTTGGCATCAACCCGTTTGATCCGCTGTGGATTGCAACGCTGGTCGGGATCGTCACCCTGAGTTCAGCCGGTGTGGCCGGTGTCGGCGGCGGTGCGACGTTTGCCGCCCTGATTGTGCTGCCTGCGATGGGCCTGCCGGTGACCCTGGTTGCGCTGCTGATCTCTATCGAGCCGCTGATCGATATGGGCCGTACCGCCCTGAACGTCAATGGCTCCATGACCGCCGGTTCACTCACCAGCCGCTGGTTAGGCCTGACCGACAGGCGCGTGCTGGAAAGTGACGACCACGCCGAACTGGCGCACCGTTAATCTCTGCTTAACCTGGCGCATCCGCGCCAGGTTAATCCCTTCCCGCTCTCCATAATCTTCCCTGTTCATGGCGACGCCGTTAAGAAAGCGTTAAGCGTGGTAAACAGGCGAAAATCCGCCGCTTTAGCGCTTGTCTTTCTTCTGTAAAAAGCGAATTCTGCCTCCACTCGTCTGTGGAGAATGCCCGATGAAAAAAATGATCGCCTCACTTCTGACGCTGACACTCTTAGCGCCCGCTCTGGCTTCTGCGCATCCCGGTGGCTGGGGACCGCCAGGAGGATGGGGACCGCATGAGGGATGGGGCCGGCACGGTGGCCCCGGTCCGCGCTGGGGAGGGCCAGGTCCGTTGCGCTTTCTGCCCGAGGCCGCCACCGCCGTGTTGATTGGCGGGCTGACCTACTACCTGCTCAACGGCAACTATTATCAGCGTCACGGTGAGGAGTATGTCGTGGTGGCGCCACCGCCAGAGGCGCGGATCAGCGGTGAGATGCGGGTGCTGGATTTTAACGGCAGGCGTTTTTATGTACAGGATGGCCACTACTACCAGCGGCAGATTGACGGCGATTATGTCGAGGTGCCGCGCCCGGCAGGGTTGTAACGGCAGGCTTGCCACCCACTCTTTGCGCCGGAGGGCATGAAACAGTGCCCCAACGAAAAACGGCCCGTCATGAAGACGGGCCGTTTACCATTCAGAAGCAGCGATTACTGCTGAACCTGCGGATCGGTGTCATATTCCGCGCAGCTCTGGAAGCCGTAGTTCATGACACGGCCGGTGTCGTTATAGCTCACGAAGTAAGTCTGTGCTTTACCGTCGCGCTGACCCAGAACATATGTCTGGCAGGTGCCGCGCGCGTGGACCATGGTAATTTCAGTTGAAGGCGAACCGGCGATCTGACGAACCTGATCGCGGGTCATCCCCTTTTTAACATCCTTAACAACTGGCTTAGTCACGTAGCTTTCCGCACGATCGTAAGTCGTACAACCAGACAGTGCCGCCAGTGTCAGCGCCGCAGCGATACATCCCATCACCTTCTTCATCTTGTTGTTCCTCATTTATTGTCCATGTGGCATCAAGCCTGGAACATAAATGCAGGTTTATCAAGTTTATGGCGGCCTTTTTGTGGCAGACGGAATGTCAGGATTCCGTAAAGAAGGCTGTTTTGCTGTCAGCAGAGACGTATACTCCCCGGCATCCGAACCTTCTGATTTTGCGCCGTTTCCGTGACGCTGTCCTGCGCGGATGCCGATCAGGGTGCCCGCCGCACTGCCGGACGCTCTCTGGCGCAGGCTGGCCCGCTTTCTCTTCACCCCATCGCTGACGACCCCGAGGAATAATGACTCCTGCACACTCCAACCGCCTGGTTTATGCCATCACGCTGGGCCTGCTGGCCGCACTGGGCCCGCTCTGTATCGATCTCTATCTGCCCGCTCTGCCTCAGATGGCGCGGGACCTCAACACCGAAACCGCCACGGCTCAGCTGAGTCTGACCGCCGGCCTGCTGGGGCTGGGAGTTGGCCAGCTGCTGTTTGGCCCGATGAGTGACAAGTTCGGCCGTCTGCGTCCGCTGACCCTGTCACTGGTGCTGTTGTTTATCGCCTCGCTGGGATGCGCACTGGCGCAGGATATCCACCAGCTGCTGGTGGCGCGCCTGTTCGAAGGCTTAGCCGGGGCCGGTGGCGCGGTGCTGTCACGGGCGATAGCGCGCGATATGTACAGTGGTCATGAACTGACGCGATTCTTTGCCCTGCTGATGCTGGTCAATGGCCTGGCCCCTATCGGCGCACCGGTGCTGGGCGGCGTGCTGATGACGATCGTCGACTGGCGCGGCATTTTTATGGTGCTGGGCGGCATTGCCATTCTGCTGATCCTGTTGGCGCGCTGGAAGCTGCATGAGACGCTGCCGGAAGCCCGCCGCAGCAAAGGATCGATCTTCTCCGCTTACGCCGCGCTCGGCCAGGTGGTGACCCATCGTCCTTTCATGGGCTTCTGCCTGACCCAGGGCTTTATGATGTCGGGCATGTTCGCCTACATCGGCGCCTCTCCGTTCGTGCTGCAGCAGCTCTACGGTCTGTCGCCGCAGGCGTTCAGCTTCTGCTTTGCGGCCAACGGCATCGGTCTGGTGATCGCCTCCCAGACCAGCGCCCGCCTCTGCCCGTTGTGGGGCGAATATCGGGTGCTGAAAGGCGGCCTGACGCTGGCCTTTGTCGCCTCCAGCCTGCTGCTGCTCTGCGCCCTGTTACAGGCACCGCTGGCGCTGCTGCTGGTCGCGCTGTTCTTTACCATCGCCAGCAATGGGGTGATTGCCACGACCGCCTCCTCACTGGCGATGCAGAGTCAGGGCCATCGCGCCGGCAGCGCCTCTGCGGTGATTGGTGTCACCATGTTCACGCTGGGAGCGATTACCGTGCCCATCACCGGCATCGGCGGTACCTCGGTGCTGAGCATGTGCGGCACGATCTTCGGCTGCTTTATGCTGGCCATTTTAATGTTTACCGTGCTGGCGAAAAAACCCGAGCCTCAGCTAAAAACTCACTGATTTCGCAATGGTTAGCGCGAATCAGTTAGCGCTTTGGCTTGTTGTTTTCGTGAAGGCACGTTAGCTTTAATAACACGTTCGCATCGAGCCGACAGGCCACTGACCTGAGGAGAAGTTCATGTCACTGCAGCAGGAAATTATTGAAGCCCTGGGTGTGAAGCCCACTATCGACGCCGACCAGGAAGTGCGGGTCAGCATCGATTTTCTCAAAGCCTACCTGAAACGCCACAGCGGACTGAAAACGCTGGTGCTGGGGATCAGCGGCGGCCAGGACTCTACCCTGGCGGGCGCGCTGTCGCAGCGGGCCATTACGGAGCTGCGTGAAGAGACCGGCGATAACGACTACACCTTTATTGCCGTGCGTCTTCCCTATGGGGTGCAGGCGGATGAGCAGGATTGCCAGGACGCGCTGGCCTTTATTCAGCCTGACCGCTCACTGGTGGTTAACATCAAAGAGTCGGTCCTGGCCAGCGAGCGCGCGCTGAAAGAGGCCGGGATTACCCTGTCCGATTTTATCCGCGGCAATGAAAAAGCGCGTGAGCGCATGAAGGCGCAGTACAGCATCGCCGGCATGACCAAAGGCGTGGTAGTCGGTACCGATCACGCTGCGGAAGCGGTGACCGGCTTCTTCACCAAATATGGCGACGGCGGCACCGACATTAACCCGCTGTTCCGCCTTAACAAGCGTCAGGGCAAGCAGCTGCTGAAACATCTTGGCTGTCCGGAGCACCTCTATCTGAAGAAGCCGACCGCCGACCTGGAAGATGACCGTCCGGGCCTGCAGGATGAAGTGGCGCTGGGTGTCACCTACGAGATGATTGATGACTATCTGGAAGGAAAAAGTATCCATCCTGACAGCGCGAAAATCATTGAAGGCTGGTATCTCAAAACCGAGCACAAACGTCGTCCGCCGATCACGGTTTTCGACGATTTCTGGAAGTAATCCTGCGCCTCCTTTGCACAGGCAAGGGAGGCTCCTTTCACTCACGCTGTTGATCGCTCCATGCCTGCCACCGTTCCACGCGCCACCCTGATCGGGCTTATCGCCATTCTGCTCTGGAGCACCACTGTCGGCCTGCTGCGCAGTGTCAGCGAGGCCTTTGGTGCCACCGGCGGCGCGGCGCTGATCTACACCACCACCGCCTGTCTGCTCTGCCTGACCCGGGGTCTGCCCAGGCCAGGGGCGATGCCTGCGATCTATCTCTGGATCGGCGGCGCGCTCTTTGTCGGCTATGAGATGGCGCTGGCGCTGGCTATCGGACTGGCGAGCGATCGCCGTCAGTCGCTGGAGCTGGGGATGATCAACTATCTCTGGCCCTGCCTGACGATCGTGCTGGCGATCCCGTTTAATCAGCAGCGTTTCCGCGTCTGGCTGTGGCCCGGCCTGCTGCTGTCGCTGCTGGGTATCATCTGGGTGATGAAAGGCAGCGGCAGTGGCGCGCCGGCGCTGCTGTGGCAGAACATGCTGCGCAATCCCGTCGCCTATGCTCTTGCCTTTCTGGCCGCCCTGACCTGGGCGCTCTATAACAATTTCACCCGCCGGTTTGCGCGCGGTGCCAACGGCGTCACGCTCTTTTTTATCCTGACCGCACTGGCGCTGTGGCTGAAATTTGCCGTCAGCCCGACGCCGCTGACCTTTGCGCCGCTGCCGCTGCTGGAAGTCCTGTTTGTCGGCCTCTCCACCGCCATCGCCTACTCCGCCTGGAATCATGGCATTCAGCAGGGAAACCTGACGCTGCTGGCGACGGCCTCCTACTTTACGCCGGTGCTGTCGGCTCTGCTGGGGTCGCTGTGGCTCGGCCTGACGCCACCGCTCGCCTTCTGGCAGGGCGTCGCGATGATCATCCTGGGCTCCCTCATCTGCTGGCTGGCGACACGGCCGCGCTGATCAGACGGCTGGCGATCATTTCACCGGTTTGTTATGCTGTATGGACAACCAGTAAATGGAGTCCACTTTGGTCAGACGTGCTGCCTCGCATCGCCTCGAACCCGACGCGAATGCGCTATATCAATATCCCGAACACCTGCGTGAGTGGCTGGAAGGTTTGCCGAATCACCCTGGCGTCTACACCTTCCACGGCGAGAGTGAATCGCTGCCGCTCTATATCGGCAAAAGCGTGAATCTGCGCTCCCGGGTGATGTCCCATTTTCGCACCCCTGACGAGGCGAAGATGCTGCGTCAGTCGCGACGCGTCAGCTGGATCCCCACCGCGGGCGATCTCGGCGCACTGCTGCTGGAAGCACAGATGATCAAAACCCAGCAGCCGCTGTTCAATAAACGCCTGCGCAAAAACCGGCAGCTCTGTTCATTGCAGATCACCCACGGCAAACCCGAAGTGGTCTACGCAAAGGATCTTGATTTCAGCCAGTCACCTAATCTCTTCGGGCTTTATCGCAGCCGGTTTGCTGCGCTGGAACGGCTCAAGCAACTCGCCGATGAGTATCAGCTCTGTCACGGTTTGCTGGGTCTGGAAGCCCTGAGCCCTCAGCGGGGCTGCTTCCGTTCGGCACTGCGCCGCTGCGCCGGGGCCTGCTGCGGTAAAGAGCCGGTCAGCGATCACCAGGACCGGCTGCTGGAAGCGCTGGAGAACGTGCGGGTCTTCTGCTGGCCGTGGCAGGGTGCCGTTGGGCTGGTGGAAGAAGGTAAACAGATGACGCAGATCCACGTCATCGACCACTGGTTCTATCTGGGGTCGGTCAGCAGCATGGAAGAGGCAAAAAAACTGCAGCGGCCCAAAGGGGGATTCGACCACGACGGCTACAAAATCCTCTGCCGTCCTATCCTCTCGGGAGACTACCCTATCCTGCCGCTATAAAAAAACCGCCGGTGCTGTCCACTTACCTGCAGTGGACAGCACCGGCGGTCTCAGAAGTACCGCTTAGCTCAGATTATTCAGCCGGTGGTGCCGGTGGCGCCATGTTGCCTTCGCGCGGGCCTTTTTCGGTCAGGCGCTGCTCAAAGTTGGCGTTGTACTGTTTCTTCTGCGCCGGCGTCAGCACGTTATAGAGCTTGTTCTGGGTTTCCAGCATCTTCAGCGCATGCTCTTTACCGTTAGCAGACATCTTCTCTGCCTGCGCTTCGGCTTTGCTCTTATCGAAGCTGTCAGCCGCGATGATGTCGTGCATCGCACGGCGATCATCCTGTGACGGACGCTGCATATCTTTGTGGCTCTCTTTCATGATGTCGCGCATCTGGGTTTTCTGCGCGTCGGTCAGATTCAGACCATGGAACATCATCTCCATGCCGTGGCGCATTGGCGGCTTATGCATCGCTTTTTCGCTGCCGGCTGGCGGAGGCGTCAGGGAATCCGCGGCGGCATGGACGGCGCTGGCTGCACCAAACGCCAGCGAAGAAGCCAGTAACAGGGAAGTCAGTTTGCGCATAATAGTGTCCTTATGATTCATGATAATGACGACAGCACTCTGTCGCGTCTTCGGAAACAAGAATACGACGCTGAACGTCAACTACTCAGAGCCTGAGTAAAGCCGTGAAAGCATAAAAGACAAAAATCCGGCAATCATGAAGAGAATGAGAAGAAAGGCGTGAGGAATTGAAAAACTTTATGAATTTACAGCGAATTTCGCAGAAATCGTGGAGGAGTGTAAGGGTTTCGGCAGGAAAGCGGAAGAGGATCTCCCGCTTTCCTGCCGATTTTTAGCGCGGATTGCTGTAACCCGTCAGTTCCCCCCGTCAGAGCGGCAGCGCCTGGGTCTGTTCGCCCTCTTCAATCAGCATCAGGCCGGCACGCAGTCCGGCAGCAACGCCGGGATTCGGGAAAAGCACATATTCCCGTGCCTGCTGCACGTAGTAGCGGGTATCCCTATCCTCAGCCAGCAGCGTGCCCTGAGGAAAGGCGGTAAAATTCAGCGTCTCCGGCGTCATGTGCAGCCTGAAGTGCTCACTCAGCCGGGTGATCTGCTGCGCAACCCGATAGTGGCGCGGCTTCACGCGGGTGGCGGGCATGGGGTCACCAAAGAGCAGCGCCGCCAGCGCCTGCTGTGCCGCACTGAACTGGCTCAGGTCGTTTTCGCCAAACGGCAGCGCCTTCCCCAGCTCCAGAGTGCAGCTGGCCGCACCGAAATGTTCACAGCTGAAATGGGTAAAGGTTCCGCCCGGCGCGCGATGAAAGACCAGCGCCTCCAGACCGGCAGCCGCCAGCCAGTCGAGAAACGCGGGAGGCCAGGGACGATCGTTTTGCGGCATGACGCCGAACTGCGGATGGTATGAGCCGCGAATCGCCGTGTGCATATCGAGATGCCAGCGCGTCTCATCGCATTCGCCCAGCAGCCAAAAGTTCTCCAGCGCCTGCTCCAGCCGCAGCACGCGGCGCGCCTCATCGCCATCGTCCACCTGCTGCCAGCGTCCGCCAAACAGCCGGTTAATATCATAACGGACATAGCGTTTGCCGGTGCGCAGCGCAGAGGGATTGCCCAGAATCACCAGCATCCGCTGCTGTAGCGGCTTTTCGCCGCGAAGCAGCGCATTGACCAGCTGATTCATGATTTCCACCGGGGCCGTTTCATTGCCGTGGATCCCGGCGGAGAGCACCAGCGCCTGCTTAACGGGCACAACCGGCTCCATCAGCAGGATGCCGTGATACAACCACTGCCAGCGAAGATGCGCCGTTTCACCCCTGCGCTTTCGCGGTGCCTCACCGGACAGCGTCTGCTGCAAAAAGTCCTGCATCGTTCCTCCTTTACGCCTCAGGCAGGTGGCAGCCCGTGCTGCCATCGCCTTCACTGCTGAAATGCATACACATTTCCTAAGTCTAGCAGCTTCGTCAGTTCATCCAGCGCGTCACGACCCTCCCGCAGCAGCTGCGGATCCACCAGGTCGGCCTGGGACAGCCGATCGCGGTAGTGCCGGTCGACCCAGCTGTTCAGGGCGGCGAACAGCCGATCGTTCATCAGCACGGCGGGATTGACGGCCTGCTGCTCCTGAGGCGTCAGCACCACCCGCAAACGCAGGCAGGCTGGCCCACCGCCGTTGTACATACTTTCACGCAGATCAAACACCTTCAGATCCTTCAGCGGCCCATCCCCTTCCACCTGCTCGCACAGGTAACGCCAGACGTCCGGATGCTGACGCGACTCTTCCGGCAGCACCAGCATCATGGTGCCGTCGGGACGGCTCAGCAGCTGGCTGTTAAACAGATAGGTGTCGACCGCATCTTTTACCGACACCCGATTGTCCGGCACTTCCAGCGCCACAAATCCGGGCACGCGTGCCCGAAGCTGCGCCAGCAGTGCAGGCTGATCGACAAACGCCTGCTGATGGCAGAAGAGCATCTGCTGGTTACTCACCGCGATCACATCGTTATGAAAAACCCCCTGGTCGATAACCGCCGGATTCTGCTGCGCAAACAGCAGGTGTTCAGGTGAGAGCTGATGCAGACGGGCGACCGCTTCACTGGCCTCGCGCGTCTGGCGCGCCGGATAGCGCTGCGGGGCTTTCCCCTCATGGCTGCTGTCACGGCCATAGACAAACAGCTGTACGCCCCGCTCGCCATAGTCGCCCCCCAGGCGGTTGTGATTTGCGGCTCCTTCATCGCCGAACATCGCCACCTGAGGCAGCGCATCGTGCACCGCAAAATGGTCTCTGTCGCGGAAGATGGCGCGCAGCAGCCCGGCGGTTTCCGGGGCTTCCATCGCGCGGTGAAATTTATTGTTCAGGTTGGCCACCGTCAGGTGAACCCGGCCATCACCGCTGTCGGCTGACGGCGACACGGTGGCCGCATTGGCGACCCACATCGCCGAGGCGGAACTGGCGGCAGAGAGTAAGCCCGGCGCGGTTTTCCCGGCCGACGCCACGACCTGCTCGTCACTGCCACGGAAGCCAAGCTGACGCAGCGCCGCGATATTAGGACGCTCATGCGGGGGGATCACCCCCTGCACAAACCCCATATCGGCCAGCGCCTTCATCTTCAGCAGCCCCTGCTTTGCCGCCAGACGGGGATTCGAGGGCTGCAGCTGATTGCGGGTTGAAGCTTCATTACCAAATGAGAGCCCGGCATAGTGGTGGGTCAACCCCACCAGACCGTCAAAGTTCGCTTCGGTGGCCTTCATAGCAACGTCTCCGAGGGTGAGAAATCCAGGCCAGGTGAGAGCGTGGCGGGCAGCGTCAGATCCGGCGACTCCAGCGAGGCCATCGGCCAGGCGCAGTAGTCTGCCGCGTACCAGGCGCTGGCCCGATGGTTACCCGAGGCCCCAATGCCGCCAAACGGCGCGGTACTGGCGGCACCGGTGAGCGGTTTGTTCCAGTTGACGATGCCGGCTCGCGCCTCCAGCAGCAGCTGATCAAACTGCGCGCGCAGGGGGGAGATCAGGCCACACGACAGGCCGTAGCGGGTCTGGTTCGCCAGTGCTATCGCCTCGTCAAAGGTGTCGTAACGGATCACATTAAGCAGCGGGCCAAAAACCTCCTCATCCGGAATGCCCTGCACGCCGGTGATATCAATGATGCCGGGCGTCAGGATCGCGCTGTGGCGATCCGGCCAGCGCATCGCCAGCAGCACCTCGCCGCCCGCCTCCACCCGCCGCTGCCACTCCGCCATGATCTTCTCTGCCGCGCCGGTTGAAATCACGCTGCCCATAAAAGGGGGCGGTTCGGCATCCCAGGCCGCCGGCTGCAGCCGGCCTGCAACCTCCACCAGCCGCTGCAGAAACGCCTCTCCCGCCGCTCCGCGCTTCACCAGCAGGCGACGGGCGCAGGTGCAGCGCTGTCCCGCCGTAATAAAGGCGGATTGCAGCGTGATATTGACCGCCGCATCCAGGTCCGCTGGATCCTCGACAATCAGGGCATTGTTACCGCCCATCTCCAGCGCCAGCATCTTTTCAGGCTGACCGGCAAACTGGCGATGCAGCTGATAGCCGGTATGGGCGCTGCCGGTAAACAGCAGGCCGTCGATCTGGCTGCAGCTGGCCAGCGCCTGGCCCGTTTCACGTCCGCCCTGCAGCAGCGCCAGCACACCGGCAGGCAGGCCTGCCGCCAGCCAGATCTGCACGGTTTTTTCGGCGGTTAGCGGCGTCAGCTCACTGGGTTTGAAGACCACGCAGTTTCCCGCCAGCAGCGCCGGCACGATGTGGCCGTTTGGCAGATGACCGGGGAAGTTATAGGGGCCGAACACCGCCAGCACGCCGTGGGGACGATGGCGCAGGGAACTTTCGCCCTGCTGCTGTTCACCGGTGCGGCTATGGTAAGCCTTCACTGAAAAGCCGATTTTATTGATCATCGCCGCCACTTCGGTCAGCGCTTCCCAGCGCGGTTTCCCGGTTTCACGCGCAATGGTATCGGCCAGTTCCGCTTTTTGCGCGTCCAGACCGGCCGCAAATTTTTCGATGATGGCCTGGCGCTCCACCAGCGGGCGGGTTGCCCAGCCCGGAAACGCGGCGCGCGCCGCCTCGCAGGCGGCGGCGACCTGCTCTGCCGAAGCCGCCTGCCCCTGCCAGAGCGGTTCCCCTCTCACCGGGTCCGCTTTCGTCAGGTGCTCTGCCTCGCCGCTCTGCCACTCTCCCTTAATCAGGTGCGTCATGCTGTTTTCTCCTCTTTGCAGAGCGTCACCACCCGCAGGCTGTCGCCCGGCTGGCAGTGGAGCGCCCGCATCTGTTCGTCCGTCAGTTTTATGCTGTCACCGTCGGCATCTGCCGGGATCAGCGCCACACGGAACTGGCGGTAATGGTTATTGGCGACCAGGCAGAGCGGTGCATCCGCCGGATTTTCACCCCGCTCTGCGCCGCGCAACCGGCTTTTGCGGATGGCGCGGATGCGGTCAATGTCGCACTCCAGTGTCGGGCCGCCATCAAAGATGTCGATATAGTTGAGGTAGCGGAAGCCCTCCGCTTCCAGTACGGCCCGGGCAGGTGCCGTCTGCGGGTGAACCTGGCCGATGACCGCCTGCGCCTCCGGGGTCAGATAGTCGATGTAGAGCGGATGTTTCGGCATCAGCTCGGCGATAAAGGCTTTCTGGCCGGTGCCGCTGAGGAAGTCCGCTTTGCTGAAGTCCATTGAGAAGAAGCGGCTGCCGACGCTCTCCCAGAAGGGTGAGTGGCCCTGCTCATCGCTGACGCCCCGCATCTCCGCGACTACCCGCTCCATAAAACGGTCACGGAAGTTAGCCATAAACAGGAAGCGTGATTTGGAGAGCAGATAGCCATTTTTGCCGTCACGATACTCAGGGTCGAGAAACAGGGTGCAGAGCTCGCTGCTGCCGGTGTGGTCGTTACTCAGCGACAGGGTCGGCAGCGCGGCGTAGACGTTCAGCTCTTTCGACGCGTGCACCTGGGTGCCGACGCGGAAGTTATACCAGGGGTCCTGCAGGCCCACCGCCACTTCAATGGCGCAGATGCCCACCGCGCGATTATCTTCACTGTCGGCCAGCACAAAGACGTAGCCCTGCTCAGCGCGCGGCAGCGTATCCTGCCAGGTTTGCAGCGATCGATCGATTCGCGCCTGAAGCGTGGCGCTATCGACCGGCAGCGAGGTCAGCCCGCCGCCGGTTTTGCCTGCCAGCGTCATCAGCTGGCTTAAATCATCGCGTTCAACCGGACGGATTACCATCATGATGCGGACCCTCGTACCAGGCTTTCACAGGCCTCGGCAAAGCGTGCCATACCCAGCTTCACCTCCTGCTCGCTGATGTTCAGGGCCGGGGCAAAACGCACCACGTTCGCGCCCGCAATCAGCACCATGACGCCCATCTCAGCGGCAGCCAGGTTAATCGCTTTGGCTTTGCCGGCATACGCATCGCTCAGCACCGCACCTATCAGCAGGCCCAGGCCGCGCACCTCTTTAAACAGCTGCAGACGCTGGTTGATCTCCGCCAGAGCCGAGACGATCCACTGGTGACGCTCTGTCACTCCCGTCATAAAGTCCGGCTGATTGACCAGTTCCATCACTTTACCGGCCACCGCGCCCGCCAGCGGATTACCGCCATACGTGGTGCCGTGTGTGCCGACACCCATCACGCTCGCCAGATCGTCGCGCGTCAGCATCGCCCCAATCGGGAAGCCACCGCCGAGCGCTTTGGCGCTGGTCAGGACATCGGGTGTGACGCCGTAGTGCATATAGGCATAAAGCGAACCGGTGCGGCCCACGCCGCTCTGCACTTCATCAAAAATCAGCACGGCCTGATGCCTGTCGCAAAGTTCACGCAGTCCGCGCAGGAACGCCGGATCGGCAGGCAGCACGCCGCCCTCACCCTGGATGGGTTCCACAATTACTGCGCAGGTCTGGTCATTAATGAGTTCCGCCGCGGCCGCCAGGTCATTAAACGGGGCATGCTGGATGGCAGGTGGCAGCGGCGCAAAATCCTGAGAGTAAGCGGGCTGTCCCCCGGCGGTAACGGTAAACAGCGTGCGGCCATGAAACGCATTCTTAAATGCCACAATGCCACTTTTCTCCGGGCCGACCCGATCGTGGGCCACTTTGCGCGCCAGCTTCAGCGCCGCTTCGTTGGCCTCCGCACCGGAGTTACAGAAAAAGACCCGATCAGCAAAGGTGGCATCAATTAACTGCTTCGCCAGTCGCAGGATCGGCTCATTGGTGTAGCCATTGCCGGTGTGCCATAAACGGGCGGCCTGCTCCTGCAACGCCTGTTGTAATGCCGGATGCGCATGCCCTAACGCATTCACGGCGATGCCACCGGCGAAGTCGACGTAGTCTTTGCCATTCTGATCCCAGACGGTTGAGCCCTCCGCGCGAACCGGGACAAATGTCGCGGGTGCATAAACCGGCATCATCCATTGATCGAAATCGTGACGTGAAACGTGCAGTGCCATAACCCATTCTCCTGCTTTCCCGGTCGGGTAAAGCTATTGTTTTAAAATTGTTAAGGGATGTTGTAATGCAGCCCTACTGTAGAGTGCAGTTAACGTGCCAGCCAGAGAATTAACTGCATAAAATCGTCACCCTGACGCAATATCAATAAGTTACACGCCTCTGCTATTCACTTTTTTTGCATATATAGTGAATAATTGTCTGATTGCAGCGGCAGAGCCGGGTTTTAAATAGCGGAATTATGCAATCGCGGGATGAAATATCGCTTTTGTGATCGCTGATAAACAATCACTCCGCAAAAGGCCCGAAGAGTGCCCTGTTTTAGCGCAGCCTGCCTCGCAACGGTGCAGGATGAGGCGCAGAATATTCAGCGAGAGAGGATGACGACATGCCAGGATTTAACAGAATCTTTTCATTTAAGCGGGCAGACCGACGTCTGGCCTGATTATTTTTTAAGCGGATAAATAAAATGAAAACGATTTCTTCTGCATTATTCCCGGCGTGATGATTGGCAGCGGAATAACCTTTGAAATAAAGATGAACAGATATTGCTACGCAGGCTAATGGTTAGAATAAAACCCTTATCGCTTATTTGCATTAATGCTTTATCCATAATTTAACCAGCGGGATTGATGATTTAAAAACGTACAAACCGCCAGGGGCAGAAAAGCTACACCTAAAAATTAACCACTGATAATCATCACTTTTTTATTAAATCCGGTAAAATTCATCAGAAGAAATACTTATTACTCCAGAATTTAATCGTCTTTCAGACACGCATTTTCCTTTGCTGAATATGCATATCACATTTTGTTACTTTTATTGCGCTTTGTAATTTTAACTTTTTGTGTCATTTTCTTTTCACCCCGCAGCCGGGGCATAATAATTAATGAATACAGGGTAATGAATAAATGATGAAGCGCACTTTACTGGCGGCTGTCATGCCGTTACTGCTCGGCCTCTCTTCAGTGCAGGCCGCAGAAATTTATAACAAGGATGGAAATAAGCTGGATCTGGTCGGCAAGATTAACGTGTCGCACCTCTTTTCTGACGACGATAAGAACAACGGTGATACCTCCTCTTATTCCCGCCTGGGTTTTAAAGGCGAAACTAAGATTACCGATCAGCTGACCGGCTACGGTTTCTGGCAGTATCAGTACAGCCTGCACAACTCAGAAGGCAGCGATGCGCAGAGCGGCAACCGTACCCGTCTGGGTTACGCTGGCCTGAAGTTTGGCGAAGCCGGTGCGCTGGATTATGGACGTAACTACGGCCTGGTGTATGACGCGCTGAGTTACACCGATATGCTGCCCTTCTTTGGCGGCGATTCCGGCTACACCGACGCCTTCCTCTCTGGCCGCTCAACCGGCGTGCTGACCTGGCGTAACAGCGATTTCTTTGGCCTGGTTCAGGGATTAAACGTTGCCGCGCAGTATCAGGGTAAAAACGATCGCAGCGCTAACACCGACGGCGTTCGTCGTTCTAACGGCGATGGCTTTGCCCTCTCTGCCTCTTATGACTTCGATTTCGGCCTGAGCTTCGCCGGGGCCTTTGCCAGCCTGGATCGCACAACGGCGCAGAACGCCGCCCCACGCGGTGAAGGTGAAAAAGCGCAGCACTGGGCGACCTCAGTGAAATATGATGCGAACCAGGTTTATCTGGCCGCGATGTATGGTGAAACCCTGAACGCCACGCCGATCACCAACGGTTTCGCGAACAAGGCGCAGAACTTTGAAGCCGTTGCTCAGTATCAGTTCCTGAATGGTTTCCGTCCGTCTGTGGGTTACGTCTCATCGAAAGGTAAAGAGATTGAGAATATCGGCGACGCCGACATTGTTAAATACACTGCGGTGGGTGCGACCTACTACTTCAACAAGAATATGTCGGTCTATGGCGAATACCGCATCAACCTGTTGAAAGACAACAACCCGCTTAATCTGGCCACGGATGATATTACGGCCGTGGGTCTGATCTATCAGTTCTGATGCCCGTGCGGCCCGGCACACGCTGCCGGGCCCGTTTTTTTATCGCTGTGCCAGCTGAGCCTCCGGGTCTGGCTCAATAACGGAGACGGCGGCTTCCTGGATGAATCCCTCTGCATCCGCCGACGCCAGCAGCAGTGTAGCCTGCTCAGCCGGTATCGGACGACTGAAGAGATAGCCCTGACCGTAGTCACAACCGCGCTTTCTCAGCCATCTCAGCGTTGAGACATCCTCAATACCTTCTGCGGTAATAATGACGTTCAGCTCCTGACAGAGCGTCAGCAGGGTTTCCACCACCTTGCGCTGCTCCGACCCGGTGACGATCCCGGCAATAAACGACTGATCGATTTTGATTTTGGTAATCCCCAGCCCCAGCAGCACCGACAGGTTGGAGTAGCCGGTGCCGAAATCATCCAGCACGACCCCAATCCCCTCCTCCCTGAGGCGTCTGATCGCCTGCCGGGCATCGTCGGAGATCGCCATCACGTTCTGTTCAGTGATTTCGAGCTCCAGCATCACCGGCCCGGCCTGCTGCATAATGGCGGAGAGGCAGTTGGTCAGCGCAGGTCTCAGCAGCTGCTCCGGGGTGATATTCAGCGACAGACCGAGCCCGGCAGGCCATGCCCGCGTGGCGCTGACGGCATCCTGCAGCAGCGCCACGGTCAGGCTGTCCATCAGCCCGAGCCGCTCCACCACGGGCAGAAACTGAGCGGGTGCCACCGTCTGACCGGAGGCGGTGATCCAGCGCGCCAGGATCTCAAACCCGGTGATGTTGCCGGTGCGCAGCGAAACCAGCGGCTGCAGGAAAGGCACGATGGCATGCCCGCTGACGGCGGCGGCGACCTCATGCTCCAGCTTCTCCCGCTGCAGGAAGCGCAACGCCATATCCGGCGTGAAACGGGCCAGGCAGGCCTCTTTATTGCGCTTCGCCTCACAGAGCGCCAGATCGGCGGCCCGCACCACATCCTCCTGTCCGGGACAGTCAGAACTGGCAATACCGGCAGAGAGGTGCATAACGGTATGCGGCCCGGTGCGGATGGATGAGGCATGCTCACAGATCCTGCCAGCCTCCAGCAGCGCCTGCTCGGCCTGAGACGCCGCCACGACCAGGGCAAACTCATCGCCACCGATGCGAAACACCTGACTTTCCGTGCCAGCCGACGCGGTCAGCATCGATGCGAGCGCCACCAGGATAGTGTCCCCCTGACGATGGCCGTTGAGATCGTTGATAGTTTTGAAATCATCGATATTAAGCAGCGTCAGGGTATAGGGCATCCCGCAAGCATCCAGCGCGGCGATATGCGCATTGAACGATCGGCGATTGAGTACGCCGGTCAGCGCATCGGTTCCGGCCAGCCTGAGCGCATTTTTTTCGGCCAGCAGCGTTTTGCGGATCAGACCCGCAATCAGCAGCGCCGGAATCACCATCGCCAGCCCGGCGAAAGCGGTCGATGTCAGGATGAACCGTAAGCGTTCGCTGGTTTCAAAATCCAGGTTATAGCTCAGGCCGAGCAGATGAGCGAGGTGCGCCTCAAGCCCATATTCCCACAACGTGGAAAGTAAAAAGATGGTCGCAATATTCAGCATTGCGAGCCAGAAAAGTTTCAGGCGCATGCGTTAATTCCTGGTGATGAAAGGTGTCAGAGTGTTGTTTTAATTTTTCTGTAAAAAACCGGGGCGTGATGGTTAAACACGGTCTGCGCGTGGCTGACAATAATGACCCCTTTTGTTCTGCCTGGTACCAATCAGGCGTTCTCACTGGCTGTGTGACAGTGAGGCAGAAGATCGCTCCTGACCGGCATGTGCCGGAGAGATCACTCATGCCAATCAGGGATCTATCGGCAGCGGCAGGCGCTTTAACAGGTCCGACCGGATAAATTTGTCCCCCTGCGGGTTTCTTGCGGGCTAAGTGCCTGAATAGCACAATAATAAATTGTGCTCAATTTAGTTAATGCCACCCCCTCCAGAATTGCCCCTGACGGCCGATACCGTCTTAACTGATGAACCCTTCCGGAAGAACACATGAAAATCTCAACGCGTCTGAGTGCAGGTTTTGGTTTACTGATTTTGCTGTTGGTTATCTGTGCCGGCACAGCGATTCACGCCCTGGACAGTGCCCGCGATGGCATGAACGAGGTGGTGAATGTGCGGCTGAAAAAGTATCAGACGGTGCTCGATATGCGGGGCGGCGTTCGCGATATGGCGATAGCCGTGCGCAACCTTGCCCTGCTGACCGATCCGAAGGCGATGCAGCCGGAGTGGGAACGCCTGCAGAAACAGCGGGACCTCTACGTCAGCAACCGCGAAGCGCTGGCACGCATGATGCAGACGGACGCCGGGCAGGCCGGGCGGGAAGCGATGGGCAGGATTGAGTCCAGCGAGGGTGCGGCCCTCTCCACGCTGATGACGGCGGGGAAGCTGGGGCTGGAAAACCGTCAGCAGGAAGTCACGAGCTATCTGTTAACCGTGGTGCGACCGGCACAGCAAAGCCTGCTGAAGGCGATCGACGAGCTGACCGAGCTTGAGATGCACAGCAGCCGGGATACCGTCGTAGAGAACAGCGACAGCATTGGTCGCACCACCCGCATACTGATAATCCTGGCGGTCATCTCCCTGCTGGCGGCGATCGCCACCTGCACATTCATTGTGCGGATGCTGATGCGCCAGCTGGGCGGCGAACCGATCCAGGCGCAGACGCTGGCGGCAGCGATCGCGGCGGGTGATCTCACCTCGCCGGTCACGCTGCGGACGGGTGACACGACAAGCCTGCTCGCCTCACTGAACAGCATGCAGACACACCTGCGCGGCATGGTCACGCAGATTAAAGACGCGTCGGCGTCGGTTGCGCTGGCGGCCGATGAGATTTCCCAGGGTAACACGGAACTCTCTTCACGCACCGAAGAGCAGGCCGCGGCCCTGCAGGAAACCGCAGCCAGTATGGAGCAGCTGACCGCCACAGTGAAAAGTAATGCCGCAGGCGCGCAGCAGACAGCGGGTTCTGCGCGCGAGGCGGCCATGCTGGCCCATGACGGCGAAGCGGATGTGCATCGTCTGGCGCAGACCATGCAGGAGATTTCGCTGAGTGCGGTCCGGGTCCGGGATATCACCGCGGTGATTGAAGGGATCGCCTTCCAGACCAATATTCTGGCGCTCAACGCCGCCGTGGAAGCGGCGCGCGCCGGTGAAGAGGGTCGCGGATTTGCGGTCGTTGCCGGTGAGGTCCGTTCACTGGCCCAGCGCAGCGCCACAGCAGCCCGTGACATCAAACAGCTGATTGAGCAGGCCGTGACGCAGGTCGAAGGCGGTGTGAGCGTCGCGGCGGGAACGGGTGAACGTATTCTGAAGATTGTCAGCCGCGTCGGTGAACTGGCCGATGCGATGGACAACCTCTCACTCTCCTCCAGCGAGCAGATGCAGGGTATCTCTCAGGTCAGCGTTGCGGTAAGTCAGATGGATGGGGTTACCCAGAACAACGCCGCGCTGGTGGAGGAGTCCTCGTCAGCCTCGCAGTCACTGCTGGCCCAGGCACGCGATCTGCGCGGCATGGTCGAGACCTTCACGGTTTAACGCTCTCCGGCAGACCACGCCGCACCGAACGTGGCGGGTGGAGACGTGCTGAACGCGCAGCCGCTTCAGCACGTTGTGCACCCCGCGTGGCTGCCGGTTGGGTTGACTTCAATTTGATTTGACTCAATACTGGTCTGCCTTTCCATGCGGCGGAAACGGAACAGTTTTCTTCCCGCCGTAACGGCCCCTGACAAAGTGGATGTCTGACAGCGTAACGCGAGGCGGCCGCCAGGGTTGCCGACCCGGAGCAGCTGCGGTGCCCTTACAGCGGAGACGCATCAGGATGCCGCCCCCCACCCCCGACTCAGAATGAGTAAACATATGAACGATGAAACCACGGGGATCTGTGAAACGCCGCCTGTCGCAGCACCGGAAACGATCGATCAGTTTCTCTGCTTTGCGCTCTACTCCGCCTCCCTCGCGATGACGAAACTGTATCAGTCACGGCTGAAGCCGCTAGGGCTGACCTATCCGCAGTATCTGGTGCTGCTGGTGCTGTGGGAAAAAGATCGCCTGACCGTTTCCGAAATCGGGGCGCGCGTCCGGCTCGACTCCGGCACGCTCAGTCAGCTTCTTAAGCGGCTGGAGAGTGCGGGCGTGATCTGCCGCCAGCGTGATACCGGCCAGGATGAGCGCCGGGTATGGGTCTCCCTGACCAAGCAGGGCCACCAGCTTAAAGTGACGGCGGCGGGCGTGCCGGCAGATATGATTTCGGTGATGGATACGGCCTGCCATGAGCTCGTCGATCTGACAGCCCAGGTCGCTACGCTGCGGGACAAATTAGTGAAGGCGTTGCCATGATGGCCGCACACATCAGGGCGGCGGCCAGCCCGGGCCTGCGGCATCGCTTCGGCAGACCGCTTTCAGAAAACATTCAGCAACACTGTTGCGCGGGGGTCGCCTTTGAGCACGAATAAACCGGTCGACATGGATGAGGTGCATGCCGTGGTCGGCCACGCGGTCGCCAGCCTGCTGAAGTCTGGCCAGCCAGCGGGCGCGGAGGAGATCCTGGCGTTTCTCCGGCAGCAGGAGGCGCGCTCCGTCAACGGCCAGAGAGATATCTATACCCATGCATTACGGGTGGTGATGGCCATCGTGCGCTGACAGACGCGCTGCCGGACGACAGGCTGACGGGATGCAGGCCCTGCCGGGCCGCTGTTGCGGCGGACTGTTCAGCCCGCCTTTTATGGGCGACTACTCGCCGTGTGCCGCCCGGGCAACCTCACGCACGGCGCTCTCAACCCGCTCCGAATCTTTCTGAATGCTGGCGATAACCTCGCCTGCCTCACGCATCAGGCTCACTCCCTGACCGGTACTCGCCAGCGACGTTTCAATGCCACGCAGCACCTCTCGCGCCAGTTCGTTATTGCCCGCCACAACCCGTTCGATCTCCTCGGTCGCGCTGCTGACGCTGGCGGCCAGGGTGCGCACCTCGGCCGCGACGACGGCAAAACTGCGGCCCGACGCGCCTGCCCGCGCCGCCTCTATGGCGGCATTGAGGGCGATCAGTCGGGTCTGCATTGCAAAACGCCGGATGGTTTCTACCATGCCATCGATGCTGGCAGACTGACTGTTGAGGCGCGAGACATCGGCCGACACAACGCCCATCTCCTGAGCGATCTGGCTGATTTTCTGAATGCTGTTTTCAATCACATCGGCCCCGGCCTGCGCACTGCCCCGCGTCTGAACCGCCATATTCCAGGCGTTCAGCGCCGCGTCATATTCCTGCTGATTACGCAGCACCTGCTCCGTCACATCGGTGGCGAACTTCACAATTTTGTCGAGCTGCCCGTCGCTGTTGAAGACCGGATTGTAGGTCGCCCTGAGCCAGAGCGGTTCGCCCCGCCGGTTGAGCCGGGGAAACTGCCCCGAAAAGAATTCACCCTGATTCAGCCGCGCCCAGAACTGACGGTACTCCTCGCTCCCTGAAAGTTCCGCTGAACAGAAAAGCCGGTGATGCTGTCCCACCACCTCCGCAGCCTGATAGCCGGTGGCCTGGAGAAAGTTGTCGTTTGCCTCCAGCACGATCCCGTCAGGGCTGAAAGCGATCATCGCCATCGAGCGGCTGATCGCATTAATGATGGATTCCTTTTCCAGCGACGACTGCATCCTCTCTGAGATATCGGCGGCGATCTTGATGATTTTGAACACCCGGCCGCGTCGATCGGTCACCGGAATATAGCTGGCCTCCAGCCAGACCGGGCGCATGCCGTTAGCCAGCCGCAGATATTTGTCGCTGAAGCTTTCCCCTGCCGCGAGGCGCTGCCAGAAACGCTGATATTCAGCCGAGTTCACCAGCGCAGGCGGACAGAACATGCGGTGATGCTGACCCACGATCTCCTCCGCCCGGTATCCCATCGTCGCCAGAAACAGCGGACTGGCCCGGCGGATAATGCCAGCCGGGGTGAACTCAATCACGGCCATGGCGCCGCCCAGCGACGTGAACGACGCGGCAGCGTGCAGGCCACGCTGACGGATAAAAGAGGGAAGCAGAGTTTTCAGTACATTCAGGCGCATCAGCAAATCCGAAAAGGAGTGGGAACTGCTGTAGTTATCGGCATTTTCCCGTCACGCCTTATCCATTGCTGCGATAGTTGCGGCTGATGATTGCAACATGATGTTACTGCTTTTCAGCCCCCGCCCGGCTCAGGCAGCGCAGGCGGGACAACGCCGCCGCAGAGGCCGCGGAGGTGGTTACAGCGCCGCGCCGGGAGCCATCAGATCGAAGCGATCGTTCTGCGACACGTCATCCATCGGCATCGGTGGCGCAATCTTCAGGGTGATCCAGTTCGAGGTCACGCGCTGCTGTTTGCTATCCTCCAGCGTTACCGACAGGCGATATTCGTTGCTGGCATCGGGTGACGGGTCCCACTGCGGCAGGATCACACTCCAGCCCTGCGGATCGGCATTGTTGGCAGGCGGTGTCAGGCTCAGTGCCTGCGTATCGCCCTGCCAGCTCACCGCCCGGATAGCATAACTGGCGCGCACCTGCAGCTTCAGCGGCAGACTCTCGCCACTGCTGAGCTGCCAGGGCGGGGTCGCCAGAAAGACCGACAGGGTTTTACGCTGACGGAAGGCGAGCACTGGCGTCTCACTGCGGGTCACCGTATCGTAGCGGCTGCCGCGCAGCGAGTGCGCTTCGGCGACGTTATCGGCATCGAGCTGGCGGCGCAGCGCCACGCCGAAACGGTAGTTGAGCTTCAGACCCAGCTGATCCTGGCTCTCGCCGGCGCTGCTGGTTTTGTGGGTGGCGGAGAGCGTCACCAGTGGCACCGGCGTGTAGGAGAGACCAAACGACATGGCGGAAGGGTTGTGATAGCGGTTGCCGCTGTTAAACAGATCGACATTCTCCCCCAGATAGCGCTGATAGCTCACGGACACGCCGAGCTGCCGGTAGAACGGCAGATAGCTCTGGCTGGTGATGTCATAGCCGCGCGCCATCCGCTGCTGCCGGGAATCGCTCAGGTTTTTCCAGCCGGAGAGAGGCTGATAGTAGTTGGCGGAGAGGCGCAGCGAATCGCTCCACGCCTCTGTGCCGACCGAGGCGCGCTGCAGGCCGCTGCTGAAGGTGCGGTCGACAAAGCCGTTGTAACCCAGCAGCCAGTTACCCGCCTCCCAGCGCTGGCCCAGTCCGGCGTTGCCGACCAGCCCATCGTCAGTTTCGTGCAGGCCAAGCTGGCTGAAGGTGAGCAGGCTGTTTTCATCGGCCAGGGCGCTGAAGAGATCGCCGCCGGTGCCGGTGAAGTTTCCGTCCATGTCCACTTTCAGATCGAGCTGTGCAGTGCCGTAAGGCGACAGCAGCGACTGCCCTTCGCTCTCTACCCGTTCGGCCACCTCATCCCGCAGATGATTGAACGCCCAGATGCCCGCCTGCTGGCCAAACGTGACGTTGCTGTCGTTTTTGCTCGCCTCGCCGATACTTTTGGCGACGGCCGCCAGCTTTTTGCTCCACGCCTCATCCTGATCGCTGACACTGCCGAGGGTCGGCAGGGCGTCACTGTAGCGCGCGGGATCGTCGAATGGCGTCTCTGACACGGCGGTGTCGGTCTGAAACGCGTGCGCGGCGGGTATCGCGGAGAGCGACAGCGTGATTAAGGCGAGAAAACCCGTTTTCCGTATCATGTCACCTGGTAAATTGATTGATTCGTTGCTGCAACAAAAGCCAAATTATCAATCATTACCTTAACATATTGTGACGGCGATGCAGGACAGCAGCGGCAAAATGTGCATATAACAGAAAAGTCTGGCTGAAAAAGCCTGCCTGAGCGGCAGGCCAGCCGCGTCCGACGCCGTCAGGAGAAGATCAGACCCCCATCCACATTAATGGTCTGACCGGTGATGTAGCGCGCATCCTCGGAGGCCAGAAAGGCCACCAGTCCGGCCACATCCTCCGGCTGTCCGGCGCGCTTCAGCGGAATGTTGTTGACCCACTCCGCCATCAGCTCACCTGTGCCGTAGGTTTTCTTTTCGCTGCTGAGGATCGCTCCCCAGACCCGATCGTTATAATCCCACATCTCACTCTCAATGATACCGGGACAAAAGGCGTTGACCGTGATGTTCCACGGGGCCAGCTCCAGCGCCAGGCTCTGCGTGATGCCAATCACCCCCATTTTGCTGGCGGCATAGTGCGGCGTGTAGATAAAGCCCTGCCGTCCCTGCCCCGACGAGGTGTTGATCAGGCTGCCGCTGCGCTGCGTCACCATATATTTTGCCGCTTCACGACAGCAGAGCCAGACGCCGGTCGTATTGACCGCCAGAATCCGCTCAAAGTCGCTTTTTGGCAGCGTATCGAACCGGTCAATGGTGATGACCCCCGCATTCTGGATCGACACATCTATCTGACCAAAGCGTTCGGCGGCCTGCTGATAGAGCTGCTGCACCGCGGCTTCATCGGTCACGTCAGCCTGCAGCGCCAGAATCTCACTGCCATACTGCTGCCGCAGCTGGTCGGCGGTGGCAAACACCCGGTCCGCATTGGACACCATCACCAGCCGCGCCCCGTCGCGGGCGAACCGCGCGGCGATACCGGCTCCAATCCCCCGGCAGGCACCGGTGATCACGACAGTTTTTCCCTGCTGTTTTCCGTTCATCATTGCTCCTGTTACGTGTGACGCACATCAGTGAGGGGTGCCGGCTGCGGCTTTTTTTCATGGCGACGCAGCAGCACCACTTTGCTTTGCAGACGCTGCTGGAACTGATCAATCACCACGGCCGTGACAATCACCAGCCCTTTAATCACCATCTGCCAGAAATCGCTGACGCCCATCATCACCATGCCATCCGCCAGGAAGACGATAACGAAAGCGCCGATAATCGAGCCGGAGACGCGCCCGCGTCCCCCCGCCAGCGCGGTGCCGCCCAGTACGGTGGCCCCGATAGCGTCCATTTCAAACATGTTGCCGGTCATCGGGTGCGCGGTCTGCAGCTGAGACGCCACCACCAGCCCCACCAGCCCGGCGCAGAGGCCGGAAAAGGCGTAAACAAAGATTTTAACTTTGATGATCGGCACCCCTGCCAGCCGTGCGGCGGACTCGTTGCCGCCCGTGGCATAGATATAGCGCCCCAGCGGCGTTTTGCGCGTCAGGTAGAGTCCCAGCAGTAAAAAGCCGAGCATCAGCCAGATAGGCAGATAGACGCCCAGCAGGGTGCCGGACCCCAGCACGGCAAAGCCGGTGTTGCCCAGGGCGGGCAGCCCGACCAGATTGGCGTAGGTGCCGCCATCGTTAAACAGCAGCGCCGCGCCCCGCGCCACATACATCATGCCCAGGGTGCAGATAAAGGGCGCCACGCCCAGCCGGGTGATCACCGTGCCGTTAATCAGTCCGGCCAGGATGCCAAAGAGGGCCACCACCAGAATCACTTCGGGCACGTTCAGGAACAGCGTATTGCCGCCCCATAGCGGAATGCCATTGGTCAGCAGCGCGCCCGCCACCATCCCACAGATCCCGGCAACCGCGCCCACCGAGAGGTCTATGCCGCCGGTCAGGATCACCAGCGTCATCCCTATCGCCAGCAGCCCGGTGATCGCCACGTGCTGCGTCATGATCAGCAGGTTAGAGGGGGTAAGAAAGTTCGGTACCATCACGCTGAAAAAGCAGACCACGATCAGCAGCGCAATGAAGGTGCGCGCTTTGAGCAGGTACATGTAGAGCAGATATTTTTGGTTCATCAGATTCTCCGGCCCGCTTAATCCTGCGGGGTTGATGCCGCGATGAGGTGTTCGCGCGTGGCCGCTGCGCGGGGCAGATCGGCCGTTATCCGGCCATCGGCCATCACTAAAATCCGGTCCGCCAGTGCCATCACCTCATCCAGTTCGGAGGAGGAGAACATCACCGCCAGCCCCTGCTGCGCCAGATTGCCAATCAGGTGATAGACATCGGTCTTCGCGCCCACGTCGATGCCGCGTGTCGGCTCATCCAGCAGGACCACCTGCGGCCCGGTCATCAGCGCCTTACCCAGCACCACCTTCTGCTGATTACCGCCGCTCAGCGACGTGACCGGCAGGTCGGGATCGCTGACTTTGATCGCCAGATGGCCGATCATCTCACTGACCCGCTGCTGCTCGCGACGCGGGTTGAGCCGCCCCAGTGCCCGACGAAAGCCGCGCAGGCTGAAGTCCGAGAGCGTCATGTTGGCGGTGATCGACATCAGTTCAATCACCCCTTCGCCTTTACGATCCTCCGGCACCAGCGCAATGCCGCTTTTCAGCCGCTGCTGGAAGCTGCGTTTCGCCAGATCGCGGCCCGCCAGCCGCACCCGGCCCGACTGGCAGGGCATCAGGCCAATCAGCCCTTTAAACAGTTCTGTCCGACCGGCGCCGAGCAGGCCATAGATGCCGATTACTTCCCCCTTGCGCAGCGTAAAACTCACCGCATTCAGCCTGTAACCACCGTTCTGATGCAGGGCAGTCAGCCCCTCCACCTCCAGCACGGTTTCCCCCTGCGGGGCAGGCTGAAAGTCGAACTGTTTTTTCCGGTCGCCCACCATCTGCGCGATAATCCACGGCACGCTGGCGTCGCGTACCTCGCGCTCACTGATAAAGCGGCCATCGCGGAAAATCGTGATGTGATCGCCGATCTCCATCAGCTCCTCCAGCCGGTGGGAGATGTAGATAATGGTGACGCCGCGCCGCTTGAGCTGCTCAATGACGCTGAACAGCACTTTCACCTCCGACTGACTGAGCGCGCTGGTCGGCTCGTCCATGATCAGCACCCGGGTATCCTTGGAGAGCGCCCGGGCGATCTCCACCAACTGCTGATGACCGATACCCAGCTCGCCCAGCGGCGCAAAGGGATCGACATCCAGCTGCAGCCTCTCCAGCAGCGACTTCGCCAGCGCATACTGATACTTCTCGTTGATCACCCCGCGCTGGAAAAACTCGTTGGCGATAAAGATGTTGTCCATGACGTTCATGTTGGGAAACAGGTTCAGCTCCTGAAAAATGATGCTGATCCCCTGTTTCTCTGCCTGCTGGGTGGAGTGAAGCGACACCGGCCGGCCATCCAGCAGAATCTCGCCCGACGAGGGGGTCTCCACGCCGGCCAGCATCTTCATCATGGTGGACTTCCCGGCGCCGTTCTCGCCGATCAGGACATTCACTTTGTTGCGGTAGACCCGGTAGTTGACCTGATCGAGTGCGGTTACGCCGGGGTAAAGACGCGACAGGTTGCGCGTTTCAATAATTACATCGCCGGGCTGTTGAGGTTGCTGCATCTGCCGCTCCTTATTGCCGGGAAATGGCGGCCGGGGTGATATCCGGCAGCTGTTGCGGAATGTCCCAGCTGCTGAACACGCCGGTCACCTTCACCTTATCGCCCACCTTCGGCGCGAAGTGCTGCATCATCTGCGAGGCGTGCTGATTAATCGCCTTACCGAAGTCACCGAACAGCACCTGGTCGTTAAAATCCTGATAACCTGCGCCCCGGTAGCCATCACGCAGCGCGGTGCCACGGATGATCGGCCCGATCTGAATAGTGACACTGTCACCTGATTCATCCTTTACGGTCATCTTTCCGCTGCGTGAGGTAGTGTTGACTGCCGTCACATCGCCCTGTACCGAGACGCTGAAGATGCAGGGATTCTCCGCCTGAGTGCGATAGCCTTCGGTCTGACAGGCAGTGTCAAAATCTTTGGCTGACCGCATTGAGGTCAGCAGCGCTGACACGGGCCGCGCCTCCGCCTGAAGCTGCGGCACCAGCTTCTGCTGCCACATCTGGTCAATATCAGCCATCTTCGGGTTAGGGGGATTTTTCAGGTCAGCCAGCTCCTGCTGCGACACAATTCGGCAGCCACTCAGCAGCACGACCACCAGCGTCAGCCAGACTTTTCGGGACATCTTCTTCTCCCATGCGCCCGCCAGCGCAGGCGCGGCAGCGGTTAATTACGACTTGTAGTTGAAGTCCTGAACGCCTTTGGCATTCTCCGGGGTGATCAGAATGCCGCGGAACATCACCCGCTGTTTTTCCGGCTTCACGCCTTTCTGAATGAAGTTGTCGAGATCGGTCACTCCTTCGGCGGCAATCGCCTGCGCCTGCAGCATGACGGTGGCTTTCAGCGTGCCGGCTTTCACCGCGTCGCGTTCGTCGTTGCTGCCGTCAATCCCCACCACAATCACGTCGTCACGCCCCGCCGCTTTCAGTGCCGCAATCGCCCCCAGCGCCACCGGACCGTTGCCGCAGATGACCCCTTTTACATCCGGGTGCGCCTGCAGGATGCTGTCCATGATGCGCTTGCCGTCGATCAGCGTGCCTTTGGCATCCTGACGCGCCACGCTCTGCATGTCGGGATATTGATCCAGCACCTGATGGAACGATTTCGAGCGTGTCACGCAGTTGTTATCCGCCAGGTTGCAGGCGAGTTCGGCGTACTTACCCTTTTCACCCATCTTTTCCACGAAGACGTTGGCCACGTCTGAGCCGGCCTGAAAGTTGTTGTGGGTGATCTGGGCCAGCGCCACGTCATCCACCGGAATTTCCCGGTTGATCAGCACCACCGGGATCCCGGCATCTTTGGCTTTTTTAATGGCCGCTACGCTGGCAGTGGAGTCAGCGTTATCGAGCACGATACCCTGCACTTTTTTACCAATCGCGGCGTCGATCAGTTCGCTCTGCTTCTTCACATCCTCACCATGCGACAGCACGGTGGTTTTGTAGCCCAGCTCCTGCGCTTTGAGATTGGCCCCTTTGGCCTCTGATGCGTAATAGGGATTATCGAGTGAGTTAACCAGGATCATAATGGTGCCTTTTTCGGCGGCAAACGCCGCCTGCGAAACCAGGCAGGCAGCCACGGCACTACACAGCAGGGTACGGTTTTTCATGATGTTCTCGCTTATCGTTATGTCAGGGTGTTCATTCCCGGGTGTCAGCGTGGCGTTACCAGATGGTGAAGCCCCCATCGATCATCAGGTCCGCGCCGGTAATCATGTCGCTGCCGTTGCTGGCGAAAAAGAGCACGGCGGCGGCGATCTCGTCGGTGTAGGCAAAGCGTCCCAGCGGGATCAGCTTTTTCATCTGCTCGCCCTTCTCGCCGCGCCACGCTTTTTCGCCCATTGGCGTCAGCACCACGGTGGGCGACAGGGTGTTTACGTTGATACGATGCGGGGCAAACTCTTTCGCCATGACTTTGGTCATGCCGAGCAGGCCCGCTTTGGCTGAGGTGTAGGCGACATGGTTGTCGATAGCGATCGAGGCAGCCTGCGAGGCGATATTGATAATTTTGCCGCCCGCACCCGCCCGGATCATCTGTCGTGCAGCCGCCTGTGAGCAGAGAAAAGGCCCGGTGAGGTTGACGGCGATCTGCTTCTGCCACTCAGCAAAGTCGGTCTCCACCACCGGCTGCAGCATCACGTAGCCTGCGCAGTTCACCAGAATGTCGATGCGGCCATAGTGGGCAACCACCGTCTCAAAGGCGGCGTCGACAGAGGCGGGGTCGGTAACGTCACAGCAGACAAACCGGACCCGGTCGGCGGCAAAGTCCTTCTGCAGACTGGCAACCTTCTCCGCTTCAAACGGCGGATAGAGCAGTGCCAGACGCGCCCCCTTCTCCAGCAGCATGCCGTTGGTGGCCATCGCAATCCCGCCCAGCCCGCCGGTCACGACGGCCACTTTGTCACCCAGATTCAGGGCGGTATCCACGCCGTAGCGCAGGTTTACGTCATATTCACCACTCATCCCACTCTTCCCCTCAGATTTTTGCTGATGCCGTTGGCTTACTCATTTTCGAACAAAAATATATGCTATCGAAAAGAAATGATATGTGGAGCAGATCAAATTTCGACCATCTCACAGCCCGCGCCGCTTATCTGATTGAAAAGGCGTGATCTGGCTTGCAGTAGTGAAATAAAGCCTGACAGGCGCGATCCGGAAAGCGTGAGAGATTCAACAACCTGTCTGCTTTTTATTTTCATTCGAAAATCAATGATGCGCCGGGCCATCTCGCATTCAGAAAAAGGGCGCGTTAAACTCAGCCACAAAGAGCCTGTTCGCCCGACCCGTCAGGTCACTGGAAAAGGGAGCATTTCGATTGAAAAGCAAAAGTGAGCAGTTCGCTGACATGCAGCAACGCCGCGAGAAAATTCTGGAGATGATCCGTGAGGATGGCACCGTCACGGTTAAAGCCCTGACGGAGACCTTTGGGCTGACGGAGGCCACCCTGCGCAGCGACCTGCGTATGCTGCAAAAACAGGGGTTTGTACAGCGCTATCACGGCGGCGCGACCCTGATGACCGGTAAACAGAACAGCGGTGCAATGCTGCTGGAGCGGCAGACACATCTGGAAGAGAAAGAGGCAATTGGCCGACTGGCGGCGCAGCACATCGAAAATGGCGATACGGTGATTTTCGATTCCGGCACCACCACCACGGCCATCACTGATGCCCTCAGCCATATCCGGCGTCTCTCCGTGGTAACGACCGCGGTGAATATCGCCCTGAAGCTGGGTGGCGAGCCGGGGATCAACATCCTGCTCACCGGGGGCACCTTTAAATTTCCGACACTCTCCACCTCTGGCGAAAAAGCGGCCAGTTTCTTTGAGAACGTGCTGGCGGAGAAACTCTTTCTGGCCACCGCCTGCATCTCGCCGCGTCTCGGCCTGAGCTTTCCGAGTGAAACCGACATCAAGGTAAAACTGGCGATGATCAAATCGGCCAGCACGGTTTACGTGGTCGCCGATTCGAGCAAAATCGACAAAGTATCGATGTTTGCGCTGCCCTGCGACTGGAGCCACATTCACTATCTGATTACCGACAGCGGCATCAGCCCCGCTCAGGTCAGCGCGTTCGAAGCGCTGGGCGTGAAAGTGCTGGTTGCCCCTCTGCCCATGAAGCGGGCGATGTAACGGATTAGCACGCAGCGTTTTGAACGAAAGGAAGCACCGCCTTCAGCCGGGCAGGTAAGGCCTGCCTGAAGAGCAAAGTGTGCGAGCCAGGGAGGGCGAGCCCAATCCGCAGGGAGGCAGGAATCCTTTGCGATCAGGCAGGCCTTTCCTGCACGACGCACCGCCCCCACAGCCTGCCCCTGCTGCACGACGCATCGCCCTCACAGCCCGCTCCAGCCTGCGCCTGCGCCTGCTGCACGCACAACGCCCTGCTCCTGCAAATCTGCCCGGTAAAACCGCACGACGTCTCCTACCATCAGCAGCGACGGCGACACCGGCTGCGCCTGCGCCACCGTCTCCGCCAGCCCGCCCAGGGTAGTGATCAGCACCCGCTGATCCGGCCGGGTCCCCTTTTCGATAATCGCCACCGGCGTCTCCCTGTCGCGCCCGTGCGCCTGAAGCTGCGCACTGATCGAGGCACTCCAGCTCAGCCCCATATAGAACACCAGCGTCTCATTCACCGCCGCCAGCGCAGCCGCATCCAGCTGCGGCTCGCCCAGCCGCCTATGCCCGGTAATCAACCGCAACGACTGTGCGCAATCCCGGTGCGTTAACGGGATACCGCTGGCCGCCGCACAGCCCACCGCCGCCGTAATCCCCGGCACCACCTCACAACGGATCCCGGCCTGCTGCAGGCTCACCATCTCCTCGCCACCGCGACCAAAAATAAAGGGATCGCCGCCTTTCAGCCGGATCACGTTGCGCCCGCTGCGCGCCAGATCCACCAGCAGCTGATTGATCTGCGCCTGCTTCAGCCCATGCGCGCCCGGCTGCTTGCCCACGTCAATCGACAACGCGCTCTCCGGCACCTCCGCCATCACCGCTTCGCTCACCAGCCGGTCATACACCACCACCTCCGCACGCTGCAGCAACCGCAATGCCTTCACCGTCAGCAGATCCACATCACCCGGCCCGGCCCCGACCAGCCAGACGCTGCCCGCCTGCCCGCCCGCACCGGCCGGAGCCAGTAACTTATCCAGAGAATCAATTGCCCGCGTCATCATTCCTCCACCACCACGTCAGACAACAACAGCTGCTTCAGCTCCGGAATACAGGAGCCGCACTGTGTGCCGCACTTCAGCCTCTCGCCCAGCGCCTGAGTCGACCGGCACCCCTGCGCCATCGCCTGCAAAATCGCCTGCTCACCCACCGCCATACAGCTGCAGATTATCCGGCCCGTCGCCCTGCCCTCTGCGGCCCGACCGGCCAGCACGCTGTGCCGCCCGGCCGCATCCTGCGGGGCAGCCAGGAAGGCCGCCGCGACAAACGCACTCTCCAGCGCCGGCTGCGCTGTGCCAGCGTAAAACGCCAGCTGCAACGCGCCGTCGCGCCAGGCCAGCAGCCGGTAGTCACTGCCGCTGCCGGTGGCGACCTGCACCTCACAACCGGTCAGATCCGCATGATCGGCCAGCCACACCTGCGGCGAGCCCTCGCCCGCCACCGCAAACCGCTGCACCGCCGGATAGGGCACGCGCGCCCAGTAACGCAATCCGGCGGGCGGCGTCATCCCGCGCTGCCACAGCCAGCCCTGCCACTGCACCGCCAGCGGCAGGATGCGCACGGGCGTCTGCTTCAGCGCAGGCTGCCCGGAAAAAGGACAGGCCCGGGCGGCAACCAGCATGTCGACGTGCCCCTGCTGACTGAACTGCCGGTTCCAGTGCATCGGCACAAACAGCTCGCCGCGCCGCATCCCGGCATCCGCACGCACCCGCACGCTGATCCAGCCCTGCTGCGACTGCACCCGCGCCAGCCCGCCCGGCGTCACACCATACTGCACGGCATCCGCCGGATGCAGTGCCGCAAACGGCTCATCACAATGCTGCATCAGGCGCGGCACCAGCCCGGTCCGGGTCATGGTATGCCACTGGTCGCGCACCCGACCGCTGTTCATCAGCAGCGGATAAGCCGCATCACGCGGCACAGCCCTTGGCGTTGCCGGCACCCGTAACTGCGCTTTACCATCCGGATGAAAAAAGCGCCGATCGCTGAACAGCCGGGCGCAGCCCCGGGGGTGGTCAGCGTTTACCGGCCACTGCACCGGACGCAGCGCGTCGTACTCCGCCTGACTCAGCTGCGCCAGCCCGCTGATATCGAATGCCCGCTGCCCCCCGTTCTCAAAACCGGACAGCGCAGCATGTTCGCGGAAGATCTCCGACGGATGCTGCCAGTTAAACCCCTCACTGAACCCTAACCGCTGCGCCACCTGAGCCAGCAGCCACCAGTCTGGCCGGGTATCACCCGGTGCGCTGACGAAAGCACGCTGACGTGAAATCCGCCGCTCTGAGTTGGTTACGGTGCCACTCTTCTCGCCCCAGCCCTGGGCAGGCAGCAGGATATCGGCAAAGGCGCTGGTGTCAGTCTGCGCCATCACATCGGACACAATCACCAGCGGACAGGCCGCCAGCGCCTGCGCCACCCGATTGCCCTCAGGCATCGACACCGCCGGGTTGGTCCCCATGATCCACACCGCTTTCACGCTGCCCTCCCCGATCGCCCTGAACAGCTCCAGCGCGGTCAGCCCGGGCTGACGAGCTATCACCGGACTGCGCCAGAAACGCTGCACCCGGTCGCAATCTTCTGCGGTAAACGTCATGTGCGCCGCCAGCTGGTTCGCCAGTCCGCCCACCTCGCGGCCGCCCATGGCATTTGGCTGTCCGGTCAGCGAAAAGGGGCCGCAGCCCGGGCGGCCTATTTTGCCGCTCAGCAGATGCAGATTGAGGATGGCCTGATTGTTGTCGCTGCCGGTGACGGACTGATTGATCCCCATACACCAGAGCGTCAGCACCCGATCGTGCTCACTGAACAGCCGGAAAAAGTGCGTCACCTGCTGCACGGTTAAATCGCACGCCACCGCCACCCGAACCACATCCCACGCCGCCGCCGCGGCCAGCGTCTCTGAGACGCCGTTGAGGTGCGGCAACATGCTGGCATCCAGGCCCTTCGTCTGTGCCAGCCAGTGCAGCAGGCCGGAAAACAGCACCGCATCGCTGCCGGGACGCAGCGGCAGGTGCAGATCAGCCTGATCGCCGCTCGCGGTCCGGCGCGGGTCCAGCACCACGATGCGCATCGCCGGACGCTGCTGCTTCGCCTGCATCAGCCGCTGCCAGACGACCGGGTGCGCCCAGGCGGCGTTAGAGCCGACCAGCAGCACCAGATCGGCCTGCTCCAGATCCTCATAACAGCAGGGCACTGCGTCCGCGCCCAGCGCCCGCTTATATCCCACCACCGCGGACGCCATACAGAGCCGCGAATTGGTGTCGATGTTGGCGGCGCCGATGTAGCCCTTCATCAGTTTATTGGCGACGTAGTAATCCTCGGTCAGCAGCTGACCGGAGCCGTAAAACGCTACCGCCTCCGGCCCATAGCGATCGATTACCGCGCGCAGCCCCGCCGCCGCCGCATCCAGCGCGGATGCCAGGCTGACCGGCTGACCGTCGACCCTGGCCGTCAGCAACCGGCCTTCCGGCGTCAGCGTCTCGCCCAGCGCCGCGCCCTTGACGCATAACCGGCCCAGGCTGGCAGGATGGTGCGGATCGCCGGTGACAACGGCCTGCTGCGACCCCTGCGGCGTGACGCAGACGCCACAGCCCACGCCACAATAGGGACAGGTGCTGTTCATGATGCCTGCGCCAGCGGGTTAAGCGGACGGTTTGCCAGCCAGATCTGCCCCGCTTCCAGCTTCACCGGCCAGCAGCGCAGCTGATGCTGCGGGTTATCCAGGCTCTGTCCGTCACGCAGCCGCACCCGCTGTTTATAGAGCGGGGAGATCACCACCGGCTCGCCGCCCACATCGCCCAGAATCCCGCGCGACAGTACGCTGGCATCGCTGCCGGGCTCGCGATCCTCCAGCGCATAGAGCGTCTCGCCAAAGCGGAACAGGGCCACCCGTTCGCTGCCGAGGCGCGCACCGATCCCCGCCTGAGGCGGAATCGCCTCCAGCGCGCAGATGGCACTCCACGGCTCGGCGGGCAGCTGTAACAGCGGCCGCGCGGCCACCGTTTCAGGCTGACGCTGACCGCGTACCCGGCTGTAGTGCAGCGTCTCATCCGGCTGCGCGCTGTTGAGGGTTGGGGTGAACAGCGCCAGGCGCGACGGGTCCGCCAGCGTGGTCTGCCACTCGCACTGGTAAGCGTCGACCACCTGCTGCATCTCCGCCTCCAGCGTCGCGCCCAGACCGAGGCTATCCTCGATGATCACCTGCCGCAGATAGTCCAGACCGCCCTCCAGATTGTCCATCCAGACGCTGGTACGCTGCAGACGATCGGCGGTGCGGATATAGAACATCAGCAGGCGATCCACATAGCGCAGCAGCGTGGCATCATCGAGATCGCTGGCGAAGAGGTCGGCGTGACGCGGCTTCATGCCGCCATTGCCACAGACGTAGAGGTTCCAGCCCTTGTCGGTGGCGATCACCCCGATATCCTTGCTCTGCGCCTCGGCGCATTCGCGGGTGCAGCCGGAGACCGCCATCTTGATCTTGTGCGGCGCGCGCAGTCCCTTGTAGCGGTTCTCCAGGGCGATAGCGAAGGCGGTCGAGTCCTGCACGCCATAGCGGCACCAGGTCGATCCGACGCAGGACTTCACGGTGCGCAGCGACTTGCCATAGGCGTGACCGGTTTCAAACCCGGCGTCGAGCAGCGTCTGCCAGATGTCGGGCAGCTGGTCGAGCCGTGCGCCAAACAGGTCGATACGCTGGCCGCCGGTGATTTTGGTGTAGAGATCGTAGCGCGCCGCCACCTCACCAATGGCAATCAGCCCCTGCGGCGTGATTTCGCCCCCCGGCACGCGCGGCACGACGGAGTAGGTGCCATCTTTCTGGATGTTGGCGAAGTAGCGATCGTTGGTGTCCTGCAACGGCAGATGCGCCGGTCTGAGCAGGTAGTCGTTCCAGCAGGAAGCGAGCAGCGACGCCACCAGCGGTTTGCACACTTCGCAGCCCTGGCCTTTGCCGTGAGACGCCAGCAGCGCATCGAAGGTTCTGAACTCCCCCGCCCGCACCAGGTGATACAGCTCCTGACGCGAATAGCTGAAATGGTCACAGACATCCTTCTTCACCTCGACGCCGAGGTTTTCCAGTTCATACTCCATGACCTGCTTCACCAGCGCCGCGCAGCCGCCGCAGCCGGTGGCGGCTCGGGTGCAGCTTTTGATACTGATCATCTCCCCGCATCCGGCCTGAACCGCCGCACAGATGTCGCCCTTGCTGACGTTGTGGCAGGAGCAGACCTGCGCACTGTCGGGCAGCGCCGCGACGCCGGGCGCTTTCGGCGCACCGGCCAGCGCAGGCAGGATCAGGCTTTCCGGGGTTGCGGGCAGCGGCAATACATTGAGCATCATCTGCAGCAGCGAGATGTACTCACTGCTGTCGCCCACCAGCACGCCCCCCAGCAGCCGGGTGTTATCCGCGGAGACCACGATCTTTTTGTAGATGCCTTTAGGGCCATCACTCCAGTAATAGTGCTGGCTGCCCGGCGTGCGCCCGTGCGCGTCGCCGAACGACGCCACCTCCACCCCCAGCAGCTTCAGTTTTGTGCTCATGTCGGCACCGCTGAAGGCCGCAGGCTCTCCAGCCAGATGTCCGGCAAGCACCCGTGCCATCTGGTAACCGGGGGCGACCAGCCCGAAAATCTGCCCGTTCCACAAGGCGCATTCGCCAATGGCAAAGATCGCCGCATCGCTGGTCTGGCAGCTGTCGTTAATTTCAATGCCGCCGCGGGGGCCGAGCGTCAGGCCCGCCTCCCGAGCCAGCTCATCCCGCGGCCGGATACCGGCGGAGAAGAGCACCAGATCGGTGGGCAGCGCGCTGCCGTCGGCAAACCGCAACACCACGCTGCCGTCCGGCTGCGGCTCAATGATGTCGGTCTGCTTCGAGGTGTGAACCGTGACGCCCAGCGCATCGATCTTCTGGCGCAGCATCAGCGCCCCGCCCTCATCCAGCTGCACCGCCATCAGCCGTGGCGCGAACTCCACCACGTGGGTTTCCAGCCCGAGCTGCTTCAGGGCGTTGGCCGCCTCCAGACCGAGCAGGCCGCCGCCAATCACTACACCGCGCTGACTGTGGCGGGCGCAGGCTGCGATCGCATCCAGATCGTCCAGGGTGCGGTAGACAAAGCAGCGGTCGCCATCGTGGCCCGGCACCGGCGGCACAAACGCGCGTGAACCGGTTGCCAGCACCAGCCTGTCCCACGCCAGCTCATTGCCCGCGCTGTCGCGCAGGCTGCGCTGCGCCCGATCGATTGCCACCACCTGACAGCCGCTGCGCAGTTCAATCCCCTGCAGGGCAAAAAAGTCTGCGCTGACCAGCGACAGCGCGTCCGCCGCTTTGCCGCTGAAGTAGTCGGAGAGATGAACCCGATCGTACGCCGGCTGCAACTCCTCGCCGTACACCACGATGTGGTAGTGCTGATGCAGCTGGCGGGCAACGAGTTGCTCAAGAAAGTAGTGACTGACCATACCGTGACCGACCACGGCTAATACGGGTTTACTCATCTCAGGACTCTCTGCAGCCTGCGGCTGCGGTTCAGGTTGATCGGGGTCGAACAGGGCGTTAAGCGTGACCGCCTCGCCCCGCTGCAGACGCGCCAGCAGTGCCGGGCCCTGTCGGGTGTCGCCAGAGAGCAGCACCCCGCGCAGGCGGCCCTGGCGAAGAAACAGACGGCGATAGTCGCCGGAAAGCGGATCGAAACTGTGGAGGGATTCCCCCTCACTGATATCCCCGGCGCTGAACAGCGAAATGCCGCTGACTTTGAGCCGGGTCGCCAGCGGCTGACTGACGAAATCGGGCTGCGGCGATCCCGCCAGCTGCGCCGCCAGAATCTCAGCCTGCGCCAGGCAGGGGGCCACCAGCCCCAGGGTTTCACCCTTGTGTTCACAACACTCGCCCACGGCATACACCCCGCTGACCGCGCTGCGCAGCTGGCCATCGACCAGAATGCCGCGCTGACAGGGCAGCCCCGCCGCCCTGGCCAGCGTCACCTCCGGCTCAACGCCGATGGCGATCACCACCTGACGAGCGGCGCAGCGCTGGCCATCCGTCAGCGTCACATCTGCTTTGCCGATGGCCGCAATGCCGCTGTTCAGCAGACAGCGGATACCGCGCTGTTCCAGAGCCGCCTGTAACAGCCCGCCCGCCTGTGCATCCAGCTGGCGATCCAGCAGCCAGGGTTTGTGATGAACCAGCGTCACCGCCCGTCCCCGGGCGCGCAGCGCCGCCGCGGCTTCAATCCCGAGATAGCCGCCACCCAGCACCACGATCGGCCCCTCACCCGCCAGCAGCTGCCGGACATCTGCAATGCTGCGAAACGTCACGACGTTATCGCCCTCAATGCCGGGGATCGCAGGACGGCGCGGCCGTGATCCGGTGGCAAACACCAGCCGATCCCAGCCGAGCTGGCGCTGACAGGTCTGCAGCGTGCGGGCCGCCAGGTCAATCTGCAGCACGGTTTCACCGCTCAGCAGCGTGACGCCGTGCCGCTGATACCAGTCAGGGTCATGGATCAGGGTTTCATCGAATACCATTTCCCCGGCCAGCACCGGCGAGAGCAGCACGCGGTTGTAGTTGCCGTGCGGCTCGCGGCCAATGACCGTGATAGCAAAGCGCTGCGGCGCACGCTGCACCAGCCGCTCCACCATCTGCATCCCCGCCATGCCATTGCCTATCACCAGCAACCGTTGCCTCATGGTCTGCTCCCTATGCCGCCGTGGTCTGTTTTTCATAGAGGAAATGCAACACCTTCTGGCGCAGCTGGTGATAGCGCGGCTCATCGGCCAGCGCCACCCTGGCACGGGGACGCGGCAGATCGACGGTGAGGATCTCGCCAATCTGCGCGGCAGGGCCATTGGTCATCATCAGTACCCGATCGGAGAGCAGCACCGCCTCATCGACGTCATGGGTAATCAGCACGATGCTGGTGTTCAGCTCCTGCTGAATGCGCATCACGCTGTCCTGCAGATGTGCGCGGGTTAAGGCGTCCAGCGCGCCAAACGGCTCATCCAGCAGCAGCACGCGTGGCTTCATCGCCAGCGCCCGTGCAATGCCGACGCGCTGCTTCATGCCGCCGGAGATTTCGCCTGGCCGCTTGTGCATAGCGTGGCTCATCTGCACCCGATTCAGGTTGTGCTCGATCCAGTCGTGCATCTCCGCGCGGGTGAGACGTCCTTTAAACACCTGCTGCACCGCCAGCTCGACGTTCTGAAAGGCCGTCAGCCACGGCAGCAGCGAATGGTTCTGAAACACCACGGCGCGCTCCGGGCCGGGACCGGTAATCTCACGGTTGTCACAGAGCAGCACGCCGCTGCTGGGGCGGGTCAACCCGGCGATCAGGTTGAGCAGCGTCGATTTGCCGCAGCCGGAGTGACCGATCAGGCTCAGGGTTTCGCCTTCGTGGAGATCAAAACTGACGCTGTCGAGGGCCAGGAACTCGCCGCTGGCGGTGTTAAAACGCTGGCTTACCTGCTGAACGCGAATAATGTGTTTCATGCTCTTCCCCTTATTTTTCCCAGCTGAAGCGACGCACCAGCAGCATCAGCCCCTGCTCCAGCAGCAGGCCGACCACGCCGATAATCAGAATGGCGATCAGGATGTTGGCCACGTTGAGGTTGTTCCACTCGTTCCAGATCCAGAAGCCGATGCCCAGTCCGCCGGTCAGCATTTCGGCGGCGACGATCACCAGCCAGGCGATGCCGATAGAGAGGCGCACCCCGGTAAGGACAGCGGGCAGCACGGCGGGCAGCAGAATGCGGCGCATCACCGTCCATTCAGAGAGCTGTAACACCCGCGCCACGTTGAGGTAATCCTGCGGAATGCGCTGCACGCCTTCGGCGGTGTTGATGATCATCGGCCAGATGGAACAGATGAAAATGGTCCAGCTGGCCGCCGGCTCGGCGCGCTGAAACAGCAGCAGGCCAATCGGCAGCCAGGCCAGTGGACTCACCGGGCGCAGCAGGGCGATAACCGGATTGCCCATCCGGGCGAGAAAGGTGAACCGCCCCAGCAGAAAGCCTGCCGGAATGCCCACCAGCGCGGCGAGGCCAAAGCCGATGGCGACGCGCTGCAGCGAGGCCAGCACGTTCCAGCCGATGCCCTGGTCGTTGGGGCCGTTGCTGTAGAACGGATCGGCGAACAGGGTCTGCGCGGCCTGCCAGGTCACGTAAGGCGACGGAAACGCCGGTTCCGCCAGCGCGGCGAGCTGCCACACCAGCAGGAGCAGCAGCAGGCCGCCCGCGGCCGGAATGGTGCGCTGCAGCAGAGGCCGCAGACGCGCCGGACGGGGCGCGATTTTTGGGGTGACCTGTAACGGGATCACGGTGGCACGGCTCGGGGGGTTCACCGGCTGCGCCACGGCGCGCGCGTCAGTTTTCATAACGACCTCTCTTAACGTTTGATAGCGAAACTGGCGGCGTAGGCGGCAGGGTCACTGCCATCCCAGACTTTGCCGTCGATCAGGGTGCTGCTGCGCATCTCACTGGCGGGCACGGCAACCTGCCCCACCGCGCTGGCCGCCTCTTTATAGAGATCGAGGCGGTTGATCTGGCGGGCCACCGCGAGGTAATCGGGATCGTGGGTGAGCAGGCCCCAGCGTTTCATCTGGGTCAGGAACCACATGCCATCGGAGAGCCACGGAAAACTGACGTTGCCGTTGTCGAAAAAGCGCATCGGATGGGCGTCCTGCCACGTCTGGCCCAGACCGTTCTCATACTGGCCCAGCATCCGCCCCTGCAGCGTGTCGACGCGGGTGTTGATCCAGGCGCGTCCGGCCAGCACCTGCGCGGTTTCGCGGCGGTTATCGTCTGAGGCGTCGATCCAGCGCGCGGCGTCCAGCACGGCGGCGGTCAGCGCACGGGCGGTGTTGGGGTTCTCTTTCACCCACTGCGCGCGGGTGCCGAGTACTTTCTCCGGATGCTCCGGCCAGATCTGCTGGCTGGTGGCGGCGGTAAAGCCGATGCTGTCGCTGATGGCACGCTGGTTCCACGGCTCACCGACGCAGAAGCCGCTCATGTTGCCGATCTTCATGTTCATCACCATCTGCGGCGGCGGCACAACCACGGTGCGGATATCCTCAAACGGATTAATTCCGGCACTGGCCAGCCAGTAGTAGAGCCACATCGCATGGGTGCTGGTGGGAAAGGTGTGGGCGAAGGTCAGACTGCCTTTGGGACGGCTGTCGACCGCCTTTTTCAGGCTCGCCAGATCGGTCACGCCCTGACCCTTCAGCTGGTTCGACAGGGTAATGGCCTGGCCGTTATGGTTGAGCGTCATCAGGTTGGCCATGTCGTGCTGTGGCCCCGCCACGCCGAGCTGCAGCGCGTAGATCATGCCGTAGAGCACGTGCGCCGCATCCAGTTCACCGGAGGTCAGCTTGTCGCGCACCGCCGCCCAGCTCGCCTCTTTGCTGACCTGCAGCGTCAGGCCATACTTTTTGTCGAAGCCTTTCACCGACGCCATCACCACCGGCGCACAGTCGGTCAGCGGAATAAACCCGACCCGCACCTGCGCTTTTTCCGGCGCGTCCGACCCGGCCGCCCAGACCGCATTGCGTAATCCCGGAATGATCCAGGCTGCGCCCAGCGCCGCGCCGGAAAGCAGTGCCTGACGTCGTGTCAGTGAAAATGACGGTTTGCTCATCATGTTGCCCCTGAACAGAAATAAAAAAAGGCGTCCTCCGACAGACCGAAGCCTGCGGATGGACGCCTTTATCCAAAGCACTGATCCCACCGCCATTGGCGGGCGCAATGCATACTCTCTGTAAGGTTAAAGCAAAGGGTGTGCCAGTTTTTTCAACGCCGTCAATGGCGGTTCACCGGCCTCCCTCTGCTGAAAATCTGACCGTTTTTGCACATTTGTGACGCAGGTTGCGCACGGCGGTTGTGCAGCTACCTCTTCCGGGTTAGCTGCGCAGCGTCGCGGCGACCGCCAGCACCGCCTGCGCGATCTCCACGATCCGCCTGTTCTGATTCATGGCACTTTTGCGCAGCGCCTGCCAGGCGGCCTCTTCGCTGAATCCCTGCTGCTGCATCAGCCAGTGTTTGGCCTGATCGACCACCCGCCGCTCGTCGAGGGAGGCACGCATCGATGCCAGCTCATCCGCCTGCTGCTGCAGACGCTGCGACTGCTCGCTAATCAGCGACAGCACCGAGCGCCCGAGCTGGGGTGCCAGTCCGTCACTGTCGAGCGCCGCCGCGCCGGGCAGCCAGTCAGCGCCGGAAACATAGAGCGCAAAGGTGCTCTCCCCCTGGACAACCTGCCCTGTCGCCTGCTGCTGCGCCTGATCGATGGCCGCGCGACAGCGCTGCATCAGCGTGGCCGTCAGGGCATCCTCCAGCGTTTTCATCTGATCCAGCCGCTCTGAGAGCAGAGAAAACCAGTGCAGTGCACCGTTCTCCTCACAGGGGCCACCGGTGCAGGCGATGCGCCGCAGACGTTCGATGTCCCGGCTGGCCTGGGCCAGCGGCTGCCAGCGTTCACAGGCGGTGCTGTCGGCAAACTGCCGGAAGGTGGTAAAACTCTGCTCCTGCGCCGCAATCAGCGCCACCATCTGGCTGCGCTGCCCGTCGGTGAACTGCCGCGCCGCAAAACCGGCGGAACCGATAGCCCGCTCCTGCCCGGCCAGCTCTTTGCCCTGCATAAAACTGAACAGGGCGATCAGCGCGCGGGAGATGTCGGGATGGCTGGCGGTGTCGGCCGCCTCAAACACCAGATTCAGTAAGGTGCGGATCACCTGATTAAAGGCGGCCATCGCGGCGGCCTGCTCACGTTCACGCAGGCTGATCTGCTCACGCAGCGCGGGTAACCCCTCCAGCGCCTGCAGGGCAGTGGCAATCAGGTTGCAGAAGCGGCTGAAGCCAGGCTGGGCCACGGCGGGCGGAAGGGCCTGATAGAATTGCTGCAGCGCCTCACTCACCGCCTGCTGACGGGCGCCTCGCTCTGCGCAGAACAGCGCACCGTCCGAACAGAGCCAGAGGTTAGTGGCGCCGCGTTCCCGCTGCAGCCGATGAACCAGTTCGCTGACGGCAGCCATCAGCTCGCCGGTCTGAAGCAGCCGCTGCAGGCTGGCGATATCGCTCTCACGTGAAGCCTGCAGCCAGGCCAGGGCGTCAGCCATTTTTCATCTCTCCGCGCCGTAAAATCCTTCTGAAGCAAAAGGCGTGCCGCTTTCCGAAAAAAAGCGGCATAAACCGCCCCGGAAATTCTGATTTTGAAAAGATTCTTTTCCTGCGCCGGGAAAATTTTCCGGCAACAAAAGGTTAGTGATACTTAATAGTTTCCCATCGAACCCATTGCGTGTCAGAATGGGAAGCCACGTTATCAATCAGTTTGTCTGTGCGATCATTCAGTTCGCTTTAACTATCACTTTATTCGCGGCTTTTTTCAGGGCGTATCACGCCCCGGAACCGCCCGCTATCACGCATCGGCAGCAGGCGCAATGGTTTGAAATCTCAAAAGTCTTAGGTAGACTAAACGCGTTACTATCCCGATGTAATCTGACCGTTTTTTAACAAACAGACTTTCAGCACGATGCGGCGCCTGAATCAGCGTTTTCTGCATCGGGCCTGGCAATATGCAGATACTTTGATGAGATCACGAGGAACATGGTGAAAAAGAGTCTTGCGTTAACGCTGCTGGCGGTACTTACCCTGGCAGGCTGTAAGGCCCCGCCGCCGCCCGTCACTGACGATACGCTGGTCACCAGCGAAATTAACGGCGTCAAACTGGTCCATCGACACGCTGTCGCGGCACCCACTGCCTTTGAGCCGGTCAATCAGACCTGGCGTGCGCTTTATGGCGCCTCCGTGATGACCTCACCCGACTACGGCGGCAAGGTGGTTCGCTATCTCGAAACGGGTAAACCGTTTGAAGTATTAGGCAATGTAGAACACAGCTGGCTGGCGATTGCTGACCAGGCTGATGGCCCGTTAATCGGTTACGTCCCACTGAAAGCGGGCGTGGAGAGCAGTCGTTACGACGCCACCGTGCAGAGCGATCGCCCCCGTCCCCGCAAAGCGAAACAGGTCTGTGTGGCCGTCGGCGGCGCCAGCAAAGCCTGCCGCACTAACGATACCGCGACCTGGATCTTAGACTGACTATGAAATCCGGCGCATATTGCCCGCAGCACCGTCCCGTGCTGCGGGCACAGGCATTTGCCATTAGCTGGAAGATCACACTGTAATGACTGTGGAATCCCCTGCGCGTGAGGCGTCCCCCTCAGGCAATGAGAATCTGTTACTTCAGGCTGCAGCCCCCCTGCTGAACGCGGTGGTGCAGATTCGTCAGGCAGCCACCCATGACGACCCTGCCGGGCTGCGTCAGTCTCTGATCGATGAAATCCGCCAGTTCGAACAGCGCTGCAAACAGGCCGGACTGCCGTTTGAGATGATTATCGGCGCGCGTTACTGCATCTGCAGCGCGCTGGATGAAGCGGCAGCCCAGACCCCCTGGGGCACCCGCGGCGTCTGGTCGGGCAACGGCATGCTGGTCACCTTTCATAATGAAAGCTGGGGCGGCGAGAAATTTTTTCAGCTGCTGTCACGCATTTCGCAGAGCCCGCAACAGCACCTCTGGCTGCTGGAGGTGGTTCACTACTGCCTGCTGCTGGGCTATGAGGGGCGCTATCGCGGCAGCGAAAATGGCCGAACCCAGTGCGACGGCATCCGTAAACGCCTGAAAACCCTGATAGATGAAACCCGCGCGCAGCGCGAATCCCCCCAACCGCCGCTGGTGGAGGTGCATCCGCTGGTGAGCACCCTCGCCCGCCCGATGGTGCCGCTCTGGGCGTGCGCCATGCTGGTCGCGCTGGTCGGCTGCCTGATCTACAGTGGCCTGAACTGGCGACTCGGCAATGCGGCGGAGCCGCTGCTGCGCACCATTTATCAGACGCCGCTGCCGCAGATCACCGCCGGACGTCGCCCCTCTTCGCCGCAGGCGCTGCTCGATCTGCGTCAGCGCCTGAACGATGTCATCGCGGCCGGTCAGCTCGAAGTCAGCGACGGCGCCTTTGGCAGTAAAGTGATTATCCCGGCGGATAAACTGTTTGCCCAGCAGGGCACGGTCATCAATCCGGTAGGCCGGGCGCTGCTGGCTCGTGTTTCAACCGCGATGAATGATGTGAAAGGCACCATTCTGGTGTCGGTGTTCACCGACGATCATCCGGTGGATAACAGCCGCTTTGCCTCCAGCTACGAGTTCTCCTTTGCCCGCGCCCGCGCCATCACCCAGCTTCTGCAGGTGCAGCTGGCTGACGGCCATACGGTTCGCTCTGAAGGCCGCGGCGACAGCGACCCGCTGCTGCCCAACGACAGCAGCGAAAACCGGACCCGCAACCGCCGCGTAGAGATCACCCTTTTTGCCGCGCCTGAAACGCTCAGTAATCACCAGGGAGCCCGATAATGCGCGCCTCACTTCGTCTGTTGTTAACCCACCGCCTGCTGTGGAGTTTTATCGGCGTCACGGCGCTGAGCTGCCTGGTCTGGATGCTGGGGCCGTTCTGGACATGGGATGAGTCACGTCCTCTGGAACCGGCGCTGCCCCGCCAGCTCACCGTCGGCGCACTCTTTTTTCTCTGGATCCTGTTCCAGCTGATCCCGTCACTCTATCGCGCCTGGTTTAACAGCCGCCTGCTGACCCAGCTCCAGCTGGCCGACAATGAAGATCCGGCCGAGCGTCAGATGACCGAAGAGCGGCTCAATCAGCGCTTCAGTGAAGCCGTGATGCAGCTGAAACGCACGCAGTTTGGCCGCCGCCACAGTGGCGGCTGGCTGGCGCGCGTCAACGCCAGCTACCTCTATCAGCTTCCCTGGTATCTGGTGATGGGGGCCCCCGGTGCCGGTAAGACTACCGCGCTGCTGAATGCGGGGCTGGACTTTCCGCTGACCGACACGCTGGGGAAAAATGCCATTCGCGGCGTCGGCGGCACCCGCAACTGTGACTGGTGGTTTACCGACAGCGCCGTGCTGATTGATACCGCCGGTCGCTATGCGCTGCAGGAGAGCCAGCGCGTGCGCGACGCCGCGGAGTGGCACAGTTTTATCAATCTGCTCAAACGCTACCGCACCCGCCAGCCCATTAACGGCGTCATCATGACCATCAGCGTCGCCGACCTGCTGAGTGACTCAGCCGAGGCGCGTTTCGCTCAGGCAAGTGCCCTGCGTGAGCGCATGGCGGAACTGCATCAGCAGACCGGCATTCATTTCCCGGTCTATGTGATGGTGACCAAAACCGACCTGCTGAAAGGCTTTATGAGCTATTTTGGCTCGATGGATAAGGCGCGGCGTGACGCCATCTGGGGCTTCACGTTTAACCGTGAACCGGGCAAATCGCCAAAGAGTGACTGGCATCACCACTTTGGTCAGCAGTTTCAGCGGCTGGAGCAGCAGCTTCAGCAGCAGCTGGCGGATCAGATGACCCAGGAGCGCGACCTGAACCAGCGCGCGGAGTGTTTCCTCTTCCCGCAGGAGTTCGCTTCACTGCGCCCGCTGCTGAACGAATATCTGGATATCGTCTTTTCTGACCATCAGGATGCGGTGGCCTGGAGTCCGCGTGGCCTCTTCTTCACCAGCGGCACCCAGGAGGGGCTGCCCTTTGATCGGGTGATGGGTGAACTGAGCCGTAAACTGCAGTTGCGCCAGGCGGGCGATCACTCCATCGCGGCGTGGGACAGCGTTAACCGCAGCCGCCCCATCCCCGGCAACAAAGGCCAGAGCTTCTTTATCCGCGATCTGCTGAGCGATCTGATTTTTAAAGAGAGCGGCCTGGCGGGCAGTAATCGCCGCTGGGAGTACCGCAATCAGCTGTTCCACTGGATTGGCTACGGTGTGCTGGCGGGCGCGCTGTTGATCGCCTCCAGCCTGTGGTGCCTCAGCTACTATCAGAATCAGCACTATCTGCAGGAGGTGGCGGCACGGGTGCCGGCCATCCGGTCGCAGAGTCAGCAGGTCATTCATCAGCCTGCAGATAATATTTTTGATCTGCTACCCTTTCTGAATAACCTGGTGAAGCTGCCGCTCTCGCCGCGTTTTTCTCTCGATAATCCACCGCTTACTATGCGGGCGGGCTTATATCGCGGGAGTCAGGTGAGCGATGCGGCCTGGGTGCTGTATCAGAATGCACTCAAGTCGCTGCTGCTGCCGCGCGTGGCCCAGCAGATCACCAATATCCTGCGCAACGATCCGGGTGACGATAACGCCTACAGCCGCAATGCGCTGCGCGCTTATCAGATGCTCTATCAGCCGCGTAATTATGACGGCGAATTTTTACGGGCCTGGCTGCTGCAGAACTTACAGCGCTCGCTGCCCGATTCGGTCAGCGCCCGCGACCTTCAGCAGCTCGACTGGCACCTGAGCCAGCTGCTGGATCAGCAGATTCAGTCGTCGCCCTATGCCCGCGACAATGCCCTGATGATGCGTAAACTGGCGGAAAATCTGAACATTGCGGGCCAGTCGGGCCCGGTGCTGGCGGCGACGCCCCGGCACGCTGCCCCGCAATTTTCCTCGCATAGCGAGTAATGGTGAGGTAAACATGGCTGCTTACACGGCCCCCGGCTGGTATGGCAAGCTGCCGTCGACCGGTGACTTTCTGCACCATCGACTGAGCGAACAGCAGATTAGTCCCTGGAATCACTGGTTTCAGCAGGGACTGATGCACTGGCATCAGCAGGCGTATGCGATCAGCGCGAATTTTCTCCACGCGCCGGTGTGGAACTTTGTTCTGCCGGTGACGGCCACCCGGCCACAGATACAGATGGGCTGCCTGCTGCCCTCCTGTGACCGCGTCGGACGCGCCTGGCCGCTGCTGGCCCTGCACAGCTTTCCGCTGGCGCAGTGGCATCCGGCGCAGCTGAGGATCTCCGGTGACTGGTTTCAGGATCTGGGCGCCACGCTGTTACGGGCGGTACAGACGCCGCTGAACGGCGAGCAGCTGGAGCAGGCGATTCAGGCGCTGCCCCCGCTGCTGGTGCCGGCCCGCAAGCCGTCTGAAATCATGGATGTGATCGGTTTTCAGGACCTGCCCTGCACGCTGAGCTGGCGTGAAGTGGCGGAACGCTTCGACCCGCAGCAGCATATGAGCTACTGGTGGAGTAATCGCAGTGACGGGTTTGTGCATGCGACCCACAAGCATAGCGGCAACCTCACCGCGCAACTGTTTTCGTTACTGTTCAACCCGGCGGCAGGTTCACAGCCGGGACGTAATGGCCTCTATCCGCCGATGTTCGAATGAGGCCGGATGCGTTTGCCGTTTAATCTGGGATAACTCATGCAATTTACCATTGTGCAGTGCACTACGGATGTTCCGGTCAAAAGCGTCGCGTTTCAGCCGCCTGGCGGCACCATTGGCCGCAGTCAGGATAATGATCTGGTGCTGCCCGATGAGACGCGCGCCATTTCGCGTCTGCAGGCGCTGGTTCATCTGTCGCAGGAGGGCGAGTGTCGCCTGACCAATCAGGGCAGCGTGACGCCAGTGGAGCACAACGGCATTACCCTGGGACGCGGCATGCAGGTGCTGCTGAAACATGGCGATGCGCTGCGGATTGGCGACTATGCGCTGGAAGTGCGCGACCCTGCCTGCCACGCCGCCCAGAGCGATCCGCTGGCGCTGTTTGCCGGTGACAGTGCACAGCCCGCCAATCCGCTCGGCATTCACGAACATCACGACATTGAGGCGCGGCTGCTGGTCAGCGAGGCGGCGCCCGCCCGCCACGAACGCCACAGCGATGCGCGGCTGGCCATCGACCCGCAGGCGAGTGAGCCACGCCGCACCCTGACAGCCCAGCCGGTGGATCAGGATCGGCTCATCGCCGCGCTGCTGGACGGTATGGGGCTGAGCAACGGGCACGCCACGCCGATTGATGAAGAGCAGATGCGGATTACGGGCCGGATGCTGAGCCTCTTCTCGCAGGGCACGGTCGCGCTGCTCTCCTCACGCTCCATTCTCAAGCGCGGCGTGAAGGCAGACATGACGATGATCCTCAACGAGGCCAACAACCCGTTTAAGATCCTGCCCTCCGGGAAGACCGTGCTGATGCAGATGTATCAGAGCCAGATGCCGGGCTTTATGCCGCCGGAACAGGCGGTGCGCGATGCGCTGGTCGATCTGCAGGCCCACCAGCTGGGCATGATTGCCGGCATCCGCGCCATCATCGCCGCGATGCTGCAATCCTTTAATCCGCAGCGGCTGGAGGAGCAGGCGCGCGCCGACGGCGTGGTCTCTAAACTGCCCTTCTCCACCGTGAAGAAAGCGGCGCTGTGGGACTACTTTACCCGTAACTATCAGCGCACCGCCGGGGAGATCGAGGATGATTTCCATACGCTGTTTGGCGAAGCGTTTCTTCATGCTTATGACATGGAAGTTAACCAGTATAAGGATTCTCAGACGCGGGTAGATGAAGCATGAAGATTGTGTTTGCCAGTCGCTGCCAGCAGGGACTCCGCGATGAGAATCAGGATCGCACCGGCGCTGAACTGGATGACCATAAAGCCTGTTTTGTGGTGTGCGATGGCGTCGCCGGTCTGCCGGGCGGCGAGATGGCGGCTCAGCTGGTGCGCGACACCCTGCTGAGTCAGTTGCAGGCGTACGACGCCTTTACCCCGGAAATCACCCATCAGGCGATTGAGCAGTGCCGTCTGGCGCTGCATGAGGCACAGGGTAAAAATCCGAAATTTTCGCGCATGAGCACCACGCTGGCGGCCCTGTTTATTGACCGTAAAAAACAGCGTGCATGGTGGGCCCATGCGGGTGACAGCCGGGTTTACCACTTCCGCCGGGGGGTGCTCAACGAGGTGACCCGTGACCACAGTCTGGCGCAGCAGCTGAAAGAAGCAGGCTATGAAAATACCGGCATTAACAGTAATTTACTTTATAATGCGCTCGGTGCTGAGCCGCCTCGCTTAGTGAGCTTTTCACAGGAGATGGCGCTGGAGGATGGTGACGCGTTTCTGGTCTGTACCGACGGCTTCTGGCTGAATCTGACCACCGGCGAAATGGAACAGGCGCTGCGCATGGTGAATGCCTGCGAAGAGTGGCTGGCGCTGATGGAGCAGGCGGTCAGCCGCAACGTTAAAAAAGATAATCTCAGCGCACTGGCGGTCTGGATTGGTGAGCCGGAAGAGGCCACGCTGCTCTATTCACTGGCTGATTCGGCGCGCTTTCTGCCGCCTCGTTTTTGATTCCAAGGATCCTTATGAAACTGTGGTTGCCCGGCATCATCACTCTGCTGATTGCCTTTCACGCCCAGGCTGAAAATTATCGTGTGGTCTACTCCCCCAGCCTGGAGCTGGAGGTTTATATCGATGATGTGGTCAGCAAAGCGCCTGACGACTGGTGTAAAGAGACGCTGCCGCTGCGCATCGTCTCTGGCAAGAGTAAGGATTCGGCGGTGCTGACCACCTTTTTGCCGCGCGTCGGCACCCTGCTCGCCAACCAGTGCGGCCTGCTGGATGTGCTGCCCTGGCAGATGACCAGTAAAGAGGGAAGCGTGCTGGCCAGCGGCAGCGCCAGCAAGCTGCAGAACTGGCGGCCTATCGTGATGGCTGATGCCACCGCCAGCGCCAGTGAGAGCAACGCCGCGCCGCTGGACCTGTCGCGGCCGGCCGACAGCACGCCGCTGCAACACTTTGATCTGCCCAGCGGCTGTCATTTTCGTACCGCCTGGGATGAACATGCTCACACCCTGTTCATCCCGGACGTCAGCAAGCAGCAGTGCTCGCCGGATGGCTGGGCAGAAGGCAAAAGTGAGATGACGCTGGTTACACCGGATCAGAAGACGCCGGTCGCCGTCACCTTCTATCAGGGCTATCCCATCGCCAACCTGACGATCCCGGACAGCCGGCTGGAAGTGATTGCCGCCAATAATCAGCGCATGATCGTGACCCGGGCGGATGCCGCAGAGAGCTGGCTGGTGCTGCCCTTTGATGACCAGCATCACGTCTGGCGCTTCAACGGGGCCCTGTTAATCAAAATGGATAAGAATGCTGCGCAGCAGAGTGCTGACGCTGTGAAATCGCGGGTCGATACCTTGCGCAGCCAGTGGGCGCCCTATTTCATGCCACAGCAAAAAGTGAATGTGTTACTCATCGACACCCTGCACGCGGATCTGGTTGATCCTGCCATTGGTGCCTGGCGTAACATCAATTAATTACCGCGCAGCCTGGCGAGCAGGCCGTGTACAGAGAGTTCACTATGTCGGCAAATGAAAATCCGAAAACCATTCCGAATGCCCTGCCTGACGGATACCGTTTTAACGAGTTTGAGATCAAGGAAGTGATTGGCGGCGGCGGCTTCGGCATCGTCTATCGCGCCTGGGATCATCAGCTTGAACGCACCATCGCCATTAAAGAGTATATGCCGGTGTCGCTGGCCGTCCGTGCTGCGGATCTCACCCTGGAATTGCGCGGTGAGCGTTTTCAGAAGCTCTTTAATGCCGGTCTGAACAGCTTTATTCAGGAAGCGCGCCTGCTGGCCCGCTTTAACCATCCGGGCCTGCTGCACGTGCTGCGCTTCTGGGAGCAGAACGGCACGGCCTATATGGGCACGCTCTATTACAGCGGCATGACCCTGAAGGAGTGGCAGCTCACCAGCCCGGAGTCGATTTCTGAAGCCTGGATACGCCGCCTGCTGCCTCCGCTGCTGGGGGCGATCAGCACCATTCATCAGGCGGGCTATCTGCATCGCGATATCTCGCTCGACAATATCCAGATTCAGGAGAATCAGCTGCCGGTGCTGCTCGATTTCGGCTCGGCGCGCAAAGAGATTGGCAACCTCTCTGATGAAACGGAAATCATGCTCAAACCCGGCTTTGCGCCGATTGAGCAGTACAGCGAAGAGGGGGAAGTTGAACAGGGCCCGTGGACCGACATCTACGCGCTGGGCGCGGTGCTGCACAGCCTGATTACCCATAATCCGCCGCCAGTCAGCGTGGTGCGCTGTATTGAAGATAACTATCAGCCGCTGGTGGAACGTCAGCCGGAGGGCTACTCGCTGCCGCTGCTCCATGCGATTGACTGCGCGCTGGCGATGAAGCCGGGCGATCGCCCGCAGACGATTGATGCCTTTGCGGCGCTGATTGATCTGCCGGTCAGCGATGTGGAAGCCGTGGTCAACAGCTTCCCGGTTCCCGGTGAACCACCTGCTGCGCGGGTGGAGGAGCCGGTCGAGGCCGCGCCGCCGGTGGTGATGGCCATGAATCACGCCGCGGCGTCGGCTGAACCGGTGACACCGCGCACGGCGCGCCGGCTGTCGCCCGCCCTGCTGGCACTGGCTGCGGTGGCGGTGCTGGCGATCGGGGCCGCCGTCTGGCTGGCGAACCGTCACAGCGCCGCGCCGGAGGCGGCAGACTCCTCAGCGGTCATCACGCAGGCGCCCGCCTCTGCGCCGTCAGCGGCCGCCGTTCCCGCCGCGCTGGCAACCGTCTACCTTAAGCTGGAGAGCGGCGAAAGCGTGGTGCTTAACGGCCAGCCGGTGGAGGTCAAACCCGGCAGCAGTGGCTTTGCCGCGCTGAACCTGGCGGCGGGTCAGTATAAAATCGATATTCACAATGGCAGCGTGACCCACTCTCAGTCCCTGACCATTGATAAGCCCGGCACCTGGCTGATCAATCCAGGTAACTGAGTTTCGCAGGCTTGCAGCAGAAAAGAGAAAGGGCGCACGAGGATGCGCCCTTTCTCTGTTAAGAAGGAAAGCGGTGTGTCAGGCCTGTTTCAGGCAGGTTTGCTGTAATGTCCGCACCTGATGCGCCAGTCGGCTCAGCCCCTCCTCCTCCATGCCGCGGCGGGTCAGCTCCTCCTCCAGGGCAAACAGATACTGCGCATTCGAGCCGAGCGGGCCGCTGGCCACGGCAATTAACGGCGCAACCGCATCCGGACAGGAGTCCGACTCATACAAAGGATGACGCGGGTCCATAATAAAGGTCAGCGCCGTGACGCTGCGGCCATCATCCAGCTGGAGCTCACACCAGGTAGGCAGGTAGCAGCCGGTGACCATCTCACGCTTCCACAGCAGCGTCAGCTCTTCATGCAGGCGCGCTTCCGGCAGGCGAAAGGCCAGGCCGCTGGTTCTGCCGCCCTGCTTCAGCGCCAGCATGCGGCCGGGATGGGAAGCGGTGCCGCGACCGGCAATCAGTCGCAGACAGAACGCGCGATGCCAGCCTTCCAGCGAACCGGACGCGACCTCATCCGCCTCAAAGATCGGGTTCCACATCAGCGAGCCATAGCCAAAAATCCAGACCGGGCTGTGATCGGGACGGCAGGCCAGCGTGGCGGCCAGCGACGCCGCACGCTGCTCGCAACTCCAGAGCAGCGTCTCTTCGATATCCCCGAACGACGTTTTACAATCCGCTTTTAACAGAAATTCCCGGGTAAGCAATGCGACCTCCTCAACATCAACGGCGTCCTGCGCACCAGCTCCTGTCACCTGATCGCCAGAGGCTTCTGGCGTTTCGGTCATGAAATTGACATTAATCTATTTTCGCGCGGAGTTTCAAGCGTGAGGCGGGTCGCAGCTTAAAAAAACCAGATAAACCTGATAGCGCAGACGAAAAAAAGGGCCAGCTGATGCCGGCCCTCAGGCGGTGCGGAGAAGCAGCAGGATTAATGCTTCGGATGCCACTTGTCGTCATCGCCCTTTTCATACTCTTTTTTGACGGCGGACCAGGCCACTTTATGTGCCACCTCTTCCCGCGAATCATCGCCGCGTCGATCTTCCGCCTCTTTATACTGATCCCAGGCGCTGTTGAACGCCTGCTGATAGATATCCTGGGCATGGGCGGGCAGAACGTGTTTAACGTTGTCAGGTAAATCGCTTCGGCTGGTGTAAGGCATAACGGCTCCTCTGTTGACGGATTCCTGTTAAGCCTGGCGCAACTGCGCAAAATTTCAAATCGTCACTTATCCCTGTTTCAGTCTGAAAACCGCCTACAGGCGCAACAAAGGCAAATTAACTGCGGATTTTCAGGCACAGAATGCCAGGATGGTCTGGCTGATCGGGAATGTTGCAGACTGATTATTATTAGATTATTCGGGATAACTTCAGGTTAATGCAGCTTCAATCGTTTATTGCATTTTAGTAAAAAGCAGTAAATTTTTCCCTGTCGGGCCGGTGAAAAGATAAACTGCGCCCTGCTGCAAAACTGATTATATTTCTAACAGCAGTTCGCGCTGCGTCGGACAATCATTAACCAGAGAGGATGGTGAATGCCTTCACATGAAAAAACACGTCACAAGGAATTCTCGCTGATATTTCCCATTATCACGCTGGGTATCCTCTATTTTTTTGGTGCGCAGACCTCTTTTCCGGTGGTCGTCGGGATTAACCTGCTGGCGCTGGTCGCCATCCTGAGCAGCGCGTTCAGCGTGGTGCGTCACGCCGACGTGCTGGCTCACCGGCTTGGCGAACCCTATGGTTCCCTGATCCTGAGTCTCTCGGTGGTGATTCTTGAAGTGAGCCTGATCTCGGCGCTGATGGCCACGGGCGATGCGGCGCCGGGGCTGATGCGCGATACGCTCTATTCGATTGTCATGATTGTGACCGGCGGGCTGGTGGGCTTTGCGCTGCTGCTGGGAGGCAATAAGTTTGCGACCCAGTACGTCAATCTGGCCGGCGTGAAACAGTATCTGATCGCGATATTCCCGCTGGCGATTCTGGTGCTGGTCTTCCCCAACGCGCTGCCCGGCGGGAATTTCTCTGTCACCCAGGCACTGCTGATTGCGGCTATTTCAGCGGCGATGTATGGCGTTTTCCTGCTGATACAGACGAAAACCCACCAGAGCCTGTTCGTCTATGAGCATGAGGATGAGAGTGACGACGGTGACCCGCATCACGGTAAACCCTCGGCGCACAGCAGCATCTGGCACACCGTCTGGCTGATCGTACATCTGATTGCGGTGATTGCCGTGACCAAGATGAACGCGAATACGCTGGAAAGCCTGCTGACAGAGATGAATGCTCCGGCGCAGTTCACCGGTTTCCTGGTGGCCCTGCTGATCCTCTCGCCGGAAGGCCTGGGCGCAATTAAGGCGGTGCTGATGAATCAGGTGCAGCGCGCCATGAACCTCTTCTTTGGTTCCGTGCTGGCGACCATCTCCCTGACGGTGCCGGCGGTGACCATCATCGCCACCCTCACCGGACAGGAGCTGATTTTTGGTCTGGAGCCGCCGCAGATGGTGATTATGATGGCGTCCCTGATCCTGTGTCAGATCTCCTTCTCCACCGGCCGCACCAACGTCCTGAACGGCGCGGCGCATCTGGCTCTGTTTATCGGTTATCTGATGACCATCATGCTGTAACGGCACCGGACGTCAGGCGAAAAAAAAGAGCGATTTCTCGCTCTTTTTTTATACCGCAGACTTATTTGCTGGTATCGAGTTCCGGGAAGCTTTTCACCAGATCGTCAATCGCTTTCATCTGTACCAGGAATGGCTCCAGCTTATCCAGCGGCAGTGCGGAAGGACCGTCACACAGGGCGTGGTCCGGGTCCGGATGCGCTTCGATAAACAGACCGGCAATGCCGACTGCCATACCCGCACGTGCCAGCTCACCCACCTGGGCACGACGACCGCCTGAGGCCGCACCAAACGGATCGCGGGTCTGCAGCGCATGGGTCACGTCGAAAATGACCGGGCTGTTTCGGGTCACTTTCTTCATCACGTTAAAGCCGAGCATGTCCACAACCAGGTTGTCGTAGCCGAAGTTGCTGCCGCGATCGCACAGGATAACCTGCTCGTTGCCGCCTTCTGCAAACTTATCCACGATGTTACCCATCTGGCCAGGGCTGACGAACTGCGGCTTCTTGACGTTGATCACGGCGCCGGTTTTCGCCATCGCTTCCACCAGGTCAGTCTGACGCGCCAGGAAGGCGGGCAGCTGGATCACATCGACCACTTCAGAAACCGGCTGCGCCTGAGCGGCTTCATGGACATCGGTGATGATCTTCACACCGAACGTCTGCTTCAGCTCCTGGAAAATCTTCATTCCCTCTTCCAGGCCCGGGCCACGGTAAGAGTGGATCGAGGAACGGTTCGCTTTATCAAAGGACGCTTTGAATACGTAAGGAATACCCAGCTTACCGGTGACGTTCACGTAGTGTTCGCAGATACGCATCGCCAGGTCACGGGACTCCAGCACGTTCATCCCGCCAAACAGCACAAACGGCAGATCGTTTGCTACTTTGATATCACCAATACTCACGACTTTCTGTGTCATGCCCTTTCCTTTTCAGTGGGTCCGCTTAGTGCAGCGTGACCTGTTTTTGTTCGATTGCATGAATCTGAACTTTGATCATTTCGCTGACCGGGTCTTCAGGACACTGCTCAACGAAGTACGTTAAATCATTCAGCGCGATATGTTCGCACTCCAGCTGCGCGTAAATCAGACCGCGATCGCGGATCTCATAGGGATCGTCAGGGTCGATACGCAGCAGCACCTGACTGACGTTCAGCGCCAGCTCCATCTTCTTCTCTTCCATCAGCGCCGCTTTCAGGGTATCGAGCATCTTGCGCATCACGGTGACGGTTTTGGCTTCGTCGAGATCGTCATCATACAGGCGTGCGGTCGGGCTGATATTGCCCTTGAGCCACACTTCCAGCGTGTGCCGGTCGAGGGTTTCCCCGTTAAACGGATTGATCATCCACTTATCGCCATCAATCCAGTCCGCACGCAGAATCAGCTGTGTCGGAAAGATCACCGGCATCAGCGGCAGGTCCAGCTCGGCGGCGATGTGCAGCAGAATGATGCCCAGTGAGACCGCGGTGCCCTGACGGGTCCGCAGAACGTTGTCGATCCACAGCGCATCAGAGAGATTGTAGACACCGCTGGCACCGCCAAATCCCCACTGGCGATAGAAGAGTTCCAGCAGCTTTTCGAGCTGCAGATCGGCATCTTCCGTATGGCTGACATAATCACGGGCTTCGGCGACTAACGCCGCCAGCTGCGCTTCCACCGAGATTGCCGGAAAATCGGCGCGGATGGCTTGCGTTGCGCCAATCACCGCTTCACACAGCGGTGTCTGGCTGAAATCTAATTGTTCGGTCGAGGTCATGCTATCCCCATAACGGCATTTTGGTCAGCGCCAGCGTAATGATGGTCACCAGGGCGATTAACGCCACCAGAAAAGCGATCCAGCGGGTGCGATCAGTGCGTGGACGGCGACTCAATGCCACAAATCCTAAGGCGATGTAGATGATAACCGCTAAAAGCTTCTCCGTCAGCCAGCTTCCTTGCGGTGTGAAGGGATAGAAGTGAGTAATCATCACCAGCGCGACGCCGCTCAGCAGTAACAGGGTGTCATTGACGTGCGGCAGAATGCGGACCCAGCGCCGCGTCAGCAGGGGTGAGCCGCGCCGCAGCCAGTAAAAACGCAGCAGAAACAGCGTTACGGTGATCCAGACCGTCACCAGGTGAAGATTTTTAATCAGGGGATAAAAAGCGATCATGCTGCGTCCTTTTCTCAAGCGCTTTCAGGTAAGAAGTTGTCCCAGGGTCACGCGCGGGTTGCCGCCGTAATCTTCAAGGGTTTCGACGGCCTGATAGCCGTTTTGCTGCATCAGCGCTGCCACCGCCTCGCCCTGCTGCCAGCCATGTTCCAGCAGCAGCCAGCCTCCCGGCAGCAGCCACGCGGGGGCCTGCTCGATCAGCGTGCGCAGATCGGCCAGCCCTGCTTCGTCGGCGACCAGCGCACTGCGCGGCTCAAAGCGCACGTCGCCCTGCGCCAGATGACTGTCGCTGGCATCGATATAGGGCGGGTTACTGACGATGAGCGCAAACCGCTGCGCCGGCAGTGAGCGAAACCAGTGACTGAGCAGAAAGGTGGTATTGGTGAGGTTAAGCGCCTGCGCATTCGTGCGGGCCAGCGCGACGGCGGCGTCAATCCGGTCCACGCCCGTCACCTGGCAGTCGGGACGCTCGCTGGCCAGCGCCAGTGCAATCGCCCCGGTGCCGGTGCCCATATCCAGAATCGCCGCCGGGGTGGCAGGCAGACGCGTCAGCGCCTGCTCCACCAGCAGTTCGGTATCAGGACGCGGGATCAGCGTGGCGTCATTGACGCGCAGCGGCAGCGACCAGAACTCCCGTTCGCCCACCAGATGCGCCACCGGTTCGCCCCGGGCACGACGTGCCAGCAGGCTATCCAGCTGCGCGCGCTGTGCTTCCGTGAGCACGGTCTCATCGAAGGCGATCAGCCAGCTGCGCGATTTACCAGTCACGAAACCTAACAGGATCTCCGCGTCACGCTTCGGGCTGTCGCCACCACACAGCGTGGCGGTCGCCTGTTTCAGCCAGTGACGAATATCCATTAATCCTGACCAGCCAGCGCCGCCAGCTGATCCGCCTGGTACTCCTGCACAATCGGTTCGATCAGGCTGTCGATTTTACCTTCCATCACTTCATCCAGACGGTAGATGGTCAGGTTGATGCGGTGGTCGGTCACGCGCCCCTGCGGGAAGTTATAGGTACGGATGCGGTCGGAACGATCGCCACTGCCCAGCAGGTTGCGGCGGGTGCTGGCTTCCGCCGCGTGACGGCGGGCCATTTCGGCGGCGTGAATGCGCGCGCCCAGCACGGCCAGCGCTTTGGCTTTGTTTTTATGCTGTGAACGTTCGTCCTGACACTCCACCACGATGCCGGTTGGCAGGTGAGTAATACGAATCGCGGAGTCGGTGGTGTTGACGTGCTGACCGCCTGCGCCCGATGAGCGGAAGGTGTCAATCTTCAGATCGCCGGCATTGATCTCCGGCAGTTCCGCTTCCGGGATCTCCGGCATTACGGCGACCGTACAGGCCGAGGTATGGATACGACCCTGCGATTCCGTTTCCGGTACGCGCTGCACGCGGTGTCCGCCAGATTCAAACTTCATGCGGCCATAGGCACCCTCTCCGGTCACCCGGGCAATTACCTCTTTGTATCCGCCGTGCTCACCGTCGTTGGCGCTGACGATCTCCACACGCCAGCGGCGGGCTTCAGCATAGCGGCTGTACATGCGGAACAGATCGCCCGCGAAGATCGCCGCTTCATCACCGCCGGTGCCGGCGCGCACTTCAACGAAACAGGCGCGTTCATCATCGGGATCTTTTGGCAGCAACAGCACCTGCAGCTGCTGCTCCAGGGTTTCGCCTTTCTCACGCGCTGCCTGTAACTCCTCCTGCGCCATGTCGCGCATTTCGGGGTCATCGAGCATCTGCTGTGCGGTTTCGATATCTTCCTGCACCTGCTGCCAGTCGCGGAAGCAACGGGTTACATCGGTCAGCTGAGCATATTCGCGTGACAGCGCACGGAAACGCTCCTGATCGGCAATCACGCCAGCATCCCCCAGCATCGCTTCCACTTCTTCGTGGCGCTCCTGCAGGGCTTCCAGCTTGGCAACTATAGAGGTCTTCATTAAATGTGGGATTCCCGTAAACAGGTGGCGACAGCAGTGTGCCTAATCGAGACCCAGGCTGTCGCGTAAAATCTGCAGGCGTTCATTATCGCCGTCGCGGGCGGCCTGCTGAAGTGATTTGGTTGGGGCATGTATTAAACGGTTGGTCAGCTTGTGCGCCAGTTCCTGCAGAACTTTCTGCGGATCGGTGCCCTGCTGCAGCGCCTGCAGCGCACGGCCTTCCAGCTCAGCGCGGATCTCATCCGCCTGAGAGCGATATTCCCGGATGGTGTTCACCGCGCCCTGCGAGCGCAGCCACGCCATAAATTCGCTGCTTTCCTGCACCACGATGCTTTCGGCCTGCACTGCCGCCGCTTTGCGCTGCGCCAGGTTCTGCTCGATAATCGCCTGCAGATCGTCCACGCTGTAGAGATAGGCGTTAGGCAGATCGCCCACTTCCGGCTCGACGTCGCGCGGCACGGCAATATCCACCAGCAGCATCGGCTTATTACGACGCGCTTTCAGGGCGCGCTCCATCATTCCCTTACCGATAATCGGTAACGGACTGGCGGTGGAGGAGATGATAATGTCCGCCTCGGCAAGACGGGCGTCGATCTCCGCCAGGGTAATCACCTCGGCACCCACTTCCGACGCCAGCGTTTCGGCGCGCTCGCGGGTGCGGTTGGCGATGATCAGATTTTTGACCTGGTGTTCGCGCAGGTGGCGGGCCACCAGCTCGATGGTCTCACCGGCGCCGACCAGCATGACATTGACGGTGGAGAGTGATTCAAAGATCTGACGGGCCAGCGTACAGGCCGCGAACGCCACCGAGACGGCATTGGCACCGATGTCGGTTTCCGTACGCACGCGTTTGGCCACCGAGAAGGTTTTCTGGAACATGCGCTCCAGTTCACTGCTCAGCGCCTGACCGCGTGAGGAGTCGGCAAACGCTTTTTTCACCTGACCGAGTATCTGGGGTTCGCCCAGCACCAGTGAATCGAGTCCGCTGGCGACCCGCATCAGGTGGCTGACCGCCTCATTATCCTGATGCCAGTAGAGGCTGTTACGCACATCCTCTTCATTCAGCTGATGATAATTGCACAGCCAGCTCACCAGACGCGCCTGTAAATCCGCCTGCTGCTCTACACTCAGGTAGAGCTCAGTCCGGTTACAGGTGGACAGCACCACGCCGCTCTGCACCATTGGCTGTGATAACAGGCTGTTTAAGGCCTGCTCAAGCGTCTCCGGCCCGAACGTAACACGTTCGCGCAGAGCAATGGGGGCGGTCTTGTGGTTGATTCCGAGAGCGAGCAGCGTCATGGTGATTTTGGTTGGGATGTCCCAATAATGTCAGGGTTTTGTGAGGCGCATTCTACAAGATGCGACAGATCAAGAAAAGCCATACAAAGGCTATGACTGTAATAAGATTAACCCGATCATACGCAATTTGCTGCATAACAGCATTGACGGTTAAAACCGTGACGGTTAGCGTTATCCGTTGCCAATAATAAATGTGTCCGAGGAGATGACCACTTGATGCTTACTTCACCACGCAATCTGTTGCGCCTTTTGCCCCTTGCCAGCGTGCTGCTGGCGGCCTGTAGCGTCAACAAACCGCAGGGTCCGGGCCCCAGCGTCACCGCGCCGCAGTGGCAACAGCATCAGCAGGCGGTCTCAAAGGTCACGCACTATCAGACCCGCGGCGCCTTTGCCTACCTCTCCGACAAACAGAAAGTGTATGCCCGCTTCAACTGGCAGCAGACCGCGCCTGATCGCTATCGCCTGCTGCTGACCAATCCGCTGGGCAGCACCGAGCTGCAGCTGGATGCGCAGGGCTCGGTCGTGCAGATTGTCGATAACAAGGGCAAGCGTTACGTCAGCAACGATGCACAGAAGATGATTTCCCAGTTAACCGGCATGGACATCCCGCTGGCTAACCTGCGTCAGTGGATGATGGGTCTGCCAGGCGATGCCAGCGACTATCAGCTCAACGAGAGCTATCAGCTGCGCAGCCTGAACTACAGCCGCGACGGTCAGACCTGGCAGGTCTCCATCGCCGGTTACGACAGCAAAGTGACTCCGCCACTTCCTTCCAGCCTGGAGCTGAAAGAGGGTGACCAGCGGATTAAACTGCGCATGGACAGCTGGACCGTTCAATGATCACCCACTGGCCCGCCCCGGCAAAACTGAATCTTTTTCTCTACATTACCGGCCGTCGTCCCGACGGCTACCACAACCTGCAGACGCTGTTTCAGTTTCTCGATTACGGTGACGAGCTGCAGATTCACGCTGACCAGAGCGGTCGCATTCAGCTGCTGACGCCGCTGGCGGGTGTGGCAGACGAGGACAACCTGATTGTGCGCGCCGCGAACCTGCTGAAACAGACGGCGCTGCAGAGCAATCGCCTCTCTGCCAGCGCGGGTGCGCAGATTGCTATCGAGAAGAGACTGCCCATGGGGGGCGGCATCGGCGGCGGCTCGTCTGATGCCGCTACCGTGCTGGTGGCGCTGAATCATCTGTGGCAGACCGGCTTTTCGACAGAAGAACTGGCGGCGATGGGTGTGACGCTCGGGGCCGATGTCCCGGTGTTTGTTCACGGCTTCGCGGCGTTTGCGCAGGGCGTGGGCGAAGAGCTTCAGCCTGCCGACCCGGCTGAAAAATGGTACCTGGTTGCGCACCCTGGCGTGCATATCAGCACGCCGGTGGTGTTCGGCGATCCCGACCTGACGCGTGACACCCCAGCGCGCAGTTTATCGACACTTTTAGCCTCCCCCTTCGCCAACGATTGTGAAGCAGTGGTAAGAAAACGTTTTCGCGAGGTTGATGAGCTTGTTTCCTGGCTGCTAGAATACGCGCCGTCACGCCTGACTGGCACGGGCGCTTGTGTGTTTGCTGAATTTGACACCGAGTCTGCTGCCCGCCAGGTGCTGGAGCTTGCCCCGAATGGGGTGCGCGGATTTGTAGCCCGGGGCGTTAACGTGTCGCCGCTACAGCGTACCCTGCGAGGCGATTAGCAAAAGCGTGACAGTGTCACCACGTTCCGGACACTGCACCTTTTGCATCAACACACCCGTGTGAACGCCCATGACCGTGCACGCCGGTTACGGTCATGTCGTTCATTCTCTGGACGCAAAGCCTGAGGTTCTTCTCGTGCCTGATATGAAGCTATTTGCTGGTAACGCCACCCCGGAACTAGCACAACGTATTGCCAACCGCCTTTACACCAGTCTGGGAGACGCCGCTGTCGGACGTTTCAGCGATGGTGAAGTGAGCGTACAGATCAACGAAAATGTACGCGGTGGTGATATTTTCATCATCCAGTCCACCTGTGCCCCCACCAACGATAATCTGATGGAACTGGTTGTGATGGTCGACGCGCTGCGTCGTGCTTCTGCTGGTCGTATTACCGCAGTCATCCCCTACTTTGGCTATGCCCGTCAGGATCGCCGCGTGCGCTCTGCGCGTGTGCCGATCACCGCTAAAGTTGTGGCTGACTTCCTTTCCAGCGTCGGTGTTGACCGTGTTCTGACGGTTGACCTGCACGCCGAGCAGATCCAGGGCTTCTTCGACGTCCCGGTTGATAACGTATTTGGCAGCCCGATCCTGCTGGAAGATATGATGCAGATCGGACTGGAAAACCCGATTGTTGTTTCTCCCGATATTGGTGGCGTAGTACGTGCCCGTGCTATCGCTAAACTGCTGAACGACACCGATATGGCTATCATCGATAAACGTCGCCCGCGCGCGAACGTCTCTCAGGTGATGCATATTATTGGTGACGTTGCTGGCCGCGACTGCGTGCTGGTCGACGACATGATCGACACCGGCGGCACGCTGTGCAAAGCGGCTGAAGCGCTGAAAGAGCGTGGTGCCAAACGCGTGTTTGCTTATGCAACCCACCCAATCTTCTCCGGCAACGCGGTTGAAAACCTGCGTAAATCGGTGCTCGATCAGGTGATTGTCTGTGACACCATCCCTCTCTCTGAAGAGATCAGGGCGCTGCCGAACGTGCGCACACTGACCCTCTCAGGCATGCTGGCTGAAGCCATTCGCCGCATCAGTAACGAAGAGTCCATCTCGGCGATGTTCGAGCATTAATCTTCGCGGAAACCGGGCCCTGTGCCCGGTTTTTTTATGCCCGTTCCTGCCCGCTTAACTCTCTTCTTTTTCTGAGATTAGCGCGATAAATTTTCCCGTTCGCCCCGGTTTGCAACGCCACGCACTCTTTTCATCAATGGCCTCGTTTCCCGCTTCTGCCCGCTGCCGTTAAATGGTACTTTGCTGCCCATTTCTCATCAGAACCCGGCCATCATGACTCTCGATATCTATACCCTGTTTATTTGCGAGCTCTATGTGCTGGGCTTTTTAAGCCTGATCATGATTTTTGCCTGAATCGGATCGCAGTACGATCGCGTGCTGGGCTTTACCCTGCTGTCGCTGGTCCTGACGCTGGTGGCGGTCTTTTTAAGCAGCCTGCGCAGCAGCGGCTTCCATTTTCTGCCGGTGGCCGTCGGGAACGTGCTGGTGATGCTGGCCTATGGCGGGTTGCTGAATGCCTTTCGCCGCTTCTGTGGCAAACCCATCGGCAGCCACTGGCTGCTGGGTGCCCTGCTCTGGGCGCTGCTCTGCTGTTTCCCGGCGTTTTACGACAGCCTGCCGAAACGGGTAGTGGTGCTCTGTCTTGCCTGCGTCGCCTATACCGCCGCCCTGATCCAGCTGGTCTGGCTGGCACAAGAGACGCTGAAAGCCACCTTCTGGCCGGCTCAGCTGCTGCTCTGGATCCATCTGCTGTTTCATCTGGCCCGGCTGTTTCTGGATAGCGCCGTTGCCAGCGGGCTGCCAGGCGCGATTGGCGGGTCGGCTTTCTCGGTTTACGTTATCCTGGAGTCGATTCTGTTTGTTATTGGCCTCACCTTCACCATTCTGGCCATGGTAAATGAACGGATGCAGCAGACCCTGAAACATGCTTCCCTGCACGACCCGCTGACCCGCGTCTGGAACCGCCGTGCCCTGTTCAGTGAAGCAGAGAACATTGCGGCGCGATGCCATCGCCAGAACCGGCCCTTCAGCGCCATCCTGTTTGACCTGGACCATTTCAAAAGCATCAACGATCGCTACGGGCATCAGCAGGGCGACCAGATTCTGATCCACTTTTGCGAGGTGGTGAGCGCACTGATTCCGGCGGGGGGACGTTTTGCGCGACTGGGCGGAGAGGAATTTGCGGCCATCATTCCGGCGACGGCACAGGAGACAGAAGCGTGGTGTGAGACAATCCGGCTGGCGGTCTGTGCATCACAACATAATGCGATTGCCTATTCGGTCAGCATTGGCTTTGCTACGGCCACACATCATCAGCAGGGTTTTGAAGCGTTACTGGTGCAGGCGGATGCGGCGCTCTACCACGCCAAGGCCAGCGGCCGGAACCGCACCGCGCAGCATCCGCTGCCTGCTGCCATTATTTAGTGGTGTGAGTTATGTGACCGGCGGCAGCGCTGGTCATAATGACGCACCCAGTAATAACGATCTTCAATCTTTTCCCGGCCACTGACCCGGGCGCCCACCAGCCAGAGCAGCGCACCAATAAAGATGCTGAAGATAGCGCCCTGCGCCAGAGACTGAGGCAGATCGAGCGCGGGCAGCTGGTTCATAATAGAGAAACCCACGCCCAGAACCATGGTAACTAATCCCAGTACCATTAGCGTGTTACCCGCTACACGGCAGTGATGATGTTTCATAATGCACCTCCATCCATAAGAGCCAATAACCGCACACAATGTTAAGTGTCATAAGTTTAGGCAATGGCTCAGCCCCGCGATGCGGGCTGGATCACACATCAACCATAAAGCTTCGCCTGGTCCTGATTGCAGACTGTTGACTCCGATAGAAAATGATTAATCACGCTGATGAACCATTTGACTGCTTCTGCTTTGTCATCTCGCCTGTCGCGAAGTAAACTAACGCCCTTTCGCGATAACAGCAGGATAATCATTGTGAGCAGCATTAAACTGATTGTGGGACTGGCCAATCCTGGCGCTGAATATGCCGCCACGCGCCATAATGCGGGTGCCTGGTATCTGGATTTACTGGCGGAACGCCACAATCAGTCTTTGAAAGAGGAAGGCAAATTCTATGGCTACACCGCCCGTCTGGCGATAGCCGGAGAGGATGTCCGCCTGCTGGTGCCGACCACCTTTATGAACCTGAGCGGTAAAGCGGTGGCGGCGATGGCGACCTTTTATCGCATCGCGCCTGAAGAGATTCTGGTGGCGCATGATGAACTCGATTTACCGCCCGGCGTCGCGAAATTTAAGCAGGGTGGCGGCCACGGCGGCCATAACGGTCTGAAAGACATCATCAGCAAACTGGGCAACAACAACAATTTCCACCGCCTGCGCATCGGTATCGGTCATCCCGGCGATCGCAATAAGGTGACCGGATTTGTACTGGGTAAACCGCCCGTCAGCGAGCAGAAGCTGATTGATGAGGCGATTGATGAGGCGGCGCGCTGCACTGAGCTGTGGCTGAAAGAGGATCGCATCAAAGCCATGAACCGGCTGCACGCCTTCAAACCTGCTTAAACGCCCGAATCGTCGCGATTCCGTGTATAATGCGCGGAATTTTTCAATTCTTCTCCGACAGCTCGCCATCGGGCGCACTGTCCATCCAGTTATAAAGGGTATCAAACCATGGGATTCAAATGCGGTATCGTGGGCCTGCCGAACGTCGGTAAATCCACTCTGTTTAACGCGCTGACCAAAGCGGGTATCGAAGCGGCTAACTTCCCCTTCTGCACCATTGAGCCTAACACGGGCGTGGTGCCCATGCCTGACCTGCGTCTCGACCAGCTCTCTGAGATTGTTAAGCCGCAGCGCGTGGTGCCGACTACCATGGAATTCGTCGATATCGCAGGTCTGGTAAAAGGCGCGTCTAAGGGTGAAGGCCTGGGTAACCAGTTCCTGACCAACATCCGTGAAACCGAGGCGATCGGTCACGTTGTGCGCTGCTTTGAAAATGACAACATCATCCACGTCGCGGGTAAAGTTAACCCGGCGGAAGATATCGACGTGATTAACACCGAGCTGGCACTTTCTGACCTTGATACCTGTGAGCGTGCGATTCAGCGCGTGCAGAAGAAAGCCAAAGGCGGCGACAAAGATGCGAAAGCCGAGCTGGCTGCGCTGGAAAAATGCCTGCCGCACCTTTCTGAAGCGGGCATGCTGCGCTCTCTGAATCTGGATGCCGATGAGAAAGCGGCGATTCGCTATCTGAGCTTCCTGACCCTGAAACCGACCATGTACATTGCTAACGTTAATGAAGACGGTTTTGAGAACAACCCTTATCTGGATCAGGTTCGCGCTATCGCAGCAGCGGAAGGTTCAGTGGTGGTACCGGTGTGTGCCGCAGTGGAATCTGATATCGCCGAGCTGGAAGATGAAGAGCGTGACGAGTTCATGGCGGAGCTGGGACTGGAAGAGCCGGGCCTGAACCGCGTGATCCGCGCCGGTTACGCCCTGCTGAACCTGCAGACCTATTTCACCGCAGGCGTGAAAGAAGTGCGTGCCTGGACTATCCCGGTGGGCGCAACCGCTCCTCAGGCCGCCGGTAAAATTCACACCGACTTCGAAAAAGGCTTTATCCGCGCGCAGACCATCGCATTTGATGACTTTATCGCCTGCAAGGGTGAACAGGGTGCGAAAGAAGCCGGAAAGATGCGTTCAGAAGGGAAAGAGTACATCGTGAAAGATGGCGATGTGATGAACTTCCTGTTTAACGTCTGATTCGCTTCTGTTTTCTCATGCGATATCAATGAATCGTATGTAGGCTTGAAAACTTCATAAAATCCACGCGGTTGCGTGGATTTTTCTTTTCATAATGTCTCAACCCATCTCATAAAGCGCAGTCAAAAATGAGAACAGGCATGAGTACGATTTTCTTCCATTGACTCGCAGAGCGATTCAATAAGTGTGTTCTATCCGTCAATTGAACTCCCGGCTCAAAGCAGACCTTCAGCCCAGTTAACTTGTCCGTTCCGTGCCATAAGCGGATACTGAACCGATAAATAATCTGTCTGATTTTCCGCCTTTGCCAGGATTAGTATTTACTCATTAACTAACGAGCTTTTGTTGCACCGTTTTGCATCGCGTAAGAGATACTAAATGACACGAAATCTGCGAGATGAGCATCGATTTCATTGCTGCTTATCACTGGCTGCACGCATACCAGGATGAACCCAAGTTGAGTCGCACGAATGGTGTCAAATTCTTCCTGGAGTGACCGCGGATCGCCAATATAAGTCTGGACGTCGACTTAAAACTTTTCCCATTCGATCCGCCATATCTGCAAGGAGTACAGATAAATTGCAATAAAAAAGGGCTTAAGTAGCGTTCAAAAGCATCAGGTATCAGCCTTGATATCTGAACTCATTCCTGTGGCATCCGAGCCTGCTACTGGGACGAATTCATGTTCACACGTTCATTCGCCCGCCATAGATTTCATCGGGTGCATTTCAGCTTTTATTGCCAGGTTGCTTAAAAAGAGTTTGCTTCATAATTTTGTCAACCTGGGGGACCAGGGGCATTTCCCCAGCCAAAAATGAGTGGATCGCACTGTCGATAATCTCGCGAGTGAGCACAGGCTCTTCCACGATGATTTGCAAACCAATGCCGCTACGATAGCCAGATTGAATGCGGTAGCCATGAGTAACTATAGGCGGATTGTCGCGCATGACTTCGGCCAAGCGTTTATCAATGTACTCGAAATAGGTTAATCCATCGAACTGAGGGTAAGAAACGCGCGTACGTTCTATCACCGTATGGCTAATCACCTTCCCATTAGTATTAAAGTTTGACGTTGTATCCATGCGGGCTTCATCTTCCTGCTGGCTTTGGTTCAACATTGCATGAGCTTCTTCAAATACCAGATTTTCCGCAATATCCGCACGCGCTACGTCAATGGTAATGATCTCCGCATTCCAGTACAGATCTGGAGAATTACCCAGGAATAAAACATCGCTCCAGGTCCACACCCAACCTGCAGCAATGGCCTCGGCATTTTCAGAATCGCAATCATCATAATGCAGTCCTCCGCAGCGCTGACGCTCGCGGTAGATCAGATTCTTAACGTGTTGTGTACGGGCGCGACGCTGACGGCGGGAAAGTGTATTAAATGGTTTTTTTCTGCGGATCATGGTTCGCTCTGCGCGTAGTCGCTGGGAGGAATCCAGCCGCACAGTTTAGCTAATGGGAATAAGGAAATCCACTTGCTAACAAGAGATCAAAAAGTATGGGGGCTTGGGCAATATGTCGCATATCATTAATGCGTAGAGACGAAGTCAATGTGCTCATAGACACGCGAATAAAAATCTATCTAGATGCCAAAAACTTATTACTGTACCTCACGTTCACAGGTAATAGCCTTTGGCTATCCCTCAACCATCAAGTCATACCAACAACCTGCATTATATTGATTTGCACAGAGTGCGTCTTCTCACGTAAGCAGCCAGTTGAGCATGCCACCGAAATCTGGATCTACCTCATGAGCGAAAGTTAATAGTTTTAGAAATCAAGCTAATTAGCATAATATCTCTTAACTGAAGGGATATGGAGCCGCAGAAAGAAATGAATACACGGCAGTATGCGCAAAAATCTATCTTCGATCTGGAAGCAATCTTCGAACAGTCCCGCAACAATGTTAGTGAACTTGAACAGCTGTTGAGCGAACTGACCTTTCGCAACACTGCCAGGGCGCGGACGCTGACGTCTAAAATCGAGCAAGCTCTAATTGTAATTAACGACCGCAGTGTGGTCGCCACGTCGGCTTCCAGCCCATCAACACGTCATCCCGATTCGACGCCCACACAATCTTTTCAAGCTATGCCCCACAATGCGACTGCAGATGTAGAGCAACTGCAACCAAAGACTATCCCAGACGCTGCCATGCGACAGCAATATGACAAAGACCAAATCGATCCAGGTCCACTCCCCTCATTCTCTCCGTCAGATAAGGCGAATGATGCGCGAGCAATACTGGCAGCATGGACAGCCCTCGAAGCACTGTCGCCTCAAAGTTATAAACGCCCAGAGGATATGGCAACCGGCGATCGATCCAAGGTTGCTCTATTGGAGCGAGGTGTTCCATGGGGACCAAATGCCCGCAGCAAGCCCAGTTATAAGCTTTATTTCGAGGTCGTCCTCGGCTCCATCGCTCTCGATAAGGCGACGGACGAGCTGGTCAAGGTTTTTGGCGAGGATGAGGAGCGTTCACGCCCGGACGGTAAGAAAGCGGCCATTGGTTCGATCCTGATCGACAAAGAAGGCTATGTGCTTGAGGACAAGGGCGTTGCTGTTTCCAGTTTTGCCTGGGCACTCAAGCCGGCTCTCGATCTGAAGCTTGGGAGCTTAGGGAATTGGCCGAATGTTGAGCCACGCATTATTGAGCATCTGGATCGAAGAGTTCGCCGCCACAACGAAGATGGAGAACCCATACCGCTCGATTTGGATGTCGTTCTTAACGCTTATAGATGGCTTGTGTCTCAGTTCGGTGTACCCGAGCATTTGGTTGAGCCACCCACATTCGCGATTAAGGTGTTTCATCATTTCAAGGCCAAAGCGCCGCCTGAACCTTCGTTACTCAATTCCTTCTATCTTGAAGATCTCGGTGAAGCAACCAAATTGCTCGAGACGGGCAAAGCCGGAACCGGTTTGCACCGCTACATGGGAATTGGCAGGCCTGACCAGAAAATCGACGTGCTATCGCCCATTTCCGCAGTTGAGCCTTTCGTCGCACCGTCGCTCATGCCGCAGGCTCGTTGGCCTTCGAAAGGCGGCCATCCATTGGTATTGCTTCAGCAGGCTGCCGTGAATGCGGCGCGAGCTGAGCTGAATAAGGCTTCAGGCATCATCGGTGTCAACGGACCACCGGGTACCGGAAAGACCACTCTTCTGCGGGATATTGTCGTTGGGTGCATTCTCGATCGGGCCACGGCGATGTGCGGCTTCAACAAACCGCAGGATGCATTTTCCACCTCAGGCGAGAAGCTGGCATTCGGCTCCAATGCCTTCCTGCACTTCTACAAGCTACATGCATCCTTGAGGGGCCATGAGATTGTTGTAGCGTCCTCCAATAACAAAGCGGTCGAGAACGTCAGTAAAGAGCTTCCTCTCAAGGAGGCCAATGGTCGCCATGAACAGATCGCCTATTTTCGGTCCATCAGCGACCTGATTGCGAACCCCAAACGCGTAGGCTATTTCGAAGCCGAGGCCGAGGCCGAGGGGGACATCCCCTCCGACCCTGTCGAAACCTGGGGGCTGATCGCCGCTGCTCTCGGCAAAAGCAGCAACCGAGGCGCGTTCCAGCAAGGTTTCTGGTGGAATGAAGACGGTGGTTTCCTTACCTACCTGAAAGCAGCTCGCGGCATAAATGTCATGCGTGAGATCAAGGACGAACGAACTGGCGAAATCATTGATCGTGTGATGCCCAGCGTGGTTGTCAATGAGCGGCCCAGCACCAACGAAGCGGACGCTTTAGCGGCCTGGCGGAAAGCGCGAACCGTTTTCCTTAAACTTAAGGAGACGGTAGAGGCCGAAATCGCCAGTATCGAAGAGATGCGACGGGATATCCTGGCACTAAAGGAAGCGACCACCGAACTTCAAAGGGTTGAACAGCGTCGGCCGAGTCTGAATGAAGCCGTTGAAGAGGCACACCAGATTGCTGAATCCTGCCAACGAGAGCATGAGAAGACAAAATCGCAGATCGAGCAGGACAAGATCATGCTCGACAGTCATCTTGCTTGCCGTCCAGGTTTCTTCTCCCGCTTGTTCGCGACTGCGGCTTGGAAGTCGTGGAGATCAACTCTTCAGAAGCTCTCGGCGACCTTGCAGCAATCAGTCTTACGGGCGCAGGAGACAGACGGAGCCCTGGAGCTTGCAAGGACTAAATGGAGCAATACTGAGGCCCAGTTACAGCAACTCGACCAGGAAATTTCCAGAAAATATCAGGCTGTTTCGAAATTGAAGGCGACCGAGGAACAGGCACGAAACCGCATGGGAGACAGGGTCGTTGATGAGAGATTCTTCGAGCGTGATCACGAGGCGATCCACCTGACTGCGCCATGGCTTCCCGATGAGGTTCATCGCCTACGGGAGGATCTTTTCGCCGCTGCCCTGACTGTGCATAAAACGTTCATCGATGCTTCGGCCAGCCGCTTGCAACACAATCTTGGACTATTGATGTCGGGCATGGTAGCTGGTGCCTTTCAGTCTTCTGCTCACCGTGAACTTCTCCCCGACCTTTGGTCGAGCCTTTTCATGGTCGTGCCGACCGTGTCCACGACATTCGCCTCTGTTCGTACGATGTTCGGGGATCTGCCACCAGAGAGCATAGGCTGGCTTCTGATAGATGAAGCGGGCCAGGCCGTTCCTCAGGCAGCAGTGGGAGCTATCATGCGGGCAAAGCGCTCCATCGTGGTAGGTGACCCGTTGCAAATCCCACCTGTAGTTTCACTTCCTGAAAAGCTGAACGCCGAAATCTGCAAGTTCTTTGACATTGACCAGAACGAATGGTCTGCCCCCGCAGCATCTACACAGACACTTGCTGATCAGGCATCGCGCTTCAAATCCACCTTTGTCATGGATGTAGGTGATCGAGAAGTCGGCCTGCCACTGCTCGTTCACAGGCGTTGCCAGAACCCCATGTTCGATGTTTCTAACTCCATCGCCTATGCCGGGCAGATGGTCCATGCTGTCGGGCCTAAAAGACCAGGATCTATTGGCTCGGCATTAGGAAGATCTCGCTGGGTGGATATCAATGGCAATGCTGAGACAAAGTGGTGCCCCGACGAGGGCGAAGCGGTTGTACGAATGCTCAAAGAACTGGCAGCATCGGGCATTACAAATCCGGACGTATTTATCATTACACCATTCAAGATCGTAGAGCAGAACATGCGTCGGCGTCTCGAAAGTGAAACTAATCTGCTGCGGGCGTTCGGCGTGAAGTTGGATGAGTGGTGCCCTGATCGTATAGGCACGATCCACACGTTCCAGGGTCGAGAAGCGGACACGGTCATCCTGTTGCTGGGTGCGCCGAAAGCGAGTCAGCAAAGGGCGCGTCAGTGGGCGGCAAGCCCGCCAAATATAATCAATGTAGCCGTCTCACGCGCCAAGCAAAACTTGTATGTGGTCGGCTCGGCTACTGCATGGGCTGGAGCGGGAACTAGTCTGCAGGTCCTGCATCGGCAATTGGCGCAATCATCCTGACAATCTCCGAGGAGGCCCTCATTGTTGAGGGCCTCCTCGCTAATAGTCTTCAATTTACCTCAGTAAGAGACCGGCCGTCATGTGGCAGAAGCTGGAGTTTTTAGAGTAGATTATTTTAGCCAAAGGCGATTAATCAACGGGGAGCATGTCACCTCAATCTACCAGGAACTGCACCCCCTATTACATAGCCAGTTTACTAAAGGTGCAGACTCAACCAAATACGAGTGCCTTCAATATCATACGCTTTTTCCCCAAATCCTTTCGCAAGCAGAGACTCTGGTAAATATTCGTCATATTTATCTAAGTACTTTTCTGGAACATTTACAGCAAGATCAAACGCTGAAGGCAAGCCTGACAGCAGCATACCTTTAAGTGCCTGTTGAACATAAGCGACACTTGAGCCATCAATTTCTATAACTCCAGCAAATGAATTAGCTATAAAACCACAACGTACGAGCAAGGCTGTGACCGTATTGACAACTTTATCCCCCATCCAGGGAATTACGTAACAGTGTTGCCCACTCGTAATAAAATACTCATTTTTTAGGTTATAGCGCTGAAAGTTACTACAGCCTTCCGCAAATAGGTTTCTGGCGGCCGTATCGGCATAATCTACTTTCTTGCTACCTATTGCTATGCGGTAATCACCCTCCCTATAGATAGCAAGCATTTCCTGACGAACGGTGTCATGAACAGACATTCCTCCCCCACTAAATTGTGGTGGCTGGCCGCCTTTGGTCGCCTCTACATAGATAACTTTTTTCTCTGTCTCGATCTCTGTCACTTTCCAGCGCCGCCCACCGAAGATGATGTGTTGGTCTGGTAGCAGTGGGGAGTCCACAGGCACTGTTCCAAGGGTTCTGTTTCCGGTGACAATGCGGAACTCTTCTGGTGTATTGAACACGGCATAAAAAGTGTAATGGTTAGTCAGTATCTCCCCCTCTGCCCCAACAACCATTTCGCCGCTAGCAAGTTGAGTGAGTAGGCCACATGCTCCCATATGTTTAAGCAGGCTTTTGAAATCGTTTAAATCTACATTTCTGAACGGCCCTGTCTGGCATAGTTGTGACCAGAGCTGGTCGGCACGAACTCCACCCCATTGTGCGGTAATTGCAAGAATCTGGTGTAGCAGCGTAGAGTAATGCATCTGCCGGGAATCGGCAGGTTCAAACCATTGTTCAGAGATCATCAATCTGATCATTGCCATCGACTGGACCAACTGCAGCCGTAGGTGGTCAACGATACTGCTAGTCACAGTGAGCTCATTTTCTGTAATTAGCATTCTTAGCACTGATGGGGAATCGCGTCGCCCAGAACGTCCCATACGCTGACGCAGACTGGAAACAGAATGCGGAGGCGTAACTTGGATAACTGACTTAACCTTACCGATATCAATGCCCAACTCGAGCGTCATTGTACAAACAGCTGTTGTGGGCAAATTTCCTTTCTGAAGACGAGATTCAAGCGCCTCACGTAATTCCCTGGCAAGGGAACCATGGTGCGGGAAAAATTCATTCGGAACAATTTGTTCCTCACACATGTCGCTCAGCGTTGCCGCAATGCTTTCAGTGCGCTTTCGGCTGTTTGCAAAGACCAAATGAGAATCGCCACGGCAAAGTCTAAAAATGTCAGCGCAAACCTCATGTTCAGCTGAACTCTGAAGTTCTTCCTCTTTTTGGAGCACTCGTTCCAGGTACCCTTTGACCTGTACCTGAAGAGTGGCCGTGCTATTACTATCTGTAACAGTTACGCAGGGGAGTCGTTTGTCAGGGCGCAACATTTCGGGCACTTTCTCCAGTTCTCCCAGCGTGGCACTCAACGCAACGCGGGGAATTGGATTTACCTGGCGATCTAGCACATGGTCAATTCTATTGAGCAGAGAAAGCAGCTGTACACCACGCTCTGAGCCAATAAAAGCATGAAACTCATCAATAACGATGTATGCGACTGAAGAAAAAGCCTGTTTGAGCCAGCCCATTGAATTTATGAGCAAAGACTCAAGTGACTCAGGTGTAATCAGTAAAATGCCAGCAGGGTTTGTCCGAGCCTTCTTCTTTTTGCTTTGTGGTACGTCCCCGTGCCAGGGAGTCACTGGCATTTCCAATGCATCTCCAAGGCTCTCAAGACGACGGTATTGATCGTTAATCAATGCCTTCAACGGACTGATATAGACGATGCCAAATCCATTCGTGAGATCTGCAACTGCCGAACAGGCAGGAAGAAAGAAAGCCTCTGTTTTACCCGCTGCTGTACCTGCACTGATTAGCACGTCTCGATCACGGGCTAAAATTGCCGGGATAGAACTCTCCTGCAAGGGCCTTAATGTAGACCACCCCTGCTTGTAAACCCACTTACGGACGCGGGGATCGAGGCTATCGTAGGCACTGCTCATAGTTTGAAGTTCGCCAGTCCGTCGTCGTCATCGCTTTCCTCCGTAGTGGCGTCATCCATATCGCTGGGCCGGTCCTCTTCAATCGCTACACCCTCGATTAGTGTTTGCCAGTTCATCGTTCTGTTTTGTTCCAGCACGGCAAGCATGTCCAGGAAACCTTTTATGGTATTACGGGGGGTACGGAAGTAAGCGTCTCCAATGGTTTTACTACAGTGACGCAGGAATCCAGTCAGTGCCTCATCTGGTACCAGATAATTCTCTGGATCTCCACCTGCATAAACATGACGGAGATTTCTCAGCAAAATATACAGTTCCTCAGGGGTGAGGCTGGCAAGATGCAAAGTGGGGGATGAGTAGTCGATCACTCCTGCTTTTTGCGCGAACCGGTTTTCCGCCAGACGCGACTGGAGCGCCTCATAGCTGTAAAGACCTTTACGCGGATCGAAAAGAAACTCTGGCGTACCCCCGAGGATAAAACCAATGTTCTCGGCTGAGCCTTGCAGGCAGTCATTCAGGATCCGCAAAATCTGTTCGTAGTTCGCTGTTCTTGCTTGCGTATTATTCAGCTTAAAGAGGTTCACCATTTCGTCGAGGCTGACCAAAAGACCGGCATAGCCTGCCTGGCGGACAAAAAGGCTCATCAGCTTCAAAGAATCATAGAATGATGCGTCTGAGATAATAGTCCGAACGTCGAGATCGTTACGGGCATCAGTTTTGGTGGTGTACTCTCCCCGCAACCAGCGAATAGCATTGGATTTTAGCGTTTCGTTATCCTGTTCATGCCCGCGCCAGAATGCATCAATGACCTTCGCAAAGTCATATCCACCCACCATATCTGACAGAGCTGCCAGGCGTTTATGAATAACTGATGAAACCTCGGAGCCGTCCGTGTCAGCTTCCTTCCTTGCCTCCGTAACGAACCTTTCAACAACGCTAAGTAACGCATTACCATCCGGCTTGTTTCTGGTGGACATGTTTTTCATAAGCTCTGAATAGAGGTTACGAGCCTGACCTCCCGATGAGTGAATACGTCTGTCAGGAGAAAGGTCAGCACTGACTGACACCAGCTTCTTCTCTAACGCAATAGAGCGCACAACACTCAGAAAGAATGTTTTACCGGAACCATATTCACCGATGATAAGTCTGAAGCTTGCACCACCGTCAGCAATCCTCTCAATATCCTGATGGAGAGCGGTGATCTCATTCACACGGCCAACCTGGATATGCTGAATACCTATCCTTGGCGTTACACCTGACTTAAGTGACTGAATAATAGCGTCGCGTTCTTTCACTCTTATACGTGTTACAGACATTCACTATCCCTCTAATTCTTTGGCAATTTCCAGGTCAACCCAGATATCATCATCGGCATCGTCCAGCACCGGAGCATCAACCACCGCATAGGACCAGTCATTGATCACCTCAAGTGCACCGCCGAGCATCAGATTCAAATTTCCGCACAATTCTGTCGCCTCTTTTCGGGACCACTGTTCTTTCTCCAGCAAACTGCGATAAAGCTGACTATGTGCGGAATCAAGGCCCACCGCCTCCGCTAATGAAACTGGAGCGCTTTCTGGCTCTTCCGGTTCTTCGTCGGTGAAAATTGTCTTCAGCAATTTACGAACATCATCCGTGGCAGATTCGTGGCGGGCAAGTACATTAGCATCCAGTGTGAACCCTGCTGCTGGCTGATCAGTTGGTACAGACGAGACAAGGTCATGTTCAGTTGCTGAATGCTGATGGATATTGCTCGAGACAGATGAGGGATCCAGCCCCAAACTTGAATAAATTTTCTCAAGCTGTTTGATTTCGGAAGGCGCTATTGTCCCATCCGAACAGGCAACACTAACGATAACTTTACCCACAGCAGTTTTTTCCGCGGCCCCCATCAACTCAATCCTGCTTTTCATTCCTGTCATATTGGCTGGGGTATGAAGTTGCCACGTTAAATACGCATGTAGAGAGCGTTTTTCATCATCGGTGAAGCCAGTATTGTTGTTGATAGCATTCTCAAGCACTTTCTGCTCGGCTTGATCAAGAGAATCGTCAATCAAGGCGACCATCGCCCCTAATCTGAGCGTCATTACTGCTGAGATAAATTCAGGAGAAGGTGAGAAGCGTCCAGCTTCGGCGGCAGGGAATAGAACAAGTGTCCCATCAACATCGGCCTTCACATGGTGATAATACGGGTCAGGTGCCAGACCGTAACCCATCTTCAGAGCAAAGGCCTGCATCAAATCGGCCTCTTTTTTATTGATCTTATTGGGGCAAGTGGCATTCATATGTGCCCAAAAGTCAGCAACTGAGACTAACCCCTCCTTGACGAGGATCGCCTCATCAGCCCAGCGTTTGAATGAGCTTAATATTTTTTCTGCGCTTTCATTAACGATCTCTGAAGGGAGCAACATAATTGCAGCCGTATCATTGACTGACGTACCTTTCCTGCCAAGATAGCGACTATATGCATCGAGCTCATCTGTACATATGTCGGCAAGGGCAATAATTTTCTGAACCGGGCCCTTCAATGCACTTGGGTCAGGTAAGTCGGGAACAGGAAGACGAACGCCTCGCAAACTGGGGCTTGCAGGTGTGTAATCTAACCGCAGGCGTGTTTTATTCGCCTTAACGACCATCCCTTCACCATATTTGAGGGTGTAACGCCGTTTGAAAAGCGCAGCAAACTCTTTGGCACACCGGCGAGCAGGGGTACGCAGCGCATATTCGGTATGGTTTATCACCCAAGCCAACGCCAGTTCAGCTGATACAGGAACGCCTTCATGTACAGTTTTAGCCAGAGCTAGCTTAAATTGCATGCCATTACTGAAACCTGATTCAATATCGAGATCTGTGGCTAAGCCCATGTTCGGGCGCAGAATAGACATGGCTTCGAGTAATTGGGCCGAATATCCACGGAATGAGCGATTCTCAATGAATACCGATCTTAACCGAGCGACTTCATTGAACAGATTACGGAACTCAGCATCAGGGAATTTTGAGTTAGTGGAATCTACGAACGCTTTTCTTTCCAGACCGTAGAGGTAGATAAAAACATAGCCGATAGGACACGATGGATCAGACCTATCGCTGGCGAGCCAACTGATATACGCACCGCGTGCTTCTGGGGAAAGAGAGGAAAAACTGGGCCAGTATCCTAATGAACTGTCCTCGTAAAGATAAGAAGTAGGTTTTATCTTACATGTGTCATCAATTAAGGATGCCTCACTTCCATCGTCATAATAGCCGCCTGAATCCTGACCGGAGGGCTTCATACATTGTCCCACGTAAATGTGACCACCAGTGATTGTTACACCAGCTACAGTTATCATTTCACCAGGAAGGACCCATCGAGCTGGTGCACCTGCTGACTTTGAGGTGTTCCGGTAATGATTGGTTGTCACCCGAACTTCAACACCCCGGCCACCGCTCAATGTAAAAGTTGCAAGGTTATCGTCTTCACTACTATCGTTTCGCACAACCGCCTCTTTTTTCTTGATGTCAGTAAGCCATTCTTTTGGTGGTGCTTTCATGAAGCTTAAAGCATAAGGCTTTGGAGACTTTCTTTTTTTCTTCCTAAAATACAACAAGTAAATGACAAAAATCGCCGCCAAAAATATCAATAACTCCATGAGATATAACCTTAAAATCATTCCTCACGCACACTAACAAGCGGCAATGAAGATTGGGCAAGTGGATTAATCTCAAAATAATACGTCTAAATCGCAAGGCTTCAAGCCATAATGCAGTCAAAATTAATTTATTGTTCTAGATGAAAATAATTAATGCGTAAGCATGATTTTCAAACAGAATTTTTGAAGGCATGTGAATGCTTGTGGGTCATTCTCATCAGAATGAAGTTGAATTAGTTCTGCTTAAACATACGACTAGCTGTTACATGAATGCAGAACTGGCGGCAATTATCCTTATCTATTTGCTGTCAGAACTGACTCTGCTAACGGGAAATGATCTCACCTACCGCGAACCGTGCAAAAGGCATTTCATGCTCCGGTGACCTGAACAAACCACCCAGCAAGTTTGTGTATCAAATTCATACGCTGGTGATGTTAACTTTTTGAGCACGCTTTTCCTCCTGTTCCTTATGTCTCTGATTGGTTATCTCCATAAGACCGAACAGCATATATCTTCCACTGTAACCCTGTATGCATGTAATTTTGAGGCGTATTAGTAGACGTCAGAATACAGTCGAGAGCTGGAAGATGCAGTCTACAAGAGGGTTTGAGTGAACCTGAGCAGATTATGAGAGGGGCTTGAATGGTGCCGATAATTGGAGTCAGACCTATGAAATTCTCTTCCGGAATTAAGCCAACTCCATAATGAGCACACATAAAATACAATATTAAAAAATTATAAAAATCAATAGAATGAAGTGAGAGTCACCGTTCAGCGTTTGATTAAAAGCTGTTTTTTTCATGGAGCTTTATCAAGCCCATGAAATCTGACAGACTCCTTAAATCCACGCAACCGCGTGGATTTTTCATTGCACACCCTCCTGCTCTCTCCCGTAACAACGCAGCCCGAAATACCTCCATACCCCTGTCCTCCACCCTCGCAAAAAAAGCCCCCTATTCTACCAGCAGTGATTTCAGCCGGCTGAGCCAGGCCTCCGTGTCGTTCAGCAGCGCACAGCTGAGATTTTCAATGGTCATGTGTTGCGCCATTGAGGCGCGGCGCAGCAGGCTGTAGGCATCATCCTCATCCAGCCCCAGCGCATTCATTACCCGCAGCTGTGCGGAGAAGAGAAACTTACGCGCCCGAAGTCGCTCCTCCTGCCGCCGGAGCTGTGCGTCGAGCTGGCTGATGTGCGCGGCATGGTTGAGCGCCAGGGTAAAAGCGGTCATCACACCATCAAAGCGCACCGGTTTACGCATATAGCTGTCGATCTTCTGTTCAGCAATCCACTGCAAGCGCGAGGGCGTTTCAATGGCGGTAAGCGCTACCTTTGGCAGCGCAGGCCAGGGGAGCGGGTTCGTGGGGTGAAACAGCGTGGAGTTATCCCCGTCGAACACCAGTAACTGCTGGTCAGCCAGCTGGCTCTCGTCCGGAAACACCGTACAGAACAGCCCCTCAATGCCTATGCGGCTGAACTGCTGCGTCAGATGGTGGTTATCACGGTCGGAACAGCCGATCACACACACTTTTAATCCGCGCATCTGTACGTTTTTTCGGCTCATTCGTCACCTCTGCGCGGCATGAGGCTCGCGAGATCCACCCTGGCCAGCCAGGGATCGGGTTTCACCGCAGCTTCCGCCTGCCAGAAACTCTCCAGCCTGCCGTTGTGACATCGCGCCAGATGCGGCGTCAGCCAGCAGTGATTATTGTCGGCGTCGAGGCGGATCCGTCCGGCGGGCGAATCCATCTCATCCTGCAATACCGCATTACGCACACCGTCCACATCCGCATTGCCGTGGCGTGCAATGGCTCTCGCCAGCAAATGTCCGGCGAGCCAGGCACTCTCGCTGTCCACTGACGGCGAAACCTGCTCACCAAAGCGCTGATGATAGCTGCTCAGAAAACGGTGGTTGGCGGCGCTGTCAATCGACTGAAACCAGCTGGCAGAAACCAGATATCCCTCTAACGCCTCTGCGCCAATTAACTGCACTTCCGGTTCACACAGCGTCAGGCTGAGCTTCAGCACCTCGTTTAGCCACGGCTGCTGCTGGCAGGCCTGGTGCCAGGCGCGATAAAAGCTGTAGGCGCTTTTGCCGACCATGGTATTCAGGAGGACTTTCGGGCGGCAGGCGATAATATCCGCGATTAACGCCTCCACGTTTTCGTCCCCCATCGGCAGTAATTTACTCTGCAATACGCTGCCGCCCGCGGGGATGACGGCTTCACGGGTCAGGCGATCCATCTCCCATGACCAGACATAGTTAGAGCCAATGTGATAGATCTCCGCCGCCTGCTGCTGTAACAGCCAGCTGAGCATCGGCAGGATATGCTGGTTGGGGCTGGCCCCCAGGTAAATCACGCTATTGCTGCTCTCAAACCCTTCATAGCGTGCGGAATGCCACAGCAGCGCGTTGGCACCTTCGATCAGCGGCAGAATGGTCTTCCGCGCCGCAGACGTGTAGCAGCCAATCACATGACGCACCCCGTGGCGATAGAGTAAGTCGTGGCAATAGTCGTAATAGAGATCCAGCGACCCCTGCGGATCGCGGATCACGGGCGCCAGGGTAAACGGATGGGCGGGATTGGCGTTTATCTCCTCAATCGCCAGCAGGATGCCGTTGAGCATCTCGCGCCCTATCACCGCATAATCGCCTGACACTGAATAGAGAATACCGACCGGAATAACGGGTTTAGGCAGCGGCTGAGTGGCAGTCATAATAGCTCCTGAATCAGCGCGGCCCGCAGGCCGCGTCTGTGGCTCATTTCGGTGATTGAGCAATCAGCGCAGTGTAGAAATGCGGCTGACGCATCAGCACCAGGTCTTTACGCCTTACCACATGATCGGGGTAAGGATCGCCGGCTGATCCCGTGGAGATATCCAGCAGCGCCAGCCCCTTCGCACCAGTCGCTTTCGCTTCCCTGCGTGGAAAGGCAAAGGTATCCGGCCCGTATATCCCGCTCAGGCCAAAGCTTTCGCCTGCGGCGGCGGGCCAGTTGGCAAAAGCCAGCCAGACGTTATTCTCTCCCGCCCGAACGCGTGGCAGCAGCCAGTGGTAGGGATCGGCGCCGCGCGGGATCGGCCAGACATGCGGTATCGCCGTGCCCGCGTGCGCCATGGGTAGAGGTGAATGAAGCTGCGCCGGGCAGGCGATGATGTCGCAGCCTTCCAGCGCCAGAATGCGGGCCGCTTCCGGCACCAGCAGATCCTCACCCAGCAGAATACCGACGCGCCCGCAGGGCAGATCGCACGTCACCCACTGATCCCCTGCGCAGGCCCAGTGCCGATCCTGGTCGCTGAGGTGAATCTGGCGATAGTACGCGTTGACTCCCTCACTGCTCGCCAGCAGCGCGCTGTTGTAGCACTGCTCCCCTTCCCGCTCGGCGAACCCTGCAAGCAGCGCGATATCCAGCTCCATCGCCAGCGCGATCAGCGCCTGTACAGGCGCATCCTCCCGCGACAGCGCGCAATGGCTGCCGTCACCCCCGGTCAGCGCGCGCTCCGGCAGGATCAGCAGTTCCGCGCCCTCTGATTTTGCCTGTCCGGCCCAGTGCCGAATCTGTGCCAGATTGGCATTCACCTCGTCTTGCGGGCGAAACTGCGCCACCGCAATACGGGACGCTTTGCCGTCAGGCAGGGGATCACGCCCATATAAGCCAAAAAAGTCCGCCGGATTCCAGAGGAAAGTATTGGTCATCAGCCGCTGATAGAGCTCAGGCCGGCGCTTGTTCAGCTGTAGATTCTCCGCCGGAAGAGGTAACTCAGCGCTGAGTATCCGATCGCCGCTGTCGCAGCTGGCCAGCACATTTCCCTGGCTATCCACAATGCAGCTGCCGCCGCTGAACTGCACGCCCCGCTCCCATCCCCAGCGGTTACTTTCAATCAGCGCACAGCCATTCTCCCAGGCGCGCGTGAGCCAGTAAGGCGCAGGAGTGCGTTCAGCCAGCCAGTTACTGATGTGGCAGATAATCTGTGCGCCCCCCAGCGCAGCCAGCCGGGCAGTTTCAATGAAGTGAATATCCATACAGACCAGCAGCGCAATATTGCCGATCTCAGTCTGAAAGACCTGATGCCCGCCATCACCGTTAGCCGCCCATTTCGGTTCCGAAATATAGGGATGTGTTTTACGGTGGACGCCAATCACACCCTGCGGGCCGACCAGAATGGCGCTGTTATAGTAGAGGTCGGTTACCCTGTCCCGCTCCGGCATGCCAAAAACCAGAAAGCAGTTAAACTCACGCGCAATCGCAGCGAATGCCTGACTGGTGGGGCCATCCGCCGTTTCTGTGTAGGGGGCGACCTCCGCACGATCCTGCCAGCAGTAGCCGGTAGTGGCCATTTCCGGCATCACGATTAAGCGTGCGCCGTCACGTGCCGCCTGAGTGGCTAATGCCAGCAGCCGGGCGACGTTTTCCTCTTTTCTGAACTGCGTAGGTTCAAACTGAATGGTTGCAACGTTGATGCGCATTATTCCGCCTCCTTGCTCAGTAAGGGTTTAAACACCGGTTTTGGCCCCTGGTAAGCATCAGAGGGTTTCCAGCTGGTTTGCATATCTTCCGGGAAGGTTTTGAAGTAGTAGCTGCCGCGGGTCGCCACGCTGATAGCGACATGCAGCACAGGGCCAACCAGCATGGCAATAAATGAGGCGTACACCATCGGATAGAGGCCCAGCACGCCTGCCGCGCCTGTTGCCACCGCGACGCACAACGCAATGACGCCGGACGGATTCCACATCCGCAGATACGCTTTGCGATACTCCACGAAATCGGAAGGCGCAAGGTGCAGCACTTTGCGGCAGATAAAGTAATCCGCAAGGATAATAAAGACCCAGGTGTTGGTGAGAATGCCGGTAATGGAGAGGAACGTGCCGGTATACTGCAGGATATTGCAGATATAGAACAGCACGCCGAGCAACCAGACCAGCAGCATCCACCACTGACGTCCCGGGCGATAGTTAAACGCCATATCCATGGTGTTCGACAGGGCAATCGAACCTGAGTAGAGATTCAGGACGTTGATGCGGATCTGGGTAATCACTGCAAATAACACACCGGTCAGCCCCATAATCAGCGGGAAGACGAAGCCCGGATCGAGCGCCAGCGACCAGACATCCTCGCCCTGAATATGCGGCATCAGGGTGTAGGCCATAAAGGCACCAAACAGCATGACGACAACAATCGGGATCAGCATTCCCAGCATGATCGTTGCGGTGCCTTTATGCGTGATCCCCGGACGGGCAAAACGACCGTAGTCAGTGGCCATCAGTCCCTGAAAAACGATCTGCCCGTTGGCCATATTCATCACCAGCCACAGGGCGTTACTGTCCGCCTCTCCTTTCGGCTGCCAGCCGCTGAAGCTGACCGCCGGATAGTGGTGCGTTAACTGCCAGATACAGAAGCCAAACAGCACAATGAAAATGGGAACGCCCCAGGTTTGCAGGAACTGCATGGATGACATGCCCTTCCAGACAAACCAGATGGCGGCCAGCCCCATCAGCGCAAAGATAGCGATGCCGGTCAGGGAGTTGACCGGCACGCCCGCATAGTTGGCGATGGCGTGAGACACAATGGTGCCTTCAAACAGGAAATAGAAGATGAAGTTGACGGCGTAAATCAGCGAGGTGAAGGCGGAGCCCATATAGCCAAACCCCAGCCCGCGCGTCATCAGGTTGAGTGAGAGCCCCTCTTTACTCGCCATCTTCATAATGCACGAACCAATCAGGGTGGCGAACACCACCATATAACCGATCGGCAGCAGCAACATTGGCCAGCCGACCTGGTAGCTCATGTCTGCCCCGAGGCTGAACCAGAACATCGCGGTAGAGTTGCCCAGCAGCACCAGAATAATGGCCGGAATGGGCCAGCGATAGTGCGCTGGCACACGGCCCACCGCGTAATCCTCAACGGCCTCTGCTTCGGTAATATCCTGCGGCCCCTGAAACCATGCTTTTAACTTACTCATAGATTTGCTCCAAAAAAAAGCCCCGCTGGCAGCATTGCCGGCAGGGCTTCTTCGCCTGAAATCGATGTTGTGGAGTGGCTGCTCGCCACAGGCCGCTTACCAGGCTACGGTGCCTGTTCCTGCCCGGCAGGATGCGGTAACGATAAAGAAGCAATTAATGCGCCAACTGTTAAAAGCGGCGCATACAGGCGGTAGAGAGGCGGATGGCAGGCGGGAGACGCATAATGCCGGTGCAGCGCGCACCATGGTGATCCAGACGCAGCGGGCACGCTTTGACAGACAGCCACCGCCCGAAACGCATCTGGCGGTGGCTGACGACCTTACTGCACCAGGTTATGGCGCAGGGAATATTTCACGATGTGGGCGTTATTGGTAAATTTCATCCGCTTCATCATGCGTGACTTGTAGGTGCTGACGGTTTTATTACTGATGGAGAGCGCATCGGCGATCGCATTGATCGACTCCCCGTGGGCCAGCATGATCATAATCTGCCGCTCGCGCATCGTCAGACTCTCATGAGGTGCACGATTATTACTCTGGTAGTCGGAAAAGATAATCTCCTGCGCCAGATCGTGATCGATATAGCGTGATCCCTGCGCCACGGTGCGGATCGCTTTCAGTAAAACATCCGGCGACTTGTCTTTCGTGATATAGCCCAGCGCGCCATTGTTTAACACCCGCCGGGTAATCTGTGGCTCGTTGTACATGCTCAGTACCAGAATACGCAGCTGAGGATAGAGAGGCATCAGGCGCGTGATCAGATCTTCTCCGCTCATGCCCGGCATCGAAATATCCAGCAGCAGCAGATCGACCTCGTGCTGGCGCAGGCGTTCCAGCACCTGGCCGCTATCTGAGGCTTCGGCTGCCACTTCGATGTTGTCATCCAGCGCAAAAATCTGCTTCAGGCCCTCGCGCATAATGGCATGATCGTCGGCAATCATCAGACGTATGCATTTACTCATCGGTTAATACTCCCGGTTTTCGGACAGGATGGGCTGATTTAACACTTCCGGAGAGAGGAAACTTCAGTTTAACCCGGGTGCCTTTACCGGGTGTGCTGGTGATGGTCGCTTCTCCATTCAACATGCGTCCACGCTCCTCGATCCCGTGCAGCCCGCACGTTCCCTTCTTCACACGGTGCAGATGAAAGCCTCTCCCGTTATCGACCACTTCAATCAGCAGCGCATCCGGCGTCAGTTTAACGAAGATATAGACGTTGCTGGCCTGGGCATGACGGACGATATTGGTGAGAGATTCCTGAACCACGCGGAATGCCGCTGTCAGCGTCACCTCATCCAGCACCACGGTGTGTTCGTCAGGTGCCAGCAAAATGCAGCGGATGCCATTGTTTTTTATAAACTGATCCCGCAGCCACTCCAGCGCAGGAACCAGGCCCAGATTGAGAACATTGGGACGCAGGCGGGTCGAGACATCACGCACCACCTGGATAGTGCTGTCCAGATGCGCCATCAGCGCCTGAATTTTCGCCTCCTGCGCATCGACAGAGAGATCTTTACGCATCGCCAGCAGCGATAACCCCGTGCGCAGCGCGGTCAGCTGCTGGCCCAGCTCGTCATGAATATCACGCGCCAGCTGTTTCTTTTCCGCTTCCCGCGCCCGCTCCAGATTATGCGTCAGCAGCCTTAACTCCTCTTCGGTCTGGCGGATAGCGGTAATATCGCGCCCGACCGCCAGCACACTCATCAGCTCGCCGTGCAAATCATATTCCGGTACGCAGCGCACATGCAGGATGCGTTTCTCTCCCTTACGCCTGACCACCAGCTCATCTTCAGCCACTTTTTCATCCACCATGGTGCGTGAGACCAGCTTAAACAGGCTCAGCCCGATTCCCCCGCGCTGCACGCTTTCGGTCAGCGGCAGCCGGGTGATGTCGGTTTCGCTAAGGTTAAACCCGCTGCGGACCGCCAGGTTGGCGTAGAGGCAGCGGGTCTGCAAATCAAAACGTAAAATGAGGTCGGGAGAATTTTCCACGACCTGATGAAGCTGTTTTTCCCGCAGTTGCTGCTGCTCTTTTTGCCGACGGATTTCATCCATGTCGCGCACAATGCATAAGATATGTAATTCACCCTCCTGTTCATATCCGCTGCAACTGACCTCAACGGGAAAAACATGATGGCGACCAGTGTGATGTGACGTGAATTGTATGCCTTCCGGGCGGGTACTGAGTTTCCACCACAGGGCAAAAACATCATTGTCGCGCAGCTCCTTATCAATGACGTCAAAGCTGATTTGCGAAAATGTTTCGCGCGAATAGCCTGTCAACTGGCAGGCCTTGTCGTTGACATATTTGATACAGAGCTGACTGTCTATCAAATATATTGCATCATGAATTTTGTTTAAGGCGATATCTGATAAGCTGGTGATATTCGCCTCATGATTGTCATCCTGGTCAGATACACCCTGTAAAAGCATTATTCCCTCCGGAGATTTATCACGCCGCAGAGAATAAATTTCCAGCGGCATGACAGTCTTTACCCGCTAAATATTAACGAGCTGATAATTTTAGCAGTGAATCTGCCATTTTTCGTATTTGCCCGATCAGGCGTAAATTCTCCCCTTCAGCGTTTCCCGTGCCCGTGAAAGTCGGGATCGGACAGTGCCGACCGGGATATCTAACTGCTGCGCAATATCCTGATAGCTGCCCTCTTCCTCAACCAGGATAGAGAGCATAACCCTGACATCTTTCGATAAAATTTCAAGAGAGGCCAGCGTATGGCTGAGTAACTGCCGGTTTTCCGTCAGATCGCTGGGGTCATTATCCAGCAACAGATCGGCGGTGATTTCATCATTAAGGTGATCAAACAGATAGTGGATCTGTTTCGCTTTGTAATAGTTACGAATCAGATTTACCGCAATACCAAACACCCAGGTCTCCGGGCGGGATGCGCCACGGAACTTATGCCGGTTACATAACACTTCAAGACAGGTCATTTGCAGGATGTCATCGGCATCTTCATGGCTGGCAATACGTTTCCGGATGAAGTTTAACAGCTTCTTATTATGCGTAACGAAGATCTCATCCCAGTTGACGTTAATTGCAAAGGGTGACTCTGCAGCAGCGGATACGAGCGTTGAATTGATCATCTTTTCTCTCTCTGAGTGGTAGCCAGTGATTACGCTACTCAGCAAGAGATATGCCATCCGCTGCCCTCTTAATAACTCCCTGTTTGTGAAAACAATTAATTTTTAATACAGATTTTTCTGAGAAATTTTTTTCCTTACCGCTGGCTGATTGATGCAAAAAATTGCACTGATTTCCCGGCGAAATTATTTTCACTTTTTTTTGCTGCTTTTTTTCGGAACCGATATGCGTGCTTTGACACAGAAAGAGAGTAATGACCACTGAGGATGGCTGGCGATGCTCAAAATACAACATGCGATTCCGGCACTGGCGCACTCGCTAAAAGCCCTGCATAAAAACACGCCACAGACCGTGGTTAAAAATAGCGTGCCGGATAATGTCCGCGTGCGGGAAACGTCTTTGAATGACGCGATGGAAGAAATTGGCGCCGCGTTCAGTGAAAAGATGGAGCGTAAACAAAAGGCGCAGGAGCGCCGCAATGCCTCACGTCACCTGCAGCGTGGCAGACACGCGATTAGCAAGGTCGGCGAGCTGAACGCGCTATTTTCCCTGCTTGATGGCGATGATGAACAGCAGACATCAGATCAGATGGCGTGGCTGCGCAGCGCGCTGCGCCAGACTCCGCCGCCGGATAGCGACACCGTGCTGGAAAAAAGCGGCGGCGATCCGGCACGCACCGCGCTGCTGCTGCGCATGCTGGGCGAACAGGCACAGGATGAAGGCGACAGAGAACTGGCCACGCAGGCCGGAGCACAGCTGGAAAGCCTGCAGAAAAGCCACGGTCAGACCATTCGGGCTGGCAACAACACGGCATCAGCCATCGCCGGCTATACCCGTGACCCGCAGCGAAAACAGTCGCTGCGCGACCTTTATTACGACGGCATCGTCCACCAGCAGTCTGCCACCATGATGCTGGATATGCTGCTGGAGAGGATGGGCTCGCGTCATCTCCAGCCGACGCTGCGCACCCTGCAGCGCGCGCTGGCGGATGATATCGCCGCCCTTGCCCCCTCCATCAGCGTGACGGCCCTTTGCCGAATCCACCGCAGCCTCCGCGATGCCGCCGGGATAAGCCAGACGCTGAGCGACAGCCAGCTCTTTCTGCAGCGCATGCGGAGCAGAGTGCCCGACGTTGCCATGAACAGCCTGACGCTGGCCCGGCGTATGTTGCAAATCAGCCATAACGGCGCCTGGCAGAGTGATTTTAACGGTCTGGCAGAGGAGATTGTCGGCCAGGAGACACACCATCGACCGCTCTTTTTCAGTTCGCTGTTTCCGCTGCTGTACGGTGTGCCTCCCTCACTGTGGCACGAGCGGGAAAACCGTGACAACGCGCTAAAACTGCTGCGCAGCATCATTACGGACGTCAACAAAACAGAGCAGCAGCAGCAACGCCGCAACCGGACCGCGGCGTCGTGAGGCCATAACGATGAATACCCTGTTTCAGATACTGAATCGCATCGCAATCAGCGCCATGCAACGCTCCGAAGTCGTGGGGGCGGCATTTGCTATGGCGCTGGTGTTTATGCTCATCATACCGCTACCGCTGCCTTTAATTGATGCGCTGATAGCGCTCAATATCTGTCTCTCCTCCCTGCTGGTCGTACTGGCCATGTATCTGCCAAAGCCGCTGGCGTTCTCAACCTTTCCCGCCGTGCTGCTGCTGACCACCATGTTTCGACTGGCGCTCTCTATCTCGACGACCCGCCAGATCCTGATCCAGCAGGATGCCGGTCATGTGGTGGCCGCCTTCGGTAATTTTGTGGTGGGTGGCAACCTGGCGGTAGGGATGGTGATGTTCCTGATCCTGACCGTGGTCAACTTCCTGGTGATCACGAAAGGTTCCGAACGGGTGGCCGAAGTGGCGGCGCGGTTTACCCTGGATGCAATGCCCGGTAAGCAGATGTCTATCGACAGCGATCTGCGCGCCGGCCTGATTGATGTGGTGCAGGCAAAAAACCGGCGCAGTGAGCTGGCTAAAGAGAGCCAGTTGTTCGGAGCAATGGATGGCGCAATGAAGTTTGTTAAGGGTGATGCCATTGCCGGGCTGGTGATTGTGGTGATCAACCTGATTGGTGGCATCAGCATTGGTGTGCTGCAACTGGGTATGCCTGCCGGTGAAGCGATGCATATCTACTCGATTCTGACCATTGGTGACGGACTGATCGCGCAGATCCCGGCGCTGTTAATTTCGCTGACCGCCGGGATGCTGATCACGCGCGTCTCCTCAGACGATGAACAGACGGTCGATCATAATATCGGCCGCGAGATTGCCGAGCAGCTGACCAGCCAGCCAAAAGCGTGGCTGCTCTCCTCAATGGGGATGGTGGGCTTTGCCCTGCTGCCCGGTATGCCCACGGCGATCTTTTTAGTACTGGCCGCGCTGACGATGATTAGCGGTGGTTTTCAGATCTGGCGTGTCAGAAAAACCCTGAATCTGGCGCAGCCACAAATGGAAAATGAGGTCATTCCGCCTGAGCTGAACGGCAGGGAAGATCTGCGTCAGTTCAATCCCACGCGACCTTATCTGATCAACTTCTCCTCCTCATGGCGGGGCCATCCGGAGATGCTGGAGCTGGTGCAGGATATTCGCCGCCTGCGTAACCGCATCGTTTACCACTTCGGCTTTACCCTGCCCGCCTTCGATATCGAGTTTCTCGACCAGCAGGCGGAAGATGAGTTTCGTTTCTCGGTGTATGAGATCCCGAAAGTAAAAGGCACCTTTACCGTGTCGCACCGGGCGGTGAAGCGCAGCTGGCTGGACACGTTAGCCGCTGCCGACAGGGAGAGCGTGACAGAGGGTGATGAGCAGCGTCGGGAGGACGACATTATCTGGCTGACGGCAGATCATCCGCTGCTGCAAAACGAAGAGGTCGAACAGTGGTCGGCACGCGAAATCCTGGTCAGGCGCATGGAGAACGCGATTCATGCCAGCAGCCCCCATTTTATTGGTCTGCAGGAAACCCGCGCACTGGTGAGCTGGCTGGAATCGGAGCAGCCGGAGCTCGCCCAGGAGTTACAGCGCGTGATGCCCCTCTCACGTTTCTCCGGTGTCCTGCAAAAACTGGTTGCCGAACGGATTCCGCTGCGATCCGTCCGCGCGATAGCCGAAGCCCTGATCGAACATGGACAGCATGAGCGCGACATCTGGCTGCTGACCGATCAGGTGCGTATCTCGTTAAAAAATCATCTCTGTTACCAGTATGCCCGGCCGGACGGCCTGCATGTCTGGCTGCTGACACCGGAACTGGAAGAACAGTTACGCGACTCGCTGCGTCAGACGCAAAACGACCTGTTCTTTGCGCTAACCCATGAGCAGATCAGCGCCATTCTCCCGCTCATCGCCAGCGCCTTCCCGGTTGACACGCCGGAAAGCGCCGTGCTGCTGGTCGCGCAGGATTTGCGCAGCCCGCTGCGCGGGCTTATCCAGGAAGAGTTCCACTATGTGCCGGTGCTCTCGTTTGCAGAGTTGCAACCTCATCTCGCCGTCAATGTGCTGGGGCGTATCGCGCCGGATCCGGCCGCTTATTCACTGAACTCGTGGGAGAATTAATCATGTTCGAGCTGCGCGTGCTGTCTGGCCTGCATTTAGGCGCCGCGTTACCCCTCTTCGGCGAGAGCTGGCTGATTGGCCACGCCGAAGAGGCCGATCTTATGCTTAGCGATGCGCACGTGGCTGCCCGTCACTGCCAGTTGCGCCGGACCGGGACTGGATGGCAGATTCAGCCGGACGGCGGCGAAGCATCGGGTATCAACCCTGAAGAAGCGTTTCAGATCGCTGACGTCTGGCTCTGCGTTGCGCGCACAGAGACACCGTGGGCCGCCTGTATGCCTCCTGCGTCGCCACCCCAGCCCGACGAACCGGCTGCCGCGACACCTGAGCACGTCCCCCCTGCTGCTGCACGCAAAGGGATATTCCCCCGCACGCTTCGCACGCTGGCCTGGAGCCTGATGCTGCTGCTCACCCTGACGGTCATGAGCTGGGTTTTGCAGCCTACCGTTGCCCAGACCCAGGTTACCGCCCCCCGGTCACAGCACACCCACGCCGCGATGCAGGCCCCGTTACAGAAAATGTTGCGTGAACGCGATCTGGCACGCGTCGTGAAGCTGGATATGCACAACCAGCGCCTGCGTCTGCGAGGGCACCTCACTCAGTCACAGATGCAAATCTTTAACCGGATGCTCGCGCGCTTTAACGCCACCTACTCCAGCGAGACTCCGCTGAATAATCAGGTCCGGCTGCTGAAGGTCAGGCTGCCATTTCGTATTGTGCAGATCACCACCGGAAGCCGCGCCAATATCGTCACCGATGAGGGACAGCGTCTGTTTGTCGGCGATGAAGTGGACAACCTGAGGCTGGTCGCGATAACCCCTGACCAGATCGAGTTTAACGGTCGCGAAAACATCAAGGTGAGCTGGTAATGACAGTGGCGCTGGAACAGTGGTATCAACAGCAGCGGCAGCGGATTGCCCGCTTTTCGCCGGTCGAAAGCTTTGGCCGTATCACCGGGATTAACGGGATTTTGCTGGAAAGCAGCCTGCCTCAGGCGCGGATAGGCGACCTCTGCCAGATCGTCAGGGATGACGGCCAGAGGGTGCTGGCAGAGGTGGTCGGCTTCAACCCGCAGCACACGCTGCTCTCAGCCCTCGGCCAGCTCGACGGCATTGCCCGGGGGGCGCGCGTGATTCCGCTGCGTCTGCCGCACAGCATTGTGGTGTCGGAAGCCCTGCTCGGCAGCGTGCTGGACGGCTTTGGCCGCCCTCTGGATCCCGACCAGCACGGCGCATTCGCCCTGCCAGGTACCGCAGAAAATGCCGTGAGCGTGCTGGGTGATGCCCCGGCTCCCACCGATCGTCCGCGCATTGCGACGCCGCTCCCAACCGGCATTCGCGCAATTGATGGTCCGCTGACCCTCGGCGTGGGACAGCGCGTAGGGATCTTCGCCGGCGCGGGCTGTGGGAAAACCACCCTGCTGGCGGAGATCGCCCGTAATACGCCCTGCGATGTCATCGTTTTTGGCCTGATCGGGGAACGTGGACGTGAACTGCGCGAGTTTCTCGACCATGAACTGGATGAGGCGCTGCGCAGCCGGACGGTGCTCATCTGCGCCACATCCGATCGCAGCAGTATGGAGCGCGCCAGGGCGGCGTTCACCGCCACGGCTATCGCTGAAGCCTGGCGCGACAAGGGCAAGCGCGTGCTATTGATTCTCGACTCCCTGACCCGCTTTGCCCGCGCCCAGCGTGAAATCGGTCTCGCACTGGGCGAGCCGCCGGGCCGCGGCGGCCTGCCTCCTTCAGTTTATACCTTGCTGCCTACCCTGCTGGAGCGCGCCGGGCAGACCTCACGCGGGTCGATTACCGCTCTCTATTCCGTGCTGATTGAAGCCGACTCGATGAACGACCCGGTCGCGGACGAAGTGCGATCCCTGATTGATGGCCACATTGTGCTGACCCGTCGTCTGGCGGAGCGCGGTCACTACCCGGCTATCGATGTACTGGCCAGCCTGAGCCGCACCATGAGCAACGTCGCGACGCGCGAGCATCTGCACGCCGCCACGCAGCTGCGCCGCATGATGTCCGCCTGGCAGCAGGTCGAAATGTTAATCCGCCTGGGGGAATACCAGCCGGGCCATGATGAGATGACGGATGCGGCAGTCACGGCGCAGACGGCAATTAATCACTATCTGCAACAGGTGATGCACGCGCCCTGTGACTATGACACCACACTGCACCACTTATCGGAGGTAAGCCAGCATGCGCCATCATCCGCTGCCTGATCACGACACACTCCCTGATGAGACAAACAGAGAGCTGGAGCAGGCCTTTTCTCTGCTGCTGCCGATTCGCCGCCAGCGCTTACGCCGCTGTGAACGGTTGCAACGGCAGGCGGAGCAGGTGCTGCGCGAAACAGAATGTCAGGCCGCCGAAGCGGAAAGCCAGCTCGACGCCGCCCGGCAGCATTATCAGCAGCTGCGCGAAAGCTTTGCCGGACGCCACCAGTCGGGGCTGCAGAAGCAGGAGCGTCTGGTCGGCGGCCTGGCCAGAGAGCGCGAGGCCAGCGAGGCGGTAAACGGGCAACGCACTCAGCTGCAACAGTGCCGCACAGAGCAGGTGACGCAGCAGCAGCAGGTGCAGCACGCACAGCAGCAGACACAGGCACGTCTGCGTGATGTGGAAAAGCTGGAATATCTGATGGCGCACAGCGAGGCATTACGATGACAGCCTTACCCCACCCGCCGCAAAAGCATTCGGCAACGCCTGCCCGTCCGGAGGTGTCGCGCCGTATGCCGCAAAGCGGCTCTTCAGAAGCGACGGCATCCGGCCGGCCTTCCCGCGCCGAACCGTTTCGCGAAGCGCGCGCTGAGTTTGACGCGCTGCTGCTCACCCCTGGCGAAACGCCGCCACTGCCACAACCGCTGATCCTGCCGTGGGAAGGCCCCTGCTCTTCCGGTCCGTCGTTATCCCCGGATGAAGCCCCTGCCGCCTCGCCGGTCAGGGCCTGGCAACAGCTGGAGCCGCCTCTGTGCGGCATGGTGGAAAAGCAGCCTGCCGGACCGGTCGCCATGACGCTGCTGCTGCCGCTGCTGGGCGAAGTGGATGCCCGCCTGACGCCTTTTGCGGCGGGCTGGGATATCAGCCTGCGCTTTGCGCCCCCCGCCATGAACATGATGGCAGCCCATCAGGAGCGCTGCCGGGCCTCGCTGCGCCGCCGGATGGCCTGTGCTGTACGCCTGCGCTTTGAACAGCGCGGAGGCCAGGAATGACGCCCCTGATCCTGCGCACCTTGCCGCGCGAGGAAGCCAGCCTGCGCCAGCGTATCGGCCACGGTCTTCGCTTTGCGTTCACCCTGGCAGGCGACGCGGGTGAGCTTCAGCTTCGGCTTGCCGACGCCGCCGGGCGGCCACCGACACACCACTTCTTCTGCCGGGCGGGAGAGTTATCCCTGACAGGAAGCGAAGCGCTGCTGAGTCTCTTGTCCACCTGCCCGCTGATGCCCGATGCCGGGGCGTGCGCGGAGTGGTACTGGCCGCTCTTTAACCAGCATCTCAGCCCGGCGCTGCGCGCGCTGTTTGGCGACCTGACGCCGCATGACACGGCCTGCCCTCCGGTCGGAGGGATGTGGCTGACGCTGAGCGTCACGCTCAGCGAGGCGCAGGCGCACAGTCAGCTCTGTCTTACGCCCGCTACGCTCGCGGCGTTGTTAAACCAGCCCGGCTGGGCGCCGCTGCCTGCGCCCCCCTGCAGCGATTTGCCGTTATCGCTGCCGCTGACACTGGGTGCGCTCTCGTTTACCCCCTCGCAGTTACGCACACTTCGCCCCGGTGATGTGGTTTTCCCTGCTACCCCCTGTTTTTTCCCGACTGGTCGCGGCGAGCTTCGCCTTGCACAGTTACACCTTGAGGGCGAATTGCTGTTCGGGGAGGGGCATCCTGCCCGTTTTCTTATTACCCGTCTGGAGAATACCTACATGAATGTGACCCCCGAAGAGAATATGCCTGCCGATACCCCCCAGCCGGAGGGTGAGCTGACGGAAACCACGACGTCCTTGGCATCGCCTTTTGATGCGCTGCCGCTGGCTTTAACCGTGCGCTGTGGCCATCTCAGACTGACGCTGGGTGAGCTGAATCGTCTGGATGTCGGCTCGACGGTCACGGTCGAGAATGTGGTGCCCGGCGAAGCGCTGCTGTGTCACGGCGAGTTTCCGCTGGCGAAAGGCGAACTGGTGGATGTCGAAGGACGGCTGGGACTACAGATTACCCATATGCTGCCGGGCGTGGCGAGCGTCGGGGATGTAAACAGATGATGCCGATGGAGATGGGGCCGCTGAACCCGATTATGCTGGCGCTGTTTCTCGGCGCGCTGGCGCTGCTGCCGATGATGCTCATCATCTGTACCAGCTTTTTAAAAATTACCATGGTGCTGCAATTAACGCGCAACGCCATGGGCGTGCAGCAGGTGCCGCCGACGATGGCCCTGAACGGCATCGCGCTGGCCGCCACGCTGTTTATTATGGCCCCGGTGTTCAGCGAGATGACCGACCGGCTGAAAGCGATGCCCGTCGATTTCAGCAGTATGGAGCGGCTCGACGATACCGCCGCTAACGGTATCGAACCGCTCAAAACCTTTATGCGCAAAAACAGCGACCCGGACATCGTTATCCATCTGCAGGAAAATGCCCAGCGTATGTGGCCTGAGAAGATGGCGAAAACGGTCACCCCGGACAATATGCTGCTGATAATCCCGGCCTTTGTGCTGTCGGAGCTGCAGAACGGTTTCAAAATCGGCTTTCTGATCTTTATTCCTTTTATTGTCGTGGACCTGATTGTCTCCAATATCCTGCTGGCGCTCGGGATGCAGATGGTGTCGCCGATGACTGTTTCGCTGCCCCTGAAAATCCTGCTCTTTGTGCTGATCAGCGGCTGGACACGGCTGCTCGACGGGCTGTTCTACAGCTATTTATGAGGTTTTTATGGATATTCTGTCGCTGTTTCGCCAGGGATTACTGCTGGTGGTGATCCTCTCCGCGCCGCCGCTGCTGGTTGCGGTCATCGCCGGGGTGATTATTTCACTGGTGCAGGCCGCGATGCAGTTGCAGGATCAGACCCTGCCGTTCTGCATCAAGCTGGTCGCCGTCGGCCTGACGCTGGCGCTCACCGGTCGCTGGGTCGGTGTTGAGCTGATGGAGCTGGCGCAGGCTGCGTTTGCGATGATGTCAACGGTCAGTGCCTGATGCTGACAGGTTACCCCCTCACTGATACCTTTCACGCGATCCTCGCGCTGGGACTCGGCATGGCGCGTATCTTTCCCTGCCTCCTGCTGACGCCGATATTCTCCTTCAGCGTGATTAAAGGGGGACTCCGCACCGCCATTGCCGTGGCACTGGCGCTGTTTATTGCGCCGGGCATCAAAGAACAGATTGATGCGCTTGAGCCGTCGATGCTGCTGCTGGCCGGCCTGGTTCTCAAAGAGTTACTGATAGGCATCCTGCTCGGCTTGTTGCTGGCGTTACCTTTCTGGCTCTATGAGTCTGTCGGGGCGTTGTTCGATAACCAGCGTGGCGCGTTAATGGGGGGGCAAATCAACCCGCAGCTGGGGCCGGATGTGACGCCGCTGGGGAAACTGATGCAGCAGCTGCTGATACTGCTGCTGGTCACCGGCCTGGGATTATCGACCATCACGCAGGTGATCTGGGACAGCTATCATCTCTGGTCCGCCACACAGTGGATCCCTTTTCCTGGCGAGGCGGGGTTTCACGTCTGGCTTACGCGGGTGGGAAAACTCTTCAGCGATATGGTGCTCTACGCCGGACCGCCGGTGGCGCTGATGCTGCTGCTCGATTTTGCCATCGGTGTGATGAGCCTCTATAGCCCGCAGCTTCAGGCGACGGCCCTGACCATTCCGCTGAAATGCCTGCTTGGCATGCTGTTTTTTATCCTCTATCTGCCGCTGCTGGATCATCTGGGTCATGCGCGACTGTATGAACTGCGCGATCTCATCCCTCTCCTGTCACGGATCGTTGCCCCTGCAGCCGGAGGGACGCCATGAGCGAAAAAACCGAAGACGCTACTCCCCAGAAACTCCGGGAGTCGCGTAAAAAAGGCCAGGTCAGCCAGAGCCAGGATATCCCTAAGCTGCTGATCTCAATTGGCATCCTTGAAACCCTGTTTGCTATGGTGGAGAGCGGGATGCAGCGGATGCAGGCGATGATGCTGCTGCCACTCTCCCGCCTGCGCGACCCGTTCGATCATGCGATGGAGGAGGTGATCGGGGAAAGTGTCACCGTTCTGCTGGTGCTGGTGGGGATCGCGTGCGCCATCGCCATCCTGCTGCGGGTGGTGGGTGGCTGGCTGCAGTTCGGCCCACTCTTTTCCACCGACGCGCTGACGCCGAAGCTGGATGCACTGAATCCGGTTAATCATCTGAAGACGCTCTTTTCCGCCCGTCAGTTTACCCAGCTTTTAACCAGCATCCTGAAAGCCGTCGTGATAGGCCTGGTAGTCTGGCAGGCGATCATGCCTGACCTCGGCAGCCTGGCTCAGCTGGCCCTTGGCGACCTCAACGGCTTCTGGCAGGGGGTGATGGCGCTGTTTATGAAAGTGTCGCGTCGGGTACTGATGGTCATGCTGATTATCAGCCTGTTCGATTTTGGTATTCAGCGCTATTTCTTTCTGAAGCAGCAGCGCATGAGCCATGAAGATATCAAAAACGAGTTTAAGCAGAGCGAAGGCGATCCGCATATGAAAGGCCACCGTCGCCAGGTGGCGCAGGCGATCCTGAATGAAGAGCCGGTGCCTGCCCGCGAGGTGAATGTGGAAGAGGCGGATGTGTTGCTGGTTAACCCGACCCATTTTGCCGTCGGCCTCTATTACCGGCCGGATGAGACGCCGCTGCCCCGTCTGCTGTTCAAAGCGTGTGATGAAGAGGCGCGCGCATTAATTGAAGAGGCGCAGCGCAAAAAGAGACCGGTGATCCGCTTTATCTGGCTGACACGCACCCTGTGGCGCACCACCCGCGAAGGCGCCTATGTTCCCCGCGAAACGTTAAATGCCGTCGCCCACGTCTACCGTCTGCTGCGGGAGCTGGAAGATCACTACCTGGATGAGGTGATTGAGATTCGGGAAGAGTGATGCGGAGGGCCACTCCGCATCAGTGCATCAGGCAGCCAGCATCTCCGGCAGCAACGTCCGGACCTCCTGAGCCTGGTGAATAAAGGCGAGCATCAGGGCGTTAAACGCAGCCGGCGTTAAACCGGCCAGCGGCTGCTGATAACAGAGCCGCATCTGCTCCTCTTCATCCAGCGCCAGCCAGCATCCACGCATTGCATACATGTCAAAGTTGAGTTTCATTAACCGCTGCCAGGTCACGAGCTGCGCGGCAAGCCGCGCTGAGGCGAAGAGCAGGCAATGCAGCAGTAACGTATCACTTCCCGGCGGAAGCTCCAGCACTACCGCCTCCCGGCCCTGCTCATCCTGCAACGCGCAGACGCCGTTGTCGAGCGTCAGAGCAATGCCCTGGCGGCGACCAAAATCGTCGAGCAGCCGCTGTACCTCTTGTTGCTGTGTCATCTTCAGCTCCTGTCAGTGTAAGGGGTGATCCAGGCTTAGCGTCGCCCGCGCTTGTCCTGCTGTCCGGCATTCGTTAACGCGTCCACCAGCGTCTGGCTGGCATGGGTTATATCGCCCTCCAGTGTGAAGGCGACAGGTGACCGCTGATTAACACCATAGTTAAAGGTAATTTTCCCCAGGTTACGGCTGATACTGACGCTGGCGGCACTGCTGCCCCCGGCGACAAATAGCGGCACAGAGATCACCTCCTGTTTGGTATTGGTTTCACTAAAACCAATCGATTTAACCCGCAGGTATGTCCGGTCGCGCAGCAGCGCGGCGACCGTCTCCGGCTGGGTTTCCTGACGCAGCCACGCCTGCTGAAGGGCATAGCGCTGTTCATCATGCAGCTCAAGGGTGACCACCGCCTGGGTGTTACGGTTTTTTTGCAACTCGCGGATGATTGCTTTAAGCATGGGCTTCTCCTCCATAAAGCGGCTGATTGCCTCTGCGGCACTCTCTGGCAGTTCGCTGGCGAAGAGGCTATGCACGACATGCATCAGATTATTGCGGTCTACTTTGCGCAGATTACTGTATGTGCTCTGATACTCGGCACTGTTGAGCTGATGGCAGTGCAGCGCATGCGCACGGCGCTGCAAATCCAGTGCCCGTGCGCTGTTAATGACGCCATACTGGCCATTTCCGGCTGGCGTCAGCGCCAGCAGATGGGTCAGCAGTTTGTCGAGCCTGTTCGCTGTGGCCTGCGACTCATCCTGAAGAAAGGTACTGAACCTGTCACTGCGTGCCTGTGCTGAGGCAGTTGTCGTGCCGTCCGCCTTATTCAGCGCCTCAAGCCTCTTTTTTTCGCCTTCAGACAGCGGACGCAGGGTGCCAGGATGCGCCTGGCGTTCGCTCAGGCTCTTTTTCAGCAGCACGTTCAGACCTGCAGAGCCCTCACTTTTCACTTTCTCTGGCGCTTTGTCCGCGTCTCTGAGCGCCTGCAGCAGAGCATTGGTCTGCGGATCGTCAAAGTGCGTCTCTGCCTGCTCGATCAGCTTCTCCAGCTGGCGACGGTGAACAGGCTCCGCCCGGGCGATATCTACACTCATGCTGTGTCGGGTGCGGTTATCCATACTGGCCTGAATCGTGGTGCTGTTGACGCCAAACAGGGGGATACGCAGCCCGGATGAAGGACTCGCGGTAATGCCCACCCCGCCATTCAGACCAATGCTGGCGCTGACGGTGTTGAACATCCGCAGACGGTTATCACTGCGGCCCAGTGTACTGCCCGCCTCGCTCCGGGTGGTGGCACGCTCACGCTGCGCATTCAGGATATTCGTTCCCATCTGCGCCATGCCACCCGCGCGGATCATCACACGATTTTTCCTGCCTTCTCCGCCACTGATGGGATAGCGCAGGCCGCCACTGGCCAGCGCCATCGCAGTGGCGTCCACGTTAAAGGTGAGTGTCGTGCCCTGCTTCACTTTATGACTGACACCTTTTTCCAGCAGTTCACCGGGATGAAGTTCACCCTGAGTCAGCTGCGTGATAAAAGGCTGAAGTTCCGCCTCGCTCAGGGTAAAGCTGACGCTGTTCTGTAACTGGCGCTGCAGGGCAATGGCCACCATGCCACCCAGCCGCAGCGAGGGAACGATGCTGCGGTTGCCGCCAGACGCCGGGAGGGTCGTGGCGTCCGGCTGGCTCAGTGGGTTCCAGCCTGCGGCGCCAAACACCGTGCCGGTGCCGCCCCCGTTCCGGCTGAAGGTGACGTTGATACCACTTTCGCCGCGGGCGAAACTGGCGCTGTAGGCGCGATCAAGATTGCCCCGCACGCCCGGAATACCGATCACTTCCCCGCCGGGGATGACCGAGAGGGTCACCATGCCGCCGTAGTTGCGCCCAAAGCCGATGTTTTCCCCCGGCTCCAGCGCATTGAGCGTCGTGAGAAGTTGCGCCGCCATCTGCTGCTGATCGGAGGCTTTCAGAACCGTGCGGGTCGTCATATTCAGGCCGTGGTGCGGCTTACTCAGCGCATTAATAAAAGATTTCATCGCGTCATAGCAGGCCTCCAGCTGGCGGTTATTCACAAAACCCTGAGCGGTGGCTTTCTGCACCAGATTTTCGCCATACTCCTCATCACGTAACAGACGCAATCGCGCTTTGATGGCTGCAATCTGTGTCGGGCTGGCCTGGCCGTGATCAACAGAGGCAGCCATCTGATCCACCACATCGTGCAGGGCGGCCATCATCAATCCGTCGAGGATCAGACGGGATTTCACCAGCCCCATCTCATCATGAGGATCGCGCATTCGCCCCAGTGGCGGCCGCGCCTTCTGGTGCCGGGTCACGACGCCGTTCGCGTGTAGCTGGCCAATCGCTGCCGGGCGCCCCTCACGGAGTGGATAGCGTCGGCAGACCTCATCCAGCCGGGCCAGCAGATTCTCATCATCACTGTACGGGTTGATCGCCTGCGTGGCCGCCCTGAGCCGTGAGGGATGAAACGCCTCTTTTTCACTTCCGTCACCGTGCAGCGCCCCGCTATGCTGACCGAGCAGGCTGCTGTGGTGCTGTACGCTGTCGGCAACCGTGTCGATAAAGGCGTGCAGATGGTCGATAAACGTCCGGTCGAAGGCGCGCGTATCGAGTGCGGCGAGGCGCGCCTGCAGCGTGCCGTACGCCGCCGCGTCAGGCGTGGCCAGCAACGTTTTAAGCCGCTCATAAAGATCCGCCTGTTGCGCATAGAGCGGACGCAGCCCTTCACGCCCCTGCCAGTGATGGCGCGTGGCGTACCAGGCGTTTTTCAGGGGTCTTGGCGTCGTCATCCGGGTATTGAGTAAATGCGCGCCAAGCCGATCGCGCAGGCGGCTGTTGACATGATTACCATCACGTCCGCTCATCCCGGCAATAGTAGTTTCTGCCTTCAGCGTCATGCCACGCACGTTGACACTTTTTGAGGCTTCATCAAGCCGCGCTATCGCTTTCAGCGGCGTCTGTCGCGAGACACCAGGGGGCGGCGCTGTCAGCTCAGATGCCGACATGACCCGCCAGCGGTTCTCATCTGTGAGAGGGAGTAGCGGGCCTGCAGCGTCCGGCTGCACCTCTGCCCTTTCCGGCGACGTTGCGGCCAGCTGCCATATCGCACTGCGCCCCTCTTTGTCGACCACCATCAGCGCTCCGCTGGCACTGTTATGCAGTCGCGCTAAGGGGCCCAGTTGCGGAGGCAGCGTGACTGGCTGCCAGCGTGCATCCGGGCGGCTGCCAGGCGAGGCGCGCCAGTCCGCTTCCGGCATCGTCCAGAGCCTGCCCTGTAAGTCGAGGAGATAGAGACTGCGATTCTGATCGGTCGTGATATCGATCAGCGTATTGCCTTCGCCGTTCGCGGGCAGCGTCGCGCGGGTGTGCGGCAGCGCGTTCGTAATACCCGCCTTAGTCAGCGTTTGCATCATCCTGTGCGCCTGACGACGCCCGGCCTGGGTGCGGTGATATTGCAGGGTGTTGTTTTCACTGATTGCCGCACAGTTTTCGCCATCCAGTGGTGCAATGGCGCGTGCTTTATTGTTTTCGTCAAACCCAGGCAGAGGCAGCTCTACGCTCAGGCTGACGTTTAACTGCCGCAGGGCAAAACGGTGATGCGCGCCGTCAATCCGGTCACTCTTCTGGCTGATTTTTACCCGTGAAGGCAACCCGTCGCGGATCACCCAGCCATTTCCGTCCTGCGCCCGCTTCAGCGTGTCCGCCTTCTCCTGGCTCGCCTCCCAGCGCCCGGCATTTTTATCCCAGGCATACAGTTTGCCTTCATGAACCGTTAACTGTCCGGTGCGGCCCGTATCGACTCTCTCATGCTCCAGGGGATGCGGCTGCAATAACCCGTTGTGATGATCCAGCACCAGACTCTCGCTGAGATTCCAGCGCGCCTCAAACCGCCCCTGCGCATTCAGCACACAGAGATGTTTCTGGTCTGCCTCGCTTTTCACCACGGCCATCAGTTCGCCATCCCGGTGGGAAACCAGGCTGCTTATCATGACCCCAGCCCCCAGCTGCTCTGAGAGGACTGACTGATTCAGATCAGGCTGTAAAACGATCTCGCTGCCCGGCTGCGCTGGCGGGAATGCTGCGCTCCAGAGCGTCCCCTCGCTGTTCAGCGCATAGAGACGTCTGTGATGCAGCGCCACACCGGTGGCGTGAAACGCCTGCCTGTCACCCGCCTGATTCCGGGCGCTGAGGGTTATTTTCTGCTGTTCCTCTTTTTTCGCGCTGAGGCGACTGAGCAACATAACCGACTGTCCGGCAGTTTTCTCATCACTGAGAAGCAGGAGTGCGGCACCGTGTGAGCCGACGCAGTAGGCGGTAATCTTATCGGTTTTTGCCGACTTTTCGCCGCTGGAGAGATTGTGCAGGCTCTTCTTATCGTAAATGGCATACAGCATCCCATCAGGCTGCCTGCTTAACCGGCTGAAACTTTTTTCTTCCTCTTTATCGACCTGTTCCCAGCACATAGCGGCGTCGTTAAGCCGATAGAGCCGCCCGCCATGCTCCCGCCATTGCTCCGGCAGCGGCGCGCCTGACGGGGTCATCCCGGTTTCCTCGTCATCTGAGGGTTGAGGGGCGTGATGAAAGATGCCGGTCATTAGCGCAGAGACTGCCACATCCGGTAGCGCCGCAAGCCGCTGCGGCGCGGTCAGCTGCGGCCAGGCAGGCATCGGACGGCTGCTGGTCAGACCGATAAACATCGTGGGCGACCCCTGTAGCGAAAAGAGCCTGCCGTCAGGGGCGATCAGGCCGTGCTGGCAATCGTCGTCGCTGGCCTGATGCGCCAGCCAGCGAAACTGCGGACTGGCCAGCGTTTCGCTGAGGAGAGCGGTAAGCGATTCCGACGCGCTCCGGATGACGTTTAACGTGCCATCCTCTGCCAGCGCCAGTCGGGCAGACTGCGGCTGCAGACCGCCCTGCCCGGTGGTCGCCTCCTCTTCGGCCGCACGGAACGCCTGCTGCTGCAGTGAATTGCGCTGGCTCTCCTGCAGCGCGCTGTAGCGTTCTTCTGCAATGGGCGAAAGCAGATGGCGACGGCGTGACGGCCAGGGTTCCGGCTCAGGCATCGGACGTAAGGGGGGGACCTCGGGCGCGGCGTCACTGTGACGCCTCTCCGCCGCCAGGTCGCGGCTGTTCAGCTCCGGCGGGCGGGTGCTCTCTGGCACATCGGGCGGGGGCTGGCGGCGGCACTTATCCCGCAGGCGGCTGAGGCTCTGGCGCAGGCTGCCTATGCGCTGGCGGGCATCCGCTGCCCGCTGGCGCAGGGCTGGCACGGGCTGACGGCTTACCTCCTGGTGCAGGGCGCCACCTGCGGTCTGCTGCGGGCGGCGGGAAAACTGACGTAGTGGAATAGCGTTATCGCTGCGGGCAGGCGACACAGATTGCGTCGCACGCAGGCTTCCCGAAAACGGGAGGTGAATCGCCATGGTTGATCCTCGCTCAAATACGGCCCCGGCGATCAACCGGGGTCTGAGACTACCGAATGCGGTCAGTTATCTACGGCTATCCGCGTAAAGTCATCCGGACCATTACGCAGTTGGGGTTGCCACCAGATGGTGAGGGTGTGCAGGTCGGATGAGGGGCGGCAGCTCACCTCGTTGCACCCGGCCTGTGGCCGTGCGCAGGCACTCAGCATCAGTGCGGCGGCGGCCAGCCCGATTGTTCTCAGTAACATGCTTTTTCCTTATCAGCTCAGAAGACGTTTTTGGCGGGTGCGCCGCCTGATGCAGAGAGCAGCGAAGCGCGCGACGGGCGGGCCGGCGCATGGCTGTCAAACGCCACAAACACCTCTGCCGATTCACCCGGCCGCAATTCCCCGCGTGGCCAGACCCCTACCGCCAGCGTGCGGTCACTGCGGCACACACTCTCATCAAACCGCTGCGTCTGACGCGTGTTATTGGTGATCACCCCGACGGTTATCTGTACGCTGCTGTTGCCATACCACTGATGGCGGCGGAAATCGCTGCCGAACGCCCCCGGAATACGACAGAGTGAGGAGAGCGTCTGGCCTGTGCCGCCGCTGGTCATCCCCGTCGGCACACGGTTCAGTGCCAGGTCGCGCATCGCCCCTTCGACCATCCCTTTGATGTCGGTATATTTATGACGGTTGCTCACCTCATCCATCGCATTATTCAGCTGTTCGCGCGACTCGGCGGCGATATAGCGGGAGGGGTCGACCTGGTCGCCAATCAGATGCGGCGTGATGATAAACAGCCGCTCACGCTGAGAGGTTTCATAGCGTGTTGAGGTAAAGAGTTTGCCGATCAGCGGAATACTGCCGAGGATCGGGATACGTCGCTCGCGATCGCCGGTTTCTTTAGAATGGAATCCCCCCAGCACCAGCGAACGTCGTGCCTCCACCAGCGCCTGGGTACTGACCGCGGCATTGTGGGTTCCCTGGGCATCGCCCTCGTCATCTTTATCGAGCTTGCCATCTTCCACATCCACAATGAGCTGGATGGCCGATTTCTGTGAGGTGCTGATCGCGCGTGGCGTAACCCGCAGGCTGGTTCCGGCGGTGACAGACTGAATATCAGCCACCCGCTCGCCAATGGCGCGAATAAAGGCGGTATCGCTGAAATCAATCACGGCCGGCTGATTCTCCAGCGTGAGGATGGTGGGGTTAGCGATGATTGATGCCGTCCCTTCCCCCTCCATCGCTTCGATGCTGGCAAAAAAGCGCTGGAAATCGGTAACAAACAGGGTGCTGGCACCGGAGAGCATATTGGCACCGCTGACGACGCTGCCAAACTGACCGGCCAGGTTGCTGGAGAAGCGCTTCAGTGCGCTGCGATCAATATCGACGATCACCGCATCGATTTCGATCAGCTTCTGCGGCACATCGATGGCGCTGATTAATGACTGATAGGCTCCCCGGGTTTTCGGATCGTCACGGACCAGCAGCAGGTTATTACGGACATCCGCCGAGACTTTCCCCGCCAGCCTGCTGGCTGACGCTTTCTTACGTCCGGAGACCGGGATATTGCGATTAATCAGCTCATTGAGCACGCTTTGCGACTGTTCACGCGAAACCTGTTCATCCTCTCCCTGCCCCGATGCCTGGCTGCCGGAAGAGGCGTTGCCGGCGTGCCCCAGCAGCTCATTCAGGATAGTTGCCACCCCCGGCACCCGCAGCTCCTGATCGCGATAGCGGATGGTGCGATCCGCCACGGCTGCGTACCGCAGCGGAAATGCCATCATATCTTTGTTGCCCTCAGCTTCAGGTTTACTCTCCGACTTACGGGCAAATTCCGTTATCTGACGCACATACTCCGGCGGCCCGGTGACCAGAACCACGCCCTCATCGGGCAGCTCACCCCAGCCGAAGCGGGGCTCCAGCAGGCCGACCCCGCGCAGCGCCTCTTTCAGATCGGGTGCCGCTTCCGGCGAAATCTCAATACGCTGGGAGGTCTGGGCAGCCTGTGGGCTGACGTAGAGCGTGCTGTTGTAAACAAACCACTGAAAGCGATACTCAAGCGCCAGGCGATTGAGGAACGCCTCCGGGCTTTCTGCGCGCAGTTTACCCGTGACATTGCTGTCGGGCAGCGTGCCCAGATTGACCTCGACACCAAAGCTGCTGGCAAAGTCGTCAAGAATAATGTTAAGCGGGGTGTTGTCTGCCGAGTAGGCATAGGCACCGCTCTTCCATTCATCCGGCACCCGGGCGCAGGCGTGGCCCACACTCAGTACCAGCAGGGTAATGACCGCCAGCAGGCGGCCCGGAAAAGAAAAGGTAAACACGCCTGACTCCTTGCTGACAGGGGCTCAGTTAACAGCGTCGATAATCGCTTTACGGATGCCAAACTTGAACTGGGTATATTGCGAACTCGCCCAGCTGGCATTGGACATATCCTGCAGGCGATTCTGGAAAGCATACATATCCGCAATGCTGAACGATTCGCCCGAGATATCGCGGGCAAACTGATAGGCTTCATGATGTTTGCGGTGGGAGTTGGAAGAAAGTTGACGCTGGAACAGATCGTTTGAACTCATGATGGTGACTCCTCTTGTTAGGCACCCCTGTTAAGTGGCGCAGCACGCAAAGCAGTTCCACAGATTTTTTGTTTTTTTATGTGCTCTCCTCTGCCAGCGCGGGTGCGAGCTGCTGATGCAGCGTCCGCCAGTCCACGACCAGCTCACCGGTGTCGGTTATCAGCCGCAAACGATCGGGCTCAAGCGCCGGGTCGGCGTACAGCGTCCAGCGCAGCGACGGCTGCGTGGCCAGCCAGTCGGCAATCTGCTGCACCTGCCCGCTGGCACAATAGAGCGTAGCCTGCTGCTGACGCGGAGAGTGACGCAACAGCTGTCTGATCAACACCTGAAACCGGCGCTCATCATCCACCTCATCAAGCAGTTGCTGCAGCGCCTCGTTAACGACCTTGCCGGCCAGTACCACCAGCTGTGCCTCTTCGGCGGTGCGCTGATGCTGCCAGTCAGTGAGGAGCGTCTGCGCCTGCTGCCAGAACAGGGCTTCCCATTCGCGCAGGCTGGCCGCTTTTTCAGCCTGCGCTTCGGCACGGGCCTGTTCACGGATCGCCTGCGCCTGCTGGTGCGCCTGGCGGATAATGGCGGTCGCTTCCAGCCCAAGCGCAAGCGCCTCGCGGCGCAGCAGCGTACCCGACGCCGGGCTGCCCTCCGGCAGGGAAAGGCTTTTAAGTTTCCACATTGCGCATCGCTCCCGAAGGATGTTGCACCTGCCAGAGCGCCACTTCCCATAAGGGGCGCAGGCGGTGATCGGGCAGTGAAAGTGCCGGGCTTACCGGCGCTTCCTCTGCCGGAAAAAGCAGCCGCAGACGTGGCCAGATTGTCGGGAATAACGCCTGCAGCAGGCAGAGGCTGTCGGCACTGCCGCCGGTGGTGAAAAGCCCGGCAGGCAGCCAGCATGCAACGCGCGTCCCCTTCGCCAGACGCCGCAGCCAGATCTTCAGCTCAGCGGAGAGTGGCATGGCCCCGCCGCAAATTTCAGCGACCAGAATGAGGAGTTGCGCGCGCTGCTGAGGGGGCAAATCGCTGATAGCCAGCACCATCGGCTCGGGTGCGGCCAGCTCCCCTGAGATACCCAGCGTATGTTGCCAGCACGAGGCGTGCTGACGCAGATACTGCCTCTGCACAGGAACAGATAAACGGGCCAGCGGCGGCAGACCCCAGCTTTCATCCGCCTGCAGCCAGCACTCCGTGTGCCACCAGCGCAGCCAGCGCAGAGCCAGTTCTTCATCGGGTGCAGCGTTATGCATCATGCCTCACTTCGCCTGAGCAGCCAGGCGCTTACGGCTCAGAGCCTGACGAATGAAGGCATTGCCCACCAGTAACAGCAGCAGCACTCCAAAGCATGTTGTAACTACCTTCACCATCCCGTATCGTTCCGCGGTAAGCTGAAACGGCCCCAGCTGCACTATTTCAGGCTTATCCTGCCAGGCTTTCGCTGGCACAAAAACGATCGCCAGGTCGCGATCGTCGCGGCCGACCAGCCCCGGAATACTGGTCGCCACCAGCCGCCGAATACGCGGTTCGATACTGTCCGGATCGAGATTTTCATGATATTTGATAAATACCGACGCGGACGCGGGCTGAACCGGCTCGCCAGGGGCGATACGCTCCGGCAGGACAACGTGCACGCGCGCCACCACGACGCCATCGATCTGTGACAGGGTTGCTTCGACCTCCTGCGACAGCGCATAGATATAGCGGGCGCGCTCCTCCAGCGGGCTGGAGATGACCCCACTTTTCTGAAACACCGCGCCGAGATTGGTTCGCGCCTGATGCGGCAGTCCGGCGGCATTCAGAATATTGACCGCCCGCTCGATATCGCCGCGCGCGACGCTCACGCTTACCCCCTCTTTAAAAACCTGTTTTTCCGCCTCTATCTTAAAGCGGCTCAGTTCTGCCACGACATCATTGGCATCGTTTTCCGAGAGTCCACTGTGCAGTTGCGTCTGGTCGCCACAGCCGGTCAGCAGCAGCGCCAGACACAGGGCGCAGAGGCATTTCATTACAGAGCCATTCATAGGATTCACTGCAGATTGCTGATTTTGTCGACTGACTGAACGGTTTTGGCGATCACTTTGGCGTTCATCAGGCTCTCGATGTAGTAATCAGAGAGTTGCGCATTGGCGCGGGAAAAATCTTCCGCACTGGAAGATCGCGACGCGACTCTGAGATCGTGAAAGGCCTCTTTTTGCGCACGCTGGTTGCCGCTCAGCGATTGCAGGATATTGCCCACCACGCCGGGTTCCGAAGCGGTCCCACTGCGACCGTCAGGTGCCGGGCCATTCAGCTGTGCGTTAAACCATTGAATATCCCCCTCCGACGGCGGCTCGCTGTACATCTCAACTGAGGGAACCGGTTCGGAGGTGAGTGAAGAAGATTGAGAGACTTTCATCCGTAGCACTCCTGTGGCATGAAAGAGCAGGGAGACAGGAACTGGCCCCCTGCCGGAGCGGATTAGTACTGAATTTTGACCTGGGCAGCCGCAGAGGCAGCCTGCGCATTACTTTCGGCGATGCCGTTAATGCGCTGGAACTCTACGTCACGATCCATTTTATCGGCCTGATTTTCCTGCATTTTGTCCATCGCCTGCTGCGACCGGACCATATATTTCGCACCGCTGTAGGCTCCGGCAACCTGCGTGTAAGCAGACGCTGCGTTGGTGATGCCGTTAGAAAGTAAGCTCGCACCTGACATAATAATTCCTCGCGTTGATGATGAGTTGTCGTTGGGTGTTGCCTTCATTAAGTAAAAAAGGAAGCGACCCGGTTCCATCGCAAAGAAAATATTTCTGCCGGTAAGGCGTCTGGCCCACCCCGGGTGAGGCGGGCGACTGGTCAGGCGATAAGTTTCAACAGCTTCAGGCGGTGATAGAGGGTACGTCTGGGGATACCTAATTCAAGAATGACATCGTCGATACGATGATCGTGGCGGTTCAGGCAGTCGTGGATCAGGCTGCGCTCAATGCGCCGCATTCTCTCCTTGAGTAATCCACCCCCTTCCTGCCTGATCTCACTGCACAGCGGCGGCAGGCCCAGCACAAAGCGTTCAGCCGCCGCTTTCAGCTCGCGGATATTTCCCGGCCAGCTATGCAGCAGCAGGGTTTCATCAAGCGCGGGCGACGCTGGCGGCAGTGGCTGATTGAGGCGCAACGCCGCCTCCTGGGTAAACTGGCGAAACATCGGCAGAATCAGCTCCGGTCGTGATCGAACGGTTGGCGTGGCAATTTTAATCGTGTCGAGGCGAAAGAAGAGATCCCGGCGAAAACGCCCCTGCGCTACCAGCTGCGCCAGCGGAATCTGCGAGGCGACAACGATGCGCAGATCCAGTCCGATACTTTTAGTGCTGCCCAGGCGCTCCACCGCGCGGTTTTCCAGGACGCGCAGCAGCTTGGCCTGCATCGTCAGCGGCATACTGTCAATTTCATCCAGAAACAGCACGCCGTGATTGGCACTCTCTATATATCCCGCCCGTGAACTGCTCGCGCCGGTATACGCCCCGGCCATGACGCCAAACAGCTCGCTTTCGGCCAGCGTTTCCGGAATGGCTGCACAGTTGACCGGCACCATCGGGCCGCGACAGCCGGACAGCTTATAGAGCCGCTGGGCCAGCGCATCTTTCCCGGTGCCCGTTTCTCCCTCAATTAAGACATCGATGTTCAATGGCGCAATCGTATTCAGAATCTTATACAGATGGGTATGGATATCGGTTACGGGTTCGGCATCTCCCGTCACTACAGAGGGACGGGAATCAACCTGACGTAAAACGCTATCCGCCCTCTCCTCATCAACAGTCGCCTGGCCTGACTGTGTCCTGTAAAGACGAACCATACATTCTCCGTTAGCTTCACTTAAGCGCGTCTTACAGAAGACACGCGGATAATTCAGCATGTTTGGAAATTCCGGAAGCAGAGCCTGATGTAAAGAATTACAAATTTACCGCGGCTTCACTCTCACTCAATCTGTCCAGGCCCGCTATCAGTCCAGGATTATTGTTTTGTAGGGATTGACGTGCAGCCGGTAAGGATTACCTTACAGGATTTAATAAAAAATCTTATTAAACATGAAGATATGATTTTCCTGAAGGCGCCTCTGCGTGTTGAGAATCTGAACCCGTATCACAAAGAGAATATTCAGCCTGGAACCAGCCCGGAACAATCGCCACTCACAGTGCGAGGTAGCATCAGCCTGAAAAGTAAAATTGTGCAATCGGCAGAAAATAGGATTGCAAAATATTACGGCTTCAGCGGCTGCCCATTTCATCACTGACTGATTAATACTGAGGAGTAACATCATGAAAATTCCAGGATTTGGTGGGGGTGCGGCAAATGCGAACAGAGTCGATCTGCCGTCGGCCACAATGCCCGGCAAAGCGGGAGGCACTCCGGCAGGTAAAGCTGATTTACCCGATCTGCCGGGTAAATCATCGTTATCTTTTCTTGATAATGCGAAAACCAACCCCCTCTCATTTGCCAGTAACGCCTTTGGCGGCCTGAGCACGCTGGCTTCGCTGACCGGTTCAGGCGGCAGCCAGAACAACAGCCCGTCAAAAGGGGCCAGCTCGCCTGACGCTCTGGGCGGCGGTGGCTTACTGCAGCAGATTATGATGCTGACCGGCCTGCAACAGCTGCTGGGCGGGGGAAACAAAGCGCAGCAGCCGGCGGAAGCGACGACCCCGGCGCCGTCACAGGGCGCGAACAGTAGCAGCAATCCGCTTGAGCAGCTGATGCAGATGCTTCAGCAGTTGCTCCAGCAGATGATGGGGGCTGATAAAGGTAAAGGCGCAGAGAGCGGAGAATCCGGCGGTAATGCCCCACAGGCACCGGGTCAGGGCGCAACGGATAATGGAGGCCAGGGTGGCATGATGCAGAACCTGCTGTCGCTGTTGGGGCTCTCTTCATTGTTGCAGGGGCTGCTGGGCGGTGGCGAGGGGCAATCTTCCGGGAAAAATACGCAAAGCTGATGCAGGGGAAACTCTATGGTGATGAATATACCTGGCGCAGGCGGCATCACGCCTGCGTTTTCACCCGGCAGGCAACTGCCGGGTAATCTGCCCTTGCCCGCTTTCCAGTCCGGCGCTTCGCTGGCGGGTGCGGGGCGTGATCTTCCCGTCTCCTGGGCCAGTGCAGGCGGAACCCCGCTCGCGGGGCTGACCGATCCGACCTGCCAGTTAGATCAGCTGTTATCCCAGCTGGGTTCAGGGGCGCTGGTAGATCCGGCCGCCGCTGATGAAGGCGCGCTACCCACGGCGTTATTTGTCAGCGAAACAGCCGGTGAAGACGTTCCGCAGGCAGCGGGCGATGGCGTGCGAAGCAGTGAGAAGGACACCCGCGTCAGGCCGACAGAGGAGAACCTGACGGGCCGCCCGCCGGGGGATAACCGCAGCGCCGAACAGATCATTGATGAGAATCCGGTGCTGAAAAACCTCGGCAATCAGAAAGATATCAAGCGCGAGCAGCTTAAGGAGCGCTTCGGCGACTGGACGGATGCCAATAAGGATCCGAAAAGTCGTGCTGATGCAGCCTATAACATGGCCTGCGTGCTGAACAGCATCAAAGGTCTTAACGCCCGTGACGGCAGCGAGCGAAAGGAGATCTCAGCGAACGACAAGATTGAGGGCATCACCAGGGATGGCGACGCCCGCCACGGTACCGAGGCGGGTGTACTGAAGGATATCGCCGAGCAGGGGCTGAAGATGTTGCCGGAGAATAAACAGCTGCCACAGACGAACGATACGCATGTGCGTCCGGATGGAACCAATAAAGATAACTTCCAGTGGGGGATGGGTGAGTTTGGCAAGATATTGTCGAACATCCCCATCCTGAAATCTGTTGCTGCGCCTTTCTTTAACAATATTGGTGAGGCGCGCAACGTGGGTGAAGTCTTTACCGGCGGCCTGAAAGGACTCGCCGAAGGCGGACTGAGTGCAGCACGAGGGCCGGTTGGCTGGGGCATTACCGCAGCCACCGATACCGTGCAGATTGCGATGGAGAATGCCGGCGGAAAAGGAAAGAACGAACCGCCACCGTTTGCCTGATCTCTGACAGCTGACGTTTGTCCCTGTAGCCGATACAGGGACTTTTTTTTTGCTCAGGCCGCTAGCGTGGCCGCCATAACGCGCTCTTACGGGGGGGAACAGCGCAGATGCGGGTTACGGCGGACGTGTGAGGCCGCGCAATTCAGGCATAAAAAAAGCCGCATCGCTGCGGCTTTCAGACGGGAGGTATCAGGAAGGTTTTTTCGGTTCGGCGGCTTCTGCCGGAGCGGCGGCGGCTGCCGGAGCGGCCGGTTCTGCCGAACCTGCGGCTGGCCCGGCGGCGTCTGATGAGGCAGACAACGAGGTTAAGGCGTCTGACAGTGGGATCATCTCTTCGATACGCTCCTCCATGCTGGCTGTTTCTATGTTCAGCAACGCATCAAGGGCTGCCTTATCAGCCTCGGTATGCTCTTTCGGATCTGTCTTTATCGCTTCCGTCGAGGGGAACTCTTTCCACCAGGCATGGGTATCGCCCGTCTCGTGCATCTGTTGTGAGCGTGCTGGCGGGCTATTTCTCAGCTCGCCGGAATAGCCCGACTGCACACTGCCGCTGTCCGACACCTCTGCTTCTGACGGCGTTGCGGTTCCGGTTCTTTCACCTGGCGCTGGCGTTCCGGCCGGGGATGCCGCCCTGGCATCCGCGTCTGAGGCTGGCATTGATTCATGCAGGCTCGCTCCGGCGCTGCCATCTGGCGCAGGCGAACCTTCAGGTGTTCCTGCGCCCGAAGCGGTATGGGCGTCACCGTCCGTGGTGTCAGTGACGGCAGATGATGAAGAGCCTGTATTGCCTTCGTCATTCAGACCCAGTTTGTTTTTCACCGCTTTTTTCAGCTCATCATAGGCAATGGCGGCCGCCCCCTGTGAAAAATAGGCCGCCGCCGCCACCGGGATATAGGCCCCCTGACCTGCAAGTTCACGCACGGCGCGGTTAGCCGGATTTTTCATGACCTCCTCGATACTGCCCAGCCCTTTGGCCATAGACGATGCCATAGCCTCACTCGCGCCTCTTTTCGACATATTTGCCAGTCCCAGCCCGCCGCCCAACGCGAAGCCTTCGACCAGCTGAGAGAGCGCGACAAGATTTCGCACGGCACTGCACCAGGTTTTTGGCGTCTTCGCATTGTTCATCAGAGCATCAAAACGGCCACCTTGCGCGCTATGCCCCTGCCCGCTGGCTAAGGCGTTATAACGTTCCTGCCAGTCAGTGCGGCCAAATAAGTACTCCGCGTTATTCAGGCGGTCGAAACGGTTCTGCGCAACCCCACTTGCCGCCCCGGCACCGTAGGTTAAGGCCATACTGGCCATCTGACTGCCAAGATAAGCCGCTTTACCTGCACTCTTCAGGATACTCATGGGTTGCGCACCCGGCGCGTTTTCTGCGAGTGTCTGTGTACCCGCGGAGATCGCTGCGTTAATCGGGTTGCGCAGGTTATACCCTGTCCCTCCCAGCGCCGCCTGCTGTGTCTTATGCCCCAGCGTGTCGTGCCTTTTCATTACCTCCTGCATAAAGGGTTCGAGGTAATTTTCGTCAGCCTGCATCCACTTACCCTCTTTAAGGCTGTTATCGACAAGTTTAGAGACAACCGCCTTGAAGGCAACCGCCGTCAGTCCAGCGGTGAGACCTGTCACAAAATCGTGTGCTTTGGTGCCCGGCTCCAGATTGAGCTGATGTGCCAGCAACTTACCCGCCAGGTCACCGGGCACGCCGGAAAGTCCGTAAGCCAGCCCTATCGCAGACTCGGCGAGTGCCGATGTTCGTCTGTCACTGTCGCGGGCGTGTTTAAGCACATCGCTGACATTATCTGCAGTCTGCCCCATTTCATCATGTAGCGTGACAGCGACCCGCTGCATGTGTTCGTGCACGCCGTCGGCACTACTGGATTCATTTTTCAGGACCTGCTCAATACGCGCAATCTCCTGTAGCCGGTTTGCCGCGGCGGCATCAACGCCCGCCGCTGCGCCGGTCGACGCCGTCGTACGTGATCGCAGGGCGATCTCCTCATGTCCGGATGCAGGTGTGCGCCCGTGACTTCTGATTCCATCCATCATTCTCACTCCGCCAGGTTGTGCCGGTTACCAGCAACCGGTCAGTTGATGACTTGCGAAGTGAGTGACTCACCCCGCAACGTGAGAGTTGAGTGCGGCAGGCGCGAGTCCGGTTTCATACCTGAGCGACATTCTTAAGGTTTTGTGATGCACGTCATAAAACGCCCTGTCGGGACGCGGGAATGCGCGACGTCTCAGCCAGCAATAAACTGCGTTTCACACTGCCGGGCAATCTCCCACAGTCGGTTGCGAATCACCTGCTTAAGCTGCAGTGTGGACTGCGACTGAGGCAGGTCGCGCCGGCTGATCAGCATCACTTCAAACGGCAGGGGCTGGGCCACGGGCAGCAATTTCAGCTGGTCGGCATAGCGGCAGGCGGTGAAGAGATCCACGACGCCCACGCCGCCGCCCGCCAGCACCATATCCGCGATGACCGAGTAGGTTTTGATCGATAACGACACGGCGGGATTCAGTTTTTTATCGCGCAGCGCACGATGGAGTACGCGCCCTAAAGGGTCCTGGGCCTGCATCATCAGCAGATTGTTGTCGCATAACCACGCCAGCGTAACGGGGTCAGCCTGGGGATGATGACGTGGCAGCAGCGCCACCATGGAGGAGTGAAACAGGGGTTCAGCCAGCAGAGCCGCGTCGACCTGCTGACCGAAAACCAGGGCAAAATCGAGCTGATTCTCCAGGATCATCTGGCATAAGGTACTGAAGTGCTCGGTGACCAGTTCAACGCTGACAGAGGCCATCTGCTGTCGCCAGGTCACCAGGGCGGGAGCCATCACCATCTGACCAAATGCGTGAGCCGCCCCGACGCGCACTAACTGCCCTTCGCCGCGCCGCAGCTGTTCGGCGAGCTGAGTAATGGATTGCAGGCGCTGACAGAGTTCGTCGATTTCCGGCAGCAGGCGCCGCCCCTCTGCTGTCACGCTCATCCCCTGAATACGGCGTTCAAACAGCGCAAACCCCAGCTGCTGCTCAGCGTGATTCAGCACCCGGCTGATGTTCGGCTGCGACACATTCAGCAGGCGCGCCGCTGCGCTGATGCTGCCGGTCTGAACGATGGCCTGAAAGACCTCTATATGGCGGAGCCGCATAATTTTTACCCTGGATGGAATAGCGAATAAAGGCGCCTCCGCCAGGTGGCCTGATCAGGTCCGGGCGGAGGAGAGGCGAATCGTCTCCTCATGCAAAAACTGTACCGCATAGCCAGAGAGGAGGCAGTTACCCGCCTCACAGACAGGGTTACATCTACGGGGTAATGTCGCTACGACTGGGTCGTCGCCAGATAAGAGAAGGCACTGAGCAGGCTGATTAACGTCGCCATTTTCTCCGCCCGATAGCCGACGGTGACACCATCAAGACGCGTGACGCCGGGGATCAGGCAGAACAGATCGGCCAGCACCGGCCTGCTGGCCTGCAGCCGCATCGCGTAGGGTGCCGTCAGGCGGGTCGTGCTCACCTGAGGCTGATGCTGCAATGCGGTGCGTGCCGCGGCAGCAATCGCACGCTGCGCGGCGTGAGGGCTGATCGATTCCGCGCAGGTGTGGGAAATGGCGCGTTTGACACAGACGTAATCGACCGTCGGGTAGTGTTCCGCTATCCAGCCCTGCAGCTGATCGTCGCCCGTCACCAGCAGCAGTGGCGTGCCCTGCTCAGCCGCGGCGGCGGCGTAAATATCGGTTTCGCCCATCACCAGACCATTGATATGGATACGCCAGAATGCCCGGCCGTTAATGGTATGCGCCAGCACGCCGGGTTCACCCGCGGCACTGTGATAGCCCACCAGAAATAAGCCGTCGAACTGCTGCTGTTCAATGCCTTCCACCATCGACAGCCCGCGAGGTTTGCCCTGCACCAGCCGGGCGCGGGAATCGATATTTTCCGCCCGCAGGTTGGTCATCCGGGCATGGCTGTCTGCAACCACCACGTCCGTGGCGCCGCCCGCGAAAGCGCCCTCAATCGCAGCATTGACTTCCTGCTCCATCAGCCCCCGGGCCAGCTGGTACTCCGGGTTGCCTGGGGTGCACTGCTCCGGGCACATGACGCCCGCAATGCCTTCGATATCGGCAGAGATAAAAATTTTCATGAGGTTAACCTGTCCAGTATCTGAGTCAGTGAGGGCCGATGATGACCCCGAAAGCCGGTCACGGCCTCCGCGCTCAACAGGGCGTCCAGTACAGCCTGTTCGGTGGCATCGGCCGCGGCGGCAAGCAGCGGCTCCAGCTGCTCCTCCCGTGGCGGTTGCGGCACCGGTTGCGTTGAAAACGCCACCGCAACGTCGCCCGAGCCGTGGCCCCAGTGGCTGCCCAGCCGTCCCAGGCCAGCACCGGCGCGCTTCGCGAGGCGCTTTAACTGCCGCGCCTCGAGCGGCGCATCCGTTGCCATGATGATGATGACAGAACCGGCATCGCGCTGTGGCGTGTGGCCTGGCAGCAGCGGCGCAATCATCTCACCGGCCCGCACGCCATCGAGCGTCAGGGCCTCCAGTGCGCCAAAATTGGCCAGCACCAGCACGCCAAGCGTGGCGCTGAGCGAGGGGATCAGCCGCGAGGCGGTGCCGATCCCCCCTTTCAGGCTGAAACAGCTCATGCCGCGTCCGGCCCCGACGCTGCCGCGTGCGAAATCGGCTGAGGCGGTCTGCAGGGCCGTCTGCGCCATCGCCTCGCTGACAGCCAGTGCCTGAATATCGTTGAGCCAGCCATCGTTACACTCCAGCGCCAGAGGATTGACCGTCGGCAGCGTTCGCCCCAGCTCCGGGTTGCGACGGATGGCATCCCGTACCAGCGTGGTAAACAGCGTGCCGACCGCCAGCGTGTTGCTGAGCAGAATCGGCGTCTGCAGCACGCCAAGCTCCTCGATCTGAACCAGCCCGACCGGTTTGGCAAACCCGTTCAGAACCTCTGCCCCGCACGGCAGCGGCGTCAGAAACAGATTGTCGCCGGGCGGCACGATAGCGGTGACGCCAGTCTGAATCTCGCCTGCATTCAGCGTAGAGTGGCCGACCCGCACGCCCGCCACATCGCTGATGCGATTAGTGGCTCCGCAGGCGCTGCGCGGCTGACCCAGCTGACGCGTCTCACGCCAGCGCTCCAGCAGCAGCGTGCGCTGCACATGTTGAAAATCCATCGTCAGCCCTTGAGTTTGGGATCGAGGGTGTCGCGCAACGCATCCCCAAGCAGGTTAAAGGCCAGCACGGTCAGAAAGATCGCCAGCCCCGGAAAGACGCTCATATGCCAGGCCCCGGCCATCATCATGCTGCGGCTCATCGCCAGAATATTGCCCCATTCAGGCACGTCAGGCTCCGGGCCCAGTCCGATAAAGCTCAGCCCCGCCGCCGTGAGAATACTGGTGCCAATGCGCATGGTGAAATAGACAATCACGCTGGAGAGCGTGCCGGGCAGAATATGCCGCAGAATAATCACCCGGTCTGGCGCACCGGCGCAGCGCACCGCCTCAACATACGCCGCCTGTCGCAGTGAAAGCGTCGAAGCACGCACGATACGGGCAAAGACCGGTACGCTGAACACCGCGACCGCGATGATGACATTGTTCAGGCCCGTTCCCAGCAGCGCCACCACCGCAATGGCCAGCAGCATGCCGGGAAAGGCGAACAGCACGTCGGCGCCGCGCATAATCAGCATATCGATCCAGCGGCCATAGTAGCCGGCCAGTAAACCCAGTATCACCCCGGCGATCATGCCCAGCGTGACCGACAGCACCCCGACATAGAGCGAGATGCGGGCGCCGTAAATAATCCGGCTCAGCAGGTCACGCCCCAGCTCGTCGGTCCCCATCCAGTGGGCGGCCGTAGGCGGCGACGATAACGCCATCCAGTCCGGTGCCATCGGGTCCCAGGGGGCCAGCCAGGGCGCAAAGAGGGCGACCACAATCAGCAGCAGCACAAATCCGCCCGACACCAGCGCCAGGGGATTACGCACAAAGGCGTGCAGGAAGTCGCGCCAGGGTGAACGAATGATCTGTGGCGGGTTTTCAGTCAATGATGACGAACTCATCTCGGCTCCTGTCGCAGACGAATGGCCGGATTGACGACTGCATAGAGCAGATCGACCAGCAGGTTAATCACGATAAATTCAAACACGAACAGCATCACCAGCGCCTGAATGACCGGCTGGTCCTGCGCCTTGATCGACTCAATCAGTAACCAGCCCAGACCAGGCCAGTTGAAGACGCTCTCCACGACGATAGAGCCCCCCAGCAGAAAACCGAACTGCAGGCCCAGCATGGTGATCACCGGGATGAGTGCGTTGCGCATCACATGTTTCCACGTCACCAGCCGTTTTCGCAGCCCTTTCGCTTTTGCGGTGCGCACGTAATCTTCCTGCGCCACCTCAAGAAAGGCTGAGCGGGTGAAGCGCGCCATCACGGCCGCCACCGACGACCCCAGGGTGATGGCGGGCAGGACAATATCGCTGGCCCTGTTAAAGCCGCTGACCGAAAAGAGTCCAAACGGCATCGCGACGAACTGGATCAGCAGCAGCCCCAGCCAGAAGGCGGGCATGGAGATGCCGCCGACGGCCACGCTCATCAATGTCCAGTCCTGCCATTTCCCCCGTTTCAGCGCCGCCAGAACGCCGAAGAGCAGGCCGAGGATCACGGACCAGGTAAATCCTGCGAGGGCGAGCCACAGTGTCGGCATGAATCCCTGCGCGATCACCTCCCGCACCGGTTGCTGCGTGCGGTAGGTGATGCCGAGATCGCCCTGCAGCAGGCTGCCGACCCAGTGGAGATACTGCTGCGGCAGCGGATCGTTCAGCCCGAGATGCTGACGTGCCGCCTCTACCGCCTCGATGGGCGCATCCGGTCCGGCATAGATGCGCGCCGGATCGCCCGGCAGCAGCTTGATAAAGCCGAAAACCAGCAGCGAGACCACCAGCAAAACCGGGATCATCTCGAGCAATCGGCGAAGGATGTATGCAAACATGCGATTCCCTGAAACAGAGGTGCGACGGGCCTTTCCACGCCCCTCTCCCGCATGGGGTCAGGGGCGTGGAGGAAGAAATCGTCTTATTTAAAGGACGCCTGAGTGAATATGAGATTGCCATCAGGCAGCATTGAAACGCCGCTCAGGTTGCTGCGCTTGCCCACCAGGTTGTCTGGCGTGCCAAGAAAGGCTACCGGTGCCGCTTTCCATAGCGCCGTCTGGGCCTGCGCATAGGCGATGCCACGCTTCGCCGCATCGGCCGTCACCAGCCCGGCGGCGATCGCTTTGTCCACTTCCGGGTTGCTGAAGTAAGAGACATTATAGGAGGTCGGCACCCAGGACTCGGTGGCAAACAGCGGGCGCAGCGCCCAGTCCGCATCGCCGGTAGAGGTCGACCAGCCGCCATAATAGAGGTCAAACTCCGCCATTTTCGGATCCTTCACGCCCCACAATTTCGCATTGCGCGTTCCCGAATCCATCGGGGTAACCGTGGCACGAATACCCACCGCAGCCAGCTGTGCTTTCAGCACCTGACCGGCTCGCACGGCGGCCGTGGCATTGGTGACCCAGAGCTTAAGATCCAGCCCCTGCGGATAGCCTGCCGCTTTCAGCAGGGCTTTGGCCTTATCGGGTGCATAGTGGTAATCGGGGTCGGTTTGTTTCTGATAGAACTGCACCCCTTCCGGCATAGCCGAGGTGGCCGGTTTGCCCAGACCGGCAAAGGCCACTTTCAGCCACAGATTACGGTCAATCGCATAGTTGATGGCCTGACGCACGCGAACATCCGCCAGCGGCTTGTGCTGCGTGTTCATCGCCATGTAATAGAGATAGATGCTCGGGTCGCGCTGCACCGTCAGATGGCTGTCCTGCTGCACCGCCGCAATGAGGTCGGACGGCAGTGGCCAGATGGCATCCACCTGCCCCGATTTTAAAGCCGCAACGCGTGTCGCATCTTCCGGGCTTGGCGAGAAGATCACCTGGTCGACTTTCGGCCACCCCGCCTGCCAGTAACCCGCATACTTCGCCATCGTCACGGCTTTGCCCGGTTTCCAGTCGACAAATTTAAACGGACCGGTTCCCACCGGATGCAGCCGGAGCTGGGCTTCGTCCGGGTATTGCTTCAGGATCGCCGGGCTCCACATCACCGCCGAGGGGTGCGCCAGCGTGTTAATAAAAGCCCCGAACGACTGATTCAGGTTGATTCTGACCTGGTCAGGTGCCAGCACCGTCACCCTGTCGATCATTTTGTAGAGGCTGTTGCGCTTCAGCCCTTTTTTCTGGTCAGCCAGACGATCGAGGTTGGCTTTGACGGCTTCCGCGTCAAAAGGGGTGCCATCCTGGAAGGTGACGCCCTTGCGCAGCGTCAGGGTAAATTCGGTCGCGCTCTCATTGGCGGTATAACCGGTCGCCAGCCAGGGTTGCAGCTTCATCTGCGGATCAAACTGGAACAGGCGTTCAAAGATACCGCTCTGTACGGAGTAGCTGATGTTATCCGAAGTGTCGTGCGGGTCCAGCCCCGTGATATCGGCATACATGGAGATACGCAGATCCTGCGCCTGCGCAGCAGAGACCAGCATCGTCGTCAGGGCGAAGGCGAGTGAGGTACGGCGAAAAATGGGTTTCATGAAATCTCCTGGTCGTTGAGGATTATCGCAATGTAATGCCGTCAGCGACCCAGTGCAGAGGCGCAACCTGTCGATAACGGGGCTTAGTGACCGTTTGGCCCACCTTACGTAACGGCGAAGGGATTTCGCTGTCATCGACAAGGCGGGGCTGACGGTTCTCAGGATCGGCTACCGGCACGGAGGCCAGCAGACGCTGGGTATAGGGGTGATGCGGGTGATTAAATACCGACTGGCGCGGTCCAAGCTCCACAATCTGGCCGAGGTACATCACCGCCACGCGATTCGCAATGCGCTCTACCACCGCCATATCGTGAGAGATGAAGATCCACGCCACGCCGGTCTGCTGCTGGAGGTCCATCATCAGATTGACCACCTGCGCCTGAATTGAGACGTCGAGGGCTGAAACCGCCTCGTCGGCGATAATGACTTTCGGCTTCAGTGCCATGGCGCGGGCGATGGCAATCCGCTGGCGCTGCCCGCCCGAAAATTCGTGCGGATAGCGACGCGCATGCTCCGGCAGCAGGCCGACGCTCTTCAGTAACGCATCGATCTGCGGCGAAGCCTCCTCCAGCGATTTCACGATGCCGTGCAGGAGCAACGGCTCGGCGATGGTAAAGCCCACGGTCAGGCGGGGATTCAGTGAGGCGTAGGGATCCTGAAAGACCATCTGAATTTCACGGCGGAGCGGCTGGAATGCCGCCTCTTTCAGGTCGGAGATCTCTCTTCCCTCAAAGTGAATGCTTTCGGCCTCACTGCTGATGAGCCGCATCAGTGCGCGTCCGGTGGTCGATTTGCCGCAGCCGCTTTCACCCACGATGGCCAGGGTTTCACCGGGCCACAGCGTGAAATCAATCTGCTCCACTGCATGCACATGGTGCGTCAGGCTCGATAAGATGCCGCTGCGGATCGGGTAATAGACTTTCAACCCGCGCACATCGAGCAGCGGCGCCACGTCGTAACGCGCGGTCTGCTGTTCGCGTTGCACCGCATCGCGGGCACCCGGCAGAGGAAAACGTTGCGGCCAGTTGTGCTCCCGCATATCACCGAGTCTGGGCACGGCCGCCAGTAATGCTTTGGTATAAGCGTGCTGCGGAGCGGCAAAAATCTCAGAGACAGTGCCCTGCTCGATGACTTCGCCGCGCAGCATAACCACCACCCGATCGGCGATCTCTGCCACCACGCCCATATCATGAGTGATAAACAGCACCGCCATCTGTTTCTCGCGTTGCAGTTCCCGCAGGATATGCAGAATACGCGCCTGCACGGTGACATCCAGCGCGGTGGTCGGCTCGTCGGCGATCAGGAGCTGCGGGTCACAGGCCAGCGCCTGCGCAATCATGACACGCTGCCGCATCCCACCGGACAGCGAGTGCGGATAGCTTTTCATGACGCGATCCACATCGGCGATACGCACCTGTCGCAGCAGTTCACGCACGCGCGCCTGCGCCTCTTTTCTGCTGCACTGCTGGTGATCGCGTAACGCTTCGGTAAGCTGATCGTCAATGCGCAGCACCGGATTCAGCGAGGTCATGGGCTCCTGAAAGATCATCGCCATTTCACGGCCCCGCAACGCGCGACGCTGATTCTCATCCAGCGTTTCCAGTGCATGCACGTTTCCGCTGCGATCGCGAAACTGCATGCTGCCGCGATCGATACGGCCGCCGTTTGCCAGTAAGCCCATCACCGCCAGCGACGTAACAGATTTACCGGAGCCGCTTTCACCCACCACGGCGACAATCTCACCCGGATTGATGGCAAAACTGATCCCCCTGAGAGCCTGATTCTCACCGCTGCGTCCCCGAAACGAGACGCTGAGATCCTGAATCGCCAGCACGGGAGAGGCAGAGGCTGTGCGCGCTGCAGAAGAGGTAAGTCGTGTGTCCGTCATCGTCGCCTCGCAAAGTTATAGCCAGATGCGGCCCTGGGAGTAGCTCAAAAAAGGAGAACTGTCGGCGGCCAGCCAGATGGGGCCATCCAGGTCGATGAACTCCGCATTGACCGCGACGGGCAAAGCGGCCTCCATCGCCAGTGACGAACCCAGCATGCAGCCAACCATAATGCGCATATTCTGCGCCCGGGCCGCCTCCACCATCGCCAGCGCTTCGGTCAGGCCCCCGCACTTGTCGAGTTTGATGTTGACCATCTCGTAACGATCGCGCAGTTCCGCAATATCGGCCCGTGTATGACAACTCTCATCGGCACAGACCGGGATGGGGTGCCTGAAGCGTTGCAGGTCATGATCCTGTCCGGCGGGAAGCGGTTGCTCCACCATCGCGATGCTGAAGGCCTTCAGTGCCACCAGCAGGCTCTCCAGGTCCAGCCCCGACCAGGCTTCATTGGCATCGATAATGAGCGTGGCGCGTGGTGCCGCCGCACGGATCGCGGCCACCTTTTCCAGAACCGCATCACGGTCGAGCTTAATCTTGAGCAGGATGGCCCCGCGTGAGACGGCCTCTGCCGCCGCGAGCGCCATATTTTCCTGCGTGTCGAGGCTGAGGGTTTCGGCCGTTACCACCGACGGTGGCTGCGAACACCGGCTCTTTTGCCACAGCGTCTGATGCGTCCGTGCGGCGTCGAGTCGCCATAGCGCACAGTCCAGCACGTTGCGTGCGGCGCCTGCGGGTAAGCGCTGTTGCAGATCGTCATGGCTCAGGCCCGCCTCCACGTCAGCACGCACGGCTTCAAGCATCGCCTGCACGCTTTCCGGCGTCTCACCGTAGCGGGCCGTCGGAGTGCATTCGCCCTGCCCGATGAACCCGTTTTGCTCTAGGGTGACCCGGATGACCGTCACGGCGGTCCGGGTTCCACGAGAGATGGCAAAGGGGCGCGCCAGCGGCAATGCCACCACATCGATCTGCATCGTTCTCATTTCAGCCACGCTCCTGAAGCAGCGCGGCGATCCCGTCGATACCAAAACGCACAGGATCGGTTGCCGGCAGGCCAAACTCAGCGGTGATTTCAGCGCAATACGCGAGCGCCTCTTCTTCGCTGTAATTTGAGGTGTTAATCGCAAAGCCTGCGAGCTGTACCGACTCACTGGTCACCTGCGCGGCGCGCAGATTGGCTTCAACGCACTCCTTCAGGCTGACCATCGGCTGGTGGGGCAAATGACGCATATGCGGGCGTCCCATTTCATGACACATGACCAGCCAGTGCGGTTGCGCACCGTGCATCAGCCCCATACTCACGCCTGCATAAGAGGGATGGAACAGTGAGCCCTGCCCTTCGACGATGTCCCAGTGGTCCGCGTCATTCGCGGGTGACAGCGCTTCTGCCGCGCCAGCAATAAAATCCGCGATTACCGCATCCACAGCAATGCCCTCACCCGCGACCAGAATGCCGGTCTGGCCCGTAGCGCGAAAATCAGCTTTCATGCCGCGCGCACGCATCGCTGCCTCCAGCGCCAGGGAGGTGTACATCTTGCCCACTGAGCAGTCCGTACCGACGGTCAGGATGCGCTTACCTGAACGCTTCTTGCCGCTGCCAACACTCAGCGTTGGACGCATATGGCGCAGGTCAAAAAGCTCAACACCCGACGCCTGCGCAAGCGCGACCAGTTCCGGTTCGTCTACCAGTCGGTGATGCAGACCACTGGCCACATTCATGCCTGCTTTGATGGCACTTTTAATGGTTTCCAGCCAGTGCGCTGGCAGATAGCCCCCTGCGTTGGCGGTACCCAGCACCAGGGTTTTTGCGCCACGCGCTCTGGCACCGGGAATATCCAGTTCATCCAGGCCCAGACTGACCGTACAGCCCGGCAGTTTGATTTCGCCAACGCACTGCTCCGGCCGCCAGATATGAATACCGCGCGCCGTTTTTGCCGCAAGGGGATCGGTCACATCGCCAAGAAAGAGTAAATAGGGTTGTGGAATTAGCATGTTGTCTCTCGTTTCAGCCAAAAGATCAGGTTCTGAAACCACTATTTCATGCGTTCTGAAGGGTGACGAATGCTTGTTTAGCAGGAGGGTATAACGGCAGGTTATAGTCAGAGGTAATTGCGATGATACGGGGATTTTTCCGGCGGAAGTGAGCGTCAGATAGACTCAAACCGGGAGCGGGTCATAGGAAAAGAAGATGTTTGGGTAGGCGTTTTGGATGGCGATTGGAAGGAGAAAGAACTTTCTCACCCGGGGCACTGGCGAGTGCATGAATGGCGGATGCCAGCGCCCCTGTCAGGCTGAGTCAGTGTTACAAAAAATCACTTACCTGACACAGAGGGAGCGGAATCACTCTGTTTCTTCCGGCGCGAGATTAAATAGCGTTTCTGCCATCGAGAGGATTCTGTCTTTTTGTACTATCTTCTCAACCCATTCCTGAGGTATACCTGACAGTCCATACAATGCGCCCGCTAACTGGCCTGCCGTCGCCGCTACGCTATCAGCATCATCAGCAAGATTTGCCGCCAGTAAAATGGCATCTTTGAAATTGTCTGTATGCCAGACGGCCCATAATGCTGCTTCCAGGGTGTCGATAACGTAACCGGAGGAGCGAATTTGGTCACGATGCTTTTCTTTATATTCACCGGCATTGATGATTAGAAGTCTTACCATTAAAGACATTTTATGAGGCGCGAAGGCTTCATTTTTACCATAACCCATTAAAAGATAATGCAGGATGGCATTCAGATACTGGCAGCTATTGATTGATTCCGGAGCAGAGTGTGTAGCCCTGCTCTGAATAGCGGCATCTCTCCAGCCATCAATGAAAGATTTCCGTCTGAAAATAGCGACAGGGGCATGACGAATCAGGGCAGCATTCCCTGCGCTTTCAGGAGAGGTGTTGCCTGCCCAGTCTGACCCATGCCTGATAACCTGTTCAAGCGCATAACGGGTTGCATTACCAATATCGAAACAAACGCCATTCGAACTATTGTGGCCAGATTGATACCACTGGATTAATTTATCCCTGAAAAAAGCAGTGTCGCAGCTTTTCTGTTCAATGTACGTTTCTGCCAGACAGAGCGCCATTGACGTATCATCGGTCCATTCACCCGCCTTCAGCCTGAATGGGCCACCGCCAACCATATCGTTGATGTGAGAATTGTCGCGAGTCTGGAATTCCAGCGTGGTTCCCACTGCATCACCAACAGCGAGTCCCATGAGTAAACCTTTGGCTTTATCTAAAGCCTCAGCGTCCGTTAATCTTTGGTTAACTGTCTGCATCCACTCAGGTTTCGCTGGCTTTTCATTGGGCATTGGCTGATGTTCGTAAGCCATCCTGTTTCTGAGTTGAGGCGAAATTTCAGGAAGTAAATGGGCATATTTACGGGCGTAAATATTAAGGTCAAAATCCGGCAATCTGAGATCAATCATAGAAAGTCCTTTTCAGTCAGGTGAGAGGTAAAAATCGCCAGACGACTTCTTCGTCGTTTCTCTATTAGCTGGCAAATTGTCAGGACAAAAATAGTGCATCAACGCATCCATTTCATTCCAGTCATCTTCTGTAAGTGGCTGTTTCTCCATGCTGTAAAATCTATACCTGATGCAGTGATAACAGTCGCATCATGAGAGGCGTCTGGTTATATTTCACCCGGGCTAGCGAACCAAAAAACCTGAACATGAAAGAAAACTCAGGGATGCTTAATGCCTGACCTCTCTTTTTCCCATTCAAGCTCATTGTCAGTTTTTGTTCTCAGTCCGAGGTTCATGAATCCCAGAACCTCTGTATGCGTATCATTGAGATAGAGTTCAAAACCATAAAACGGGTCATCATCTTTGAATATCGGTATTTATTAAATTGCGCATTTTCGCACCAGGTTTAACTACCAGACACGGGCCGTACTGATCTGAGGATATCCTGCTTAATCGTAAGATGCTCAACGCCACCTGATTCACTCTTTAGCTGTGATGATCACTTTACTCAGACAATCCGGATTACTGACAGCAAAAGAAAAAGTGATTACCTGACCTTCCGGATCGGGGGGTGAAGTGTAGCTGGTCACTTCATTTTCAGACTGACCGCGAGGATAGTCACTCAACTTAATAGCCGGATACTGTTTTCTGACATCATCAGGCGTTATACATTTACCAGCGGGTGAAAAGCTCAGAAAAGAGGCAATTCCGCCTGATATATTACTGATACGCAACTCAATATCAGTGATTTTTGCATCTCCTTTCAGTTTGAGCGAACTGGCATGATAAACGTTGATAAATGCATTTTGGGTTTCTAATGTTAATGCCAGCGGAAACTGTTCAGGATGTGCCACAGACAGACTTTTAAGTGAAGCACTCGACTGAGTGATGAAGCGCCATATGTCTTGATTTGGTATCTTCGCTTCTGTAAAACCGTTAAACAGAAACAAAGCTAGCATCAACAGAAATTTGTTTGTGTGATGTGTCATTTTCATCCTGCCGATTTTTGCACTCCTCATCATAATAACCTTTGTGTTTCTTGAAGGAATGAGTGACTCTTCACGATCCCCCTACCGATGAGGGTAACCTGTCAGGTAGGGACTCACCATCCTGTATGTGTGCAACCCGGATTTTCATTTCTATATGGCCTACTGACACTCACTATCTTTGCATCAAGCAAAATGAGCCCCCATCAATACACAACAAGCTTGCCGGATGGCCATTGCCCTGCCCATCCACAGGGGATATGACCCTTCTCATAAATTAACATCAGTCGCTCAAAAAATAGCGGGTTGGGTAATAATTCCTTGCAGGCATCTTCTGCAAGAAAACTGATTAAATCCCACTTAACAATATTGATTAGAAAATCATCATCGAATTGAGTGGGATTCGTTATGGTGGGTATGATTTCACTATGCATAATCGCTTTTGCTTCTCTGACCAGACGATTCCAGTGCTGATATTTACTGCTCTGTTTTTTTGCCAGATAGCCGGTTATAGCATTACCCGCCTCAAGCGTGATATTTTCCCAACCAACACTTGTGACATTTATGATGAAATCTGATTCAGCCGTTATCTGTTTTACGTTATTAAAATAACTAACTTTGCCTGCATTAATAAACCATGAAATATTCTTAAGACGATAGACAGCTTTAGCTGAGATTTCCATACCTTGACCTGTTTTATGCTTATGGAGGATATGCTATCACTGGTTACGCTTTCTTTCCCTCGACTGTGCCATTAACATGACTTCATAAGCATCCTGCCCACTCTGGCAAGCTTTCATAGCATCCTGCTCGCTTATTTCATAGCTGACATCTTTATTGACAAACCCGCCTTCATCAAAATTTATGTAATATTTCCCATTACGTTCAGTGATGAACATACCATAGGCACTGAAACCCATTTTTTCCATCGCCGCCACCTCAACTCTACACTTTAAGTATTTTCATGACCTGATTAGCTTATTAAATATAAGCACTGCGAATTCTTCTACAGATCTTACCCACGCAAAAAGGAAAAGAAGACGATGAAAATCCGATTTGCATTTTACTTTTTTCGAGGCGTTTTTTATCCTTTCACCTAATGAGATGATAACTTCACAGGCATCCTGTTGTCTCTTTATGATTTTTTTGCTTCACCCACGCTAACTTCAGCTTCGAGATATTCAGGGACAATCTCGCCCGAACCAAATAAAACAATCAATATTCCGTACCTGTCCAGAAGGGTATCAGATAATCGCTGGAAATTTTATTTGCCGTATTCAGCTCCATCCAATAAAATTCCCACTCACACTTTATCGATAATTTTAGCAATATTGTTTTTTACTGCGTCGAGTGAAATATTACGTTTCAACCTCTCATTGTAATCATCATGCCAGAGATGGTAATCAGAGAAAGAGCCATTTCCCTGATACATTGATTTCCATGTATCACAGGCATGCTTACAATACCTGGCTGATTCGACCCCCTGAGAGTTGACAGACATCCTTAGGATTTCAATTATTGATAAAATGCCTCTAATCCAGTTACACTCTTTGTCATTAATCAGGATATTTTTTAATTTTAAAAACTCAATGAGTAATTTCTGAGCCTTGTTATGAGAATACACAATCCACCTTAAAGGTCATGGTCCTGATAAAACAGCCCCTCATCCGACCGGGTTCATAGTGCTCCTGGTTATCAGTGCAACTGGCGAGGACATCCGACATAATTTGCTGATACCATGATGATTAATATCATCTTTCTGCGTATTAGTAAACAGGTGATAACCGCTCCAGTTGCTTTCTTTGCGGATGAAAAGAGAAATGCCAGTCGCTCCAGCCGTCAATTTTTACAGTGAAAACGCAGACTATTAAGACTTCTTTTTTTGAATCTGTCGTCATATAGTAGAATCTTCCGTCATCAGGCGGTAAAAAAGAGGATACGATTTTTCCTGTCGCAGTTATAATAGTGAGTCTTTCTGGAAAATCTTTCTTCTGATCCAGAATAAATATTAACTCTCTGCCTTGATCAACTAAAACCTGATCGACTTCAGATAACGTCAATGAGAAGGTATCCCCTTTATAACGCCATTCAATGATGGATTGTTCAACTAACAGTTTTAACTCAATGTTATTTTTCACTTAATACCCATTTGTAAGATACACTGTCAGCGGCCAAAGCGGAATTTTACTCTCTAATAAAATAACCTTAACTCATCCTGCATTCTTGATTCCCGCTCGTTCATGCCAGTCTATCAGAAAAAAAGGAAGTATCATCACAGTGCCTTTCCACTTGACCATCATTAATACCTGTTGAATTATTCAATATAAACACTGCACCGCTGAAATATAAAGTCATCAAAATCAAAATAAATCTCCCAGTCCCCCCCTTTCTGATGCAAAACCTTTTGACCCTCTTGAATGATAAAATGGATCTCACCAAACGATGCCAACTTCCAGTTCCTGATGGCGATATCTGAGCAACCTGTACCATTAAGCTCAACAACGATGATGTTATAATCAGTTCCCCACCGCCCCCATTTATTCACCTCTACAGCGGGTTTCTGTCGGGTATGGAGGTTTAGTGAAATCCGGCCTTCCATATCAAGATTTATCTGGCCTATATGAACATCCCTATCCAGACCATCGGGGAAAATTTTATCTAAAAACTCACTTCTTCTAATAAAGTCGCTGATATTCACTTAGTCGCTCCACCACAAAATAGCACCTGAAATAATTTAAAAGCCAGCCATGCTCCCTTATTCCATATTTATACTACCGCTTACCTGAGAGTATATAAATACGGCATAAACATCGAGTTAGCTTAGCCTCTTTTTTTCAGTTAACTAATGAAAATTATTATCATCTCATTTTATAAATAAACAAACTGACAGGATTTCTATGTTGTTTCAGTTATGAGGTTAAACATTCACATATCAGGATGTTTAGTTTTGATACCAGGCACTAATTTTCCCCACTCAACCTCCGCCTCCGTTTTTTTTCTTATCTTAAGAATGATACACTCAAACAATAGTTTCGATGGCTTACTAAAATACAACTCAAAACTCTTTTAAACCAGCCACGAGGGCTGGGACTTCTATGTATGACTGATAGATGATTAACGGCAGACCCTGTCGGATAAGAAATGGCTGCTACATATCAGGCCCTGGCTGACTCGTCGGCGGGTGTTTCGAGGCAGGATTGCCTACGCTACCGCCCTGCCTTGATAGTCTAATCTGCACATATATATTTTTATATCAGTCAGAAATGTAAATACAGGGTTGTCATTGTGTCAATTGCCCCTACATCCTGAAATGCTCTCTACATTAAGATGAATTCTTATGCATGCTGGAAACTGTCACAACTGAATCAACTCTATCAGAACTGAGTCCGTGCCCCTTTTTGCTTAGCAAGCCTGAGTATTGCCGTTAACCTGTTCCTCGTACTACCTTCATCACTTTTAATATCTTCTAAAGCATCGTCAAGCTGGCGCATAAATGACCATCCGGTATTAGTTTCAACGGCATTCGGGTTGGCTCCGTTATTTAGCAACCACTCGACGGTGTCTAACTGCATACCATCCAAAGCATGCATCAGAACCGACCTGCCCAGGCTATCACTTGAATTAATGCTTGCCCCTCTTTTCACCATCAGAGCCAGGGTTGCTATCGTATTATCTGAAGCAGCGCGAAAAAAAACCGGACGCTCCATAACTTCTGCGTCAGGACTCATACCACCATCCAGCAGCGCTTGCATATAGACCGGATAGGGTGACGTAGCCAGCACCTCAGCAACAGATCCTAAATCAGGAACATTTTGTAAGGGATCGGCGCCGACCTTAACCAATTCACAAATTATTCTCAGCTCATCAGGAATTTTTTTTGTGGCACTTTGCACAGCAAAAAATAATAAAGTCATATCCTGCGCACCTGGTTTATTAAGTTCAACACCAAGGGCAAGTTTGTTAACGTCTGAAACACGGTGTTGTGCTATTGCCTTAGCCAGTAGAAGCTGCTGCCCTGAGAAATACGACTCTGGCGCCTGGCCTTTTGTTGCAAAGCAAATAAAAGCCATGCCTGAAAGAACAACAGCAGTAAACATGAAAACTATTATTTTCAATTGCTATTTCCTTGTACTTTCAAACAACGAATACTTCCTTACAAAATCAGATGGTATTATCGATCCCAGCGCGACCCCGCTTAACGGCCATAATGCCTTGAGCCCATGCCCAAATTAACCTCATCAGAAATCGGTGTATCCGCCTTTTTGCTTAGCAAGCTTGAGTATTTCTCTTAGCTTATTCTGCGTAGTACCTTTATCACCCTTATTACGTTTCATCACATCGTCGAGCTGACGCATAAATGACCATCCGGTGTTAGTTTCAACGGCGTTCGGATTCGCCCCGTGTTTTAACAACCATTCGACAGTGTCTAACTGCATTCCGTCCAGTGCTGCCATGACGGTAGATTTTCCCAGAGAGTCGGAAGCATTGACATCGGCCCCGCGATTTACCATCAGCGCTAACGTGTTTAGAGTATCGTCTGATGCGGCATCATGCAGTAAAGGCTGTCCCTGAACTTTTTCATTGACGTTCATACCACCGTCGATTAGCGCGTTCATAAACGCCGGATGAGGGGAAGCTGCTACGATTTCAGCGACACTGCCCATATCCGGAACATCCTGAAGAGGATCGGCGCCCGCTTTGATGAGTTGACTTATAATCTCTAATTCTTTGTTCTTTCTATCCTCAGCTTGCTGCAAAGCAAAATAGAGCAATGTCATGTCGTGCTCGCCGGGTTCATTCAATGTTGTGTCAGACGCTTTTTTTGCCACGTCAGCAACGTTTTTGCTGACAATAGCCCGAGCCAGACTCAATTGGGTGCCATGGAAAAATTGCTCTGGCGAGTATCTATTCATTGCATAACATCCTGAAACCAGGATTAAAAACACTAATCCACCATAACGAGCCAGACTTGTAAGAAAAAACCTAATCATTTCCGCCCTTGATTAAAGATAATAACTTCACATTACTATCTGTATCCATTTCAATACCCTTTTACATGCTCCATCCCACGCCTGTCAATTTTCATTCCCACACTAATGCGATGACCCAGAGAAGGCAGAGGGAACTCATCCTCATACGCAGTCTATTGCGGTCACGCGGTTTACCGAGCCTATTGTCAGATGATGCTGATTATTCTAGCGATATCGCTAGCGTATATCACTCAATTCACAATTCAGGAGCGGGTTTATTTATGACAGAAGAATACATTGTTACGAAGAATATTCTTTTATATTAAAACCGAAAGCACATCGCACCGAAAGTGACAGCTGGTATCGCACAATAGGTGATTACAGATAAATCAATTACTATTTTTACTATCAAACACTCCTACAAGATAAGATTGGTATCGGGCAGGCTGTAATTCCTTATAGGTAAAGACAGCTAAAACCTTGTGCATTCCATTTGAACATTTGTTTTCCGAGAGTCTCAATCGACTATTATCATATCTATATTCATTTTCAGCACCGCTTTCAGAACGTAGGCCTCTGATACTGCGTGCCAGAACTTTTTTATGATCATATCTGTTAAAATCAACTGAGTTGTACAATCCAAAATAGACTATACCATGGCAACTCGGGCAAGCGATTCTGACATCATTCTTCAGGAAATCATCTTCAGCTCCATCATGAATTAATGTAATTTTTTTCTGGTAATTAACTACTCTCATTTTCCCCTCATAAAGCCAACTGCGACTGGCTTAACAATGTTCATGCAATGTTTGTTTTATATTCTATAATCCAGTGACCTGCTGCAGAAAGAGAAGTAAATCTATTTAAGTCAAGGAAGAGGCTTATTAATCCAGACACAAAACTCATCTGTTAAAATTTCAGCTTCGTAACGCAGGTTTTGTATAACTCCTTATTGTCACTGCTTTTGTACATTACGGCCCTGGCTTAAACCTCAAAACCCTTCGTCGTAAAAAGATGATTCAAGTCTAAAATTTATACTGGTAAGCACATCGCGTGCTGCAGAAAACCACATATTAACTATTTCATCGCACTACGCTGACACTAATCATTTAAAAAAAAAGGGGTTGATCATTTCCTTCTCTGTACTGTGTTGCAATAATCACCTCATAAGCATCTTTTTCACTTTTCTGTGCTTTAGAAGCTTCTTCTGATGTAATTTTAGACTTTTTTTCAATCATAGCAATTGTGCCTGCATCATATAGAATATAATACTCATTTTCTTCGATACTTATATCCACACCAAAACCTGTAAAAATAATTTCACTCATTTTAATGCCTTTAAAGGTTGAGAAAAACAGCATTGCCCAGAAGTAAGTCACTCTCTTAAACCTGTTGTACTGCCTTACAAAATCAAACATCTGGCGATAAACAGTACTCAATAGCAATGATTAAAGCCCAATATAACTCAAAGCATGAATTTTGGGCTGAGAGAAGACAAAGATCCCAGAAAATCTATCAGGTTAAATTCGAGTTGATTAAAAAAATTTTCTTACCTCTATTACAGAGATATATTCTTAATAAATCCCTGAACGGATGATGGCATTAGATTACTTATCGATCATGCTCCAGATAGCTATCAACCGCTCTTTCAATTCTGTCCAAAACATCTGTAATTGGATTAAGATAATCGTTATACATTTCTGCATATCGACGTGAAAACCCTCTTAATGGATTATTTTTTATTTTATTACCAATAATATTTGCTTTTAGGCGTTCAAGTTCACCAATTAAAATTTGCAAGTCCCCTTTGTGATCAGCATTCATGATCATTTTAATGTTGTTTATTGTTTTTTCTACTTCAGACAGGAGCGTTATTTTTTCCAAGAGTAATGTCCTTTTTATGACTGGCTGTTATCGTCAGCCTTTTCAATAACAGACATTTAATTAAATAAAAAGTTTTCTTACTATTAAATAACCATGTATTCCAGAACATTTCAGGGCGAAAATTTGCCCAAAGCCAGACTGGTTGTACTAGCGAAAAGCATTCTACCTTAAAAAAATAACGCTATCATCTTCTCATTATATGATGGGAGTCAATATTTTATTGGGGTTTCCAAATCAGCCTCTGACAATATATATCCCACAATCAAATGATCTTTCATTTGACTGTACAGTTATCTCTCCCCATTCAAAACTCCAGAAATTACCATATGGTGGCTCTTTTAACTCTCCCTCATAGTTACTGGGGTATTTATTGAGCATCCATGCAAGCATTCTATTCTGTTCTTCCTTTAAAGCCTTTACATTAGCTCTTTTATCCCAATTACTAAAACTTTTGTAGAAATCACCTGTTTTGCTTGTAAGACAAACAAGTCCTTTAAAAGAAAAAACAGCCGGGTTGAATTCTACAGTGAATGGTTCATTGTGCCAGCTAACCTCGTTTAAAAAAAAACGATATTTTCCAAATGACGTCAGACCATCGATAGACTCCAAAAAAACTAACTTAGTAAAAGCTTCGCATGAAGAAAGATCTATCTTACTCCCATCAATGAACAAATCTCCATTCTTCTCGTCTAAAGTCAATATTTTCATTTGTTAATTAATTTCCAGGTATCAGTTTAAGTCATGCATTCTTTTTCATCGCCGCCGGGCATAGATAGCGTTCTGGTCATCTCCAGCGCGAACGCAATAAGAACCGAAGCGATCCAATACTCTTCAGCGTAACCGACAGTTCCACTTACGCACTATTGTAAAAGGTGATGAGCTTCAGCCCATGACGTCTGTTATACGGACTGCAGTAATGAAACAGAGTATAGTGCAGTACTGCTAATTCTGCATTATCGGTGCCTTTCCCCCTCAGTCATTACCGGGCCATTATAGCGGCGTCAACTCTCCCCTTTCTTCCCTGACTGACAAATTTAACCAACCCGTGAAAAGATTTTTAAGTTTAAAAATGTCGCGGAATCAAGTGCACTTAAATGATAGATTTATAATAAATCATTGCCAGCAACTCAAAAGCTCCTGCCACATTTTTTCTCTTCTTTAATGGTTATTACTTCATAGTCATTATACTCCTTTATATATTCTAAAAAAAGCAACTGCATAGGTCTGATAGTTACAGTTTTTTGCCTTCTGGCCCCCTCTATCAATTATCTCAACTCACGTAAAAACCCCCTCATCCTTAACTCTGAAGGTGAAATACTTATTAAGGTAGTCTAAAACTTCGTTATAAGAATCAAGGTTCATTATATCCTTTCCGGAAAATTTTAATCTCATCAAAAATTACCAATGCCCTGCCAGCAACACGCTGCTGAACCACACCTTTTCCACATTGTGGATAAGCTTCATTAAATGGTTAAAGATGAGCTTCATCTTTATTATCAACCATTCCGGGTCATAATAGCGGAATAGATTGTCGTGTAGTCCTGTTGATTCGGCACCTGCGGTGCCTCACCACACCACGGCCATCGCTGAAGCGATGTTCAAATTTGCTTAGGCAAAGTAGTCATGGTGCAGGTACTGACCCTACATCAATAGGTTTTGATCTATAACCTGGAACGCGCTGGCTAGACTCGCGCAGCAGTTTAAGACCGTCCAGGCTGTTACCGTCCGGGCGAAGGCGGGCTGCCTTACCCTAAAGACGAGCAACTATACTAAAAGGCCGAAAGAATCATTCAGAGCACTTCCGGCTTTCTAACTATATTTCTTTATAAGCTTGTTCAGCTTCGATAATTATATTCCCCAACTCAAGATCAAAAGGCCATTGATCAACTATTACCCTTGAAATACCTATAACCCTTTCTTTCTTAAGCGGAATATTATCCGATTTAATTATCGTTAATACAATGGATAAACTTTCCTTAAATTTGGAAAGTTGAGAGGCGGAAAGTGCAGATAATACTTTTATATCGTTAGTGACAACAGCCTCATCAATCTCATCTATAGCTTTTTGTATCTTTGCAACTGCCCTGTTTACTTTTGTCATTTTCATAAATCTAATAATTTATTAAGATCCGCTATGTTTTTTTGTATCTGCCCACCTGATAAACCCACTCCATGACATGATGCCTTTCCTTCAAGAATGACAGAGCAGGCTTAACTTTAAACTGAGACACACTAGTCATCTGATTCCATTACTTTTCACTGCCAAACCTTTTCGGGTAGCGGGTAATGTCTCAAAAAAATATTAACCTCTCACCTTAGCATTGACACCATCATAATATCTTAACCCATGTTCTGAGTTAGTCGCTTTATGAACTTTGATTGAATCTATTTCGAATCGATCTAACGTTTTCTTTCTGAATTTTCTCAGTGTGGCGAATTTTCTAAATAAGCCGACGCATCCTTTACACCTTTATGTGGATCTGATTGACCGCGGCCCATACATTTCCTCAACCCGTGCGGATCAATCCAGCTGAATTCATTCGGCGCGTATGCGTAAAGGTTAAACCCGCCCATCAAACCTATCGGATCCTGCTGGGTGAACCGTCCACTGTCCGGGTCATAGTAACGAAACAGATTGTAGTGCAGTCCGCTTGATGAGGTACCTGCGGTGCCTGATCCCTTAGGGGCCATCGCCGAAGCGATGTTCAAATTTGCGAAAGCCAATCAGTCCCGGTCCAGGTACAGGCCTTGCATGTTCAGGTTCTGCTGCACAGCAGCAGGAGATAGAAATGAAGCAGACCAGCCAGCAGGTAAGTCGCGTCGGCGGGACCAGACGCGCGGCGCAGGTCGCTGCGCGTCACCCCTCAACACGTGACGGCGGCGCAGTCTGCCTAACCGGTCATATTCACTGCGCAGGGTCAGCCCGCCCTGCGTCCGGCTCAGTTCCCGGTGCAGGGTGTCACGGGTAAACTCGGTGACCGGCAGGTTGTCCAGTGCGATGCTCAGCAAGTGGCCGCTACCGTAATAAAGCTCCTTCAGGTTGCGACCATCCGGCAGGGTTAAGGCCGTGCAGTTACCCAGCGCATCATATTTAAAGGTAATCTCCTGCTCGGCCTGCTGGCTCCACTCATTGTCAGACAGCGGCAGATGCTGCGACACTTTACTTAGGCCCTGTCGCCCTCATCAGGGTAGTGACAGCGATGAGTAAATAAGATTTTATTTCTTTAAAAAACTGATCAGTTGCAACACCTTTTGATATTCTTCTTCATCAAACTCACCATGAGCCAGATACCCACAAAAATTCCTATACAAAAGCTCTAAATCAATATTTGAACAATTTTCATTTTTTAAAGCATCCAATGCTGACTTGTACAATTCCTTTCCTTGTGACTTGTTTTTCCTTTCTACTAAGGCGATAAGTTCAATTAACATTTCAATAGCTTTTTGTATATTCATATTATTAGAAACTCACTCTGTCTGTTCTAATTATCGTGGATTTTGCTAATTCCTTGATACTTATCAGTCCTTGATAGCCTCCGCCTTCCAGAAACTCCAATTTATTGGTACTTATTTGCGGAGCAGCAGTACCCTCAGTGACCCATGTTCCTTTTTGAGGTTTGAAGGTTGTAACCCGATCAATCTTAACGCCCCATTCATTTAGGATGACCAGATCTTTCCTTAATTCTGCCTCTGAAGTATATTTCTTTTTAGTGACGTAATTGAAATCCCTTCCTAATCTATTGGTTTTACCATGATATTTATAAAAGATTTCATCGCCACTAACCTGTCTATGAGTGATTACACCATCTGTGAAATTCGCTTTATGATGGTCGGGGATTCTTTGACCTTTTTTCGCAAGCGAACACCTACTCAACCCCCACGGATCCACCCACCCCAGCGCATTCGGCGCATACTGCTAAAGGTTGATCCCGCCCGCCAGCCCTATCGGGTCCTGCTGGGTAAACCGTCCGCTGTCCGGATCATAATAACGAAACAGATTGTAGTGCAGTCCGGTTGATTCGGCCCCTGCGGTGCCTCACCCCCTGGGGCCATCGCTAAAGCGATGTTCAGATTTGCTGAAGAAAATCAGTCCCGGTTCAGGTACTGACCCTGCATACGCAGATTCTGCTGAACGACAGGCAGCCGCTGGCTGGACTCGCGCAGCAGTTTGTCCCACGGGCTGTTGATGCCTTCCCAGGCTTTTTGCCCTTCCGCGTCAGTCAGCAGCTCCGGCATCCCGTTAGCTGCATTATGGAACCAGTAAATCTCCGGGCTTTCCACGCCATCAATACGCGCCAGCGGTTCACAGCTCTGGCTGTCACTATAAACCTAGGTCAGCGGAGTGCCGTCGTGGATCTCCTGCAGCAGCCGGTTACCTTCCCACACGAAGCGCTTCGTGACGGCGTTCCCCGACGGCCTGCCCTGTAACAGCCGCTGGCTGGTTTTACTGATGCGACGTCCCAGCGGATCGTAACGGAAACTAACCTTTGTGCGCGGCTTGTTACGGTCCCGCGGCTCACTAATGACCTCCGTCAGGCAATGCTCACCATCGTATTGATATCGCCATCGGGTCTGGCCATCATCTTTCTCAGTGGTACGGCCATGAATATTGAACTGCCAGCGGTCACCTTTCAGTTTGGTGGCACGGTTGTGTATACCGCAGGTCAACATCGCAGGGAAGTAGCTGGCTGAGGCGTAGTTTGAAATGGGAACGGGCTTCAGACTGAAGGTACTGGACGGCTATCTGATGTTGATCCTCGATAGCGGCGAAGAGGACCGGCTTCGTCATGAGCAGACAACGCTTACACAGCAGCAGGAGATGGAGCAGACCAGCCAGCAGGTACTAGCGTTGCTGGTCTAGTCAGCGACTAAAAATATAGCCGGAAGGATCCTGGAGATAGCTTCCGGTTCATTATGATTTTGAAGATAATCTAATATGTTGAAATCATGGACCATAAAAATGCATTAATGTATCAAGATCATCCCAATCTTTTTCGGTTAGCATATATTTCTCCATGCTATCGTATTTATGCCTTATACCTTTCATAGGAATCGAGTGCTCATCTTTCCTAGCCAAATCAATTAAATGATCAATGTCTGACTGTTTTTTCAAGGTTCTTTTTAATAGCTCAAACAACATTTTCTCAGCATCTTTTTTTTCGAGGATATACATTTGGTTAATCCGGTAATATTTTAATTGAGTCGAAATTAACAATCTGTCCATTTGCATGCAACTGTACGGCACCACCGCTTCCGTACTCAGGATACGCCGAGGCAAACGGTTCTAGTTTTGTAGGATGAGTATTACCATCCCATTTAGGAACGAAAGCTGTAGGTTTACCATTTTTATACAATTGCAAAGTATCAAAAGTTCCGCGCATCCGCGCATCACTCCAGGCTGGGGCAATCTGAAATCCATCCCTGGCAGCACTGCCAGAAGAATATTTATCAAATCCGAAATATGTAACAGGCGCAGCCTTATTTTCTAAGGTCGAGGGTACAAACTTATTGATCGAACCATCAAGTTCCATATATTTCATATGACGATAAGCAGTAGAAGGCATGGTCGCACTTGGTCCATCTGGGCCCACATAAAAATCAGGTTTACACCTACTCAACCCCCACGGATCCACCCAACCCAGTGCATTCGGCGCATACTGGTAAAGGTTGATCCCGCCCGCCAGCCCTATCGGGTCCTGCTGAGTAAACCGTCCGCTGTCCGGATCATAATAACGAAACAGATTGTAGTGCAGTCCGGTTTCACGATCCAGGTACTGGCCCTGCATACGCAGGTTCTGCTGCACGGCAGGCAGCCGCTGGCTGGACTCACGCAGCAGTTTGCCCCACGGGCTGTTGATCCCTTCCCAGGCTTTTTGCCCTTCCGCGTCAGTCAGCAGTTCCGGCATCCCGTTGGCCGCATTATGGAACCAGTAAATTTCCGGGCTTTCCACGCCATCAATACGGGCCAGCGGTTCATAGCTCTGGCTGTCGCTGTAAACGTAGGTCAGCGGAGTGCCGTCGTGGATCTCCTGCAGCAGCCGGTAGCCTTCCCAGACAAAGCGCGTCGTGACGGCGTTGCCAGATGGCCTGCCCTGTAACAGCTGCTGGCTGGTTTTACTGATACGGCGTCCCAGCGGATCGTAACGGAAGCTCACCTTCGTGCGCGGCTTGTTACGGTCCCGCGGCTCGCTGATCACCTCCGTGAGGCGATGCTCACCATCGTAGCGATATCGCCAGCGGGTCTGGCCGTCATCTTTCTCAGTGGTGCGGCCATGAATGTCATACTGCCAGCGGATACCGTTCAGTCCGGTGACACGGTTGTGCATGACATGAGCGGCACTATGGCGATCCAGCGGGTTGCCTGCGCCATCCCAGCGCCACTGCTCATTACCCGGCTGCGCACCGTCCTGGGACAACAGCCGGCCGGCGTTATCGTAGTGCCATAACGTCTGGCTGAACGGATTATCGTCACGCTCTTCGCGGATCAGGTTGTTACCGTAATCGAAGTCGCGCCGGCGGGACCAGATGCGCGGCGCAGGTCGCTGTGCTTCACCCCTGAACACGTCACGGCGGCGCAGTCTGCCTGAGCGGTCATACTCGCTACGCATAGTCAGGCCGCCCTGCGTGCGGCTCAGTTCCCGGTGCAGGGTGTCACGGGTAAACTCGGTGACCGGCAGGTTGTCCAGTGCGATGCTCAGCAAGTGGCCGCTACCGTAATAAAGCTGCTTCAGGTTGCGACCATCCGGCAGGGTCAAGGCCGTGCAGTTACCCAGCGCGTCATACGCCCACGCCAGTTCGCCCTGCTCCCCCTGTTCAGCAACGATGCGGCCCAGCGCATCATATTTAAAGGTAATCTCCTGCTCGGCCTGCTGACTCCACTCGCTGTCAGACAGCGGCAGATGCTGCGACACTTTACCGAGCTGGCCGCCACCGCTGTAGTGATAGCGCGTCTGACCCTCCGGCGTGGTTCGCGCCAGCAGTTGCCCCGCACGACTCCAGTGATAATGATGGGTGATGGCCTGAGGATGGCCGGCGGCAAAGGTACGCGATAGCGTGCGGCCCGCCGCGTCATAGTCGTATCGCGTGGCAACACCATCCAGCCCCACCTGAGCCAGCAACAGAGAATCTGCCCCCCATTCGAACTGATACTGCTCGCCGTTCTCGTTTTTTAACGCCGTGAGGCGGCCACGGCTGTCCCAGCTTCGCTGAACCGTCTCGCCCTGTGCGTTGCGGTTGGCGATCAGTCGTCCGACATTGTCGTAACGGAATTCACTGCGCTTGCCATCCGCCGACTCATAGGCCAGCGGCAGGCCGTTTTCACTCCAGTGCAGTCGCTCTTCCCAGCCCTCTGCGCGCTCCAGTTGAAGAGGACGGCCTGCGGCGTCATAGTAATAACGGGTTTCTTCACCATCCGGCGCGGTGACAGAGCTGAGCCAGCCCAGAGGATGATAACGGTAGCGCGTGGTCAGCCCTGAACAGTCGGTTTCACGGATAACCTGTCCGGCATCGTTAAACTCCCGGCGATAGCTGTTACCTGCTGCATCGATCTCCTCGACAATCAGCCCGGACTCATCCCGCTTATAGATCGTGCTTTGCCCGAGCGCATCAACGACGCGCTCAAGACCGTGATGGGGGTCGTAATAGTATTTCGTCGTGGAACCATCCGCTCCGGCAACTACCGTGGGCAGCGCACGGTGTGACAGCCATTGCACCGCCTGCACACCGCCGTCAGCATCTTTCTCTTCAACGCGGTTGCCCAGATCGTCATAGGTGAAACTCACCGCGTTGCCCAGCGGATCGATGCGGCGCGTCAGGAGTTCGTTTTCATCCCACTCATAGCGCCACTTCTCGCCCCGCTCATCGATGAAACAGGTAATGAGGCCCGCGGCGTTCCAGTGGTGTTCGCGCTGCTGACCGTCATAGGTCGACACGCGCGTGATGCCCGCCTCGAGATCGTAATGCATGCGGCAGCCGTCACCGCTATTGGTGCGGTTCTCAACCACGCGCCAGTGATCCAGCTTCTGCCAGCGGTATTCACTTTCCAGCCCGCCGGGCAGCTGATGCCAGACCATCAGTCCGTCGTCGTTGTAACGGAACCGGCGGGTAACAACGCCTGCCGCATCGGTCACGCTGGCAAGCTGGCCCTGTTGGCTGTAGGTCCAGCGCGTCAGAGGCCAGTGCTGCTCGCCATCAAAATGGCTGGCTGACGTCGGCCGTCGCGGATGCTGTCTGTCGTCGTAGTGCAGCGTGACGTCAATCGCCAGCGGCGCGTCATGGATACGCACCAGACGGGCCTGTTCATCCCAGCCCGTCTCCAGCGCGTTGCCGTACTCGTCGCTGAGTGACGCCAGCCGCAGCACCTGCGGATCGGCGGCCGTGCGCCGGTAAAGACGCCATACCGCACCGTCGTCATCGGCAATGGCGATATCGCCAGTCTCGCTGCGCCGCACCATCAGCCCTTCGCTGATGCTGTAGAGCACCTCTTTTTCACCGGGAACGTCAAAGCTCAGCTCGCGCCCGTTGTCGTCAAACCAGGTTGCCCGGTTGCCTTCCAGCGTCAGATAGCTGTCAAACACCGTGGCCCAGCACTGACCGAACAGGCCTGCGCGCTGAGTCAGGCTGTTGTAGCTGCGCTGAAAACTGAGCGGGAAACGGCCGGGAAGAGAGAAATCGCGTTCGGCCTCATCATTAAGGACTTTGACGCCGGTTGCGGCATGAACCGGGAATAGAGATGAGAAGGCGGCGTTGATGGACATATCCGCCATCATGCCGCCCGCCGCACCGGCCAGCGCGCAGGGCATATTTTTCAGGATCTGGCTGGGGCGACCGCGTATGAGCGAAAGGCCAATCATCATCACCGCGAGACCCGGCACCTTGCCACTTTTGATCTCTCTGACCGTAACGGTCTCACCTCCGATGATGACATTGGGGGAAACAGCATCACTTACCGTGGCGTCACAGGTCGTTTTGTCCTTTGCCCGCACCGCAGGCTGGCCATTGATAAAAACGCTTTTTGAACCCTGAGCCAGATACTGCGGCGCACTGTGTTTTTCACAGGCCACTTTATCCTGCTCAAGCGGAGAACTCCCCGCATCGGCAGAGGCGACCGTGGGCTGCCACATAGCACTGCCGAACTGGCCCACCGCAGAGAGCAGCATGCCGCCGTAGTCCGCGAAGCTCTGCGGTGATTGCGGTTCCGGTGGCGGTGTCTCATCCGGCGTCATCATCCCGGCCGCGCGTGCGGCCATGAGACCATTCACGCGTACGTTGTCTGAACCGCTGGCGATCACTCCGGCGGGTGAAGGCGGGAATATCATGTCGCCCAGCCCTTCTGCCGCTTCAGAGATGTCGTCCGACAGGCCCGCAGCATTGGCTAACACACCGCCAATGATGCCGCTGAGCAGACAGCTGGAACCGATAGCGGCAACCCCGGCCGCCGCCATGCCGGCACCCAGTAAAGGCGCAGCCAGTGTTGCCGCCGCTCCTACCGCAGCCCCGATGACGGCATAAGCCGCCCCTTCAGCCACGACACTGGTGATATCAGCGAAAATGCTGGAGTGAATGATCTCGTCGCCCACGCGGGCCGCATGGTTATCCATAAGTTAATCTTTCCGTGGCGTATTCAGACTCAGGCTTTGTTTGAAAGCCTGCCAGCGCTGACCGTCTTCCTCATTGAATGGACGCATCGCGGAGAGCGTAAAAATCATAAAGATGTTCGACTCAGGAACCTGTGCAGCCAGCTGTTTCTGCCACACCTGTTGTCCGTTACGGTCAAACAGGGTTTCAACTTCTGTCGCAGGTAAGGTGTTATTCACACCGGCCATCACAGGAACAAATTCACTCTGCTGAATGTGCCCCATCTGGCTGCGCAATGTGTCCCACTGACGCTGAAACTCTTTTTCTGCATCACTGCCTTCTGCAATAACACCACGACTCACCACCCACGCCAGTCCACTGGCCTCATCGCGCAGAATGTTCATGGTGGTGTCCTGCCAGGCAGCAGGAAAAAGCGCAAAAGCGCCCTCATTGAATTGGTAATGCATATCGGATGTCCGTCTATTCATTGTTTGTGGCAGGAGAATTCAGGTCGCGATAATCACCATCAACGTTATCGGCGTTAGTGAGTATCTGCGTATTATCACGCGCAACTTTAATATCAAAAAGTCGGTGCGAAATATCAGGGTCGCCACCGCAACTAATATCCCGATTATCTTCACGAACCGTGATGATAAAAAAGTTTTTCTCACGGCTTTCATCGAGATCGTAACGCAGACATTTATCATCGAGAGTGGTCAGGTGCCAGGTATGAATGGCTTCGGTGGCGATACCGATAGCCTGGTCAGGGCTGATTTCGCTTTGCTCTGCACCCGGGTCTGTTTTCAGCATGATGTCACTGACTTTTCCCTGAACGATATGGAACATCAACTGTTTTTTGCCCGACTGATAAACAAGCCAGTGCTGATTATCACTGTTATCTTCTTTTCCGGGTCCATAGGCTTGCTGAACCTTTTCCAGGCTGTCACCAACCATGATATTTCGGGCCGTCGGCACGCTGGCATTTTCCAAAAGAATCTCAGCCAGAATCGGGTGCATTCCCTTTCCTGCCGCCGTCGCGCTGAACAACTCAAACCCGTTATAGGTATGCTGGAAATATTTATATTGCTGATTATCAATCACTACCTCTCCAGCCAGATCGGAGCTCAGTGCCTCGCCTGCGCGTACGAAGCTTTCGTCACTCCAGGTATCACCGGGCGTGAAAACATAGTCATTAAGCAGAACCGAAAAATCACCCTCATTAAGAGCAGGAGCAAGCGACTCCGTGCCGGATTCAGCCCTGACAATGCAGGCTAAAAAGAGAAGAATAGGCACGATTATAAATCTGGTTAAAAAGCGATTCTCAATCATTATATTTTATCGTAGTGGATAATAAAAAATGAATTAATGTTCAGGCAGGGATTAAAGAGACCTTTAACTTTCACTCCCACTTACCACTTTGATCCACAAGTATTTTATCCCCTTGTGTTACTTTTAACGCAAGCGGATTAAATCTCACAACATAATCCACGCTGCCATTACTGAAAATCATCCCGTCAGCCCTGTCTGAGTTAACTGACTGCGTGGTTTTACCTGAGAGAGTGATTTGCTTTCCATCTTTATTTCTGAGGCCTGAGTATTTTACATTATCACATACGGTATAAAAATCTCCGCAACCGTTTAATAGCGTAACGGTAAATTCAGGTGTTGAAAAAACCTTTACATCCGGTTTTAACTCTCCATCATTAACTTCTTTATCGAGCGTGTAAGTTTCTGGAGCGTAGAAATCGCCACTCTCAGGCTCTTTAATTAACCTCCATAAAATTTTATTATTTTTAATTTCTAAACTTGCCTTACCCTTTACTCCACCAAAAGAAGAGTCAAAATCAACTAAAGCATTAGTTCCATTTGCAATGCCTTGAACATTCATTGCATCATCTTCAGGGCAATCTATTTTGTTACCGTTTCGGGTAACATAACAATACCTCCCTGTTATATTATTATGATCCTGCTTTAGCTTTAAAGTTAAAGTAGAAAAGAGTGATCCGTCATTATTTTTTTCTTGCCCACTCCATTGACCGGTAAAGCTATCAGAAGCAAACAAGGGCAATGAGGAGATTGACAGCAAAACCGCTAAACCCGCCTTAAGCATTCAATTAACCTTTACTTCGCAGGTCATTATTGACCCTGTTATTTCAGCTGTTGAGAACATTTCAATACCAACGCGGTTGTAAATGTCACCACAAATTTTCATCCATAATGCAGTGACTCTCATTACCATTTCGGTTAAAAAGTGCAATGCCTATTTTTGGGCATCATAATCAGGTGCGATACCATACTTTGTTTCAACCAGCCTGTCTTTTTTAACCCAGCCATCAACCTGATTCCCGTCATCAGAAACATACATTACACTGTAATATTCTCCATATTCAACATAAGCATATAACTCATTACCAGGAACAACAAAAACGTCTTTTTCTATACATTTTTCATTGGGAGCAGAATGAAAGTGCAACCTGCCTTTTCCGCCGACCTTATAGACATTATCGGTATTGTCAAAACGAACACCTCTATTGTTAGCTTCGTTGCTCAAAATGTGGCAGAACTCATTGGCAAATAGTGCCGGAGGACATAAAAAGGCAATCAACAATAGAAATTTAAACATATCCCCCCTGACATGCCTGATAAAACATCCATATCAAAATAATAAAATATAATTTTATCCTGTATGAAATGTCATGCATTGTTACTTTCAGTCATTTGAATTGAGCGTCATCATAATATGGCTGAATTTTTACTATCCAGCTGAAAAGAGATATGTCTTTCATCCACATCATAATTTAACCAGTGCTGATTATCACTGTCAACGACCGTACCCTGACCACATTTACTGACCAACACATTCTGACTATGATCGGGTCCAGCCTTGCTGAAAAATGATGGATAAAAATCACGAATAGTAGTGCAGAAGTCAGCAACCACTACGCGATAATACGTTTATTTGGGGTTACTCTCCCACTTCCCGTCCTCAGATAATACAATCTTATTATTAACAACAACAGTAAGATTGCTAATCACATTGTTGATAATATAGACCGCGTCATAATTTCGGAATTTATAAGCCAGCACAGGACAGGTTGCTTGACCACAATCACTTTTCGTGGCTTTCCCTTTTAATCTGACAATTGCCCCATCTGATTTCCTGACTCCCTCGTAACTAACATCATTACACTCCGTACCCTCAGCACAGAGCGACATTATTTTAATTCTGAACTTTGCGGTCTCGAAAAACTTCTCAACACTATTTTGAATTTCTTTTTGGACTTTATCGGGAGTAGTTGACTGATCTTTACCAAAACGTTTTGCCCAGTTCGCAATGTCTTCCTGCATTTTGCTATTTTTACGATCATTGCTTACATAATGTATTTTATTATCTTCAGGCAGAATCCATGCAGCATAGACTTTACCGTCAGGTTGTATCACAAAAGCCGATGCCTGAACCAGATAAAGATCTTTTAACCAGCCCTCGACAAATATTCCACCATTCACTGTTTTGTGGGGCTCGCCAAAAACATCAAAATTCCGGCTGAAGTCACTGTAATCATTACCCAAAATAACTTTTAAACTGGAAATAACTTTCTGATCGTTGAAGATAGTTGAAACACTACTAAGGCTATTATATTGAGCATAAGACGCCCGAGTATCCGATGCTGTAGCAATACCTGATGAGCCACATGCAAAAAGACCTAAAAAAAGCAATCTAATAAATAATTTCATTTATTTACCTGAAAGAATCTTAAAATTCGGTAACCTCCTGGTCATAGCGTCTGGCAGAGCCATCTGAGTAATACCTCTACCAGTAATATGAGCCCATTTTTCACCGTTCTACTTCGGCGGGAAAAGGTTTTCTACGGCCTGGCTGATGTTCTGTTTATGACCTGAACCCGGGGCGCTTGTGCCCGGTTTAGCGCCATCTGTGTTCAGATTCAGTTTGCCGCCGGATGTGGTGATATGCCCATCGCCCTGCACGAAAATATTGAATCCCTTGCCGACGATATTTATCTGGCCATTCGCGTTAAGTTCGATAGCGCTCTCTCCGCATTCCAAGCGAAGTTGAGTGCCCGATCCCACTACATAGGTATCGACTACCGCATCGAGTTTGCCCTTACCGGTCAGCTGCTCTTCGCCACCTTTTACACCGTGGACACGGTTCGTTTCGACACGGTAGAGCTCATTGCCACCTGCGTAATGGCTGTAATTATTAGCGACTGAATGGCTGGCGTCATTTTTAACATGGGTATCCATGTTCTTCTGCGCCTGGATCCAGAGGTGCTCCTCACCCGCCTTGTCCTCAAACCTCAGCGCGTTCGCGGTGTCCGCCGTGCCATCCTTCGACCGGCTCAGGAACCCCATCTGCGTCGCCGCCGCCGGCAGCGCCCACGGCGGCATGCTTGCTTCGTTATACACGCGCCCGATGATCAGCGGACGGTCCGGGTCGCCGTTGATGAAGTCCACCACCACCTCGTCGTTCACGCGCGGGATCTGCACCCCGCCGAACCCCTGGCCCGCCCAGGCGCTGGAGACGCGCACCCAGCAGGAGCTGGTGTCGTCACCCTTTGCCAGACGGTCCCAGTGAAACTTCACCTTCACCCGCCCGTAGCGGTCCGTCCAGATAGACTCCCCCTTCGGCCCCACCACCTTCGCCGTCTGCGGGCCGTGCGTCTTCGGCCACGGCGTCTCCGGCGGCGTGCGCCACGTCACCGATGACGGCAGCACCGTGAAGTCAATGTTGTGGCGGCTCTCCCCGCCGTCGCCGCTGGCGTAGGGGTTCTCGGCGAAGTCATAGGTCGCCGAGGTCACCAGGTATTCGCCGTTGTCGCTGAAGTGCGGCGCGTTGAGCACCGAGAAGGTGTACCCCGGCGCGATGCCGGTGGCCGTGCCCGACCCGCTGACGCGGTGGTGCTCCGCCTGCCACACCTCCTGGCGGATGCGCGCGTAGGACTCGCCGTGGCTGTGGTCCACAAAGTGTCCCGGCCAGTCGTAGACGTCCACCGCGCCCGGCACCGGCGACGCCGGGTTCTGCCGCGCCTGCAGCATCCACGCGTTCGGCTTGCGGAAGTCGTAGTCGTCGGTGCTGTACATCCCCGGCGTCACGCTCTCCGACAGCGACCACTGGCTGATGCCCTCCTCCGTCACCACGCCCCCCGACGGCGTGACGTGATAGGCGATGGTCCCGTAGCCCGGAAACGCCTGGTGCTGGTCCGGCGCGTCGCACAGCACCAGCGTGTGTTTGTCCGCCTCGTGGCGGAAGAAGTAGTACATCCCCTCCAGCTCCATCAGGCGGCTGATGAAGTCCAGGCTGCTCTCCTGATACTGCACGCAGTACTCCCACACCCGGTAGCTGCCCGCCAGGCGCGTCTCGACGCTCACCCCGTACTCCTTCAGCAGCGTCTGCACTATCTGCGGCACCGTCTGGCTCTGGAAGATGCGCAGGTTGCGGTCCCGCTTCATCGGCCACAGGTCCGGCTCCACCGTGAGTTCATAGCACGCGTAGCGCGTGCCGTTCAGCTCCTGGCTGCGCACCGCCACCCGGGTGATTTTACCGTTGAGGTAGCGCGGGCTCAGCGCGCTCATCAGGCCGTCGGTGGGCAGCGTGAACGTCACCGGCTGGCCCAGCAGGGCGTGGCGGTCGATGCGCGCGTCGGTGGAGAGCAGCTCGGCGGTGAGCACAAACGGGTGCGACAGCGCCTCGGTGCCCTTCAGCGTGTGGAACAGCAGGCCGTCCGCCGGCAGCTGTGCGGTAATACGTGAGTACATAGTCTTTTTTCCGTACAGACAAAACTGACGATAGGGCAAGTCAGCAAGGTGGATGGGTTCTGAATTAATGGTCAGGACGCGCGTCGGTGCTGAACAACTCAATGGCGCCGGTAAGTTGCTCGCGACAGCTGAGTTTCCAGAACCGCAGTCTACCGACCGGCAGAAGGATAGTGATACGATAAATACATAGTGATTATCCGGACTGACGGGCATCGGTGAATTAAGCGGCTATTGCTGCAGGTCAGATAAGCGTCTTTTACTGTTCCAGTGCATCATATGGCGAGTTGAGTTCCCACTGACGCTGTTCCGGTTGTACTCTTTCAGATAAGTGTATCGTGAGAACACGGCGTCACCGGAATTGTGCGTTTCAGGGTTAATACATCCGCAAAAATAGCCTTATCCGATGGCTTACCATAAAGACGTTAGAAAAACGCTGCTGAATCTGTTAGTGAGAGAAACCCGAAGTAACAGGAAAATCATACCCCATATTAATACTCATAGCCTGTTTCCCTTCGTGATCTAATTCGTGAGCCAGATCCCATAATAAATCAATAAGAAGAATTTCAGGTGCTGATCCCCAAGATCTCAGCGTGGCCCATCTGCACGAGAAAGTTGTCCTTTATGCGCAGCAGAGACGGGATGCCAGACAAAACCGGGAACAGCTCGAGACGTTGCTGGCCCCGGTCGGCGGCTGAAGGTTAAAAGCCGAAATGATAGTTGAGATCGCTTGCGGCTATTATTATTCGTAGACTTTTGCAGCCATTAAAATATCTGCAAAAACTTTCCAATTTGTATCATTTGGCAACGGCTGGTTCGTATTTTCATAGTACCCATCCATATCCTCTATCCATGAGGCTATAGCTTCAAGATAAGAGATGAGATCTTTATTTTCCCATTCATCAGGGTTGTCTTTAAGATCTTTAGCCAGAGCTACTATAAATTTAACAAGCCCATCTCTACTGCTAACTGGTAATAGATCATCTAACATTTTACCCACCTATAACTCTTTTGATACCATCACCCATTTAAGGATGATAATTTTTTCCATCTGTTTTCGTGGTCATTTTCCACATTTGGCCAGCAATTTCCTTCTGCGGGGCCCACTGCACCGGTATTTCTTTCAGCCCTGACAGTCTTAATGCAGCCAGTCTCCTGTGGTCCAGAGTCCATAATTTTCCGCTTGAGTCTTTCCAAATTTTAATTGCCGGTAAATCAGTGGGCTTAAGAGTACCGTTTTTAGAGCAGATGCGTTATTGAGAACGGTATACTCGCCAGTTTGATTCTTAATTGAACTTTGCATGAAATGGATATCGTCAGGGTTCTTTGTAAAGCTCTCACACTTAGTCAGCCCCAGCGGATCCACCCAGCTCAGCGGATTCGGCGCATACTGATAAAGGTTAACCCCACCAGCAAGCCCTATTGGATCCTGGCTCACAAACCTGCCCGCATCCGGATCATAATAGCGAAACCGCTTATAGTGCATACCTGTTTCCGCATCGAAATACTGACCCTGATAGCACAGCGGTTGGCAGACCAACTCAGCATGGCGTTCCTGCATGCTCCACCCACACCTGGAACAGTGAAAGCGGGAAATGTAACAGGCTCTGCAGCAGTGCCCTAGTCTTACTGGCTGAGACCAGCCGCTAAAATAAAGCCGGAAGAAACGAGTGGATCGCTTCCGGCTTTATTTCACATCTCCCATCTCGTATTGGATGCAGTCATCACTTAATATGGATAATTTTAACCCACCCTATATTAATTCTATCATTTCAAGTAAGCTGATATTGAATCCACATCTACGAAACCAGACTCCAGGTTTATTTCAAAATCATTATTTTTTGCACTTAATGATATTAATTCATTTATTTTAGAAACCATTAAATCCATAGAATAATTCGTATAAACCCAGCCAGACATATTTATTGACTTCACCTCTGAAAAGGAAAGAACAATCTGAACAGTGTTAAACTTTTGAACCTCCCACTTTTTTGGTGGCTTTACTGGGTATTCATTTAAGTTTAGTTTAATAGATACGGTCGGGCCATCCCTGTTAAAAAGAATACTATAAACCTCAACATTTTCTAATGAAGGCGTACAATCTCCATATATTGCTTTTATGGGTTGTGAGTTGACAATAAATTCTATCCAGTTAGTCATACTTTTCCCTAAGAAGGATAATGTCCGAGGGTACCTGAAACTTTGCCATTACGAGTATCGTTGACAGGTCGAATGTTTAGATGTGGCCCTTGGTTACCAGGAGTTTCCTCGGGGCCATAGATATGTCCAGGCCAGTGATTCTGAATAACCCCATCATCTTTCCCATATCTATTAAATGTATATTATCTTGTTTTTATAGGCTGATAATCTTCACCGAGTCTATTATGGCCGTCTCTATCCGTAAAGTTTACCTTTTCAACTATTGTTGGCGCTTTATTCATAGAAACCCAGCATCCCTTTTCGCTGCTCTGAAAGCTGCATTTCGCGAGGGAAATTTTTCATCTTTTTGTTCTGGTTTACAATTACTCAACCCTAATGGGTCAATCCAGCGCAGCGGATTTGGCGCATACTGATAAAGGTTAACCCCACCAGCAAGCCCTATCGGATCCTGGCTCACAAACCTGCCCGCATCCGGATCATAATAGCGAAAGCGGTTATAGTGCAAACCTGTTTCCGCATCGAAATAGTGACCCTAATAGCGCAGCGGCCGATAAATCGGCTCGGCACTCTCCACTGCCGCCTGCTCTGTGCGCAGCGTATTACCCAGGCACGATAGACGGCACGCAAGACCACACTGCCATCAGTTCCGGTAAGCTCCCGTGGAAGATCTGACACATCGTTCTGATATCAGTTAAGTTAACCTGAGCGTCATACTAAGTCTCTCCCTGCTGCAGATTTAGCTGCGCCAGCGGTGCAAAGCTGTTATCTTCGTAAACCCAGAGGTGCTGGCGCAAGCCTCTCACCTCACTAATTATTATATTTATACATAATAACCAAATTATGTCATTCCTATTTAAAGCCAAATCAATCCCATCTTATATCAGTATACGGGCTAATATTTTCGATTGTTAGAAACTCCGATTCACAAAAGATAGAGCCCATCTCACTTTTTATGCTAATTGTAGATTTACCTTGAGAGCTAAAAATTTCCGGATTGCATATAAAATTAATCTTGCAGCAATTAGTATTAAAGTTCTTTATCCCATCAAAACCCAGAACAACATTCATCGCATTATATCCTTTACCATCCCATTTCTTAGGATGTTTTTCAGGGATACCTTTAATGCTGAACAAGAATCTGATGGATGATGTTTCATGAAAGTAGAATCCATTTAATTGAGCTTCTTTTAATTCAAAAACATCACCAAACATATGAGTTATTTTTTCTTTATGCAAAGCACATTCAAACCACATATCGACTCCTTACGGAAAATTATAATGACCGTGAGTTCCAGTAACACTACCAGTATCTAAAACTTTCCCAGTAATTGGTTCGACTGGTCTTACGTTAAAATGTGGCTCAGCACCATGTAAAGGAGTTGCTTTAGCATGTCCTAAACTGTGCTCCTGAATTACCACAGTCGAACCATTTCCGTCTTTAAAATGATATTGTCGAGTCTCAAGAGGGATACCATTTTTATCTCTCATATAATCACCATAACCATCACCTAATTTAGCCCTGCTCACTTCAAAAGGCTGCTGGTTATTTGGCACACCCGCATCACGTTTAGCCTGCCTGAATGCATCTCGACGACTAACACCTTCATAAGTTGTTTTCTTATTGGGTTTACACTTACTCAACCCTAAAGGGTCGATCCAGCCTAATGGATTCGGCGCATACTGATAAAGGTTAACCCCACCAGCAAGCCCTATCGGATCCTGGCTCACAAACCTGCCCGCATCCGGATCATAATAGCGAAAGCGGTTATAGTGCAAACCTGTTTCCGCATCGAAATACTGACCCTGATAGCGCAGTGGCTGATAAACCGGCTCGGCACTCTCTACTGCGACCTGCTCTGTGCGCAGTGTATTACCCCAGGCACGATAGACGGCGCGCCAGACCACACTGCCATCAGTACCGGTCAGCTCCCGTGGCAGACCAGACACATCGTTGTGATACCAGTTAACCTGAGCTTCATGCTCCGTTTGACCCTGCTGCAGACTGATCTGCGCCAGGGGAGCAAAGCTGTTCTCTTCGTAAATCCAGAGGTGCTGTCGGGACCCTCTCACCTCACTCAGCAGGCGATTGCCTTCCCAGATAAAGCGCGTGATACCAAAAGCATCGCGTTTCCAGCTTCGGCGGCCAAATGCATCATAGCCGTAGGTAGTTCGCTGCTCGGTCCCGTTTCGGGTGCTCACCGATTCGGTCAGCTGGTGTTCAGCGTTCCAGATAAACTGCTGATCTGTGTGTCGGCCACTCTGTTTGCGCGTCACATTGCCGAAACAGTCATAGGTCCAGCGTTTATCTTCATAAACCCTGAGTCGGTTATCCTGCAGGGGCTGCGCCTGGGCCTCGCTCAGCAGATTGTGCGCCGGGTCAAAGGCAAAATACTCATCACGCGCCCGCGTCATACGTCCCAGTGCGTCATATTCGTAACGATAATCGCCCGTGTATTTATCTGTCATCTGCGTCAGCTGTCCATCGCGCCGCCAGACATACTCGCGTGCCACCGCTGACTGAGCGCCACGGCCCGCACGCTGGCTTATCAGCCGTCCCATCTCGTCGTGCAGATATTCACTGGTGATTGCGCCCTGGGTACGTCGCACTTCCCGGTGCAGGACGTCACGTTCGCTTTCGCTGATGACCCGGTTACCAAAGTTAACCTGGACCCGATGCCCGCTGCCGTAATAAAACTGCTTCAGTTCCCGGCCATCCGGCAAGGTGGTATGCGTCCGGTTACCCAGCTCATCATAGCTGTGGCGCAGTTCGTAACGGTGCCCCCTAACCAGCGTCCGCTCAGCAAGTAACTGACCTGCATCGTCCCATTCCAGCTCAGAGCGACCGCCGTGATTTACCCCTGCAGTCAGGCGACCCAGCGCATCATAACGATAGCGGGTACGTTGCCATACTGCATCGCCTCCGCGCGACACCATTTTTTCCAGCAATCGCCCGGCCGTGTCACGCTGATAGCGTGACTGGATTACCGGCCCGCTGCCATCGCCTTCTTCAATGCGAGCCAGCAGCCAGCCACTCTCATCATATTCATATCGCGTTTTACACCCATCAAACCCGCGCTCCTCTATCCGGTTATCCCGGGCATCGTAGCAAAAGGCATAACGTGCGCCATTTTCATTAGTCAGTGCGGTCAGGCGACGGGCCAGATCATATTCGTAGCCAATGCTGTGGCCGAGTGCATCAGTTCTCGATAACGGCACGCCATCCGCTGCCAGTGTCCAGCGTGTAACCTGCCCCTGAGGATCCTGCCAGGCAACCAGACGTTTCCAGCGATCAAACTCAAAACTCTCTGATCCACCATCGGCATGCACTATCTGCTGAGGCAGCCCATTCCACCGGTTAAAAAACTGCGTCAGGCAGCCTGCTGCATCAGTCTGCTGCTTCATCCAGCCATATTTATCATAATCGAAGGTGGTGGTTCGGCCGGAGCAGTCGGTATGACTGATAAGGAAGTTGGCCTGGTTCCAGCATAACGTTTGTACGCCCGCTGCAGCATCACGTACCCTGACCAGATTGCCGCGATCGTCATGGTTATATTCTGTAATGCGCCCTATCTCATCCGAGAAGCGGATTAAGTTTCCTGCGGTGTCGTAACTAAATTCCCGGGTGCCACCCAGCATGTTGGTCACACGAACCGGCATATTCCAGCGTTCGTGATAGTCAAAACGTGTAGTCTGACCGTCTGGCTCAATGATGGCCGTACAGTTGCCACGTTCATCATAGCGGTAACGCGTTACCCGGCCGCACTGATCGGTGAGCTCTGTCATCTGACCGCGAACATTCCGTCTGATACGAATATAGCCTTCCATCGCATCCTGATAGCCGATCAGTTCCTGGTTGTCGTCAAAGTCGTAACGCGTTACGCGTCCCAGGGTATCCGTGACCGTTGTGGACTGATGGCCATACTCAAAACGCCATTCCCCGCCGAGGCTGTCACGATGTGCCAGGACCTTTCCTTCAGGAGCATAGGTGTCGTAATGATAAAAACACTCCATCTCGCCCGCGCGACGATGCGCCACCATAATATGGTTGCGGTAGCGGAATTCACGCAACACCTCGTTGAGCTCGTTACGCACAGCAATAAGATCACCCTGCGTCGAATAATCGTAGCGGCACAGAATTTCAGCATTCAGAGGGTCAGACGGATAACAGACGCTGACGCTGGTGATACGGATTAAGGGGATACCCGTATCCGATGAAAATGTTGAAAAGGTGATATTAAATCGACGGCCAGCGCTATCCTCAATCTGTACAGGCAGATTCCGGGTATCGTAACGCAGTGTCAGGCGGTTGCCGTGACGGTCGCTGATGGCTGATAACAGCCAGCGGTCAGATTCAGCTTTATGCGTAAAGTGCCAATGCTGACTTTCATCCGCGTCTGAAATGCAGAATTCCTCTGCCTGCGGTTGTGAGAGAGAGAGCTGTTCATAGCGATGAAGTTGTGGCCTGCGTCCTGCCTCAGGATAAGGAAACTCTATTTCGCGCCCCTGCTCATCGATCAATATCAGCAAATGATTTTTTCTGCGTACTTCCTGTGAGATGGGCAGAGACCAGCCCTGCCCCAGCCAGCCATTACCCGTTTCGTCAGAAAAATAGTAGCGTTGCCAGTTGAGGGGGACCGAGGCCGGGAAAGAGAAATCATTGTCTTCAGGGCCGAACAGCAGCTTGATACCCAGCAGAGGGTTAACCGGACTACCTACCGCCATTTCCACCTGCGGCAGGGGTCTTGCCGGAATTTTACACGGTTCAGTCTTTTTCTGAGCATGGCCTTTATCGCTGCCCCCTTTTTCACTGCCCGCTTTCTTGGCACTGATAACTTCATCAGCCTCTTTTTTAGCGGCTTTAGCTTCGGCTTTAGCGGCGGTCGTTTCAGCTTTGGCTGCGGCTTTTTCTGCCAGCTCAGCACCTTCTTTTGCAATACCCTTGCCCGCTTTCGCGGCTTCGACTGCTTTACCTGCCTTTGCGGCCAGTTTCCCCGCTTTAAACGCAGCGCCCCCGCCGGGTACAAAGTTAGCTGCCGCCGAAGCAGCTGAAAGTGCTGCGTTACCATAATCGCCTTCTGCGGTGTAAATTGCCGCGTTCGCGCCGTCGGCAACGGCGCCAACAACCGGTACGGCACCTAAAACATCCAGGCCGGTATGCACCCAGTCGCCATAATTGCTCCACCAGCTTTTCTTTTTCGGCGGGTTGGCACTGCCCGCCGCCACATGGCCTTGTGGCGCAGGCGCATATTGTAATTTACCAATCGTATTTCCGGTTGCCATTGGAGCTCCGTGCGAACATTTACAGGATGAAGAATAAAGCTATTGATAAAACGAATTTACCAGGGAATAAGAGGTCACATCAGGCGGCGCGATAATAGGAAAAGCCAGCCCGGTCTGCTTTTGATCATTGCGGGAATGGGATCAAAAATAATGTGCAGTAATCAGAGCTTGTCACAAAGGCTACCCGATGCAGAATCAAGGAACTTATCCCGAATAATGACAAGAACTCTGTTTTTATGGTTTAAGCATAGCGGTACAGGACAGGCTGACACTAATATTGCCTGGCGAATTACATACAACTACCCCATACCACTCAGCCTGGACTAAACCCTATCGATTTCCTTGTGCCAGCGCTTTTATCTCATTCAGCTTATCAATAGCTTTTACATTATCTTTATTTGTGTTACTAATAATTTTATCCAAAAACTGATTAAAAGTTACATTATTAACATCAGTAATATTTGCATCTGCGCCATGATTGAGAAGGTATTCAACCTGATCATATTGTTGACCATACAGACCTTGAAAAATTGCCGTTTGACCTAAGCTATCTTTTGCATTGACATCAGTACCAATCTCTACAAGATATTTCAGAGTCGGGAAGGATCTTTCATTGGTTGCATAAAATATTATCGGCGTGCTTTCAAATCTCGCATTTTTATCCATCCCGCCTTTAATTAAGGCTTTAAAAAACACAGGGTCTGCGTATCCCGCTGTATTAGTTGCCACAGATCCCATATCAACTACGTATTGAAGAGGATTAGCGCCATGTTTTACTAAAACACTCAATATATTGATTCTGTTAACTTCCTTTTTTGATGCCTCACTGAGGGCATAATACAAAAGCGTTAAATCCTTTTCGCCAGGTTTGTTAAGATCGGTTTGCGTTGATAATTTTTCCACCTCATCAATGTTGCCCTCTTCGATTGCCTGAGCCAGTTGTAACTGACTTCCTGGAAAAAATTCTTCCGGATGGATTGTATTCATATTACAAGCCTGAAGAGTTAACAAATAAAATGAAAAAACCATTCGCCTGACAAGGCTCAAGCTTTACCTCCAGCGATTCGATGCAGATTCAAAAAACTTATTACGAATAGTGACAGGGACTCTTTTTTGTGGTCTGACCCTCGTGTTATAGGTCAGGCTAGGACGCAAATCATCTGACGATTTGCGTGCAACTAACCCATACAACACAGCCTCTTCCAAAACCCTATTGGTTTGCTTGTGCCAGCGCTTTTATCTCTTTCAGCTTATCAATAGCTTTCACGTTTTCTTTATTAGTATTGTTGATGGATCTATCCAATAATTGATTGAATGTCACCTTATTAACATTAGTCACATTTGCATCGGCACCATGATTAAGAAGGTACTCAACCTGATCATATTGCTCACCATATATCCCTTCAAAAATTGCTGTTTGTCCAAGACCATCTCTGGCATTGACGTCAGTACCAATTTCTACAAGATATTTTAAAGTTGGAAAAGCCCGCTCATTGGTTGCATAAAATATTATCGGCGTGCTTTTAAATCTCGCATTTTTATCCATTCCTCCTTTAATCAATGCCTTGATAAAAACTGGGTCTGCATATCCCGCTGTATTAGTTGCCACAGATCCCATATCGGCAACGTATTGAAGAGGATCGGCGCCATGCTTCACTAAAGCACTCATTACATTGAGTCTGTTAATGTCCTTTTTTTGAGCTTCACTGAGGGCATAATACAAAATCGTCAAACCCTTCTCGCCAGGCTTATTAAGATCAGTCTGCGTTGATAATTTCTCTACCTCATTAACATTACCATCTTCAATTGCCTGCGCCAGTTGTAACTGACTTCCTGAGAAGTATTCTTCCGGATGGATTTTCTTCATATCATTACAAGCCTGTAAAGTTAAAAATGAAAATAAAAAAGGCAAAAAAATAATCTTTCTTAAAATGTTCAAAATTTCCCTCCGGTAATTGTTGCTATATCATGGTCCTTTTCTAACTCCAGACAATGTATCACCTGCTCCATACCATGCAAAGTGACAGGATTGCCCTCACCGCCGGATAAATTGTGTCTGACACCTACGGAGTCAGGTGCCTTCCCTGCAATATATGCCTTTAATACAGCTAGTCCAGGCCCATACTTCAATCCAAACTCCAGCAACCTTCCAGGGTTAACCTCCTGCACATCGGTCAATATCTCTCCTTCCACTCTGAATGCATCGATATTTTTTGGATCTCCGGAACCCGATGAGCCGGAATATCGTGATACAGTATTCTTGTTTAATCCCGCAGCATTAAATGTCCACCCTTTAATATTTCCCGCTTCTGCTGCCGAAGACGCTAATCCACCACCGAGAGAATGACCGACCACATCAACATTATCAACTGCAGGTAAACTCTTACCTATTATAACCGCTTGTTTATAATAGTCAGAGTCTTTGTCAACTCCCTGATTGATATTTGCCGTCCAGTCTTCAATCTCAGTTTTTCTTGTGCCGCGAAAAACGACAGATATTTTCATATCATCGCCAAATATAGCCGGATCCGGCGCATAAACTCTGGCTCTGAACCCAGGAGCTCCGTCAGCAATAAGATTTTCAGGTTTCAGATTTATCTTCTTTAATGCCTCTGCATCATTACTTATATCAGTCCATCCTTCAGGCATACCGGGGGTTGGTTCCGATGGTTCCCCTCCGTCATAGATTACTGAGGCTAAACGAGCTTTTTCAACGGCGGTGTTATCCAGTTCAAGACGATTTGCTGCAACCTGTACATCCTTGTCGCCACTGCTCTTTCCTAGTTCAATTAAATGTTTACGATATTTCCATCGTTCACTTTTGGACATGCCTAGCATGCCTGGCAAGAAACTGCCATTCATGAAAAACATATCCTGAACTCTGATAATTCTGAAACCACCTATATTGGTATCAGGACTGTGTTCAATCGGCCAGCAATTCCCCTCTACCGTTCCGCTGGTAACACCCTTGTTCGTTCCTGCTGCATCTCCTATCGTTTTGGGCACAAAACTTTGATTGAATACAAAGGCAGGATGGCCATTGAATTTGACAGAATTAATTGTAGATGCAGATGAGTCAAGCGTGGTCTGTACGGGATAGGGAACCGGAGATTGCGATCCCGGCGTAAAACAAAGGTCAGGTGCCATACCAACTACTTTGTATGCACCATCTTTACGGGCAGCGTAATTTTCAGCCATTCGTTTTCACCTGCTGTAATTTCGCCAACAGGCTTGGTGGTAACGGCACAAACTGTGGTTCATCAGAATGACTATTAAGGCGTGCCGCAAGGTCCAGCTGTTGCTGGCGTTGTTCCGCTTTGATGAAACGCAGTTCGGTCATGACCGGCTCCATAAGTTCCGAAATTACAGAACGATAGCTACAATGTACTTTTCGCTCATTCAGGTCTATAACCAGCGTATCAAGGACCATATCTTTTGCCACTCCAGCCCCTTTCTCCGTGGTAATAAATACAAAAAGTGACTCCACGGGGACCTGCAAATGAATTTGCTGATTCTCAATCTCACGGGATGAAATAAAATAACGCAGCGTTACAGGCACACTTTTGAGTGGTTCCGGCAAGGGAAATTGCATTAAGGGATGCGCGCCATTCCAGTAAGCAAAGTTAAAATCCTGTGGCAGCAAAGGATGACGGTCTTTTCGCCATTTTTCATCGTAGCGTCCTGCCAGTTCAATCCTTCCTTGCCAGCCCCGGCCAAAAAAGCCAAAACCCGCAGGTGATGACTGTTGATCAATTTTTTGTATTGGCTGCGTTGGCCACTCGATCTGTGGGGCTGTCAGGCGCTGGACTTTCAGGTTTTTCAGTACTTCGGGAGGATACCATCCCATCCCAACACTGTTTACCGGAGAGGCAATAATTTTTTCACCTTCTGAAGAGTAGAATCCCCCCGCGGCGTATTCATAGCGAAGATCCAGCGATGTTAGCGGTTGAGATTCACTTAGATGCCAGGTGGCAATCATCTTTCGCCATTCACGCGGCCCATTAATTTTAATGAGACGGGTAAAATCTCCCACCTGAACGCCAGCGGTAAAACTTTTTACCGGCTTATCTTCAGGTGCCCAGGCCGTCGCATTAATGACCACATCCATACGTGGTTTATAGGGGGCCAAATCGCTTTCGAATCGGACACTGCTCCGGCCCTGCTCAGCGAAATAGCTGTCCTGCTCAACCAGCTCACCCTGATCCTCACAGAAAACCAGTTCACCACTTTTGATATCCAGATCATAGCTAAGACGGGCAACGACTGTTGAAAAGCCATGATCGTGTTGATCCAGGGAATCAAAGAGTAATGCCGGAAAGGCAGTTAAATTGACAAAATTTTCCATAATCAGTTGATGTCTATCTGTGTACCATCGATATCAATCACCTTCTCACCGACCAGCTTGATCTTATTCGCGCTGATGGTGATGGTGCCATTCTGCTCAAGCACGATCATCGATTCGCCACATACCAGGGTGATTTTGTCTTCAGCACTGAACTCGGCGTTTGTCCCGGCAGAAAGTGCGATATCCCGCCCGGCATTCAGCGAATATTTCATGCCAACATTGTGCATCTGCATTGCGCCGACATTAGTCATCCAGCCAGCGCCGACGTTAAGCACATAGGCTGCACCGATATTCGTGTTCTGGGCCAGTCCGACATTAAGCATGGAAGCCAGTGCGATTGTTTCAGTTTTGGCCTGATCGACCTTAAGCGTCTGATTGCCATTAACCGTAACGGACTGGTTTTGCCCGATTCGCACATTTTCGTTCTGATCGACCGTTTCAGTACGATTACTGTGTATGGTGATGGTTTCATTTCCATCCACCGTCTCAGTACGGTTCTGATGAACAGTAATGGTTTCATTCTGATCGACCGTTTCAGTGCGGTTTTTCTTCACCTCGGTCGTTTCGTTGCCGCCGATGGTCTTGGTCCGGTTGCTGCCAACACTGTGGGTTTCATCATTTTCCACCTCAGTGTCCATATTCTTTTCAGCATGCAGCCACACCTGCTCTTCACCCGCCTTATCCTCAAACCTCAGCGCGTTCGCGGTGTCCGCCGTGCCATCCTTCGACCGGCTCAGAAAACCCATCTGCGTCGCCGCCGCCGGCAGCGCCCACGGCGGCATGCTCGCCTCGTTATACACCCGACCAATGATCAGCGGACGGTCCGGGTCGCCGTTGATGAAGTCCACCACCACCTCGTCGTTCACGCGCGGGATCTGCACACCGCCGAACCCCTGGCCCGCCCAGGCGCTGGAGACGCGCACCCAGCAGGAGCTGGTGTCATCACCCTTCGCCAGGCGGTCCCAGTGGAACTTCACCTTCACCCGGCCGTAGCGGTCGGTCCAGATGGACTCCCCCTTCGGCCCCACCACCTTCGCCGTCTGCGGGCCGTGGGTCTTCGGCCACGGCGTCTCCGGCGGCGTGCGCCACGTCACCGACGACGGCAGCACCGTGAAGTCAATGTTGTGGCGGCTCTCCCCGCCGTCGCCGCTGGCGTAGGGGTTCTCGGCGAAGTCATAGGTCGCCGAGGTCACCAGGTATTCGCCGTTGTCACTGAAGTGCGGCGCGTTGAGGACCGAGAAGGTGTACCCCGGCGCGATGCCGGTGGCCGTGCCCGACCCGCTGACGCGGTGGTGCTCCGCCTGCCACACCTCCTGGCGGATGCGCGCGTAGGACTCGCCGTGGCTGTGGTCCACAAAGTGCCCCGGCCAGTCGTAGACGTCCACCGCGCCCGGCACCGGCGACGCCGGGTTCTGCCGCGCCTGCAGCATCCACGCGTTCGGCTTGCGGAAGTCATAGTCGTCGGTGCTGTACATCCCCGGCGTCACGCTCTCCGACAGCGACCACTGGCTGATGCCCTCCTCCGTCACCACGCCGCCGGACGGCGTGACGTGGTAGGCGATGGTCCCGTAGCCCGGAAACGCCCGGTGCTGGTCCGGCGCGTCGCACAGCACCAGCGTGTGTTTGTCCGCCTCGTGGCGGAAGAAGTAGTACATCCCCTCCAGCTCCATCAGGCGGCTGATGAAGTCCAGGCTGCTCTCCTGATACTGCACGCAGTACTCCCACACCCGGTAGCTGCCCGCCAGGCGCGTCTCGACGCTCACCCCGTACTCCTTCAGCAGCGTCTGCACTATCTGCGGCACCGTCTGGCTCTGGAAGATGCGCAGGTTGCGGTCCCGCTTCATCGGCCACAGGTCCGGCTCCACCGTGAGTTCGTAGCACGCGTAGCGCGTGCCGTTCAGCTCCTGGCTGCGCACCGCCACCCGGGTGATTTTACCGTTGAGGTAGCGCGGGCTCAGCGCGCTCATCAGGCCGTCGGTCGGCAGCGTGAACGTCACCGGCTGGCCCAGCAGGGCGTGGCGGTCAATGCGCGCGTCGGTGGAGAGCAGCTCGGCGGTGAGCACAAACGGGTGCGACAGCGCCTCGGTGCCCTTCAGCGTGTGGAACAGCAGGCCGTCCGCCGGCAGCTGTGCGGTAATGCGTGAGAACATAAGTAATCCCTGACTATTAACTGTGTGGATCAAGCAACCAGACGCCTTCTTCGCTGACGTTCAGCGTCTGCTGGCGGGTGCCGCTCTGGCCACTGATGGCAAAGGTGTAGTTGCCCGGCGCCAGCTGCAGTGTGGCAAAGCCATTGACTGCAGGCACCAGCGCCTGCGGCTGACCGTTCACCTGAACCCGTTCACCCTGCTGCAGGCGAATGTAGACCTGCGCCACCGGGGCGGCTGGCGGTGCCGGTTGAGGATCGGGTTCACGTGCGGCGGTCTGCGCTGGCGCGGTTGTCTGAGCCGGGGTGCTGGCAACGCTATCCGGCAGGGTCTCAGCCTGCGTCGGTGGCGCAGCCACCGGCTGATTAACCGGCGCGACGGTGACAGCAGGTGCGCTGTTTTGCGCGGTCTCCGCCGGGGCCGTCTGTTCATCACCACGCGACATCAGCAGACCGGCGCACAGCCCGACCAGCACGCCCGCGGCCACCAGGCCCGGCAGGGCAAAGCGGTGGCCCAGCAGCGTTTTAAGCCGCGAGTCGGGGCTGACCGCCTCCTCTTCTTCGATCGGCACCAGCATGGTGCCCGGCCCGCTCATTTTTGCGCTGAGCAGCGGCTCCGGTTCACGTTCCGGCAGCGCCATCAGCGCCGCAAAGTCATCAATACTCTGCGGACGATCTTCCGGTTTCAGCGCCAGCGCACGATCGACAGCGCTGAGCAGCGCAGAGGAATACCCCGCCAGACGACGCTGCACCAGCGGCTGGTAGTTATCTTCGATACTACGCACCACGCTCACCGGCGGCGGCGCGCCCGTGATCAGCGTATGCAGCACCGCGCCCAGCGCGTAGATATCGGTCCATGCGCCCTGCTCGCTCTCATCGTTGTCGCTGTACTGCTCAATCGGCGCATAGCCGGGACGCAGCATGGTCTCGCTCTCATCGGAGAGGTTGCCGATGGTTTTACGCGCTGACCCGAAGTCCAGCAGGATCGGCTCACCGCTGCTCTGGATCTGGATGTTATCCAGCGAGATGTCACGGTGCAGATAGCCCGCTTCATGGATGGTTTTAATCGCCCCCAGCAGCGGTGGCAGCAGGCGGCGGATCCAGGTTTCATTCACCGACTGCGGCTGACGTTCACGGAAGGTCGAGAGCGTGGTGCCGCTGTAGAACACCGTGCCCATATAGGCGGTATCGTTCTGCACCCAGAACCGCAGCACGTGCAGCAGGTTGGGATGATTGAAGCGAGCCAGCAGCCGCGCCTCCTGGATGAAACTGTTCAGCCCGGCGTGAAAGGTTTTGCTGAAACGCTCACTGCGCAGCACCAGGTTGAGATCATCGCTGCGCACCGCCAGCGAGGCGGGCATGAACTCTTTGATGGCGATATCGCGTTCCAGCTGGTGGTCCCAGGCGCGATAGACGATGCCAAAGCCGCCACCGCCGATGACCTCTTTAATCTCAAACTCATTGAAGCGGTAACCCAGCGGCAGGGCGTTGGGGACATTCAGGGGTTGATCATGTTCCGACATATTCGAAAACTCTCTGATGACTAGGCTTTAAACAGCGAACTGGCAGACAAATTCGCCCTGCTCACAGCGCACGGCCACGCGGCGATAGCGTTCATCGCGGGCGTGGGCGCTGAGCAGTATCTGGCTCATCTGCGGTAACAGCGTGTTGGTGAGGATGGCGTCGACCATGCGTCCGCCCGACTCCACTTCGGTGCAGCGCTGCACGATCTGATTCACCACCGACTCGTCGATCTCCGCCTCGATGCCGTGATTGTCGGCGAGACGACGCACAATGCGCGCCAGCTGCAGCCGCACAATCTCCGCCAGCATGTCATCGCTGAGCGGGTAGTACGGCACCACCAGCAGACGACCCAGCAGCGCAGGCGGGAACACTTCCAGCAGCGGTTTACGCAGGGCGGCGCTGAGGGCGTCGGGATCGGGCATCAGTTCCGGATCGGCGCACATCGCGCTGATCAACTGCGTGCCGACATTCGAGGTCAGAATGATGATGGTGTTGCGGAAGTCGATGTGACGCCCTTCGCCATCCTCCATCCAGCCCTTGTCGAACACCTGGAAGAAGAGCTCATGCACATCGGGATGGGCTTTCTCAATCTCATCCAGCAGCACCACACTGTAGGGGCGACGGCGCACCGCTTCGGTCAGCACGCCACCTTCGCCGTAACCCACATAGCCCGGCGGGGCCCCTTTCAGCGTCGAAACGGTGTGCGCCTCCTGAAACTCGCTCATATTAATGGTGATGATGTTCTGCTCGCCGCCATACAGCGACTCGGCCAGTGCCAGCGCGGTCTCGGTTTTACCCACGCCCGACGGCCCGCACAGCATGAAGACGCCTGCCGGTTTGTTGGGGTTGTCGAGGCGGGCGCGCGTGGTGCGAACCCGCTTCGCGATCAGCTCCAGACCGTGACGCTGACCGATAACGCGCTGGTTCAGGGTGTCCGCCAGATTGAGTACGGCGTCGATCTCATTCTTCACCATCCGGCCCAGCGGAATGCCGGTCCAGTCAGAGACCACAGCGGCTACCACGCCCGCATCAACGGCGGCGAAGAGCAGCGGCGTGTCACCCTGCAGCGCAGTCAGCTGCTGCTGTGTGGCATCGCGCTGTTCACGCAGCGCCGCATCCTCTTCGGTGGCACAGCGGGCGCGCAGCGCAATCAGCGTCTCGACCAGTTCGCGCTCCTGCAGCCAGCGCTGTTGCAGCGCATCATGTTCCGCTTCCAGCGCCGCACGCTCTCCGGCAATCGCCTGCTGGCGGGTCACATCACCGAGGCCGACGCGGATTTCACGTTCCACGATCTCCGCTTCAATCTCCAGCGCGGCCAGACGGTGCAGACAATCCTCCAGTGCCGCGGGCTGCGCGCCCTGACTGACCGCCACGCGGGCACAGGCGGTGTCCAGCAGCGCCACGGCTTTATCGGGCAGCTGGCGCGCCGGGATGTAGCGATGCGAGAGTTTCACCGCCGCACTGACCGCATCATCCAGCAGCAGCACCCGGTGATGCTTCTCCAGTGCGCTGACGGTGCTGCGCAGCATCAGAATCGCTCTGGCCTCATCCGGCTCCTGCACCTGCACGGTCTGGAAGCGTCGGGTCAGCGCCGGATCTTTCTCGATATACTTTTTATATTCCGCCCAGGTGGTCGCGCCGATGGTGCGCAGCTGGCCACGCGCCAGCGCCGGTTTCAGCAGGTTGGCGGCGTCGCCGGTGCCCTGCTGCCCCCCCGCGCCGACCAGGGTGTGGATCTCATCCACAAACAGCACAATCGGCGTCGGGCTGGACTGCACCTCGTTGATCAGTGCCTGCAGGCGCGCCTCAAACTCCCCTTTCATCCCGGCACCGGCCTGCAGCAGACCGATATCCAGCAGCCAGAGCTGCACGTCACGCAGCGGCGCAGGCACATCGCCCGCCGCGATGCGCAGGGCAAGGCCCTCGACCACCGCCGTTTTGCCGACGCCCGCTTCGCCGGTCAGCAGCGGGTTGTTCTGGCGGCGACGCATCAGGATATCGACCATCTGGCGGATCTCCTCATCACGCCCGGTCACCGGATCGATACTTCCCGCACGGGCGCGTGCCGTCAGGTCCTGGCCATACTGCGCCAGCGTGCTGCCGCTGGCGGCTGGCGGTGCGCCTGCGGCATCCTGCGGTGCGCTCAGCGCCTGCTGCGCTTCTTTGCTGTTGCCGAGCAGCGTGTCGAACTCCGCCAGCAGGGCATCGGCGTTAATCCGGGCAAACTGACCGGAAATGCCTTTCAGCACGCTGGCGAGGTTAAAGGTTTTTAGGATGCCGATGAGCAGATGACCGCCGCGAATGCGGGTTGCGCCATATTTCAGTGAGGCGTAAACCCACGCCCGCTCAACGGCGCTGTCGATATGCTCAGAGAGGTCGGAGACCGCACTGGCGCCGCGCGGCAGGCGATCCAGCGCAGCGACAATGTCCTGAGTCAGGGCCTTTTCATCCAGTGAAAAATGTGTGATGACCTGCTGTAAGTCGCCATCCTGCTGCTGCATCAGCTGATGCAGCCAGTGCACCAGTTCAACATAGGGATTGCCGCGCAGTTTGCAAAAGGCGGTGGCGCTTTCCAGCGAGGTAAATAACAGCGTATCCAGTTTGCCGAACAGGACGGCACGGCTGATTTCTGACATAGGGGACTCTCTTCAATGAAAGACGCAGGCTGTGTAACAGGGAAAGCGGCTGGGCTAGCGCGAGGCAGCCTCAACCTCAAATATAAAATCTTCGCGATCCTGCGGCTGCGGCATCTGCCCCAGCCAGCTGGTATAACCAAGCCGGGCACCGCCACCCAGTGCCACGCCCCCGACCTCATCTGCGGCGAGGATCAGACTGAGATCCCACTGCATTTCGATGCCGAGGTAGTGACGTACCCAGTCGCGCACTTCGCGCGCGCCGGGGGCATCAGGCAGGAAATGGGCATACTGCGCGGCGCTGAGCGGCCCCAGATGGAGGCGGAAACGGTGCTGTACGTCGCGTACCGCCACGCCGAGAAAAGCGGAGGCACCCAGCCGGGGCATATGGCGTCCCGCACCCAGGCGGGCCTGATCGCGGCTGTCCAGCGTAAGCCAGTGCGGCAGGTTCTGCGTCAGCCTGACCGGCACGCCGAAATAGTGCTGCAGAATGCGCACCAGCCCTTCTGCGTCGTGACCGTGACGGCTGAGATGCCCCACCAGCATCAGCCGCGCATGCAGGCTGAGTGAGCTGGCCTGCTGCTGGGCCGGCAACCCGATGCCGGCAAGGCAGGCAAGATAGTTCAGAAAGCGACTGTCGTCGGGCCGATCCAGGGAGACCGTCGGCTGCGCATCCGCCCAGGCGCGATAGAACAGCAGCGTGGCGCGATGATGAAACAGGTCAGCAAATGCCGACAGGCTGTGATCCTGATGATGCACAATCCGTTCGTGCACATATTCGGTCAGATGGGTCGGCAGCGGACCATTGGGGCCAAACAGACCAAAGCTGTAAATCGAAAGATCGTGGCGTCCCGTCTCCTCCCGCGGCGCGGCGCTGGCGACGGTAGAGGGAGCAAACGCCAGTGACGGCGTCTGCCCGATGCGCACCGCTTCAAACTTCGGCAGCGGCGCACGGCCCAGCGGATAACGCTGCCCGCCCTGCGCATCCAGCCGCCGCAGCAGCTGGAACAGATCGTAGCGCCACGGCGCGGCCATCACCTTCTGCCAGAAATCGTCCGGCAGGCGGGTCAGTCGTGGCAGCGTAATGACTTTTTCGCCACTCATATCAGCGCCTTCCGGCCCATGCGCGGCGGCCAGTAGCCGACTTCGCCGCGCTGCTGGCTGTTGAGGGTGAACTCGGTGAAGCTGTTCAGCGCCACAAGGCGGCTGCAGACCCGCTCCAGTACGCTGCCGAGCAGCCACGGGCTGGCACCCGAAAACGCCTGCTCATCCACCTCCAGCGTGATACTGACACCACGCGCAAACACCACCGGGCCTGGCTCCGGCACGCGGCGGTTAACGGCGCTGAGCGTGCAGTGGCGGATGCCGTCAATCTGGCGGGCAACCGGTGCTTCCGCCAGGTTGGCGTAGAGACTTAACAGCTGACGCAGCGCCGCCGCGCCCTCTCCGTCGCTGCTGTCCATCAGGCTGAGGTAGTTCATCTGCAGATGGCTGATCAGCCGCCATGCGGAAAGCCCCTCGGCCAGGGCCGGACGCGGCGGCGTCGGGCCTTTGCACAGCTTCAGCTCCGCCACCGGAATGGAGTCCGGCATGACGAAGTTGCCCTGATCCTGCTGCAGCATCAGCGGCAGATCGCGGCTGGTACACATCACTTCGGCGGAGAGATAGCGCATCTCATCGCGCCACGGCGCGTGATGCTCATCCACCAGCGAGAGAAAGAGTTCTGAACCGATGTAGCCGGTGCGGGTGCCATAGCGCTGCGCCTGTTCAGACAGGGTGCGCTGCTCGCGGCGCAGCGAGAAGTAGGCGCCATAGTCGCCCTGATCGCCACTGAAGGTGCTCCAGAAGGGGCGGAAAACCTGCTCTTCACGCTTGCCCTCAATAGTGGCGAACAGGCGCTGCACCGAATGCACTTCATAATCCAGCGGCCGGATGTTATCCACCACCAGGTGATATTCATGCTGACTGTCGCTGACCTTCAGGCGCTCTGCCGTTTTCGGGAACAGGTTGATGACCGGGGTGCAGTGCAGCGCCAGGTGGCTGTGATCGACCACGCTCTCCAGCCCACTGTCCGCCTTGTCGAGCAGAATGATGATGTCGAATGCCTGGGCGCTGTCGCAGCGGCGCAGAAACGGCGCGAGCTGGTTCAGGCTGATAAACTGGAAGCGCGCCGGGAACGCGAAATATTCCTGCAACAGGCGATAGCCGTCGAAGTTGCGCAGATCGTCAGGCAGCAGCGCCTGCTCCGGCGCGAACCCTTCCTGCTGCAGGGCATCATCTGAAAGCACCTGACGCTGAGGGTGCTTCTCAACGGATTGCAGCACGATGCCCACCCGGTGCGCCATCAGCAGCTCAAGCAGTTTCAGGGCCTGAATATCCGGGCCGCTGAGAAACAGCATCAGGTCATCCACGTTCAGCTGACTCAGCGAGGAGATCCCCTCACAGCTGATGCGGATGCGCAGTGCACTGGCTGCCCCCAGGCCGCTGAGTTTCAGCTCCCCCGTGGGCAGATCGCCGGGCACCCCGCCAAGCGTGACTTCGCTGATGCGCAGCGGATGCAGCATCACATCCTGGGCGGTGGTATAGCTGCAGGTGACGCCGGTTTTTTTCAGGTTCTGGCTTTCCATCATGGTGCCAAGCGGCACATGGAATCCCTGCGTGATGTCCCCTTTCCGGCTGTCCGGGGTCAGCTGGGCGATCGCCATCGACGGCGTCGGCGACAGATAGGAAGGCGCAATCATCTCCAGCAGACGCTGCGAGAAGCGCGGAAACTCCGCATCCATCTTCAGCTGCACGCGGGAGGTCAGAAAGGCGAATCCCTCCATCAGCCGTTCGACGTAGGGGTCTGCCACATCGATGCCGCGCATGCCCAGACGTCCCGCCACTTTGGGATAGCGCGCCGCAAACTCCGCCCCCATCTCACGCAGATAGGCCAGTTCGCGGTTGTAGTAGTCGAGCAGATTGCTGTCCATGATTACCCTGCATCCTGAAGTTCGAAATGGCCGCTCTCCAGATCAACCTGGGTGCGGAACAGAAACGCCAGCGGATAAGGCACACACCAGAGCCGCCCTTTGATTTCAATCGACAGCACGTTGTGCAGGCTGAGCGAACTGAGATCGCTCACGCAGCGCACCTGCAGGCCCTGCGGCAGAATGCGCGGTTCGAAGTGGAGAATGGCGTTGGTCATTTTGCGCTGGATATCCTGCCACTCGATATCGGAGACATTCTGTCCGGCCAGGGGTGCCACGCCGAAATTCCAGACCGAGCGCTGCACCTGATCAAAGCCGCTGAGATCCTGCTGCGCTTCGTTATTGATGGTATTAAACAGCCACTGCAGATCGCGCAGAACGTGGCGGCGCAGCGTGCTGTGCGTAATCAGCATGCTGTTCTCCGCCTCCTGCTGCTTCTCCGGCGCGTTGTCGGTGAGACGATCCAGCAGCGAGGATTGCAGTTTGTCGCGGGACGTTAACGCATCGCGCTTTTTGCGCGCACGAAAGCCGCCATGCAGCTGGGCATAGCCGTCATTCTGCCCGCCTGAATCATGACTCATCAGCACTCTCAACGTTATCAAACAGGACCTGCTGCAGACTCAGCAGCGAAAACTCTGCGCTGTCGGTGAGCCACATTTTCTGCCCCTGACCGATGAACTGATCCGGATCGTCGCCCAGCGGCTGCCATTCGGTGGCACCGGCACGCAGAAAACGTTCTTCCGCTCCTGCCAGCAGCGGATAGCGCGCCGGGATCTGGCACACCTGCTCACTGCCATCAATCAGCTGCACCCGCGTATGACGCCACACCAGATCGGTGACGCTGGCGGGCGCCTGAAACTGCATTTCACGGATCGCCGCGAACGGGATCCAGTAGTAACGGCCCTGACTGATGACTTCACACACCGGCCCAAAGCGGCTGTCGCCATCCATCAGCCAGCTGAAGGACGAAGGCTGATCCTGCTGAGTGGCGCTGCCGGGATTCGCGGCAGCGAGTTCGAGTGCTTCAGCACGCAGTGCAGAGCCGCATGCGGCATCGCCCTCTGCCTCCGCCTGCAGTGCGGCCAGCAGCGTGTCGCACCAGTGCCAGGCACTGCCGGGCAGCACCGGCTGCGCCTCGCCACGCAGCACGGCGTCGCGCTGCAGCTCACCGGCAATCGCCTGCTGCAAAAGATTCACCGTCGGCTGCGCCTGCGGGCTTAACGCCAGCCAGGATTGCAGCTGGGTCTGCGCACGCGACCAGTTGCCTGCCAGACAGAGCAGCTGCACAAACGCGGCCCGCAGGTCAGCGCTGGCCGGAGAGGCCTGGATCTGGCGGGTAACATCAGCCAGCGCTTCGCTCAGCGAGGCATTGGCCAGACGATGCTGTAAGGTTTCCATGCAAACTCCTTTTGCGTCAGTTGAGGGTGCGATAAACCGCAGCGGCCGGATCTTTCAGTTCAGGATGCAGCTTTTCCACCAGCTTCACGCTCAGCGCCGCATTGCCGCTGATCCACGGCGACCAGACTTTGCGCACCTCCTGCAGACGTGCCGCGACCGCGCTCTCATCCGAAGCTTCGCTGACCGGCATCTGTACGACGACCTGCGGGCTGGCCTGCCAGCCGTTAAACCGGTTGCTGAACGGCAGTATCAGCCAGCTGTCCGGTGATTTTTCGTTGCTCAGCACCATCCGCTCGCTGTTGACCGTAGTGATGTGCAGTTCGGTGGTCGCCGACTGATTGCTCAGCCCCATGACCGGGAAGCCCTGCAGGAAGGTCACACCCACCTGCGCCGTCGCGCCGTTACCCTGCTGCGTCAGGCTGCTGTGTCCGCTGAGCCAGCCATCCGACCCGCAGACCAGCCCCTGCTTTGCCGGAACAAACAGCGCGCTACCCTGAGCCGGGTGCTGCCACCAGGTGCGGAAATGGCAGCCATCCAGCAGACTGAACTGCAGCCACGGCGAGGTGTCTGCCTGCGCGGCGTTGACCAGCGGATCGGCAGGCACGGCGGCGGCCGTGGCGGCCGGTGTCGCAGGCGGTGTTGCAGGCGGCGTAACCACGGTTTTCCACTGCTGCGCTCTGGCAGCGCTGCCGGTCGCGATTTCACTGCCCTGCGCGTCGGTGAGCTGCCAGTGCAGCTGTTGCAGCGGTTTACACTGGGACGCCATCAATCCGGCAACGCGCGGCAGGAAGGTTTTCAGCACCGCCGGGTCTTTTTCACCCAGCGTGACGATCCGCAGAGAGATTGTGCTGTTACACCAGCTCGACAGCTGATTGTTTTTTACGTTATCGATCCAGACATCCAGTTTCTGTGCCGGGGACTGGACGATGCGATAGTTTTCAGCATAAGCGTGCGTGCTGAGCAGCAGCGCTGCCAGACCCAGTAATCCATATTTCATGTTGGCGTTCTCAATCTCGCAGAGGGAAGAACTGCGCCGCTTCAGAGAGCGAGTGCAGCAAAGTGGTGTCCTGAGGTGACCCAATCCAGACGGCCAGCGCACTGAAGTTATCCTGCTGTCCAGCATCCGGCTGGTCGTTTTTAATGATCTGCTGCATCAGCGTCAGCCACTCTTCCGGCGTATTCACCATGTGCAGCGACTGCTGCATCTGCTCCAGCGACACGCCGTGCCAGAAACCGTCGGTGCAGAGCAGAAAGGCATCGCCATCTTCAATCTCCACCACGTCGCTGTAGCTGGCGTCGCGCTGCTCATCACCCATCCCCAGCGCAAAATAGAGCAGATTGCTGTTGATCCCTTCGGTACGGTGTCCGGCATCCTTCATCTGCTGCACCAGACTGTGATCGGTGGTGACCAGATAGAGATAACCGCGCCGGAACAGATAGAGGCGGCTGTCCCCGGCGTGGGCCCAGCAGGCCAGATGGTAGTCCCGGTCGATAAACAGGCTGACCATCGTGGTCCCCATCCGGCTGTGTTCACTGCTGACTTTCTGCTGCTGACGAATGGCGTGGTTGGCGTGATTGACATAGCGGCGAATCGACTGCGCATCAAGATGCGCATTGCCATCAAAGGCCTCCAGCAGGCTGCTGCGGGCGATCGACGCGGCAATCTCGCCGCCGGGGAATCCCGCCACGCCATCACACACGACAAAGCAGGCGGAGCGCTTGCCGATCACATCACCGATCTGGTCCTGGTTACTGGCGCGATCGCCCTGATTCGACGTCGAGGCAATAGTGATATTCATGCGTCATCCGTGTGGGTTTGTGAGTCTTTGTACTGATTGACTTCCAGGTCATAGGCGTGCAGGAACGCTTCGCCAAACAGGGTGTGAAAATCGTCCTCGATTTCGCCCGCCGTCTCGCCGTAACGCTCAACAAAATGTTCCCACAGGGCGGCTTTGCGGCTGCCCGGCAGGCCGATGCGTGACACCGATCCCGCCTGGCGCGCCTCCTCCTCCAGCTGTTCCGGATTAAAAGATTGCAGCATGGAGGCGATGATGGCGCGGATCCCGGCGATCATTCCCAGCTGGTGGGCCTGCAGGTCGATCAGCGCATCGCGTACAGCCTGACGCGGTGGCATAAAGCCCGGCATCCGGCTGCCGAACATCTGCATCAGGACGGTCTTGCCTGACGGCAGCAGCTTGAACGGGTTGTTGGCGTCGTCAAGGATCACCGTCATGTCAGCTTTGACGCCGCGCTTGAGGATCGAACGCGATGAGAGCAGCGCGACCGTTCCCTGTGAGAACATGCTGAGCATCTGACCAAACTGCAGCATCTGTTCCCGGTCAAACTGGGGCGTCGGCTGCAGGTCACGCAGACCCATCCCTTCCAGCAGCGCATCCAGCAGTTCCCCCTTCAGGGCGTCGCCGCTGTTCTGGCCGGCGGTCGACGGCTGTTCCGTGGCAGCAGGCTGATATCCCGAGGCGACCGGATCGATACGCAGCCGCCCTTTTGGCGTCGGTGAAGGTGCGCGCTGTACGGCCTGCGGCGTAGGCAGCGTAATCCCGCCATACTCATTTTGCGGCGTGACCGCGTAGGGCTGAGCGGCGTCTTCATCTTCGATCAGGGACGTCTGGCCCGGCGCTTCAGGGTGAGGCTGGCTCTCTGCTGCCTGCTGAGGTGGTGGTGCGTCACTGAACAGCATCGAAAAGTCCTGCGCATCCGGCGTGGCAGGCACCGCTTCCGGCGGACGTCCGGTCGCCGGTTTCACGCTGGCCGGGGCTTCCGGGGGCACATGCAGGGTGGCCGGTTTCGCGGTCTGCGGCTCCGGCTGGGCCAGCGGCACCGCGTTGCCCATCATCAGTCCCAGCGGATCGTCATGGTTGCGGGCATCCATGCTGCTTTCACCCTCAAAGAGGCTCAGCGGGTCCAGTTCAGCGGCGGGCTTTTCAGCCTGAGGTGCCGCCGTCTTCGTCTGAGCAGAGAGCGTGCTTGGCGTTCTGTCGTCAAAAATGCTTTCCCGGGCGAACAGCGCATCGCCTTCATCAAACAGGCTGCTGTTTTTAGGCTGCTGACCAAAATCGAGCGGCGCGTCATTAGCCAGCTGGGAGAGCGGATCTTCCGGGTTACGCTCCGGCGCGGCAGGCGCGGTCAGCGGATGTGCCTCCGGCACTTCCGGCGCGGCTTTGCGCTTAGAGAGATCATCCGAGATCGAAAACTCTTTCGCCAGGCTGTCCCAGATTTCGCTGGGAATGGCCGCCGTCGCGGTTTTTTCCACCGGCGGCTCAGGCACTACCGCCGCAGGGCGCACCGGCTCAGGGCGCGGAGACGTCCTCTCCGTCTGCGGCGGCTGCGCACTGTTGAGGTCACTGACCCGCAGCTGATAATCATCAATGCCCAGAATGTCCCCATCCTGCAGCTCGACCTGACGGCCACGCTCAAGCGGAATATCGTTGAGCAGCACCCGCGTCACATTGCCACGGTTGGTCAGGCGGCACTCACCGCTGGCGGTGATATGCACAATCGCCTGCAGTCGGGAGAGTGTACGGTCGTCATCTGGCAGGACCAGATTGTTGTCCACGCCGCGACCAATGGTGCCGCCGGGCGGAAAGAAGTCACAATGGGTCTGCGGCGGCTGTTGGCCCGGTTTAGTCGTTATTATCGTAAAGCGCATAACGGATTCCTGCGGTTAGCGGTTCGGCATCTATAGTGCGCACCTCTCTGGGAAAGGTGCGGGGTATAGGGAGCAATGAGATGTTACGGGTGATGGGCGAGTATCAATGCGACGCCTTGTAGTGCGAAGCCGGTTCAGATTGATCAAAAGTGAACGTTGCAGGGTGTCAGTTAACCGGTTCAAGACGATTCGCGGGAATATAGCCTGATAGTGGCCCCGTCAGACCTGGCTGACTTTCGTCATATGTCGCCACATAAAACCACGCCTGGTTGATACTCTTAATTTTAATTAAAGATGTTTGTGAAGAGACCTTAGCGACAGACTGACTCCCCTGTTCCGGCCGACTCAGGAGTTCACTTTCCTGAATCCCCTGTTTTAACCGCAGGGTTATTAACCAGGGATAACTATCACAGCCCTGCTCAGCCCAGGCTTTTTTTATCGGCTGTGCTGTAAAAGAAACCAGATCAGCCTGATACACGTGATCATCACACTCTGTAGTAACCTTAAGGTTATTAATCTTCACCATGCCATATTGTTCAGCATGCCCTTCTTTATATTTAAAGAAGTCGTCGGGGATCTGAGTGAAATGCCTGCCAATAAATTCACGCGACACGTCAGACCTATTGATGTTAATAATTTTATGCGCGCTGCTTTTATCATCTGCAACAAAGCGTAGCTGAAGCGATGGAGAATTAATATTGCCATGCCATTCCGGTAACCAGTAAGCCTGTAACGTACCGGACTTAACATTATCGTTTGCCATAACACTCTGGCTTAGCGATAAGCACAACAGTAAAAACTTTAAGACGCCTTTCATTTCCGTCACCACTGTGTCAGATAATAACAGGTCAGGCTCAGGACCGTTTTCAGCGAAAGCGAACCCGACTAGTGTAATAAGTAACGCTGAACATCAGATGGAAGAGATAACTCTGCTACGTAAATCCTGGTCAGAACTACGTTTAAGCCTTCCTTTCCCGACGTTATTTCATGGTCCCAACATCGTGAGCGATAACCTTATCCCTCTTCGTCACTATGTAGTCCCAGAGGTCCTCACCTTTGGTGCTGGGGTAGAATGCGTAGTTAAACGTTCTGTTGCTGAACTCATAGCCCTTAAAGTCGCAAACGTCAGGACAGTGCGTGTTGATCGTTTTCCCCTTAAGCACGATAAAGGAGCCATCTTTAAGGCTTACCGATTTGAGCAAGACCTTATCGCAGGTCAGATTTCCTTCTTCACAACCATACGTTATCTGCGCGTTGAAATGCTTACCTTCAAAACTGAACGTTGTCTTAGCAAACGCCATAAGAGGCAAAGAGATCAGAACAAAAAACCCCAGAAACACCTTCTTAAACTTCATGTTATTCAGCTCCTCCTCATTCTCTTTTAGTCTGGCTCATGTGAAGCTGAGTACTTTCTGTAAACCGTTTCTGCGTCCTGACTTTGCGAGAGCAGTGTGCATTTCAACATTCTGAAGTTTCCAGCGATCGAACCGGTCAGGTCCATCTTAAGATAATCATCAATTAACCTGTCGCCTTCACTGAAGGCGTCAACAGGGAGATGGCTTGCTTCCAGCCAGGCTGAGGCACTTTTAAAGGCATCATCAGTAAACGCCTTATCAGAAGAAACTTTCCCTGCACATCGATTCAACAGCCAGTTACTGAAAATCTGCGGTTGCGTATAGGCGTCTGTTGCAGGTGGCGATATCGCCAGGGCGGCATGCGATATGACCAGAGCAAATAACAGGAACGGTTTTTTCATTTCAGCACCCAGGGGGAAGCGTCACAGGAAATAACTTTCAATCTCAGCACCCCTTCAGGATAAGAGGCACAAAAAAATGCGTTCCATCCTAATATTCTTTTACGGGCATCGCTTCAGCCATTCTCAGCACAACGAATTTCGACTCAAATTCTGCAGGCAACTAAGCACAAACGATTAAAAGAAATGGCGCCAGATAACAAAACCCATCCCACCGCCCATCATTAAGACACCCGTCAGCATATTTAAATGATGAAGGCGGACCAGCCAGCCAATTTCATCTTCAGGCAGCGACTGAATGAACCTGTATGTTTCACGGCTTACCGGCTGATGCCTGCTGCTATTCATCCGAACGCCTTTATAGAGGCGAGCAAACCAGGAAATCTTCAAAGGGTGAAAAGATGAACCTAAAAAGGAGCTGGTCTGAGTGAGTATATCCAGTTGCAGATTCCGCTTACGAAACTCACTTATCAATGCATCATAGTCTCTGGCATGACGCCTGAAGATGATATAACCGACAAGCTGTAACGGGATTGAGATTAAGAATGCACCCACTGATAAAAAAATAAGCACATCAGAAAAAGGTATCGTGTTCATTTTCCGGCACCCATTCAGTAAGGCAGTTTCCTGAGAAGGTCAGTACGCCCTTTGTCAATACGGATAACACAGAGGTTGTTTGCCACCGCATTGGCATTACTATTCTCTTCAGCGGCAAAGGCTTCAAGTCTGCATTGACCATCACGATATTTAAGCCAGTTACGCTGTGTATCGACCATAACAGCGACATACTCATCCGCCACTTTTTTCTGCGCGCCATACAGCTGAAAAATGCGTTTTTTTGCCGTCTGGTACTCCATGTTCAGCTCCTCTTCTGCCAGCTTTTTCTGCTGAACAGTACACTGATACAACGCACCCTCTGAAGGCTGTTTTACACAGATATCATCAGCAAGTACTGAAGCACTGATGAAAAGAGAGGCTGCGGCAAAAACGCACTTAAAGAGCTTCACAGGTATCCTGCAACATCTAGTTGAGCACATAAATAAATATGGACATAAAGAAAACCCAGGCAAAAGTCATGCAGAACGTAAACTGATAAAGATGAAGCGTCTTCTCCATCCACGCCACATTTTCCTGAGGTTGTTGCTGCACGAAGTCATAGGCTCTGATGCTAACCTTTTCCGTTTGAGAAAAGCGCATCTTGCGCCCTTTTCTGAGATTCATGAAAAAAGCGATTTTCTGATAGTTAGCATAAAAACCCAGGTTATTTGCAAATTTCGTTGTCAGATCTAACTGCAAGCCAGCCTTCTGATAGCGGTCAATAAAATCCTGATAAGCCCCCTGATGAGCTTTAAAATAGCAGGCAGCATAGATATGCATAACGATGACTAACGCAGATAAAAACAAACAGCCATACATGAAAAAATCATACAAACTCATAAAATCTTATCCATCAATACACCTGCGCCTTTTTCACCTAATTTAGCTGTTCCATAACCCCCTACTGCGGAGCCGACTATTCCACAAGCTAACGCACCCACGCCTCCGGTGGCAACACCTAATGCTACGCAAACTGAAGTTGCAAGAGTTGCTGACGCTGCACCACCCAGAATGCCTGCTGTCGTGCTCGCTGCAAACTTAGAGTATTCCTTAACCGCCACTTTGGAACATTCACTCTCACGCTCTGAAGTACAACTATGGTAAACCTCATTAGTAGTATTGATAGCGCTAAATCCTACCGAAACCCATCCGCCCATTTTCATAAATTTTGCGGCTTTAGCTGCACCATCAACATAAGTCGAATAACCTCTTATTGCTGTTGCTCCGGCAGTTTGCCAGTCATGGACTATCGAAGAACTGGATAGGTTTAAGGCATGTTTGATCTTGTCATAAGGCCGCATATTTAGCATTAATCGCGATAAACGATTCAACAGTAGATCAAGTTCGCCAAACAACTTTCGGCGCTCGATAAAAAACTGCTGTCCGAACAGAGTTCCTGAAGTCAGATATTGGTTGCGGTAGGCATTTTCAATCGCGACAAGTTTCTTACCGATTTCATCGAAATATTTTTCACCTGCATCTCCAACAATCCCTGAAGCTTTGTCCATGTAATTAGTGATTGCAGCAATTGAAGCATAATGACGATTGAAAAAATCCGCCTCATCCACTGTCAGATGAGTGACACTATCATTAGTTCTTTTTTTAGCCTCAACCAGAGTACGCATTGCTGGGGGATGATTGTTTCCATTGGGATCGGCAACAATTAGTATCTGGCCGGGTTTAGCCCAGGCAACATCAGCATTCAATTGCAAAAAGAAGTTCGCAGCAGCCATATTTCGTGTGCCATAGAGCCACATTGCCTGCTCGGTCAGCCTTCCCGGACGCTGGACAACACAAAACCCCGGTTCAATTGAATTTTTTTCAGCCATCACAATCTCCTTTTGCTATTAAACGCATGTCAGTTCCTGCTTTTAAAATACGCCCCTGGCAGGGGCGTACCTGATTACGCTTCTTTGTTGCCTTTGATGTCCCAGCCTGCGCTGCTCTCTGCGCCTTTGCCGCCGGAAGCACTCTGTTCCCAGTACTGCTGCTTCACTTTAGAAGCCTGGAAGGAGTAGGTCATGCCCAGCGTATCGCCGTTGTCAGAACCGTTGTAATTAACGGTGGTTACCAGCACATCTTCCAGAGTAATGCGTGCATACTCAACCTGAGTCCCACCCGCTTTACAGATAGAGAGTTCAACTTTAGCGAGGTGCTTACCGCTAGCACAGTTCTTCAGCAGTGCCGTGGTCGATTTGTCGATCAGGGCGTTAACGTGCAGGTCGTTAAAGTTAACTTTACCGGCACCGCCGCCGCCGCCAACAGACATGTTGCCTGGCTGAGAGGCACCCCATGAGAAAGAGGTAATATCGGTCCAGCCAGTGTGGTTAGAGTCTTTGGACTCGCCGGTGACACCGTCAACCTTCATAAACATATCAATAGCCATTATCTTTCACTCTTTATTGGTTGAGATTATTGCTTTCAAAAAAGCAAGGATATGGCAAAAAGAAAAGCATGGGGCTGAATAAAACAGTCCATATTTTACCTTTGCCTTGCTTCTGAAATAGCGTCATTAACGCTATTTCAGACTTCTTGCTGCCCGTTTTTTTAATCGGACAAATACTTTTATTTCTCGCTTGTTCATAGCGAAACCTGACATGCGAATGAATGTTCTTCCATTCGCCTGAGATTGCAGCCGGCCATTCTGTAGACAGTAATATCATGCAAAGTTTATAGTAGCGGGCCTGTCAATTGCTCAAAAAAGGAATGAGCGTGAAGAAAATCATCTTACTTTTCCTGGCCATATTAATGTCACTACTTTCACTTTATTCGATCACTGATCTTATCGGGTCGCTATATCTCATTTCTCGCTATGAGCATTTCAATGCCTGTTCACTCGGATTGATTGCCGGTAAAGCCGTTTTCATCGCAGTTTGTGTCGCGGTGACTTTTATACTGGTGAAAAGCGTATGCAAACGCACTCAGTCTGAAAAAGACCGGGCATAGCATTGCCCACCAGGCTCAGGCAAACATCCGGTTAATAGCCTCATCAGCAGGGAAGCGCGCGATGCAGATTCAGACTCCAGCATCGCGCCCCTTCTCACCCTTTAGGCGTTGTCATTTTTCAGTGACGGCAGCTTAGAAACCAGACGCAGTGACACCGTCAGTCCTTCCAGCTGGTAGTGCGGACGCAGGAAGAACTTCGCAGCGTAGTAGCCCGGATTATCCTCCTGCTCTTCCACATTGACCTCAGCCGCCGCCAGCGGCTTACGTGATTTGGTCTCCTGGGAGGAGTTAGCCGGATCGCCATCGACATAGTTCATCACCCAGTCGTTCAGCCAGCGCTCCATCTCATCGCGCTCGCGGAAGGAGCCGATCTTGTCACGCACGATGCACTTCAGGTAGTGCGCGAAGCGGCAGCAGGCAAACAGGTAAGGCAGGCGCGCCGCCAGACGGGCATTGGCCGTGGCATCCGCATCGTGATACTCCGTCGGCTTCTGCAGTGACTGCGCACCGATAAAGGCGGCGAAGTCAGAGTTTTTGCGATGTACCAGCGGCATGAAGCCGTTTTTCGCCAGCTCCGCTTCGCGGCGATCGCTGATGGCGATTTCGGTCGGACACTTCATGTCCACGCCGCCGTCGTCGCTTGGGAAGGTGTGGCACGGCAGGTTTTCAACCGCCCCGCCTGACTCCACGCCGCGAATCGCGGTGCACCAGCCATACTCTTTGAACGAACGGTTGATGTTGGCTGCCATCGCGTAGGCGGCGTTGCTCCACGCGTAGTTGCTGTGATCGGAACCGTCGGTCTGCTCTTCAAAATCGAAGCTGTCGACCGGGTTGGTGCGGATGCCGTACGGCAGACGCGACAGGAAGCGCGGCATCACCAGCCCCAGATAACGGGCATCTTCCGATTCACGCAGACTGCGCCAGGCGGCATATTCGGTGTTCTGGAAGATCTTGGAGAGGTCACGCGGATTCGCCAGCTCCTGCCAGGACTCCATCTGCATCACTTCCGGCGCGGTACCGGTAATAAACGGACAGTGCGCTGCCGCCCCGATACGTGCCATCTCACCCAGCAGCTCAACATCCTGCGGACTGTGATCGAAATAGTAGTCACCTACCAGACAGCCAAACGGCTCGCCGCCGAACTGACCATACTCCTGCTCATAAATCTTCTTGAACAGCGGGCTCTGGTCCCAGCCAGCGCCTTTGTAGCGCTTCAGGGAGCGGCCCAGCTCCTGTTTGGAGATGCTCATGAAGCGGATTTTCAGCATCTCGTCGGTTTCGGTGTTGTTCACCAGGTAGCTCAGGCCACGCCAGGCACTCTCCAGCGACTGAAAATCCGGATGGTGAATAATCTGATTTACCTGCTGCGACAGCTTTTCATCAATCTCCGCGATCAGTGCCTGGATGGTGCGATAGGCATCGCTGGAGACGGTCACGGTATTTTCCAGCGCCTGCTGCGCCAGGGTTTTTACCGCGCTTTCCACGGCAGCACGCGCCTGATCGCTTTTCGGCCGGAACTCTTTGTTCAGCAGCGCGCTGAACTCATCCTGACTGAAGCTGGCCGCGCCCTGTGATTGCGGCTGTTGTGAAGTCTGGGTCATGCTTTAGGCTCCTCTGCGTCAGTGGTGTCACCCTGCTTTGGCAGATGGGTCAGGGCCTGTAACAGCGTCGGGTCCTGCAGCACTTTACCAATCAGCTCTTCCGCGCCGTTTTTGCCATCCATGTAGGTCAGCAGGTTGGCCAGCTGGGTACGCGCTTCCAGCAATTTGCTCAGCGGCTCGACGTTACGGGCCACGGCATCCGGCGAGAAGTCATCCATGCTGTCAAAAGTCAGATCAATATTCAGTTTGCCTTCGCCGTTCAGGGTGTTATCCACCTGGAAAGCGGCGCGCGGCTTCAGGGCTTTCATGCGCTCATCGAAGTTATCGATGTCGATCTCAAGAAATTTACGCTCGTCGATGCCCGGTTGCGGCTCCAGCGGTTTACCGACCAGATCCGCCAGCACGCCCATCACAAACGGCAGCTGAATTTTGCGTTCCGCGCCATAAATTTCCACGTCATATTCAATCTGAACGCGAGGCGCGCGATTGCGGGCAATGAACTTCTGCCCACTGGATTTGCTTGTTGCCATGGTTTTCTCCATTAATGATGCGCGGATAAAGTGTCACAGCAGGCGCGCAGGTCCCGCTGTGTGAGTGCGTTATGTCTGCTTAATCGCGACGGCCGAAAATGGTTTCCAGCTGATGCACCCCATCAGGGGCCAGTTCACGGATGATCTCCAGAAAGTCGCGTTCGATTAAACGCTGAACCCGGTCGATCATCAGTGGTGCCGGATGGCTCGGCTCGTGCTGGGTAAAATAGAGCTTTACCTTTTCCAGCATCAGCTGAGCGTCGGCGCGGGAGCCAATCTGCACACTGCGCCAGTCAGTGGCTGCACGGAGTGCCGCCGGTGCAGGCGCTGCTGCGGTTTCAGCCGGCTGTTCCGTCGCCGCTGCCGTGGGGACCAGGGCGCTGAGATCGGTGGCCTCGCCGCGCTCGGCGATCAGTGCAATCTGCCTGCGCAGCTGCGTCAGTTCCGGCACGGCGGCGTCGCCCAGCCGTTCGGCCACGGTTTCGCAGATGGTCTGCAGCCGCTCATGAATCTGCAGCACCGCCTCAATGCCGGGCTGATCGCCCCGCGCCAGTTCGTCGATCAGACGCGGCAGGCCACCCGGATAATCAGCCACCTCTGTCTTGCTGCCGTCGCACAGCGCAGCGGCATCACGCAGCGTGATCCCATCTGAGGGGTAGCGCAGCAGCCAGCTCTGGCGCACCGCGCTGCTCAGGGGCGACTTGTCACCCAGCAGCGCCAGCGCGTTGATGCGGTAGAAAGGATCCTGTTCGCCATACTCTTCCAGCCGCGGCCACAGCGGCTCCCAGTAAAGCAGTAAGGCCTGCTCAATCAGTTTCAGGCCCTGTGCGTAGCCCGGCAGCCCTTTCAGCTCGGTCCAGGCGTGAGTCAGCGCCAGCATCACCCGCAGATCTTTGCTGCGTTCCAGCAGCGCGATCGCCAGTTTCTCCACTTTGTTCCAGTCCGCCGGTTCCGCCGGAATGATCGTGCTGCCGAACTGCTGCTCCGCTTTACCGGCGCTGGCCTGCTCCATCGCCTGAAAATCGGCGTGATACTCCAGGTTATCCCCACCGGGATTGTCGTCGCTGACCGGAGCCAGCAAAGCCTCAATATTGGTCGTCATGCATATCGCCTCAGGATTCAAACATCGGGGGATAAAGTCCGTTTCGTCCCGGCTTTGCCCCACCGGCCGGATCAAACAGCAGGGAAAAAAGCTGGGCGGTGAAGTTACCGCTGTGCACCTGGGTATAAAGCGGAAACCCGTCGCTCTGGTTCGTCCACCAGAAGCTGGTGTAGAACTGCGGGTCAAAGTTCTCGCCCGGCAGCGTCCAGTTCAGCGTCGAAGGGGTGTCGCCATGCCCGATCACGTTGAGAATGTCTGACGATTCGTCTGACGCCTGAGGAGGCTGCGGCTGCGGGATACTGAGCAGCGCCTGATCCAGCTGTTCCGGTGAGCCGCCGCCCTGCACGACCCGCAGCAGTGTATTGCCCACCTGCTGATACCACTCACCGGAACGCGCCAGCAGCGCGGGTGACCACTCGGCCGGGGTGAAATGACGCAGCGCACAGAGCGGGTAGTTACGCCCCACGCTGTCACGCGCGGCAATCAGGCAGCCCATCTGGATGAGCTGGCTGCCGAGCATCGGGGGCACCACAAAGTTCCATACCGGCGCATTGAGAAACGGCCGTGAAGGCGCGTTATCGCCTTCCTGATTGCTCTGCCAGTGGTGCAGCCCCACCTGAAACCAGCTGGACCACTGGCGATAGAGCACGTCCGGAAAGCGGCGCTTTACAAAGTCACCCGCGCTGGGCAGTTTGCCGTACCAGCAGGGTGCAGCGTATTGAGTCATTGTCGGATCCTGTTTCAGGGGCAGCTAAAGCCGGGAAGCTGGAACGGGTTACGAATGCTGCCAGGGGTAAACGACAGCGTCACCTGATGGCCTTCCACGCTGAACGTTGCTTCGCGGGTCAGTCCGCCAGCCGCCGTCACCCGGGCGCGGTCGAAGAAGCGATTGAGCGCCCACGGGCCGCTGGTGACCAGGGTGGACGTGGTGCCGTTGGTCAGACCGAGCTGCATCCGCACCTGGCTGGTGCCGCCGGGACCCGGCCAGCTGACCAGCTGCACCGCCTGCGGGCCGTGGCTGTAACGCAGAATCTGTCCATCCACATCCAGCGTCAGGTTAAGAATATCGTTGTCCATCCTGACGGTGCGCAGCGTCACGCGGAAGCCTGGGGTGGTTGCGCCGTTGGCAAAGAAGGCATCGCGAATCGACTGCGCCTGCTGGAAGGGACGCAGCAGGGCTTCGCCGCCTGGCAGGGTTTTACCGTCGATGCCCGGCGTAAAGCGCCAGGCCGCGCGGGTGGTGTCCACCTTGCTCGCCAGGTTGTCACGGAAGAAGCTGTCCATCATGCCGCTGCCTGGCGCAAACATGCGGGCCAGGTCGTCAGGGGTTACCTCGCTGCGCGCAGAGCGCACCAGCGGATAGCGACCGGCAATCGCCTGACGGCAGAAGCTGCCGACCTCCATGGTGATGCGTTTGCGGACGTTATCCATGTCGCGACGCTGAGCATCGCTGCTGGCCCCCACGGCCATGCTGGAAACCATGTTCTGCAGCGACCCCGGCAGGCGACCGGCGCTGGCCTGCAGACGGCTGATCGCATCGCTGGCCGGTGGCGGCATCCCGCTGTTGGCGGCATCCTGCACCGCCGTGAGGTAACGATAAAGGTCGTCAATCTGATGCAGGAAATCATCGACTGCCAGCACCTTGCTGCCCTGCTGTAACGGCTGCGCCAGCTCCAGAATCGGCGCGAAGTGCAACGCCACAGCCTGCTCCGGTGCGGCCTGCGCGGCAGCCTGGCCCCGCGCGGCGCTGGCGTCGGGCGAGGTAAACAGCGCTTCCAGCGTGCGGGTGGCGCTGTTATCTGACGGCTGCTGCGGCTGCGCGGTTTTCTCATCAGGCTGCGCCCGGTTCAGCGTCAGCAGTTTACTGAGGTTGATGACCATCTGGCGCAGCGGTGAGTGATTGCCAGAGAGCAGGCGCGCCGTGTTGATGCGCTGTGACAGATCGGCGCTGCTGTTGAGCTGGATATCGCTGAGGAACTGCTCCCACTGGCGGATATAGTCCTGCACATAGAGCTGGCGCACCGCGAGGTCGATCTCCTCGCTTTTCTGCTGCGGCGCGGCCCCATCCAGCACCCAGAGATCGTCCTTATAGAGCGCCTGCGTGACCGGCGCGATCTGCTTATCCACCTGCTGCCAGTAGCCGTCCGGCGTGTAGAGCCCCTCGACCCCGTCGTTGACCGACTTGCCGCTTTTGCGTGAAAACACCAGCTCGCTCTGCGGCCCACCCAGCGCCGACAGCGTGACCGGCTGTAGCGTGCCGTTGCGCTGCAGCAGCCGCTTCAGTCGGCCATAGACCCGCTGTGAGAGCGGCATCTGGTTAATCAGCGTCTGTTCGCGCCTGACCAGCGCCTCATCCTTCGCGTAAGGCGACGACTGGATCTGCGTCTCCAGCAGCTGTTGCAGATGCCACGCCAGCTGTTTGACCTGCTGCTGGGTGACGTTCTGCGGCAGTTCGCGGGAGAGGTTAAGCATCAGCCACGCCTGCAGGAACTTGCCATCGTAATGCTTTGGCTGGTAGAGCATCTGATACGCCTTCAGCGCCTCATAGCTGTAATCAGCGTCGCTGCCATTGTCATTGCGCAGCCAGCGGGTGATGTTCTGTGCCACCTGCGGCAACAGCAGCTGCTTCAGCGCTTTGTCGTAGAGCGCCCGGGTTGCATCGCTGACCTCGGTGCCGCGATAGAGCCCCATCCGGCGCGTCAGCGGTGGCGAGTCGAGCGAGAAGTCGGCGCTCTCCGGCAGGTGCAACAGGGTGTTGAGATAGGGCACCAGCGCAAACAGATCGCCATTGACCTGCTGCTGTAACCGATCGCCCAGCTGCTCCACCTGCGGCGTTTTGGCAGCCATCTCCTGCAGATAGGCTTTGTTTTTGCTGTAGCTGGTGAGCCACAGCGCGCCAGCCACCAGTAACAGCACCAGCAGGGCCAGATAGCCCGACCACAGACCGGCGCGGTTGCGCAGCTCCCACCAGCGGTTGCTGCCCGCCAGGCCAGACTCCTGGAAAATCACATTTTCCAGCACCCCTTTCAGGAAGAAGCTCTGCCCTTTGTTCTGCGGGATCGGCGCCTCTTTATCGACATGGTCCCAGCTTCCCGACTCACCCGCCTGCTGGTTCGGCAGATTGAGTGCACGGTTCAGCTCCCCCATCACCCGGTCAAACGGCAGACCTTCCTGGGTGCCGCTGGCAAAATAGATGCCGCGCGGGGCGAACTGGGTTTCAAAATCAGAGCGGGCAAACAGCGTGTCGAGCGCCTCTGCCAGCACCGGACGCAGTGCCGCAAACTCCTGCGGGAACAGATAGCTCTCGGCCCGCGCCTGCGCGTCGCTCTCCGTCAGCAGCCGATCCGCCAGTCCCGCTTCCAGCCGCTGCTGCAGCAGGGAGTACTCCTGCTGAAACTGGTTATTCAGCTCAAAATCGGCGGCGGAGGCCTGCGCCCACGGGAAGGTGAACCCCCACACCTGTTCACGCTGCGCTTTATCCAGCGCGGCAAAGTAGCTGCGGAACCCTTTGAGCAGGTCCGCCTTGGTCACCAGCACATAGACCGGGAAGCGGATGCCGAGACGGTCATGCAGCTCCATCAGGCGCTGACGCAAAGCGAGCGCCTGGTTGCGCAGCGCTTCAGGCGACTGGGTCAGCAGATCGGAGACGCTGAGGGTGACGACCACGCCGTTGATCGGCTGACGTCCGCGATATTTGCGCAGGAGTCCGAGAAAGTGGTGCCATTCGCTGGCGTCGCGCTCCTGCTGACTCTCCTGGGTGCTGTAACGCCCCGCCGTGTCGAGCAGAACAGCTTCATTGGTAAACCACCAGTCGCAGTTGCGTGTGCCGCCAATCCCGCGCAGCGCCGACTTCCCGAACTTATCCGCCAGCGGAAACTGCAGGCCGGAGTTGACCAGCGCGGTGGTTTTACCGGCACCGGGTGCGCCGATAATCATGTACCACGGCAGCTGGTAGAGATACTGGCGGCCAAAGCGCTGCGCCCAGAACGGTGTCCCTTTGCTGCTGTGACGCTGGAAGTGCGCCTTTTTCAGCATCTCTGTGGCTTCTGAGAAGCGCCCTGCCAGCACCTGCTCTTCGCTGGTCAGCCGCTGCCGGTCCGCTTCCGGGGCGTCACTCTTACCGGTTTCCAGGCTCGACATCAGTTTGCGGTTAAGCCAGAAGTTATAGAACCGCGGGATCGCCTGCCCCAGGCCCCACACCAGATAGAGCAGCGCAATACTGATGATGCGATTCTGCTCCGGCTCAAGCGGACGCGAATCCACGATAGAGAAGACCGGGCCGATGACCCAGATGATAAAAGAGAGCGCGGTGATGCCGACAAAGCCCCACGCAAGGCGGCTGGTCAGTACCGCAAACAGGATATTCAGCATGGATCAGTTCCCTCTCGCCAGGCCGTTAAGTTCGGCATGGGTCGCATCCGGTGCTACCAGCAGCGTGATTTCAACCCGACGGTTACGTGCACGATTTTCTGCGCTGGTGTTTGGCACCAGCGGATTGCTTTCACCGCGCCCTTCCGCTTTCACCCTTGAAGGCTGCGCCAGCTGCTGTTGCAGCAGGCTCTGCACCGACTCGGCACGGGCCAGAGAGAGTTCAAAGTTGGAAGCGAAGCGCGCACTGCGAATCGGCACGTTGTCGCTGTAGCCAATCACCTGAATCTGGCCGCTGACGTTATTCATGGCGGCGGCGATACGCCGGATGACGTCGGTATAACGTCCGCGCACCTCGGTGGCCGCCGATGCAAACAGCCCGTCCCCTTTCAGCGTCACGACGCTGCGGTCCGCCTCGTCGCGCACCGCCACCAGCCCGGCATCAATTTCCGGTTTCAGGAAGGCGCGCAGGTTCAGCGTGGCAGGCGGAGGCGGCGCCGGATTACCGATCTTCACTTCCGGCAGGGCCGTCTGGTAGATACGCGCCAGCACCGGCGAGGTGTAATCGCCCAGACGCCAGTTGAGCACGATATAAAACAGGCAGGCAGCCAGCCCCGCCACGGCCGCGCAGGCCCACAGCGGAATCATCGGCCGCCAGAGTTTGCGCAGTACCGGCTGATCGGTCGGGTGCGGTGACAGCGCCGCCGCGTAACTGCCGCGCACGCTTTTAATCATCTGCAGCAGCCGCTGTTTGATGGTCTCCAGCTGCGAACGGCCGTTGTCCAGCACCCGATAGCGCCCTTCGAATCCCAGCACCAGACAGAAGTAGATCAGTTCCAGCATCAGAATGTGACGACGCGGGTTCTGTGACAGCTTCGCCAGCAGCTGGAAAAACTTTTCGCCGCCCCAGGTTTCGTTGTGAAAGGTGACCAGCAGACCGTTGCTGGTCCAGACGCCGCGACTGCCCCAGGGGGTCAGCGCCGCCGCCTCATCCAGCGCCGTGCAGAGGCAGTAACGCGCGCCGATAATCACTTCATAGCCGAGCCCCGACTGCTGGCAGCTCAGTTCAAAGCGCCGGATCTGGTCGATCAGCTGCTGGCGCAGTTGGGCCGGATCGTCATGGGTGACGGAATGTCGGATCTGGGGAATGGCATTAATCAGGGGATTCGCCGCCGCGACCAGCACATTCTGATGGCTGGCATCCGGCGCAATGTCGCTGTGTGATTTTTCGTGTTCCTGCATCATGCTGCGTGCTCAGTTTATTATTCTGACTGACTGCGGATGGCCCAGAACTCCATGTTCAGGCCCGGAAACTCACCGGCAAGGTGCAGCGCAAAAGCGCCTGAGCGCTCCATCTCTTTCCATAGCTCGCTGTTCTTATCCAGTTCGAAATAGTTGTAACCGGCATGCCACGGGATCTGCGGCGGCGCGCCAGGCATTGCCCGCAGGGCCAGCCCCGGCAGCTGCAGCTGCACCAGATCGCGGATTTTGCTGACCGGCGCGACTTTCATCTGCGCCGGGAAGTGAGTCTGCAGGGTGTCGGCCGGGACGCTGGCTTTAACCGCCAGCACAAAGCCAAACTCATGCACCATGCTGCTTTCCGGCACGGTCGCGACATTGAGGCCGTGTGAGCGCTGGATCAGCGGCAGCTGAATGGCGCTCTCCTCCATCACCTGTGACAGTCCCTGACGCAGCAGCAGTGACAGGCGGCTGAAGCAGCCCTGCAGATCGTCATGATCGTAAAGCGGCAGCCCGTCCGGGGCGCGGGCGGGCGTCCAGGTGCTGAGTTCTGCCGCCAGTTGCACCCAGTGGCTGTAGAGCGTCTCCGGATGAAGCAGCGGCAGATGCTGCAGATGGCTGTGCAGGCCAAGCTGACGATTGAGTAGCGCCAGCAGCATAAAATCGACCATATCGGCGCTGTTGAAGCGGCCTGTGCCGGGCGCCCGCTGGCTCAGCTGCTGGCTGCGTTGCTGGATCAGCCCGTGCAGATCGTTGAACATGTTTTGCAGCGGACGGCTGCTGTTGAGGGTCAGCATCGGTGGAATGTAGTCGCTGTCGAGCCGGATATGGTTGTCGCTGCGTTTTTCAATCACCTGCGCCACGCCCATTGCGGTCCACTCAGCGGTCAGGTCCTGCTCCAGCATCAGACGCAGGCGCAGTTTGCCAAACTGCACGGTGGCGCTGCCCACCGCCTGAGCGTTGTCATCTTCCACTTCCGCTTCCCAGGCCAGATAGCGCGCCAGAGAATCCTGAGACTCCTGGAAGGCAACCGCCTCACGTCCGTTGCGGCGGGCCGGTATCGCCAGCACGACCTTGCTGCGGTCAATCGTGGCAGGCAGATCGAGCGGTGCCGGGCCATGCCGGGGCTGACTGAACGCAAAGAAGGTGCCGTCCGGCAGGCAGCCGCTGGCGGCACTCAGAGCCAGTTTGCCCTGACGCATCAGCGCCTCATCAAACTCCAGATCGTAAAAACCCCAGGTGAAGGGGCGCTGGGACTGACCCCATTCACGCAGGGTACTGAGAAGATAATTTTCTGACTGCTGGAAATGGTGAGGACGCAGAAACATCCCCTCGGTCCAGACCACCTTTTCGGCTCTGTTCATAGGCATCACTGTTTTTCCACTCGTAGGCCGTTAACGCCCGCGACGATGCGGGCATTCAGCTCGCCATCGTTACGTTTCCAGAACGCCCAGAATGCGGGGGCATCGCCTTCCGGGACCGGCAGCGACAGCCGCCAGACTTTGCCATCCAGCGCCTGGTATTCCGCCATGATGCCGATGAAGCGCGCCTCGGGCAGACTCCGGATGCGCAGCGTTTTGCTACGCTGGTCTGGCGTCAGGAAGAACTGTTGCGTATTCAGTTGCGCACTACCCAGCGCGGTCGCCGGCTGGTTTTGCAGGGAGTAGAAATCGGCCGACATGAAATCCGCGTCGGAGGTCAGCAACATGACCCGCACTTTCAGCGGCGCACCGCCGTTAACCTGGTTCTGCGCCTGCACATCCAGGTTGTAGTAGGCCACCGGCGGCGTACTGCTGCTGCAGCCTGCCAGCAGCCAGGCCATCACGCCGATCAGCGCCGCGCGCAGTTGTCGTGTCATCATCATCCTGCCCTCCCTGCTCAGTGCGATTAGTTAATGATCCAGGTTCCGCTGCTGCTGTTCTGGCAGGCAGTGCTGTCACCGTTGACCGCGACGCAGGTCTTCTTCTTGCTGCTGCTGCGTGCACGGCGTTTTGGCTGATCGGCTTTCACGGTCTGATCGTAAAGCTCGCTTTTCACGACGGCGCGGAACGGCACATAGCCTGCCAGCTTAACGGTGGCCTGTGGCGCAGCCGGTGGCGTCGCCTCTTTCGCGCTGGCGGCATCCTTTTCCGGTTCCGCAGCGGCCTGAGCCGGTTCACCCAGCGCCAGCCAGTTGTTCTCTACCTGACCAATGACGGTGTAGCTGTCACCGCTTTTCAGGGTCTCAACCACTTTGCCGCCAAAGCTGGGCTGGCTCATTACCGAGGCAGGATAGAGCGCACGGTAAGGCTGATTCACCGGCGTGAACTGGGCTGGCGGTTTAATCGCATAGCGGTGGCTGATCGCCACGCCATCGACTGTGCTGGTCACCAGCGTGTCATCCGTCATTTTTGGGGGCGTCTTACAGCCCGCAAGAGAGAAAACAACCATCAGGCCTAATGCAATGCGGAGCTTCACCATATTTTTCATGTTGTGTTCCATTCGTACCTAGAAGAGTGGCCAGGGGCCGGGTGTCAGTAATGAACATCGGAGGGTGTTAAATGTCTGGCCGCTGATTAGTACCAGACCAAAAAGCAATCATTAAGCAGATTGCGCTGAATTAGCGTCTGCGCTGCTGAAAAACGATCAACAAAGATTAAGTATGAAAAGCGACTTCGGCAGGCTAAGGCAGAGACGGGAAGAAATTACGCCTGAATGTAAATGATCAAATTGTTGATCTATTTCTTTCCGACAAAATTCCTGAGGCAGGGTAAATCCAGAGATTACTTAAGCCATCCATGACAGAAAAACTTTCGCGTTGACAATTCAGACGCCGCTGAAAGTTTAAGCAGACCGCACCAGCCACCCTTCCCTGACCGCTGTTAGTTGTTAATTTTAAACACTTTATCAATCCATGATCTCTCATAGCTACCGCACGAGTCAGGAAAATCCTGCCCGTGAGCCTGAAACCAAAATCCATTTGTAAATATTAGCTGCAAGTTTACATAAGACTGACGAAAATTCAACGGCACGGTTTTGGTGCAAAAAACATCAGATTTAGTTAACTAATTTTGTTAATACAAATCTGCCTCACTTTTAACCATCTACATAGGAGTAATCTTAACAAGTTGCGTTAATATGAAGTATTTTTACTCAAAAATATGACAGGGCTGAAATCAGCATTAATACCTCTCATGTAATGAGTGGCGCTATTAAGGAAAAATCAGAATGATTCGTGCCCCGAAAGCAGAGAGGCATCTGGCGTCGGTTCGCAAAGGAGGATTCGTATAAATGCCGGTTTATCAATACGTTAATATATTGATGTAGTGCCTGGTTGCAGCCAGGCACCCGGCGTGGGGAGGGAAAAGTAAGCGAAACGTTAAATAAACATGTTAAATTTTTTAACAGACTGATTAATTGTTCTTTACCGGGCCGTCTGACGGTTTCCGAAGGCAAAAATCATCCGGTACATTACATCCTCTAATCGTACAAAAACCACGCCGTAGCGTGGTTCAGCGGTGATAGCGGAGAAGAATGAGAGCCGCAGGCAGCAGCTCCCCGCGTCAGGTTCAGAAAAAACCGAGCGGTTCGATACTGTAGCTGACCAGCAGGTTTTTGGTCTGCTGATAGTGATCCAGCATCATTTTGTGGGTCTCGCGCCCAATCCCCGATTTCTTATAGCCACCAAAGGCCGCGTGCGCCGGATAGAGGTGATAGCAGTTTGTCCAGACGCGTCCGGCTTTGATTGCCCGGCCGACCCGATAAGCACGGTTGATATCGCGGGTCCAGACGCCTGCCCCCAGCCCATAGATGGAGTCGTTGGCGATGCGGACGGCTTCGGCTTCATCCTTAAAGGTGGTGATGCCGATAACCGGGCCAAAGATCTCCTCCTGAAATACCCGCATGCTGTTGTTGCCTTTCAGCAGGGTCGGCTGAATGTAGTAGCCACTGTTGAGGGAATCATCCAGTTTCTCGACGCCTCCGCCCACCAGCACCTCCGCGCCTTCCTGCCGGGCCACGTCCAGATAGGAGAGGATTTTATCAAACTGCTGCTGTGACGCCTGGGCTCCCACCATCGTCTCTGTATCCAGCGGATCGCCCCGTTTAATAGTTTTCACCCGCTTCATGACAGCCGCCATGAACGGCTCATATATTGACTCCTGCACCAGCGCCCGTGACGGGCAGGTACAGACTTCGCCCTGGTTCAGGAAGCCCAGCACCACGCCTTCGGCTGCTTTCTCAATAAAGCTCTCTTCCGCCTGCATGATATCTTCAAAGAAGATATTGGGAGATTTCCCCCCCAGTTCGACCGTAGAGGGGATCAGGCTCTTCGCCGCCAGCTCCAGAATATGGCCGCCGGTGGCGGTTGAACCGGTAAAGGCAACTTTGGCAATGCCGGCGTGGGACGCCAGCGCCTCACCCGCCTCTTTACCGTACCCGTGCACCACGTTCAGCACACCCGGCGGCAGCAGGTCTTTGATCAGATCGACAAACACGGTGATCGACAGCGGCGTCTGTTCCGCCGGTTTCAGTACCACACAATTCCCTGCGCCCAGCGCCGGGGCCAGTTTCCACGCCGCCATTAACAGCGGGAAGTTCCACGGGATAATCTGCGCCACCACGCCCAGCGGCTCATGGAAATGGTAGGCGGCGGTGAACTCATCGATCTCCGCCGCACTGCCCTCCTGGGCCCGGACGCAGCCGGCAAAATAACGGAAGTGGTCAACAGCGAGGGGCAGATCCGCCGCCAGCGTTTCGCGCACGGGCTTACCGTTATCCCAGGTTTCATAAACCGCCATCGTCTCCAGATTCGCTTCAAGCCGATCGGCAATTTTCAGCAGTAGCAGCGCGCGTTGCTGCGGAGAGGTTTTGCCCCAGGCTTCTGCGGCCGCCGCGGCCGCTGCCACCGCGTTATCCACATCGGCCACGTCTGAGCGCGGGAACTCACCGGCCTCAGACCCGTTTACCGGCGAGGTATTAGTGAAGTAGTTGCCGTTCACCGGCGCGACGAATTCACCATTAATAAAGTTGCCATAATTCTTTTGTAACGTGATCAGAGAACCCTGTTCTCCCGGGGCGGCATAACGCATGGTCATTCTCCTGACAGGTGACTGATGTAACAATGACGAAACTTATTATTAACATGAATGATCATCGCCAGCCTGTCAGTTCCGATGACCGGAAACTGTGACCGCGCCGAAGGAATCGTCGCTTCCGCTTCGTTTATAGAAAATTCCGACTTTTTTCGGAAAGGCTGGCAAATAAGAAACTAGTGCGTCACAAAGGGGTCAACGAGAGGATGAATTCATTCGGGAGATAAGCATGCTGGCTTCGGCTTTTACCCAGATGCGCGCTAAAGCCAATTTCGTGCATCAGTTTATCCGCAATCCGCGCATGATGGGCAGCATTACGCCGTCCTCAGAGGCGCTATGCCGCACCATGATTGCCTCGGTGGCGTGGCCTGAAACATTACGTATTGCCGAGCTGGGCGCGGGCGACGGCGTCCTGACTCGGCGGATACTGGCAGAGATGTCCCCTGACGCCACGCTGGATGCCTTTGAGATCAGCGCTGCGCTGGCCGACCAGCTCAGCGCGCTGGACGACACGCGCATGACCGTGCGCACCTGCTCTGCGGAGTACCTGAACGGGGAATATGATGCGATCTTCTCCGGCCTGCCACTGCTGTCCTTACCGCCCGCGCTGCGAGAAGCGATCCTGCGGGCGGTGTTTAATGCCCTGGGGCCGGATGGGATCTTCGTGCAGTTTCAGTACACCTCACTGACCCAGCCCGACCTGTCGCGTTACTTCACCTGGGAACGCGAGCGGGTGCTGAAAAATGTGCCACCCGCCTGGGTTTATCGCTGCCGGCGTCACTACGCGCCCTGAGCCTGCGCTGCGTCCGGGCGCGTCTGTTGCCAGAACTCCACCAGCAAGGCACGCGCCCAGTCTTTCCCCTCGATAACGTCCCCGCCATCAGACAGCCCTTCCGGCAGACAGACGTTCATAATGTGCCGTGAAAATTCGGGATGAAACTGCACCGACAGCGCCTGCGGAGCGTAACGCACAATCTGGCAGCCATCCTGCGCCGACGCCGCCAGCACCTGCGCCTGAGGCGGCGGAGTGATGACCGACTGCCGGTGTGACAGCCAGACGCTGAACCCGGCTGGCAGACCCTGCAGCAGCGGATCGCGCTGCGCCTGAGCGCTGCAGCGGATTGGGAGCAGGCCGCGTTCCCAGCCATGCGGATTATCCGCCACCTCGCCACCCAGCGCATAGGCCATCAGCTGGTGACCATAGCAGACACCCAGCAGCGGCAGCTCCTGCTCAATGGCTGCCCGGACCCAGGCCGCACTGCGCTCACTCCACTCCTCATGATCGGTGACCATCGCCCAGGAGCCGCTGAGGATCGCACCGGCGATCTCATCAAAAGCCGGTAACGCTTCACCGAGATGGGGCCGCACAATCAGGTACTCATGGGGTTGCAGATCGAGGGCGTCGATAAACCAGCGGGGCTGTTCACCAATCTGCGAAACAACGTTAGCGGGCGGGACTTCAAGCTGAATCAGGGCAAGGGGTAAAGCGGGCGTCTGGGTCATACCGAATCGGGTCCTTTTCAGAAGTCGTGTCAAATCAGTCTGCCAGCATCACGTCCGAAAGTCTCACCGTTGCGCGCAGAAAATTTTTTCCGGAATTGGCTGGAATGCCGCAGTTCGTGCCATCATTAGCGGGCTAAGCAAAAAACATCGAAAGGATATTATCGTGGCTGTGCGGCATTTTTTTCTGATTCTGATGGTGGTCTCTGTCTGGGCCTTCAACAATGTGGCGGTGAAATGGGGCCTGCTGGAGCTGCCGCCCCTGTTTCTGACCTTTATGCGTTTTCTGGTCGTCGCCGTGGTGCTGGTGCCGTTTTGCCATATTGAACGTAAGCAACTACCCTGGCTGCTGCTGCTGGCTTTCACCTTCGGGTTTATGCACTTCTCGCTGCTGTTCGTCGGCCTGCGCTACACCGATGCCGGCACCGGCGCGATTGTGGTGCAGCTGGGCACGCCGATTGCCATGCTGCTGGCAATGCTGGTGCTGAAAGAGAAGCTGAAGCTGGTGCAGCTGATGGGCATTATGATCTCGCTGAGCGGTGTGGTGGTGCTGTCAGGCAGCCCGACGATTCCGTCGTGGTGGGTGCTCTGCCTGCTGTTGTGCAGCGCCACCGGCTGGGCTGTCAGTAACCTGATTGTGAAGAAGTCGCCGCCGATTAAGCCACTGACCATGACCGGCTGGATTGCCTTTCTGGCGATGCCGATTGTCGGTGCCTCCAGCCTGGTGATGGAGTCGAATCAGCTTTACGCCCTCGAACATGCTGGCTGGCACGGCTGGTTCGCCATTCTTTACAGCGCCATCGCCTCATCAATTATTGCCTACACGCTCTGGTATGTGCTGCTGAAGAAATATAACGTCAACCTGATCATGCCCTACTCCCTGCTGACGCCTGTGTTGTCGGTGCTGATGGGCATCGTCGTACTGGGAGACAGTCTCAACCGCTTTAAGATTATCGGTGCCTCGCTGGTGATCCTTGGCACCGCCATCGCCGTGCTTAACCTGCGTAACCTGCGCATGCACGCCCGCTTCCCGCGCCTGCGGCGGCGTTAATCCGGCGTGCTATGCTTGAGAAAACGTACTCAGGGAGCACAACATGGATTCAGCGCGCACCGCCTCACTCTGGCAACAGATGGTGCAGGGATTGCAAGGCAGCGATAACGTCTGGCCTCTCCCCGCTTTTATTGATCGTTCAACATTCTCTTCCGCGTTTGCCGTCAGTGAACTGGCGGCCACCAGCCTGGGTCTGGCAACCCAGGCGGTGGCGGCGCTTCTCGCCACCGCCCGCCCGACTTATCCCTCGCCACCTGTTACCGTCAACGTCAGGCAGGCGTCACGCTGGTTCCAGCAGAGCTTTCATCCGTTAAACCGCCCGGGCCCGGCAATGTGGGATGCTTTTGCCGGAGACTACCGCAGTCGCGACGGCTGGATCCGCCTGCATACCAACGCGGCTCATCACCGGCTGGCGATGGAGCAGGTACTGGGCACCCACGCCGATCGCCCGGCGCTGGCGCAGCAGGTTCAGCAGTGGCAGGCCAGCGAACTGGAGCAGGCAATTATTGATGCGGGAGGCTGTGCCGCCAAAATGCGCAGCGCCGAAGCCTGGCAGCAGCATCCCCAGGGTCAGGCGGTGCAGCGCGAGCCGCTGTTTGACTGGCACACGACGGATGCAGCGCCTGCGCCCGCATGGCCGCTGGCTGAAGCGCGTCCGTTACAGGGGATCAGGGTACTGGATCTGACGCGGATTATTGCCGGCCCCGTCGCCACCCGCTTTCTTGCCAGCCTGGGTGCCACGGTACTGCGTATCGATCCCCCCGGCTGGGCGGAGCCGACGCTGGATGAGGAGATGAGCTGCGGCAAGCGACGTGCGGTGCTCGACCTGACACAGCCGGTCGATCGCGACCGGTTTATCCGCCTGCTGCGGGACGCCGATGTTCTGGTACACGGCTATCGGGCCGATGCGCTGGAACGGCTCGGTTTTGACGCCGAAACCCGCCAGTCACTCTCACCGGGGCTGGTCGATGCCAGCCTGAATGCCTGGGGCTGGCAGGGGCCGTGGCGCAACCGGCGCGGTTTCGACAGTCTGGTGCAGATGGGCTGCGGCATTGCCGAACGGGGCATGCAGTGGCAGCAGAGCGATAAACCGTGCCCGCTGCCGGTCCAGGCGCTGGATCATGCCACCGGCTATCTGCTGGCGGCCGCGGTGCTGGAGGGATTACGGCGGCGTCTTACCGGGGGGCACGGCAGCCAGGTACGGCTGTCACTGGCGCGCACCGCATGGCTGTTGCAGCAGCATGCCGCAGGCCAGCACAGCGGCTCGGGCATTGTGCCTCAGGTGAAGGACAACCTGCCCTTCCTGGAGCTGACGCCATGGGGGATTGGCGTCCGGCTGCGCGCCGCCGCCTGGCTGCCCGGCACACCACAGTTCTGCGCAACGCCGGGATGTGTGCCGGGTACGCACCCGGCGGCGTGGTGAACGGCACGGATGAACGCCTGACAAACCGGGCATTAGATAATTAGAAAATAACCTTGAACACATTAGACTTTGCCATTATCCTCCTCCGGAACTCAGGGACGGTGTTTACAGGTATTGTGCCAGCCCGTCAGGATATGCCCTGCGCTACTGTTGCATTTGCTGCACAGAGAAAATCCCGGATAAATTATGTCAAAACAATATATTTATGATGAAAGCGGTAAACCACAGTTTGTGGTTCTGCCCGTTGCGGAGTACGAAAAGTTGCTTTCAGCCAGCGAGGGCGAATGGGAATCGCTTTCTGCTGAGGCCGATGAGCATGATGACGAAACGATCCCCCATGACGTAGCAGGGATCATGATTGAGCAGGAAGTGAGCCTTCAGGCAGCCTGGCGCATCTATCGGGGTCTGAGTCAGCATGAGGTGGCTCAGCAACTGGGCACGACACAAAGTGCGATTTCGCAACTCGAACGACCCGACAGTAAGCCCCAGAAGAAAACACGCGAGCGACTTGCAAAGTTATACGCCTGCCGACCCGAGCAGCTGATTCTTTAAACTGCTCGGATAGCGACCACAGGGCCTTAGCAGAAACTCACATTCTCAGGCAGTCCCGGCAGAACCCGGCGACGCAGGCAATCAGGCGTCGGGCTGCTGTTCGTTACTCTCAAGCAGCTCGTTGTACATCACCTGAATGGCTTCGCGACTCAGCATCGCCAGCGTGCGGTAAAACGCGGTGGTGGCATGCGCTTCCACTTTACCCAGGAAAGCCCCGCACCACGGCAGCAGATACTCTTCGAACAGCGCCAGCTGCGCCGCGCTCTCATCTTCCGCCGACTGATCTTCCAGCCATGACGCAGAGAGCAGCAGAACACCAAAGTGATCCGCGGGCGCATCGCTTAGTGGCATACCGCGCGAGGAGAGAAACGCCCGCACTTCCGGCTCGGTTTTGCCTTCAGGCCACTGTGAAGCGTAAGGCGGCACGTTACAGTCGCTGCCGACAAACAGCGCGTTGTAATCAGCGGCCAGCGCCTGAGGATCGCTGTTTTGTTGCAGACGGGTCAGCAGCTCATCCTGCTCCAGCGGCCACTGTGACTGCAGCTTACCGTCGCGTAGCAGGGTAAACAGCGGGACCAGCAGCGGGTCCTGCGGCTGACGATTAAACAGAGAGCCGATCACGCGGCACAGAATGGAAAACTCATTCATGAGTCAGATTTCCTTGAGGCAAAGTAAGTTAAAAGTCAGCCAGTTCAGCAATATGTTTGCCGCTGCGCTGCTCCAGAAAGTCGAGCAGACGGCGCGGCGTGACATTTAACACCCGATCCTCCGGAAAATCCACTTCACGGGCGATGCGCAGGCAGTGTTCAAAATGGCCCAGCGTAAACGCGGTGTGGGAGTCGGAGCCAAACGCCAGCCATCCACCGGCATTATAAGAGACTATCTCACAGGGTGTTCAGGGGAGGGAAATAGCTATGCACTGTCATTCCCTGTGCTCCCCTCTGGCTTTACCAAGGAAATAAGCGGCTCCATACCCCATCAAAACAGAACCAAAAAAGCCGCATAGCTTCAGAGCCAGACTATCAAACAAAAATAGCGAAGCGAGAGCCAGGAAACTCATCGCTGCTGTTATCGTCCCCTCAAGAAGGTGTGCCGAAAATTTACCCAGCCATTTTGCAAACTTCATTATTGATCCTTCGGCACGTCTGCGGGTGACTATTGATATAACCGAGGCAGGGCTGTTCAGATACGTTGGGTAGTATCCGAATAAAGTCATGCTTTTCAAACCAGAGAAAGGTGGCCCTGAAAAGCCCCTATGCGGGGCTGAGTTCCCGACGAAGCAGTTAAAAGTCAGCCAGTTCAGCAATATATTTGCCGCTGCGCTGCTCCAGAAAGTCGAGCAGGCGGCGAGGCGTAACATTTAACACCCGATCCTCCGGAAAATCCACTTCACGGGCGATGCGCAGGCAGTGTTCGAAATGACCCAGCGTAAACGCGGTATGGGAATCGGAGCCAAACGCCAGCCGTCCACCAGCGTCGCGCACCGCGGCGGCAATCGCGCGACAGTTAGGTTCGCTGCCGGGACGCGAGTGGGTAAAGGAGGAGTTGTTCAGTTCCAGCGCCACGTCATAATGCGCGGCAGCTTCAGCGATAGCCGGGATATCGACCGGGAATTTCGGGTTACCCGGATGGCTGATGATGTGAACCTGTCCGCTGGCCATTGCGGCGATCATCGCGTCAGTGTGCTGTTTTTTGTCGCGCGGCGCATAAACCGGCTCGTGAAAGCCGGCAACGATCAGATCCAGCGCATCAAGCATCGGGCCGGAGCAGTCTATCTCCCCCTGCTGATTTTTAATGTTGGCCTCGATACCGCGCAGAATCGCCACGCCATCGATCACCCGCGGCCAGATGCGCATATTCACAAAGTGCCAGTAGTGCGGCGCGTCAGCCATGTCAGGGCCGTGATCGGTAATGGCAAACAGTTTCAGGCCCGTTTGCTTCGCCTGAGCCACATAGTCGTGCAGCGTGCTGTAAGCATGTGTGCTGGCAACAGTGTGCATATGCAGATCTACCGGATACATTCTTCTCTCCTCCTGAGCGGCCCTGACAGGGCCGGTTAGTTAATAGCCGCGCTGCCGATCCACCCTGCCCGGCGGCATGTCGCCTGCCTGGTCCTGAGTAATGGCGCGGGCAATATAGTCGATCGCTTCGTCGATCAGCGTGACCGCCGCATTATGGGGGGTAATTGTGACGCGCGGATGGGACCAGAGCGGATGCGCTTCAGGAAGCGGCTCCACCTGAAACACATCCAGGGCCGCCGCTTTCAGCTGACCACTCTCCAGTGCTGCCAGCAGATCCGCTTCCACCACCTGCGCACCGCGTGCGATGTTGAGGAAGAACGCGCCGTGCGGCAGCTGCGCTAAAAAGTGCTGGTCGATCAGTTTAATCGTCTCCGGCGTACTCGGCAGCAGGTTGATTAACACCTGCGTCCCCTGCAGGAACGGCTGCAGAGCATCGCGACCGGCGAAGCTGGTGACGCCGTCAATGGTTTTCGGCGAACGGCTCCAGACGCGCAGCGGGAATCCCCAGGGCTTCAGGCCCTCGGCGACGCTCTGCCCCAGCACGCCCGCCCCCAGAATACCGACGGTAAAGGTTTCACGCGCATAGGGAGGCAGCGGCTGCCAGCACGCCTGCTGCTGCTGAAGCCGGTAGTCATCAAAGCGGCGGAACCAGGTCAGGACGCTATGGACAGCATACTCCTGCATCTGGCGCGCCATGCCGGTATCTTCCAGCCGATAGAGCGGCACGCTGTCGGGCAGCATCTCCGGGTGCTGCTCCAGCTGTTTCAGAATCTCATCGACGCCCGCGCCCAGGGCAAAGACGCCGCGCAGGGTAGAACGTCCCCGCAGCATCTCTGCGGGAGGGGAACGGACCAGCGCATAATCGGCCGGCCCCTCATCGCCTGGCTGCCAGGCACGCACCCGCGCCTGTGGCAGACGCTGTTGTAAACCCCTAATCCAGGCCGTTGCAGACTGCGACGGGTGATACCAGATGATCTCCATCCTGCTCTCCTTTTTTTCTTTCAGCGTCAGGGAAAATCCCGGTCAGCGCAAGAAAAAACCCGCGTCGGGCAGGGCTTTTTACCCTAAAAATAATTCCCGTGGCTTCACATTTCCGGCTCGCTTCAGGGTGAAGTGTCAGGATACGGTCTAAAGTTGGTCCTGTGGTCAATGCGTTACGCGCGGCCGCATTTCGGACAAGGAGAAAAACCGATGACAAAAATTGAGGTAAACGCCGCCCCACGGCGTCAGCGTTATGCGCCCTTTCTGCTCACTCTGCTGCTGAGCGTACCCGCCTTCACTGCTCATGCCGACGATCACAGCCGCATGCTGGATAATCAGCCGCAGCCGCCAGACGTTCGTCTGGGGCCGCTGTTTAATGCCGTGCAACAGGCGAAGTTCTACCCGGACCAGAAAACCTTTGCCGATGCCGTGCCGAAATTTGATCCCGCGTCGATACTTGCCGACTGGCAGATGCAGAAGAAACAGCGCAATTTCGATCTGAAGCGTTTTGTTGATGCCAACTTTACCCTGCCCGCCGCTGGCGACAAATATGTGCCGCCAGCCGGGCAAAACCTGCGTGACCACATTGATGGCCTGTGGCCGGTGCTGACGCGCACCACCAGCAGCGCCGGACAATATGACTCGCTGCTGCCGCTTCCCAAGCCCTATGTGGTGCCGGGTGGTCGCTTCCGCGAGATTTATTACTGGGACAGCTACTTCACCATGCTGGGGCTCGCCGAGAGCGGACACTGGGATAAAGTGCAGGATATGGTGGATAACTTCGCCTCGCTGCTTGACCGCTACGGTCACATTCCCAACGGCAACCGCAGCTACTATCTGAGCCGCTCGCAGCCGCCATTCTTCAGCCTGATGGTCGATCTGCTGGCAACGCATGACCAGGGCAAAGCGTACAGTCACTACCTGCCTGAACTGCAGAAAGAGTATGACTACTGGATGGCGGATAGCGACAAAGTGGCGGCGGGCGCGGCCAGCAAGCGGGTGATTAAGCTGGCGGATGGCACGCTGCTTAACCGCTACTGGGATGCCCGTGACGTGCCGCGCACCGAATCCTGGATGGATGATATCGCCACCGCGCAGAAAGCGCCGCAGCGCAATAAAGCGGAACTCTACCGCGAGCTGCGCTCCGGGGCAGCATCGGGATGGGATTTCAGTTCACGCTGGTTTACCGATGCGCATAATCTCTCCACCATCCGCACGACACAGCTGGCCCCGGTTGACCTCAACAGCCTGCTGTTCCATCTGGAGCAGACGCTCTCTAAAGGGTATCAGATGAATAAACAGAGCGATCTGGCGAAGCAGTATGCCGATCGCGCAGAGAAGCGCCAGGCGGCGATTAACCGCTATCTGTGGGACAGTAAGCAGAACTGGTATGCCGACTATGACTGGCAGAAAAAGCAGGTTCATCCGCAGCTGACCGCGGCCACACTGTTCCCGCTCTATCTGCAGGTCGCCAGCGATAAGCAGGCGGAAAGTACCGCCAGCGCGGTAGAGAAACAGCTGCTGAAGCCAGGCGGGCTGGTCACGACCACCGTGAACAACGGTCAGCAGTGGGACGCCCCTAACGGCTGGGCACCGCTGCAGTGGGTTGCAGTCGAAGGACTGGAACATTACAACCAGCCAGAACTGGCTAAAAAGGTGGGATTACGCTTCCTGCAAAATGTCCAGAGCACCTATGACCGTGAGCATAAGCTGGTCGAGAAATATGTCGTTGAAGGCAAAAATCTCGGTGGCGGCGGCGGCGGTGAGTACCCGCTGCAGGATGGCTTCGGCTGGACAAACGGCGTGACGCTGAAACTGCTGGATAAGTACTGCCCGAAAGATAAAACCTGTAACAGCGCCCACGATATTCCTCAGGCGTCAGCCTCTCAGCCCTGATTAGTCTCTGAATACCTCTGGCCTGGCCGGAGGTATTCTTTCCTCACTTCAGCGAATTTTACTTGACGTTCTCTCATCCACAGGCAAAATTGCAGCGTTTTTACAAAAGGTAATAATTCTCATTATGATAATGAGATTACCTATCAATAAATTGATAACACCTGCCTGAACCTTTGTTAAGAAAGGAATTTCGATGAAACTGTCATTGCCGCTGAAAGGTTATGTTCCCCTCTGCACTCTGGTGCTGGCCGCGCCTGCCCTGAGTTACGCTGCCGATATGGTCGTGACTGCGCAGCCGCAGGAAGATGCGACCTCTCCCACCCAAGGCTATCTGGCGACTACCAGCCAGGGCGCAACCAAAAGCGATCGGCCGCTGGTGACCACGCCGCAGTCAATTTCGGTTGTGACCCGTCAGCAGATCCAGGACCAGGGGGCACTGACCCTGAATCAGGCGCTGGGCTACAGCTCCGGTGTCTTTACTAACTTTGGCGGTGCCGCCACCCGTTACGACACCATCGCGCTGCGCGGCTTCCACGGCGGCGATGTCGATAACACCTTCCTCGACGGCATGCGGCTGATGAGTGACGGCGGCAGTTTCAACATTCTGCAGGTGGATAACGCCTTCCTTGAACGCGTCGACGTGATCAAAGGTCCCTCTTCGGCCCTTTACGGCCAGACGGTGCCTGGCGGGCTGGTAAACCTGGTCACTAAGCGTCCTCAGTTCGCGGAAGAGGGTCACATTCAGCTGCAGGCGGGAAGCAATGCCACCACCGGCACGATGTTCGACTACACCAACGCCATCAACGACCAGTGGGCGTACCGTCTGACCGGCGTAACCCGCAACAGCGATACCCAGTACGATCACACCCGCGAAGAGAAATATGCGCTGATGCCGCAGCTGATGTGGCAGCCGGATGAAGATACCCATCTGATCCTGAAAGCCTATCTGCAGAAAGATCCCTCTGGCGGCTATCACGGCTCCGTCCCGGGTGACGGCAGCATCACTGAACACAACGGCTATAAGCTGAGCAAGGGATTCTATGAGGGCAACAGTGACCTCGATCAGTTCAAACGCCGCGAGCAGATCTACAGCTTCGACTTCGCCCATCGCTTTAATGACGTCTGGTCCTTCTCCTCAACCGGTAGCTACAGCCACTCAAATGTCGATCTCGATCAGGTCTATCAGATTGGCTGGGATAAAAATAATCCCGATCTGCTGAACCGCTACTATTCAGGTGAGCGCTCTTCGCTGTCGGCATGGGCTACCGATAACCGTTTACAGGCGGAGTTTGCCACCGGTGAACTGGAGCATCGCGTGACGCTGGGTGCTGAATATCACCGCTACAAAAATGAGATCTCCGCGGCAGGCGGCTCGGCTTCACAGCTGAATGCCCTGACCGGCGAGCAGGTCGGTGACATGCCAGCCTATACCTGGGCGGATAAAACCCGTCGCTACTACCAGACCGGCCTCTATCTGCAGGATGAGATGAAGCTGGATCGCTGGCATCTGGATCTCTCTGGCCGGTACGATCGCATCGTCGCCAATAACAGCGGCAGCGATCGCCGTCAGGATGATCACATCAGCGGGCGCGCTGCCCTGCTCTATGCCTTCGATAACGGCATCTCACCCTATGTCAGCTGGAGCCAGGCGATTACGCCCACCGCCCTCACCGACCGCAACAACAATCTGCTGAAACCGACCACCTCAGAACAGTATGAGGCCGGGGTGAAATATCAGCCGGTTGGCACACGCGATCTCTATACCGCTGCGATTTATGATCTGACGCAGAAAGATGTGGCGAACCGCGACGTGCTGACGGCGACCTATACGCCATCGGGCAAAGTCCATTCCCAGGGTCTTGAGCTGGAGGCGCGTAATCAGCTCACCTCACGCCTGAGCACGGTGGCGAGCTATACCCTGAATCATCTGCGCTACAAAGATTCGGTAGATGGTAATGATGGGCACACGCCTTACGTGGCGCCAAACAGCATGGCGTCTCTCTGGGGCCACTATCAGTTTGATTATGGTCTGAGTGCCGGCGCAGGCGTGCGCTACATCGGCAAGCAGTGGGCGGACAACGAGAACACTACCCGTCTGCCGTCGGTCACGCTGTTTGATGCCTCCGTTCGCGCCGATCTCGGCGCCTGGAACAACAGCCTGAAAGGGGCCTGGGTGCAGGTTAACGCGAATAACCTGACCGATCGCACCTATGTGGCCGCCTGTTACGGCACCGGCTACTGCTACCGTGGCGCTGAACGCAGCGTGATGGCGACCGTCGGTTACGACTTCTGATAAGAGCCTCCGTGATGCAACCCTCCGGCCAGCCCGGAGGGTTTTCTCCTCTGATAACCCGCCTTTTTCAGCCTCTTCAAATCCGCTCAGAATTATCTTTCTCTGCCTGCAGACCTTTCCCTCCCGAACGTTCCTGAAATCCGCCCGGCCTTTTTTCTGCCGCTTCGCTCACAGATAGAACTATGACCGAAATGGTGCGATGACACGCAGGCGACCCTGACGTATAAACAGAGGGTCCGGCGTTAAAAAGGAGTCTCTGACATGAACCCCTATGAACAACATTACAGGCAGCTCCTGGCAAACGGCGCGGTGGCCTGGGCAGGAGAAGGTTATCTCAGAGCCAAAAAACAGCAGGAAGAAATCTTTCAGTGGCTCCGTACTCACCACTATTTACCGGAGCCTGGCGCGCCGGTACTGGAGATGGGATGCGGTAATGGCGCCATGGCCGCACAGTCTCTCGCTGAGCAGGGGTATTCAGTCTGGGGAGTAGACTGGTCAGAGACCGCGATAGAGTGGGCAGAAAAGCGTTTTCAGCAAGCCGGGCTTACCGCGACATTTCTTGTCGGCAATGTCTGTCATATCGATCGCTGTCAGGCGTCAACATTTGAGCTCATTATTGACGGTAGCTGCTTACACTGCCTGATCGACGATGATCGGCAGCGCTTCTTTGCCGAGGTAAGAAGGCTGCTCAGCCCGGAGGGACGATTTGTGATCGGTTCGATGTGCGGCACACCTCGTCATTCAGCAGACATTGCTGCCTATGATCCCTGCAGCCACCATTTATGGAAAGCCGGCAAGCCCTGGCGGACCCTGAAGCCGCTCCCTGATTTACGGCGTGAAGTCGAGAGTGCGCATTTCACGGTGGAGGCAGTCAGCGTTAATGAAAATGCATGGTGGGATCACGCTACGATAGTCTGTTCGCAGCAAAAGAGGCTCACAGCATGATGGGCAAGGGCATTAAAAAGCGATCCGGTCTGAGTCATAAAAAAGGGGACGAATCACTTCGTCCCCTTTTTTGTTTAAACCGTTACGGTCAACTGCGTACCTTGCGGTAGATAAACAGCACCACGATGGCACCGATCACTGCGACCACAAAGCTTCCGAAGTTAAACCCATCGACGCGGCCGAAGCCAAACAGCGTACTGATCCAGCCCCCGACCACAGCACCGATAATACCAAGCACCACCGTCAGAATGAAACCGCCACCGTCTTTACCCGGCATAATCCACTTCGCCAGAATACCCGCGATCAAGCCAAAGACGATCCAGGAAATAATACCCATCTGTTGCTCCTTCCTTTTTTGATTACATCGTGAACGCCTGATTAATCAAGCGGTTTACTGCGCTAAGTATAGCGAGCTTTTCGGAAAGTGCCTGCCTGCCCTCACGATTTTTTCGGCGTACCCTGGCTAAAGCTTTTTTCCGCTGCGCCGATAACCGTAATGAGGTAGTCAGAACGTAAAAATAATAAAACCCCTTGTGGAGCAGGATGTGAAAGAAGCCGACCAGGAACAATATTTAAAACGTGGCACGCTGGCGGTTCTGGGCGTAATGAAAGATCTGCTGCGACTGCAGACACCATTACTGGTGCGTTTCCCGCGCGGGCAGTTTATCAGCCGGATGCTGGCTGCCGATGCAGACCGCCTGCTGTTTGACCTCGGCAGTAATAATCTGGATAACGACTACGCCCTGACCAGCGACGATCTCAGCATCACGGCGGAAACCTACGGCGCAAAGGTTGAGTTCAGTCTCGCCTCGCTGGAGAAGGTCGATTTTGACGGCCTGCCCGCCTTCAGCGCGCCGCTGCCCGAGCTGGTGTGGCAGATTCAGCGACGGGAATTTTTCCGGGTCACTGCCCCGCTGGCGCCGGAGTTCTGGTGCCATACCGTGTGGCCGGATGGCCGGAAAACGCGTCTGCGCCTGCAGGATCTGTCGCTGGGCGGGATCGGTGTGCTGGTGGACGAGGCGCTGCCGGAAGGATTGCAGAATGGCGACAGTTTCAATCAGTTTCGCGTGGAGCTGGGTGAGTATGGTCATTTCGAGGTGCCGGTTAAGCTGCTGCACATCGGCGAACGCACTGTCGTGACGCATAAAAATGAAACCCGCGTCACGCCCCGTCTCAGCTTCCGGTTTGCCACGCTGACTCCGACGCAGGAGCGGCAGCTTCAGCAGATTATCTTCTCCCTTGAGCGACTGGCGCGCGATAAATCGACCCGATTCCAGTAACCCCTTTCCGGATGCGTGCCCCCAGAGGGCCGCATCCAGGCTATGCTTCCTGCTTGATTTCTTTTAAACCGGAACCCAGCAAGGAGACCTTCCCCAATGGAAAACTGGCTCTCATCACGTCATTTTCACTCCCTCTTTTTTAACCAGACATTCTGGCTCAACAGCGCCATCGTGGTGGTCGCCACCCTGGTGATCTACTGGGTGTTGCGCACCCTGATTCGCTTTATCTCCAACCGGATTGCCCTTTACAGCGAACACCGCCACGTTCGTGTCACTGCGATCCTGGTGGAGATCCTGCGAAGCACCAGCCAGACCCTGCTGCTGATCTTTTCGCTGCTGATCGCCCTGAAATTTGTCGATCTGCCCGCCTCATGGAGCGCCACCATTGCCCACGGCTGGTTCCTGGCGCTGATTGTGCAACTTGCCCTGTGGATCGACAGCGGCATCCGGCTGTGGCTGAAGAGCCTGATGCGCGATCCGCTGCACGTGCGTAATCCTGTGACCACGGTGATCCTCGGGATTCTGCTGCGGGTCGTGGTCTGGATCATGATGTTCCTCGCCATTCTGTCGAACATGGGTATCAATATTACCGCACTGGTCGCCAGCCTCGGGGTCGGCGGTATCGCCATTGCACTGGCCATTCAGACCGTGCTGAGCGATGTGTTTGCGTCACTGGCGATTGGTTTTGATAAGCCTTTTGAGCATGGCGATTTTATTGTCTTTGGCGACATTGCCGGTTCCATCGAGCATATCGGCCTGAAAACGACCCGGCTGCGCAGCCTGAGCGGAGAGCAAATCGTCTGCTCAAACACCATTCTGTTGCAGCAGACCATTCACAACTACAAGCGTATGCAGCAGCGCCGCATCGTCTTTAAGTTTGGCATCAGCTACGCCACCCCGTCGGAGCAGGTTCGGGAGATTAGCTCGCTGGTGAAAGCGATCATCGAGGGTGTGGAGACCACGCGTTTTGACCGCGCCCACTTCCTGGCGTTTGAGGATTCGAAGCTGACGTTTGAAGTGGTCTATTACGTGCTGGATGCGGATTACAACAAATATATGGATATTCAGCAGGAGATTAACCTGCAGCTGATGGCGGCCTTGGAAGCGCGCAATATTCGCTTCGCCTTCCCGATCCGTCAGGTCGAGTTCAGCGGCGGCAATCTGCCGCCGGTGGATCTGGTTGCCGTGGAGAATGATAAGGGCGAGGTACGTCAAATGGCGCGCTGAAGTGTTGCCTGGCCTCAGGGGGTTTCAGGCCAGGCAATCCGTCACGCCGCTGCGCCGGATCGCGCTTAACGCGGCTGAAAACGGCAGCGGGCAACAGCGTCGAGCCAGCCTTTGTAGTTTTCCTGCATAGCGTGCGCGCGCGCGTCACGGGGCAGGATAACGCTGCCCCCCTGCAGCGCCTGCATATCACTGCCCTGCTGCCACCATCCCAGCACTTTGCCGGCCAGCAACGCTGCGCCCAGGGCGGAGACTTCGGCGGTGGGCACCCGGTAGAGCGGGCGCTGTAACACATCGGCCTGTAGCTGCATCAGCCAGCTGTTTTCCGTGGCGCTGCCATCCACACACAGCGCCGGAAGCTGCTGACCGCTCGCCTGCTCCATCGCAAAAAAGACATCGGCGATTTGCCAGACGATCGACTCCAGCGCCACCCGCGCCAGCACCGCGGGGGTGGCGGCATCCGTCAATCCACACACCATGCCGCGCGCCTGTAAATCCCACCAGGGCGCGCCCAGTCCTGAGAGCGCCGGGACGAAGTAGATGCCCTGATTGTCATCGCAGCCCTGCGCCAGCGCGGTCAGTTCTCGTGGGTCCTGCACGCCGAGCAGCTTACCCAGCCAGGCCGCGCCTGAGCCGGTGTGGGTAATATTGCCTTCAAAGGCATAACGCAGCGTACCGTCGTGCCAGGCCACGGTAGTGCTGAGGCCATTTTCGGTCAGTAACGGCGTCGCCATGGACATCATCAGGGAGGAGCCGGTGCCGTAGGTGGCTTTTACGACTTCAGCGTCTCCGCGTCGCTGCGCCTGCAGGGCGGCATGCGAATCGCCGATGCGCGCCAGAATGGGGGTGCCCGGCGCTAAGCCGGGAATGGTGTTCACCGCCACCACACCCTGCTCACTGGCGGAGGCGATGATGCGCGGCAGCGCGGCTCGCGGCAACTGAAACAGCGTCAGCAGCTCGTCGTCCCAGTCGTTCAGGTGCAGGCTGTAGAGCTGCGTACGGGCGGCATTAGCATGATCGGTCACAAAGCATTCGCCCGCGCTGAGCTGCCAGCTGAGCCAGCAATCAACCGTGCCGATGCAGAGCTCGCCGGCTGCGGCCCGTGCCGCGCCATCGGGGATGGCAGCCAGCATCCCGGTCAGCTTCGCCGCCGGAAACATCGGATCGACGGCCAGCCCGGTCAGGCCGCTGATCCGGGGGGCTTTGCCTGCCTGGTGCAGATCGCGACAGAACGACTCAGAACGGCGATCCTGCCAGCTTACCAGCGGCGTCAGTGGCTGCCCGTCGCGCCGCTGCCAGATCAGCACCGATTCCCGCTGATTACTGATCGCGACGGCGGCGACAGGCGCACCCCCGCATGCCGCCAGACACCGGGTGATCGCCTCTCTCACCGCCTGCCAGATTGCCATCGGGTCCTGCTCAGCCAGCCCCGGCTGGGGATGGTGCAGGGTTAAACTCTGGCTGCCACGCGCCACCACCCGCCCGGCACGATCAACCGCTATCGCCTTGGCATTGGTCGTGCCTTCATCGATTGCCAGAATCAGAGGTCCCGCCATGTTCACACTCCTGCGCAGATGCGCGCTGCACTCTTCACCACGCTGCTGGCGTCAATGCCATGACGGGCACGCGTGGCGGCCCGATCGCCGGCAATCGCATACTCCCCATCAGCAATACCGAGCCGGACCAGCGGAATACTGCAGCCGCCTTCTGCCAGCACTTCCGCGACCAGGCTGCCGACACCGCCATTGACGTTATGCTCCTCCACGGTCACGACCGCCGGATAGTGATTTAACAGGTTGCGCAGCTGTTGGGTATCACAGGGTCGAATCGATGGAACCGCGATCACGCCCGCTGAAATACCCTGCTCAGCCAGTTGCGCAGCGGCGTGAACCACCTCATGAACTGTGGATCCCATCGCCACCAGGGCGATGTCGCGGCCTTCGCGCAACAGGTCGATCGCACCCGGTCTGAAGCGGTAGGTGTCATCATGCAGCTGCGGCAGATCTTTGCCATCAAGGCGGATATAGACCGGGCCGACGTGCTCCAGGGCGTAATCAATAATCTGACGACACTCCAGCGGACAGGACGGTGCATAGATCTCGATGTTGCCAAAGCCGCGCATCACGGCGATATCGTCAATGCTGTGATGGGTGCTGGCTAACGGGCCATAACTGGCACCGGCATTCAGCCCGAACAGTTTGACGTTGGTGTTGTTGTAGCAGACGTCGACTTTTACCTGCTCATTGGCGCGTGAAACCAGAAATGGCGCGGCGTTGCAGGTCACGGCGATTTTGCCGCCCAGCGCCAGGCCTGCTGCCGTTCCCACCAGCGTCTGCTCCGCGATGCCGACGTTAATCAGCCGGTCGGGAAACGCCTTGATAAAAGGCGCGATTTTGGCGGTGGAGGTGGAGTCCGCGACCACCGGTACCAGATCGACGCCGCGATTCACCGCGTCGATAAAGGCCGTAACCATGACGTTTGCCAGGTGTTGTGCATTACTCATCTTTCAGTTCCTCCAGTGCCAGCGCGATCTCTTCGCCTTTCGGCACCCGGTGATGCCACTCCGCCTTGCTCTGAATAAAGGAGACGCCAAAACCTTTCTCGGTATGCGCCACAACCACCTGCGGCTTGCCGTTCTGCGGCAGGTTTTCAAGGGTGCTGACGACCGCCGCCATCGCATTGCCGTTACATTCACTGACCTCCAGCCCGAAAGCGCGCCATTTTTCCGGCAGCGGGTCCGTGTTCATGATGTCCCGGGTGGCGCCCGCCAGTTGCAGTTTGTTCTTGTCATTGATGATGATCAGATTGTCGAGCCCATAGTGCGCCGCCACCAGAGCGGCCTCCCAGTTGCTCCCTTCCGCCAGTTCGCCGTCACCGGTCACGACAAAGATGCGGCGGGAGCTGCGATCTTTTTTCGCCGCGAGGGCGATGCCTACCGCCACCGGCAGGCCGTGCCCCAGCGCACCGGTGTTCAGCTCCACGCCCGGTGTCTTCTGGCGCACCGGGTGGCCCGGCAGAGGAGAGTCAGCGTGCTGATAGGTGGTAAGCCACTCGGTCGGGAAATAGCCCGCTTCCGCCAGTACGCAGTAGTAGCCCCCTACCGCATGCCCTTTGGACTGAATGTAGATGTCGCGATCGTTATCCTCTGTGCGATCCGGTGCGCAGTTCAGAATACGGAAGTAGAGCGCGGTCAGGATCTCGACCTGCGACAGGTCAGCACCGGTGTGCCCGCCTGCCGGACTGCCCGCGTTAAGCTGGATAATGCGGCGGCGTATCGCCCGCGCCCGGCGTTCAAGCTCATCGACTGAAAGATTGAAAGGGTTCATGTTCTGCCTCTGAATTTTAAATCGACCGTGAATATATATTCACGATGGGTAAAAAAATTAACCGTTAACGTATCCGGTCCGGAATCGGCCGCCTGTCATCCTGTATAAATGCGTCGTTAAACAGCGTGTCAGATCGGTTCATCACCTGACGGCTATCTCCATCCCCCCATGATCCCTACAGCCTGACAACCGGCACGATAGGGACAAAAGGGCCTGCTCACGAATTTCAATGAATATATATTCAATGACGATTTTATATGCATAATGACTATGCGCCTCTGCTGAGGCATCGTCCAACAGGCGATCGTCAAAAAGCGAAAACGATCACAAATTCGCCTGCGTTGTGATTTTGATAATCCTGGTTAACAATACCGGGCAGACTCTGAGAGGGAAAACTGATGGCCAAACAGGATGAACAGCGACTGATGGTGAAGATCGCCACCCTGTACTATATCGAGGGGCTGAAGCAGTCGGAGATCGCGCAGTCGCTGTCCCTGTCGCAGTCCTTTGTCTCACGCATCCTTAATCGCAGCGTAAAAGAGGGCGTGGTCAAAATCAGCGTTGTGCCGCCGGCCAATGTCTATCCTGAGCTGGAAAAAGCGATTGAGCAGACCTACCACCTGCCCCAGGCGATTGTGGTTGATGTGCCGGACCAGGCTTCTCCGCTGCAGATCAAACAGGCGATTGGATCGGCGGCAGCGCACTATCTCGAAACCCGCCTGCGCAACGATGAACTGATTGGCATCTCCTCCTGGAGCGGCACCATCCGGGCGATGGTCGATGCGCTGCATCCGCTCAACATCGCCTGCAAAGGGGTTATTCAGCTGCTGGGCGGGGTTGGCGCTAACGGCAATGTGCAGGCCACCATTCTGACGCAGAATCTGGCGGCGCTGCTGAACTGCCCCGCCTGGCTGCTGCCGTCACAGTCAATCGAACATTCGGTCAGCGATCGCCAGCGGCTGTCAGCCAACGCGGAGGTGGCGGAGGTACTGGATCAGTTTGAGCAGGTCGATCTGGCGATTGTCGGTATTGGCGACCTTGAGCCGTCAGCCCTGTTGCGCAATTCGGGCAACTACTACGATGGTGAAATGCTGCAGACCCTGGCGGCACGCGGTGCCGTGGGGGATATCTGCCTGCACTACTTCGATGCCTGCGGGCAGCCGGTGCTGCAGCCGGAAGAAGATCCGGTGATCGGCATGGAGCTGGCGCAGGTTAAGCAGTGCCCGCAGGTAGTGGGACTGGCAGGCGGACGCGAGAAAGCGCCGGCGATTCGTGCGGCGCTGCTGGGCGGCTACATTAAAGTGCTGATCGTCGATTATCCGACGGCGCGGCTGCTGCTCGCGCCGTAAGGAGTGCGCCCGCTGCCATGCCGGGGCGCTTTCCGGTCAGATCGTGCGGTAGGCGGTGGTAACCTTCCACAGATAGCGCGGAGCCTGCGCCGCCGGATGTTTGTTCTGAACATGCTGGTAAAACTCATCCGGCGACATCGCATTGATCATCGCAATGGCACGATCGCGGTCGCGGGAGAAGGTTCGCAGCAGCGCACCGGCACCATTGGCATAGGAGACGATGGTGGCATAACGCAGCGTCAGCGGATCGCGAATCCCTGACAGAGCGGAATCCTGCAGGATGCGGATATAGGCGGTGCCGATATCGATATTTTTAGCCGGATCTCGCAGTTCGGCATTCGATGGCTGACCGCGGCGACCCTGCGTCCGGTAGACTTCACGCCCGGCGGTCGAGGCTTTGATCTGCATCAGGCCCACCGCATTCGAACGGCTCACCACGCCAGGATTTCCCCCCGACTCGACACTGATAATGGCGCTGATAAGCTTCTCATCAACGCCATAATGACTGGCGGCATCTTCGGTAAACATTGACCATGCGCTGTTAACGCTGGAAGGCGGTGCCTGAGTGAGAGGCGTATTACGCTGTTTCACTGCGTGGTGCGGTGGCTCGCTGGCACAGCCGGTCAGGAGTAACGCTGAGAGTATAAGGTGTCGGATTTTCAGCAATTTTTCGTCTCATAGCGGTAGTGGCGAATGCTATCATACCCAGACAGCCTGAGAGCAAAATTACCGTTTATCCTAAATGCACGAAAAAGCGGCCCGTGTCGTGACTTCAGGGGTGTATTTCGTCATCATCGCCTCAGGTCAAGGGCGCTAACAGCAGGAAAGTATGATGATTTCACGTTCAGTTCGTCTTATCTCCCCCTCCGGTTACTGTCACAATCAGCCTGCGGCGCTGTGCGGCATTGCGCGACTGCGCGAGGCGGGCCATCGGGTAGAGAATGAGCAGATCATTACCCGGCGTTTTCAGCGCTTCGCCGGGACAGACGCCGAACGGCTGGCGGATATTAACCAGCTTGCCACACTCAGCACGCTGCCCGATGTGGTGCTGGCGGTGCGTGGCGGTTATGGTGCCAGCCGGTTACTGGAATCGATCGACTATGTCGGCCTGCAGCGTCGCCTGCTGAATCAGCCGCTGGCGCTGTGCGGGCACAGTGATTTCACTGCCATTCAGCTGGCGCTGCTGGCGCAGGTCGGCTTAATCACCTTCAGCGGGCCGATGCTGGCCGGCAACTTCGGTGCCGCGACCTTATCTGAATTTACCCTGCATCACTTCTGGCAGGCTCTGACATCACCTACAGTAGACGTGGCATGGCAGAGCGAAACGCCTGATGAGGGTGAGTGGCAGGGGACGCTGTGGGGCGGTAATCTGGCGATGCTCTGCTCGCTGACTGGCACGCCGTGGATGCCACAGATTGAAAACGGCATTCTGGTTATTGAGGATGTGAATGAACATCCGTTCCGCATAGAACGTATGCTGATTCAGCTGCAGCAGAGCGGCATTCTGGCGCGCCAGCGGGCGCTGGTCACCGGCAGCTTTACCAGCACCGCACTGACAGAGTATGACAACGGGTTTGACTTCAGCACCGTCTGGCAGCGGGTGCGTGAAACCACCGGCCTGCCGGTGATCAGCGGTCTGGATTTTGGTCACGCGGCTGACACCGTGACCCTGCCACTGGGGGCCAGCGCACGATTAGCGGTCCGTCAGGGCCAGGCCAGTTTACAGGCAAGCGGGCATCCCGTTCTGCGGGAATAAAGAACGTTTCAGGAGATCGACATTGAAGCCGTTGTATGACGATTTGTGGATCTCAACCCCGGAATTTCCGGTGGAAGATGCCGTTAATGACCTGATGATGCATGGCTTTATGCTGCGTCACCCTCGCGGCAATCTGCTGATTGGCCGCGTAGAAAATCCGCTCGATCATGAAGTGCTGGCCGATAGCGGTGGCGTGATCCGCCACTATCTGACCCACTGGCACGAGTCTGCGCCGGGGGCGGCGGTGATCCAGCAGCGCTTCAGCAGCGCACTTTACTGCCATAGCCGGTCGCTGGGCCCCATCAGCCGCTTCGCGGAGCCTGATGACACCTTTTCGCAGCAGGAAACGCACTTCGGGGATTTTCATCTGCTGCCGACGCCGGGGCACACGCCGGGCAGCAGCAGTTACCTCTATACGTCGCCGCTGGGGCTGACCTATCTGTTTGTCGGGGATACGGTGACGCGGTCGCACGACAACTGGATCACCGTGCTGGTGCCGGACAGTAATCCCGCAGAGCTGAGTCAGACGCTGGAATTGTACCGTTCGCTGCGTCCCGACGTGGTGCTGATGAGCACCACGCGCGGACATCTCTCGTGGAAAAAGGTCACCCTGCAGAGCTGGCTGGCGGCGATCGATGAAGCTGAGCAGCACCCGCTCGATCTGCGTCAGCAGCCGCTGTTCTGATTACAGCGTTTTCGTCAGATAGTGGCGCTGGTGGTGGCGTGGATAGTTATCCAGGCTGAAACGCAGCGTATAGCCAAGCTTTTCATAAAACGGTCGCGCCTGAAAACTGGCGGTATCCACCTGGGCAAAGCGGCAGCCGCGATCACGCGCCTCCTGCTCGGCGGCCTGAATCAGCGCGCTGCCCGCCCCCTGCCCGCGCAGCGCCTCACTGACCCACAGCATATCAATCCGCAGCCAGTTTCCGGCCGTTGACCCGGTCAGACCCGCCAGCTTTTTGCCCTGCTCATCACGGATGAAGACGCCAATCGAGCGGATCTCATCCACATTAATAAACTTACGGTTGAAGGCGGTCAGACCCAGTCTGACCTCATCCAGATCCTGTGCGGTAACCGTGTCGGTAATTTCAGGTTTCATCGTGGCTTCCGGTGTCAGGTATCAGGTGTCAGAGCGCACTCTGTCGTCGTAGCGCTCCAGCGTCAGCGCATCCACATCGCGTTTTTCACTGCGGCTGCAGGGCAGCAGTTTATCGCTACCGCGATAAACAAAGAAGGTCGCCTGGGTGCGCTGATTCACAATCAGCTGATCGCCATTGCGAAAGCGGGTAATCGCCACTTTGTCGCCCGCCTCCAGATGGGTACGCTGCTGGCCTGCGGCAATCTGGAAGTGTCCGGGAGGCCACATCAGGGTGGATAATCCATATTCGGCGCGTGAAATGGTCATGGTCGCCCGACCGGGACAGGTGAGCTGAAATTCAGTTTCGCTCCATGCGGGCGCGACGTGGCAGGCCATCAGGCCCAGAGCAATCAATGCTGCCTTCATGCTGTGTCTCCACTGAAGAGGATTTCTACAGGAATGAATAGCTTAACATATCCCTGCCCCCTGATGAGGCACGGGCGCGTCGGGAACAAGACCACGAAAAGATAGAATCGGGGTGAGAAAAAGCGGAAAGTTGAGAAAAGATAAAGTAATCCGGTCAGCCTGTCGGCGACGCATACTGACCGGATAACGGTTATTCGGCGGCAACCTCTGCGGCCACCAGCATCAGCGCCAGCCCGGCATTCTCGCTGTCATACGCCTGCATCGCTGCGCGAATACGCTCGGAGCAGGCAACGACCTGTTGCTTCTTATCGGCATCTAACTGGTCAATCGCGTGGCGAATAATCATTAGACTGGCTTCTTCTTCTTTCATCATTTATCCCTGGATTTGCCTAAGTGGTGCGCAAAGGAGCCAAGAATACCGTTTATTGATAAGCAAAGTCACCCTTTTACATTCCTGTTGCTTAACGATTAAACAAATCGCAAACAGGAAGCGCAGCGGAAACTGCTATGATTAACAAAATGATGGCCTGGCAGAAGAGACGCCACGCCACGACACGCCCAGGGATTGAAGCAGGTAGAAAATCATGATGCGACTCAGCATTTTTATCCTCATCACCATACTGACTGGATGTTCATCTGGCCCGAAAGGGGTCGACTGTCCGGGTGAGGTTTCGACAATTTATGGTCAGCCGATGGGGCAAACGCAGGGACGGATTTTTGATCTGGTCAGCGCCTTCACCGTGACCCGGGATGACGTCAGCGTGGAGAGTGGGCCGCTGCAGTCGCTGGATCGCTTTAAATATGTCCCCTCCGCCGTGACGCGGGAAGGCTACTATGCGCAGCGCCTCTCTGATAAGCAGTTCCGGCTGATCAATCCCTACCAGGATACCCAGATCACCTGGACCTGTCCGTAAGGGGTGAATCCTGCTTCCAGATGGTTTATTGTCAGGAAACGTCAAGCAGCAGGTTTCCCCGATGGAAAAGCGTCTGGATAACAACGGTTATATCGACTTCCCCTTTCCGGCCACCCGCAACGCGGATGGCTCTGTCAATCCGTGCGGTATTGATTTAACGCTGGAAACCAGCCGGCTGGAGGAGATTGCGGTCCTGAACCGCTCAGAAAACCTGCGCCGTCTGGTCGAAGAGGTCAATCTGCAGGAGGGGCTGTTTATGACGCTTGCCTGCGACTGGCAGCAGCAGGCCGATGCGGTCTGCGGCTTTATTGATGTGGCCTTTCGTCCCGATCTGCCGCAGCACGGTCACGACGAGGCACTGGCGCTGGAAGCGCATTTCATCCGCTACCTGGCCGGGCAGGAGAAGCAGCATAACCTGCCTGCGGAAACGCTGGTAAATTATGCCCGCTCGGTGCTCGACTGGAGCTGGTCGCCTCTGCGCCAGCGTCAGCGCGACTATGAAAAGATCACCGTTCAGTTCTATTGTCCGCAGGCTGACGACGCCGAATGGTGTTTCGATCACCTGCGTCATTTTCTGGTGAGCGTTTATCCGGCCTGCGTCACGGCCCGCTCACGCTGATCCCCCTGGCATCCGGAGTCGCTATGCGTTCTGCTGCACTGTCTGCTGTTACCCTCTTCTGTTCGCTCTTTTTCGCCACGTCTGCCCTGGCCGATCGCTGCCAGCAAATTCGCGCCGGTCTTGATATCGGTTCCGGCACCACCAAAATCGCGGTGGCCCGCGTCAATGTCTGCCAGTCGCGCATTGAAAAAGTGCTCTATCAGGATCAGCGCGCCGTCGCCTGGAACGATGCGCTGGCACATGCTCCCGACAATCAGCTCACGCCGGCGATCGCCCGCCAGGGTGCCGCGGCGCTGCAGCAGCTTCTGGCCCATGCTCAGCGCTTTCATCCTCAGCGCATCAGCGGCGTGGCGACCGCCGTGTTTCGCAACGCCCGCAATGGCCAGGCGGTCATTGACGATCTGCAGCGGCAGACCGGGGCTCAAATCAGCCTGATCTCACAGCAGCAGGAGGCGAAGCTCGGCTTCCTCTCCGCCAGAGCCGCGCTGAACGATCCCGCGATCCGTGATGAGCAGTTGCTGGTCTGGGATATTGGCGGCGGATCGATGCAGATGACCGCCTGGCGACAGCAGGCCGGTCAGCCGGTGGCCGATATCTATCAGGGAAAGCTGGCTTCCGTGACGCTGAAAAACTTTATCCTGCGCGTGCTGAAGAACAGCCCGGATGCCCCGTCACCCAACCCGATTGGCTCCTGGCGGCAGTCTGTGCTGCGCTTCGTGCAGTTTTATGCCACTAACGAGGTCAGCCCGCAGATCAAACAGGATGTAGCGGGTCGCCGGGTCATCGGTATTGGTGGTGTGCACGGGTTCTCCATCCGCAATCAGTTACCGGGCAGACCCCATCACTACACCCTGGCAGCATTGCGCCAGCTCTCTCAGCAGCAGGTCTGGAAGGGTGACAGTGAACTGTCTGGCGACTATCGCGCCACGGACGTCAGCAATCTGTTGCTGGTTGAAGGCTATATGGAGGCGCTGAAAATCAACGAGGTGACGATCGTGGAGGCCAGTCTGCTCCAGGGCGTGCTGTTGCAATAGCCCTGTCTCTGCCCTGCTTCGCCTCCGGCTGAGCCGCTGACACCGCGCCATTAACAGCCGGACATAATTTTTTAGCCTCTGATTTGCCTCTGACGGAGCAGGATTCACTATCTTTGCTACGCTTTGAGTGTCTCACTTAAAACCAAGGAGCAACAGATGTCAGGAAAAATCGAAGATAAAGTAAAAGAAGCCGCTGGCGCAGTTCAGGAACAATGGGGCGCAGCAACCGGCTCTTCTGAGCATCAGGCTAAAGGCGCCGCGCGCCGTTATGCCAACCAGGCAAGCTACGCTGCACGCGATGCTGCTGACTGCATCAAGGATCAGGTTCAGTCTAATCCTGTTGCCGGTCTGGCTGTTGCGGCAGGCGTCGGTGTTGTCCTCGGCTTTCTGCTGGGCCGCAAGTAATCCTGCAGAACGTCAGCAGAACGGAAGCCGGTGGCTTCCGTTTTTTTTCGCTCACAGCGACGTGCCGCTGAGAAACATCTGAAAAATAACCCTTTTCAGGCCAGATCGCGGTCAGTCACTATGATTAAGTGAGCTTCCCTTTTTCTGACAACATCAAGGTGACCTTATGAAAACGATTCCTGCCCTGCTGCTCGTTGCAGCGACGCTGACCTCTCTGGCGGGCTGCTCACACCAGAGCAGCGCGATTAAAGAAGATGGACGCCCTCATGCCCCAAGCGGTCAGTCCTCACCAGGCGGTACGCTCGGCTCCGGCCCGGTGGGTCAGCCTCAGTCCTGATTCCCGGCCCCGGCTCTGACGCCGGGGTCTGTTTTTAGTGCGCGGCATTAACCGATAGCGCGCATAAAATAATGTCACTCATTGTTATCCTGCTATTAGTTATTACTGCAATTAACATCACATGCAAAATAAAATAATTTTTTAAGATTCATCCCGGTCCTTTTCAATAAACCCCTACTCTCTTTACGCAATCCTGTAAATACACCCTGAATAAACAACACAGAAATTGTGGAAACAATTTAAACAGATCCTCTACAGCGTTTAAAAAAACATTTCCGTAATGAACTTTCTCGCTGAAACTATTCTCTAATCACGCATAATGATTTTTTGTTTAATATAATTGATACGTGAAAGAGAATTGAGACGTGAAGAAAAAAAAGATTTATCTGATAGACCGCCTTTTAACGCTTTATTCTCGATTTTCCGGCAGAAGACAACCGCAGGCCCTGCAGCAGCTGAACCCGGAGACCGTGGTCATCTATTCCACCACCGCGCTGGGCGATTTCCTGATGAATACGCCCGCTATCTGGAGCCTGAAAAAACGCTTTCCTGCCAGTAAATTTATTCTGGTCTCCAGCCTGAAAAATAAGGATCTCGTCAGCCGCTATCCCTGGTTCGATAAGATTTATATCTGGGATAACAAACTGGCAAATTTTCTGCCGTTATTTTTCAAACTGCGTCGCCATAAACCAGAACTGTCCGTCATATTACACGCGCATTTCCCCTATGATATTATGAGCTCGGTACTGACCGGCAGTCAGGCTATTTTACGCGACCATTACGGCAGCGAATCGCCGGTACTGAATAAATATCTCGACCACTATTCGGGTTATTTCGACGACCACACCATCAAGCGTAAGCTGAAATTAATTGAAGCACTGGGCGCAGAGACGCAGCAGACCCGGATGCATCTGCCAGAGCTGAATAGCAGTGCTACTGCAAACGCGTCGCATCGCCGCATCGGGTTTCAGCTGGGAGCATCGAAAGATATCCGCCGCTGGCCGCTGGAGTCGTTCAGTCAGCTGGCCACCGCCCTGCTTGCGCGCTGGCCTGACAGTGAAATCGTTGTGACCGGTACAGCGGCTGAGCAACCGCTTGAGCAGGCGTTTATCGCCAGCCTGCCGCCGCACTGCCGGAAAAATGTGACGCCCATGGCGGGCAAAACAAATCTCAGTGGCCTGATTACCCTGATCCGCTCGCTGGATCTGCTGGTCACCGGCGACACCGGCCCGCTGCACATCGCCGTGGCGGCGCAGACCCCGACCGTCAGCCTCTTCTCCACCGCTAACCCGCGCTATACCGGCCCCTGTCAGGACAGCGATCGCCACATTATCATTCACCGTCCGGATAAGACGGCGACGCAGCATCCCATGGCGTCGATTAAGGCGGAAGAGGTTGAGCAGGCCGTGGCGCAACTGGTGGGATAATGAACCGCTTATCTACCGCCATTATTACGCTGATTGAATATCATAATCAGCCGACCCCTCTGGGCTGGTTCCGCAGAGTGGACCGGCCGGGTTTTTACCTGCAACAGCTTCCGCTGAATGAGGTGGAATTTGCGCTGCTGATGAGCGACTTTTTTCTCACGTTTAACGTCAGTGCCGACCATTATGATGAGGCCCGCTATTTTCCGGCAGCGCAACGGCGACGCTTTGCTTTCACTCCCGGATTCAAAGCCGGCGCTGAACCGGCTTACCGCCCTGTCACCGTCGCGATGCTGTCTGAGGCGGCCAGCCGGGGATGCTGGCCTGAAGAGGATGACTGAATCAGGGTATGGACAACGGCGTCATAGACTTCACAGCTGTTCAGCGCGTTAACATTCCGTGACGCGGGCTGCAGCACCTGATAATTCACCTGCCAGGGATGCCAGCACGCCGGGTCGCTGTCGCCGAACAGCGCCACCACCGGCAATCCCAGCGCCGCACCGATGTGCATCGCCCCGCCATCACTGCTCACGAGCCCCTGACATAACGACATCGCCGCGATCAGTTGCGGCAGGCTGGTTGTTGAGACCGCTCTGATCGGCAGGTGCGGACAGAGCGCCATGATGTCTGCGGCTTTTTCATCATCACCCGGATGACGCGGATTATCGCGACTGCCGGGTGACCACAGCAGCATGATCTGGCAGGGATGGTGAGCGGCAATCTTCTCAGCCAGTCCGGCAAAACGTGTCGCTTCCCACTGCTGGCTCGGCTTACGGGCGCTGATTTGCAGCGCATACACCGGGAGGCCGCTATCAATTGCGTAAGTGTCGCGCAGGCTGGCGGCAAGGGCGGCGTCAGGCCGCAGCGTCAGTCTGCCCGGTCTGTTTTCACGGAGATTGAAGGGGCGTCCCAGGCTGAACAGCGTTTCGCTGATATGGCACGGCGACTGTTCGGGCGGTGGCAGCAGGTCGGTAATCAGGGGATGCGACTGATCTCCCAGGGCGATGACTCTTGCCGGACGCAGGCTCTTTACCCATTTCAGGCCATGCTGATCCCAGCGGCTTTTCGCCAGTATCACCACCTCATAGCGTTGCTTTTTCAGGGTCAGCATCAGCTTCAGCCGCTGCAACAGGCAGGTCACTCTTCCCTGCCCTGACTCCCGGTGATGCAGTTTGGTGTAAAAGAAGAGCTGCCGGATATCGGGGTTGTGCGCCAGCACAGGGGCGGCGTAGTTGTTCGTCAGTACATCGACCTGATACTGTCCCGACTGCGCCAGCGCACTGATGAGCGGCGTGGTCAGTAACGTGTCGCCAATATTATCCCTGCAAATAATTAAAACCCGCATGTCTGACATCCTCTGCGCACAGTCTGTGCTGGCTGGCTAAAAATAAGACGTCCCCGTTAACGCTCGTGGAATGCTAACGTAACGGTACAGTCAGCTGATTAGTCAGCGAAGTGTCAGATTGGTTCAACAGTTGCCATATTGTTAAAACATGAGGCCGGGCAGAGCGGATGAATACGCTTAACGGGTTTGGGCAGTTAGCCGGCTTCCGGCAGGGAGAGCGTCAGGATCATTCGGCCCGGCACAGAGTATGCCGGGCACGCAGTTTTCAGGACGGGATTAATGGAGCCTGTCGTTTAACAGCTCAAGGGCGACCCGATAAATCAGCCCAGGCTGGGCATCGGGTAACATCCGCTTGATTTTCTCCTCCAGGGCGCGGTTCGTGACGGCCTGATTATCCGCCAGTAATTCCAGCACAGCCTGACCGAACATCAGGCGACAGATATAAATCGCGTCTTTGGTATATTTAGCGTCCATAAATCCTCCTTATGAATGAGTGTTTACAGTAACGGGATTCAGACGCTGAAGAATGGCCGATGCAGGGGCGCTGCCTTTTTTTGCGGTGGCATCAGACAATCCGATTTGCAGAAATATTAAAACGCGATGATGTCACTGAAGGGTCAGGTGAGACGGAGAAAAAGAAAAGCGTGGAACGCGGGCACAAAAAAGCCGGCACAGAACATGACCCTGTGCCGGCCGCATCAGACATTACATATTTTCGATGATAGCGTCACCAAACTCTGAACATTTCAGCAGTTTAGCGCCATCCATCAGGCGTTCGAAATCGTAAGTCACGGTCTTGTTAGCGATAGCGCCTTCAACACCTTTAACAATCAGGTCAGCCGCTTCGAACCACTCCAGGTGGCGCAGCATCATCTCTGCCGACAGGATTACGGAACCTGGGTTCACTTTATCCTGGCCTGCATACTTCGGCGCAGTGCCGTGCGTGGCTTCAAACAGCGCACACTCGTCACCGATGTTGGCGCCTGGTGCGATACCGATACCCCCCACCTGAGCCGCCAGGGCGTCAGAGATGTAGTCACCGTTCAGGTTCATACAGGCGATAACGTCATATTCAGCCGGACGCAGCAGGATCTGCTGCAGGAACGCATCCGCGATCACATCTTTAACGATGATCTCTTTGCCGGTGTTCGGGTTTTTGAACTTCATCCACGGGCCGCCGTCGATCAGCTCGCCGCCGAACTCTTCTTTCACTAACTGGTATCCCCAGTCTTTGAAAGAGCCTTCGGTGAACTTCATGATATTGCCTTTGTGAACCAGGGTCAGTGAATCACGATCGTTGGTGATGGTGTATTCCACTGCCGCACGCACCAGACGCTTGGTTCCCTCTTCGGAGCATGGCTTAACGCCGATACCGCACTGCTCAGGGAAGCGGATTTTCTTCACGCCCATCTCTTCGCGCAGGAACTTGATCACTTTGTCCGCTTCGGCAGAGCCCGCTTTCCACTCGATACCCGCATAGATATCTTCGGAGTTTTCACGGAAGATCACCATGTCGGTCTCTTCAGGACGTTTAACCGGGCTTGGCGTGCCTTTGTAGTAACGAACCGGACGCAGGCAGACGTAGAGGTCAAGCTCCTGACGCAGGGCCACGTTCAGTGAACGAATACCGCCGCCGACCGGAGTGGTCAGTGGACCTTTGATCGCAACGCGATATTCTTTGATTAAATCGAGGGTTTCCTGAGGCAGCCAGACGTCCTGGCCGTAGAGTTCGACTGACTTCTCACCGGTGTAAATCTCCATCCAGGAGATTTTACGCTCGCCGTTGTAGGCTTTCTTCACCGCCGCGTCGACCACTTTCAGCATGACCGGGGAAACATCAACACCGATACCGTCACCCTCGATGTAAGGAATGATCGGATTGTTTGGTACTGTCAGCTTGCCCTGATTCAGGGTGATTTTTTGACCTTCCGCCGGAACAACTACTTTGCTTTCCATTAACCTCTCCTGGGCGTTTGTTAATGATTTGTAAGATGCGCGTCAATACTACTTGAATATTTCCGCCACGCCAATCACCGCAATTTCACGTTATAATGCGCCGAATGTTTCTGACTGCAAAGCCCATGCGAAAAACTTCTCAACGAATTCACCAGGATAAACGATTCAGCCGTCCGGCGCGTGATGCGCGACGTACGCCTGCCCGCCCTGCGGCCCCGCGCCGCGTGATTCTCTTTAACAAACCCTTCGACGTTCTGCCGCAGTTTACGGATGAAGCGGGCCGCCGCACCCTGAAGGATTTTGTTACTGTTGCCGGGGTCTATGCCGCAGGCCGCCTCGATCGTGACAGTGAAGGCCTGATGGTGCTGACCAACGACGGCGCCCTGCAGGCCGCGCTGACTCAGCCCGGCAAACGCACCGGCAAAATCTATTATGTGCAGGTCGAAGGCGCGCCACAGGAGGCGGATCTGCAGCCGTTGCGGGATGGGGTTAATCTGAAAGATGGTCCGACCCTGCCCGCTGGCGTGGAAAAAGTCGATGAACCCGAATGGCTCTGGCCACGCCAGCCGCCGATCCGCGTGCGTAAAAACATTCCGACGCAGTGGCTGAAGGTCACGCTGTATGAGGGGCGTAATCGTCAGGTTCGCCGCATGACCGCCCACATCGGCTTTCCTACCCTGCGCCTGATTCGCTATGCCATGGGTCACTACAGCCTCGACGATCTGGCCCCCGGAGCGTGGCGCGAGATCGGCACAGACCCTGTCTGACAACCGAACTTTCATAACCTCAGGTTAACAATTGCGGAGAAGGGATGTTTAAACCTCATGTTACGGTCGCCTGTCTGGTTCAGGCAGAAGGTGAACTGCTGGTGGTGGAAGAGACCATCAACGGACACGCCACCTGGAACCAGCCAGCCGGCCATCTGGAAGCGGATGAAACGCTGCATGAAGCCGCGGCGCGTGAACTCTATGAAGAGACCGGCATCGTGGCGCAGATGGACTATTTCATTGCGATTAACCAGTGGATAGCCCCCGACACCACGCCTTTTGTGCGTTTTCTGTTTGGGGTCGATCTGCCGGAAAAAGTGGTGACGGAGCCGCAGGACAGCGACATCGACTGCTGCTGGTGGCTGCCGCCAGCGCAGATTCTCACGGCTTCTAACCTGCGTTCGCCGCTGGTGGCGGAAAGCGTCCGCCTGTGGCAACAGGGCACGCGCTACCCGCTTCATCTGATCAGCCCGTTCCGGTGGCCGTTTCACGAGGGTGCGCGTCTGCCTTCTGCATGATAGAATGCGCCGCCTGTTTTTTTATCGTAATGCGAGCGTGTCATGTCTGACAACAGCCAGAAAAAAGTGATCGTCGGTATGTCCGGCGGCGTCGATTCTTCCGTTTCCGCCTGGTTACTGCAGCAGCAGGGTTACCAGGTTGAAGGCCTGTTCATGAAGAACTGGGAGGAGGACGATGGCGAGGAGTATTGTACCGCCGCGGACGATCTGGCGGATGCGCAAGCGGTGTGCGACAAGCTGGGTATGAAGCTGCACAAGGTTAACTTTGCCGCGGAATACTGGGATAACGTCTTCGAGCATTTCCTCGAAGAGTATAAAGCGGGCCGCACCCCTAACCCCGATATTCTCTGTAACAAAGAGATCAAATTCAAAGCGTTCCTGGAGTTCGCGGCTGAGGATCTCGGCGCTGACTTCATCGCTACCGGTCACTATGTGCGCCGTCAGGATGTTGCTGGCCAGAGCCAGCTGCTGCGCGGCCTGGATGGCAACAAAGATCAGAGCTACTTCCTCTACACCCTGAGCCACCAGCAGATTGCGCAGAGCCTGTTCCCGGTCGGCGAGCTGGAAAAGCCGGAAGTGCGCCGCATCGCTGAAGAGCTGGACCTGATCACCGCGAAGAAGAAAGATTCGACCGGCATCTGCTTTATCGGCGAGCGTAAATTCCGCGACTTCCTGGCACGCTATCTGCCGGCCCAGCCAGGCGAGATTGAAACCACTGACGGTCAGATCGTCGGTGAGCACCAGGGGCTGATGTACCACACCCTGGGACAGCGTAAAGGCCTGGGTATCGGTGGCCTGAAAGAGAGCAAAGATGATCCCTGGTATGTGGTCGACAAAGATGTGGCGCGGAACCGCCTGATTGTCGCTCAGGGCGGCGATCATCCGCGTCTGATGTCTGTGGGACTGATTGCGCAGCAGCTGCACTGGGTCGATCGTCAGCCGATCACCGCCCCGCTTCGCTGCACCGTAAAAACCCGTTATCGTCAGACCGATATCCCCTGTGAGATTATTCCTCACGGTGACGATCGGATTGAAGTGCGCTTCGATGAGCCGGTTGCTGCGGTGACGCCCGGCCAGTCTGCGGTCTTTTATCTTGGCGATGTCTGCCTCGGTGGCGGTATTATCGAACAGCGTCTGCCTTTCGTGACAGAGTAAGCGGGCGCAGCCCCTATTGATGACGCGTAAACAGGAGTAACCGTGGCGAAAAATTATCAGGAAATTACGCTGGCGCTGGCGGGCATCTGTCAGTCCGCGCATCTGGTGCAGCAGCTGGCTCAGCAGGGTCACTGCCAGCCAGAGGCGCTGACCGTTTCGCTGCGCAGCGTGCTGGATCTCAATCCTGACTCCACGCTGGCCGTGTTTGGCAACAATGAAGCCAACCTGCGTCTCGGACTGGAAACCCTGATGGCGGTGCTGAACAGCAGCAGTCGCCAGGGCGCCGGTGCCGAACTGACCCGTTACACCCTGAGCATGATGGTGCTGGAACGTAAACTCAGCGCCAGCAAGTCTGCCATGGCGACCCTGGCGCAGCGCATCAGTCAGCTGGATCGCCAGCTGGCGCATTATGAGCTGGAATCCGATACCATTCTCAGCGCCATGGCGGGCATCTATGTCGATGTCATCAGCCCGCTTGGCCCGCGGATTCAGGTGACCGGTTCACCTGCCGTGCTGCAGAACAGCCAGGTTCAGAGTAAAGTGCGCGCCACCCTGCTGGCCGGTATCCGCGCGGCGGTACTCTGGCAGCAGGTCGGTGGTGGCCGACTGCAACTGATGTTCTCGCGTCAGCGTTTGCTGCGTGAAGCGAAAACCCTCTTATCCCGGCTGCCACTGACCTACTAAGTCGGTGTGGCCAAACACTGCTAAATGATTCAGGAGTTGCACTGATGGAATTATCCTCTCTGACCGCCGTCTCACCTGTCGATGGTCGTTACGGCGACAAAGTCAGCCCGCTGCGTGCGATTTTCAGCGAATTTGGTCTGCTGAAATTCCGCGTTGAGGTTGAAGTTCGCTGGTTACAAAAACTGGCCGCGACCGCAGAGATCAAGGAAGTTCCTGCATTTGACGCTGACGCAAACGCTTTCCTTGATGCGATTGTCGCCGGTTTTTCCGAAGAAGATGCCGCGCGCATCAAAACCATCGAACGCACCACCAACCACGATGTGAAAGCGGTCGAGTACTTCCTGAAAGAAAAAGTCGCCGACACGCCTGCATTGCACGCCGTCTCTGAATTTATCCACTTCGCCTGCACCTCGGAAGATATCAACAACCTGTCGCACGCGCTGATGCTGGAAACAGCCCGCCGTGACGTGCTGCTGCCTTACTGGGCGCAGCTGATTGGCGCGGTGAAGGGTCTGGCCAGCGAATACCGTGATATTCCGCTGCTCTCCCGCACCCACGGACAGCCGGCAACGCCGTCAACCATGGGTAAAGAGATGGCAAACGTGGCGTACCGCCTTGAGCGTCAGTTACGTCAGCTGAAGCAGATCGAAGTGCTGGGCAAAATCAACGGCGCAGTGGGCAACTACAACGCCCACATTGCTGCCTACCCGGAAGTGGACTGGCACGCGCTGAGCGAGAATTTTGTCACCTCGCTGGGGATCACCTGGAACCCCTACACCACGCAGATCGAGCCGCACGACTACATCGCCGAGATGTTCGACTGCATCGCCCGCTTTAACACCATCCTGATCGACTTTGATCGCGATATCTGGGGCTACGTGGCGCTGAACCATTTTAAACAGAAAACCATTGCGGGCGAGATTGGCTCGTCAACGATGCCGCATAAGGTCAACCCGATCGACTTCGAAAACTCCGAAGGCAACCTGGGTCTGGCGAATGCAGTCATGCAGCATCTGGCCAGCAAACTGCCGGTGTCGCGCTGGCAGCGTGACCTGACCGACTCTACCGTGCTGCGTAACCTTGGCGTCGGCGTCGGTTATGCGCTGATCGCCTATCAGGCGACGCTGAAAGGCATCTCAAAACTGGAAGTGAACCGCGAGCGTCTGCTGGACGAACTGGATCACAACTGGGAAGTGCTGGCGGAGCCGATCCAGACGGTGATGCGCCGTTACGGCATCGAGAAGCCTTATGAGAAGCTGAAAGAGCTGACGCGCGGCAAACGTGTGGATGCCGCCGGTATGCAGGCCTTTATCGACAGTCTGGCGCTGCCGGAAGAGGAAAAAGTGCGTCTGAAGCAGATGACGCCAGCAAACTATATCGGTCGCGCTGTCCGGATGGTTGACGATCTGAAATAATGCCCGCCGCAGACCGGCTCACTCCGGTCTGCGTTAACATCCTGTTTAATACATTTCGCGTATACTTTCTGCAGGTTGACTCAAACAGAGTGTAAGGACTTTCTATGCGTGTTCTGGTTGTTGAAGACAATGCCCTGCTGCGCCATCATCTCGCCGTCCAGTTACGTGACATGGGCCATCAGGTCGATGCCGCCGAAGACGCCAAAGAAGCCGACTATTTTCTTCGGGAACATCTGCCCGATATCGCGCTGGTGGACCTCGGCCTGCCGGATGAAGATGGCATGTCGCTGATCCGTCGCTGGCGCGGCGACGCCGTGCGCCAGCCCATTCTGGTGCTGACAGCCCGTGAAGGGTGGCAGGCCAAAGTCGAAGCGCTGGAAGCCGGTGCCGACGACTACGTGACCAAACCGTTTCATATCGAAGAGGTGGCCGCCCGGCTGCAGGCGCTGATGCGTCGCAACAGTGGTCACGCCTCGCAGATTATCGATATGGCCCCCTTTCAGGTCGATCTCTCCCGCCGGGAACTCACCGTCAATGAACAGCCGGTGAAGCTCACCGCCTTTGAGTACACCATCGTCGAGACGCTGATTCGTAACGCGGGCAAGGTGGTCAGCAAAGATTCGCTGATGCTCCAGCTCTACCCGGATGCGGAACTGCGTGAAAGCCACACCATCGACGTACTGATGGGCCGCCTGCGCAAAAAGATTTTAGCGCTGCACCCCACTGACGTGATCGCCACCGTGCGTGGCCAGGGTTACCGCTTTGATCTCTGACCATGTCCTGGTTTAATCGTTATCGCCCGATTTCGCTGCGTGCCCGCTTTCTGCTGGCCTCCGCAGCGATTGTTCTGTTTCTCTCCCTCTCTTACGGCATGGTCGCAGTCATAGGCTATGTGGTGAGCTTTGATAAAAACACCTATCGCGTTATGCGTGGTGAGAGCAACCTCTTCTTTACGCTGGCGCAATGGCATGACAACAAGCTCACCATCGCCCAGCCGGAGCGGATGACGCTCAACTTCCCGACGCTGGTGTTTATCTACGACGAGCGCGGCAAGCTGCTGTGGCAGCAGCGCGACGTTCCGGATATCCGCAAAAAGATCCGCCATGAATGGCTGCTGAAGCCCGATTTTTACGAGATTGACACCAGCAACCGCACCAGCATGCTGGCGATGGGGAACAACCTGAATGCGCAGCGACGCCTCAACGACTGGGATAACGACAGCAACGATACCTTTACCCACTCGGTGGCTGTCAACCGTTACGATGCCACCACCAATCTGCCTGCGCTCACCATCGTGGTGGTCGACTCGATCCCGCAGGAGCTTCAGCACTCGGACGTGGTCTGGTCGTGGTTCAGCTACGTGCTGGCCGCCAACCTGATCCTGATTGTTCCGTTGCTGTGGCTGGCCGCGCACTGGAGTCTGCGGCCAATCGGTGCGCTGACTCAGCAGGTGCGCGAACTGGAGACCAGTCAGCGCGAAAACCTGGACGACAATCCCCCACAGGAGCTGCGCAGCCTGGTGCGCAATCTCAATCTGCTGCTGACCAATGAGCGGCAGCGTTATACCCGCTATCGCACCACCCTCTCTGACCTGACCCACAGCCTGAAAACGCCGCTGGCCGTATTGCAGAGTACGCTGCGCTCGCTGCGCAACGGCAAAGAGCTGACGGTGGAAGAGGCAGAACCGGTGATGCTGGAGCAGATCAGTCGTATCTCGCAGCAGGTCGGATATTACCTGCACCGCGCCAGTATGCAGGCCGATCACAATCCGCTGCAGCGCGATCTGCATTCGGTCTCTGGCCTGCTCGACAGCCTCTGTTCGGCCCTGAATAAAGTCTATCAGCGTAAGGGCGTGGCGATTACCCTGGATATCTCCCCGGAGCTGACCTTTGTGGGTGACCAGAATGACTTTATGGAAGTGCTGGGTAACGTGCTCGATAACGCCTGCAAATATTGCCTGGAATTTATCGAAGTAAGCGCGTTTCAGAGCGACAAGGCGCTGCATCTCTATATCGATGACGATGGCCCGGGCATCCCTGAAAGCAAGCGCGACCTGGTGTTTGTTCGCGGACAGCGGGCCGATACGCTGCGTCCCGGCCAGGGATTAGGTCTGGCCGTGGTGCGCGACATTCTTGAGCAGTATGAAGGTAACGTCATCGCCTCCGGCAGTGCACTCGGCGGAACCCGCATGGAAGTGATCTTTCAGCGGCAGGAAGTCGAACATCGCCGCGAGTAGAAAAGCCGCCGGGCTGTTATACTTGCTGGCATTTACAGCCCTAAGCGGAACTCTTTTATGGACTATCAGCTCGATCTTAACTGGCCCGATTTTATTCAGCGCTACTGGCAGAAACGCCCGGTGGTGCTGAAGCGTGGCTTTAAAGACTTTGTCGATCCGATTTCACCGGATGAACTGGCCGGACTGGCGATGGAAAACGAGGTGGACAGCCGCCTTGTCAGCCATCAGGATGGCAAATGGCAGGTCAGCCACGGCCCGTTTGAGAGCTACGATCACCTGGGCGAGAACAACTGGTCGCTGCTGGTACAGGCGGTCAATCACTGGCACGAACCCTCTGCTGCGCTGATGCGCCCTTTCCGTTTCCTGCCTGACTGGCGTATTGATGACCTGATGGTGTCGTTTGCTGTGCCTGGCGGCGGCGTCGGCCCCCATTTTGATCAGTACGATGTCTTTATTATTCAGGGAACCGGTCGCCGTCGCTGGCGCGTCGGTGAAAAAGTGCCGATGAAGCAGCACTGCCCGCATCCCGATCTGCTGCAGGTTGAGCCGTTCGACGCCATCATTGACGAAGAGCTGGAGCCGGGCGATATCCTCTACATTCCACCAGGATTCCCGCACGAAGGCTATTCGCTGGAGAACGCCCTGAACTACTCTGTCGGTTTCCGAGCCCCCAGTGGCCGGGAGCTCATCAGCGGCTTTGCGGATTATGCTCTGGCAAATGAGCTGGGCAGCCTGCGCTTCAGCGACCCGGATGTCCCGGCGCGCGAATGCCCGTCGCAGATCCTGCCACAGGAGATTGAAGGCGTGCGTCAGCTGATGCTGGATGTCGTTAACCAGCCGGAGCATTTCGCGCACTGGTTTGGCGAATTTATTTCGCAGTCGCGCCATGAGCTTGATGTGGCGCCGCCGGAGCCGCCTTATCAGCCTGATGAAATTTATGATGCGCTGCAGCAGGGCGATGCCCTGAGCCGCCTGGGCGGCCTGCGTGTATTAACGGTTGGCGATGCGGTGTATGTCAACGGTGAGCGGGTCGAATGTCCACGCCCTGAGGTGATGGCGGTGCTGGCGCATCACTCCCGCATCACGCTGGATGATCTGGGCGATGCGCTGGATGATCCGGCAGTGCTGGCGCAGATCGCCGGTCTGGTGAATGCCGGGTACTGGTATTTTGGTGACGAATAACCGGTAGTCCGCTTCCGGAATCAGGCTCTCTGCCCCTCAGGTCAGAGAGCCTTCTCTCATTATCCCTTCTTCTGCGCCGCCAGTTCTGACAGACGCACAATCACTTCCACCGTTTTCGCCATGATGTTCAGCGAGGCGAACTCGTGCTTGCCGTGATAGTTGTAGCCCCCGGTAAAGATGTTCGGACAGGGCAGCCCTTTCCACGACAGCGACGACCCATCAGTGCCGCCACGAATCGGTTTCACCACCGGTTCAATACCGCAGTCACGCATCGCCTGCAGGGCCAGGTCAATGATATGCGGGAACGGCTCGACCTTTTCACGCATGTTGCGATAGCTGTTGGTGATCTCAACGGTGACGGAGCAGTCAGGATGCAGGGTTTTGTTAATCTCCGCAGCGATCTGCAGCAGCGTCTGTTTCCGCTGTTCAAAACTTTCCGTCTCAAAGTCACGGATAATATAGAGCATCTCGGCGTGCTCGACACTGCCCTTGATCTGATGCAGATGGTAGAAGCCCTCGTAGCCGTCGGTAAACTGCGGTTTCTCACGGGCCGGTACCGCCGCGTGGAACTGATTTGCCAGCTCCAGCGCATTCACCATCACCCCTTTGGCGGAGCCAGGGTGGACGTTGTTGCCGACGATGCGGACCGTGGCCGAGGCGGCATTGAAGTTCTCATATTCGAATTCACCCAGATCGCTGCCATCAATGGTGTAGGCCCAGTCGGCGGCGAAGCCTTCCACATCAAAGTGAGAGGTGCCGCGTCCGATCTCTTCGTCAGGCGTAAAGGCCACGCGGATCGCCCCGTGCGGCGTATCACTCGCCGCCAGCTGCGCCATCGCCGTCATGATCTCTGCAATGCCCGCTTTGTCATCCGCACCGAGCAGGGTTTTGCCGTCGGTGGTAATCAGCGTATGACCGATTAATTTGTGCAGCACCGGGAACATGACCGGCGACAGGATCTCATTGCCACTTCCCAGCGCGATGTCACCGCCGCGATAGTTTTCAATGATCTGGGGATTCACATGCTTCGCCGTGAAATCAGGCGACGTATCCATGTGGGAGATGAAACCGATGACCGGGGTGGGCCAGTCGACATTGGCAGGCAGCGTACCCATAACACAGCAGTGATCGCTTAAGGTGACATCGACAAATCCCAGCGCCAGCAGCTCTTCCTGCAGCTGCCGTGCCAGCGTCCACTGCCCTTCGCTGCTGGGCACCTGGCGCGCCTGCGGCTTAGCCTGAGTTTCAACGGCCACATAACTTAAAAAGCGCTCAAGTAACTGTTCCATATCCCATCCTTTAAAAGTGCTGTGCGGTATTATTCACCGATCGGCCAGTCACAACGTTGCGTAAAATCATCAGCAGACAGGTTAGCGCTGTCGCTGACCTTCAGCAAAGTAATAAGCCCGAAAAAAACGCCTGATGACGAGATTGTTGCATCGGGGCAGACGTCATCGATAACAACAGGGGCGGCCATCGCCGCCCCTGTTTATTTATAAAGACCGCGCAGTAGCTTATGCACGAACTCCGGCACCACTTCACTCGCCAGGCCGTAATGCCGCTCGGCAAACTCGTTGCCCACCTGGCTCGGCTCCAGGTTCAGCTCAACGGTATGCGCGCCCTGCAGTCTGGCCTCGTGAACAAAGCCCGCCGCCGGATAGACGTGGCCCGAGGTGCCGATGGCGATAAAATAGTCGGCCTGTTCCAGCGCCTGATAAATCTGCTCCATGCCCAGCGGCATCTCACCAAACCAGACCACGTGCGGTCGGAGTGCGGAGGGAAACTGGCAGCAGGTGCAGCGATCGTCCGGGGTGATATCCCCGCTCCACTCAATTACCTGGCCGCTGGTCACACAGCGCACTTTTAACAGCTCGCCGTGCATATGCAGCACCCGGCTGTTTCCGGCGCGCTCATGCAGGTTGTCGATGTTCTGCGTGACCAGCAGAAGATTATCGCCTAACACCTGCTCCAGCTCCGCCAGCGCCAGATGGGCCGCGTTGGGCTGAATCTCTGGCTGCTGCAACTGCTGACGGCGCGCATTGTAGAAGCGCTGCACCAGCGCGGGATCGCGCTGAAAGCCTTCCGGTGTCGCCACATCTTCTACGTGATGCTCTTCCCACAGACCGTCCGCTGCGCGAAATGTACGAATGCCGGACTCGGCGGAAATACCTGCGCCGGTCAGGATCACCACATGCGGCAGAGGGTGGGCGGCCAGTTCGGCCTGACGATCGCGCTCAAATATGCGCTGACGAAAGCGCTGATGCACTTTTCGCCGGGTTTTCTTCAGGCGGGCAAGTCGTATGCGTCGACGTGGTGTTCGCATAAAATCTCCTGGCGTAGCAGCTGCGGCGAGCTGCTCTGAACAGATTCCGGGTAAACATCACCCGATAGTAACGGTTGCCGGGGGCAGAACCCCATAGCAAAGGTCTTAAACAAAAGCGGCGCGATAATCACTCGCGCCGCATTGTGCTACTGACCGCTTAAAACCCGAGCCGGGTCAATGCGGCTGGCGCGTCTGGCGGGATACCAGCTCGCCAGCAGACTCAACAGAATCGCAGTAATCAGTACTGAGAACACATCAATCCAGTGCAGTTCCGACGGCAGAAAGTCGATAAAGTAAATATCGCCCGCCAGCAGATGATGACCGGTGATCGACTCCAGTCCGCGCACCAGTTTCGTCAGGTTCAGCGCCACCAGCACGCCCGCGACCACGCCGCTGACGCTGCCCAGCAGACCTGCCAGCAGCCCGTACCAGATAAAGATGGCACGGATCAGCCGGTCTTTGGCACCCAGGGTACGCAGGACCGCAATGTCGCTGCTCTTATCTTTCACCGCCATCACCAGCGTGGAGACGATGTTGAAGCAGGCGACACCAATCACCAGTACCATCGCCAGATACATAATGGCGCGAATCATCTGAATGTCGCGGTACATGTAGCCGTAAGTGCCGATCCAGCTCTTAATGTAGACGTAAGAACGGGTCGCCTCACCGGCCTCGCGCACCAGCTTAACGGCCTGGAACGGGTCGGTCATCTTCAGGGCGATGCCGGAGACGCTCTCCCCCATCTCCAGATAGTGCTGGGCATCAGCCAGCGGCACCAGCGCCAGGCTGTGATCGAGCATACCGCTGAGTTGCAGGATGCCGCTCACCTGCAGCCGGATGCGTTTTGGCTGCAGCAGTTTATTATCACCATCGTTATTCGGGATCATGATGGTGATCCAGTCGCCCTGCTTCACATTCAGCGATTTGGCAATGCCGCCGCCGAGGATGATCTGCTGTTTACCGGCGGCAAAGGAGGACCAGGCGTTGTCTGCCACAAACTGCGGCAGCGCGCTCAGGCGCGGCTCCTGAGCCGGATCGACGCCCTTGACCTGCAGCGCTTCCAGCCGGGCTCCGCTCTCAATCAGGCCGGTGAAGTTAACGTAGGGGGCGGCGGCCGCAATGCCGGGCACCTTTTCAATCGGGGCGATCATCGATTGCCAGTGCTGAAACGGCTGATTCACCGCCTCGATCTCACCGTGCGGCACCACCGCCAGAATGCGGTTATTCAGCTCACGCTCAAAGCCGTTCATGGCGCTCAGACCGATAATCAGCACCGCCACGCCCAGGGCGATACCGATGGTGGAGATCACCGAAATCAGCGACACCATGCCGCCCCGGCGGCGTCCGCGGCTGAAGCGCAGGCCCAGTAACAGGGATAACGATGAACCCATTACACCGCTCCTGCCAGGGTGAGGCGATCGCTTAACTGCCCGTCACGCATCTCCATCTGACGCGTCATGCGTTTTGCCAGCATCAGATCGTGGGTCACCACCAGAAAGGCGGTGCCCTGACGGACGTTCAGTTCGCCCAGCAGTTCAAAAATGGCGTCGGCGTTGCGCGCATCGAGGTTGCCGGTGGGCTCATCCGCCATCACCAGCCGGGGACGGTTGACCAGCGCACGGGCAATCGCCACACGCTGACGCTCGCCGCCGGAAAGCTCAGACGGCCGGTGCGCGGCACGATGGTCCAGCCCGACCGCGGCCAGCATTTCACGGGCGCGATCCTGCGCTTCCGCTTTGGCGGTTTTGCCAATCAGCAGCGGCATCGCCACATTCTCCAGCGCGCTGAAGTCCGGCAGCAGATGGTGGAACTGATAGATAAAGCCCAGCTCGCGGTTGCGCAGTTCGGCTTTGGCCGGGGAGGACATCGCATTGAGTGACTGGCCGTCGAAGACCACATCGCCAGAGGTTGGCGCATCCAGGCCGCCGAGCAGATGCAGCAGCGTACTCTTACCGGAACCGGAGCTGCCGACAATCGCCATCAGTTCACCCGGCTGGAGGCTGAAAGCCACGTTGCGCAGCACATCGGTCTGCACGCTGCCTTCCTGATAGCGTTTGCACAGGTCGCGACACTGCAACAAAGGAGAGTTACTCATAACGTAAAGCCTCAGCGGGTTGAACGGCGGCAGCGCGCCATGAAGGATAAAGCGTAGACAGCAGCGCCACGATCATCGCGCTGAGGGCGATGGTCACCACCTGCCACGGATTAATATCGACCGGCAATGCTGCGCCATCCAGGAACAGGCCAATGACCGGCATTAAGGTGTTGAGCTGGCTGGCGAGCAGCACGCCCAGCAGGGTGCCGAGCAGCGTGCCGATAATACCGGCGCTGGCTCCCTGAACCATAAACACCGCCACAATCTGCCGGCGCGTCAGGCCCTGGGTTTGCAGGATCGCCACTTCGCCCTGCTTCTCCATGATCAGCAGGCCCAGCGACGTAATGATGTTAAAGGCGGCGACGGCGATGATCAGGCTCAGCAGCAGGCCCATCATGTTCTTCTCCATACGCACCGCCTGGAAGAGATCGCCTTTGCGCTCGCGCCAGTCTTTCCAGACCAGGCCCGCCGGCAGCGTCTGCTGGCTCAGGCTGTCAACCTCAAGCGGTTTGTCGAGCCAGAGTCGCCAGCCGGTGATATTCCCGGCCGGATAGCGCATGACACGCGACGCATCCTGAAGATTGACCAGGATCTGATAACCATCGACTTCGCTGTTGGCAGCATAGGTACCCGCCACGGTAAACAGGCGCTGGCTTGGCACGCGGCCCATCGGCGTAAACTGGCTGACCGACGGCACCATCAGACGCAGCTGGTCGCCGCGTTTAACGCCCAGCTGAGAGGCCAGCTGTTCCCCGAGGATGACATTGTACTGCCCGGCCTGCAGGACGCGCTGATCGGTGTTGACCAGAAACGGCGTCAGCGGATCTTTTTCATCCGGCGCGATACCGAGCATCACCCCGACCGAGACGCTGTGCGGGCTTTGCAACACCACATTCGCCGTGGTCAGCGGTGCAATACGGCTGACCCCGTTGAGGTTGAGGGAACGGGCGGGTTGCTGTTGCGGATTAATGCTGCCTTTGTCGCTGGTGATCAGCGCCTGAGGCATCAGGCCAAGAATATTGCTTTCGAGTTCACGCTCAAATCCGTTCATGACCGATAACACGGTCACCATCGCCAGCACGCCGAGCGTAATGCCAATCGTTGAGAGCCAGGAGACAAAGCGACCGAAGCGATCCGATGCTCGTCCGCGCATGTAACGCAGACCGATAAATAGCGCGACAGGTTGATACATGGAATCCAGTAAGCCGTTGCCTGAAAATAGGTAGTGGGATGATAAAGGAGAGGCTGGCTTTATGAAACCTCTAACCCTCTGAGTCGGCAGCAAAGTTGCATCAGAATGCGTCACATTCCCTGCCAAAGCCGGGGAATAGAGCATAAAGCCGCCGCTTATTGGCTGATTATCCGCCACCGCAGGGGGTAGACTACAATCAGTAACAGGATAAGAAGCGAGGTTATCGCCCGGCCACAGAGGTAGCGACCATGTTCAGATTTCCCAAAGGCAGCATCGTGAAACACCAATCCGGGGAGATCCGGGGCGAGATTATCAACGTCTTTGAGCAGGGAGCGGCATCGGCTGGCTACTACGTAAAGTGGGACGACGGCAACCTCAGTTTTCATCCTGAGCAGGAGTTATCCTGGGCGAATATCGACCGCCCACGCATGCATTACACACAGCAATCCATAAAATAAATGCCCGTTTAACCCCGTCGCTGCATGGCGACGGTGGTTTTTTCCGATCCCCCCGCCCGACTCCGTCTATTCTCTTTTTAGCCGCTGCGTTACCGCTGACACCCGGTAAGCACTGCCCGATTCGGGTTCAGCGCGGCGCGGCAGGAAAATTGTGCCGCAAAGGTGATCCCCCTGACATAATATGGAATGATTACGTCCTGGAAAAATGGAGCAACCCCGAGATCCCATGCCCGAACAGACTCGTTATACCCTGCCCGTTAAATCCGGCGATCACCGGCAGCTTGGTCAGCTTATCGGCGCTGCGCACGCGGTAGAGTGTGCCAGCATTACCGAGCGACATGCCGGTCCGGTGTTGATGATTACGCCCGATACCCAAACCGCCCTGCGTCTGCTGGATGAAATCCGCCAGTTTACCGATCTGCCAGTGGCCCATCTCGCTGACTGGGAAACGCTGCCCTACGACAGCTTTTCACCGCATCAGGATATTATCTCCTCCCGCCTGTCGACCCTTTACCAGCTGCCGGTGATGCAGCGCGGGTTGCTGATTATGCCGGTCAATACGCTGATGCAGCGCGTCTGCCCGCACAGCTTCCTGCACGGTCACGCGCTGGTGATGAAACAGGGACAAAAACTGTCGCGCGACAGGCTGCGCGACCAGCTTGAGCAGGCGGGTTACCGCCATGTCGACCAGGTGATGGAGCACGGTGAATACGCGACGCGCGGCGCCCTGCTCGACCTGTTCCCGATGGGCAGCGATCAGCCCTACCGCATCGATTTCTTCGATGATGAGATTGACAGCCTGCGTCTGTTCGACGTTGACAGTCAGCGTACGCTGGAAGCGGTGCCGGAAATCAATCTGCTGCCCGCGCATGAATTTCCCAGCGACAAGGCAGCCATCGAGCTGTTCCGCAGCCGCTGGCGCGAGATCTTCGACGTGCGCCGCGAGTCGGAGCACATCTATCAGCAGGTCAGCAAAGGCACGCTCCCGGCGGGCATCGAATACTGGCAGCCGCTGTTTTTTGAGCAGCCTCTGCCCAGCCTGTTCAGCTATCTGCCTGACAACACCCTGATTGTGAACTGCGGCGATCTGGAAGGCAGTGCCACCCGCTTCTGGCAGGATGCGGAGGCGCGTTACGAGAATCGTCGCGTCGATCCGATGCGTCCGCTGCTGGAGCCAGCCACCCTGTGGCTGCGTCCGGACGGTCTGATGGGCGAGCTGAAAGCCTGGCCGCGCATCTCCATGACCAATGAGGTGCTGCCGGCAAAAGCCGCCAACACCAATCTCGGTTATACCCCGCTGCCGGATGTGGCCGTTCAGGCCCAGGCAAAAGCGCCCCTTGACCCGCTGCGTCAGTTTATCGACACCTTCAGTGGTGCCGTGGTCTTCTCGGTTGAAAGTGAGGGCCGCCGGGAAAGCCTGCAGGAGCTGCTGGCACGCATCAAACTGCGTCCTCAGCCGGTGCATCGCTTCGATGAGACCGGTGAGGATCGTTTCAGCCTGATGATCGGGGCCAGCGAACGGGGTTTTATCGACACCGTGGGGAACCGGGCGCTGATTTGCGAAAGCGATCTGCTGGGCGAACGCGTCAGCCGTCGCCGTCAGGATACCCGCCGCACCATTAACCCGGATATCCTTATCCGTAACCTGGCGGAGCTGCATCCCGGTCAGCCGGTGGTGCATCTGGAGCATGGCGTGGGCCGCTATATCGGCCTGACCACGCTGGAAGCGGGTGGCATCCAGGCGGAATACCTGATGCTCTCCTACGCGAACGACGCCAAACTTTACGTGCCGGTCTCCTCGCTGCATCTGATTAGCCGCTATGCCGGTGGGGCTGACGAAAACGCGCCGCTGCACAAACTGGGCAGCGATGCCTGGTCGCGCGCACGGCAGAAAGCCGCTGAAAAAGTGCGCGACGTGGCGGCGGAGCTGCTGGACATCTATGCGCAGCGCGCCGCCAAAACCGGTTTTGCCTTTAAGCATGACCGCGAACAGTATCAGCTGTTCTGCGAAAGCTTCCCGTTTGAGACCACCCCCGATCAGGCTCAGGCCATCAATGCGGTGCTGAGCGATATGTGTCAGCCGCTGGCGATGGACCGCCTCGTGTGTGGTGATGTGGGCTTCGGTAAAACGGAAGTGGCCATGCGCGCCGCGTTTCTGGCTATTGAGAACCACAAGCAGGTTGCCGTGCTGGTGCCGACTACCCTGCTGGCGCAGCAGCACTACGATAACTTCCGCGATCGCTTCGCCAACTGGCCGGTGCGCATTGAGATGCTGTCCCGCTTCCGCACCGCGAAAGAGCAGGCGCAGGTGCTGGAACAGGCCTGCGAAGGCAAGATCGACATCCTGATCGGCACGCATAAGCTGCTGATGAGCGATCTGAAATGGCACGATCTGGGTCTGCTGATTGTCGATGAGGAGCACCGTTTCGGGGTGCGTCACAAAGAGCGCATCAAGGCGATGCGGGCCGACGTGGATATCCTGACCCTGACCGCCACGCCTATTCCGCGTACCCTGAATATGGCGATGAGCGGCATGCGCGATCTCTCCATTATCGCCACGCCGCCTGCCCGCCGCTTAGCGGTGAAAACCTTTGTGCGCGAATATGATGATCTGGTGATCCGCGAAGCGATCCTGCGTGAGATTCTGCGTGGCGGCCAGGTCTACTACCTCTACAACGATGTCGAAAATATTGAGAAAGCGGCACAGCGACTCAGCGAACTGGTGCCGGAGGCGCGGGTAGCGATCGGCCACGGGCAGATGCGTGAGCGTGAGCTGGAACGGGTGATGAACGATTTCCACCATCAGCGTTTCAACGTGCTGGTCTGCACCACCATTATCGAAACCGGGATCGATATTCCTACCGCTAACACCATCATCATCGAGCGGGCCGACCACTTTGGCCTGGCGCAGCTGCATCAGTTGCGCGGCCGCGTCGGGCGTTCGCACCATCAGGCTTATGCCTGGCTGTTAACGCCACATCCGAAGGCGATGACCACCGATGCGCATAAGCGACTGGAGGCGATCGCCTCGCTCGAAGATCTGGGGGCCGGTTTTGCGCTGGCAACGCACGATCTGGAGATTCGCGGGGCTGGCGAACTGCTGGGTGATGAGCAGAGCGGGCAGATGGAGACGCTGGGCTTCACGCTCTATATGGAGCTACTGGAGAACGCCGTCGATGCGCTGAAAGCGGGGCGTGAACCTTCACTGGAGGATCTCACCAGCAATCAGACCGAGGTAGAACTGCGGATGCCCGCGCTGCTGCCGGAGACCTTTATACCGGATGTCAGCACCCGTCTGTCGCTCTATAAGCGCATCGCCAGCGCGGAAGCGGAAGAGGAGCTGCAGGAGCTGAAAGTGGAGATGATCGACCGCTTTGGCCTGCTGCCCGATCCGGCGCGCAATCTGCTGGATGTCGCCATCATCCGGCTGAAGGCCCGCGCGGTGGGGCTGCGCAAGATTGAAGCCAGCGATAAAGGCGGCTATTTCGATTTTGCGCCGCAGAACAAGGTGGATCCGGCCTGGCTGATCAGCCTGCTGCAGAAAGAGCCTCAGCAGTGGAAGCTGGATGGCCCGACACGGCTCCGGTTTACGCGTGAGCTGACGGAAAGAAAGATTCGTATGGATTGGGTGCAGAGCTTCGTTTCACAACTGGCTGAGCATCAGGCGTAACCGGTTCTTCCGCGCCTCGCCCGTTTTCCGGTGAAGCGCGGCGCGCAGAACGCCACGAAAAAAGGCGCATCCTGAGATGCGCCTTTTTTATTACGTCGTGCTGTGTGGCCGCGAGTGCGGCAAAGCTTTGCCCAATTACGCCTGGTCACCGTTAAGGATCAGCTGACCATTGCGGTCCAGTGGAATACGGGTGCCGGGATCATTTTCCATACGGATTTTGCCCTGCTGGTCGCCTATTTTATAGGTCACGTCATATCCCAGTTGTTTCTCTTGTTTGTCGTAAACTGTTTTGCAGCGCTGCTCGGTTGTGGTGTAGGTATCCCGATCCTGCAGTCCGCCCTGGACCTGATTACCGGCATAACCGCCCGCTAACGCACCTGCGACGGTTGCCACGTCCCTGCCGCGTCCGCCACCAAACTGGTGACCTAACACGCCCCCGGCTACTGCACCCAACACCGAGCCAGCAATACGGTTCTCATCCTGAACCGCCCGGCGATGCGTCAGCGTGACGTTTCGGCACTCCTGACGTGGCTGTCTGATGCTCTCTTTGATTGGCGTTGCAGCCAGTACCTGAGCGTATTGAGGACCGCGATCAAACACGTTCATGCCTGCTACGGCGGCAACACCCAGTGCTGCTGCCACACCAATACCGATACCCGCTAACATTGATTTATTCACAGGAAGTCCTCCTGAAAAGTGTTACCGCGCATTCCTGCCGTAAAGCATCCTCGTTAACTGAGGCATAACCGACGTGCGCGACTCGCCGTGTTTGTTGGGATGAAGTTTTACAGATGGACCGAAATTGCAACATCAGATAAATGGAGGAAATCGGTCACTTTGCTTTCAGGACCAGTTTTTAGGAGAGTTCTGAGGAGAGAAAAGCAGCAGTATCCGCTTTTACAGGCTATGAATAAATTTATTTAAATCAATGGTATAAAAGAAACCACCCTGCACGCTGTCAGGCACCGGCGTTATCCGGTAATACAGGGCGCGCGTCTGACGTCTGAGCGTTGTTTATCGGGGTGAATGTGGAATAACCCCGGCCAGAGGACCGGGGTCAGAGAACCAAAGGTGGCTCAGAAACGGTAGCCGATACCGATGTTGAAACCATTGATGGCAACATCTTCACTATATTTCACGCGTGTACCTTCATAGCCAACACTTACCGAGAGGTTGCTGACAGGGTTCACGACAATACCTGCGCCCCAGGCCAGAGAAGTTTTATTTTCGCTGTATTCTTCGGACCAGCCATCGAGGTAGGTCACGTTCTCATCCACTTTGGTATGGGCAGCACCAATCAATGCATAAAGACTGACATAGTCATTGAGGCGATAGGCCGGACCTGCCATGAGTGAATAATATTTCACTTTGGTTTTGCCGTCATATCCGCTGATATCACCATAAAAATCTTCGCGCTCTGAAAAACTTTCATCGCCTTTCAGGTAGCTGATTGAGCCAATCACGCTGAGAGGCGAGTCCCACTCATAGCGATACTGAACGTTAACGCCGCGTAGATTTTTAAAGTCTTCAACTTTGCTTTGAGCATAGCCGATGGAGACGGTGTGGTTATTTGCCAGCGCAGTATTGCCGGCTAACAGCCCTGCGCAGAGCACTGCCATGAGGGTAATTTTGCTTTTCATCTGAATCATCCTTTTAATAATTTCATACCTTATTTCCCTGCGCCAGGCGCAGGACTTCATTCCCTGAATTACCCACATCGGACAGAAAGACAATACTGCCTGCCTCACCGCCTGTGTCGGACAGGAATTTATTCACATGATCCGTGCAGGACGCTTGCATGGCCGGTTGCCTGTCAGAAAAACAGGCAGGCCATTATTTAACGCGCGTCAGATTTGATCCGAGAAATTCTGGTCATGACGGCATAAAGCGTCAGGCTTTAATTTACGTTAACCGACTCATTTATTCAGGCCATTCCGTTGATTAATGGCGTTAACGAAGAGAGAAGTCTGTAACAGCACAGCCGTTATTTAATGATTTAATGTCAGAAAAAACAACCTGCCGCGTGCGCTGGAAATGCCTGAAATAACCCTCAAACAACAACGCAGGTAATGAAAATATTAATTATCATGCAACCTGATAACCTTTTATTCGACTATGCCGGAACCAGGATGCGTGTCAGGCCATTATTCACCTGTACACTTCCCTCTCTTTTTATCATCGCGGGTTGGTTTAATCAGGTCATGTAAAAAGCAAAAAAAGCCCCCTGCCATGAGGGGGCTGATAGCAAAACGGTACTCGCCTGTGGCGAATCAGTGCAGCTTAAGCCGCGGACGGATCACCCGGTTGATGCTGCCGACCAGCATCATCAGGCCGGTTTTAAAGTAGCCGTGCAGTGCGATCTGGTGCATACGATAGAGAGAGATGTAGACAAAGCGCGCAATGCGCCCTTCCACCATCATGGAACCGCGCATCAGGTTGCCCATCAGGCTGCCGACGGTACTGAAGCGGGAAAGCGACACCAGCGAGCCATGATCTTTATAGACATAGGCTTTCAGCGGTTTACCGTGACGCTGCGCCAGGATATTTTCCATCGCGCGTGAAGCCATCTGGTGCGCCGACTGAGCACGCGGCGGGACAAATCCGCCACCCGGCAGGGCGCAGGAGGCGCAGTCGCCAATCGCATAGATGTCATCATCCAGCGTGGTCTGCAGCGTCTCTTTCACCACCAGCTGATTAATACGGTTCGTTTCCAGTCCGCCAATCTCTTTCAGGAAGTCTGGTGCTTTGATGCCCGCCGCCCAGACCATCAGATCGGCTTCAATAAACTCACCGCCTTTGGTGTTAAGACCGTTGCGCTCGGCACTGGTCACCATGGTCTGTGTCAGTACCCGCACGCCCAGCTTGGTCAGCTCCTGATGGGCGGCGGCAGAGATGCGCGGTGGCAGTGCAGGCAGAATGCGCTCGCCCGCTTCAACCAGCGTCACGTTCAGCGCTTCGCGTCCCAGACCTTTAAATCCGTAGCTGTGCAGCTGTTTCACCGCGTTGTGCAGTTCGGCTGAGAGCTCAACGCCCGTTGCGCCGCCGCCAACAATGGCGATATTCACTTTCTCGACCTTACCTTCGCTGGCAGAGAACTTCAGAAACAGGTTGAGCATCTCATTATGGAAACGACGCGCCTGATGCGGGTTATCCAGGAAGATACAGTGATCTTTCACGCCAGGCGTGCCGAAGTCATTGGAGGTGCTGCCCAGCGCCATAACCAGCTGGTCATAGGCCACTTCGCGCTGTGGCACCAGCACTTCACCGTGCGCATCAAGCACTTCGGCCAGGCGGATCACTTTACGACTGCGATCGATATCGGTGAGCGATCCCAGCTGGAACTCGAAACCATGATTGCGGGCATGGGCCAGATAGCTCAGTGCATCAATGCCTTCGTCCATCGAGCCGGTCGCCACTTCATGCAGCAGCGGCTTCCACAAATGACTGTGGTTGCGATCGACCAGAATAATCTCGGCCTTCTTTTTACGGCCCAGTTTATGGCCCAGCTGCGTCGCCATTTCCAGGCCGCCTGCTCCCCCGCCGACGATAACAATTTTCTTAACAGATGTAGTCAACAAAGACCCCCTCAAATTGTGAACCAAAAGTTAACTGAAGGTTAAATTAAACCTTAATAAACATAGGGTTGGCGAAGTTAAAAATCGCAATCTGCTGGCAGAATAGCATGGCAGGAAGAGGAGGACATAAGAATATTGATATACATCAAAGAAGACGAATAAAACTCAGAGAATTACGCAATGAAAACAGGCACCCTGCGGTGCCTGCTCTGCTTAACCTGCTGTTTTAAAGGCTTTTATCCGCTGAAGGTGTGGGGATATATTTTTGAATTTGTGCCCTTCCGTCTCGTCCCAGACAATCTGATAAAAGGGATGCAGCTCACTGGCGATGCGCTGCGTATCCAGCGCCTCATCCTGACGGGAAAGAAAAGTCAGGCAGCGATCGCGGTTACGCTCGCGAAAGTCACTGACGCATTTCGTGGCGATGTCCTGATACTCCTCCGGACGGTCGATCTTCCCTTCCATGTTCTCCTGCGGAAACAGGTTAGGGTTGAAGATCGCCTGCCGGATGCCACATAAAAATCCGATGCGTTCTGACCAGTAGCCGCCCAGCCCGACACCGCAAATCAGCGGACGGTCATCGTCGGACAGGGTCAGCATTTTGTCCGTCTCTTTCAGCAGAAACTGCATGTCATGTTTAGGATGGCGGGTGCTGTAACTGATCAACCTGACGTCAGGGTCGATAAACTGCAGTTGCAGCACTTTTTCGTGATTGCCTGGACTGTTTGAATCAAAACCGTGCAGATAGATGATCATGTTAATCCTCAAGGTATCGATAGCGCCGGGCAATCCCTCCTTACCACGACGCTTTATGAGCCAGCCAGCGTTCCTGAAGTGCACTCAGTTGCCGGGCATTCTCTTTCCAGCGAGACGTTGCCTGCAGCGCATCGCGGGTCAATCTGCCCTGATGATACAGCTGCGTTACCCGCTCTGACCCGACCGGGATCAGGTTATCGAGCACACTGATAGCCCCCTGACGCTGATTACAGACCAGAATCATGTCGCAACCGGCAGAGAGAGACTGCTGTGCCCGCTCTGGATAGCTGCCCATGACCGCGGCGCCCTCCATCGAGAGATCGTCGGAGAAAATCACCCCGTTGAAGCCCAGCTGCTCGCGCAGGACGGTTTTCAGCCAGTAAGGCGAACCACTGGCAGGCAGCGGGTCCACGTCGGTGTAGATGACATGCGCGGGCATAATGGCATCCAGCGCCTGCTCGGTTATCAGCTGGCTGAAGATCGCCATGTCATGTTCACGCAGCGTTTTTTCATCGCGCGGATCGCGCGGGGTCTCTTTGTGCGAATCGGCACTGACCGCACCATGCCCCGGAAAATGTTTCCCGGTGGTTTTCATGCCCGCCTCATGCATCCCGGCGATAAAACGACGGGCGACGGCAAGCGCGATAGCCGGATCGTCATGGAAAGCGCGGTCGCCAATCGCGGCGCTGATATGACCCACATCAAGCACCGGCGCGAAGCTGATGTCGATGTCCATCGCGATCATCTCTGCCGCCATCTGCCATCCTGCCTGCTGTGCCATCTCACCGGCGCGCTCAGCGTCGTGAAGGGCGGCAAAAGATTGCATGGCGGGCAGCTGGGTGAAGCCATCGCGGAATCGCTGCACGCGCCCCCCCTCCTGATCCACCGCAACCACCAGCCGGGTGTGCGAGGCGGCGCGAATCTGGCGCACCAGCTCGGCCAGCTGAGCGGGATCGTGATAATTGCGGGCAAATAATATCAAACCGCCGACCAGCGGATGCTGCAGGATGTCGCGCTCTTCGCCATCCAGTTCATAACCCTCAACGTCGAGCATCAGTGGGCCGGGTAAATGTGATTTCATAACCTGAATCCTGTAGCGTTACGCCTCTGCGTGACGCGATTAAATCTGTTGCCAGCTCTGTCGAGCCATCTGTTGTAGTGCTTCATCGTCACACTGAGCGGCACGGAGCTGATACCAGCTGGCTATCAGTAACCGCAGCCAGGGCTGCCAGCGTCTGACCTGCTTAACCAGGGCATCAGGCGGCAGCCGCATTGCCGCAGCATAGTCGGCCAGCCAGTCGGCCTGGTTTTGCGGATCGCTGGCGCAGAGTGCGGCCAGCTCCAGCGCCACATCACCATCCGCGGCATACTCCCAGTCAATCAGATGCAGCCCTGTCTCACCCTGGATAATATTCCCGGCATGCACGTCCATGTGCAGCGGTGCCAGCCTCAGCGGCTGAGGTTCCCCCTGCTGCGTCAGCCGCCGGAGCGCCCGCAGCCAGCGATGATTGCGCTGAGGAACCTGCTGCCAGTACCGCCAGAGCAGCGGCAGCAGCGACAGGCGGTAGCCGGTCAGCGGCTGCTGGTGCAGCTGTTGCAGCAGAGTGACAATCTGCGGACGCTGCTGGCTGAAGCGCTGTTGATCCAGCGCTTCGCCAGGACACCAGCTCAGCACATTCCCCTGCCGGTGGCCTGCAACGGGCTGAGGGGCCACTCCGCTGGCGCGCAGTTTTCGTAACAGACGAAACTCGCGCTGCCGGTCTACAAAGGGAATCGGCGGCTGAGGTGCCGCCCGCGCGATAAAGAGACCACGCGGGCTGACGATTTTCTGACTGTGCCCGGTCAGCCCGGCGAGCGGAAGCGATGTCGTCCTCTCTGGCTCGCCGGTGACCTGATGAATCATCCGCGAAAATGCGGAATCAATGCTGTGCAATGCCGTTGCCAGACCAGATGATTTCCCCGGTCTGCACCAGCATCAGTTGCATCTGCAGGGTCGGCGCTTTCACATCGCCGCGTGCATTGCTGTAAAGCACATACTGCGCGTTAACATTCCGTGCCAGGCCAATCGCTTTACTGCGCGAGTTCAGGCTGTCATCCGGTGACAAACCCAGCGCCTGCTTGGCCTGTGCCAGTTGATCGGCTGAAACCAGAGTGAATTTGCCGTTGTTGTTCAGCGCATTCTGGATCGCCGCCGTGGCTTTCTCGCTTTGCAGCGATCCGTTGGTGCTGTTTTTAATCCGATCCACCAGCAGCACGCTGCCTGGCTCGGCGCTGGTCGCCTGCAGCATCTGCGCCACCAGCGGCTGAACGCTGGCGTCCCAGTTGATCGTCACCAGCTTCGGTGGCTGCGGCACCGGCTGTGGCTGCGGTTGCGGCACCGGTTCAGGTTGCGGAACGGGCTGCACCGGCTCTGAAGGCTGGGTCGGTTCAACCGTGGCGGGCTGCTGCTGCTTCACGACACAGCCGGTGAGAATGAGCGCCATCAGGAGCGCTCCGGTACGATTAATACTGCGTATCACGTCGAAAATCCTTAAAGATAGAGATAGAGACGAACCTTGCTGGCAGTCAGGTTACCCAGTTGCGATGTGGCGACAATGCTCCCCTGTGCCGGAACGGTGACGGTCTGCGCCGGTTCCTGCGGGGTGATTTCCAGCCCCTTGTCGTCATACCAGTAGTAACGATAGTGCACAATGACCGGGGTTTCGCGCTGATTATAAAGCACGCTGGTGGCGCGTTTCAGTCCATCGTTCTCATCCAGCGCCGGCTCATCGGTGATGATCCCTGCCGACAGCACAGAGGACTCCATCACCAGCGACTGCGAGGTATTGATCATCGGTTTATCACTGCTACAGGCCGTCAGGCAGAGCAGGATCGGCAGGCCAGTCAGCCAGGATCGCATAGCACGTTTCCGTTGTCAGTTCAGTTTGAAAGCATCGGGCCCAGCGGTTCGCCACCCAGCAGATGCATGTGAATATGATAAACCTCCTGACCCCCATGTTGATTGCAGTTCACAATCAGCCGATAACCATTCTGATCGATGCCTTCCTGACGGGCGATTTTTGCCGCGGTGGTGAACATGCGGCCCAGCGCATGCTCATGCGCCGCTTCCGCCTCGTTAACCGTCGGGATCAGTACATTCGGCACGATCAGGATATGGGTCGGGGCTTTGGGCGAAATGTCGCGGAAGGCAGTGACCAGCTCATCCTGATAAACCACATCAGCGGGGATTTCGCGGCGGATAATTTTACTAAAAATGGTTTCTTCAGCCATGGTGCAATTCCTTTAGCATGAGTCGTAATCAAGCAGTATGAGGGAGAAATTTGTTTTCTTTCAACCTCGGTGCCACTTTTCTTGTTTTGTTAGCCTGCCTTTGCAGCAGCGCGCTATCTTCCTGGCCAGTATGCCGTTTTGCCGGTCCTGCTGACCACCGCCTCATTATAAAAATGAAACGCTGTTTCATAAATAAGAGTTTCGCCCCCCTTTTCTTCATCTGGTTGCCATCGTGGCGCCATCCCTTGCCAAATCGCGAAGGTTTACCCCTCCGGTCAGTTCTACTTTGCTAACCAGTCCGGTTGAGATGTCCGGCGTCACCAGAGTTAACCGCCATACAACCTCAAGGAGCCTCTGCTATGCGCTCACGTAAAATTGGTCCGGGCCACTATCTGGCCTATGGTTCTGGAGATTTTCTTGGAGCCGGCACGACGGCACTGACTGCCGCCTGGTTGCTCTATTTTTACACCACCTTTTGTGGATTGACCCCGATTCAGGCCACCCTGATTTTCGCCGCCGCCCGCGTTCTGGATGCGATAGTCAGTCCGCTGATGGGGTTCATCACCGATAACTTCGGCTCTACCCGACTGGGTAAACGCTTTGGCCGCCGCAAATTCTTTATCCTGCTCGGCATTCCCGCGGTGTTCAGTTACAGCCTGATGTGGGTCAGCGACATGAGTTTCTGGTGGTATCTCTCCACTTATCTGCTGTTTGACATCGTCTACACCATGATCCTGGTGCCCTATGAAACGCTGGTCCCGGAAATGACGGACGATTTCAGAGAAAAAACGCACTTCTCCGGTGCACGCATCGGGCTGGCACAGCTGTCGGCCATACTGGCAGCGTTTTTGCCTGGCCTTTTGCTGGGCTGGCTGGGAAAAGATAACCCTCTCTCCTTTTTCTACGCCAGTCTGGTCTTCTCCGTCATCTGTGCGCTGGTGCTGACACTGGTGTGGTGTTTTACCTGGGAGCGTCATCCTGATGATTTTTCCGCGGAGTCGCGCCGGGCCGGGCTGGAAAAACAGCAACTGACGCTCCGGCAGAGCCTGAAACGGCTCTATGTGGAGCTGGCTTCTACCCTGCGCATCCGCATCTTCCGCCAGCACCTGGGCATGTATCTCGGTGGCTATATCGCTCAGGATATCTTTAACGCCGTCTTTACCTGGTATGTGGTATTTGTGCTGATGCAGAGCGCCCAGGTCGCCTCAAGCCTGATGGGCACGATGGCGGTGCTGCAGTTCATCGCGGTGATGGTGATGATCCCGCTTTGCATCCGTCTTGGTCCTGCGCCCGCCTACCGTATGGTGGCTCTCCTGTTCGCCCTGGCAGCGCTCTCCTATGCCGGATTGTGGTATGCCGGCCTGAACGACAACATATCACTGCTGCTCGCCGTCTCTGCCCTGGCTGGGCTGGGACGTGGCGGCATCAATTATGTGCCGTGGAACACCTACACCTATATCGCCGACGTGGATGAGGTGATCACCGGTCAGCGACGGGAAGGGATTTTTGCCGGCATCATGACGCTGACGCGGAAAGCATCGCAGGCGGGGGCGGTGATGCTGGTTGGCATCATTCTGCAACTTTCGGGCTTTGTCTCAGGTCAGTCGACGCAGTTACCCGGGGTCAGCCACACCATCCTGGCGATTCTGAGCATCGGCACCGTCGCCGTTCTGGCCTGCGGCTTTATGGTGTCACTGCGCTTCAGGCTGAATCTGCAGACCCATACAGTGCTGCGTCAGGAGACGCAGAAAATGCGCGAAGCGGGCCGTATCGTGCCGGAAAGTATCACCCCGGACGCGCGCAGGATCGTTGAAACGCTGGCGGGCATGCCCTATGAGAATCTGTGGGGTAACAATAATATTGGCTTCCTCAATCGCAACAAGCCCGCTCCCGGCAAACTCCCGGCCCCCTCTCTGATCTCCCCTTCTTTAAACCCGACCTTAAACAGGAATAAATCATGATGCTCTTTCCCGTTAAACAGAGTCCGCTGCTGCGCCAGCCTGAGTATCTGCTGCCACGCCGTGAACTGGTACAGCTGATTGAGAAGCTGACACAAAATCTGATTAACATCACCGATGAAACCGGCGAATTTTTGCTGCGGCTGGATGATGGCCGGGTGATTGATACCAAAGGCTGGGCAGGCTGGGAGTGGACTCACGGCATTGGTCTCTATGGGATGCTGCACTACTACCAGCAGACCGGTGATGAGCAGACACTGTCGATTATCGATACGTGGTTTTCGCAGCGGCTGGCGGAAGGCACGCCGACCAAAAATGTCAATACGGTCTGTCCTTTTCTGACTCTGGCTTATCGCTATGAGGAGACCGGTAATCCGGTCTGGAAGCCGGTACTTGAGCGCTGGGCGGAATGGGTCATGTATGAGATGCCGCGCACCGAACAGGGTGGCCTGCAGCACATTGTCTATAACAGCGAAAACAGGCAGCAACTCTGGGACGATACGCTCATGATGAGTGTGATGGCGCTGGCCAAAATCGGGCAGTTGCTGAAGCGCGACGCGTGGATTGAGGAAGCGGTTTATCAGTTCCTGCTTCATACCCAGTATCTGATGGATCGCGGGACCGGCTTGTGGTTTCACGGCTGGAACTTTGACGGTCGCCATCACTTCGCGAATGCGCGCTGGGCCCGTGGCAACAGCTGGGTGACGATAGTGATCCCCGACTTTCTGGAGATGATGGACTGGCCTGAGCATCACGCCACTCGCCGTTTTCTGCAGCAGGTGCTGGAAAGCCAGGTCAGGGCACTCAGCGCCTGTCAGCACAGCAGTGGATTATGGCACACCCTGCTCGATGACCCGCACAGTTATCCGGAAGCCTCTGCCACGGCTGGCTTTGCCTATGGGATCCTGAAAGGCGTCCGTAAGCGTTATCTGCCCGCTGAATATCGTGAGGTCGCTGAAAAAGCACTGCGCGGTGTGATTGCCAACATTGATGATGATGGCGAGCTGAAACAGGTTTCGTTTGGCACCGCGATGAGCAGCGATCTCGATGACTACCGCAACATTCCCCTGACCTCAATGCCGTACGGCCAGGCGATGGCGCTGCTCTGTCTGACCGAGTATCTGCGGGTTTACCTCTGAGTGATAATAAAAAAAAGCCCCGCAGTGCGGGGCTTTTTCATCAGCGTGTCTCGTTACATGCTGCGGATGTAATCATCCATATCGGTTTTCAGGTTATCGGACTTGGTGCCGAAAATGGCCTGCACACCTGAACCGGCCACCACCACGCCGCGGGCGCCGAGGTTTTTCAGTTCTGACTGATCCACTTTCGCCACATCGGCCACGCTGACGCGCAGACGGGTGATGCAGGCATCCAGGTTAGTGATGTTCTCTTTACCGCCAAACGCAGCAACCAGTTTGCCAGCCATCTCTGTACCGGTCGCAGAAGATTGCTCGCTGCTGCTGCTCTCTTCACGGCCAGGCGTTTTCAGGTTCAGCTTGACGATCAGTACGCGGAACAGGGTGTAGTACACCAGACCGTAGATGATACCGATAATCGGGAACAGCCAGATTTTGCTGCTGTTGCCGCTCAGCACGATAAAGTCGATCAGACCGTGCGAGAAGCTGGTGCCATCACGCATCCCCAGCAGGATACAGATTGGGAACGCCAGACCCGCCAGAATGGCATGGATCACATACAGAATGGGTGCCACGAACATGAATGAGAATTCAATCGGTTCGGTGATACCGGTCAGGAACGAGGTCAGCGCAGCAGAGATCATGATGCCGCCGACTTTGGCACGGTTTTCAGGTTTCGCGGAGTGCCAGATAGCAATCGCAGCAGCCGGCAGGCCGTACATTTTGAACAGGAAGCCGCCTGAGAGTTTACCGGCAGTCGGGTCACCCGCCATGTAGCGTGGAATATCGCCGTGGAATACCTGGCCTGCGGCGTTGGTGTACTCGCCAATCTGCATCTGGAAAGGCACGTTCCAGATGTGATGCAGACCAAACGGCACCAGAGCGCGTTCTACGACGCCATAGATACCAAAGGCCACAACCGGGTTCTGATAGGCCGCCCACTGCGAGAACTCCTGAATCGCGGCACCCACCGGTGGCCAGATGAAGGAGAGCAGCACGCCCAGCACAATCGCCGCCAGGCCGGAAATAATCGGCACAAAACGCTTACCGGCAAAGAAGCCCAGATACTCAGGCAGCTTGATGCGGTAAAAACGGTTAAACATATAGGCGGCGATGGAGCCGGCGATAATTCCGCCCAGCACCCCGGTGTCGGCGAGGTGTTTAGCCTCGATCTCTGCCGCCGGCAGATGCAGAACCAGCGGCGCCACGACCGCCATGGTTTTCACCATGATGCCATACGCGACCACAGCGGCCAGTGCGGAAACGCCGTCATTGTTGGTAAAGCCCAGCGCCACACCAATCGCAAAAATCAGCGGCATATTGGCGAACACCGAGCCGCCCGCTTCTGCCATCACATGCGAAACTACTGCAGGTAACCAGCTGAAATTAGCTGAACCGACCCCTAATAAAATCCCGGCAATCGGCAGAACCGATACCGGCAGCATCAGCGATTTACCGACCTTTTGAAGGTTGGCAAAAGCATTTTTGAACATAGCGTGAAGCTCCTGAGTATGAGTGCATATTTGCGCAGTGCGCGTGGTAAAGAGGGAGGATTCTTTACCGGGGTGGCGGTAACCGCCTTTTGATTTATTACGAAGGGTAAAATAATTACCGATTTTTTACTTTGACGGCTATCACGTTTCAACAATTACAGCGGCATGATTTGCGAAATTTCTGATTAATTCAGCGCTGCAACACGCAATAAAAAACTGACCCTGTTCAGAAAAACAGGGTCATTCGGGAAGATTGCAGATTAATTACAGAGACTGAAATAAACCGGCCGACTCAGGCACCCAGCTGGCTCATCGGGATATGAAACAGCGTGGAGAAGTTGCGGGTGGTCGCCTCCGCCAGCGTTTCGATATCAACCCCTTTCAGCACGGCCAGATAGTCGGCAACGTCGCGCGTATAGGCGGGCTGGTTCTCTTTGCCGCGATAAGGCACCGGGGCCAGATACGGCGAGTCGGTTTCGACCAGCATCCGGTCCAGCGGTACATAGCGTGCGGCCTCACGTAACTGTTCGGCATTACGGAAGGTAACGATACCGGAGAAGGAGATGTAGAAGCCCATATCCAGCAGTTTAGCTACGGTGGGCTGATCTTCTGTGAAGCAGTGCAGCACACCGCCACAGCGCTCAACCTGCTCTTCCCGCAGGATCGCCAGCGTATCGTCACGCGCATCGCGGGTGTGAACAATAATCGGTTTGTTCAGCGCAATACCGGTTCGGATATGTTCCCGGAACGAGCGCTGCTGCTGCTCCCGGGTTTCAGGCTGGTAGTGATAATCCAGCCCGGTTTCACCCAGCGCGACCACGCGGGGATCGGCAGCGAGCCGGCGAAACTCCTCAACATCGTACGCCTCTTCCTGATTCAGCGGATGTACGCCGCAGGAGAGCGCAATGTTTTTTCGCTCCCCCACCAGCTGCTTCAGGGTATGAAAACCCGGCAGCGTGGTGGCGATGGCCAGCATAAATTTCACATCACGCGCCGCCGCTTTGGCAAGCACGTCATCCAGGTCACGGTGGTTCTTTTCATAATCCAGGCCATCAAGATGGCAATGGGAATCGACAATAAACATAAAGACTCTCAGAGTGATTTAGCCGATCAGGGCGGGCTTCTGGTTATCTGCCCAGCTCAGGAGCTGATCGGTCAGCAATAATTCATGGTTGACTGACGCCACATGCAGTAGCTGTTCACGGCAGCGCATCCAGGTCAGGGCCGTGTTGTTGAGCGCGCTGGCTGAAAAGTGGCTGGCCAGTAAGGCCACCACATCCTGGCGATCGATGTTGCTCAGCCACTGCTCCGCATTCTGCTGCCATTTCATGGCGTCCAGCAGTAATGAAATCAGCCAGCCAATGCGTGCTGCCGCATCGTCTGCATTCAGCACAGGCAGCAGTTGCAGGATGTCATGCTGCAACGCCGCAGGCAGCGCGTCGCAGAGCTTCTGTCTGGCCTGCCACGGCCCGGTGTCCAGCAGGCTCAGCGCCGCACCGGGCGCGCCCGCGCTCAGGCGTAACGCCGCCAGCAGCATCGCTTCATCCTGTGAGGCGTGCTTCTTCAGCCAGAGCAGGCTCTGCCCTTCATCCGGTGGCGTCAGGTGCAGCGTCATGCAGCGACTGCGCAGCGTTGCCAGCAGCCGTGACGGATCGCGGCTGCTGAGGAAGAACCAGCTGTTAGCGGGCGGCTCTTCCAGCGTTTTCAGCAGGGCGTTGGCCGCCGCTTCCGAAAGCTGTGCCGCATCCGGCAGCCAGACGACTTTTGCCCCCCCCTGCTGACCAAAGTGGTACATTTTTTCTGTCACCTGCCGCACTGCATCAATGCCCAGCGTGGATTTACCTTTCTCCGCCTCAAGCCGGTACCAGTCCGGGTGCGTATTGGCCTGCATCAGCTGGCAACCGTGGCACTGGCCGCAACTTTTCAGGCCATCCGGCTGCTGACACATCAGCCAGCGGCTCATTCCCCAGACCAGCGCCTCATCGCCCATGCCCGTCATCGCATGGATCATCAGCGCATGGTGAGCGCGATTCTCCTGATGCTGGCTGATGATCTGGCGATAAGGCTGGTTCAGCCACGGATACCAGTTCATCACGCCTGCTCCGCCAGCCACGTATCCAGCGCTGCCTGAAGTGACGCTGTCACATCAGGCAGCGCCTGTGTGGCATCAATCGTGAGGATGGCCGGATCCGCGGCTGCCAGCGCCAGATAGCGCGCCCGGGTGCGTTCGAAGAAGCGCAGCGACTCCTGCTCAATGCGGTCCAGTTCACCACGTGCCCGGGCGCGCTGCAGACCGATCTCAGGTGTCACATCCAGATAGAGCGTCAGATCCGGACGGAAGTCGCCGAGTACCGCACTGCGCAGCGTCTGCATCAGATCGCTGTCGAGTCCCCGTCCGCCCCCCTGATAAGCCTGAGAGGAGAGATCGTGACGATCGCCGATCACCCAGGCCCCGCGCGCCAGCGCCGGTTTGATCACGGTTTCCACCAGCTGAACCCGAGCAGCGTAGAGCATCAGCAGTTCCGCTTTATCGGTAACCTGTTCACCCTCAATCCCCTGCTTGACCAGCACCCGCAGCTGTTCCGCCAGCGGCGTTCCGCCTGGCTCCCGGGTAAAGACCAGATCGGTGATGCCCCGGGCGCGCAGCGTGGCGACGATAGCGTCGCGCGCGGTGGTTTTTCCGGCGCCTTCCAGGCCTTCAATGACGATAAACTTACTGTCCATTTTTTTCCTTAAGCGTCTGCCGGTAGACCTGCACCGCCTTATTATGGCTGGCAAGATTCGTGGTAAAGGTATGCCCGCCCTTGCCATCCGCCACAAAGTAGAGATAGTTGGTTTTTTCCGGATGGGCCGCTGCCTGCAGCGAGGCTTTACCCGGTATGGCGATCGGGCCAGGCGGCAGGCCATTAATCATATAGGTATTGTAACTGCTGGCCGTCTCCAGATCTTTGCGGGTCAGCGTACCGGTGTAGCTGTCGCCCATGCCATAGATCACCGTGGGATCGGTCTGGAGTCGCATCCCCGTACGCAGACGATTGATAAAGACCGACGCAACCCGCGCTCGCTCGGCGCTGACGGCGGTCTCTTTTTCAATAATAGAGGCCATCGTGACCAGATCCTGTGGCGTTTTATAGGGCAGATTGTCTGCCCGGCCCTGCCACACTTCCTCAATGGTTTTTTTCATGCGTTCATGTGCACGCTGCAGCAGCGAAACATCGGTGGTGTTCGCCGTGTAGAGCCAGGTATCGGGAAAAAAGTTGCCCTCCAGCTGATCCGCTGGCACCTTAAGCGCGCTGGCAACGGTAGCGAACTGATCGTCTTTCAGGGTATGCCGGATATAGGGTGCCTTGCGCAGTTCACTCAGCCACTCTTTCAGCCGCTGACCTTCCACAAACCGCAACGGGAACTGTGCTTCTTTACCGCTGGCCAGCAGCTGTAACAGCGAACGCACCGTCATGGTCGGCTCAAGGCGATAGGTTCCCGCCTTAAACGTCGCCAGTTCCGGCTCCAGCTTCAGCAGCGCACCGAACCAGATGCTCTCAGGTATGATCTTCTGCTCTTCCAGCTGCGCTTCAAGCGCCACCCGCCCCGTACCGGCAGGCAGCGTGTAGATCGTTTCCTGATGCAGTGTTAAAGGGGTGGCCGCAAATTGCTTAACCTGCCAGTAACTGACAACCGCGGCGAGACCCACTATCGCCAGCAGAGCGGCGAGAATTTTTTTGCTTCGACTCATGATGCATCCATTATCTTTTCACAGCTTGCGAGCAACTGATTAAACAGCGAGCGTTCAGTAAAGTGCGACGCTTCTATCTGTCGGACCGGCAGAACCGGCATCAGCGTATTACATATCACCACTTCATCGGCGTCCAGCAGCTGCGCCGGTTCGCTTTTTATAACCTGGCAAGCCTGACCTGCCGCCGCGAGTTGTGCCATCAGACTCCGCCGCATAATGCCATCCACCCCCGATTCTGACAGATCGGGGGTGTAAATCTGCGTGCCGTGACGCCAGAATAAATTGGCCGCACAGCATTCCACCACCCAACCTTCAGTGTCAAGCACCAGCGCCTCGTCGGCGTCTGTCTGGTCAAGATGAGCCCTGATCAGCACCTGCTCCAGGCGATTAAGATGTTTGATACCGGCAAACAGAGGATTACGCGCCAGACGAACCGGACTGAGGCTGAGAGACACACCACGCTGCTGCAACGTGGCGTAATGGTGCGGCCAGGGCGCGAGCGAAACAATCCGTGTGGGTTCGGCGCAGCCCTGCCGGCTGTATCCGCGTCCGCCGCTACCGGCGCTGATAATCACTTTCAGAACGGCCTGCTCCTGCCCCTGCGCGGCCTGTTTCATCTCAGCCTCAAGCTGAAGCCAGTCAATGCCGCCGATCCATAACCGTTCGCAGCCCTGCCTGAGCCGCTGAAGGTGGTTCTTCAGCAGCAGAATGTTACCCTGTCGCACAGCCGCGGTGGTAAAGCAGCCGTCGCCAAACTGCAGGCCACGGTCGCTGGCTGCCAGCGTTGATTGTTTGATACCGTTAATCCACATCGTTCTCTCCCGGGGATGACGTGTGATTTCAGCGCATTCTGCAGGATAAAAAAAGGCCCGCATCGCGGGCCTTTTTACGCATCAACACCGATTACACTTTACGGAAAATCAACGAACCGTTGGTTCCGCCAAAGCCAAAGGAGTTACACAGCGTGTATTCCAGGCCGGTAACCTGACGTGCGGTATGAGGCACGAAGTCGAGATCACAGCCTTCATCCGGATTGTCGAGGTTGATGGTCGGTGGAATCGCCTGGTCGCGCAGCGCCAGAATCGAGTAGATCGCCTCCACCGCGCCTGCCGCACCCAGCAGGTGACCGGTCATCGACTTAGTCGAGCTGACCATCACGCTCTGTGCCGCCGCACCAAACACGGATTTCACTGCCTGCGCTTCCGCTTTGTCACCGGCCGGCGTTGACGTGCCGTGCGCGTTAACGTAGCCGATCTGCGCCGGATCCAGCTGAGCGTCACGCAGCGCGTTGACCATCGCTGCCGCCGCACCAGAACCGTTTTCCGGTGGTGATGTCATGTGGTAAGCGTCGCTGCTCATGCCGAAACCGACGATTTCTGCATAGATTTTCGCGCCGCGTTTTTTCGCGTGTTCGTACTCTTCCAGCACCACGATACCGGCACCGTCGCCCAGCACAAAACCATCCCGATCTTTATCCCACGGACGGCTTGCCGCCTGCGGGTTGTCGTTACGGGTTGAGAGCGCACGTGCAGCACCAAAACCGCCCACGCCCAATGGCGTACTGGCTTTCTCTGTGCCACCTGCCAGCATCACGTCAGCATCGTTATAGGCGATGATACGTGCAGCATGACCGATGTTATGGACGCCAGAAGTACAGGCTGTCGCAATAGAGATGCTCGGACCTTTCAGGCCATACATGATGGTGAGATGACCCGCCACCATGTTAACGATGGTTGAAGGCACAAAGAATGGACTGATTTTGCGCGGGCCGCCGTTGACCAGGGAAGTATGATTCTCTTCAATCAGACCCAGGCCACCGATGCCGGAGCCAATCGCTGCGCCCATACGGCCTGCATTTTCCTCGGTCACAACCAGACCGCTGTCCTGCATGGCCTGAATACCAGCCACGATGCCGTATTGGATGAATTCGTCCATCTTGCGCTGATCTTTGCGCGAGATGAAATCATCACAATTAAAATCTCTTACCAGACCTGCAAAACGCGTTGCATAAGCACTGGTATCAAAATGGTCGATCAGGGTAATGCCGCTCTGACCGGCAAGGAGAGCACTCCAGGTAGACTCTACGGTATTGCCGACAGGAGACAACATGCCAAGACCAGTCACAACTACACGACGCTTAGACACGTTCGTCCTCCAGGGAGGGGAAATAGGAACTATGTGGGACAAACAAAAAAATCAGGCGGTCGAGCGACCGCCTGAAGATATTCATTAGCCTTTATGGCTATTGATGTAGTCGATCGCTGCCTGAACGGTAGTGATTTTCTCAGCTTCTTCGTCTGGAATCTCAGTATCAAACTCTTCTTCCAGAGCCATCACCAGCTCAACGGTATCAAGAGAATCGGCACCCAGGTCTTCTACGAAAGATGCAGAGTTGGTGACTTCTTCCTCTTTCACACCCAGCTGCTCACTGATGATTTTCTTAACGCGTTGTTCGATATCGCTCATACTATTTAATTTCCTATCAAAACTCGCTTTCGCGATGGTTTTCGTAGTGTATAAAATGGTGAAAAAGATGCAACAAAATCCCGGCTGGTCTAACCACGATTTTGCGTTATTTTGCGGTTTTAACCGCAAATAATGCAAATGATTTCGTGATTTATCAGACCATGTACATTCCGCCATTGACGTGCAGCGTTTCACCTGTGATGTAGGCTGCTTCGTCAGAGGCTAAAAATGCCACAGCATTGGCGATTTCCTGCGCTTCGCCTAAGCGACCCGCTGGCACTTCCGCCAAAATACCGGAACGTTGATCTTCGTTCAGTGCCCGCGTCATGTCAGTCTCAATAAAGCCTGGAGCCACGACGTTGACGGTAATGCCACGTGACGCGATTTCGCGCGCCAGTGATTTGCTAAAGCCAATCAAACCCGCTTTTGCTGCTGCGTAGTTTGCCTGGCCCGCGTTACCCATGGTGCCGACAACGGAACCAATGGTGATGATACGGCCCACGCGCTTTTTCATCATGGCACGCAGAACCGCCTTAGAAAGGCGGAATACCGATGTGAGGTTAGTATCCAGGATATCCTGCCACTCATCGTCCTTCATGCGCATGAGAAGATTGTCACGCGTAATGCCTGCATTATTGACTAAAATATCCACTTCGCCAAATTCAGCGCGAATATTCTCTAAAACGCTGTTAATGGAGTCAGCGTCAGTCACATTCAGTAACAGGCCCTTGCCCTTGTCGCCAAGGTAAGCACTGATGGCGTCGGCGCCACTCTGGCTGGTTGCAGTTCCGACGACTCTGGCACCGCGTGCCACCAGGGTTTCTGCAATCGCACGACCAATGCCGCGACTCGCGCCGGTAACCAGCGCAACTTTACCTTCAAAGCTCATGATTTTCCTCTTATTCCTTTCCGAGTGCAGCGTTCAGTGAAGCCGTATCGTTCACGGCAGCAGCGGTCAGGGTATCGACAATGCGTTTGGTCAGACCGGTCAGGACTTTGCCCGGACCCATCTCCAGCAGGTGTGTCACACCCTGTGCTGCCATCGCTTCCACGCTCTCGGTCCAGCGAACCGGGCTGTAAAGCTGACGAACCAGCGCATGCCGGATAGCCGACGCGTCAGATTCGGCTTTGACATCAACATTATTAATGACCGGCACCGCAGGCTGATTAAACGTTATGCCTTCAAGCGCCACCGCCAGTTTGTCGGCAGCAGGCTTCATCAGTGCGCAGTGGGAAGGCACGCTGACCGGCAGCGGTAAGGCACGCTTGGCACCCGCTGCTTTACAGGCAGCGCCTGCACGTTCAACGGCTTCTTTGTTACCCGCAATGACCACCTGGCCTGGCGAGTTGAAGTTTACCGGCGAAACAACCTGGCCCTGAGCACTCTGTTCACAGGCCTGACGGATAGCGGCGTCATCCAGGCCAATAATCGCCTGCATTGCGCCCGTGCCTTCCGGCACCGCTTCCTGCATCAGTTTGCCGCGCAGTTCAACCAGTTTCACCGCGTCAGCGAAGTTGAGCACGCCTGCACACACCAGTGCCGAGTACTCGCCCAGGCTGTGACCGGCCATCAGAACGGGCTGTTCGCCGCCCTGCGCCTGCCAGACACGGTAGATAGCCACGGAGGCGGCCAGCAGGGCTGGCTGAGTCTGCCAGGTTTTATTCAGCTCTTCAGCCGGACCCTGACTGACTAACTGCCACAGATCGTATCCCAGCGCGTCAGAAGCTTCACGGAAGGTCTCTTCAACCTGCGGATAAGTGGCTGCTAATTCAGCCAGCATGCCCACGGTCTGTGAACCCTGACCGGGAAAAACAAATGCAATTTGCGTCATCTTTCGTTCCTGTCAATCAAAAGCGAACCAGCGCAGAACCCCAGGTGAATCCACCACCAAAGGCTTCCAGCAGAATAAGGTGTCCGGGTTTGATGCGGCCATCACGAACCGCTTCGTCCAGTGCGCTTGGCACCGAGGCGGCAGAGGTGTTGCCGTGGCGATCCAGTGTGACGACCACTTTATCCATGGTCATGCCGAGTTTTTTCGCGGTGGCGCTGATGATGCGCAGGTTAGCCTGATGCGGCACCAGCCAGTCCAGCATTTCACGATCGAGATTATTGGCCTGCAGCGTTTCGTCAACGATGTGGGCCAGCTCGGTTACGGCGACTTTAAAGACTTCGTTGCCCGCCATGGTGACATAGGCAGGCTGATCCTGATGCGCGCGATCCTGATAAGGCAGGGTCAGCAGCTGCGAATAGCGACCGTCGGCGTGCAGATGGGTAGAGATGATCCCCTGCTCTTCGCTCTGGCCCAGCACAACCGCACCCGCGCCATCACCGAACAGGATGATGGTGCCGCGATCTTCCGGATCCAGCGCACGCGCCAGCACATCAGCACCAATCACCAGCGCATGTTTTACGGCGCCATTTTTGATGTATTGATCGGCCACGCTCAGTGCATAGGTGAAACCGGCGCAGGCGGCCGCAAGGTCAAACGCCGCGCAGTCTTTGATCTCCAGCATTTGCTGGATCATGCAGGCGGAGCTCGGGAAGGCATGGCTGGAAGAGGTTGTGGCGACAATGATCAGCCCAACGTCGTTCGCCTCAATGCCGGCCATTTCCAGCGCGCGCTGAGCGGCGCTGAATCCCATGGTGGCGACGGTTTCGTCAGGTGCAGCAATGCGACGCTCACGGATGCCGGTACGGGTAACAATCCACTCGTCCGACGTCTCCACCATTTTTTCCAGATCGGCATTGGTGCGAACCTGGCTGGGCAGATAACTGCCCGTACCGATAATTTTGGTATACATCTAGGCTTTGTCACTCCTGGCTAATACAGCATCAAGGCGCGCAGCAATTCGTTCGGGAATTTGCTGCCTCACCGCCTGCTCTGCCTGTTCTATCGCCACGGCGAAGGCGTGTTGATTTGCTGCGCCGTGACTCTTGATCACTGTTCCGCGCAATCCTAACAGACAAGCGCCATTGTACTGGTCGGGGTTGAGATGCCCGAAGCGCTTTGCCAGACGTTTCTGAACCCAGCGCCCCAGCAACTGAAGCCACCATGACCGTTTTTTGCCTTCCCCTGAGGACTTCAGCAGAGAAAGAAACATTCTTACCACGCCTTCCATCGTCTTCAGCGTGACGTTCCCGACAAAACCGTCACAGACCATGACATCGGTTTTACCGGTCAGCAGCTCGTTACCTTCGAGGTAACCAATATAGTTGATGTGCGGTGATTCTCGCAGCATAACCGCGGCGTCACGGATCGTTTCCAGCCCTTTGGTCTCTTCATGACCGATGTTGAGCAATGCAACACGGGGCTGTGAAATCCCCAGTACATACTCGGCCATCACGGAACCCATCACGGCAAACTGCACCAGCATCGCACTGTCTGAGTCCACATTCGCGCCCAGATCGAGTACCACCGTTTTACCCTGCTGCTGATGCGGTAAAACGGACATCAGCGCCGGACGCTTAATGCCGTCCAGCGGTTTTAATAAGAGTGTCGACAGCCCCATCAAAGCCCCGGTGTTACCGGCGCTGATGCAGGCCTGGGCACGTCCCTCTTTCACCATCTCCAGCGCCACACGCATTGAGCTGCCGCGACTGTTCCGGATGGCCTGAGCGGGCCGCGCATCACTTGCAATAACCGATTCGGCAGGGATAACCTGCAAACGCCCCATCAGGGAGGAATCCGCTTTGGCAAGCAATGGCATGAGAGTGTCGGGATGTCCGACAAGAAGAAGGAATAGTTCCGAATGAGAGGCCAGTGCCTGCAATGCTGCAGGCACTGTCACGCAGGGACCGAAGTCCCCGCCCATGGCATCAATCGCCAGGGTCAAACGTGTCAAGGTATCGCCTTGCTAAGCAAGAAACTTACTTAACGATAACCTTGCGACCGCGGTAGTAACCGTCCGCAGTGATGTGGTGACGCAGATGAGTTTCGCCAGAAACTTTATCTACTGACAGAGCAGCAGTGGTCAGCGCATCGTGCGAACGACGCATACCACGCTTAGAACGGGTGGGTTTATTCTGTTGTACGGCCATGGACCTTACTCCTATTACTTACGCTTTAAACTGGCTAATACGGCAAATGGATTTGGTTTCTCCGCCTCTGCAGGCAGTTTGCCAAAGACCATGTCCGCCTCGGACACTTCACAGTGTTCAGAATCGTGCACCGGAACGACCGGCAGCGCGAGGATCAGTTCATCCTCAACAACCGCCAGCAGATCGATCTCACCAAATTCGTTGACATCGACCGGCTCGTACGCTTCCGGCAATGCTTCGGCCTGCTCTTCAGAAGAGACGGGACTGAAACAAAAACTGACTTTTACGTGATGGGGAAAGGTCTGGTTGCAGCGCTGACAACGTAACGTCACCTGAACTTCAGCAGTACCCGTCAGTACCGCCAGACGTTGGCTATCAACCGCGAACGACATGGCACAATCCACATCACTGTCCACACTAACGACCGACTCGGCCACACGCTCCACCTGTGCAGATGTGTAGACACCCTGATAATCAAGGCGCTTCTGAGCGGTGCGGACAGGGTCCAGCGTTAGGGGTAATTTTACCTTTTGCATAGGGCGCGCATATTAACTTTGTAATGTCATAGAGTCAAAGAAAAAGGCCGTTAAACAGCATCTTTCAACCACTATTCGCATCCAGTGCGGCGCACAGTTTAAAATGACTGTCACCAATTCGCTATTACTATTGAAAAAAAATGATGCCATCGATTCTTTTAGCTTCGACCTCCCCTTTCCGACAGGCGCTGCTGCGCAAGCTGGGGCTGCCTTTTATTACGGCTGCGCCAGAAGTAGATGAGTCGCCGCTGCCGGATGAATCGGCGCAGGCGCTGGTGACGCGACTTGCCAAAGCCAAAGCGCAGGCACTGGCAGAAACCTACCCCAGTCACTGGATTATCGGCTCTGACCAGGTCTGTGTACTGGATGGCGTGATTACCGGAAAGCCTCACACCGCAGAGAAGGCGCGGGCGCAGCTGCGTGCCGCCAGCGGCAAAGCGATCACGTTTTATACCGGCCTGGCACTCTGTCATCCCGCCAGTGGCACACTGCTGCAGGCGTGTGAACCTTTTGTGGTGCATTTCCGCACCTTAACCGAGGCAGAGATTACCGGCTATGTTGAGAAAGAGCAGCCGCTTCAGTGTGCGGGCAGCTTTAAAAGTGAGGGGCTGGGAATTTGTCTGTTTGACCGACTGGAGGGGCGCGACCCCAACACGCTGGTCGGCCTGCCGCTGATTGCGCTCAATGCAATGCTGCAGCAGGCCGGCATCAATCCTTTAACCGCGTGATGCCGAAGCACTCACCCTTTACGCTGACGTAACCTGAGCAGGCACTGCTTCAGGCCTTCGTCCAGCGGCGCTTCCACCCGCATCACGTCGCCCGTGCCAGGATGGGTAAAGGTCAGGGCCGCCGCGTGCAGGAAGAGGCGATTTAAGCCGGTTGCCGCCAGCTGACTGTCAAAGTCACGTTCGCCATAGCGATCGTCAAACGCGATAGGATGACCGGCGTGCAGCGTATGCACACGAATCTGGTGCGTGCGACCGGTTACCGGGCTGGCTTTCACCAGTGTGGCAAACTCAAATCGCTCTTCCACTTTAAAGCGGGTTTCAGAGGGTTTGCCTTCGCTGCTGACGCGCACCACGCGTTCGCCGCTCTGCAGAATATTTTTCAGCAGAGGAGCCTGAACCACTTTCAGGTGTGACGGCCAGTTGCCGCGCACCAGCGCCAGATAATCCTTCTGCATCCCTTTTTCGCGCAGTTGCTCATGCAGGGAACGCAGCGCCGAGCGCTTTTTCGCCACCAGCAGAATACCGGAGGTGTCACGGTCCAGGCGATGCACCAGTTCCAGGAAGCGAGCTTCGGGACGCAGTGCGCGCAGGCCTTCGATGACGCCGAAGGTCAACCCGCTGCCTCCGTGAACGGCGGTGCCGGAAGGCTTGTTCATCACCAGCAGCGCCTCATCTTCATACAGAATGGCGTCAGCTAGTGAGGCCACTTTTGCCAGCTTCGGTGACACGGCCTCGTCATCGCGTTCGGCGACCCGCACCGGTGGAATGCGAACCTCATCGCCCTCCTCCAGCTTGTATTCGGGCTTGACGCGCTTTTTATTCACCCGCACCTCGCCTTTGCGAACGATGCGATAAACCATGCTTTTTGGCACACCCTTGAGCTGGGTGCGCAAAAAGTTATCAATGCGTTGTCCGGCATTTTCAGCCGTGATGGCGACAAAGTGTACGCCCGGATTCTCTGTTTTCATGGCGGCGATTCTAAATAGTGTCCCCTAATAGCGCCACCCCTTTTTCTGTGCTTAACTCTGGGGTTGATGTGGCGGCAGGTCGCCTCCCTGCTGACTTTTTCAGCAAACCGCTGCTTTGTCCGACACATTAATAAGTTAAATGTAAAGAAACTTCACAAGCTGGCTAAAGTCGCCTTGCTATATGAAGGTTAGCAGTGGAATAATGCTTGAGTTTCTTACCTGAAGCATTTCAGGGCAGAAAAAGAGCGAAATTGTCATTTTGCCGGATTGAGCAGACACGCAGCAATGGCGTAAGACGTAATGCGAAATCAGGCACTTAGCGGGCTGCGGGTTGCGGCCTGGACAACAGTATGGGATGCACGGGTTTTTTAATTGTCTCAGGCATTTCCACTATCTGGTGCTGTTTTCCCTTATGAAAAACAGGCCACCGACGTTATTTGCGCCCCTCGCGCGGTCGACAGCCGTGAGGTTGACGACATTGCACTAAGTCACGGGGCCATCGGTTGATACTCGTCCAGGGTAACTATGCCCGCAGCTGTAATCACTCATGAAAGAATAACGAGTAAGTCACGATGAAAAGAATGTTAATAAACGCAACTCAGCAGGAAGAGTTGCGCGTTGCCCTGGTTGACGGTCAGCGTCTGTACGACCTGGATATCGAAAGCCCCGGACACGAACAGAAAAAAGCCAACATCTACAAAGGTAAAATCACTCGCATTGAACCCAGCCTTGAAGCTGCGTTTGTCGACTACGGCGCAGAGCGTCACGGTTTCCTCCCGTTAAAAGAAATTTCCCGCGAATACTTCCCCTCCAGCTACAACGCGCATGGCCGTCCCAACATTAAAGATGTGCTGCGTGAAGGTCAGGAAGTCATTGTTCAGATCGATAAAGAAGAGCGCGGCAACAAAGGCGCGGCGCTGACCACCTTTATCTCGCTGGCGGGCAGTTATCTGGTGCTGATGCCGAACAACCCGCGTGCAGGCGGTATCTCCCGCCGCATTGAAGGTGACGACCGTACTGAGCTGAAAGAAGCCCTGTCTGCGCTGGAACTGCCGGAAGGCATGGGCCTGATCGTCCGTACCGCAGGCGTCGGCAAATCTGCCGAATCGCTGCAGTGGGATTTAAGTTTCCGTCTTAAGCACTGGGATGCGATCAAAAAAGCCGCAGAGAGCCGTCCGGCGCCCTTCCTGATCCATCAGGAAAGTAACGTGATTGTGCGTGCCTTCCGCGACTATCTGCGTCAGGACATCGGTGAAATCCTTATCGATAACCCGAAAGTTCTGGAGCTGGCGCGTCAGCACATCGCTGCGCTGGGCCGTCCGGACTTCAGCAGCAAAATCAAGCTCTACACCGGTGAAATCCCGCTGTTCAGCCACTATCAGATCGAATCGCAAATTGAATCCGCGTTCCAGCGCGAAGTTCGCCTGCCGTCCGGTGGCTCTATCGTCATCGACAGCACGGAAGCGCTGACCGCTATCGATATCAACTCAGCCCGTGCGACACGCGGCGGTGACATCGAAGAGACGGCGTTTAACACCAACCTGGAAGCGGCCGATGAGATTGCCCGTCAGCTGCGTCTGCGCGACCTGGGCGGGCTGATCGTTATCGATTACATCGATATGACTCCGGTTCGCCATCAGCGCGCCGTCGAGAATCGGCTGCGTGAAGCGGTCCGTCAGGATCGTGCCCGTATTCAGATCAGCCACATTTCACGTTTCGGCCTGCTGGAGATGTCACGTCAGCGTCTGAGCCCGTCACTGGGTGAGTCCAGCCACCACGTCTGCCCGCGCTGTAGCGGCACCGGCACCATTCGTGATAACGAGTCGCTGGCCCTGTCGATTCTGCGTCTGATTGAAGAAGAAGCGCTGAAAGACAACACCAAAGAAGTGCACGCGATTGTTCCGGTTCAGGTGGCCTCTTACCTGCTGAACGAAAAACGTGAAGCGGTCAACGCGATTGAAAAACGCCAGGGTGGCGTGCGGGCGATCATCGTTCCTGATGACAAGATGCAGACCCCACACTACTCCGTGCTGCGCGTGCGTAAAGGCGAAGAGACGCAGACCCTGAGTTATCACCTGCCGAAGCTGCATGAAGCCGAGATGGCAATGCCGTCGGATGAGGAGCACTCTGAGCGTCGTCGTCCTGAGCAGCCAGCTCTGGCTGCCTTTGTGATGCCAGATGCGCCGCCGGCCCCGGTTGAAGTCGCTCCTGAAGCGAAGCGCACCGAAAGCAAGCCCGCAGCAAAAGGCGCGCCGGCGGTGGCACCGTCAGCGACCGTCAGCACCGGTTTCTTCGGACGCCTGCTGGGTGGCCTGAAAAAAATGTTCGCGGGCGAAGAAGCCCCTGCTGCTAAGCCTAAGACCGCTGCCGTTGCTGAACCGCAGAAAGCCGCAGAAAGTGAGCAGGAGCAGAGTTCCTCCCGTGGCGGCGAGCGTCGCAACAATAACAACCGTCGCAACAACAATCGTCGTGAACGCACGCCGCGTAACGGTGACAATGCACAGTCACGCGAAGGCCGTGAACCGCGTGAAAGTCGTGAGCCACGTGAACCGCGTGAGAGCCGTGAGCCACGCGAGAGCCGCGAGCCGCGTGATGGCAACGATAATCGCCGCAACAAGCGTCAGTCTCAGTCTGGCGAGGCTCGCGAAGAGCGTCCGGCACTGAGCGAAGAAGCGCGTCAGCAGCGTGAAGAGCAGCAGCAACAGCGCCGTGAACAGCGTGCAGAACGTCAGCGTCGTCGTCAGGAAGAGAAGCGCGCGGGTGAAGAAGCCGCCAAAGCCGCAGAGCAGTCAGCCGTGGCAGATGCGCCGGAAGCGACTGACGCACAGGAAGAGGAACGCGTTCAGGTTATGCCGCGTCGTAAGCCGCGCCAGCTGAACCAGAAGGTACGCGTTGACGACAACCGCCAGCCTGTGGCAGCGGATGCCAGCGACAATGCGCAGCCTGCCGAAGTGCGTCAGCCTCAGCCAGCCGACGTTGCTCAGCCGCAGCCTGAGTTGCAGAGTGCTCAGACTGATGAGCAGGATGACAACGAGAACCGCGACGGTGCGAATATGCCGCGTCGCTCACGTCGTTCACCGCGTCATCTGCGCGTCAGCGGACAACGTCGTCGTCGTTACCGTGATGAGCGTTATCCGACGCAGTCTGCAATGCCTCTGGCTGCGGCAGCAGCCTCGCCTGAGATGGCGTCCGGTAAAGTCTGGGTTCGCTACCCGGTAAGCCAGGCCAGCGAAGAGCAGGTTCAGAATGTGACGCATGAGACACCGGCGTACAGCCCTGAAGAGAGCGCAGAAGTCACTGCGCTGCCGGTCGCGGCTGCGACTGCGGCTGCGGCTGAATCCGCAGTACAGGCAGACGTCTCTGCAGAGCAGGCTGCGCCGCAAGCCGATGCGCCAGTTCAGCAGGCTGACGCCGCAGTACAGCAGGCCGAGCCACTGGCAGAAACACCCGTGCCGGTGGTGAACACTAACGACACCCGTGCTATTGAAGCACCGGTTGATCAGCAGCCTTCTGTGGTCCCCGCTGCAGACGAAGCAAAAGCAGAAGTGGTCGCGGCTGAAGCCGTTCCTGCTGAACCGGTCACGGAAACCCCGGTTGCGGCCTCTGCGGATACCGCACAGCCAGCTGACGTTGCTGAGCACGCTGCCGTTGATGTCAGCGAAGCGATTGCCGCCGAGGTTGAAGAGGTTCTGAAGGCTCCGGTCGCAGCCGATGCTGACACCGCGCCGGTTCAGGAACCTCACGCACCGGTTGCCGCGCGCGATGTTGCGCCTGCAGCTCCCGTGACCGCAGCCGAGCCGGTAGCAGCCGCGCCTGCTGCTGATGCGGTAGCCAATGACGGCACGCGCTGGAAGCACTTCGCCTCTGCGCCAATGACTAAAGCCCCGGCGCCAGCCTGGCAGTCAGAACCGGCTCCGCACAGTGACTGGGTACGTTCACCGTATCAGTTCGACGGTCGCGGTTCGGCAGGCGGTCACAGCGCCACGCATCAGGCAACAGCCCCGGCAACCAAGCCGTAATCTCTCAGCAGTTGTCATCTGAACCCCGGCCTTAGCCGGGGTTTTTTTATGGCTGCCATTCTGTCCCCCTGCTCCGCCAGTCGCTAAATCACAGGCAAAAAAAATCCCACCCTCCCTGAGGGGAGAGTGGGAAAAACTAAGCGTATCCGGTTAAAGTACGCTCAAATTTTCAGGTCAGATTACGAGTTCATCTTAAACAGTGACATCTTCGACATGTCGGTAAAGGTCTTATAAGAAGCCTGTAGTGCCGTCTGCTGCATGGTGTAGCTGGAAGCGGCCTCGGTGTAATCCACATTCACCAGGTCACTCATCTGGGAGTTATAGATCACGTCGCGGTCATCACCCTGCGCATTCAGCGTATCGATTTCAGACAGCTGGGTACCAATCTCAGCACGCACGGTTAAAACATTATTCAGCGCATTGCCCAAGCCGCGGTTGGTTTTATCCATGGCGTCCTGGAAGGTCTTTTTGGTTGCGGCGTCAGCATCATTCTGCGGCACTTTCAATGCGGCAATCGCGCTATCCAGCATCTTAAACAGGTTGGTTTCGCTGGCGCTGCCATCCGGCTCTTTGGTTGCGTTGCTGGTGATAGACATAAAGACATTGTCACCGGTGTGCGCCACGGTCATGGTACGGCTGGTATCGACCTTCTGGGTGATGGCTTCTGTGCCGCCCGCGTAGCTGACGCCGGTTCCGGCACCATCAACAAAAGGTGCGCTGTCGGTTTTATAACCTGCAAAGATGTAGCGTCCGTTGGCATCCTGGCTGTTTGCCTGGTTCAGCAACTGAGCACGGATCCCCTCCAGCTGGGTGGCGATCGAGCCACGGTCATCGTCGCTCAGCGTACCGGTTGAACCGTTGATGATCAGCGTCTGTGCGCTCTGAATACTGCTGGTCACGCCTTTCAGCGCATTCTCTTCCAGGGAGAGCCCCTGCTCAGCAAAGGTACGCGCCAGCGCATACTGACTTCCCTTCTGCTGGGTCTGTGACAGCACCACCGCGCGTGACGCCGCAATCGGGTCATCCGAGGGATTCGTTACACGGCGACCGCTGGAGAGCTGCTCACCCACTTTCAGCCAGGAGGCCTGCGAGTCGGTAATGCCGCGCACCTGCTGGTCAAAAATCATATTTGTACTGATTCGCATGTTATCTCCTGCCCTTAGCGAATATTGATCAATGCGTTAAACACGGTGCTGGCCGTCTGCAGCACCTGCGCATTAGCCATGTAATATTGCTGGTATTTAGTCAGGTTGGCGTACTCCTCATCGAGGTTTACGCCAGAGACCGACTGCTGGCGATCGGTCAGCTGACTGACCACGCTTTTCTGGGTGGTGCTGGTGGTTTCCAGCGAGCTGGTTTTGTTACCCACGGTGCTGACGATGCTCGCATAAGCCTGCGACAGCGTGGCATTTCCGCCCACCAGCTTCACATCCTGCAGGTTCAGCAGCTTCTGCGCATTGCGGTTATCACTTTCGCCGCCCACGGCGCTCGCCGCGGCTACCTGGGATTCACTGGTAATCGCTACGGACATGTCGTTAATGACGTTCTGAACCGGCTTCACCAGGAAACTGTCTTTCGCGGCAGGTGCCGGGGTGGCCGCGACGGTCAGTTTCAGACCATCAAAGCTCAGCGTCGTGTTGCCACTGGCGTCGGTTCCCTGCGCAATGGTGACCGCCGTGCTGTCTGAAGCACGGGTGGCAGTCCATTTAGTGCCGTCATAGCTGACGGTGTAGTTAGAGGCTTTCAGCGCGCTGGTATCGGTCCATTCGGCGGTGACGGACGCAGCGGTGCTGTTTTTGCTGTTGCTGACTACCAGCGGAGTGCCGATGTTAAAGAAATCGACACCCTGGTCGCCGTTGCTGTCAAAGCCCTGCTTGTGCACGTCGTTAAAGCTGGTGGTAAAGGCCGCCGCCAGCTGTCCGAGCTGATTCTGTGCCAGATCGAGATCCTGAGAGCGGAACGCCAGCAGACCGCCTAGCGATCCGGTGGTGATCAGCTTTTCCGGGATCTCGACGTTGCCCGCCTGTTTGTCGACATAGCCGATGGTGGTGCGTGTCGGATCGCTGCTGGAGTTCATCGCCACCAGATCGCTGGATTTATAGCCGTTGACCAGCGTCAGGCCGTTGGCCATGGATACGGTGTAATTGCCATCCTGCTGCGAAACCGTGACGCCAACCACGTTATTCAGCTCGTTAACCAGCTGATCGCGTTTATCCAGCAGATCGTTAGGTTCGGCACCGTTGCCGTTTGTCAGTTTGGCAATCTGCTGGTTGAGGTCGGCAATCTGCGAGCTGTAGGTGTTGATCTGTTTCACGCTGGAGGCGACATCAGAATTGACGCTGTTCTGCATGTTGTTCAGATACTGCGCCGTGGTCTGAAACTGGCTGACCAGCCCCTGAGCGTTACTGAGCATAGACTGACGCGCCGAGGGATCGTTGGCGTTGCTGACCACGTTCTGCAGGTTGGTAAAGAAGCCCTGCAGGGAGGTGGAGAGACTGGTGGTCGAGGTCGACAGCAGATCGTCAATGTTAGAGATCTGGCTATGCTGGAGATCGACAGCACTGTAGCTGGCACTGGCACCGCGCAACTGCGTTGCGATGAAAGCATCATACTCGCGCTGTACACCGGAGATTTTTACGCCGTTGCCGTAATAGCTGTTGCCCTGCAGGGTACTGTTTGCCTGCGCCAGCACCGTTGTCTGACGGGAGTAGCCCGCCACGGTGTAGTTCGTGATGTTATTACTGGTGGTGCTCAGGGCGGCCTGTGCGGCACTCAATCCGCTCATCGCGGAGTTAATTATGCTGGACATCTCGGTTCCTTACGTTCCCCCGTCAACCGGGCTGGCAGAGATCTGAATGAACGCCAGCGGGCGAAAACGCATCTGGCTTATGGTGATGTTATCGGCTTGCTTAAGTGAAACTTGAGGCGCAATGATCAGAACAGGTCGCCAATATCCTGGCTGTACGCTTTAACGACTTTGTCGCCCATGCTTTTGAATTGCTGAATCATTCCCACCAGCTTCTGCGCATATTTAGGATCGGTGGCATAGCCCGCCGCCTGCAGCGCCTGCGCGCCCTGCTCTGCACTGGATGCGGTAGTGACCGCCGCATAGCGTGGGTTTTTCGTCAGGAGCCGGACGTAGTCGGTCAGCGCCTCGAAATAGGAGTTATAGACCCGGAAGCTGGCCCGGACTTTTTTCGCTTCGCCCTGCTCATATTCGGTGGTCATGATGTCGGTGGTGTCACCCTTCCAGTCGCCACTCGCTTTGATGCCGAAGACGTTGTAGCTCGGTTTACCGTCGCGGGTCAGGATCTGACGCTGGCCCCAGCCCGACTCCAGCGCCGCCTGCGCCAGAATCAGGTGATGAGGGATACCACTCTGCTGACTGGCCGCCTGCGCGGGCTGCGTCAGCTGCGCGATGAACTCGCGGCTGTCGCTGGGCAGGCCAGTTGGCGAAGCGGCAGGCAGACGCGGCATAGCTTTACGCACCATCTGCTCCAGCTGCTGCGCCGGCATCGGCGTCGCCCCGCTGGTGCTGAGGATGAAGCTGTTATCCAGCTTCATCGGCACCGTTCCGGCTTTCTCATCCGGCGCGACAGCGGGCTGCATCTGTTTGACGATGGTTTCCGCCAGGCCAAGCCCGCGTTTCCCCATCTCCTGCGCAATCTGCTGGTCATACATAGAGGTGAAGAGTTTGGTCTGTTCGTTGCTCATAATGCCGTCCTGCGGCAACGCCTCGCGCATACTCTTCAGCATCATCTGTACAAACATCCCTTCGACCTGACGCGCCACCTGCAACGCATGCCCTTTCGGGTCGTTGCTGGCCTGGTGTTTCAGTTCATTCAGGGAGCGGCTGTCGTAAGCCGCACTCATCACAGATTGCATATCAGCCATCAGATAATTTCCAGTTTGGCACGCAGACAGCCGGCACTCTGCATTGACTGCAGAATCGACATCAGCTCGATAGGTGACGCGCCCAGCGCATTCAGCGCACGCACCACGTTGTTCAGGTTGGCGCTGGCGTTGACGCGTTGCAGCGCACCGCCGCTCTGACGCAGATCGATCTGGGTCTGCGTTGTGGCCACCGTCTGACCACCGGCCAGCGGGGTATCAGGCTGGCTGACGTTCTGCTGCTGGTTGACCGTCACAGAGAGGTTGCCCTGCGCCACCGCACACTGATTCAGCGTCACTTCGCGGTTCATCACCACCGAGCCGGTACGGGAGTTGATGATCACTTTGGCATCTTCAACCGGAATCGAGACGTTAATGTTCTGGATATCGGCCAGCAGACGCACCTGCGCGCCATTGTTTGGTGAGACGCGGATCTGCACGGTACGCGCATCCAGCGGCTGAGCCGAGCCATATCCCCCACGCGCGTTAATCGCATCAGCAATTCGCTGCGCCATGGAGAAGTCTTCGTTGTTCAGCTGCAGGTTAATGGTGTTCTGCGAACCAAAGTTGCTCTGCAGTTCACGCTCTACCGTGGCCCCGCCGGTAATCCGGCCGCCGTTAAGCTGGTTAACCTGAACACTGCTGCCGCCTGCCGATGCGCCTGCACCGCCCACGAGGATATTTCCCTGCGCCAGCGCATAGACCTGGTTATCGACCCCTTTCAGCGGCGTCATTAACAGCGTGCCGCCGCGCAGGCTTTTGGCGTTACCCAGTGAAGAGACCACCACATCCAGGTTCTGTCCCTGACGGGCAAACGCGGGCAGTTTTGCGGTGACCATAACCGCCGCCACGTTTTTCAGCTGCATGTTGGTGCCTGCGGGCACGGTAATCCCCAGCTGTGACAGCATGTTGCTGACGGTCTGAGTGGTAAACGGCGTCTGGGTCGTCTGGTCACCGGTACCATCGAGACCCACAACCAGGCCATAGCCCAGTAACTGGTTTTCGCGAACCCCCTGGATGGTGGTTAAGTCACGAATTAAATCGGCTTTTGCCAGCAGGCTGACGCCCAGCAGCAGCGCCAGCCCGGCGCGCAACAGCGTTAACTTTTTCATTGAAACCTCTTACATCGGCGAGATGTTCAGGAAGAAGCGCTGTAACCAACCCATGGTCTGCGCCTCATTGATATAGCCATTTCCGACGTACTCGATACGTGCATCGGCGACAGCGGTAGATAACACGGCGTTGCTGGCGCTGATGGTGCGTGGGTTGACTACACCTGAGAAGCGAATGAACTCCGTGCCCTGATTAATGGCGATCTGTTTTTCACCGACCACGTGCAGGTTGCCGTTCGACAACACCTGATCCACCGTGACGGTAATGGTGCCGGTAAAGGTGTTGTTGGCAGATGCGCCCCCTTTCCCGGCGAAATCGTTTTTGCCTTCCGCGCTGATATTGGCTTTTTCGCCACCGGCACCCACCAGGCCCGCCAGACCGGTCGGCACGGCGTTCAGGCCAAAGCTGTTGCTGCCATCGCGGCTGGCATTGGCGGAAGAGCTTTTGCTGGCACTGACGTTTTCCTGCAGCGTGATGGTCAGGGTATCGCCAATGTTGCGTGGACGGCGGTCTTCAAACAGCGGCTGGTAGCCGTAGTTAAGCGGCGCGACGCCCTGGAAAATGGAGCCGTTTACCACCGGTGGCGCGGACGGCATCGGCTGTGCTGTGGTTGCGCCTTCGACCAGCGGGGTCCGGGGGACCAGGGCACAACCGTTAAGAGTTAGCAGCAGCGAGGCGACTAACCAATGTCCAGGCTTGAGAATCTGTTGCTTCGCCACGGCGTCACGACCTTATTAATGTCTGTCATTCAGGCCAGCATGGGCTGGCCCTGTTCGGGATTAAATCTGCGTTAATTTCGCCAGCATCTGATCAGAGGTACTGATCGCCTTGCTGTTGATTTCGTAAGCGCGCTGCGTCTGAATCATGGTGACCAGCTCTTCCGCCACGTTAACGTTTGAGGTTTCGGTATAGCCCTGATAGAGCAGACCCGCGCCGTTCTGGCCTGGGGTGCTGTCAGTCGGTGCGCCCGATGCCTGAGTTTCCTTGTAGAGGTTTTCACCCACGCTATCCAGACCGGCATCGTTCATGAAGGTGCTCAGGGTTAACTGACCCACCTGCGCAGCCTGGGCCTGGCCCTGCTGCGTCACGCTGACCACTCCGTCACGCGAAACCGTGATGCTGGTGGCGTTAGCCGGAATGGTAATGCCGGGCTGCACCGGGAAACCGGAGTTGGTCACCAGCTGGCCGTTCTGATCCACCTGAAACGCGCCGTCACGGGTATAAGCAGAGGTGCCATCCGGCATCTGAATCTGAAAATAGCCCTGGCCGTTAATGGCGATATCTTTTGAATTGCTGGTCTGTGACAGGTTGCCCTGGGTGTGCAGACGCTCAGTGGTGACCGGACGGACACCGGTGCCGATCTGCAGACCGGATGGCAGCGTCGTCTGTTCGGACGACTGCGTGCCCGGCTGGCGCATGGTCTGGTACATCAGATCTTCGAACACGGCACGCGAACGCTTAAAGCCATTGGTGCTGACGTTAGCCAGGTTGTTGGCAATCACGTCCATGTTCATCTGCTGCGCATCAAGACCGGTCTTAGCGATCCATAAAGAACGAATCATGTTGTTATCCTCGCGCCTTAGCTCATGTTCAGGAGCTGATTGGCTTTTTGTTCATTTTCGTCGACGTTAGTGATGACTTTCATCTGCATCTCAAAACGTCGGGCGTTGGCGATCATATCGACCATGGTTTCCACCGGTTTGACGTTGCTGCCTTCCAGCACGCCAGGCATCACCTGCATGGTGGCGTCAGCCTGCAGCGCCGCACCGCGGGTTGCCTGTGTCGCAGCCGTGGGACGGAACATCCCGTCATCACTGCGCTGCAGCTCCTGGCCGGTGGCCCTGACCAGCTTCAGCTTACCCAACTGAACCGTGGCGTTAGGCGAGTCACCGGCATTCAGGCCGGTAATGGAGCCGTCAGCCGCAATGGTGATTTCGGTGCCCTGCGGGATCACAATCGGACCGCCGTCGCCCATCACAGGATTGCCCTGAACCGTCAGCGTGCCGTTCGGGCTGATCTGCATATTGCCGTTGCGGGTATAAGCTTCGCTGCCGTCAGCGGTACGCACCGCCAGCCAGCCATCCTGCTGCACCGCCACATCGAGTGGACGCTCGGTGTAATCCATCGCGCCCTGGCTCATGTCGGCGCCGGGTGTGGAGGCGGCGACCAGCGTACGGGTTGGCAGTGACCAGCCATTCACCGGCACCGCGCGCAGCGCATTGAGCTGCGCACGAAAGCCAGGTGTTGAGGCGTTGGCGAGGTTGCTGGCGGTGACCGCCTGCTGATCCAGCGTCTGGCTGGCCGCGCCCATCGCGGTATATATCGCGTGATCCATATGGCAATCCTGTTAGCGAATTAACGTAAGTTAACCAGCGTGTTGAGAATCTGGTCCTGAGTTTTGATGGTCTGCGCATTCGCCTGATAGTTACGCTGCGCCACGATCATGTTCACCAGCTCTTTACTCATATCGACGTTTGAGGACTCCAGGGCGCCCGCCGTCAGAGAACCAAAGGTTCCAGTGTTGGCCAGACCGATTGCTGCCTGACCGGATGCGCCTGACGCAGACCAGACGTTGTCGCCCTGTGACTGCAGACCTTCCGGGTTAGAGAAGCTCGCCAGCACAATCTGACCCAGCAGCTGGGTTTTCTTGTTGGAGTAGGTGCCGGTGATGGTGCCGTCATCATTGATGGCGTAGCTGGTCAGATCGCCAGGTGCATAACCATCCTGTGTCGGGCTGCCAAAAGTGGTGGCGCCGGTGTTCTGCTGCAGACTGCCCAGCATGCTCAGGGTGATCGGCTGGTTCGCGACCGCGCCATTGGCGCCGCCCACGTTCAGCGTCAGGCCAACGGTACCGTCGTTGGTGGTGCTCACTACCGCACCGTTTGCATCCAGCTTAGAGACGCCTGTCAGCTTACCGCTGGTATCAAACGTCATGCGGAAGTCGCCCGCCGAGCTGCCGGTGTTACCGTCGATGGTATGAACGGTCCAGCTGTTGCTGGTGGTGTCTTTCACGAAGTACATGTCGAGCGCATGGTCATTACCCTGCGAGTCGAACACGGTTGCCGTGGTTTTCTTGTTGTAGCTGTCTGCGTTCGCCGTCGAGAAGGTGGTCACAGATGGCGTGGTGTCCGTTGAGTTCAGGTTGGCAATCAGTCCGGCCGTGGTGGTGGCGCGGGCTGGCATCTGCTCGGTCGGAATACGGATCGCCACCGGGTTTGCACCCGACTGGATGGTGGCCGGTGAACCGCTGGCCGGATAGCCGGTCACGTTCAGGCCCTGGGTGTTAACCAGATTACGGTTGGCATCAAGGGTGAACTGACCATTACGTGAGTAGAACACGCCGCCGCTGTTGTCGGTCATGCGGAAGAAACCGTTACCGCTCAGCGCCACATCCAGGCCACGGCTGGTGGTGGTAGTCGCACCGTCGTTGAAGTTCTGGATCACGGCCGCCACTTTCGTGCCGAGGCCGACGTTAGAACCGGCAAACATATCGGCAAACGCGATGGTGCTGGATTTAAAGCCCGCGGTGGCGGAGTTGGCGATGTTGTTACCGATGACATCAAGGTTACTAGAGGCAGCGCCAAGGCCGCTGACCGCTTGGGAAAATGACATGTGTGTGTCTCCTGTCTACAGGTTAATCAGAGAATCTGACGTACGTCGTCAAGGGTGGCGGAGCCCATGGTGCCGAGATCCAGTTTGGTGGTGTCGTTCGCGGTACTCACCCCATTGACGTAGGCGTAGTTCAGCGGTTGTGCCACCAGTTGTGTGTTGCCATTGCTTGCAGCAATCGCAACGCTGTATTTACCATCCGGGGCCACTGAACCATCCGTCAGCTTGCCGTCCCACGAGAAGGTGTGCACGCCAGCGCTCAGCGCGCCCAGATCGACGGTGTCGATCACCGCGCCACTGGCATCTTTAATGGTGGCAGTGGCGCCGGTCGAGGCGGAGCCGAGCTCAACACCAAAAGGCGTTGTGGTGCCGTTGCCGACCAGAATCTGGCTGCCGTTGACCATCACGCCATGCCCAATCAGCGTGGAGCTCTGCAGCGACTGGCTGGTGCTGATCTGGCCGGAGATCGATCCCAGCGTGGTGTTCAGTTTTTCAATCCCGCTCAGGGTATTGATCTGTGCCAGCTGCGTGGTGAGCTGGCTGTTATCCATCGGATTGGTGGGATCCTGGTTCTGTAACTGGGTGACCAGCATGGTCAGGAACTGGTTCTGCAGATCCTGCGCATTGTTGCCGGTGCCGGTGCTGGAGGAGCTGAGAACCGACGGATCCAGTTTTTCATTAACGCCTACCGCGATAGCCATGGTTTTTCTCCGTTATTGCCCAATCGTCAGGGTTTTCATCATCATCGACTTCACGGTGTTCAGCACTTCCACGTTGGCCTGGTAGCTGCGTGACGCCGACATGGTGTTGACGCTTTCGGAGACCACATCCACGTTCGGCATCTTCACGTAGCCTTTGGCATCGGCCATCGGGTTGCCCGGGTCATAAACCAGTTTCGCTGGCGTCGGATCCTCGACAACCCGGGCGACTTTCACCCCGCCGGTCGCTGAGCCCGGCGCCGCATCGGTCTGGAAGACCACCTGCTTTGCCACGTAAGGCTTGCCATCGGGACCGGTGACGCTGTCGGCGTTCGCCAGGTTACTGGCACTGACGTTTAATCGCTGTGATTGCGCGGTCATCGCTGAACCGGCAATGTCAAAAATATTCAGCAAGGCCATAATTATTGCCCTTGTAACACGCTCATCATGCCTTTGATCTGGCTGCTGATGAGGGTGAGGTCGGTTTGATATTTCAGGCTGTTATCCGCGAACTGCGTACGCTCACGGTCCATATCTACGGTGTTACCGTCGGCAGAAGGCTGATCGGGAATGCGATAAAGCATGTCCATCGAGGGTACGCCGTTTGTCTGTGCTTCAATGTGGCGAGCTGAAGTGACCTTCAACGCCATGCTGCTGCCTTCCGCACGGCCATTGGACATCACCCGACTCAGCTCGCTGGCAAAGTCGATATCCCGGGCCTGATAACCAGGGGTATCGGCGTTGGCAATATTTGACGCCAGGATCTCCTGACGTTGAGCACGCAGGTTGAGGGCCTCCGTACCAAATTTCAGCGCCGCATCCAGTTTGTCGAGCATGTTTCCTCCGCGTATGAGAATTTCGAGCTGGCAGCTTAATTTGAAAAAGCAAGGGGTCATCGTCTGAATAAGGCCTCAAATGACCGCTATTTTGACAATTGAGGATTTTTCTTAACGGTTACACTCGTTGCCATCATCAGTGAGGAATTGCACCATGCGTCGATATCTGACCCTGCTGACCAGCCTGCTGGTCGCGATCGCCCTGCCGGCTTCTGCGGGAGATCTCAATGCACAACTGAACCAGTTTTTTAAAGCGCGTGACGCCCAGCATGCTCAGGGCATGACGGTGGTGATTCGCACGCCGCAGGCGCAGTGGCCCACCTGTGAGGCGCCTCAGTTCACCCTGCCCGGCAACAGCCGATTGTGGGGCAACATGAGCGTGGCGGCTAACTGCGGTGAAAACCGTCGTTATCTCCAGGTTCAGGTCCAGGTGACCGGGAGCTATCTGGTGGCGAACCGGCTGCTGAGCCGGGGCAGCAGCGTCAGCGAAAGCGACTTCACGCTGCAGACGGGGCGTCTGGATACCCTGCCCGCACGCGCCCTGCTGAACAGCGACTCGGTGGCCGATGCGGTCGTCCTGCGTGATATCCCACCGGGACAGCCGATCAACCCCGCCATGCTGCGTCAGCCGTGGCGGGTTAAGGCGGGTCAGAGTGTGATGGTGATAGCCAGCGGCGACGGCTTTGACGCCAGTGGTGAGGGCAAGGCGCTGAACAACGCCACCCGTTCACAGTGGGTTCGCGTCAGGATGGGGAATGGTCAGATTGTCAGCGGTAAGGTGCGCGAGGATGGGAATATTCTTATAACGCTGTAAAGTGTTAAAGAAGCCCATCATGCTGCCGATAGAAGAATCAACAAAGCGATAACGCTATTATGATTCAGGTGGCAGACTTCCCCTGACCGTACAGGAGCCCGAATATGAGCATTGACAGAACGCAACCTCTGAAACCCGCCAGCACCGTACAGAGCCGCGATACCAGCGAGCCAGGCAGCAGCAAAGTGCGTCAGAGTGCCAGCCCGGCGGCAGCGCCGGCGGCGGCCGCTCAGGTCAATCTGAGCAGCGCGCAGTCTCAGCTGATGCAGCCGAGCAGCAAAGACATCAACGTCGAGCGCGTTGAACAACTGAAAACCGCCATTCGTAATGGCGAACTGAAGATGGATACCGGCAAAATCGCCGATGCGCTGATTGCCGATACTAAGGCGTATTTAGAGGGTAATTAGTTACCATGAGTAATTTGCAGACCACATTAGATAAGATGCAGGACGTGCTGGCATCGCTTTCTGCGGTGCTGGAAGAAGAGCAGCAGCAGCTGGCAAGCGGCAACATTAACAGCAACCTGCTGCAGCGCATCACTGAAGATAAAAGCGCGCTGCTCAGCACGCTGAACTATCTGGATGAGATGCGACGCACCGCTGAAAAGAGTCAGTCCGTGTCGGCACCTTATCGTGGTCAGAACGACATGGCACGCCGCTGGGACGTCATCCAGCAGCATAGCCGTCGTCTGCAGGATGCCAATGTGCATAACGGCATGCTGCTGCAGCATCAGATTCGCTACACCCAGGATGCCCTGGAGGTGCTGAAGCCGCATCAGACCCAGGCGTTCTATGGCCCGGATGGGATGGGTAAAGGCCAGGCCACGTTAAGCCGTAAAGCCTGAGCAGAAAAGTAGCAAAAAAAATCCCGCTGATGCGGGATTTTTTTATGGCAGAAGAGGAACAGCGTCAGGCAGCGGTACGGCGCGCATAGTCGCGCAGCCGGAATCCCAGCAGCGCCAGCGCCAGGAAGTAACTTCCCCCACCCACTGCACAGACCAGCGCCAGACGCAGCAGTCGCCACAGCATCGAGCCCTGCTCCCAGGCGGGCATCCATTGCAGCATGGCAAACAGCGCCCCGGCCATCACCGCCACGGCGATCAGCAGACGCACCAGAAAGCTGCTCCAGCCCGGCTGAGGCATAAAGATCTGCTTCTTGCGCAGCTGCCAGTAGAGCAGCGAGGCATTCAGACAGGCCGCCAGCCCAATCGACAGAGAGAGACCGGCATGTTTCAGCGGGCCGATGAACGCCAGGTTCATCACCTGCGTCATGATCAGCGTGATAATCGCGATTTTAACCGGGGTTTTGATGTCCTGCCGTGAATAGAAGCCGGGTGCCAGCACCTTGACCACAATCAGGCCCATCAGGCCTACAGAGTAGGCGATCAGCGCACGCTGCGTCATCAGCGCATCGAAGGCCGTGAATTTGCCGTACTGGAACAGCGCCACGGTGAGCGGGCCGGAGAGCATCCCCAGCGCCACAGCGCAGGGCAGCGCCAGCAGGAAGCAGAGGCGCAGTCCCCAGTCCATCAGCCGGGAATACTCATCGTGATTGCCGCTGGAAAAACTTTTGGCCAGCGACGGCAGCAGAATGGTACCCAGCGCCACGCCCAGTACGCCGGAGGGGAACTCCATCAGGCGATCGGCGTAGTACATCCAGGAGACGGAACCCGACACCAGGAACGAGGCGAAGATGGTATTGATGATAAGCGAGATCTGACTGACCGAAACGCCCAGGATCGCCGGCCCCATCTGACGCATCACGCGCCAGACGCCTGCGTCACGCAGATTGATGCGTGGCAGCACCAGCATTCCCAGCTTCTTCAGGTGTGGCAGCTGATAGCCGAGCTGCAGCACCCCGCCCACGACGACCGCCCAGGCGAGCGCCATCACCGGCGGATGGAAATGCGGCGCGGCGAACAGGGCGAAGCTGATCATGCTGACGTTCAGCAGGGTCGGCGCAAAAGCTGGCACCGAGAAGCGGTTCCAGGTGTTCAGCACCGCACCCGCCAGCGACGCCAGCGAGATCAGCATTATGTAAGGAAAGGTCACCCGCAGCAGGGAACTGGTCAGGGCAAATTTATCCGCATGGTCGCTGAAGCCCGGTGCGGTAATCATGATCACCCAGGGCGCAGCGAGCATCCCTGCGAAGGTCACCAGCGCCAGCGCCAGTGTCAGCAGGCCTGAGACATAGGAGAGGAACAGACGTGTCGCCTCCTCACCCTGTTTGCTTTTATATTCCGCGAGAATGGGCACAAATGCCTGGGAAAACGCGCCTTCGGCAAAAATACGCCTCAGCAGATTCGGCAGTTTAAACGCAACAAAAAACGCATCGGTCGCCATTCCGGCGCCAAACACCCGCGCCACGATGGCATCACGGGCAAAGCCCAGAACGCGGGAAAACAGGGTCATGGAACTGACCGCTGCCAGCGATTTCAAAAGATTCATAATTGACGGCGCATCCTGAAAAAATCAGTAAAAAGGAGAAGTCGCGCGGGCACCTGAAAGATGCCCGGCGACAGTCTACTGCCACGGAGGGAAATGACCAGCACGGAGTGTTACAAGGCGTTATTCCAGAATGGCACTACGCCAGAGGTTTTCCACCACACGCTGCGCCATCAGCGCCTGTTCACCGCTGGTTTCAGGCGTCGTCTGATTCTGCACGCAGTCGATAAAATGGCGTGCGGCCCCGCTGAACCCGCGCTGGATCAGGTGGCTCTGCCAGGCGGCAGGCGGAGCGATCAGCACGCCGTCGTGCCGCTCTTCCTGCCAGTCGCGCATCTCACTGATGTCGATACATTTACCGTCGCCTGTCGCACTGACCCGCTCACGCTGACTGCCTGCGCGCCGGTGCATGCTGGTGGTGATCGACAGGCCCTCCAGGGCGAAGTGGTGCTCAGCGTAGAGCATCTGTCCCTGTTCGTTGGTATCGATGCGCCCCTGAACATGCTGAACAGGCTTGCCGCCGAGCCAGAGTGCGGTGTCGACGACGTGCAGGTAGTCATCGAGCAGGGTAAAGCGGAGATCCTGAGGCCCGACGCTGTCGCTGCGGTGCTTTTCAATCCGCAGGGAAGCGACGTGTCCCATCTCCGCCCGCAGCTGCTGATAGCGCGGGGCGAAGCGGCGATTAAAGGCGACCATCAGCTTACGCTGCTGTTTCTCCGCCAGCGCCACCAGCGCCTCAGCCTGATCCAGAGTTTCCGCCAGCGGCTTATCGACGCAGACATCTTTTCCGGCCAGCAGCAGCGCCTTCACCACCTCGTAGTGCGTGGCGGTGCTGCTGTGGACAAAAACGGCGTCGCAGGCCGCGGCCAGCGCATTCAGGGAACTGAAACAGTCCATACGGTAACTGTCGCAGAGTGGCCGGGCTTTGGCCTGATTCGGCGAAAATGCCCCCACCAGCGTCCAGTCCGTCGCCGCCGACAACACCGGCAGCCAGGCTTTCTGTGCGATACCGCCGAGTCCCACCACACCAATACGTAAAGTCATCTTAATGCTCCGGCTGCAGCAGTTGAGTGAGCTGAGCCTGAAGTCGGGCGACCTGCTGTTCCAGGGTGGCCACACGCCTCGCCAGATCGCCCTGCTCTTCCGGCTCTTCGGCGGCCAGTGGCGTGTCGCTCTCCCCGGCCAGCAGATGCATAAAGCGGCTTTCGCGCTTGCCCGGCTCGCGCGCCATGCGGATCACCCGGGCGCTGTCGTCACGCTGCATCAGGCCTTCCAGCGTCTGTTCTGTTTCGCTGACGTCACTGAACTCATGAAGACGGCCGCTGCGGGTGCGCAGTTCGCCTGGCGTCTGCGGACCGCGCAGCATCAGTAACGTCAGCACGGCAACTTCGGCGCTGTTCAGCTTCAGCGTGCCAAAGGCGGAGTTACAGAAACGCTGCTCATATTTCACGACCCGCTGACCGGACGCGCTGCTGGCGGTAACCAGATGCCGCTTCACCAGCTGATCGAGTTCATCCTGCACCGCGCTTTCACTCAGCTCCATCACCGGCTCGCGGTTTGATTTCTGGTTACAGGCCACCACGACCCCATTCAGTGACAGCGGATACTGTTCCGGCGTGGTGACCTGCTTCTCCAGCAGGCAGCCCAGCACGCGCAGCGCCTGCGCCGATAAAGCCATCTTCATGCTTGCGTCCTCATTATTGTCCACGCCGGTCAGGCGTCCATTCCCGCTGGGTTAGCGCTGTCAGCACGTGATCCTGCCAGCGTCCGTCAATCAGCAGATAGTCTTTCGCATATCCCTCTTTCTCAAAACCGAGGCGCGCCAGCAGGTCGCCGCTGCGCTGATTGTGCGGCATGTAGTTCGCCATGATGCGGTGAATATGCTGCTGACGCTGCATGTAGCGGATAGCAGACTGTAACGCTTCAAACATCAGCCCCTGTCCCTGCCACTTTTCGCCCAGCGAATAGCCGAGATAACAGGCGTGAAAGGAACCGCGCAGTACGTTGCTGAAGTTGGCTACGCCGCGCACTTCGGTTTCTTCGCTGTCCATCAGAATAAAATAGAAGGCCGAGCCCTGCTTATGCATGTCGGCGATCAGCCCCAGCCGCGCCTGCCAGCCGGAGGGATAGCAGTGACTGTCATCGCGCACCGGCTCCCACGGTTTTAAAAACAGGCGGTTTTCCGCGTAGTAATCTGCCATTCGCCAGGCATCACGTTCGTGAACCAGACGGACCACCAGCCGATCGGTGGTTAAGCGCACCCTGGGCGCGGCAGAACGATAGCCAAACATCCTGACTCCTGAAATCAATGGCTGAGAGTGAAAGCCGTCATTATCTGGCTTTCACTATAACCGCCGCCTGGGCTGCGGTAAAACATTACGGATTTTTTGCCGTAAAGAGGTTGATTTTGTTCCATTATCACCGCGCAGACGCCCCTGCTCAGGCGTCATCAACGCTCGTTCAGCCCGGCCCATCTGTCGGGCTGGTTTGCCGGGAGGGGGAATCTCTTCCATACTTTTCAGGCGCCCGAAACAGGATGAAATGATTCACTCTGTTAAACATTAACCTGTAAACGAGGGAGATCAGGATGAAGCTCTATATCTACGACCACTGCCCCTTCTGTGTGAAAGCGCGCATGATTTTTGGTCTGAAGAATTTGCCGGTTGAGCTGGTGGTCATGCTCAATGACGATGAAGAGACGCCTCAGCGACTGATTGGCCAGAAAATGGCGCCTGTCCTGCAGAAAAAGGATGGCAGCGCGATGCCGGAAAGCATGGAGATTGTGCATTATGTCGACCAGCAGGATGGCAAACCGCTGATTACCGGTGCGCTCAATCCGGCCATTGGCGACTGGCTGCGTCACATGAACAGCTACGTGAATAAGCTGCTGCTGCCGCGCATTGCCGAGGCCCCTTTTGCGGAGTTTGCCACCCCGGCGGCACGTGACTATTTCCGCGCGAAAAAGCAGGCCAGCATCGGTGATTTCGAGGAGCTGAAAACGCATTCGGCCGGACTGATTAAAAAAGTCAGCGGCGATCTGCGCAAACTGGACGGCCTGATCGTCCAGCCTAATGCGGTTAACGGCGAGCTGTCGGAGGATGATTTCAGTCTCTTCCCGCTGCTGCGCTCTCTGACACTGGTTCCGGGCATCGACTGGCCAGCACGGGTCGCTGACTATCGCGACAATATGGCCAAACAGACCCAGGTCAATCTGCTCTCTTCTATTGCGCAGTAATCCCGCCCGGATGAGAGATGCCGCGGTGTTTCTCATCCCTTTTCTGATGACACCTCTCACGCATTCAGGCACGCTATATCCTGTTAACTGACTTTGTTATCCAGGATATAGAACGATGAAAAAGGTATTTTTCGGGCTGACTGCCCTGATGTTTGTGCTGCTGGTGAGCGGCTGCAATAAACTGACCCAGTACACTATCAGCGAACAGGAAGTGAATCAGGCGCTGCAAAAGCATAACAACTACGAGAAAGACATTGGCGTGTCCGGTCTGGTCAATGCGCATATTGTCCTGAATAATCTCACCAGCCAGATCGGCCGCACAGAACCTGGCAAAGTGTCGCTCTCCGGCAATGCAAAGATTAACGTCACCTCTCTGTTCGGCCCGCAGCAGGCTGACATGCAGCTGACGATGCGCGCACAGCCCGTCTATGACCCACAGCAGGGGGCGATCTTTCTGCGCGATCTGGAGATAACCGATGCACAGGTGGCGCCGGAGAAAATGGCCGCCATCATGAAAACCCTGACGCCTTATCTGAATCAGTCGCTGAAGAGCTATTTCGATCAAAACCCGGCTTATCGTCTCAGCGCTGACCGCAGTAAAGGTGAGTCACTGGCGAAAAAATTTGCCAAAGGACTGGAAGTCAGACCGGGCGAACTGGTTATCCCCTTCACGCAGTAATCCCGATTGCCGCGCCATCCGGCGCGGATTTTTGCTGTCAGCAGAAAAAGCAGGTGCAAACGGTTGCCTGAATCCTTATGCTTAGACCCCGGCCAAAACATGCCTTCTGTTTCCTTTCTGCCGGAGCTTCACTGATGACAGCACAACCTCAGCAACTTACCCTGCGTCGCCCTGACGACTGGCACATTCATCTGCGTGACGATGAGATGCTTAAAACGGTCCTGCCCTACACCAGCGCGGTTAATGGTCGTGCCATCGTGATGCCTAACCTGGTGCCGCCGGTGACCAGCGTGGCGGCAGGAGAAGCGTACCGCGACCGCATCCTGGCCGCGCTGCCCGCCGATCACGCCTTTACGCCGCTGATGACCTGTTATCTCACTGACTCACTGGATCCGGATGAGCTTGAGCGTGGCTTCACATCCGGTCTGTTTACCGCCGCCAAGCTCTATCCGGCTCATGCCACCACCAACTCCAGCCACGGCGTTACCAATATCGCCTCCATCGCCCGCGTGCTGGAGCGGATGCAGCAGCTGGGTATGCCGCTGCTGGTTCATGGCGAAGTCACCGATGCCCATATCGACATTTTTGATCGTGAAGCCCGCTTCATTGACACCGTGATGGTGCCGCTGCGCAGTCAGTTTCCGGGGCTGAAAGTGGTGATGGAGCATATCACCACCCAGGATGCCGCGGATTATGTCGCTGCTGCCGATGAGACGCTGGGCGCGACCATTACGCCGCAGCACCTGATGTTTAACCGCAACCACATGCTGGTGGGCGGAATTCGCCCGCATCTTTACTGCCTGCCGATTCTCAAGCGCAATGTGCATCAGGACGCGCTGCGCAGGGTCGTGGCCAGCGGTCATCCGCGTTTCTTCCTCGGCACCGACACCGCTCCGCATCTGCAGCATCTTAAAGAGTCTGCCTGTGGCTGCGCGGGCGTATTTAATGCGCCGACCTCGCTGGCGGCCTACGCGACCGTGTTTGAAGAGCTGAATGCGCTGGAGCATTTCGAAGCGTTCTGTTCTGAAAACGGCCCGCGTTTCTATGGCCTGCCGCTGAATGAAGGCACAATTACGCTGGTGCGTGAGCCCTGGCAGGTGCCGGCGTCCATTGCGCTGGGCAGTGACGCTCTGATCCCTTTCCTCGCGGGTGAAACGCTCAACTGGCGCGTTGCATAATTTTGCTTGCCTCCGGCGGATGGATACTGTAAATATATACAGCATCTTATCCGGAGGCTGCTATGCGTGTTGAAATTACCGTATCAAATACCCGACCTCTTCCTGCTGGCGCGATAGAGGCGTTAAGCGATGAACTGTCGCGCCGCATTGACGAACAGTTCCCTGACTCGACCAATCACGTCAAGGTACGTTATGCCAGTGCCAACAATCTCAGCGTGCTGGGCGGTGGAAAAGAGACGCGCGACCAGATCAGCGAAATCCTGCAACAGACGTGGGAGAGTGCTGACGACTGGTTCATTACTGATTAACCGCCACTGTGCTTTTTTTCCGGGTGTCGCCACCCGGTTTTTTTATCTTTTCTCCCCTCTCGCACTTCCCTCTTCCTGCATCTAGACTCTTACTGATCAATGCCCTATCCTTGCGCTCGTCACGCATAACAGGAGGTGCGACACCATGACTACTGATAAACCGGAAGAGGCGATGACCTTTGGTGAGTTGTTAGCACTGATTGGTGATCAGCAGCGTCGTTTAACGGTGCTGGAAAATGCCTTTTCCAGTCTGATTTTCTGTCTTGACGATCGTGCCAGCCAGCTGCTGGTGCACAATCTGTCGCTGGAAGCCCAGAATCAAAACCATGATGAACAGCTTCAGCAACATTTTGCCCGTCTGGCAGAATCCCTGCAGAAACGCGTCGGCGGCATCGTACCAGACAGCCCGGCGCTCTGAACCGGCGGCCTGCCCCGCTTTTTGGCCTGCCCACTGAATCGTAAAAAAAATGCCTGCCTGCCAGGCATTTTATTTTTTGACTCCTGCCTGTTAAAAGCGAATATTCTGTGAGAAGCTGACTCACGGCATTTTTTAAACAGTGACACCCGGGTTTACTGTTATAATTGTTTCGCTATCGGAATAAAAAAGCCGCATTGAACCTCATCATGCACTTCGTTTAACGAGTAATAAGGAGGTTATAATGGACAGAAGAAAAGACGTTATTCAGACTCACCCGCTGGTGGGCTGGGATATCAGTACCGTTGATAGCTATGACGCCATGATGATCCGCCTGCACTCGCTGTCGTCGCAGGATCAAAAAGAAGAAGAAGCGGATGTTGGCCCCACCTACTGGCTGACAACGGATGTGGCAAGGCAGTTCATCTCGATCCTCGAAGCAGGCATCGCCAAGATTGAATCAGCCGAGCAGATGGAACGACTCCTCAGTAAGCATTAGTTTCTGCCACATCAAAGGGGCACCCTCAGGGGTGCCTTTTTCGTTTCTGTTTCGGTATGCTGTTGATTATCTGACTCTTAGAGCGTAGTTACCATGATTTATGATCTTATCGTCGTTGGCAGCGGCTCAGTAGGTGCGGCGGCTGGCTACTATGCCACCCAGGCAGGCCTCTCGGTATTAATGATCGACAGCGCCCACCCTCCTCACAATCAGGGCACGCATCATGGCGAGAGCCGTCTGATTCGTCACGCCTACGGCGAAGGCGAACGTTATGTGCCGCTGGTGCTGCGGGCGCAGACGCTGTGGGATGAACTGGAACAGCGAGCCGGTGAGCGCATTATGCATCGCAGCGGCGTGCTTAACCTCGCCCCTCACGACTCCCCTTTTATCCGCAACGTTATCGACAGCGCAAGCCGCTGGCAGCTTAACATTGAGGTGATGCAGCCCGGGGAAGTGCGTCAGCGCTGGCCACAGATTAACGTACCAGAGGGCTATCTGGGCGTATTTGAGCCGCAGTCGGGCTTCCTGAAATGTGAACAGGCGGTGCGCAGCTGGGTTCAGCTGGCGGAACAGGCAGGCTGTGCCCAGCTGTTCAACTGCCCGGTCTCAGAACTGGGACGGGATGGCGACCTTCAACAGGTTACAACGCTGGATGGTGTCTATCGCGGCCGTAAAATGGTGGTCAGCGCCGGTACGTGGGTCGGAAAACTCATCCCGAATCTGCCGGTTGCCCCTACCCGTAAGGTGTTTGCCTGGTATCAGGCTGATGGTCGCTACAGTGAGAACAACAGGTTCCCGGGCTTTACCGTCGAGATGCGTGATGGCAGCCAGTTCTATGGCTTCCCGGCCGACAATAACGCCCTGAAAGTGGGTCGTCACGATGGCGGACAGCCGATGCAGCAGCCTGAAGATCGTAAACCCTTCGGTGCCGTGGCGGCAGATGGCAGTGAAGCTTTTGGCTTCCTGCGCCAGTTCTTACCGGGCGTCGGTGTCTGTCTGCATGGCGAAGCGTGCAGCTACGACTTCAGCCCGGATGAAGATTTTATTATTGATACGCTGCCGGACGAACCCAATCGCCTGCTGATAACCGGACTCAGCGGACACGGCTTTAAATTTGCCAGCGTGCTGGGCGAACTGGCCGCGGAATTTGCTCAGCAGAAACCTTTTTCCTTTGATCTCTCTCCGTTCCGCCTTTCGCGTTTCTGACTCTGCAAACGGATGGCATCACAGGGTGCCATCCTGCTGACAAAGATTGACGCAACCTGAATTTCACTGACAAAAATTCGCCCTTATTTCGCCCTGATTGTTCATTTGGGCGGAATGAGGTTGACCGTTTTCCCCTCATCAAAATTATTATTCAGTAATATTGCCCATTTCCCTGCCTTTTTATTCAACCTTTTCCGATGATTTTTTTAAGTTTATAGAAGCGTAAGGGCGATTGCTTTTATATTTCATAATGTGGATGCTTATTTCATATTATTTCTACGTGACGCTCAGATTATGTTATTACGTAATACACCGCATCAGTTTGGCCGGGTTGCTGTGCTGCTGCACTGGTCGATGGCGCTGGCCATTTATGGCATGTTTGCGCTGGGATTATGGATGGTCGGTCTGGGCTATTACGACAGCTGGTATCACGACGCCCCGGAAATTCATAAAAGTATTGGCGTGCTCCTGTTACTGACGCTGATTATCCGCCTGGTGTGGCGCGTTATTTCGCCGCCGCCCAGGCCGCTGAGCAGCCATTCCCCTCTGGTGCGCATCAGTTCTGTCGTGGCACACCTGTTACTTTATACCCTGCTGCTGGCCATTCTGATCAGCGGCTATCTCATCTCCACCGCCGACGGTAAACCCATCGCCGTGTTCAGCTGGTTTACGCTGCCTGCCCTGTTCAGCGGTGCAGGCGAGCAGGCCGACCTCGCAGGCGATATTCACCTCTGGCTGGCCTGGAGTGTGGTGATCCTGTCGATCCTGCACGGTCTGGCTGCGATAAAACACCATGTTATCGATCGCGATAACACCTTAAAACGAATGTCAGGTTTACGCCTCCCCTTACCCTCTGAAAAGGACAGATAATATGTTGAAGAAAAGTCTGCTGACGATGACCGCGGCCAGCCTGCTGCTCGGTTCCCTGAGTGCCAGTGCCGCTGACTACAAAATTGATAAAGAGGGGCAGCACGCCTTTATTCAGTTCCGCATCCAGCATCTGGGTTACAGCTGGCTCTACGGTACCTTTAAGGATTTCGATGGCCGCTTCACCTTTGATGAGAAGAACCCTGCCGCCGATAAAGTCGAGGTGACGATTAATACCAGCAGCGTGGATACCAACCATGCTGAACGTGACAAGCATCTGCGCAGCGCGGATTTCCTGAACAGCAGTAAAAATCCGCAGGCGACTTTTAAATCCACGTCGGTGAAGAAAGAGGGCGATGAATTAGAGATTACCGGCGATCTGACGCTGAACGGCGTCACGAAGCCGGTGACGCTGGAGGCGAAGAAGCTGGGTGAAGGCAAAGATCCGTGGGGCGGTTATCGTGCTGGCTTTGAAGCGGAAGGTGAAATTGCGCTGAAAGATTTCAATATAACGAAAGATCTGGGGCCAGCCTCGCAGAAGGTTCAGCTGATGATCTCGGTGGAAGGTGTGCGTCAGTAAAGCCGCAGGCCGCCTGAATCAGCGTTCAGGCGGCCACGTTTACCGCTTTATGACTTCTTCGGCGCGGGAATGGTCATGTTTAACAGGCCACGCGACTTGTTAAAGATTTTATTGCCATTCTCTCGTCCGGCACGACGGGCGCGCTGCTCTTCCGGAGAGAGCTTCGCCTCTTCCTGACAGATCGGACTGCAGCAGTTCTCAAACTTCTCTGCGCAGCTCTTGCACTGAATAAACAGCAGATGACAGCCGTCATTCACGCAGTTGACGTGGGTATCGCAGGGCTCACCACACTGATGGCAGTTTGCCAGCACATCGTCAGAAATCCGCTCCCCCATCCGCTCATCAAAGACAAAGTTTTTGCCTTTGAATCTGACCGGCAAGCCCTGTTCACGGGCGCGGCGGGCGTACTCGATGATGCCACCTTCGATATGATAGACATCTTCAAAACCGTTATGCCGCATCCAGGCACTGGCCTTTTCGCAGCGGATGCCGCCGGTGCAGTACATGACGATCTTTTTATCTTTCTGCTCCCTGAGCATATCCACGGCCATCGGCAGCTGGTCACGGAAGGTGTCTGCCGGCACTTCCAGCGCGTTGTCAAAACGGCCCACTTCATATTCGTAGTGGTTTCGCATATCGACAAACAGCGCGTCCGGATCGTCCAGCATGGCGTTGACTTCCGCCGCTTTCAGGTAGTGACCGACATTGCTTGCGTCGAAGCTGCTGTCCTCAATACCGTCCGCCACGATGCGATCGCGCACTTTCAGGCGCAGTACCCAGAAGGACTTTCCATCATCATCCAGAGCAACGTTCATACGCAGGTTGTTCAGCGCCGGATCGAACGCATACAGCCAGGCCTTCATCTTTTCATACTGGCTGGCAGGCACGCTGATCTGCGCGTTGATGCCTTCATGGGCAACATAGACGCGACCAAACACCTTGAGGGCGGTCAGGCCAACATAGAGCGCATCGCGGAAGGCTTTAGGATCGGCAATCTGGAAATACTTATAAAAAGAGACAGTGGTGCGCGGCTCAGTTTCAGCCAGCATGCGCGCCTTCAGCTCTTTATTGGAAACGAGGTTATGTAACACTGGCATGGTGTTCTTTCCTGTTATCAATAGGAGAAAATTAGCGGGCACATGATACCTGATTTCAGGTGTATGCAAAGCGTTGCGTCAGGACCGATAGTCAGTTGCTGTTTTTTCCGGCACTCGCGGCGGCTTTCTCCCCGCTCATTGAGGCCCGGTTCCATCAGCGATATTTAAGCGAACGTTAAAAACTGGCACAATAGTGTAAATCAATGAGATATCAGCACCGCAGGGTGCATGACGCAGGAAAATTAACCTTCACATGACTCAGTTGCCTCAGTTTTCACGAGAACTGCTTCACCCGCGCTATTGGCTGACCTGGCTGGGTATCGCTTTTCTTTATCTTTTGGTGCTCCTTCCTTATCCCCTGCTCTATGTGCTCGGCTGCAATATTGGCCGTATCGCCATGCGCTTTATGAATCGTCGCGTCAGCATCGCCCGGCGTAATCTGGAATTAAGTTTTCCGGAGATGCCGGTCAATGAGCGCGAGGCGATGGTGAAACACAATTTCGAATCCGTCGGCATGGGCCTGATTGAAACCGGCATGGCGTGGTTCTGGCCCGACTGGCGTATTAACAAATGGCACAAGCCCTCCGGGCTGGAGCATATTCAGGCCGCGCGCGACAACCAGCGCGGTGTGCTGCTCATCGGCATGCACTTTCTGACGCTGGAGATCGGCGCGCGCATGTTTGGCATCCACAATCCTGGCATTGGCGTCTATCGCCCCAATGACAATAAGCTGATTGACTGGCTGCAGGTCAAAGGTCGCATGCGGTCAAACAAAAGCATGCTCGACCGTAAGGATCTTAAAGGAATGATCCGCGCCCTGAAGCAGGGGGACATTATCTGGTATGCCCCCGATCACGACTATGGCCCGCGCAGCAGCGTCTTTGTGCCCTTCTTTGGCGTGGAAAAGGCGGCAACGACGGTGGGGACCCATCTGCTGATCCGCGCCGGCAACCCCGCAGTCATTCCGTTTGTGCCGCGTCGTCTGCCTGGTGGCCGGGGCTATGAACTGATGATCCTGCCCGACATCCGCAGCGAATTTACGCTGGAAAACGATGAAGTTACCGCGGCCAGGATGAACAAAGTGGTTGAGGAGGGTGTGCTGCTGGCACCTGAGCAATATATGTGGCTGCATCGCCGCTTTAAAACCCGTCCGCAAGGCGAACCCTCCCGCTATTAATCTGTCACGCTAAACGGTCTCACGGCCGTTTAGCGCCTCTTCTGCTGCAATGCTCTGTCCCGATAAATCAATCGCGCGGCTGACCGATATTGCGGCTTCCCGGTTTAACGATCCAGTTATTATCAGATACGCTCGCAGGAGACGCTGATTTCCGCCGCATTCAATCAGCCGGGCTTATTTATTACAACCACAGTAAGCCGCCTGCTGCATATTCTGACAGACATTCATCAGATTCTAATTATTCTGCTTTAATTTCCGCTGGCGCTAATTATTTTTATCACCAGGCCTATTCCTATTTAGCCAGGCTTAATGCTTTCTGGTCACTTATCAATCCATTAAAATTAACTTAATTAACAAGGCATTGTCATGCAACCCGCCGACATATTCATTTTTACAAAAATTTAACAGCCCGATATGCCGTTATTGCATTTGAACCTCTTCCGACTTAACGGTAATTTCAGCAGTGACATTCAGGCTTTTAACGACTTCAGCTCAATTATAAAAAAACGATCACACACAGCGAACCTCAGGGGATCCCTAATATGAGTAAAGGTCTCTACTATTACGTCACCATTACGACCGATCAGGAGAACTACCATTTTCTTCATCGTCAGGGATGCAGGCGGATGCCCGGCAAGGAGCAGATGATTTTTATCGGCACCCTGTATAATCTCAGCCAGGCCTTATCCATCGCCAGAATCAATTTCAAGAAAGTTAAACCCTGCATCAAATGCTGTATTCGCTACGCGGCACCGGTTATTCATGAGTCGGTACAGCCGGTTCTGCACTTCCCGCAAAAAATGCGTTAATCCCGCTGCTGGCGGGAAGTGGTTTATTTCCCGCCAGTTACACGCCCCCGCCCTTTCCCTCCGGCAAATTTCGTCTATTCTTCACTGAAATCAAGTGAACCCGGTAAGGAGAAGATCGATGAGCATGTACAGTACCTTAGAGGAAGCGATTGATGCTGCACGTGAGGAGTTTCTCGCAAACAACCCTGAAGTGGATGAAGAAGAGGCGTCGGTCAGCCAGTTCGGCCTGCAAAAGTATGTGATGCAGGATGGCGATATCATGTGGCAGGCTGAGTTCCTGGTCGACGAAGGTGACGCAGGCGAATGCCTTCCTTACCGCACCGGTGAAGCTGCTCAGGCTATTTTTGACGCTGATTTTGACGAAGTGGAACTGCGTCAGGAGTGGTTAGCGGAAAACACCCTGCACGAGTGGGACGACGGCGAGTTCCAGCTGGAGCCGCCGCTCGACACCGAAGAGGGTGAAGCCGCGGCTCAGGAGTGGGAAGATGATAACAGCGACTCCGATCGCGGTTATTCGTAAGGACCATGGCTGGCATCCACTGGCAACAGCAGGGTGTCCAGCACCAGCGACAGGGGCAGATCAAGGATGGTCAGCACCCGCCATCCGCTGTCGCGTACATCCCACTGTACGCCCGGATAGTACTGATTACCGTGTCCCTGTCCGGGCACGGTTCGGCTGATAATACTGCCGCATCCGCTTAAGCAGAGCACCGCGAGAGCGATAACACCTGCCTTTAAAACTCGTTTCACCACGAAACCCGCCTTTACCTGCCCCAGAAAGTGTCACGCGCGGCATGCGGTGACGGCCTGCGAGTAAATTATCATCCCCGCCCTGTTTTAATCCCATAAAAAAAGCGGCATCGCTGCCGCTTTTTCAGATTACGCGTTTTTTGCCAGCGCGTTAGGGTTGAGCGTCAGTTTCTGATAACTCTCTACCCACTGGTGATACTTCTCCGCATTTTCCCACAGTCGGGTATGGACGCGGGCCAGCACCACCGGATCGCTGATCAGCTGCAGACGCTGGTCGCGGCTGAGTTTTTCCGGTGCATCGCTCAGCGCCTGATCGACACGACGGTCGCGGGCGTAGTCGAGTAACTGACTCTGCCGGTGACGTGAAGTCGCCAGGGCTGTCGCCAGCGCGTTAAACGCCGGATGGAACAGCGCGTGCATAAAGCCGTTCTCCAGTACACGCTCGCGGTTGAGCTGCAGATAGCGGTCGGTGTCCACCAGCTCCTGCGGCGGTGAAGACTCTTCCGGGATCAGGAACAGCTTCGCGCGCTTGCTCTTCAGGCCCAGCGTTGCACGGCTCGACATCACCGACACAAACGGTGACAGGATCAGGGAGAAGACGATCGGTGCCAGCCACCACAGGAAGTTGAGATCCAGCAGTCCCATACCAATTGCCCACACCAGACCCAGTGCCATCTGTGAACCGTGACGTTTGAACGCCTCGCCCCATGGCGTGGCATCGTCATCACGCTGCGGGGAGTTCCAGACGACTTCCCAGCCAAGGAAGGCGCTGACCACAAACACGGTGTGGAACAGCATGCGCACCGGGGCCAGCAGCACCGAGAACAGCGTTTCCAGCACCAGTGACAACAGCACGCGCAGTGCGCCACCGTAAGGCTTCGCCCCTTTAAACCAGATCAGCACCACGCTCAGCAGCTTCGGCAGGAACAGAAGCACCATCGTGGTCGAGAACAGCGCTATCGCCAGCTCCGGACGCCACTGCGGCCAGACCGGGAAGAGCTGTCGCGGCTGCAGGAAGTAGGTCGGCTCCATAAGCGTATGCACGACCTGCAGGGCCGTGGAAAGCGCCAGGAACAGGAACCACAGCGGAGCTGACAGGTAGGACATCACGCCGGTCAGGAACACCGCGCGGTGAACCGGGTGCATCCCTTTTACCAGGAACAGACGGAAGTTCATCAGGTTACCGTGGCACCAGCGGCGGTCACGCTTCAGCTCATCCAGCAGGTTCGGCGGCAGTTCTTCATAAGAGCCCGGCAGGTCATAGGCGATCCAGACGCCCCAGCCGGCACGACGCATCAGTGCCGCCTCGACGAAGTCATGCGACATGATCGAGCCCGCAAACGACCCCTCGCCCGGTAGTGGCGCCAGCGCACAGTGCTCGATAAAGGGTTTCACGCGGATAATGGCGTTATGCCCCCAGTAGTGCGACTCGCCCAGCTGCCAGAAGTGCAGACCGGCGGTAAACAGCGGACCATAGACGCGGGTCGCAAACTGCTGACAGCGCGCATAGAGCGTATCCATTCCTGAGGCTTTCGGCGACGACTGGATGATCCCGGCGTTCGGGTTAGCCTCCATCATACGCACCAGGCCGGTCAGGCACTCGCCACTCATGACGCTATCGGCATCCAGCACGACCATGTAGCTGTAGTTGCTGCCCCAGCGACGACAGAAGTCATCGATGTTGCCGCTTTTACGCTTCACACGACGACGGCGACGGCGATAGAAGATCTTGCCTGCCCCGCCGACGTCACGGACCAGTTCCATCCAGGCTTTCTGTTCGGCAACGGCGATATCCGCATCGTAGCTGTCACTGAGGATGTAGACGTCAAAGTGCTCTGCGTTACCGGTGCGAACCACAGACTCCCAGGTCGCACGCAGACCGGCGTAAACACGCTCTACGTCTTCATTACAGATCGGCATAATCAGCGCGGTGCGATGCGCCGGATTCAGCGGCTCATCCCCGACTGTGGAGTAGGAGATGCTGTATTTATCGCGCCCGATCAGCAACTGCAGGAAGCCCATCAGGGCGGTCCAGAAACCGGCTGACACCCAGCAGAACAGAATGGCAAACAGGAAGAGGATGCCGGTCTGCAGCACATACGGCAGGATCTGCATCACTGACTGCTGCCAGTTCTGGTTGATCATCTCCATCGGGTCCAGCAGCGTCCAGCCCTGATAGGGCAGAATGCTCTTCATGTACCAGGTGGCGACCACGGTCTGGAAAATCGTCAGGATCAGCAGAATGTAGCGACGAATCGAACCGACATGACGCCACTTCTCTTCGGCTCGCTGCTCTTCCGCACTGGCGTAGCGCGGCACAGATTTGCGTCCACGCAGAGAGTCCCAGGCGCGGGCAACCGGGTTGGTGCGCCACGCTTCCGGGAACATCAGTGAACGTTTGACTTTGGGCATCGCCTTCAGCGTGGTGCGGTCGAGGTAATCTTTACCTAGCTGCTGACCGCCCGCCAGTGCATCGGGCCAGGCCATTTCCACCCGCGATGAGACCGATTTTAACGGCGCATCGTCGGGACGGTCACTGGCTGCGACATCCTTGCCCAGCACATCATGAATGAAGTGGAACGCACTGGCATTCTGCAATGAGACGCTCAGGCGAGACTTCCCTGCCGCATCCAGCGGCAGAGATTCCACATAACGTTGAGGTGTAAAAGTCGATTTATTCATTGGCAGGTAACTGATAGCTCCAGGTTTCCGTCAATGTCTTGTCGCCGCTAACCAGCGCCGCACGCATTTCGGTGGACTGCTTGGCATCTTTCACACGCAGACGCAACACCAGACGCCAGCCTTTAGTGACCGGGTTATAACGTACGCTCTGCTCAACCACTTCAGCGTTTTTACCGACGCTGACCTGCGGGGTCACCTGACTGTTTTCCGCCATCTTGCTCATGTCTTTACCCACGAAGTCGATGGTGAAAGCCACGGTGCCATCCGGCTGACGCACCAGGTTCGACTGCTTCACGTCACCCGCTGAGCGCAGGGTGTTTTTGACCCAGGCAATGTCATCCGAGTGCAGCTGCTTCTCGTCGCGTGAGAAGTGCAGGCGATATTTGAAGTTCATCTCTTTGCCAGGCTCTGGCAGCGTCTCCGGCGTCCAGAACGCAACGATGTTATCGTTGGTTTCATCGGCCGTCGGGATCTCAACCAGTTCAACCCGGCCTTTACCCCAGTCGCCTAATGGCTCCACCCAGCCGCTTGGGCGCAGGTCATAGCGGTCATCCAGATCCTGATAGTTGCTGAAGTCACGCCCGCGCTGCAGCAGACCAAAGCCTTTCGGATTCTCGATAGTGTAGGTGCTCACCGCCAGATGACGCGGGTTGTTCAGCGGACGCCAGATCCACTCTCCGTTGCCATTGTGGATAGAGAGGCCGTCAGAGTCATGCAGCGCCGGACGGAAATTATTCACTGTCGATGGCTGGTTCTGACCAAACAGGAACATACTGGTCAGCGGAGCAATACCCAGTTTGCCGACGTTGTCACGCAGGTAAACTTTGGACTGCACATCCACGGTAGAGGCTTCACCCGGACGCAGCACGAAGCGATACGCACCCGTCGCACGAGGCGAATCGAGCAGCGCATAGATCACCAGCTGTTTGTCCTGAGGTTTCGGACGCTCAATCCAGAACTCTTTAAAACGCGGGAACTCTTCACCGGACGGCAATGCCGTATCGATGGCGAGTCCACGCGCCGACAGGCCATAGACCTGACCGGCACCGATTACACGGAAATAGCTGGCGCCCAGGAAGCTGGCTATCTCATCGTTTTTACCCTTGTTATTAAGCGGGTAAAGCACTTTGAAACCGGCAAAACCGAGGTTTTTAACGGCGTCAGCGTCATGTTTTACGTTACCGAAATTGAAATAATCGGGGCTGTATTTGATCTCACGCACCGCGCTGGCGGTCACTTCGTTGATCTGCACCGGGGTATCGAAATACATCCCCTGGTGATAGAACTCCAGCTTGAACGGCGTGCGCAGTTTGCCCCAGTACGCTTTATCGTGGTTAAACTGGATCTGCTGATAGTCAGCAAATTTCATTTCACGAAATTGAGAGGGTAAATTGCTTTTAGGCGCTTCGAAGCTTTTCCCTGCCAACGCTTTGGCTTGTGTGGCAACATCATCAATGTTAAACGCCCAACTGTTATTGGCATATAACGCCAGCAGAACCGCAGTACCAATCCAGCGTACCTTCATCAGTCCGGCTTTATTTTTTTCTTTAGTCAGCACATCCCCCCCTTTCGTGTGCTTAAATCAAACCCGTTTATCTTAAAGGATTATTCGGTTTTCCGACAGCTTATGCGCAACATTGTTCCCGCATTTCGTCAGGCTTAACGCTACTTTTAGGACAATTAGACACTACGGATTCCACTGATAGTATACCCGGTTTATGGCAGGTAGAATTTTACCCGGACATAATCCGGTTTCAGGGTGAAACTGGCTAACCGTACTAACGAACTGGAACTTTATGAGTACTGTAAAACCTGAACGTGAATATTTCCTCGACTCTATCCGCGCCTACCTGATGTTGCTGGGGGTACCGTTTCACGTTTCCCTCATCTACTCCGCGCAGAAATGGGCAGTGAACAGCCAGGAAGCCTCGTTATGGCTGACGCTGCTGAATGATTTTATTCATGCATTTCGCATGCAGGTGTTCTTTGTTATCTCGGGTTATTTCTCCTACATGCTCTATCTGCGCTATCAGCCGCGGCGTTTCCTGAAGGTGCGTCTGGAGCGCGTCGGGATCCCCATGCTCACTGCGGTGCCGCTGATTACGCTGCCGCAATTTTTCATGCTGAAAGCCTGGACAGATAAACTGGCCGACTGGCCCCGCTTCACCCCCTATCAGAAGTTCAATAACCTGATGTGGGAGCTGATTTCACACCTGTGGTTTCTGGTGGTGCTGGTGATGCTGACTACGCTGGGTATGGTGACGTTTCGCTGGCTGCGCGACCAGCACCGCGCCATCGACTACACGCGGGTCGGCTGGGTTACGCTGACGGTGGGTGTACTGGCCTGGGCCCTGCTCTGGTGTGTGTTCCGCCGTCTGGTGTTTATCTTCCAGCCCGCCTGGCTGATGGATGGTCTGTTCAATATCATCGTGATGCAGACGCTCTTCTACCTGCCCTTCTTTATGCTGGGCGCACTGGCGTGGAAACATCCGCCGCTGAAAGCGCTTTTTGTGCGGTTTAATCCGGTGATGTGGATTGGCGCGCTGCTGCTGTTTATCGCCTACTGCACCAATCAGCGTCTGAGCAGTGGCGATGGCTGGCTGTATGAGCTTGATGCGCTGATTACCACGCTGATGGGTCTCTGTATGCTGAATGTCTGCTTCTGCTTTGGTCATAAGCTGCTGAATTCGCATTCGCCGCGCATTATGTATCTGGTTAATGCGTCGCTGTTTATCTATCTGGTGCACCATCCGCTGACGCTGCTGTATGGCATTTATGTCACGCCACGGATTGAAAACAACACGCTGGGGTTCTTTGTCGGCTTACTGATGGTGTTTGGCATCGCGTTTCTGCTGTATGAGATCCACCTGCGCATTCCACTGCTGCGGTTCCTGTTTTCGGGGAAGTTTGAGCGTAAAGAGGTCTGACGAAGCATGTGAGACAGGGCGCACCGGCTTTCATCGTCGGGTGCCTGGTGAGCAGGCTCAGGGAGGCTGTACCTTACGCAAAGACGCAAAACCGCCATCCCTGGCAGGCTCAGCGCGGGCCATCCCTGGCCCGCTATGCTTTGCTACAGGTACAGCCTCCCATCGCTTTACGTCGGGCAGTCGCCTGTGAGAGTCCCGCCCTGGAGTAATGGTCGCCATGAAGCAACGCCTCCGGGATGAGCCTGCGCATGTGCCTGTGCAGGTGCGCACGCAGGCGCAGGCTTACAGCAGCCACTCAATCGGCAGTCGCCACACCAGCCGCACCTGCAGTCGTTGCCACCAGGAGCAGTCCGGTTCGTGCTTATGCACAATCTGCTGCGGCTCGTCCGGATACTCCAGCCAGTTCACCCGCCCCCACTTATCCAGCCGCAGTGTCCAGGCCCGATCACGCATCGACTGACTGAAGCGCTGGTGCGTTTCTCCGGCCAGTGCCGCACTCTCAATCACCAGCCCCATTTCAGTATTCAGCACCGCTGAGCGCGGATCGAAGTTAAAGGAGCCGATAAACAACGTCTTTTGATCCACCGAGAACGTTTTTGCGTGCAGGCTGGAGCCCGAGTTACCGGTTAACCCCCGGTCGTGCGGCGCATCCTGCATGGCCGCCTGCGGTTTCAGTTCATAAAGCGCAATGCCGTGACGCAGCAGTTTTTTGCGCCACCGGGCGTAACCGGCATGAACAATCGACACGTCATTGGCCGCCAGCGAATTGGTCAGAATGGCGATCTTCACTCCTTTGCGTTTCAGCGCCAGCAGCTGAGCGACGCCCGCGCGGGTCGGCACAAAGTAAGCTGAGATAATATCGAACTGCTCTTGTGGCGTGCCAATCACCTCCAGCATACGCTGCGGCAGCAGGCTTTTCGCGCGCGCTTTACCCAGCCCCTTGCGCGGGTCATCACTCAGCAGACGCGCTTTTGCCCAGGTCAGATCCAGCGTGCCCTGCGCCATCTCCTGCAGCAGCGACGCGTTTTCCAGCCGCTGAAGATAGCGCTGCACCGGCTCACTGTGACGCCATTCGGCGGGCAGGCTCACGCTATCCTCGTCCGGTTCATCATCATCCAGCACCTGCTGCAGCGGCGCTACCGGCTTACTGTGCCAGTAGCGTTCAAAATCCCCGGCCACCTCGCTGACTACCGGCCCAATCGCCATGACGTCGAGATCGGCAAACAGCGGCTCATTACCGGTGCCAAAATATTCATCGCCAATGTTGCGCCCGCCCACAATGGTGGTAACACCATCCACGGTGAAGCTTTTGTTGTGCATCCGCCGGTTCAGACGGGCGAAGTCAGTGAGATAGCCCAGTGCGCGCAGGGTGCGAAAAGAGAAAGGATTGAAGAGCCGCACCTCAATATTGGGGTGGCGGTTGAGCTGAGCAAGGGTGTCATCCAGGCCAGGCGTATTGTTATCATCCAGCAGCAGTCGTACCTTGACGCCGCGGCGCGCCGCCTCCAGCATGGCGCTGAACAGCAGGCGGCCAGAGAGATCGTTTTGCCAGATGTAGTACTGAATATCGAGTGACCGCGCCGCCTTTTGCATCAGCAGATAGCGTGCAGCGAACGCATCCAGCCCGTCGCTGAGGGGATGGATGCCGCTCAGCCCCGGATGGCGCTGACACTGAGGGGCCAGCTTTGTTTCCAGCCAGCTGGCAGGCTCCGGTGAGTGGGCGAGTTCAAACGCTTCGGTCATGACAATTCCCTGTATATGGCAGTTATTTTTATTATTCCCCGGTCCCACCGCTGAGGCTATACCTCTGTTCCGACTTAGCAAAAAGTCGCGGGCGTTTTTTAGTCTAGACTTAACCGGACGATCTGTGACCGGCAATGCTCCGGCAGGAGAGGAATATGTCTCATCACCCCCTTTTTGATGCCAGCCAGCGCCACCATCCCCGTCTGTTTCGCAGTTTTTTCCAGGGCAGCTTCCCCTGCTCCACGGCCTGCCGCACGCCCGGAAAACGGCTCGATATGGTCATCAGCAGCGGGCATGACATGCTGCTGGAAAAGGATTATGCGGCCCTGGCTGAGCAGCATCTGCTGACCGCCCGCGACGGCGCACGCTGGCACCTGATTGAGAAGGTGCCGGGTCACTATGACTGGCAGAGCTTTCTGCCGATGGTTGAGGCAGCGCGGCGTCAGCAGGTAGAGATCATCTGGGAGCTGGCTCACTTTGGCTATCCGGATCATCTTAATATCTGGAAAGCGGAATTTGTTGACCATTTTAGCCGTTTCGCCCGCGCAATGGCGCAGCTGATGCGCGATGAAGGCATTGAAAATCCCTTCTTTACGCCGGTTAACCAAATCTCATTCTGGTCATGGGCCGGGGCGGAGGTGGCCTGGTTCAATCCGCATGCCGCAGGGCGCGGCAAAGAGCTGAAGCGCCAGCTGGTGCGTGCATCTCTGGCGGCGATCCATGCCATCCGGGAGGTCTATCCGGGGGCGCGGTTTGTGCTGACCGATCCGCTGGTGCAGATCGCCCATCATCCCACTAATCCGGACAGCAAACCCTACGCCGATGCCCAGCATCAGGCGCAGTTCGAAGCCTGGGATATGCTGGCCGGTCGCGTGGATAAAGAGCTGGGCGGCAGCGAAGATTGCCTGGATATTCTCGGCCTCAACTACTATCCCGATAACCACTGGTTTTTCCCCGATCAGCCGATGTCGCTGGAGGAGCCGGAGCGGGTGCCGCTGCACATTCTGCTGGCGCAGTGCTGGCAGCGCTTCCAGCGCCCGATGCTGATTGCCGAAACCGGCGCGGAGGGCGAGGCCCGTGCCCCCTGGCTGCAGGAGGTCAGTGAGAACGTGGCGGTGGCGCTGGATCAGGGGATTGCCGTAGAGGGCATTTCGCTCTATCCCGTGGTGGAGTATCCCGCGTGGGCGGATGACCGCCGTTCGCCTGGCCCGTTGCTGGGATTAGCGGACCCCAATGGCAACCGTAATCTGCATGAAGCCCTGGCGCTGATACTGCGCAGCCAGCAGATCAGGTTCACGGCACGCGATCAGACGTGCTGAGCGGGTGGCTTTTTGGGATGGCAGGACTGAACGTCGAGTGAAGGATCGGCAGGATGCCGGACATCGGTCAGCCAGACCATGGTAAACAGGAAGGTAACGCCGATCAGGCAGGCCGCCAGCAGACCGATAATGGCGATCAATTTGTCATCTCTGGATTCCATTGCCCTCTCCTTATTCCCTGCGCTGACGCAGCGGTCTCTGTCAGCTCATCCAGAGCGTAATCATCAGGACGAAGATTATAAGCGTTACCGAGGTCACCGCAAGCACCACTATCGCAAAGTGCGCATCGTCCATGGAGTGACGAATCGGCTCATCGTGATCATCGGGCGGCAAAGGTAACGACATAACTATCCTGTGAAAAAGCATGGGCCGCCGGGAGTAATGCGGTGCGTGACAGTGTAGATGAAAGGCGGAGTGACGTCTGTTTCTTTCGTCCGGGAAATAAACCCGCCCGTGCCGACGGCACGGGCCGGTGATCAGGCGCCGCGCCAGCGTCTGAAGATCAGTGAGGTGTTGATGCCCCCAAAGGCAAAGTTGTTGCTCTGAATGTAGTCGGTCTCAATCTCACGGGGCGCGCCCATGATGTAATCGAGCTGCCCGGCATCAGCGGCAGGCTGCGTCAGGTTCAGCGTCGGCGCAAACCACCCTTCCCGCATCATCTCAATGCTCATCCAGGCTTCCAGCGCGCCACAGGCCCCCAGCGTATGGCCGAAATAGGATTTCAGCGATGAGACGGGTGTCGTGTCGCCATAGACCGCCGCCGTGGCGAGACTTTCAGCCATGTCGCCCCGCTCAGTGGCGGTACCGTGCGCATTCACATATCCGATTTCAGCGGCGGTAATTCCGGCGCTTTGCAACGCCCGCTCGATACAGATCTGCATGGTTTCCCGCTGCGGCTGGGTGATGTGCGCCGCGTCGCAGTTGGTATGAAAGCCGGTAAGTTCCGCGTAAATCGTTGCGCCACGCGCCTGCGCATGTTCCAGCGACTCCAGAATGAGCGTTCCGGCGCCTTCACCAATCACCAGGCCATCACGCTGCTGGTCAAAAGGTGCCGGCGTGGTGTGGGGCGCATCGTTGCGCTGACTGGTGGCAAACAGGGTGTCGAACACCGCTGCTTCTGACGGACAGAGCTCCTCTGCCCCGCCAGCGACCATCACCGTCTGATAGCCGTGACGAATCGCCTCCCAGGCGTAACCAATCGCCTGGCTGCCGGAGGTGCAGGCGCTGGACGTCGGGATCACCCGGCCGCGCAGGCCGAAAAAGAGTCCGGCATTGACGGCGGTGGTGTGTGGCATCATCTGGACGTAGGTGGTGCCGGTAATATTGTTGGTGTGCTTTTCCGTCAGCATGGTGGCGAACTCGCTGACCGGCCCGGTGCTGCCGGTCGACGAGCCGTAGGCGATACCGGTTTCACCGCTGGTCAGCACCGGATGGTCAATCAGGCCCGCCTGGGTCAGCGCCAGCTCGGTAGCGCGCGTGGCCAGCAGCGACACGCGACCCATCGCGCGGATGCGCTTGCGGGTGTAGTGCGCCGGCAGCGCAAAGTCATCAATCGGTGCACCCAGCAGCGTATGCAGCCCGTCATAGACCTGCCACTCCGGCATAAAACGCACGGCATTACGACCGGCCCGGATCCGCGCCGAGACTTCAGCCCAGGACTCCCCGAAGGCGGTGACGCCGCCCATGCCCGTCACGACGACACGATGGATCACAGCATGCCTCCATTGATCGAAATGACCTGACGCGTCACATAGCCCGCGATATCGGACATCAGATAGCTCGCCAGCCCGGCGACCTCTTCCGCCGCCCCCATGCGCTTCATCGGCACGATCTTCATCGCCTCATCGATGACCTGCGGGGCCAGCCCCTCCATCCCGGTGTCGATCAGACCCGGTGCAATGCAGTTAACGGTGATTTTGCGCTTAGCCAGTTCAATCGCCAGCGCTTTGGTGGCACCGATAATGCCCGCTTTTGCCGCGCTGTAGTTGACCTGACCGCGGTTGCCCATCATCCCCGACACCGAGGAGAGCGTGATGATACGCCCCCCGCGTCGCAGCGCGATCATCGGCATCACGCAGGGCTGGATCACGTTGTAAAAACTGTCGAGGTTAGTGTGGATCACGCTGTCCCACTCCTCATCCGTCAGCGCCGGGAAAGCGGCATCACGGGTGATGCCCGCGTTGCTGACCACACCGTAGTAGGCACCATGCTGCTCAATGTCAGCCTCCAGCGCGGCGCGGGTGGCGGCGCGATCGGCCACATCAAATCCCAGAACGCGACCGCTGCCGCCTGCGGCGACGATCGCCTCAAGGCACTGCTCAGCGCCAGCCCGATCGCGGTTGAAATGGACGATAACCTGAAAGCCATCCCGGGCGAGACGCAGCGCAATTGCGCGGCCGATGCCTTTACTGGCACCCGTCACCAATACCGAATCTGTCATGGTTGATTTCCTTGTGACATTAATTGCTGTAACTCTGCTTCATTGGGTTGATAAGTATTCAGACGACCGCTGGCCAGCAGCTGCGAGCCGTGGCGAATGTCGCCCTCAAAACTGCCCATGCGGTCGTCGCGCATCAGCAGCGTCATTCTGATATCCAGCGTGGCGCGGGCGGGAAAATGGGGCTGATGCGCCCGCCAGCCGCGTCCGCCGAGCAGCATACCGGGGGGGATCAGGGTGGCACCGCCCTGCTTTGCATGCCAGCCTGACCAGACGCCCACGGTCTGCGCCATCATCTCAACGCCAAACCAGGCGGGCAGTTCACCCTGCGGCGTCAGAAAGGGCGTCAGGACGCCACCGGTGCAGGTCGAGACCTGACAGTGAACCTGATCATCGTCAACGCTAATCAGCTGATCGAGCAGCAGCATGGGTGCGGCGTGGGGCAGCCAGTACGCGGCGGGAGAATTAAAAGTCATCGGGGCGTCCCAGTATCAGACAGGTGTTATTGCCGCCAAAGGCGAATGAATTTGAGGCGATGATCGGCCGCTCCAGCGCCTGCGGCTGTAACAGCAGGCCACAATCCGGCAGCGTCTCATCCTGTGCCGCCGTCCGGAAATCCTGGGCAGGCAGGGGCAGATTCTCCTGCAGGATCAGGGCGCTGAGCGCCGCTTCACAGATACCTGCCGCGCCGAGCGTATGGCCGGTCAGGTGCTTGGTCGAGCTGCACGGCACACGGTTACCAAACAGACGCGCGATAACACCGGCTTCCATCTGGTCGTTGAGCGGCGTCGCCGTGCCATGCAGATTGACATAGCCGACCTGCTGCGGCGACAGCGCCGCCTGCTGCAGCGCCATACGCATCGCCCGTTCAGCGCCTTCGCCCTGCGGATGCGGCGCGGACATGTGCCAGGCGTCAGATGATTCGCCCGCGCCCAGCAGCGCCAGCGGCTGCGGTTCACGCGTCAGCAGCATCAGCGCCGCCCCTTCACCGATAGAGATGCCGTCACGATCGCGGCTGAAAGGCGCGCAGCGACGTTCAGAGAGCGAGGCCAGGCTGTCGAATCCGTTAATCGGCATCCGGCTCAGCGAGTCCGCCCCGCCCACCAGCGCCACATCCACCAGACCGGCTGCGATGAGTCGCTCACCGCTGATCACGGCGCGGGCACTGGAGGAGCAGGCGGTCGAAATGGTATAAGCCGGGCCATTCAGTTGCAGGTAGTGCGCCAGAAATCGGGAAGGATCGCCCAGCTCCTGCATCTGATAGTGATAGTCAGGCTGAGGCGCACCAATCTGGCGATCGCCCTCATCCACACCCGAGGTACTGGTGCCCAGCACGATCGCGACCCGGTCAGCCCCATAGCGCGCCACGGCCGCGTCGAGTGCCGGGCGGATCTGCGCCAGCGCCGCCAGCAGCAGCTGATTATTGCGGGTGTTGTGCGCGCGTAAGGCAGCCGGAACCGGCGGCAGCTCGCCCACAACGCGGCCAAGCCAGCAGCTGCGCTCACCGCTCAGCCAGCCGTCACAGCGCTGCATGCCGGGCGCGATGCCCTGTTGCAGATGGGTGGCAATTTCCCGGTTGTTATTGCCCAGCGCATTCAGCATGCCGAAGGCGGAGAGGTAAATCATGAGGCGTCCAGATGTTGAATGCGGATCTGATAGCCAAACGCATGCTGGCGGATGCTGATCGGCTGGCGCAGAGAGCCGCGTTGCAGGTAATCAATTTCGGTCACCAGCTGGTTATCGGCATCGAACAGCTGGCGCTTTAACCCCTGATCCTCCAGCCGCCAGCCGGACGGCAGCTGTTTCAGCCACACTTCCCGCGGCCAGTAGCTGAGCATGATGTCAGCCAGCACCTGGCTGGCTGGCGGCATCTGCGGCAGCGGCATCAGCTGCTGGGTGTGAATGCCACCGGCATCATAGCGCAGGCTGAACAGGCGAATGCCGACCGAGGAGAGTCCGGCCAGATCGATCTGCTGCTCATCGGCGCTGAGCAGCACCAGCAGCGACTGACTCTGACCTTTGACCTGTCCGGTCAGTAATTGCTGCTGCTGAAAAGCGGGATGGATACCCGGCGGCGGCAGCGTAACCTTTACGCCCGGTTTCAGCCAGGCGGTGGGACGGCTGCTGTCAGGTGCCGGTCCGGCGCAGGCGCTGAGCAGCAGCGCCGTCAGCAGAAGAGAGGCGGCGCGGATCATCGTTTACTCCTTGATCGGGTGGGTCGCATCGCCAGCGGCGACAGCAGGAAAGCGCTGAAAATGCCGCTGCATAAAACAGTGCCAAAACTGGCAATCGCACTGGTGCTGCTGAAGACCAGCATGCCCAGCGTCAGTAACGTCGTGATCATCGCCAGCGACACCGCCAGCAACGACGTCAGGGGCGTCCCCTGCGGATTGCTGAAAAAGAGCGTGTAGTTAATGCCGATGCCCAGCACCAGAATCAGCGCCAGCAGCGCAAAGAGATTCAGTGACGCGCCGATCCAGCCCAGCGTGGCCAGCGCCACCGCCAGCGACAGCGCCGACGGCAGCGCGCTGCGTAAGCCCGCGCGCAGGCCCAGACGCAGCACAAACGTCAGCGTGATGAACAGCAGCGCCAGCGCCAGCAGGCCGGTCAGCAGGGTGCGCCAGAAACTGAACAGCCTGTCGTAACCCGCCTTGCGGTCAATCCAGCTGACGCCGCTATGCTGCGCCGCGAGCGCCGCCAGGGCGGCGCTGTTTCTGACCCCGCTGGTGGGGATCAGTACGCCGCTGCGGCCATCCGGCAGCGTCAGCCACAGCAGTCGCCACCCCTCACTCAGCGGACTGGCCAGCCACGCCGCGGGCGTCACCGGCATCGGGGAGAGATCCGGCGCAGCCAGGGAAATCCCCGCCTGCTGCAGGCGGCTCGTCACGGTGGGCACAGCCTGTTGCAACAGCTGGCGATCCTGCTGCTGCTGCGCCAGCGATCGCAGCGGCAGCAGACGATAGCCCTGCAGCCAGCCCTGCTGCTCTGCCCTGCGAAGATCCGGTGCCATTTTTTCCAGCCGCTGCAGGGTCTGCTGCGCGTCATCGCCCCAGACCACAAACCAGGTCTGATCGGCTCGCTGCCCCGTCAGGGCAGCCAGCTGGCGATCCTGTGCCAGCAGCGAGGCCGGCGCACTCTGCAGATGGGCGATATCATCATCCACATTCAGCCGGGCGATACCGGTGGCGGCGAACATCGCCAGCGCCAGCGGTAAGCCGATGCGCAGCCCGCGCTGCCGTCGCCAGGCGGCGAGCCAGCGTGCCAGCGGCACCATCAGCGGCACCGGACGCACCGGCAGACCGCGCACCAGCCATGGATAGATCAGAATCACCGTCAGGCAGGAGGCCGTTAAGCCGCTGGCGGCAAACACCGCCAGCTGACGCAATCCGGGGAACGGAGCCAGCAGCATCAGCAGCCAGGCGATCGCCGTGGTGCCCAGCGCCAGCAGCAGCGTGCCGCGCACTTTACGCAGACTCTCCCACGGCGTCTGCTGATCGCCGTGAACCATCCGCTCGGTGAGATAATAGAGGGTGTAGTCGGCGGAGATGCCGACAATGCTCAGGCTCATCACCAGCGTCATCAGATGCAGTTCCCCGAAGCAGAGCAGCGTCACCACCGTGCCGGTCATGGCTCCCACGGCTACGGAGGTCACCGCGAGCAGCAGTGGTCGCAGTGAGCGGAAGGCCAGCAGCACCAGCAGGATAACGCCCCCCAGCGTCACGCTGCCCAGCGTTCTGACATCATGCTGCGCCCGCTGGCTGGCGTTGTCGCTGAACAGCACCGTGCCGCGCGTCAGCAGTTTCGCCTGCGGCCAGCGGGCTTTCAGCTGCTGCTCCAGCGCGCTGAGCCGCGTCACCAGCGCATGACTTTGCTGCATACTGAAAGCGTTACTGGCCAGTTCAGCGTGCAGGAAATACCACTGCCGTCCCTGCGCATCGCGCACCGTCAGCCAGCCGTTGTGCAGCGTCAGACGTCCGGCATTCTGCGCCAGCGCCAGCTGCGCCCCCCGCACCAGCATCAGCGGATCGCCCTGCAGCTCTTTGCTGCTGACACCCGAAAATGCCGAGAAGAGCTGCGCCAGCAGCCACTCCGCCTGCGCCCCGCCGCCGTTCTGCAAGCGGCTGCGCGTCGCCTCGTCGATCAGGCCATTACGGTGTTGCCAGGCAAACCGGCCCCACGCCTCCTGCTGCCCGGCATCAAGGTCGCCCTGCACCTGCCTGAGGTCAGGCAGCTCGCGCAGCTGCGCCTGCCACCAGGCCGCGATGCCGGGATCGTCCTCTTCACCGGGTGAAACCAGCCACACCAGCTGGCGATCCAGCCGCTGCATAAAGGCCTGCTGCAGCGCGGGCGGCGCAGCCCCCAGATTCTGCTGCGGCAGTAGTGCCAGCACGCTGCTGTTGAGCTGGCTGCGCGGCAGCAGAAAAGAGAGCGCCGCCGCCAGCAGCAGGCAAATGGCGAGCCAGAGGATGGCAAGCCGTCGATCGTTACGGCCCGGCAAAACGCGCCTGCTCCTCGTCGCTCAGCTGCGGCGGTTCAGTACGGGTATTGCTGAGCTGAATCAGCGTTTTATCACCCTGCTTATCGTCCAGCCGGATGCTGTCCAGAAACGCATTGCCCGCCAGCGAGATACGGTTAAAGATTCTGTTAAGCGGCGCCGCTTTCGGGGTCAGCTCCAGCGCCCAGGCACCGTTGCCGCGATCGCTGAAGGCCACCGTGAAGTTCTGATTCAGCACCTTCTGATCGGCCTGGAACAGCGCCCGCAGCAGATGGTTGAACTGGAACATCTGCGGGTTACTGTCGGCAGTGATCACCTGCGGCTTCTGCCCGCTCAGGCTCTGCACCATGCGCTTATCATCCAGCAGCAGCGTCATCACAAACGGGGTCTGCTGATGCCACCACAGTCCCTGCTGACGCGCGATCAGCATCTGCCCGTGCGACACCAGCGGCTGGCGCATCCCGGCAATGGTGCGCGTCTGGGTAAAGTCTGCCCGGATCACCGGCTGGCTGGCAAAACGCTGCTGCAGCTGATCCAGCGTGACCGCGCTGGCGGCACTGGCCCACAGCAGCAGGCCGGTTAGCATGATTTTCAGCATCCTTTCACTCCTAAACGTTCCAGTAAGATATCGGGTGAAACAAAGCACATGGCCTGACTCTCCTGCTCCACCGCCACCTGCAGGGTGTGTGCCTTAGTGGTGATCTGACCGGCGGCGTTTCGCACCTCATAGTCGATGCGCAGGCGGTTCTCAAACTCCGTGATCCGGGCGCTGACGCGAATCGTCTCTTCACAGCGCAGCGGATGACGGTATTTGACCCGGGTGTCGACCACCGGCCAGACGTAGCCGCTGGCCGCCATTTCGGCATAGCTGTAGTTGATGCTGCGCAGCAGGGCTTCGCGCGCGACTTCAAAGAAGCGGAAGTAGTTACCGTGCCAGACCACCCCCATGGGATCGCAGTCGTGAAACGAGACGGTCAGGACGACGTCAGCCTGATGTTCAGTCATGGTCAGACTCCTTGTGGTGCGCCTGCGGATCAGGCAGCGTCCAGAAATCGAAAAAGTTAAACCAGTCGAGCGGTGCCAGCAGCGCGTAATGGGCCAGCCGCGCCGCATAGCGATCCACCGCCTCCTGCAGCGCCTGCTGACGTTGCGCACGCGGCAACAGCAGCGGATCGGCAAAGCGCTCACAGTGAATGCGCAGTTTACCCTGTTGCTGCAGGGCAAACATCAGCAGCACCGGACAGCGCAGCGCGGCCGCCAGCACAAACGGCCCCTGCGGAAAGGGGGCGGGACGACCGAGAAAGTCGCTCCAGATCACCCGTCGCTCGCCGCCACGCTGCGGATTGACCGCTGTGCGATCCCCGACGATCGCGACCCATTCGCCCGCATCCAGTTTCTGTTGCAGCAGGATCGCCGTCTCCGGCCCGATGTCGCTGACCGGCATCAGATTCACCCCGGCCTGCGGGGCAATGGTCTCCAGCACCGCGCGGAAACGGCGGGCGTTGTCGGTAAAGACCAGCGCGTTAATCACCAGACCGCTGACCTGCTGCGCCATGGCGCGGCAGGCTTCGATATCCCCCAGGTGGGAGGCCAGAATCAGCTTCCCCTGCGGTGCGGGCGTGCGGATCACCGCTTCCGCACCCGGGGCAAAATCGATATCACGCCCCCAGCGCAGATCGCCACGCCAGCTGGCCACTTTATCCAGCATCGCGCCGCCAAACCGCAGGAAATGGCGATAGCTGTTAAGCCGGGCCGGCAGCGCAATCTGCCGCTGCTGCGCGGCGTGGCTGACCTGCGCCAGCCACTGCCGGGAGGCGCTGCGCGCACGCTGACCACTCAGCCAGTAAACCGCCACCACCGGCCAGAGCAGCAGGGTAAAAGGCAGGCGTCCACCGTAGCGATAGACGGCCAGCATAAAGCGCAATCCCCACTGCCCGCGCCGTTCCGTTTCCACAGACCAGTGCGTCTGCGGTCTGCGCATCGCCAGCAGGCGGGGGATGCGCGGCAGCATGCCGAAAAAGAGCCGGGTGTGCATCCAGGAGATGCGCAGGTTGTCATAGAGGGCATCGAAGTGCGACAGCCCGCTGACCGGATAGGTGACGCGGGTCGGGATAAAGCGACTGCGGGTGCCCTGCCAGTAGAGCCGCACCATGATTTCAGTGTCGAAATCCATGCGCTGTCCGACAGGCCGGCGGTCGCACAGTGCCAGCGTGGCGGCCAGCGGATAGACGCGGAAGCCGCACATGCTGTCGCGGATCGACAGCGACAGCGTCTCAATCCAGACCCAGAAATGGGTAATGTAGCGGCCATACAGGCGCGATTTGGGGATGGAGTCATCGTAGAGCGGCTGACCGGAGATCAGCGCATCGGGATAACGCGCCGCTTCCGCCAGCATTAACGGCAGATCTTCCGCCTGATGCTGACCGTCCGCGTCGAGCTGAACCGCGTGGGTGAAACCGCGCGCCGCAGCAGCCCGCAGGCCGTGGATCACCGCCGCCCCTTTGCCCTGATTCGTGTCGAGCCGCAGCAGGCTGAGCTGCGGGGCGTGCAGCGTCGCCAGCTGCAGCTGGGTCGCCGCATCGCTGCCATCATCCACCACGATGATCGGCAGGTTAAAGGGTGCCAGCCGCGCCAGCACCGACGCCATCATCGCGCCGTGGTTGTAGCAGGGGATCACGACGCAGGGTGAGAACGCAGTCGTTAACACAGCGCGATCTTCCCGCTGCTGGCACTCTGCTCGCCCGCTTCACTCAGCAGGCTGTAGCGAAAACTCAGGCGCGATTTTTCGGCGTGCCACTCAAGGTGCAGCTGCAGCAGCGCGCCGGGGGGCACCGGCTGCTGAAATTTGATGTTATCGATGGCCGCAAACTGCCTGCCGGGAGCAAGCAGCAGCAGACCATAGTGCATCACCCAATCCAGCTGTGCCACGCCGGGCAGAATGGGCAGGGTCGGGAAGTGCCCCTGAAACCAGAACAGTTCCGGCTCTACCTCTAACGTCAGCGTGACGCTGTTCGCCTGTAACGTTCGGCTGCGTTCAATCGGCAACATGAAAAAGTTCCTCTATTTGCGGCCAGGCGCGTTTGCTCTGGGCGGTGACCGGAATGGTGGCCACAACCCGCCAGTAGCGTGGCATGGCCAGCGGCTCCAGCCAGCGTTGCAACTGCTGTTTCCACTGCTGACGGCGCTGATGCAGCGCCGCCTCATCCAGCGGTCGGGTGGGCGAAAGCACGACGCCTATCGCCTGCCGTTCATGGCGGGTCACCACCAGTGCCACGGCATCCTCTATCTCCGGCAGATCCCGCAGACGGCGCTCAATCTCACTGAGTGAGATGCGCTTGTCCGCGATTTTAACGATGCGGTCATGGCGGCCTGCCAGCTGAAAACCGCCGTCCGGCTGTTTGTGCAGGCGATCGTCCAGTGGGATGCCGTCCGCTGCGCCAATCAGCGGCGACCAGACCTGCCAGCGATCGGGACTCACCTCCTCCAGCCGGACGTCGGGGAAACAGCGCCACGCCTCCCCGGGCCGCGCCCACTGACGCCAGGCCAGGGTGCCGGTTTCGGTGCTGCCATAGATTTCACTGACCCGACAGCCAAAGCGCTGCCAGACCTGCTCAGCATCCGATGCGCGCAGCGCGCCACCGGCGGAGACAATCAGTTCACAGGCGGGCGTCTGCAGCGACCTGTCCAGCCGCGATAAAAAAGCGGGACTGCTGATAAAGGCATAGCGCCAGTGGCGCGGAAGCTGAGCCAGCTGTTCGCCGTAAAACAGCGGCTGGGCGGCGAACGGGCGCGCCAGCGTCATCGGCAGGAAGATCCGGAACGATAAACCGTACAGGTGCTGATGGCTGACCGAAGCAATCACCCGGCACGCCCGGAGCTGTTCACCCCACAGGGCGCAGAGCCAGCGGCTCTCCTGCTCCATCACCGCCAGGGACTTTACCACCTGACGTGGCGTGCCGGTTGAACCCGATGTGAACAGCACCAGCTCAGCCCCGTCCTGCAGCGGCGGCAGCGCGCCCTGCGCTTCGGCCTCATCCCACGCCAGCCGTGGCAGGCTGACCGCCAGCGGCATGTCGCACAGCACGCCATCCAGCCGATCCTGCATCTCATCGAGCAGCGCGGCGCGGGCATGACCCGGCATCACCGGCGTTTTACCGGCATACCAGCTCGCCAGCAGCGCCACGCAGAAGCGGTAGCTGTCGTCAAAACAGAGCGCCCAGTGTGTGCCCGCCTCTGCCGCTAAGCGCTGGCTGAGCGCCAGCACCTGACGGCGCATGGTGCTGAGCATCAGCGTCTGATCGCCCCGCCAGGCGACTTCCCGGTCGGCGCCCGTCAGCCAGTCGGCCACTCTCATGCTTTGCGCCTCACGCGCTGACGGACGCACCACTCCGCGCCCATCAGCGCGGCGATAAGCAGATAGCTGATCGCGCCGTTCCACAATGTCCAGAGTCGCAGATTCCCCAGCAGGCAGGTGAAGAGCGCCATGCTGCCATTGCCGATAAAGAACAGGCACCAGATTTGGGTGACGCGGCGGGTGTAGCGCACCGCAGCAGGCGGAAGCACGGGCTCACGCAGTCGGGCGATACGTTCCACCAGCGGCATCGCGCTCCAGAGCGAGGCGCCAAACAGCAGCAGCATCGCCAGATTGACCGCCACCGGATACCACAGCAGCAGATGCTGCGAGCGCAGCAGCTGACTGCTGATACAGAGCAGCGCGCCGAGCAGGGCCAGCCAGCCCATCACCGCCCCCATGGCCGTATGCTGACGACGCAGCTGCAGCCAGCGCAGCCCAAACAGCAGCGCCAGCAGCCAGAAAAGTCCCTGCCAGCGCGGCTGGGTGAGCGCCAGCCAGACCAGCAACGGCCAGGCCAGCAGCGTCAGCAGATTGAGCAGGCGAAGAGTGGCAGCAGGCACGGCGGGATCAGGCGTCTTCGCGCATCAGTTGTTCGACCGCATCGACCACGTCCTGCACGGTTCGCACCGCGCGGAAGGTTTCCGGTTTGATTTTACGACCGGTGCGTTTTTGCAGGTGAACCACCATATCGACGGCATCGATGCTGTCGAGTTCGAGATCTTCATACAGGCGGGCCTCAGGATGGATATCCTCCGGCGCAATTTCAAACAGGCTGGTCAGCAGGGCCGACACTTCCTGATAAATCTCTTCTTTGTTCATCATAAAATGGTCTCCGCGTTCAGCTGCGCTGTTGGTTGACGAACGCTGCCAGCGTCGCAACAGAGAAGAAGTGGGCACGCAGGGTTTCACTCTCCGCAGAGAGCGTCACGCCGTAGCGATTTTTCACCGCCAGGCCAAGCTCCAGCGCGTCAATTGAGTCCAGGCCGAGGCCGTCGCCAAACAGCGCATCTTCGGTCTCAATATCCTCGGGGCTGAGATCTTCAAGGTTCAGCGTGTCGATAATCATCTGTTTGATATCGTTGATTAATACATCCATACCGGTTTTCGTCTTACCTGTTCTGGGGGACCAGCGCCTGTTGTAAATGGCGGGTCAGGCGACGCGCGGCCAGCGGCTGCGCATCGGGATTGCTTTCACAAAACGACTGACTGTCGATTCGCGGTTGTACACGCACAGTAAACAGCGGTTTAACTGGCGGAATCTGATACCAGCGGCTCTGCTTATCGAGCATGCGCTGGCTGCAGGTGATGTGGACGACGCGCAGATCGCAGCCGGCGCGCACGGCGATATTGGCGGCGCCCCGCTGCAGGGAGAGCGGCTGACCGTAGCGGGTGCGGGTGCCTTCCGGAAAGATCAGAATATTGTCGCCGCGCGCCAGGCGCTGCTGACTGTCGGGCAGCAGCGTCTCCGCTTCACTGTTGATCAGATAGTCGGCCGCGCGGATCACCCCACGCATAAAAGGATTCTTCTGCAGATCGGCCTTCACCAGACAATCCATCTCCGGCAGCACCGAGGCGATCATCACGTAATCGATCAGCGAGGGATGGTTGGCCACGATGAGGCAGCCGCGATCCTGCTGCAGCAGCTCAGCGCCTTCGATGCGGTAGTCGTAGACCCCGGTCAGCCGGCAGAACCGCAGAAAGCAGCGGAAGCTGAACGCGATAGCGCGTCGGGCCAGCAGACGGCGGCGCAGCGAATCACGCTGAACCAGCAGCAGCAGATTAAAGCCCACCAGCGACAGCAGCAGTCCACCCAGGCCAAACAGCGTGAAACTCAGCGCGGTCATCACCAGACGCCAGCAGTAGTTCAGGCGGCTGCCCGCGCAGAGTGCCGGTTGTGAACAGTCAGCCATGTTCTCTCTCCCAGTGCCATGTCAGGCGTTCACCCGGCAGGCTGAACGCGGGCGACGCCGCCAGCCACTGCTGCAGAAAACGCAGGCTCTGCGGCCACAGCGGCGCGTGGGTCTGCGCCGGTTCAGGGCGACCGCTGCAGCGCAATGCCTCGCCTTTACCCAGCAGCAGCGCCACCGCATAAGGCACATTCATGCCCTGCTCCGGCAGCCAGTGTTGATAATAATCGGGCACGCAGCCGTCGAAATCGACCAGCAGCACCTGCTGATAACCCGCCTGATGCAGGGCGCTGACTTCAATCAATCCCTGCTGGAAAGAGTCGATGCCGGCGGCGATGGAGGTGGAGACCAGCGGCGCTTTGGCCGCAATAGTCAGGCTGCCCACCGCCGAGTTGTGAACCGACATGGCAAAATCAGTGGGTGACATCATCTGCTGATCGGCCAGCGTGGTGAGGATGCGCAGATTACGCTCCAGTTCGCCGTGACGGCTGGTGAAGACGATCGCGTCCACCCGCTGCCGGGCCAGCAGTGCCAGCCCGCTCTCAACCGCCGCACGACTGCCGCCGCTCAGACGACGCGCGGTCATCATCGGTAAAAACTGCGGTTTCGCCATCTCTCCTGCGGGATCGATAGCGGTGCCCTGTCGCGCCCAGTCCTGCCAGGCCTTGTGCCCCTGTAATCCTGGAGCCAGGGCCTGCCAGTCGAGCAGTGAGTAAGCGAGTCTCATCTCAACATTCTTTCGTCAAACGTGTGGTGTCAGCAATTATCAGGACGTTACGACTGCCCGGTGCAGAAAAGTGCATTGCTGAACGCCTCTGCCGATCGCGCCACGGGCGTTCACGGTAGAGGTTTATGCTGAGGTTCAGCAATAGCAGCTCATCTGATTTGTCGGCCGGGTGGAGCCAATCTTTATACTCAGGTCCTCTGACGGGACGTTATTGCGACGGGAGACGCCTTATTGCGCCGCCAGCGCCGACAGGCGCAACTGAATGTCCTGATCCAGATTGGCGATCCAGCGGTTGTAGTTACTGTGGATCTGCCCCTGCCCTGCTTTCAGGTTTTCACTGCTGACATAATCGATGCGGTAGTTCTGGCTGGTGTAGGTGATGCGAATGGTCGCCGCGAAACCACGCTGGGACAGGCGGCCAGTGATCACGCCTGGCGAAACGGGGGTCATCACCCATTTACGGCCAATGCCGGCTTCAATGATCGCCGTTTTCATCTGGTTATCGCTGTAGCGCTGCGTCAGGCTCTGATTCACATTATGAATCGGTGCGGTGCGGGCACAACCGGTCAATAACGCAGCAACCACGGCAAGCGTGAAAATCGTCTTCTTATTCATCAGGAATCCCTTCTTTTATGATATTTATCAGTAATATAAACGGATAATTCGCCGTGCGCAGCCTGCGCTTTTCGTGCGCTTTTCCGTCTGGCTGGTGTAAAACCCGCGCATGATACCATCGAATGTAAAGACAGGTAAGCAGAAGTATGCATCGCTTTATAGCGGATATTCGGGGGATTGCGGCGGAGGAAACAGGCTCTCCTGCTGTCGTCAGGGGGCCGATCCGCGCCGTGAAACTCTGGCGACGGCTGGATCGGCCAGGACGACTATGGCGTTGCGGCGGGCGTCCAGCCTCCCCCCAGCGCACGATAGAGATCGATCTGCGCCAGCAGGAGGTTATTTTTGACGGTGACCCGATTAAGCTGGGTGGAAAACAGGGTGCGCTGCGCATCCAGCTCATCCAGATAAGAGGCATAACCGTTCTGATAGCGGTTGCGGGCAATGCGCAGCGCCTCGGTCACGTAGGCCTCCTGCTTTTGCAGCTCCTGAAGCTGGGCCTCTCGCTGCCTGATGGCGTCAACCGCATCGTTGACTTCCGAAAAGGCGTTGCGCACCACTTTTTCATAGCTGTAAAGCGCCTGGTTCCGCGTGGCCATTGAGACATCGACCTGCGCCGTCAGCGCTTCACGGTTCAGCAAGGGCGCCAGAATGCTGCCGCCCACGCTCCAGAGCCGGAACGGATTATCCGCTAACTGATGCAGCACCGAACTCTGCAGGGTGCCGCTGGCGGTGAGATTAAGCGACGGCAGCAGCTTCGCCTGTGACGACGCCAGGCTGGCATCGGCCGCCAGCAGCTGACGCTGCGCCTGCACGATGTCGGGACGGCGGTTGAGTAGCGCAGAAGGCAGCAGCGACGGCATCTCCTGCGGCAGAATCTGGTCAAACTGCTGACGCCGGGCAAGGGTACGCGGGTTCATTCCCACCAGAATGCTCAGCGCATTCTCCTGCTGGGCGATCTGATGCTGCAGCTGCGGTATCTGCGCTTTGGCCGACTGATATTCTGAGGCCGCCTGCATCCACTCCAGCCGGGAGGTGTAGCCGGTTTCAAACTGACGCCGGGCCAGCTTCAGCGAATTATTGCGGGTGGCCAGCGTCGCCTCGGTGACCCGCAGCTGCTCATCCAGCGCACACAGGTTGAGGTAACCTGACGCGACCGAGCTGGCGATGGTCAGCTCAGCGGCAGACGCCGCCGCCTGCTGCGCCGCTAAGGTCGCCTGCGCCGCCGTGATGCTGCTGCTGCGCGCGCCCCACAGATCAACCTCGTAGCTGCCCTGTAAGACGCCCTGAAACACATCGGTCTCATAAGGCTGCCCCGTCACTGACGAGAGCGTGCGTTCACGGGTCGCGGCCACACCGGCGCTGACGGTGGGAAAGTTATCACCCTGCGTGGCGCGCAGCTGGGCGCGATACTGATCGACCCGGGATCGCGCCGTAAGAATATCGGGATTGTTGCGCAGCGCCTGGCTGACCAGCCGGTTGAGATACTCATCATGAAAGGCACGCCACCACTCTGCCTCCGGCGCGGCGCCGGGGCCGACACTCTCCCGCCAGGCCGCCGGGATCGGCAGCGAAGCCGGTGCCTTTTCAACCTGTGTGGCGCAGCCTGACAGCAGCAGTGACAGGGCAGCGATCGCTACGCGGCCCCTCATGGCGTAGCCTCACCGGCGGGCCGGGCGGCCGTATCGATGCTGACCTCCACGGACATGCCGGGACGCAGCTGTGCCATATCCTGCTCCTTCAGGCGGATGCGAACCGGAATGCGCTGTGCGATTTTGACAAAGTTGCCGGTGGCGTTGTCGGGTGAAATGGCACTGAACTCTGAGCCTGCAGCCGGGGAGATAAACTCCACCTCGCCGTTAAAGCGCTTGCCGTCCAGCGCATCGACCCGAATCGTCACCGGCAGGCCGGGACGAATATGGGCCAGCTGGGTCTCTTTCAGATTGGCGATAATCCATTTGTGATTGGGCACCACCGACGTCAGGCGGGTTCCGGCAGTGACATAGGCGCCGGTGCGGACCGACAGCTGACCGAGCTGGCCGTCATCCGGTGCGGTAATCCGGGTATTCGCCAGGTCGATCTCCGCCAGTTCCAGAGCGGCACGCGCGCTGGCGACATCCCCCTCCAGCGCATCACGGTTTACAATGACCGTTTGCAGATTCTGCTGTGCCACGGCGATCTGCGCCGCCGCCTGACGCACCTGCGCCTGCGCCTGGGCGCTGGCGGCACGGGCGGCATCACGCTCACGCACCGAGAGCGATCCATCCGCCGCAAGGTTTTCAACCCGCTTCAGATCGAAGCCGCTTTTTAGCGCCTGGGCTTTGGCATTCTCCAGTGCCGCTTTGTTGCTCTGAATCGTCGCTTCTGCGCTGCGACGCTGCTGCAGGTTATTGTTCAGCGCCGCCTGCTTCATCGCCAGCTGCGCCTGCGCCTGGTGCACCCGCTGACGATAGATCCGATCGTCAATCGTCATCAGTAACTGCCCTTTTTTCACTGGCTGCAGATCGATCACCTCCACCGAGGTGAGATAGCCACTGACCTGCGGGCTGATAAAGGTCACCTGACCGCGCACATAGGCATTTTCGGTGCTCTGTACCGCGCTGGTAAAGGGCCAGAGTTGCCAGGCGTAGAGAATAACCAGCACGCCCAGCACCACAATGCCGCTACCCACGGCGACAGAAAGAATACGGCGGCGATTAACACGTTCGCGTTCTGCAGCCTGAAGCTCATCCTGCTGACTCATTGTTTCTCCCTTAAATCCTGTAATGCGGCCAGCTGTTGCTGCTCACGCAGGTTAAATCGCGCCTGACGCCACTCCAGATAACGGCGACGGGTTAAACGCCAGAGTACCCACATCAGCGTCGCCAGCGCCAGCGCGGCGGTGAGCAGATAGGTGTCGTTATAGGCGAGCACGTTCGCCTGCAGTGTGGCGACCGTCTGAAGCTGGCTGGTGCTCTGCGCACCGCGCAGCACGCTGTCACCCACCAGCGGGTTAAACAGCGCATTATACTGGCTGAGCCGCTCGGTGACATTGGGATCGAGCAGGGAAAGCTGATCGCCCAGCAGGCTGGAGTGATATTTTTCCCGCCAGACCTGAAAGGTGCCCAGAATGGCGGAACCGATCAGACCGCCGAGGTTCTGGCTCATGCCAAACAGCACCACAAAACTGACCAGATTCTTTGGCTGGGTCACGACGCTGCCAATCCCCATCAGCATGGCGGGCGCCATAAAAAAAGCGCTGCTGAAACCCAGCAGGAACTGGCTGAAATACATTTCGGGACCCCGGGTCAGCGGGCTGGATTGCGAATCCATCAGTGAAGCGATAATCATCACCACCAGCGAGGCGACAATCGGCCAGTTCAGATGATTGGGTTTAATGGTCAGCGCGCTGGCAGCAATGCCGACAATGACCCCGGCGATAATAGCCAGCGCCAGACCACGCATCTGATCGTTCTGCAGGCCAAGCTGCTGTAAGAAGCCGACCGCGCCGGTGTTCTGTTCGGCCAGGACGATACGGATCATGATCATCACGATGCCCAGCCGCACCATGTTGCCGCTGCTGAGCCAGCGGGTATTGATCAGCGGATTGCGCCGGTTATGTTCGATCACCATCGCCGCGACAATCAGCGTCAGCGCTATCGCGGTACAGATACCGAGCCAGGGCGTGGTGAACCACCACTCAATCCGCCCCAGCGACAGCACGCCGCACAGCAGCGCCATGCCAGGTGCCAGCAGAATGAAGGTGACGAAATCCATTTTCTCAAAAGTTTTGATGCGGTCACCCGGCGGCAGTTTCACCATCAGCACCCCGCCCAGCGCAATCATCGCCAGACCGAGTTCAAACAGATAGAGACCGCGCCACTCGTTGAGCTGCAGCAGTTCAGAGGAGAAGAGTCGGGCCAGCGGAATGGCGAGTTGCGACACCGTCAGGCCGATAACCAGCGCTTTCAGGCGATGTTTTGCGGGCCAGGCCTGCACCTGATAGTAGATGCCGAGTGAGCTGAGGGCGGCCGCCACCATGCCGTGCGCGGTGCGCACAATAATTGCGGAACTGAGGTCGTTGGCAAAGAGATGAAAGAACGCCACCAGCACATAGAGCACCAGAAACGCCTCGGTAAAGACCCGCAGTCCAAACTGCTGGCGGAACTTCACCAGCAGCAGGTTGATCGAGATATTGCCCATCACATAGACCGCAGGCAGCCAGGCAATTTCATTCGACCAGGCACCAAAGGTGCCCTGCAGATTGACCAGATTTGCTGTGACCAGCGCGTTACTCAGCGCACCGGTCAGGGAAATCAGCAGACCGATCAGGCCAAACGCCAGGCGTTTGGGCATCGGGTGCAGCGGGGTCGAGGGCGAGCCCGGCAGCATGGGTTTTTCGTGCGGTAACCACTCGCGTGCAGCGTAGGGATTTCGCTTTGCCACTGCTACATACTTCCCATACGACTCAGCAGTTGTTGCAGCACACGTTCGGTAACGGCCAGATCCTGCGGATCGATGTCAGCCAGCATCTCCGTACGCAGCGCATCGGCCTCGGTTTTCACGCGGGCAAACGCCTCGTTGCCTTTTTCGGTCAGCACCAGGTGGCGCTTGCGGCGATCTTCCGGCGGCTGCACCCGCGTCAGCAGCGACTGTTTGACCAGTCGATCCACCAGCGGAACCATGCTGGCATCTTCCAGCCCCAGCAATTGCGCCAGTTCGGTTTGCGTCATGCGTTCCGGTTCGCTGGCGATGAGGCCAATAGCCATCCAGCTGCTCATACTTAAGCCGCTGTCTCTGAGATGACGATCTACCGCCAGGCGCCAGGCATGTGCGGTCAGGTGCAGTAAATGGGTGAAGGTACGGGTATGCTGAGACAAATGTTAGCAGCCTAATGGTTAGGATTCTGATTAAATAGAAAGGTTATTATACGCAAAGCAAAACGGGATTGAAAAGCGCCCGTTCTGTTAAAAACTAGTGGATCGCGGCAGAATGTCCAGAGTCCGCTATCGGGAGCCCGATAATATGAAACAGCCAGCAGCAAACTGGGTGGATCTCCGCCGTGACGCCATCAGCGGTATTGAGGCGCTGCGCGCTCATTTTACCGGTCACGCCTATGATCCGCACTGGCATGACAGCTATCTGATCGGTGTGACTGAGCAGGGAGTACAGCAGTTTCACTCGCGGCGCAGACAGCACCGGAGCCGACCCGGCACGGTGTTTATGCTGGAACCGGAAGAGCTGCATGATGGGGATGCCATCAACGAACAGGGTTTTACCTACCGTATGCTCTACCTTTCTCCACAGCAGATTGCACAGCATCTCAACCCGGCCGGGCGTGACGCGCCGCCCTCCCCCGCATTACAGTTTGCCGCAACGCTGCGCGACGATCGGTCGCTGGCCTATGCCGTCTGGCATGCCTTCGAGGCGCTGTGGCACAACCATCCCGCCCTGATCAAAGAGGCGGTTCTGGATCGGTTATTCGCTCAGCTTACGCCGCACCAGCAGATATTCCTGCCCGATCGCCACCCGGATAAAGATACGGTGCTGGCATTACAGGCGCGTGACTGGCTGATCGCCCATCATGCGGAAAATCCTGGCCTGGCGCAGATGGCACAGCAGCTGCAGGTGGACCGCTTCCGGTTATCACGCCTGTTTCAGGCGCACTGGGGCCTGCCGCCTCACGCCTGGCTGGTGCAGTGGCGGCTGAGCCAGGCGCGCCGGCAGCTGGCGCAGGGCCAGCCGGTTGCCGACGTGGCCGTCGCGCTGGGTTTTGCCGACCAGAGCCATCTGGGGCGCTGGTTTAAACGCGCCTGCCAGCTCACGCCGTCACGCTATCAGCACGCCTGCACAAATCTTCCAGACCCGAACTGACACCGTTGCCACAATGCGTTTTTTGAGTGAGGAGAAACGCAATGCAGGACTTACGATGTGTGATGATACTGAATGCCGCGCTGCCAGCCGGTAAAGCCACCAACGCCGCTGCCGTGCTGGCATTAACGCTGGGGCAGCGTCATCCGGAGCTGGTTGGCGACGCGCTGGAAGATGCGGAGCGCCATCCCTCCCCCGGTCTGATCAGCACCGGTATTCCCGTGCTGGCGGCCACCGATGAGCAGCTGCGGGCACTGCTGCTGCAGGCCGAAGAGGCCGGATACGATCGGGTGCTGTTTCCCGAAGAGGGACAGACCACCACCGATTATCAGGCGCTCAGCATCGCCCTGCGCCAGCAATCGCGGCGGCAGTGGCGGCTGCTGGGTCTCGCGATCGTGGGTGATAAAAAAGCGCTGCGTAAGCTGACGGCAAAGCTGGCGTTATTTGCCTGATCACCCTGCGGGGTGCCTGACTGTTTTTATCTGTCCGGTCGAATCTGCGGGTTGTATAGGTTCTCTGTACAGATTTTTTCTCGGAATAATCCTTATAAGCTGCTGAAAAGCGGCAAATAGCACATTTTGCAAAAGGATTCGATTGTACAGATTGGCTTTCATTGTATAACTTTACTGCCACGAGTTGTCATGCGACTCTGTAACGAATGATGCACTTGCGTCGCCTCTGAAGGTGTCAGTGGATTTCCACCTTCAGAGGTTATTTTTTATCTGCGTTATGTTCACGCTGGCACCATCGCATCTGTCCATGCGATGGTTTTTTTGATCGATTTTGTCCTGACATCCGAACCGGAATCGGGCTGTTATGAAGGGCTTACACATGCAAAATACACTTCCCCGGACTGACCAGGAAATTGCCGACTATTTCAATCCCGCAGCGAATAAACCCGCCAGCGAGATGGAAATGCTGGGTGTCCTGATCGCAGAAATCCTGCAATCGGGTATGCCTGTCAGTAATAAGGCCATTATTTCAAAGCTGATCCACCGGCTGGAACTGGAAAGCGACAGGGATTCGCTGGATATCTACCGTCAGCTGCTTGACTTGGTGGTCCACAAAACCCCGGATGACTTTTAACTGTAGTCGCGATTCCAGGGAGGGAATCCACCGCCTTTTTCTGGTATCTTCGTCGATCCCCCGGTAGTATCTGCCTCTCACTGTTTATCCCATTCTTTCCGCCTTCCGCGCGGGAGCAAAATAACTAAAGAGCCTGCAATCCTTTATGACCCAGACTAATGATGTTACCGCAACTGACGTTGTGGCGGGCGATATCAGCACGGGGCGCGTACTGCGTTCGCCTGCGCTGCTGACCCGCGAATGCCTGGCCGGTGTGATTACCGCGCTGGCCCTGATCCCTGAAGTGATCTCCTTTTCCGTGATTGCCGGTGTCGACCCGAAAGTCAGCCTGGTGGCTTCGGTGGTACTCTGTCTGACCCTGTCGATTCTGGGCGGTCGCCCGGCCATGGTCACGGCTGCCGCCGGTTCCGTGGCGCTGGTCATCGGGCCGATGGTGCATCTGCATGGCGTGGAATATATTCTGCCCGCCGTTGTGCTGGGCGGCATCATCCAGATTCTGTTTGGCCTGGCCGGTCTGGCGCGCATGATGCGTTACATTCCGCGCTCGGTAATGCTGGGGTTCGTGAATGCGCTTGGGGTCCTGATTTTCTTTGCGCAGGTGCCGCACGTCTGGGGTCAGTCACCCCTGGTGTGGATCTTCTTTGCCGTCACCCTGGCCATTGTGCTGCTGCTGCCGCGCCTGATAAAAAGTGTGCCCTCCCCGCTGGTCGCCATTGTAGTGGTGACGGCGGTGGCACTGCTGATGGGCTATCGCATGCCGAACGTGGGTGACGAGGGGCCGATGAGCCCTGGCCTGCCCGGGTTGAATACGCTGCTGGTGCCCCTGAACCTGCAGACGCTGCAGATTATCTGGCCCACGGCACTGAGTATCGCGTTTGTCGGGCTGATGGAGTCGCTACTGACCGCCAAACTGGTCGATGATTTGACGGATACCCCCTCCAGTAAGCGCCGTGAATCCTGGGGCCTGGGCGTGGCGAACATTCTGGCGGGCTTCTATGGCGGTATTGCAGGCTGTGCGATGATCGGTCAGACCATCGTCAATGTGGAACTGGGTCGGGCACGCAGCCGGGTCTCTACCGTTGCGGCCGGTCTGGTGCTGCTGTTACTGGTGACCGGACTGAGCCAGATTATGGCGCAGATCCCGATGGTGGTTCTGGCGGGCATCATGATGGTCGTCGCGGTGAAAACCGTTAACTGGCACAGCCTGCAGCCCGCCACCCTGAAGCGTATGCCGTGGTCAGAAACGCTGATTATGGTGCTGACGGTGGCGGTCACGGTCTGGACGGGCAATCTGGCGCTGGGTGTGCTTGCGGGGGTGATCCTTGCCATGCTGCTCTTTGCCCGCCGCATTGCGCATGTTATCCATGCAGAGCGTCACCTGAGCGATGATGGTCAGTCGGTGCGCTATGTCGTGCGCGGCCCGCTCTTCTTCGCCAGCAGCAACGACCTGTTTGAGCATTTCGATTACGCTCACGATCCCAAAAAGGTCACGATCGATTTAACCCATGCGCAGATCTGGGATGCGTCCAGCGTCGCGGCGCTGGATGGCATTGAGTATCGCTATCAAAGATATGGTGCCGAAGTGACAATTGAGGGGCTGGATTCCCGCAGTACCGACTTCCATCAACGTCTGACCGGTAACTTCGGTTAACGTGCGCGGTTCTGCTGCCTCTGCGGCAGCAGAACCTGTTACGCCTGCTGACGCCGCGTCCGGTAGCGGCCGACCATCGTCATGAGAGCCTGATAGATTAATCCCGCATAGAGACTCATCAGAATTGCCAGACCCGGCGCTTTGCCCTGCTCCTGCCATGACATAAACCACATGAACACGCCCCATAAGAGAGAGAAGACCAGCCAGCCGCGGACGAACTTCATTATGCCATTCATAACCACTCCTCTTAATTGATGCGCTACCTTAGCGATCTCTGGTCTGAAACGCATGGTTACCGTGCACAAGTTGCGAAGCATCTCAAATAATCGACAATAACATTGCCGTCTGCTTCGCGTCAGGCGTTTTGACGGCGCTTATCTATACTTAACGCTCCGCTTAACCGATCAGGGAATTACGATGAAACGTACTGCTTATCTGTTATCGACGCTGACCATCCTTGCTACGCTGACCGCCTGCGCACCGACCCCACCGCCCAGACATGCACCGCCGCCGCCTCCGCCAGGCAAAGATGCCCCGCCACCGCCGCCGCCGGGTGGACAGGCACCGGTGGGCGCACCCGGTGGCGTCGGTCCTGCAGGCCAGCCTCAGGCCTGATATTAATCAGCCAGCCTGCCCTGCAGGCTGGCTGATGCCGCCCCCGCATGGGACGTTACCCATTCTGCCGGCAGGCAGCGACGCTATTCCCCCATCCTGCCCCTGTTCACTCTCATTACCCGACGGCTGATCTGGCAGCGAAAGCGTTACGCCTGACACAACACTGATAACGCGATGCTGTCCGCTACATCAGGTCGGTGCTCTGCGAGTGTTCCAATCATGCTGGCTATGGCCTCACCCGTCACCGGCATATCATTGGCTATTAGTTGCCAAACAGCCTCACCCATTGCCGTGCATGCTGCGTCATATACTGCGCTTCGAAGTTATTATCCATAGAGCCTCCTGTTAAATGTGAGGCATCATACTAAAAATAAAGCGTACAAATTAAAGTGCGCATCTAAAAATTTTCGAGGCTCATTCCGTGATTTTCTATCTTATGGCGAGGCATGGCATTCCCAAAAGACAATTCTTTATTTAGAACATCAAACAGATTGCGAACCTGAATCAAAAAAAACCTCTAACACAGCGGTTATGTTCGTTGCTGATATAAAAACCAGCAACCATTGGTTCACAAAGGTTTAAATTATGAAAATATTTGTTATAAATTTAGCTCGGTCCCCCGAAAGGCGGGCATCCATCGAACAGCAACTGTCCCTGCTTCAGCTTGATTATGAAATCGTTGAGGCTGTAGACGGTTCTCAACTTAATTATGATGAAATCGTGAAGCATACCAAAACACTTAATTACGCGGTAACCTCTGGCGAAATAGGTTGCGCTCTAAGCCACATCAAAATTTATAGAAAAATTGTCAGCAACAATATACCCTTCGCGTTAATACTTGAAGACGACGCACAACTTGATTACCAAATCATTCAGGTTATGCATCATTTAAAACAAAAACAAAACCTATACCCTACGGTTACCCTGCTAACTGAAGTCTCACAATATATCTCCAAGCCAAGATGCATATTAGGCCAAAAATTAAGCATTCATAGTGTGCTTGAAGCATCGTGCTCACATGGATACATCATCAATAATCAAGCAGCTAAAAATCTCGCCACTTTTCTTTATCCCGTTTGGATGGTGGCTGACAGATGGCAAATACTAAAAGAGTATTCCGTTTGCAATGTTGAAGCTGTAATACCATCAATAATAAGAAAGACAGAACACTCTCACTTTTCGACAATACAATCGCATAAAAATTGCAAATGGATAATAGAGAAAAAAGAATATGCCTGGAGTGAAATAAAGAAACGCAGACCATTAAAAATCAAACTCAGGCGTTTAATCTGGACATCTTTTATGAGAGCTTTTATCAAAATAATTAAGTAAACCATTATTTAAAAGGATTTTGCATACAATGCATTTTGAACAGAAAAAACTTCACTCAATACAATCTATGCGCGGTCTCGCGGCGATGCTGGTCGTAATGTTTCATTTCCGAACCGATTTGGCATCGGACATTCCTTTGGCTAATTGGATTTTTGCTCAGGGTGCAATCGGCGTTGATCTGTTTTTTATTATAAGTGGGTTTATTTTTTATTATATTTCTCTAACCGAAAATGGTGGAATTAAATCCTCAGCCGTATTCTTCACAAAAAGAATTTGCCGTATTGTTCCACCATACGTCATAGCGACAATTTTTATAGCAGGTAACTCATGGGATAAATGGTATTCAGCCCTGCATGCTTTCACTTTTCTTCCAGCTGACATTATGCAACCTGCCCCCTTCTTTGGTTATCCGCGGCTTTTTGTTGGTTGGTCGCTTAACTATGAATTTGTCTTTTATAGCATCTGTGCTCTCGCCTTAATTTTTAGGAATTATAAAAACCTAGTTATCACGTTAATTATTGCATGTTCCGTCTCACTTCCAGTCGCTACTCATGGTTATAGGACTTCATTGACCAGCATGAATTATGGATATTATGGATATTTGGCACTGATAACTAATGGGATGATGTTAGAGTTTTTAGCTGGTCTGTTTATCGGGTACATAGCAATTAACTTCAGACTATATCACTCAAAAATAGTTGGCAGAGCAGCAATATCACTAACCGCGCTATATTTTACATATATTACTCTAGGCTTTGGCAGCCTTCCGGGAAACGGTAGTTACGATTTCTTTGCCGCTTCTTTTTTCTTAATACTAACAACTATCAGTTATGAATATCAGTATGGAATCAGACCTCCTAAAATTCTAACATCGATTGGTACCGTATCGTTTTCTGTTTATTTGATGCATCCACACGGTTTATCAATAGCCAGAAAAATTATAGCCCAACACTATCACGGGCTATATTCAGGTTTAATAGCATTTTTGTTAGCTCTGACCCTTACGGTTTTATTTTCTATAATATTCTATAAGCTGTTTGAAACTAATCTTTGCAACCTCATAAGAAATAGACTCATCCCCAAACCTGATAAGCAAGCAGTTTTATAGGGTTTAAATTGATCCGTTAGAAATAGCGGTGATTTTAAATTTTAGGCTGGCTCGTCCATGAGGTCGGGCTTACTTTGTCCTCGTCGCTGATCATGTCCAATTGTAATTCTGTTCGCTAATCGGCTGTTACCTCACTGGTAGTGATTAGCAAGTTTTGACGCTGTTGCTCACCCCTCGCCTGCCAGTCAATCGCAGGACTGTTGAAACAGGTCTGACGCTGTCATCCGTAGTGAATATTCTGCCACTAGCCTGCCCTTCAAACAGTTTTTCATATTGACTGCCCGAAATCAGAATCGCATCGCTGGACCAGCCAGTTAACGACGCCGTGTTAATATCCCGATCATACCCACGAGAAATCCGTCGGGCTGAGCACTTTAGTGCTGCGCGTGAGGCGGCAAAATTAAAATTTCCAGAGTTACTGTTTGATTTCACATTCCATGATCCGAAGACTAAGGGAGTTTCCGATCTGGAGGGTACCTTTACGAGAAAAAAGCAATAACGGGGCATAAAAACGTGGAGCAGACAGCCGCTTATGACAGAAAAATAGTGGTGGTTCCAGTCGTTGGCGGACAGGTGAAAGGGAAATAATATCAGGAATGGATATCAGGAAGATGAATTCAGGCACAAAAAAACCGCCCTTATGAGGCGGTCATACGACACTGCTTATCATTGATTTTATTGGTAAATCGATATGGTGCCCGGGGCGGGACTTGAACCCGCACGACCTTACGATCGAGGGATTTTAAATCCCTTGTGTCTACCGATTTCACCACCCGGGCAGGGTGTAACTGGAGGCGCGTCCCGGAGTCGAACCGAGGTACACGGATTTGCAATCCGCTGCATAGCCACTCTGCCAACGCGCCTTAAACTGATGTGCCGCCAGGTTATCCTGACCTGCGAATCTGGAGCGGGAAACGAGACTCGAACTCGCGACCCCGACCTTGGCAAGGTCGTGCTCTACCAACTGAGCTATTCCCGCAATTTTCAGCAATTTCGTCGAACCTGCTGATTTTACTTATCTTCTGACAGACACGCTGCCTTTCGATGCGTTGCATTCTACTGACCTGACGCGATGAGTCAATAAAATTATCCTCACCGCCTGTCCGTTTGCTGCTTTTTAAATCGTATCGATCACGGTTCGAGCAGATCGCCGCGCGCCGCGCTTAAATACTGGAACATTGACCAGAAAGTCAGCACCGCAGCCACATATAATGCGACGACACCCACCGCCACAATGGTGGCATCCGGACGCCACAGCAAGGCAAACAGTGAGAACATCTGAGCCGTGGTTTTGACTTTACCAATCCAGGACACCGATACGCTGCTGCGTTTGCCAATCTCCGCCATCCACTCACGCAGCGCAGAGATAATGATCTCGCGCGCAATCATGGTTGCGGCAGGAAGAGTAATCCACCAGGCGTGGAAATATTCTGCGACCAGCACCAGCGCAATCGCGACCATGACTTTGTCCGCCACCGGATCGAGAAAAGCCCCGAAACGCGTCGTCTGCTTCCAGCGGCGCGCCAGGAAGCCATCAAACCAGTCGGTGATGGCTGCAAAGACAAAAATCAATGCGGTAGCAAGCGGTGCCCAGGTGAACGGCAGATAGAAAGCCAGCACAAAGAACGGGATGAGCACGACTCGAAACAGGGTGAGACACGTCGGAATGTTTAATTGCATATGCCGGTAACTGTCTGGATATAGGTAGAATTTAGCCTATGTTCCTACATTGCCCCCCCCGTTTCAATGCTAGTGTTTCAGTGAGTAGTATATTTTTTCTGCCAGCGCATGAGAGATACCCGGCACATTGGCGATCTCCTCCACCGACGCATTCATCAGCGGTTGCAGGCCCCCCATGTACTTGAGCAGTTGCTGACGTCGTTTTGGCCCCACCCCTTCGATACTCTCGAGTGCACTGGTGTTCTTTACTTTCGCCCGTTTTTTACGGTGGCCCGAAATCGCATGATTGTGAGCGTCGTCACGAATGTGCTGGATCACATGCAGCGCGGGCGAATCAGGCGGCAGCGAAACGCCCTCACCTTCTGCTTCAAAGAAGAGCGTCTCCAGTCCGGCTTTGCGATCGCTGCCTTTAGCCACGCCGAGCAGAATCGGCCGCGTCTTATCCCAGGGCACGTCCAGTTCCGCAAAGACCTGTATCGCCTGCGCCAGCTGCCCCTTGCCGCCATCAATCAGAATGACATCCGGGATCTTCTCTTCCTCAATGGCTTTGCCATAGCGACGACGCAGCACCTGGTTCATGGCGGCGTAGTCATCGCCCGGCGTAATGCCACTGATGTTGTAGCGGCGATAATCGGCGCGCAGCGGACCATTCTGGTCAAAGACCACGCAGGAGGCGATGGTCTGCTCACCCATGGTGTGACTGATATCGAAACACTCCATGCGCGTGATCCGGTCAAGCTCAAGGAACTCCGCCAGTGCCATCAGGCGTTGATGAATGGTGGAGTGCTGAGAGAGACGCGTGGTTAACGCGGTCGCGGCATTGGTGCGCGCCAGCTTCAAGTAACGGGCGCGATCGCCGCGCGGCTTGCTCTGAATATTAACCCGGCGTCCCGCCAGTTCACTCAGAGACTCAGCCAGCAGCTCGCGCTCTGGCAGGGTAAAGTCCAGCAGGATGTCACCTGGCAGGGTGCGAGCCTCGCTGCCCTGCAGATAGAACTGCCCGACAAAGGTCTGCACCACCTCGGCCAGATCGGTATCCACCGGGACTTTCGGGAAGTAGCTGCGGCTACCCAACACTTTACCCTGACGAATAAAGAGCACGTGAAGACAGGCCATACCGGCGTCGTAGGCCACGCCCATGACATCGAGGTCATCACCCTGATTTGAGACAAACTGCTTTTCAGTGATCCGCCGCACAGCCTGAATCTGGTCGCGCAGTCGTGCAGCCTCTTCAAAACGCAGTCCGCTACTCGCCTCTTCCATGCGTCTGACCAGCTGATTAAGCACCTGATCGTCTTTACCGGCCAGGAACAGGCGCACATAGTCGGTCTGCTGCGCATACTCCTCTTCACTGACCAGCCCGGCCACACAGGGACCCAGGCAGCGGCCTATCTGATATTGCAGACAGGGCCGGGAGCGATTGCGGTAGACGCTGTTTTCGCACTGGCGGATAGGGAACACTTTTTGCAGCAGGCCCAGGGTTTCACGCACCGCGTAGCCATTCGGAAACGGGCCGAAGTATTCGCCTTTGGCATGTTTTGCGCCACGGTGCATCGCCAGACGTGGATGGGTATCGCTGCTGAGGAATATGTAGGGATACGATTTATCATCGCGCAGCAGGACGTTATAGCGCGGCTGATAGAGCTTGATGTAGTTATGCTCAAGCAGCAGCGCTTCGGTTTCGGTATGGGTTACGGTGACATCGATGTGCTGGATATTGCTGACCAGCGCTTCGGTTTTGCGGCTGCCGACCTGCGTGCGGAAGTAGCTGGTCAAACGCTTCTTCAGGTCTTTGGCTTTGCCCACATAGATGACGGTGCCTGAGGCGTCATACATGCGGTAAACACCGGGCTTGCTGGTTACCGTACTCAGAAAAGCTCTGGAATCAAAAACGTCATTCACTACTGATTAACGGCTCCGCATTGTAGAGGCCATGTCGAATGGCCAGATGCGTTAACTCGACGTCGCCACTGATATTCAGTTTGCTGAACATCCGATAGCGGTAACTGTTAACGGTTTTAGGACTGAGATTTAACTGCTCGGAAATTTCCGTCACCTTTTGTCCTCGGGTGATCATCAGCATAATCTGCAATTCCCTTTCCGACAAACAGCTGAAGGGAGATTCCGCTTTTTGTGGTTCAATCTGGCTCAGAGCCATCTGCTGGGCGATGTCTGACGCGATGTAGCGCTGGCCGGCATTGACCGAACGAATCGCGTTGATAACTTCCTGCGGCGCGGCCCCTTTACTGAGGTAACCCGCAGCCCCCGCCTGCATGACTTTGGCAGGCAGCGGATTTTCGGTATGGATAGTCAGCATGATAATTTTGATATCAGGGTTGTAGCGCACGATTTTTCGCGTCGCTTCCAGCCCGCCAATACCCGGCATATTCATGTCCATCAGAATGACATCCACCTGATTGGACCGGCACCATTTGGCCGCATCCTCGCCGCAGTTAACCTCTCCGACCACGGCCAGCCCTTTAACATCCTCCAGGATACGACGGATCCCGGCACGGACAAGTTCATGGTCATCAACAAGAAGCACACTGATCAACGGGGAAACTCCAGAGGCTAAAAAGAGGAAGCAATCAGGTAATGTGAGCGGTAATCATACCCGCTTTTGCCCCAAAAGCACATCAACAAAGCAAAACAGTGGACGCATTGCATCATTACCCTCAGCCGGGCGTGGCGCGTCGCATCAGACTTTTCTGCTCATCATCAGCATCGTTGCATATTGATTAAATTCTCTGTATTTCAGAAGATTAACAACCGCGTTCGGTAAACATGTCTACAACGCATTGCTGTCCGCTCCGGGCCAGTTAATCGTGTGATTACTTTCAGCGATTGATTAGTTGTGCTGGACGAAACAGCCTTTAACGGCAAAGCGGACCGGCACCATCAGCAACTTACCTCCCCTGTGGTATACTCACGCACTGCTGTGCGGACAGATTGCCGACACGTTGTCATTCACCAAGGAGAAACTCATGAGCGATGAAGATTTTGCAACTTCCCAGGAAGCCCGGAAATTAGCGGATGAAATCGCGGGGCTGAAGATGATGATCACCCTGATTCTGAAAGGGATGGGTCAGGCTGATGCGGGAAAAGTGATTATTAACATGGAACGCTATGTACAGACGCTGGGCGACAAACCGCAGGCGGAAGTGTTCAGCAATACCATCAAGCAGATTAAAACCGCCTACCGTCAGTAAGCGTGTTGTGTTGCCCCCAGCCGCGGGGGCAATTGACCTAATTATGCGACTGCCAGTTGACCGACACACCCAGCGTCGGCAGCACCTCTTCCGGGCTGAAGCGTCGGGTGCCCCGATACTTCTCTGCCAGCGCAGGCTGAGTCACCGGAATACGGATCGCAAACAGATTATCTTCTGACAGAATCAGGCCGGGTGTGAGTGGCTCATAGACCACCTGATGCTGCTCAAACATCTTCTCCAGCATTGGCGTTGCCGAACTGATGATGTACTCCATGCCGTGCAGTTCCGCCAGCTGTACCGCGTGCCAGAGTATGTTCAGCGGCAGTTCGGCATCCACATCCAGGCGTGCAGAGAAGCGCGACATTTCCCAGACTTTCTCATGGCTGAAGGGCAGCACGATGCCTTCACTCTGCTCAGGCTCAAACCAGGGCATCAGGCGGGCACAGCCGCAGATCCCTGCACGGGCATTCCATGCGATCAGCCAGGTCACATCTGAACGATCGTAGCGATCATACTCCTGTCCTGGCGTGCTCAGGCGCGGCGGAATAGACCACCCTTCGCCGCGCGCAAAGACGCTGTAACGGTAGCTGCCCAGTTCGGCGAGCAAAGAGGATGGCATATCCTTTAACTGCGTTTGCACTATTTTCATCATGCGCCTCTGACATCCCCATGTTGCAATGATTTTTTGCGCCAGCCTGGCAAAGTTCCGGCGCAGGGTAGACAACTGACCCGTACAAAGAAACTGCCAAAGGTGGCAGTTGTTGATGTTCAAATCAGTCCGATTGCGGCTGCATAACAGGCAATCTGCGTTTTATTGGAAACATTGAAACGCTTTTGCATATTTTTTTGATGAAAGTTAACGGTATGTTCAGAGATGGATAAAATAAGTGAAATCTCGACCGCCGTTTTTCCTTCGGCTGTCCATTTCAGAATTTCCAGCTCGCGCTGACTTAACGCATTTTTCAGTACCATCATCGCATCATCGCTAAAGCGTTCCAGCGTATCCAGGCTTAGTTCCGCTAAAAGGTGGAGTTTCACCTCCAGCTCAGCATGGCAGAGCTGGACAGAAATGGGCTGTTGGGACGATATAGATAATATACCAATGACGCGATTTGGTGCCATTGCAGAGCAAGAAAAACCGCTCTGAAGCCCATATTCCCGCGACTCCCGCCACAGGTTGCCTGCGTCAGCAAACTGCGCCTCCGTCCATGCCATCCCCCTCCCAGGTCGCTGACACAAGCTGAGCACCGGGTCCACCGCGTAATAATTCTGCTTCTCATAGCGTTTAACCCATAATGTGGGATAGGTGCTGTATAAATGAATGCGCGGTCGGGTAAATGGCACCGGGTGCTGAATCAAAAAAGCAAAATAATCGAAGCCTAATGATTCCGTAAAATGTTGCAATAACGCCTTCAATTCAGATGAGGTCGTTAATGCCTGAAATTGTTCTTTCACACTGCTTCGCCAGGCGAAATAATTTTCACTACTCATATTGCCTCAGCATTATTTTCACCCGCCCTTCCGATGCTATTCAATCAGACTCATCAGAGAGTTTAAATTTTTCAGAAAAAATGAATATATCGTCAGAGATGAATCCGTTGCCTGATGAAGCGCCTTTTACCTTTCATCGTCATGGCGGAGTGAAAACGTGTCCCTGTCCGGGCAATGTGAGGTTGGTCACGCCATTTTCAATCACACCCTAAGAATAAGATTTTTCTTATAGGATTTCAATGCCTGTCACCTGGTAACACTTTATCGCAAATTTGCAAATGGAGCGGAAATAATAAATAGCGCTACTGCTTATTGAGTAAATAATGAGTAAACAAGACGTTAATTCAATTCGATTAACGCTGCCTCCCCAGGAACCGCCAACATATTTCTCATCAGGAAATAAGATCGGCGTTTTTAAACCTCTCCGGCATGCAGCTGGCTGCCGGATCATCCAGCCGCCGGGAAACGCGGCGAGGCAGGCGGAGAGGCTCGCTGGCCTGCCGCTGCGGGCTCAGGAGCGCAAATGTTGTGCTGCGTTTTTCTGCAGACTTTCGCCGGTTCTGTTGCTTAAGTTAACCCGCGGCTCCTGACCACCCTCTATTTTTCTTCTGCCATCCGGCGGCTTTTTGCTGTTTATCATCCTGACAGCCTGCAAAAGAAAAGATCAGGCAAAAACTGCTTCCTGATAAGCCTCACTTAACTCTTCAGCCTGATTTCGATCCCGTTAAAAGCGAAGCGGCTGTTGCAATAGCAGGCCCACCCTTTATCGTAGTTTAGTCAGCAGAATGACATTATAGATAGTCACCGGGTTAAACTATCTGAAAAATAATCCTGCCTGTAAAAAAACAGAGATAACGCCCCAGCGCATTTGTTAATTTTCCCTTCTCATTTCACTTAATTCGGCTGTCTGCATGGTGAAATATTTTCATTCTGTCGCTCAGTGACGAGTATTTGATGAGAGAGGAGAAAAAGGGAATAGCGCATTTATTCGGCGGACAGTTTTACTCTTTAAATAGATGGCACTAAAATCAAATGCCTTAATGTTGTTCTCTCAGCGAATGAATGATTTCCGGCCGGTGCCAGATTCCAGCAGATAACTGGACTGAATTTTTACAGATAGCCGATCAATTATTAATCAAAGATGGTATTAGTCCTGACTGATGATTTACCGGCAATAGCCCGCGCCCCGCATCCCCAGATGAAAATGTGAAGCGTGTGCCGTGTTGTAATCCGGGCCCAGCGCATTGCCAAACACCTCACATCCCCCCCGCCACAAGGTATGCAGCATGGCCGCTTTTTGCCCGGGCTGCTGCCAGTGACGACTGACCTCAAGCCGCTGACCATCTGCCAGCTGGAAGCCGGTCACATCCCAGGCATCGGCGGTGGCATGTTCACTCAATCGCCCCTGCGCGCGATGATAAATGTTACGGCAGGCGTAGCTGCCAACATGCGTAATCCGTACCAGTGGACTCTGCATATCCCTGGCGGTCTGTTGACGACTGCGCAGGGCATACATCGTACTGGCAACCGCCATCGGACAGCTCGCCAGAAAGCTGCTGCGGAGGCTCACCGGACCAAATCGCTGAATGCGCAGCGGGTCGCTGAGGGGACAGTTGCCCGTTACTGCCGGTCGTTCGCTGAACGTCACCCACCCGGCCTGCTGAGCGCGGCGCATCACGGCAAGGCAGGCATCGGGATCGCCGGCCAGCCGTTTCATCTTAATCCGGGTCATCCAGCCCGGAGGATCGGTAACGGCGAGCGGGGTAAAGGGATTGAACTGCGGTGGCAGATGCTGCTTCAGCCATGGCAGGCTCATCCAGCCCAGCGCGATTAACAGCAAAAACAGGATAAGCGTGCGCATAACCCCTCTCGCAGCATGATGATTAGCAAACAAAAAGTGTAGAAGCCAGATTCACGCTGCGCTGTGCAACTGACATAACGTGATGAATCCTTACCCTGGCTGACGCACGATTAACCAGAATGCGCAACGATTGCTCTGGCTGACCATGGCCGGAGTCACATCAGGTAAAAAACTGTTACCGGCTTTGGGGTGACTTCCTCTATCTTATGCCGACCAGCCCTTCGGGTAAGGCTATTCATTATCAGCCAGCAGAGCTGACACAACATCAAGACAGGAAAGAGTATTCTATGGTCGATCAATCTAAAGATGCCCCCTTGACGCAGGAAGGCCCCGACAAGCTACGGCGCAACCTGCACAACCGACACATTCAGCTGATCGCCATCGGCGGCGCGATCGGAACCGGCCTGTTTATGGGCTCAGGTAAAACCATCAGCCTGGCCGGCCCCTCGATCATTTTCGTCTATATGATCATCGGCTTTATGCTGTTCTTTGTCATGCGCGCGATGGGAGAACTGCTGCTCTCCAATCTGGAGTATAAATCGTTCAGCGACTTTGCCGCGGATCTACTCGGCCCCTGGGCAGGCTACTTTACCGGCTGGACCTACTGGTTCTGTTGGGTGGTCACCGGCATCGCTGACGTGGTGGCCATCAGCGCCTATTTCCAGCTCTGGTTTCCGGGCTTCTCGATCTGGATGAGCGCCCTGCTCTGCGTGGTGGTCTTTCTGGCACTCAACATTGCGACCGTCAAGCTGTTCGGCGAGATGGAGTTCTGGTTTGCGATTATTAAAATCGTCGCCATTGTCGCGCTGATCGTGACGGGCATTGTGCTGGTCTCCATCCACTACCCCTCTCCGGGCGGCGGTACGGCGGCACTGAGCAACATCTGGGATCATGGCGGACTGTTCCCGAAAGGGCTCAGCGGCTTCTTTGCCGGATTCCAGATTGCAGTGTTCGCCTTTGTCGGGATTGAACTGGTTGGCACGGCGGCAGCAGAGACTCACGATCCGCATAAAGTCCTGCCACGCGCGATTAATGCCATCCCGCTGCGGGTCATCATGTTTTATGTGCTGGCGCTGATGGTCATTATGGCGGTGACGCCATGGACCCAGGTGATGGCCGATCGCAGCCCGTTTGTTGAGATGTTTGTCCTGATTGGCCTGCCCGCTGCCGCGAGTATCGTCAACTTTGTGGTGCTGACCTCAGCTGCCTCCTCCGCGAACAGTGGCATCTTCTCCACCAGCCGGATGCTCTATGGTCTGTCACAGCAGGGGGTTGCCAGCCGCGCCTTTGGCCGGCTCTCAGCCCGCGCCGTCCCGACCACCGGTCTGTTTTTCTCCTGCTTCTGCCTGCTGGCGGGCGTGGCGTTAATCTACCTGATCCCGGATGTGATGACGGTCTTCACCCTGGTAACCACCGTCTCGGCGATTCTGTTTATGTTTGTCTGGACCATTATCCTGTGCAGCTATCTGGCCTATCGCAAAAAGCATCCGCAGCGTCATGCGGAATCCGGCTTTAAGATGCCGCTGGGCAAGCTGATGTGCTGGGTCTGCATGGCCTTCTTTGCCTTTGTGCTGGTGCTGCTGACCCTGCAGGATGATACGCGCCAGGCGCTGATGGTGACGCCACTCTGGTTCGCCCTGCTGGGTGTGGGCTGGTGGCTGCGTCATCGCGGCTCACGCAGTCGCTAATTCTGCCTGTCAGAGAGGAAGCCCGGTCAGATGACCGGGCTTTTTTACAGGCGTTCGCCCAGCGCAGAAAAGCTGGCGGACAACGACGGCCGTTCAGAAGGTAAGCGCTGCGGCCGGGGATCGGGCTGCTGAGGCGTGCCAAGACCAAAGGTAAAGGTATAGTTTTCCCCTTCGCCCATACGCAGGTCAGCTATCGTCGTCTGCCCATCCTGCTCACGCAGGGCATAAAAACCGTGGCTGAACCAGGCGACGCGCTCTGCATACCAGCTGCCACGAAACCCTTTGTAAAGTTCGGGATGACGCGGATACCACGTCACCTGTAGCGGACGCGAAGGCGACAGTAACGACCAGTAAGCTTCGCCATAACGGTCGCCGGTCAGGATCACGCTGCGCCAGACCAGCGTATTGAACGCCGTTGGCGTCACCAGTACCTTATCGGTCGGAATCCCCTGCCCGGTCAGCGACTGCCGGATCTGCCAGCCTGCCACGCCCTGAATCACCACGCTCCAGACCAGATAAAGCGAACTCAGCGTTAATCCCAGCCGGTTGCCGCGCAGCCCCCGTTCACCGCCACGCCAGAGCGCCACAGCCAGCCCCACCAGCAGCGGCAGCGTATAGAGGGGATCGATAATGTAGATGCTGCCAATCGCATAGGGAAAGTCAGTGAGCGGCAGGCCAAGCTGGGTGCCATACACCGTCATCAGGTCGAGCAGCGGGTGCGTGATTAGTGCCAGCCAGATGGCAGGCCACCACGCCCGCCATGCCACCCGTTGACGACACAGCCCCGCCACCAGCCAGGCAACCAGCGGGGAGATCAGCGTGAGCCAGAGCAGCGCATGACTTTCGGTGCGATGCAGCGTCATGTTGCGTATTGCATCGCCATGATCGATAAAGACATCCAGATCGGGCAGGGTGCCGCAGACACCCCCAACCAGTGCCGCCTGCCAGATCGGAACCCGACGCCCCATCACCGCGACGCTGACGGAGGCGCCCAGTACCCACTGCGAAACAGAATCCATAGATTAACTCCGTTACCGAACCGTGAATCTGCGCGGAATCAGCGTACGCGAATGCCTTCAATGATCATGCGCTGAACGTTCTCGACAGTCTGCTCAAAGAACGCGGCGTCGCTGAGGGTCTGTCCGGTCACCGCCTCCACCTGCGTGGCGAAATCGGCATAGTGCTGCGTTGTGGCCCAGAGCATAAAGATCAGATGCTGCGGCTGGACGCCAGCCAGACGCCCTTCATCAATCCAGCGCTCAATTATCGCCGCCTTATCATCCACCAGTTGCTTGAGGTCGCCCGCCAGCTCCCCTTTCAGTAGCGGTGCGCCCTGCAGCATCTCCAGGCAGAACAGCCGGGAGGCCTGAGGATGATCGCGCGACACCTCCAGCTTCAGCCGGATATAGCGCCGGATGGCCATCAGCGGATCCTGATCGTGTGCCAGCGCGCGCAGCGGCGCCAGCCAGACATCCAGAATCTGTTTCAGCACCGCCACATAGAGCGCCTCTTTCGAGGGAAAATAGTAGAGCAGATTGGTTTTGGAAACGTCTGCCAGTTCGGCCACCTTATCGAGGCTGGTGCCATGAATACCAAACTGCGAGAACAGGGTCAGCGCCGCATCCAGTATCGCCGCTCGCTTTGCCGCCACCGCGCGTGAACGACGCGTTGGCTTTTTTTCATCGGTTTTCACTGCCTTACCTCATCCGTCAGGTGTCATCGCATCATAGCAAAGGGATCTCTGGCTGCCTAACCAGCGTGCTGCACCTTTTTTGCTCAGCCTGCATGGAAAACGTGCAGCGAATTTTGACCAAACGGTCTGAAATGGACCAGTCACTCCACTTTTATTTTTCCTCTTCATTTTAACCCATTGTTATATAAACAATTAAAAATTGTGGCACAGGGTTTGCAAAATTGTGACTGAGCGCAGCCCACAGGGATGAGGCAGGATGCAGTGCCGCGCGTGAAACACCTTTCCCCCATCGCAACGAGGTTTCACATGAAGATAGGCGTCTTTATTCCGATTGGTAACAATGGCTGGCTGATCTCCTCCAATGCACCGCAGTACATGCCAACCTTTGAACTCAATAAGGCAATCGTACTGAAAGCAGAGCATTACCATTTCGACTTTGCGCTTTCGATGATCAAACTGCGCGGCTTCGGCGGAAAAACAGAATTCTGGGATCATAACCTGGAGTCATTCACCCTGATGGCTGGTCTGGCAGCCGTCACCTCACGTATTGAAATTTATGCCACTGCCGCCACCCTGACGCTGCCACCGGCCATTGTGGCGCGCATGGCGTCCACCATTGACTCCATCTCTGGCGGCCGTTTCGGCGTCAACCTGGTCACCGGCTGGCAGAAACCGGAATATGAACAGATGGGTATGTGGCCTGGCGATGAGTACTTCAGCAGCCGCTACGCCTATCTGACCGAATACGTTACCGTGCTGCGCGACCTGTGGGGCACCGGAAAATCGGACTTTAAAGGTGAATTCTTCACCATGAACGACTGTCGCGTCAGTCCGCAGCCGCAGCGCCCGATGAAGGTCATCTGCGCCGGTCAGAGCGACGCCGGTATGGCCTTCTCCGCACAGTATGCCGATTACAACTTCTGCTTTGGTAAAGGGGTAAACACCCCTGCCGCGTTCAGCTCAACCTCGATTCGCATGAAACAGGCGGCGGAGAAAGCCGGTCGCGACGTCGGCTCCTACGTCCTGTTCATGATCATTGCCGCGGAAACCGATGAGGAAGCGCGGGCGAAGTGGGAACACTACAAAGCCGGTGCCGATGAAGAGGCGCTCTCCTGGCTGACCACCCAGAGTCAGCAGGATACCAAATCGGGCAGCGACACCAACGTGCGCCAGATGGCCGACCCCACCTCTGCCGTCAACATCAATATGGGTACCCTGGTCGGCTCCTGGGCCAGCGTGGCGCGGATGCTGGATGAAGTGGCTCAGGTTGAAGGCACCCACGGCGTGCTGCTGACCTTTGATGATTTCCTGGAAGGGATCGAGAACTTCGGACAACACATCCAGCCGCTGATGCGCTGTCGCAGCGCCCTGCTGGATGCACAGAAGGAGGTGGCATGATGAATACCGTTTACTGCGCTCACACGCCTGACGTGACTCAGGTCGAACTGCCAGCCCGGCCGGAGCCGATTGCTTTTCCCCCCGGTCAGAGTGCGCTGATCGTGGTCGATATGCAGAACGCCTACGCCACTGAAGGGGGTTATCTTGACCTGGCGGGCTTTGATGTTTCCGCCACACAACCGGTGATAGCGAAGATTCATCAGGCGGTGACGGCGGCGCGTGCCGCAGGCGTGCAGATTATCTGGTTCCAGAACGGCTGGGACAGTGACTATGTTGAAGCCGGTGATGCCGGTTCGCCCAACTTTCACAAATCAAATGCGCTGAAAACCATGCGCAAACGACCTGAACTGCAGGGCACGCTGCTTTCCAAAGGCGGCTGGGATTATGCACTGGTAGATGAACTGGTGCCGCAGCCCGGGGACATTGTGCTGCCTAAATCGCGTTACAGCGGCTTCTATAACACGCCGCTCGACAGCATGCTGCGCAGTCGCGGCATTCGTCATCTGATCTTTACCGGCATTGCCACCAACGTCTGTGTGGAATCGACGCTGCGCGACGGCTTCTTTCTGGAGTACTTCGGCGTGGTGCTGGAAGACGCAACCTACCAGGCAGGCCCGCCATTTGCCCAGCAGGCGGCGCTGTTCAATATCGAAACCTTTTTTGGCTGGGTATCGGATGTCGATACCTTCTGCGAAAGCCTGAAAGCCCCCTGATCACCGAGGATGACGCTATGCCAAAAAGTATCATTGTTCCACCGGGTACCACGACGCCCATCGCCCCGTTTGTCCCTGGCACGCTGGCAGATGGCGTGGTCTATGTTTCGGGCACGCTGCCGTTTGATGCTGACAACAACGTGGTGCATGTCGGGGATGCCGCCGCGCAGACCCGCCACGTACTGGAAACCATTAAAAAGGTGATTGAAACCGCGGGTGGCACGATGGCGGATGTCACCTTCAACTCTATTTTTATCACCGACTGGGCAAACTATGGTGCGGTGAACCAGGTCTACGCCGACTACTTTCCCGGCGATAAACCGGCCCGATTCTGTATTCAGTGCGGGCTGGTCAAACCGGATGCGCTGATTGAGATCGCCAGCGTGGCCCACATTGGCAAGCCGGAGGTCTGATGCAGCTGGATATTCTGGGCCTGCAAAATCCCGATGCACCGACGCTGGTGCTCTCCTCCGGGCTGGGCGGCGTAGCCGGTTTCTGGCAGCCACAGCTGGCGGCGCTGACGACACGCTATCGGGTGGTCTGTTATGACCAGCGAGGCACCGGACGCAGCGCTGACACGCTGCCGGAGGGCTACAGTATGGCGATGATGGCGGCGGAGCTGGCCGATGCGCTGGCGCAGCACGGCATCCTGCGCTTCAGCCTGATTGGTCATGCGCTGGGTGGCCTGCTGGGGATGCAGCTGGCGCTGGATTACCCGGAGCGGATCGAGCGGATCGTGGTGATCAACGGCTGGCTGTCGCTGCATCCCCATACCCGCCGCTGCTTTCAGGTGCGCCAGGATCTGCTGCTGAACGTCGGCGTGGATGCCTTTGTCCGTGCTCAGCCGCTGTTTCTCTATCCGGCAGAATGGATGGCGCAGCATCAGACGCGGCTTGAGCTTGAGGACAGTCATCATGTCGCCCATTTTCAGGGCATGGAAAACCTGATGCGCCGGCTGCACGCCCTGATGAGCGCAGATTTCAGCGCCCGGGCAGCCGCGATCCCGCAACCGGTGCTGGTGATCGCCAGTGAAGATGACCTGCTGGTGCCGTGGAGCTGCTCATCCGTGCTGGCTGCCGCCCTGCCCAACGCCACGGAGCAGAGAATGGCCTGGGGCGGACACGCCATGAGCGTCACCGACGCCGAAACCTTTAATACCCGGCTGCTGCAGTGGCTGGATCAGACTGATGACGTGCAGCCCCTGCAGCGCGTCGTCTAAGCTTTTGCGGAGAAGATTATGAGCCTGGATACCCTTACCCCTGCCGTTGACAAAACGGCCTTTCGTCATGCGATGTCGCGCCTGGGCGCGGCGGTCAACATCATTACCACGGAAGGTCCTGCCGGACGCGCAGGCTTCACCGCCTCTGCGGTGTGCAGTGTCACGGATGCGCCCCCTACACTGCTGGTCTGCCTGAACCGTTCGGCCTCGGTTTATCCGGTGTTCCGCGAAAACATGCAGCTCTGCGTCAACACCCTGGCGGCGGGCCATGAAGCGCTCTCCACGCTGTTTGGTGGTAAAACCCCGATGGCTGAGCGGTTTGTGGCTGCAGAGTGGTCGACGGCCGTTACCGGCTCGCCGGTGCTGAGCGGCGCGGTCGCCTCCTTTGACTGCCGGATCACTCAGATTGTCAGCGTCGGCACCCATGACACCCTGTTCTGTGAAGTCCTGGCCGTGGTGCGCAACGACGATTCTCACGGCCTGGCCTGGTTTGACCGGGGATACCATCCCCTGATGCGGCAGGAAGCCTGATAACCCTTCCCTGAAACCCACCGGCATTCATAACGCTCTGGAGTAGACGATGGCACGATCCTGGTTTCCGCAATGGCAAAAGAAGTCGGCTTTAACAGAAAACGGTATTATCGCCCCGGATGAGACACTGCCTGCGGGGCAGACGCTGGTGCTGGGTTTACAGCACGCGGTGGCGATGTTTGGCGCAACGGTGCTGATGCCGCTGCTGATGGGACTGGATCCCAATCTGGCGATTCTGGTCTCCGGGATAGGGACCCTGCTGTTCTTCTTTATTACCGGCGGTCGCGTGCCCAGCTATCTCGGGTCGAGCGCCGCGTTTGTGGGCGTTGTGATTGCGGTGACCGGTTTCAGCGGTCAGGGATTGAACCCTAACCTCAGCGTGGCGCTGGGTGGCGTCATCGCCTGCGGCCTGCTCTATACGCTGATAGGCGTGGTGGTAATGAAATCCGGCACCCGCTGGATTGAGAATCTGATGCCGCCCGTGGTGACCGGAGCCGTGGTGATGGCTATCGGGCTGAATCTGGCACCGATTGCGGTGCACAGCGTCTCTGCCTCCGCCTTCGACAGCTGGATCGCGGTGATGACCGTGTTATGTATTGGCCTGGTGGCCGTCTTTACCCGCGGAATGGTTCAGCGCCTGCTGATTCTGGTGGGGCTGATTCTGGCGTGGGCGATCTATGCCCTGCTGACTAACGTTCTGGGACTGGGCAAGCCGGTGGATTTTACGGCGCTGTCACAGGCGGCGTGGTTTGGTCTGCCGCATACCACCTCGCCGACCTTTGATCTGCATGCGATGGTATTAATCGCCCCCGTCGCCATTATCCTGGTGGCGGAGAACCTCGGCCACCTGAAAGCGGTAGCGGGCATGACCGGACGCAACCTCGACCCGTATATGGGACGCGCCTTTGTGGGCGATGGTCTTGCCACGATGCTCTCCGGTTCAATCGGCGGCAGCGGGGTGACCACCTATGCGGAAAACATCGGGGTGATGGCGGTGACCAAAGTCTACTCGACGCTGGCATTTGTTGCTGCGGCGGTCATCGCGATCCTGGCCGGTTTCTCACCGAAGTTCGGTGCGCTGATCCACACCATTCCGGCGCCGGTGATCGGCGGTGCTTCGATTGTGGTCTTCGGGCTGATTGCGGTGGCGGGCGCACGCATCTGGGTTCAGAATCAGGTCGATTTAGGCCAGAACAGTAACCTGATCATGGTGGCGACGACGCTGGTCCTTGGCGCAGGTGACTTTGCGCTTAAAATCGGTTCATTCACGCTGGGCGGCATCGGCACGGCGACCTTTGGGGCGATTATCCTCAATGCCATTCTGCGCCGTAACCGCGCCATGCAGCAGGATAAGCTGGCGCGTCAGCAGGGTTAACTACTCCAGCGGTGTGGCAGCAGGCTGCACCGCTTTCTTTCGTTTCAGCCGCAGTTCACTGACAATCACGCCACAGACAATCAGCGCCCCTCCCACCAGCGCCAGTGCAGGCAGCCGCTCACCGGCGATACGTCCGACCACGCCCGCCCAGACCGGCTCACCGGCGTAAATAACCGTGGCACGCGTGGGTGACACGCTGCGCTGCGCCCAGTTCATCGTGACCTGAATCAGCGCGCTGGCGGCGCCCAGTCCCAGCGCACTGAACAGCAGCGGCATGGAAATCACGGGCACCGTCTCCCCATTGGGGATCATCAGCGCAAAGGCACACAGCGACGCCACCGCGAGCTGGATCAGCGTCACACGACGCACATCGACCCGACTGGCAAAGCGGCTGATTAAGATAATCTCAGCGGCAATCGCCAGCGTACTGAACAGGGTGGCTATCTCCCCGGCATTCAGGCTGATACGGCCATCCTGCGGCCCCGCCACCAGCAGCAGACCGGTGAAGGCCAGCACAATCCCCAGCCATGACATGATGCCCGGCGGACGTCGTAAAAACAGCCATTGCAGCAGCGGCACCACCGGCACGTAGAGCGCAGTGAGAAACGCGGACTGACTGCTGGAGATGGTCTGCATTCCCCAGGTCTGCAGACCGTAACCGCCGGCAATCGACAGGCCAATCAGCGTCCCGGCTTTCACTTCCAGCCAGGTTATTCCTTTGAGATAGCGCCGGAAAAAGAGCGCCAGCAGCAGTGCGGCGGTGGCAAAACGCAGACCGACGAAAAAGAACGGTCCCGAGTGCTGCATCGCCCGATGCACCACCAGAAAGGTCCCGCCCCAGATCATAGTTATAAAGATTAACACCAGCTCCTGCCGCGTCAGGCGCAGGGATAAGCCGCGGAGAGTGTCCGACATAATTCACCTGATAAAAGATTCGGACAACATTGTGGAGGAGAGCGAGGGGGAAAAGCAACGACGTTAACCGCCGGATCTTACCGGCGGCTATCAGGGGATTAAGCGTCCGTTTTCTTCGGACTGCTGCGTCCGCCCTTTTCGCCGGCACGCGCGGCACGCTGCGGATCGTTTTTAAAATTACCGCCGCTGTTTTTGCCCCCTTTACGTCCCGCCTCTGCGGCACGTTCACGGTTTTCAGCAAAATTACCTGAACCGCCACGATGTGTTGTCATGATGTGCTCCTGTCGCGTAGTGCGATAAATAAGAATGAGAAAGTCGAGAGCTGACGGCCCGGGGCCTGGATTCAACCCATGGTTAAAGAATAGCCAGATTCTGCTTTCACCCCGCGCACAGTCACATTTAGCAACAGACTATTCACCACCGATTTGAGTAAATAACGAACATTCCTCTGGCTTACAACCGATTAGCTGCGGAATTATTACACAGCTAAACCCGCCCATTCCTTCCCTCCCCTGCGTAAAACGAAAGCTCTTCTATACTTTTTCTGGACGTCTAAACCACCTGGAGAGATCAATGGCTAAGATTCTGGTGCTTTATTACTCAATGTACGGACATATCGAAACGATGGCGAACGCGGTCGCTGAAGGCGCTCGTCGGGTTCCCGGCGCGGAAGTGGATATCCTGCGGGTGCCAGAAACGATGGAGGCCAGTCGCTTTGCGGAGGTGGGCGGCAAAACCGATCAGCTGGCGGCAGAGGCGACGCCGGATGTGCTGCCGCAGTATGACGCCATTATCGTCGGCACCCCGACCCGCTTCGGCAACATGTCCGGTCAGATGCGCACCTTCTGGGATCGCACCGGCGGCCTGTGGGCATCAGGTGCCCTGTTTGGCAAGGTCGCCAGCGTCTTCACCTCAACCGGCACCGGCGGCGGTCAGGAACAGACGATTACCTCGGTCTGGACCACCCTGGCGCATCACGGCATGGTGATCGTGCCCATCGGCTACGGCACCAAAGAGTTGTTTGATATCTCTCAGGTGCGCGGCGGAACACCTTATGGTGCGACCACCCTGGCAGGCGGGGATGGCTCACGTCAGCCCACGGAAGCGGAGCTGAACATCGCCCGTTTTCAGGGCGAACATGTTGCCAGCCTGACCACTAAACTGCAGGACTGATTTAATCAAAGGAGAAAAGTATGTCTACTGAACAATCAAAAGCACATCACGTTGGCGAATGGGCCAGTCTGCGTCATACCTCCCCTGAAATTGCTGAGGCCATTTTCGAAGTGGCTGATTACGATGAGAGACTGGCAGAAGAGATCTGGCGTCAGCAGGGCAGTGACGATGTACTGATTCGCGCCTTTGAAAAAACCGATAAAGATCTCCTGACCTGGGATGACAAACCCGTAGAACGTAAAAACGTCTGATTCAGGGGCGGGATCTTCCCGCCCTCAATTTTTTCGCTCACCAAGGAGAACGCTATGTCTTCCTATCAAAGCATTAATCCCGCCAACAACCAGTTGCTGAAGAGCTGGCCATCCCATGATGATGCCGCCGTCAGCCATGCCCTGAAGGTCGCCGACCAGCTGTTCCACTCCTCCTGGAGCAAAGGGGAGATTCAGCCGCGCCTGCAGGTACTGAAAAAGCTGGCTGACCTGATTGATAGCCGTGCGGAAGAACTCGCCACCATCGCCAGTAAAGAGATGGGTAAACTGATTGGTCAGAGCCGGGGCGAAGTCAAAATCTGCTCGCAGATTGCCCGCTACTACGCGGAGAATGCTGAGCGCATTCTGCAGCCGCACACCTACCCCAGTGAGCTGGGCGAAGCCTGGGTTGAGTATCACCCGATTGGTGTTCTGGTGGCCGTTGAGCCGTGGAACTTCCCCTACTATCAGCTGATGCGCGTGCTGGCGCCTAACCTCGCGCTGGGTAACCCGGTGCTGGCAAAACATGCCAATATCGTGCCGCACTGTGCCGATGTCTTTGAAAAACTGGTTCGCGAAGCAGGTGCGCCTGAAGGAGCCTGGACGAACCTGTTTATCTCTACGGAACAGGTCGCGGATCTGATTGCTGACGATCGGGTTCAGGGGGTTGCCCTGACCGGTTCCGAGCGCGCCGGCAGCGCCGTGGCCGAACAGGCCGGTAAGCACCTTAAGAAATCGACGCTGGAGCTGGGCGGCAACGACGTCTTTGTCGTACTGGATGATGCCGATCTTGATGAAGCCGTGCGTCAGGGCGTGCAGGCGCGCCTGAGCAACTGCGGTCAGGTCTGTACGGCGGCAAAACGGTTTATTCTGCATGAGAAAATTGCCGATCGCTTTATCAGCCAGTTCAGCGCGGCGCTGAGCGCGGCGACGCTGGGCGATCCGCTGGATGAGAAGACCACGCTGGGTCCGCTTTCCTCGGCAGATGCACGCGACCGTCTGGTTAAACAGGTTGATGAAGCTGTTGCCAGCGGCGCAAAACTGCTGACCGGCGGTAAAGCCGTTGACGGCGTGGGCTGCTATTACCAGCCCACGATTCTGACCGGCATCACACCCGATAATCCGGCTTACTATCAGGAGTTCTTTGGCCCGGTGGCACAGGTCTATGTGGTGGCAGACGACCAGGCCGCGGTAGCGCTGGCCAACGACTCTCACTATGGTCTTGGCGGCTCCGTCTGGACGCGGGATATTGCCCGTGGCCGCAGGCTCGCTTCTGCCATTGAAACCGGCATGGTGTTTATTAACTCGCAGAGCGACACCTCCGCAGAGCTGCCTTTCGGCGGCGTGAAACGTTCCGGCTATGGTCGTGAACTTTCCGATCTGGGCATCAAAGAGTTTGCTAACCAGAAACTGGTTGTTGTGGCGGGATAGGCTGCCGCAGGTATAAAAAAAACCCCGTCTCGACGGGGTTTTTTATTGTCAGCAGGATAGGGATATTACGGTGTCGCTTCAGCCGCTGACTTTGTTTTATCGTTCTGCGCGCTGGCAGACGGTGTTGCAGTATCAGCCTTGTCAGCCGTGGCGTTGTCACCGGCTGATTTCGCCGCTGCGTTATCCGCTTTGGCAGCAGCCGCGTTCTCCGCTTTGGCCTTCTCAGCCGCCGCTTTATCCGCGGCAGCTTTATCCGCTTTAGCCTTCTCCGCTGCGGCTTTGTCAGCGGCAGCTTTCTCCGCTCTGGCCTTCTCTGCTGCGGCTTTGTCAGCGGCAGCTTTCTCCGCTCTGGCCTTCTCTGCTGCGGCTTTGTCGGCGGCGGCTTTATCTGCGGCAGCCTTATCCGCATCCGACTGCGCTTTGTCTGCGGTCGCCTTATCGGCTTCCGCTTTGTCAGCGGCAGCATCCTGCGTCGCAGCGGCTTTCGCACTGTCGTCATCAGATGGCGTCGCGGCGGCTGGCTGTGGTGCAGCGGCTGGCTGCATTGGCGTGCCCTGCAGCGCCGCGTTCAGCGCCTGAGAGAACTGATCCCAGCTGCAATAGCCGTTAGCATCCGTCGGGCAGCCCGCCAGTTGCAGCGTCACACGTTTTGGCGGGTTTTTCAGACTCAGCACGTCCGCATTGCGCAGCTGATCGGCGCTCTGATAGACATATTCGACTTTGAGCAGGTCTTTGTCATTTTTCGCGTCGTGCCAGCGTTCAAAGACAACCTGACCACCAATCGGCGTTTTTTCCCAGGTATCAGGCAGCTCATATGGCTTCACCTGCAACGCGCTCAGCAGCGAGGCAATGTTTGAATCGTGCCCCACCATCAGCGTAATAGCTGGTGCACTGGCTTTATCCTGATCGACCAGCTGACTGCGGATGTAATCCACCAGCGGGGCGGCCACTTCGCGCGAGATATCCGGACTGGTAAACAGCGCGTCCTGATAGCCATTTTTAATGGCCGACAGCTCTTTCCACTGTTCAGGCGTCTTGATCTGTCCCCACGCCACCTGCTCCAGCGGGAAACCTTCATAATATTGCAGGGTGAACGCATCCATCAGCGAGTTACCCACTTTCAGCGGGCCACTGACATTCGGCTCTTTACCATTTTCCGCGCTGAAGGTGTTCTGACCGCTGCTCAGATCGCACTGCTTTTTATTGTTACAGGCAGGCGAAGATTTATAGTCAACAATCTTCTCAAGACGCTGGAAAGCAGGCTTCAGCGAGAGTTTTTCATTTTCAGCAGCCATCGCGGCCAGCGCTTTTTTGTTGAAGGCTTCGCTGCCATCTGTGATGACCGGATTAAAGATAGGATCCATGGTGCCCATCGCATCCTGATGCGTGACCGCGATGTCACAGCCCGGGAAAGCGCCATTTACAAAAAACTGGGCGGTGGCAACGGTACGCTGCAGGCTGTTGGCATAGACAAAGACGTTATGGCTGTCAGGACAGCTGCCGTTCTTCGCCAGCCCCTGCTGGGCCAGCCACTGACGGGTATAGTTACCCATGTAGATTTCCAGCACGCCACCTTTGGTGGTCAGCTGACCGCCAGGAACGTCCCACTGCGGCCAGCTTTTTTTAGTGGACTGCTCCAGCACGCTGCCGTTATCGGCCAGCGGCGCACGCAGATTGTGACGGCTTAGCATCAGGACCTGCTGCAGCTGCATATCACCTTCAGCCGCCAGCGCGACGGTTCCGACCGGCAATGCTGCGAGCACTGACAATGCGCAAAGACTCAGTTTCTTGATCATTGTGCCTATTCCATTCATTCAGTAAAGAAACACTCTGGCTATCAACCGATTAGCTCGCCTCAGAGCGACGTAATCCCTAGTGTAACTCAGCTCGCCTCAGAAAAGCGCCAGATGTTTGCAAAAACGGTGAGTAGACTATAGCAGAGAGGATAAAGAGAGATGAATGCAAAGCCGGATGCGGCTCAGTGCGCCTTTTCGGCATGGCAGAAGAACAGAGGAAGGCAGAAACGAAACAGGCCAGCACTGAGTGCTGGCCTGTAAAATCTGGCGGAGGAGGAGAGATTCGAACTCTCGGATGGTTTCCCATCGGCGGTTTTCAAGACCGCTGCCTTAAGCCACTCGGCCACCCCTCCGTTTTGAAACAGTACTGCATTGGCAAAATAATCCACTGACATTTTGCCACTTTATTGCCCGAGGCAGATAAAGTGGCGGAGGAGGAGAGATTCGAACTCTCGGATGGTTTCCCATCGGCGGTTTTCAAGACCGCTGCCTTAAGCCGCTCGGCCACCCCTCCGCAATGACGCGCACTATAAACATCCCGATTATCGATGTAAAGCCTGTATCTGACTGTTCGCATGAAAAACAGCCATTTCCTGTTTTTTCGCTGTCAAAATCACCACTCTGCTCAAACAATTAGCAGATTAGCGCGTAAAGAAGGGTAAAACGGCTTTTCCCTCTTTAATGGCCTGCGTATTCTCGGCTCATATTTAGTGTTCTGCTTAAAGGAGCGCAACATGGAAAGAATTGTCACTTCATCGCAGTCCTCACTGCTCTCAACGCACAAAGTTCTGCGCAATACCTATTTTCTGCTGGGATTAACCCTGGCTTTTTCAGCCGTGACGGCCACGGCCAGCACCCTGCTGGCGCTACCCGCTCCCGGTCTGATCCTGATGCTGGTCGGCTTCTATGGTCTGATGTTTTTAACTTACCGTCTGGCTAACAGCCCGATGGGCATCCTGGCCGCCTTTGCCTTCACCGGCTTCCTGGGTTACTGCCTGGGTCCGATCCTGAGCTCTTTCCTGACCGCAGGGATGGGGGATGTGATCGCACTGGCGCTGGGTGGAACGGCGCTGGTCTTCTTCTGCTGTTCCGCGTATGTGCTGACGACCCGCCGTGATATGTCCTTCCTTGGCGGAATGATGATGGCGGGCTTTGTGGTGCTGCTGGTCGCGGTAGTGGCTAACCTCTTCCTGCAGTTACCTGCTCTGCATCTGGCTATCAGCGCCCTGTTCATTCTCTTTTCAGCCGGCGCGATTTTGTGGGAAACCAGCAATATCATCCACGGCGGAGAAACAAACTATATCCGGGCCACGGTCAGCCTCTATGTTTCACTCTATAACATCTTTGTCAGCCTGCTGAGCCTGCTCGGTTTTGCCCGCAGCAACTGACAGACACGTGCATCAGCGTTGAAAACCCCGCTCCGGCGGGGTTTTTGCTTTTACTGTTACGCCAGTTTGCTACACTGCGCCGTCATTTACAGAGAGGAAGTCACGTGAATTTTAACGGTAACGAAATCGCCGTCGATGCCGAAGGCTATCTGAAAAATCCCAGCGACTGGAGTGCAGCGCTGGCTGAGCATATTGCCGCGCAGGAAGGCCTTACGCTGACAGACGCCCACTGGGAGGTCGTCCATTTTGTGCGCGCCTTCTATCTGGAATTTAACACCTCCCCCGCCGTACGAATGCTGGTGAAGGCGATGGCGAAGAAGTATGGAGAAGAGAAAGGCAACAGCCGCTATCTGTTTCGTCTTTTCCCTGACGGGCCGGCTAAGCAGGCGACGAAAATCGCAGGCCTGCCCAAACCGGCCAAATGTCTCTGACTATCCGGTCGTAAAACTGCGTGGGGGTGATGACGGCTGGTGCGGCTCCACCCGTACACTGTCCACCCGCGCGCTGCGTGGCCCGCCCGCTTTGAGCCAGGCGATGAGGGCTTCGACCTTTTCCGCCTCGCCCCAGGCCAGCACTTCGACACTGCCATCCTCCAGGTTACGCGCATAGCCCAGCACGCCCAGCGCGCGGGCTTCGGCCTGGGTGCTGTAACGGAATCCGACGCCCTGCACGCGGCCATAAACCCATGCTTTAAAACAGGCTGCTGACATACTGCCCTCCTGCTGCTGTTCGTTGCAATTTCCCGTTATCCACCGGACAATGGCACCTCATTTTTTCAGGTAAGCATAGCAAACTATGACAGTCAGATTGATTCTCGCAAAGGGACGTGAAAAGTCCCTGCTCCGTCGCCATCCCTGGGTCTTTTCAGGCGCTGTCGCGCGTCTGGAAGGTAAAGCGCAACTGGGTGAAACCATTGACGTGTGTGACAGTAACGGCAAATGGCTGGCGTGCGCCGCCTATTCTCCTCAGTCACAGATTCGCGCCCGTGTCTGGAGCTGGCAGGCCGATGAATCCATCGATATCGCCTTCTTTGTGCGCCGTTTTGAGCAGGCGCAGCAGTGGCGCACATGGCTGGCAGCGCGCGACGGTCTGGACAGCTATCGTCTGATCGCCGGTGAATCTGATGGTTTACCGGGCGTCACCATTGACCGCTTTGGCAATTTTTTTGTTCTGCAGCTGCTCTCCGCTGGAGCCGAATATCAGCGTGCGGCGATCATTACTGCCCTGCAGCAATGTTTCCCCGGCTGTGCTGTCTATGACCGATCCGACGTCGCCGTGCGGAAGAAAGAGGGTCTGGAACTGACGCAGGGCACGATTACCGGCGAACTGCCGCCGCCTCTGCTGCCGATTACTGAGCATGGCATGAAGCTGCTGGTAGATATCCAGGGTGGCCATAAAACCGGCTACTACCTCGATCAGCGAGACAGCCGTCTCGCCACCCGCCGTTACGCTCAGGATGCCCGGGTACTTAACTGCTTCTCCTATACCGGTGGATTCGCCGTCTCGGCATTGATGGGCGGCTGTAAAGAGGTGATCAGCGTTGATACTTCGCAGGAAGCGCTGGATGTGGCACGTCAGAACGTCGAACTGAATGAACTCGACCTCTCCCGCGCGCGCTTTGAGCGTGATGATGTCTTCAAACTGCTGCGTCGCTATCGTGACAGTGGGGAGAAATTTGATCTGATCATTATGGATCCGCCGAAGTTCGTCGAAAACAAAAGTCAGCTGATGGGCGCCTGTCGCGGCTATAAAGATATCAACATGCTCGCCATTCAGTTGCTGAATCCCGGTGGCGTTCTGCTGACCTTCTCCTGCTCCGGTCTGATGGCCACCGAGCTGTTCCAGAAGATCATTGCCGATGCCGCACTGGATGCCGGCCGCGAGGTGCAGTTTATTGAGCAGTTCCGTCAGGCAGCGGATCATCCGGTGATCGCCAGCTACCCGGAGGGACTCTACCTGAAAGGTTTCGCCTGCCGCGTCATGTGACTTGAAAAATTGGCTCCTGCCCCCATATTGGAAAGAGAGCTTTTTTTCGGAGGTCACTATGATTGCCAGTAAATTTGGTATTGGTCAGCAGGTTCGTCATCGTTTGTCCGGCGTACTGGGCGTTATTGTTGATGTCGATCCTGAGTACTCGTTAGATGAGCCTAAAATTGAAGAGGTTGGCGCGGAAGAGAAGATGCGTTCGGCACCCTGGTATCATGTCGTGATGGAAGATGAAGAAGGCGATCAGGTGCATACCTATGTTGCTGAGATTCAGCTTTCGGGCGAAACCAGCGTTGAACACCCTGAGCAGCCCTCAATGGATGAACTGGCGGCCTCAGTGCGTCAGCAGCTTCAGGCGCCTCATCTGCGACATTAATCTGTGGCGGCACCCTCTGCCGCCACACATCTCTTCTCAGCGCGTGATCCCCAGCCGCGGAATCTCAATCTTCGGACAGCGATCCATAATCACCGTCATACCCGCATCCTGTGCCAGCACGGCCGCCTGCTCATTAATCACACCCAGCTGCAGCCATAGGGTTTTTGCGCCCACCGCAATCGCCTCCTGGGCTACGCCCCACGCGGCTTCAGAATTGCGAAATACATCCACCATATCAATATGGCCCGGAACATCTGCCAGGCTGGCATACGCCTGCTGCCCCAGCAGGGTCTTGCCCGCCAGCTTCGGGCTGACCGGAATCACGTCATACCCCTGATCAAGCAAATATTTCATCACGCCGTAGCTGGGACGCTCAGGGCGATCGCTTGCCCCGACTAAGGCGATGCGTTGGGTGCGGGTCAGCACCTCGCGAATTGTCTGGTCGTTCATCGTTATCTCCTTTCAGGCCAGAGTTGAGTGTAGATGGGCACACCCATGAACGGTTAAGTCAGTGACGTAATTAATTGAGCCAGCGCACGATTAAATATGTTTAAATGTAAACTCACTGCCATAATGTAAGAATTTGCTACACATAATCCTGTGTGTCATCAGTTACCGGAGTTGAAATGAAGCTGTCGCTGGCTGTAATGGGGTGGGTCGCTCTCCTCGTTTCGGCGTCCTGTTCTGCCATCACGTTAAAGCTCGATCCGCAAATCGATCTGCTGGTGCTGGATGGCCGTAAGATTTCAGGCTCGCTCCTCAAGGGCGCAGACAGTTTAGAGCTGGACCGGGGTCAGCATCAGTTTCTGTTTCGGGTAGAGCAGCAACGAAAAGGTCAGAAAGAGAGCACGCTCGCCTATCAATCGGTGCCGATGATCGTCACCTTCACTGCCGTGGCTAAAACCATTACCATCCGGCTGCCTGCGCTGGAGACAAAACGCGAGCGCTATCACTTCGATCGCAGCCTGAATTTTCTGCTGGTGGATGAGAAAGGGAACGAAATCACCAGCCTGCGCGATCGTCTGCCTGCCGCCCCTGCTGTCGACATGGAAAAAGCGATGGTGAACTACAATCGCACCGGTCAGATCGCCTCTGTGCCTCGTTTTGCCCACTCGGCCTCTGAGACGCCTTCTGCGGTCAGTCTGACCGCCGATCTCGACTGGACGATTGAAGCGGAGCATCCCTCACTTCACCGCTGGTTTCAGCGCTTTGACGAAGCGACGCGTCAGCAGTTTCTGACGCTGGTCAAAATGCTGCGCACCAGTTGATAGCGCTGAAAGCGCAGAGGTAAACTCGCGCTATCGCTTTTTCCGCATGACCCTGAATGGAGACGTTTGTGGAGCAGACTACCCGTACCCTTGGCAAACAAAAACATATCGCACTGGTCGCCCATGACCATTGCAAAGCCGCTCTACTTGAGTGGGTTAAACAGAATCAGCCTGCACTGGAATCGCATATCCTCTATGCGACCGGCACCACCGGGAATCTGATCAACCGCGACACCGGCCTGAATGTCACGGCCATGCTGAGCGGCCCGATGGGCGGCGACCAGCAGGTAGGCGCGCTGATTTCAGAAGGAAAGATAGATGCGCTGATCTTTTTCTGGGACCCGCTCAATGCGGTACCCCACGATCCCGATGTCAAAGCGCTGCTGCGTCTGGCAACCGTATGGAATATCCCGGTCGCCACCAATCGCTCCACCGCAGATTTTATTATTCAGTCGCCGCTGTTTGCGCAAAGCAGCGAGATCATGATCCCTGATTATGCGCGCTATCTGGCCGGACGGCTGAAGTAACTCAGGCTTTACGCAACACCGGCACACCCAGCTCACGGAAGTGTCCGACAAAAGGTGACGGCGCGCTTTTATCAAACAGCAGAAAAACCTGCTGGCGCGCCCGTGTCAGGGCGACGTAGGCCAGGCGGCGCTCTTCTGCATCCGGGAACGCTTCCGGCTGCGGTAACAGACCCTGTTCGATAATCGATTCGCGCACGTTCGCCGGAAAGCCCTCTTTGCCCTGCTGCAACCCCAGCAGAATGACGTAGTCCGCCTGCTGGCCTTTACTGGCATGGATGGTCATAAATTCCAGATTGAGTTTCGGCCAGCGGGTTCTGGCTTTGTCCAGCACATCCGGTCGCAGGTAGTGATAGCGCGCCAGCAGCAGGATGCGCTCATCAGGCTTTACATAGCCGCTGAGTTTATTCAGCAACGGCTCCAGCTGATCGTCTGCCAGCAGTGAAATCGACTTTTTATTCCCTTTGGTGATGCTGTTAAGCGGCTTCGCCAGCTGCTGCGGATTCTGCTGGATAAAACGGTTCGCAATGTCGCCGATCCGATCGTTAAAGCGGTAAGTGGTATCCAGCACACAACGGTCACCCTCACCAAAGTAGTGATGAAACGCCGTCGTCAGCGTCATCTCTGCACCGCTGAAACGGTAGATGGCCTGCCAGTCATCGCCAACGGCAAACAGGGCGGTGCGCCTGTTCTGCTGGCGTAAAGCGCTGAGCAAGGCGGCGCGCTGCGGTGAGATATCCTGAAACTCATCCACAAGAATGTGTTTCCAGGGGCTGATAAAGCGCCCTTTTTCCAGCAGAGCAATCGCCTGATGAATCAGCCCCGAGAAATCGACCGCGCCCTCCTCTTTTAACGCACTCTTCCACGCTTTCAGCAGGGGAGCCATCAGCCTGATACGTTTGCTGAACAGATCGCGCACCTCTTCAGGCACTTCTGCGATCATCGCGGCCTGCGCGCCGCCGTGCATGCGCATCAGACCCAGCCAGCGTTCGAGCCGGGACGCCAGGCGCTTAGCCAGTTTGTCATCCTCCCAGAATGGCCCCTCCGGCACCTCCCACTCCAGCTCGTCACGCAGCCATTGGCGCCAGCCATTGGCCTGGGCCTTTTTTTCATGACACTGCTGCTGCCATTCCTGAATCAGCAGTGCACGACGCGCATCGGCATCGCTCTCCAGCTTGCTGATGACCGGCTGCTTGTTGCTGCCTTCACGAATAATATGCAGGGCCAGAGAATGGAAGGTTCGCGCCTGAATGTCACTGGCTGACAGCCGCGACTGGATACGGGCGTTCATCTCTTCTGCAGCCTGTCGGCCAAAGGCCAGCAGCAGAATTTGATCGGCGCTGGCGAGATTGCGCTGCATTAACCAGCCCGCACGCGCCACCAGCACGGAGGTTTTACCGCTCCCGGCGCCCGCCAGCACCAGCAGTGAATCTTCGCCGTTGACTACCGCCTCGCATTGCGATTGATTGAGAGGTGTACTCTCGACCGTGTCGAAGAATGCCCGATAGCGGGTCAGCATTGCGGCGGTCCAGTCACGGTTTCGCTGCCGCAGGGCCGCCTCGCCCTGCTCCAGCCAGCGCTGACAGAAAGCCTGGTTTTCACGACAGTCAGCAAAATCCTTCAGGCGGGAGAGCGGCAGCGGCAACGCATCGAACTGCTGAATAATGGTGTTTTTCAGCGCCTGCAGTTCATGCCGGTTCAGCCAGCGATCCTGTGCACTGAATGCCTCAATGTCATCACGCAGGGTCTGCAGCACGTCGCGGCACACCGCACTCATCTCCAGGCTCCAGCTCTGCCAGGCCTGCAGCAGGTAGTGATAAAAGCGCTGCGTTTCCTGCCATTCCGTGCCATGCAGCCGCACCACTTTTTCATCAGCCAGCAAAAATTCCAGTTCGCCCCACACCACGCCGCGCTTGCAGGCGATATCCAGCAACTGATTAAAAGGGATCAGGTACTCATGCTTATCGCCACTGACTTCGACGCCCGCTGCCATCAGACGGACACGATTATAGGGATGCCGGGCAAGTCGTTTGCCCATCGAAGTTGCTTTCAGTTCCACGCCGACACTCACGTCAGAGAATAGGATTCGGGGAAGTTTACCTGTCAGACCCTTGGCGCTCCAGCCTTAAAACAGGCTAAACTTGGCGTCACATCTTGCGGAATGCAAAAGGAAAAGAAGATCATGCGCACCGTCTTAAACGTTCTTAATTTTGTCCTGGGCGGTTTTTTCACCACCCTGAGCTGGCTGTTTGCCACCCTGATCAGCATCGTACTGATTTTTACCCTGCCGCTGACCCGCTCCTGCTGGGAAATTACCAAACTCTCGCTGCTGCCATTCGGTAACGAGGCGGTGCATGTAGATGTGCTTCGCCCTGAAAATAAAAGTCACATCATGAACACCGGCGGAACCTTTCTGAATATCTTCTGGCTGATTTTCTTCGGCTGGTGGCTCTGCCTTTCCCATATCTCTGTCGGGATTGTGCAGTGCATCAGCATCATCGGTATTCCGGTCGGGCTGGCTAACTTCAAGATCGCCGCGATAGCACTCTGGCCGGTTGGACGCCGGGTGGTGTCAGTGGAAGAGGCGCAGGCTGCGCGCGAAGCCAATGCCCGCCGCTATTAATATGATGTCAGCTACGCTGCCGGGCTGGCGCAAATATCTGTTTAACAGCGCCTGGCGCTATCTGCTGCGCATCCTGTTTGCGCTGAGCGGATGCGCCGCCATTCCCTGGTGGCTGCACCAGATTGAGTGGACCATCCCGCTGACGCTGGGTGTGGTAGCGGCGGCGCTGGCCGATCTCGATGATCGTCTGGCGGGTCGCCTGAAGAATCTGCTGATTACCCTGCTCTGCTTCTGCATCGCCTCGGTTTCCGTCGAGTTACTGTTTCCCTGGCCTCTGGCCTTTATCGCTGGCCTCGCGATCTCAACATGGGGTTTTATTCTGCTGGGCGCGCTGGGTCAGCGTTACGCGACGATCGCCTTTGGCGCGCTGCTGATTGCGGTCTACACCATGCTTGGCATCGGGCTGTTCAGTCAGTGGTATATGCAGCCGATCCTGCTGCTGGTCGGCGCGCTCTGGTACAACCTGCTGACACTGCTGGGTCACCTGATGTTCCCGGTGCGACCGGTGCAGGAGCAGCTGGCCGGCAGTTTTTCACAACTGGCGCGTTATCTGGATGCGAAAGCGAATCTGTTCGACCCGGATGCGGGTGAACAGGATGATGCCGCCTTTGTTGAGGCGGCAATGGTCAACAGCCAGTTAGTGGCCCAGCTCAACCTGACCAAAACCACGCTGCAGAGTCGTCTGCGCGGCGATCGCGGCTCACGCGGAACCCGCCGCAGCCTCCACTACTACTTTGTGGCGCAGGACATTCATGAACGGGCCAGCTCATCTCACCTGCAATATCATCTGCTGCGGGGTGACTGGCGCTATAACGAAATTCTGTTTCGCTTCCAGCGACTGCTGAATATGCAGGCTCAGGCGTGTCGGCAGCTGGCGCATTGCATCCTGATGCGCGAAAGATGGGTGCATGACAGCCGGTTTGAGCGCGCGTTTGAACGTCTGCAAAAAGCCATAGAGCGTCTGGAGCAGCGTGAACCGGAAGCCGCCCATACGCGTGCGCTCTTCTGGCTGCTGCGTAATCTGCGTGCCATCGACGCTCAACTCGCCTCGATTGAATCTGAACAGACCCTGTCAGGCGAAGACACTCAGCACAGCGACAATCTGCTGTCGCGAGAAGGGCTGAGTGGCTGGAGTGATATCCGGCTGCGCTTCAGCCGACATCTCACGCCCGCGTCGGCGCTGTTCCGGCATGCTGTACGGATGTCTGTGGTGCTCTGTATCGGCTACGGTTTTATTCAGGTGACCGGACTGGAACGCGGTTACTGGATCCTGCTGACCAGTCTGTTTGTCTGTCAGCCTAACTACAACGCAACCCAGCGACGGCTGGCGTTGCGTATCGGCGGGACGCTGGCCGGTATTGCGATTGGCCTGCCCGTTTTATGGCTGGTGCCCTCCATAGAGGGTCAGTTAATCCTGATCGTTATCTCCGGCGTGCTCTTTTTTGCCTTCAGACAGGTCCAGTATGCGCAGGCCACGCTGTTTATTACGCTGCTGGTGCTGCTCTGCTTCAATCTGTTAGGTGAAGGATTTGAGGTCGCCCTGCCACGGGTGGTAGATACCTTACTGGGCTGTGGGCTGGCCTGGCTGGCTGTGGCCTTTATCTGGCCTGACTGGCGGTTCCGTCAGTTACCGGCCGTGGCAGAACGCACTCTGCAGGCGAACTGTCGTTATCTTGACGCCATCATGGAGCAGTATCATCAGGGCAAAGACAACCGACTCGCCTATCGCATTGCGCGTCGTGATGCGCACAATGCCGATGCTGAGCTGGCGTCGGTGGTGTCAAATATGAGCAGTGAAAGTCGCACCAGCCAGAAACTGCGTGAATCCGCTTTTCAGCTGCTCTGTTCTAACCACTCGTTTCTGAGTTACATCTCTGCACTGGGTGCCCACCGCGATAAGATCAGCGATCCGGCACTGCTGACGCTGCTGGATGACACCGTCTGCTACGTGGAGGATGTGCTGCAGACGGAGGTGGTCAGTGATGAACAGGCAGAGGCGATGCGCCAGCCGTTAGCTCAGCGCATCAGCCAGCTGGCTGCAGATGCAGACACGCGTGCGCCACTGGTGCTCCAGCAACTCGGGCTGCTGGTGGCACTGATGCCTGAAATGGCTCGCCTGCGCCGCACGCTACTCGCCGACTAACCTTTGCTGCTTCCGGGCGCTGTGTCAGACAACAGCGTACGCTGAAACCAGGCGTTCAGCTCGGCCCGGGTTGCCTGCGGCAGTGCAGCAGCATGATGACCGGTGATTGCGCCCTGCAGCGCCAGCAATGTCTGAAATCCGACGTGCTGGTTGATGGCTTTCAGCTTCAGCCAGCACTGTTTGGCCCCCATCTGGTAAAGATGGTTGACGCTCATGATACCCGCGTCATACAACATCATCTCCAGACGGACACTGAGGTTGGGCAGATCTTTGAGTCGCGGTGAACCCTGCCTGTCCTGCAGCTCCAGCTGCGCCGTTTCCAGTGAGGCGGCGGAGAGCGCCAGCAGGTGCTCAGGATCGCGCCATAACGTCTCATCGACGCGGTAGTAATTGAGACTGACCAGCTTACCCCGCTTGCGAAACACCAGCGGCTGCAGAGGCCGATCGGTGATGTACGCCTGCAGGGGTTCACTGGCGCGCAGGTAGAGCTCACCCTGATTAATTAACGCGAAAACCACACTCTCCACCGCCAGTGCATACCCGCCGAACTGGGTACGGGACTCAATGGCTCCCAGTGGGGCCAGATGCGCTCTGGAGCGCTCTACAACCGGATTCACCTTTTTCATTGCACCACCTCCATGTCAGAAACAGACCGTAAATTGCCTTGGGTATCAGGCAATTAGAAGATAGGAAAAAGCGTAAGCGGGTTCAACGAATAAATAGGGGTTCGCCTAATCTTGTCGCGTTTTTGCGAGGCGTTTTCAGAAATTTGGGTTGATCTTTATCCAGGATGACAGTACTGTATATTCATACAGTCAACTGCTGGTGATTAACTTATGCGAACCCAACATCCTGATAATGCACGCTATGCTCATCGTTATGCGGCCTCTTCTGTTCCGGCAGCTCAGCCTGGTGGAATTACAGAGTTACGTTACAGTGAGCAGCCCGGAATGATGCAGATGTTACTGCTACCGTTATTGCAGCAATTGAGTCAGCAGTCACGCTGGCAGCTGTGGTTAACCCCCGCGCATAAGCTGAATCGCGCCTGGCTACAGGAATCGGGATTACCGCTGAATAAAAGCATGCACATCGCTGATTCAGAACGACTGAATGCGGTTGAGGCGATGGTCAGGGCGTTACGCACAGGCAATTACAGCGTGGTACTGGCATGGATCCCCTACGAGCTGGATGAAGATGAGCGTCGTCAACTGGAAAATGCGGCAGCAGAGGGTGAAGCGCTGGGGCTGATTTTGCGTTCAGGCGGGACATCGGAAGCGCCTCTCAGACCACAAAACTCCATAAAAATTCAGTCGGATTTGTTTCATTAAGTAAAAATAAGAAGTTTCTCAAGCTATTTTTCTTATCTGTCGTCGCTAAACCACTGATTCTGTTAGTTCGAGCATTGACAATGGTTTAGCAGGTTTTTCAGGCTTGCTGCCGCGACAATACTACCAGGCTAATTGTTAGAAATTGTGTATAAATCGCTGTTTTTTTACAGAAGCGCCTCACATCATACTTGTAAGTTTCCAATCTCGTTGTAGACTTTATCTCGCCAGGGTGCTCAATAACCTCCGTTTTTTTGCGGTAGAGTCATAAGCGAGCGTTTTGACCCGGCGAAGGATTTAAACCAAGAGCAACCTTTTTGCTCATTGCCTATTTGGATGATAACGAGGCGCAAAATGAAAAAGACAGCTATCGCAATTGCAGTGGCACTGGCTGGCTTCGCTACCGTAGCGCAGGCCGCTCCTAAAGATGACACCTGGTACACCGGTGCTAAACTGGGCTGGTCTCAGTATCACGACACTGGTTACTACGGTAACGGTTATGAGAACAACAACGGTCCAACTCATGAAAGCCAGCTGGGCGCAGGTGCGTTCGTTGGTTATCAGGCAAACCCATACCTGGGTTTCGAGCTGGGCTATGACTGGCTGGGTCGCATGCCTAACAAAGGCACCGTGACTAACGGCGCATTCAAAGCACAGGGCGTTCAGCTGGCAGCTAAACTGAGCTACCCAATCTATGACGATCTGGACGTGTACACCCGTCTGGGCGGCATGGTATGGCGTGCAGATGCTACGCAGACTAACCCAACCACTGGCCGCATCAGCGACCACGACACCGGCGTATCTCCGCTGGCTGCTGTAGGTGTTGAATACGCACTGACCAAAAACTGGGCTACCCGTCTGGACTACCAGTGGGTTAACAACATCGGTGATGCACAGACCGTTGGTGCACGTCCAGACAACGGCATGCTGAGCGTAGGCGTTTCTTACCGCTTCGGTCAGGATGACGTCGCTGCACCGGCTCCGGCTCCGGCCCCAGCTCCAGCACCCGTTGTTGAAACCAAGCGTTTCACTCTGAAGTCTGACGTTCTGTTCACCTTCAACAAAGCGACCCTGAAGCCAGAAGGCCAGCAGGCTCTGGATCAGCTGTACAGCCAGCTGAGCTCAATGGATCCTAAAGATGGTTCCGTTGTCGTACTGGGCTTCACTGACCGTATCGGTTCAGAGCAGTACAACCAGAAACTGTCTGAGAAACGTGCTCAGTCAGTCGTAGATTACCTGGTTTCTAAAGGTATCCCTTCTAACAAGATCTCTGCACGTGGCATGGGTGAATCTAACCCAGTTACCGGCAACACCTGTGACAGCGTGAAAGGCCGTAACGCCCTGATCGACTGCCTGGCGCCGGACCGTCGCGTAGAAATCGACGTTAAAGGCATCAAAGACGTTGTAACTCAGCCACAGGCTTAAGTTAACACGTAATAAAAAACCCCGCTCAGGCGGGGTTTTTTTATGCCGGTAATAAAGGGATGTTCGGAGCTGGCCACCCTGCTCCACCTGCCCGGCTAATCGTTTTCTGAACCTGATTTACCCAGAATCGCCTGCAGGTCCTGCTTCAGACTCGACATCTGCGTAGCATATTTCTCTTTGCGTTCCGCATCCTCGATCAGCTGAACAATGGTCTCAGAGAGGGTGCAGCCGCGCCGCTGTGCCAGTCCGGCCAGTCGCTGCCAGACCAGATACTCCAGGTCGATCGATTTTTTTCGGGTGTGCTGATGTTCTGCATTGAAATGGCGTTTCCGCCGTGCGCGGATGGTCTGTTTCAGCCGGTTATCAAGATCGGCATGGATATGTTCAGCAATCCATTCATTCACCGTCACCGGATTATTTTCCATCGCCAGCAGTTTATCGACTGCCGCCTGCGCCGCACTCAATTCAAGGTGACGCGTGATCAGTTCACCTTCCCGATGTTTTTTCACCAGGTATTTCCACTTCCATCCACTTTCAAGATTTTCGAGTTGCTGGTATTTCATCGGAATCTCATCGTGATCACGTAACGAGCTAAGAATAACAGCTTTTTTCCCGGATGCAGCAACGAAAAACATGCTGTCAGCTTCACAACTTCACCAGGAAGTCTGCAGTGCTTAACCAGGGTGAATCCTGTATAATCTCGCTTTTCTTAAAACAGATAAATGCGATTATTTTGACCAGCACCCAACTTACGTGGCAGACCTTACAGCCGGATAGCGCACCATACCAATCCGTTTTCTCCCGAATTGCTGATGAAGAAACTGATGCTCTGGCAACGGTACAGCCCCGGTTGCTGAATGCCCTGGCGCATTTACATCATCAGTCGCAGGGATTCCCGTTACTGCTGGTTCGAAGCCAGGAGAATCGCGATTATCTGACCTTCATTGCCCAGGCCGCGCAGCGGGTGATACCCGACAGTACCACGCTGTACGGCGGTGATTACCATATCATGGGTGACATTATCACGCTCCAGCCGCCCTCCGATCCTCAGCGCCCGTTCACCAGTCAGGGTGGTATTCATTTTGCTGAATGGGTTGAGATGGAGCAGCTGTTTGGCTGCGTACGCCAGTATAAAGATCGTCTCCAGCCTGAACCGGGCCTGATCCATCGCGCCAATGGCGGTACGCTGGTGCTCTCACTGCGAAGCCTGATGAACCAGCCGATCCTCTGGTTGCGCCTGAAAAAAGCGATTGAGCAGGGCTACGTGGAGTGGACTTCTCAGGACGAGCGCCGGCCCCTGCCCGTCTCTGTTCCGCCTGTGCCGCTCAGGCTGAATCTGGTGCTGTGCGGAGACCGCGAGGTGCTGGCCGATTTTCAGGAGCTCGATCCTGAAGCGCATGAAATGGCAATTTATACCGAATTTGAAGAGAACATTCAGATTCTGGATGAAGATGACATGCTGGCCTGGTGTCGCTGGAACGAAGAGCTGGCGCGTCAGGCGGGTCTGCCGGTTCCGGAAGCGGACTTCTGGCCGGAACTGATTAAAGAGGGTGTCCGCTATAGCGGTGACCAGGAGACATTGCCCCTCTGTCCGCGCTGGCTGCAGCGCCAGATGCGCGAGTCAGCCCTGATGGGTGACACGCTCAATGCCGAAGCGCTTCGCGACGCACTGGAAGCCCGCTTATGGCGTGAGAACTATCTGAATGAGCGGATGCGGGATGAAATCCTGCTGCGACAGATTCTGATTGAAACCGAAGGTGAAGTGGTCGGTCAGATCAACGGCCTCTCGGTCGTTGAATATCCTGGCCATCCCCGCGCCTGGGGCGACCCGACACGGATTACCTGCGTCGTTCACCCCGGTGATGGGGAGTTCATGGATATTGAGCGTAAGGCGGAGCTAGGCGGCAATATCCACGCTAAAGGCATGATGATCATGCAGGCTTACCTGATTGCAGAGCTGGAGCTCGATCAGCAACTGCCCTTCTCAGCGTCAATGGTATTTGAGCAGTCATACTCTGAAGTTGATGGCGACAGCGCCTCTCTGGCCGAGCTCTGTGCATTGATCAGCGCGCTGGCTAACCAGCCAATCAATCAGCAGATTGCCGTCACCGGATCGGTTGATCAGTTCGGCAACGTCCAGCCGGTAGGCGGCCTGAATGAGAAGATTGAAGGTTTCTTCGAGATCTGCCATCAGCGTGAACTCACCGGCCAGCAGGGCGTCATTATCCCGGCCTGTAATGTGCGTCATCTCAGCCTCAGCCAGGCAGTGGTCAGTGCGGTAGAACAGGGCCGTTTCCACATCTGGGCTGTAGAACGTGCTGATGAGGCCCTGCCACTGCTGACCGGTAAAATATGGCGTACGGAAGATGGCGAGGGCGATTGCCTGCTGCACACCATCCAGGAACGCATCAGCCTGTTCAACCAGCCGGATGTCCCGCAACGTCCCTGGGCGCTGCGCTGGCTTAACTGGTTCAACCAGCGTTAATCCGATTTGCTCAGCGTACAACTGTTCGCTAATATTCGTGATTCACTAAAACAAGGCTTATTGAAAACATGGTAGATAAACGCGAATCCTATACCAAAGAAGATCTGATTCTGTCAGGTCGTGGTGAACTGTTTGGCGAAAATGGTCCGCCGCTTCCTTCCGGCAACATGCTGATGATGGACCGCGTGGTCAAAATGACCGAAGACGGCGGCAAATACGACAAAGGCTTTGTTGAAGCAGAACTGGATATCAATCCCGATCTCTGGTTCTTCGGCTGCCACTTTATCGGCGATCCGGTGATGCCAGGTTGCCTGGGTCTGGATGCCATGTGGCAGCTGGTAGGTTTCTATCTGGGCTGGCTGGGCGGCGAAGGTAAAGGTCGTGCGCTGGGCGTGGGTGAAGTGAAGTTCACTGGACAGGTCCTGCCGGACGCGAAGAAAGTCACCTACCGCATTCACTTCAAACGCGTGATCAACCGCAAGCTGGTGATGGGCGTGGCAGATGGCGAAGTGCTGGTTGACGGTAATCTGATCTACACCGCCAGCGATCTCAAAGTGGGTCTGTTTAAAGACACCGCGGCATTCTGAGCATTCTGCACAGAAACAAAAACCTCCGCGCCAGGCGGAGGTTATTTTCCTTTTTCAGTGACATCCGGTTATGCTGCTACCGACCTGTCCTCCATGGCTTGTCGCCAACCTCCCAACCAGTGAGACTTAGCGTCAATCAACTGATACGGACACATCTCTTTTGAGCGTCCAGTAATGCCTGCCTGATAACCACGTGAATGGGCGCGTTCGAGGCGGTCTCGTTTCTGTCTCTTCATACTCCGTGTCCCTCATGTAAGGTCTGTGGAATCTGGTGGAAAGAAAAGTGGTGAATTAATGTTCAACCACTCTTACGTTCTACCCCCTGCGCACCCAAAGATCAATGCGCAATCTTCATGCCACTGTCATAAATGTGACCTTAATCGGAAAAGAAAGCGCGGTTTTGTGATGGAGACGGCAACACTATCGCCCTGATTAAGCTAGTAAAAAGCCCCTGAATCATGCCGTTATATCGCGACATTTCATCAGGGGCTTAGCTTATTTATTCATAATATTCTTAATTTAGCGCAACCACACTATTGGCAATCTGCTGCGCCGTCTGCTGCCAGCCGGTGGCCAGCGTTCTGACCATGGCATCGTAGCCATCTTCAGTCTGCGGCAGGACAATATTAAATGCCTGTTTGATCAGACGGCCCTGATGCTCCAGCGTCCATTCACCGCTGACAATCGCCTTACCGTCGTAGCGCCCCTGAAAGCCTGTGATAGTGACATTCAGCGTGTCGTGCTGCGCACCCAGCGGCGATCCGGCTACCAGCCGGCCAGGCAGCGCCTTGCTCAGATTGGTGATCAGCGTCTGCTGCAGCTGCTGATCAAGCGGACTGGCCCAGAGGTTGTTGGCGGCAATGACATATTTGACGTCACTGGTCTGGTAGACCAGCCCGTTGCCGGCCAGATAATCCGGCACCGTCACCTGCTGCACCCACAGCATCGGCTGAGCTTCGTTCATCTGGCTGCTGCTGACCTGCATGGAAGCCGCCCCGGAGGGCAGCTGATACCAGGTATTGTCAACGCTGCTGCTGCATGCGCTCATCACCAGCGCGGCACAAAGTATCAATCCTTTTTTCACTGTTTCGCCCTCTTCGGCTGGGGATCCTGTCCCGGTTTCGCCTCAAATACCAGCGCATTGCTCTTGGTGTTGAGTGTCCTCAGCACCGGCTGAAGTTCACGCAGCACCTGATCCAGTCGTTGCATATCCCCGACCAGCTTACTGTAAGCAGGCGAACCGGGCTGCAGTCCTTTCATGCTGCGATTCAGCTCACGCAGCGTCTGCTGCAGATCTTCCGGCAGGGTCTTCATTGCCGGACTGGCGGTCACTTTGTTGATATTGTCGATGGTGCGCTGCAGATCGCGCATCGTCTTCTGACTCTCTTTCAGCGTACCGGTCGCTTCATTGACCATACCGTTCAGAGGCAGGCTGTTGATCTTATCCAGGGCCGCCATCAGTTTCTGCTGAATCTGGCTCAGTCCGCCGCTGACGGTTGGGATCACTTCATAACCTGAGACTTTCTGCGGGCCTTTGTAGGCTGGCGCATTGTCATAGAAGTCGAGATCGACATAGAGCGCACCCGACAGCAGGTTGCCGGTTTTCAGCGTGGCACGCAGGCCACGTTTCTTCCCATCCTGCAGATGCTGCTCCAGATCGAAATTCTCGCCCAGTCGGCTGATAAAGCGATCCGGCTCAATGCGAATCAGCACCGGAACGCGGTAATCGTTGTTCAGTGCCTGATCCAGACCCGCTTTCATCAGCGGTGCCTGTGACACGGTACCGAGGCGAATGCCGCGGAATTCAACCGGTGCACCCGCCTGCAGACCGCGAATGGAGTCTGAGAAGAAGAGCACATAGTCGACGTGATTGGTGTAGAGCGAATCCTGGATGCTGCGCTGATCGTCAAACAGATGATAGTCGGCATGATTTGTCGCCGCTTCACCCAGATCCCAGCCATCCGGCACATCGAAACTGACGCCGCCACTGAACAGCGTGGTCAGCGATCCCATTTCGACCCGCATGCCTGACGCGGACATATCCACGGCGATGCCGCTGTCTTTCCAGAAACGCACGTTGGTGGTCACCAGGCGGTCGTAAGGCGCGGCAATAAACAACTGATAGGTCATCATGCGTTTATCGGTGTCAAACGAACTGGTTTCCACTGTACCGACCCGGTAGCCGCGGAACAGAACCGGATCGCCCGGATTAAGCTGACCGGCTTTTTTGCTGTCCAGTATGATGCGGATCCCTTTGGCATCCGGTGGCGCCAGCGGCGGAGCATCCAGCAGCTTGTACTGCTCAGGTGCCTGGTTTTTCGTGCCGGGCTGCAGTTCGATGTAGGCGCCTGACAACAGCGTGCCAAGGCCGCTGATACCTTCACGGCCCACCTGCGGTTTCACGACCCAGAACACGCTGTCGCTGTGCAGCAGCTTGTCCATGCCCGCGTTCAGGCGCGCTTTAATTTCCACATGATGGAGATCGTCGCTTAGCACCGCGCTTTCCACCACACCGACATCCACGCTGCGGCTTTTTATGGTGGTTTTACCCGCCACAATGCCCTCAGCGTTTTCGGTAATTAATGTCACTTCCGGCCCCTGATGGCTGAAGTGATAGAAGAGGATCCATCCGCCGATAAGCAGCGTGACGATGGGGACAATCCAGACCGGCGACCAGCGCTTAATCTGTTCCACCTTTGCATGGCCGTGGTTAGTTTCCGTCAAGGCGCGACTCCTTCATTGTGTTTTCACGTGCACGATCCCAAAGTAATCGCGGGTCAAAGGTCATGGCAGCGATCATGGTGATGATCACCACCATCGCAAACAGAACTGCCCCCCACGCGGGATAAACATTCATTAATTGCCCCATACGCACCAGCGCAGAGAGCACGGCAATCACAAACACGTCGATCATCGACCAGCGGCCAACAAACTCGACCACTTCATAAATCTTGTGCATTTTGTGGCTGTCCCGCCGTCCGCGTCCGCTGGCACCCCAACAGAGCCAGCCAATTGCCAGCATTTTCAGCGTCGGCACCATGATGCTGGCGATAAAGATCACCAGCGCCACCGGATAGGAGCCATCAGCCCACAGCACAATCACCCCCGCCATGATATTGGAGGGATAGGCGCTGCCCAGCGTCTCCGTGACCATAATCGGCATCAGGTTAGCCGGAATATAGAGCAGCACCGAGGTGAGCAGCAGCGCCAGCGTCCATTGCAGGCTGTGCTTACGCCGGGCCTGCGCCTGGACGCCACAACGCGGACAGGCGGGCTCATCCGCAGGCAGAATGGCGGTGCAGCAGGGACAGGAGCGCAGGCCCTGCGCCAGGCCACTGACGCCCACCTCGGGCGCATGCGGCAGTGCGGGTCGGGGTGAGAGGCGATCCCACAGCGCACGCCGATCGACGCACTGAAAGGCACGCAACTGCAGCAGACAGAACAGAACCCAGGGCCAGAAGCTGGTTTCCAGTCCGATTTCACCATAGGCCATCAGCTTGACGAAGCTGACCAGCACGCCAGCCATGAAGATTTCTGACATGCCCCAGTTGCGCAGATGAAACAGGATTCGGGCGAGACCGACTCTGAGCGGCGTGGGTAACGGTATCGGATTGACCAGCAGAAGGATGGTTATCATGCAGAAGGCGGGAACCGCCTGCACGAACAGCAGAAACAGCGTGGCGAGACTGCTGTAATCTTCCGACACCATCACTCTGGGTATCTGCATCAGGGTGATCTGACTGGTCAGCCCGGCCACCTTCATGGAGACGAATGGAAACAGGTTCGCCAGCACCAGCATAAACAGCGCTGCCATCGCATAGCCCGTTGGTCGTTTACGCGGTTCATGCCAGTTCGCCGTCAGAGCAGTGTGGCAGCGCGGGCATGATGCCCGGCTGCCAACGGGAATGTCCGGCAGCCTGATCGTTAAATCGCACTGTGGACAGAGCATCCACGCGTTACTTTTCACTGCTGAACACATCCGCTAGCCCTGCCCTACGCGCCGTTTTTCAGTGACTCAAGCTCTTCCCAGCGCGCAAACGCGGTTTCCAGCTCCTGCTCGGCCTGAGCAAGATTATCCAGCACCGGTTGCGTCTGATCGTGTGGCTGACTGAAGAAGTCCGGATGACTCATCTTCGCCTGCAGTTCACCGATGCGCGCTTCAAGCTGCTCCAGTTTTTGCGGCAATTGTTCCAGCTCACGCGCCAGATTATAGCTGAGTTTATTCACGTTACGCTTCGCCTCGCTCTTCTCTGCGGCGGGCTTCGCGGTGCTGGTTGCCGCTCTGGCTGGGGCTGAGGCCTTATGCTGCCGGTAGGCTGCACGCTGCTGTTGTGCATCGTGGTAGCCGCCAACAAAGGTGCCAATCTCGCCATTCCCTTCGAAAATCCAGCATTCGGTCACGGTATTATCGACGAACTGACGATCGTGGCTGACCAGCAGTACTGTGCCCTGATAACCATCAATCAGCTCTTCCAGCAGTTCCAGCGTTTCGACGTCGAGGTCGTTAGTCGGTTCATCGAGAATCATCAGGTTGCTGGGACGCAGGAACAGACGCGCCAGCAGCAGGCGGTTACGTTCCCCACCGGAGAGCGCGCGCACCGGGGTCATGGCCCGTTTCGGATGGAACAGGAAGTCCTGCAGATAACCCAGAACGTGGCGCGGTTTGCCGTTGACCAGGACTTCCTGCTTGCCTTCGGCCAGGTTGTCCATCACGGTGCGATCCGGGTCCAGCTCCGCACGGTGCTGGTCAAAGTAGGCCACTTCCAGCTTGGTGCCGGAATGCACGCGGCCATGGTCGGCCTTAAGCTGTTGCAGCATCAGGCGCAGCAGTGTGGTTTTACCGCAGCCGTTTGGCCCGATCAAAGCAATCTTATCGCCACGCTGCACCTGGGAAGAGAAGTCCTTCACCAGCACTTTGCCATCGACCGCGTAATCGACATTTTCCAGTTCAAAGACAATTTTGCCCGAGCGGGAGGCTTCACCCACCTGCATGTTCGCTTTGCCCATCACTTCACGGCGCTCAGAACGCTCGCGACGCAGGGCTTTCAGCGCACGCACGCGACCTTCATTGCGGGTACGACGGGCTTTAATGCCCTGACGGATCCACACCTCTTCCTGCGCCAGCTTGCGGTCAAACTCCGCGTTCTGCATCTCTTCGACGCGCAGCGCTTCCTCTTTACCCGCCAGATACTGATCGTAGTTGCCCGGCCAGGAGACCAGTTTGCCGCGGTCAAGGTCGACGATCCGCGTCGCCATGTTGCGGATAAACGAACGGTCATGGGAGATAAAGACGATGCTGCCGCTGAAATTCTTCAGGAAGGTTTCCAGCCAGTCGATGGTTTCAATATCCAGGTGGTTCGTTGGTTCATCCAGCATCAGAACGCGCGGATTGCTCACCAGCGCACGGCCCAGCGCCGCTTTACGCAGCCAGCCACCCGAAAGCGATGAGAGCTCGGTATCGGGCTTCAGGCCAATCTGCTCCAGTACATCATGGATGCGGCTTTCCAGCTGCCACAGATTCTGATGGTCGAGAATGCTCTGCAGACGCGCCATCTCGTTGAGGTTTTTATCGCTTGGATCGTCCATCACCAGATGGGAAATGGCGTGATAAGCTTTCAGATGCTCTGCCTGCTCTTCAACGCCTTCAGCCACGAAGTCATAAACCGAACCGGTAATATTGCGTGGGGGGTCCTGTTGCAGACGCGCCACGACCAGGTCGGTTTCATAAATAATGCGACCATCATCCAGGGGCTGTTCACCGTTGATGATCTTCATCAGGGTGGATTTACCTGCACCGTTACGGCCGACCAGACAGACGCGCTCGTTCTCTTCGATATGCAGTTCGGTGTTGTCTAACAGCGGCGCATCGCTGAAGGAGAGATAGGCGCCGTGGATACTGATTAATGACATGTAATCTTATTCCTTACCGGCGTGTGTGATCAGCCAGCAGTTGTGAATGTGTCGGTTGCGCGCGAAATCCTGCGACTGCGTTTTCTGGGTAATATCCTGCGCCTGCAGGCCCAGAGATTTCAGGCCATCCATGTCCATTTTAAAACCGCGTTTGTTGTTGGAGAACATGATGGTGCCGCCGCGACGCAGCAGGCGCTTCAGGTTACGCATCAGCATCATATGATCGCGCTGAACGTCGAAGCTCTCTTCCATACGCTTGGAGTTGGAGAAAGTTGGCGGATCGATAAAGATCAGGTCAAAATTCTCATCACTCTCATGCAGCCAGCTCAGGCAGTCCGCCTGCATCAGACGGTGCTGACGACCGGTCAGCCCGTTGAGACGCAGGTTGCGTTCCGCCCACTCCAGATAGGTGCGTGACATATCGACCGTGGTGGTCGAGCGTGCCCCGCCCAGACCGGCATGCACACTGGCGGTGCCGGTGTAAGCAAACAGGTTCAGGAAATCTTTACCCTTGCTCATATTACCGAGCATTTTGCGGGCAATGCGGTGGTCGAGGAACAGACCGGTATCGAGATAGTCGGTCAGGTTCACCAGGAAACGCGCATTAAACTCTTTAACTTCGAAATAGTCGCCCTTCTCACTCAGCTTCTGATACTGCGCTTTGCCCTTCTGACGTTCGCGGGTTTTCATAATCAGACGGTCTGCAGGCAACGCCAGTACGGTGAGCGTCGCACTGATCACATCGAACAGGCGCTGACGCGCTTTGTTGGGATCGATGGTTTTCGGTGGCGCATACTCCTGGATAATCACCCAGTCAGCGTAGCGGTCAACAGCCACGTTGTAGTCTGGCAGATCGGCATCGTAAATGCGGTAGCATTCAATGCCTTCCTGACGCGCCCACTTCTCCAGCTTCTTCACGTTTTTACGCAGACGGTTTGCGTAATCTTCCGCAATCTGTCCGGCGCTTTCGCTGCTGTTCACCGCGAGCTGATAGTTTTTCTGCACGCAATCCAGCGGGCCGTTTTTGGCTTTAAACTGACGGTCGGCGCGCAGCTGCAGGCAGCTCAGCAGCTCAGGTGAGGCGCTGAACAGAGAAAGCTTCCAGCCGCCAAAATGCTGTTTCATCAGGCGTCCAAGCTGACTGTGCAGCGCGATCAGCGCCGGTTCGCTCTCCAGGCGTTCACCGTAAGGGGGGTTGCTCAGCACCGTGCCGTGAACCGCCGCATCCACCGGATTGGTAAGCTTCAGCAGATCCTGCTGTGCAAAGGTAAAGAGTTCTTCCACACCCGCACGGCGGGCATTCGCCTGCGCCCACTCCAGCACCCGGCCGTTCGTGTCATAGCCAAAGAAGCGCGCCTGCGTATTCTCCGTGCCGGTGCGGGCACGATTATGCGCTTCGTTTTTCACGTCCTGCCACAGCGCAGCATTGAACTGGCTCCAGGCCATAAAGCCCCAGTGACGGCGCAGCAGGCCAGGCGCACGATCGCAGGCGATCAGCGCAGCTTCAATCAGCAGCGTACCTGAACCGCACATTGGATCGATCAGCGGTGTGGATGGCTCCCAGCCAGAACGCAGCACAATCGCCGCCGCCAGATTCTCTTTTAACGGTGCCTGACCGGTCTGCTGGCGATAGCCACGCTGATGCAATGAACTGCCGCTCAGATCCAGCGCGATGCTGGCGCGATCGTCATTCAGCCAGACGTTGATACGGATATCCGCCTGCTCACGATCGACATTGGGACGCTCCAGATTCTTACGGGTAAAGCTGTCCACAATGGCGTCTTTGACTTTCAGCGCACCAAACTGGCTGTTGCGAATCGAGTCATTGGTGCCGCTGAAATGGACGACAAAGGTTTTGTCGCTGCCGAACATGGAAGGCCAGTCCACGCCCTGCACACCCAGATAGAGATCGAGGTCGCTGTAGACGCCAAACTCTCCCAGCGGCAACAGGATGCGTGATGCTAAACGGCTCCACATCAGGCTTTGGTACATGACGCGATCGTCGGCTTCGTAGTGAACGCCTCCCTGCACCACTTGCAAATCCTGCGCGCCCAGCGCGTCCAGCTCACTTTTTAACAGCTCTTCGAGCCCACGCGCCGTGCTGGCAAACAGAGAATTCATATCGTCACTTTTTAACTCTTGAGAAAATTGTCGCGCATTATAGCGAATCACAGACCTATGTCATAAAGTTAGCTTCTTTTGTCTTGCGCGTCGGGTTTCAAGGAGAACACCATGATCACGCTTTCCCGCTTATTTATTCATCCTGTGAAGTCGATGCGGGGGCTGGCACTGTCACACGCCCGGGTTTCTGGCAGCGGGCTGGCTTTTGATCGTCTGTTTATGGTGACGGAACCTGACGGCACCTTTATTACTGCCCGGCAGCATCCGGAGATGGTGCGCTTTACACCCGCTATTTTACCTGAGGGGCTGTTACTGGAAGCGCCGGACGGCAGTCACATGCTTATCCGCTTCAGCGATTTCGGGGAGCAGGAACACCCGACCGAGGTCTGGGGCAATCGCTTCAGCGCACGCATCGCCCCGCCCGCCATGAATCAGTGGCTGAGCCAGTTCTTTCCCCGTGACGTCCAGCTGCGCTGGGTCGGACCTGAACCCCGTCGCCGGGTCAAAGCATTTGACCATGTCCCGCTGAGTTTTGCCGATGGCTTTCCGTTTTTGCTGGTGAACAGCGCCTCGCTGCATGACCTGCAACAGCGCTGCCCGGCCAGCGTACGTGCCGAACAGTTTCGTCCCAATCTGGTCGTGAGCGGCGCGGCCGCATGGGATGAAGACAGCTGGGCGGAGATCCGGATAGGTGAAGTTATCTTTGAAGTGCCGAAACCCTGCAGTCGCTGCGTGCTGACCACGGTCAGCCCCGAAACCGGACGCAAACATCCTGCCGGTCATCCGCTCGCCACTCTGCAGACGTTCCGCAGCGCCCAGGATGGCAGCGGGGATATCGATTTTGGCCTGAATCTGGTGGCCCGTAATCAGGGTGTAGTGCGTGCCGGTGACGAAATGGTGATCCTGAAGCGCCATGCGCCGCGCCTCTACGGTGCCGGAGAGGTCATTGAGACGCTGAAACCGCAGCCACAGGCCCCTGATGCCGTGACTATCACCTTTCAGGGACAGACCTTCCGCGGGGATAATCAGCAGGTGTTACTGGATCAGCTGGAAATGCAGGGATTTCGTATCCCCTACTCCTGTCGTGCGGGACTGTGCGGCAGCTGTAAGCTGAATCTGGTATCGGGCGAAGTTAAAGCGCTGAAGAAAGGCGCCGTGCGTCAGGACGGAACGCTGCTGAGCTGCAGCTGTATTCCGGCAGGCGATGTCGAACTGAAGTAGTCAGACCGCGCGGGCATAGCGCGGCGCGACATCCTGATACCAGGGCTGCAGGCGGTCGTTCATCACCTTGATGGCATCGCCGAGCACCATATTTTTGCCGGCCAGCGTCAGTGCTGGCTGAGCCAGCAGGCAGAGCGCCGCGTTACTGCCGCTTTCAACCACCAGCAGACGCGCCTGCGTTCCCTCTTCTGCCAGCGTAACCTGCACCATCTCACCGGGCCGCGGCTGCATAGCCGGGGCATATGCGGTGAAGTGCCAGCTTTTCGGCATCAGCGGTTTCAGGAAGCGCGCGGCGACCAGGGCATTCAGCACCAGTTCAGCGCGATGGCTGCCACTGAGTTTGCACTGACGGCAGGTCTCTTCAAAGGTGTAATAGAGGGCGGCATCATCAACACAGAAACCCGACTCTGAGAACGCATCGGGCGTCAGCATTTTGCGGGAATAGCGGGAGCGAAAAAGCATACCGTCTGCCAGGTCGAGCATCATTCGGTCGTGGCTGTTGTCAAAATACCAACGCCAGTTATCGTCGGGTTTAATGTTCATCGTCTGCCCTGTCTTTTATCGCTGCGCCATACGTCACGCAGAATTCAGCGAAAATAGAATATAAGGAAAAGCTGAAAAATCGTGCAACAGGACAAAATATAAACGAGCCGAGGGGATAAATAAACCCCCCGGCGAAGCATTGTGAGAATTGTCTTAGAGATGTGTGACGATATCTTTAATTAATCCTGGCCCCTGATAAATAAAGCCTGAATAGATCTGAACCAGCGTAGCCCCTGCCGCAATCTTTTCACGCGCAGCGGTCAGAGAATCAATGCCGCCTGCGCCGATAATCGGCAGGCGTCCCTGCAGTTCCTGTGAGAGGCGCTGAATGACCGCCGTGCTGCGCGACTGGACAGGCCGTCCGCTTAAGCCACCGGCTTCCTCAGCATGCTTAAGCCCCGTTACCAGGGAGCGATCGAGCGTGGTATTCGTAGCAATCACGCCATCAATCTGGTGACGTACTAAACTGTCCGCTACCTGAATTAACTCCTCTTCAGAGAGGTCCGGAGCAATTTTTACGGCCAGCGGAACATATTTGAGATGACGCTGCTCCAGCGCTTTTTGTTTCTGTTTAATGGCGGAAAGCAGATCATCCAGAGCCTCACCATATTGCAGTGAGCGCAGACCGGGAGTGTTAGGTGAGGAAATATTGATGGCGATATAACCGGCGTGGGCATACACCTTTTCCATGCAGATCAGGTAATCCTCTTTTCCCTGCTCAACCGGCGTATCTTTATTTTTGCCGATATTAATCCCCAGCACGCCGTTAAAACGCGCTTTTTTCACGTTTTCGACCAGGTGATCGACCCCCAGATTATTGAATCCCATGCGATTGATAATCCCGCCCGCTTCAACCAGTCGGAACATGCGCGGCTTATCATTGCCTGCCTGAGCGCGCGGCGTGACGGTGCCCACTTCAACAAACCCGAAGCCCATCGCCGCAAAGGCATCAATGCACCCCGCGTTTTTATCCAGGCCCGCGGCCAGGCCAAGGGCATTTTTAAAGGTCAGTCCCATACAGGTGACCGGACGCGACGGCAGATTCTGGCGATAAAACCGTTCCAGCGGGGTGCCATTCATAAAGCGCAGTTGCTGAAAAGTGAGTTCGTGCGCGCGTTCGGGGTCGAGTTTAAACAGCGCCGGTCGGACGATAGGATAAAACATGCACTCTCCTGAAGGACGGAAGCAATCGTGAAAGTCGGTGCACGGGAAATTGTGCGCCAGAATGGTAAAGTGCTCTGGCGCAAAAGTAAATCGAAGGGCGGAAAGGCGGGAAGTTAAGTCACCTTGCTTTGATCTTACGCAGCGGAATCGTTTACGGGGCGATTTTCCACCTGAGAGGGAAAGAGATATTCCCGCAGGATACCGTGACGATGCATGATGCCAAAAATGCCGAGACAGACAAACGCTTCCGCGCCCACCATCGACCATGCCGCGCCGATTGCGCCAAACTTCCAGGCCAGGAAACAGCAGAGCGGTACGTTAATCACCCCCGCCGCCATCATGACCCACATACGCTGGCGCGCCAGGCCGTGTGGGATCAGGATCTGTAATCCGGCCGGATAGGCGATGTTGCCAAACAGGAAGCAGAGTACAAAGACGCGCAGCACATCCGCCGACGGAATAAAGTCTTTACCCAGTAAAATCGAGACGACCAGGTCAGCAAAAAACCAGGTAAAGATGACAATCGACAGACTCAGAGAGAATGAGAGCAGCAGACTTTTGCGTGTTGCGGCAATCGCGGCGCGTTTATCCCGGCCGAACAGGTGGCTGACGCGCGGAAAGAAGGCGCTCCCGATCTGCTCCGGCACGGAGTTTGCCGCTTTACGCAGGCGATCGGCACCGTTATAGATCCCCACCATATAGGTAGAGGTAAAGGTCGCCAGGATCACCACGTTGACGCTGTTAAACAGGTTGGCCCCGGCAATGGCAATAAAGACATCCATGCTGTCGGTGATGCGCTGTTTAATTTCACGCGGTTCAAAGCGGTAATGGCCAATGACTTTCATCTCCAGCACAAACTTCAGCGTTATCGCCGCACTAATCATAGAGACGACGCCAGGGATCAGCGCAGCCAGCCAGGTGTCCTGCGGAGATTTCACCAGCAAAAAGGTCAGCGGAATGGCGCAGAAATTACCGAAGGTGGCGATAACTGCGGTTTTGCCCAGCTTCTCAAAGCCCTGCATCAGCCAGCCAAAGGAAAACAGCGAGCCAACCAGCGTCGTGCAGTTCGCCAGCACAATAAAGAACAGTGAGTGCCAGGCGGGATTAAACCAGGTGGCGGTGAGCAGCGTGCCACTGGTCAGCAGCAGCAGCATCAGCTTGGCATTAAAGGTGGACCAGAAGAGCTGACTGACACGCTCCTTATCGTCACGATGATGCGCAATATCTTTGGTGGTAAAGACATTGAATCCCCAGTCGGAGATGGTGCTGCAATAGAGCACGCAGGCGATCGCCAGCGCCAGCGTACCCATCTGTTCTACCCCCAGAACACGGGCCAGATAGGGCAGCGTAGCCAGCGGAAACAGAAACGACGCGCCGCGATACGCCAGCAGCGAAAAAATATTAATAATCAGACTTTTATCGAGTACTTTTGCCATGACGCAACAACCTTATACACATTGCATGTCTCACCTTCTCATTTCGCTAAGGCATAAACAATATCGCTTCAAATTTTTCAGAATCCGGCTGCTTTTACAGGATCAGGCGGCGCGACTGAGCTCTTTTTTAACTTTGTAATGCTGTAACGCAATAAAGAGTTCAGGGCGATTGAACAGTAGCCACTCCTTGACGTTTTCTGTTTTGACATTACGGCCCAGGAAGCGGATGGCATTCAGGACATATTCCGGCACGGGGGTGCCATTATAAAGTGACAGGTAGATCATCAGGCGAAACGAATGAACTAAATAGGCTTTCTCCAGCGAACTGCGCCAGGCGGATTTTGTGATCGAGCTGTTTAACGTACTGTAGGCGTGCATAAAAGCGTTATAACGCTGGTAGAAAAACTCATTACTTTTGGTACTGTTGGTCAGCGAGCCATTACGGATACGCTGTTTATAATAAACCTGACGGCTGACCCAGGCCTGCTGGCTTTTTACAAATACGGAGAGCGTGAAGTTGTGATCTTCATGAACGCGTCCAACAAAGCGTAATTTATGCTGCTCGACAATTCGCTTACTGACGATATAACTCCAGGCCGCCGAGGTATATCTGCCGTTTCGCAGCAGATGCAAAAAGACCTCCTGCGATTTCTGCTGGCCAAAAATTTCGTGTCTGACTTTAGGTGAGGTGACATCAATCTGCCCATCACGATAAACGCAGGAGTTGAAACAGAACAGGTCGGTTTCCGGGTGCTGTTCCGCGACCGTCGCAAGTTCCGCCACCAGGCCATCAACCACGACGTCATCCGGGTCGCAGAAAAAGAGGAACTGGCCTCTGGCCTGCTCAATGCCCACATCGCGAGCACGACCGGCGCCGCCGTTTTCCGTAGTAATTATTTTCACCTGAGAAAGATGCGCATAATTCTGTTCAAGTAAGGCCAGCGTTCCGTCGGTGGAGCCATCATTCACAATGAGAATTTCATTGGGAGATTTAACCTGGCGCAATAAGGAATCAACGCACTCGACAATATATTTCTCAACGTTGTAGGTTGGAATAATTACGGATAACAGGATGTCAGACATAGGTAATTCTCAGCTGTTAAAAATAACAAAACGATTCACCTGCCTGATGCAGGTCCTGACCAGAGGCGAAGCGATGAAAAGAGTGAGAGGCTGATATTCTGTTTCTTTGATTCAGCCCGATTATCTTAAACCGGCTTCGTAAAAAAAGACCAGTCGTAAAAAATATCTTAACGTTTCACAGGACTATCACTGTTAAAAGACGTGCATCAATATCCTGCTGCAATGTTAAAACCGTTGAGGATTGATTTAAAAATAGGTGATAAAGCAGACGTAACCAGATTCAGGAATCTGTAAGCGAACGTCTGAATCCATGAAAAACGTCACCATTGCTTCATTTTTATTACACTCTGCCTTATGGCATAAATCCTAATAACAGACGAAGGAAGCCCACCACCAGTCAGTTTCCGTGCTGCTTCTGACCCGGCCGCTGCGCTTAATGGGGTTGTTGGTCACAATCAGAATGTTCAGGCAATCAGACGAGAGCGATTTTTTTCGGGCATCCCGTCTATTTTTGCGATCTCGCATCACCCTCCTTAATGAATCGTTTCTCTGTTTGCCCTGAAATTAAGAATATTCGGAAGGCTTCCGGATGCGCCCCGGTTTCCGCCGCTTCTATTTGCAGTTTTTACGCTTACTTTGCCGGATAAATCATTTAAGCCCACTGCCCTGCTCTGACAGTATGAAGGCATAAGTTCTCAACATTTGATAATCAATAACTTTTAGTTATAAGGAGTGATGATGCGAGTTATTACGCTGGCAGGCAGCCCACGGTTCCCCTCCCGCTCAACTTCCCTGCTGACGCTGTGTCAGCACAAGCTGGAGGCGCGTGGCGTTGAAGTCATTCCCTGGAATATTCACAACTTTCAGCCTGACGATCTGATCAATGCGCGCTTTGATGCGCCTGCCCTGCTGGCATTACGCGAGGACCTGGCCTCCGCGGATGGGCTGATTGTGGCGACCCCGATCTATAAAGCCTCATTTTCGGGGGCGCTGAAGACCCTGCTTGATCTGCTGCCGGAACGCGCGCTGGAACATAAAGTGGTTCTGCCACTGGCCAGCGGCGGCAGTGCCGGTCATATGCTGGCACTCGACTACGCCCTGAAGCCGGTTCTCAATGCCCTGAAGGCGCAGGAGATTCTGCACGGCGTTTATGCCGAGGATCATCAGGTGATTCATTATGACCGGCAGCCTGAATTACAGGCCTCTCTGGCAGAGCGTCTGGATGAAGCGGTTTCCGCCTTCTGGCTGGCGCTGACCCGTCACCACCACCCCGTTGCGCAAGCGGTTTAAGGAAAGAGCAATGAAGCAGAGATTAGGAAAGTGGCTGGTTGCGGGACTTCTGCTGGCGGGCCTTCAGGTTCAGGCCGCCGAATCCGACCCGGCTGAAATTCGTATCGGTTATCAGAAAGGCTCAGTCAGCATGGTGCTGGCAAAGTCGCATCAGTTACTGGAGAAGCGTTTTCCCCATACGCATATTAAGTGGGTCGAGTTCCCGGCGGGCCCTCAGATGCTGGAAGCGCTGAATGTGAACAGCATCGATCTCGGCAGTACCGGCGACCTTCCGCCGCTGTTTGCGCAGGCCGCGGGCGCTGATCTGCTCTACGTAGGTTCTGAACCGCCGAAACCGAAATCAGAAGTGATTCTGGTGCCGAAAAACAGCCCCCTGAAACAGGTGGCGGATCTGAAAGGGAAAAAAGTCGCCTTCCAGAAAGGCTCCAGCTCGCACAACCTGCTGCTGCGCGCGCTGCAGCAGGCGGGACTCTCCTTTAACGATATTACGCCGGTCTATCTCACGCCCGCCGATGCCCGCGCCGCTTTCCAGCAGGGCAACGTCGATGCCTGGGCTATCTGGGACCCCTACTACTCCTCCGTACTCCAGCAGGGTAACTCGCGTCTGCTGATCGATGGCAGCTCGCTCAACCTGACCGGCTCGTTCTATTTAGCGACCCGCAGCTATGCCGAAGCCCATGGCGCCTTTATTCAGCAGGTGCTCGACACGTTCAGTGCGGCCGATGCGCTCACCATCAGCCAGCGGCAGCAGAGTACTACCCTGCTGGCTCAGGCGATGGGCCTGCCCGAACCGGTTATCGCCAGCTATCTGGATCACCGGCCGCCGACCCGCATTTCACCGGTCAGTGCCGAAACGGCCGCCGCGCAGCAGCGCACCGCCGATCTCTTTTATGCCAATCATCTGTTGCCAGTCAAAGTGACGATTCAGGATCGTCTCTGGCATCCCCACACCGTCACGCAATAAGGAGCAACAATGAGCGTATCTGTTTTCTGGTTCCTGCCAACCCATGGCGACGGACACTATCTTGGCACGGCCGAAGGGGCGCGACCGGTTGATCACGCCTATCTGCAGCAGGTGGCGCAGGCCGCTGACCGTCTTGGCTTTGGCGGCGTCCTTATCCCGACCGGCCGCTCCTGTGAAGATGCCTGGCTGGTGGCCGCCTCGCTGATTCCGGTCACTCAGCGTCTGCGTTTTCTGGTGGCGCTACGGCCGGGTGTGATTTCACCGACGCAGGCCGCCCGTCAGGCCGCCACCCTGGATCGCCTCTCTAACGGGCGGGCGCTGTTCAACCTGGTGACCGGCGGCGATCCGGAAGAGCTGGCGGGCGACGGGGTGTTCCTCGATCACCGCGAGCGTTACGCGGAGTCCGCCGAGTTTACCCGCGTCTGGCGTCGGGTCCTTGAGGGGGAAACCGTCGACTATGAAGGCAAGCATGTGCACGTTCGCGGGGCGCGACTGATGTTTAAACCGGTCCAGCAGCCTCGTCCGCCGCTCTGGTTTGGCGGCTCCTCAGAACCGGCGCAGGAGCTGGCCGCGGAGCAGGTTGATGTCTACCTCACCTGGGGCGAGCCGCCTGCGCAGGTCAAAGAGAAGATTGAGCAGGTGCGCGCGAAAGCGGCCGCTCAGGGCCGGACCGTGCGGTTCGGTATCCGTCTGCATGTGATTGTGCGAGAAACTAATGAAGAGGCCTGGCAGGCGGCTGACCGGCTGATTGCCAATGTGGATGACGCCACCATCGCAAAAGCGCAGGCGGCATTCCAGCGCGCCGATTCTGTCGGACAGCGTCGCATGGCCGCGCTCCACGGGGGTCGCCGCGACAAGCTCGAAATCAGCCCGAACCTCTGGGCAGGTGTCGGTCTGGTGCGTAGCGGTGCCGGAACCGCACTGGTGGGTGATGGCCCGACCGTTGCCGCCCGGATCAAAGAGTATGAAGCGCTGGGTATCGAGACCTTTATTCTGTCAGGCTACCCGCATCTGGAAGAGGCTTATCGCGTCGGGGAACTCCTGTTCCCGCATCTCGACCTGCAGGTGCCGCTGGTCCCGCAGCCTCGCGTCGTTCAGGCGCACGGTGAAGCGGTAGCCAACGATTTTACCCCTGAGAAAAAAGTCGCCCGGGGCTGAGGAGAGCAGAATGGCCAGAACCCGAAAACGTCTTGCCGATACGCTGGTGCCGTGGCTGCTGCCTCTCCTGCTGATCGTGGTGTGGCAGATTGCCTCGCAAACCGGCTGGTTATCAACCCGCATTCTGCCCGCGCCGGAGAAAATCGTGACCACCTTCTGGCAGCTGACGGTCAGCGGCGAACTGTGGCAGCACCTGGCGATTAGCAGCTGGCGGGCGCTGGTCGGTTTCGCTATCGGCGGCTCCATCGGTCTGATACTTGGATTGATCACCGGCACCTCAAAAACCGGTGAGCGTCTGCTCGATACCTCAGTTCAGATGCTGCGCAACGTGCCGCATCTGGCCCTGATTCCGCTGGTGATCCTCTGGTTTGGTATTGATGAGTCGGCCAAGATTTTCCTGGTGGCGCTGGGTACGCTCTTCCCTATCTACCTAAACACCTATCACGGCATCCGTAATATTGACCGCGGGCTGGTTGAGATGGCCCGCAGCTACGGTCTCTCCGGCTGGAGTCTGTTTATCCAGGTGATCCTGCCCGGCGCGCTGCCGAATATCATGGTCGGCGTGCGTTTCGCTCTCGGCCTGATGTGGCTGACGCTGATCGTCGCGGAGACCATTTCCGCCAACGCCGGCATCGGCTATCTGGCGATGAATGCGCGGGAATTTCTGCAGACGGATGTGGTGGTGGTCGCCATTATTCTCTACGCCCTGCTCGGTAAGCTGGCGGATGTCGCCGCGCTGCTGCTGGAGCGTGTCTGGCTGCGCTGGCACCCCGCTTATCAATTAAAGGAGGAGAACGCATGAGTCCGACTCTCTCACCGGCACGCCTTAACACCGGCACCCCGGTTGGCGTCAACGGCGTCAGCAAACAGTATGGCAACCGCACCATTCTCAATAAAATTGACCTGCATATCCCTTCCGGTCAGTTTGTGGCGGTCGTGGGCCGCAGCGGCTGTGGCAAAAGTACCCTGCTGCGCCTGCTGGCCGGACTGGAGCACTGCTCCAGCGGTGAGCTGCTGGCGGGCAATGCGCCGTTGCAGTCGGCGCACGACGATACCCGTCTGATGTTCCAGGATGCGCGACTGCTGCCGTGGAAAAAAGTGATCGACAACGTCGGCCTGGGGCTGCGCGGACGCGAATGGCGCGGCGCGGCGCGGGATGCGCTGGCGGCAGTCGGACTTGCCGATCGGGCGGATGAGTGGCCTGCTGCGCTGTCGGGAGGCCAGAAACAGCGGGTTGCGCTGGCCCGGGCGCTGATCCATCGTCCCGGTCTGTTGCTGCTGGATGAGCCACTGGGAGCGCTGGATGCCCTGACCCGCATCGAAATGCAGGGACTGATTGAGTCGCTGTGGCAGCAGCATCACTTTACCGTGCTGCTGGTCACGCACGATGTCAGTGAGGCGGTTGTGATGGCGGATCGGGTGCTGTTGATTGAGGAGGGAGAGATCGGGCTGGATCTTCAGGTCGATTTGCCCAGGCCGCGACGCCGGGGATCGGCACGACTCGCCGAGCTGGAAGCGGAGGTGCTGGATCGGGTGATGCAGCGTACAGAGCGCACTCCACCGGTGCGACTGGCGCAGCAGCGCTAAAAAAAGGCGGAGGCCGTCTCAGACGCTCCGCCTTTTTATTATCAGGCGTTCAGCGCCCGGGTGATTTTCTCGTAGAGATCGCCAGAGAGTTTATCCAGCGTCAGCAGTTCTTCCAGCGCCTCGCGCATCATCGCCTGACGCGTTTCGTCATAGCGTTTCAGGCGAATCAGCGGCTCCACCATCCGTGCCGCCACCTGCGGATTACGGGTGTTGAGGTCAGTCAGCATCTCGACCAGGAACTTATAGCCGCTGCCATCTTTTGCATGGAAAGCAGCAGGGTTCGCGGAGGCAAAGGCACCCACCAGCGAGCGAACGCGGTTCGGGTTACTCATCGTGAAGGAGCGATGCGTCAGAAGCTGACGCACGTTGCGCATCACGTTGGCAGCCGGACTGGTCGCCTGCAGCACAAACCATTTGTCCATGACCAGACCATCCTGATGCCAGCGCTCATCATACGCCGCCAGCAGCGCATCGCGGCACGGCAGCTGCGCCGCCACAGCGGCAGAAAGAGCGGCCAGCGCATCGGTCATGTTGGTCGCCTGCTGATACTGCGCCTGCACCAGTTTGTCCGCCAGCTGCGCATCGCTGAAGGCGAGATAGGTCAGGCAGATATTTTTCAGGCTGCGCTGACCAATCGCCTCATGCTCCACCCGGTACTCGGGCTGCTGATTGGCGTTGTAAATCGCAAAGAATTCATCGGCCAGTTCGCGCGCCAGCGTACGCTGCAGCGCATCCCGCACCAGTGAGATGGCCTGCGGATCGATAACGTCAAACAGCTCGGCAATCTCATTTTCTGACGGCAGCGTCATGATCAGCGCGGTCAGTGCCGGGTCGCAGTCGGTATCAAGCAGCACTGCGCGGAATGCGTCGGCGACGTGCAGTGGCAGCGACAGATGCTGGCCCTGCTGATAGCGGGCGACATTGAGGCGGATATAGGTGGCCAGCAGGCTCTGAGCCGCATCCCAGCGGGAGAAGTCGTTGCGGGCATGGCGCATCAGGAAGGTAAGCTGCGCGTCACTCCACTTATAGTCGAGCTTCACCGGCGCAGAGAATTCACACAGCAGCGACGGTACCGGCTGGAAGTAGACGTTGTCGAAAATAAAGGTCTGGAACTCCTCGGTAACATTCAGCACATGATGCACCGGCTGCCCATTATGCTGCAGCGGGATCACCTTGCCTTCGCCATCATAGAGTTCGATATCCAGCGGAATGTGCAGCGGCAGCTTCTCTTTCTGGTCGGCGGTGGCTGGCGTGTGCTGGGTAACATGCAGAGTGTACTGTTCCAGCTCCGGATTATAGTCGTCACGAACCGTCAGGACCGGTGTACCCGACTGGCTGTACCAGCGGCGGAACTGCGACAGGTCGACGTTAGAAGCATCTTCCATCGCCTGAACAAAATCATCACAGGTTGCCGCGCTGCCGTCGTGGCGCTCAAAATAGAGCTGCATGCCTTTCTGGAAATTCTCCTCACCCAGCAGCGTGTGCATCATGCGGATCACTTCCGATCCCTTTTCATACACGGTCAGGGTGTAGAAGTTGTTCATTTCGATCACCTGATCCGGGCGGATCGGGTGCGCCATCGGGCTGGCATCTTCGGCGAACTGTGCACCACGAACGATGCGCACATTATCGATGCGGTTCACCGCGCGCGAGCCCAGATCGGAGCTGAACTCCTGATCGCGGAAGACCGTCAGCCCCTCTTTCAGGCTGAGCTGGAACCAGTCGCGGCAGGTCACACGGTTACCGGTCCAGTTATGGAAATATTCATGACCGATTACGGCTTCAATACCGAGATAATCTTTGTCGGTCGCGGTTTCAGCTTTGGCCAGCACATATTTGGCGTTAAAGACGTTGAGGCCTTTGTTCTCCATCGCCCCCATATTAAAGAAGTCCACTGCCACGATCATAAAGATGTCGAGGTCATACTCCAGACCAAAACGCTCCTCGTCCCACTTCATGCTGTTTTTCAGCGAGGTCATCGCCCAGTCAGCGCGGTCGAGATTGCCGCGGTCGACGAAGATTTCCAGCGCCACATCACGGCCTGAGCGGGTGGTAAAGCTGTCGCGCAGCACGTCGAAGTCGCCCGCCACCAGCGCAAAGAGATAGCAGGGTTTCGGGAACGGGTCCTGCCACTTCACCCAGTTGCGCCCCTGATCGTCCTGGCCGCCGTCGATCCGGTTACCGTTGGAGAGCAGGTAGGGATAGCGATTGCCGTCGGCATAAATGGTGGTAGTAAAACGCGCCAGCACATCCGGGCGATCGAGATACCAGGTAATATGACGGAAGCCTTCAGCTTCGCACTGGGTGCAGAGCGCCTCACCCGATTTGTACAGTCCTTCCAGCGCGGTGTTCTGATCCGGATGAATATCGTTGATGATTTTCAGGGTGAAGCTTTCCGGCAGCTGACTGATGACCAGCGCCCCCTCTTCTTCACGGAACGCCGTCCAGGGCTGCCCGTCGATTTCCAGCGCAATCAGCGTTAACGCCTCTCCGTCCAGGCGCAGCTCAGCCTGGCTGTCGCCCAGCCGTTTGACCTGGCTGATGGCCGTTACGCGGGTGGTCGACGCATCCAGTTCAAAGGTTAAATCGATGTCGGTGATGGTGTAATCAGGCGCACGGTAGTCGTGGCGATACTTGATTTGGGGCTGTTGCGTCATATTCCGTCTCGCGTTGTTATAAGTTTACCGGCAAAGTCTAAGCTTGTTACAACAAGCTTGCCACGCACAATGCAGCTAAAGGGTGAAATGTCTACAGTTTGTTAACAAAGGCACAGATTGGCCTCGACCCGCCGGACTGAAATATGCTGTGATTGGCGTCAGATAGTGAATTATACTTTTGCGTCTTTATGACTGTGTACAACACCGGGCTCTGCGCCACCGAACAGGATGCTGAAACGCGCCATGACAGGACATGCTTCCCCGATACTGACCTCGCTGCTGGATACGGACGCCTATAAGCTCCATATGCAGCAGGCCGTTTTCCACCGCTACCACGACGTAACGGTGACGGCGGAGTTTCGCTGCCGCGGCGACGAACTGCTGGGTCTCTACGCTGACGAAATTCGTGACGCGATAACCGCAATGCAAAATCTGGCGCTGACCGAAGATGAAGCGACCTGGTTGTCTCATCTTCCCTTCTTTCGCGAAGATTACCTGAGCTGGCTTCGCCAGTTCCGCTACAAACCGGAGCAGGTTGAGGTGCGCAATCACCACGGCAAGCTGGACCTTCGTATTCAGGGGCCGTGGCGTGAAGTGATACTGTGGGAGGTGCCGCTGCTGGCGCTGATCAGCGAGATTGTGCATCGTCATCGCACACCGCAGGTCACCACTCAGCAGGCGATTGACTACCTGCATCATAAGCTCAGTGACTTTAAAGCGCAGGTGGCCGACTTCGACATGTCACGCTTCCGCCTGATGGATTTCGGCACCCGCCGTCGCTATTCACAGGATGTGCAGCAGTCGATTGTCGCAACGCTGAAACAGGATTTCCCCTGGCTGATTGGTACCAGTAACTATGACCTGGCGCGCCGCCTGTCACTCACGCCAGTGGGCACCCAGGCGCACGAGTGGTTTCAGGCGTTCCAGCAGATTAGTCCCGTTCTGGCGAACAGCCAGCGGGCAGCACTGCAGGCGTGGCTGGATGAGTATGACGACCAGCTGGGTATTGCGCTGACCGACTGTATCGCCATGGATGCGTTCCTGCGCGACTTTGGCCCGGTGTTCGCCCGCCGTTATCAGGGTCTGCGCCACGATTCCGGCGATCCGGTTGAGTGGGGTGAGAAAGCGCTCGCCCACTATCAGAAGCTGGGTATCGATCCCTTAAGCAAAAATCTGGTCTTTTCTGACAATCTGAATCTCGACAAGGCGCTGGCGCTTTACCGCCATTTTGGTCAGCGAACGAATGTGGTTTTCGGTATCGGGACCCGCCTGACCTGCGATATTCCGGGCGTCACGCCACTGAATATCGTCATCAAACTGGTGCAGTGCAACGGTAAACCGGTGGCGAAACTCTCCGACAGCCCGGGTAAAACGATCTGTCAGGACAAAGCTTTTGTCAGAGCGCTGCGTAAAGCCTTTGACCTGCCGCTGGTGAAAAAAGCGAGTTAAATCCCCTCTTATCGGGGCGTCAATACGCCCCGCCTCTGCTGTAATAAATCTGTTTTCAGCCTGAATTTTGCTTGTTTCCTGAAGACTCGCAAGTAACATAGCAAAACCCCGGATGGGGCAACTTTTTTTACTCACTTCTTCTATATAGAGAGATATTTATGAGCGTAGTGCCTGTAGCGGACGTACTGCACGGTCGCGTCGCGGTTGACAGTGAAGTCACCGTACGTGGTTGGGTGCGTACCCGAAGAGATTCCAAAGCCGGTCTTTCCTTCATCGCCGTGTATGACGGCTCCTGCTTTAATCCCGTTCAGGCTGTCGTCAATAATTCTCTGAATAATTATCAGGATGAAGTGCTGCGTCTGACCACGGGCTGTTCGGTTATCGTCACCGGTAAAGTGGTGGCTTCGCCGGGTCAGGGCCAGGCGTTTGAGATTCAGGCGACCCATCTGGAAGTGGTGGGCTGGGTGGAAGATCCGGACAGCTACCCGATGGCGGCTAAGCGCCACAGCATTGAGTATCTGCGTGAAGTGGCTCACCTGCGTCCGCGCACCAACCTGATTGGCGCGGTTGCCCGCGTCCGCCATACTCTGGCGCAGGCGCTGCACCGTTTCTTCCATGAAAATGGCTATTTCTGGGTCTCCACTCCACTGATCACCGCGTCAGACACCGAAGGCGCAGGCGAGATGTTCCGCGTTTCGACGCTGGATCTGGAAAACCTGCCGCGTGACGATCAGGGCAAAGTCGATTTCGCTGAAGATTTCTTTGGCAAAGAGGCGTTCCTGACCGTATCAGGTCAGCTGAACGGTGAAACCTATGCCAGCGCCCTGTCGAAGATTTACACCTTTGGTCCGACCTTCCGCGCCGAAAACTCTAACACCAGCCGTCACCTGGCGGAATTCTGGATGCTGGAGCCGGAAATTGCGTTTGCTTCGCTGGATGATGCCGCAGCACTGGCCGAAGCCATGCTGAAATATGTGTTTAACGCGGTGCTGGAAGAGCGCGCTGACGACATGGCCTTCTTTGCTGAGCGTGTCGACAAAGAGGCTGTTGAACGCCTGCAGCGTTTCATCACCACCGATTTTGCTCAGGTCGACTACACCGATGCGATTGAGATCCTGAAGAACTGCGGTCAGACCTTCGAGAATCCGGTGTCCTGGGGTATCGACCTCTCCTCTGAACACGAGCGTTATCTGGCAGAGAAACACTTCAAAGCGCCAGTGGTTGTGAAAAACTACCCGAAAGATATTAAAGCGTTCTATATGCGCCTGAACGAGGATGGCAAAACCGTGGCGGCGATGGACGTTCTGGCGCCGGGCATTGGTGAGATCATCGGCGGTTCACAGCGTGAAGAGCGTCTGGATGTGCTGGATGCGCGTCTGGAAGAGATGGGGCTGAATAAAGAGGATTACTGGTGGTATCGTGACCTGCGTCGCTATGGCACCGTTCCGCATTCTGGCTTTGGTCTGGGCTTCGAACGTTTAATCGCCTATGTCACCGGCGTACAAAATGTCAGGGACGTTATCCCCTTCCCACGCACCCCACGCAATGCGAGTTTCTGACATTCGGCATTTAATATAAGAAAATCATATATATAAAGAGGTCGGCACTGCCGGCCTTTTTTTATTTTTGTAAATTTTGAGTTCTCTCACAAAGTTCCGTATTTTTTACATTTTGTAATACATATTTTCCTTTAGAAACCAGATTACGAGTTTAGTAGCATTTTCGCGCTAGAATTACGGCGGGGGGGATGGAAAGATGCGTGCAGACACAGGAAGACACCAAACTTCGTTGAGGGTTCTGTAAAGATTTCCTTACGGCAGTGGCAGGTGTACAAATAACTCCAATGAGGGTAATGAATAATGATGAAGCGCAATATTCTGGCAGTGGTTATCCCTGCTCTGTTAGCCGCCGGCGCAGCCAATGCTGCCGAAATCTATAACAAAGACGGCAACAAACTGGACCTGTACGGTAAAGCAGTTGGCCTGCATTACTTCTCTGATGATTCAGGTAACGACGGCGACCAGTCTTACGTTCGCTTCGGCTTTAAAGGCGAAACTCAGATTAACGACCAGCTGACCGGTTATGGCCAGTGGGAATACAACATTCAGGCGAACAACTCTGAAGGTTCAGACGCACAGGACGGCAACAAGACCCGTCTGGGCTTTGCCGGTCTGAAATTCGGCGATGCGGGTTCAATCGACTACGGCCGTAACTACGGTGTGGTTTACGATGCAATCGGCTGGACCGACATGCTGCCAGAGTTTGGTGGCGATTCAGGAAGTTCAGATACCTTCATGAACGGTCGTGGTACCGGCATGCTGACCTACCGCAACACCAACTTCTTTGGCCTGGTCGATGGCTGGGATTTCGCCGTTCAGTATCAGGGTAAAAACGATCGTGATGAAACTCGTCGTTCAAACGGCGACGGCTGGGGCGTGTCTACCTCTTATGTTGCACCAATCGGTGTGGGTGTAGTGGGTGCCTACAGCAGCAGCGACCGTACTGATTCACAGGCAGCAGGTGTTACTGATGTAAATGGTAACGTTATCGGACAGGGCAAACGTGCTGAAAACTGGGCAACTGCACTGAAATACGATGCGAATAACGTTTATCTGGCAGCGATGTATGGTGAAGGCCGTAACACCTCATCCTTTACCGCCACCATCCCTGGCACAACACCTAATACCACTTCTACTGCCACTGCTTTTGTTAATAAAACTCAGACTATTGAGTTAGTGGCTCAGTATCAATTTGACTTTGGCCTGCGCCCATCCGTTGCCTATGTGCAGCAGAAAGGCAAAGATATCGAAGGTATCGGCGATGCTGACCTGTACAAATATGTCGATGTTGGCGCGACTTACTACTTCAACAAAAACATGTCTACCTATGTTGATTACAAAATCAACCAGCTGGATGATAACAACCGCCTGAATCTGAACACAGACGACGTGGTGGGTGTAGGCCTGGTTTACCAGTTCTAATCCTGCTTTCAACATGTTGAAAAACGGGGCTGCGGCCCCGTTTTTTTATGGCCGTTAATCACAACCTCTGCGCTGCTTAATCCCCTTCCGCTCCGCGTTAACGTCTTTATCTCCCCATCGCGCAATCCGCACCGCAAAATAGAGCATTTTGATTCGCAAACGGTTGGCATTTGCCTGACCGGACGTTAACCTGAGAGCACTCTTGCAAACGTTCACGCTAATGGACCTGACACATGTTTGAATCGATCTCTGCTGCACCCGCCGATCCTATTCTCGGGCTCGCCGATCTGTTTCGTGCTGATGACCGCCCTGAAAAAATCAATCTGGGTATCGGCGTCTATAAAGACGAAACCGGCAAGACCCCGGTGCTGACCAGTGTTAAAAAGGCTGAGCAGTATCTGCTGGAAAACGAAACCACCAAAAACTATCTCAGCATTGATGGTCTGGCGGATTTCGCGCGCTGCACGCAGGCCCTGCTGTTCGGCAATGACAGCACACTGATTAGCGCGCGCCGCGCACGTACGGCACAGACGCCAGGTGGCACAGGCGCGCTACGCATTGCGGCAGATTTTCTGGCCACGCAGACAGCGGTAAAACGGGTCTGGATCAGCAACCCCAGCTGGCCGAATCATAAAAATGTGTTCAATGCTGCCGGTCTTGAGGTGTGTGAATATCACTATTATGACGCGGCAAACCACACGCTTGATTTTGAGGGAATGCTGGCGTCGCTGAGTCAGGTTCAGCCTGGCGACGTGGTACTTTTCCACGGCTGCTGCCATAACCCGACCGGTATCGATCCGACAGCGGAGCAGTGGCAGAAGCTGGCAGAGATCTCACAGGCGAATGGCTGGCTGCCGCTGTTCGACTTCGCTTACCAGGGCTTTGCCCGTGGTCTGGACGAAGATGCCGAAGGACTGCGTATTTTCGCCGCGTCACATCAGGAGCTGATCGTCGCCAGCTCATACTCGAAGAATTTTGGTCTCTACAATGAGCGCGTGGGGGCCATCACGCTGGTAGCGGCCGACGCCGGCGTAGCAGAAACCGCATTCAGTCAGGTGAAATACACCATTCGTGCCAACTACTCCAATCCCCCGGCGCATGGTGCGGCCGTCGTCGCGACGATTCTGAGTAACGACGCACTGCGGACGATCTGGGAGCAGGAGCTGTCGGACATGCGTCAGCGCATTCAGCGTATGCGGCAGCTGTTTGTTAACACGCTGGCAGAGAAAGGTGCGCAGCGTGACTTCAGCTTTATCATTAAGCAAAACGGCATGTTCTCATTCAGCGGCTTAACCAAAGAGCAGGTTATTCGCCTGCGTGAAGAGTTCGCTGTGTATGCCGTTAACTCTGGCCGCGTGAATGTGGCGGGCATGACGCCGGACAACATGTCGGCGCTGTGCGAAGCGATTGTCGCGGTGCTCTGAGGCAGGCGATAAAAAAAATGGGCCTGAGGGCCCATTTTTTATGGCAGGAAAAGGTCTGTTTTTACTGCAGGAAAGGATTGCTGATGCGTTCCTGCCCCAGTGTGGATATCGGGCCGTGGCCGGGCAGAAAAGTCACATCATCGCCCAGCGGCAGTAATTTGGTGTGAATCGCCTCAATTAACTGCTGATGATCGCCCTGCGGGAAGTCTGTTCGTCCCACGCCGCCATTAAAAATCACATCACCAGAAATCAGCAGCCTTCCGGGACGGTCAAAGAACACCACATGACCGGGGGAATGGCCCGGGCAGTGCAGGACCTCCAGCGTAGTCAGCCCGACCTGCACACTCTCCCCCTCCTCCAGCCAGCGATCCGGCGTAAAAGAGGCGCACTCTTCCAGTCCGAACATCCGGCTCTGCGTGGGCAGCGCCTCCAGCCAGAAAGCATCCCGCTTTTGTGGCCCGACAATAGGGATCTGATAGTAAGCCGCCAGTTCGACCGCGGCTCCGACGTGATCGAGATGCCCATGGGTCAGCAGAATCTGAGCGGGTTTGAGTCTGACCTGTTCCAGCGTTTGTTTGATCAGATCGGCATCGCCGCCTGGATCGACCAGAGCCGCTTCACGGGTGGTGTCGCACCAGATAACGGAACAATTCTGGGCAAAGGCTGTAACAGGAATAATGTGGTAGTTCATAACGCTCCATGACCGGCTCACGCAGCGTCGCCGGTGTCGTTACCAGTGCCTGATCGGACCGGTATCAATATGTACAAAGTTACTGCGGGGATAATATCCTACACCACCCGCACGCAGAGATAACGCCGCTTTGCGTACATTGGCTAATGAAACCCCTTCAATATGGAAATCCATCGCCTGGCCTTTGGTGTGATAGCTATGTTTCGCGACTCCCGGACCGCTCTCACGCAACATATTGTTGGTCGCCAGTGAACGGTAGCCCGAGACCAGCTGGACAGGTTTGCGCGTACCGAGCAGTGCCTGCAGGCGGAAAATCTGATCGAAGAGGTGCGGATCAATGCTTTTCACTTTGTTGGCGCGGTAGTCACGGAAAAAGTGATTTAATCGTGTCAACTCATCCTTGTCGTAACTCTTACCATTAAAAAATTCAGTTTTAAGGGTTTCACCGGTGTGAAGATTGTTAAGCATCAATACACGCGGGCGAGACGTTGAAAGCGAGGCCCTTGCAGAAGCGGGCAATAATGCCAGTCCGGCGGCGGCACTACCGCAAAGCAGCAGGTTGCGACGAAAAGAATCAATAGTAGACATGTAGCGGTTTACCTGAGAGTGAAGCCATAGAAATGTGCAAAAAGCGCACAGGCCGAACCATAACTTTCTCTCAGGTAAGCGTCAACCCATGTGGGGCGTGTTTGAGAGGCGATTCCCGAAGGAATCGCTCTCAGAGGATATTTCTTACGGTGCCAGGTGCGCCGCTAACGATTTAAAATCAATCACTAGAGCAGTAACTGTTTCGCCCGGCTCAGTGCCTGACTGCCCGAACGGGCGGTGTCATCATAATTGTAAATATCTGTTCGGAACTGCGGCTTGCCATCATCAGCAACCCAGGCCGTAAGGTAATAGAGATTGACCGGGATGCGATGGCGAATCGGCACATAACGGGTATCCCCCTCTTTCAGGGTGCTGGAAATACGGGAGTCGTTCCAGCCTGCATCCTGCAGTAACAACCCGGCCAGTTCTGATGCCTTATTCACACGTACGCAGCCTGAGCTGAGCGCACGAATATCACGCTGAAACAGGTTATGGTTTGGCGTGTCATGCAGATAGATGGCATCCGAACTAGGCATGTTGAATTTGTATCGGCCCAGCGCATTCGTCTGACCCGGAGCCTGAATCATCCGGTAAGGGAAGGATGCAGCGGAAACCATGCGCCAGTCGATCATGCTGGGATCGATCACTTCAGCGTCAGCACTCCAGCCCGACAGCAGGGTATAACCGTGCTTGTAGAGATAGGTGGGGTCCTGTTTCACTTTAGGGATGATATCTTTACGCACCAGCGTCGTCGGCACATTCCACGGCGGATTGAGCACCACATTATTGAGCGCGCTGCGCATCAGTGGTGTTTTACGATCGGGACGCCCGACAATGACCCGGGAAGAGAGGATCTTGTTGCCGTTGTTGTAATAGATCAGCGAGTAGTTGGCGATGTTGACCATAATGCCGTTGTGCATATCATCCGGCAGCAGGCGCAGTCGCTGAATATTCAGCGCCAGTAACGAAGCGCGCATCTGGGGTGAGACGTTCAGCCACTGCCGCGTTCTGGCACCGATAGCGCCATCGCCATCCAGTCCCTGCCACTGCTGAAAACGTTTGACCGCCGCCACCAGCGTCTCGTCATAGACATTGGCGGTGTTACCTTCCAGCGTCTGGCTCTGAACGTTGCCGGGTGACTGCGGTGATGGCGCAGGCAGATCGTTGACCGGGGTGGCAGAAGGACTCACTGCCACCGGCTGATCGCTGTGGGTTACCGGCGAAGGAGCGACCGGCACGGCATCATCATCCGGAGCCGGTGCGTTGCTCTGTGCGGTCAGCATGCCGCTGCGCTGCAGAATTTCACGCAGTGCGGGCACATCGTCACTGACCTGCCCCGGACGCAGCGTTTCGCTGTTCTTCAATTGCGGCCAGGGCTGTTTATCACTGAGCAGCGCTTTCAGCGCAGCGTGCATCGGCTGATACTGAGGATGCTGCGGCTGCAGGGAAGCAACAAACGTACTGTTCGCGCCCGCATTGACCGCATTCTGCCACTGATTTACCACGGCCACCGACGGCTGTGTCAGCCTGTAGGGAACATTACTGTAGAGCCAGGTTTCGCCCTGCGTCGGCACGTTAGAGACAAACTGCAGGTAGCCCAGCATGGCGTCGGAGAGGGTCACGTCACGGGCAAAACCAGTGATAGCCGGGTTAGTCAGACGGTCAACCCAGCGCGTGAACTGCGGCTGAACGCCAGAGAGCGCCACCTCAGCCAGCTGCTGCTGAAACTTCTGAACCGCCTGCTCATCCTGCCAGAGCGGCTGCATGTGGCGGGACGCATACAGCGTCGCCAGCGGCGCGAGGTAAAATGGCTGATCGGTGATGGAAAACGCCTGGCGGATACGTTGCTGACTGTCGGAAACCGAAACTGACGCGTGCGCGGTGCCGGGCATCGCGGCGATAACAGCGGCCTGTGGTAGCGTAAATGGAACAACCGTTAGCGCCAGCGCTAACAATGATATAACACGATGATGATTAACCTTTTTTGCCAGCAACATCCCTGCCCCCTTATCTTCTTAACTGCGCAGCGTTCCCTGTATCCGCTGCGATCGGGCTGTGACTCATTATGTTGAGTATACAAACAAAAACGGCATTTGCCTCATGCGACAAATGCCGTTTCCAGATTAACCAATGGTTCGGTTTTTGACTACGTCTCAGCCTGAGATTTTTCAGTGGTCAGATCGGGCAGAGCGGCCTCCCCGCTTCCGGCACGAGTGGGCACGGGATCGGCTGCAAATCCACGCAGGCCGACGACATGCACGTGCTCGGTGTTATTAAACACCTTACGCACGAGTTTGTAGGTCGTGCCTTTCTCCGGGCTGATGTTCTCCGGCGCAGCAATCACCAGCTGCATCTCCAGACGTTCACACAGCTCAAACAGCGTGGCGATAGAGCGGGCATCCAGACGGGCCGCCTCATCCAGGAACAGCAGGCGGCAAGGTGAGATATCCTTGCCACGCAGACGGCGGGACTCCTCTTCCCAGCTCTGCACGACCATCACCAGAATCGACATCCCGGTGCCGATCGCTTCGCCGGTTGAGAGCGCGCCACTTTCTGCACGCAGCCAGCCATCCGAACCGCGGTTAACTTCCACCTCCATCTCCAGATAGTTGCGGTAGTCCAGCAGCTCCTCACCGATAGTCTGCGGCGTCCGCTGACCCATATCGATATGCGGGTTCAGACGCTGATAGAGCTTCGCCAGCGCCTCTGAGAAGGTCAGACGGTTACTGTTGAAGAGGTCCTGATGCTGTTCATGCTCTTCCGACAGCGTATCCAGCAGCATGGCATGGGTTTCGCGAACGTTAACGTTGAGACGTACGCTGCGCACCTGACCAAAGCTGACAGTCTGCAGGCCCTGATTAAGCTGACGGATACGGTTCTGTTCACGCTGGATAGTTTTACGGATGATGTTCGCTGCACTGCGTGAACTGATGGCCAGCATCTGCTCACGTGCGGTCAGCTCTTCCGTCAGGCGATTCAGCTCAATTTCCATCTGCTCAATCGCTTCCACCGGATCGTCAGTCCGGATAATGTCCTGACGAATACGCTCACGCAGATGCTGATAAACGGCGATAAAGAACTGAATTTTACGTTCCGGACGTTTCGGATCTTCCGACAGCCGCAGCACGTCGCGCAGATGCTCATTGTCCGCCACCGCCAGACGCAGCGCACCCAGCGCCTTATCCGACATCGAACGCAGTTCATCGCCACTCATGTAGGCGAGTTCACGACGATGCAGACGACGCTCCACGCCATTCTCTTTGACCAGACGCAGCACCGTGCACCAGCCCGCTTTCGCGCTGACCACCTGTTCACGCACCTGATGATACTGGCGTTCCAGCTGGCGCAGTCGCTTCTGCAGATTATCCATCTCCGCTTCGCAGAAGGTCAGCTGTTTCTCCAGCTGATTCCGGCGTGCGCGGTTGTGGCTCAGTGCGGTATAAAGCTCATCGCGACGCGCCCGCGCCCGCGCTTCTGCGCTGCTGTCCGCATGGACGCCAATCGTCTGCATCTCCTGCTGCAGCTCTTTCAGCATGTCGCGCTTGGCATCCCAGGCGCTTTTCAGCGAGGCCAGCAGCTGAGCATATTGGGTCAGCTGTGCCTGATGTTCACGCAGACGTTCACGGCAACGACTGCGCTCGCCTTCAGCCTGCTCCAGGCGCTGACGCAGCTTGTCGCTGAGGTCATTGTTGCCACTGAGCATGCTGGCTGAATCGTCATAACTGAAGTGAGCACGACGCTGCACCACCTCGGTCAGGGCAAATGCCTGCTGACGGGCGTTGCGCTGCTGCTGCTGCGCCTGCTGATAATCCGCCTGCAGCTGTTCGTGCTGTTCCGGGTCGCTCTGCAGAACCGCGATGATCGGTTCCAGTTTCGCCAGCTTAGCGCCATGCTGATGCAGGAAGCGCGCCGCATCCTGAGAGGCATCAACCTGCTCACGAATCTCTTCGCAGCGATCGGCCAGGGTGTCATCCAGCAGCAGATTAACGCGCGGCAGCAGGCGGTTTAACTGCGATACGCCCTCTTTCGCCAGCTCATACTGCTGACGCTGCTGCTGATTGTTACTTTCATGCTGATTGAGCGCCCGCTCCAGCTCCCCGCGGCGCGCGCCTAGCTGACGAATCTGCGCTTCCGGGTCGGCATCAAAGGCGACGGCCAGATGACTGCCGATAAAGCGACTGAAGGACTGATGCAGACGCTGCGTTTTCTGCACATCGAACGACAGGGTCGCGTAGCGTTCCGCCAGCTTGTCGCGCTCCAGATGCAGCAGCTCAAGCTGGTTTTCACGCGCCGCGCGGCCAAACAGCGGTATTTTCGGGAAGCGGGAGTAGCGCCACTGACGCTCAGCCACTTTTACCACGACCGCATTCTGCAGTTCATCAACACTGAAGACGCTGTCGTCGAATGACTGCGGATCGCCCTCGATCAGATAGAGATCTTCCGGGCACTCTTCCAGTCCGTCCAGCAACTCGCGCACCCGTGAAAGATCAGGTACAACGATCGCATGACGTGACGGACCATAGAGCGCCGAGAAGTACGGCGCATCGTCCAGGGTCACATCATCATAAATCTCTGACAGCAGCACGCCGCCGAAACGTTCTGCCAGCTGGGTCAGACGCGCATCCTCAGCACCGCCCGGCTGACTGAGCCGTTCAATCTGCTGCTCGATGTCGCGTTTACGTGCTGCCACCTCGTCGCGCTCGACGGTGGTTTCACGCTCCTGTTCCAGCAGCTGCTGCATGTACTCGGTGACATCCTGGCTGCTGTTCAGCGCCTGGCCGGTCTGTTCGCTGAGCTGCGTCAGGATCTCCTGGGCGGCGAGCCAGTGCGGCGCGCGCGCCGTCAGGCCTGTAATACGTTCACGCAGCTGTTCGAGCTCCTGGCGCATCTTCATGCGCTGCTCACCCGCGTCCGCCACGCTGCTGTTCAGCTGTTCGATCTGCGCTTCCAGCTCCTGCTGCAGGCCAGCCAGCGCATCCGCGTCGTAGTGCTGCCCCTGACGCTTGCAGAACTCGGCCAGCAGACGCTCAGCCTCATGCTGCTCGCGCAGCCGCTGTTCCAGTTCATTGAGACGCAGACGCAGCGAGGAGAGCTGTTCGGCGTGATGGCGCTGATTGCTGGCATCCCGCAGCAGTTCGCGGCCGGTTTGCCAGGCATCCTGACGACTCACCTCACCGGCGATGCTGGTCACCAGCGCCAGCGCCTGTTCAAACTGACTGTGCGCCGCTTCCGCCACGCTCAGCTTCTGCTCAAGACGCAGCAGGTGCTCTGTCGCCTCCTCCTCTTTAGCCTGGAAGCTCTCCTGCCATTCGGCTGCATTGTCGATGCTCAGGTCGGGCAACTGACAAAGGGTACGGGCGCGCTCCAGTGCCTGCAGTGCCTGCTGATACTGAATGGCGCGGGTTTGCTGCACGTCGAGCGCCTGCTGGAAATCGGCCAGCTGACTTTTCAGCTCATCCACTTCCAGCTCAGCCGCTTCAGCCCGCGCTTCGTTCTCTTCCTGAATCTCACGCGCTTCGGCCACCACTTCGGTCTGCTCTTCCAGCCGCAGCGTCAGGTCTTCGATATCGGCATCGTAGCGTTCAATCTTCTCCTGCTGACGCATCGCCGTCTGCACAAGGTTAAGGTGATCGCTGGCGGACTGATAATCGACTTCGAGATCGTTTTCGGCGCCGCTGTGCTCAGCCAGTTCGCGCGCCATTTCAACATGACGATACTGCTCGGTGGCGAGTTGCTTGCGGCTGCTGAACAGTTCATTGCGCAGCTGTAACGCGCTGTCGAGATGAACCCGACGCTCGTTAGCATGGCGCATGTAGTCAGCCGAAACGTAACTGGTCGCCTCAGAGATCAGGTGTTTAAACAGATCGCGATCGGACTGAGTTACGCGGATTGCCTCCAGCGTCATGCGGTTCTCGCGCAGTGCGGCTTCCATATCCTGGAAGGCTTTGCGCACGCCGCTGTTTTCAGGCAGCAGGTAATCGCGCAGCGATCGGGTAATCGCACTGGAGATACCGCCGTAGAGCGAGGCTTCGATCAGGCGATAAAACTTGCTGCGATCGCTGGCGGAGCGCAGACGACGCGGCACCACGCCCAGATCAAACATCATGGCGTGATAGTCAGTGACCGAGTTATAGGCGCGGAACTGTACCCCTTCCTGCGCCTCAACCCGCTCTTTCACCTCATTCAGCGGCAACACGCGCGCCTGACGGCTGTTCAGCACTTCGGTCAGCATGTCGGTCGGATTGGTGTCGGCAGGCAGACCGTGGATACTGAACGGCTTGATGTCCACCTTTTTATCCCGGCCGGCGACCTGTTGCAGGCGAACACCCACCACCACACGCTGGTGGCGTGAGTTCACCACATCCAGCATGGAGTAGCAGACGCCGGCGCGCAGTTTGCCGTGCAGGCCTTTATCGCGCGACCCGGAGGTCGCACCCGCTTCGGTGGTATTACGGAAGTGCAGTAGCGTCAGATCGGGGATCAGCGCGGTGACAAAAGCCGCCATCGTGGTGGACTTACCGGCCCCGTTACCGCCTGACAGCGTGGTAACTAATTCATCAAGATCAAAGGTGCGGGCAAAAAAGCCGTTCCAGTTGATCAGCGTAAGCGAACGAAACTTTCCGCGCTCAATCATGCCTGTTCTTCCTCTGCGTTCTCACTCGCGTCGCTCTCCTGCCCGTCACCTTCATCGGTGTCGACCGGTGCAGTGGCGTTTTCCAGTAGCATCGCTTCACCATCACGAATCAGACGAAGCTGCGCTTCACGGGCATCATCTCCGCCGCGCACGTCGGCGCCAAAGCGGAACACCGATTCCGTGATGCGGAATTTGCTGCTGTCGTTGCCGAAAAACCACACCATGCCGAGACGGCGCAGACGGCTCAGTGAGGCGCGCACTTTCTCCTGCAGCTTGGTGCGGTCCAGATCCGACCCGGTTGAACGCTGATTCACCAGCTTCAGCAGCCGGTTCTCGTCCGCCAGCGAGAGCAGTTCATCGTAGAGCTCCTGCTGGGTGAAAATCCCTTCATTGGCCAGCCTTTCCGGGCTGAGATAGAGATAGCAGAGAATTTTCCCGACCATCATATCCAGCTCAGAGAGTACCGAGCGCGGGATCAGCGTGGTTGAACGCGGACGCAGATAGAAGAAACCTTCCGGCGCACGGATTAACTCCACGTGATAGCGGCTGTAAAACTCTTCGAGAAACGACTGGTAGTCCATCAGAAAAGCGTGGTTATCCAGCTCTTCAATACCGATGTGGCGTCCCGCGCGTAACTGGCTGTCCAGCGCGGGGAAAATCGGGTTGGCCAGTGCCTGTGCCAGCTTAACCGGCATCACTTGTTCAATATTTGTCGATGACATGTGCCTGCACCTTGGCTCCGTAATCATTGATGGCTTGCCATTCCACAGGCAAACCGGCTAAATCGGCTTCCGCTACGCCAAGACGCACCGCCTGGTCCACCACAATGCGCGCCAGATCGAAATGACGGGCGCGGGGATACTGGGCCAGGTAGTCGCGCATTACTGACGCGAGGTTGAGCGGTTTTTGTTGCAACTTGTAGACCTGCAGCGCTTCTTCAATCATGGCTGCCAGCTGTTCGCGGATTTCGTTGATCTCTTCGTACTCCATCTCCGGCGGCAGTTCGCCCATGACTTCGTCGTTACGCAGCGTCAGGGCCTCATCGCGCATGTCATAGAGACGGTCGGCGTTGGCATAGGTCAGCGCCCACGGCGCGTCGAAGTAATTCTGAACCGATACCCGCAGACGCTGCGCAAAGACGCGGTTTTTATCCATGTCGATGGCAGTACGAATAAATTTATGGACGTGGCGGTCGTAGCCGATCCAGAGGTCAATCGCCTGCTGGCCCCAGCTGGTGATTCGGTCAAGTTTGCTCTGCAGATCAAACACCAGCTTGTCGACAAACCCGAGATCCGGGCTGTTCAGCGTGGCATCCTGAATGCGTAACAGGTTTTCCTGCAGCCTGTCACCCGCGGCTTCGAGCGTATCCTGCAGTTCGCGCAGGGTTCCCGAGGTCTCTGAAAGCAGCATTTCGCAGCTGGAGATAGCCGCGCGCCAGTCTTTGTTCAGCAGCTCGGCGATATCGTTTTTGACCGCCTGCTGCTGCTCATCCATCAGACGCTGGGTCATATCAATGCTGTCGAATATCTCTGCCACCGAATATTTCAGCGGCGCGAAAACATTACGGTGCCAGTGAAACTCATCGCCGTTTTCCTGGGCGGCATCGGCGGCCCGCTTCAGCTCGCTGGCCACAATGGAGAGCTGCATCGACAGGCGCAGGGTCGAAAACTCCCGCTGACGGATGTAGTAGTCGGTGATACCGATCGCCAGCGGCGTCAGGCGATAGATGGCGTTGCCTTCGGTGAGTTCGCTGGTAAAGCGGTTGAGCAGGCGCTGTCGCACCATGTCATTGATGGCGTTATTGGCTCGAACCAGCACGGTTTCATGGGTTTGTTCAAACGCTTTACTGACATGACGGAAAGCATCAATCAGATCGCCTTCGCTCATTTCGCCGTCCATCCGCTCCCCGTTGAGGGTGGCGATAGCCAGCAAAAAGGCCAGCCGTTCCACTGGCAGCGCAAGGGAAAAGTCATTTTTGCGCGCCCAGGATACCAGTTCAGGTACCGTCTGGGAAAATTCACTCATAATTCGTCCTTCTGCCCGGGTTTACGCGCGGTCACGTGGATGTAACGCCCTAAGCTTAAAAAGGGTTCCTGACGGCAGTAACGCCGCTCCATCTCAATAATTTCGTCGTCGCTTTTGGGCTCGCCCTTTGGCGGTTTCATGTAGTCGCTGAAAACCCGGATACCGGCACGCCGCTCAATCACAAAGCCACAGGCCTCCAGCCAGCGATAAACCTGATCGGGATCGCGGGGATAGTCAGGCGATAGCGTGCGCTTTTTGCGTTTGGTCAGGTTGGTGCGCAGATAGCCAAAGTTGCCCAGCGTTAAGGTGCGCAGTGTCAGGCCGTGCAGATTGTAAAACATCAGTGACATGACCCCACCCGGACGCAGCACATCATACAACGCTTTCAGCACCGCCTCCGGTTCGGCGACCCACTCAAGCACAGCGTGGAACAATACCAGATCCACCGGCTTATCCAAATGTTCACCCACCTGCTGGGCGCTAATTTGTCTGAATTGCATGTTGTGGCTCACACCCTGCGCCGTGGCATTTTCTTCCGCCCGGCGCAGCATCTCACCGGAGAGATCGCACAGCAGCACCTGATGGCCCTGTGCCGCCAGACCGCTGGAGACCTGGCCGATTCCGCCACCCGCATCCAGCACGGAGAGCGGGTGTGGCGACAGGCCTGGCAGGATCATCGCCAGCTCATCATGGAGGATGGCCTGGCGTATCCGTCCTTTGGTGGTGCCGTAAATATTTTGCGAAAATTTATCCGCGAGATCGTCAAAGTTACGATCCTGCATGGCATGCGCTCCGGTATGCTGCGGTAAGACTTGTGCTATTTTGTCACAGGCACCAGAAGAATGAACCTTTCATCCCCATCTTCCCTTCCGGGTGCTCTATTTTCGGACAACAGGACGCGTTTTTGATGTTATTTACCCTGAAAAAAGTGACTGGCGGGCTGCTTTTACCCCTGCCGTTTCTGCTTTTGCTGATGGCATTGGGCATTTTACTGCTTTGGCTGACTGACTGGCAGAAAAGCGGTAAAACCGTGATCTCGGTCAGCTGGCTGTTACTGCTGCTTCTGAGTCTGCAACCGCTGGCCGATCGCCTGCTGTTGCCGCTGGATAGCCGTTATCCGACCTGGAACGGCAGCCGTGAGGTGGACTATATCGTCGTGCTGGGCGGAGGCTACACGTTCAATCCGGCGTGGGCGCCGAGTTCAAATCTGCTGAACAACAGCCTGCCGCGCGTGGCAGAAGGAGTGCGTCAGTGGCAACGCAATCCGCAATCGACCCTGATTTTCACCGGCGCCGCAGGCGGCACCAATCCGAAGAGCAGCGCCTGGGTCGCGGCACAGGTAGCCGAAAGTTTGGGGGTTCCCCCGGCACATATTCAGCTTCTCGATCAGCCGCGCGATACGGCGGATGAGGCGCAGGCGGTGAAAGGCGTGGTGGGTGAACATCCGTTCCTGCTGGTCACATCCGCGAATCATATGCCGCGGGCGATACGTTTTTTCCACGCGGTCGGATTGCAGCCGATTGCCGCACCCGCCAACCAGCTGGCAATTACCTCACCGCTGAATGGATGGGAGCGAGCGATACCCTCCCCGATCTGGCTGAGTCACAGCGAACGGGCGGTGTATGAAACGCTTGGCGCACTATTACAGAGGCTGAAAGGTGAGAAACCGGACTCAGCCGAGCCAGGGAAGTAGCTGCGCGCAGGCATGGTCAAAACGGGGACGATTAAAGGTGCCGGTCTGGATCAGCTGGTCGACACAGTCCCACACCTGATAAACCCACCGACGCCAGACAAAGCCTTCTGAAACCGGTGCCCGCTGCAGATAGCTGTGCAGCAGCGCGGTTTCAGCAGGAGAGTCATCCAGATGGATGAGATCAATCTCACGCGGTGCCCAGAGGAGCGGGCCGGGCTGGGTCATCGCGATTAGCTGATCGCTGCGGCTGTTTTTCAGCATGCTTTGCAGCCGGACGTTGCCATGCACCATTACGCAGGGATCGTCAAAGCCGCGGAACAGATGCGCCAGTCGCGCCCGGCAGCGAAACAGAATCTGGCGATCTTCCAGCGTTAAAGCCGGTGGTCGCAGATAATTCAGCGTCGCCCACAGCACCTCAACCCGCTGAGCATACCAGGCGGGCCAGCGATTCTGCTGAGTGCTGTCCACCGTACCCACCAGCCCATGGCTGTCGAGCCGATGCCAGGCAAGCAGTCCTTCGACTACCTGCTCACAAAACTGCTGCCAGCGCTGAGCATCCCGCGCCGGGGCCTCCGCCGCCACGCCATTGAGTCGCGCCAGCAGAAGCATTTCATGAACCGGAGGACGCTGGCTCATCACCAGACCATACACGGCTGGCACTGCAATCCGTCCGGCCTGACCGAGCAACGTCAGCTTTTTCGCTTCTATCGCTGCCCGGCCCTGATGACGAAAATATTTTGCCACGACCGGCATAGGGAGGCCTTCCCGATCGTATAACGCATAAAGTCGGGTGGGCGGCTGTTCGCTGATGATTTCGAGGCGGCTGATCGTTTCCCCCAGCGCCAGCGTGAGTTCCGATTTAAGCTCTTCCATGCGGCATCCTCCTCAGATGAGTATCACAATATCCTGAAGGAAGTGTTGGCGATAAGTTTAGTGGCGGATCAATAAGGTTGTGCGGAAACGGGGAGACAGGCTCCCCGATAATCAGGCCTGCATGGCCTCGCGGACACGTTGCAGATCGTCTGGCGTGTCTACCCCCACGCTGGGAATAGTTTGCGCAACAGCAACATGAATTTTCTCGCCGTACCATAACACCCGCAACTGTTCGAGCAGCTCAATCTGCTCCAGCGGACAAGGTGCCCAGGCAACATAGCGGCGGATAAAACCGGCCCGATAGGCGTAAATACCAATGTGGCGCAGTAGCGTGTCACCAATCTGGTCGCGTGACGCAGCATAGCGTTCACGATCCCAGGGGATAGTCGCCCGTGAAAAATAGAGCGCGTAACCCTGCGCATCCATAACCACTTTTACCGCATTGGGATTAAACGCTTCCTCCGCATCCGTGATGGGTACGGCCAGCGTCGCCATGCCCGCGGCCGACCCCGCCAGATTATTCGCCACCTGACGCACAATCTCTGCCGGAATCATCGGTTCGTCGCCCTGCACGTTGACGATGATTTCATCATCAGCAAACTGATACTTTTCGATCACTTCCGCCAGCCGCTCTGTGCCGGACTGATGATCGGCGCGCGTCATGCAGACTTCGCCGCCTGCCGCTTCCACGGCCTGCGCCACATCGGGATGATCGGTGGCCACAATGACCCGGCTGGCACCCGACTCGCGGGCGCGCTCCATCACATGCACCACCATCGGTTTACCATGAATATCGAGCAGCGGCTTGCCGGGTAAGCGGGTTGACGCATAACGTGCAGGAATGATGGCGGTGAAACTCATGGATGAATCTCTTCAACAGAGAGCGTACGGGCTTCTGTTTCCAGCAGTACCGGAATCCCCTCTCTGACCGGAAAGGCCAGGCCATCGGGTTTGCAGATCAGCTCCTGCTGAGCATTGTTAAAGTAGAGTTTGCCATTACAGACCGGGCAGGCAACGATTTCGAGTAAACGATGATCCATATGTCCTCCATCAGGGAGCAAATGCTTAAGGGGTAAAGCATACCATAGCCCGCTTCATGCGGGATGGGGTAAAACGTTCTCTGCGGCAGCTGCCGCAAAAGAGATTATGCCAGTGTCCACAGCGCAGGCCAGCAATCGCTAAGGGCCTCTGGCATGTTGAGGATGACGACGCTCTCTGCACCCTGCCATGCGGCGAAACGTTCGATCGCGCGCCGGATATCCACGACAAAGCGTGCCGTCACACGGGTCTTCTCTTCAAGCCAGATATTTTTAATTTCCAGCTGTTTAGCCTTGCGCAGCATGCGGGCATCCAGCCGGCCTTTCAGCTGACCGCGATGAAGTATGGGCAGCACAAAATAGCCAAATTTCCGCTTTTCCGCCGGGGTATAGCACTCGATACGATAGTCAAAGCTGAACAGCTCCAGCGCACGTTTGCGATCCCAGACCACCGGATCAAACGGCGACAACAGCGCGCTGTGCGTCGCCTGCAGCGGGGTCTCCAGTAACGGCATCAGTTCCCGGTGAAGCCACATCGCCCCCAGCCCTTCCGTGTTGACGGCCACCAGTTCTCCGGCTGCCTGCGCCTCGGCGATAAACGCGTTCAGTGGTGCCCGTTTCAGACGGTAGTAATCGGCCAGCCAGGCAGTGCGAAAGAGGCCCAGACTGCGGGCACTGTTCAGCAACATCTGGTGGATGGCTTCCGCTTCGCTGATGCCATGGATGGCATCCTGCCAGTCAGGCATCACGCGGCTGCGCAGGTCATAGACACGCTGAAAATTGCGGCGCTCGGTGACCATCAGTTCACCGGCGCTGAAGAGATTTTCCAGATGGCGCTTATGCGGTTTCCATGCCCACCATCCCGATTTGGGGTTATCAGCATGGCTGAAGTCGGCGGCCCGTACCGGCCCCTTCTCCCTGATCTGCTGCAGGAGATCGGCTATCTCCTGCTGATGCTCAGCAACCCACTGCGCATTATATTTCCAGCCCAGCCGCTCCGGCGAGAGCATACGATGACGCAGAAGCCGGTAATCAGCGCGCGGAATAAAGCAGGCCTCGTGCGCCCAGTATTCAAACAGCTCACCCTCAGCCAGCGCCTGTTCCAGCCAGCGCTGTGGAAAGTCACCAAGACGGCTGAAAAGCACCAGATAGGGACTGCGGGCCACCACATGGATCGTATCAATCTGCAGCAGCGACATGCGGGAGATGCACGCGATCAGATCCTGATAGACCGCGCGCTTTGCGGGGGCGCGCAGCAGGCCCTGGGCGGCAAGATGAAGGTGACGGGCCTGCTGTAACGAAAGTGAATGCGTGGTGTTCATTCTTTTCCTTATCAGGCCTCACCTGAATGCGCATTGGGGGTTCAGGGCGTGCGGCGGCAGAGCTGTTCGATATCGTCCAGTAAGGGCGTCACGGCCTGGCCGGATAACCGGGCATCTACCGGCAGATACCACCACGACGGCTGGGCAAACGGGCGGCATTTCACCGCATCTTTTTCAGTCATCAGCAGTTGCTGGCCCGGCTGCAGTAAGCGGGTCAGCTCATCTTCACTGTAGGCGTGATGATCGGCAAAGGCGACCTCTGCCAGCGGCGTCATACCCTGCTGCTTCAGGGTGTTGAAAAAGCGGGGCGGATGACCAATACCGGCCATCGCCACCACTGCACCCAACTGCTGCAACGGACAGGTTTCGCCGGTCAGCAGATTAGTGGCCAGGCCAGGCTGGAGATGCATGGCAATCTCGCCAGCCAGTGCATCGCCGCCGTTGATGATTACCGCATCAACCTGCTGCAGACGACTGGCTCGTTCGCGCATCGGACCGGCGGGCAACCACCAGCCATTACCGAAGCGACGCTGGCCGTCCACCACCACAATTTCCCGGTCGCGCTGCAGAGCGTAATGCTGCAGGCCATCATCCGTGATAATGACATCCAGCGGGCCCTGCTGTAGTAACGCCTCAATTGCCTGTTGACGCCGGGGGGCGACCGCGACCGGTGCCCCGGTGCGCTGGGCAATCAGGACCGGTTCATCCCCGGCCTGATCGGTGCCGGTCTGGTTGGTCACCCGCAGCGGATAGTGATCCGCCTTGCCGCCATATCCCCTGGAGACGACCCCCACACGCAGCCCGCGCTGCTGCAGCGCCTCAACCAGCCAGATCACCACCGGCGTTTTTCCGTTGCCGCCAGCGGTTAAGTTACCCACCACCACAACCGGCAAGGGTGCACGCCAGCTTTTTCGCCAGCCCCGGCGGTAACTGAAACGTATCAGAGCCGTAATCGCCCCATACAGCAGGCTTAATGGCCAGAGCAGAAGCCACAGCGGTGAGCGACCACTCCAGATACGTTCAATCATTGGCCGAATTGCATCTTGTGCAGCTGGGCATAGGCACCGCGTTCAGCCAGCAGCACCTGATGCGTTCCGCGTTCAACGATCTGACCATCTTCAATCACCACAATCTCATCCGCTTTTTCAATCGTGGAGAGTCGATGCGCAATCACCAGCGAGGTGCGGTTCTTCTGCAACTCATCCAGGGCTGACTGAATCGCACGTTCGGACTCGGTATCCAGAGCTGAGGTCGCTTCATCGAGGATCAGAATCGGACAATCGCGCAGCAGGGCACGGGCGATGGCAATACGCTGACGCTGGCCGCCAGACAGCAGTACGCCATTCTCACCAATGACCGTATCCAGGCCTTTATCCATTTTATTGATAAAGTCCATGGCGTGCGCCATGGTCGCTGCCCGTTCAATCTCTTCACGGCTGTATTGCTCACTGCGCGCATAGGCGATGTTATTGGCAATCGTGTCGTTGAAGAGATGCACATTCTGCGACACCAGCGCCACCTGATTACGCAGCGAACGCAGGGTGTACTCACGCAGGTCAAAACCGTCCAACAGAATTTCACCCTGCTGGATGTCATAAAAGCGGGTCAGCAGGCTCGCCATCGTGGACTTACCGGAACCGGAACGGCCCACCAGCGCGACCGTTTTTCCGGCGGGCAGCGACAGATTGATATTGCGCAGTGCCGGGACTTCACGGCCCGGATAGGTAAAGGTCACGTCGCGGAACTCAATATCGCCTTTGGCGCGGGTAATTTCGCGGGTGCCATTGTCCACTTCCTGTTCACTGTCCAGAATGGAGAACAGGGTCTGACAGGCTGCCATGCCGCGCTGGAACTGGGCATTGACGTTGGTCAGAGACTTAAGCGGGCGCATCAGAGCAATCATCGAAGAGAAGACCACGGTGATGGTGCCAGCGGTCAGGGTATCCATGACGCTCGGGAAACTGGCGGCGTAAAGAACAAAAGCCAGGGCCAGAGAGGCGATCAGCTGAATCACCGGATCGGAAATAGAGGAGGCTGAGACCAGCTTCATTCCCTGCTGACGCATACGGTTACTGACGCGGTTAAAGCGCTCTGACTCAATTTCCTGACCGCCAAAAATCAGTACCTCTTTATGTCCTTTCAGCATCTGCTCGGCGCTGGTGGTCACCTGCCCCATGGTGTTCTGCATACTTTTGCTGATTGAACGGAAGCGCTTAGAAACGGTGCGGATGGCAAAGGAGACGATAGGTGCCAGCACGATCAGGATTAACGACAGCTGCCAGCTGTAGTAGAACATCATGATGAACAGGCCAATAATCGATGCCCCTTCACGCACCACGGTGACCAGCGCACCGGAAGAGGAGGAGGCGACCTGTTCAGAGTCATAAGTGATACGCGACAGCAGGGTGCCGGTCGACTGCTGGTCAAAAAACGAAACCGGCATGCCCATCATATGGCTGAACAGGCGACGGCGAATATTCATCACGACATTGCCGGAGACCCAGGAGATGCAGTAGCTGGAGATATAGCTGGTTACGCCACGTACCAGCATCAGGCCGATCACCACCAACGGCATCCACAGCATCACTGACCGGTCGGCTTTACCAAAACCATCATCCAGTAACGGTTTCAACAGGGAGAGCATTAAGGCGTCGCCCGCAGCATTAATAATCAGGGCGACAGAGGCCACAATTAATCCCGCTTTATTTGGCGCGATCATCGGCCAGAGTCGGCGGAACGTCTGCCACGTAGAGAGATCTTTATCTTGATGCATTATTTATTCACGCTGTTGGAAATAGCCGGCCATTCTACCTGGAATCACGTTTGACGCCAAACCACTGATGATACCAACGGGGCATTAATTGATCCCGCAGGCTGAAAACCTGCACGCTGCCCTGCTCTATCCTGATGCTGATTTGCCCTGACTGCCCGGTATCCAGCCAGTGAAAACCGGCGGCGTGATAAGCTTCCACGACCCGTTTTGCAGGCATACGCCATGCATTGTAGCGCGCCAGAGAGGCGATGGCGGTGTGACCTGCCGCTTTGCGCAGCAGCAGTGAGGTGGACGAAGTGCGACTGCCGTGGTGCGGCACCTGCAGGATATCGACCTTCAATCCCTCCTTTTCCAGGGCCACCAGCTGACGCTCCGCCCTGGCTTCAATATCGCCGGTTAACATCAGCCGCACCTGACCATCATCAACAATCATCACGCAGGAGTCGTTATTTCCACCGGGTAAGGGGGCCGTCAGCGGCCAGATGACCCGAAAAGTGAGCTGTCGCCAGCGCCACTGCGTGCCACGCACACAGGGTAAGTGCGTCCTGTCCGCCAGCGCACTTCTGATTTCCGCTGCGGGCCAGCGCTTTTTGATCGCATCCAGCCCGCCGGTATGATCAAGATGTTTATGGCTGAGGATCACCTGCTTCAGGCGCAGCTGCCTGCGCTCCAGCCACGGAATAATCACCCGACTGCCTGCATTATCGTTCTGCCAGCGTGGCCCGGTGTCATAGATCACCGCCTCGTCGCCCTGGCTGATCACCAGGCTCAGTCCGTGTCCGATATCCAGCATATCGATACGCCAGCCCCGTTCCTGATTGGGCTGGCGACTGAGTATCATCGCCAGGGCTATCGCGCTGCTGCTCGCAGGAAAAGCGAAAAAGAGCTGCGCGCGCCAGAGGATCAGGCCGCCCCAGACCATGATCGTAAACCAGGTTGTGCCACTCAGTGGATACCAGCCCGATGGCAGCTGCTTCAGGCAGTAAAACAGCGCTCGCAGGGAAAGATCGGCCGCGCTCCAGAAGAAGCCGGAGAGCTGTGTGACCGGCAACAGCATGGCGAGCGTCATCAGGGGCATGGTAAGGAATGAGACAACCGGAATCGCGACGAAATTTGCCACCAGGGCCGTCAGGCTGATGCCGTTAAAAATCGCCACCTGCAGCGGTACCATTAAAATCATCATGCCCGCCTGCAGATGCAGCAGCTGAAGCGGCAGCCAGCGTCGTTGATGCCGAAGCGCGGCAGGCAAGGGAAACCAGTGATACCAGACCAGCAGCATGCCGACAGCCAGTACCGAGAGCCAGAAACTGTCAGAGAGTACGGTTAAGGGCTCTGCCACCAGCAGCAGTGCAATACAGAATGTCCAGACCTGCCAGCTGTTCAGCTGAATACCGGCAGTCCGGGTTATTCCCCATAGCGTCAGGGCAAGCAATGAACGCTCTGCGGGCGGCTGCGCGCCTGAAAGCCAGGTATAGAGTGCGGCGAACAGCCAGCTCACGATGAGAGGAAAAAGATAGCCAACACAGCGGGCAGGCAAAAGGAACTGAACGCCGCGCGCAATCAGCCAGCCGGTGCTGGCCGCTAAGGCGATGTGCATACCGGAGATCGCCATCAGATGCGCAGTGCCCGTCTCCCGCAGAAGCTGACGTGTCTGCTGGCTCATCTCATCACGAACGCCAAACGCCAGCGCTTCCAGCGTCGCCCGTGAAGCGAGGCCGCGGGTGCTCTCCCGATGCCTCAGAATAAACCGCCAGCGCGCGTCACAGCGCTCATCAACTGCGACCTGCTTCAGGATCCGACCCTGTAGCGGCGTATTGTTAGCGAGTGCGAAACGCTGGGCATCAAAATCGCCTTCGTTGAGACGGGCATGAACCGGTCGCAGACGCAGTTGCATCGTCCAGCGCTGTCCGGGACAGTAGAGCGCTGAGTCAGCATCGAAATAGATCCAGGCGAAGCGCGGCGGAAATATCCTCCTGCCCTCTTCTTCCAGCAGGCGAACCTGGATTTGCCTGCGCGCCTGGCGCAGTTCAGCGATCTGAATCGTGTAGCTCCTGTTACGTGCAGAGAAATGTTCAATGTCCCGCACCATCAGACGGGCGTCGTAGCACGCCCAGCTCAGAAGCAGCAGCGTGATACCGATCAGACGAACGGGCTGACAAGGAGAATGCAGCAGCGCCAGACCGGTAAGAAGACACATCAGTATCATCTGGCCTGAAGGCAGCCGGGCCATCAGCAGTAGCGGCAGTGTGGCCACAATCGTCAGTCGCGCCAGAACAGTCCATGTCAGCATAATCATATCCATCGGGTCAGTTCGGTAAGTCTGAACCCCTCAGGAGAAAGTAACAGGAGAGAATTGCGCTGGCCCGAGCGGGCTCGCAAAAAACTTGTGATGGATAGCGTCAGATAAGAACAGCGTGAATATCTGATCGCAGACAGGATAGCGGGCAAAAAAAAACGACATCCGGAGATGTCGTTTATCGGGTTCGGTATCGGCTTAGCCGTAAATATTTGCGCGATCGCGCAGCTCTTTACCTGGCTTAAAGTGGGGAACGTATTTACCTTCCAGATCCACTTTATCACCCGTTTTCGGGTTACGCCCGGTGCGCGGAGCGCGATAGTGCAAAGAAAAGCTGCCGAATCCCCGGATTTCGATGCGCTCACCCTGTGCCAGCGTCGTGGCCATGTGCTCGAGCATCTCTTTTACTGCATCCTCAACGACTTTCGCCGGTATATGAGTATGCTGTCCCGCCAGTCTTTCAATCAGTTCTGACTTGGTCATGTAACCTCCGGTTTATCCCTCAGGGAAAGTATGACAGCTTTTACCGAAACCGGGTGGTTGCCCACCCGGTGCTTCAGGTCGATTACTCGCCTTTAGCCGCTTTGAACGCTTCAGCCATCGCGTTAGAGAAGTTGCCTTCTTCCTGTTTGGTGTTAACAGTGTTGATAGCTTCTTTCTCATCAGCCTGGTCTTTCGCACGGACAGACAGGCTTACGACACGGTTTTTACGATCAACGCCGGTGAACTTAGCTTCAACGTCGTCGCCAACGTTCAGAACCAGAGTGGCGTCTTCAATGCGGTCCAGTGAAGCTTCAGAAGCGCGCAGGTAACCCTCAACGCCGTCTGCTAATTCAACTGTAGCACCTTTAGCATCAACTGCAGTCACTTTACCGGTGACGATCGCACCTTTCTTGTTCAGAGTGATGTAGTTGTTGAACGGATCTTCTGCCAGCTGTTTAACGCCCAGAGAGATACGCTCGCGCTCTGCATCAACCTGCAGTACAACGGCAGCGATTTCGTCGCCTTTTTTGTACTCACGAACGGCTTCTTCGCCAGTCGCGTTCCAGGAGATGTCAGACAGGTGAACCAGACCGTCGATGCCGCCGTCCAGGCCGATGAAGATACCGAAGTCAGTGATTGACTTGATTTTACCTTCAACACGATCGCCTTTGTTGTGCGTCTCAGCGAACAGCTGCCATGGGTTAGATTTACACTGCTTCAGACCCAGGGAGATACGACGACGCTCTTCGTCGATGTCCAGAACCATAACTTCAACCACATCGCCTACGTTAACAACTTTAGACGGATGGATGTTTTTGTTGGTCCAGTCCATTTCAGAAACGTGTACCAGACCTTCAACGCCTTCTTCGATTTCCACGAAGCAGCCGTAGTCAGTCAGGTTGGTCACACGACCGGTCAGGCGGGTGCCTTCCGGATAGCGTTTAGCGATAGCAACCCATGGATCTTCGCCCAGCTGCTTCAGACCCAGAGAAACACGGGTACGCTCGCGGTCGAACTTCAGCACCTTAACGGTGATTTCGTCGCCAACGTTAACGATTTCGCTTGGATGCTTAACGCGCTTCCACGCCATATCAGTGATGTGCAGCAGGCCGTCAACGCCGCCCAGATCAACGAATGCACCGTAGTCAGTGAGGTTCTTAACGATACCTTTAACTTCCATGCCTTCCTGCAGGTTTTCCAGCAGCTGATCGCGCTCTGCGCTGTTTTCAGATTCGATAACGGCACGACGTGAAACCACGACGTTGTTGCGTTTCTGATCCAGCTTGATTACTTTGAACTCAAGCTCTTTGCCTTCCAGGTGCAGCGTATCGCGCACCGGACGCACATCAACCAGTGAACCTGGCAGGAACGCACGGATACCGTTCAGCTCAACTGTGAAGCCGCCTTTAACTTTGCCGTTGATAACACCGGTAACAGTTTCAGCGTCTTCGTAAGCTTTCTCCAGCGTGATCCATGCTTCATGGCGCTTAGCTTTCTCACGGGACAGCAGGGTTTCACCGAAGCCGTCTTCCACTGCATCCAGAGCAACATCAACTTCGTCGCCAACCTGGATTTCCAGTTCGCCGGCTGCGTTCTTGAACTGCTCTGCAGGGATTGCAGATTCAGATTTCAGACCCGCATCAACCAGAACGACATCTTTGTCGATAGAAACGACGATGCCACGAACGATAGAACCCGGGCGGGTTTCGATTGTTTTTAAGGATTCTTCAAATAGTTGAGCAAAAGATTCAGTCATATTGATAATCTTCAGGATTCTTCAATTTAACGTCCATCTGACTTCATGTCGGATGGGGTTGTTTCACATGCCCTGCACCGGATCCGTGGTACAGGGTTATTAATTCAGTTAAGCCGGGATGCCCAGCTTTTCGCGGGCATAGTGTAGCGCTTTTTCAATGACCTGGTCGATAGACATCTCAGTCGAGTCTAATACCAGTGCATCGCCAGCGGCGACCAGAGGCGCAATTGCGCGGTTACGATCGCGGTCGTCGCGCTCTTTTATCTCGGCTAAAAGGCGGTCAAAGTTAACATTAAAGCCCTTTTCCTGCAACTGTAGCATACGGCGCCGGGCGCGCTCTTCCGGGCCGGCATCCAGGAAAATTTTCACTGGCGCATCAGGAAAAACCACGGTGCCCATGTCCCGGCCATCCGCAATCAGACCCGGCATCTCGCGGAAACCACGCTGGCGGCGCAGTAGTGCTTCGCGCACCCGGGGAAAGGCAGCGACACGGGAAGCGGTGTTGCTCACCTCCTGCGTACGGATCTCGCCGGTGACATCCTCCCCTTCCAGTATGACCTGCATTTCACCCTTTTGAGAGACAAAGCGCACATCAAGGTGTGCAGCAATCGGCACTAACGCCTCTTCCGATTCGATATCTACCTGATGATGCAATGCGGCTAACGCCAGCACGCGATAAATAGCACCGGAGTCCAGCAGATGCCACTGCAGCGATTCTGCCATGGCTTTGCACAGGGTTCCTTTCCCCGCGCCACTTGGCCCATCGATAGTTATGACCGGGGCAGTTACTGTCATTATTCCCTCCTGTTGCTGCGTGCTTCATGGCCTGTCGGCCACCCTTAATGGTTAGCATTATACGCTGCATAGCCGTGCTTGGTTACCCTTTCGCACTGAGCGGGTGGGGAAATTTAGTCAAATAAGAGGATATCCGGGCGATTAAAGCCAGATTAAATCAGGGAAAATCCGGTGCGGGAACGCACCGGAGAAGGTCTGTCAGGCGCGCTGGCTGATTTTCCCGAGCTGCACAAAATAGTCCGGGAAGGTTTTTGCCGTACAGCCTGGATCAAGAATGGTGACCGGCGTATCAGAGAGCGCCACCAGAGAAAAACACATCGCCATGCGGTGATCGTTATAGGTGCCAATATCCGCATGAATCAGTGTCGCTGGCGGCGTGATGCGGATGTAGTCATGGCCCTCTTCGACCTCTGCGCCTACTTTACGCAGTTCAGTGGCCATGGCGCTCAGCCGGTCGGTCTCTTTTACCCGCCAGTTATAAATATTACGTAACTGCGTTGTCCCTTCTGCAAACAGTGCCGTGGTCGCAATGGTCATCGCCGCGTCCGGGATATGGTTCATATCCATGTCGATCGCCTGCAGTTTTCCGGCGGTGCAGGCAATATAGTCATCGCCCCACTCAATGCTCGCGCCCATCTTTTCCAGCACGTCAGCAAAACGGATGTCACCCTGCATACTCTTACGTCCGATACCGGTGACCCGAACTGTTCCGCCTTTAATCGCGGCGGCGGCCAGGAAATAGGAGGCGGAAGAGGCGTCGCCTTCGACCAGGTAATCCCCTGGCGACTGATACTGCTGCGCACCTTTGATCAGGAAGCGTTGATAGTTCTGATTTTCAACGTCGACGCCAAAGCACTGCATCAGATTGAGCGTGATGTCGATGTAAGGTTTCGATACCAGATCGCCTTTAATGGTGATGCAGGTGTCCTGCTGAGCCAGCGGCGCAGTCATCAGCAGTGCCGTCAGGAACTGACTGGAGACGCTGCCATCCACACTGACGTCACCGCCGGTAAATCCCCCGCGTAAACGCAGCGGCGGATAGTGTTCGTTTTCCAGATACTCAATGGTCGCCCCACCCTGACGAAGCGCATCCACCAGATGGCCGATTGGGCGCTCTTTCATGCGTGGTTCGCCGGTCAGTTCGACATCGTGCTGACCCAGGCAAAGTGCTGCTGCCAGCGGGCGCATTGCGGTTCCGGCATTCCCCAGAAACAGCGACAGCGATTGTGCGGCATGCAGCGGGCCGCCATTCCCCGTCACTTCACACACGGTGCGATCGTCTGAAAGGGTATAGCTGACGCCCAGTGCGGTCAGCGCATTCAGCATGTGCTTTACATCATCGCTGTCGAGTAAATTGGTGAGTCGGGTGGTGCCTTTTGCCAGTGCAGCCAGCAGCAGTGCACGATTGGAAACGCTCTTGGAGCCAGGCAGATTTACCGTGCCGTCGACGCGCGCAATCGGTTGGAGAGTCAGGGAGTCCTGCATGTGAAACGAAATCCTCAAAAAATACAGAGACCTCGTCGCAGGACGAGGTCTGGCATCAGCATCAGCGCTGATATCTTATCGGTTAGCCGTGACGGCGTTCAAAATCTACCATGAAGTCGGTCAGGGCCTTAACACCTTCCAGCGGCATCGCATTATAAATAGAGGCGCGCATACCACCTACTACACGATGTCCTTTAAGCGCATGTAATCCATTCTTAAATGACTCTTCCAGGAACAGCGCATCCAGTGAGGCATCGGCCAGCTGGAAAGGAATGTTCATCCGCGAGCGGTTTTCTGTCGCCACATCATTGCGATAGAAGTCGCTGCCATCAATCACACCGTAAAGCAGGTCAGATTTTGCCTGATTGATGCGATCAATTTCAGCTACACCGCCTTTCTCTTTCAGCCATTTAAACACCAGACCCGAAAGGTACCAGGCAAAAGTCGGTGGCGTGTTAAACATGGAGTCGTTATCGGCCAGAACTTTGTAATCGAGGATAGAGGGAACAGAGCTGTGTGCCTGACCCAGCAGATCTTCGCGTACTATGACCAGCGTCAAACCAGCCGGGCCCACATTCTTCTGCGCGCCGGCATAGATCACACCGTAACGGCTGACATCAATCGGACGTGAAAGAATGGTAGAGGAGAAGTCAGCGACCACGGTCTTGCTGCCAAAATCGGGCTGTTCATCAATAGCGATGCCGTCGATGGTCTCATTCGGACAGTAGTGCAGGTAAGCGGACGCTTCGCTGACGGCCCATTCGCGCATCGGCAGAATGGCACGTTTACCGTTACGGGTTGTTTTGACATCCAGCGTACGCGGGGAGCAATACTTTTCCGCCTCTTTAATGGCACTGTGCGCCCAGTAACCGCCATCAACATAGTCGGCCGTTGTCGCGGACCCCAGCAGATTGCCCGGCACGGCAGCGAACTGCGCACGTGCGCCCCCATGACAGAATAAAACTTTGTAACCGGCCGGGATTTTTAGCAGATCACGGAAGTCCTGTTCGGCTTCCTCAGCCACCTGAATAAACTCTTTACTGCGGTGACTGATCTCCATTACAGAGGTACCCAGACCGCGCCAGTTCGTCAGTTCCTGTTCTGCACGACGGAGCACTTCTACCGGTAGCATCGCCGGGCCAGAGCTAAAATTATAAACCTGCGTCATTTCCCCTCACCACTGTCATATCGAACGGTTATGAATAATCATCCGGTTTTATCACTGCATTCTGATAGCTGCAATCATAAATCAGGAGGCGGTCACATTTTCTGACTCTGCCGCGCCGGATGTTATGTTACTAATGCAAACCTGCACGAAATTTTGTGAGGCGTCGTTCAGCACGATAAAAGTGCGTCTGGCCGGTAAAGCGAAGTAATGGAAAACTACGGCGGTAAATTTATCCCGCCCTGATAGCGGTCTTCAGGCAAAATCCGTATCATGGCGCGCTTTACGCACCCTATGACAACTGAGAGAGCGGCACTATGACGCAAACATTTATCCCGGGCAAAGATGCCGCACTGGAAGACTCCATTGCGCGTTTCCAGAATAAGCTGCAGGATCTTGGCTTTAATATTGAAGAAGCTTCCTGGCTGAATCCTGTTCCCCATGTCTGGTCTGTGCATATTCGCGACCGCGATTGCCCGCTCTGTTTTACCAACGGCAAAGGCGCCAGTAAAAAAGCGGCGCTGGCCTCCGCGCTGGGCGAATATTTTGAGCGTCTCTCAACGAACTATTTCTTTGCTGACTTCTGGCTTGGAAAAAAGATCGCGAACGGCGATTTTGTTCACTATCCCAATGAAAAATGGTTTGCTGTCCCTGAGGATGAATCTTTACCTGAGGGGATTCTGGACCCGCGTCTGCGCGACTTTTACGATCCAGACCAGGCGCTGACGGCGTCCGGATTAATCGATCTGCAGTCCGGTAATGCTGAACGGGGCATCTGTGCCCTGCCGTTTACCCGCCAGTCCGACCAGCAAACTGTTTATATCCCGATGAATATCATTGGTAACCTCTATGTCTCTAACGGCATGTCGGCGGGCAACACGGCCAATGAAGCACGTGTTCAGGGGCTCTCTGAGGTGTTTGAGCGTTACATCAAAAACCGCATTATTGCTGAAGCTATCAGCCTGCCGGCGATCCCGGATGAGGTGATGCAGCGCTACCCTGACGTGATCGAAGCGATTGCCCGTCTTGAAGCGGAAGGTTTCCCGATTTTCGCCTACGACGCCTCACTGGGCGGTAAATATCCGGTGATCTGCGTGGTGCTGTTTAACCCGGCCAACGGGACCTGTTTTGCTTCCTTTGGGGCGCATCCCGATTTTGGCGTTGCGCTGGAGCGTACCGTCACCGAGCTGCTGCAGGGCCGGAGCCTGAAAGATCTGGATGTGTTTACCCCACCGACGTTCGACGATGAAGAAGTCGCCGAGCACGCCAACCTTGAAACCCATTTCATTGATTCAAGCGGCCTGATCTCCTGGGATCTGTTTAAAGAGACGGCGGATTATCCCTTTGTGGACTGGTCCTTCGCGGGCAGCACTGAAGAGGAGTTTGCCACACTGATGGCGATCTTTGCTTCAGAAGATCAGGAAGTCTATATCGCTGACTATGAGCATCTGGGTGTCTACGCCTGTCGCATCATCGTGCCTGGCATGTCTGATATCTATCCGGCAGAAGACCTCTTCCTGGCAAATAACAGCATGGGAGCGGGCATACGTGAAACCCTGCTGGCACTGCCTGACAGCAACTGGAATCCGGAAGAGTATCTCGATTTAATCGGGCAACTGGATGACGAAGGTTTCGATGACTTTACCCGCGTCCGCGAGCTGCTGGGTCTGGCCACCGGTAAAGATAACGGCTGGTCGACGCTGCGTATGGGTGAATTAAAGGCGATGCTGGCTCTGGCAGGTGGCGATCTGGAGCAGGCCCTGATCTGGACAGAGTGGACAATGGAATTTAACAGCTCTGTCTTTACGCCAGAGCGGGCAAATTACTACCGCTGCCTGCAGACCCTGCTGCTATTAGCGATGGAAGATGAGCGTGACCCGCTGCAATACCATCATGCCTTCACGCGGATGTATGGTGAAAGCGCAGTGGAAGCCGCCTCGGCCGCCATCAGTGGTGAACAGCCGTTTAACGGACTTCAGGCGGTTGATGATGAGCTGCTGGCATTCCCTGCTCATCAGTCTCTGCTTGCGGCTTACGAAAAACTGCAAACGGCCAAACGCCACTACTGGAAAAACGCGTAATTCCTGACGCGTCAGCGGGTCGATAGTCGATCCAGCATGGCACTGCATTTACCGGGTGCCATGCTATTTTCTTTTCATGAAACATTAGCTGCATTAAATCCCTTTCCCGCAACATCCCATTGTTTTGTTTAACATGCGGATGACCAATCAACTACAAATGCCATTCCGGGCAGGCAATCACAGACCTGACATTAAAATAATCCTGCATATTTTAAAAAATATTTAATTAAATAAATTCAATATCTTACAACAAAATCATTCAGTTTTCCTGTGACAAAACGGTTACCGTTCCGGCAAACATGATCCACATCAATTACTTGCTACTACTCCTTTGTTACTATTTTTTCAGACAACTTCTGGAGTAAGTTAGTGTGAAAACTGACAACCCTTTTAATCTATTACTTCCGGCCGCAATGGCAAAAGTTGCTGAAGATGCCGGAATTTATAAAGCCACCAAACACCCCTTTACCACTTTCTTTCTGGCGTTAACCGCTGGCGTATTTATCTCAATCGCATTCGTTTTTTATATCACAGCCACCACCGGCAGCGGCACAATGCCCTATGGCATAGCCAAACTGATTGGGGGTATCTGCTTCTCACTCGGCCTGATGCTGGTTGTCGTGTGTGGTGCCGATCTCTTCACATCGACGGTCCTCATCGTTGTGGCCAAAGCCAGTGGACGTATCAGCTGGGGCCAGCTGGCCCGTAACTGGATCAACGTTTATGTCGGTAACCTGGGCGGTGCCCTCTTCTTTGTCGCACTTATGTGGTTTGCCGGACAACATATGGTTGCCAACGGTGCCTGGGGATTAAATGTGCTGCAGACCGCCGATCACAAAATGCACCACACCTTTATTGAAGCGGTCTGCCTGGGCACATTGGCTAATCTGCTGGTCTGCCTCGCGGTCTGGATGAGTTATTCCGGCCGTAGCCTGACCGATAAGCTGGTGGTGATGATTCTGCCCGTTTCGATGTTTGTAGCCAGTGGTTTCGAACACAGTATCGCCAACATGTTTCTGATCCCCTATGCCATTACTATCCGCGACTTTGCGACACCCGAGTTCTGGCAGGCGGCAGGGGCGACAGCAGCACAGTTTCACTCACTGACCGTCACTCACTTTATTCTCGACAACCTGATTCCCGTAACCCTGGGTAACATTATTGGCGGCGGCGTTCTGGTTGGTCTGACTTACTGGGTGATCTATCTCCGTAAAGGTGACCCGGTACACTAAACGTATTTTTGATGGCACAGCCCATCCGCTGTGCCTGACCGTAACAGTCTCTTCATCTAAGGCAGGTATAGTATGACCGAACTTAATGCAAAACTGGCCACAGCATGGGAAGGATTTGCTGAAGGCGAATGGCAGAATAGCGTCAACGTGCGCGATTTCATTCAGAAGAACTACACCCCTTATGAAGGTGATGAGTCATTCCTGGCGGGTGCAACTGAAGCCACTACCAAATTGTGGGAAAGCGTGCTGGAAGGGATCAAAATTGAGAACCGCACCCACGCGCCTGTCGATTTTGACACCGATCTTGCTTCAACCATCACCTCACATGACGCTGGCTACATCATCAAGCCACTGGAAAAAATCGTAGGTCTGCAGACTGAAGCCCCTCTGAAGCGCGCCATTATTCCTTACGGCGGCATCAAAATGGTGGAAGGCTCATGCAAAGTTTATGGCCGTGAGCTTGATCCTTCACTGAAAAAAATCTTTACCGAATACCGTAAAACCCACAACCAGGGTGTGTTCGACGTCTATACACCCGACATCCTGCGCTGCCGTAAATCCGGTATTCTGACCGGTCTGCCGGACGCGTATGGTCGCGGACGTATCATCGGTGACTACCGTCGTGTCGCGCTCTACGGCATCGATTTCCTGATGGCGGATAAATTCGCACAGTTCACCTCACTGCAGAACGATCTGGAGAATGGCGTAAATCTCGAAGCAACGATTCGTCTGCGTGAAGAGATCTCTGATCAGCACCGTGCGCTGGCGCAGATCAAAGAGATGGCGGCAAAATATGGCCACGACATTTCCGGCCCGGCCACCAACGCTGCCGAAGCGGTACAGTGGACCTACTACGGCTATCTGGCCGCCGTGAAATCACAGAATGGTGCTGCGATGTCCTTTGGTCGCGTATCCACCTTCCTGGATGTCTACATTGAGCGTGACCTTAAAGCCGGTAAGCTGACAGAAGAACAGGCCCAGGAGCTGATCGACCATCTGGTGATGAAACTGCGCATGGTCCGCTTCCTGCGTACACCTGAATATGATGAGCTGTTCTCAGGCGACCCAATCTGGGCCACTGAATCCCTGGCCGGTATGGGCGTTGATGGCCGTACGCTGGTCTCAAAAAGCACGTTCCGCTTCCTGAACACCCTCTATACCATGGGCCCGTCACCCGAGCCGAACATGACCATTCTGTGGTCAGAGAAACTGCCGATTAACTTTAAGAAATTTGCCGCTAAGGTCTCTATCGACACCTCATCCCTGCAGTATGAGAACGATGACCTGATGCGTCCGGATTTCAACAATGATGACTACGCCATTGCCTGCTGCGTCAGCCCGATGATTGTCGGCAAACAAATGCAGTTCTTTGGCGCGCGAGCCAACCTGGCGAAAACACTGCTCTATGCAATCAACGGCGGTGTTGATGAAAAACTGAAAATGCAGGTGGGCCCGAAAGGCGACAAAATCAGCGACGACGTGCTGAATTTCGACACCGTCATGGAGCGTATGGATCACTTCATGGACTGGCTGGCAAAACAGTATGTGACCTCGCTGAACATCATTCACTACATGCATGACAAGTACAGCTACGAAGCGGCACTGATGGCCTTACACGACCGGGACGTCTATCGCACCATGGCGTGCGGTATTGCGGGACTCTCTGTAGCGGCGGATTCACTTTCCGCGATTAAATATGCCAAAGTGAAACCTATCCGTGATGAAGACGGCCTGGCAATTGACTTCGATATCGAAGGTGAATATCCGCAGTTCGGTAACAACGATCCGCGGGTGGATGACCTGGCCTGCGATCTGGTTGAACGTTTCATGAAGAAAATCCAGAAGCTGACCACCTATCGCAATGCCGTGCCGACTCAGTCTGTCCTGACCATTACGTCAAACGTGGTATATGGTAAGAAAACCGGTAACACCCCGGATGGACGCCGCGCTGGTGCACCGTTCGGACCAGGTGCTAACCCGATGCACGGTCGCGACCAGAAAGGTGCGGTAGCGTCACTAACCTCCGTTGCGAAACTGCCGTTTGCCTATGCGAAAGATGGTATCTCGTACACCTTCTCCATCGTGCCGAACGCGCTGGGTAAAGATGATAACGTGCGGAAAACCAACCTTGCCGGTCTGATGGATGGTTACTTCCATCATGAAGCCAGCATCGAAGGCGGTCAGCATCTTAACGTCAACGTGATGAACCGTGAAATGCTGCTGGACGCGATGGAGCATCCTGAGAAGTATCCACAGCTGACCATCCGCGTTTCCGGTTATGCTGTTCGCTTTAATTCGCTGACTAAAGAGCAGCAGCAGGATGTGATTACCCGTACCTTTACTCAGTCACTGTAATCACCGCCCTACCCGCTTAAAAAGGCTCCTCGCGGAGCCTTTTATTTAAAAGTCTGTTCTGGTGGTCGTCTCTGTGAAGGTGTCCACCAGAATCGATTTCCTGCCCTGAGCGCAACAGAGATTGCGCCGTCTGTTACGGCAGACTCACTGGAGAAAACATCGCAATGTCAGTTAACGGTCGTATCCACTCATTTGAATCCTGCGGCACCGTCGATGGTCCCGGCATCCGCTTCATTACCTTCTTCCAGGGCTGCCTGATGCGCTGCCTTTACTGTCACAATCGAGATACCTGGGATACCCATGGTGGCAAAAAGATCAGCGTCGAAGCCCTGATGGCGGATGTGCTCTCCTATCGCCATTTCATGAACGCCTCTGGCGGTGGCGTCACCGCATCCGGAGGCGAAGCCATTCTTCAGGCTGAGTTTGTGCGCGACTGGTTTCGTGCCTGCAAGGCGGAAGGCATTCATACCTGTCTCGACACCAACGGTTTTGTCCGCCGTTATGATCCGGTGATCGATGAACTGCTCGACGTGACCGATCTGGTGATGCTCGACCTCAAGCAGATGAATGACGATATCCACCAGATTCTGGTGGGCGTGTCGAATCATCGCACGCTGGACTTTGCCCGCTACCTGCAGAAAAAAGGCAAACGCACCTGGATTCGTTTTGTCGTGGTGCCAGGCTATTCCGACGATGATGATACTGCGCACCGGCTGGGTGAATTCACTCGCGACATGGAGAATGTTGAGAAGATTGAACTGCTGCCTTACCACGAACTGGGTAAGCACAAATGGATTGCGATGGGGGAAGAGTACAAGCTGGATGGCGTGAAGCCGCCGAAGAAAGAGACAATGGAGCGGGTAAAAAATATTCTTGCCAGCTACGGACACGAAGTCATGTACTGACCCGTTTAATGCCAGAAAAGGGAGCCAGTGGCTCCCTTTTTGTTATTCCGCGATCAGGCATGCGCCACTGGCGTGGCATGATGATTCGCTTTACGCAGCAGCATTACCAGATAGATCAGCGCCACCGTCGCAATCATGATAAACAGTGAGCGATCAGAGTAATTCTGCATCAGAACGGAGGTCATCGCCGGTCCCGCCAGACTGCCGACGGTATAACTCAGTAGCAGCGCCTGATTCATGGCAACCAGCTCATGGTGTGACACCGTCTCACAGGCCCAGGACATCGCCACCGGATAGAGTGTAAAGCCCGCGAGGCCGAGCACAAACAGCGACGGTGCCATTGCGGCATTGGCCAGCATCGCCATCGCCCCCAGGATAACCACAAAGACCTGCACCCGCAGCACCAGCATGCGACCAAAGCGGTCAGCCAGACGGCCGATGGGCCACTGACCCACAATCCCGGCACTGACCAGTAACGCCATCCAGTAGCCCACATGAGCATCACTCATTCCCTGATGCGACAGGTAAAGCGGCATCAGACCGTAAAGTGAACCCAGGACGATACCGGAGATAATGCAGCCATTGATGCCAAGGCGCGAACTGCGGCGACGAAGCATAGGCCAGATGCGGGCCGGTACGGGCTCCGCCGCGTCTGCGCTGGCGGAGACGCGGGTAAAGACCAGCGGCAGTACCGCGCAGAACACCAGCGACGTGACCCAGGGGATCACACTTAGCAGCTCTGTTGAGAGTCTGCTGACCAGCAACTGACCGGCCACCGTGCCCAGGTAGTAGACGATCATATAGGCTGCCAGAAGCTGACCGCGGTTACGTACCGTTCCACTGCAGAGTAGCGCACTTTCAACCACCACCCACATCAGCGCACAGCCCACGCCCGCAATAAAGCGCAGCGAACTCCATGCCCAGAAGCCTTCCAGAGTCGCAAGGCAAAGCGTGGCGACAGCAAAAAGTCCGGTTGCCAGGTAATAGCTGCGATTAAATCCGTAGTGTCTGATCAACCAGCCAGCCAGCAGCGTGCCTGCAAGATTACCGGTGTAATAAGAGGAGCTTACGATGCCCACCTGCCAGGTTGTCAGTAAGTCATGGGTCAGCCACAGTGGAACCAGCGTATTCAGTACGGCGATGGCTACGGTCATTAACATCAGGCCGCAAAGCAGCAAAATCACAGGGCGTGACCAGGTTGACATAGGGGATCGAAACCAGAACAGATAAAGGGAAATTGCGCGCAGTTTGCCACTGGCTTTTTTAAAGTCAATGGGTGCCATTTAGCAGCAGCACATTTTGCTGTCCGACAATTTAATTTACTAATCTTCAGTGGGTTACAATCCGACAGGGCATCAGGACATCAAATGCTATCTCTATGAAAATACAGATTTTTAAGCATTACGGCCCATCTGCTTTCGATAACGTTTATTTGTGATGCATTTGACGCTAATCAGGCAGGGTAGTGAAAACTGCGGGCATAAAAAAACCCGGCTGGCGCCGGGTTTAGTCCGTCAGGCTTGCTCAGCCAATGATCTCAGCGCCATTCATATACGGGCGTAAAACCTCAGGCACAATAATGCGGCCATCTTCCTGCTGATAGTTTTCCAGCACCGCAACCAGGGTACGGCCTACAGCCAGCCCCGAGCCGTTCAGGGTATGAACCAGCCGTGGTTTCTTATCCTGTTTATTGCGGCAACGTGCCTGCATACGACGCGCCTGGAAATCGCCCATGTTCGAGCAGGAGGAGATTTCACGATAGGTGTTCTGAGCCGGTAACCACACTTCAAGATCGTAGGTTTTGGTCGATCCAAAGCCCATGTCGCCAGTGCAGAGTAAAACCTTACGATAAGGCAGGTTCAGCAACTGCAACACTTTCTCGGCGTGCCCTGTCAGCTCTTCCAGCGCATCCATCGACTGCTCCGGGCTGACAATCTGAACCATTTCCACTTTATCGAACTGGTGCATACGGATCAGACCGCGGGTATCACGGCCGTACGAACCCGCTTCAGAACGGAAGCACGGCGTATGCGCGGTCAGTTTGACCGGCAGGCTCTCCTCTTCGAGGATTTCGTCACGCGCCAGGTTAGTCAGCGGCACTTCTGCAGTCGGAATCAAGGCATAGTGGCTGCTGTCTGACTCCTCTTCCAGCGGGCGCGTGTGGAACAGATCTTCGCCAAATTTCGGCAGCTGTCCGGTACCGTAAAGCGTTTCGTGGTTAACCAGATAAGGCACATAGGTTTCCAGGTAACCATGCTGCTCAGTGTGCAGGTCAATCATAAACTGACTCAGCGCACGGTGCAGGCGGGCAATCTGTCCCTGCATCACGACAAAGCGCGAACCGGTCAGTTTTACGGCGGCCGCAAAATCCAGGCCTTTGGCTGCTTCACCCAGCTCAACGTGATCTTTAACCTGGAAATCAAACTGACGCGGGGTTCCCCAGCGACTGACTTCCTGGTTTTCGCTGTCATCTTTACCCAGCGGCACTTCGTCTGCCGGAATGTTCGGCAGTGCCAGCGCAAAGTCACGGATTTGATTCTGCAGTTCATCCAGTTCTGCTTTTGCGGCATCCAGGCGTTCGCCCAGCGCGTTCACTTCCTGACGCAGCGGCTCGATATCTTCCCCACGGGCTTTGGCCTGACCGATGGATTTGGATCGGGAGTTACGCTCTGCCTGCAAGTTCTCTGTTTCTACCTGCAGGACCTTGCGACGCTCTTCCAGCGAACGCAGCGTTTCCACATCCAGTTTATATCCCCGGCGTGCCAGTTTTTCTGCGACTGCGTCTGGCTCGTTACGCAGCAGATTGGGATCGAGCATGCTTATCCTGTGTTTAAAAAGTTGGTTGAAAGAAGGGACGCACTCCGGTGGAATGCGTTGAAAACATTGCCCACATTACCGTAACGTCTGTTTCAGCGGTAGCGTTTTGTCGGGCTATTTTGATCCTGTTCAGCCAGCCAGCTTAGCTTTTCGCCAATCTTGCCCTCAAGCCCGCGCTGGGTGGGACGGTAATAGCGGGTGTCAGCCAGTTCCGGCGGGAAATAGACTTCACCTGCGGCATAGGCGTTGGTTTCATCGTGGGCGTAGCGATACTCTTTGCCGAGTCCCATCTCTTTCATCAGCTTCGTTGGCGCGTTGCGCAGGTGTTCCGGCACATCGAAATCCGGATGGTCACGGGCATCCCGCATGGCGGCCTTGAAGGCGGTATAAACGGCATTACTCTTCGGTGCGCAGGCCAGATAAACAATCGCCTGCGCAATGGCGCGCTCCCCTTCTGCCGGGCCTACGCGTGTGAAACAGTCCCATGCGGCAATAGCGACCTGCATCCCGCGCGGATCGGCATTGCCGACATCCTCAGAGGCGATAGCCAGTAACCGGCGCGCCACATAGAGCGGATCGCCCCCGGCGGTGATAATACGTGCATACCAGTAGAGCGCCGCATCAGGCGCAGAGCCACGCACGGATTTGTGCAGCGCCGAAATCAGATCGTAAAAGCGGTCACCTTTGTTGTCGAAACGCGCCGAACGCTCGCCAGACACTTCATTAAGCAACCGGGGCGTGAGCTCCCGCTGGCCGGATGCGGTGGTTTCGGCCATATCGGCCATCATCTCCAGCGTGTTCAGTGCCCGACGCGCATCGCCATTCACCAGCTCAGCGATCATTCTGCGCGTGTTGTCCGGCAGGACAATATCTGTATCGCCGTAGCCACGCGTTTTGTCCTGCATCGCCTGATCCAGCACCTGCTCGATATCTTCCAGCGTCAGGGATTTCAGCAGATAGACGCGGGCGCGCGACAGTAATGCCGAGTTGAGTTCAAAAGAGGGGTTTTCTGTAGTGGCACCAATAAAAGTAATGGTGCCATCTTCGATGTGGGGTAAAAAAGCATCCTGCTGGCTTTTGTTGAACCGGTGCACCTCGTCCACAAACAGGATCGTCCGTCGCCCGGCCTGCTTATTCTGCCTGGCACGCTCAATGGCCTCCCGGATCTCTTTAACCCCGGAGGTCACGGCTGAGATACGCTCCACATCGGCATTGCCATAGTGCGCAATGATTTCAGCCAGCGTGGTCTTGCCGGTCCCGGGGGGTCCCCAGAGGATCATGGAGTGCAGGTGCCCTGCCTCAATGGCACGCGGCAGCGGTTTACCGGCACCCAGCAGATGTTGCTGACCAATGTACTGTTTCAACGTTTCTGGCCGCATACGCGCGGCCAGAGGTTTGAAATTTTCGGTGGAAAAATCCAGGGACAGGTTACTCACCGTGACCTCACTGACGTTGGTCGTCCACCGTCACGCCTTTTGGCGGTGTGAACGTGAATTTGTCCGGGCTGATTGCACCATTCTGCTGACTTTTCAGCTGATAATCGCTGCGTTGCCCATCCTGTTCCACCGCGCTGAAGCGATTGATGGTTCCGCCAGGCGTTACCTGAATCGTAAACTGTTTCAGATTGCCGTCACTGCTTTTCGGCGTCAGTTCGAAATTGTCGCCCTGCTGTTTGATGTTGTACTGCTTCCAGTCATTGGACTGATTGCGGGCAATCAGCATAAACGGCGTGTTGCTCGTCGCATTCTGCAGCAGGCTGACCGTCGCCTGTTCAACAAACGGGTTGTAGAACCACAGCGATTTGCCGTCAGAGATGATGATGCTTTCGTCCGGGGCGGTCATATGCCAGTTAAACAGGCTGGGACGCTTGACCCACAGCTCGCCTTCACCATCCTGCACGCTGGCGCCACTGCTGTCCGTGACTTTTTGTGTGAAGCTGGCGTGGAAGCTGCTGACCTTATTCAGGCGCTGTTGCAGATCACTGGACGCATCAGCCAGCACGCTGGCTGAAGCAAAGGTGGCCAACAGGCCCAGAGCGATTACGCGTAATTTCATCTGCTTCAATTCCTTATTTAAACGTTCCCATCGATGACTGCTTTAAGCCTGGTCGCCGTTCCGCCATCAGGATAGAGGAAAAAACCGAAAGCTGATTCAGATATGGGGGATAAACCGCATAAAAACAATGAGCCAGTCGGAACTGGCTCATCAAGACGTGTTACAACCTGTTAACCGTTACATATCGTGTGGCGGTGGCGACAGCACTTCACGGTTGCCATTGTGTCCGGGTGCAGAGACGATACCCTGCGCTTCCATCTGTTCAATGATCCGTGCCGCGCGGTTATAGCCGATACGGAACTGACGCTGCACGCCTGAAATGGACGCGCGGCGCTTGTCGATGACAAAGCTGACAGCCTGATCGAACAGCGGATCCAGCTCTTCATCACTCTCCATTCCACCGGCACTTTCGCTCTCTTCGCCCGCCGTAATATTTTCGATATATTGCGGACGGCCACGCGCTTTCCAGTCCTGAACCACCGCGTGCACTTCCTGGTCGCGAACAAACGCGCCATGAACACGAATCGGTATTGAGGAGTTTGGCGGCATGTAGAGCATGTCACCCATACCCAGCAGCGACTCTGCGCCACCCTGATCGAGGATGGTGCGTGAATCAATTTTGCTGGAAACGGTAAAGGCGATACGTGTCGGGATATTCGCTTTAATCAGACCGGTAATAACATCGACAGAAGGACGCTGTGTGGCCAGCACCAGGTGAATACCGGCAGCACGGGCTTTCTGTGCCAGACGCGCAATCAGCTCTTCAACCTTTTTACCGACCGCCATGATCAGGTCAGCAAACTCATCGACCATCACTACGATGTAAGGCAGTTTCTCCAGCACCGGCGGCGTCATATCCATACTGTCACCCGGCTTCCAGAACGGATCAGGAATCGGCCGTCCCATCGCTTCCGCCTGCTCAACTTTTTCGTTGTAACCCGCCAGGTTACGCACGCCCAGCGCCGACATCAGCTTGTAGCGACGCTCCATCTCACCCACGCTCCAGCGCAGCGCATTCGCCGCATCCTTCATGTCGGTTACCACTTCCGTCAGCAGGTGCGGAATGCCTTCATAGACCGACAGTTCGAGCATTTTCGGGTCGATCATGATGAAGCGCACTTCTTCCGGCGTCGCCTTGTAAAGCATGCTGATGATCATGGCGTTTACGCCCACCGATTTACCGGAACCGGTCGTACCGGCAACCAGCAGGTGAGGCATTTTCGCCAGATCGGCGACGACTGGCTGACCGGCAATGTCTTTACCCAGCACCACAGCCAGCGGAGAGGTATTGTCACGGAATTTAGGACAATCCACTACTTCACGCAGATAGACGGTCTGACGATGCTTGTTAGGCAGTTCCAGACCGACATAAGGTTTGCCTGGGATGACTTCCACCACACGCACCGCGACTGTCGACAGTGAGCGAGCCAGATCGCGTGACAGGTTGGAGATACGTGCCGCTTTCACACCCGGCGCCAGGTCAAGCTCGAAACGGGTGATGACCGGCCCCGGTGAAATGCCGACCACCTCCGCCTTGACGCGATAGTCACCCAGACGCGACTCCACCAGGCGGGCAGTCTGCTCCAGCGAGAACATATCTACCGGCTCTTCCTCTTCCGGCGGTGCGGTCAGCAGATCCAGCGAAGGCAGCGGTGTGGAAGGTTTCTCCAGCGGCTGCTCATGGCGCATCAGGAATGGGTGGATCAGGCTGTCATGCAGTGACGGCTTCGCTTCTTCAACCGGCTGAACCGGTGCCACAGGCGAACCATAAGCGGGCGCAGCATTGTCCGCAGCCGGTGCATGATAAGCAGGAGCCGCTGGCGGAGCATAGGCGGGCTCTGCCGGCGCATAGCGTGGGGGAGCCGGAACCTGAGCCGGAGCCTGCGGTTCTGACACCTCACGCACCTGCTGCCAGGGTTCATGTGAAACCGCCGGCGCTTCCGGTTCCGGCGTAGCGGCAATGGTGAACAGCGGTTCAGACGGGCCTTCATCAACCAGATCTTTCATTGGCGAAAAATCAAAGGCTGACGCGGTATCCAGATTAAAGACCGGTTCTTTTCGCTCTTGAGGTTCATAGCGCTGCTGCTGCTGTTCGGCGAACTGCCGCGCCAGGGCGGCCTGCTGCTGCGCCTCCTGTTCTTCCTCATCATCCTGCTGCCAGCCGGCGCCATACCGCTGCTGCTGTTCAGACTGGAAGGCCTGGCGCAGTTCAGCCTGCTGCTGCGCTTCTTCAGCCTCCTGAGTCGGAAGATCGGATGCAGCCGCAGTTGATTCAGCGCTTTCCGCTTTCGCTTTCTCTTCAGCCATACGCTGCGAAGGTAACTTAATACCATACGAGGCCAGCTCACGGCGGGTAGGCAGTTTTACCGGATTAGGACGCGGCAATGCCGGGCCAATACCCTGCTTAACCTGCGGATTCAGATTCGTTTCAGGTGCCAGGTCAAAGACCGGGGCCGTGCGCGTCGCGGTTCGGGAGGCAGCGGCAGCGGCGGTGACCGCGGCTGTTGCGGCGGGCACCACAGGGTTGACCGGCGTGTCGCGCCAGTTCCCCATTTTCGGCTCATCATCGTCACAGGCACTGAACGCCGGAGCCGCTGGCGCCTCGTCAGGCATTTCAAAGTGATAAAGCGGAGGTGCGGCAGCAGGCGCAGATGCACTCTGCGTTGCCGTCGGCGCAGACGCTGCCGCATAAGCAGGGGCGCTCTGCGCCGGTGCCGGCTGCACAGGCGCAGCTGGCTGCGAGGCCGACAGGCTTTCTGCTGCTGGATGCACCGCTGACGGCGGTACGGCTGCAGGCGCCGCGGACGCAGCAGTTCCTGGCGTTGCCGCTGCAACAGGCGCAGCCGGAGTCAGCAGCACATCGGCTGCTTCTGCGGTAGTGGCGACGGCCGCGCTGGTGGCTGCGGCGGCTTTAGCCAGCAACGGATCCTGCTCAGACGGTGAGGGTTCAGCGGCTTTGCGGGGGGCAGACAGCAGCACATCATCATCCTGATCGTCGGTATGCAGCACAGGCGCGTCATCATACTCACGCGAATCCTGTTCATCCTCTTCCTGCCAGGGTTCATCGTGACGGGAGCGGTTGCTGGCAAAGGTCAGAACGCCCATCACGACCCCACCAATTCTCTCGGCGATAGTGAGCCATGACCAGCCAGTGTACAGCGTGATACCTGCCGCCCAGACGCAGAGCAGCATCAGCGTGCCGCCAGCCGGACTGAACCAGGGAGCGATGGCATTACTCACCAGGCTGCCGATCACCCCGCCTGAGGCAAAGTACCAGATATCATCTGCGTTGAGTGCCGCCATGCCACAGGTGGTAACCACCAGCGCAAGAACGCCGATCAGGCGCAGCCCGACAGCAAAGTAGTCAAAATAGTCCTGATTATCGCGCTGACGGAAGGCAATCCAGCACAGACCCAGGATAACCGGCGGAATGGCGTACGCCATTACACCAAAGATGAAAAGTAAGGTGTCAGCCAGCCAGGCACCGACGCTGCCGCCGATATTGTGAATAGGCTCATGCCAGGCCGTTTGCGACCAGCTCGGGTCGGAAGGGTTAAAACTGACCAGTGAAACCATCAGGTAGATGGCAAACAGCGCCACCAGAATGAGCAACGCTTCCAGCAGACGACGTCCACTGCTCAGCGACTGTAACGTAACGTCTTTATCTTCTGTATATTCCTGGCTCAAGAGGACTCTCCAGGTGCCTGTAAAGTAAGAAGCAACAGCGTCGGGCAAGCCCGACGCTGATCCTGTATGAATTCACAGGAGTGTACCGAAATATCTCAGGTTTTGCACCTGCCCCGCATCAGCGAGTCTTGATCACCAGGCGATTGCTCTGTTTGACCTCTTCCATGACGACATAGGTTCGCGTGTCGTTTACGCCCGGCAGGCGCAACAGGGTCTCACCCAGCAACTTACGGTAGGCAGACATGTCAGGAACGCGCGTTTTCAGCAGGTAGTCGAAATCACCGGAAACGAGGTGACACTCTTGAGTTTCCTCAAGTTTTTGCACAGCGGCGTTAAATTGCTCAAACACATCCGGCGCACCACGATTCAGAGTAATCTCAACGAATACCAGCAGAGAAGCATCAAGATAGTGCGGGTTCAGCTGTGCGGTGTAGCCAAGAATAAATCCCTGACGTTCGAGACGGCGCACGCGCTCAAGACATGGCGTAGGCGATAATCCTACGCGTTTGGAAAGCTCTACGTTTGAAATACGACCATCTTTCTGAAGTTCGTTCAGAATGTTCCTGTCAATTCTGTCGAGATCTTTCCCGGGGCGTTTCTTATTATCTACCATTATTATTGTCTCTCTTCATTCCTTCCCTTTACCTGCCACACCCTGAAAACGCTCATTGTTCGGGGCATTTTTGAAGTGAGCTAACAGAGCCTGTGGGTGAGACTTATCGATATGACGCATGCTGTCTGTCCACATCATGCGTCATTATCCATACCAGGCTGCTTTTATTCGGCGTTAAGTGCAAAACAGGCGATGAAAACCTGTTTTGTTCCGATAAATGTTATCCGCTTCTGATAATGTTTTCGCAAAAGCGCAGGCGATTGTCAAAGTAAAATCACCAAATTCAGGACAAGATGCCAGACAGACCGCTGGGTTACTGTTTTTAAATGAGGTTTTTTCAGCTATTGCACCGCTTAAGCGGAGTTTTGCCCCCTTTTGGCGCATTGCAGAGGCAAAGTTGCCATTCATCGTCTACGCCACTTGCAGCTATCGTTAACAAAATTGCCTAAACCTTGTCATTGCTGCCGGATATTCCCTACAATCGCAGGCTATGTCAGCCGAATGAAACTGAGGAACGCATGAGTACGGCCAAACACAGTAAGCTACTCATTCTGGGCTCCGGCCCAGCGGGTTATACCGCAGCGGTTTATGCTGCACGCGCCAACCTGAACCCGGTGCTGATCACCGGTCTGGAAAAAGGCGGACAGCTGACCACGACCACTGAAGTGGAGAACTGGCCGGGCGACCCGCACGATCTGACAGGTCCATCACTGATGGAGCGTATGCATGAGCATGCCGAAAAATTCAATACTGAGATCATTTTCGATCACATCCACACCGTTGATCTGCAGAACCGTCCGTTCCGTCTGACCGGCGACAGCGGCGAATACACGGCTGACGCCCTGATCATTGCGACGGGTGCGTCAGCGCGCTACCTGGGTCTGCCTTCCGAAGAGGCGTTCAAAGGCAAAGGCGTCTCTGCCTGCGCCACTTGCGACGGTTTCTTCTACCGTAACCAGAAAGTGGCCGTGATTGGCGGCGGTAATACGGCCGTTGAAGAGGCACTCTACCTGGCGAACATCGCGTCTGAAGTGCATCTGATCCATCGCCGTGACAGCTTCCGTGCAGAAAAGATCCTGATTGATCGTCTGATGGAGAAAGTGCGCAACGGGAATATCGTGCTACACACGCATCGCACGCTGGAAGAGGTGGTCGGCGACCAGATGGGCGTCACCGGGCTGACCCTGCGCTCGACGCAGAACGATGAAACCGAATCGCTGGATGTGGCGGGTCTGTTTGTCGCTATCGGCCACAGCCCGAATACCGCAATTTTCGACGGACAGCTGGCGCTGGAAAATGGCTACATTAAAGTGCAGTCCGGCCTGCACGGAAACGCGACGCAGACCAGCATCCCGGGTGTGTTTGCGGCAGGTGATGTGATGGACCACACATACCGCCAGGCGATCACCTCTGCGGGCACCGGTTGTATGGCGGCGTTAGACGCTGAGCGTTTTCTTGATGGATTAGTTAAAAACGATCAGTAAGTTGTTAACCCGCTGATCTCAAATGTTCCAGGCGACGGTTTTTCAGTCGCCTTTTTTATTGCCCTCATGCTAGATTCTGGCGCCAGAAAGGAGGGAAATGCCTTTCCCTCTCCTCCCCGTCATCGACATTTAGCATGGTCTCGCATGGATAAATCGCGGCAGCAGCATCTCACCCGCTGGCTTCGTCAGCAGCGTCATTTCGGCGGTCGCTGGTTGCGCCTGAATACGCTGCTGGGCACCGTCAGTGCCCTGCTGATTATTGCTCAGGCAGGTTTACTGGCCTCACTGCTTCAGAGGCTGATCATCGGGCAACAGCCGCGTGAAACCGTGACGGCCAGCCTGCTGCTGTTGCTGCTCTGCTTTGTGCTGCGCGCCCTGATAAATTATGCCCGTGAACGGACCGGCTATCGTGCCGGGCAGGCGATCCGTCAGGCGTTACGCCAGCAGGTGCTGGACCGGCTCGCCGGGCTGGGTCCGGCGTGGATTCAGGGTAAACCGGCCGGTAGCTGGGCGACCCTGCTGCTGGAACAGATTGAAGAGATGCAGGAGTACTATGCACGCTATCTGCCGCAGATGACGCTGGCAGTGCTGATCCCCTGCTGCATTCTGCTGACGATTTTTCCGCTCAACTGGACCGCGGGTCTGATCCTGTTTGCCACCGCCCCTCTGATTCCACTGTTTATGGCGCTGGTGGGGATGGGCGCCGCTGAAGCCAACCGGCGGAACTTCCTGGTGCTGGCGCGTCTGAGCGGTAACTTCCTGGATCGCCTGCGCGGCCGGGAGACGCTGCGACTCTTCTATCGGGGTGCAGCAGAGCAGCAGGCGGTGGCAGACGCCACCACCGATTTTCGCCAGCGCACCATGGAAGTGCTGCGCCTCGCTTTTCTCTCCTCCGCCGTACTGGAATTTTTTGCCTCCCTGGCGATCGCTGTCGTGGCAGTCTATTTTGGCTTCTCCTATCTGGGCGAATTGCATTTCGGCGACTATGGCCGCGGCGTAACGCTGTTCGCCGGTTTTCTGGTACTGATTCTGGCGCCAGAATTTTTTCAGCCACTGCGCGATCTCGGCGCGTTTTATCATGCGAAAGCTCAGGCGGTAGGCGCTGCCGATGCACTCGAAACGTTTATGCAGGCTACGCCAGCCGCCACACCTCAGCAGGGTCAGAGCCCCTTCACGGCCGATCGCTCCCTCTCGCTGACCGCCGACCAGCTGGAAGTCTGCGCCCCGGATGGTCAGGTACTGTGTGGCCCGCTCACGTTTACCATCGCCGCCGGTGAGCAGATTGCGCTGGTCGGTCAGAGCGGGGCTGGCAAAACGGCGCTGATGAACGCCCTGCTCGGCTTCCTGCCTTACCGGGGATCGCTCAGGGCTAACGGGGTTGAATTGCGCGATCTGCAGCGGGCGGACTGGCATCAGCAGCTCAGCTGGGTAGGACAGAACCCTCAGCTACCGGCCGCCACGCTCCGTGACAACATCGTGATGAATGCAGCCTGGGAGGCGGAACGATTTGCCGCGCTGCTGGAGGCGTGCGGAATTAATGAGTTCCTGCCGCGTCTGCCCGACGGCATCGGGACCCGCCCCGGCGAGGGGGGTCAGCTGCTCTCTGTGGGTCAGGCGCAGCGGGTCGCCGTCGCGCGCGCGCTCTACAAAAGGTCGCATTTTTTACTGCTTGATGAACCCGCTGCCAGCCTGGACGCACTCAGCGAACGTCACGTAATGGCAGCGCTGAATCAGGCGGCCTCCCGACAGACCACGCTGATGATTACCCATCAGATTGATACGCTGAGCCGCTGGCAGACCCTCTGGGTTATGGAGGCGGGTAAGCTGGTGCAGCAGGGAGAGTGGCAGGCGCTGTCGCAACAGCCCGGTGCTTTTCGTGAGATGCTGCAACATCGTCAACAGGAGATCCGCTGATGTCCGCCCTGCGCCCCTTTCTTCGTCTCTGGCTGCGCCACCCTTTTCGCCTCGCGCTGGGCATCGTGCTGGCGATTGCGACCCTGCTGGCGAGTATCGGCCTGCTGACCCTGTCTGGCTGGTTTCTGGCCGCCTCATCCGTCGCAGGCGTGGCCGGCCTCTACAGCTTTAACTATATGCTGCCTGCGGCCGGCGTGCGGGGCGCCGCCATTATTCGTACGGCGGCGCGCTATGCGGAACGCCTGGTGAGTCATGATGCGACTTTCCGGGTGCTTCAGCATCTGCGTCTCCACACCTTCAGCCGTCTGATGGCGCTTTCGCCCGGGCAGCTGTTGCGGTTCCGGCAGGCGGATCTGCTCAACCGCTTTGTGGCCGATGTGGACACGCTGGATCATCTCTATCTGCGCGTCATTTCGCCGCTGACCGGAGCCCTGGTGGTCATCGTGGTGGTCACCACGGGCATGAGTTTCATCGACATCGGGCTGGCCCTGACGCTGGGCGGCATCATGCTGGTCACCCTGATCGTGATGCCCGCGCTCTTTTATCGCCTGGGCCGACCCGCGGGCGTCGCCATTGCGCGTGGACGCGCCCGCTGGCGCTTACAGCTGATGCAGTGGCTGACGGCGCAGTCAGAACTGACGTTATACGGTGCGTCGCAGGCGTGGCGTCAGCGACTGGATGAGGATGAACAGCAGTGGCAGCAGTCGCAATGCCAGCAGCAGCGTCTGCAGGCCCTGGCGCAGAGCCTGCTGCTGCTGATTAACGGCCTGACGGTGACACTTCTGCTCTGGCTTGGGGCTGCAACAGTCAGTCAGCAGCAACTCCCCGGCTCGCTGATTGCGCTGGTCGTGTTTTGCGCGCTGGCAGCCTTTGAGGCGCTGGCTCCGGTCGCGGGCGCCTTTCTGCCGATGTCTCAGGTGACCACCGCGGCTCAGCGGGTCAGTGACATTATCGATCAGTCACCTGCCATCACCTTTCCGGCCCATTCCGCTGCCCGGCCCGGCAGCCTGACCGTCGATATCGATCGGCTCGACTTCAGCTATCCCGATCGGCCAGACCGGGTGCTTGATCAATTTACGCTTAAAGTGGATGCGGGCGAACACATTGCACTGCTCGGGCCCACCGGCTGCGGAAAATCCACCCTGCTGGCGCTGCTGACCCGCGGCTGGAACAGCCAGCAGGGTGATATCCGCCTGAACGATCTGCCGATCGCCGCCTGGTCAGAATCAGCACTGCGCCAGCGCATCAGTGTGGTTACTCAGCGGGTGCATCTTTTCAGTCAGAGCCTGCGCGATAACTTACTGCTGGCCTCTCCCGGCGCCAGTGATGAGCAACTGAATCACGTACTGAACCAGGTTGGCCTGCAGCGCCTGCTGGAGAATCAGGAAGGCTTAAATGCCTGGATGGGCGAAGGCGGCCGGCCGCTTTCCGGTGGTGAACTGCGTCGGCTGGCGCTGGCGCGCGCATTACTGCACGACGGCGATCTCTGGCTGCTGGATGAACCCACCGAAGGGCTGGATGCCACCACTGAACAGCATATTCTCGCCCTGCTGCAGCAGCTGACCGCCGGAAAAACCGTCATTATGATTACCCATCGCCTGAGCGGTCTGGAAAAGATGGATCGCATCTGTGTGATGGACAACGGGACGATTGTCGAACAGGGCAGCCATTGCGAATTAATCTCAAAAGCGGGTCGCTACTGGCGTTTCCGGCAACGGATTGCGCTATAGTCTTAGCGAAATGCTGATGAGTAACCTATCGCGATGAGACTGATACAACTGTCACGGGAATCTCTGCAATTTCCGCCTCCTGAAATGGCACTGCGTGAGCCGAATGGCCTGCTGGCCATGGGGGGCGACCTCTCCCCTGCCCGGTTACTGAATGCTTATCAGCGCGGCATCTTTCCGTGGTTTTCGTCCGGCGATCCTATCCTGTGGTGGTCACCCGATCCCCGTGCGGTTCTTCTGCCCGAGCAGTTTCATCTCAGCCGCAGCATGAAGCGTTTCCATAACCAGTCGCCCTATCGCGTCACGATGAATGAGGCGTTTGCCGAGGTGATCGAGGGCTGCGCCAGCGGACGCGAAGAAGGCACCTGGATCACGTTTGAAATGAAGCGCGCCTGGCTGCGACTCTATGAGCTGGGCCACGCCCACTCCATTGAGGTGTGGGACGCGCATCAGCTGGTGGGGGGCATGTATGGGCTGGCGATGGGGCAGATTTTCTGCGGCGAGTCGATGTTCAGCCGCCAGCAGAATGCCTCGAAAACCGCGCTGTTAGTCTTTTGCCAGCATTTCATCCGCCATCAGGGGCGTCTGGTCGATTGCCAGGTGCTTAACCCGCACACCGCCTCGCTGGGCGCGCAGGAGATCCCCCGCAGTGACTATCTGCACTATGTTCAGAACTTTGCCAGCCAGCCGGTCAGTGAAGGCTGCTGGCAGACTCAGACCCTTTTTTAGTCACGCCGAGATGTTTTGCACACATAAAGACGGTTAAGTGGTATAATAGTCGGGTTTGGTATGTCGTCCGCGCTTCGCAATAACGAGCCGGAATTGCCAGGCTGGGAATCTCAACGCACTCTCGGAACTGTTTTCAATCGTGCGCGTGTAACCGGTTGATACAGATTCTTAGCCCGCTAATCCCCCGCAGACGCCACATAAACACCCTAATTTTACCGGATGCCCGCCACTGACGAGCACCCCCGGCAAAGCGTTGGCAAAATCGCCGACGGTTCTTTACATAAATCGTTGAATTGGGCATTATCTTGCCGGTTCAACTGAAAGGTAGTACACCCAGAGGATTCGATGGCCAAAGAAGACAATATTGAAATGCAAGGTACCGTACTGGATACGTTACCTAACACCATGTTCCGCGTAGAACTTGAGAACGGACACGTGGTTACTGCTCATATCTCCGGTAAAATGCGCAAAAACTACATCCGCATCCTGACGGGCGACAAAGTGACCGTTGAGCTGACCCCGTACGACCTGAGCAAAGGCCGCATTGTCTTCCGTAGTCGCTAACAGACATTAATTTCGCCGCCCTTCAGGTTGCAGCGAAAAAAAGGCCGGATAATTATCCGGCCTTTTTCACATCTGCAGCAGGCGATTAATGCACCGTGCCTTCAGTTTTCCGTTTTTCCGCACTCAGGAAGTGATAGGTCAGTTCACCTTTCTCACGATCCAGCGCCACGGATACCGAGCCACCATCCACCAGCGAACCAAACAGCAGCTCATTGGCTAATGGTTTTTTCAGGCTGTCCTGCACGGTACGCGCCATTGGACGCGCGCCCATCGCCTTGTCGTAACCCTTCTCCGCCAGCCAGTCGCGGGCTTCATCACTGACTTCCAGCGACACGCCTTTGGCATCCAGCTGCGCCTGCAACTCGACAATAAACTTGTCGACCACCTGATGGATCACTTCTGGTGACAGGTGACTGAACCAGATGATGTTGTCGAGACGGTTACGGAACTCTGGCGTAAAGATCTTTTTGATCTCTTCCATTGCGTCGGTGCTGTTGTCCTGATGAATCAGGCCAATCGACTTACGTTCCGTTTCACGCACACCGGCGTTAGTGGTCATGACCAGCACCACGTTGCGGAAGTCCGCTTTGCGTCCGTTGTTATCAGTCAGCATACCGTTGTCCATCACCTGCAGCAGCAGGTTGAAGACATCCGGGTGCGCTTTCTCAATCTCATCCAGCAGCACCACCGCATGAGGATGCTTGATAACGGCATCCGTCAGCAGGCCACCCTGATCAAAGCCGACGTAACCCGGAGGCGCACCAATCAGACGACTGACGGTGTGACGCTCCATGTACTCAGACATATCAAAGCGCAGCAGCTCAATACCCAGCGCTTTCGCCAGCTGCACGGTCACTTCTGTCTTACCGACACCGGTTGGTCCGGCAAACAGGAAGGAACCTACTGGCTTGCGATCCTGACCCAGACCTGCGCGGCTCATTTTGATCGCTTCAGTCAGCGCCTCAATGGCGTTGTCCTGACCAAAGACCAGCATTTTGAGACGGTCGCCCAGATTTTTCAGCGTATCGCGGTCAGTTGCAGAGACGCTTTGCTCCGGAATACGGGCAATACGCGCAACCACGGTTTCAATGTCGGAGACATTGATGGTTTTCTTGCGCTTGCTGGCAGGCATCAGGCGCGCACGCGCACCCGCTTCATCGATGACATCAATCGCCTTGTCAGGCAGATGACGGTCGTTGATATATTTCACCGCCAGCTCCACGGCGGCGCGCACCGCTTTCGCGGTATAACGCACATCGTGATGCGCTTCATACTTGGTTTTCAGTCCATTCAGGATCTGCACGGTCTCATCAACAGACGGCTCCGTGATATCGATCTTCTGGAAACGACGCGCCAGCGCACGATCCTTTTCGAAGATGTTGCTGAACTCCTGATAGGTGGTAGAACCCATCACCCGAATCTTGCCGCTGGAAAGCAGGGGTTTGATCAGGTTGGCCGCATCGACCTGGCCACCGGACGCAGCCCCTGCACCGATGATGGTGTGGATCTCATCGATAAACAGAATGCTGTGTTCGTCCTGCTCCAGTTGCTTCAGCAGCGCTTTGAACCGTTTTTCAAAGTCACCCCGGTATTTGGTGCCAGCTAGCAGCGAACCAATATCCAGCGAGTAGATGGTGCACTCTTTCATCACTTCCGGCACGTCGCCCTGCTCGATGCGCCAGGCGAGACCTTCTGCAATGGCGGTTTTACCGACACCGGATTCCCCCACCAGCAGCGGGTTATTTTTACGGCGACGGCACAGCACCTGAATGGTACGTTCCAGCTCTTTATCGCGACCAATCAGTGGATCGATCCCACCGACGCGAGCAAGCTGATTAAGATTGGTGGTGAAGTTTTCCATACGCTCCTCCCCGCCTGCTTGCTCTTCGTTAACCGGATTTTCTGCGCCTGGCGCCTGGCCCGGCTCATCTTTGCGCGTACCGTGAGAGATGAAATTCACCACATCAAGGCGGCTGACTTCATGTTTGCGTAACAGATAGGCCGCTTGCGACTCCTGCTCGCTGAAAATGGCGACCAGCACATTCGCGCCGGAGACTTCGCTACGACCGGATGACTGGACATGGAAAACCGCACGCTGCAGAACGCGCTGGAAGCTGAGCGTCGGTTGGGTATCACGCTCCTCTTCGCTGGCGGGCAGCACCGGCGTGGTTTGTTCGATGAAGGCTTCGAGTTCCTGCCTTAGAGCCACAAGGTCCACCGTACAGGCTTCCAGTGCCTCTCTGGCCGACGGGTTACTGAGCAATGCCAGTAACAGATGCTCGACGGTCATAAATTCATGACGGTGCTCACGCGCTCTGGCGAAAGCCATATTTAAACTGAGTTCCAGTTCTTGATTGAGCATTAGGCACCTCCCCCAATTATCGCCCTTACCAGTTTCCTATATGGAGACGTGTTCAGGCTTTTTCCAGCGTACACAGCAACGGATGATGATTTTCCCGCGCATAGTTGTTCACCTGGGCCGCTTTTGTCTCGGCGACTTCTGCAGTAAATACACCACAGATCGCCTTGCCGTGATAGTGAACTTTCAACATCAGCTGCGTTGCACGTTCAACATCATAAGAAAAGAACTTTTGTACAACGTCAATAACAAATTCCATAGGTGTATAATCGTCATTATTCAGAATGACTTTATACATTGAAGGCGGCTTTAACCCTTCGCGTACTTTGTCTTCGGCCAGATGTTCAAAATTAAGCCAGTCGTTTGTGTTTGCCATAGTGTTCCGTTGAGATTTCGCTTTGAGCTTTTACGTCGCTACATCCTGAGAGTTTAACATGTCTGTCAAGCCGCTGGCCGCTGCTGAAAATTTATTCAGAAATTTCCTCGCGCGACCTGCATCACAAAATTCGCAATAGCGTTAACTGCCTCAAATTTTGATGATTTTTTCCCCACCTGGCCCGGTGGTTTGCTTGACGCCAGCGGCGCTTTCTCTACATTCTACCTGCACAGGCTGATTGAGTTTTAATCAACTCTGACTCACAGCGTCTGAGACCTCACCTACTTATAAAATGTCTTGCGAGGGAAGTAAAAGCATGGAGACGGGCACCGTTAAATGGTTCAATAATTCCAAAGGCTTTGGCTTTATCTGTCCGATCGGAGGCGGCGACGATATTTTTGCGCACTACTCCACCATTCAGATGGAGGGCTACCGAACGCTAAAGGCAGGCCAGCAGGTTCAGTTCGATGTTCATGAAGGTCCGAAAGGCAATCACGCCAGCCTTATCGTCCCCGTTGAGGTGCAGGTTGTGGCCTGACACTTCTCCCCTTATGAACGGTGGACCCAAATGCCAGCCCGTGCCGCTGGCATTTTCATTTCCAGGGGCATTCAGTCTGCCTGCCCCTGTGCCAGCCGGATAACCCGGGCAAACATCTGCCGCATCAGTGGCGGAAGCGCCTCTGGCCCGCGCTCTGCCGCCGATGAGGCTACCGCAATCGCCAGCTCAGGTTTGGAACTGCGGTGAATCGCTTTGGTAATAATACGCCTGGAACTCATCGGAACGTTTAACGGCAGGTGCGCCATCTGATGATAAACCTCCTGGAAGCCGTGCTGATAAAGAAAGTTTTCCATATCCAGCGCCGGTAGCTGCGTCAGAAAACGCGGCTCCGCGTCACCCGGCTGCAGCTGACTGCGCGCCGTAGCGGCATACTTATGCCCCGCCTGATCGCCATCGGTCAGCACATGCCAGGCGATGCCCATACGTCGGGCAAACTTCAGCAGGGGCTTGAGACCGGACTGCGCAAACTCAATCACTTTGATCCCTTCAGCCGCAAAGTTGTAGCCACACTGCTGCGCCAGCTCATTCATGATCCAGACTTCGGTCTCCCCCTCCACCAGCAGCCAGCAGCGGGCGAACAGCGCTGCAGGACGGTTGACACGGATATGAAAGCCGATACGCCGACTCTCTTCGGCACTCAGTCCTTCCGGACCGATGCGCCAGGCCGCCACGCGCGACGATTCACGCACCAGACGGCAGACATTTTCCACCGGCACCTGCGCCAGCAGTTCAGCGGAATTGGTGGTGGCAATTTTCTGCAGCGGCAGCAGCCTCAGCAGGTTCCACGCTACCGAGAGCATAATCGGGTGCAGCCGGGTTTCCGGGTCTTCAATTAACAGCAGCGGCCGGGCATCGGCGGCCAGAGGCAGATCGCCCCGCGCCTCTATCAACAGAGTAAAAATTTGCAGCAGGATCAGCTGGCGGCTGCGGGAGTCCGTTCCGGCAATCAGCTGGTTGAGGTGATCCAGCGCCCGCCAGCCCTGCCCGCCGTCGCGCGTCTGCCCATCCCGCGGCCGCGCCGTCTGACCGGTTTCCGGCGTCTGCACCTGAAAGTAGTGCTGCATCAGCTGCTGCATGGTCTTTAGTCCCTGCCGCAGCGCCTCATCGCTGAGCTGCTGTGGATGGCGCGCCAGATCGCGCGCCAGCGACTCCATCCCCTCCAGTAACGGGGTATGCGCAGAATCCAGCGGCGCACTTCCCCGGGTGCGCTTGCTGAAACGCGCATCGCGGAGTCGCAGAACCGGATGACGTTTCAGCAACCGATCGATGGCCCCGGCACAGCCAGGCTCAGGCAACAGCTGACCGTCAGCGTCTGTAAAACGCCGCTGGGTTTCAATACCGCTATCCCGCCAGATGGCGCTGACGCGGTAAAAGAGTCTGCGTTGTCCCTGAGCGTCACGCTGCCAGAAGGGAGCGAACAGCTCATCGGCGTCGCGCTCATCGTCGCGAAAGTGAAACATAACCGACAGACGGCGCATCGGATCATCCGCCTCGCCCGGAGTAAAGTGAAAATCGGCGGGCGTAAAAATGTGCGCCGGCTGATGCGGCGACAGCAACAGGCTCAGGGCATCCAGCAGGCTGGATTTGCCCCAGGCGTTCTCACCAATCAACAGGTTGGTCCGGGTCAAAGGCAGTGAAAGCTTATTGATGCCGCGGAAACCCCGAATATCGATATGTTCCAGAATCACAGGCGTCCATCCTCAGTTTATAAGAAGCATGGTTGCCGTAAGCCAGCCGGTCAAGCCGCGTTTTCGGGGTTTACTCTGTCACCCTTTTTCGTTAGCTTGTCGCCTCTTTTCCCAGGGATGGAACCTGCTGTTATGTACTCCGGACTTCTGATTATTCTGCTGCCGCTGGTGGCGGGCTGGCTGTTACCCTTCCGACAGACCGCGACCCTGCGCCGGGTCAACCAGCTCCTGGGCTGGATGGTTTACGTCATTCTGTTTTTTATGGGCATTAGTCTGGCCTTTCTCGACAACCTCAGCAGCAACCTGCTGGCGGTGTTTCACACTGCGCTGGTGGCCGCATTCTGCATCCTGATCTGTAATCTGCTGGCACTGCGCGGACTGGAAAAATATGCCCCCTGGCAGCATGCGCATCGCCAGGAGAAGCTGCCGTCACGGCTGCATATGGCGCTGGACTCGCTGAAGCTCTGCGGCGTGGTAGTGATCGGTTTTCTGCTCGGCCTGACGCAGTGGCCGCTGCTGCATCACGCCTCGACGGCCAGCGAATATGCCCTGATCTTTCTGCTGTTCCTGGTCGGTATTCAGCTGCGCGGCAGTGGGATGACGCTGCGCCAGATTATCCTGAACCGTCGCGGCCTGCTGGTCGCCAGCGTGGTGCTGGTCAGCGCGCTGGCTGGCGGCGTGATCGCCGCGCTGCTGCTTGGCATGCCACTGAAAACCGGTCTGGCGTTGGCCAGCGGCTTTGGCTGGTACTCCCTCTCCGGGATCCTGATGACCGAAGCCTTTGGCCCGGTCATCGGCAGTGCCGCCTTCTTCAACGACCTGGTGCGTGAACTGGTGGCGATCATGCTGATCCCGGCGCTGATTGGCCGCCATCGCTCGAGCGCACTGGGCCTGTGCGGCGCCACCTCGATGGACTTTACCCTGCCGGTGCTGCAGCGGGCGGGCGGCAATGAGATTGTCCCGGCGGCCATCGTACACGGCTTTGTGATGAGCCTGCTGGCCCCGATTCTGATCGCCCTTTTCTCTGCCTGATCCCTGTCTGAAATGCGCAGGTCACCATTTACCTGGCCGCAATAAATAAGCGCAACGCGCAGGGAACAGGGTCAGAGGTGAAAAATGGCCCGTCCTCTGCCCGGCCCCCGGCGCTGCCAGCGCATTTTTTCACGCCTGCTTTTCTGCCGTGTCGTCTACGCTTCTTTTTTCAGTTCTGGTCACGTCATACATCAGGGCGAGCCGACAAAGGAGAAGAGCATGAAACAAACCGTGGCGGCGCTGGTCGCCAAAACGCTGGAAAGCGCGGGCGTAAAACGCATCTGGGGCGTCACCGGGGACTCCCTGAACGGCCTGAGTGACAGCCTTAATCGCATGGGCACCATTGAATGGATGCCGACGCGCCATGAAGAGGTGGCAGCGTTTGCGGCGGGCGCAGAAGCGCACATCAGCGGCGAACTGGCGGTCTGCGCCGGCTCCTGCGGGCCGGGCAATTTACACCTCATCAACGGTCTGTTCGATTGCCACCGCAACCGCGTGCCGGTGCTGGCGATTGCCGCGCACATCCCCTCCAGCGAAATCGGCAGCGGCTATTTTCAGGAAACCCATCCGCAGGAGCTGTTCCGCGAATGCAGCCACTACTGCGAGCTGGTCTCCAATCCGGAGCAGTTACCGCAGGTGCTGGGCATCGCGATGCGTAAAGCGATCCTGAACCGGGGGGTTTCGGTGGTGGTCTTACCCGGTGATATCGCGTTGCAGCCCGCGCCGGAGAGCGCCCGCACCGAGTGGTATCCACCGCAGCTGCCGCAGGTTCTGCCGCAGCCTGCCGAACTGGCTCAGCTGGCCAGTACGCTGAATGACGCCAGCGACATTACGCTGCTGTGCGGCAGTGGCTGCGCCGGAGCACATCAGGAAGTGGTTGCGCTGGCCGAAGCGCTGAAGGCCCCTATCGTGCATGCGCTGCGCGGCAAAGAACACCTGGAATATGATAACCCTTATGATGTCGGGATGACCGGTCTGATTGGCTTCTCATCGGGCTTCCACGCCATGATGAACGCCGGGACGCTGGTGCTGCTGGGTACCCAGTTCCCCTATCGCGCTTTCTATCCGGAAAAGGCGCGCATCATCCAGATCGATATCAATCCCGGCAGCCTGGGATCGCATTGTCACGTTGATGAGGCCTATGTCGGTGACGTGAAAACCACCCTGCAGGCGCTGCTGCCGCAGCTGACGCACAAAAACGATCGTACCCATCTCGACAGCGCCGTTAAGCACTATCGTGAGGCGAGGAAAAGTCTGGATGAGCTGGCACAGCCCAATGACAAACAGCCTATCCATCCGCAATATCTGGCGCAGCAGATCAGCCACTACGCCAGCGAGGATGCGATTTTCACCTGTGACGTCGGCACGCCTACCGTCTGGGCGGCGCGCTACCTGAAGATGAACGGCAGACGTCGCCTGCTGGGGTCGTTTAACCACGGTTCGATGGCAAACGCCATGCCGCAGGCGCTGGGCGCGCAGTCCATCGATCGGAATCGTCAGGTGGTGGCGCTGTGTGGTGACGGCGGATTCAGCATGCTGATGGGCGATTTTATCTCGCTGGCGCAGCTGAAAATGCCGGTGAAACTGGTGATTTTCAACAACAGCGTGCTGGGCTTTGTGGCGATGGAGATGAAAGCGGGCGGCTACCTGACCGACGGCACCGAACTGGACAATCCCGACTTTGCCGCCATCGCTCAGGCCTGCGGCATCAAAGGGATCCGGGTGGAGAAAGCGTCAGAACTCAACGGCGCGCTGGAGCAGGCATTTGCTCATGACGGGCCGGTGCTGGTCGATGTCATCACCGCCAAAGAGGAGCTGGCGATGCCGCCGCAGATCAAACTGGAGCAGGCCAAAGGCTTCAGCCTCTACATGCTGCGCGCCATTATGAACGGTCGCGGGGATGAAGTGGTAGAACTGGCGAAAACCAACTGGCTGCGGTAAAACAGGGGTTCCATCCAGGCGGGCGCGATGCCCGCCTTTTTTTTGTCTTCCGCTACGTTCAGGAGCATAAGGTGATCGATTTACGCAGTGATACCGTGACCCGGCCCAGCGCCGCCATGCTGAACGCGATGATGTCTGCCGAAACCGGTGATGATGTCTACCGTGACGATCCGACCGTGAATGCGCTGGAGGCGGAGGCGGCACGACTCAGTGGCAAAGCCGCCGCGCTCTTTTTTCCGACCGGTACCCAGGCAAACCTGGTGGCGCTGCTGAGCCACTGTGAACGCGGCGATGAATATATCGTGGGTCAGCAGGCGCACAACTACAAATATGAGGCGGGTGGCGCGGCGGTGCTGGGCAGTATTCAGCCCCAGCCGGTGCTGGCCAGCGAGGACGGTACCCTGCCGCTCGACGTGGTGGCGGCCGCTATCAAGCCGGATGATATTCACTTTGCCCGCACCCGACTGCTGAGTCTGGAGAACACCCATCACGGTAAAGTGCTGCCGCTGGCTTATCTGGAACAGGCCTGGACCTTTACCCGCGCGCATCAGCTGGCGCTGCACATTGATGGCGCACGGATCTTTAATGCGGTGGTGGCGCAGCAGACCACGCTGGCGGCGATTGCCCGCTACTGCGACAGTCTCACTATCTGTCTCTCGAAAGGTCTGGGGACACCGGTGGGGTCCCTGCTGTGCGGCGACACGGCGCTGATTGAGCGCGCGCGTCGCTGGCGGAAAATGACCGGCGGCGGCATGCGTCAGGCGGGCATTCTGGCGGCAGCCGGCCTTTACGCGTTAGAACATAACGTGGCGCGGCTGCAGGAGGATCATGACAATGCGGCCTGGCTGGGTGAGCAGTTGCATGAGCTGGGTGTCAACGTCATTGAGCAGCAGACGAACATGCTGTTTGTTGCCGTGCCGGAGGCGCAGGTCAGGCCGCTGGGCGAGTGGATGAAAGCGCGTGGGGTATTAATCAGCGCGGGCACCCGCACCCGTCTGGTCACCCATCTGGATACGGATCGTGCCGCGCTGGAACAGGTGGTCGCACACTGGAAGGCGTTTCTGCAGCAGTAACGGCTACTGCGCCGCGCCATAGCGTTCCAGCAGCGCGGCGGCTATCGCAGCCGTCTCAGCATCGGGCAGCCCACGATAATCCGCGGGCCGGAAATGCATCTGGAAGGCGGCAATCACCTTCTGCTGCTCACGCGCGCTCATCCCGTCACTCACCGGATAGCCGTAGCGGCTTAACAGGGTCAGAACCTGATCCGCGGGCACCGCCGCGTGCGGCGCCTTGCCAGCCAGCCAGAACTGCACCCGACGGCTATCCGGCCAGGCACCGAGTCCGCGCTGCGCCAGCTGTTGCCAGGGAAAGCACGGCCCCGGATCCTGCTTGCGCTGCGGCGCGATATCACTGTGGCCGACGATATTTTCCGATGGGATCGCGTAACGCCGGGCAATATCCCGCAGCAGCGCCTCCAGCGCCGTCATCTGTGCAACCGTAAAGGGCTGCCATTCGAGACCGGTCGGCGTGCGGCGATAGCCCCGGTTCACCAGTTCAATACCTATCGAGGTGTCATTGATACGGCTGGCCCCGCGCCAGAAGCTGGGCCCGGCGTGCCAGGCCAACTGCTGCTCCGGCACCAGCTGCCAGATAATCCCTTTCCCGGCGCGCTGTGGCGGCTGACGGGGGATCAGATAGTGTGCGCTGACCTCCCGATCCGTCAGCGTTGCCAGCGACGACGAAAAGTCTTCGGCGGTGTAGTGGATCACGATCACCTTCACCCGTGGGCGCGCACCCTGTGCCGGATGCCGCAGATCGGCCCAGTAGCCGTCGCGGGATTCTATGCCGGTCTGGCAGCCGGCCAGCAGCAGCGCCGTCAGCAGTAACAGCAGGCGTCTCAACGCAGGATCACCGCCGTGCCGGTGACGCTGACCATCAGCATGCTGCTCTCTTTGCCCACCGTTTCGTAATCAATGTCGATGCCGACCACAGCGTTGGCGCCCAGCGCTTTAGCCTGCGCTTCCAGCTCGTCAAAAGCGATCTCGCGCGCTTTGCGCAGCTCTTTCTCATAAGCACCGGAACGGCCACCGACCACGTCGCGGATCCCGGCAAAAAAATCACGGAAGATGTTGGCACCCAGAATCGCTTCACCGGTGACCACGCCGCAATAGTCGCTGATGCTGTGACCTTCCAGGGTTGGGGTGGTTGAAAATTTCATCGCATTCTCCTTGTTGAAAACCGGACTAAGGCTCTATCGACTAAAAAGCATGGCTATACTCTATGCTAAAAAAGGCACCTTGCCAGAGAACCATAAGGAAATCGAGATGAGAAACAATGCGTTTGCGCTGATGATCCCGGCTGCCCTGTTGCTCAGCGCCTGTACCACCGTGGAGCCCGTGATTAAGGATAATGGGCCGCGAACCGCGCCCTGCATTGAGGGCGGTCCTGACCAGGTCGCTCAGCAGTTTTATGACCTGCGGATCGAACAGCCGGTGCCGGGACTGCCCGACAGCAACACGCTGGCGAAATACCGTCCCTACCTGAGTGACGCGCTTTATCGTGCGTTACAGGCGGCCAGCGGCAGCAACGCCGGTGCGCAGTGGCGCAATGGCGATATCTTCTCCAGCCTCTCGCAGGGTCCGACAGCCGCCAGCGTGGCCGATGCCTCAACGATTCCGAACCGCGATGCGCGCAACATTCCGTTGCGGGTTGACCTGAGCCGTGACAACCGTCAGTGGCAGGATGAAGTGCTGATGATCCATCAGGGCAGCTGCTGGGTGGTGGATGACGTGCGCTACATGGGAAATCCTGCGCATGCCGACGGTGGCAGCCTGAGCCAGATGCTGGAAAAAACGCGAAAATAGATCAGACAGTCATGAGAAGCGCGGCCAGCCTCACTGCCGCGCTTTTTTTATCTCTGCACCCTGCCAGCCCCCCCCGGAGAGGGCATGATTTTGTGCTAAGCTTTTGCTGTTTACCCCCTGTTTTACAAATTTTAACCCGCCTGAATTGCATAACTATTCTGGTGACGTTAAAATCCGCGGCACTAATAGCTATTCAAATCTGGCGCATGAGTATTCAACTAAACGCAATAAACTGCTTCTACGGTGCTCATCAGGCGCTGTTCGACATCAACCTTGAGTGCCCTCAGGGCGAGACCCTGGTGCTGCTGGGCCCCAGCGGCGCTGGCAAGAGTTCCCTGCTGCGGGTCCTCAACCTGCTGGAGCAGCCGCGTTCAGGTCAGTTGCAGATTGCCGGTAATCAGTTCGACTTCAGTCAGAAGCCTTCCGATGCCGCGATTCGGGAGCTGCGTCAGAACGTGGGTATGGTCTTTCAGCAATATAATCTCTGGCCGCATCTCACCGTGCTGCAGAATCTGATGGAAGCGCCCTGCCGGGTGCTGGGGCTCAGCAAGAGCGATGCCCGCGCCCGCGCCGACCGGCTGCTTGACCGGCTGCGTCTGACCCCTTACAGCGACCGCTTTCCGCTCCACCTCTCAGGAGGTCAGCAGCAGCGCGTGGCGATTGCCCGTGCGCTGATGATGGAGCCGCAGGTACTGCTGTTCGATGAGCCAACCGCCGCGCTGGATCCCGAAATTACCGCACAGATTGTCTCAATTATTCGCGAACTGGCGCAGACCCGTATCACCCAGGTGATCGTGACCCATGAAGTGGAAGTAGCACGTAAAACCGCCAGCCGCGTGGTTTACATGGAGAACGGTCATATTGTGGAACAGGGCGATGCCAGCCGCTTTACACAGCCGCAAACCGAGGCGTTTGCTCACTATCTTTCGCACTAAGTCAGGATGCTAAAAATGAAAAAAATGGTACTTGCTGCACTGCTCGCTGGTTTTAGCCTGACCGCTACGGCGGCGCAGACGATTCGTTTTGCTACCGAAGCCTCCTATCCTCCGTTTGAGTTTGTGGATGCGGACAATAAGATTCAGGGCTTTGATGTCGATCTGGCCAATGCGCTCTGTAAAGAGATCGACGCAACCTGCACCTTTACCAATCAGGCGTTCGACAGCCTGATCCCAAGCCTGAAGTTCCGCCGCTTTGATGCGGTGATGGCCGGCATGGATATTACTCCGGAGCGTGAAAAGCAGGTCCTGTTCACCAGGCCTTACTATGACAATTCAGCGCTGTTTGTGGCCCAGAAAGGCAAATTGGCCAGCGTTGAGGCGCTGAAAGGCAAGCGCGTAGGTGTTCAGAACGGCACCACCCATCAGAAATACCTGACGGAAAAACACAGCGAAATTACCACTGTGCCTTACGACAGCTATCAGAATGCCGTTCTGGATCTGAAAAATGGCCGTATTGATGCCGTGTTCGGTGATACCGCCGTGGTTAACGAATGGCTGAAGCAGAACCCTGCGCTGGCGGCTGTCGGTGACAAAGTAACGGACAAAGCCTACTTTGGTACCGGCCTGGGCATCGCGGTGCGCACCGGTAACACCGAGCTGCAGAGCAAATTCAACGGCGCACTGGATAAGATCAAAGCTGACGGGACGTACAAAACCATCTACAGCAAATGGTTCCAGCAGTAATCTCTGATGAATGAAATGATGACCCTTGCAAGCGCCGCCGGTATGACCGTCGGCCTTGCCGTTTGTGCTCTCATCGCTGGCCTCGTGCTGGCGATGCTGTTTGCTGGCTGGGAGTCACTGCGCCTCAGACCGCTGGCGTGGATCGGCACCGGCCTGGTGACCCTGATTCGCGGCCTGCCGGAAATTCTGGTGGTGCTGTTTATCTATTTCGGTGCCTCTCAGCTGCTCCTGACCCTGTCCGACGGCTTCACGCTTAACTTCGGCCTGTTTCAGCTGCCGGTGCAGATGCAGATTGAGAACTTCGATGTCAGTCCGTTCCTGTGTGGCGTGATTGCGCTGGCGATGCTCTATGCCGCCTACGCCTCACAAACGCTGCGCGGCGCGCTGAAAGCGGTTCCGGTCGGCCAGTGGGAGTCGGGCCAGGCGCTGGGCATGAAAAAATCGGCCATTTTTTTGCGGCTGATTATGCCGCAGATGTGGCGTCACGCCCTGCCCGGTCTGGGCAATCAGTGGCTGGTTCTGCTGAAAGACACCGCCCTGGTTTCGCTGATCAGCGTTAACGATCTGATGCTGCAGACCAAAAGTATCGCTACCCGCACCCAGGAGCCCTTTACCTGGTTCCTTGTGGCGGCGGCAATCTATTTAGTGATTACGCTGTTCAGCCAGGCCGTACTGCGCCGCATCGAACTGCGCACTACCCGCTTTGAACGGGGGAACAGCTAATGCTGGCTTACCTGCCTGAACTCCTGAAAGGGCTGCACACCAGTCTGACGCTCACCGCGGCCTCGCTGATCCTGGCCCTGCTGCTTGCGCTGCTCTTCACCGTGGTGCTGTCACTGAAAACCCCGCTGTTTTCGCCGCTGGTAAAAGGATTTATTACGCTGTTTACCGGCACCCCGCTGCTGGTGCAGATCTTCCTGATCTACTACGGACCGGGACAGTTTCCCTCGCTTCAGCAGATCCCCTGGCTGTGGCATTTACTCTCACAGCCCTGGCTCTGCGCGATGCTGGCCCTGTCGCTGAACAGCGCAGCCTATACCACCCAGCTCTTCTACGGTGCCGTGCGAGCGATCCCTGCCGGGCAGTGGCAGTCGTGTGCGGCGCTTGGCATGCGCCGAAAAGATACCCTGCGTATTCTTCTGCCTTATGCATTTAAACGCGCCCTCTCCTCCTACTCCAATGAGGTGGTGCTGGTCTTCAAGGGCACCTCACTGGCCTACACCATCACCCTGATGGAAGTGATGGGCCACGGTCAGCTGCTCTATGGCCGGACCTATGACGTCACCGTCTATGCCGCAGCCGGCCTGATTTATCTCTGCGTGAACGGTCTGCTGACGCTGATGATGCGACTGATCGAAAGGCGTGCGCTGGCCTTTGAAAGGCGCAACTGATCCCCGGGCGAGCTCGCTCGCCCCTCCCGCCTGGAAAATCACAATAATTGCATAAACATTCAATCTGTGGCAGGGTATCGCCTTCTCTGGCTGACCACAACACAGGATTTTTACAATGAAAAAATGGATTATTGCCGCGGCGCTGGCGTCACTGGCGATCACCGCTCAGGCAGCGGAAAAAATTCGCTTCGCCGCTTCCGCCACCTATCCGCCGTTTGAATCTCTCGACGGGGAAAATAACCTGGTGGGTTTTGATATCGATCTGGCTAAAGCGCTCTGTCAGCAGATTAAAGCGGAGTGTACGTTTACCAATAACGCCTTCGACAGCCTGATCCCTTCCCTGAAGTTCCGCCGCTATGACGCGGTCATCTCCGGCATGGATATCACCGCAGAGCGCAGCAAACAGGTCGATTTTACCCAGCCTTACTATGCGAACTCAGCGATCGTCATCGCCCGTAAAGGCCAGTTCAGTCAATTCAGCGACCTGAAAGGCAAGCGCATCGGCGTGGAAAACGGCACCACGCACCAGAAGTACCTGCAGGAAAAACATCCGGAAGTGAAAGTGGTGGCCTATGACAGCTACCAGAATGCGATTCTCGACATGAAGAGTGGCCGGCTGGATGGAGTATTTGGCGACAGCGCGGTGGTGAATCAGTGGCTGAAGAGCAATCCGGAGCTGGCTACGGTCGGTGAGCATGTGACCGACACGGACTACTTTGGCACCGGCCTTGGCATTGCCGTGCGTAAGGGCAATACGGCGCTGCGCGATGAGTTTAACCAGGCGCTCGCCGCGCTGAAAGCCAACGGCAGCTGGCAGCAGCTCAATCAGAAGTGGTTCCCGGAGTAAGCCTCCCGATCGCAGCGCCCGCCTCCGCGATCTACGGCTGCTGGCGGCGGGTTAACAGCGTCAGCACCTCAAAATGGGCGGTATGAGGAAACATATCGAAGAGCTGCACCTTCGTGATCTCATACGCGCTCAGTCGGGCGATATCCTGCGCCATGGTCTGCGGATTACAGCTTGAGTAGAGCAGATAATCGGGTGCCATCTGGCTCAGATAGTCACACAGCGCCTCGCCAATCCCGCGACGGGGCGGATTGACCAGCACCAGCTGCGGCACCGCGTCCCGCCCGGTGGCAAACGCCGTCGAATCCAGCGCCGCAAACTGCACCTTCTCCAGCCCCAGCATCGCGGCGGAGCGCTGAGCGCAGGCAATCGCCTCGGCGCTGATCTCAATCCCGGTCAGCTGCATCGCCGGTGTCGCACAGTGCAGACCGAAACCGCCCACGCCGCAGAAGAGATCCCACATGCTGTTGACCGGCAGTGCGCGGACCCAGTCGCGGGCAGTGGCATAAAGCGTGCTGGCAACCTGCGGGTTGGTCTGAAAGAAACTCTGCGGACGGATCCAGAGCGGCACGCCATTGAAGTTCTCCGCCAGCGACTGATCCGGCGTCAGCGCTATCTCCTCATCGCCCTCCAGAATCGCCATATGTACCGGCTGAATGTTGGCAGAGATGACCGTCAACTGTGGCAGCTGCTGTTGCAGCCACGGCAACGCCGCGCGCAGCTGTTCCAGCTTCGCCGTCGATCGCAGGACAAAGCGCAGCATCATACCGCCCTGCTGACTTTCGGTAATCAGCAGAAACTTCAGTTCTCCACGCTTGCGCGCCACGTTATAGGGCGTCAGCCCGGCACGCGCGATAAACGGTTTCAGTGCGGCAAAGACGGGCTGAAAACTGTCCGGATAGAGCGGGCACGCACACAGATCGACCGCCTCCCCCTCCCGGGACAGCAGGCCCAGCACCGGACGCTCAACGCTGCCGCTGACGACCATTTTCGCTTTATTACGGAACGCCTGCTGCGGTGATACCACCGGCGGCAACCAGGCCGCGACCGGCTGTTCAGCCAGCAGCTGTTCCAGCAGTGACTGTTTGTCGCTGAGCTGAGTGGAATAGGGTTTGTCGAGCCACTGACAGGAGCGGCAACGGTTGGCGTCATAAAGCGCGCAGTGCATGGTAAAGCCTTAACGATCGGGTCGGGCGGAGCGCGATTGTATCACCGCTTTCTGAAAAAAGCGCGGCTGCTGGCAGGCAGAAACAGCAGCATCAGCACCAGCAGATCGGGGATTTTCTGCGTCAGGGTGTGGTGAATAATCTGGACGTTGTTGTCGCCGTCGATACTGAAAATTTCAGGGTAGATCCAGCCCAGCGAGGCCACAAGCATGTAGCCCAGTACGAGCACCTGGGTCGCCACATAGCCCCAGCGTCCGGCATTACTGCCGCGCATCAGGGTAAAGGCGCAGCGCAGTTCAAACAGGAAGATCAGCTGGCTGGCGATAAAGATAAGCGTAGAGTCCCAGGACTGAGCACTGCGGTGAACAAAGTTGGCGATTTCGCTGTAGCCCAGCTCATTGGCCAGCATCAGGACGCTCAGGCAGCGGGTGGCAATGATGGCAATGCCCGCCACACTGACCGGCACCGGCGCATCGGAAAGCGTGGCACTGCTTTTAAAGATTTCTGACATAGTCCGTGGCTCCACCCGATCGAAAAACGGGCCGGTTAAACCGGCCCGTTCATATAGTGGCAAAGGTTAACGATTTCAGCCACGTTTAGCTTTCTGAATATCGCTTAAACGCTGTTTTTCTTCGTTCGCCATTACCCGCCAGGCGATAAAACCCACTAAACCGACCACAAACAGAATCAGCGACGCCAGCGCGTTGATTTCCGGATTCACGCCGCGCCGCACGGTGGCAAAGATCGCCATGGGCAGCGTGGTGGCACCGGGACCGGTGACAAAGCTGGCGATCACCAGATCGTCGAGTGACAGAGTAAACGCCAGCAGCCAGCCGGTCACGATAGCCGGCGCAATCATCGGCACGGTAATCACGAAAAAGACCTTCAGCGGCGTGGCGCCTAAGTCCATCGCCGCCTCTTCAATCGAGCGGTCCAGTTCACGCAGACGCGAGTTGATCACCACCGCCACATAGGCGGTACAGAAGGTCACGTGTGCCAGCCAGATGGTGAGCATGCCGCGTTCGCTGGGCCAGCCAAAGGCGTTGCCCATCGCCACAAACAGCAGCAGCAGCGACAGTCCGGTGATCACATCGGGCATTACCAGCGGCGCGGTGAGCATAAAGGCAAACCCGTTATGTCCGCGGAACCGCCCGAAGCGCACGATGATGACCGCCGCCAGCGTGCCCAGCACCACAGCCATGGTGGCGGAAAGCCCGGCAATGCTCAGACTCAGCAGCACCGCATCAATCATCGCGCTGTCCTGGAAGAGCACCCTGTACCAGTGGAAAGAGAAATTCTCCCACACCGTTACCAGCGGTGAGCTGTTAAAGGAGTAAACCACCAGCAGCAGCATCGGCGCATAGAGGAACAGGAAACAGCAGACCAGAATACCGGTTCGCCAGGGTGAGCGAATGGTGGGCAGATTATTCATGCCTTCTCTCTCATTTCACGGTTTTGATGCTTATGGAACCAGATGATCGGCAGAATCAGGATCAGCAGGATAATCACCGCCAGTGCAGAGGCCACCGGCCAGTCACGGTTATTGAAGAACTCCTGCCACAGAATACGGCCAATCATGATGCTGTCCGGCCCGCCCAGCAGTTCAGGAATCACATACTCCCCGACCGCCGGAATAAAGACCAGCATCGATCCGGCAATAATGCCGCCTTTAGTCAGCGGCACGATGACGCTGAAAAAGGTTTTGAGCGGACGCGCTCCCAGGTCCAGTGACGCTTCCACTAGCGAGTAGTCGATACGGGTCAGCGCGGTGTAGATCGGCAGCACCATAAACGGCAGATAGCAGTAGACGATACCGATATAGACGGCGGTATTGGTATAGAGGATCACCAGCGGATGATCGATCACGCCGAGCCACATCAGGAAGCGGTTGAGAATCCCGTTATTGTTCAGCAGCCCCATCCAGGCGTAAACGCGCACCAGAAACGAGGTCCACGACGGCAGGATGACCAGCAACAGCAGAATCGTGCGCATCGACGGCTTGCTGTGTGCAACAGCCCAGGCGAGCGGATAACCAATCAGCAGACAGATGACCGTCGAAATCGCCGCTACCTTCAGGGATTGCAGATAGGCGTCGATGTAGAGCGGGTCGTCGGTCAGCGTCAGGTAGTTGCCAAAGTTGAGTACAATGCTGAACTGATCGTCCGCCCAGCTCACCAGCTCGGTGTAAGGGGGGATCGCCCGCGCGATGTCCGCGAAGCTGATCTTCAGCACCGTCAGAAAGGGCAGCAGAAACAGCAGCACCAGCCACAGGTAAGGCAGCGCAATGACCAGCTTGCGGCCATGCTGCATTTTGACCCGGGTGGCCCAGCGTTGCAGCGGCGTGCCGACCAGCCGGGCGGGCGCTTTGGCGCGTTGGAAAATCTGGCTCATAGCCGCTCCTTAAACCGTCAACACCACGCAGCTGTCGCTTTCCCAGCAGAGGCGGACTTCGTCACCCCAGGTGGGCAGCCCTTTGCGGTAGCGATGCGCGTTCTGCAACTGTGCACTGATCATCTGTCCGCTATGCAGACGGACATGGAAGATAGAGAGGTCGCCAAGATAGGCGATGTGAACCACCTCACCCACCGCAAAGTTGCAACCATCGGCAGGCACCTCATCGCACAGCATCACTTTTTCCGGACGCAGCGCGACATGAACCGGGACGTTATCCACCACCGAGACATCGGAGTCGACTTTTAACGGATGCATCAGGCCGGGGCTGTCGATCACCAGGCCGTCCGCCTGACGTTCACGCAGCAAGCCTTCGAAGACGTTAACCGAACCGATAAACTCGGCGCTGTAGCGGCTGGTTGGATGCTCATAGATCTCTTCCGGCTCACCGATCTGTACGAACTTGCCGCGATTCATGATCGCGATACGGCCGGCCATGGTCATCGCCTCTTCCTGGTCGTGCGTCACCATCACGCAGGTCGCACCAACCCGCTCCAGAATATCGACCACCTCCAGCTGCATCCTGTCACGCAGCTTCTTATCCAGCGCGCCCATCGGCTCATCCAGCAGCAGCAGTTTAGGCCGCTTCGCCAGGCTGCGTGCCAGCGCAACACGCTGACGCTGCCCGCCGGAGAGCTGGTGCGGTTTGCGTCTGGCAAACTCCTGCATGTGCACCAGCGACAGCATCTCGGCGACCCGGCTGGCGATCTCCCCTTTCGGCAGACGATCCTGCTTCAGGCCAAAGGCGATGTTTTGCTCCACCGTCATGTGCGGGAACAGCGCATAGGACTGGAACATCATATTGATCGGGCGCTGATAGGGGGCCACGTGCGACAGATCCTGACCATCCAGCACAATCTGGCCGCTGGTCGGTGGCTCAAATCCGGCCAGCATCCGCAGCAGCGTTGATTTGCCGCAGCCTGACGCGCCCAGCAGCGCAAAAATTTCACCTTTGTAAATGGTCAGACTGACATCATCCACGGCGTGCTGGCCGTCAAAGGATTTGGTCAGATTGCGAATCTCCAGCAGCGGCGTTAACGCCTTTGCGGTTTTGTTTTGAGGACGGGGAATGGCATCGTTCACTACTATCTCTCTCCGGAGCCAGGCGGAACATCGCGGCAAAATCCGCCGCTAAAATGGCACAACAGAGGCCGACACTGCGCCTCTGTTGCTGTTACGTGACAGGTCAATCCGTTCGGGACGAACTACTTACCACTTTTTACTTTAGTCCATGCACGCGTACGCACACGATCCAGTTTCGGATCCTGGACTTTCAGCACAAACAATTTCGACATCGCTTCCGGCGTCGGGAAGATACCCGGGTTGTTACGGATGTCGGCATTGATCAGCGGCAGTGACGCTTTGTTGCCGTTGGCATAGTTCATTTTATTGGAGACATCAGCGATCACTTTCGGATCCATGATGTAGTTCAGCCAGGCATAGGCGCCGTCGATGTTTTTCGCATCTTTCGGAATCGCCATCATGTCGAAGAAGGCCAGTGCCCCCTCTTTCGGCACGCTGTAGCCCAGGTGCACACCATTTTTCGCCGCATCCGCACGGTTTTTCGCCTGCAGGATGTCACCTGACCAGCCGATCGCCACGCAGATATTGCCGTTGGCCAGATCGTTAATGTACTGAGACGAGTGGAAATAGCGGATATTCGGACGCAGCTTCAGCAGCAGGTCTGTCGCCGCACCGGAATAATCTTTGGCATCCGAAGAGTTAGGATCCTTGCCCAGATAGTTCAGCACGGTAGCGAAAATCTCTTCCGGCGCATCCAGGAATGAGACACCACAGCTTTTCAGCTTCTCAAGGTTTTCCGGCTTCATCACCAGGTCCCAGCTGTTGAGCGGCGCATCGGTTCCCAGCGCGGCCTTCACCTTGTCGACGTTATAGCCGATGCCGGTGGTGCCCCACAGGTAAGGAATCGCATATTTGTTGCCCGGATCGTGCTGCGCCACTTTTTCCATCAGCGCCGGATCGAGGTTTTTGTAGTTCGGCAGCTTGCTCTTATCCAGCGGCTGGAATACCCCGGACTGAAGCTGACGCGCCAGGAAGCTGGAGGATGGCACCACGACATCGTAGCCGGTACTGCCCGCCATCAGTTTGCCTTCCAGCACTTCGTTGGAGTCAAAGACATCGTAGACAACCTTGATGCCGGACTGCTTTTCAAAGTTCGGCACGGTATCTGGCGAAATATAATCAGACCAGTTGTAGACGTGCAGCGTTTTATCTTCCGCCATGCTGCTGGCCGACGCGACCATCAGCGAAGCCGCTACCACAGCTGACAGCCATTTCTGACGTGAGTTGAACATGTTTTCCATCCTCCTGAGCGGGTCATAACAACGCTGCAAACCTGAGATCCCTGCATTGCGTTCTGTACAGGACGTCAGTGACACAATGAATCATTATTCAGCGGGAGTTTAATAGCAAAATCCTATATCTGAAGCGCAGTTACGCGCCTGTTACAGCCCCGCAAGCATAGCCCCCCTGCTCATGCTGCACCAGACCCCAGCGTAAAAAACGCCTGAAACCGATATTTTATGCATGTTTGAGCTATGAGGTTCGGCTTTGATGGCATAAACGACGACAGATATCTGGCATTAAAGGGCAAAATGCAGAATAAAAAAAGGTGGCGGCAGGCGGCGGGTATAAAAAAGCCGTCTCAGGGACGGCTTAGTCTGGAGGGGTCGGGCTAGTGCAGCACCGAATGCACGCTGGAGACCGCAACGTGCTCTTCTTCCTCGCCGACAATCAGCAGATTGTTAGCAAAGGCTTCCAGGATCACCATCGAGATCTGCTCTTCGCTCTGTTTCATAAAGTGCGAGAACTGACCAAAGGTTAATCCGGCGGTGGTCGTCATTGACTGGCAGACAATCAGCTTCGGCAGATTGTCATCCTGAATGTCGATAAACGCTTTTACCGTCAGCGAACTGGCGTTGATCTGCGACAGATCGCCGACCAGCGGAATCAGCGCCGTGGGCTTTACTTCCGCCAGCGCCGAGAACAGGATGACGTTGTCGACCAGATCGATTTTGGCGTCAAACACCCCATCAAAGTTTTGCATGTGCGGCAGATGAAGTGCCTGACAGGCATCGCATTCGAACCAGGTGATATTTTGCTGATCCAGCCAGCGACGCAACAGGTCGATATCCGGAACGACAAGAGAATCCATCGTAAAATCCCAGTGGGGTGATAAACAGGCGACTTAGCTTACGGAAAAACGGGCGACGATGCCACGAAAACTGCTGAAAAGCGCGTTTCAGCCTGCGGTTTTAGGACGGAGCCCGGGGATGGTTTGCTGTTCAATCCGCGCGATCATCAGCGCGGCGAGGTTCAGTTCACTGCAGGTTTCAATGCCTTCCAGACCGGGGGAAGCGTTAACCTCCATCACCAGCGGACCGCGATGCGCGCGCAGAATATCGACACCCGCAATCTCCAGCCCAAGCGTAGCGGCGGCTTTCACCGCAATTTCCCGCTCCTGAGGGGTAATCTCCACCGGACAGGCTTTGCCGCCGCGATGCAGATTGGAGCGAAAATCGCCCTCTTTCGCCACCCGCTCAATCGCCGCCACCACCTGATTACCGATGACCAGACAGCGCACATCGCGCCCCCGGGCCTCTTTGATAAACTCCTGCACCAGGATATGGGCGTTGAGGCCGCGAAAGGCATCGATGACGCTTTCTGCCGCCTGCCGCGTTTCCGCCAGCACCACGCCGATACCCTGCGTGCCCTCCACCAGCTTCACCACCAGCGGCGCGCCGCCCACCATGGCGATCAGATCGTCGGTGTCATCGGGTGAGGAGGCAAAGCCGGTAACCGGCATGTCGATGCCCTCCTGCGCCAGCAGCTGCAGCGAGCGTAATTTGTCGCGGGTGCGGGTAATCGCGGCGGAGGCATTGAGCGTGTAACTGCCGCACATCTCAAACTGTCGCAGCACCGCCGTTCCGTAAAAGGTGATGGCGTTGCCGATGCGCGGGATCACCGCATCAAAATGGCCCAGCGGTTCACCGCAATAGTGAACCGCCGGAGAGGCCGGATTGATATTCATGTAGCAGGAGAGCGGATCGATGATTTGCACCTCATGACCGCGAGCTATCGCTTCATCCTGCAGCCGGCGACTGGAGTAAAGCGTGGCATCACGCGACAAAATGGCGATTTTCATCTCTGCTCTCCGCTCCTGGCTTAGCGTGTTGCCCAGCCCTGCTGATGCAGATAATCCAGCATAAACGGGCGTGTCTCTTTGATGATCAGACGCTGAATCAGCTCACTCCAGGTTTCGCTACGCTGGTTGCTGTCTCGCTGCTGATAATAGAGTTCAGTGCGGCTATCGTATTCGGCCAGCACGTTTTTATCCAGTGGCTGATAGCGGTTTTCATGCACCAGCATGGCGTGTGGCATGCGTGGTTTCACGTCCGGTTTTGACTCAGGATGACCCAGGCAGAAACCAAAGAGCGGCAGCACAAATTTCGGCAGGCCCAGCAGTTCGGTCACTTCTGCGATGTTGTTACGGATCCCGCCGATAAAGACGCCGCCCAGCTCCAGCGACTCTGCGGCCACCATTGCATTCTGCGCCATCAGCGCGGTGTCGACGCAGCCCAGCAGCAGCTGCTCGGCACGACCCAGCTGGGCATCCGGGCAAATCTGCAGATGACGATTGAAGTCAGCGCAGAAGATCCAGAACTCAGCAGCCTCTCCGACCCAGGTTTGTCCGCCCGTCAGCGTGACCAGCTTGTCGCGCAGCGCTTTGTCGGTGATGCGGACAATGGAGGAGCATTGCAGAAAACTGGATGTGGACGCCGATTGCGCCGCAGTAATAATCGCTTCGCGCTGCGCTTCACTGACCGGCTGGTCGGTAAAGGCGCGGATTGAACGGTGGCTGCACAGTAAATCAATGGTCGGTGTCATAAAGTCTCCAGCAACATTATTTTCTTTTATCGGTTTGGTTAAACAGCTGTGGGGCTATCGCTTTTGCGGTGCGCCACATCAACAGCCAGGCGGCGGGCAGCATCAGCACGATCCCGGCGATAAACAGCAGCGTGGCCAGCGTTTTTGGCTCAGCCAGACCTGGCACAGGCAGCCAGTGGTTTATCAGCAGCAGCGCCCCCAGAATTAACAGGCCGCCAGCCGCCTCCATCACCACCACAAACCGGGGTAATCTGGCTACACTCTGCATCACACTCTCCTGCCTTCACGGGCTACTGAGGGTCAATTATGGTCAACAACCCAAAATTTGCGCGGGCTGTGGCCGCCGCACGGGCAAAAAAGCCTCTGTTTCAGACGCTTCCTGACGCTTAACATAGCGTGCGGGCATCAGACTAACAGGCAAATCCTGCTTTCTTTAAGCGATATGAGCGGGCATCATGGTTGCCATTCTCTGTTTAGTTGTGTGACGTACATCACACAACAGTCGCTGCAAGGAGTTTTCTATGATTGCTGTTATTTTTGGTCGTCCAGGCTGTCCCTACTGTGTTCGCGCTCATGAACTGGCTGATAAGCTGACTGCCGAGCGGGATGATTTTAGCTATCAGTATGTCGATATTCAGGCGGAAGGCATCACTAAAGCCGATCTGGAAGCGAGTGCGGGCAAACCGGTTTCTACCGTGCCGCAGATCTTTGTGGATGAAAAACATATCGGTGGTTACACCGAGTTTGCGGCCTGGACCAAAGAGAATCTGGGATTTGCCGCATAAGGCGGAAAGCCTCGATAAAAAAGGCGAGACACTAATGTCTCGCCTTTTTATTTTCGAATGCCAGCAGCACGGCTGAGTTAGTTAAGTGACGCCATCACGATCTGCATCAGCCGCACCAGCAAGGCGCCGCAGCCTGCCCAGAACAGGGCGCTGAGGCTCCAGGCGAGCACAAAAAATCCGTTGCCGTGGATAAAGAGGCTGCTGTTCAGCAGTAGCGCGGCCAGTAACGTCCCCCACAGCCCCATCAGCAGCGTGCTTTTCAACGGGCTCTCCACCTGCAGCAGCGCCATCAGAATGCCGGGAAGCATAAAGAGCAGTAATTCGGGCTGACCGCGAAGCGGGCCTGGCCCAACCTGCCAGGTGTGACAGGTAAAAACAAACACCAGACTGTACAACACCACGCCGCACAGGCGGGTCGTCCAGAGATAAGAGCGCTGCGGCATACCACCCCACTGATTAAAAATAATCCCGACAATAACCTGCTGATAACCCTGCTGCGTTCAGATGGAAATAAAAAGAAACAGTTCGTTGTGACAACGAATGAAAACAGCCAATGGCTGTAGAAGATATTTGTGATTAGAATAGCGCCGCGGAAAAGGTTGCATTTGCAGTACTGATACAACAGCACCTCAACGGCCTGCTCAAGATAGCGAAAAACAGGCCACTCTTCAACAGGTTACAAGTAAACAAGAAGTTAAACAGTGAATATTAACGTCGCAGGATTGTTAAGCGGAAATGACATTTTGTTATTATTTGTCGTTTTAGCGCTCGGCCTCTGTCTGGGTAAGTTGCGTCTTGGCTCAGTTCAGCTGGGAAATTCGATTGGCGTATTAGTGGTTTCGCTCTTATTAGGGCAGCAGCATTTCACCATCAATACCGATGCATTAAGCCTGGGCTTTATGCTGTTTATTTTTTGTGTCGGCGTCGAAGCCGGCCCTAACTTCTTCTCTATTTTCTTTCGCGACGGCAAAAACTATTTCATGCTCGCCATCGTCATGGTGGTCAGCGCGCTGCTGCTGGCACTGGGACTCGGCAAGCTCTTCGGCTGGGATATTGGCCTCACCGCCGGGATGCTGGCCGGTTCCATGACCTCAACACCGGTGCTGGTGGGCGCAGGCGATACGCTGCGGCAGAGCATCAGCGATCCTAAACAGCTTGGACTGATGCAGGATCAGCTGAGCCTGGGCTATGCCGTAACCTATCTGATTGGCCTGGTCAGTCTGATTTTTGGTGCCCGTTACCTGCCCCGCCTGCAACATCAGGATCTGCCCACCTGCGCCCAGCAGATCGCCCGCGAGCGCGGTCTGGATGCAGACAGTCATCGCAAAGTTTTCCTGCCGGTGATCCGCGCCTATCGCGTTGGCCCGGAGCTGGTGGCGTGGAGCGGCGGCAAAAATCTGCGTGAACTCGGCATCTATCGTCAGACCGGCTGCTACATCGAGCGTATCCGCCGCAACGGTATTCTCGCCAGTCCCGATGGCGATGCGGTGTTACAACTGGGTGATGATATCTCGCTGGTCGGCTATCCCGACGCACACGCCCGGCTCGATCCCAGCTTCCGTAACGGCAAAGAGGTGTTTGACCGCGACCTGCTGGATATGCGCATTGTCACCGAAGAGATCGTGGTGAAAAACCACAACGCGGTGAACAAACGCCTCAGTAAGCTCAACCTGACCGATCACGGCTGCTTCCTGAACCGGGTCATCCGCAGCCAGATTGAGATGCCGATCGACGACAGCATTATGCTGAACAAAGGCGATGTGCTGCAGGTCAGCGGCGAGGCACGCCGGGTGAAAAGCGTCGCGGACCGCATTGGCTTTATCGCCATTCACAGTCAGATGACCGATCTGCTGGCGTTCTGTGCCTTCTTTATTGTGGGGCTGATGATTGGTCTGATTACCTTCCAGTTCAGCAATTTCAGTTTCGGTATCGGTAACGCCGCCGGCCTGCTGTTCGCCGGGATCATGCTGGGATTCCTGCGCGCCAACCACCCGACGTTTGGTTATATTCCGCAGGGCGCGCTGACAATGGTGAAAGAGTTCGGTCTGATGGTGTTTATGGCTGGAGTGGGGTTGAGTGCCGGCAGCGGCATTAATCACAGCCTGAGCAGCGATGGTGCGCTGATGCTGCTGTGCGGCCTGCTGGTCAGCCTGCTTCCGGTCATCATCTGCTTTCTGTTTGGTGCCTATGTGCTGCGGATGAACCGCGCCCTGCTGTTTGGTGCCATCATGGGCGCACGCACCTGTGCTCCTGCTATGGAGATTATCAGCGATACGGCTCGCAGTAATATCCCGGCGCTGGGCTATGCCGGGACCTACGCCATCGCCAACGTGTTACTGACGCTGGCGGGGACGCTGATTGTGATTGTCTGGCCGATATTGCCCCTATAAAAATTTTTTGGCTACGTCCAGAACTTTTTTGTCAGCGGGCAGTCCTAATAAGTGCCACTGCTTTTCTTTGAAATCCCCAGATTGTGGAGCCCGCTGGTCTTTTTCCCGGCGGGTTTTTTTATGCCCTTTTTTCTTGCGCGCCGCGCTGCCGCGTCCGAATCCCGCCATTCCCCTGCCGAACTTAAACCGTTGCACAACTCAGTAACAGATTAAGAGCGCGATGATGGACGAAACGCCTCGCAATCAGCAGGATAGAGTGCTGTGAAATTAGCTATTTGTGCTGATTAACTGGGCGAGCGCGCTGGTGCTGACTGTTTTTATTGCCGCTGTTATCAGAAGGCTGACCGGGTAGCGTCAGCCACTGTTAGCCGGGCTGTCTGCTGAGGAATCTATCCCGGAATGGAAGAACTGAACCACTCACTGTTTACTGCCATTAATGCCACACCAGCGTCACCTGCCTGGTTACTGCAACTGGCGACCTTTATTGCCAAAGATCTGATTGCCATCGTGCCGCTGCTTATCGTGGTGATGTGGCTGTGGGGGCCACGCGATCAGCTCTCTTCGCAGCGGGCACTGGTGCTGAAAACCGGCATGGCGCTGATCTATGCGCTGACGATCTCCTGGTGTGTGGGCCAGCTGCTGCCTCATCCGCGTCCGTTCGCCATTGGTTTCGGTTATCAGTTCCTGCATCATGCGGCGGATGACTCCTACCCCAGCGATCACGGCACCACGATTTTCACTTTTGCCCTGGCCTTTATTTTCTGGCATCGCCTCTGGTCGGGGGTGGTTCTGATGGGTGTGGGTTGCGCTATCGCCTGGTCACGGGTCTATCTTGGCGTTCACTGGCCGCTGGATATGCTGGGTGGATTCCTTGTCGGGCTGCTGAGCTGTCTGGCTTCGCATCTGGCATGGCAGTTCTATGGCGAGCGGATGCTGGCTGTTATCCATCCTCTCTATCGGGCGCTGTTTGCGGTGCCGATTCGCAAAGGCTGGACGCAGGATTGAAAAAAGAGGCGACAGCCTCCTGAAAATTGCCGTGCAGGTCTGCGATGCTCGCGGCAGGATCGAGCCTGCTCAGGGAACAGGGTCAGATCGGAAAGACGCAAAGCCGTCATCCCTGACTGCTCGGCCCGCGCCTTCCCTGGCGCGGGACGCTTTCCTCTTCTGACCCTGTTCCCTGCGCCTTACGTTGATGCGTAGCGGTTATCCCCTGGTCTGGATGCATTAACCGCTTCAGGGACGCGTCAGTGTCCCTGATAACTTATGAAAACCATTTCCCAAACCAGCCGTTAAATTTCATCATCACGAAGTCAATCATCCGACTGAAGAATCCGCCTTCCTGCACATCCTGCATCACCACCAGCGGGCGCTGTTCAATGGTTTTGCCGTCCAGCTGAAAATCGATCGTGCCCACCACCTGATTCTTCTTCAGCGGTGCTTCCAGCTGAGGTGTGGTCAGTTTAAAACTCGCCTTCAGGTTCTTCATCTGCCCTTTAGGGATGGTCAGCGCCGCATCTTTGGCGACGCCGAGATTAACCTGGCTGCGATCGCCGAACCAGACCCGCTGCTGAGCAAAAGGCGCATCGGCTTTAATGGGGGTGACCGTTTCAAAGAAGCGGAAGCCCCACGTCAGCAGCTTTTCACTTTCGCGGAAGCGGATCGCATCGCTGGTGGTGCCCAGCACCACGGAGATCAGGCGCATGTCACCTTCGGTCGCAGAGGCAACCAGATTGTTGCCCGCCCCGGAGGTGTGGCCGGTTTTAACGCCATCGACCTTGAGATTGGTGCTCCACAACAGACGGTTACGGTTGATCTGGCGGATATTATTGAAGGTGAACTCTTTCTCTTTGTTCAGCGCATACTCATCGGGGACATCACGGATCAGCGCCTGCGCAATCAGGGCCATATCCCGTGCGGTGCTGTACTGCCCTTCTGCATCCAGGCCGTGAACCGTCATAAAGTGGGTGTTCTGCAGGCCCAGCGCCTTCACGTAGTTATTCATCAGGCCGATAAACGAATCCTGACTGCCCGCCACGTAATCCGCCAGCGCAATACAGGCATCGTTGCCGGACTGGATCACAATGCCTTTGTTCAGCTCATGCACCGGGATGCGGTCACCCGGCTTGAGAAACATCAGGGATGAACCGCGCAGCTTAGGATTGCCGGTCGCCCAGGCATCCTGTCCTACGGTAACCATATCATCCGGTTTAATTTTGCCCGCTTTAATCGCCTGACCCACCACGTAGCTGGTCATCATTTTGGTCAGACTGGCGGGATCGAGACGCTGATCGGCGCTGGATTCAGTTAAGACTTTACCGCTGGCGTAATCCATCAGGATCCACGCTTTTGCGTCAATGCCTGGCGCGGCGGGAGCCTGTTCAGCATAGGCGCTGATCGGGGCGATAATCAGTAATGAGGTAGCAGCGAGAAGCCGCAGGCGTGATGGGAAGCGAGTGTTTGTCATGGGCGTGGCCGGATTGTCCTTGTTAACGCGAAATTCCAGGGGCAGAAAATTCTCACTCAAACGCTAACCGTTGACGGCAGCGAAAAAAACCGCCGAATCGTAAAGTTTTTTAGAGTTTAGTCGATTTACCCTGGCACAACGGCCGCGCGCGTGCCCTTTCGCCTCGCTTCTGTCATCCCTGAAACTGCGTGAAATTCCGATTTTTCGCAGAAGAGTTAAGTCGGTCACAATTATCCGCTAACCTGAAAGCCAGTCAGCCGAGGAGACCGACCATGGACTTAGCCCTTTTTGATCTGGATGAAACACTTATTTGTGAAGACAGTACCAGCCTGTGGCTGCGCTGGCTGGTATCACAGGGGTTCGCCCCCAGCGAACTGATCGATCAGGAACAGGCACTGATGGCCCAGTATTATGCCGGTACGCTCTCAATTGAAGAGTATATGAGTAAAACCCTCTCACCGCTGTCGGGTATGGCTACCCTCACGGTGGAAGGCTGGGTGCGCCGCTTTATTCATCGCGACATCATGCCCCGCGTTTTTCCCGCAGCCCGGGAACGCATTGAGTGGCACCGGGCGCGCGGCGACCGCGTCATGATTATCTCTGCCAGCGGTGAGCATCTGGTGGTGCCGATTGCTCAGCAACTGGGGGCCTGCGGTGCGCTGGCGATTGGCGTTGAAATCGTGGACCAGCGTTACAGCGGCAATACCTACGGCACCATGACCTATAAAGAGGGCAAAGTGACCCGGCTGGGTGACTGGAAAGCGCTGCAGGCGGAGGAGACGTTTGACCGCACCTGGGCCTACAGCGATTCGATGAATGACCTGCCCCTGCTGGAGCAGGCCGATCACGCCCATGTCATCAACCCGGATGAAAGACTGCATCAGGAAGCGGTCAGCCGGGGATGGCAGGTTTATCACTGGGCACGCTGAATCAGCCGCGGGACGCGCCAGCGTCCTGCGCTAATCCCACTTTCAGCAGTTTGCCATTGGCCTCATCGGTCAGCACATAGAGCCAGCCATCCGGTCCCTGCCGCACATCACGAATCCGCGCATTCTGGTCGCCCAGCAGGCGCTGCTCTTCCACCACCTTTTCACCGTTCACACTCAGCCGAATCAGGTTCTTCTCTTTCAGCGCGCCGATAAACAGCGAATTCTTCCACTGCGGAAAACGGGCGCTGTTGTAAAACGCCATGCCACTGATGGCCGGAGAGACTTTCCAGTGCCAGATCGGCTGCTCGGTGCCTGCAACATGGGTGCCCTTTGACTCCGGCACTTTATCGCCGCTGTAGTCGATACCGTAGGTCGCCAGCGGCCAGCCATAGTTTTTGCCACGACTCATGATATTCACTTCATCGCCGCCGCGCGGGCCATGCTCATTTTCCCATATCATCCCGGTCCAGGGATTCAGCGCCAGCCCCTGCGGATTACGCAGGCCAAGCGCCCAGATTTCCGGCCGCGCGCCGGGCTTATTCACAAACGGGTTATCATCCGGCACGCTGCCGTCGGCATTCAGCCGCAGCAGTTTGCCCTGCAGTTTATCGAGGTCCTGCGCGGCGCTGCTGACAAAATTATCGCCGAAGGCGATCCAGAGATAGCCCTGAGTATCAAACGCCAGCCGGGTGCCGATGTTATTACCGCTGGAGAGCATCGGCGTCTGCCGGATCACCTCGCGGAAATCGCTGAGCTGGCGATTATCCCTGCTCAGTGTCCCGACACCTACCACCGCCCCCGCTTTGCCCTTGCTGTCAGCCTCGGTGTAACTGAGCCAGACACGACGGCTGCTGGCGAAGTCGGGAGCCAGCACCACATCCAGCAGGCCGCTCTGCCGCTGTGCCCAGACCTCTGGCACGCCCTGAATCGGCTGCGACAGGCCGCTCTCCGGGTTCCAGCTGCGCAGCTGCCCGCTCCGTTCGGTTATCAGCAGCGTTTTGTTGTCGGGCAGAAAGGCAACCGACCATGGATGTTGTAACTTATCCTGTAACACCTCAACCTGCAGGTCAGCGGCAAACAGCGGCGGCACTGAGAGCAGCGAACCGGCCAGCAGCAGAACGGTTGAAAAACGGGACATAGAGTTCTCCTCATGGGATAGCGTGCCTTAAGCGTAGTCAGCCCGCGCGCAGTGAACCTGAGGATTTACAAAAGATTAAACAGGAAAACCCGCCGCAGGACGCAGCGGGTGAGAGGCATTACTCGAAGCAGGTGTCCGGATTCTCAGACAGGGTGATGAACTGCTTGCCACCCTGGGTCAGCGCCATAATGGTGCCGCTTTCGATATCGTAAACCCAGCCATGCAGACGCAGTTTGCCGTTACGCAGCGCGACGGAAACCGAAGGATGGGTTTTCATGTTGTTCAGCTGCGCGATCACGTTCTCTTTGACCATCTCATTCAGCTTCTTCTCCGGTGAGTCATACTCACGCTGCTCGACCACCGCTTTTGCCGCATCGGCATAGCGCAGCCAGTGCTCTACTGCGGGCATGGTGTCCATGCAGGCGCAGGAAGCAATAGCGTTCATAGCACCACAGTTGGAGTGACCGCAGATGATGATGTCGGAGACGCCCAGTGCGACCACGGCATATTCGATAGTCGCGGACACACCGCCAGGCTCCGGGCCAAATGAGGGAACGATGTTGCCCGCGTTGCGGATAACGAACAGCTCTCCTGGCTCCTGCTGCGTTACCAGCTCAGGCACCAGACGGCTGTCTGAACAGGAGATGAACAGGGCTTTCGGATTTTGATTTGACGCCAGGCTTTTGAAAAGATCCTTCCTTTCAGGAAACACATTCTGCTGGAAATTCAGAAATCCTTTGATGATCTCTTTCATTATTTAGCTCTCACATTATCCATTTCATTACCTGAGGGGCATAGCCCCCTCAGTGGGGTTAGCGGGTTTATTATTAATGAAAACAAGTGAATATCAACCCGCGTTTTTCATTCACTGTTCAGCCGGGGTTACGGACAGCGCTTCGCTTATCCGCCAGTCAACGGTCCAGGCGGCGATTTCTTTTTATAGCACGGTGAGTTACCACGACGCGCCCGTTTTTCTCTGAGCCTGATGCGGGTCTGCAAAGCGGACAGGCTTTTACGCGTTTTTTCACTACTTTACGTCGTGCGCCAGGCTGAAATCGTTTTCAGTCATTCACGCTCAGCGGACGCATCGCATCCGGCGGATTGCTGCGCCGTGAGCGTAATCCGCCGGTTTCAGTCCGCCGGCAGGGTTTTGACGGGAAGAAGCAGGAAAGATGAAATAGCGCGGAAAGCGGAGGCACTGCGGCGTGAAATGAATTTCGCCTCCCCGGCGCTACAGACGCGCCGGGCAGAAAAACGGTCATGCTGGTTCAGCGCTTAGCCATAAAGTTGCTGATGCGCCTTTTTCCGTTGCAGATAGTCCTCATCGGCCCGGAGACGGTCCCAGTAAGCTTTGAAAATGGCCGCCGCCGCGGCTTTTTCTTCGTTGACGCCACGCGGCAGCTCCTTGCCTTCAGCGTCATATTTTCGTCCGCCCTTGTGATTGCTGTAGCGGCGGGCACGGGTATAGCCCATCTGGATAAACTTGCGCGCCATATCCATGCCGACAAAATCATCCTGACGCCGGTAATCTTCAAACAGCGCCATGATCTTTTCTGCCGACTCTTCAGCAATGGGAACGGTTCGAAATCGCCAGTGAGGCAGGATTTCGCTCTTATAAGGCTCGACCATCAGCACACCCTGCTCCCCGCGGCCGACCTGATATCGCTCAGGGTGCTTACGGAAGTCGATAGTGCTGAAGTCCTGATCATAATCGAAAGGTTTCATGTCTTTAGTTTAGGATCAAGTGCGTCGCGCAGCCCGTCTCCGAGTAAATTAAATGCCAGAACAGTGAAGAAGATCGCCAGACTGGGGAAAATCGCCACGTGCGGCGCGATAACCATGTCGGCGCGCGCCTCGTTCAGCATGGCGCCCCACTCCGGCGTGGGCGGTTGTGCCCCTAAACCCAGAAAGGAGAGACTGGCAGCGGTGATGATGGAGGTGCCGACGCGCATGGTAAAATAGACCACAATCGGTGAGACCGTCCCCGGCAGGATATGTCGCATCAGAATGGTCCAGTCAGAAGCGCCGATGCTGCGCGCTGACTCAATAAAGGTCTGATGCTTGAGTACCAGCGTATTGCCGCGCACCAGGCGGGCAAAAGCCGGGATGCTGAAGATGGCTACCGCCACAATCACATTGCTCATGCCGCTGCCCATAATGGCGACGACCGCTATCGCCAGCAGAATGCCGGGAAAGGCAAACAGCACATCACAGATGCGCATGATGATGCGGTCCCACCACCCTTCATAATATCCCGCCAGCAGGCCAGAGAGGGTGCCAATCAGCGCGCCGATCAACACAGAGAAGAAGCCCGCAATCAGGGAAATACGCGTGCCGACCAGCACCCGGCTGAAGATATCGCGCCCCAGCGAGTCCACACCAAACAGGTGCATCAGTGACGGCCCCTCGTTGAGCCGGTCATAATCGAAATAGTTCTCCGCATCGAACGGCGCAACCCACGGTGCGATAAATGCCAGTACGATCAGCATCAGCACAAACAGGCCCGCCAGCAGCGCCACCGGCTGCCGTCTGAAACGCCGCCAGAACTCACGCCACGGCGTCCGCACCCGATTCTCCGCGAGCAGCGGCATGCTTTTCAGTGCCGCTGCGCGTCGCCAGTTTTTCATCGCGACTCCTTAAAGCGAATAGCGGGATTGATGACCGCATAGAGCATGTCGGTAAACAGATTGATCAGAATAAACTCCAGTGAAAACAGCAGGACCTCTGCCTGAATCACCGGGTAGTCGCGCATCGTCACAGAATCGACCAGCAGACGCCCCAGGCCAGGCCAGTTGAAAACCACTTCAACCACAATCGAGCCGCCCAGCAGAAAACCGAACTGCAGGCCCATCATGGTCACGACCGGGATCATGGCATTGCGCAGGCCATGTTTGACCACCACCAGCGACTCGCGTACCCCTTTGGCCCGCGCCGTCCGCATGTAGTCTTCCTGCATGACCTCGACAAAGGAGGCGCGGGTAAAACGGGCCATCACCGCCGCGACCGCGGCACCTAAGGTGATTGAAGGCAGGATGTAGTGTTTCCAGCTCTCTGCACCTACCGTCGGCAGCCATCCCAGCTCAACCGAGAAGACCTGCATCAGCAGCATGCCGAGTGCAAAGGCGGGGAACGAAATGCCCGACACCGCCAGCGTCATGCCCAGCCGATCGGGCCAGCGGTTGCGCCAGACGGCAGAGACAAGGCCAATTGCCATGCCAAAAATCACCGCCCAGACCATGCTGACCAGCGTCAGCCAGAGGGTCGGCATAAAGCGCGTGACGATCTCTTCGGCGACCGGCCGTTTCGACACCATCGACTGGCCAAAATCGCCCTGCAGCGCATTCAGTAAAAAGTGCCAGAACTGCTGCGGCAGCGGCAGATCCAGCCCCAGCTCCTGGCGCACCAGCGCCACCACGGAGGCATCCGCTTCCGGCCCGGCGATCAGGCGTGCGGGATCGCCCGGCAGCAGGTGCACAAACAGGAACACCAGCACCGCCACAATCAGCAGCGTCGGGATCAGCCCGAAAAGTCGTTTAATGAAATAGTTAAACATGCAACATCCTGCAGCTGCGGCCAGCCCGCGGGCTGGCCGGCTCCGTTACTTCAGAGTCGCCTCATCAAAATTGAATGAGGTATCGGGCATCACATAAAAACCGCTGAGGTTTTTGCTGTTAGCAGAGACCAGCTGCTCAACCACCAGCGGGATCCACGGGTGATCCTGCCAGATGGTATCCTGCGCATCTTTGTAAAGGCGCGCTTTCTCAGTACGGTCGGTGGTTTTCAGCGCATCGGCCAGATCTTTATCGACCTTTGGATTGCTGTAAAACGCGGTGTTGAAGATGGCCGGTGGCCAGGCTGCGGTGGCGAACAGCGGCGTCAGCGCCCAGTCTGCTTCGCCGGTTGAGGCGGACCAGCCGGTATAGAACATCCGCACGCCGCTCTCTTTCTGCCCTTTGCCCTCCACTTCCGCCGCACGCTGACCGGCATCCATCGCCGTGACCTTAACCTTCACGCCCACCTGTGCCAGCTGCTGCTGGGTGAACTGCAGCACCTTCTGCGCAGTACTGTGGTTGTGCGACGACCAGAGCGTGGTCTCGAAACCGTTCGGATAGCCCGCCTCTTTCAGCAGCGCTCTGGCTTTAGCCGGGTCGTAGCTTATCGCCGGATAGCTCTGTGCAAAGTCGATGGAGGGCGGCACAACGCCGGTCGCTGGCGTCGCATATCCGGAGAACGCCACTTTCGCCAGCGCCTGACGGTTGATGGCGTATTCCAGCGCCTCGCGCACTTTCGGGTTATCGAACGGCTTCTGAGTCACGTTGAGGCTGATGTAGCGCTGCATGATGGATGGCGTGGTCACCACATCCAGCTTGCTGTTCTGCTCCAGCCGCTTCGCCTGCTCATAAGGCACCGGGAAAGCGAAGTTCGCCTCACCGGTCTGCAGCATCGCCGCACGGGTGTTGTTATCCACCACCGGACGCCAGGTGATGCTGTCCAGCTTCGGATAGCCCGGCTTCCAGTAGCCATCCCACTTCTTCACCTTCACAAAGTCGGTCTGATTCCAGGTTTCAAACAGAAACGGACCGGTCCCGACCGGATGGAAACCGATCTCTTTGCCATATTTTTTCAGCGCAGTGGGCGAAATCATCGCCGCCGCCGGGTGCGCCAGGATGTTGATAAAGGCGGAGAACGGCTCCTTCAGCGTCACTTTAACCGTGGTCGGATCCACCACTTCGGTGCTGGCGATATGTTTAAACAGGTTGTAGCGCTTGAGGTGATTATCGGGATTGCTGGCGCGATCGAGGTTGACCTTCACGGCTTCGGCATTGAAGTCCGTGCCGTCCTGGAATTTGATGCCGGAACGCAGCTTAATGGTGTAGGTCAGTCCGTCCGGGCTGGCCTGATAGCTTTCCGCCAGCACGTTGGTCAGCTTCATCGCTTTATCAAAGCCGAACAGGCCCTGATAGAAAGATTTGGCGACCGCCTGCGACAGCGTGTCGTTGGCATCATAGGGGTCGAGCGTCGTGAAATTGGACGCGACGGCAATCACCGCATCCTGTGCTGCCCAGGCGGGCAGTGCCATTGCGCTGCTTAACACGCCAGCCGCCAGTAACCCTTTACGCATCGTTATCTGCATCTTGTTCTCCTGTAATCCCTGTCGGGTTGGTCGCCGGGGCGACATCGTCACTGTTCAGGTCGCACTGATAACGTGGCGCGCGACGAAATGGCCCGGAGCCACCTCCATCAGCGGCGCCACTTCAGGCTCATCCCCTAATGCATGGATCGGGCTGGGGATCTCATCGACCAGTAAGGCTCGTTCACGACGGTGGTGAGCCGGATCGGCTACCGGCACCGCCGCCATAAGTTTGCGGGTATAGGGATGCTGCGGCTGCTCAAAGACCGCCTGACGCGGCCCTATCTCGACAATCTGACCGAGATACATCACCGCTACGCGGTGGCTGATCCGCTCGACCACCGCCATATCGTGAGAAATAAAGAGAAAGGCGATGCCAAACTCGCGCTGCAGGTCGAGCATCAGATTGATAATCTGCGCCTGAACTGACACATCCAGCGCAGAGACGGACTCGTCGGCGATCACCACTTTAGGGTTCAGCGCCAGCGCACGGGCGATGCAGATTCGCTGACGCTGTCCGCCGGAAAATTCATGCGGATAGCGCTGAGCATGCTCCGGCAGCAGGCCCACTTTATCCAGCAGCCAGGCGACGCGCTGCTCCGCCTCGCGTCGCGGCATCACCTTATGTACCAGCAGCGGCTCCATGATTGAAAAACCCACTGTCAGGCGCGGATCGAGTGAGGCATAAGGGTCCTGAAAGATAAACTGAATGTCGCGTCGCAGATGGGCCAGCGCGGCACCGGAAAGCGTATCTATCCGCTGTCCGTCGAAGGTCAGCGTGCCGCCCTGGCTCGCCACCAGCCTGAGCAGCGAGCGTCCGGTGGTGGATTTACCGCAGCCTGATTCGCCCACCAGCGCCAGTGTCTCACCGGCATAGAGGTCGAAACTGACTTTTTCGACGGCGTGAACCCGGCTTTTAACCCGATTCAGCAGCCCGCCGCGAATATCGAAGCGGGTCACCAGATCGCGCACCTGTAAAATCGGGGGCTGCAGACGGCGTACCGTATCCTGCGGCACGTCGTCGGCCGCGTCGCTGTGCAGCAGGGGAAATTTCGCGGGCAACGGCTGGCCCTGCATGGCGCCGAGCTTTGGCACGGCGGCCAGTAGCGCCTGGGTGTAAGGCTGTTCCGGTGCGCTGAACAGCCGGTCGACCGGGGCTTTTTCCACCACCTCGCCGCGGTACATCACCTGAACCCGGTCAGCCATTTCAGCCACTACGCCCATATCGTGAGTGATAAAAATCACCCCCATCTGCATCTCTTTCTGCAGCACGCGGATAAGCTGCAGAATCTGCGCCTGAATCGTTACATCGAGCGCCGTGGTTGGCTCATCGGCAATCAGCAGGGCGGGTTTGCAGCAGAGTGCCATTGCAATCATCACCCGCTGGCGCATCCCGCCTGACAGCTGATGTGGAAACCGGGAGAGGACATTTTGCGCATCAGGGATCCGCACCAGGTCCAGCATCCGGCGCGCTTCCGCCAGCGCGGCGGCATGACTCTGTCCCTGATGCAGACGAATCGATTCGGCAATCTGCTCGCCGACGGAGAAGACGGGATTCAGCGAGGTCATCGGCTCCTGAAAGATCATCGCCATATCGGCGCCGCGCACCCGGCGCATCTGCTGCTTTGAGGCACGCATCAGATCCAGCACCTCCCCATTGCGACGGCGCAGCAGCGCTTCGCCACTGACCTGGCCTCCCGCCTGCTCGATGAGCCGCATCAGCGCCAGAGACGTGACCGATTTGCCTGAACCTGACTCGCCTACCAGCGCCAGCGTCTCGCCGCGAAACAGATCGAGTGACAAATGGCGCACCGCGCGGGTCAGGGTCGCCTCATGCTGAAATTCCACGCTGAGATCGCGCACCGCCAGCACCTGCTCAGGGGCCAGGGTCGGATGCGTTTGCCTGTCGCTCATCTCTGCTCCTTAACTTTCGCGGTAGATAGCGACTTCCGCTGGCTCGCCCACCCGGGCGACGCCGCGGTACATTCCCTCGCTGTTAAACGGCAGGGCCACATTGCCCGCACGATCGACAGCAATCAGGCCGCCGCTGCCGCCCAGCTCCAGCACGCTGTCATGAATGACATTGACGCTGGCCTGCTGCAGCGTACGACCGGCATAGCGCATCTGTGCGGCCACGTCATAAGCGGCCAGCGTGCGCATAAAGACCTCACCGGTGCCGGTACAGGAGACCGCCACGCTGTCATTGCTGGCATAGCAGCCCGCACCCGGCAGCGGCGAGTCGCCTACCCGTCCGGCCTGTTTATTGGTCATGCCGCCCGTTGAGGTCGCCGCAGCCAGATTGCCCTCCAGGTCCAGCGCCACCGCGCCCACCGTGCCAAACTTGCGGTCAGGGTCGAGCGGGTCGTCGTGGTGAGCCGCGCCATCATGGTCCAGCACCGCCGAATCGCTATTCAGCGCGCGCTGCAGCTGTTCCCACCGTTCCGGCGTCGAGAAGTAGTCAGGGCTCACCGGCGCCAGTCCGTTCGCCGCCGCGAACTGTTCAGCACCTTCACCGATGAACAGCACATGCTCGCTTTTTTCCAGCACGGCACGCGCCGCCAGAACCGGGTTGCGCACCCGCGTCACGCCGGCGACGGCGCCCGCCTCCAGCGTGCGCCCATCCATGATGCAGGCATCGAGTTCATGCGTGCCCTGATGGGTAAATACCGCGCCTTTACCGGCATTAAACAGCGGGCACTCTTCAAGCAGCCGCACCGCTTCCGTTACCGCATCCAGTGCGCTGCCACCCTGCGCCAGGATCTGCTGGCCCTGAGTGACAATCTCCTGCAGCGCCTGACGATATGCCTGTTCTTTTTCAGCGCTCATCGCTGAGCGCGTAATGGCACCCGCGCCGCCGTGAATGGCAATCACTGCTTTAACCATAACGCTCTGCCCTGTTGCATCCGCATGAAAAACACTGATTTAAAATGGTTTTCATCCATTTTTGATGATTTTTGACTATAGAAAGCCTGCTAAGGGTTGTAAAGCGGAAACTGTTCCTGTGGTTATAACCTTTTCTTACCACCCTATATCATTTTGACCCTTATCGCGGGCAAGCCCGGGGTGACACCGATGTGACTCAGCGGCCAATTGCCACCATAATAGGCAGCATCTGAATTCACCAGGCTGGACCCTTATGGAAAGTTTTACTGCAGGTTTGATCTCCCTTGAGGAGGCGCAACAAAAAATGCTCGCGCAGCTGACGCCCATCGCCGACGCTGAGAACGTGTCACTGGCCGCGGCGGCAGGCCGCATCACGGCAAAAGCGGTGACCTCCCCTATCGCCGTACCGCCCTTTGATAACTCCGCGATGGATGGTTACGCCGTCAGGCTGGCAGATATCAGCCGCGGTGAGCCGCTGCCGGTGGCCGGTAAAGCCTTCGCTGGCGCACCCTTCAGTGGTGAGTGGCCGCAGGGCAGCGTGATCCGCATCATGACCGGTGCGCCGGTTCCCGCAGGCTGCGACGCGGTGGTGATGCAGGAGCAGACGGAAACGCGGGAGGGGGCCGTTGTGATCACCGCACCGGTGCGTCCCGGCCAGAATATCCGCCTGACCGGCGACGATATTCAGCCCGGTCATGTCGTGCTGGAAGCGGGCACGCGGCTGGGCGCGGCGGAACTGCCGCTGCTGGCTTCGCTGGGGATTGCGCAGGTCAGCGTAGTGCGAAAAGTGCGGGTGGCGATCTTCTCCACCGGTGATGAACTGCAGCCGGTGGGGGAACCGCTGGCCGAAGGCGCAATTTACGATACCAACCGTTTCGCCGTGTCGCTGATGCTGAATAAGCTCGGCTGCGACGTCATCGACCTGGGGATTATCAAAGACGATCCGGCGGCCCTGCGGGCGGCTTTCGCAGAGGCGGATCGGCAGGCGGATGTGGTGATCAGCACCGGCGGTGTCTCAGTCGGGGAAGCGGACTTTACCAAAACGATGCTGGAAGAGCTGGGGGCAATCAGCTTCTGGAAGCTGGCGATCAAACCCGGCAAACCTTTTGCTTTTGGCCGCCTCAGCCACAGCTGGTTCTGCGGTTTACCGGGTAATCCGGTCTCGGCTGCTGTCACCTTTTATCAGCTGGTTCAGCCGCTGCTGGCGAAACTTACCGGCCTGCAGAAATCGGCTCTGCCGCCGCGTCAGAAAGTGCGCTGCGCCTCTGCGCTCAAAAAATCACCGGGCCGGCTCGATTTCCAGCGTGGCATCCTGCGCCAGAACGCGCAGGGTGAGCTGGAGGTGCAGACCACCGGCATGCAGGGTTCCCACGTCTTCAGCTCTTTTGCGCAGGCAAACTGCTTCATTGTGCTGGAGCGGGAGCGCGGCAATGTGGAGCCTGGCGAATGGGTTGAGGTGGAACCCTTCAACGCCCTGCTGGAGGCGTAAATGCTGCCTGAATTAAGCGATGAGGAGATGCTGCGCTACAACCGGCAGATTGTCCTGCGCGGTTTCGATTTTGACGGTCAGGAGCGACTTAAAGCCAGCCATGCGCTGATCGTCGGGCTGGGCGGACTTGGCTGTGCCGCCGCGCCCTGGCTGGCGTCAGCCGGGATCGGCAGCCTGACGCTGCTTGACTTCGACACCGTGTCGCACTCTAACCTGCAACGGCAGATACTGCATCATGACGCCGATATTGGCTGTGCCAAAGTCGAATCGGCGGCACAAAGCCTGGCGGCCATCAATCCTCACTGTCAGCTGCATCCGGTCAACGGCCAGCTGGATGATACGGCGCTGCTGGCGCTGATAGCCCGCCAGCAGGTGGTGCTGGACTGCACCGACAATGTTGCGGCGCGGGAGCAGCTCAACCGGCTCTGTCGCCAGCAGGGCGTCCCGCTGGTCTCCGGGGCGGCAATTCGTATGGAGGGCCAGATCAGCGTATTCAACTGGCAGCCCGGCACGCCCTGCTATCGCTGTATCAGCCGCCTGTTTGGCGAACAGACCCTGAGTTGTGTCGAAGCAGGCGTCATGGCCCCGCTGGTGGGGGTGATTGGTGCAATGCAGGCGATGGAAGCGATTAAGGTCCTGACGGCCTTTGGCACGCCGGCCACCAGCCGGTTGCTGATGTACGATGCCATGAGTGCAGAATTCCGCAGCATGAAAGTGGCGCAGGATGCGCACTGTGAAGTGTGTGGCGATGGAGCATAGGCTCCCTGAAGCTGGCTCCAGCCTCAGAGTGATTACCTTGCGGCCCATTCCGGGCCAAAAAAAGGGGGTGGTCTGCGCCACCCCCCTTTTATCAGACGATTCCCTGACTGCGCAGGTAATCTTCATAGTTGCCGGTGAAGTCCACCACCTTGTCTGCTTTCAGCTCAATCACGCGGGTTGCCAGCGAGCTGACAAATTCACGGTCGTGCGACACAAACACCAGTGTGCCTTCATACATCTCCAGCGCCATATTGAGCGATTCAATCGACTCCATATCCAGGTGGTTAGTCGGCTCATCCATAATCAGGATGTTCGGTTTCTGCATCATCAGCTTGCCGAACAGCATGCGCCCTTTCTCACCACCGGAAAGCACCTTCGCCGGTTTCTTAATATCATCCTGTGAAAACAGCAGGCGACCCAGAATACCGCGAATCGTCTGCTCATCATCACCGGGCTGTTTCCACTGACTCATCCAGTCAAATACGGTCAGATCATTAGCAAAATCTTCGGCGTGATCCTGCGCGTAATAACCAATGCGCGCATTCTCTGACCATTTAACGCTGCCATTATCGGGCTCAAGTTGCCCTACCAGCGTCTTCAGCAACGTCGATTTACCAATACCGTTGGCGCCGATGATCGCCAGCTTTTCGCCCACTTCCATCAGCAGATTTAAATTCTTAAACAGCGGACCGTTATCAAACCCTTTGGTTAATCCTTCCACTTCCAGGGCGTTTCGGAACAACTTCTTATCCTGCTCAAAACGGATAAACGGGTTCTGACGACTGGACGCTTTGACTTCTTCCAGTTTAATTTTATCCATCTGTTTTGCGCGCGATGTCGCCTGACGCGATTTAGATGCGTTGGCGCTGAAACGGCTGACGAACGACTGCAGGTCAGCAATCTGCGCTTTTTTCTTGGCGTTGTCAGATAACAGACGTTCACGCGCCTGGGTTGCGGCGGTCATATATTCGTCATAATTACCGGAATAGACACGCAGCTCGCCATAATCCAAATCCGCCATGTGGGTGCAGACCATATTAAGGAAGTGACGGTCATGCGAAATGATAATCATGGTGCTGTCACGTTCATTCAGCACCTGCTCCAGCCAGCGAATGGTATCGATGTCCAGGTTGTTGGTTGGTTCATCGAGTAACAGAATATCGGGATTGGAAAACAGCGCCTGCGCCAGCAGCACGCGCAATTTAAAGCCCGGCGCAATTTCGCTCATCGGGCCATAATGCTGTTCAACCGGAATACCGACACCAAGTAATAACTCACCGGCACGGGATTCGGCGCTATAGCCATCCATCTCACCGTAAAGCGCCTCAAGGTCACCGACCTTATACCCCTCTTCTTCGCTCATTTCTGGCAAAGAATAAATACGGTCGCGCTCCTGCTTAACTTCCCATAATTCATGGTGACCCATGATCACGGTGTCCAGCACGCTGAATTGTTCAAAGGCGAACTGATCCTGACGCAGCTTACCGATACGCTCGTTGGGATCGTAAGAGACGTTGCCGGCTGAAGGCACCAGATCGCCACCCAAAATCTTCATGAAGGTGGATTTTCCGCTGCCGTTCGCACCGATTAAACCGTAACGATTACCGCCGCCAAACTTAACGGAGATATTCTCGAACAGTGGCTTACTGCCAAACTGCATGGTGATATTGCTGCTAACTAACACGGCATTGACCTTTGTGAAGAGAGTGGATGAAAAAACGGCGGCTATTATGCCAGATGTGACGCAGCGCACGCCAGCGTCGGGGATGGATTGCTGGCCGGGTGATTGATATCCCGACAGAAATAAAAAAGCCGGCAGGCCATCATGGCCCCCGGCTCCCACTTACAAGGATTGTGTCGATCAATCGATCAGGAAGCTGTCCAGGCTTTTACCGGAATCCAGCGCTTTTTTAATCGCTGCCGGGGTACGGCCCTGGCCAGTCCAGGATTTCTGCTCACCGTTTTCGTCGGTGTAAGTATATTTAGCCGGACGCGGCGCACGCTTGGTGCGTTTTTTTCCGCTTTCCAGGGCACCTAATAATTCATTAGGATCGATGCCGTCAGCCAGCAGCATTTCGCGATATTTAGAGAGCTTTTCTTCTTTTTCGCGATTCTGCGTCTCTTCTGCTTCTGCTTCTTCGCGGCGCTCAGTCACAACAACAGTTAATTTTTCCAGGATCTCTTCAAGATCGGTCAGTGGCAGTTCACGAGCCTGGGCACGTAATGTGCGAATATTGTTCAGTACCTTAAATGCGTCACTCATCACAATGTCCTTGATTAAGGGGGGGTTAATAAAACTGTAGCGGCAAGATTACCTAATTCAAATAAAAAAATAAATTATTTTTACGCCCCAGATAATTCTTAAGTATTAATTATGCCGAAATATGGCTTTTAAAATCGGACCCGCCTGAGGTTTATTAACGATGAATTAACAACAAACCGGGCCTGTGTCCCTGTATTGAAAACGATTTCAGCCGGACGATACCGCCTGCAGAGGCATAACCGCATCTGTGAAAGCGTGCAGGTTCAGGCCCGTTATTTCCGGTTTACCGCCCATGCTCTGGCGATAAAAAAAGGCCGGAAAGGCTACCTCTGTCACAATAGTTTACAGTTCATGATTAAAAATTGCCCTTCTCATCGGGCAATAACGTTAAAGAATTATCGCCCTATTCGATTTTATTATGACAGTCGCGACGTTCCCGGCATGTTTTACCGCTGCGTTTTTCAGCAGCGTCAGATTATTCGCAGAGAAGAGCGTTGAACAACAGCGGTCGCGTTCTGCAGACGCTGGCGAATTGTCATGCGCGTTCTGAGTGGCATTAAAAAAGCATCCTGAAATAAATGCAGAAAGGTGATGCAGCTCAAAATCTTAAATTGAACTGATGCCAGCCACATAAATAATAACGCCCTGACCGCTGCGCAGATAATAGCCCTGCTGTCAGGCCTGTTTTATTTTCGGCCATTTTATCCTGACGAATTCCGGCAACGATTGCCGCTGATTCAATGAGTTAGATTATCGGTAAAGGGAGATGGCGGGCTGACCGCGCAGCGGAGAGGGATAAGCAGGCAGTCACGGCAGCAGCGCCGCGACCGCCTGAGAACTAATTGGCCTGGGTGGCCGGACCGAAGACGGAGTAGTGCGGCATCTCAACAGTCTGGTAGGTTTCCCAGCCGCCGCCCAGTGCTTTATAGAGCGCCACCAGATCGAGTGCGCTCTGCATCCGTGCCTGGGTTGCCTGCTCCTGTGCCTGTGCAAGCTGGCGCTGTGCATCCAGCACCTCCAGGAAGGTGGAGAGCCCCTGACGGTAGCTGTCGCTGGCGAGATCAAAGGCACGCTGAAGAGCACCGGTTGTCTCATCCAGCGCGGTGACACGCTGCTGATCGGCGCGATAGCTGACCAGCGCATTCTCCACATCCTGCAGCGCCGTCAGCACCGTCTGGCGATAATCCAGTGCGGCACTCGCCTGCTGCGCCCGCGCCAGCTTCACGCTCGACACCAGCTGTCCGCCCTGGAAAATCGGAATCGATAACGAGGGGCCAAAGCTGTAGAAATGGCTGCTCCAGTTATCCAGATAGCTGACGTCCGTGTTACGCACGCCCAGCTGGCCGGTCAGCGACAGGCTCGGGAAAAGCTGCGCGACAGAGACGCCAATTTCCGCGGTCTGCGCATGCAGTGTCGCTTCAGCCTGACGAATATCAGGACGACGGCGCGCCAGCGTTGAAGGGATACCCACCTGCACAAACTGAGGCAGCGGCGGCAACGGTTTCGGCGTACTGAGTTCCACATCCAGCGCGCCCGGCGTCTTGCCGAGCAGCACCGCCAGGCCGTTCATCGCCTGCCGCGCCTGCGACTGATACTGCGGCAGTTGCGCCTGCAGCGTGCTCAGCTGGGCCCGGGCATTCTCTACGTCGGTCAGCGGCGCCAGACCATTACGCTGCTGGCTCTGCGTCAGCTCGGTCGTCTGCTGCGCCACGCTGATCTGCTGCTCCAGCGTCTGGATGGTGCTCTGCGCCCCGCGCAGCTGTAGCCAGGCGCGCGCCACTTCCGCTTCCAGTGAGACCAGCGCATCATTGCGCTGCTCAATCGCCGCCTGCTGCTGGGCAGTGGCAGCCTCAACCTGACGGCGCACTTTGCCCCACAGATCCAGTTCCCAGCTCGCATCGAAGCTGCCCTGGTAGAGATTGACCGGCTGGGTCAGGCCGTTGAGCTGACTGGCTACGTTACTGTCGAGCTGATCGGTGGCCCCATTGGCTTTCAGCAAGCCTTCCAGACCGAGCTGCTGACGCGTCACTTTGGCCGAACCGCTCAGGCTGGGTAACAGGCTACCCTGGGCCTGTGTCAGCTGTTCGCGTGCCCCGGCAATACGCAGTACCGTCTGCTGCAGGCTCAGGTTGCCTGCTACCGCCCGCTCAATCAGGCTGTCGAGCTGCGGATCGTTAAAGCTTCGCCACCAGCGGGAATTAATCGCGGCGCTTTGGGGTACGGACACCTCCTGCGACGCCATGGCGTTAAAACTGCCCGGCACGGCCGGTTTCGGCGCCTGATAGTCAGGCCCGACGGCGCAACCCGCCAGGGCAAGAGCCAGCAGTAAACTCACGGGTTTCAGGCGATGAGAGTAAAAAACCTTCATGTTAGTGTGCTCCTGCACTGCCTTCGCTCTTAATCGGCGACAGCAGCCAGCAAAATGGAATCAAAATCAGGGCGACAATACTCAGGCCTGAGAAGACATCGATATAAGCGAGAATGCGCGCCTGCGCGATCATCTCCTGATAAAGCTGACCAGTTGCCAGCGTAACGGGATCGCCAACCGCCGAAGTAAAGTCGCGTATCGCCTGCGCCCAGTGCTGCAGCGTGATGTTGAATTGTTCGTTCAGCGGCGTCATGTTGTGCACCATGTGCGCCGAGCGAACCTGCTCGCGCTCGGTAATGGCCGCGGTCGAGAGTGAAATCCCGATCGATCCGGCCACGTTGCGGAACATGGTAAACAGCGCCGAGGCATCCGCATTAAGTCGCTGCGGAATGGTGACAAACGCGATGGTGGTCAGCGGAACAAACAGGAAGCCCAGCCCGATCGACTGCGCGCTGCGCATCATTACCAGCGTGGCAAAATCGACATTCGGTGCCAGGGTGGCGGAGTAGAAAAACGCTACCGCCAGACAGCTGAAGCCAAAGGCGATGATGTAACGCGTCTGAACAATCGGCATCAGCTTCAGCACCAGCGGGATCGTCAGCACGATCAGCACCGCACCGGGCGACAGCACCAGACCTGACCAGGTGGCGGTGTAGCCCAGGTCCTGCTGCGCCAGCTGAGGCAGCACGACAGAGCTGCCATAGAGGATCATCGCCATACCCGCCATCAGCAAGCCCGCCACCCAGAAGTTGCGATCCTTCATCACCAGAATATCGACCACCGGTTTGCGGGCATACATCAGCCAGTAGACGGCCCCGACGATGCCGACCAGCGCCAGAATGGCGAACAGCACGATAAAGTGAGAGGCGAACCAGTCCTCATCTTCCCCGCGATCCAGCATCACCTGCAGGCAACCCAGCCCCAGGGTAATCAGGCTGATACCGATGTAATCGATCTTAAGTTTGCCTTTGGCCCATTTGCGCTCCCACGGTGGATCTTCCAGCAGCTGATAGATTGCCAGCACGGTCAGCACCCCGACCGGGATGTTGATAAAGAACACCCAGCGCCAGCTGTAGTTATCCGTGATCCAGCCACCCAGCGTCGGGCCAATCACCGGCGCAACGATGATGGCGATAGAGGAGAGACCAAAGGCTTTGCCGCGATCTTCCGCTTTAAAGTAGTCGAGCAGCACAGACTGCTGAACCGGCTGCAAGCCGCCGCCGAAAAAGCCCTGCAGGACGCGGAACAGAATGATCTGCCACAGTTCGGTGGCGATACCGCACAGGAACGAACAGATGGTAAACATCACGATGCAGATCAGGAAAAACTGTTTACGACCAAACAGACGGCTGAAGAATGCAGAGATAGGCAGCACGATGCCGTTCGCCACCAGATAGGAGGTCAGTACCCAGGTTGACTCATCGTAACTGGAGGAGAGTGAACCGGCGATATGCGGCAGCGCCACGTTGACGATGGTGGTGTCGAGGATCTCCATAAACACCGCCAGCGTCACCGTGATCGCCACTAACCACGGATTGCTGGCAGGTTTCCAGCTCTGCGCCGTACTCATTCCACCGTCACCTTGGGTTCAACAGAGAGACCCAGTGGCAATGGATGGTTGGGATCGAGCCCTTTATCAATCACGATTTTAACCGGCACGCGCTGCACGATTTTCACGTAGTTGCCGGTGGCGTTTTCTGACGGGAAGGTCGAAAAGCGTGAACCGGAGCCCATCTGAATGCTGTCGACATGCCCTTCCAGCTTCATATCCGGCCAGGCATCGACGCTGATTTCAACTTTATCGCCCGGATTCATGCGCTCAAGCTGAGACTCTTTAAAGTTTGCGGTGATCCAGATGTCCGGTGAGACCAGCGAGAACAGCGAAGAGCCAGCCTGCACCAGAGTACCCAGCTGAACATTACGCTTGGTGATGAAGCCATCATAGGGCGCACGAACCTGGGTATAGGAGAGATTAAGGTCAGCCGTGCTGAGCTGCGCTTTTGCCTGCTCAACCTGCTGCTGACGCGCTTCAACATTGGTTTCCTGCTGACGAATCTGCAGGGCAACCTGTGATGCGACTTCAACCTGCGCTTTAGCGCTCTGTAACTGCGCCTGCGCCGAGCGTAACTGCGCCGAGGCGCTGTCGATATTGCGCTGACTGGTGGCACGCGGGTCGACGCCGCGCTGGCGACGGTAATCGGCCTGGGCGTTCAGCAGGTTAGCTTCCGCTTTCGCCTGGTCCGCCAGCGCCTGATCGCGCTGAGCCGGATACTGAACCCGGGACAGGGCCAGCTGCGCCTGCGCCTGATGAAGCTGCGCGACAGCTAAACCGAGCTGCGCCTGCGCCTGTTCACGCTGGGCGCGGTTGTCGCTGGGGTCGATTTCCACCAGCAGATCGCCCTTCTTCACCCGCTGGTTATCGTTTACCAGCAGCTTCACCACATAACCGGACGCTTTCGGCGCAATGGTCACCGCATCGCCTTCGGTAAAGGCGTCGTCGGTGGTTTCAATATTGCGGGTCGTAAACCAGAACCAGAATCCAACGATCAGCATGATCACTACCACGACCGCCAGAATAATCAGCGGCTTTTTACCGGGGCGTTTGCGTTCTGGCTGCTGGTCGTTGTCCTTGTTTTCATCTGACTGACGGTTTTTATCCGTCGCGTTATCGGCATCCTGCTGGTGTTGATCGTGTTGGTTGTTCTCGCTCATAGTTCCCATCACTGGCTAAGGCCCTGATTCCGGGCATAAAGGTCTAGTTAACCTTATATCGGAACCTGACAAAATCCAGCGCAACTTTACGAAACTTGAGAAATGGCGCACGTCCTGCCACCTGATGAGGGTGGCAGGCGGGGTGGGACTAATTGAGCAGCCGCAGCAGCAGCCAGCCGCTGGCCATCGACCAGGCGAGCAGAGGGAGTGAAAACAGGTGGAAACGCCACCAGACGGCCCGATCTTTTGCCATACGCAGCGCAATAAGGTTAGCCAGGGAACCCGGCAGCAGGCCGAATCCACCGATGTTTACCGCCCAGGCGAGCACATCCGTGGGTGGCACCTTTTGCAGCAGCAGAATCGTTGCCGGCACATTACTGATGACCTGTGACAGCCCGATAGCCAGCAGATAGAGCTGTCCATGACCGAAGTGGGAAACCGCATCAAAGTGCGCCTGCATCACCGGCAGACGGGTCAGCAGGAAGACATCAATGAACATGGCGATAAACACCGCCAGCAGGCTCCAGTCAATGCGCAGCAGCACCGGGCGCGCCATGACCAGAAAAGTGGCGAGAATCAGCAACAGCACCCAGCCGGTGATTTCCAGCTCCAGGCCGGCGATAAACAGCAGGTAGAGCACCACGCTGACAATAAACAGCGGTTTCTGCCACTCAGGCTGTTCAGGATTGTCATGCTTATCAATCGACCGCTTTGGAAAGCTGAACCAGGTCAGGACCATCAGGCTCAGCAGCAGCCATGCCGCCAGCGGCAGCATCTGCACAATAAACGCGACAACACTGAGCTTGCCGTGACTCCATAACAGAATATTCTGCGGGTTGCCGACCGGCGTCAGCAGCGAACCGGCATTCACCGCCAGCGCTTCAAAGATGATTAGCCGCGAGATGGGCAGATGAGAGAATTTGCGCAGCGTCAGGGTCAGCGGCACCAGAATGAACAGCGCCACATCATTGGTCAGAAAGGTCGAGAGCAGCGCAGCGGCCAGCACCATAAACAGCGCCAGCGCACGTTCATGCCGGAAACGCGCAATCAGCCGTCCCCCCAGCACATCAAAATAGCCGCTGGTTTCCAGCCCTTTGGTCAGGATCAGCAAACCGGTCAGCGTGATGATGGTGTGCCAGTCTACGGCACCTGGCAGATCGCCCCAGCGGAAATTCGCCAGAAAAGCCAGAACCACACCCAATACGATTAATAAATGCAAAATAGAGTCGTGCAAAAAAGATCGAAGCAGTTGAGGCATGATGAGGGTACGCCTTAGCGTTAACGGGTTTCGGAGAACTTCTTAAACACAGCCAGAGTTTCATCACTGACGTGATGCTCAATCCCTTCTGAATCACGTCGGGCAGTTTCAGGACTGATGCCCAACGCCAGCAGAAAACTTTCAACAATATGATGACGGGCACGACTCTCTTCGGCCAGCTTCTCCCCTTCGCTGGTCAGAAAGACCCCGCGATAAGGGACCTGCTCGACCAGTCCGGCACTGCCCAGTCGTTTCAGCATTTTTGCCACGGTCGGTTGTGACACACCCAGGCGGGCTGCCATATCGACCTGACGTGCTTCGCCAAATTCACCAATTAAATCAGAGATTAGCTCAACGTAGTCATCAATTAACTCCCGACGATGCGCTTCACGCACCTGCCGAAAACCTTCGACATGCTCTTCAATATCTTTCAGTGGTCCTTTTGGCGCAGAAACCACGCTTTTAGCACGACGACTCATTCAGCTTCCTCATTATTATTTCCCGTACGGGCACTGCTGTACGGATTTAGCTGCGCTTATTGTAAACCAGCCGCAAAGAAGCTCAAATTTTTCCTCGTTAGCCTTGGCTAAAGGATATAGCCAGTGCTATATTTGTTGATAATGTAAGCAGCACACAGAGGATCCTTTGCGATCCTGGGGGATCCGGTGATGACGTATCTCACCCCAGGCTGCTGGCGACCGCGTCGACAATGATTGGGAGGTGATTTTATGAGCACCCTGAAATGTTGCTTAGATTGCAGCAAATGCTTCCAGGCTGAGAAGAGAACAACCACGGAGATGAAATCCTGGCTGTGCCTGCTGACGCGTTCCCCCTTCACGCTGCGTCTGATGTTGATTGAGAAACTGCTGGGCCACAAACCCGCCGATCGTCGCTGTCAGAAGCTCATCTGGCGCGGCTAACCTCTTTTCAGCGCCTCTCAGCCCGGGAGGCGCTCTCCCCTTCTGCTTATTTTCTTTTCTCTTATTTCGCCTGACACATCGCGCGCTCAGCGGGCATCACGCTGCCGGCTATGAGGGCACAGAGATTGTCAGCTGGGGAAGAGAAAGGCGGGCGCCTGCATGGCGGGGAGAACATCAGCACAATAAAAAACGGCCCCATAAGGGGCCGTTTTTTGGCGGGTCAGCTAAGCTAAACTTAGAAGCTGTAACCTACGCCAGCGATCCAGGTACCCACGTCCACATTGCGGATGCGGCTCTGCTCGTAGCCAACGTCCAGCGCGACGTCCTGAATTGGGTTAAACTGCAGACCAGCACCGTAAGAGAAACCTACGTCGCTTGAATCAGTTTTAGCGCGTGAAGAAGTATCGTTCTGCTGGAATTTACCGTAGCCGATACCTACAACACCGTAGATGCTCGCCCAGTCGTTCAGACGGTAAGCAGGACCACCGGTCACACCGTAGTACTGGCCTTTGTTGTAAACGCCAGCTTCAGTGCGGTCTTTTTCGGTGTAGGTGAATGAACCGATCCAACCCAGTGGGTTAGAACCGTCTTCATAGCGGTATTTCAGGTTGAAGCCGTTAGCTTTGTTAGCCACGCCCTGATAGTCGCTCTGCGCGTAACCACCAGTTACGGTGCTCTGTGCCATTGCTGAACCTGCAGATACTGCCAGTACACAGGCTAATGCTGAAAGACATGCAATTTTTTTCATAACCACCTCAAATGTGAAAATACTTCTCTCCTGACAACGCTGAAAATATAACAAAAAATAGCGAGAAACTCTGCCCGGATTTTGTTGTCTAACAGAAAGTTTGGTGTAACAGGACGTTAATGCGACATCCTATGTCATTCATTTTTCTTATAAAATCCGTCATCTTCCTGCAACAATCATTTTGTGCTGAATTCCCTCTTTAAGTTAAATCCTAAAAAATCCTGACATTTCTTTACCAAAATGGCACTGAATTCGGGCAAAAACTGCGCAACCCGTTCGCATTTAAAACGCAAATTCGTGATTTTTTAGCCGCTCTTTCCTTTACACTGGTCGACTGATTTTGTTGATGACCAGGAAAAGTGAACAGGATGTCTGCCTCTCCCGCTGCTAAAAACCTTACCCCGATTTTATTGCCGGTCGCCGTACTGCTGATTGCGATGCTATCGCTTCAGGGCGGTGCATCCCTGGCGAAGTCACTGTTTCCTGCCGTTGGGGCGACCGGGATCACCGCCCTGCGCCTGGGTTTTGGCACACTGATACTTTGCATAATTTTCAAACCCTGGCGTTTACGCTTCAGCCGCGAGCAGCGTCTTCCCCTTCTGATGTATGGCCTGGCGCTGGGCACAATGAATTTCACGTTCTATCTGGCCATCCGGACGGTGCCGCTGGGTGTGGCGGTGGGTCTGGAGTTTACCGGCCCGCTGGCGCTGGCGCTGTTTGGTTCGCGCCGGCCGCTCGATTTTGTCTGGGTGGTGCTGGCCGTGATTGGCCTGTGGTTCCTGCTGCCATTTGGCACAGGCATGACCGCCATTGACCCCGTGGGGGCCGCGCTGGCTGTCGCTGCCGGAGCCTGCTGGGCGATCTATATCCTGGCCGGACAACGGGCAGGCGCGGAGCATGGCCCTGCTACCGTGGCAATCGGTTCGCTGATCGCCTCGGTTATTTTTGTGCCACTGGGACTGACCTTTGCCGAGAGTGGCATCTGGAACTGGGCGGTCATGCCCATCGCGCTGCTGGTCGCCCTGCTCTCCAGCGCCATCCCCTACTCGCTGGAGATGGTCGCACTGACCCGCTTACCGGCGCGCATCTTCGGCACCTTGATGAGTCTCGAGCCGGCGATGGCTGCCTTTTCAGGGATGCTCTTTCTGGGGGAAACGCTGAGTGCACTCCAGTGGCTGGCGCTGCTGGCTATCATCATCGCGTCGGCAGGATCAACACTGAAGATGCGGCCGAAAAAGAGCCAGCTGAACAACGTGGAATTATCCGGCGACACTCAGAAATAAGCGCGTCTTGCCCGCTGTTATGGCGGGCTAAATAACAATCATGCTCAACATGAGAATTATTCTTAACCGATTCATTCCTCTGCACTTTCTATTTTGAAACAGTCACTTACCGGTTATTTACAAAATAATTTAACTTACTGATTCATAATAAAATTTTCTTTATTTTATATTTTAACATAGTAGTAACCTTCCTGAACCCGCGCGGCACCGGACAAAGAGAGACACTATTTCATCCATTGATAAAGTCGTTTCTGCAAAGTTAAAAAGCGCTGCTATACTTATCCGGTACTTGATTAGGACAACCATCAAAGAGAGGACTGAAACGATGAGTACCGCTAAATTGGTTAAAACTAAATCTTCTGATCTGATTTACACCCGCAATGACGTGGCCGAAGACGAAAAGAAAGCCACCATCGAGGTGCTGAATCGTCTGGTCGTCGAGTTTATTGACCTGTCATTGATCACTAAGCAGGCGCACTGGAACATGCGCGGTGCTAACTTTATCGGTGTACATGAGATGCTGGATGGTTTCCGCACCGCGATTACCGATCATCAGGATACGATTGCTGAACGTGTTGTGCAGCTGGGCGGCGTGGCACTGGGCACCGCACAGGTCGTGAACGACAAAACCCCGCTGAAAAGCTATCCGCTGAACATCCATAGCGTGCAGGACCATCTGAAGGCACTGGCCGATCGTTATGCCATCGTTGCTAACGATACCCGTAAAGCGATTACCGAAGTGAAAGATGAAGATACTGCTGACATCTTCACTGCGGCCTCTCGCGACCTGGACAAGTTCCTGTGGTTCATCGAAGCCAACATTGAATAAGACTTAATGCAGTGACTGTGCAGTCAATCAGGCGGGGAAACCCGCCTTTTTTACGTCTGTATAACCCCGTTTTATGACCCTGTTAACAGTTCTTCTCTTCTTCGCTTCAAAGCTTCAACAACTGAGGCACACTACCGCTTGCACCAAAATCGCCACCTGCACCACAATAGAGCACCAAAACGGTGCAAATACAGAATAACCTGCAAAATCGCTTCAGCTGTGATATTTAACTCACTGATTTCGCGTATCTTGCAGAGTTGGCATAATTTTTTCATATGACAAGCCGAAAACGCAGGTCCTGCCGCCTGAGTGTAAAAAGGAAAAAATGATGAAGTCACTGTTAAAAGTTTCTGTGGCCGCGCTGGCGCTGGCCTTCTCCCTATCCTCCACCGCAGCAGAAAAGAAGCTGGTTGTCGCGACCGATACCGCCTTTGTTCCGTTTGAATTCAAACAGGGTGACAAATATGTCGGCTTTGATGTGGATCTGTGGGATGCGATTGCCAAAGAACTGAAGCTCGATTACACCCTGAAGCCGATGGATTTCAGCGGCATTATCCCTGCCCTGCAGACACGTAATGTCGATCTGGCGCTGGCGGGTATCACCATTACTGAAGAGCGTAAGAAGGCGATTGAGTTTTCTGACGGCTACTACAAAAGCGGTCTGCAGGTGATGGTGCGTAACAATGAAAACAACATCAAAGGCATCAGCGATCTGAATGGCAAAGTGGTCGCCGTCAAAAGCGGCACCGGCTCTGTAGAGTATGCGAAAGCCAACATCAAATCGAAAGATCTGCGTCAGTTCCCGAACATCGACAGCGCCTACATGGAGCTGGGCACCAACCGTGCTGACGCCGTGCTGCATGACACGCCAAACATCCTTTACTTCATTCACACCGCCGGTAAAGGCCGCTTTAAAGCGGTGGGCGATTCAATCGAAGCGCAGCAGTATGGTATTGCCTTCCCGAAAGGCAGCGACGATTTACGCGAGAAAGTCAACGGCGCGCTGAAAACCCTGAAAGAGAACGGCACCTACAATCAGCTTTATAAAAAATGGTTCGGCACTGAACCAAAATAATAATTTGTCCGTGAATTAATTTGAGCAGGGAAACTTTTCCCTGCTTTTTTCCATCGCAACATATCTGGAGTGACACCATGGAGTTTGACTGGAGCGTCATCTGGCCCGCCATGCCAGCGCTGCTCGAAGGCGCTAAACTGACCTTAATTATCTCAATCATCGGCCTGTGTGGCGGTCTGCTTATCGGTCTGGTGGCCGGTTTTGCCCGTGCTTACGGCGGCTGGATCACCAATAACATCGCGCTGGTGTTTATCGAAATCATCCGCGGTACGCCTATCGTGGTGCAGGTGATGTTCATCTACTTTGCCCTGCCAATGGCGTTTCCCGACCTGCGAATCGATCCCTTCAGTGCGGCGGTCGTAACCATCATGATTAACTCCGGCGCTTACATTGCCGAGATCACCCGTGGTGCCGTGCTGTCAATCAACAAAGGCTTCCGCGAAGCGGGTCTGGCACTGGGACTGTCGGGCCGTGAAACGCTGCGCTACGTGATTATGCCGCTGGCGCTGCGCCGTATGCTGCCGCCGCTGGGTAACCAGTGGATTGTCAGCATTAAAGATACGTCGCTGTTTATTGTTATCGGTGTGGCTGAACTGACGCGTCAGGGTCAGGAGATTATTGCCGGTAACTTCCGCGCTCTGGAAATCTGGAGTGCCGTCGCGATCATCTATCTGGTGATTACGCTGGTGCTGAGCTTTGTGCTGCGCCGCATTGAGAAAAGGGTGAAAATCCTGTGATTGAATTTAAAGATGTCTCCAAGCATTTTGGTCAGACCCAGGTGCTGCACAACATTGATCTGAAAATTAACCAGGGCGAAGTGGTGGTCATTATCGGTCCTTCCGGTTCCGGTAAATCAACCCTGCTGCGCTGCATTAACAAGCTGGAAGAGATCACCAGCGGCGAGCTGATTGTGGATGGTCTGCGCGTCAACGATCCGAAAGTCGATGACCGCCTGATTCGTCAGGAAGCGGGCATGGTGTTTCAGCAGTTTCATCTGTTCCCGCAGATGAGCGCGCTGGACAACGTGGCGTTCGGTCCGATCCGGGTGCGCGGTGCCAGCAAAGAGTCGGCACGCCAGCTGGCGCGCGAGCTGCTGGGCAAAGTGGGCCTCGCCGAGCGTGCGCATCACTTCCCGTCTGAGCTTTCCGGCGGTCAGCAGCAGCGCGTCGCGATTGCCCGTGCGCTGGCGGTGAAGCCGAAGATGATGCTGTTTGATGAGCCGACCTCCGCGCTTGACCCGGAGCTGCGTCACGAAGTGCTGAAGGTGATGCAGGACCTGGCGGAAGAAGGCATGACGATGGTGATTGTGACCCACGAAGTCGGCTTCGCTCAGAAGGTGGCCTCGCGTCTGATCTTTATCGACAAAGGCCGGATTGCGGAAGATGGCGATCCCGACAGCCTGATCAGCAATCCCCCGAGTGAGCGTCTGCGCGAATTTCTGCAGCACGTCTCCTGATCAAAACGGGCCGCTTAGCGGCCCGTTTTTATTGTTGGCAAAGTCTGCCCTGCCCAGCTGTGAGACCAACCCTGCGAAGGGAACACGGGCAGATCGGAAAGTCGCTTAAACCATCCCTGGTCGCTCGGCCCGCGCCGTCCATGGCGCGGGACGCTTTCCTCCTCTGCCCATGTTCCCTGCGCTATTAGCTAATGTGTTGCTGCAAGAGCAACCCCGATTGGGTTTGTCAGCAGTCTGAAACGGCCGCATCGCAGCACGTCCTTTTTTCTCAGCAGATAGATTCCTGCTACCTGCGTAATGAGATGCCTCAGTTCCCCAGGCGACTCAGCAGCTTGCTGCGCTGGGCAGCAGGCATAAAACTCCACGCCAGGAAGCGGCTCTGCTTCTGACCCTGCGCCATGTTGACCACCCGCACCTCAGCAACGTCGAGCGCCTGCAGCTGTTTTTCCAGCGCGGGCAGATTCTCTTTGCGCGATACCAGTGAGGTAAACCAGCCAATCTGACGACCAAAGGCCACGCTCTCGGCGATCATCCTGCCGATAAAGGCTTTTTCACCGCCGGGATACCACAGCTCATTATGCTGACCGCCAAAGTTGAGCGGCGCCGCTTTATCGAGTCCGAGATTGCGTGATTTACGTTGCGACCCCGCCGCGGCCTCCTCCGCCGAGGCGTGGAAAGGCGGGTTGCACATGACAGCACTGAAAAATTCGTTTTTGCTGATCACGCCCGCCAGCACCGCGTCGCTGTTTTTCTGACGACGCAGACGGATCTGGCGCGTCAGGCGCGGATTCGCGGCCAGAATGCGGTTGGCTGCTTTGAGTGCAACCTCGTTGATTTCGGTGCCGGTAAAGCGCCAGCCATATTCCGCCGCGCCAATCAGGGGATAGATGCAGTTTGCACCGCAGCCCACATCCAGGACGTCAGCGGCGGGGATTACGCCGTTGTTATCCAGCGCCAGCAAATCCGCAAGGTAGTGCAGATAGTCGGCTCGTCCCGGCACCGGCGGACAGAGTGAGCCGGGGGCCAGCTGCCAGTCGATATCATAAAACAGTTTGATCAGCGCCTGATTCAGCAGCATCACCGCCTCGGGGTCCGCAAAATCCACCGACTGCACGCCATACCCGTTGGGCCGGACTTTGGCCGCCAGTGGCGGATGCGCGGCGGTTAACGCGGCAAAATCGTACTCGCCCTGATGGCGATTGCGGGCGTGGAAAGGCGAGGTGCTGGCTGACTTTTTCATACGTTCTCTCAGTTATTCAGGCGCGCGTACAATACGCTGTAGGCGAGTGAAAATAAACCCGCACCATCCGCTTACCACTTTCCGATTCGACAGGCCATGCTGTCGCGCTAAGATTAATCATTATTCCCCGTTGGAGAGGTTATGAGCCAGAAACGCTATTCTTATCAACCCCGTGCCGGTCATGGTCTGCCGCACGATCCGCTGAATGCCATTATCGGCCCGCGCCCGATCGGCTGGATTAGCTCAGTCAGCGCCAGCGGCCAGCGCAATCTGGCACCCTACAGCTTCTTTAACTGCTTCAGCTATCATCCGCCGATTATCGGTTTTGCCAGCAGCGGCTGGAAAGACAGCGTCCGCAATATTGCTGAGACCAGAGAGTTTGTCTGGAACCTGGCGACCCGCCCGCTGGCGGAAGCGATGAATGAAAGCTCAGCGTCGCTGCCTGCCGATCAGGATGAGTTCACCTTCGCCGGTTTAACGCCGCAGGCCGGTTCCCAGGTCAGCGCCAGTCTGGTGGCGGAGAGCCCGGTCAACTTTGAGTGTCGCTTAACACAGCTGATACAGCTGCAGGATGCCGATGGCAACCCGCTCGACAGCTGGCTGGTCATGGGCGAAGCGGTGGCGATCCACATCAGTGAAACGCTGCTGGAAGAGGGCATATATCAGACGGCCAAAGCGGAGCCGATTCTGCGCGCCGGGGGACCCAGCGCCTATTACGGCATCAGTGAAGCCCAGCGCTTCGACCTGGTCCGTCCGGACGCCCGCCGGTCGTAACCCGCCTATCCCTCAAGCGCATCGCACCGGTGCGCTCTGATCTGTTCTGCCGCGCGGGCGATATCAGGCGCCAGCCAGCGATCCTGCTGCCAGCACGCCACCACCTGCCGTAACTGCTGCCACGCACGCCGCGTTCCTGCGGCCAGCTGTGATTCACCGTGAAACTCCAGCGCCTGCGCCGCCAGCAGATACTCAATCGCGAGGATGTGCCCGACATTGCTGACCAGCTTCAGCAGCTTCAGTGCCGCACCGGTGCCGAGGCTCAGATGATCCTCCTGTAATCCCGACGTAACAAAGTTGTCGAGCACCGCCGGCTGAGCGAGCTGGCGGTTCTCCGCGCAGAGCGACGCCGCCACATATTGCGCAATCATCATGCCGGAGTTGACGCCCGGCTCGGCCACCAGAAACGGCGGCAGACCGCTGACCAGCGGATTCACCAGCCGATCAAGCCGTCGCTCCGCGATGCTGCCCAGCTCCGCCAGCGCAATTGCCAGCAGGTCGCAGGCCATCGCCACCGACTCGCCGTGCGGGTTCGACTGCGACACGACGCGCCAGGCGTCGGGGGTGCCCAGAATCAGCGGATTGTCGGTAGAGGCGTTAAGTTCGGTCTCCACCTGACGAACCGCATGGGTAAACTGGTCGCGGCAGGCACCGTGAACCTGCGGCATCGATCGCAGGCTCATCGCATCCTGTGTCCGGATACCGACGCTCGCTTTCAGCAGCGGGCTGTCACTTAACAACTGGCGCAGACGTTCGCCGCTGCGCTGAATCCCCGGACTGGCTTTCAGCGCCAGCACCTCAGGATCAAATGCCACCAGCTGGCCACGCAGCGCTTCAAAGCTCATCGCGCCCGTGACATCCGCCCAGTCCAGCAGACGCGCCGCATCATCCAGCGCCAGGCAGGCTAAGCCGGTCATGCACGGCGTGCCGTTTACCAGACTCAGCCCCTCTTTCGCGCCAGGCCGGTAGGGCGTCAGCCCTGCCTCCGCCAGCGCCTGCTCTGCCGGGACGACGCTGCCCTGCCACTCCACCTCACCGATGCCGATCAGCGTCAGCCCGATATGCGCCATGTGGGTCAGATAACCGACCGACCCCTGTGACGGCACCTGCGGGGTAATCCCCCGGTTGAGCAGCGCCAGCAGCTGCTGCACCAGCGCTACCGAGACGCCTGATTTACCGTGGCTGTAGTTGGCGATCGCCGCACACAGGATGGCGCGCACCTCGGCTCTGGCCAGTTTCGGGCCGACACCACAGGCGTGGCTCAGCAGGGTATTACGCGACAGCTGGCTCAGTTCATCCTCAGAGAGGGTGATGTTGCACAGCGCACCCAGCCCGGTATTGATGCCATAAGCCACCTGCCCCGTCGCCACGATGGTGCCGACGATCTCGCGGCTCTGCGCAATCCGCTGCCAGGCACTGTCGCTGAGGGTCAGAGGGGCATCGTGCCGGGCGACCTGCACCAGCGACGGCCAGGTCAGCGGGACATCGCCCCACACCTGGGGAGGATTCAGCGTACTGCTCATAACACCGGCTCCACCTGATGATGACGGGAGATGAACTGCCTGAAGCGCGCCGAGCCGCCGTCGCCAAACATCGCTTCCGGCGTGCCCTGACAATCAATCGTGCCCTGATGCATAAATACCACCCGGTTAGAGACGTGGCGGGCAAAGCCCATCTCATGCGTCACCACCAGCATGGTGCGCCCCTCCTCCGCCAGGCTGCGCATCACCTTCAGCACCTCACCGACCAGTTCGGGGTCGAGTGCCGAGGTCGGCTCGTCAAACAGCATCACCTCCGGGTCCATCGCCAGCGCGCGGGCAATCGCCACGCGCTGCTGCTGACCGCCGGAAAGCTGAGCGGGATAGAAATCTTTGCGGTTCAGTAAGCCGACCCGGTCCAGCAGCTGTTCCGCCTGGGCGATGCAGGCTTTTTTGTCGCGCTTCAGCACATAGTGCGGCCCTTCAATCACATTCTGCAGCACCGTCAGATGCGACCAGAGGTTAAAACTCTGGAACACCATGCCAAGCCGGGAACGCAGCCGTTCAATCTGGCGGGGATTAGCGGCCAGCTGATGCCCGCGGGCATGGCGCTTCATCTCAATGGTCTCACCACCGACGCTGACCACGCCCGAATCGGGCGTCTCCAGCAGATTAATGCAGCGCAGCAGCGTACTTTTGCCCGAGCCGCTGGCTCCGAGAATCGAGATGACATCGCCTTTGTGCGCCTGCAGTGAGATGCCCTTCAGCACCTCCATGGCACCAAAAGATTTGTGGATATCGCTGGCCGACAGCGTGACGGGTGACAAATCAGACATATTACTCTCCTCCGGGGATCGGCTTAGCGGACGGTAACGGCTTTTTTTCCGGTTTGTGCACCGGCGTCAGACGCCGCTCCAGCAGGGCATAGAGTTGCACAATGATGAAATTAAGGATCAGGTAGATCGCCGCCGCACAGAGAAAGACCTCCATGGTGCGGTAGGTGCGCTGGATGATCTGCTGCGCCACCCCGGTGACATCCCACACCGTCACCAGACTGGCGAGCGCGGTCGATTTCACCAGCAGAATCGCTTCGGTAGAGTAGGCAGGCAGCGCGTAACGCAGCATGACCGGCGCGATAATGCGCCGCAGCAGCAGCCCGCGTGACATCCCACACGCCAGCCCCGCCTCGACCTGGCCTGGCGGCACCGCCAGCAGCGCCCCGCGCAGGATCTCTGCGGTGTAGGCGGCGGTGCAGAGCGAGAGCGCGAGCACCGCACAGGTGAACGGCTCACGCAGAAATGGCCAGAGGAGGCTGTGACGGATCACGCCAAACTGTCCCAGACCGTAGTAGATCAGGAACAGCTGGATCATCAGCGGCGAACCGCGAAACACCAGAATGTAGCCGCGGGCAAAGCCGCTAAGCAGCCGCCAGCGGCTCATGCGCAGCGCCAGAATCCCTGTCGCCAGCACGCCACCGCACAGAAAGGCGCTGATAAACAGACCGAGCGTCACCGGCAGCGCGGCGCTGAGTTTCAGGAAGGTGTCTGTGAGAAACGCAAAATCGATCATCAATCCCCCTAATGCTGTGCAGCGGTGCGGCTTTGCCAGGCGCGCCCCAGACGGGATTCAGCGCGCAGGAAGGCACGGTTGGACAGCAGCGTCAGCAGCAGATAGCAGCCTCCGCCCACCAGATAAAAGGCGAAGTAGTCACGGGTCGAACCGGCGGCAATCTGGCTCGCCCGCATCAGCTCGACAATGCCGGTGACCGACACCAGCGCCGAATCTTTCAGGCTCATCTGCCAGACGTTTGATAAACCCGGCAGCGCATAGCGCGCCACCTGCGGCAGCAGGATGCGTTGCCGGATGCGCCAGCGGGGCATGCCAATCGCGACCGCCGCTTCGATCTCCCCTTTCGCCAGCGCCAGCCGTGCGGCGCGATAGACTTCCGCCTGATAAGAGCCGGAGATAAGCCCGATGGCCAGCGCCCCGATCAGAAACGGCGGCGCTTCGATAAATCCGTCGGCACCAAACAGCTGGCCGATCTGCGTGATCAGCCCCGATCCCCCGAAGTAGAACAGGTAGATCACCAGCAGCTCAGGAATGCCGCGAAAGATCACCGAGTATCCCTCCCCCAGCCAGCGAACCGGCCGGTGGGGAGATAACTTCGCGGCGGCAACGCCCGACCCGACCACCGCCCCCACCACCAGCGCGGCAAACGACAGCAGCAGCGTGGTCAGCGCGGCACTCAGAATCAGCCGTCCCCAGCCGTCCGGGCCAAAACTCAGCAGGCTTATCATCAGTTACCTCACTCAGGGTGTGACATCCGTTTTGAACCACTTCTCGCTCAGCTTTTTCACTGTGCCATCGGCCAGTGCGGCTTTGATCGCCTCATCCAGCCGGGCTTTCAGATCGTTATCCGCCATGCGCACGCCCAGCGCCTCTCCCTCACCCCAGATCGGGCCACCCAGCTGCGGGCCGCTGAAGCTGAGATTGCGGTTTTCGGGCCGCGCCAGCATCGACTGCGCGAAGGTCACGTCGTCAAACACCGCATCAATCCGCCCCGCCTGCAGGTCGAGGATGGCGTCGGCCGAGCTGGTGTATTCACGGACATCCGCCACCTCTTTGAAATATTTGTCGATAAAGGGGGTGTAAACCGTGCCGGAGGCGATACCGATCGTTTTACCTTTCAGCGCCGCTTTCAGACCTGCAATGGCCGGCTCCACGCTTTTTGCGTCGTCGGTCAGCTTGATAATCTGGCTGTCAGCGGGCAGCAGGCTCCCTTTCAGGGTGATGAAGGTGGCAGGCGTCGAGGCGTAAGGCAGGGTGAAGCTGACCACTTTCTTTCGTTCCGGGGTAATCACAATCGCATCCATGATCACGTCATATTTTCCGGCATTAAGCCCGGCGATCATGCCATCCCAGTTCTGCACCACCAGCCTGCACTGAATCGCCATACGCTGGCAGAGATTCGCCATCAGTTCCGGTTCAAAGCCGCCGAGCTTGCCGCCTGGCAGCGTCAGGTTCCAGGGTTCATAACTGCCTTCGGTGGCAATGGTGATCGACTTCCACTCTTTCGCCTGGGCGCTGACGCCACAGAGCAGCAGAGAGGAAACCAGGGTCGTGAGACATAAACGACGAAGAGTCAGAGGGTGCGTCATACGGTTCTCCTGAAAGTAGCGGCCTGGTGATCGCCCTGACGAGATTTAACATAAATTTCACAGGATGATATGTCATGTATATACAAGCTAACGCGGCGCAGTTCATTCCCGGCTTTACTGTTTTGTGAGCCAGACAGAATTTATGATGTGATAGATGCGCTGCTGTACTTGTACATACAACCAAGCAAAGGTTATGCCAGCTCTGCAAAAGGGAAAAAGGCGGCCGGGAGCGCCGTGCAGTCAGGCGGCCTGCACCCGCCTGCACCGGTTCAGCGCAGCGATGCACCGGGGTGGCGCATCGCCGTGGTGGGATTATCGGGTTTTGCCCTCCGCCAGCATGGCGTGGATCAGTGCTTTCAGCGTTTTTTGCAACTGCGCGGCGCGCGCCTGCTGCCAGGCGTAAGGCGGGGTTTCATCCATGTAGTTCAGCTGCGCCAGCTCCAGCTGGACAGCCTGAGTCTGCTGCTGCGGCTGACCATAGGCGCGGGTAATGTAACCGCCTTTAAAACGTCCGTTGAGCACCCAGCTGTAGTCGTGCTGCGCGGCGCAAACAGCCTCCAGCGCCGCGCTCATCGCCGGGCTGCAGCTGGCGCCGTCATTGGTGCCAAGGTTGATATCGGGCAGACGGCCTTCGAACAGGCGGGGAATTTCACTGGCGATGGAGTGTGCATCAAACAGCAGCGCATAGCCGTGCTCTGCTTTAAGCCGCGCCAGCTCCTGCTGGATCTGCTGGTGGTAAGGCTGCCAGATCTGGTCGATGTAGCCCTGACGCTGAGCCGCATCGGGCGTTTTGCCTGGCAGGAAAGTCGGGGTGCCGTCGAACAGGGTTTCCGGGAACAGACCGGTGGTGGCGGTGGTGTAAAGTGGCTGATTATCGGGCGGACGATTCAGATCGACCACGAACCGCGAGTAACGCCCGATTAACACACTGGCTCCGAGGTCGCGCACGAAATCATAGAGCAGCGGGATGTGCCAGTCGGTGTCCGGTAAACCACGCGCGGCGTCGCTCAGTCCGGCGTCCACCTCGGGCGTCAGTTCAGTGCCGGCATGGGGAATACTGACCAGCAGCGGCAGGCTGCCCCGGGTAAATATGAAGGGATTCATTGGGGTTCTCCACGATAGATAACGGTACAGGGCAGCTCACCGCCCAGCCAGTAAACCAGTTCCGCCGGACGGGCCAGCGGCCAGTGAACGAAGTTCGCCACTTTTCCCGCCTCCAGCGAGCCGTGGCTGTCCGCCAGGCCCAGCGCTTTTGCGCCCCACAGGGTCACGCCCGCCAGCGCCTCTTCCGGGGTCATGCCGAACAGGGTGCAGCCCATGTTGAGCATCAGACGCAGCGACAGCGCCGGTGAGGTGCCGGGATTAGCATCGCTGGCCAGCGCCATCGGCACCCCGTGCTGCCGGAAGAGATCCACCGGGGGACGCCGGGTTTCCCGCAGCAGATAGAAAGCGCCCGGCAGCAGCACCGCCACAGTGCCGTGTGCCGCCATCGCTTTCGCATCCTCCTCGGTGGCGTATTCAAGGTGGTCGGCAGAAAGGGCACCGTAACGGGCCGCCAGGGCCGCTCCCCCCAGCGACGAGAGCTGCTCCGCGTGCAGCTTCACCGGCAGACCCAGCGCCACCGCCCGATCAAACACCCGCGCGACCTGCTGCGGTGAAAAGGCAAGATGTTCACAGAAGGCGTCTACCGCATCCGCCAGTCCCAGCGCCTGCACCTGCGGCAGCAGCCGTTCGCAGATGAGTTCGACCCAGCCCTCCGGGTCATGCTTAAACTCCGGCGGAAAGGCGTGGGCGGCCAGGCAGGTGGCACGGACATCGGCGGCCACGCTCTGCCCCAGCTGGCGAATCGCGCGCAGCATCCGCAGTTCGCTCTCCTCATCCAGCCCGTAGCCGGACTTGATCTCCACCGTGGTGACCCCCTCTGCCAGCAGGCGGTCGAGCCGCCAGCGCGCCGACGCCACCAGCGCCTCCTCCGTGGCGGCGCGGGTCGCCCGTACCGTCGAGAGGATGCCGCCGCCCTGTGCGGCAATGTCGGCATAGCTGACGCCATTCAGGCGCTGTTCAAATTCCTGACTGCGGTCACCGCCAAACACCAGATGGGTATGGCAGTCCACCAGTCCCGGCGTCACGATACCGCCCGGCAGATGATGATGCCGCGCGGCGACGAAGGCGGGCATCTCAGCCGCCGGGCCGACCCACACCAGCTTACCCGCCCGCACCGCCATCGCCCCCTCAGGTATCAGGTGGTACTTTCCGTCCCGCATGGTGACCAGATCCGCCCCGGTCCAGACCGTCTCTACCTGCATCTCTTCCGCCATCGCTGCCTCGTGCCTCCACCGTTTACACTGTGTCTTAAAGTATGTATATGTATATACAACTACATCCGACGAGGATCAACCATGGCGACTTTTTTTGCCCCGCGCGCACTGCTGGCGGAGGGCTGGCAGCAGCAGGTACGTATCACGGTCAATCAGGCCGGTTTTATCGACGCTCTTACCCCGGAGAGCCACGCCGACCAGGCGGTGCTGCTCAACGGCGAGGTGATCCCGGCGATCGCTAATCTGCATTCGCACGCCTTTCAGCGCGCCATGGCCGGTCTGGCGGAAGTGGCGGGCGATCCGCAGGACAGCTTCTGGACGTGGCGTGACCGGATGTACCGCATGGTGCAGCGCCTGACGCCGCAGCAGGCGGGCGACATCGCCGCCCTGCTCTACATTGAGATGCTGAAAGGGGGTTACACCCAGGTCGCGGAGTTTCACTATCTGCATCACGATCCCAGCGGCGCGCCCTATGCAGATGACGCCATGCTGCAGCAGCTGATCGACGCCGCCGAACTGGCCGGTATCGGCCAGACGCTGCTGCCGGTGCTCTACAGCTACAGCGGCTTTGGCAGCCAGCCTCCGGCTGCCGGGCAGAAACGCTTTATTCAGCAGACCGATCGTTATCTGCAACAGCAGGCGCGACTGGATGCGTGGCAGCAGCAGCGGCCCCTGCTGAACCGCGGCCTCTGTTTTCATTCGCTGCGGGCCGTCAGTGAAAGTCAGATGGAGACGGTGCTGGCGGAGAGCGATCCGACGCTGCCGGTGCATATCCATGTGGCGGAGCAGCAGAAAGAGGTGAATGACTCGCTGGCGTGGAGCGGCGAACGCCCGGTGAGCTGGCTATTGAACCGTTTTGCCGTGGATGCACGCTGGTGCCTGATCCACGCAACTCATCTGGATGAGAGCGAGCTGACGCGCCTCGCCCGCAGCGGTGCGGTGGCCGGTCTCTGCCCCACCACCGAAGCGAATCTCGGTGACGGCATTTTTCCGGCGGTGGAGTATATCGCGCAGGGAGGACGCTGGGGCATCGGCTCCGACAGCCATGTCTCGCTCAGCGCCCAGGAAGAGCTGCGCTGGCTGGAGTATGCGCAGCGACTGCGCGATCAGCGCCGCAACCGCATTACCCTGCCCGGCCAGCCGTCGGTCGGCGATCTGCTGTGGCAGCAGGCGGCGGCGGGCGGTGCGCAGGCGTGCGGCATTCAGCAGGGAACGCTGGCGGTGGGGCAGCGCGCCGACTGGCTGGTGCTGCGCGATGAGGCGTGGCTCGGCAGCGTGGAATCTCAGGCGCTGCTGAACCGCTGGCTGTTTGCCGGTCAGCGCGATCAGATTCGGGATGTCTACGTGGCAGGTAAGGCGGTGATCGTCGATGGCGAGCATCCTCATCAGGCGGCGTGTGCCAGACGCTTCCGTCAGGCCATGGCGGCACTGCAATGATCGCCCGCTTCTCTTACGCTGACCTAGCGGTCAGCCGCTGGCGTAATGGCGGAGGCGAAACCCGCGAAATTGTCAGCTTTCCGCCCGGTGCGGAATCCTTTGGCTGGCGCGCCAGCATTGCCACCCTGGCGCAGGATGGCCCCTTTTCAGCCTTTCCGGGCATCGATCGGATCATCACCCTGCTGCACGGCGACCCGGTCCTGCTTACCGCGCCGGGCACAGCGCATCGGTTAATGCCGCAGCAGCCCTGGTCATTTGCCGGCGAACTGGCCCTGACCGCGCAGTTGCAGGGCAGCATCAGTGAAGACTTTAACATTATGACGCGGCGGGAGCAGTGGCAGGCCACGGTTGAGGTGGTCACCGCCCCCGTCAGCAGCCTGCATGGGGTTGCCTGGGTGCTGGCAGGCGCGTGGCGGAGCGACGACGGGAAACAGCTGACCGCCCGACAGGGCGCATGGTGGGTCGATGAGGCGTGCAGCTTCACGCCCGACAGCCGGGACGCCCGGCTGCTGTTTACCCGGCTTAGCCGTGTCCCCTGAAGCGGCCCAGCAGTTTGTAACGTGAGCCGGGATAGAGCAGCCGCGCGTAGGTCACGATTTTGTTGTCGCTCCAGGTCTGACGACGGATCAGCAGGCAGGGTTCGTGCTCATCCAGCGACAGATGTTTGCGCTGACGCACATCGGGCAGCACTGCCTCGACAATGTGCTCGCCCGCCGTCAGCGGCGCAACCCGCATCAGATAGGTATACGGGGTCATCTGCTGATAATCCTGCGCCAGATAATCGGGGGCGACCAGCGGATTGACCAGCCTGTCCTCCAGCTGTACCGGCAGATCGTTTTCGTAGTGCACAATCAGCGAATGATAGAGCGTCTGCCCGGTGGTCAATCCCAGCACCGCCGCCTGTTCGGGATCGGCTTTGTTCTGGCCGATGGCGAGAATTTTACAGCTGTGCTGATGACCGCGCTGGGCGATCTCGTCGGCGATGTTATGCACCTCCAGCATGGCGGTGTAGCCTTTCATCTCGGCTACGAAAGTGCCGACGCCCTGCATCCGGACCAGAAAGCCTTCGCTGGTCAGTTCACGCAGCGCCCGGTTGATGGTCATGCGGCTGACGCCCAGCTCATTAACCAGTTCACTTTCTGACGGCACACGCTGATTCGCTTTCCACATTCCTTCGCGGATCTGGCTGATGATCGCCTGCTTCACCCGCTGATAAATCGGGGCGGGCTCATCGCTCATCGCCGCCGCCAGTTGTGCCAGTGCCGTATGCTCGACCATTTGCTGTTCCTTTTCCTGATAGTGCCTTCAGTTTACTGTCTCACCGCGTGAATGTATATACATCCAGTCCGGCGCGCTGTGCCCCGCTGGTGCAGCGCTCGCCTCCTGATGGTGCAGCCTCCGCCTTCGTTTCCTCACCCACCCGCAGCAGGCGGGCATTCCATTTTTGTGATCGGCCTGGCACGCCCCTTGCTACTTGTATAGACAAGAATAGACACTTATGTTTCACTCGCTTTATCCCGCTGGTTCAGGGCAGGAAAAACCGCTCAGCCGTGCCAGCACACTTGTATAGACAGGAGTAGACTATGTCAGGTTCGTCTCAGGCATTGCGCCTGGTGCCAGGCGAGGTAGACCTCGCCACCTTACGCGCCATCTATCAGGGTCACGTAACGCTGAGCCTCGATGACAGCGCGCGTCAGGCGATTGCAAAGGCGCAGCAGACCGTGGAGGCGATTGTCGCCTCCGGCAACGTGGTGTATGGCATTAACACCGGCTTTGGCAAGCTGGCGCAGACGCAGATTCCGGCCAGCCGACTGGCCGATCTGCAACGCAATCTGGTGCTGTCTCACAGCGTCGGGCTGGGGGATCTGCTGCCCGACAATGTCACCCGTCTGGTGGTCGCCACCAAAATCGTCAGCCTGGCCCGCGGCCACTCCGGCGTGCGGATCGAACTGGTGGAGGCGCTGCTGGCGCTGTTCAATGCCGGTGTCATGCCCTGCATTCCGGAAAAAGGATCGGTCGGGGCTTCTGGCGATCTCGCGCCGCTGGCGCACATGTCGCTGATGCTGCTGGGCGAAGGCCAGGTGCGGGTCGATGGCGCGCTGATTCCGGCAACAGAGGGACTGGCAAGCGTGGGCCTGTCGCCCTTTGTGCTCGGGCCGAAAGAGGGGCTGGCGCTGCTCAACGGCACCCAGGTTTCGACCGCGCTGGCGCTGCGCGGCCTGTTTGAAGGGGAGAATCTGTTTGCCGCCGGTCTGATGGCCGGTGCGCTGTCGCTGGAGGCGATTAAAGGCTCTCTGAAACCGTTCGACGCCCGTATTCATCAGGCGCGTGGCCAGCAGGGCCAGATTGCGGTCGCGGCCGCCGTCAGCAGCCTGATCGAAGGGAGTGAAATTTTGCAGTCCCACACCCACTGTGGCCGCGTGCAGGACCCCTACTCCATCCGCTGCGTGCCGCAGGTGATGGGTGCCTGCCTGGACAATATCCGCCACGCGGCGCGGATTCTGGAAATCGAAGCGAACGCCGCTTCGGACAATCCGCTGGTGTTCAGTGACAGCGGTGAGGTGATCTCCGGCGGCAACTTCCATGCCGAGCCGGTGGCCTTTGCCGCTGACATCCTGGCGCTGGCGATTGCCGAAGCAGGCGCCATCTCTGAACGGCGGCTGGCGCTGCTGCTGGACAGCGGCTTATCCGGCCTGCCGCCCTTCCTGGTGCGTGACGGCGGCGTGAACTCCGGCTTTATGATCGCCCAGGTCACCGCCGCTGCGCTGGCCTCTGAGAACAAGTCGCTGGCCCATCCGGGCAGCGTCGACAGCCTTCCCACCTCTGCAAACCAGGAAGATCACGTCTCCATGGCGACCTACGCTGCGCGTCGTCTCGGCAGCATGTGCTTTAACAGCGCCGCCGTGGTGGGCATCGAGGCGATGGCTGCCGCGCAGGGTATTGAGTTTAACCGGCCGCTGAAAAGTTCTGCGCTGATTGAGCAGGCGTTAGATGAGATCCGTCAGCAGGTGGCCTTCCTGGAGGAAGATCGCCTGCTGGCACCCGATATCGACGCCATGCGTCAGTGGGCAAGTCGCGCTGACTGGCCTCAGGCATTGACCGCGCTGCTGCCGAGCATGCGCTCCACTTCTTGAATTAAGGAATCTGTAATGAGCGAAACTCTTTCTCAGGCTGTAGCACGTGAGATTCGTGCGCCACACGGCACTACGCTGCACTGCGCCAACTGGCTGATTGAAGCGGCTTACCGCATGATCCAGAACAACCTCGACCCCGATGTGGCCGAGCGGCCGGAGGATCTGGTGGTTTACGGCGGCATCGGAAAGGCGGCACGTAACTGGGCGTGTTTCGAGCAGATCCTGCGTTCCCTGCAGCTTCTGCAGCCGGACGAAACCCTGCTGATCCAGAGCGGCAAGCCGGTCGGTGTCTTCCGCACCCACGCCGACGCGCCGCGCGTGCTGCTGGCGAACTCCAACCTGGTGCCGCACTGGGCAAACTGGGATCACTTCCATGAGCTGGATAAAGCGGGCCTGATGATGTACGGCCAGATGACGGCAGGCTCCTGGATCTATATCGGTGCGCAGGGCATCGTGCAGGGCACCTACGAAACCTTTGTCGAAGCGGGACGTCAGCACTACAACAACGACCTGAGCGGACGCTGGATCCTCACCGCCGGACTGGGCGGCATGGGCGGCGCGCAGCCGCTGGCCGGTGTGCTGGCCGGTGCCTGTGTGCTGGCGATTGAGTGCCAGGAGTCGCGCATCGATTTCCGCCTGCGCACCCGCTACGTCGACTACAAAGCCACCACGCTGGATGAGGCGCTGGCGTTGATCAGCGACGCCACCGCCGCGAAAAAAGCGATTTCTGTCGGTCTGCTGGGCAATGCCGCTGAGATTCTGCCGGAGCTGGTGAAACGCGCCAGGGCGGGCGGGCCGAAGCCGGATATCGTGACCGATCAGACCTCGGCGCACGACCCGATCAATGGCTACCTGCCGATTGGCTGGGATCTGGCGCGCTGGGAGCGGGAGCGTGTTTCCCAGCCGAAAGCGGTAGAGAAAGCGGCGCGCGCCTCAATGGCGGTCCACGTCCAGGCGATGCTCGACTTCTGTCATATGGGCATTCCGACCGTGGATTACGGCAACAATATCCGCCAGGTGGCGCTGGATGAGGGTGTCAGCAACGCCTTCGATTTCCCCGGCTTTGTGCCCGCCTATATCCGTCCGCTGTTCTGTGAAGGCAAAGGCCCCTTCCGCTGGGTGGCGCTGTCAGGCGACCCGGAAGATATCTATAAGACCGACGCCCGACTCAAAGAGCTGTTCCCGCATCACAAAACGCTGCATCGCTGGCTCGATATGGCGCAGGAGCGCATCGCCTTCCAGGGATTGCCTGCCCGAATCTGCTGGCTGGGGCTGGGTGAACGGCATCTGGCCGGTCTGGCGTTCAACGAAATGGTGCGCAACGGCGAGCTGAAAGCGCCGGTGGTGATTGGCCGCGACCATCTCGACTGTGGTTCGGTCGCCTCACCGAACCGCGAAACCGAGGCGATGAAAGATGGCTCTGATGCGGTCTCTGACTGGCCGCTGCTGAACGCGCTGCTGAACACCGCAGGCGGCGCGACCTGGGTCAGCCTGCATCATGGCGGCGGCGTGGGCATGGGCTTCTCTCAACACTCGGGTGTGGTGATTGTCTGTGACGGCAGCAAAGAGGCGGATGCGCGTCTGGGTCGGGTGTTATGGAACGATCCGGCGACCGGAGTGATGCGTCATGCCGACGCCGGGTATGAGCTGGCGCAGCAGTGCGCCGCAGAGCACGACCTGAACCTGCCCATGCAGAAGTAACATCCTGACCGGGGCAGGCCGCAGCCTGCCCCGGCTTTCAACCTCACGCTTCGCACCCGGCAGCAGGTCGCTGACATCACTTCCTTATTACTTATTCCATTTTGATTTAGCCTATAGCCCGATTTAAGCCTGACGGCGATAGACGCCGCGCCAGACGACCTCTAAAGTGAAATCTTCTCATTCTGTATGGAGCGCGACTCTGCATGACCCTTTCCCCTGCCCTGCTTGAAGATGCCCTGCGCTGGCGCCGTGAGTTTCATCGCCACCCCGAATTAGGTTACCAGGAACAGCAAACCAGCCAGTTTATCGCGGAGGAGTTAGCCCGGGCGGGATTGCAGGTTTTTCGTGGCCTGGCGGGCACCGGGGTCATCGGCACGCTGGAGAATGGTCCTGGCCCGGTCATTGGCCTGCGGGCGGACATGGATGCGCTGCCGATCACGGAGAAAGGGGAAGCGGCGTGGCGCTCTGCCACACCGGGCGTGATGCACGCCTGCGGCCACGATGGTCACAGCGCCACGCTGCTGGCCGCTGCCCGCCAGCTGGCCGCGACGCGCCAGTTCAGCGGCACCGTGCATTTCATCTTTCAGCCTGCCGAGGAGAACCTCGGTGGCGCACGCAGAATGGTGGAAGAGGGACTGTTCCAGCGCTTCCCGATGGATGCCATCTACGCGATGCATAACTGGCCGGGGCTGCCGCTGGGGTCACTGGCGGTGAATCCCGGTGCCATGATGGCGTCGCTGGACTCGTTTGAGATCACCCTGCACGGCAAAAGCTGCCACGCGGCGATGCCGGAAAGCGGAGCCGATCCGATGGTGGTCGCCGCCGAGCTGATTCTGGCGCTGCAGACGATCCCGTCGCGTCGCCTGTCACCGCTCGCCTCGGCGGTGGTGAGCGTGACCCAGATCCACGGTGGCGAGGCGATTAACGTTATCCCGGAGCAGATTGTGCTGCGCGGCACGGTGCGCTGTCTGCAGACCAGCGTGCGCGATAAGGTGCGCGGACTGATTGATGAGTTTGTGGCGACTCTGCCGCGTCCGTTTGGCGTCAGCGGTGAGGTGCACTGGTTACCGGGCTATCCGGTGACTGCTAACCATGCGCTGCCCGCTGAGCAGGTGCGCGAGGTGGCGCTGGCGACGCTGGGTGCCGGACAGGTTCACTGGCAGGTGAATCCGTCGATGGCGTCGGAAGATTTTGCCTGCATGCTGGAAGCCTGCCCTGGCGCTTACTTCTGGCTGGGCGCAGATGGAGAAACCCCCTCTGCGCCGCTGCACAACGCCCGCTATGATTTCAACGACGCGCTGCTGCCGATTGGCATCCGTTTCTGGCAGGATCTGGTGGAACAGGCCCTGCCGCAATCCTGAGTCAGTAACCGGCGGCGCGGATCTGCTCCTCCGCCGCCGCCAGTGAATCGCACTGACCGCTGGCACGCAGGCAGCAGGCGATCTGCAGCCGCAGCGACGCGGGCAGCGGGCGCTGCTGATTCAGCACCTCCTCAATCCAGCGCGCCGTCACCTCTGCCGTTTTATCTGTCGGCAGTTCAACGGCCACTTCTGGCTGACGCTCCACCCAGACTTCGGTTTCGGCTCTCGCGCCCTGAATCATGCTGATCGCCGGGCAGCGCTGCGGATTCGCATACACTTCCCCTTCGGTGCCATTAAGCAACAGGGCTGGCGCATCGATGTCGCTGAAGAATTTCGCCACACGCGGCACATACTCCGGATGCGAGACGCTCGACAGACGCAGCGCCGCCCGCTCCGCAAACGGGGTCGCCAGTTTTGCCAGCGTGTGCGCACTGTTACGCACGCCCATTCGCCAGCGCAGAGACAGCTGCTTCGCCATCGGCGGGCAGAGGTGATCGATGGTGATAAAAGCCAGCTCGCCCTGATCCAGTCTGGCCTGCGCCGCCTCTGCCGTGGTGACCGGTGCGATGCCGAGCGCCGCAAACACCGCCTCGCTGGTAATGCGCGTCGCGTCGTCGCTGACGCCATGCACCAGCACCGGAAAGCCGAATTTTACCAGCAGCAGCGCCAGCAGAGGCGTCAGGTTGCCCTGACGACGGGCACCGTTGTAGCTGGGGATCACGATTGGCATGGGCCGGTTTTCCGGCGCACGCAGCGGCATCATCTGCGCCTGCATCGCCTGATAAAAGCCGCGCATCTCCGCTTCGCCTTCGCCTTTGATGCGCAGCGCAATCAGGATACCGCCCAGTTCCAGATCGGGCACCTCGCCCGCCAGCATCGCGCTGTAGAGCGCCACGGCACTCTCAAAATCGATATCGCGGGCATGATTTTTACCGCGACCAATCTCTTTAATAATTTTATTCAGTTCCATCACTCGCTTCCGGTTAAGTGCGCGGCTCAGCGCCGCGTGGGACGTCGTTTTCGCACGCTGGTTTTGGGCACCACGGCGGCCGGTATCGCTTCCGGCTCGGGCGCTTCCGGCTGCTCAATCGGGAAGACGGGCAGCGCCGCCAGCAGGCGGCTGCCGTAAGCTTTGCTCAGCAACCGGCGGTCATAAATCACAATCTCGCCATAGCATTGATGGCTGCGAATCAGGCGTCCGACCTGCTGAATCAGGGTAAATGAGGCGCTGGGCAGACTCTGCACCTCAAACGGATAGCGCTTCAGGCTTTTCAGCCACTCGCCTTCGGTCAAAATTACCGGACTGTCTACCGGGGGAAAAGCGATTTTGTGAATATGCACCTGACTCAGCAGATCGCCTTTCAGATCCAGGCCTTCAGCGAAGGATTGCAGGCCAATCAGAATACTGGTTTCGCCTTTAGCAACCCGCTGCCGGTGCAGATCGACCAGGCGGCTGCGCGGCTGATCGCCCTGTACCAGCATCGACAGCCGCAGATCGGGCAGCGCGGTGACAAACTGCTGCATCGCCCGGTTGCTGGCAAACAGCACCAGCACCCCTTTGTGCTTTTTCTCTTTCATCTGCTGGCGGAAGAAACCGGCCATCTCGGCGATATGCTCCGCCTCATGCGACATCAGGGGTTCATAGCGCATCTGCGGGATGACCAGCTTGCCCTGCCCGACGTGGTTGAACGGGGAGTCGAGCGCCACAAAGCGGTCGCCCGCTTTTTCGCTCAGTCCCGACATCTCCTGCAGGCGGTTGAAGCTGTTGAGCGAACGCAGCGTGGCGGAGGTGACCACCACATGCGGGATTTTGCGCCACAGCATCTTCTCCAGCTGATCGCTGACGCGGATACCGGCGCAGTGAAACAGCAGGTGCGCCTGCCCTTCGCGCAGCTCGCGGGTGATCCATTTTGAAACCGGCGCGCCGGAGGCTTTCTCCATTGCCGCCAGCCGCCACAGTTTACTGATCGATTCGAACCAGCCAAACTGGCGATTGAGCTGCAGCAGATTACGGTGCAGCCGCACCACGTCGACCTTGCCCGTCTGCTCGCTCAGCGCATTGATCAGGCCTTCACTCAGCCCGCGCAGCGCGTCACTGAGTTTAAACAGCCGGGCGCAGAGGTCGAGTAACTCCTGCGGCAGCGCCCCGAGCACAAAGCGATATTCGCCCGGCTGGTTGTGGGGCGGCAGCAGCGGATTCAGCGCCTGGGCGGTCACCGTAAGCAGTTCGCGCAGCTCATCGCAGTGCGCTTTCAGCCTTTCCGGGTTTGCCAGCGGCGGCGGCGACTTCGGCCGCATCTGGGTCATGATGCCGTCGACCAGCCGGATAAAGAGATCGAGCTGCAGGCTGCTCCAGCCCGGCGTGATGTCGGCGCTCATCTCCAGCGCATCGCGGGCCACTTCCGGCAGATGATGCCCCTCATCCAGCACCAGCATCAGGTTTTTAGCGGGCGGCAGTACCGACTCATTCTCCATCGCGGCCATCACCAGCGCATGGTTCGCCACCACCACATCCACCTGCTCAATCTCACGGCGCGCGACAAAAAAGGGGCATTCACGATACCAGCGGCAGTGCGCGCCCAGGCAGCTCGCCTTGTCGGTGGAGAGCCGCTGCCACAGGCTGTCGCTGACGTTCTCCTCGCTGTGATCGCGCAGGCCATCCCACTGATAGCGATCCAGCGACTTCTGCAGGCGGCCACACTGCGTCTGCTCCTCTTTGGTGCTGCTGACGGCGTCGTCGTCCAGATAGAGCAGCAGATCGCCCTGCTGATCGTCATCGGCTGCCAGCGCGGCCAGATTGCGCGGACAGACATAGCGTCTGCGTCCAAAGGCGGCAGTAAAAGTCAGATCGGGAATGATTTTTTTGAGCAGCGGCAGATCTTTGGTGAAGATCTGATCCTGCAGCGCCACGTTGGCGGTGCTGATCACCAGCCGTTTTTCCTGGGCGCGGCTGGCCGCGATGCCGGGAATAAGATAGGAGAGCGTTTTACCCACGCCGGTCGGCGCTTCCACCGCCAGGTGGCGCGCATCGTCACCAGCCAGACATTTTGCCACTTCAGCGATCATCTGACGCTGCGGCGCACGCGGAATGAAATCAGGCACCTGCTGCGAAAGCGCTTTATACCACTGCGCTATCTGGCTTTTTACTGCGGCTGTCAGGGCCATGAGTTGCGTTACCACACCGAAAAAATGGCCTGTATTTTTACACAGTATCCCGGCGGCGTCAGCTTTCGTGCTGAATTTTTCGTGCGCCGTCGGAAATTTCAGCGGATAGCGTGGAGGCGTTCAGCGCCGGGTCGTCCGGCGCGGAAGCAGGCTACGCCAGCACCTTATACATATAGGTAGTGGCATCCAGCACGCCCGCCGTCGACTCGGCATAAAAGGGGATCGACCCTGCCACCTGCCAGCCCAGCGAGCGATAGAGATCGCTGGCAACGTCACCGCTGCGGGTATCCAGCACCAGCAGCGTTTTGCCCTGCCCGCGGGCCAGCTGCTCAGCGCGCTGCATCAGTTCGCGGGCAATCCCCTGACGCCGCGCCTGCGGATGCACCAGCAGCTTGCTGACGTCGGCCCGATGGCGGCCGTTCGGCATCGCGCTGCGACTGAGGATCACCGTCGCCACAATCCGGTTGTGCTGACGCGCCACCAGCAGTTCGCTCTCCCCGCTGGTCAGACTGGTTACCCGCTGCTGCCAGAAGCGCGTCATCACCGCCACATCGGCGGCATCCACGAATCCGACACTGGCGCCATCAGCCACGCAGGCCTGAAGCACTGCCGTCAGCCCATCGATCTCCTGTTGTGCCTGTTCAGGTGAAAGCCTTTGATAATCGATCATGGTTTAGCCACCGCCAGCAGATAGTGTGCGCCTTCGGTCAGATGCGCCTCGAAAGCCGATTTTCCGGTGAGGTGAAAACGTAAACAGTCACCGGGCTTAAGCGTCCACTGCTGTTCGGCCACCGATACGGTCAGGCCGCCTGCCTGAAGCAGGATATGTTGCTCCAGTCCCTGGATGGGTGGCGCATCATATTCAATGCGTGCACCAGGCCGTAATTTGCCCTCTACCAGTTCGCATCTAAAATGAAGTGCGGGCGGTGAAACATTGCGGCGGATAAAACCGCTGGACGGGTCATGCCAGACCGGTTGCTGATCATAAGGCACCAGCAGACTCGACGACTCCTCAACCTCACTCAGCAGGCGAGACATGGTTAATCCGTAGGCGGCACACAGCCGGTTAAGCAATGCGGCAGTAGGGCTGGTCTCGCTTCGCTCAATGCGCGATAATGACGCGCGACTGATGCCGGTGGCGACAGAAAGTTCATCCAGTGACCAGCCGCGTTGCAGGCGTAATTCTGCCAGCCTTACCGCCAGTCGTTGCTCCGTATTCAGCTCCGGCATGGTATTTTCTCACATGAGGGAAATATTCTCTGAAATGAGATATAGCTGAAAACAGGCGTATCAGTCAAGTTGTACATTGCGAAATGTATTGTACAACTTAACTGGCTTCGTTATGGTAATCGCACTCAGACCAATCGAAAGAGGCATTTATGACCTTATACAGTATCGGTGACGTCGCCGAGCGCTGTGGCATAAACCCAGTCACCCTGCGCGCCTGGCAGCGTCGTTATGGCTTGCTGAAGCCACAGCGCACCGAAGGCGGGCATCGTCAGTTTGATGAAGAAGATGTACAGCGCATCGAAGAGATCATGCGCTGGATTGAAAGCGGCGTGCCGGTCGGTAAAGTCAAGGCACTGCTGGAAGGGGGCGACGTGGATGCCCATGATGGCTGGACAACCCTGCAGGATGAGCTGATCAGCGTTCTGCGCCACGTCAGACCCGCAAAACTTCGTAACAAAATTGCCGCGATTGGCCGCGAGCATCCGATTGATGCGCTGATCGACCACGTTTTTATGCCGGTGCGCCAGAAGCTGAGTCTGGACCAGAACACTGCCCGCACGATGTGCAGCCTGCTGGATGGTCTGCTGATCGACTATGTCGCGTTCTGCCTGACGGGCAGCCGCAAAAAATCGGGCAAGGATGCGCTGATCATCGGCTGGGGTATCGAGGATCGCACCCGCATCTGGCTGGAGGGCTGGCGTCTGTCGCAGCACGGCTGGCGGATTGATGTACTGGCCGAACCGCTGGACGTGCCGCGTCCTGAACTCTTTCCCGGCATGAACATGTTTGTCTTTACCGGTAAAAAACTGACCCGTCGCCAGCAGGAACAGCTGTCACACTGGCAGGAACAGGGCTATTCCGTGCGGTTGCACGAACCCGCCTGATAACAAAAAACGCACGCCGGGCGCTTTGCCTGCTGCCTCGCGCGCGCTATTATCCCCGCCTCACTGTTAACACGCTCAGGTTTTCTCCATGAACTGCAAAAAAGCCTTTTTCGCCACGCTCTTTTTTATCATGGCCGTCGGCGGCACCAGCGGACTGATGCTGGTCGGATACTCTCTCATCGTTCACTCACGCTAAGCCAGCGTTGCAGGCGCTCAAACAGGCGGTCGCTGACGATAGCCAGCAGCGCCACCAGCAACGCCCCCTGAATCACATACGCCGTATTAAAACCGCTTAAGCCGATAATCACCGGTGACCCCAGACTTTTCGCCCCGACCGTCGAGGCGATGGCGGCGGTGCCGATATTAATGATCACCGAGGTGCGTATTCCGGCGATGATCACCGGCGCAGCCAGCGCCAGCTCGATCTGCCACAGCCGCTGCCAGGGGCTCATACCCAGCCCGGTGGCGATCTCCCGGCTGCTGGCGGGCACGCTGTCGAGTCCGGCCAGCGTGCCCTGTAAAATCGGCAGTAACCCATAGAGCAGCAGCGCAACGACGGCGGGCCAGGTCCCAAAGCCCATCACCGGCACGGCAATCGCCAGCACGGCCACCGGCGGAATCGTCTGCCCCGCCGCCACAATCGTCTCCATCAGCGGCCGGAAGGCGCGACCGGCGCGCCGCGTAACCAGCACGCCGCTGCCGATGCCCAGAACGATCGCCAGCAGGCTGGCCGTGATCACCAGCAGCAGATGCGCCAGCGTCAGCTGCCAGAAGCTCTCCTGCTGATAGAGTGGCCGCGCCAGGTCGGGAAACCATGTGTGAAACAGCGGCCCGCTATAGGGCATCAGGGCCAGCAGCGCGCCATAGAGCAGCACCAGCCACAGCAGCGGATCTTTCAGCCAGCGCATGCTAATCCCTCGCGCAGTTGCAGCAGATCGCTAAAGTGCAGCACGCCCAGCGGCTGCTGCTGATCGTCGACCACCGGCAGTTTATCGGTGCGCCGGGTAATAAACTGCGACAGGGCGTCACGCAGCGTCAGCGTCGCGGCAATGGGTTCGTCCGTCAGCCACTCGCCGCGCCGGACGGCATCCCCGGCGTGCTCCAGCGACAGCAGTCTTACCCCCATTTCCGTGCGACCAAAGAAGTCGCGGACAAAATCATTTTCTGGCCGGGTCAGCAGCTCCACCGGCCTGCCCTGCTGAACAATCCCGCCGTTATCCATCAGTACAATGCGGTCCGCCAGGGTCAGCGCCTCGTCGATGTCATGGGTCACCAGCACGATGGTCCGTCCCGACAGCCGGTGGATACGCAGCATCTCCTGCTGCAGCGCGCCCCGCGTTACCGGATCGAGCGCCCCGAACGGCTCATCCATCAGCAGCACCTCCGGATCGGCGGCCAGCGCTCGCGCCACGCCGACCCGCTGCTGCTGCCCGCCGGAGAGCTGATGCGGATAGCGCTTCAGCAGCTGTGCGTCCAGATTCAGCAGCGCCAGCAGCGCCGTGATGCGTTCGTTGATCTGCGCGCGGGGCCAGCCCAGCAGTTCGGGCACCGTGGCGATATTCTTCTGCACCGTCCAGTGCGGAAACAGCCCGATCGACTGGATGGCATAGCCCATGCGGCGCCGCAGCGTGCGGGCATTCAGCTGGCGAATTGACTCACCGGCAAAGCGGATGTCACCGCTGTCGAACTCCACCAGCCGGTTGATCATCTTGAGGGTGGTTGATTTACCGGAGCCGGAGGTGCCGAGCAGCACGCAGAACTCCCCTTCCGCCACCTGTAACGACAGATCTTTTACCGCCGTTTTGCCGTTAAAGGCGCGGGAAACGTCCCTGAACTCAATCATCTTTTCTCTCCAGCAGTGAGATCAGCAGGCGGAACAGCGCATCGATCGCCACCGCCAGCGCGATCACCGGGATCACCCCCAGCAGCACCAGATCGAGCGCGCTGCTTAACAGGCCCTGAAAAATAATCGCACCAAAGCCGCCTGCCCCAATCAGCGCGGCGACCACCGCCATGCCCAGCGTCTGTACCACCACTACCCGCAGACCCGCCAGCCAGACCGGCAGCGCCAGCGGCACATCGACGGCGACAAACTGCTGCCAGCCGCTCATCCCCATGCCGCGCGCGCTTTCGCGCACCTCATGTGGCACCTGCTGCAGCCCCACCACCACGCTGCGTACCAGCGGCAGCAGGGCGTAGAGCACCAGGGCGATCAGCGCCGGGGCCATGCCGATGCCGCTGATGCCCCAAGCCCCGAGCCACGGAAAGTGATTTGCCAGTCCGGCCAGTGGCGCAATCAGCAGGCCAAACAGCGCCACCGACGGCACCGTCTGGATCACATTCAGCACGCCAAAGACGCCGCTCTGCCAGCCTGGCCGCCGGAACAGCAGGACCCCCAGCGGCAGGGCTATCAGCAACGCCGGCAGCACCGTACCGGCCAGCAGCGTGAGATGGCGTCCCAGTGCGGCATCAAACACCGCATGGCGGTTGGCATACTCTTTCAGCAGGGAGAGGTCGCTGAGCTGACCGCTGAAGAGCAGCAGCAGAGGCAGCAGCCAGACCTGCAGATTGAGCAGCAGCTGAGCCAGCCGGTGACGGGTGATCTGCCGCACCCGATCGGTGATCAGCAGCAGGAGCAGCGCGCCGCTGCACCACAGACCGCTGGCAAAACTGGTGCGTGCCAGACGACTCCCCTGCTGGCTGAGCAGCGTGGCCTGATGACCACTGAGCCAGAGGATCGCGGCCAGCATCAGCTGCGCGGCCAGCAGCGCCAGCACCAGGTTTACCCGCGTCGGCGGCCGCCATAACAGCAGCCAGAGCGTCAGCAGCGGCACAAGCAGCAGCCCGAACCGGCTGATCTGCGATCCCATCAGCGGTTCCCCGGCCACCAGCCGGTTCGGGGCGAAGTTAAGAAACGGCAGCGCAGCCAGCGCCAGGCTCAGCAGCGTCAGCAGCAGCAGGGCCACCGGCTGTTGCAGCGGGCGACGTATCGCTTCCCGCGATAACACCATCGGTTACAGCAACTTCTTCTGCTGCAGCCATTCGGTCGCGACGCTGCTGGCATCCTGACCGTCCACGGCGATTTTCGCGTTGAGCTGTTGCAGCGTCTTCTCGTCCAGCGCGCTGAATACCGGCTTCAGCCATTCCGCAATCTGTGGGTACGCTTTCAGAACCGATTCGCGGATCACCGGTGTCGGGGCGTAAATCGGCTGAACGCCTTTCGGATCGCTGAGCGTCTGCAGACCCAGCGCCGCCACCGGCCCGTCGGTGCCGTACGCCATCGCCGCGTTCACCCCGGAGGTCTGCTGCGCCGCCGCGCTGATGGTCACCGCGGTATCGCCGCCAGCCAGCGACAGCAGCTGATCCTGCGTGAGGTTAAATCCGTAGGCTTTTTCAAAGGCGGGCAAGGCGTCGCTGCGTTCAATAAACTCTGCCGACGCCGCCAGTTTGAAGGTCCCGCCCTTTTTCAGCCAGGCGCTGAGGTCGGCCAGAGAGGTAAGCTGATTCTTTTCGGCCAGATCTTTTCGCACAGCGATGGTCCAGGTGTTGTTAGCCGGTGCCGGTGTCAGCCAGACCAGATGGTTTTTCTCCGCATCGAGCTTTTTCACCTTCTCATAGCCCTGGGCGGCATTCTTCCAGGCGCTGTCTTTTTCATCGTTAAAGAAAAATGCGCCGTTGCCGGTATATTCCGGATAGATATCCAGTTCGCCCGCCGTGATCGCGCCACGCACCACCTGAGTGGTGCCGAGCTGGATTTTATTCACGGTTTTCACGCCATGCTTTTCCAGCACCTGAAGAATCACATTTCCCAGCAGCGAGCCTTCCGTATCAATTTTTGAGCCGACCCGCACCGGATCGGCTGCCTGTGCTACCCCGATGCTGAGCAGTAAGGCGCTGACGCCGATCCAACCCCGAATTCTGACCATGACCTTTTCCTTATCGCATTATCGCGTGTTGTTATAGCGTGATGTTTTCGCGAGGCGTCAATGGTGCGCCTGAGCGATCAGACTGCTCTCCTGCTTTGTGAGTCGATGCTGGCAGGGCGCGAAGCGGTAAATTCTCTGCCTTAAAAGCGTAGCCTGGCGCGGCGGTGATGCCGCTGACTTTCTCGCAAGCTGATAACGATTTGAGATTATAAAATAATTTTATATAACTCAAATGAATTTACGTCTGGGCGTCTAAACGGCTATTCTCGAAAATCTGTTTTTATAATAAAAGACGCACAACATCATGTCCGACCTGACTTCTTCTGCCCCTGTGGCGACTGCCGGGCGTTCGCCCGCCGGGGAAACGCAATGGATTCGCAGCGCCGCTGACGTCTCCCGTTTAGTGAACAGCGGCGACAGCGCCCGCAATAATGCCCGCATCGTGGTGGCGATTGCGCTGGGAGGCGTGTTTCTTGACGCCTACGATCTGGGTGCGCTGGCTTTTGGCATCAAAGATGTGACGCGCGAATTTCATCTTACGCCGACTGGCACCGGCATGATCGCCTCCGCGATTACCTTCGGGGCGATCGTGGGTGCGCTGCTCGGCGGCTACCTCACCGATAAGATTGGCCGCTATCGGGTCTTTATGGCCGATATGTTCTTTTTCGTCGTCGCGGCTATCGCCTGTGCTTTTGCTCCCAATGAGTATGTGCTGGGTGCAGCGCGCTTTGTGATGGGCCTGGGTGTCGGCATCGATCTGCCGGTGGCGATGGCCTTCCTGGCGGAGTTTTCGAAGCTGCGCGGTAAGGGGAATAAAGCCGCCAGCGTGGCGATGTGGTGCCCGACCTGGTACGCGGCGATCAGTATCTCCTATCTGCTGGTGCTGCTGCTCTATGCGGTATTGCCGGAGAGCCATACCGACTGGCTGTGGCGGCTGATCCTGGGGTTTGGAGCCGTGCCGGCGATTATCATTATCGCTATCCGCAGTCGTTACATGAGTGAGTCGCCGGTCTGGGCGGCCAATCAGGGCGACCTGAAAGGGGCGGCGGCGATCTTACGCAGCGCATGGAATATCAACGCGCAGGTGGCACCCGATGCCGCGCTGACGCCGGTTACTCCGGTGCGCAGGGCGAGCTGGCGCAACTATGGTGCGCTGCTGCAGGGCGTCTATCGCCGCCGCACGCTGCTGGCGACCATTACCTCTATCGCCTCATCCTTTGCTTACAACGCCGTCGCATTTGGCCTGCCGGTGATCATCACCAGCTTTTTTGCCCAGTCGATGCTGACCACAATTCTGGTGTCGCTGGCGCTGAATCTGCTGTTCGCCTTTGTGGGCGGGCTGCTGGCAGTGCGTCTGGTGCCGCGTCTGGGTGCCTGGAAGATGTCGGTGGCGGGTTACAGTTGTCAGTGTGTGGCGCTGCTCGGGCTGGCGCTGATTGGTCGCCCGGAAGGGGGGCAGGAAGCGGCTGTCGCGATCGGCATGCTGGCGCTGTTCCTGTTTGGTCAGGGATTCGGGCCCGGCTCGCACACCATGACCTTTGCGTCACTGAGCTACCCCACGTCGCTGCGGGGTGTGGGCGTCGGCTTCAATCAGACGCTGATGCGCGGCAGTTCGACCGTTTCACTGTTTCTGTTCCCGGTGCTGGTTGCGGCGCTCGGCACCGGCGTGTTCTGGGTGATCTTCCTGGCCCCGCTGGCCGGACTGCTGGCGCTGCTGGCCATCCGCTGGGAACCATCGGGCTATGATGTGGATGAAGAGGATTTTGAGCTGCCGCGATAATCCGCGCTGCGGGCGTGGACAGAGCGCAGGAAAACCGCACCTCAGTGCGGTTTTTTTATGCCGTAACGGCCGGGAAAGGAAACTGCTCCAGATAGTCCGGGATACGCGGGAAGGTATGCAAAAACCACGGCGTGAACTGCTCTGGCTGCTGCTGCATCTGCTCTTCAATCAACGCCATCGGGCGATAATCGAAGGCGTCCGCTTCCTGCGGATTGAGCTGCGGCAGGCTGTCGCAGACGGCAAAAAAGACGTGACCATATTCATGCTCGGTCAGGCCATTACTCAGCTTCAGGTTGTAGCTCAGCTCAAACACCGGCGTCAGCGTCACCACCATGCCCATCTCTTCGCGCAGGCGGCGTTCAGCGGCGTCACGGGTCGATTCATGAGGATACGGATGCCCGCAGCAGGTATTACTCCACAAGCCACCACAGTGATATTTATCGCTGGCGCGCCGCTGCAGTAACAGCTCCTGCCGGGAATTGAAGACGTAGACCGTCACCGCGCGGTGCAGTAGTCCTTTTTCATGCACTTCCAGCTTTTCCATTTTGCCGGTGGGACGATCGAGGTGGTCAACGAGGATAACTTCAATAGCAGACATGGCGTTTCCTTGAGATTATTCTCAACTATTCTGGCACAAGATTCGCGGTTTGGGCGTAACAGAAAGGAATTTTTACCCTTATCGGGCAGAGGTAAGCGGATGACGCCAGACGAAAATCAGGCCAGCAACGCTGGCCTGAGGAAGAATTACAGCCGGAAGCTCTGCACCACCTGCTCAAGCTGGGTACTCTGCGCCTCCATCGCCTGAGCCGCAGCGGAAACCTGCTCGACCAGCACGGCGTTCTGCTGGGTAGTGCCATCCAGCTGCGTAATCGCCACGTTAACCTGCTCGATCCCCATGCTCTGTTCCCGGCTGGCTGACATGATCTCGCTCATCAGCGTCGTTACGCTGCTGACGCCCTGCATCAGCTCATCCATCGTCTGACCCGCCTGCTCCACCAGCGCGCTGCCGGTATCAATGTTCGCCACGGACTCTTCAATTAACTTTTTAATCTCACGCGCCGAATTGGCTGAGCGCTGCGCCAGGTTACGCACTTCTGACGCCACCACCGCAAAACCGCGCCCCTGCTCACCGGCACGGGCTGCCTCGACGGCGGCGTTCAGCGCCAGGATATTGGTCTGGAACGCGATGCTGTCGATCACGCTGATGATGTCGACCACCTTACGTGACGAATGGTGGATCTCGCCCATGGTGGTGACGACCTGACGCACCACTTCTGAACCGCGTGCGGCAACCTGCGAGGCATCGCCTGCCAGCTGGTTGGCGTGAGTAGCGTTATCGGCGTTCTGACGCACGGTGCCGGTCAGCTGCTCCATCGACGCCGCCGTTTCCACAATCGAGCTGGCCTGATCTTCAGTGCGCGAAGAGAGATTGGCGTTGCCGCTGGCGATCTCGCGCGACGCTGCGGTGATCGCCAGCGCGCTGTCGCCCACCTGCTGGATTAACCCCTGCAGATAGCTGATGAACTGGTTAAAGCTCTGTGCAACGGCATTGAACTCCGGGCTGTTGCTGGCGGGGAGACGCTGGGTCAGGTCCGCGCCGCCGGTCGACAGCGCTTCGATGTTGCTGTTCAGCACGCTGAGACGCTTCATCATGGCGCGGACAAAGCCCAGCGACACCAGCAGCAGGATCACCGCCAGCGGAATCTGCACCAGGCCCAGACGCGTCAGCATGTTGTGCGACTGCGCTTTCAGCAGGCTGGTCGGCAGGCTGCTGGCGAGAAACCACGGGCTGCCGGGAATGGCCTGCAGAAACAGCGTCTGCTCGCCTTCGCTGCTGTCATAGGTGGTTTCCAGCGGCTGGGTGCCCGCCCCGCTCAGCAGCGCTTTCAGGGGCGCTGCCATCGGCGTCTGCACATCGGCCAGGTTCTCCAGCTTCGGCGCGGCATTCACCAGCGCACCGTTACCGACAACTTTGCCATCCGCTTCGACGATCAGCACGTTGCCCTGAATGGTTTCGCCCATCTGCTTCGCCAGCTGGTTAAAGAATCCCAGCGTCACGTCGATGGTTGCCACCCCCCAGACGGTGCCGTTGCGGTAGATCGCCATGGCACAGTTGGTTCGCGGCTGTGGGCTGGCGGCATCCTGATAGGCTTTTGCCCAGGCACACTGCCCTTTCGGGGCGGCCAGGCCATCCTTGTACCAGGGTTGCTCCCAGTATTTGTCGGCGGCATCGGAGTTCCAGTAGGTATTGACCTGCAGTTCGTTGCTGGCATTGCGGGCAAAGAAGCTGCTGTTTTTCTCTTTGGCGGGATCGCGACGATTTGGCAACGGCCAGATGCCGCCGCCGAAGACATTACTGTCCTGATACTGGTTAACCAGCGTCGGTAGCAGGGTGTCGATGGTGGCGCTGTCCATGACGGAGGCCGCTTCGGTAATCGCACGCTGCTGAGCCTGAACGCGGTTCATCTGCTCGACGATACCGGAGGCCAGTGAATCGACCTGATAACGCACCAGACGGCTTTCGCTGTCGACCAGCTGCGGTGCGACAAACTGATTGATAACCCAAACTGTAACGAGTAAAAGCGCAACAAAGAACGCGATCATTGTTGCGGTAAAGCGGGATTGTGTTGTTTTAAACATCTTTGTTCCCCTGAACCTGGTATGGCGCGATTGCCTGATCCGGGTTAACGGCTCGCTTACGGGGAACTTGAGGTGAGCGGGATCACAGAATTGATAAATGTTAAATTTTTGTGAAAATTTAATTTCATTGCGGGATTATCACCTCCCCGGCCCGAGCCGGGGAAGGGGCGGAGAGGCCTGTTTTGCCTGGCTTAGCCTTCTGAATCGACAACCTCCTGACGCGGACGGAAGATGTGGTTACTGCCGCCAGCGGTTAACAATTCCCGTAACTTCTGACCGCCATGCTCATCCGCCTGGGCGAACTGCCGCTCCGCTTCGGTGATCGGCGTGGTCCAGAGCAGTGTGGGACGATCGCCATCGCGCTTGGGCAGTTTAAACTGTGCCGGTTCGCTGGCCAGCTCATTTGCCAGCAGGAAGCTCTCAAAGCCGACCGGCGCGACTTCCGATGCCAGCGTATGCCCCTCCCCCAGCCAGGTGAGGCGCGCCCAAGGCAGATGCACAAACTCCGCCAGAGCACTCGCCATCTGCACCGCATTGCCTTCGGTCATGACGTCGCCATCCACCGCCATCCCCAGCTCGATACGGCGATACTGCGGTGCCAGCTCATCAAACAGGTAGTCGACCTGCGGCATCGGCCGGATGCTCATGCCAATGGTCAGGAAGTACCAGACGCCCTGATGCCAGTGCTGGGAGATCGCCATTGGCGGCCAGCTCCCCTGATCGATCGCGTAATATTTCACCGACTCACCAAAGCGGCTCTGATAGCAGGCCATAAGATCCTGCTGAACCTTGTCCCACTCGCTGCCATCGTGCCATTCGCGCCAGAACTGACGCTGCTGCTCTGCACGGGCATAGTAGTCATTGGTCGAGGCCGAACCCAGCGGGGCCGTCAGTCGGTTCTTTTTGATGCAGCCCGCAGAGAAGCTGACCTGCTTATCCTGGTAAAGACTCCAGCCGGGGATGACTGCCAGCAGCTGACCGTAATACCAGAGCGCCGCGCCATCATCGCTCGGCTCCCAGAGAACCTGCAGCCCGGCGGGATTCAGTGCAGGCTCCGCTTCCAGGTTACGGCAATATTCGGCGCTGAGCAGCGGCGCAATGCCCTGCTCCATCGCCTCGCGATCTTCCTGCGCCGGTGCGGGCAGCAGGTTTCGCAGCCAGCAGCCGCGCACCGCATACTGACTGCGGAACAGGTCGGTGGGCCAGATGTAAAAATAGGCGGTGCGCGCATCCTGTTCGACAATAGCGGTGAGGGTGCGCTGCTGATTGTGGACTTCAGCAATCAGGGATTTGTACGTCATAGTGCCTCGACAAAGCCTGGAGGAATCCATTTTCCCCGAGAATAGAGCAGGATCGTGACTGCTGCACGCGGAGACAAGGGTAATAGTCTCAAAGTGGCCTGCGATCACTATTTACACCCGGGATAAATAATCCTGCCATTGTCGGGCGATTAAGACGCTCATTTATGTTCAGATAGCAGGAAAAGTTCGTTTACCGCGTTTTCAGCAAGGAGGTCTTATGCGTCGTCGTCCCTCATCCCGCCTGATTGTTCTGTCACCGGAAAAGCATGTTCTGCTGTTTTATTTTTCTCATCACGATGATGCGTTAAGTGGCCGATCATACTGGGCGACACCTGGCGGTGGGCTTGAATCGCAGGAAACCTTTGAGCAGGCCGCGCTACGGGAGTTGCGGGAAGAAACCGGGCTGATTCGCCACTCAGCAGGCGCGGCTGTCGCGTCCCGGACATTTCCGATGACGCTGCCCGATGGAGAGACCGTGCTCGCTGAAGAGCGCTTCTTTCTCATTCGTGCGGAAGAGACAGAGATTGATTGTTCAGGGTGGAGTCAACATGAAAAGCACGTCATACAGCATTACCACTGGTGGACAGCAGAAGAGCTCAGAGACACCGCCGACACCATTTTTCCCCATGATTTGCTAAGCGACATCCTCTCCGGCGATCGGGTATGAGCAGCAGCAGCATCAGAGGCTGCCATGGCGTTAGCGTAAGCCAGCGCGCTTGAGTGGCGAGATGGCCTTATAAAAGCCGTTTGCGCATAAACAGACTTAACGGGTCGGGCATATAGGGTGGGAACGCCTCGCATAGTGCGTACCCGCATCGGCGATAGAGTGCGATAGCCGGTTGCTGATGAATCCCGGTTTCAAGCCGCAGTTCGCGTAAACGGTTTTCTGAAGCTATCGTCTCGATGGCGGCGATGATCTGCTCGCCGAGCTTCCTGCCCCGGTAGGCCGGCCGGATATAAACCCGCTTGATCTCCGCAAAGCCCGCCTCCTGAAAGAGTAAGGCCCCACACCCTGCCGGCAAGCCCTGCTCATCACGCACGATAATGCACTTCAGCTGCTCATCACCGACGGTTGAGAGATCCAGACAGTGATTGCTTTCTGCCGGATAGAGTTCGCGCTGAAAAGCGTCGAGTTCGCCGACCAGGCGCACCAGGTCGCTATCCCCTTTATCGACTTCTGAAATGCTGAACATCTCTTCTCCCCGTCAAAGGTCGCTTCCGGAACGACTCTGCCCGTTGATTTACTTCAGCTTAACGCCTTTTGTTTCTGGTGCCATCCAGACCACAATCATCGCGGCGACGAAGGCCAGCACGGTGGTGGCCAGCCCGGCGGTGAAGCCGCCAATGCTGGCCACATAGCCGATGAGCAGCGGCGCGATAAAGCCGCCCAGACGCCCCCCGTTGTAAGCCAGGCCCATCAGAAAGCCGCGTGACTGGGTGTCGCCAATAATCTCGGCCAGGAAGGGGCCGGAACCGGCGAAAATACCGTTAACCCCGAAACCGGCCATAAAGATGGCCACCATAAGAATCAGCGGCTGCGTCGTCACCAGATATAATCCGACCGCGACCGCACCGATCAGGAGATAGAGCAGAAACATCGGCCGGCGTCCCCATTTATCGGCCATGAGTGAGAACACCAGGAAGCCCGCAATCGCACCGGTCTGCAGGGCCAGCACAAACTTCAGACTGTGAAGAAAATCGAGATGCTTCACTTCACGAAGGTAAGTGGGCGTCCAGGTGAAGACGCCCCAGAACAGATACTGAATGAAGAAGATAAAGGTAAACGCCAGCAGCAACCCTTTGATGTTCGTTTTGCCGGCGCTGGCCTTTTTAGTCTGCCGCTGTGCGCGTTCCTGCTGGCGCGCCAGCCATACCGGCGATTCGGGCGTAATGTACGCAATAACCATCATGATAAAAACCGGCAAGGCGCCAATCATGAACAGGTAGCGCCATCCCCCGTGTTCCAGCCCACCGGTCATTGCCGTGACCAGTGCCGTCAGGCCAATCGCCAGGATTGCGCCCACCGGTAGCCCCATCTGCATCAGCGCGCCGCCGCGCGCACGGCGCTCCGGACGCCAGGTTTCAGCGATGAGCGCCGCGCCTGATGTCCACATTCCGCCCATACCGAGCGCACCGCAGAATCGCAGCAAGGTAAAGACCTGCTGATTATGGGAAAACGCCAGCAGACCGGAGAAAAGCGAATAGATGGCGATGCAGATCAGGGCCGTTCTTACGCGTCCGATTTTATCGGCCACCAGCCCGAAGAGAATGCCGCCAATAATCTGCCCGCCAGCCGTGGCGCTGATAAACACGCCAAGTTCCGTTTTGCCGAGGCCAAATACCACGCCCAGCACAGGTAAGAGCAGAGAGAGCAAAAAAGAGTCGTAGCTTTCAAATGTCCAGCCTAACCCGCCCAGCGCCAGGGTCCTTTTTTCAGCCGATGAATAGGAGAGCACTGAACCGGAGGCGTCCGCATCGAGAGGATGCGCCTCATGCACTTTTGATTTCATATTCATCCATATTCTCCAGGGAGGATAAGCGATAGGTTGATGCCGCGGTGCGCCAGAAGAGATGCGCCTGTTCGGCCGCAGAAGCCTGCTCCGCCAGCCTTTTGCAGGCATTCCAGAACACACCGTAATTGAACATGCCTTTGTCGACCGGGAAGTTGCTGGCAAACATGCAGCGCTGCACGCCAAATGCCTCAACCAGCGTTTCAAACAGCGGTTGCCAGGCCCGGGAGAGCGTCAGGGAGTCAGGTGGTGTGTCGTGTTGTGCAAAGGGATAGCCCATGACCGTCATGCCAAAACCGCTGATTTTGATGCGCACGTTGGGCAGCGCCGCCAGGGCGATAATCCCCTTTTTCCACGCCTGAAAAACGGCATCCTGTTTACCGGCATAAGGCCCCGTTCCAATCGGTCCGCCGCAGTGATCCACAATCACCAGCAGATCGGGCTGCGCGCGGGCCAGTCCGGCAATTTCATCGAGCTGAGTGTGATAAACCCAGACATCCAGCGAAAGTCCGTTGCGGGCAAGGCAGGCTGCCCCGCGCCGGAATGCGTCACTGGCCGCCAGACCGGCGGGCGGCGTGACGGGACTGGAGCTGACGCGGGGATCAGGATGCCAGGCCAGCGGATTCCGCATCCCGCGCAGTCGTCCTCCCGATCGCGCCAGCATGAGTTCCACGACGGGCAGCAGGTCGTCCCCAGCCAGCAGGCTGGCACCGCCAACGATGGCTTCACAACCTGCGGCTTCGCCATAGTGACCGCTTTCAAACATCGCGGCACAACCGCCTGCAAACTCGACCTCTCCGACGGGTCTGAACGCTTCAGGCCCGTGACGGCGCAGCATGGAGCGGCACTGAACATACACCGTCGAGAGAATCCGGTGTCCGGACTGTTCGATATCCTGGCTGAGCTCCGGTACCAGGTAGCGGCCTGACTGGCGATCCCACAAATGATGATGCGCATCCACGACCGGAAGTTCGGGCATCAGCGCCTCTTCATGATGACGCGCGAGCCACGCTTCCCGAACGGGCAGATGCGGTGCATTAACAATCTCCATAACGTCCTCTTAACCTTCTGATTAAAATCAGATCCCGACATTTTTCGCGTGGCGGACAGGTGAACAGACCCGAACCGCATTGTTTTATCTGATAAAACTCAGTTTTACTGAATAAATTCACTATAGGCTCAGCGGATAAAATTCAGCCAGCAAAAAAAGGAGGCGCTTAATGTAAATACGATGTTAATCACAAATATTTTACTTTAAGGACACGCCGCGCTTCAGAGCCAGCTGCTGCTCAGCGGCGGTGCACTGATGACCGGGAACGGGAGAGAGGATGCGGTTCGGGGACGCCCCGTTTCGGGAGACGGGAAAGAGAGCGACGAAGAAAAGTCGCGGTGTGAAATCAGTAAAAACCGCGACGTTTCAGAACAGGCACAGATGCGTGTTCTACGCCTGGCGGATGATAAATTCTGGTTCACAGGAGACAGGAAAATTGACCGATCTGGCAATAAAACAGACTTTATGGATCTCATGGTGAATAGCCGAGGCTGAATCAAGATTTGTCCCCTCAGCTACCGCGATCGTCGGTCTCAGCACCGCCGAAATAAAGCGCCCCGCCCCGCCTTTTGATATTTCACCTGTCGCTAAGGGAGAATCTTCATAGCCGAGAACCGTGATCCCGGCGTCGGAAGCCAGATGCAGATACCAGAGCATATGGCATGCCGAAAGAGAGGATATCAGGAGGTCTTCAGGATTCATTTTACTTGCGTCGCCACCCAGCAGGGGATCATTGGAGCAATGGATGACCTCTTTCCCGCTGATGGCGATATCCCACGTCCTTGCATACGCTTTATAACCCGACGTCCCCGTTCCCAGATTGCCGGTCCAGAAGATGCGCGATGTGTAGTGATGTTCCATTATTCTGACTCCTTTATTGAGGATAAAACGGGGGAAAACAGAGGGAACTTCTGCTGTTTACTCAACCACATTCTGTCGGGTAATAAAATCAGCACAATGAAAACGCGTGCAGGTACGTGTACAACCCTGCTCAATGCTTTCTGAAAATACGTTTCAGCATCCACAAAAGCGCAACAGACATCAGGACAGAAACAACGATATTGGCTGTGAGTACAAAGTCGGGGATTGCCTCATCGCCATTGATATGAAAAACATCTGCAATGGCATAAAAGAACTCTACAGGCACGATGAGAGCAATAGCTTTTGATATGGCGATGACACAAAAAACAAAAATAAAAACAGGTAAAATAAAGCGCATAGTTAGTATACCTATATGTCGTCATCGCTTCCCTGCATTAATCAGAACTGCTCAGGTTGCTGTAATCATATTGCATTCAAATCGAGCCTAAAGTGCATGGCGACTATACAGATGGATGGCCCGTGATTAGACTCGTGAAATTGACACCATAAGTCGCCCAAAGCTGACCATGAAAATAATCGGCTGGGGTGTAACAGCTAAGGTGACATTCGATTTACTCAGCGTAAGTAACCGATGACACTAAGCCTTTTTCAACCGCCAGTAGCGCCATGACTTCCAGGCCAGGACTGGCGGTTGAATAAATGTCACTAAGACTATCCCGATAAGCAGTGACAGGCCACCGCCTAAGATGTATGGCTTAGTTGAGAAAATGAGAAGAAATATAAATACGAGCGTGCAGGCGGAAACAATCCACAATAGCACTCTGAATCTGTTTTTTAAATCCACTACAGCCTCATCCAGCGTACCACCGTAGCTTTCAAGATTATTTTTGATTTTTTTCAAATCAGCATCAGTAAAGCCCGACTTCAACAGCTCTGATTCAATAACTATCATAGTGCACTACCTTTCATCTTTAAAACGTGCAGTCATTCTAACGCAATTATATACGTGTTTGCTTCTCAAGCGGCAACTTGCTCTGTTGGCACAAACGGACATTACTATCTTTACTATCAGTCTGAGGTGGCTAACGCCATTTAAATGACTGTCTGAACAAAAGCCTTTACTTAAAACTTTTTATTAACGACTACGGTTAGATGATCTTATTATAAACGGCAATATCCCACTTTTTTCTGGTGAACCTCTCACCTTACCTCCCGTCCCATCCTCACCATCGCCCGATACCAGGCTCCTCTCTGAATCGACCAGCGCAACCCGATCGCAATCGCATTAATCTTTCGATCAATCATCGCCTGCTGAAAGCGCCCTGTCTCACGGCCGGACATCGCCTGCGCCCATGCTGGCATCAGCCCGAACCCCGACATCAGCATCACTTTCATCACCGGTTTCGCCTGCCAGCTCGGGGCTGGCGCATTCATCAGCAGTCGCGTCACTTCAGCGGTGCGCGCATCAAAGCGTAATTCCGGACGCATCTGCTGCAGATAATCCGCCACATCGACGACGCTTTTCGGCACCCGCTCCGCGCCCAGCGACTCAGCAATCAGCGCCGCTTCCTGATAGTACCGATCCTGTTCGGCGCGCGTGAGGTGGGGATTTTTGTAGCGCAGATGGGCCGCCAGGAAACGGCTGGTCTCCGCCACATGCACCCAGGTCAGCAGATGCGGATCGCTGGCGGCATAGGGTTTGCCTTCGCTGTCGACGCCGCTGACTTTAAGGTGAATGCGTTTCACCCGGTCGATCAGCGTCTGCGCATCCTGCTGATTACCGTAGGTGGTCACGGCGATGAACTGACTGGTACGCCGCAGCCTGCCCATCATATCTTCGCGGAAATTGGAGTGATCCCAGACGCCCGCCAGCGCCGCCGGATGCAGCATCTGTAATAGCAGCGCGCTGATCCCGCCGCACATCATGGAGGTGAAGTCGCCGTGGACGCGCCAGATCACGCTGTCCGGGCCAAACAGGCCGGGATCGCCAGGCGGCTGGGAGAGATCAAACTCATTCATCGACAGGCCGTTAAGGCGAAAGACCTGCTGCTGAATACGGTCACGCAGATTTATCATGGTGGCTCTGATAGTGAAATGACGCGGCGCGCCGTAGCAGGACGCTAACGACGCGCCGCACCCCCTTTCTCAGGAGAAAGGCGGGCGGTTACAGATAGTTGAACTGCGCATCCTGAGTACGAACGGAATCGAGTCCAATCATCACGTTGAACTTGCCGGGCTCCGCCACATGCTGCATCTGCTGGTTCCAGAACTTCAGCGCATCGACGTCGATCTTAAAGGTCACGGTCTGAGACTCGCCCGCTTTCAGCATGATGCGTTTGAAACCACGCAGCTCCTGCACCGGACGGCTGATGGAGGCGACCGGATCGTTGAGATACATCTGCACCACCGTCGCACCGTCGCGCTGACCGCTGTTGGTCACCGTCACGCTGGCTTCGATGCTGCCGTTACGCGGCATGGTCGGCGACGACATTTTCACCGGAGACACGGTAAAGCGGGTGTAGCTCAGGCCGTAACCAAACGGATAGAGCGGGCCGTTAACCGCATCATAGTAGTGCGACGTATATTTGTTCGGCTTAGCAAAGTTGTAAGGCCGGCCGGTGGGCAGATGGTTGTAGTAGATCGGAATCTGCCCCACGGAACGCGGGAAGGAGACCGGCAGCTTGCCCGACGGGTTATAGTCGCCAAACAGGACATCGGCGATGGCGTTACCGCCTTCCGTCCCGCTGAACCAGGTCTCCAGCATCGCATCGGCCATACGATCTTCATTCACCACCGACAGTGCGCGTCCGTTCATCAGCACAATCACCAGCGGTTTGCCGGTGGCTTTCAGCGCGGCCAACAGCTTCTGCTGGCTTGGCGGGATCACCAGGTCACTGCGGCTGGAGGCTTCGTGGGCCATACCCTGCGCTTCACCCACGGCGGCAACGATGACATCCGCCTGCTTCGCTTTGGCGACCGCGTCATCGATCATCTGCTGCGGTGAACGCGTGTCGATGGAAACCGCCGGTTCATAGAGGTTCAGGAAGTCCTGAATGCCCTTATTATCGGAAACGTTGGCGCCCTTCTCATAAAGCAGCGTCGCTTTGCCTTCGGTGGCGTTGCGCATCCCCTGCAGCAGCGAGACAGATTGTTTCGCCACGCCGGCCGCGGACCAGCTGCCCATAATGTCGCGCTGGCTGTCGGCCAGCGGCCCGATCAGCGCAATGGTGCCCGATTTCTTCAGTGGCAGCGTTTCCAGCCGGTTCTTCAGCAGCACGATACTCTTGCGCGCTACGTCGCGCGCTTCGGCGCGATGCAGACGGCTCTCCGCGTTGGTGTCCTGCGGGTCGCTCTCTTTCGGCCCTAAATGGCTGTAGGGATCGTTGAACAGCCCCATATCATATTTGACGTTAAGCACATGACGCGCCGCATCATCAATTTCGGCCATGCTGACTTCGCCGCGCTTCACCAGATCCGGCAGATATTTGCTGTAATACTCGTCGCTCATGCTCATGTCGACGCCCGACTTCAGGGCGATGCGCACCGCGTCCTGCGGATCGCTGGCGACGCCATGCTTAATCAGCTCTTTAATGGCGCCGTGGTCGCTGATGGTAATGCCTTTGAATTTCCACTGACCGCGCAGCAGATCTTTCAGCAGCCAGCTGTCCGCCGTCGCCGGTACGCCATTAATGGAGTTCAGCGCCACCATAACGCCACCGCTGCCCGCATCCAGAGAGGCTTTATAAGGCGGCAGATAGTCCTGGAACATGCGCTGCGGACTCATATCCACCGTGTTGTAATCCCGGCCGCCTTCGACCGCGCCATAGAGCGCGAAGTGCTTGACGCTGGTCATCACGCTATAGCGATCGGCGGCGCTTTTACCCTGCATCGCCTGCACCATGCTGCGGCCCATCTCGCTGGTGAGATAAGTATCTTCACCAAACCCTTCGGAGCCACGCCCCCAGCGCGGTTCACGGGTGACATCCACCATCGGTGCCCAGGTCATATTCAGGCCATCATCGGCCGCCTCATAGGCGGAAACGCGCCCGACCTCTTTCACCGCATCCAGATCCCAGCTCGACGCCAGCGCCAGGGGAATAGGAAAAATGGTGCGCTGGCCGTGGATGACGTCGAAGGCGAAAAAGAGCGGGATCTTCAGCCGGCTGAGCTGCATCGCCTGATCCTGCATGGCGCGGATATCCGGGCGGGTCACCGTGTTAAAGATCGCACCAACCTGACTCTTCTGAATCATGTCGCGAATCGCTTCTTTGGGATTATCCGGTCCGACGCTGATTAAACGCAGCTGACCGATCTTTTCGTCCAGCGTCATTTTTTTCAGCAGCTGGTTAACGAAGGCATCCCGCGCCTGTTCGGTCATCGGGTGGTGACCTGGCACGGTCTCAGCCAGTGCCGGTTGCATCGCGAGGGAAACAGCGAGACTAACAGAGTAAATCCATTTCATCAGGTTGGGTTCTCTTAAGTAACTGCGCAATATCGTATTAACAGGCGGCAGTGTGCCACAAGATGAGAATAGCAGGTAGCCTGCCGCTGTCACACTGCGAGGAGATGAGCGGACGTGCTACAGTTAAGGCGCACTGATAAGACAAGGGAATTGCTCATGATACCTACCTCTGCCCTGCTTTCTGACCTGCGCCGCCTCGTCGGCCCCTCTCATCTGCTGACTGAACCTGAACAGACCGCCCGCTATCGCAAAGGCTTTCGCTCCGGCGAAGGAGATGCGCTGGCCGTGGCGTTTCCCGGAACGCTGCTGGAGCTCTGGCGGGTTCTGCAAACGCTGGTCAGGGCGGATGTCATCATTCTGATGCAGGCGGCGAATACCGGCCTGACTGAAGGCTCGACGCCGCACGGCGACGACTACGACCGCCCGCTGGTGATTGTCAGCACCCTGCGGCTGGATAAGCTGCAGCTGATCGACAACGGCCAGCAGGTGCTGGCTTTCCCCGGCAGCACCCTCTATCAGCTGGAAAAAGCGCTGAAGCCACTGGGACGCGAACCGCACTCGGTGATCGGCTCCTCCTGCATCGGCGCGTCGGTCCTGGGCGGCATCTGCAATAACTCCGGCGGATCGCTGATCAAACGCGGTCCGGCCTACAGTGAAATGGCCCTGTTCGCCCGAATCGATGCGGAGGGCAAACTGCGGCTGGTGAACCACCTGGGCATTGAGTTAGGCAGCACGCCGGAAGAGATTCTGGGGCGGCTGGATGACGATCGCTGGCAGCCTGGTGATGTGCAGCACGATGGCCGCCACGCCTCTGACCACGAATATGCTGACCGGGTGCGTGACGTGAATGCCGATACGCCCGCCCGCTATAACGCCGATGCGCGCCGTCTGTTCGAAGCCTCGGGCTGTGCCGGCAAGCTGGCGGTGTTTGCCGTGCGACTGGACACCTTTGCCAGCGAACCCCAGCAGCAGGTGTTCTATATCGGCACCAACGAGCCTGGCGTCCTCACCGATATCCGCCGTCATATCCTGGCGCACTTCACCCATCTGCCGGTGGCGGGCGAATATATGCACCGCGACATCTTTGACATTGCGGAGGTCTACGGCAAAGATACCTTCCTGATGATCGACAGGCTGGGCACCGACAAAATGCCGCTGTTCTTCACGCTGAAGGGACGGGTTGATGCCTGGCTGAACAAACTCGCCTTCGTTAAACCGCACTTCACCGACCGCCTGATGCAGCGCCTGAGCCGGCTGTTCCCGGCGCATCTGCCCAAACGCATGAAGCAGTATCGCGACAGATATGAACATCATCTGATGCTGAAGATGTCTGGTGAAGGCGTTGCGGAAGCGCGTAACTACCTGCGCGACTACTTCCGTGAAGGCGGAGGCGAATTCTTTGAGTGCGAAGGCAAAGAGGGGGCGCACGCTTTTCTGCATCGGTTCGCGGCTGCAGGGGCGGCCGTGCGCTATCACGCGGTGCACGCTGACGAGGTCGAGGATATCCTGGCGCTGGATATCGCCCTGCGTCGCAACGATGCTGACTGGTTTGAAACGCTGCCTGAATCGATCCGCGCTTCACTGAGCCATCGCCTCTACTATGGTCACTTCTTCTGTCACGTCTTCCATCAGGATTACATCGTCAGAAAAGGTGTCGACGTGCACGCCCTGAAAGCGCAGATGCTGGAGATTCTGCAGGCGCGCGGCGCGGAATACCCCGCCGAGCACAATGTGGGCCATCTCTATCAGGCGAAACCGCAGCTGGCGGCCTTCTATCGCCAGCTCGATCCCACCAACAGCTTTAATCCCGGCATCGGCAAAACCAGCAAGCAAAAAGGCTGGGCAGTAAAGCAGCCGTAATCGGCTAACCGGCCCGCCTGCTCATCAAAGCGGCGGGCTGATTAAGGCTATTCAGATAACATCCGCATTAAAAACAGTTAACCTCCTTTCTGATATTCTCCCTGATTATTTATAAAGCGATTCTGTTCTGCGTAATATCTCACAAAAGTTTGCCCTGCCAATTGATCATCCGTCAGCCGAAAAATAGAGTGCCGTTGAAAAATAACAGAAAAAGAGAGAATGCCTTATTCAGGCAGCGCTAACCCTCACGGGTAGCGCACTATCCGTTTCAGCAGGGATGAATCATGATGTTAAAGCGATACCTTATGGCGCTCACGCTGCTGAGCCTTACAGCCTCAGCTTACGGCAGCGCCTCAGTTCAGCGGGGAGTGGATCCAATCCGTCACTTCAGGCTCACCTGTCAGGTTAACGATAATCAGGCTGCCCTTCATGGCACCGACTGTGCCGCAGTGGGTGGCGACTTCGCCGCCTGCAATCGCGCCACCCTTACCCTGACTAACAACGGCCCGGCCCTGACGGACCGGCACTGGGCCCTCTACCTGAGCAATGTCCACCAGAGGCTGCGGGTCGAACATGATCAGTTCAGAATGACCCACCTTGTCGGCGGTTTAACCCGGCTGGAGCCGACAGAGAAGTTCACCGGCCTTGGCGCAGGCGAATCGGTGCAGGTTCCCGTCGTCAGCGAATACTGGCAGCCGTTCGCGCACAAACGCCCGGACAGAGCAGAGGATCGCCGCCTCGCCTCGCTGCGCTCGCGGAACGACGATCAGGGCCGGCAGAACCCGGCCCTTTTGCCTTAAACCAGCTTCTCTTCGGGTTCCGCATCCGGCTGCTGACGGCGTTCGATAATCATGGTCTGCGGCGTGGAAAGCAGGATGCCCTCTTTACGCAGGCGCGTCAGAATATCGAACAGCAGATCGCTTTTGGCGCCGGAAATCTGGCGCTGCCCGGCCACGTTACCGGTCACGCTCAGCACAATGCCCTGCTGGGTCAGATCTTTAAACGAAACAGACGGCTCTGGCGTCTCCAGAATGCGTTCGTTTTCGTTGTAAACATCGAGCAGAATATCGCGCACTTTCACCGGATCGATGTTGAGCGGGAAGGTCAGCGTAATTGTCACCACCCCCTGCGCATTGCCCATCGTGGCGTTGCGCACGTTCTGCGAGATAAATTGCGAGTTCGGCACGATGACCGTGGATTTGTCACCCAGCTGGATCTCGGTGGCACGCACGTTAATCCGGCGGATATCCCCTTCGATGCCGCTGATGGTCACCAGATCGCCCACCTTCACCGGCCGCTCGGTTAGCAGAATCAGGCCCGAAATAAAGTTCTTCACGATCTCCTGCAGGCCGAAACCGATACCGACCGACAGCGCACTGACGATCCAGGCCAGCTTGTTCCACTGCAGCCCCATGATCGACAGGGTCAGCAGGATGATCAGCACATAACCGATGTTGCTGAACAGCGTCACCAGCGACACCCGCATCCCCACGTCCATGGTGGTTTTTGGCAGGAAGTCGGTGTCGAGCCAGCGGCGCACCGAGCGCAGCACATAGATGCCGACAATCAGGCAGATCAGCGCATTAACCATGTGTGCCGGAACGATATTCAGGGACTCCAGCCCTTTCCCGCCCCAGAACTCAATCACCTTCTGCAGCAGCTCAATCGGCGTTGAGGAGGCAAACGTCCCGTTGACCAGCGCCAGCGCCACAAACAGCACCAGAATGGTCTTACCAATCGCCGTCAGCAGCGTGGCGGTTTGCTGCAGATGACGCTCATTGATGTTGAGCGAACTCTGAATGCGGCGGCCGGTTGCGTTGCTGGTCGAAAAGAGACTCTCACAGCCATCGTTGAGCAGATGGCTCAGGAAGTAGAAGGAGCCAAACAGCAGGCCACACCAGATCACCTCATAACTCAGGAAGCGCGCCAGCGTGACATAACCCACCAGCAGCGAGATCAGGATCGCGAGCGCGGTCAGGGTCAGCCCCAGCTGGATCAGCCCGACCAGCGTAGAGCGGGCTTCCGGCGGCGTGCCTGCCAGCGTCATGCGACGACGAACGCGGTTGGTTCGCATGCTGATGGCCAGCGCGGTACTGCCTATCAGCAGCGCCGTCAGGCCGTTGGCAAAAATGGTGGTATTCAGACTGGTGCCGACGCTGTAGTTAAAGGCCTCAACCGTCTGGAAGATAAACACCAGCACCGCGGTAATGGGCGGGAACGGTTTGAGCGCCAGCGCCACTTCATTGGAGATGGTGGGCAAACGCCAGCTCGGCCGCCGCGTAGAGAGAAACGCACGCCCCAGTCCGGCGATCAGGCCGCAAAAGACGCTGAGCTGAACCAGCCGATCGACAAAGTCCTGCACATTTTCCGAGACCTCATCGCGGCGGGTAAACGCCAGAGCGATAAAGTTAAAGGTGAGTACCACCGCCACCAGCGTGGTCAGGGCGATCGCGGCCGCCAGGAAGCTGCGGCGCAGTTTGCCTTCCGGCATTTTATGAATGCTGACCCAGGCGAGAAACTCTTCACTGTAGCGACGACCCACCGTCATCACCAGCAGCGCCGCCAGCAGCCAGAGCGTACTGCCTATCCGCCAGCCCGGCTCCCAGGAGAGCGCCGCGGTGTCCTGCAGCTCCTGCAGAAACTCGCCGATCTTCTCACCGTCCAGGTCCTGGCTGTTGGTCAGGGGAGACCAGAAACGCGCACCGAGAATGGTACCGGAGTTGAGCGCCAGCTGACTTTTCAGCTGGTCACGGCGCAGGTTAACAATCTGCGACGACAGCGTTAAGGCACCATTTTTAATGCCCTCTGCCTGCTTGATCTGATCGTCGAGTTTGCTTTTCTGACTCTCCAGCGCGTTTCGCTTGCGCGTCACCTCCGGCGTCTCTTTTACCCCGCTGTCAGCTTTGGGGGCCGGACCCAGCACCTGCAACTGCGCTTCCAGCTGCTGGCGATCGGGGATCAGCGCCTGACCCAGCGTGTCGGCATTGCCGGAAAGCTCCAGCGCCATCTCATTCAGCTGATTCAGTTTGTTTTCGCCCGCGTCGCCTGACACCTGGCTCTTAATCTTATCGAGGATCTTCTGCATTTTCGGCAGTTCAACCGAAGCATTCAGCTTCGGCTGGGCATCCTGTTCCTGTTCCTGTGCCGCCGCGGTGATATCATCCGCCGCCTGCGTCACCGCCGGGGCAAACACCACCAGCGTCAGCATTAACCATGCAAAAAAGGATCTTATAAACATATGAGTAAAATTCCGGCAGCTTATATCAGGCGATCGTCCCTCGCCAGTCGCGCGTAGTGTAGGACTTTGCAAGGGATGGCAATATAGGAATAACGGGTATTTTTCGGGCTAATTCCGGGCAGACCGCGCGCGTTACGCCGCTGCCCGGCTCGCCCGGCGCGCCTGCTCAGACAGCAGACAACGCCGGGTAACACAGCAGACTTTCTCTGCTCTCTTTACTCCACGCCGGCACTGCTGTCCCCGTTGCTGGCGACCTGGCCCGACTTCTGCTTTTTGTACGCCAGCGCAGCCGCAGGCACCGGCGCGGCTTTGCCGGTCTCGATCCAGCTACGCAGACGGTTGGCATCCGCGAAATGGGTATATTTGCCAAAGGCATCCAGCACCACCAGCGCCACCGGACGATTGTTGATCATGGTGCGCATCACCAGGCAGTGCCCCGCCTCGTCCGTGTAACCGGTCTTGGTCAGCTGGATATGCCAGTCATTTTTGTAGACCAGATGGTTGGTGTTGCGGAACGGCAGTGCATAGCTCGGATGGGCAAATACGGCCGTCTCTTCTTTGGTGGTGCTGAGGGCGCCGAGCAGCGGATATTCGCGCGTCGCCTTGAGTAATTTGACCAGATCCTGGGCGCTGGAGACGTTTTGCGTCGACAGGCCGGTCGGCTCCACGTAGCGGGTCTGTTTCATGCCCAGCGACCGCGCTTTGGCATTCATCGCCCGGATAAAGGCGTTGTATCCGCCCGGATAGGCATGAGCCAGGCTGGCGGCAGCGCGGTTCTCCGAGGACATCAGCGCCAGCAGCAGCATGTTGCGGCGGCTGATCTGGCTGTTGAGCTTCACGCGTGAGAAGACGCCACGCATTTCCGGCGTCTGGCTGATATCGACGGTTAACATCTCGTTCATCGGCAGGTGCGCATCCAGTACCACCATCGCCGTCATCAGCTTGGTGATAGAGGCAATCGGTCTGACCCGATCCGGGTGACTGGAGAAGAGCACTTTATTATTGGTGAGGTCGACAATCATCGCACTGCCAGAGGCAATCTGCGGCTGAGCAATAGGCGTAAGCTGCGACAGGGAAGTGGTCGCCTGAGCCGGAAGTGAAACAATCTGCCCGGAAACGAGCAGTGCCAGCGAAAGCAGGCTGGAACGAATTTTTGCAGACATCGTAGAAAAACCCGGTTGGTGTTATGTACTGTGCCAGAGAGACACAGGCCGCCCGCCTCAGTCACGTCGGCGCGCGGGCTGGCAGCAGCATCATACGCGGAAGGTTAAGAAATTTCCTGGGGAGAGTGTATCCGGGCGTAAAAAGAAAACTGCCGCCAGGCCGGCGGCAGCGGTTGTCTAGAACAGGCGGGGACCATATCCCCACAGCACCACGGTCAGGGCCAGTAACACTTCAAACACCAGCACGCCGATCGCCAGGGTAGAACCGGAGAAGCGCAGGCTCTCTTCACGGTCGATGTTCAGAAACAGCGGAATGCCGATATAGAGCAGGTAGCCGGTGTAGAGCAGCGCCAGCGCACCCGCCAGCACGCAGAGCCAGACCAGCGGATAGAGCGCTACCAGCCCGCTGAGAAACAGCGGTGTCGCCACATAACCCGCGAAGACGGTACAGCGCTGCACGCCGGGCCGCTGCGGATAATCACGTGCCATCCAGTGGATCACCCGCCCCATCACCGCGACGCCACCGAGAATAATCAGATAGAACAGGATGCCGAGCCCAAGCCCGGTCGCCAGGTTAAGTTGCACATATCGCCCCTCGCCCAGGTTCCACCCCAACTGAGTGGTCCCGATGAAGGCGCAGATCACCGGGATCGCCGCCATCAGCAGAACATGGTGGGTATAGTGGTGCGATACACTCTCATTCTCTTGCTTAATATCACGCATTTCCTGATTCGGATGCGCCAGAAGTCCCCAGACATGGTTCATACAGTCACTCCTCTGATGCAGTGGGCCGCCCGATGAGCATGCGTCTTTGGGGGCAGCGTCTTCTCAAGTATAAACGGCAGCAAAACTTTCGTGGCGACCGGACAAAAAAACAGCAGAAATAAACGCACCCGCGCGGCCCGAGCGGAAGCGAAGCCAATTCGCGTATAGACTTGAAGAAACAGCCACCGAACAGGGAGTGTCACTTTGCATCTGGATATCAACGCATTAATTACGCAGTACGGTTATCTGGCACTGTTGATTGGCTGTATTGCCGAGGGGGAGACATTTACCTTACTGGGCGGCGTGGCTGCCCATGAAGGACTGCTGCACTATGCGGGCGTGGTGCTGGCTGCGATGGGCGGAGGGATCATCGGCGACCAGCTGCTCTACTGGGTTGGCCGCCGCTGGGGAACACGCATCCTGCGCCGCTTTAAAAAGCATCAGGATAAGGTGGTGAAGGCGAACCGCCTGATCAAACGCCGTCCCAGCCTGTTTGTGATCGGCGTGCGCTTTATGTATGGCTTTCGCCTGATTGGTCCCATCATCATCGGGGCCAGCCGCCTCAATCCGATGAAATTTTTTATCCTCAATATCATTGGTGCGGCCATCTGGGCGCTGATCTTTGTCACCCTGGGCTATTTTGCGGGCGGCATTATCGCGCCGTGGCTGCATAAACTCGATCAGCATCTGAAACATCTGCTCTGGCTGGTGGGTGCGGTGGTGTTCGCCTTTATCCTGCGCTGGGTGATCCGGCGCTGGCATAACCGTCGGGCCGATCAATAAGCGCTGACAGCTGCCCAAACGAAGCCGCATCGGCATGCTCAGCTATAGTTAACAGCACACTGACAGGGAGATGAGCATGAGTAAGGTAAAACGTAAGATTGAAGAGCATGGCGTCATTGGCGATCTCCGCACCTGTGCACTGGTGGCGAATGACGGGACGATTGATTATCTCTGCTGGCCTGAACTCGATAGCCCGTCGGTCTTCTCTGCCCTGCTCGACAGCGACGATGCCGGCCTCTTCTCCCTCTCGCCGGACTGGCCCGATGCGCGCCGTCAGCAGCTCTACCTGCCCGACACCAATATTCTGCAGACCCGCTGGCTGGATGAGCAGGGGGTCGCAGAAATTACCGACTATATGCCGATTTGCGATGACAGGGAGAAGCTGCCGCGCCTGATCCGGCGGGTCAAAATGGTACGCGGCAGCGCGACCTTTACCCTGCGCTGTTCACCACGTCACGACTACGCCCGGGCGCAGACGCGCGCCGAGGCCCATCACGGCTGTATCGATTTTCATGCCGAAGGTCAGCCCTCGCTGCGCCTCGCCGCCAGCGTCGTCATGACGCTGGAGGATGAGAGCGCGACCGCCGTCTTTACCCTGCAGCCGGGCGAACATGCGCAGTTTGAATTTGGCAGCGTCGACGATGCGCATATCGAAGCGCTGGCGACCGAACACTGCTTTGAAGATACCCTCAACTACTGGCGCCGCTGGAGCGCAAAGAGCACCTATCAGGGACGCTGGCGTGAAATGGTGCAGCGCTCCGCGCTGGTGCTGAAGCTGCTCACCTCACATCAGTATGGCTCCATTGCGGCGGCGGCAACCTTTGGCCTGCCCGAAGAGCTGGGCGGTGAACGAAACTGGGACTACCGCGCCTCCTGGATCCGCGACGCCTCATTCAGCATGTATGCCCTGATGCGGCTGGGCTACACCGATGAAGCCAAACACTTTACGGAGTGGGTGGGCCGCTGCGTCGAGAACAGCCATCACGATGAGATGCGCCTGCAGGTGATGTACCGGCTTGACAGCGGCACCGAACTGCATGAGATGGAGCTGCTCAACCTCTCCGGCTACGGCGATTCCCGGCCGGTGCGCATCGGCAACGATGCCTGGCAGCAGACCCAGCTCGACATCTATGGCGAGCTGATGGATGCAATCTATCTGGCCAATAAATATGGTGAGGCGATCTCTCAGCGCGGCTGGGAGCACGTAGTGAAGATGATCGACTGGCTGAGCGAGAACTGGGATCAGCCCGATGCCGGGATCTGGGAGATGCGCGGCGAACCGGAACATTTCCTGCATTCCCGTCTGATGTGCTGGGTGGCGATGGATCGCGCGCTGCGTCTGGGCATGAAGCGATCGCTGCCGATGCCCTATCAGCGCTGGGATGAGGCGCGGCGTAAGATCCGCGAAGATATCTGGGCCAATTTCTGGAACGAGGAGCGCGGGCACTTCACCTCCACGCGTCACGGCGACTATCTCGACGCCTCCATGCTGCTGATGCCACTGGTGCGCTTTGTCGGTGCCACTGACCCGGACTGGCTCTCTACGCTGGACGCGATCAAAAAGGACCTGGTCAGCGATGGCATGGTGCGGCGTTACAATATTCATGAAACCCCGGCCGATGGCCTGCAGGGAGGAGAAGGTTCTTTCGGTGCCTGTTCCTTCTGGTATGTAGAGTGCCTGGCGCGCGCAGGCCGGATACAGGAGGCGCATTTTGAGTTTGAGAAGCTGCTGAGCTACGCCAATCCGCTGGGCCTTTACGCCGAGGAGTTTGACAGCCACGGCCATGCGCTGGGCAATACGCCGCAGGCGCTGACGCACCTGGCGTTAATCAGCGCCGCCTTTTTCCTGAACCGGAAACTCAGCGGCGAACAGACCCAGTGGCAGCCTTAGTCATCGCGGTTTTCAGCGCCCTCTTTTCCCGAAAGGCGCTCATCTCTGCACGGTTTTAGGTAAAGTATTACTGTCAGGTTAAAATCCTGATTCACAACATCAGATCAATGAACATATAATGCGCAGCAGGTCACATTGGCCGGCATGAATTCGATACTTTGACCAGCCTGAAACAGGGCGATAAAGACTTGTAAAATATGAAAATGATTCGCGCTTTCGCTTCAATCGCACTGGCTCTGGCGGCGTTCAGCCAGTCAGCCTTTGCTGTGGTTTACCCGTTACCGCCGGCTAACAGCCGTCTGATCGGGGAAAATATTGAAATTACCGTTCCTGAAGACAGCAAATTGCCGCTGGAAGCTTTTGCGGCGCAGTATCAGATGGGCCTCAGCAACATGCTGGAAGCCAATCCGGGCGTTGACGTTTATCTGCCGAAAGCCGGCAGCAAAATGATTATCCCACAGCAGCTGATCCTGCCAGACGCCCCGCGCGAAGGCATTGTGATCAACAGCGCCGAGATGCGTCTTTACTACTATCCGAAAGGCAGCAAAACCGTGGTTGTCCTGCCGATTGGTATCGGCGAGCTGGGTAAAGATACTCCAATCAACTGGACCACGGCGGTTGAACGCAAAAAAGATGGCCCGACCTGGACGCCAACCAAAGGGATGCACGCCGACTACGCCGCTCGCGGTGAAACGCTGCCTGCCGTCTTCCCGGCTGGCCCGGACAACCCGATGGGCCTCTATGCGCTCTACATCGGTCGTCTCTATGCGATTCACGGCACCAACGCCAACTTCGGTATCGGCCTGCGCGTGAGCCACGGCTGTGTGCGTCTGCGTGCGGATGACATCAAGTGGCTGTATCAGAATGTGCCGGTCGGCACCCGCGTTCAGTTCGTTGACCAGCCGGTGAAAGCCTCGGTTGAGCCAGACGGTTCACGTTACCTTGAAGTGCACAACCCGCTGTCGACCACCGAAGAGCAGTTCAACTCCCGTGAGCTGGTGCCGATCACGCTGACTCAGGCCGTGACCAAAGTGCTGGCTGATGGCAGCATCAATCAGGATCAGGTTAACGCCGCGATTCAGGGCCGTACCGGTATGCCGGTAAAAGTGAACGGTGTGGAGAACAACGTTCAGACTGCGCCTGTTCAGGTGCCGGAAAACTCACAGGCCGCCCCTCAGGAGCAGCCAATGACTCCGGTGACGCCTCAGGGTGCCAGCAGTGATGCTGCGCAGCCTCAGCAGCCTGCGACAGAAGCGGCCCCGGTGACCCCGGCCGCCCCGGCCGCCCCGGCTGCCGCCACGAATAACAATTCGTAACGGACCGCCTGTTCTCAGAAGCCAGCGCCTGTCGCTGGCTTTTTTATTGCCTGGATTAAGATTTACTAGCGCTCATCTGGCCAATTAGAGGAGATTATCAACTTTGCCTGTCTGAGTGCAACACTGGCCATTCCCTGATTGTCTTTGTATACGCTGTTCCAGTTACCCGAAGTGAATATATCTTCAATCCGCATTAAAAAAATCAGGAGCATTACCATTGGCCGTAAGGGTATTTTTTTCCTTTGATAAAAATCTCAGTATCTTTGCCGTATTCATAGCCGTGTGAAAAACGTGTAATTCCTTTACAGATATCCAGCTTATCTCCGGATAAAGTTTTCAGGACGGACGGTGTAATGCGATAATTAGGCTCAAACCCGATACCTTTTAGCCATACCGCTGCTTTCCCCTCCGGAGCCAGGCCAATCTGGATGGTGTCATAGGTATTATTATAGGGATCCGTTTTCCCACTGGCACTGTTCATCTTTTTTACGATGGCATCAGGGACAGTCAGATGGGTCTCATACACTTTCTTATCAATTACTGAGTCCCAGAAAAAAATAAAATGTTTAGGGGGGCGATCAACATGATTTCCAGTAGCCACCAGAGGCACGATCTTTATCATTCCACTTACCGATAACCTCAGGCAGTGCAAAATTACTGTTCAGTGTATTAAAGCGATAAATCGTCCCATCAGCACCCTGAATGACGGCAAATGTCACCAGAGCAGGTAACGCTTTTGGCGTGAAGAAATTGAATTTCCATTCTGAGGGAGCATCAGTTTTGACCACTGCCGGAACCGTCTGGCCTGCACCGTGACAGCCAGTCAGTATCAGGAGTGTAATAAATTCCGCCATGCGTCTTATTTCCATATTTTATTACCGTCCATATCGTAAACCGTACGCTGCCAGCGTTCGTCCAGCCGGTTAGTAAATGTCACAAGCTTTGCCGGTCTGACTGCACTGCTGATTCTTCTTTAACAGTTTAACTGGTCACCCTTTTAAAATGGCTGAAATGACTATCTTTCAGCCAATGATTAAATATATCGGGAGCGTTACCATTGGCCGTAAGGGTATTTTTTTCCTTTTATAAAAACCTCATTATCTTTGCCGTATTCATAGCCGTGTGAAAAACGTGTAATTCCTTTACAGATATCCAGTTTATCTCCTGAGACGGTTTTCAGAATTGACGGTGTGACACGATAATTAGGCTCAGAGCGGATCCCCTGCAGCCAGACGGCTACCTTTCCCTCTGGAGCCAGACCGATCTGTACTCTGTTGTAATATGCTGTTTTCCCCCAATAGTCTTTATGCCCGGCCGGACTGAGCATTTTCTCTAGTACGGGTTTAGGAATAGTCAGTGCCGTCTCATACACTTTTTTATCGATAATTGAGTCCCAGCAGAAAATAATATGCCTTGGCGGGCGCTCAACGTGATTCCAGTAGCCACCAGGCGCACGATCTTTGTCGTTCCATGCACCGATAACTTTAGGCAGAGCGGGTGTGCTGTTCAGCGTGTTAAAGCGATAAATCGTACCTTCCGCATCTTGTACAACGGCGAACGTCACTAATGCCGGTAGCGATTTTGGGGTGAAAAAATCAAAGGTCCATTCTGCCGGTGCACCGTTCTGAGGAGAATCATTTGTGTGTGCTTCTCCCTGACAGCCAGTCAATACCAGAATAGTAATAAGCCCTGCCATACGTTTTATTTCCATATTTTATTTCCGTCCATATCGTAAACCGTACGCTGCCAGCGTTCGTCCGGTCTGTTAGTGAAGGTCATCAGCTTCGCGAGTCTGACCGCACTGCTGACACTTCCCTGATTTCCTATAAATACGCTATTCAGGTTGGCTGAAATAAATATATCTTCAATCCGTATTAAAAGTATCAGGAGCGCTACCATTGGCCGTATGGATATTTTTTTTCTTTGATAAAAATCTCAGTATCTTTACCATATTCATAGCCGTGTGAAAAACGTGTAATCCCTTTACAGATATCCATCTTATCTCCGGATAAAGTTTTCATGACGGACGGCGTTATACGGTAAACTGGTTCGCCCTGGGCAACACCACTTAACCATACAGCTACCTTTCCCTCCGGAGCCAGACCAATTTGTATAGTGTTGTAATACTTCCCTTTCCCCGGATAGTCTTGATTTACCCCAAGCCGGAGCATTTTATCTATGACGGGATCAGGAATGGTCAGAGTGGTCTGATATACCCTTTTATCGATAATTGAGTCCCAGCAAAAAATAATATGTCTGGGAGGCTGTTTAACGTGATTCCAGTGACCGTTAAGCGTTCGTGCATTATCGTTCCACTTACCGACTACACCATTAAGCGCTCTTGTACTATCAAGTGTGTTGAACTCATAAACTTTACCTTCGGCATCCTGAAAACCCGCGAAGGTTACTAATGCCGGTAACGCTTTAGGCGTGAAAAAATTAAACCACCATTCTGTTGGTGCGTTGTTCTGAGGAGCGTTAATGGAGTGCGTTTCTCCCTGACAGGCTGTCAACGCCAGCATTGCAAGAAGCCCTGCTACGCGTTTTATTTCCATATTTTATTCCCGTCCATATCGTAAACCGTACGCTGCCAGCGTTCGTCCGGCCGGTTAGTAAATGTCACAAGCTTTGCCGGTCTGACTGCACTGCTGATTCTTCTTTAACAGTTTAACTGGTCACCCTTTTAAAATGGCTGAAATGACTATCTTTCAGCCAATTAATTAAATGTCGGGAGCGTTACCATTGGCCGTAAGGATATTTTTTCCCTTTGATAAAATCAGGTGTATCTCCATAATATTTATATCCATTTGGATGTTTGTTTATTCCTTTACAGATATCCAGTTTGTCTCCGGAAAAAGTTTTCAGGACAGACGGTGTAATGCGATAATTAGGCTCAAACCCGATACCTTTTAGCCATACCGCTACCTTCCCCTCCGGAGCCAGGCCAATCTGAATGGTGTCATAATTATTATTATAGGGATCCGTTTTCCCACTGGCACTGCTCATCTTTTTTACGATAACATCAGGGACAGTCAGATGAGTCTCATACACTTTCTTATCAATTACCGAGTCCCAGCAAAAGATAAAATGTTTAGGGGGGCGATCAACATGATTCCAGTAGCCACCAGAGGCACGATCTTTATCATTCCACTTACCGATAACCTCAGGCAGTGCAGAAGTACTGTTAAGTGTATTAAAGCGATAAATCGTCCCATCAGCACCCTGAATCACGGCAAATGTCACCAGAGCAGGTAACGCTTTTGGCGTGAAGAAATTGAATTTCCACTCTGAGGGAGCATCGGTTTTGACCACTGCCGGAGCCGTCTGGCCTGCACTGTGACAGCCAGTCAGTATCAGGAGTGTAATAAATCCCGCCATGCGTCTTATTTCCATTTTTTATTCCCGTCCATATCGTAAACCGTACGCTGCCAGCGTTCGTCCGGCCGGTTAGTAAATGTCACAAGCTTTGCCGGTCTGACTGCACCGCTGATCATTCCTTGGTCATCCCTCACTACACCGTTCCAGTTAGCTGAACAGTGAATGTATTTTTTGGCCAGCATCAGGATTTCGGGAGTTGTAAAGCCGGGTGTAGATTGACTATTCCGAACCGCACGCCCCATGACAATCGCTTTTTCACTCAGTCCATTCGTTTCTGCACTCAGCGCAAAATCAGGATTGGTTTCATCGACAGGTTCAAACACCACACCGGCATCCTGCGCCGCATCAAGCATCACCCGTAGCGCCACCTTCGACCAGTCATTGCGGGTAATTCTGTCAATAACCAGCGCCGCACCACTGCGTTTTTGTAGTGTGCCGTAACGATCGGCTGGCATTCTGTCGTCATGCCAGACATCGGCATTGACCTCCACCGCATTCAGCAGCGGCGCTATCGCCGGATAGCCGTCCATCGTTTTAAGCTGCGCGCAAGTCTGCTGATAAATCCGCGTTTCTGTATCGGGAGTTGAGAGTGGTACGGTTTCAAACTCCGGCCGGGTGAGGAAACAGGCTTCGCGTTCCTCCGGATTGTAACCTCCGCCAATGTCGGAGTGCGCACCAGGCAGGGCCAGCTCAGGCCAGGCCGGTTTGACGCTGTTCAGCGCAAAGTTAAACCGGCATTCGTGCTGCGCTGTGATATGAAATACCTTTTCCGCCACGCCCGGACGTAGTACCAGATTCACCTCACCGGTATCTGCGCTGTGCGGGTTCAGGCCATTAACCGGCGTTCCGATGGCCGCCACGGTATCGAAAATTCCCAGAAATCGGGTTTTACCGCCGGGCGTACCGGAGAACTCAACATCACCCAGCTCTATCTTAATTGCCGAGATAATGGTCCTGTCCTGGCTGAATACCCGGTTGGCAAAATGCCGCGCCGCCGCGGCTCCACGGCTGAAGCCAAAAATATCAAACTGTAACTCTTTAATGACACAGGCGCGGGCATCAGTGTATTTATCCAGATAACCTTTTATAGCAGTAGCTAATTCTGAGACAGCCTTATCGGTTTTGCTGATTACCCCAGTATTTCCCAGGCCTGTACCCATTCCATATGCGCTGTCAGCCCCCCCATCTTCCGTCCCGATACCATTAATATAAATCGCATGCTGACCAGAACCCGTTTGAGGAGCCATATTCTGGTCATATAGAGTGTTGAGCCAATGCACATTAGTGTAATAGCCAAGATAGCTTCCGGCAGCGGTGCCACTTATTCCGCGATTCAGTCGTATGCACTGCTGCAATACGGACTCTGTCTCCGCATCGTTCATTCCAAAATGTGCGCCGGTACAGACAGCCTGACGGTCAGTTGTGTTAATCGCATTGTTGCCCGTTCCATCAAAGAACACACCGATGGTGAGCGTGATTTCCCGTTTCTTCTTCACTGCCTGTGCACGCTGTTCAGGCTCTGACTGCTGTGCTTTTCTCTCCGCAGCCTCAGCTCGTTCGGCTGCACGGCCAGCATTGCAGTCTATCTCGTAAGTGTGCGTGCTGACGGAGGGAATAAAACGGGCACGACAGGGGCAGGAGCTGTAACTGTGAAGAGAACCCGCCCACTCTTTCAGGACACCATTCACCTCATAGGTGTCCCCCATCCCTCCACAGACGCGAAACCGTCCTTCATGTTTTCCGCAGGTCACCGGATCGCCCTCCCGGACCTGCTGGCACTCGATGCCGCCGATGGTGTACGTTTCATCAGGTGCGCCGCTAAGAATCCTTCCGCCGCAGGTGGTTTTATCCAGGTGATATAAAAAAAATCCTTCAGTCATAATCCCTCATGAACTTCATGGCTATTAAGTAAACGCATCATACCTTAATTATGACTTAACCTAAATTACAGGCTTCTGTTAGCGGTCTTAGTGTCTGAATGTGGCATCGCTGTTAATGGTGTTAGCTTTTAATATCGCCATCAGGTAAAGAAACTTTTCCGCAAGACCGACCATCATTTTTCTGTCATAGAAAGCGCGTATCACACAGCGATAACCCGGTGCAAATCAGCATCCGCTATCCGCCACATGAGGTACACCATGAGCGAAAACAGTCTCCCCTCATCCGTCCGGGGCCGGCCTGATTTCAACGGCAAAGGCAGTCGCTTCAGTAAACCGCTGTTTTTTATTCTGCTGGTCGCGGGTCTCGCGTTCGCCGGCCTCAACCTGGTCAGTGACGTTGAAGAGACCAACATGCCGGTTACCAGCTTCCTGCCCTTCTTTCTGCTGGGCCTGGCGCTGCTGATTGCGCTCGGTTTTGAGTTCGTCAATGGCTTTCACGACACCGCCAATGCCGTCGCCACAGTGATCTATACCCATTCGCTGACGCCCGGCGTCGCCGTGGTCTGGTCCGGTTTCTGTAATTTTCTGGGCGTGCTGCTCTCCAGCGGGGTGGTGGCGTTTGGCATTATCTCGCTGCTGCCGGTGGAGCTGATCCTGCAGGCCAGCAGCGGCAACGGCTTCGCGATGGTCTATGCACTGCTCTTTTCCGCCATTATCTGGAATCTCGGTACCTGGTATTTTGGCCTGCCCTCCTCGTCATCACATACCCTGATTGGCTCCATCATCGGCGTCGGCGTCGCCAACGCGATGCTGCACGGGCGCAACGGCCTGAGCGGCGTGGACTGGGATCAGGCGCTGAAGGTGGGCTATGCCCTGCTGCTCTCGCCGGTGGTGGGCTTCGTCTGTGCCGGGCTGCTGCTGTGGGTCATGAAACGCTTTATCCGCAATCGCCAGCTTTACCGTGCGCCACAGAGCGATCAGCCGCCGCCGGTCTGGATCCGCGGCCTGCTGATCCTGACCTGTACCGGCGTCTCCTTTGCACACGGCTCTAACGACGGGCAGAAAGGGATGGGGCTGATTATGCTGATCCTGGTCGGCACCATGCCGATCGCCTACGCCCTGAACCGATCGCTGCCTGCCGACCAGATCCCCCGCGTGGCCGCGCTGACCGAAGTCACCGCGCATCAGCTGCGCCAGCTGCAACCGGCGGCGGCACACCCTCCGGCGGCCCGCGACGTGCTGACCGGCTTTGTCGGCAGCAACCGGATGAACAGCGAGGTGTTACCGGCGCTGGCGATGACGCTCAATGAAGTGGGTGATGAGATTCGCCGCTATGGCTCGATGGATAACATTCCGGCGCAGGCGGTGACCAATACCCGCAACCAGATGTATCTGGCATCAGAGTCGATCAAGCATCTGCAGACCGCAAAGGTCACGCTGCCGCAGGAGACGGAACGCAATCTGAAAGCCGTGAAAAGCGAACTCGACAGCGCCACCCGCTTTATTCCGATGTGGGTAAAAGTGGTGGTGGCGATTGCGCTGGGACTTGGCACGATGGTGGGCTGGCGGCGGATTGTGGTCACGGTGGGAGAACGCATCGGCAAAACCCATCTCAGCTATGCGCAGGGCGCCAGCGCCGAGCTGGTGGCGATGGCGACCATTGGCGCGGCAGACGGTTTCGGTTTGCCGGTTTCCACCACCCATGTGCTCTCCTCGGGCGTGGCGGGCACCATGGCGGCCAATCGCTCCGGCCTCCAGCTTGCCACGCTGCGCAACCTGGCGGTCGCCTGGGTCTTAACCCTGCCGGTCTCCGTTCTGCTCTCCGCCCTGCTCTACTGGCTGTTTACCCGTTTCTGATGACCCGGCGGCTCACCCGCTGGTGAGCCGCTGCTGAGCGCAGAGCCACAGGGTAATCAGCAGCGCACCCAGGACCATGATCGCCGCCGCGAGGTAGACCGACTGCATGCCCCAGTGTCCGATAAAGAGTCCCGCCACCGGGCCGGTTAAGCCCAGCCCCAGATCGAGAAAGGCGGAGTAGGTGCCGAGCGCCGATCCCTGATCCTGACGCTCAACCCGCTTAACGGCTTCCACCCCCAGGGCCGGAAAGACCAGCGAAAAACCGCTGCCGGTCAGAAACGCCCCCGCCCCCACCAGCCACGCGCTGTCCGCCTGCCAGATCAGCAGCAGCCCTACGCACTCCAGCAGAAAGGAGAACAGCGAGACGCGCAGTCCGCCAAAGCGGGTGATAAAGCGCCCGAAGCCGAGACGCACCAGCACAAAGCCCAGGCTGAACAGCGTCAGCGCATAGGCCGCGCCCTGCCAGTTGCGGCTGGCAAAGTAGAGGGTAATGAAGGTGGCAATCACGCCAAAGCCGATGGTGCCGAAGCCCAGCGCCAGACCGTAGAGCCAGACGCGGGAAAAGACGCGATGAAACGGAATGCGCTCGCCAATGCTGACGGTGACGGCAGGTTTGCGGCTCGCCATCAGATAGCCTGCGATCCCCATCACCGCAATCAGGCCAGCAAAGCCGCTCATGCCGAACTGACCGTTGAGCATCACGCCCAGCGGTGCGCCCACCGCCATCGCCAGATAGGTGGCGACGCCGTTCCAGGAGATCACGCGGGCGGTCTGCAGCGGTCCGACGATGTTCATGCCCCACAGGGTAGAGCCGGTGCTGCTGAAGCTTTCGCCCACCCCAAGAAACAGCCGTCCGACAGCCAGCAGCGTCAGGCTCAGCCACGGCCAGCCGCTCAGCAGGGCGGCGACGATGGTCAGCACCCCGCTCATGCCGCAGCAGAGCAGCCCCAGCATCACCACGCGTTTAGGGCCAAGCCGGTCGGCCAGACGGCCCGACTGAGGACGGCTGAGCAGCGTCGCGAAATACTGAATACTGATAATCAGCCCGGCGATGAATGAGCTGAAGCCGAGGTGATTTTTGACAAAGCCAGGCAGCACAGCCAGCGGCAAGCCGACGGAGAGATAGCAGAAGAAGGTGAAAACGATAACGGAAAGGATACGTTTGTTGAGCTGGCTGTTGCTCAACACGGCGGTGTCAGACATAGCAGAGTTGCGGTGAAGGAAATTTGGCTCACTATACCGTCAGGCCGCTAAGGGGTCGCCTGATTTTTTATCACAAACCATGAACCGTCGCGTGACGATCGATCGCCTGTGCAATGTCGCCCGACGATTTTAATGCCCGGATTTCGCTGAACAGGCCATCCGCTTCTGCATAGGCTTTGCGCAGATAGCCAAGCCACTGTTTGATGCGCGCGACGTGATAGAGTCCGGTGTCACCCTGCTTTTCCAGCCGGCTATATTTCTGCAACAGGCGCACCACCTCAGGCCAGGCCATTGGCGGCTCGTTATATTTGACCACCCGGCTCAGGTTAGGGATGTTCAGCGCACCGCGGCCAATCATCACCGCATCGCAGCCGGTGACCGCCATACAGTTCTGCGCGCTCTGCCAGTCCCAGATTTCACCATTAGCAATCACCGGAATGCGCAGCCGCTGACGAATCTCGCCAATCGCCTGCCAGTTGATCGCCTCGGCACGATAGCCCTCTTCCTTGGTTCGTCCATGCACCACCAGCTCACTGGCTCCCGCCTGCTGTACAGCATCGGCGATCTCCAGGCTGCGGGCGCTGGAATCCCAGCCGAGCCGCACTTTCACCGTGACCGGTAAGTCAGCAGGCACCGCTTCACGCATCGCTTTCGCGCCGCGATAGATCAGATCGGGATCTTTAAGCAGGGTCGCTCCGCCTCCGCTGCCGTTGACCAGCTTAGAGGGACAACCGCAGTTGAGATCCACCCCCCAGGAGCCCAGCGCCACCGCACGGGCGGCGTTCTCGGCTAACCATTCGGGATGCTGCCCCAGCAGCTGCATCCGCACCCGCGTGCCGGAAGGCGTGCGGCTGTTGTTATGCAGCTCGGGGCAGAGACGATAAAAGGATTTTACCGGCAGCAGCTGATCGACCACGCGCAAAAACTCGGTGATGCAGAGATCGTAGTCGTTCACTTCCGATAACAGCTGGCGCACCAGCGAATCAAGCACGCCCTCCATCGGCGCCAGTAAAACCCTCATACTCAGACGTTCCCGGTACGCTTCGGTGCCGGACGACGCGGACGGGAAGCGGGCTTGTCGCCCTGAGGCGCAGGCTGTCCCTGACGACGAGGCTGAGAACGCTTGTCGCCGGATGAACGTGGTGCACCTGCACCCTGTCCGCCCTGACCACGACCGCGCCCGCCGCCTGCACCGCCGCGCGACTGCTGCTGGCGACCGTTGATGATAGGCTCTGCTTTGATGCTCGGATCGGGTTCATAACCCGGAATCGCCAGGCGCGGGATTTCACGCTTCAGCAGGCGTTCGATATCACGCAGCAGTTTATGCTCATCGACGCAGACCAGTGACAGTGCCGCACCGGTGGCCGCCGCACGGCCGGTACGGCCAATACGGTGCACATAATCTTCGGCGACGTTGGGCAGCTCATAGTTGACCACGTGTGGCAGCTCTTCGATATCCAGGCCACGCGCCGCGATATCGGTCGCCACCAGCACGCGGATCCCGCCAGATTTAAAGTCAGCCAGCGCACGGGTACGGGCACCCTGGCTCTTGTTGCCGTGGATCGCGGCGGCGGTGATGCCATCTTTGCCCAGCTGCTCGGCAAGGTGGTTAGCGCCATGCTTGGTTCGGGTAAAGACCAGCACCTGCTGCCAGTTCCCTTCGCCAATCAGCTGCGACAGCAGTTCCCGCTTGCGCTTCTTATCCACGAAATGCACCTGCTGAGCAACCTGTTCAGAGGCGGTGTTGCGGCGCGCCACTTCCACCATTTCCGGGTTGGTCAGCAGTTTTTCAGCCAGGCCTTTAATCTCATCAGAGAAGGTGGCCGAGAAGAGCAGGTTCTGACGCTTAGCCGGCAGGCGCGCCAGCACGCGACGGATGTCGTGGATAAAGCCCATATCGAGCATCCGGTCCGCTTCATCCAGTACCAGAATTTCGACCTTAGAGAGGTCAACCGCATTCTGATGCGCCAGATCCAGCAGACGACCCGGTGTCGCCACCAGCACGTCGACGCCGCCACGCAGTTTAACCATCTGCGGATTGATGCTGACACCACCAAACACCACCATCGACCGCAGCGGGAGATATTTGCTGTAGTCACTGACGTTTTCGCCGACCTGCGCCGCGAGTTCACGGGTCGGGGTCAGGATCAGGGCGCGCACCGGGCGACGGCCGCGCACCGGCGTGGTGGTCGCAGAGAGTTTTTCAAGCAAAGGTAAGGTAAAGCCGGCCGTCTTGCCGGTGCCGGTCTGGGCGCTCGCCAGCAGATCGCGGCCTGCCAGCACCACAGGTATCGCCTGGCGCTGGATAGGTGTAGGTTCGCTGTAGCCTTGTTCGGCGACCGCGCGCAAAATATCGGCACTCAGGCCGAGAGAGTCAAAAGACATTACGTGATTTACTCCGGTCCGCTCTGTCCGTGATTCACGGTGTAGTTTTCAGAGGGATAGTGACGGCAGCTGGGGCTGACGCGTGAAAAGGGCACAAACTACGATGCGTAAGCGGGCGAGTGTAGCAGCTTTAGAGCAAGTGTGCGAGATAGCTCACATTTACACACACATCTTCCCTGCCCCATAAACAGGAAGGCCACCTTTCGGTGGCCTTCAACTTAGCTACGTTTTTTTTCGATGCGCCGTGGCGGTTCTTTCGCCAGCAGCGACACCAGCGCCGGACCCAGCAACATCACCACGCCGAGGCACGCCAGCAGCAGGTTGTTGTGGTAGATCCGCGACACCAGAAACAGTGTCATCATGGCAGCGCCAAAGTAGTAAGTGGTGGTCGCTTCTTCAAGATAATCGCCAAGGGTCCGTAAACGGGCGATGCGCTGTGTTGCCAGCATGGCAACAAAAACCAGTGCGTAGACGGCCACCAGCGTGCTGCAGACATCGACCAGGGCCTTGTGCTTCCAGCCCCAGATCAGCGCAGCGATCACCAGCAGATGCATAGCGATATGCATGTATGTCTGACCCGTGATGATTTGAATACGATTAGACCATTTCATTCAGTTCTCCTGGCAGACCCAACAGGTCGCCCAAGTGCTACCGGCACAAGCCGGAAACGGTTTCCTCAATGTAAAACAATTTTCGGATAACGCCTTAATTATCGCCCTCTCTCACCACCCATTTGTGACAAAGACTACACTTTGATTCTGGTGATGATGAAAAGGAGTGCGTCGCGAGTATGCCACAAAACACGCAAGGATTTTCAATAAAAGTCCTGACGATCAATACACACAAGGGTTTTGCCCCGTTTAATCGCCGCTTCATCCTGCCGGAATTACGCGAAGCCGTTCGCGCAACGTCGGCGGATGTGGTCCTTCTGCAGGAGGTGATGGGCACGCATGCCATCCATCCGCTTAACCATGACGCGTGGCCCGAGGCGCCACACTATGAGTTTCTGGCCGACACCATGTGGAACGATTTCGCCTACGGGCGCAATGCGGTCTACCCGGAAGGACATCACGGCAATGCCGTGCTGTCGCGCTTTCCGATTGCAGAGTATGAGAACCGGGATATCTCGGTGGCGGGCAGTGAAAATCGCGGCATGCTGCACTGTCAGATCGCCCTGCCCGAGCCGCATGGCACGCTGCACGTTATCTGCGTGCACCTTGGCCTGAAGGCCTCGCACCGCCGCGCGCAGATGAAGATGATATGTGAAATGGTCACCTCGCTGCCGCCCGACGCGCCGGTTGTGGTGGCGGGTGATTTTAACGACTGGCAACGACGCGCTAACGCGATCTTAAAACAGGGCGCAGGCCTGAAAGAGGTATTCAGCATGAAAACCGGACGCCCGGCGCGCACCTTCCCGGCGCGCTTCCCGATTCTGCGGCTCGACCGCATCTATGTACGCAATGCCACCGTCACTCATCCGTGGGCGCTGCCGCGTAAGCCGTGGTCCCATCTCTCCGACCATGCGCCGCTGGCCGTGGAGATTCACCTATGAATTTCAGCTGGCAGGAAGGCAACCGGCTGCTGTTGCTGGAAAATGGTGAGGCGTTTTTCCCGCGCGTCTTTGGTGCGATACAGCGGGCCGAGCGCACGGTGCTGATTGAAACCTTTATTCTGTTTGAGGATGAGGTCGGCAATGCCCTGCATCGCGAACTGCTGGCGGCGGCCCAGCGCGGGGTGCGGGTTGAAATCATGGTGGATGGCTACGGCTCCGCCGAACTCTCCGACACCTTTGTGAACAGCCTGACCAGCGCGGGCGTGCGCTTCATCTACTACGATCCGCGCCCGCTGGTGATGGGCATGCGCACTAACGTGTTCCGCCGCCTGCACCGCAAAACCGTGGTGGTGGATGATGTGGTGGCCTTTGTGGGCGGCATCAACTTCTCTGCCGAGCACAACACCGACTACGGCCCCGAGGCCAAGCAGGATTATGCGGTGCAGGTCAAAGGGCCGGTGGTAGGCGATATCGCCCGCTATCTGCAGCAGGCGATTGGCAGTGAACAGCCTACCCGCCGCTGGTGGGGGTCGCGATCTCACCGTCCGGCGGTCAATGCCAGGCCCGGCGATGCCCAGGTGCTCTATGTCTATCGCGACAATGACGAACATCGCGACGACATTGAAATGCACTACCTTGAGATGCTGCGCGAGGCGAAGCGGGATGTGATTATCGCTAACGCCTACTTCTTTCCCGGCTACCGGCTGTTGCGTGAGATGCGCAACGCGGCGCAGCGCGGCGTCAGGGTGCGGCTGATTGTGCAGGGCGAGCCGGATATGCCGATTGTGAAAGTAGGCGCGGAGTTGCTCTACAACTATCTGGTCGATGGCGGGGTTGAAGTCTATGAATATATCCGTCGTCCGCTGCACGGCAAGATCGCGGTGAAGGACGATCAGTGGGCCACCGTCGGCTCCAGCAATCTCGACCCGCTCAGCCTGTCACTCAACCTGGAAGCCAACCTGATCATTCACGACCGGCCGTTTAACCAGACGCTGCGTGACAACCTTGAAGCGCTGCTGGCAAATGATTGTCAGCGGGTGCAGGAGGATCGACTGCCCCCGCGCAACTGGTGGCAGCTCAGCAAAAGCGTGGTGGTCTTCCACTTCCTGCGCCATTTCCCGGCTATTGCGGGCTGGTTACCGGCGCACACACCGCGGCTGGCCCAGGTGGCTGCCCCGGTGCAGCCCGAGATGGAGACACAGGATCGCGTAGAAGCCGACAACCAGGGAGCAAAATCCTGATGGCAAAAAAACATCCACGCTGGCAACTGGCAAAAAAAATCCTCACCGTGCTGTTCTTTATCGCGGTGGTGGTGCTGCTGGTGGTTTATGCCCGCAAAGTGAACTGGGAAGATGTTTATGACGTCATCGTTAACTATAACCGCTTTGTGGTTCTGACCGCCGCCGGACTGGTGGTGCTGAGTTACCTGGTCTACGGCTGCTATGACCTTATCGGGCGCGCCTACTGCGGGCATAAGCTGGCGAAGCGGCAGGTCATGCTGGTGTCATTTATCTGTTACGCCTTTAACCTGACGCTGAGCACCTGGGTCGGCGGCGTGGCGATGCGCTACCGGCTCTACTCCCGCCTGGGACTCGACAGCGCCACCATCACCCGCATCTTCTCCCTGAGCATCGCCACCAACTGGCTGGGCTACATTCTGCTGGCTGGCGTGGTGTTCAGTGCGGGCATGGTCTCCATCCCCAGCGGCTGGTTTATCGGTGAGACTACCCTGCGGCTGATCGGTGTGGTGCTGCTGGTGCTGGTGGCGATCTACCTCTGGGCCTGTGCCTTCTCGAAACAGCGACGCTGGACGGTCAAAGGGCAGACGCTGCAGCTTCCCTCGCTGCGTATGGCGCTGCTGCAGTTTGGCGTCTCCTGCGCTAACTGGATGGTGATGGGGGCAATTATCTGGCTGCTGCTGGGGCGCGATGTCGGCTATCCGATGGTGCTGGGCGTGCTGCTGATCAGCAGTATTGCCGGGGTGATCATTCATATTCCGGCGGGTATTGGCGTGCTGGAGGCGGTCTTCCTGGCACTGCTCAGCGGTCAGCACGCGTCGCATGGCACCATTATCGCGGCGCTGCTCGCCTATCGCGTCCTCTATTTCATCCTGCCGCTGCTGCTGGCGCTGGTGCTCTATCTGGTTCTGGAGAGCCGGGCGAAGCATCTGCGCCAGAAGAACGAGCAGAAGCTTCAGAAGTCATCATAAAACGGGGGAGGCGCAACCGGTGCGCCTCCCCCTTTACATCTCAGCCGTTCAGCGCGGCGCTGGCCGCGAAACGGGTAGCCTGACTCAGCGACGGTTGCCCATAATCCGCAGCAGCATCAGGAAGAGGTTGATGAAGTCCAGATAGAGCGTTAACGCCCCCATGATCGAGTAGCGACGCAGGTTTTCCGTGTCGCGCGCATCAATCTGCTCACCGATATTTTTCAGCTTCTGGGTGTCATAGGCGGTCAGGCCGACAAACACCACCACTCCGATATAGGTAATCGCCCACATCAGCGCCGGGCTTTTCAGCCAGAAGTTCACCAGCGACGCCAGCAGGATGCCGATCAGCGCCATAAAGAGCAGACTGCCAAACCGGCTCAGATCGCGTTTGGTGGTGTAGCCGTAGAAGCTCATCGCGCCAAACATCCCGGCGGCGACAAAGAAGGTACTGGCGATGGAGGAGTAGGTGTAAACCAGGAAGATGCTGGCCATCGTGACGCCGGTCAGCGCCGAATAGAGCATAAACAGCCCGGTCGCCACCGCCCCGCTCAGGCGATGCACCATGCCTGACAGGAAGAACACCAGCGCCAGCTGCGCGATAATCAGCCCGAAGAAGGTGATCCGGTTGGCGAAGACCAGCTCCATGACCGCAGGCGTACGTGCAGCGAACCAGGAGACAAACGCCGTCAGCAGCAGACCACAGGTCATCCAGCCATACACCTGGGCCATGTAAGCCTGAAGCCCGCGCGAGGCGGGTTGAACGATAGAATCATGTCGTGGATATCGATCCATGATGCACCTCTTGATAAAGGGATAAGTAGTAAGACGCTCCACAGGGAGCCCTGTCAGATTTAAGTGTGGCACAGCTCAGCTCAACTGCGCCACAACATGCCGTTTAACGCCGTGACAGGCACTGCTGATAACGGCTGTCGACGCGCTGCGCAAACCACGCCGTCGTGAGATTGCGGGTAATTTTCGGGCTCTCCAGCTTAATGCCCGGCAGCATTTCACGCGGCAGCTTACGGCCCGCCATTTTATCCGCCAGGGTAAAGACCTGCTTCCAGAGTTCGCTGTCGCTGAACGACGCTTTCTCCCCTTTCTCCAGATCGCGCCGGATGGCGCTGTTGCTCATGTCGATCTGCTTCGACAGGGTGCGCACCGCCAGTTCGGTGCCGCCCGCCGCGTCTGAGCCATAGAGGATCAGATCGCCATCCAGCGCCAGCTTCATCCCGGTCGCCTTCGCCACCGCCGCCTGGAACGCCGCGTTGCGACTGGCGTACCAGCCCGCATTGAAGTCCGCGAAGCGGTAGAGCGGCTGGCTGTAGTCAGCCGGGTAGCCGAGCAGGTGCATCGTGCCGAAGTAGATCCCGCCGTGACGGGTAAAGACTTCACGCCGGATCGTGCCATCAACCGGCCACGGGTAGCCTTTGGCATGCGCCTCGGCAAAGGCAATGCTGACCTGCATCGGCCCGCCCGTGTGGATCGGATTGAGATTGCCAAACAGCGTCTGGCCCATCGGCACCATGTCGATCAGGTCATCAAAGATGGCGCTCAGCTCTTTTTCACTGCGCACTTTGTCGAGCCGCGCCGCGTAACTTTCGCCGGTCGGGGATTTAATCAGCAGCGCAGTGCGCACCAGAAAAGCCGGCACATGGACTTTGGCCGCCCGGCGATTGATCTCACCCCAGGCGATTTTAGGCAGGCCGGGCACGGCCGCCTCGGCGCTGAAGTTACTCTCCTGATCCGCCACGGCGATCACCGCGCAGAGGTTGCTGGCGCTGGGATCGATCTGCTGGGTGCGGAAAGAGGTGTAGATATCGTCGCTCCATGCCGCTTTGTTGCTGACATGCGACGGCAGCAGCCGCTGAATTTGTGCTTTCACATCCTCAGGCTGCCGGACCGGCGCCTCGGGGGTTTTCTTGCTGCTACAGCCCGCCAGCACCAGCGCGGCGACCAGTGTCAGACGTTGCAGAATCGGGGTGGATGACATGCCTGTCCTCAGAATGAACCAAAACCCTACTCTATCATCGCCAGCGTTTCGCAGGCAGGCGGGAACTGAACTAAGGTTACCTTTTTTAACGTTAAAGGAACTTACGATGTTTAAACTCTGGCCCGTTGCGGCGTTCAGCCTGTTATTAACCGGCTGCGGCGCCAATAATACGCCTGCTCAGGTGCAGTCACCGGGCGCGCCCACTTCCTCCTCGCTGAAGCTGCTGGAGACCGGTGCCAGCGTGATGCAGTCACGACCGCCGATTGAGGCGATCAACACCTATCTGGATGGCTTCCATTTTTACAATGGCGACCAGAACGGTCAGATGGAGGCACACCACTACGTCACCGTGCTGAACGAGGATGTGATGCAGGCGGTGATCTATGACGGCAACACCCGCGATGCGCGGCTGATGGGGGTGGAGTACATCATCAGCGAACGGCTGTTCAACACCCTGCCCCCGGAGGAGAAGAAGCTGTGGCACAGCCACCAGTATGAGGTGAAGTCGGGCACGCTGATTGCGCCGGGCTTACCCGCTAGCGCCGATCACGCCCTGATGAAACGCATCGTGAATACCTACGGGAAAACCTGGCACACCTGGCATACCGATCGCGATAAAACGCTGCCGCTCGGCATTCCGGCACTGATGATGGGCTTTACGGCGGATGGTCAGATGGATTCCCGGCTGCTGGCCGACCGCGATCGCCGCTTCGACGTCGACAGCAAAGCGATTCGCGCCCGGCGCGCCGATATCGTGGCGCACCCGGCGGCGGCGGGTGCGAACGCGTGGCAGCAGGGCCAGGTGATCCAGCTGAAGCGGACGACGGGCGGCGGTGAGCACAGTCACGGCCAGACCCGCTTTGGCCCGGCGGAGCAGCTGAAGCAGCCGTAGTTCCGCGCTACTCCCAGCGCTGAGCGGCCTGGTGATCGCTGTCGCGGGCATCCACCCAGCGGTCACCCTGCTCTGTCGCTTCGCGTTTCCAGAAGGGCGCGCGCGTTTTCAGGTAATCCATGATGAATTCGGCGGCGGAAAAGGCGCTGCCGCGATGGGCGCTGGTCACGCCGACCAGCACGATTTCATCGCCGGGAAACAGCTCGCCGACGCGATGGATCACCGTGACGCGCTGCAGCGGCCAGCGTTCACGCGCCGCCGCCACGATCTCCTGCAGCGCTTTCTCGGTCATACCGGGATAGTGCTCCAGCGTCAGCGCCGCCACATCACTCCCCAGATTGTGGTTGCGGACTTTACCGGTAAAGGTCACAACCGCGCCATCTTCATCACAGGCGGCCAGCCAGCGATACGCTTCTGCCATGTCAAACGGCGCGGGGCCGACGCGAATCTGCGTATCCATCTCAGCCTCCGGTTACGGGCGGGAAAAAGGCCACTTCATCCCCGGCGTGCAGGGGATGCGTCATCGGCACCAGCGTCTGATTGACCGCCGCCAGCAGCTTACCCGACGCCAGCGCCAGCGCCCAGCGGTCGTCCCGTGCAGCGAGGGATGCGCGCAGTGCCGCCACGTCCGGATAGTCCGCGCTGACCTCCAGTGCGGCCGTGCCGGTCAGCTCGCGCACCTGGGCAAAAAACAGCACCTTAATCATGGGCCACCGCCTGAAAATCGCCGCTTTTGCCACCGCTCTTGCTGATTAAACGCAGCTGATCGATGACGATATCTTTCTGCACCGCTTTGCACATGTCGTAGATAGTCAGCGCGGCCACCGAAGCCGCGGTCAGCGCCTCCATCTCCACGCCGGTTTTGCCACTCAGGCGGCAGAGCGAGGTGATGCGGACCCGGTTGTGCGCCGGTTCTGCTTCGAGGTTCACTTCCACTTTGCTCAGCATCAATGGATGGCAGAGCGGAATCAGCTCCCAGGTGCGTTTCGCCGCCTGGATACCGGCGATGCGGGCGGTGGCAAAGACATCCCCTTTATGGTGGCTGCCCTCGATAATCATCTGCAGCGTTTCCGGCTGCATCAGCACCAGCACTTCTGCCCGCGCTTCGCGCACGGTTTCAGCCTTGGCGGAGACATCCACCATGTGCGCTTCGCCCGCGGCGTTAATGTGTGTAAGTTGAGACATGCTTATTGTTTCTTCAGATGTGAGACAAAATTACAGGGCGCGGTGCGCGCATCGATCTGATCGGCAATGATGCGCTCCCAGGCGGTACGGCAGGCGCTGGTCGAACCCGGCACGGCCAGAATCAGCGTCTGATTCGCCAGACCGGCAATGGCGCGTGACTGCAGGGTCGAACCGCCAATCTCCTCATAGGAGATCATCCGGAACAGTTCGCCAAATCCCTCAATCTCGCGGTCAAACAGCGGCAGCAGCGCTTCCGGCGTGCTGTTCTTCAGGTTAAACCCGGTGCCGCCGTTCACGATCACCACCTGCACATCGTCACTGGCGATCCAGCGCGACACGGTGGCACGAATGCGATAGAGATTCTCTGGCACGATAGCGTGATCGACCACGCTGTGGCCCGCTTCCGCCGCCGCGCTGCGCAGGTAGTCACCGGAGGTGTCGTTGCTGGCATCGCGACGATCGGAGACCGTCATCACCGCAATCTGCACCGCCTGAAATTCGCTGGCTGGTTTACCCATACTGCCTCCTGAAATTAGCCGCCAATGTAAGAGAGATTCTGTGTAATGCCGGTGTTGCCCTGATGGAGAAAATGGGTCTGCTTCTTCTGCCCCAGGCTGCTGGCAATGCGCGCCTGCAGTTCAGCCTGCTGGTCGTCCGACGCCAGCAGATCGCGCAGCGGAATGCCGCCGTCGCCAAACAGACAGAGGTGCAGATTGCCCTGCGCGGAGACGCGCAGACGGTTGCAGCTGGCACAGAAATCTTTGGCGTAGGGCATAATCAGGCCGATCTCGCCGACATAATCGGGATGGTAAAAAACCTGCGCCGGGCCGTCACTGCGTTCGCTTTCACGACGCTGCCAGCCCTGAGCGATCAGCTGGTCGCGGATCACCGCACCGGAAACGTGCTGATCGCGGAACAGCGAACCGCCGTCACCGGTTTCCATCAGTTCGATAAAGCGCAGCTGAATCGGACGGTTGCGGATCCAGTCCAGGAAGGTGGTAAGACTGCGGCTGTTAAGATCGCGCATCAGCACGCTGTTGACTTTCACCTGGCGAAAACCGGCGTCAAAGGCGGCATCGATGCCGCTCATCACCTGATGAAATTTATCCTGACCGGTAATGGCGTGAAACTGGCGGGCATCCAGACTGTCCACGCTGACGTTCAGCGCGGTTAAGCCTGCCTCGCGCCACTGCTTCACGTCACGCGCCAGCCGGTAGCCGTTAGTGGTCACCGCGATCTGACGAATGGCGGCGTTTTCACGCACCGCGGCGATGATGTCGGTGAAATCACGGCGCAGCGACGGCTCCCCTCCGGTCAGCCGCACTTTTTCCGTGCCGGCTGCCGCAAAGGCCCGCGTGACACGGCGGATTTCATCCAGAGAGAGAAAGCTTTTGTTACGAATTCCCTGCGGCTTGTAGCCGTCCGGGAGACAGTAGGTACAGCGGAAATTACAGACATCCGTGACCGACAGGCGCAGGTAATAGAACTTACGCGCGTATGCATCAGTAAATTGTGACACCAGAACACCTTTCCAGATTGGGAGATGCAGTCATTTCTTCCTGCACCCTGGCAGCTCGATGGCTACGGCCTGAACCCCCTATCCGCAGACTTAGGCATTCAGGCTTGAGTGTACGCTGACCCGTTGATCAGCGCGGTAAACATGATGTTAGCGTGATTCACGCCACTCTTCCATTCGCTGTTTTCGCTATATATTCTTATACATATCGAATTTTCACCGCATTTTCGCTACAGGATACGTTAAAATGCCCGCCTGATTTTGACGTAAGTCATCCGCGCGGGCTTAGCGTTTAGAGCCTCGCCACGCGAAAGGAAAGTAAGGAGAAGTATGAATCGCACACTGGCCGATCTTGATCGCGTTGTGGCACTGGGCGGCGGACACGGTCTGGGCCGCGTGATGTCTGCCCTTTCCCCGCTGGGCTCGCGCCTCACCGGCATTGTCACCACCACCGACAACGGCGGTTCAACCGGCCGTATCCGCCGTTCCGAAGGCGGGATCGCCTGGGGAGATATGCGCAACTGCCTGAACCAGCTGATTACCGAACCCAGCGTCGCCTCTGCGATGTTTGAGTATCGTTTCGCCGGTAATGGCGAACTGGCCGGGCACAACCTGGGTAACCTGATGCTGCGCGCGCTGGATCATCTCAGCGTGCGCCCGCTGGAGGCGATCAACATCATCCGCAACCTGCTGAAGGTGGATGCCTTTTTAATCCCGATGTCGGAGCAGCCGGTGGATCTGGTGGCGATGGATGCGGAAGGCAACATGGTTTACGGCGAAACGGCGATTGACGAGATGAAGCAGCCGCCGCAGGAGCTGATGCTGCATCCCAATGTCCAGCCCACGCGGGAAGCGCTGCAGGCGATTGGTGAGGCGGATCTGATCCTGATCGGGCCGGGCAGCTTTTATACAAGCCTGATGCCGATCCTGCTGATGGATGAGATGGCGCAGGCGCTGCGGCGCACGCCCGCCACCATGGTCTTTATCGGCAATCTGGGCCGCGAGCTCAGCCCCGCCGCCGCCAGCCTGTCGGTGGCTGACAAACTGGCGATGATGGAGCGTTACATCGGCAAGCGGGTAATTGATGCGGTGGTGGTCAGCCCGGCGGTCGATACCCGGGGGATTGACGATCGGCTGATCGTCCGTGAACCGCTGGAGGCCGCCGACATTAAATATCGTCACGACCGCCAGCTGCTCAGGGTGGCGCTGGAACACGCCATTCAGGGTTTTAACGGCGCTATGAGGCCGCAATAAACAGCGTACGCAGCTCATGCAGCTGATCGCGCACGTTCGCCGCCTGCTCGAACTCCAGGTTCTGCGCATGCTGCTGCATCTGTCCCTCCAGCTCGTGGATCTTCTTCTGCAGCGCCTGAGGCGTTAAGGTCAGCAAATCGGCCTGAGCCTGCGCTTCGCCCGGGCGGGCCGGTCTGGCTTTGCCACGGGTTTTCACCACGTTGTTGCCGAGTTCCAGAATATCGGTGATCTTCTTGTTGAGGCTCTGCGGCACGATGCCATTCTTTTCATTGTGCAGCTGCTGTTTCTCACGGCGGCGTTCGGTCTCTTCAATGGCGCGCGCCATCGACGGCGTGATTTTATCGCCGTAGAGAATCGCCTTACCGTTGACGTTTCGTGCCGCACGACCGATGGTCTGGATCAGGGAACGTTCTGAACGCAGGAAGCCCTCTTTATCCGCATCCAGGATCGCGACCAGTGACACTTCCGGCATATCCAACCCCTCACGCAGTAAGTTGATGCCCACCAGCACATCAAACTCACCCAGACGCAGGTCGCGGATGATCTCCATACGTTCCACCGTATCGATATCGGAGTGCAGATAGCGCACCTTCTCGCCATGCTCTGTCAGATATTCGGTGAGATCTTCCGCCATGCGTTTGGTCAGCACCGTCACCAGGATACGTTCGTTGGCCGCCACGCGCTGACGGATCTCCGACAGCAGATCGTCAACCTGGGTGCCGACCGGACGCACTTCGATGATCGGATCGAGCAGACCGGTCGGACGCACCACCTGATCGACCACTTCATTGCCCGATTTTTCCAGCTCATATTTACCCGGCGTCGCCGACACATAGATGGTCTGGGGCGCCAGCGCCTCAAACTCTTCAAACTTCATCGGACGGTTATCCAGCGCCGACGGCAGACGGAAGCCATACTCCACCAGCGTCTCTTTACGCGCCCGGTCGCCTTTATACATGCCGCCAATCTGCGGAATGGTGACGTGGGACTCATCCACCACCAGCAGGCCATCGGCAGGCAGATAGTCAAACAGCGTCGGCGGCGCTTCGCCCGGCCCGCGTGCAGAGAGATAGCGCGAGTAGTTTTCGATGCCGGAGCAGTAGCCCAGCTCGCTCATCATCTCCAGATCAAACTGGGTACGCTGGGTGATGCGCTGCTCTTCCAGCAGTTTGTTGTTCTCCAGCAGCACCCGTCGGCGATCCGCCAGCTCCACTTTGATCTCTTCCATCGCCTGCAGGATGCGCTCGCGCGGCGTGACGTAGTGGGTTTTAGGGTAGATGGTGAAGCGCGGCACCACCGACTCGATCTGGCCGGTCAGCGGGTCGAACAGCGACAGCCGCTCAACCTCTTCGTCAAACAGCTCTACGCGCAGCGCAATGTCATCCGACTCCGCCGGGAAGATATCGATCACCTCGCCGCGCACCCGGAAGGTCCCGCGCTGGAACGCCTGGTCGTTTCGGGTGTATTGCAACTCGGAGAGACGACGCAGAATACTGCGCTGATCGATGATCATGCCGCGGGTCAGGTGCAGCATCATTTTCAGATAGAGATCGGGGTCGCCCAGACCGTAGATCGCGGAGACGGACGCCACCACGATCACATCCCGCCGCTCCAGCAGCGCCTTGGTGGCCGACAGACGCATCTGTTCGATGTGCTCATTCACCGAGGCATCTTTTTCGATAAAGGTGTCGGAGCTGGGCACATAGGCTTCAGGCTGATAGTAGTCGTAGTAAGAGACGAAGAACTCCACGGCGTTATCCGGGAAAAACTCTTTCATTTCGCCATAAAGCTGGGCGGCCAGCGTCTTATTGGGCGCCAGCACCATGGTCGGACGGTTGAGGTCGGCAATCACGTTGGCGACGGTAAAGGTTTTACCGGAGCCGGTTACCCCTAATAAGGTCTGATGGGCCAGTCCATCCTCCAGTCCCTCTTCCAGGCGACGGATCGCCTCAGGCTGATCGCCTGAAGGTTTAAAGGCAGAGTTTAATTTAAAGGCTTTGCTCATGAATGCATTTCCTGCTGGAGAAGTCGGCGGGCAGGCACTTATTTTACTCGGCTATGGTGATTTTGCCAGAAAATAATACTGGATATAAAAACAGTAATGGTGCAATGTTAACCCTGTTGCGGTTCCGCTCCCCTCTCTGGCGCGCGATGAAAATCCAGGCGAAGCGTGTTGCGCAAGGTTATCCCCAGGCAGAGATCGGATTTAACATTTGTCAATAGAGCGTCACAAAATTACAGTCTGGTTACCTGACAGAGAAATCGCAGGCTTGTTTTTTAATAAAATACTGATTTTAATGGCTTTAGCTTATGAGGCCAGAATCTCGTCATTATGTTACCAGGCCCCGTATTTCCTCGCTTCCAACTGGTTTTCATTACCTAATGCACAAGGTTATCCACAGGAATAGTGGATAAGTGATGGCAGCCCCGCCGCCATCAGCTGTGTATAGTTTTTCCCTGCCCTTCTGACACCGCGAAAATAATTTTTTTTCCGTTAAATTTCGCGCCCGCGGCTGGCGGAATAGTCTGCATTTTTAATCCTTCCCCCCGCTGGCCAGGCAAATTTCCGGGCGCCGACTAGAATTCTTAATCAGATTCGTTGCCTTCTCAGAGCACGCCTGCACCAGGAACAGCGCCGCCAGGCACTGCAAAAGTGCAGGTGCGTGATGACCGTGGGGAATTGATAAGTTTTTCTCACCTTTCCTTCCCCGAAAGCAGGCACAGCAGCAGAAAACAGGGCCGTTTTAAGATCTGGCCTGGGAATTGCAGGACTCTCTGGCACCAACGCGCACCAGGCGCACTGAGCTGCAACGGCGACAGGGCCGCTGCTGATGACTTGTTTGCCAGACGACAGAGAGCGGAAGCATTCAGGCTAATGATCGGGAAGGAGAGTGTCAGATGCTGAGTTTACGTTCGGTGAATCAATTTTACGGTCAGAACCATATTCTCTGGGATGTGGACCTCGATCTGGCGCCTGGCACCTGCACCGGCGTTCTGGGCCGGCCTGGCATGGGCAAAACCACGCTGGTGAACTGCATCATGGGCAGACTGCCTATCAACAGCGGCTCTATCTCCTGGAAGGAAGATGGCTCCCCGCCGGAAGATCTGCTGCTGCAACCGGCTGAACAGCGGGCACAGATGGGGATCGGCTACGTGCCGCAGGGCCGCCATATTTTTACTCAGATGAGCGTGGAAGATAACCTGCTGATCGCCCTGCTGGCGGGTGCCAGTCAGCACGATCGCCATCGCGCCATTCCTGAAATGGTGTTCGATCTCTTTCCGGCACTCTATTCGCTGCGCCAGCAGCGCAGCGGTGATCTGCCTGTCGATCAGCAGCAACAGCTGGCCCTGGCGCGTGCGCTGGTGCTGCAACCTAAACTGCTGATTCTCGATGAACCCACCGACGGCATGTCGCCGTGGCTGGAGGAGGAGATGGGCAATCTGATCCGGCGGCTTAACCTCGACTACGGGCTGACCATTCTCCTGCTGGAGCAGCGCCTGTCGCTAATCCGCCGCGTGGCAGACTACTTTCTGCTGCTGCATCGCGGTCGCAATGTGGCGCACGGCAGCATGGCGCAGCTTGACGATTACACCGTCGATAAATGGCTGACGGTGGCCTGAGGGCAAAACCGGTTGCGGCGGGCAGAGCCGCCGCTGGCCGCAGTGACGGCCGGGCCGGGTCCGCTTATTCAGGCAGCTTCAGGTAGTGTCCACAGGCAGCCTGCTGCGCCTCATCCGTGAGATAGGGGATCGTGCCCAGACAGGGGGCAGGCAGGCGCTGTTTCAGGCTGGCGAGATAGTGCTGATAGCGTTTGCCCGGTGGCTCGATGGTATTCGCGATCCAGCCTGCCAGGGTCAGCCCGCGCGCCCGTACCGCCTCTGCGGTGAGCAGCGCATGGTTGATGCAGCCCAGCTTAATCCCCACCACCAGAATCACCGGTAGCTGTTCGCTGACCACCCAGTCCGCATAGGTGTGCGTCTCCGACAGCGGGGTGTACCAGCCCCCGGCCCCCTCGACCAGAATCCAGTCCGCCAGCGGCTCCAGTGCCGCCAGACCAGCCGACAGCGCCAGATGGGTAATCGGCCTGCCCTCTTCCGCGCTGACGATGTGCGGTGATGTCGGTTCCATAAAGGCCAGCGGATTGACCTGCTGATACGTTAACGCGACGCTGCTGTAACGCTGCAGGGCCAGTGCATCGCTGTTGCGGATGCCCTCCGGCGTCATCTCACAGCCCGACGCCACCGGCTTATAGCCCGCACAGCGGAAGCCTGCGGCGGCGGCGGCCTGCAACAGCGCGCCGCTGGCGACCGTTTTGCCAACTTCGGTGTCGGTGCCGGTGATAAACAGGCGTTTCATGATGCACTTACTCCATAAATTAAATGATAACTCAGGCGGTAGCCGTGCCGGTCGCGCGGCCAGTGCGCCTCTAACCGGCTGAGGCGTTGCCGGGTTAACACCTGGCCGTCACGCCCCTGATGCAGATGGGTCGCGCCAATGCCCTTTAGTGAGCGCATGGCGCTGAGCGCATCGGGAAAATGGATCGTCACCCGCTCCGAGGTGCAGCGCAGCGGCCAGGCATGGCAGGCGGCGGCAATCTGCGCCTCGCTGAGAAAGCGATTGGCATGCGGCAGTGCGTCCAGATGTGACCAGGCTTCATGCACCTCCTGCAGCGAATCGTCCCCCAGGGTGGAAAAGAGCAGCGTGCCGCCGGGCCGCAGCACCCGCCGGAACTGGGCCAGCGCCTGCGGCAGATCGTCACTCCACTGCACCGCCAGGTTGCTCCAGACCAGGTCAAAGCTGTTGTCCGCCAGCGGCAGCGCATCAATGTCCCCCGCCAGATAGTGCTGCGCCGCGTCGTTGCGGCGTGCCTGTTGCAGCATCTGCGGGGAGAGATCCAGCGCCGTAACCTGTTTGCCACGCGCGCGCCAGAGCCGGCTGTACCAGCCGGTGCCACAACCGGCATCCAGCAGGTGCAGACCACTGTCGACCGGGGCGTGTGCCAGCAGGGCATCGCCGCTCAGACGCTGCAGGGCGGCATGCGCATCGTAGTGGCTCGCCGCCCGGCCAAAAGCGCGAGCGACCGCCTGTTTGTCAACCTGCAGCGTCATGCAGCGCCTCCAGTAGCCGATCGATATCCTCAGGGCGATGTGCCGCCGTCAGGGTGATGCGCAGCCGGGCGGTACCCGGTGGCACGGTAGGCGGCCGGATAGCGCTCACCCAGCAGCCCGCCTCAGCCAGCTGCGCAGAGAGCGCCACCGCCTCGCTGTTTTCACCCACCAGCAGGGGCTGAATCGCACTCTCTGAATCCATCAGCTGCCACGGCAGCGACGCCGCGCCGCGCCGGAAATGGCGGATATTCTGCTGCAGGCGCTGGCGCAGCGCCTCGCCCTGCTGAACTTCATGCAGCGCCGCCTGCAGCGCAAAAGCCTGGGCGGCGGGCATGGCGGTGGAGTAGATCAGATGACGGCTGAACTGCAGAAAGTAGTCGGCAGTGTCGGCATCGCACAGCAGGGCCGCGCCGCTGACGCCAAAGGCTTTGCCAAAGGTGATCACCTGCAGTTCCGGCCGGACGCCCTGCTGCCAGCAGCTGCCGCGCCCCTGCTCACCCACCACACCAATGCCGTGCGCATCATCCACCAGCAGCCAGCCTCCGGCCTGACGCGTCTGCTGCGCCAGTGCAGCCAGCGGCGCGCTGTCGCCATCCATGCTGAAAATCCCCTCCGTCACCACCAGCGTCTCCCCCTCACAGGGTGAGGCGAGCCGCGCCGCCAGACTCTCCGGCGCGTTGTGACTGAACCGGCGCAGCTGCGCCGGGCTGTGGCTGGCCGCGTCGAGCAGAGAGGCGTGGCTGAGTTTATCAGCCAGGATGCGATCGTTTTTCTCCCCCAGCAGATGGATCACCGCCTGGTTGGCCGCGAAACCGGAGATAAAGAGCAGCGCACGGTCATAGCCGAGCCAGTCGGCCAGCTGCGCCTCCAGATCGGCATGCTGACGGTGATAGCCGGTTACGTGTCCTGAGGCCCCCGCGCCCGCGCCGGTCAGCGCCGCACCCTGCTGCCAGGCCGCGATCACCGCCGGATGGCGGGTCAGGCCGAGATAATCATTGCTGGAGAAGTGGTGATAGCAGCGACCGCCGCTGTGCAGCGTGCGGGTCGTCTGTTCGTCGACAATCCGTCGCTGCCGCCAGCCATCGGCCGCACGACGCTGATCCAGCGCCTGCCGGAATCGTTGCTGCCAGCTCATTACAGCGCCGCGTTGTAGAACTGTTCCGTGTCCGCATGGAACAGCTGCTCGCTGAGATGCTCTTCCTGCTGCTGATCGCCGTGCTGCGTGTGCGTATGCTCCGGGTTCAGCCCCAGTTTGCGGAACAGCACCCGATCGGTATCCTCTTCCGGATTAGGTGTGGTCAGCAGTTTGCAGCCGTAGAAAATGGAGTTCGCCCCGGCCATGAAGCACATCGCCTGGGTCTGTTCGTTCATCTGCTCCCGGCCTGCTGAGAGACGCACATGGGAGGTCGGCATCATGATGCGCGCCACCGCAATGGTGCGGATAAAATCGAACGGTTCCACATCGTCGTTATCCGCCAGCGGTGTGCCTTTCACCTTCACCAGCATGTTGATCGGCACGCTCTCGGGTGGCGTCGGCAGATTGGCTAACTGCACCAGCAGACCGGCGCGATCGTTCACGGTTTCCCCGAGGCCGACGATCCCGCCTGAACAGACTTTGATCCCGGCGTCGCGCACTTTGCCCAGCGTATCCAGGCGCTCCTGATAACTGCGGGTGGTGATGATGGAGCCGTAAAACTCCGGCGAGGTGTCGAGGTTGTGGTTGTAGAAATCGAGCCCCGCGCCCGCCAGTCGCTGCGCCTGCTGCTCGCTGAGGGTGCCCAGCGTCATGCAGGTTTCCATTCCCATCGCCTTGACGCCTTCAACCATCTTTTCCAGATAGGGCATATCGCGCTCGTGCGGATTTTTCCACGCGGCCCCCATGCAGAAGCGGGTCGAGCCCGCGGCTTTGGCCTGACGGGCGGAGGTCAGCACCTCTTCCACTTCCATCAGGCGTTCCGACTCCAGGCCGGTCTTGTAGCGCGCACTCTGCGGGCAATATTTACAATCCTCCGGGCAGGCACCGGTTTTGATCGACAGCAGGGTACTGACCTGCACCTGACGCGGGTCGAAGTGCTGACGGTGCACCTGCTGCGCTTTAAACATCAGTTCAAGAAAGGGTTCATCAAACAGCGCTTGCGCCTGTGCAATTGTCCAGCGTTGAGCCATTACTTACTCCAAAAAGGGTGTCATCCCGACAGAAAGCAGGGGTATACTTGTAAACTATATTTTTTTATTTTGGTTTACAACTCCGATGACCCTCACCGCGTTCACCTCTGAAGATGCCCGTTTTGACCGCCAGCATATCTGGCACCCCTACACCTCCATGCAGGACCCCCTGCCCTGCTACCCCGTGGTGGCCGCCCGCGGGGTTACGCTGCAACTTGCCGATGGCCGTGAGCTGGTGGATGGCATGTCCTCCTGGTGGGCCGCGATCCATGGCTACAACCATCCGCGTCTGAACCAGGCGCTGACCGCGCAGGTTGCACAGATGTCCCACGTCATGTTTGGTGGCATCACCCACCCGGCAGCAGTGGCGCTCTGCCGCCAGCTGGTGGCGATGACGCCTGAGGCGCTGGAGTGCGTCTTCCTGGCGGACTCCGGTTCGGTGGCGGTGGAAGTGTCGATGAAGATGGCGCTGCAATACTGGCTGGGCCGCGGTGAGACGCGCCAGACCTTTCTGACGCTGAAGCGCGGCTATCACGGCGATACCTTTGCGGCGATGTCGGTGTGCGATCCTGAGAACTCCATGCACAGCCTGTGGCGCGGCTATCTGCCGGAACATCGCTTTGCAGCGGCACCGGCCTGCGGCTTTGACGATGCGTGGCAGAGCCAGGACTTTGAGGATTTTGCCCGGCTGATTGAGACACACCATCAGCAGCTGGCGGCGGTGATCCTGGAGCCGATTGTGCAGGGCGCTGGCGGCATGCGTTTTTATCATCCGCGCTACCTGCAGCAGGTGCGGGAGGCGTGCGATCACTACGGCGTGCTGCTGATTGCCGATGAGATCGCCACCGGATTCGGCCGCACCGGCAAGCTCTTTGCCTGCGAGCACGCGGGCATCACCCCGGATATTCTCTGCGTCGGCAAGGCGCTCACCGGCGGCATGATGACCCTGGCGGCCACCCTGACCACCCGCGAAGTGGCAGACACCATCAGCCGCAGTGCGGCAGGCTGTTTCATGCATGGCCCGACCTTCATGGGCAATCCGCTGGCCTGCGCGGTCGCGTCGGAGAGCCTGAAGATGCTGGCGGAAGGAGAGTGGCAATGCCAGGTAGCAAACATCGAACAGCAGCTGCGGGCTGAACTGCTGCCGCTGCGCCACTCGCCGCAGGTGGCCGACGTGCGCGTGCTGGGCGCGATTGGCGTGGTGGAAACGCATCAGGCGGTCAACATGGCGGCGCTGCAGCAGTTCTTTGTGGAACAGGGGGTCTGGATCCGCCCGTTTGGCCGCTTAATCTACCTGATGCCGCCCTACATCATCACGCCACCGGCGTTAAGCCGGCTGACCGCTGCGATTGCCGGCGCGCTGGATCATCCGCACCATTTTGTCTCCTGAGCAGGCTGACCGCTGGCACTGGCTGCGCTTTTGGTTATGATGAAAGGCTATTCATCGACAGTTAAGGAGATGTGATGCGCGTTTTTAGTCAGGATTTTAATGACGGCGAGAAGATGCCTGAGAAGCATGTTTTCAACGGCATGGGTTATCACGGCGAGAATATCTCTCCGCATCTGGCCTGGGAAGCGGCACCGGCGGGCACCAAAAGTTTTGTTGTGACCTGCTACGATCCGGATGCCCCGACCGGGTCCGGCTGGTGGCACTGGGTCGTGGCGAACATCCCGGCCAGCACCACCTCCCTGCCGCAGGGTGCCGGTTCCGGCAAAGCGGCGCTGCCTGCAGGCGCCGTGCAGACCCGTACCGATTTCGGTCAGGCGGGTTACGGTGGCGCAGCACCGCCGCAGGGCGAAACCCATCGCTACATTTTCACCGTGCATGCGCTGGATGTGGAGACGATTGAAGTGGATGAAGGCGCCAGTGGCGCGATGGTCGGCTTTAATGTGCATTTCCACGCTCTGGCGAGCGCCTCGCTGACCGCGAACTATCAGTAACAGGGGACGCTTTCTTCTTCTGACCGTGTTCCCTGCATGCTGAGCGGATTCATCGCGGTCAGAGGCACCCGGATTTGCGTTTTTCCGCCCTCTGAATGCCTCTCCTGCTCAGGAGAGGCGTTTTTCAGGATAGGTTACGCCTGCAGCGAGTGGATCACGACCCACATCGGACCCTGGCCCACGGCATAACGAGCCAGCGGCTCTAACAGCCCTTTCGGTTCATTAATGGCATAGACTTCAATGTGATGCGACTTCTGCCCCGCCGCCACCAGATAGCGTCCGCTGTGGTCGATATTAAAGCCGCGCGGCTGCGTTTCGGTCGGCTGGAACCCTTCCAGCGTCAGCTCATCACCCAGTTCGCTGACGCTGAAGATCGCCAGCGTGCTGCTGGTGCGATCGCAGGCATAGAGGAAACGACCATCCGGCGTCAGGTGAATATCGGCTGCCCAGCGCGTGCCGCTGAAGTCCGGCGGCATCATGTCCAGCGTCTGCACGCTCTCGGCTTCTCCCCCGCCCTGATTTAACGCCCAGACCTCAACCGTGCTGTCGAGTTCGTTCACGCAGTAGGCGTACTGCCCGCCCGGATGGAACTGCATGTGACGCGGACCGGCACCCTCGACCGTCGTCACCTGCGCCTGCTCACGCGGCGTCAGCTGACCGTCTGCGCCCAGCGCAAACAGACAGATGCGATCCTGCTTCAGGGCCGGCACGTAGAGCGTCTTATTGTCATTGTCGATGTTGGCGGAGTGACAGCCCTCCAGTCCGTTAATCACCTGCAGCGGCGCCTGCGGAATGCCATCCTCACCAATCGGGCTGACGCTGACGCAGGCATCGTTGTAGGAGCCACAGAACAGGAATTTCCCCTGATGATCGGTGGAGATGTGGGTCGGACTGCCGGGCAGCGGCGCCTGGCCCGCTTCCGTCAGCGTGCCGTCTGCGGCAATACGGAATGCCAGCACGCGAAAATTGGGACGAACACCGACATAGAGAAAATCGCGCTTCGGACTCACCACCATCGGCTGAACCTGGCCGGCGACATCGGTCACCTGAAGCAACGTCAGCCCACCCTCATCATTCATCTGCCAGACGTGGATCTGCTGGCTCTCGGGACTGGCGGTGTAGACAACTTGTTTCATGCATTCTCCTTTTTTGCTGCCTGATCATGAACTGTCAATCACTGTAGCGCGTTTTATTGCCGGACGCTGGAATCATTTGTGCCCTGTTTTTTGTCTCCGGGCCGCGGTCAGGTGTAGACTTTAGCCCTCGCAAACCCGGATGAATGGAAGGATTAATGAGCTACCGTGTAATTGCCCTCGACCTCGACGGCACACTGCTGACCCCCGCCAAAACGATTCTGCCGCAGTCCATCGAGGCGCTGAACCAGGCACGCCAGGCGGGTATTCACGTCGTTATCGTGACCGGACGCCATCACTGCGCCATCCATCCTTTTTATCAGGCGTTACAGCTGGATACACCTGCGATCTGCTGTAATGGCACTTATCTGTACGATTATCAGGCGAAAAAGGTGCTGGCGTCCGACCCGCTCGATCCGCAACTCGCCCTTGAGGTGATCGACAGGCTGAACGCGCAGCGGATTCACGGCCTGCTCTATGTGGATGATGCGATGCTCTATCAGACGGCGACCGGACACGTGACGCGCACCCTGAAGTGGACCGAATCACTCCCTGCCCACCAGCGCCCGCTGTTTCGTCAGGTGCCTGACCTCGCTCAGGCGGCGCGCGACGCCGGTTCGATCTGGAAGTTTGCGCTGTCGCATACCAACATTCCGGAACTGCAGCAGTTCGCCAGCCAGGTGGAAACGGAGCTGGGGCTGGCCTGCGAATGGTCGTGGCACGATCAGGTGGATATCGCTCGCGGCGGCAACAGCAAAGGCAAACGACTGGCGCAGTGGGTTGAATCACAGGGCCTGAGCATGTCGGATGTGATCGCCTTCGGTGACAACTACAACGATCTCAGCATGCTGGAAACGGCCGGACTGGGGGTGGCGATGGGCAACGCCGACGAGGCGATTAAAGCACGGGCGAAGAAGGTGATCGGCACGAACCTTGAAACCGCCATTGCCGATACCCTCCATCAGTACGTGTTGTAATCAGGGCGTCACCGAGACGCTTTTAATCTGGGCATAGAGCCATTGATCGGGCCGGATGCCCAGCTCATCCCGCGCCCACGGCGTGATGCGCGCCCAGAGTTCGCTGATGCCGATGCGCAGCTTCACCTCAACCTGGTCGCCGACCTCCACCAGCTCCACCACCTGCGCGGGCAGAATGTTGCGGATGGAGCTGTGCTGGGGTGGCTGCAGCGCCAGCGAAACGTCGGCCGAGGCGATGCGAATGCGCAGCGGGGTCTTCACCGGCTGATTCACCCGGCTGACCCAGATATGCTGATCGCCCAGCGACAGCGCGGTCATCGGGTAGTCGGGATGCTGCTCCAGCACCTGCACCCGCAGCACGCTGGTCAGTTCACTCATCGGCAGCCAGGGACGCATCGCGCTGCTGCTCCAGACCCGCTCCAGCGGTCCGAAGGCTTTAACCCGCCCCGCATCCAGCACCAGCACGTTATCGGCCAGCTGCAGGATCTCCTCCAGACTGTGCGAAACGTAGAGCATCGGAATATCGACCTGCTTCGCCAGCTTTTGCAGATAAGGCATCAGTTCGCGTTTGCGCGGCAGATCCAGTGACGCCAGCGGCTCATCCAGCAGCAGCATATCCGGTGCGGTCAGCAGCGCACGGCCAATGGCGACCCGCTGCTTCTCGCCGCCCGACAGCGACAGCGGAAAGCGTGGCAGCAGCGCCTCCAGCCCCAGCAGTGACACCAGGGTGTCGAACTGCGCTTTCATCGCGGGCGCCATGCCATATTGCAGGTTGCCGCGCACCCGGTAGTGGGGAAAGAGCCGGGCATCCTGAAAGACATAGCCGATACGCCGCTTTTCCGGCGGCAGCGATATCCCCTGCTCCGCATCGAACAGCAGCCGGTCATTCAGCGCTATCCGTCCGCGCTGGGGCTGAGTCAGGCCGCTGATCGCGTTGATCAGCGAGGTTTTACCGGCCCCGGAGACGCCGAAGATGGCCGTGATCCCGCTGGCCGGGATCTGCAGGTCGACCTCTAAGTGATGATCGCCCTGCTGCTGCATAAAATTGAGTGACAGCATCAGCTTCCCATCCGCTTACGACCGGCACGGGCCAGCCATTCCGACGCCAGCAGCGACGCCAGCGCCAGTACAATGGCGATCACGCAGAGGCGCGCCGCCGCCCCTTCTGCACCCGGCGTCTCGATCAGGGTAAACATCGCCAGCGGCAGGGTGCGGGTCTCGCCCGGTATATTGGAGACAAAGGTGATGGTCGCGCCAAACTCACCCAGCGAGCGGGCAAAGGCAAGCACCGTCCCGACAATCACGCCAGGCAGGGTCAGCGGCAGCGTAATGGTGAAGAAAACCCGCCAGCGTCCAGCCCCCAGGGTGCGCGCCGCCTGCTCCAGCCGGCTGTCGACCGCCTCCAGCGCCAGCCGGATGGCGCGCACCATCAGCGGAAAAGCGATCACCGCGGAGGCCAGTGCGGCCCCCCGCCAGCTGAAGGCGAAGCTGAAACCGAACCACTCATAGAGCTTTTCACCGATGATGCCGCGCCGGCCCAGGGTAATCAGCAGCAGATACCCCACCACCACCGGCGGCAGCACCAGCGGCAGATGGATCAGGCTGTCGAGCAGCGCTTTGCCGGGAAAACGGCAGCGCACCAGAATCCAGGCCATCAGGATGCCAAACGGCAGGCTGCCGAGCACGGCAATGCCAGAAACTTTGAGGCTGAGCAGTACCGCCTGCCATTCGGGATCGCTGAGTATCATTTCGTCGGTGTGAATCCGTAGTGTCTGAAGATAGCCGCCGCTTCCGGCCCTTTCAGGTAGTCATAAAACGCCTTAACGGCGGCGCGGTTGTGATCGTTAACGATCGCCATGGGATATTCCACCGGTTTGTGGCTGCTGGCCGGGAAATGCCCCACGACCTGCACTTTTTCGCTGGCCACGGCGTCGGAGCCATACACTATGCCATACGGCGTTTCGTTGCGCTCGACCAGCGCCAGCGCTGCCCGCACGTTGTTAGCCGGGGCTAATACCGGTGCGACCTGCGGCCAGGCCCCCAGGTTCTGCAGCGCCTCTTTGGCGTAGAGTCCCGCCGGCACGTGATCCGGGTCGCCGACCGCCAGACGTTCACCGTGCAGCAGGTTTTTCCAGTCCGTCTGCTTGTCCAGCGTAACCGCTTTTGCCGCGGCGCTGCGCGGGGCGATTAACACCAGATCGTTGCCCAGCAGCGTATAACGGCTGCTCTTCATCATGCTGTTTTTAGCGACCGCATCGTCCATCCACTGCTGATCGGCAGAGATAAAGAGATCGGCAGGGGCCCCCTGTTCAATCTGGCGCGCCAACGTGGAAGAGGAGGCAAACGAAGCGACGACGTTCACGCCCTTCTCCTGCTGATAACGGCTGGCAATATCCTGCAGGGCATTGGTCAGTGAGGCCGCCGCAAACACGGTAATATTATCCGCGGCAACCGCCTGACCGGCCAGTGAAAAAGTGACCAGCGCCGCGACGCCCCAGCGAGTGTAATGGTGTGACATGATCTTCTCCGGCTATTCGTTGTGTAGCGGATAATATAACGCATTATCACGGCATCCCGATAAATTATCGGCAGCAGAGAGAGAAGGATGAAGGGGGGCGGGATAAAAATGACCGCGCCCGCGCAGAGAGGCGGGCGGGGCAGAAATCAGTTGTGCGAACGGGCGGAGGATTTTTCGCGATGACCAAATTTTGAGATGACGTTAAACACTTCACCCAGGCCATAAATGATACCCAGCATCAGCGCCATCACCACAGGCACCATCAGGACGGCTACGGCGAGGCTTTTCAGTAATTCCAGCATCGGGAGTCTCACTCTGAGAATAAAAAAGTGATTGTAACGGGTCAGGAAAATTTTGCGCAGCCCTTTTCGTGCTTTTACTTTGGTCACGAAACGCCGCTATCATCGGCCTCCACACGCGTTAACCCTTTGCCGGAGCTGTCATGGAAGCCGAACTGTCCCTTCACATCCGTTTACAACAGAAACTGTTTGCCGATCCCCGTCGTATCGAGCTGCTGAAACGGGTCCGGGAAACCGGCTCAATCAGTCAGGGAGCAAAGCTGGCGGGCATCAGTTATAAAAGCGCCTGGGATGCGATTAACGAGATGAACCAGCTGGCGGATGAAACGCTGGTGGCGCGGGCCACCGGCGGCAAAGGTGGCGGCGGCGCGACGCTGACCCGCTACGGTGAACGCCTGATCCAGCTGTTTCAGCTGATGGAGCAGATCCAGCAGAAGGCCTTTGATGCCCTGCAGCAGGATGCCCTGCCGCTCGACAGCATGCTGGCGGCGATCGCCCGCTTCTCCCTGCAGACCAGCGCCCGAAACCAGCTGTTTGGCACCGTGATGAGCAATGACGCGCAGCAGGTGGTGCAGCATCTGCTGATTCAGCTGGCCGATGGGGTCACGCAGCTTAACGTGGCGCTGACGCAGCGCAGCGCCGATCGTCTTCAGCTGGCGGCGGGTAAAGAGGTGCTGGTGCTGATCAAAGCCCCCTGGATTCATATCAGCCGGGATGCCACCGGGGATGACAACCAGCTGGCGGCCACCGTCAGCGCCATTGAGCCGGGCGACGGCAAAAGTGAAGTTCTGCTGCAGATCGCCAGCGGCGAAACCCTGTGCGCCACCCTGACCCGCGAGCGGCTGCAGCAGCTGAAGCTGCAGCCGGGCGACGCAGTGACCGCGAGCTTTAATGCGGAGAACGCCATCGTTGCCACCCTGCTCTAGCGGGGAATTTGACATCACTACCGGCAGAGGTTACAACGCAGTAACACGATGCAAAAAACGGAACAGATTATGGCTTCATTGCATATTTCGCAAGGCACGTTTCGTCTTAGCGATACCCGGTTACTGCGCCTGAATCAGGTGGAACTGCAACGCGGCGAGAGCTGGGCGTTTGTCGGCGCCAACGGCAGCGGCAAATCCTCTCTGGCGCGCGCGCTCTCCGGGGAGCTGCCGCCGCTCTCCGGTTCGGTCAGCAGCACGTTCAGACGACCGGTCAGGCTGTCGCTGGAGCAGTTGCAGTCTCTGGTGGCACAGGAGTGGGAACGCAACAACACCGATATGCTCAGCGAAGGCGAAGAGGATACCGGGCTCACGGTGGCCGATGTCATCCAGATGGAGGGGCAGCACCCCGGACGGTGCGAACAGTTTGCCCGCCAGTTTGGCATTGAATCCCTACTCTCACGTCGCTTCAAATATCTTTCTACCGGTGAAACCCGCAAGACGCTGCTCTGCCAGGCGCTGATGAGCCAGCCTGACCTGCTGATTCTGGATGAGCCGTTTGACGGGCTGGATGTGGCGTCGCGCGCCAGCCTGACCGACACCCTGCGCAGCCTGCAGCAGCCCGATTTCACCCTGGTGCTGGTGCTCAATCGCTTTGATGATATTCCCGATTTTATCGGGCAGGTGGGCGTGCTGGCGGAGTGTAACCTGACACACAGCGGCGCGCGCCAGACGATTCTGACGGAAGCGCTGGTGGCACAGCTGGCGCACAGTGAACAGCTGCTGGGTATGGCGCTGCCGGAGGCGGATGTGCCGGATGCCCTGCCCGCCCTGGCCGATGATGCGCCGCGCGTCATTCTGCGCAACGGCACCGTCTCTTACCACGATCGGCCCATCATCAGCGGGCTGAACTGGCAGGTCAATCCAGGCGAACACTGGCAGATCACCGGTCCGAACGGTGCCGGTAAATCAACTCTGCTCAGTATGGTGACCGGCGATCATCCTCAGGGCTACAGCAATGACCTGACCCTGTTTGGCCGTCGCCGTGGCAGTGGCGAAACCCTCTGGGACATCCGGCAGCATATCGGCTATGTCAGTAGCAGCCTGCACCTGGATTATCGCGTCAGCACCAATGTGCGTACGGTGATCCTGTCGGGCTTCTTCGACTCTATCGGTCTCTATCAGGCGGCGTCTGACCGGCAGAAAGCGCTGGCCCAGCAATGGCTGGCTCTGCTCGGCATGGACAACCGTCTGGCTGATGCCCCCTTCCACTCCCTGTCGTGGGGACAGCAGCGGCTGGTGCTGATCGCACGCGCGCTGGTTAAACACCCGACGCTGCTGATTCTGGATGAGCCTCTGCAGGGACTCGATCCGATTAACCGTCAGCTGGTGAGGCGCTTTGTCGATGTCCTGATTGGCGAAGGACGTACCCAGCTGCTGTTTGTTTCGCATCACGCCGAAGATGCGCCGGCCTGCATCACGCATCGCCTGAGTTTTGTCCCTCAGGACGATGGCTATCGCTATCAGCAGGAGACGCTGCGCTAACGTTCTCTCCTCAGCCCTGACGCCGCGACAGCGGCGTTTTACAGCCCTACTGTGTAAGCGTTACCATTCCTTCTCACCTTTAACCCTCCTGCACCGCACGCAATGCCACCAAATAAGAATTTTCAGCTTGTGTAAACGATACCATTTATCCAGACTTGATCACGCTTTCGGGCGCGCTGATGTGCTAATTTTTACCGATGCCTCTTTGGCTTTTGACGCTTACCAGGACCTCACATGGACAAATTCAACCCGGTCGATCATCCGCATCGCCGTTACAATCCACTGATTGATCAATGGATTTTAGTCTCTCCTCATCGGGCCAAACGGCCGTGGCAGGGCGCGCAGGAGACCCCGGCGGTTAACACGCTGCCGTCCCATGATCCGGACTGCTTCCTCTGTGCCGGAAACACCCGCATCACCGGCGACAAAAACCCGGACTATACCGGCACTTACGTCTTTACCAATGACTTTGCCGCGCTGATGACCGACACCCCCGACGCGCCTGAGAGTGACGATCTGCTGATGCGCTGTGAAAGCGCACGCGGCACCAGCCGGGTTATCTGCTTTTCGCCCGATCACAGCAAAACCCTGCCGGAGATGTCGCTGAGCGCGCTGGAAGAGGTGGTGCGCACCTGGCAGGAGCAGACCGCTGAGCTGGGTCAGCACTATCCCTGGGTGCAGGTGTTTGAGAACAAGGGCGCGGCGATGGGCTGCTCCAACCCGCATCCGCATGGTCAGGTCTGGGCCAACAGCTTCCTGCCGAATGAAGCGCAGCGTGAAGATGACCACCAGCGCGACTACTTCGCGAAAAAGGGTTCACCGATGCTGGTCGATTACCTGGCGCGTGAACAGCAGGATGGCAGCCGCACCGTCGTGGAAACCGAACACTGGCTTGCCGTGGTGCCGTGGTGGGCCGCCTGGCCGTTTGAAACCCTGCTGCTGCCGAAAGCGCACGTCAGACGTCTGACCGATCTCAGCGCAGTACAGCGTACCGATCTGGCGCTGGCGCTGAAACAGCTGACCAGCCGCTACGATAACCTGTTCCAGTGCTCCTTCCCCTACTCTATGGGCTGGCATGGCGCACCGTTTAACGGCGAAGCCAACGATCACTGGCAGCTGCATGCCCACTTCTATCCGCCGCTGCTGCGTTCAGCAACGGTACGCAAATTTATGGTCGGCTATGAAATGCTGGCCGAAACCCAACGCGATTTAACGGCGGAACAGGCGGCGGAACGTCTGCGTTCTGTCAGCGACGTTCACTTCCGTGAGGCACAACAATGAGCTTAAAAACCATCACGCAGCAGCTTTTCTCAGACACCTTCGGTTACGCCGCCACCCATACCATTCAGGCACCGGGTCGCGTCAACCTGATTGGTGAGCACACCGATTATAACGACGGCTTTGTGCTGCCCTGCGCCATTGACTACCAGACGGTGATCGCCTGCGCCCGCCGTGACGATCGCCAGATTCGCGTGGTCGCGGCGGATTATGAGAATGCCCAGGACACCTTTTCGCTCGATGAAGAGATCGTCAGCGTGCAGGAGCCGATGTGGGCGAACTATGTGCGCGGCGTAGTGAAACATCTGCAACGGCGTCATGCCGATTTCGGTGGCATCGACATGGTGATCAGCGGCAACGTTCCGCAGGGCGCGGGCCTCAGCTCCTCTGCCTCGCTGGAAGTGGCGGTCGGCACCGTGGTGCAGCAGCTCTATAACCTGCCGCTGGATGGCGCGGCGATTGCGGTTAACGGTCAGGAAGCAGAAAACCAGTTCGTTGGCTGCAACTGCGGCATCATGGACCAGCTGATCTCCGCGCTGGGCCAGAAAGATCACGCCATGCTGCTCGACTGCCGCACGCTGGGCACCCGTCCGGTGTCGATGCCGGCAGATATCGCCGTGGTGATCATCAACTCCAACTTCCGCCGCACTCTGGTCGGCAGCGAATACAATACCCGTCGCGAGCAGTGTGAAGCGGGCGCGCGCTTCTTCAACAAAAAAGCGCTGCGTGATGTTGAGCTGGCGGAGTTTGAAGCGGCAGAGGCGAAGCTGGACCCGCAGGTGGCTAAGCGGGTGCGTCACGTTCTGACCGAGAATGCCCGCACGCTCGAAGCCGCCGATGCGCTGAGCCGGGGCGACCTCTCCCGTATGGGTCAGCTGATGGCCGAGTCGCACGCCTCCATGCGTGACGATTTTGAGATCACCGTGCCGCCGATCGACACGCTGGTGGAGATCGTAAAAGCGCAAATCGGTGAGCACGGGGGCGTTCGCATGACCGGCGGCGGCTTCGGCGGCTGTATCGTCGCGCTGATGCCGCTGGATCGGGTGGATCAGGTGAAAGCCGCCGTTGCGGAGCAGTATGAAGCGCAGACCGGCATCAAAGAGACCTTCTACGTCTGCAAAGCCTCTGAAGGAGCCGGTCAATGCTGAATGACGTCAACTCTCACGCGCCCGACGGTCAGCCGTGGCGCATCACGGTGCTGCGCAATGCCAACGGCATGCTGGCGACCTTTATGGACTGGGGCGCAACCTGGCTCTCCGCCCGCGTCCCGATGCAGGATGGCACGGTGCGTGAAGCGCTGCTTGGCTGCGCCACCCCCTCTGACTATCTGCACCAGGATGCTTATCTCGGTGCCACGGTGGGCCGTTACGCTAACCGCATCGCCGGTGCAAAACTGACCACAATCAACCGTCAGCTGGTGCCGAACCAGGGCGCGCATCAGCTGCATGGCGGCCCGGAAGGGTTTGATAAACGTCGCTGGCAGATTGTCAGCCAGTCAGACAGCGACGTGCACTACCGCCTGGATTCGCCGGATGGCGATCAGGGCTATCCCGGTAACCTGATTGCCGACCTGCACTATCATCTGGACGATCAGAACTGCCTGAGCATCCGCTATGAAGCACGCTGCGACCAGCCCTGTCCGGTCAACCTGACCAACCACGCTTACTTTAACCTTGATGCGCATCATGGCGACGCCCGCCAGCATCGCTTACAACTGCACGCAGATCACTATCTGCCGGTCGACAGCGAAGGGATTCCCAATGCGCCGCTGAAAGCCGTGGCCGGCACCAGCTTTGATTTCCGGCAGGCGAAAACGGTCGCGCAGGATTTCCTGACAGACGACGACCAGCGGGCGGTGAAGGGGTATGACCACGCGTTTCTGCTCAACAGCGCAGGCGATGACAGCCAGCCTGCCGCAGAACTCTGGTCAGAAGATGGCAGACTGCAGCTCAGCGTCACCACCTCCGCTCCGGCCCTGCAGTTCTACTCTGCCAACTATCTGGCCGGGACCCGTGCCCGCGAGCAGGAGAGCTATACTGCATTTCAGGGCATTGCGCTGGAGAGTGAATTTTTACCGGATTCGCCCAATCATGCTGAGTGGCCTCAGCCCGATTGCTGGCTGCAACCGGGAGATCGCTGGGAATCGGTGACGCGCTATCGCTTCACGCCACGCTGATCTTCTGGCTGAAAAACGCGCAGTGCGTCACACACAGGCTTACGCGCTGCCCGCTTTTCCGCTATGGTATGGCGCAATCCGCTCGCGTGTCAGGCGGGCAGCAGCAGGTTTCCAATCTCACAGAAACATCACAGTATTAAGGAGTTAAGCTATGGCTGTAACTAAGCTGGTTCTGGTGCGACACGGCGAAAGCCAGTGGAACAACGAAAACCGCTTTACCGGTTGGTATGATGTTGACCTTTCTGAGAAAGGTCGTGGCGAAGCCAAATCAGCGGGTCAGCTGCTGAAAAAAGAGGGCTTTGTTTTCGATTTCGCTTACACCTCTGTACTGAAGCGCGCGATTCACACGCTGTGGAATGTGCTGGATGAGCTGGATCAGGCCTGGCTGCCGGTCGAGAAAACCTGGCGTCTGAACGAGCGTCACTACGGTGCGCTGCAGGGCCTGGATAAAGCGGAAACTGCGGCCAAATATGGCGATGAGCAGGTTAAGCAGTGGCGTCGCGGTTTTGCCGTTACCCCACCTGAGCTGGATCGGGCTGATGAGCGCTTCCCTGGCCATGACCCGCGTTACGCGAAACTGACCCCGGAGCAGCTGCCAACCACCGAAAGCCTGGCACTGACCATCGACCGCGTGATCCCTTACTGGAACGACACCATTCTGCCGCGCATCAAAAGCGGTGAGAAAGTGATCATTGCCGCACACGGCAACTCACTGCGCGCACTGGTTAAATATCTGGATAACCTGAGCGAAGATGAGATCCTCGAACTGAACATCCCAACCGGCGTGCCGCTGGTGTATGAGTTCGATGAAAACTTCAAACCGCTGAAACGCTACTACCTGGGTGACCAGGACGAGATTGCCGCGAAAGCCGCAGCCGTTGCGAATCAGGGTAAAGCGAAGTAATTTTTCGCTGAGAGGCAAAAAGGCCAGACAGAAGTCTGGCCTTTTTTATTGGGCTGCGTCCGGCAATGCTGTGTGTCATCTTTAACTGTCAGAGTGAAAGCCTGAATGTCCGTTCGTCCCGGACGAATCACATCGTCAAAGCTGTCTGAGTATGGCAGCAATAAATCAGCTCAATGCGCAGGGAACATGGTCATTCTCCACTGCGCATTCAGACAGACCCGGCCAGTTGTCACGCCAGATCGCCAGCACTCAACCGCGGCGCTGTTTAACCGCTGCCGCCAGCTGACGCAGCACCTTATCGGTATCATCCCAGCCGATGCAGGCATCAGTGATACTCTTGCCATAGACCAGCGGCTCACCGCTCTCCAGGCTCTGATTGCCCTCGACCAGATGACTCTCGATCATCACGCCGACAATCGCCTGTTCACCGTTGATGATCTGCTGCGCGACATCGTCCGCCACGACCATCTGACGCTGGAACTGCTTGCTGCTGTTGGCATGGCTGAAATCGATCATGACCTGCTGTGGCAGACCCGCTTTTGCCAGACCCTCTTTGACCTCAGCCACATGCTTCGCACTGTAGTTCGGCTCTTTGCCGCCGCGCAGAATAATGTGACAGTCGCCATTGCCGCTGGTTTCGACAATCGCGGAGTGGCCATATTTGGTTACTGACAGGAAGCAGTGCGGCGAACCGGCAGCGTTGATGGCATCGATGGCCACCTTGATGGTGCCATCGGTGCCGTTTTTGAAACCGACCGGACAGGAGAGACCGGAGGCCAGCTCACGGTGCACCTGGGATTCGGTGGTGCGTGCGCCAATCGCGCCCCAGCTCATCAAATCCGCCACATATTGCGGGGTGATCATATCCAGAAACTCGCCCGCCGCCGGTAAACCGCTGTCGTTGATCTCCAGCAGCAGTTTACGCGCCAGACGCAGACCATCATTGAGCTGGAAGCTGTTATCCATGTAGGGGTCGTTGATCAGCCCTTTCCAGCCCACGGTAGTGCGCGGCTTTTCAAAATAGACCCGCATGACCACTTCCAGTTCGCCTTTCAGCTCATCCCGCAGCGCCAGCAGACGGCCGGCATACTCTTTGGCGGCCTCAGGATCGTGGATTGAGCAGGGACCAATCACCACCAGCAGGCGGTCGTCCTTGCCCTGCAGGATCTGATGAATCGCCTGACGCGCCTGTGAAACGGTCTGTGCAGCACGATCGGTCGCCGGGAATTTTTCGAGCAGCGCAACCGGGGGTAACAGCTCTTTAATCTCTTTGATGCGTAAGTCATCGTTCTGGTAATTCATACTGATTCCATATTATTTCTGGCCCGGCGCCCGCCGGACACAACCTGCCCAATGTAGCCCGAAGCGCCAGGGGTGTAAATTCCCGCTGCGGGTTAAATGTGCGGGTCATATTTGCATTAATCAGGTTAGCGACTAGACTTTTTAATGGTAAGCACTGAGGAACGTCCCGCTTACATGATTAAATCACCCTGTTTAAGCCAACTGGCGAATTTTATTTCGTCCGGGACTTTTTTATCCCCAATTTCACCTCTGGGCTTAAAACGTCTTCATTTATTAATGGGAGTATAATGATGAAAAAGTTTGCCTTACTCTTTTTGACAGCAGCAATGACATTAGGCAGTGGCGCGGCGCTGGCGGAAGGCAGCAACAACGGCACAGCTAACCAGGCAGCCAGTGCAGGTGCGGTCGCACCCGGCGCAAAAGAGAACCTGCCACCGAATAATGTCGATAACAGCAAAATTAATAACACCGGCACCAATACTAATCCGGCCACTTCTGGCAGCACCACCAGCAGCGGAAATATGTCTGCTAACGAAATTGACCAGAACAGCCAGTGTAAAGATGGCAAATGTCCGAACATCAACAAAAAAGTTGAAACGAAAGTGGGCGGCGGTGACGTTAATACTAAAACCGACGGCACGACCCAGTAATTCTGTCTGACCCGGAGAGCATCCGTTCTCCGGGTTTTTCTCCCCTCTGCCCCACTCTTCCGCTATGCTCATCCTGTGAAATTTACAGGGAAACCGTTCATGGCCGTTTTGCTCTTGATTGACGATCATCCGCTGGTGGAAGTGGCACTTGAAGCCGCGCTCAGCCAGTCGCCCATTCCGGTTCAGCTCCTCTCTGCCAGCAGTGAACACGCCGCCCGTCCTTTTCTTCAGCAGCCGCTGGACATTATCGTGCTTGATATCGGGCTGCCGGAGAGCGACGGGCTGGAGATCCTGCGCCGCCTGAAAATCCATCGTCCCGACTGTCCGGTGCTGATCTATTCGGCCCAGCAGACCCGTCACTATATCCGGCGCGCTCAGGCATTAGGGGCGTCCGGTTATGTGGTGAAAAGCCAGCGCATGACGCAGCTGCTCAGCGCCATTCTGGCCGTGCTCGGCGGACAGACCGCGTTTCCGGAAACCGAAGAGGAGCCTGAGCTGCCGCTGACGCACAAAGAGCGTCAGATTCTGGCGCTGCTCGCCAGCGGCCTCTCTAACCTGCAAATCGCCGCCCAGCTGCACATCAGCAACAAAACGGTCAGCACCCATAAAAAGAACATTCTGGAAAAAACCGGTGCCCGCTCTGTGGTTGAGCTGGCTGACCTCTGGAAGGCGCAGCAGTGAGATATGCGCTGCTGATTCTGCTGTGGCTGTGCGGCAGCGCGCTGGCTGAGGTGCGCCCGGTCAGCAGCCTGAATCTGCCGATGATGCTGCCGGTCACGCACGCCGAAACCATGCAGGGAAAGAGCCTGCGCGTCGGGCTGCTGGAAGAGAACCACGCGCCCTGGACGATGCGGATCGGCAACGACCTGTATGGCATCAATGCCGACTATCTTGCTGCGCTGCGACAGCTGACCGGGGCGCAGTTTACCCTGCGCCTCTACAGCGACGCGCCGCAACTGATGCAGGCCCTGAACCGTGGAGAGATCGATTTTGCGCTGGGCATGTGGAACACCCCGCTGCCTCAGGGCACGCTGAGCAGTGAAAGCTGGTTCAGCAGTCCGCTGCGGGTCTATCGCAATCAGCAGAACCAGCGTGCCGTGATGTTCAACAGCCAGAATGCGCAGCTTGCGATCAGCGACAGCACCCTGGCGCAGCTGCCACCCGCCCTGGCGGCCCGTCACCACTGGCGACGCTACAGCAGCGATCTGCAGGCGCTCTATACCCTGCTCAATCAGCAGAACGACTATGTGGTGGCGGACGAGACCAGCGCCGGTTTTCTGCTGAGTCAGCTGCAGCAGGGGCAGATTTATCAGATCGCCTCACATATTGAGGCGGGACAGCTCAACCTGCGTGCCCTCTCCCGCGATCCCGCGCTGATTGACTGGATAAATCAGAGCCTGCGTCAGTTACCGGCGGAACTGATGAACAGCCTGCAGGCGCGCTGGAGCAGCACGCTGCCGCGCTATCAGGATACGCAGACCCTGATGCTCAGCCCCGCTGAACGCGCGTGGATCGCCGACCACCCTGGCATTACGTACACCGCCGAGCCCGACAACTATCCCTGGAGCTATCGCGACGCCAGCGGCACCGCCAGAGGCTATGGCGTGGATTTACTGAAAGCGGTCGCCCAGAGCACGGGCCTGCAGTTTGAACCCGTGTGGGTCAGCAATCCCCATCAGGCCAGTGCGCTGATTCAGCAGCAGCAGGCGATGCTGCAACTGATGCAGCCTCTTAATGGCGATGCGATGCAGAGCACCTCACTGCCGGTGTGGCGGGCGCTGTGGGGGATCTACAGCATTCACTCTGCCCCGCTGTCGCACTGGCAGGATCTGCGCGGCAGGCGGATCGGCGTATTGCAGGATGACCTGGCGCTGCGCCTGCTGCCGGAGGATCTGCATCCCGTGCCGTTTGCCGACCGGAACAGCCTCTATGATGCGCTGGCAAAGGGGCAGATTGATGCGCTGGTCGATAATGTGCTCTCCGCCCGCTGGCGCATCGCCAGCCGTGATGATGCGCGTATCCACCTCGCCTTTGCCGCCAGCGACATCGCCTGGCCGATCGCGCTGGGTGTCACGCCCGATCAGCCCCTGCTGCGCAGCCTGCTGGATCGGGCACTGCAGCAGATCCCGGCGGATACTCAGGGCAAAATGCGCGACAGCTGGTCAACACCGCCGCAGCCCGGCAGCGTGATGGTGATGCGAACGCTGCCGATGATGGTGCTGGCGGTAGCCGGGGCCGCCATTGTACTGCTGCTTCTGCTGCTGGCGCGCCGTTACTGGCAGCAGCGCCGCGAGCGTCAGCAGCGCGAACAGGCGGAGCGGGCCAACGCCATGAAGAGCCAGTTTCTGGCTACCGTCAGCCATGAGCTGCGTACGCCAATGCAGGCGATCCTCGGCCTGCTGGAGCTGGAGAAGCAGCAGCACAACAGCCAGAACCTGACCCTGCTGCACAGCAGCGCACACTCCCTGCTGACCCTGCTGAATGACCTGCAGGATCACGCACGTATCGAGAGCAACAGTTTTACTCTGGCGCCCCGCCCGCTGGCGCTGGCGCAGTGGCTCGAACAGCAGCAGCATTTTTATCATCCGTTAATGCGGGCGGACGGCCCGCGTCTGATCGTCGCGGCACAGACGCCGCTGCCTGACACGGTGATGATCGATGCCGATCGCCTGCAGCAGGTGGTCAATAACCTGATGACCAATGCGCTGAAATTTACCCGTCACGGCACCATCCGCCTCACCCTGGCGGCAGAGCAGCAGCAGCTGGTGCTGACGGTGACTGACAGCGGCAGCGGTATTCCGCCTGAGGAGCAGCCGAAGCTGTTTGATCCCTGGTATCAGGCACCGTCGGGCAAAACCGTGTCGGTGCAGGGCAGCGGTCTGGGCCTGTTTATCTGCCGCGAGATGGTGCTGCGGATGGGGGGCGATATCCGGCTTACCTCGCAGCCCGGCCAGGGAACGCAGGTCACGGTGACCCTGCCTCTGCAGATCGCGGAGCCGGTCAGCAGCACCGATGAGTCTGGCCTGCCCGGCTTTCCCCATCTGCGGGTGGCGATTGTCGATGACCATCCGGCCAATCTGCTGGTGATGCAGCAGCAGCTGGCGCGCTTTGCCATTCAGGCCGACATCTTCGAAGAGGGACGTGCGCTGCTCAAGGCCGATGCGCAGCAGCCTTTTGACCTGCTGTTTATCGACCAGATGATGCCGCGTCCTGACGGCACGCTGCTGCTGCGACTGCTGCGACGCCGTGACCGGCAGCGGGGACGGCAGGCGATGCGGGTGCTCTGCTCCGCAGACGCCCAGCTGCTGTCACGACCGGCTGAGGCGCAGGAGCGGGTTCTGATTAAACCGGTGCAGCTGGCCGATCTCCGCGCACTGCTGGCGGAGTGGCAGCCCGACCCGCTGGCACCGCTGGATGAGAACCTGTGGCAGCTGGCACAGCAGAATGACAAATTTCTCAGTCGGCTGAGTCAGACGCTGCATAGCACGGTGACCCAGGATCTGACCGTAATGCGTGAGGCGCGCGCACGCGCGGACTGGAACCAGTTTGCCGACGCGGCACACCGGATGAAAGGCAGCTGGTTGCTGGTGGGGCTGGAGCAGGGTGCACAGCTGAGTCAGCAACTCGCAGAGCAGGCAAAACAGCATCAGGACACGTCTGAGACGTGGCAATTACTGATATTATTAGCAAACAGGTTACTGAAAAAACTGGAATCTTATGGCACATACCCACACTCATAGCGGGCAGGATAGTAATCGCACGCGTCTGGCGGCCGCCTTTGGCGTGACCGTCCTCTTCATGGTTGCCGAGGTGATTGGCGGCTGGCTTTCAGGTTCACTGGCGCTGCTGGCAGATGCCGGACATATGCTCACCGATGCCGCCGCCCTGCTGATGGCGCTGCTGGCGGTCCACTTCTCGCGCCGTAAACCCAATGCGCGTCATACCTTTGGCCTGCTGCGCCTGACCACCGTAGCGGCCTTTGTCAATGCCATCGCCCTGCTGGGTATTACCGCGCTGATCGTCTGGGAGGCGGTGCGTCGCTTCAGCGATCCGCAGCCGGTGACCGGCGGCCTGATGCTGGGCATCGCGATTGGCGGCCTGCTGGCCAACCTGCTCTCATTCTGGCTGCTGCACCACGGCAGCGAAGAGAAGAACCTCAACGTGCGGGCAGCGGCACTGCACGTCATGGGTGACCTGCTCGGTTCGGTGGGGGCGATTGTGGCAGCAGCCATCATTATGCTGACCGGCTGGACGCCGATCGACCCGATTCTGTCGCTGCTGGTGTCACTGCTGGTGCTGCGCAGTGCCTGGGCGCTGCTGCGTGAGAGCCTGCAGGAGTTACTTGAAGGGGCACCCCACTCCCTGGATGTGAACCGGCTGATGCGGGACCTCACCCTGAACATCGCTGAAGTGCGCAATGTTCATCATGTGCATCTGTGGCAGGTGGGTGAAAAGCCGCTGCTGACGCTGCATGTGCAGGTGATCCCGCCCTATGACCACGATGCGCTGCTGCACCGCATTCATGACTATCTGCGCCAGCACTATCAGATTGACCATGCGACCGTGCAGATGGAGTATCAGCCCTGTGCCGGTGCTGAGTGTGAGCTGAGCTTCAGCAGTGCGGCTGAGGCTGGCCACGGTCACAGCCATTCCCATTCCCACGACCATACTCACGCCAGAGGCGACGAGCACGCTCACTAAACGACCGCGCGCGGTAACCCGGTTACCGCGCGCTGTGACCGCCCCTTACTGGCCTGTCTGCTGCGCCGACAGTGCGCGTGACCCCTGCTCCCGGGCACTGCGGATCCACATGCGTGAGCCATTAAGCGCAATCAGCGTCAGAATCACATACTCCAGCGACATCGCATAAACCCCCTGACGGGCAAAAATCATGACGCTGATGACGTTAATGATCACCCACAGCAGCCAGTTCTCAACATATTTGCGCGTCATCAGAATCATCGCCGCAATCGACAGCACCATCATGCAGGCGTCCCAGAACGGGAAGGCATCCGGCTGCAATGCCGGCATCGCCACCGACAGGCCAATCGCGTTCATCAGCGTCACCGCTGCGCGGGTCAGCATGGCAAATACCGGGTCAATGTAGAGCGTCATCAGCGCAATCGCGACGACGCAGCTCACCGCCCAGGCGATCGCTTTCGGCAGCGGCAGCCAGCGAATCTTCAGCGCCGCCTGATGATCGCTGGTCTGCCGGCTCCAGGCGTACCAGCCGTAAATATTGGCGGCAAAAAAGAAGAGCTGCAGCAGCAGGCTGGCGTAGAGCTGAATCTGAAAGAAGATCACCGCAAACAGCGTGACGTTAATCAGGCCGAAGGGGTAGTTGATGATTTTTTCCAGGCTGGCAAACCAGATACAGAGTAAGCCCGCCAGGGTGCCGATAGCCTCAATCCATGAGAGATCGTAGCCGCCTGCACCCAGAGGAATGTGAACCAGAATATTATGCGTGCTGAAAAAGTCCATGCAGAGCACCTGTCAGGAAAACGGCTAGGCGTTTCCCTTCACGTTGAGTTTAAGTTCCGCTGCAAAGGATAGCATGCGATTCAGGGGCAGTAACGCCGCCTCTCGCAGCGTCTCGTCCACCTGAATCTCATGTTCCGCGCCGCCCGTCTCCAGCGCGTCTGCGATAGCTTTGAGACCGTTCATCGCCATCCACGGACAGTGCGCGCAGCTGCGGCAGGTTGCGCCCTCCCCGGCTGTCGGCGCTTCCAGCAGCTCTTTGTCCGGCACCGCCTGCTGCATTTTGTAGAAGATGCCGCGATCGGTCGCCACAATCATCTGCGGATGCGGCAGGGATTTGGCGGCCTGAATCAGCTGGCTGGTCGAACCCACCGCGTCGGCCAGATCCACAATCGCCTGCGGCGACTCGGGATGAACCAGCACCGCCGCATCGGGATAGAGCGCTCTCATGCGCTGCAGCGCCTGAGTCTTGAACTCATCATGGACAATGCAGGCGCCCTGCCAGCACAGCACATCGGCACCCGATTTCTGGGTGACGTAGCGGCCGAGGTGACGATCCGGTGCCCAGATAATTTTCTCGCCCAGGCTGTCGAGGTGCTCAATCAGCTCAACCGCAATGCTGGAGGTGACGACCCAGTCAGCGCGCGCTTTTACCGCCGCCGAGGTGTTGGCGTAGACCACCACGGTGCGATCGGGATGGGCGTCGCAGAAGGTGTTGAACTCCTCAATCGGACAGCCCAGGTCCAGCGAGCACTCCGCCTGCAGTGTCGGCATCAGGACGGTTTTCTCAGGGCTGAGGATTTTGGCGGTCTCCCCCATAAAGCGCACACCCGCCACCAGCAGCGTGGTCGCCGGATGGTTGCTGCCAAAACGGGCCATCTCCAGTGAGTCAGAGATACAGCCGCCGGTCTCTTCGGCCAGCGCCTGAATTTCCGGGTCGGTGTAGTAGTGCGCGACCATCACGGCATTTCGCGCCTTCAGCAGGGTTTTGATTTTCTCACGATAAAACGCCTTCTCGTCGTCACTCAGGCGGGCGGGTTTAGGGGGAAAGGGGTAAACGGTGCTTTCAGGATCGAACATCACACTCATGACACAGCTCTCGTTTTATCTAATTAACGAAAATCGCCAGAATAGGCGAAATATGGCGTTGAATCCGCCGTCGTGTTTTATATGCTAAACACGATAGCGGAAAAGCCCGACTGTGTCGTGTGATTTTTTAATCGGCCTGCATGACCGCACCGCCAGCCCGACCCTGTGCGCCTTGTTCGCCCGGCTGCGGCAGGGGTTGTGATGTTTCCAGCGCCAGCAGAAACGCTTTAACCGTCAGCCCGCCGGCAAACCCGGTCAGCTTGCCGTTGGCCCCTATCACCCGGTGACACGGCGCGACAATCGAAAGCGGATTACGACCGTTGGCCGCGCCAACCGCACGCACCGCCAGCGGATGCCCGATCTCGCGGGCAATCTGGCTGTAGCTGCGCGTTTCACCAAACGGGATCGCCACCAGTGCCTGCCAGACTTTTTTCTGAAAGTCAGTGCCGGCAAAATCGAGCGGCAGTTCAAAGCCGCGTCGCGCACCGGCAAAGTACTCGCCGAGCTGACGTGCCGTTTCGACCAGAATGGGATGGTCGTCATCGCGCGTCTGCGGTAAAAAGCGGGTGCGATGAGGATCGTCGTTCTCCCACAAAATACCCGCCAGGCCGCGCTCGCTGGCCACCAGTTTCAGTTCGCCCACCGGGGTAACAGTCAATTTGAAGTAATACATGGTGATTCTCCCGTCACGGTTTCGACACCTATTATCGCACTTTTCCTCAGCCTGACTGGCTGTTTTCGGTCATGGCGATAAACTGATGTGTTGTCCGAAAACAGCCAGTCTGCCGGGAATCACCGGTGTAGGCTCCGCATATTTACCGGAGAAATGCCATGCTTAATCCCGACATTGCCTATCAGGCGCTGACCTCCCGTGATACCCGTTTTGACGGCGTATTTTTTGTTGGGGTGACCTCAACCGGTATCTATTGTCGTCCGATCTGCCCGGTCAAAGCGCCGATGCAGAAGAACTGCCTCTTTTTCAGCAGCGCCGAAGCCGCCGAAAAAGCGCGCTTTCGTCCCTGCCTGCGCTGCCGGCCTGAACTGGCGCCGGGCAATGCGCCGGTGGATCAGCCGCACCGCGTGGCGGAACGGCTGATTCAGCGCATCGAAGAGGGAATGCTGGAGGAGCGCGAAGGGCTGGAGGCGATAGCCACTGAGTTCGGTTTAAGCCTGCGTCAGCTGCGGCGTATCGTGCAGCAGGAGCTGGGAGTCTCACCGCTTGAGCTGAGGCAGACGCGACGGATGCTGCTGGCAAAGCAGCTGCTGACGGAGACGCAACTGCCGATTACGGAGATCGCCTACGCCAGCGGTTTTGGCAGCCTGCGCCGCTTCAATGATATGTTTCAGGCGCGCTATCGCATGACGCCAGGCGCCCTGCGCCGGAACGAGGCGGGTGACGGGCGCACGCAGCCCGGTGACCGCGTGACGCTGCGGCTCGCCTATCGCCCGCCCTACGACTGGGCAGCGATGCTCTGGTTTTTACAGACTCACCTGATGAAAGAGGTCGAAGCGGTGGAGGATGGCACCTGGCGACGCACGGTGGCGATGGGCCGCTATCGGGGCTGGGTCAGTGTCGCGCATCTGCCGCAGAAGAATGCGCTGCAGGTGACGCTCTCCACCTCGCTGACGCCGGTTCTGCCTCTGCTGCTGCGCCGCCTGCGCGACCTGTTCGATCTTGATGCTCAGCCGCAGCGTATCGCCGCCTGTCTGTCACAGGATCCGCTGCTGGCGCCCAGCCTGATCGCCCACCCGGGCCTGCGTGTTCCGGGTGCCTTTGACGCCTTCGAGCTGGGCGTGCGCGCGATCATCGGTCAGCAGGTGACGGTCAAAGCCGCCACCACCGTCAGCAGCCGCTTTGCCGCCGCCTTTGGCGAGCCCTGTGAAACGCCGTTTGCCGACCTGACCCGCTACGCTGCGCCGCCGGCACGTATCGCTGGCCTGACGGTCGACGAGGTTGCGCCGATGGGTATTGTCAGCGCCGCGCGCTCACGCGCCATCATCGCCTTCGCTGAAGCCTGCGCCAGCGGGGATCTGCGCCTCAGTGCCGCTGAGCCGCCTGACGAGGTGATCAAAAAGCTGATCAGCCTGCCTGGCATCGGTCCCTGGACCGCCCACTACATCGCGATGCGTGCCCTGCGCTGGCCGGATGCCTTTCCCAAAGAGGATATCGCCATCCGGAATAACCTGGGCGGCATGTCATCCAGGGAAGCAGAGGCACGCTCGCAATCCTGGCGTCCCTGGCGCAGCTATGCGGTGATGCATATCTGGGAGAGCCTGGCAGTGGCGAAAGCGAAGAAAAAGGCGTAACGGCGGAGACAAGCCTGCTCTCCTCATAATGCAGAAGCAGCCCGCGCCAGTAGCGCGGTCAGAGAAGGAAAGCGTCCCGCACCGTAAAGTCCGTGCCCTGGAAACGAAAAAAGCGCCCTGAGGGCGCTTTTTTCTTAATTGGTGGGTCGTGCAGGATTCGAACCTGCGACCAATTGATTAAAAGTCAACTGCTCTACCAACTGAGCTAACGACCCGCTGGGGGCTTACAACCGTTCAGCACGCCAGGCGGCTGAAGTAAGATGGTGGGTCGTGCAGGATTCGAACCTGCGACCAATTGATTAAAAGTCAACTGCTCTACCAACTGAGCTAACGACCCATCTTAGGTTGTGAAGCAATCCTGAACTCTTCTTCGCGCGTCGCACTGATGCGCGACTGAGAGAAGATGGTGGGTCGTGCAGGATTCGAACCTGCGACCAATTGATTAAAAGTCAACTGCTCTACCAACTGAGCTAACGACCCATCTTCAGGCTTGCCAGACACTTTGCATTGTGTCCCGGCAACGGCGGCATATATTACTGATTTAGCGGGGTAGCGCAACTCTTATTTCTGCTAAATGCTTCAGTTGCTTACCTTTCATACGGCAAGACCAGAAATCACACGATATCTGGCCTGAACCGTACCGATTACAGACCTGACAGACGTTTTTGCGCCTGTTTTGCAGATTCGCTATCAGGATAAAGTTTGATCACCTGCTGGAAGACCGCTTTGGCTTTCGCCGTGTCTTTCTTCTCCTGCATGATCACACCCACCTTCAGCAACGCCTCTGCGGCTTTCGGCGACTTCGGATAGTTTTTCACCACCGTGGCGTAATAATAAGCCGCGTCGTCCTTTTTGCCTTTGTTGTAGTTCAGCTGCCCCAGCCAGTAGTTGGCGTTGGGCTGATAGGTCGAATCGGGGTAACGCTTTACCCACGCCTGAAGCGCACTGATCGCCTGATCATACTGTTTCTTTTCCAGAATCAGCGCCACAGCAGCATTGTAATCGCTGTTGGCGTCACCGGTCTGCGCAGGTGCGCTCTCCGTTGATGCCGCTGCGCCTGTGCTGGCTGCTGCACCGGTATCGGCTGCGGCATCGCCGCCCGCCGCCTGCTGGCCGCCGCTGCTGCTGGCGCTGCTCAGGCTGTCGATCTGCTGGTAGAGCTGCTTCTGGCGCTCAACCACCTGATTCAACTGATACGTATTTTGCTGGATTTGCCCACGCAGCGCGTCGATATCACGCTGATTGTCGCTCATCTGCTGCTGCAATTGCTGCATCAGCTGCGCCTGGGCATTAGAGATTCGTTCGAGAGTGGTGACACGGTCTTCGACCGAGCCGGAGCCAACGCTACTGATTGACGCTTGGGCATTAGCGGCCCAGGGGGCCGCTACGCCAATCAGTAACGACAGACTCAACAGATGACGTCTGAAGTTACTAACCATGTGATTCTCTTAGTAGACCAGTACGGCACGACGGTTTTTAGCATATGCTGCTTCGTCATGACCCAGAACGGCTGGCTTCTCTTTACCGTAAGAAACGATAGACATCTGATCAGCTGACACGCCTTTGCCCTGCAGGTACATTTTAACTGCGTTAGCACGACGTTCGCCCAGGGCGATGTTGTATTCCGGCGTACCGCGCTCATCCGCGTGACCTTCGATGGTCACTTTGTAGGATGGGTTGCTGCGCAGGAAGGAAGCGTGCTGATCCAGCATCTGTGCGTAATCAGACTGAACGTCATACTTGTCCAGACCGAAGTACACGATGTTGTTCTGCTGCAGCTGCTGCATCTGCAGACGCGCCTGCTCGTCAGAAGACATGTTGCCGCCGTTGCCGTTCATGCCAGAGTTTGCACCGTAAGCGCCATCAGCGCCCATGCCAGTCTGGTCATTGTTGTTGTTTTTGTGTGAGCTACAAGCCGCTACTGCCAGAACCGGCAGAGCCAGCATCAAACCCTTCAGCATTTTGTTCAGTTGCATTTCAAAAATCCCATTATTGTTTATTGTTTGCGATGTCTGATCGATCAGACATTACAGATACGGCGACCAGGCAGGAAATTTGACCTGTCCATCGGTTGCCGGAAGACGCGCTTTGAAACGGCCGTCGGTTGAAACCAACTGCAGCACGGAACCCATCCCCTGAGTAGAGCTATAGATTACCATTGTGCCGTTTGGTGCCAGGCTCGGCGTTTCATCCAGGAACGTGTCCGTTAACGTTTGAACGGCTCCCGTTTCCAGATCCTGTTTGGCGACGTGCTGTGATCCACCGCTGGTGCTGATCATCACCATGGATTTGCCATCGGTTGCGACATCCGCATCCTGGTTCTGACCGCCTTCCCAGGTAATACGTTGTGGCGCGCCGCCATTAATGCCTACTTTATAAATCTGAGGTGCACCCGCCTGATCCGAGGTATAAGCCAGCGTCTGGCTGTCCGGGAACCAGGTTGGTTCTGTACTGTTATAACGGCCATCTGTGACCTGACGCGTCTGACCTGAGGCCAGATCCATCACATAGAGGTTCAGGCTGCCGGTTTTAGAGAGTGCGAAAGCCAGCTTAGAGCCATCCGGTGAGAACGCCGGAGCACCGTTGTGGCGCGGGTACGAGGCGACCTGACGAATAGCCCCGTTAGACAGCGTCTGAACCACCAGCGCAGACTTGCCGCTTTCAAAGGTCACGTAAGCCACTTTGCTGCCATCCGGAGACCAGGCTGGCGACATCAGAGGCTGTGGTGAACGATGAACCACAAACTGGTTGTAACCATCGTAATCCGCTACGCGCAGCTCATACGGGAACTGGCCGCCGTTGGTCTGCACGACATAGGCGATACGGGTACGGAAAGCGCCCTTGATGCCGGTCAGCTTCTCGAAGGTTTCATCACTGGCGGTGTGACCGGCATAACGCAGCCACTGTTTGGTGACTTTATAGGTGTTCTGCGCCAGCACGGTTCCCGGTGCACCACCGGTATCGACCAGCTGATAAGAAACCTGATAGCTGCCATCCGGGTTAGCGGCGACCTGACCGACCACAACCGCGTCGATGCCCAGGGCGCTCCAGGCCGCAGGCTGAACTTCCTGTGCGCTGCCAGGCTGCTGAGGCAGACGTGAGCGATCCAGCGGATTAAATTTGCCGCTGTTGCGCAGGTCAGCGGCCACGATGCCGCCGATATCTTCCGGCGCGGCACCTGCACCCGTCCATTTAAATGGCACAACGCCAATCGGGCGTGCGGTGTTGACGCCCTGGGTAATCTCAATTCGAACTTCTGCATGCAGCATGGCTGCCCACAGCAGGATAAAAAAGCCTAACGTAACGCGAAGAGCTTGCTTCATTTTATCTCCCTTATCTGAACCTCAGTCCACGATAATTGGCACTGTTCCTGGAAACCACGAGTAGAACTTAAGTACGGCAAGCTAAACATAGATCAACTTGCCGCCCGTTACTGCATTATTGCGGTTTAAAACGCATAGGGGCGTTCTTAAACACTTCGTAGACCGCCTGGGAAGGCGGCTTCGGAATACGTGCCTGTCGGGCGGCGGTAATCGCGGCCTGACAGAGCGCGGGGTCCCCACCTTCTGACTTAACATCAATCAACAGGCCATCCGGCGCAAGTTTAATCCGCAAATCACAGGTTTTTCCGCGATACAGATCGGCATCATAGAAGCGGCTTTGAATCGCACTGACCACCTGCCCCATGTAGGAGTTGATTTCCGCGCCTGACGCACCCGCTTTCTTCTGGTTTCCCTGCCCTGCTGCGCCGCCGCCAGCGGCCCCGCTTTTCGGTGCATTTTTACCGGAAGCCAGTCCACCCAGCAGATCGTCGACATCGCTGTCGTTGGCCGCATCGGCGGCGGCTTTCGCTTTCGCGTCGGCTTTGGCCTTCGCGGCGGCATCGGCTTTCGCTTTGGCAGCCGCGTCCGCTTTGGCTTTCGCTGCCGCATCGGCTTTCGCTTTGGCCGCGGCTTCAGCTTTCTCTTTCGCCGCTTCTTTCGCCGCCTCTTTCGCGGCTTCCGCTTTGGCTTTTGCGGCTTCCGCCGCTTTCTCTTTCGCTGCCTCTGCGGCTTTTTCTTTGGCTTCTGCGGCTTTCTCTTTCGCCTCTTCAGCCGCTTTCGCTTTGGCCTCGGCGGCCGCTTTCACTTTAGCTTCCGCTGCCGCTTTGGCCTCCGCGTCAGACTTTGCCTTCGCTTCGGCGACGGCTTTCTCTTTTGCTGCCGCCGCCGCAGCGGCTTTCGCCTGCTGATCAGCCTGCTTCTTTGCTTCGGCAGCAGCCTGTTTCGCCTGCTCAGCCGCGGCTTTCGCCTGGGCATCCGCCTGCGCTTTAGCTTCAGCCTTCGCTTTTGCGGCTGCCGCTTCAGCGGTTTTCTGTTGCTCAGCCGCCTGTTTAGCGGCCTGTTCGGCCGCTTTCTGCTGCTCAGCCTGCTGTTTAGCCTCTTCTTTTGCCGCTTCCTGCGCAGCTAAGCGCTCTTTTTCCAGCGCTTTCAGACGCTGCTGTTCGGCGGCCTGCTTCTCCTGCAGCTCTTCAGCCTGCTGCTGCGCCTGCTTTTTACGCTGCTGCTCAGCACGCTGGCTGTCGCTCTGCTGGTTCTGCTGACGGTTATACTGGCTGACGACGGCGCCGGGATCGACCATCACCGCATCGATATCACTGCCGCCGCCACCCGCACTGCTGGGGTCAACATGCTCATTAAACGAGCTCCATACCAGCAGCGCGATCAGCACGATATGCAGAATCACCGAAATGATTATCGCGCGCTTTAACTTCTCGTTTTGCTCGGTTGCCTTCGACACACTCGGTTCCCAAAAAACGGTTCGATTTTAAATCGGCTGCGTCATCAAACCGACAGATTTAACACCCGCCTGGTGCAGCAGGTTGAGCGCTTTAATAATTTCATCGTAAGGCACCTCTTTCGCGCCCCCGATCAAAAAGACCGTCTTAGGATTCGCTTCCAGTCGACGCTGCGCTTCGCTGATCACCTGCTCGGGCGGAAGCTGATCCATGCGATCGTGATCCACCACCAGGCTGTACTGACCCACGCCCGCCACCTCAACAATCACCGGCGGATTGTCGTCGCTGGAAACGGTTTTAGAGTCGGTCGCATCCGGCAGATCCACTTCCACGCTCTGGGTAATAATGGGTGCGGTTGCCATGAAGATCAGCAACAGCACCAGCAGGACGTCCAGCAGCGGAACGATATTGATTTCCGACTTCAGGTCGCGGTGTTTGCGACCACGTACTCTGGCCATCATTAACCTCTGTTTACTTAGCGTTATCGCTGGAGAAAGCCTGGCGATGCAGGATGGCCGTGAACTCTTCCATAAAGTTGTCGTAGCCCTGCTCCAGTTTGTTGACGCGCTGGTTCAGGCGGTTGTACGCCATCACCGCCGGAATCGCGGCAAACAGACCGATCGCGGTCGCAATCAGTGCTTCAGCAATACCTGGCGCCACCATCTGCAGCGTCGCCTGCTTCACCGCGCCCAGCGCGATAAAGGCGTGCATGATCCCCCAGACGGTGCCGAACAGCCCGATGTAGGGGCTGATTGAACCGACGGTGCCGAGGAAAGGAATGTGGTTTTCCAGCGTTTCCAGCTCGCGGTTCAGCGAGATGCGCATCGCACGGCTGGCGCCATCAATGACCGCTTCCGGCGCATGATTATTGGCGCGATGCAGACGGGCAAACTCTTTAAAGCCGGCGTAGAAAATCTGCTCAGAACCAGCCAGTTCGTCCCGACGCTCCTGACTCTCCTGATAGAGACGCGAAAGTTCGATACCCGACCAGAACTTGTCTTCAAACGCCTCCGCTTCTCTTCCGGCCGCATTCAGAATACGTGTGCGCTGAATAATGATGGCCCAGGAGGCAATAGAAAAGCCGATCAAAATCAACATGATAAGTTTGACCAGAAGGCTCGCCTTCAGGAACAAATCAAGAATGTTCATGTCAGTCACTGCTTGAACTCCGCGACAATAGACTTGGGAAGCGCAATCGGCTTCATCAGATGTGGGTTAATGCAGGCAATCAGGACTTCTGCCTCATTGAGCACTTTGCCTTCAGTATTCACGATACGCTGCGTGAACGTCATCGTGGCCCGTGTCATTGATGTCACTTCACTCTGGATCTCCAGAAGGTCATCAAGACGCGCCGCCGACAGGTAGTCCACCGTCATACGTCGTACCACAAAAGCGACCTGCTGCTCTAACAGCGTCTGCTGATTGAAATGGTGCTGTCGCAACATCTCGGTACGTGCTCGTTCATAAAAAGCGATATAGCTGGCGTGATAAACCACACCACCGGCATCAGTGTCTTCGTAGTAGACCCGAACCGGCCAGCGAAACAGCGTTGTACTCACTCTACATCCCGGCCTCGTTTTAAACGATGCTACTATACGCAAGAGAATTGGGGTTGGGAATGGGTCGCCAGAGCCAGGCGAAAATAATTATCGCTCCGTAACAAACGGAACGATTTCAGGGAGATTTATTGACCGTACGCTGACAAATATTCACTGACAGCGCCGGTAAGGCGGGGGCTAAACGTAAAAACGGTAAAGGGCAATCATTAACACCAGCACGGCGGGTAACGGCGTAAACAGCACCTGCCATCGGGTTTTTCGTGGCCGGAAACCCACACCGTGGATCACCCCGCAGCAGATCGCCCAGATCAGCACCAGCGCCTGCAGCGCAGGTAACTCCCCTGCCTGATTGGCAAAGCGCGCAGGATCCCACATAACCCCGCCCGCCGTCAGCAGTGCCAGCAGCAGAGAGAGGGCCCGTAACGGGCCCTTATCCATCAGATCATACAGCATCCGAATCCGCGTTCGCATCAGTGAGACTCATCCTGCGCTTCAATGTGCTCAATCGCCAGCGCGGTGATGATACCAAAGGCACAGGCCAGCAGAGTGCCGAGAATCCAGGCAAAATACCACATGCGACATCTCCTTAATCAGTAGAGTGAGTGACTGTTGCTTTCAATATGCTCTTTGGTGATACGACCAAACATCTTCCAGTAGCACCAGGTGGTGTAGGCGAGAATGATCGGCACAAAGATAACGGCGGCAATGGTCATGGTTTGCAGGGTCAGCAGGCTGGACGTGGCGTCCCACATCGTCAGGCTGGTGCCCGGCACGGTGCTGGACGGCATGATGAACGGGAACATCGCAATACCCGCCGTCATGATGACGCAGGCCAGCGTCAGCGAGGAGAACAGGAACGCCCAGGCCCCCTTCTCCACCCGTGAGCAGAAGATGGTCAGCAGCGGCAGAAGCACACCCAGCAGCGGGAACAGCCACAGCACAGGATGCTGCTGGAAATTCACAAGCCAGGCTCCCGCTTCGCGCACCACGGTTTTACCCAGCGGGTTGGAGGCGGCAAAGTGATCCAGAGGGCTGGTCACTACATAGCCATCAATGCCATATTTCACCCAGACACCTGCCAGGATGAAGCAGACCATCATCACCAGCGCGGCAAGCTGTGCGGCGGTGCGTGAACGCAGATGCAGTTCACCGGTGGTGCGCATCTGCAGATAGGTCGCACCCTGCGCCAGAATCATCGCCACACTGATCACTCCCGCCAGCAGACCAAATGGATTCAGCAGCTGGAAGAAGTTACCGGTGTAGAACAGACGCAGATACTCGTCGGCATGGAACGGCACGCCCTGTAACAGGTTGCCAAACGCCACGCCAATCACCAGCGGCGGGACAAAACTGCCAATGAAAATGCCCCAGTCCCAGGCACCGCGCCAGCGGTTGTCTTCAATCTTTGAGCGGTAGTCGAAACCGACCGGACGGAAGAAGAGCGACGCAAGCACGAGGATCATTGCCACATAGAAGCCCGAAAAGGCGGCCGCGTAGACCATCGGCCAGGCGGCAAACAGCGCCCCTCCGGCGGTGATCAGCCAGACCTGGTTGCCGTCCCAGTGCGGGGCGATGGTGTTAATCATGATGCGACGTTCGGTATCGGAGCGTCCCAGAATGCGTGTCAGCATACCGACGCCCATATCGAAACCATCGGCGACGGCAAAGCCGATCAGCAGCACGCCAATCAACAGCCACCAGACAAAGCGCAGAACTTCGTAATCAAACATGGTCGCTCTCCTTATCCCTGTACCGGCTGAGGGGTTGCCGTGATCTGCTCGTGGTGATAACGCCCGGTTTTCAGACTGCTCGGCCCGAGGCGGGCGAATTTGAACATCAGGTACATTTCAGCCACCAGGAACAGGGTGTAGAGGCCACAGATCAGAATCATCGAGAACAGCAGATCGCCTGTGGTCAGGGAGGAGTTAGCCACCGCCGTCGGCAGAATTTCACCGATGGCCCAGGGCTGACGGCCATACTCTGCGACAAACCAGCCTGATTCCACCGCAATCCACGGCAGCGGAATCCCCAGCAGTGCCGCTTTCAGCAACCCGCGGTTCTTACCGATGCGATTGCGTATCACGCTCCAGAAGGAAAGCGTGATGATGGCCAGCAGCAGCACGCCGCACAGCACCATGATGCGAAACGCGAAGTAAAGTGGTGCCACACGCGGGATGGAATCCTGCGTCGCCTGCCTGATCTGCGCGTCCGTCGCATCCGCCACGTTGTCGGTATAGCGTTTCAGCAGCAGACCGTAGCCGAGATCCTGTTTGTGACTGTTAAAGGCGTCACGTACTGCCGGATCCTGGCTGCCGCTGCGCAGCTCATTCAGCAGGGTGTAGGCCTTCATGCCGTTGCGGATGCGCACCTCATGCTGTGCCATCAGATCTTTCAGGCCGGTGACGGGCGTATCGGTGGATCGGGTGGCGATCAGGCCCAGCAGCCAGGGGATCTGAATCGCATAGCGGTTCTCCTGAGTCGCCTGATCCGGCAGACCAAACAGCGTAAATGAAGCCGGTGCCGGCTGGGTCTCCCACTCGGCTTCAATCGCGGCGAGTTTGGTTTTCTGCACGTCACCCATTTCATAGCCGGACTCATCGCCCAGCAGGATCACTGACAGCACCGCAGCCATACCAAAGCTGGCGGCAATGGCGAACGAGCGTTTTGCAAAGGCGAGATCACGCCCTTTCAGCATGTACCACGCGCTGATGCCGAGAATAAACATCGCACCGGTGGTATAACCCGCCGCCACGGTGTGCACGAATTTGACCTGCGCGACCGGGTTCAGCACCAGCTGCGAGAAGCTGACCATCTCCATACGCATGGTTTCGAAGTTAAATTCAGAGGCGATCGGGTTCTGCATCCAGCCGTTGGCGACCAGAATCCAGAGCGCCGACATGTTCGATCCCAGCGCCACCAGCCAGGTGACCGCCATGTGTTGCACTTTGCCCAGCCGATCCCAGCCAAAGAAGAACAGGCCGACAAAGGTCGATTCCAGGAAGAACGCCATCAGACCTTCAATGGCGAGCGGCGCACCGAAGATATCGCCGACGTAGTGAGAGTAATAGGACCAGTTAGTGCCGAACTGAAATTCCATCGTCAGTCCGGTGGCCACACCCAGCGCAAAGTTAATGCCAAATAACTTGCCCCAGAACTTCGTCATATCTTTATAAATCTGTTTGCCGCTCAGCACATAGACCGTTTCCATAATCGCCAGCAGAAACGCCATACCCAGCGTTAAAGGGACGAACAGAAAATGGTACATCGCCGTTAAGGCAAACTGTAATCGCGACAGCTCGACGATATCTAACATAAGGACTCCTTGCTCCTCGCTTTCTCTCAATTGCGCGCGCGAATCGCGAACGTAATCGGGGTCAGGAACGACTGTTTATTGATTCCAGTTTTTTTATTACCCGCAGACCCGGCCTGTAAGCTGCCGGGACAGGTCAGTCACGCATGCAGCAGCTCTGAATTGTCAATCCGCGCTTTCATTAACGCGTGCTATAACAGGAGAAAAGCGGGTGTCATCCCGGGTTGAGCAGACGTTTGAAAATGTGTGTAAAAGGCTGGATTGATGCAGCGCAATTTACGCCCTTAGCGTTGCGCTTTGCCAGAGAAATAGTTGGATATAAGTCGCGATTAATTGATCTGGAATAACGCAATAAGTTTCCAGATAAGGTCAGGTAGGATTCTTGTTAATAAGATGTCATTACTTAAATCAGGAGTGAGAAAATAGATCACGTTTGCCATTATTCATTAACCTGGCAGGCGCCCGGACGCCATTATCATGCAGCCTGTTTCCCTTTCCGCTGACGGCCCTCTCCCCCGGGTTAATCGCAAAAAAAAGCCACCCGAAGGTGGCTGAGTCTCAGATGACGCTGGCTTATTTAGCCGGTAATACTGCTTTCACGGCGTCACCGATGTCCGCCAGACTGCGAACGGTCTTCACGCCTGCCGCTTCCAGCGCCGCAAACTTCTCATCAGCGGTGCCTTTACCACCGGCAATGATGGCGCCCGCATGGCCCATACGTTTGCCTTTAGGCGCCGTCACACCCGCGATGTAACCCACGACAGGCTTGGTCACGTGCTCTTTGATGAAGGCTGCCGCTTCTTCTTCTGCGCTGCCGCCGATCTCACCGATCATCACGATCGCTTCCGTCTGCGGGTCATCCTGGAACAGTTTCAGGATGTCGATGAAGTTAGATCCCGGGATCGGGTCGCCGCCGATACCCACACAGGTCGACTGGCCGTAACCGATATCGGTGGTCTGCTTAACCGCTTCATAGGTCAGCGTACCGGAACGTGAGACGATACCCACGCGGCCCGGCTGGTGAATGTGGCCCGGCATGATGCCGATTTTGCATTCGCCTGGGGTGATAACACCCGGGCAGTTTGGACCGATCATCCGCACGCCGGCTTCATCCAGCTTCACCTTCACGGTCAGCATATCCAGCGTCGGGATACCTTCGGTGATGGTGATGATCAGTTTGATGCCCGCTTCAATCGCTTCCAGGATGCCATCTTTGCAGAACGGTGCCGGAACGTAGATCACGGTTGCCGTTGCGCCAGTCGCTTCTACCGCTTCGCGCACGGTGTTGAACACCGGCAGGCCGAGGTGAGTCGTGCCGCCTTTGCCTGGCGTGACGCCGCCAACCAGTTGGGTACCGTAGGCCAGCGCCTGTTCAGAATGGAAAGTCCCCTGGCCACCGGTGAAACCCTGGCAAATGACTTTGGTGTTTTTGTCGATCAGAATGGACATTATTTACCCTCCGCGGCAGCAACAACACGCTGTGCGGCGTCTGTCAGGCTGGTTGCTGCAATGATGTTCAGACCGCTGTCCGCCAGTTTCTGGGCGCCCAGCTCGGCGTTGTTACCTTCCAGACGTACCACCACTGGCACATTCACACCCACTTCAGCAACTGCGCCGATGATGCCGTCGGCAATCAGGTCACAGCGTACGATACCGCCGAAGATGTTAACGAAGACGGCTTTCACCGCATCGTCAGAGAGGATGATTTTGAAGGCTTCGGTTACGCGCTCTTTGGTTGCGCCGCCGCCGACATCAAGGAAGTTTGCTGGCTGGCCGCCGTGGTGCTTAACGATGTCCATGGTGCCCATCGCCAGACCTGCGCCGTTAACCATACAGCCGATGTTGCCTTCCAGCGCAACATAGTTCAGTTCCCACTGTGTCGCGTGCGCTTCACGGGGATCTTCCTGGCTTGGATCGCGCATTTCGCGCAGCTCTGGCTGGCGGAACAGGGCATTGCCATCGGCACCCAGTTTGCCATCCAGGCAGATCAGGTCGCCCTGCTTGGTGATCACCAGCGGGTTGATCTCAACCATCGCCAGATCGCGCTCCAGGAACAGTGTCGCCAGACCCATAAAGATCTTGGTGAACTGGCCGACCAGCTTACCGGTCAGACCGAGTTTGAATGCCAGCTCGCGGCCCTGGTACGGCTGCGGACCGGTCAGCGGATCCAGCGCCATTTTGTGGATCAGATGCGGAGTCTCTTCCGCTACTTTTTCGATTTCCACGCCGCCTTCGGTTGAGGCCATGAAAATCACACGACGGGTAGCACGATCCACCACCGCACCCAGGTAGAGTTCCTGGTCGATGTCGGTCGCAGCTTCAACCAGAATCTGGTTAACCGGCTGGCCGTTCGCATCTGTCTGATAGGTCACCAGGCGTTTGCCCAGCCAGTTTTCAGCAAAAGCACGGATATCTTCTTTGCTGTTAACCACTTTCACACCGCCCGCTTTACCGCGGCCACCGGCATGAACCTGACATTTAACTACCCACGGGCCTGCGCCAATTTTAGAGGCTGCTTCTTCCGCTTCACGTGGTGTAGTACAGGCGTAACCCGTTGGTGCCGGCATGCCATACCGTGCAAACAGCTGTTTCGCCTGGTATTCGTGTAAGTTCATGATGTTCTATCCATTCAGGTCTGAAAAGAGTAATGAGGTTGGGCGCACGCGAAGGTGCGCCCGGTGAAAATCAGACATCCAGCAGCAGACGTGCTGGATCTTCCAGCATCTCTTTCACTGCAACCAGATAACCCACAGATTCACGGCCATCGATCAGGCGATGGTCGTAGGAGAGCGCCAGATACATCATTGGCAGCACCACAACCTGACCATTGACCGCCATCGGGCGATCTTTGATAGCGTGCATGCCCAGAATGGCGCTCTGCGGTGGGTTGATGATCGGCGTAGACATGAGTGAACCAAAGACGCCGCCGTTGGTGATGGTAAAGTTACCGCCGGTCAGATCCTCAACCGTCAGCTTACCGTCACGGCCTTTCACGGCCAGCTCTTTAATTTTCTTCTCGATGTCCGCCATGCTCAGCGCATCGACGTCACGCAGCACTGGCGTCACCAGACCGCGCGGCGTGGAGACCGCAATGCTGACGTCGAAGTAGTTGTGGTAAACCACATCTTCGCCATCGATAGAGGCGTTCACTTCCGGATAGCGTTTCAGCGCTTCAACCACCGCTTTCAGGTAGAAGGACATGAAGCCCAGACGCACACCGTGACGCTTCTCAAAAGCTTCACCATACTGCTTGCGCAGATCCATGATGGGCTTCATGTTGATTTCGTTGAAGGTGGTCAGCATCGCGGTGCTGTTTTTCGCTTCCAGCAGACGCTCAGCAACACGCTTACGCAGACGGGTCATCGGCACGCGTTTTTCGCTGCGATTCGCGATCGGCTGCGGCGCGGCAGCGGCTTCAGCGGCCGGTGCGGCAGCTTTGGTATCCTGCGGCTTGCTGGCAAGATGTTTTTCAACATCTTCACGGGTCAGACGTCCGCCCACACCGCTGCCTTTGATCTGCGAGGCATCCAGGTTGTGCTCAGCAATCAGACGGCGGATAGCCGGGCTGAGCGCATCGTTGCTCTCTTCTTCCAGCGACGCGGTCTGACGCTGAGCCGGAGTCGACTCTTTGCTTTCAGACTTCGCGCTGGTCTCTTTACCGGCGCTGTTGCCCTCTTTCAGGCGGCCCAGGATCTGGCGTGAAGTGACGGTGGCGCCCTCTTCTTCCAGCACGGCTTCCAGGATACCGTCAGCCGCCGCAGGCACTTCCAGCACCACTTTGTCGGTTTCGATTTCAACCAGCACTTCATCGCGAGTGACGGCATCGCCTGGTTTTTTGTGCCAGGTTGCCACTGAGGCATCGGCAACCGATTCAGGCAGGTCGGGAACGAGAATATCTACGCTACTCATTATCTTTCCTTTTAATTAATTAACGTTCAGCGCGTCATTAACCAGGTCTTGCTGCTGTTGTTGGTGTACGGACATGTAACCCACGGCCGGTGAGGCGGATGCCGGGCGGCCTGCATAACGTAAGGTCGCGCCAAACGGCACAACTTCACGGAAGTGATGCTGGCTGCAATACCAGGCGCCCTGATTCAGCGGCTCTTCCTGACACCAGACAAAATCCTGCACGTGAGAATACGCTTTTAATGCTTCCTGTACCGCCTGATGCGGGAAAGGATAGAGCTGCTCGATGCGCACGATGGCCACATCGGTCTGCTCGTTTTTACGACGCTGCTCCAGCAGGTCGTAATAGACTTTACCGGAACAGAGCACGACGCGTTTCACGCCCTGCGGATCGAGATCGTCAATTTCACCAATCGCTGGCTGGAAACTGCCGTTTGCCAGTTCATCCAGCGTCGAGATCGCCAGCGGATGACGCAGCAGTGATTTCGGTGACATCACAATCAGCGGACGACGCATACCGCGCAGCGCCTGACGACGCAGCATGTGGTAAACCTGCGCCGGGGTTGAAGGCACGCAGACCTGCATGTTCTGCTCAGCGCAGAGTTGCAGATAACGCTCCAGACGCGCAGAGGAGTGCTCCGGCCCCTGACCTTCATAGCCGTGCGGCAGCAGCATCACCAGACCACACATGCGGCCCCATTTCTGCTCACCGGAGCTGATGAACTGATCGATAACCACCTGTGCGCCGTTGGCGAAGTCACCAAACTGCGCTTCCCAGATAGTCAGGATGCGCGGTTCAGCCGTTGCGTAGCCATATTCAAAGGCCAGCACCGCCTCTTCGGACAGCACGGAGTCCCAGACTTTAAACTGGCCCTGACCACTGTGCACATGGTGCAGCGGGGTGTAGGTAGAGCCGTTCGCCTGGTTATGAATAACAGCGTGACGGTGGAAGAAGGTGCCGCGACCGGTATCTTCGCCCGAGAGGCGCACCGGAATGCCTTCATCGACCAGTGTGGCGTAGGCCAGGTTCTCTGCCCCGCCCCAGTCGAAGGCTTTTTCACCTTCGGCCATCAGGCGACGGTCGTTGTAGATCTTGGCGACACGCGACTGAACTTCCACCTCTTCAGGCACCTGGCTGATACGCAGCGCCAGCTCCTTCAGACGTTTCAGCTCAACCTGCGCCGGATAAGGCTCATCCCACTCATGGTTCAGGTAAGGTGACCAGGTAAAGGAGTGCAGGCTCATCGGACGCCATTCCGGCACCACACACTCGCCCGCATCCAGCGCGTCACGGTAAAGATTGACCATCTCGGTCGCATCTTCCTGCGTGGCAACGGCTTCACCTTCCAGACGGTCGGCGTAGATTTTGCGTGGCGTCGGGTGTTTTTTGATTTTCTGGTACATCAGCGGCTGGGTCGCGCTTGGCTCATCCGCCTCGTTGTGACCATGACGGCGATAGCAGACCAGATCGATAAACACATCACGCTTAAAGGTGTTGCGGTAGTCGAGTGCCAGACGGGTAACAAAGGCCACCGCTTCCGGGTCGTCAGCGTTGACGTGGAAGATCGGCGCCAGCACCATTTTGCCGATGTCGGTGCAGTATGGCGTAGAGCGCGCATCTTTCGGGTTAGAGGTGGTAAAGCCCACCTGGTTGTTGATCACGATGCGAACCGTGCCACCCACTTCATAACCGCGCGCCTGAGACATGTTCAGGGTTTCCTGAACCACGCCCTGACCAATGACGGCCGCATCACCGTGAATGGTGATCGGTAAGACTTTATTGCTGGCTGGCTCATCAAGGCGATCGAGACGGGCACGAACCGAGCCCATCACCACCGGGCTGACGATCTCCAGATGCGACGGGTTAAACGCCAGCGCCAGATGCACCAGGCCGCCTTCCGTTTCCACGTCAGAGGAGAAGCCCATGTGGTACTTCACGTCACCGGTGCCCAGATGCTCTTTGTGTTTACCGGCGAACTCGTCGAACAGATCCTGCGGCTTTTTACCCAGCACGTTGATCAGCACGTTGAGACGGCCGCGGTGCGCCATACCCAGCACCACTTCACGGGTTCCGCTCTTACCGGCATGACGGATCATTTCGCGCAGCATCGGAATCAGCGCGTCGCCACCTTCCAGCGAGAAGCGTTTCGCACCCGGGAATTTCGCTCCCAGATATTTCTCCAGCCCTTCTGCGGCGGTCAGCTCTTTCAGGAAACCTTTTTTCTCTTCGTTGCTGAACGCTGCACGGCCCGCCACGGACTCAAGACGCTGCTGGATCCAGCGTTTCTCATCGGTGTTGTTGATGTGCATATATTCCGCACCAATCGAGCCGCAGTAAGTCTGGGTCAGCGCCTCGAAGAGATCGGCCAGCTTCATGGTCTCTTTGCCGATGGCAAAAGAGCCGACGTTAAAGCTTTCCTGAAAATCGGCCTCGGTCAGATCGTGAAAAGCGGGATCAAGATCGGCCACCCGGTCCTGTTTCCACAGGCCAAGCGGATCGAGGTTGGCGTGCTGATGACCGCGAAAACGGAACGCGTTAATCAGCTGCAACACTTTCACTTGCTTGGAGTTGGTTTCCGGATCGGAGAGAGATGAGGTGTAACGAGATGCGTCTTTCGCCAGGCGACGGAAGTACTCACGTGTGGTGGAGTGAAACTGCTCAGGTTTCATTCCGGTGCCCGGTAACTGCTGGAACATCGAGCGCCACACTGCATCGACAGAGTCAGGATCGGTCAGGAAATCCTCATAGAGCTGCTCTATGTAAGACTGATTCGCGCCGGCCAGCCAGGAAGAGTCCAGCCAGGGTTTCATCGCGCTGTTCTGCATTGTGATCCCTTAAGCATTGCTATGCTTTTTTGAGGTTTCATTTGTTGCCGCTTTCGCGGTTTGCCGTAGTGAGTTCAGCGATACGAGCACTCTGCGCAGCGCGCGTGGCCCGTAAGGGAACCTTTGTAAACGTGGTCATCACCGCGCTTACAGAGGCTTCCGTAAAACACCGGGAACCTGAGGTTCCCGGCAAGTACACATCATGCACCGCGCTGCAGCAGCATCGACTTGATATGGCCGATGGCGCGCGTCGGGTTGAGCCCTTTCGGGCATACGCTCACACAGTTCATAATGCTGTGACAGCGGAATACGCTGAAAGCATCATTCAGATTGTCGAGGCGCGACTCGGTTTCAGTGTCGCGGCTGTCAATCAGGAAGCGGTATGCGGCCAGCAGACCGGCTGGACCAATAAACTTCTCCGGATTCCACCAGAATGACGGGCAGGAGGTTGAGCAGCAGGCACAGAGAATACATTCGTACAGGCCATCCAGATGTTCACGCTCATCCGGTGACTGCAGATGTTCACGTGCAGGCGGATTTTCCCCATTATTCAACAGGAAAGGCTTAATTTTCTCATATTGTGCATAAAACTGGCTCATGTCTACTACCAGGTCACGCACGACCGGTAAGCCCGGCAGCGGACGGATAACAATTTTCTGTTTTCCGTTGCCCAGTGCCGATACCGGCGTGATGCAGGCCAGACCGTTTTTACCGTTCATGTTGAGGCCGTCAGAGCCGCAGACACCTTCACGGCAGGAGCGACGGAAGGCCAGGGTCGGATCTTTCTCTTTCAGGCGGATCAGCGCATCCAGCAGCATCATGTCACGACCATCTTCCGATTCCAGCGTGTAATCCTGCATACGCGGTTTGTCGTCGACGTCTGGATTGTAGCGATAAATTGAAAACTCGAGTCTCATCGTCGTCTCCGGAATTAGTAGGTGCGCACTTTCGGCGGGAAGGCCGCGCGCAGTTTCGGCTGCATGTTCACCTCACGGCGCGTCATGCTTTCGGTTTCCGGGACATAAAGACTGTGGCACAGCCAGTTTTCATCATCACGATCCGGGAAGTCGAAGCGACTGTGCGCACCGCGGCTCTCGGTGCGGTAGTTAGCCGCGACCGCCGTGGCAAAGGCCGTCTCCATCAGGTTATCCAGCTCCAGGCACTCAATACGCTGGGTGTTGAAATCGGGTGAGCGGTCATCCAGACGCGCTGACTTCAGGCGCTGGCGAATCTCTTTCAGCTCTTCCAGACCCTGTGCCATCGCATCACCTTCACGGAAGACCGAGAAGTTGTTCTGCATGCAGCGTTGCAGCGCTTTGCGAATCTCAACCGGGTCTTCACCGGTGGTGTTGTTTTCCCAGCGGTTGAAACGCTCCATCGCCACGGCGATTTCATCTTCGGTCGCATCCCGCAGGTCGCCCTGCTCCTGGATGCTCTCCAGCAGATGCAGACCCGCCGCGCGGCCAAAGACCACCAGGTCCAGCAGGGAGTTACCACCCAGACGGTTGGCTCCGTGCACCGAAACACAGGCGATTTCGCCGACGGCGAACAGGCCAGGAATCACCACATCTTCGCCCTGCTCGTTCACGCGCAGCGCCTGACCGGTTACTTTGGTCGGAATGCCGCCCATCATGTAGTGGCAGGTCGGGATAACCGGAATAGGCTCTTTGATCGGATCGGCGTGAGCAAAGGTGCGCGACAGCTCCAGGATACCCGGCAGACGCGATTCCAGTACCTCTTTACCCAGATGATCGAGTTTCAGTTTGATGTGCGGGCCCCACGGACCGTCACAGCCGCGACCTTCACGGATTTCAATCATCATCGAACGCGCAACCACGTCGCGGCCCGCCAGGTCTTTGGCGTTTGGCGCATAACGCTCCATGAAGCGTTCGCCATGTTTGTTCAGCAGGTAGCCACCTTCACCACGGCAGCCTTCCGTAACCAGCACACCTGCACCCGCGATGCCGGTTGGGTGGAACTGCCACATCTCCATATCCTGCACCGGCACGCCTGCGCGCAGCGCCATACCGACACCGTCACCGGTGTTGATGTGGGCGTTGGTGGTGGACTGGTAGATACGGCCTGCACCGCCGGTCGCCAGAATGGTCGCCTTCGCTTTGAAGTAGACGGTTTCACCGGTTTCGATGCAGATAGCGGTACAACCCACTACCGCGCCATCGGCGTTTTTCACCAGATCCAGCGCGTACCACTCCGAGAAGATGGTGGTTTTGTTTTTCAGGTTCTGCTGATAGAGCGTATGCAGCAGGGCGTGACCGGTACGGTCAGCGGCCGCCGCCGTACGTGCCGCCTGCTCGCCGCCGAAGTTTTTCGACTGACCACCAAACGGACGCTGATAAACACGGCCATCTTCCAGACGGGAGAATGGCAGGCCCATATGCTCCAGCTCCAGAATCGCTTCCGGGCCGGTTTTGCACATATATTCAATCGCGTCCTGGTCACCGATATAGTCGGAACCTTTGACGGTGTCGTACATATGCCATTCCCAGTTATCTTCGTGGGTATTACCCAGCGCAACGGTAATACCGCCCTGCGCAGATACCGTGTGGGAACGGGTCGGGAAAACTTTGGATAACAGGGCACAGCTCTGGCCGCCCTGGGAGATTTGCAGTGCGGCGCGCATTCCTGCACCACCTGCGCCGATCACCACGGCATCAAATTCTCTGATTGGCAAACTCATTTACACACCCCACACCACAACAAAGCCATAAATCGCATACCACAACAGCGCCACGACAATCATAAACTGCAGCAACAAACGGGTTGGCAGCGATTTAACGTAGTCTGTTAACACCTGCCACATCCCGATCCAGCCGTGGATCAGAATGGAGAAGAGCGTCAGCAGCGTAAACACTTTGGTGAAGGCGGAGGCGAAGAAGCCACGCCACAGGTCATACGTCAGCGTGTCTGTCATCACCACGAAACCGAGGATGTAGACGATGTAGAGCGTAATGAGAATTGCAGTTGCGCGCAGCAGCAGCCAGTCCTGGATGCCGTTGCGACCCAATGCGGATGCATTGCTTACCATACGAGGACTCCCGCCAGAATTGCCAGCACGACAGTGATCACAAAAGTTATATGTGCTGAGCGCTTACCGACCTGCAGCGTTTCAGCCAGATAACCAAAATCCATCAACATATGACGAATCCCGCTCACCGCGTGATAGGCCAGCGCCGTTAAGATGCCCCACATGATGAACTTCGCGAAGAAGCCATCCATAATGGACGCAGCGTGCTGGAAACCTTCAGGAGAGGAGAGAGAGAGACCGAGTAGCCACAGCAGGATGCCAATGGCAACCAGGGTGATTACGCCGGAGACGCGGTGAAGAATGGATGATATTGCAGTAACGGGAAACCGGATCGTCGAGAGATCCAAGTTGACAGGTCTTTGTTTTTTCACGGTTTTGCCCACACAGCTCTTTTTTATTTTGCTTCCTCCGGACCTGAGGCGGAGTCTAATCACAACGCGTGGCAGACTTTAACCGTCACCAAACAAGCAACATCCAGTGTTAATTGACGCGGTAGTAAACGCTGGGTGGCTCCTGGTGTCAGGGTGTTCCGGAGACCTGCCTGGAGTATAGGAGGATCACATTCTGATTACAATTCCCCTACAAACTCTTTGGTATATTTTAGGTAGAACAGTGATCATACTCACGATTTTCACAATTGATACAATTTTAATTATCTGATTTGACAATAGTTCAACAATTCAGTTACAAACTAAGCCTGTAAATTCCTATGATGCACAAAAGTTATGGGGATACACTTTCCCCTAAGCGCAAGTTATGTAACATTGCGATAATGAGCATTAAAAAGCATCAGGTTATTGGTTACCAAGAAGTTATGTCCTGACCGGATCTTTAACAACCGCGATATGCAGCATGTCCATGGCTCACAGGTTCCCGCTGGGAACGCGCCGCTCACTCTGTACCCTGCACCGGCCTGATCGCCGCAGAGTGATACTGTGTTGTTTTGCCAACCGCAACATGAACGCGTTTCAGGTGTCTAAAGATCCTTACCTACATAAGGCGCTATGGAGACGAAAATGACAGATAAAAAAGTAACGCTAACCCTGCAAGATGGAACATCTATTGAACTGGACGTGCTGAAAGGCTCGCTGGGCCAGGATGTGGTTGATGTCCGCTCTCTGGGTGCAAGTGGCCTGTTCACCTTCGATCCCGGTTTCACTTCTACAGCGTCCTGCGAATCGCAAATCACCTTTATTGATGGTGACGAAGGTATCCTGCTGCACCGTGGTTTCCCTATTTCTGAGCTGGCGACCCACTCTAACTATCTGGAAGTGTGCTACATCCTGCTGAATGGCGAAGCGCCGGATCAGAAGCAGTTTGATGAGTTCCGCACCACCGTTACCCGTCATACGATGATTCATGAGCAGATTACCCGTCTGTTCCACGGCTTCCGTCGTGACTCGCATCCGATGGCGGTGATGTGCGGTGTGACCGGTGCACTGGCGGCGTTTTACCACGATTCGCTGGATGTAAACATTGAGCGCCACCGCGAAATCGCGGCATTCCGTCTGCTCTCCAAGATGCCGACCATGGCAGCGATGTGTTACAAATATTCCATCGGCCAGCCATTTGTTTATCCGCGCAACGACCTCTCCTATGCCGGTAACTTCCTGCACATGATGTTCGCTACGCCATGCGAAGAGTACAAAGTTAACCCGGTGCTAGAACGCGCCATGGACCGTATTCTGATTCTGCATGCTGACCATGAGCAGAACGCCTCTACCTCAACAGTACGTACCGCCGGTTCAAGTGGTGCGAACCCGTTTGCCTGTATCGCCGCCGGGATCGCCTCCCTGTGGGGACCGGCGCACGGCGGTGCAAACGAAGCGACGCTGCGTATGCTGGAAGAGATCAGCAGCGTTGAGCACATTCCTGAGTTCGTTAAACGTGCCAAGGATAAGAATGACTCCTTCCGCTTGATGGGCTTTGGTCATCGCGTTTACAAAAACTACGATCCACGCGCGACCGTGATGCGTGATACCTGCCATGAAGTCCTGAATGAGCTGGGTATGAAAGATGACCTTCTGGAAGTGGCGATGGAGCTGGAACACATCGCGCTGAACGACCCGTACTTCATCGAGCGTAAGCTCTATCCGAACGTCGACTTCTACTCCGGTATTATTCTGAAAGCGATGGGGATTCCTTCCTCCATGTTTACGGTGATCTTCGCGATGGCCCGGACCGTTGGCTGGATTGCACACTGGAAAGAGATGCACGACGAAGGCATGAAGATTGCCCGTCCGCGTCAGCTATACACCGGTTACACTGAGCGTGAATTCAGCTCTAAGCTGGAGAAGTAAGTTCGTGATGGCGGGGAGCGATCCCCGCCTGGCGACGTGATTCTGATCTGGCGCGGCGAGCGGTTATGCCGTGCCTGCATAGCAAACCTTTCCTCTGCGAAGCCCTTCTTTCCCTCTGTAATTCCCTTCACATGCCTGATGAAATGAGGTCTGCACAGTCACTGCTGCTGCGGGACCGAGCCTGCTCAGGGAACAGGGTCAGATCGGAAAGTCGCTCAGGCCATCCATGGCCGCTCGGCCCGCGCCTTCCCTGGCGCGGGACGCTTTCCTCTTCTACCCCTGTTCCCTGCGCTTTTGACCTGTTTGCCGCGGCCGGACTCAACCTGCTTTTGCTTATGATGGCGCCGCAGGAATCCCTCTCTCTACCTCTGACAGCCCGGACACCAGTAAAAAGGCCGCGATGAGAGCGTGCCCTTCTCAATGGTTGTGCCACATCGCCGGCACGTCTTGCCCTGGCGGTGAAACACCTCAAACTGAAAGGCCGCTTCCTCATGATATTTCTTCATGGTTCCGCGCATCCGGTAGGCGTGACGCGGTACCGACAGCAGTGCTTCGCTGAAAGCAGTCAGCTGATCGTCGCTCAGCTCCTGAGCCTTATGGTGAGGCAGCAGCTGTGCCAGCCAGAGAATTTCAGCGCGCAGGTAGTTGCCCAGCCCGGCCAGAAACGCCTGATCCAGCAGCAGACCGCTGAACTGGCGTCGCCGGAAGCGGGGTGAGAGCAGCCTTTCCCTGACCTCATCCACCGTCACACCGCTACTCAGCACATCCGGCCCGATACGATTCAGGAACGGGTGGGCCGCCAGCGTATCCGCGTTGAGCAGTTCAATGTCGGAGGCGCTGTAGAGCAGAATCGCTTTATCCGCCGTCGCCAGCCGCACCCGCAGCTGACGTGTGGTGTTAAGTTCGGTGTCAGGTTTGACGATGCGCCAGACGCCGTAGAGCTGGTTGTGGCTATAGAGCGTCAGGCCATTGCTGAAGTGCGTCAGCAACGCCTTTCCGCGCGTCTCAATCGCCTGCACCTGCTCGCCAATCAGGGCCGGTTCGTAGGTTTTCAGCTGAGGAAATGCAAACCACGCCTCTGTCAGCGGCTGCCCCACAATCGCGACTTCAAGTTTATCCGCCACACGGCGGATTTCCGGTCCTTCAGGCATCCTTCATCCTCTTAATGGGTGGCTCCGCCCACCTGTTTTATGTCGTCGCCGGTTTCCAGCGTCACCTGCACTGCAATTTCCAGCGCCCTGATAATCGTTGCGACCGCCATGCTCGGCACACCGGGATGCTGCGCCGCCTGCTCGGGCAGATAAGGGATATGGATAAAACCACCCCGCGCCGGGCGCTCCTGCTGCGCCAGCCAGTGCAGCAGGCCATACATCACCCGGTTGCAGGTAAAGGTGCCGGCGGTTTGTGAAACCGAGGCGGGAATGCCCGCTTCGCGCACGGCCGCAACGATCGCTTTGATTGGCAGACGGGAAAAGTAGGCTGCCGGGCCGCCCGCGACCACGGGCTCATCCACCGGCTGATGACCGGCATTGTCCGGGATACGGGCGTCATCCACATTAATGCCGATACGTTCAACGCTGATATCGCTACGGCCCCCCGCCTGCCCCACGGACAGAATGAGATCCGGTTTAACCTCATCCAGTGCCTGATAGAGCACCGTCAGCACATCGCGGAAGACGACAGGTAACTGGCGGATAACGATGGTGGCGTCACCGATCTGTTTGCCCTCCAGTGCGCGGACCGCTTCCCATGACGGGTTAATCGTTTCACCGCCAAAAGGTTCAAAGGCGGTCATCAGAACAGTTTTCATGCGGCCTCACAGAAACATCAGGAAATAGAGCAGGAAAATGTTAACAATTAACAGTAGCACACCGGTTGGAATCTGAGCCCTGATCACCGCGTTACGGTCCGGCAGTTCCAGCAGCGCGGCCGGGACGATATTGAAGTTGGCCGCCATCGGCGTCATCAGGGTGCCGCAGTAGCCGGAGAACATGCCAATCGCGGCCATCACCGCCGGATTACCGCCGTGCTGCAGCACTAAGATCGGGATGCCGACACCTGCGGTAATAATCGGAAACGCGGCAAAAGCGTTACCCATGATCATGGTCAACAGCGCCATTCCGACGGCATAAACGGTGACCGCGACAAAGCGGTTGTCTACCGCCAGCCAGGTCTCAGTCAGATGCGAAATCGCACCGCCCACGCCCGCGCTGGTAAAGAGCAGTCCCAGGGTGGCGAGAATTTGCGGCAGAATAAAGGCCCAGCCAACCGAATCCAGCAGACGGCGGGTCTCCTGCATCGACTGCACCGGTGTTTCATGAGTCAGTTTTAACGCCACCAGCCAGCCGATCAGACAGCCCACCATCATGGAGAAAAGCGTCACCAGCGTGGCGTGGTTGCCGGGTCCGAAAACCGCATCCTGCAGACCGGGAATATGGTTAAACGCCAGCACACCGATCACAGTCACGACCGGGATCGCCAGCGCGGGCAGAAACAGTTTATTGCCCAGACGCCCTGCGCTGGCCTGCTTCTCTTCATCACTGCGCTGATGATAACGACCCAGCCGGACACCCCCGAAACCGGCGATCAACGCCATCACCACCACAATGACACCGATGGTGATGTGCAGCATTCGGGTGCCCGCAGCATCCGAGCCCATCAGGCTGCTCATCATCTGCGTCGTCCAGTCCCCCACCAGAAATACCAGGCCATACAACGCCCAGAAGAGTCCGGTGGTAAAACGGCGCGGATTTGCGCTGTCGCGCCAGGAGAGGATCGCAACCACCAGCAGGATAATGCCCGCCAGCCACATCAGATATTGTTGCTGGAACATTATTCACCTCCCCGGGCTTTCAGCGCCTGGTTGTTCAGCTGCTGCAGTTCCCGCGCCAGCTGACGATCCAGACGCATCAGACGGGTCGAGTGGATCAGAAAGGCGGCAAGCGCGGTCGGAATGCCCCATAACGCAATGTGCAGCGGTTCGGTCTGAATCCCGGCCGACTCCTGCATAAAGTTATGCATAAAGATAATCGCGCCAAATGCCACGAAGATATCCTCACCAAAGAAGAGGCCGACATTATCGGTGGCCGCAGACATGGCGCGCAGCCGGTAGCGCAGTTCAGGTGTGATCTCACCATAGCGGTTTTCCGTTGCCCCCTCTGCCATCGGGGCCAGCAACGGACGTACCATCTGCGGATGGCCACCCAGGCTGGTTAATCCCAGCGCGGCGGTGATTTCACGAACAAACAGATAGACGATCAGCAGACGTCCGGCGGTGGCCGTTTTTATCTGTGCGATCCATGCCTGTGCCCGCTCCTTCAGCCCGTGACGCTCCAGCAGGCCGATGACCGCCAGCGGCAGCAGCAGAATCAGCGGCAGGTTACGGGTGTTCAGAAAACCGGCGCCGAGCTTTTCCAGAATGTCCGCCAGCGGCATCATCGCCGCCAGACCGGTGACGAATCCGGCGACGATCACGACCAGCACCGGATTGAAACGTAACACGAAGCCGATAACGATGGCGGCAATGCCCAGTAACGGCCAGAGATTGACTGCACTTTCCATGGTTTTCCCTCAGAGTTGAAAAACCCGGCATAAGCCGGGCTAAATGTTATTCAGGCGCTGGTAACCGCAATCTGCTGAGCGGCGAAGGCATCACGCAACCGCCGGGCAAACTGCAGCGCGTGTGCGCCGTCGCCATGTAAGCAGACGGTCTGCGCATTCACCGCGACCCATTCACCACTGATACTTCTGACTTTGCCCTGCCGGACCATCGTCAGCGTCTGATCAATGGCCTGCTGTTCATCCTCAATCAGTGCGCCCGGTTCGCTGCGCGGCACCAGTGCCCCGCTGCTCAGGTAACCCCGGTCAGCAAAAACCTCTTCCCGGGTGCGTAAGCCGTAGTGCGCCGCGGCGCGGATCGATTCGCTGCCAGCCAGCCCTGTCACGATCAGCTGGCTGTCAACCGCCCTGATGGCGCGGGCGATGGTGTCAGCCAGCACCGGATCGGCTGCGGCCTGGTTGTAGAGCATGCCGTGCGGTTTGACGTGGACCAGCCGCGCCCCTTCACTTTCCGCCAGGCTTTTCAGCGCGCCAATCTGGTAGATCATCTGGGCGTAAAGCGTCTCCGGCGGCAGCTGCATGGCGCGGCGGCCAAAGTTTTCCCGGTCAGGAAACGAGGGATGCGCGCCGATGGCCACGCCCGATGCCTGCGCCCATCGCACCGACTGCAGCATGGTCTGCGCGTCACCGGCATGAAAGCCACAGGCGATGTTGGCAGAACTGACCAGTTGCAGCAGTGCCTCATCGCTGGCGCAGCCCTCGCCGAGATCGGCATTTAAATCAATCTTCATTAAGCCCCCACATCATCTGATCCAGTGCGCGTTGCTGATGCTGGCGCGCCAGCATCGCCTCCGGCAGGGTGCAGTGAATAAAGTGAACAGGTTCACCCAGACGGATTTGCGCCAGGTGATAGAGATCGGCTTCGATAACCGAGGCAATGCGTGGATAGCCACCGGTGGTCTGGGCATCCGCCATCAGCACGATGGGCTGTCCGCTGGGTGGCACCTGAATCACGCCCGGCATGACGCCGTGTGACAGCAGTTCACGCGAATTTTCACGACTGAGTTGCCGCCCCTCCAGCCGGTAGCCCATCCGGTTACTTTGCGGGCTGAGTTTCCAGGCGGTGCGCCAGAATGCCTGCTGCGCGTCGCGGCTGAATTCGTGGTACTCCGGGCCGGGCAGCGCACGAATCCGGTTGCCCCACAGCAGTTGCCGCACCCCGGCTTTGCGGTCGAACGTCCGGGTCGGTTTGCCCAGCGGCAGGCGATCGCCATCCTGCAAGATTCGCCCTTTGAAGCCGCCAAAACCCGCTTTGAGATCGGTGCTGAGCGAGCCGAGCATCTCCGGCAGATCAAAACCGCCCTGCACCGCCAGATAGCTGCGCATGCCGCGCTTCGGCATTGCCAGCGAGAGTACCTGCCCTTTTTTTACTGCAGTGCGCCAGCCTGTCCAGACCGGCTGACCATCCAGCTCCGCCTGACAGCCCGCCCCCGTCAGCGCAAACCAGCCATTGCGGGTAAACTCCGCTTTAAACTGGCCCAGCACGATCTCCAGCACCGCGCTGTGGGGCGCATTGCCCACCAGCACATTGGCGGTAAACATAGCAGGATAGTCGAGCACGCCGCCGGGGCTGATGCCATACTGCCGCCAGCCAGTGCGACCGGCATCCTGAATCGTGGTGGCCAGTCCGGCTCGCAGAATGTTTAACATACGCCCTCCTGTTGCGGCACAAAGCGCACGCGGTCGCCGGGACGCAGCAACACAGGCGGTTGCTGGCGCGGATCGAACAGCGCGGTGGAGGTATGTCCGATCAGCTGCCAGCCACCGGGCGAGGCCAGCGGATAGATGCCGGTCTGGCTGCCACCGATGCCGACCGATCCGGCGGGCACCGCGACTCTGGGTTCAGCACGGCGAGGCGTGTGCAGACGGGAATCGAGTCCGCCGAGATAGGGGAAACCGGGCTGGAAGCCGATAAAAAACACCACATATTCGCTGCTGCTGTGCAGCTCAACCACCTGACGGGGCGTCAGTCCGGCATGTTCCGCCACTACGGTCAGATCGGGGCCAGTGGAGCCGCCATAGATCACCGGGATCGACACCTCCCGCGACGCGGGAAATTCCGCCTCACTCTCCTCCCACCAGCGCTGAAGACGCTCTATCGCATCCAGCGCATTCTGCTGGGGATCGCGCAGGATCAGGGTGATGTTGTTCATGCCGGGGATCACTTCCTGCACGCTCTCATGATCGCGCAGCCGCTGATTGAGTCCCCAGATGCGTTGCTGGCTCTCCAGTGAAACCGGCGGTTCCAGCTCCAGCACGACAGCGCGTTCCCCTGATAAATAACACCGTGCTCGTTGCAACCGCTACCTCCCGCTCAGTTGAGATCGCGCCTGACCGTGCCGCCAAAAGCAGCGGTTCGGCCAGTGCCTTATCTACATAAAGCAAACAGTTATGCGAAAGTGACAGGAAGATGTCAATCAATAAGCTCCGCTGCAGGCGCGCAGCAGCGTGGGTTCTCATCGAAGAATAAGGGCCTGCGCAGGCGTACAGCAGCAGGAATAGCGTCAGGAAATAAGGCCCTGCGCAGGTGCGCAGGACCGGGAAGGGCATCAGGCAGGGTTAGGAATATCGATGAAGGTTACGTCCAGATTGTGGTGCTGCGCCAGCCACTCGCCCAGCGCTTTTGCGCCGCCCCGCTCGGTAGCATGGTGCCCTGCGGCAAAGAAGTGCAGCCCCTGCTCACGCGCACTGTGGATGGTCTGTTCAGAAACTTCACCGGTAAGGTAAGCATCGACGCCTGCGGCCGCAGCCTGGTCGATAAAGCCCTGCCCGCCTCCGCTGCACCAGGCAATACGGCGAATCAGGGCCGGCGCGTTGTCACCGCAATGCAGCGGCTGACGTCCCAGCCGCTCCCCGATTCGGCTGGCCAGCTGTTCGCCGGAGAGCGGCTCTGCCAGTTCCCCATGGAAAACGAGCGGCATCACTTCACCCTGAATCTCAATATCCAGCAGTTTTGCCAGCTGCGCGTTGTTGCCCAGTTCCGGGTGCGCATCAAGCGGCAGGTGCCAGCCGTAGAGATTGATATCATTCGCCAGCAGGGTCCGCAGACGGCGGCGCTTCATCCCTTTAATCGCGGCCGGTTCGCTTTTCCAGAAATAGCCGTGATGGACAATTATCGCATCGGCCTCGCGGGCGACTGCCTCATCGAGCAATGCCTGACAGGCTGTGACACCGGTGATAACCCGCTTAACCTCACTGCGTCCCTCAACCTGTAAACCGTTGGGGGCATAATCGCTGAAGGTATGGCTGTTGAGATGCTGATTAATCAGCGCCTCCAGTTCGTAATGATTCATTCAGGCTCCTGCGAGGCCTCAGGCGGCGCTTTTGGCGCGCTCAAAGGCGTCTAATGTCTTTTTACGTGCAGCCTTATGATCCACGATTGGCGCCGGATAATCGAGTTTCTTATGATGCTTCTCCGCCCAGCGGTGCGGCTGGTGAATATCGCTGTCGGGGACATCGGCCAGTTCCGGCAGATAGTGGCGGATAAAGTCGCCCTGCGGATCGAAGCGCTCGCCCTGGGTCGTCGGGTTAAAGATTCGGAAATAGGGTGCGGCGTCCGTCCCGGTTGACGCGGCCCACTGCCAGCCGCCATTGTTCGCCGCCAGATCGCCATCAATCAGCTGCTGCATAAAATAGCGCTCCCCTTCGCGCCAGTCGATCAGCAGATCCTTCACCAGAAAGCTGGCGGTGATCATGCGTAACCGGTTATGCATCCAGCCCATCTCCTTCATCTGCCGCATCGCAGCGTCAACGATCGGAAAGCCCGTTTTCCCCGCTTTCCAGGCGTCGAAATGGGCCTCATTGCGCTGCCATTCCACCCGGTGCGTCCAGTCAACAAAGGGCTTATGGCGGCACAGAGACGGATAGGCGACCAGCAGATGCCGGTAAAATTCGCGCCAGATGAGCTCATTCAGCCAGGTAAATGCGCGGCTGTTGTCCAGCGCATCGGGATGTTCATGCAGGACACGATGCAGACACTGGCGGGGTGACAGAACGCCTGTTGCCAGATAAACCGACAGACGGCTGGTCGCATCCAGCGCGGGCAGATCGCGTTTGTCGGGATAGTCCAGCACCGGCTGTTTAGCGAAGTGGCGCAGACGCTTCAGCGCCGCGGTTTCGCCTGGCGGAAAAAGATCCCGGTCAAACTCGCCTTTGGGGTAGTCAAATGCAGGAATTGCCTGAGTCTTCAGCGGTGCGCCTTCACGCGCTTTTGGCGCAGGGACGCACTCCGGCAATCCCTGCTGGAGACGTCGGACAAAGGCTTTGCTGAAGGGCGTGAACACCTTATACATGGAGCGGTCGCCGCTCTGTACGCTACCGGGTGCCAGCAGCAGACTGTCATCAAATCCCTGACAGATAACCCCCGCCTTGTCGAGACGCTTTTCAGCTTCTGCATCACGCTGACGCTCATTGACCTCATACTGATAGTTATAGAAAAGCTGGTCGACCTTCTGCTTTTCACAAAACGCTGCCAGAGCATCAATGCTGTCGCTGAAAGTGTTACACGCCTGGTAGTGCAGTCTGATGCCCCGCTCTGCCAGCGCATCCTGCACTTCCAGCAGGCTGGCGTGGATAAAGGCAGCCTGTTTAGGTGACATCTCATGCTGTTGCCACTGTTCCGGCGTCGCCATGAAGAGCGCAATTACGTTCGCCTTGCTGTCGCGACAGGCGGCGTGCAGCGCCAGATTATCGTTGATGCGTAAGTCGTTACGCAGCCAGACCAGATGGGTGGTCATACGCCTCCTGAATTACTGTCCGTAGCGTAAGCACAAGGCTTCGGGATAGGGGTCAAAATAACGTTGCTGAGCCAGCCACGGATGCGGGAACTCCGCCATGTAGTGCTTGAGGATGGTGATCGGCACCAGCAGCGGCTGTGTCCCCTGGCGATAGCGGTCAATCAGCGTGGCCAGCTCCTGACGCTGTGGCGAGCTGAGCTGACGGCGGAAATAGCCCTGCACGTGCATCAGGACATTGGTGTGATTGCGACGTGACGCGGGACGAGACATCAGCGCCATCATGCGGTTGCGGTATTCAAACGCAAAGGCGTCCAGCGAATCCCACTGGCTCATGGAAGCGACAAAAGGTCCCAGCTCGCGATATTTCTCCTGCGAGTGCGCCAGCATCATCAGCTTGTAGCGGCTATGGAAGGCGATCAGCCCGTGGCGGGTCAGTCCCTGTTGCCACATCTGATTAAACTCATGCAGCGCGCAGATGCGGCCGATGAAGTTTTCACGCAGCGCCGGATCGTGCAGGCGACCATCTTCTTCCAGCGGCAGCCAGGGCATTTCGCGCTGCAGAAATTCAGCGAAGATGCCGGTGCCGACTTTGCGGTTGTTGTTGGTGTCAGGTTCATAGACCCGCACACGCTCCATGCCACAGCTGGGGGATTTGGCACACAGGATGTAGCCCGAAAGATGATGCAGCGATTTTACCCGCTCTGCTGACCAGTCACGCATCTGGCGGGTGACTTCTTCCCCGCCATCTTTGCTGAAGCAGAGATGCAGCTCATCATCATCGCCCTGCTTCACCAGCCGTAATGCCGGACGCGGTGTAGGCAGGCCAATCGCCATTTCAGGACAGATCGGCTCAAAACGGACAAAGGGCGTAAGATCCTGGGTCGCAAAAGTAAGACGCTTATGGCCACCATCAAACCTGACGCTATCGCCGAGCAGGCATGCACTGATTCCAACGGGGATTTTATTGCTCATACTTGTACAACCTCTGAAATCTTGTAGAGGTTTAAGTGTAGCGTAAAATGGTCAGGAAGACAGCGTTAAAGCAACAGGTTGCTCTCATTATTGTAGAAAAAAAGTAAAAAAAAGCCCGGTCTGCTGACCGGGCCTGTTTGCTGACAGGAGGCTTTACCAGAAGACGCCGCCTGCTGCTTCTGACTGGGCCAGCCAGACCGGTTTGGCGCTGGTTTTACACCAGATGCGGTGCAGATAGCTGTAGAAACGGGCGCGATCCTGGCGAAAAAGCATGACAGGAAGCGCCATAACGCCGAGAAGAACCACCAGCGTGCGGCGTGCAATAATTTTGTAGCGTGGATAAGCCTGATACATGGTTTTTCCTCCCGGCGAGCGAAACGGTGCGAATGTGATCTGTGTCTGACTTTACGCCAGATTGTGTAATTTTACTACTCATCTGACCACTTAATTACCGCTATTTTTGCTGTTTAAGAATCAGCCTGTAATTAAGTTACAGATAAGTTACCTGCTGGTTACTAAAGAGGTGGAAGCAACTGATAGATGAAGCCGCCGGACGGCAGCCAGAAATATTGATAAAGTAGCGCTTCGGCACCCCGTTAAGGCAGGTATTGCGTGACCACGGTTTTGATCGTTGAAGATGAAAAAGAGATCCGTCGCTTTGTCCGGCTCGCACTGGAGAGTGAAGCCCTTAAAGTTTTTGATGCAGATACGCTGCAGCGCGGACTGATTGAGGCAGCGACCCGTAAACCCGATCTGGTTATCCTGGATCTGGGCCTGCCGGATGGGGATGGCACCGATTTTATCCGCGATCTGCGCCAGTGGAGCGCCATGCCGGTGATTGTGCTATCCGCGCGCAGTGATGAGCAGGATAAGATCGCGGCACTGGATGCCGGTGCGGATGACTATCTGACCAAACCCTTTGGCATCGGCGAACTGATGGCGCGCGTGCGGGTTGCGCTGCGCCGTCATAGCAGTCAGCAGCCCGACGCCCGGGTTCATTTTGCCGATGTCAGTGTCGATTTTGCCGCACGACGGGTGCAGCGCGGCGACAGTGAGGTTCACCTCACTCCTATTGAATTTCGCCTGCTGAGTATTCTGCTGAACAATGCCGGGAAGGTGCTGACACAGCGGCAACTGCTGAGCCAGGTCTGGGGACCGAATGCGGTGGAACACAGCCACTATCTGCGCATCTATATGGGACATCTGCGTCAGAAGCTGGAAGCCAACCCGACACAGCCTGCGCATCTGCTGACAGAAACCGGCATCGGCTACCGTTTTATGCCATGAAAAAAGGCGCCAGAGGCGCCTTCTGATACTGACAGAATCGGGCAGGTATCGCTGTAAGACGGAGCCTGCTCAGGGAACAGGGTCAGATCGGAAAGACGCAAAACCGTCATCCCTGACTGCTCGGCCCGCGCCTTCCCTGGCGCGGGACGCTTTCCTCTTCTGACCCTGTCCCCTGCGCATCAGGTTAATCCGTTGCGGCAGGATATGCCCTGATGCGAGTAAGGGAGCAGTCTGAGGCGCCCGCGGCGCCTTTTCATTGCCCGACGGATCAGGCGTTTTTCAGCACTTCGCTGACAATCTCTACTGCTTCTTTCTCGATCTGCGCGCGGTGTTCTGCGCCCAGGAAGCTTTCACAGTAAATCTTGTAGGCGTCTTCAGTGCCTGACGGACGGGCCGCAAACCAGCCATTCTCCGTCATCACTTTCAGACCGCCAATGGATGCGCCATTGCCCGGTGCTGCCGTCAGGCGAGCGGTGATCGGGTCACCTGCCAGTGTATCCGCGCTGACCATCTCAGGAGAGAGCTTCGACAGCGCCGCTTTCTGCGCGGAAGTCGCTGATGCCTGCAGACGGTTGTAGCTCGGCGCACCAAAGCGTGCAGCCAGCTCATCGTAATGCTGCTGAGGGTTTTTACCGGTCACGGCAGTAATCTCAGCCGCCAGCAGACACATGATGATGCCATCTTTGTCCGTTGACCACGGCGTACCATCGAAACGCAGGAATGAGGCACCCGCGCTCTCTTCGCCACCGAAGCCGAAGCTGCCGTCATACAGACCATCAACAAACCACTTGAAGCCGACCGGCACTTCCACCAGCTTGCGACCAATGTCATTAACCACACGGTCAATCATGGCGCTGGAAACCAGCGTTTTGCCGACGGCAACGTCCTGGCCCCACTGCGGACGATGCTGGAACAGGTAGTTAATCGCCACAGCCAGATAGTGGTTTGGATTCATCAGACCCGCCGGGGTCACAATGCCGTGACGGTCATAATCGGGATCGTTACCGAATGCCAGATCAAACTTGTCGCGGTAAGCCAGCAGGCCTGCCATGGCGCTTTCAGACGAGCAGTCCATGCGCACCACGCCATCTTTATCCAGATGCATAAAGCGGAAAGTCTGATCGACCGCGTCATTGACCAGCGTCAGATCCAGCTTGTAGTGTTCCGCAATGCGCTGCCAGTAGGCGATACCTGAACCACCAAGCGGATCAACGCCCAGCTTCAGGCCCGCTTTCTGGATAGCCGGGAAATCGATAATTTCGGCCAGGCCTTCAACGTAAGGCTGAATCAAATCTTTCTCGACCACATGACCGCTGGCCAGTGCCTGCTCCAGTGGCAGACGCTTAACCTCTTTCAGGCCATCTTTGATCAGCTGATTAGCGCGATCTTCCACCACTTTGGTGACGTTGGTATCAGCCGGTCCGCCATTAGGTGGGTTGTACTTGATGCCGCCATCTTCCGGTGGGTTATGGGACGGCGTAATCACGATGCCGTCAGCCAGCGGGCCACCCGATTTGTTGTGCTCAAGGATCGCATTTGAGATGGCAGGGGTCGGCGTATAGCCATTGTCCTGCTGCACAATCACGTCAACGCCATTCGCTGCCAGCACTTCCAGCACCGACAGAATTGCCGGCTCAGAGAGCGCATGCGTATCTTTGCCGACGTAGCAAGGCCCGGTGATGCCGTTCTTTTTACGCTCTTCCGCAATCGCCTGTGCAATCGCCAGAATGTGCATCTCGTTGAAGCTTTGACGCCCTGCACTGCCGCGATGGCCAGAGGTGCCAAATTTCACCGCATGTTCCGGGTTCGCCACATCGGGCTGCAGGACATAATATTGTGACGTTAATTGTGCAACGTTAATCAAATCGCTCTGCTGGGCGGGTTGCCCGGCACGTGGGTGATTGGCCATCGGCGCTGCTCCCTGACGCTTAAGTTTTAGATGGTGCCGCAAACTTTTTCGGTGAGTTCCGCAGGGAACTGCATCGACAGCATGATGTGTTCGATCATGCTGCATTTACGGCCGGTATTGGTGTTGGTGATCACCCAGTACGGCGTGCCGGGCACATGCTTCGGCTTAGTATGGGTGCCATTCTGCAACAGCGTATGCTCATCACCTGCAAAGTAGACGCGGGTGCGGCCCTGCAGCGATGCAGTGGCCTCAGCAAAGGCTGCGGTATCAAGACGATAGAGCGTTGACAAAACGAGCATAAAGCGATTGACCGCCCGCTTCTGCTCCGCATATTCATCGGAGAGCAGCAGCTCACGCATCGCGCGCACACGATCCTGCGGGCGCGAACCCACAGGCGCAGACGGCGCCTCTTTCGCTGCATCTTTTGAGGCAGGCTGAGCCGGCGAAGCGGGTGCCGTCTGACCGGCCGTAAACTTCAGCATACGACGCAGAATGTCAGATGCGCTTTCACCAATGTGCTGCGTGTGGCTGGCAATATAACGGTAGAGCTCTTCGTCAACTTCGATCGTTTTCATCTTATTCCGTACGGTTCTTTCTCATGACAGAACCACCTCTTTCCTGAAAAGCCCTGAGTATAGTCAGACAATTCAACGGATGTGCGGGTTCTAACATGAGGATTATAAAGTTAAATTCAGGCGGGTTGTTAGCAATCAAACGGTTTACGGGCAAAAGTCAGAATATGTCCTAATGCCGCCGGAACCGGCGCGCCTGAAAAGGTGAAACCATGATAACCTAAGCTCAGGTCTCAAACTTAAGAACTTTGCTATGATTTTGAACGCCCGTCTGCAAACTGAACAATCCCCTGCTGATTCTCTGCCCATCCTGCTTATTCACGGTCTGTTTGGCAGTCTGGATAACCTCGGCGTGCTGGCCCGTGGCCTGAAAGATGCCGGGCCACTGCTGCAGGTGGATGTCCGTAACCATGGACTCTCGCCGCGATCGGAGGAGATGAACTACGCTGTAATGGCGCAGGATATGGTCGATACGCTGGATGCGCACGGCATCGATCGCGTCGCGGTCATCGGTCATTCGATGGGCGGTAAAATCGCCATGACCATGAGCGCGCTGGTGCCGGATCGCATTGAGCGGCTGGTGATGATCGATATCGCGCCGGTCGATTATCAGACCCGGCGCCACGACCTGATCTTTGCCGGTATTCGCGCCGTTTCAGAGGCGGGCGTGACGCTGCGCAGCGAGGCGGCCCGCATTATGCGGCCGGTGATTGAAGAAGAAGGGGTCATTCAGTTCCTGCTGAAGTCATTTCATGACGGGCAATGGCGCTTTAACGTGCCGGTGCTGTGGGATAACTACCCTACCCTTTCTGGCTGGCAGCCTGTTCCCGCCTGGCCTCATCCGGCTCTCTTTATCCGCGGCGGCGACTCCAGTTACCTGGATAACCGCTATCGCGATGCGTTACTTCAGCAGTTCCCGGCGGCGCAGGCCCACGTGATCGGCGGTGCGGGCCACTGGGTCCATGCTGAGAAGCCCGATGCCGTTTTGCGCAGTGTGCGGCGCTTTTTTGCGCTTTAAAAGCAAATAGATGGCAGTAAAGGTTTAGGATTGGCGTCCGGAGTAAGCGTGCAGTATGATGGCGCGCTAAAATTTTGCCACAGGTCGATTTTTCTGCGGCAACGGCCAATAATTTATAATCTGCGCGGTGAGCGTCTGGCGCCCGCACCCATTCAGTTTTACTAAGCCATGGCAAAAGAACACACTGACCGCACGACGCTCGATCTGTTTGCTGATGAGCGCCGCCCGGGTCGCCCCAAAACCAGTCCGCTTTCGCGTGATGAACAGCTGCGCATCAATAAGCGCAATCAACTGAAACGTGACAAAGGGCGCGGACTGCGTCGTGTCGAACTGAAAATGAACAGTGAGGCCGTCGATGCACTTAATTCGCTGGCCGCGCAGCGTAATCTCAGCCGCAGCGAACTGATTGAACAGATGCTGCTGGCGCAGCTCAAACTGGATTGATGCGGGCAAATCGCACGCAGGAGCAAATGTCGAGGCTTTAACCGTTCCGCGGGTTTGTCTCGTCTGCTATTATTCGCAGAAATGTGCTGCGGCACACATCTCATTATCAGGATTTAAGAGGTTATTTTACTCATGGCACTCGTAGGCATCTTCTTTGGCAGCGATACCGGCAACACCGAAAACATTGCAAAAATGATCCAGAAACAGCTGGGTAAAGATGTTGCAGAAGTGCATGACATCGCGAAAAGTACAAAAGAAGACCTGGAAGCGTTTGATATCCTGCTGCTGGGCATCCCGACCTGGTACTACGGTGAAGCGCAGTGCGACTGGGATGACTTCTTCCCGACGCTGGAAGAGATCGATTTCAACGGCAAGCTGGTTGCCCTGTTTGGCTGTGGCGACCAGGAAGATTACGCTGAATATTTCTGTGATGCGATGGGCACAATCCGCGACATTATCGAGCCGCACGGCGCCGTTATCGTGGGTCACTGGCCAACAGAAGGCTACCATTTCGAAGCCTCAAAAGGTCTGGCTGATGAGACGCACTTCCTGGGCCTGGCCATTGACGAAGATCGTCAGCCTGAGCTGACCAGCCAGCGCGTCGATCAGTGGGTTAAGCAGATTTTTGATGAACTGCAGCTGAAAGAGATCATCGAAGCCTGATGCACCCCGCCTCAATGTGAGCGCCAGCTCACATTGAGGCAATGGAATTTCCTATAGAAATAATAGCCACATTTTTTTAACTTTCTTCGTTTAATCTGTAGAATACCCGCATCGATCTTCCGCGTATTAGCTCAGGCGGTATGACGCAGTGATGTGCTGAAAGACCTCTGCCAGAATCCTCCCCGGCCCGGTGAAGCTTCCCCCATCGCCCATGATGATTCACGGCCCTCAGGTTTTCATTTCATCCCCTGAGCTCTATAATGAGACGCAAATGCGAATGAGCACAGATCGACATTCAAGGCGACAAGCCACAAAAGTGAATATTAGTAACAGGACAAAATCCGCATGACTGACAACAACACCGCATTAAAGAAGGCTGGCCTGAAAGTGACACTGCCCAGACTGAAAATTCTGGAAGTGCTTCAGGAACCTGAGTGCCATCACGTCAGCGCGGAAGATTTGTATAAACGCCTGATCGACATCGGCGAAGAGATTGGCCTGGCCACCGTTTACCGCGTGCTGAACCAGTTCGACGACGCCGGTATTGTGACCCGTCACAACTTTGAAGGCGGCAAATCCGTTTTCGAACTGACGCAGCAGCATCACCACGATCACCTGATCTGCCTGGACTGCGGCAAGGTTATTGAGTTCAGCGATGAATCCATCGAAACGCGTCAGCGTGAAATCGCGACCCGCCACGGCATCAAGCTGACCAACCACAGCCTCTATCTGTACGGACACTGTACGCTGGGCGACTGCCGTGAAGATGAGACCCTGCACGACCAGTAATCTGGCGGGCGGAAATAAAAAAACCGGTTACGTGACCGGTTTTTTTTCGTCTGTGCTCTGCTGAACCCTCAGGCCACCAGCGTCTCCTGCAGATAACGCCAGCGTGGATTCGAGCTGCTGCAATCCAGAATCGCCAGCGAAATACGGCTCTGGTTATTACCATTCAGCATCTGCATCTCACGATACTGCACGGTGATCTCATTTTCGTGATGAGAGAGTATGACGTGCTCACAGGTCGCAATTCGCATCCCTTCCCGCTGCCCCTGCAGCTGTCGGAACAGCTCTTCGACCGCGTTAAGATCGTACTCTTTACCTTTTGGCGTCACCATGCGGAAATCAGGATGGAAAAAGGACATCATCAGCTCAAAGCTGTCATCCGATCCGGCAGGCTGATTAAAAATACGTTCAATGAGCTGATGTAAAACGACGACACTGTGTTTGGCTTCCTGAGCGAGGACTGGCATTTTTTTTCCTTATATAACCCGCTTTGCTACCTCTTAGAGCGCATAGCCTACCTGAAAGCGGACAATTCACATCCTGAAATTGATTAATTTTTTTAAACTCAGATTTCTCTCACAAGGCAGTCCGGGCAGGATTTGCGTTAAGCCAGAATAAACGTCGGCAATTCTCAACACAGGGGCAATAAAAAAGGGCGATTAATCGCCCTTTTGTCATTTTATGAGGTCAGCCCTAAACGATTATTCGCCCGTTTTAGCCCAGGTATCGCGAAGCCCCACGGTGCGGTTAAACACCAGCTGCGTCGGTTTAGAGTAAACGCTGTCGGCGCAGAAATAGCCTTCACGCTCAAACTGGAACGGGGTGGCTGCTTCCACATCGCGCAGGCTCGGTTCGACGAAACCATTTTTGATGCTCAGTGAATCAGGGTTGATCACCGCCAGGAAATCTTCAGCCGCGGCCGGATTCGGCACGCTGAACAGTCGGTCATAGAGGCGGAACTCGGCAGGCTGCGCATGATCCGCAGACACCCAGTGAATCACCCCCTTCACTTTGCGGCCATCGGCCGGATCTTTGCTCAGGGTATCCACGTCGCTGGTGCAGTAGATGCAGGTAATGTTGCCCGCTTCATCTTTGGCTACCCGCTCTGCACGGATCACATAGGCGTTGCGCAGACGGACTTCTTTGCCCAGAACCAGACGCTTATATTGTTTGTTCGCCTCTTCGCGGAAATCTGCACGGTCAATCCAGATCTCACGGCTGAACGGCACTTCACGCGTGCCCATCTCCGGTTTACCCGGATGGTTAGGCATGGTGATGACCTCGTTGTGACCGGCGGGCAGGTTTTCGATCACCACTTTCAGGGGATCGAGTACTGCCATCGCGCGTGGCGCATTTTCGTTCAGATCGTCACGGATGCAGGATTCCAGTGACGCCATTTCGACGATGTTATCCTGCTTGGTCACGCCAATACGACGGCAGAACTCACGGATAGAAGCTGCGGTGTAACCACGACGGCGCAGACCTGAAACGGTCAGCATGCGTGGATCGTCCCATCCTTCTACGTGCTTCTCGGTCACCAGCTGAGTGAGTTTGCGTTTTGACATCACCGCATACTCCAGATTCAGGCGCGAGAACTCATACTGGCGCGGATGAACCGGAATCGTGATGTTGTCCAGCACCCAGTCATAAAGACGGCGGTTGTCCTGGAACTCCAGCGTACAGAGCGAGTGTGTAATGCCTTCCAGCGCATCGGAAATGCAGTGGGTAAAGTCATACATCGGGTAGATGCACCACTTGTTGCCGGTCTGGTGATGTTCCGCAAACTTGATGCGGTAAAGCACCGGATCGCGCATAACGATGAAGTTCGAAGCCATATCGATTTTGGCGCGCAGACAGGCCGTGCCTTCCGCAAAGCCACCGTTTCGCATTTTTTCAAACAGCGCCAGGTTCTCTTCCACGCTGCGATCGCGATACGGGCTGTTTTTGCCCGGCTCTTTCAGGGTGCCACGATATTCGCGAATCTGATCCGGGCTCAGCTCATCAACGTAAGCCAGCCCTTTGGTAATCAGCTCAACGGCATAGTTGTAGAGCTGATCGAAATAGTCTGATGAGTAGCAGACTTCACCGCTCCACTCAAAACCCAGCCACTGGACGTCACGCTTGATGGATTCAACGAATTCCATATCCTCTTTAACCGGATTGGTATCGTCGAAACGCAGGTTGCATTGCCCCTGATAATCCTGGGCGATGCCAAAATTCAGACAGATCGATTTCGCATGACCAATGTGCAGATAGCCATTGGGCTCCGGCGGAAAACGGGTATGCACGCTGCTGTGCTTACCGCTCGCCAAATCTTCGTCAATGATCTGACGAATAAAGTTAGTTGGGCGGGCTTCAGCCTCACTCATCTCAAAAATCCTCAATACGAATAACGGGTGATTTGTACCACGAAGTAACGGAGTATGATCCACAAAGCGTCTGAGGGAAACAACCGTTTGTTAAGCCTTTAAAACAAAAAAGGCAGGAATCGCTTCCTGCCTGTAGGGTTCTGTTGCGGGGATTAGCCTTTCACTTCATACAGCGGGGTTTCACCTGCGACGACCGGACCGTGGGCCAGGAGTGTCAGACCCGCGAAATCTTCACTGTTACTGACCACCACCGGACTCACCATTGAGCGGGCATTCGCGTTCAGGAATTCAAGATCCATCTCCAGCACCGGCTGACCGGCTACCACGCTGGCTCCCTCTTCCGCCAGCCGGGTAAAGCCTTTTCCGTCCAGCGCGACGGTATCGAGTCCCATGTGAACCACGATCTCGACACCGTTGTCGGTTTCCAGACAGAATGCATGATTGGTATTGAAGATTTTCACCAGCGTTCCGGCAATCGGTGCCACAACCCATTTGTCGCTGGGTTTGATGGCCAGCCCGTCACCTACCGCTTTGCTGGCAAAGGCTTCATCCGGAACCGCATCCAGTGCCACGACCTCTCCCGTTACCGGTGCCAGCAGCGTCGCAATAACGCGCTTCTCGCTGTTCAGCACGGCCTGCGGTTTAACCTCCGGCTCTGCCGCTGGCGTTGTGCCGGATGCAGCTGCCGCGACCGGGCCTTTGGCCAGCACTTTTTTCATGGCGGAGGCGATGCCTTCCGCCTGGGTGCCGACAATGATCTGCACGCTCTGTTTATTCAGACGGATAACGCCGGACGCGCCCAGACGCTTCGCCACGCTCTCGTTGACCTGAGCGGAATCATTCACGTTCAGACGCAGACGGGTGATGCAGGCGTCAATGCTGGTCAGGTTAGCGGAGCCACCGACCGCACCGATGTAGCGACGTGCCAGGGATTCCGTGGCGCTTTCGCCGTTATCGCTGTTGTCCACGTTGACGTCATACCCATCGCTTTCATCACCGGCCACCGCCAGCTCGCGGCCAGGGGTCAACAGATTGAATTTTTTGATGGTGAAGCGGAAGACCACGTAATAGATAACGAAGAACACCAGCCCCTGCGGGATCAGCATATACCAGTGGGTCGCCAGCGGGTTACGGGTGGAGAGGAACATATCCACCAGCCCGGCGCTGAAACCAAATCCGGCGATCCAGTGCATGCTGGCGGCGATGAAGACAGAAATACCGGTCAGTACAGCGTGGATCAGATAGAGCACCGGTGCCACGAACATGAAGGAGAACTCCAGCGGTTCGGTGATCCCGGTAAAGAAGGCGGCAAACGCAGCGGCCAGCATGATACTGCCCACTTTGACGCGATTCTCAGGACGCGCGCAGTGATAGATAGCCAGCGCAGCACCAGGCAGACCAAACATCATGATCGGGAAGAAGCCCGCCTGATAGCGACCGGTAATGCCCACGGTGGCCGACCCATCCGCCAGTGACTGTGCACCGCCGAGGAATTTAGGAATGTCATTAATTCCGGCCACATCGAACCAGAACACGGAGTTCAGCGCGTGATGCAGACCGACCGGGATCAGCAGACGGTTAAAGAAGGCGTAAATACCGGCTCCGACCGAGCCAAGCTTCTGGATATGCTCGCCAAAGCCTACCAGACCATTGAACACCACCGGCCAGATATACATCAGGATAAAGGCGACGAAGATCATCAGGAACGAAACAAGAATCGGCACCAGCCGGCGTCCGCTGAAGAAAGAGAGCGCCTTAGGCAGTTCGACGTGGCTGAAGCGGTTATAGACTTCTGCCGAGAGAATACCGACCAGAATGCCGACAAACTGGTTTTCGATTTTGCCAAAGGCAGCAGGCACCTGAGCCAAAGGAATTTTCTGAATCATTGAGACAGCGGCTGGTGAGCAGAGCGTGGTGACCACCAGGAAGCCGACAAAGCCGGTGAGGGCCGCCGCGCCATCTTTATCTTTCGACATGCCGTAGGCGATACCGATCGCAAACAGGACTGACATGTGCTCAATAATCGCCGCACCGGACTTAATCAGCAACGCTGCCAGCGCGTTATCTGCACCCCAGCTGACGGGATCGAGGTAGTACCCTACCCCCATAAGTATCGCTGCCGCTGGCAGGGTGGCAACCGGCACCATCAGTGCCCGCCCTACCTTCTGTAAATAACTTAACATGGACCTTCCCCCTATGAGCCTGACTTGTCGCTTTGCGCCGCTTAATGTTGTTATGTCAGCTGCAAAGATTGTAAATACACTGCATGTCACGCAGCGAAGTGTAATGACAAATTAATTCGCCTCGCAAATTAAAACCCCGACATATGTGACTTTTATCACTAAAAAACATCGGGTCACACTGCAACATCTGGCTATGAATGCAAACTTATTTTATGATCCGAAATATTGAATTGCGCTCCGGCCGTGGCGAGAATAGAAAATCTGTTCAGGCTGATGATTTACGCAACGGTTAAGCGATCCCCTTTCCATTTCAAATGAGGTGAAACATGAGACTGATTCCTTTAGCGACGCCAACCCAGGTCGGCAAATGGGCCGCCCGACATATCGTTAACCGCATTAACGCGTTTAACCCGACGGCGGAAAAACCTTTCGTCCTGGGTCTGCCTACCGGCGGCACGCCACTGGAGGCATACAAACACCTGATTGATATGCACAAAGCGGGCCAGGTCAGTTTTAAGCATGTTGTGACGTTCAATATGGATGAATATGTGGGCCTGCCAAAAGAGCATCCGGAGAGCTATCACAGCTTCATGTATCGTAATTTCTTCGATCACGTTGATATTCAACCGGAAAATATCAACCTGCTGAATGGTAATGCACCCGATATTGACGCAGAATGTCGTCAGTACGAAGAGAAAATTCGCGCGCTGGGTAAAATTCACCTGTTTATGGGGGGTGTCGGAAACGACGGCCATATCGCCTTTAACGAACCGGCTTCATCGCTGGCTTCGCGAACCCGCATTAAAACCCTGACCCATGATACCCGCGTAGCGAACTCTCGCTTCTTCAACGGCGACGTTGACCAGGTGCCTAAATACGCGCTGACGGTCGGCGTCGGCACGCTGCTGGATGCAGAGGAAGTGATGATTCTGGTTACCGGCCATGTTAAAGCGCAGGCCCTGCAGGCGGCGGTTGAAGGCAACGTCAACCATATGTGGACCATCAGCTGCCTGCAGCTGCACGCAAAATCGGTGGTGGTGTGTGATGAGCCGGCCACCATGGAACTGAAAGTGAAAACCGTGAAATATTTCCGCGAAATGGAAGCGGAAAATATGAAAGGCGTGTAACAGAACATTGTCATGCCCTGCTGTTACGCTGCGTGACAGCAGGCCAGGACGGGAGAAGAGAGATGTACGCACTAGTCAACGGTCGCATCTACAGCGGTCATGAGATTCTGGATAACTATGCGGTCGTGGTTGACGGGACGCAGATTGCGCACGTCTGCCCGCGTGAAGCGGTTGCGGCGGATGTTGAATTGCGGGATGTGGCGGGTGCCATCATTGCGCCAGGCTTTATCGATCTCCAGCTTAACGGCTGTGGTGGCGTGCAGTTCAATGATGACATTGATGCGCTCAGCGTTGAAACGCTGGAGATCATGCAGCGCGCCAATGAGAAATCGGGCTGCACCAGCTTTTTACCGACGCTGATCACCAGCAGCGATGCCCTGATGAAGCGGGCCATTGAAACCATGCGCGCCTATCTGCAGAAGCATCAGCATCAGGCGCTGGGTCTGCATCTGGAAGGCCCGTGGCTCAGCAAGGCGAAGAAAGGCACCCACGATCCGGCGCTGATTCGCCTGCCGGATGCGGCGATGGTGCAGTATCTGTGTGACAACGCCGATGTCATCACCAAAGTGACGCTGGCGCCGGAGAATGCCGGTCGCGAGGTGATTCGGCAGCTGACTGACGCGGGGATCATTGTGTCTGCCGGTCACTCCAGTGCAACGTATGAAGAGGCGAAAGCGGGCTTCTCGGCTGGTGTGAGTTTTGCGACACACCTCTACAACGCGATGCCCGCCTTTGCCGGTCGTGAACCGGGGCTTATCGGTGCGCTGTTTGATTCGCCTGATGTATACTGCGGCATTATTGCGGATGGTTTACATGTACATTACGCTAACGTGCGCAATGCTAAACGCATAAAAGGCGACAAGCTGGTGCTGGTAACGGATGCCACCGCACCAGCGGGCGCGGCAATCAGTGAGTTTATTTTTGCTGGCAAAACAATCTATTATCGTGACGGGCTCTGTGTTGACGAAAACGGCACACTCAGTGGTTCAGCCCTGACGATGATTGAAGCGGTACGGAACAGCGTCGAGCATGTGGGTATCGCACTGGACGAAGCATTGCGCATGGCATCACTCTACCCGGCACGGGCGATGGGCGTGGAAAAACAGTTAGGCTCGATCGAAGCAGGAAAAATCGCGAACCTGACTGTGTTTACGCGCGACTTTAAAATCATTAAGACGTTTGTCAACGGAGACGACGTCCTGAGCGAGTAAGCACTGAATGACCACTGGCGGCCAGTCACAAATAGGAAATGTCGATCTTGTTAAGCAACTTAATAGCGCAGCGGTTTACCGGCTGATTGATCAACAGGGGCCGATATCGCGCATTCAGATTGCCGAACTTAGTCAGCTCGCCCCCGCCAGCGTCACGAAAATTACCCGCCAGTTGATTGAGCGCGGCCTGATCAAAGAGGTAGACCAGCAGGCGTCTACCGGTGGTCGCCGCGCTATCTCGATTATCACTGAAACCCGCCACTTCCAGACTATCGGCGTCCGGCTCGGCCGTCACGATGCCACCCTTACGCTGTTTGACCTCAGCGGCAAATCGCTGGCGCAGGAGGATTATGCGCTGCCGGAACGCACCCAGGAGACGCTGGAGCATGCGCTGTTTAATGCCATCAGCGGCTTCATCGAGCAGCACCAGCGTAAAATCCGCGAGCTGATCGCTATTTCCGTGATTCTGCCCGGTCTGGTCGACCCGATTAACGGCGTGATTCGCTATATGCCGCACATCGCTGTCAGCCACTGGCCGCTGGTCGCCAGCCTGAAGAAACGCTTTAACGTCACCAGTTTTGTGGGTCACGATATCCGCAGTCTGGCGCTGGCCGAGCACTACTTCGGTGCAAGCCGCGACTGTGCTGACTCAATTCTGGTGCGGTTACACCGGGGGACCGGTGCCGGCATTATCGCCAACGGCCATATTTTTCTCGGCAGTAACGGTAACGTCGGCGAGATCGGCCACATTCAGGTCGATCCGTTAGGCGAACGCTGCCACTGCGGTAACTTTGGCTGTCTGGAAACCATTGCTGCCAATGGCGCCATTGAAAACCGTGTGCGTCACCTGCTGAATCAGGGCTACCCCAGTGTACTGACGCTGGAGGCGTGCCAGATGCCCCACATCTGCAAAGCGGCGAATCAGGGTGATGCCCTGGCCTGTGAAGTTATCGAGCACGTGGGGCGCTATCTCGGCAAGGCGATTGCCATCGCCATCAACCTGTTTAATCCACAAAAAGTGGTGCTGGCGGGAGAGATTACCGAAGCAGAAAAAGTGCTGCTACCCGCGATTGAGGGCTGCATTAATACCCAGGCGTTAGAGGCCTTCCGTAAGCATCTGCCGGTTGTTCGTTCGACACTGGATCATCGTTCTGCGATTGGTGCCTTTGCGCTGGCTAAACGTGCCATGCTTAACGGCATTCTGCTGCAACACCTTCTGGAAGATTAAGCTCACCCGCTGCTGTGGCGGGCCACACCGGATCTGACTATGACCATAAAAAGCGTAATTTGTGATATCGATGGCGTGCTGATGCACGACAACACGGCCGTTCCCGGCGCACAGGAATTTCTGCAGCGCATTCTGGCCAAAGAGATGCCGCTGGTGGTGCTGACCAACTACCCTTCGCAGACTGAGCAGGATCTGGCTAACCGTTTTGCCTCAGCAGGCGTTGAGGTGCCCGATTCCGTCTTCTACACCTCGGCAATGGCCACCGCGGACTTCCTGCGCCGTCAGGAGGGCAAAAAGGCGTATGTGATTGGTGAGGGCGCGCTGATTCATGAACTCTACAAAGCGGGCTTTACCATTACTGATGTGAATCCCGACTTTGTGATTGTCGGAGAGACCCGCTCCTTTAACTGGGACATGATGCATAAAGCGGCCTTCTTTGTTGCCAACGGCGCTCGCTTTATTGCCACCAATCCCGATACCCATGCGCGTGGGTTTATTCCCGCCTGTGGCGCACTCTGTGCGGGGATTGAGAAGATATCCGGCCGCAGCCCCTTTGTTGTGGGCAAACCAAGCCCTTACATCATGCGTGCCGCGCTGAACAAAATGCAGGCTCACTCCGAAGAGACGGTCATCGTCGGCGATAACCTGCGCACCGATATTCTGGCCGGTTTCCAGGCGGGTCTGGAGACGGTGCTGGTGCTCTCTGGCGTCTCCACCCTGAGCGATATCGACGCGATGCCCTTCCGCCCGGACTGGATCTACCCCTCTGTTGCCGATATCGACCTGTTCTGATTCAGTTTGCTTATGACGCATCGGGCTGAATTGTGATGCGTCTCCCCTTTTTCTCCGCTTTTACCCCCTGTTTGCCGCCTGATTTTTGCTCAAAAAATGCATTTCATTGCAGATCCAACAACAAATAAGCTCTTAAATTATCGTTTATTCAATTTTATCGTCATGTGATCAATATTTTTATCAGTAAATCACGATTCCTCTTGCATTGACGGCACCAAATAGCGCATTTTCTTATCTATCACGCAGCGTCAGGCTGCCGGACAAACCTAAAAGATAACATCGCCGTAAGGTGAGCTCAGGAGTCAGTTATGTGTTCAATTTTTGGTGTGCTGGATCTGAAAAGCGATCCTGTTGAGCTGCGCAAAAAGGCGCTGGAATGTTCACGCTTAATGCGTCATCGCGGCCCGGACTGGTCAGGCGTTTACGCCGATGACCATGCCATCCTGGCGCATGAACGTCTCTCAATTGTTGACGTTAACAACGGCGCACAGCCGCTGTACAACGCCGACCACACCCATGTCCTGGCAGTCAACGGCGAAATTTATAACCATCAGGCGCTGCGCGCGGAACTCAGCGATCGCTATGCGTTTCAGACCGGTTCTGACTGTGAAGTGATTCTGGCGCTCTATCAGGAGAAAGGGGTCGACTTCCTTGATGACCTGGAAGGCATGTTCGCCTTCATCCTCTATGACAGCGTCAAAAACACGTATCTGATTGGCCGTGACCATATCGGTATCATCCCGCTCTATATGGGTAACGATGAGCATGGCAACCTCTATGTCGCGTCAGAAATGAAAGCGCTGGTGCCGGTCTGCCGTTCGATTAAAGAGTTTCCGCCGGGAAGCTACCTCTCCAGCACCGATGGCGAAATCCGTCGTTACTGGCAGCGTGACTGGATGGAGTACAAAAACGTTGAGCACAACACCACCGATGCGGCCGGTCTGAAGAATGCGCTGGAAGAGTCTGTGAAAAGTCACCTGATGTCAGATGTGCCTTATGGTGTGCTGCTGTCGGGCGGCCTGGACTCCTCCATCATTTCCGCCGTGACCAAACGTTTTGCGGCAAAGCGTGTTGAAGACCAGGATAAAAGTGATGCGTGGTGGCCACAGCTTCACTCCTTTGCTGTCGGGCTGGAAGGCTCACCCGATCTGAAAGCGGCGAAAGCCGTGGCGGAACATCTGGGCACCGTGCACCATGAGATTCATTTCACCGTGCAGGAAGGTCTGGATGCAATTCGCGATGTGATTTATCACATTGAAACCTATGACGTCACCACCATCCGTGCCTCCACGCCGATGTACTTAATGTCGCGTAAAATCAAGGCTATGGGCATCAAGATGGTGCTGTCAGGCGAAGGCGCAGATGAAGTGTTCGGCGGCTACCTTTACTTCCATAAAGCCCCCAACGCTAAAGAGTTCCACGAAGAAAACGTGCGTAAACTGCAGGCGCTGCATATGTTCGACTGTGCCCGCGCCAACAAAGCGATGTCCGCCTGGGGCGTTGAGGCCCGCGTGCCGTTCCTGGATAAAAAATTCCTGGATGTGGCGATGCGTATCAACCCGGAAGATAAAATGTGTGGCAGCAACGGCAAAATGGAGAAGCACATTCTGCGTGAATGTTTCTCCTCCTACCTGCCGGAAAGCGTGGCGTGGCGTCAGAAAGAGCAGTTCTCAGATGGCGTCGGTTACAGCTGGATTGACTCGCTGAAAGAGGTGGCTGCGAAGCAAATCAGCGACCAGCAACTGGCAACCGCTCACTTCCGCTTCCCGCACAACACGCCGGGGTCGAAGGAAGCCTATCTCTACCGTGAGATCTTTGAAGAGCTGTTCCCGCTGGCCAGCGCCGCGGAGTGTGTGCCAGGCGGTCCATCAGTAGCCTGTTCGTCAGCCAAAGCGATCGAGTGGGACGAGGCGTTTAAAAACATGAACGATCCATCAGGTCGTGCCGTTGGTGTGCATCAGTCAGCCTATCAATAAGCCGACTGAGCACGGTCAGAATGGGCCCGCTGCGGCCCATTTTTTTGACGATTAGCGTTGTATTCACTGAAAAATTGCCGAATAAACCGCCATGCTGGTTATAAGCCACGCAAACAGCCATAACCAGGCAAAAATCGGTAAAAAAATTGTTGACGCTGTCAGGTCAACTCCGCATAATGCGCCCCGCAACGCCGATGAAGGTAACGCGAAAAAAAGATGGCTACGTAGCTCAGCTGGTTAGAGCACAGCACTCATAATGCTGGGGTCACAGGTTCGATTCCCGTCGTAGCCACCATCTTTTTTTGCGGGAGTGGCGAAATTGGTAGACGCACCAGATTTAGGTTCTGGCGCCGCAAGGTGTGCGAGTTCAAGTCTCGCCTCCCGCACCATTTCATTATTCGGCAGCGTGGATGGGATATCGCCAAGCGGTAAGGCACCGGTTTTTGATACCGGCATTCCCTGGTTCGAATCCAGGTATCCCAGCCAATTTTGATGATTCTCGATGCTGAGAACGGACGAATGGGATATCGCCAAGCGGTAAGGCACCGGTTTTTGATACCGGCATTCCCTGGTTCGAATCCAGGTATCCCAGCCATCATTAAAATGCAGTACAATTTGGCTACGTAGCTCAGCTGGTTAGAGCACAGCACTCATAATGCTGGGGTCACAGGTTCGATTCCCGTCGTAGCCACCATATAATTGGGGTGTCGCCAAGCGGTAAGGCACTGGTTTCTGATACCAGCATTCCGGGGTTCGAATCCCTGCACCCCAGCCATACAAAGACAATTTGAAAAACACCATTATTGGGGTGTCGCCAAGCGGTAAGGCACTGGTTTCTGATACCAGCATTCCGGGGTTCGAATCCCTGCACCCCAGCCAAATTGCACAACAGGCCCGCTTTTGCGGGCTTTGTTGTTTTTGTCCTCTGCCTTTCTGACGGCTGACCCACCCTGCGGTGAGCCAGACCGCCTCTCTGTTACAATCCCAGCGCGTAGCGCAGCACCTGCCGCTTCAGTACCCCGGAATGTTCGGCGGCGATCAGGCCGAGATTTCGTGCAAACCGCAGCGGAGCCAGCTGATTGCTGAAGGCGAAGTAGAAGAGATCCATCCCCCCCTGCATCAGCATGTTGTCGCGGCGGCGCTTGCGGTGATAACGCTGCAGCACCCGCTCAGAGGCCCACTCTTCCGCCGCATCGCGCGCGCTGACCAGCACATCAATCAACGCATCAATATCGCGATAGCCCAGATTGACGCCCTGCCCGGCCAGCGGATTGATGGTGTGCGCCGCATCGCCAACCAGCGCCAGCCCCGGCAGCACATACTGCGAAGCGTGACGGCGCACCAGCGGGAAACTGCCCGCCGCGTGGGCTTTAAAACGTCCCAGCCGCGCCGGGAAGTGACTGGCAATCTCTTTTTCCAGCTGAGCCATCGGCATCGCCTGAAGCTGACGGACTCTTGCCGGTGCGTCATACCAGACCAGCGAGGCCCGGTTGTCATACAGCGGCAAAAAGGCGCGTGGCCCCTGAGGAGTGAAGTGCTGCCAGGTGGCATCGCCTGCCGGATGTTCACAGGTCACGCTGATCAGTAAACAGGACTGCGCATAGCTCCAGCCATGAATGCCGATGCCGGCCATCTGCCGCACCTGCGAATTGGCTCCATCGGCGCCGATCACCAGCCGGGTATGCAGGGTCACGCCATCGCTCAGGTCGACGCGCCAGCCGCCGTTTTCCGGCTGCAGATTTTCCAGCGTGGCCGGGCAGTAGCAGGTCACATCCCGCGACTGCATCTCTTCCCACAACGCGCGCTGAAGAACGCTGTTCTCGACCATGAAGCCCAGCTCCGGCAATCCCAGCGAGGCGGCATCGAAACTCACCTGCGCCGTCTGCCACTCCCAGGTTTCCAGCCTGCGATAAGGGGCGCTTCGCATCGCTTCCACCCGCGGCCAGACGCTGAGCTGCTTCAGTAACGCCACCGAGGAGGAACCGATCGCTGAAATGCGCAGATCGGGATCGCTGTCGGCATCAAAGGTGGCAGGCTCGGCGCGTTCAATGACCGCCACGCGAAAACGCTGCTGCGTCAGTCCACAGGCCAGCGCAGCACCCACCATGCCTCCCCCGACAATCACCACATCAAACTGATTATCCTGCATTGCTTCTATCCTTCTCTTAATCCCGTCCGCCTGCGCAACACGGGTCTGAATACAGCAAAGTGTACCGGAAAACCGGATAGCTGACAGAAAAGCCCGCAGGCTGGTCACAACCGCATCAAAGCATTACAATACGCGCCCCGCACTTCACTGCACTGAATCAATGGCTAGCGCGATGACAAAAAAACTGCATATCAAAACCTGGGGATGTCAGATGAATGAGTATGATTCATCGAAGATGTCTGATCTGCTGAACAGTACGCACGGCTATACGCTGACCGAGGTCGCTGAAGAAGCGGATGTTCTGCTGCTTAACACCTGCTCTATCCGCGAAAAAGCGCAGGAGAAGGTTTTCCACCAGCTGGGGCGCTGGAGAAAGCTGAAAGAGCGTAACCCGGATGTGATCATTGGCGTGGGCGGCTGTGTGGCGTCACAGGAAGGAGATCATATTCGTCAGCGAGCGCCCTGCGTGGACATCGTATTTGGCCCGCAGACCCTGCACCGCCTGCCGGAGATGATCAACACCGTGCGCGGCAGTAAAAGCCCGGTGGTAGACATCAGCTTCCCGGAAATCGAAAAGTTTGACCGCCTGCCGGAACCCCGCGCAGAAGGTCCGACAGCCTTTGTCTCCATCATGGAAGGCTGCAACAAATATTGTACGTTCTGCGTGGTGCCTTACACCCGTGGTGAGGAAGTGAGCCGTCCGTGTGACGACATTCTGCTGGAGATTGCTCAGCTGGCGGCGCAGGGCGTGCGCGAAGTGAACCTGCTGGGTCAGAACGTCAACGCCTGGCGCGGTGCTTCCTTTGATGGCGACACCTGTACCTTCGCTGAGCTGCTGCGCCTGGTCGCCGCCATCGACGGTATTGACCGCATCCGCTTCACCACCAGCCACCCGATTGAGTTCACGGATGACATCATTGATGTCTACCGTGATACGCCGGAGCTGGTGAGCTTCCTCCATCTGCCGGTGCAGAGCGGCGCAGACCGCATTCTCACGCTGATGAAACGTGCTCACACGGCACTGGAATATAAAGCGATTATCCGCAAGCTGCGCGCGGCGCGTCCCGATATTGAGATCAGCTCTGACTTCATCATCGGTTTCCCGGGTGAAACCCAGCAGGATTTCGAGCAGACCATGAAGCTCATCGCCGACGTGAATTTCGATGTCAGCTTCAGCTTTGTCTACTCAGCCCGTCCCGGCACGCCCGCCGCTGACCTGCCGGATGATGTCAGCGAGGAGGAGAAGAAGCAGCGCCTGTGGATCCTGCAGGACCGCATCAACCAGCAGGCGCAGGCGATCAGTCGCCGCATGCTGGGCACCGTGCAGCGTATTCTGGTTGAAGGCATCTCCCGCAAGAACGTCATGGAAGTCTCTGGCCGCACCGAAAATAACCGCGTGGTCAACTTTGAAGGCTCACCTGAGATGATCGGCCGGTTTGTGGATGTTGAAATTGTCGATGTCTACACCAACTCCCTGCGCGGCAGGCTGGTGCGCACGGAAGATGAGATGGGCCTGCGCATGGCACAGAGCCCGGCGTCTGTGATTGCCCGCACCCGCAAAGAGAACGACATCGGCGTGGGTCTCTTCCAGCCGTGATACCGGCTTTATTGTGCGGCAGCGCGCTTCGCGCTGCCGCCCGTTTCACATTGCGACACTTGCTTTCTGAAGCTGTTGCCCAAATATCTCTCCTTAAGCTTGCGCCCAGGCGTTACGGCATAAATAATTTCGTTATGGTGCATCCGGTTAAGCTCAACGGTGCGTCAGACACACCCCATAACTGGCCCTGAGTGACCCAAAGGATTCGTTTGAATATCGAAACTCGTGAAATCGCCCTTGAACCGGCTGATAACCGTCGTCTGATGAGCCTGTGCGGGCCGTTCGATGACAATGTGAAACAGCTCGAGCGCCGACTGGGTATTGAGATCAATCGTCGCGACAACGTCTTTAAGCTGGTTGGACGCCCTCTGTGCGTCAATGCCGCCGCCGATATCCTGAAAACGCTCTATGTGGATACGGCACCCGTGCGCGGCGACATTCCGGATATCGAGCCGGACCAGATTCATCTCGCCATCAAAGAGAGCCGGGTGCTGGAGCAAACCGCCGACAGCGTGCCGGAGTACGGTAAAGCGGTCAACATCAAGACCAAACGTGGCGTTATCAAGCCGCGCACGCCGAACCAGGCGCAGTACATCGCAAATGTCCTCGACCACGATATCACCTTTGGTATCGGCCCGGCCGGTACCGGTAAAACCTATCTGGCCGTGGCCGCCGCGGTGGACGCGCTGGAGCGTCAGGAGATCCGTCGTATCATGCTGACCCGCCCGGCGGTAGAAGCGGGTGAAAAACTGGGCTTCCTGCCCGGCGATCTGAGCCAGAAAGTCGACCCCTATCTGCGTCCGCTCTACGATGCGCTGTTTGAAATGCTCGGTTTTGAGCGGGTTGAAAAGCTGATGGAGCGTAACGTCATTGAAGTGGCCCCGCTGGCCTACATGCGTGGTCGTACCCTGAACGATGCGTTTATCATTCTTGATGAGAGCCAGAACACCACCATCGAACAGATGAAGATGTTCCTGACGCGTATCGGCTTTAACTCCAAAGCGGTCATTACCGGCGACGTGACCCAGATTGACCTGCCGCGCCACGTTAAGTCCGGCCTGCGTCATGCCATTGAGGTGCTCTCTGATGTGGAGGAGATTAGCTTCAACTTCTTCCACAGCGAGGATGTGGTTCGCCATCCTGTCGTGGCCCGCATTGTCACCGCCTATGAAGCCTGGGAAGCGGCCGATCAGACTCGTCGTGACCAGCAGGCTGAAGAGCGCAAACGTGAAGCACTGGCGGCGCAGAACGCAACCCAGGAGAGCAAATGAGCGAGGTGATTCTCGACCTGCAGGTCGCCTGTGAAAACAGCGCAGGGTTGCCGGATGAAAGCCAGTTTCATCGCTGGCTTTCGGCGGCGGTTGCCCCTTTTCAGCCCGACAGCGAAGTCACCGTCCGTCTGGTTGATGAAGCAGAAAGTCATGAGCTTAATCTGACTTATCGCGGTAAAGACAAGCCGACTAACGTGCTCTCCTTCCCGTTTGAAGCCCCGCCGGGTATTGAGCTGCCGCTGCTGGGCGATCTCATTATCTGCCGTCAGGTGGTTGAGCAGGAAGCGGCTGAACAGGGTAAAAGCGTGGAGGCGCACTGGGCCCACATGGTCGTGCACGGCACGCTGCATCTGCTGGGATATGACCATATTGATGACGATGAAGCCGATGAAATGGAAGGGCTGGAGACCGAGATAATGCTTGCTCTTGGGTATCCTGATCCGTACATTTCGGAGAAAGAAGACGCCTGAGTCCCGCATTCAGGCTATCCGGCTGTCAGTGCATGTGGCTGACAGCCCCCATTCCTCACCAGAGAGATCTTTAAAAACCGCCATGAGCGACGACCATTCTCAAAACAGCGATGCACCCAGTAGTAAAAAGGGATTTTTCTCCCTGTTAATCAACCAGCTTTTTCACGGCGAACCCAAAAACCGTGATGAGCTACTGGAGCTGATCCGCGACTCGAATAACAAAGAGCTGATTGACCAGGACACCCGCGACATGCTCGAAGGGGTACTGGATATTGCGGAGCAGCGCGTGCGTGACATCATGATCCCGCGCTCGCAGATGATCACCCTGAAACGGAATCAGAGCCTTGAAGAGTGTCTGGATGTCATCATCGACTCCGCGCACTCCCGCTTCCCGGTGATCAGCGAAGATAAAGATCATGTGGAAGGTATCCTGATGGCGAAAGATTTACTGCCGTTTATGAGCAGCGAATCTGAACCTTTCAGCATTGAAAAAGTGCTGCGTCCTGCGGTGGTGGTGCCGGAAAGTAAGCGTGTGGATCGGATGCTGAAAGAGTTTCGCTCCCAGCGTTACCACATGGCGATCGTGATTGATGAGTTTGGCGGCGTCTCCGGCCTGGTGACCATTGAAGATATCCTGGAACTGATCGTCGGTGAGATTGAAGATGAGTATGACGACGAAGAAGATCGTGATATCCGTCAGCTCAACCGCCACACCTTCACGGTGCGCGCGCTGACCGCCATTGAAGATTTCAATGAGGTGTTTGGCACGCAGTTCAGTGATGATGAAGTCGACACCATCGGTGGCCTGGTGATGCAGGGCTTCGGCCATCTGCCTGCACGCGGTGAAAGCATCGAGATTGAAGGTTACCAGTTCAAGGTGGCGATGGCGGACAGCCGACGCATCATCCAGGTTCATGTGACTATTCCGGAAAACGCGCCACAACCTCAACTGGAAGACGAATAAGTCTATGGCTTTCGCCTCACTTTACCCGCGTCAGCGGGTTCGCCTGCTGCTGGCTTTAATAACGGGTGCGTCTGGCACCCTCGCCTTCTCCCCCTACGATTTCTGGCCCGCCGCACTGCTGTCACTGTGCGGTTTACAGCTGCTGAACCTTAACCGTTCCACTCCGCAGGCCAGCGCCATCGGCTTTGTCTGGGGGCTGGGCCTGTTTGGCAGCGGCGTCAACTGGGTTTACGTCAGCATCGCCACTTTTGGCGGTATGCCCGGCCCGGTAAACGTGTTTATTGTGGCGCTGCTCGCCGCCTATCTGGCGCTCTATCCGGCCCTGTTTTCCGGTGTGCTGAACCGCCTGTGGCCTCGCACTTCGCTGTGGCGACTGGCGCTGGCCGCCCCGGCGCTGTGGCAGATCACCGAGTTTCTGCGCGGCTGGGTGCTGACCGGCTTTCCGTGGCTGCAGTTTGGTTACAGCCAGATCGACGGACCGCTGAAGGGTCTGGCACCGCTGGCGGGCGTTGAAACCCTGACCTTCCTGCTCATGGTTATCGCCGGGCTGCTGGCTTATGCCCTGCAGCAGCGCAATGTCAGAAGTCTGATCGCCGCGCTGCTGCTGCTGGCGCTGCCGTGGCCGTTGCGCTACCTCCAGTGGGTTGAGCCGATGCCCGAACGCACCGTCGAGGTGGCGCTGGTTCAGGGCAACATTCCGCAATCCATGAAGTGGGACCCGCAGCAGCTGCTTAACACGCTGCGCATTTACACCGGCCTCAGTCAGCCGCTGATGGGCAAAGCGCCGATCATTATCTGGCCGGAGTCAGCGATAACCGATCTGGAAAGCAACCAGCAGCCCTTCCTGCGTTCGCTGGATGATGAGCTGCGTCAGCGCGGCAGTTCGCTGGTCACCGGTATTGTTGACTCCCGGCTGGAGCAGAACCGCTATCACGACTACAACACGGTCATCGTGCTGGGCGGCAAAGCGCCGTACAACTACTTCAGTGGCAACCGCTACCAGAAAAATCATCTGGTGCCGTTTGGTGAATTTGTGCCGCTGGCCGATCTGCTGCGTCCGCTGGCTCCGTTCTTCGATTTACCGATGTCCGCGTTCAGCCGGGGCAACTATCTCCAGCCGCAGCTCAGCGTGGCGGGATATCACCTTACCACGGCGATCTGTTATGAGATCGTGCTGGGTGAGCAGGTGCGGGCCAACTTCCATCCCGATACGAACTTCCTGCTGACCGTTTCTAATGATGCCTGGTTTGGTCACTCGATCGGCCCGTGGCAGCATTTCCAGATGGCGCGGATGCGGGCGCTGGAACTGGGTCGTCCGCTGTTGCGCAGCACTAACAATGGCGTCACGGCCGTGGTGGATGCGAAAGGCGATGTGACGTCAATTCTGCCGCAGTTCACCCGCGATGTCCTGACCAGCAAAGTTACCCCGACCCAGGGGGAAACGCCCTACGCGAAAGCGGGCGTCTGGCCGGTGTGGTCTCTGACGCTGCTGGCTGCGGTAATTGCCCTGCTGCGTCGCCGTCGATAACCGCCTGGATGCCGCAAGGCCAGCGGTGAGATCCAGCCAGCGCAGGAAACACGGTCAGGCAAAAACCGCCCTCTCTGACACCCCCGACCCGCGTCGTCCATGGCGCGGGTCGCTTTCCGCTTCAGCCCCTGTTCCCTGCGCTTTCATCTGACGCTTTACTGCCAGATTCCTCCGGCTTCGGGTGTGTCAGCCTTCTGAGGCTTCGTTTTTTATTTCTTTCTCCCCGATATAACTCACTCTCCTGACCGCATACTCTGCTGCCTTTCTCGCTCTGAACCGCTTTCTGGCACGATGATTGCTAAATATTTCAGTGTTTTTCACAAACAGGCTGATTGCAGGCGCTGACAGCGAGCCGGTTGCACCAAAACCATCCGCACCGCTGCACCGTTACCGCGCAGTGCGGGATATTTGCCTTTTTTTGGTGCGTATCATCTCGCAAAACAGAAACTTTTTTGTTTCATTGCGTTAACAATCCGCTATGTTAGTGACTCTTCTGCGCCCGTTTTCAGCGCAGAAAGAGCCCGGACGCAGCAAAAAACAGACACAACATCATAATCAGCGCAGGTTATAGCCTGTGCCTTTTTCATACGAAGGAGTTGGAACATGCAACTACGCAAAGTGGCATTATCTCTTCTGCTGATCAGCGCAGCGGCGGGAGCGGCCCAGGCGGAAGATCTCAGCGGCACCCTGAAAAAGATCAATGACAATGGCGTTATTGTGGTCGGGCATCGCGAATCATCAGTTCCCTTTTCTTATTATGACAACCAGCAAAAAGTGGTGGGCTATTCACAGGCCTATTCCAACGCCATCGTGGACGCCATCAAAGCAAAACTGAACAAGCCGGATCTGCAGGTCAAGATGATCCCTATCACCTCTCAGAACCGTATTCCGCTGTTGCAGAACGGCACCTACGATTATGAGTGTGGCTCGACCACCAATAACCTTGAGCGCCAGAAACAGGCAGCCTTCTCTGACACCATTTTTGTCATCGGCACCCGTCTGCTGGTGAAGAAAGGTGGCCCAATCAAAGATTTCGCTGACCTGAAAGGCAAAACCGTCGTTGTGACCTCCGGCACCACCTCTGAAGTGCTGCTGCATAAACTCAATGACGAGCAGAAAATGGATATGCGCATCATCAGCGCAAAAGATCACGGCGACTCTTTCCGCACCCTGGAAACCGGTCGTGCCGTGGCCTTTATGATGGATGACGCGCTGCTGGCTGGCGAACGCGCAAAAGCGAAAAAACCGGACAACTGGGAAATCATAGGCACGCCGCAGTCCAAAGAGGCCTATGGCTGCATGCTGCGTAAAGATGATCCACAGTTCAAAGCCCTGGTGGATGAAACCATCGCTAAAGCCCAGACCTCCGGTCAGGCTGAAAAATGGTTCGACACCTGGTTTAAACAGCCGATTCCGCCTAAGAACCTGAACATGAACTTTGAACTGTCTGAAGACATGAAAGCACTGTTCAAGACGCCGAACGATAAAGCACTGAATTAACAACAAAATACCCAATGAATTTCAGGTTGCATTACGGTGGTCAGAGAGTGAATCCCGATGCGCTTACCCAGGTAAGTGATTCGCGTAAATCAACGAAGCCAGCAACATGGCAGCCTGAAAGACGGCGGGTATAACAAGGGCGGCCCGGCTGCCCTCTCGATTGCTGAAACCGCGGCATGGACAGACAGACTGACACGGGTCGTTCCCCTGCGTCAGAAGATAAAACGCCGTTCATCAATCTTCAGGGTAGCTTCGCTACCCTTTTTTTCCGGAGCTCGTTATGGGTATCGATTGGAACTGGGGCATCTTTCTCGAACAGGCCCCGTTCGGTAACACGACCTACCTTGGCTGGCTGTGGTCCGGTTTTCAGGTGACGATTGCCGTCTCCTGCTGCGCCTGGATTATTGCCTTCTTCGTGGGTTCATTTTTCGGCATTCTGCGCACCGTGCCTAACCGCCTGCTGGCCACCATTGGCACCTGCTATGTCGAACTGTTTCGTAACATCCCGCTGATCGTCCAGTTCTTCTTCTGGTATCTGGTCGCGCCTGAACTGGTGGGCGAGAAGCTCGGCATGTGGTTTAAGTCGGAGCTGGATCCCAACATTCAGTTTTTCCTCTCCTCCATGATCTGTCTTGGCCTCTTTACCGCGGCCCGCGTCTGCGAGCAGGTCCGTGCTGCCATTCAGTCACTGCCGACCGGGCAGAAGAATGCGGGTCTGGCGATGGGATTAACCCTGCCGCAGACCTACCGCTATGTGCTCCTGCCGAATGCGTATCGCGTGATTGTCCCGCCGATGACGTCGGAAATGCTGAACCTGGTCAAGAACTCGGCTATCGCCTCCACCATTGGCCTGGTCGATATGGCCGCGCAGGCGGGCAAACTGCTCGACTATTCGGCCCACGCCTATGAGTCCTTTACCGCCATTACGCTCGCCTACGTCGCGATTAACCTGGTGATTATGTTGTTGATGAGTCTGGTCGAGCGCAAAGTCCGGCTGCCAGGCAATGCGGGAGGCAAGTAATGTACGAGTTTGACTGGAGTTCCATTGCTCCCAGCCTGCCCTATCTGCTCAACGGCCTGGTGATTACGTTTAAAATCACCCTGACCGCCGTGGTCTTCGGCATTCTGTGGGGCACCCTGCTGGCGGTAATGCGTCTGTCGAGCTTTAAGCCGATCAGCTGGTTCGCCAAAATTTATGTCAACCTGTTCCGCTCCGTGCCGCTGGTGATGGTGCTGCTCTGGTTCTATCTGGTGGTGCCGAGTTTTCTGCAGCAGGTGCTGGGACTATCGCCCAAAACCGATATCCGGCTGATTTCAGCCATGGTCGCTTTCTCGCTGTTTGAAGCGGCTTACTACTCTGAAATTATTCGCGCCGGCATCATCAGTATCTCACGCGGCCAGGGTAACGCCGCGCTGGCACTCGGCATGACCCCGTGGCAGTCGATGAGACTGATCATCCTGCCGCAGGCGTTTCGCGCCATGGTTCCGCTGTTACTGACCCAGGGTATCGTGCTGTTCCAGGATACCTCACTGGTCTATGTCTTAAGCCTGGCGGACTTCTTCCGCACCGCGTCCACCATTGGTGAGCGCGACGGGACCCAGGTGGAGATGGTTCTGTTTGCCGGTCTGGTCTACTTCGTGATCAGCCTGAGTGCATCGCTGTTGGTCAGCTATCTGAAAAGAAAAAGGACGGTTTAAATGATTAGCCTGAAAAATGTTTCTAAGTGGTATGGTCACTTTCAGGTGCTGACCGACTGCTCAACCGAGGTCAAAACCGGTGAAGTGGTGGTGGTGTGCGGGCCGTCCGGCTCCGGTAAATCGACGCTGATCAAAACGGTTAACGGACTTGAGCCGATACAGCAGGGTGTGATTGCGGTGAATGGCACCGAGGTGAACAACAAAAAAACCAACCTGGCGCAGCTTCGCAGTCAGGTTGGCATGGTATTTCAGCACTTCGAACTCTTCCCTCACCTGAGCATTATCAACAATCTGGTGCTGGCGCAGGTGAAAGTGCTGAAGCGCGACAAAGCGGCAGCGCGGGAGAAGGGGCTGAAACTGCTGAAGCGAGTGGGTCTGGCCGCGCATGCTGAGAAGTTTCCCGGTCAGCTTTCCGGGGGCCAGCAGCAGCGTGTGGCGATTGCGCGGGCACTCTGCATGGACCCCATCGCGATGCTGTTTGATGAGCCGACCTCCGCACTGGACCCGGAAATGATCAATGAGGTGCTGGATGTCATGGTCGAGCTGGCCCAGGAGGGGATGACAATGATGGTGGTGACCCATGAGATGGGCTTCGCCCGCAAGGTAGCCAATCGCGTCATCTTTATGGATGAAGGAAAAATTATCGAAGACACCAATAAAGATGACTTCTTTAATAATCCGCAGTCTGACCGCGCCAAAGATTTCCTCGCCAAAATCCTGCACTAACCCCGGCCATTATGCGGGTCACCACCGGTGGCCCGCCTCACGCATGCGATGACGCTATCAGGGTTCAAAAGGCTGACGCTGAAACTGATCGTGGCCGCACTCCGGACAACGTGACAGCGTTTCAGGCGTGTAGATTGCCCGGGTAAACTGGCACTTTTCACACACCAGATTCCCCAGCCCCACCACTTCCCCGCTCTGATAGACCCCATGATGATGCAGATCCTGGAAGACCTCGCGCCACTCCAGCTGACTCTTATCGGTAATATCTGCCAGCTCTTTCCAGACGCTCTCACGGATGATGCGCATAAAGAGCGAGTCTGCGACCGGTTCTTCGACGTCGCTATAGCTGCGCGCAAACTCTTCCAGATCGCGTCGGACCGCGCGCAGTACCTGATCAATATCCTCTTCCGTCATATCGTTGCGCGCCAGCAGCTGGCTTCGCCGTCCGTCAATCAGCGCATCTGGGTTACGATCGCCCTGACGCAGACGGTCGGTCAGTACGGCTAACGACTCGCGATATTCCTGAGCCACTTTATTCATTTTGTTCTCCTTTTATGCAGACTCTCGCTGAATTAAGTTTAGTCGCAATGTTGCTTTTGCCGTGTCGTCTGTACAGGGAATTACAAAAGGGTGAAGGTTCTGACGCTTTCAGCAGAAATCGCGCCAGCAAAAGTGGGAAGTGTTGTTGATATGCGGCCTTATGGGTATGCTATGCGGATCTTAAAGCCAGAAAAATGTTATTCACAAAGGACCACAGGCAGCCATGCAAGAGCAATACCGCCCGGAAGAGATTGAATCCCGTGTGCAGCAACACTGGGATGAAAACGAAACGTTTAAAGTGACTGAGCAGGAAGGTAAAGAAAAATATTACTGCCTTTCAATGTTGCCCTATCCTTCTGGGCGCCTGCACATGGGCCACGTTCGTAACTACACCATCGGCGACGTAATCGCGCGTTATCAGCGTATGCTCGGCAAAAACGTACTCCAGCCGATTGGCTGGGATGCTTTCGGCCTGCCTGCAGAAGGCGCAGCGGTGAAGAACAACACCGCGCCAGCCCCGTGGACCTACGACAACATCGCCTACATGAAGAACCAGCTTAAACTGCTGGGCTTTGGCTATGACTGGAGCCGTGAACTGGCGACCTGCCAGCCTGAGTACTACCGCTGGGAACAGTGGTTCTTCACCAAACTGTATGAAAAAGGCCTGGTCTATAAAAAAACCTCGGCGGTGAACTGGTGCCCGAACGATCAGACCGTACTGGCTAACGAGCAGGTGATCGACGGCTGCTGCTGGCGCTGCGACACCAAAGTTGAGCGCAAAGAGATCCCGCAGTGGTTCATTAAAATCACCGATTATGCGGAAGAGCTGCTGAACGACCTGGATACGCTGGACGAGTGGCCTGAGCAGGTCAAAACCATGCAGCGTAACTGGATTGGTCGCTCAGAAGGCGTTGAAATCACCTTCGACGTGGCTGACAGCGAAGAGAAAGTCACTGTCTACACCACCCGCCCGGATACCTTTATCGGCGCCACCTATGTGGCCGTGGCCGCAGGCCATCCACTGGCGACTCAGGCGTCGGTGAACAATCCGGCGCTGGCCGACTTTATCGCTGAATGCCGCAACACCAAAGTGGCTGAAGCCGATATGGCGACCATGGAGAAGAAAGGCATGGCGACCGGCCTCTCGGTTGTCCATCCGCTGACCGGCGAACACCTGCCGGTCTGGGTCGCTAACTTCGTCCTGATGGAATATGGCACGGGTGCCGTTATGGCAGTTCCGGCGCACGACCAGCGCGACTGGGAGTTTGCCACCAAATATGACCTGCCCATTAAGCCGGTTGTCCTTAACCTGGATGGCAGCATTCCTGACGTCAGCGCGGCGGCGATGACCGACAAAGGCGCCCTGTTCAACTCTGGCGAATTTAACAGCCTGGATCATGCGGCCGGTTTTAACGCCATCGCAGATACCCTGGCGGCCAAAGGCGTGGGCGTGCGTAAAGTGAACTACCGTCTGCGCGACTGGGGCGTTTCCCGTCAGCGCTACTGGGGTGCGCCTATCCCGATGGTCACGCTGGAAGATGGCACCGTAATGCCTGCACCAGAAGATCAGCTGCCGGTGATCCTGCCGGAAGATGTGGTGATGGATGGCATTACCAGCCCGATCAAAGCGGATCCGGAGTGGGCAAAAACTACAGTAAATGGCCAGCCTGCGCTGCGCGAAACCGATACCTTTGACACCTTCATGGAGTCCTCCTGGTACTACGCACGTTACACCTGTGCCGACTACAAAGAGGGTATGCTGGACCCGGCTGCAGCGAACTACTGGCTGCCGGTCGATCAGTATGTCGGCGGTATCGAGCACGCCATCATGCACCTGATGTATTTCCGCTTCTTCCACAAGCTGCTGCGTGATGCGGGCCTGGTGAACTCCAGCGAGCCGGCCAAACGCCTGCTGTGCCAGGGTATGGTGCTGGCTGATGCCTTCTACTACCTCGGCGACAACGGCGAACGCAACTGGGTTTCACCGGTTGACGTTGAGGTTGAACGTGACGAGAAAGGCCGCATCGTGAAGGCGGTGGATAAGCAGGGTCGCGAGGTGATCTACGCGGGCATGAGCAAAATGTCGAAGTCGAAAAACAACGGCATCGACCCACAGCTGATGGTTGAGCGTTACGGCGCGGATACCGTGCGTCTGTTTATGATGTTTGCCTCACCGGCGGATATGACGCTGGAGTGGCAGGAGTCTGGCGTTGAAGGCGCAAACCGCTTCCTGAAGCGTGTCTGGAAACTGGTCTACGAGCACACCCAGCTGGGTGCGACCGTGGCACTGGATGTGGAGAGCCTGAACGATGAGCAGAAATCGCTGCGTCGCGACCTGCACAAAACCATCGCCAAAGTAGCCGATGATATCGGCCGTCGTCAGACCTTCAACACCGCTATCGCGGCGATTATGGAGCTGATGAATAAACTGGCCCGCGCGCCGCAGGAAAGCGAGCAGGATCGCGCCCTGATGCAAGAAGCGCTGCTGGCGGTCGTTCGTCTGCTCTATCCGTTTACCCCGCACGCCAGCTACGTTCTGTGGCAGACGCTGGGTGGCGAAGGCTCCATTGATGAAGCGACCTGGCCGGTTGCGGATGAAGCCGCTATGGTTGAAGATTCACTGCTGGTTGTGGTGCAGGTCAACGGCAAAGTGCGTGGCAAAATCACCGTCGCCGCCGATGCAACACAGGAACAGGTTCAGGCACGCGCTGCCCAGGAGCATCTGGTGGCGAAATACCTGGACGGTGTGACTATCCGTAAAGTCATTTATGTACCGGGCAAACTGCTTAACCTGGTCGTAGGTTAAGTTCAGGAGGAACTGTGCGACATCCGATTATCAGGCTGTTTGTCATGCTGGCGGTGGTCATCACCGCTGGCTGTGGTTTTCATCCGCGTGGCACCACACAGGTGCCCAGCGAACTGAAAACCCTGATTGTTTCAACCGGCGATCCTTATGGACCCCTTGCGCGCACTGTGCGTCAGCAGCTGCGTATCAACGATGTCACTATTGTTGAAGACACTAAACAGAACCGCACCGATATTCCGACGCTGCGTCTGGGTCCTGAGGTGTCGGGGCGTAACACCGCCTCGGTCTTTATCAGCGGCACCTCTGCGGAGTATCAGCTGGTCATGACGCTAACGGCGCAGGTCCTGTTGCCGGGCAAAGGCATCTATCCTATCAGCACCACGGTCTATCGTTCATTCTTCGATAACCCGAACGCGGCGCTGGCAAAAGATGCCGAGCAGGATCTGATTACGCAGGAGATGCGTCAGCGTGCGGCCGAACAGCTGATACGTAAGCTGCTGACCGTGCATGCCGCACAGATCAACAACAAAGAGACCTTACCGGCGTCCGTGATTCCGGTACCGGGCCAGGTTTCAAAGGAAGCGCCCACTTCCTCTGCCACCAGTCTGCAATGATCAGGATTTATCCTGAGCAACTCAGCGCGCAGCTCCGTGAGGGGCTGCGCGCCTGTTATTTATTAACCGGAAACGAACCGCTGCTGTTGCAGGAGAGTGCCGACGCCATTCGCGCCGCCGCAACCGCGCAGGGATTCCAGGAACATTTCAGTTTTACGCTGGATGCGCAGACCGACTGGGAAAGCCTGTTCGTCAGCTGCCAGTCACTGAGTCTGTTTGCCCAGCGTCAGACCCTCACGCTGCAATTCCCCGACAATGGCCCTAACGCCGCAATGGCCGAGCAGCTGGTTAAGCTGTCACAGCTGCTGCACGCCGATATTCTGCTGGTCTGCCGGATGGCAAAGCTGACCCGCGCGCAGGAAAACAGCGCCTGGTTTAAAGCGCTGTCCGCCTCTGCGGTCATGGTGCCCTGCCAGACGCCAGAGCAGGCGCAACTGCCCCGCTGGGTGGTGAATCGGGCCAGAGCGCTGAAGCTGTCGGTGGATGACGCCGCCGTGCAGCTGCTCTGTTACTGCTACGAAGGCAATCTGCTGGCGCTTGCTCAGGCGCTGGAGCGGCTCTCACTGCAGTGGCCTGACGGCAAACTGACACTGCCGCGGGTGGAAGAGGCGGTCAGCGATGCAGCGCACTTCACCCCTTTCCACTGGGTGGATGCGTTACTGGCAGGCAAAAGCCGCCGCGCCCTGCATATCCTCCATCAGCTGGAGAAAGAGGAGAGCGAGGTGGTGATTCTGCTGCGTACGCTGCAGCGCGATATGCTGACGCTGCTGCATCTGCAACGTCATCAGGCACAACAGCCGTTGCGCACGCTGATGGATCAGCAGCGGATCTGGCAGAATCGCCGCGCGCTGTTCACCGAGGCGCTGCAGCGACTCGACGCTGCCCGTCTGCAGCGCGCGATCCATCTGCTGAGTCAGATTGAGGTGACGCTGAAGCAGGATTATGGACAGCCGGTGTGGCCTCAGTTGCAGACCCTGACGCTGCTGCTCAGCAGCCGGGCTTTTCCGACGAGTTTTGCGCATGTCTGAGTTGCAGGCGCTGTTTGGCGGCACGTTCGATCCGATTCATTTCGGCCATCTGCGCCCGGTCGAAGCGCTGGCGCAGCAGACCGGTCTGCAGCGCGTGACGCTGCTGCCCAATAATGTCCCTCCCCATCGTCCGCAGCCGGAAGCCAGTGCGAACCAGCGGGTCGACATGCTGCGCTGTGCCATCGCCGATTTGCCGCTGTTTGATATTGATACCCGTGAGCTGGCGCGCGATACGCCCTCCTGGACCGTGACGACCCTGGAGGCCTGGCGCGCCGAACGCGGTGCCGCCCAGCCGCTGGGATTTATCATTGGTCAGGACTCCTTACTGAGCTTAGCCAGCTGGCATCGCTGGCAGGATCTGCTGTCACTCTGCCATCTGCTGGTGTGCCAGCGGCCGGGCTACGCCACGCGCTTTGAGGCGCCGGAGATGCAGCAGTGGCTCAATGAACACCTCGCCGGCGATATCCGGCAGTTACATCAGCAGCCCGCGGGCCATATCTGGCTGGCAGACACACCGCTGTATAACATTTCGGCAACCGAAATCCGCCGCCGCCGCCATCAGAACCTGCCCTGCGACGACCTGTTGCCCCCGGCGGTGATCGACTATATCGACCGCGAAGGCTTATATCGCGACTGATCCGGGCATGCTATACTGCGCCGCTTAATTTTCTGGCTGCACTTTCCGGGCTCGCAGCCGGCCCGATACCATCAGATTCAGAGGGGAACCTTTTGCAAGGTAAAGCACTCCAAGAGTTCGTTATTGATAAGATTGATGATCTCAAAGGTCAGGACATCGTGACCATCGACGTTCAGGGCAAATCCAGCATCACCGATTTCATGATCATCTGCACCGGCACCTCTACACGTCATGTGACCTCGATCGCAGAACACGTTGAGCAGGAGTCCCGTTTAGCTGGCCTGATGCCGTTGGGCATCGAAGGTAAAAGCGCGGCGGACTGGATCGTGGTTGATCTCGGTGATGTCATCGTGCACGTGATGCAGGAAGAGAGTCGCCAGCTGTATGAGCTGGAAAAACTCTGGGGCTAATCGGTGAAACTGCAACTTGTTGCCGTCGGCACGAAAATGCCCGACTGGGTGCAGACCGGTTTCATGGAGTATCTGCGCCGCTTCCCGAAAGATATGCCACTTGAGCTGACCGAAGTCACCGCGGGGAAACGCGGCAAAAATGCTGATATCAAACGCATTCTTGAAAAAGAGGGTGAAGCGATGTTAGCGGCGGTCGGCAAAGGAAATCGCATCGTCACGCTGGATATTCCCGGTCATCCGTGGGAAACCCCGCAGCTGGCGCAGCAGCTTGAACGCTGGAAACTGGATGGCCGCGATGTCAGCCTGCTGATTGGCGGGCCTGAAGGCCTGGCCCCCGCCTGCAAAGCGGCGGCAGAGCAGAGCTGGTCCCTGTCAGCATTGACGTTGCCCCATCCGCTGGTGCGCGTGCTGGTCGCGGAAAGTCTGTATCGAGCCTGGAGCATTACGGCAAATCATCCTTATCATCGTGAATGACCGATCAGCCCACAGCAGACATGACAAGTAGCGGATGAAATTACAAAGCAACGCCTTTCGCGATTACAGCGCCGAACAGAAACTCTTTGTCCGTCGGGCGTTTTTCGCCTTCGTCGGTATTTTGCTGCTCTCTTCAATCCTGGTGGTAAACCTTTACCATCTGCAGATCCTTCGCTTTGATGATTACAGTACCCGCTCCAACCAGAACCGCATAAAACTGGTGCCTGTCGCGCCCAGCCGCGGCATTATCTACGATCGTACCGGCACGCCGCTGGCGCTGAACCGCACCATCTATCAGGCTGAACTGGTGCCGGAAAAAGTCGATAACCTGCAACAGACGCTGGAGAATCTGCGCCCGATCCTGGAGCTGACTGATGAAGATCTGGAAAACTTCCAGAAAGAGCGTAAACGCTCGCGTCGTTTTACCTCCATTCCGGTGAAAACCGCGCTGAATGAGGTGCAGGTCGCCCGTTTTGCGGTCAATCAGTACCGCTTCCCCGGCGTGGAAGTGAAAGGCTATCAGCGCCGCTACTACCCATACGGTTCCACGCTGACGCATGTGGTCGGCTACGTCTCCAAAATCAACGATCGTGATGTGGCCCGCCTCGATAAAGAGGGGATCTGGCCAAATTACGCCGCGACCCACGATATCGGCAAGCTGGGCATTGAAGCCTATTATGAAGATCTCCTGCATGGCAAAACCGGCTTTGAGGAGGTTGAGGTCAACAACCGTGGCCGGGTCATTCGCCAGCTGCATGAGGAGTCGCCTCAGGCGGGCCGTGATATCTATCTGACGATCGATCTCAAACTGCAGCAATATATTGAAACCCTGCTGGCGGGCAGTCGCGCAGCGGTGGTCGTCAGCGATCCGCGCACCGGCGAAATCCTCGCCATGGTTTCTACCCCCAGCTACGACGCCAACTTATTTGTCGACGGCATTTCCAGTAAGGATTACCGCGGCCTGCTGGAAGATGAAAACCGCCCGCTCTATAACCGCGCAATTCAGGCTGCCTACCCTCCCGCCTCAACGGTCAAACCCTATGTCGCCGTCTCCGCCATGAGTGCCGGGGTGATTAACCGCAACACCAGTGTTTTCGATCCCGGCTGGTGGCAGCTTCCCGGTTCCGAAAAGCGTTTCCGCGACTGGAAGAAATGGGGCCATGGTCGTCTGAACGTCACCAAAGCGCTGGAAGAGTCTGCCGATACCTTCTTCTATCAGGTCGCCTATGACATGGGCATCGATCGCCTCTCTGAGTGGATGAACAAGTTTGGCTACGGCAGCCGGACCGGCATCGACCTGCCGCAGGAGAGCGCCGGCAATATGCCGACCCGAGACTGGAAGATGAGACGCTTCAAAAAGCCGTGGTATCAGGGTGACACCATTCCGGTGGGCATCGGCCAGGGCTACTGGACGGCCACGCCGCTGCAGATGAACAAAGCGATGATGATTCTGATTAACGATGGCATCATCCGTGTGCCGCATATCCTGCGCGCCACCCGTGAAGGCCGGACGCTGGTGCCCTATCGCCAGCCCCCTGCCGCGCCGATTGGCGATATCCATTCCGGCTACTGGGAAATTGCCAAAGATGGCATGTATGGCGTGGCAAACCGCCCTAACGGCACCGCGCACAAGAGCTTTGCGGATGCGCCCTACAAAATCGCCGCCAAGTCCGGTACCGCACAGGTCTTTGGCCTGAAAGAAAATGAAACCTATAACGCCCACAGAATTGCTGAACGATTACGCGACCATAAGTTAATGACCGCGTTTGCTCCCTATGACAAACCTCGGGTTGCCGTGACCATTATTCTGGAAAACGGTGGCGCCGGTCCGGCTGTCGGCACCGTCATGCGCCAGATTCTGGATCACATCATGTTAGGTGATAACAATACAGTCCTGCCGGACGCCGCCCCGGTGCCGCCCGGTTATGAAGGTGAATAAACATGTCGATGCAAGATAGTCCGCAGAAACGATCAATCTGGATGCGCATCCACATCGATCCGCTGTTTATGCTGATCATCCTCGGCCTGCTGACCTACAGCGCCGTGGTGATCTGGAGTGCCAGTGGTCAGGACCCGGGCATGATGGAGCGTAAACTGGGTCAGATCGCGATGGGCCTGGTGATCATGATTGTGCTGGCGCAGGTGCCACCGCGTGTCTATGAAGGCTGGGCACCTTACCTCTATATTGTCTGCGTGATCCTGCTGGTGGCGGTAGATGCCTTCGGTCAGATCAGTAAAGGCGCACAGCGCTGGCTCGATCTCGGCTTTGTCCGTTTTCAGCCCTCGGAGATTGCCAAGATCGCGGTGCCGCTGATGGTCGCGCGCTTTATTAACCGTGACGTCTGCCCGCCGACGCTGAAAAATACCGGTATTGCGCTGGTGCTGATCTTCGTGCCTACCCTGCTGGTGGCCGCGCAGCCCGACCTCGGTACCTCCATCCTGATTGCCGCCTCGGGTTTGTTTGTGCTGTTCCTGTCAGGGATGAGCTGGAAACTGATTGGCGTGGCGGTGCTGCTGGTGGCCGCCTTTATCCCGATCCTGTGGTTTTTCCTGATGCACGACTATCAGCGCGATCGCGTCATGATGCTGCTCGACCCGGAAACGGATCCGCTGGGTGCCGGCTATCACATCATTCAGTCGAAAATCGCCATTGGCTCGGGGGGACTGCGCGGCAAAGGCTGGCTGCAGGGCACCCAGTCTCAGCTGGAGTTTTTGCCGGAACGTCACACCGACTTTATCTTTGCGGTTCTGGCCGAAGAGTTAGGGCTGGTGGGCGTCCTGCTGCTGCTGACCCTTTATCTGCTGCTGATCATGCGCGGACTGGTGGTGGCCGCGCGGGCGCAGACCACCTTTGGCCGGGTCATGGCGGGCGGTTTAATGCTGATTTTATTCGTTTATGTTTTCGTTAACATTGGCATGGTTAGTGGTATCTTACCGGTGGTTGGCGTACCGCTGCCGCTGGTCAGTTATGGCGGCTCCGCGCTAATCGTGCTTATGGCGGGATTTGGCATCGTGATGTCGATCCACACTCACCGAAAAATGTTATCTAAAAGTGTCTAAGAGGCTGCAGATGCGTAAGGAATGGCTTGGCGTTGCACTGGCATCACTGGTTCTGGCGGCCTGTACTACGCCGGAACCCCAAAATACGGCGCCGCCGCAACCGGCATACAATGGACCGGTGGTAGAGATTCCGGGCGTTGAGCCACGTTATGAGCCGGTTAATCCGGGCACCAGCCAGGATTACAGCGTCAACGGCAAAAATTATCGCATCGTTAAAGATCCCTCCAACTTCAGTGAAGTCGGTCTGGCCACCTGGTACGGTGAAGAAGCGCAGGGCAACCGCACCGCCATCGGTGAAACCTACGATCCCGATGCGCTGACAGCGGCCCACCCTACCCTGCCGCTGCCGAGCTATGTGCGCGTCACCAATATCGCCAACGGTCGTCAGATTGTGGTGCGGGTGAACGATCGCGGTCCTTATACGCCAGGTCGTATTATCGATCTCTCCCGCGCCGCCGGTGACCGCCTGAATATCTCGAACAATTCGCGGGTGCGGGTCGACTTTATCAAGGTCGCGCCTGACGGCTCACTCTCCGGTCCTGGCACCATCGGCACCGTCGTAGCGAAACAGAGTTATGCCCTGCCCGCCCGTCCGGACCTGAGTGGTGGCGCAGTCATGAATGGCGGCAGCGCAGCGGCTGCTCAGCCGCCAGCGCAGAATGTGGACGCTATCAGTAACAGCACGCTGCAGAGCAGTGACAGCATGGGTGCACCGGTGCAGAGCAGCGGCTTTCTTGGCGCGCCCCAGCCTTTAGCGAGCGGCGTGCTGGAAGGCAGTGAACCGCCCGCTGCCGCCGTTGCCGCACCGGCAGCGGTTGCTGCTCCCGCCGCCGCCAGCGCCGCGCCTGCGGCCAGCCGTGGAACCGCAGCGGGCTATGTCGTGCAGGTCGGCGCGCTGAACGATCCGGCGCGTGCACAGCAGATGATGAAAAGCCTGAGCCAGCGTTATGGTGTGCCCGGGAAAGTTGAAGACGCAGGCAACAATGTTTATCGCGTGCAGCTTGGCGGGTACGCTACCCGCGCCGAAGCCGCCGCGCTGCAACAGCGCCTGAGCAGTGAAGGCCAGACCGCTTCATTTATTACTAATACGCGTCGCTGATCCGTTTGTCAGACCGCTGCACGTTACGTCTGCTAACAACCCAATCATTTCACCCCATGCCAGCGCCCCTGGCATTGGGTATGATAAGTGACTTTTTTAAACCTCAAACTCACGGATGTTGTAGTCCTACACATGAACACGCTGAAATCCTCTCGTTTGCTGAAACGCCTGACAGTGGGATCACTGATCGCTTTCTCCCTCAGCCATGCTGCTATCGCTGATGACGTCAATCTCAAGACCATGATTCCGGGCGTACCGGACATTGATGCCGAAGCGTATGTCCTTATCGACTACAACTCGGGCAAAGTGCTGGCGGAGAAAAATGCCGATGCACGCCGCGATCCTGCCAGCCTGACTAAGATGATGACCAGCTACGTCATCGGTCAGGCCGTGAAAGCCGGTAAAATTCATCAGGACGATATGGTCACAATTGGTCAGGATGCCTGGGCCACCGGTAACCCGGTGTTTAAAGGCTCCTCGCTGATGTTCCTGAAGCCAGGCGACCGCGTACCGGTTTCTCAGCTGACCCGTGGGATTGTGCTGCAGTCCGGTAACGACGCCTGTGTAGCGATGGCTGACTATGTTGCCGGCAGCCAGGACGCGTTCGTTAATCTGATGAACAACTACGTCAAAGCGCTTGGCCTGCAGAATACCCACTTCGGCACGGTGCATGGTCTGGACGCTGAAGGTCAGTACAGCTCCGCGCGCGACATGGCGCTGATCGGTCAGGCGCTGATCCGCGATGTGCCGGAAGAGTACGCCATCTATAAAGAGAAAGAGTTCACCTTCAACAATATCCGTCAGATGAACCGTAACGGTCTGCTGTGGGATACCAACCTGAATGTGGATGGGATCAAAACCGGTCACACCAATTCGGCAGGTTTTAACCTGGTGGCATCAGCGACAGAAGGCCAGATGCGCCTGATTTCTGCCGTCATGGGCGGGCACACCTTTAAAGGCCGTGAAACGGAGAGCAAGAAACTGCTGACCTGGGGCTTCCGTTTCTTTGAAACCGTCGCGCCGCTGAAAGCAGGTAAAGAGTTCGCCTCTGAGCCGGTCTGGTTCGGCGATAATGACCGCGTGCAGCTGGGTGTGGAAAAAGATGCCTACCTGACCATTCCACGTGGCCGCATGAAAGATCTGAAGGCAAGCTATGTGCTGAACAACACAGAACTGCATGCCCCGCTGAAGAAAAACCAGGTCGTCGGCAGCATCAACTTCCAGCTGGATGGCAAAACCATCGAACAGCGTCCGCTGGTGGTACTGAATGAAATTTCCGAAGGCGGTTTCTTTGGCCGTATCGTTGATTACATCAAGCTGATGTTCCATCACTGGTTCGGTTAAGCGTGACGGGTGATTGAAAAATCACCCCTCCGCCCCCATTACACGATATTATGATGCTCCCGCTCAGGCGGGAGCCTGTTTTTTATGCACCGGAGTTAATATGAAAACCAAACTGAATGAGCTGCTCGAATTTCCTACCCCGTTTACCTACAAAGTAATGGGTCTGGCGCAACCGGAGCTGGTTGATCAAGTGGTTGAAGTGGTGCAACGTCATGCGCCCGGCGACTACAGTCCTGAAGTTAAGCCGAGCAGCAAAGGCAACTATCACTCGGTTAACATCACCATCAACGCGACCCACATCGAACAGGTCGAGCGCCTGTACGAAGAGCTGGGCAAGATCGAAATTGTGCGGATGGTGCTGTAATTTACGGGTCGGCAAGGCGCCTGTGCCTGACGGTTTGCCGACATTATCCAGCGATTCTTCTTTAGCGGATTCTCGTTTTGTCAGTTGAAACCCTTCTCGTCCGTCAGTCCGGTCTGCGCGACTGGCAATCTGTCTCCGATGCCATGCACCACTACACCGACCAGCGCGATGAACAGAGTCGCGACGAAATCTGGCTGGTTGAACATCCGCCGGTCTTTACCCAGGGCCAGGCAGGAAAAGCGGAACATCTGCTGATGCCGGGAGAGATTCCGGTGGTGCAGAGCGACCGCGGTGGCCAGGTGACCTATCACGGTCCGGGACAGCAGGTGATGTATGTCCTGATCGATGTCAAACGCCGTAAGCTTGGCGTCCGCCAGCTGGTTACGATTCTGGAAGAGACGGTGATTGCCACCCTGGCGGAATCTGGCGTCAGCGCCCGCGCGCGTGCCGATGCCCCTGGCGTCTACGTGGGTGATGAAAAGATCTGCTCACTGGGATTACGCATCCGCAAAGGCTGCTCGTTTCACGGTCTGGCGCTGAATGTGGCGATGGATCTCTCCCCCTTTCTGCGGATTAACCCCTGCGGCTACGCCGGCATGAGCATGACTCAGTTAAGTCATTTCCGGCCGGGCGTTACGACAGAACAGGTTCGTTCGCCGCTGGTCAGCGCGTTTGCGCGGCTGGCCGGTTACGACCATGTTGAGTGGACCACGGATGATCTGCCGGTTCAGCCTTAGCGCTGAATGCGAATTTACAAATATGTAACTTTTCCGCGCTGACGGTGGCTGCTTCCCGGGCGCTGAGATGATATAATTTTTGCACTTTTTTCAAATAAAGTTGAAAGCACCCTTCCCGGTTTGAATGGGAACGCTTTCAAATCGCAATCCGACCGGAACCTGCTGATTTATGAGTAAACCAATTCAGATGGAACGCGGCGTCAAATATCGTGACGCAGACAAAATGGCGCTGATCCCGGTGAAAACCGTGGCTGTTGAACGGCAGGAGATGTTGCGTAAGCCGGAATGGATGAAAATCAAGCTGCCAGCTGACTCCAGTCGTATTCAGGGCATCAAAGCGGCGATGCGTAAAAATGGACTGCACTCGGTCTGTGAAGAGGCCTCCTGCCCTAACCTCGCCGAATGCTTTAACCACGGCACCGCCACCTTTATGATCCTGGGCGCAATCTGTACCCGCCGCTGTCCGTTCTGCGATGTGGCCCATGGGCGTCCCAACGCGCCTGATGCCGGTGAGCCCGCGAAGCTGGCGCAGACCATCGCCGACATGGGACTGCGTTACGTCGTGATCACCTCAGTTGACCGTGACGATTTGCGAGACGGTGGCGCTCAGCATTTTGCCGACTGCATCAGCGCGATTCGCGAAAAAAATCCGACGATCAAAATTGAAACGCTGGTGCCGGACTTCCGCGGCCGTATGGATCGCGCGCTGGAGATCCTCACCGCGACGCCACCGGATGTGTTCAACCACAACCTGGAAAACGTACCGCGCGTCTATCGTCAGGTTCGTCCCGGCGCTAACTACGAGTGGTCGCTGAAACTGCTGGAGCGCTTCAAAGAAGCGCACCCGGATGTCCCGACCAAATCAGGTCTGATGGTGGGTCTGGGCGAAACGAATGCCGAAATCATTGAAGTGATGCGCGATCTGCGTCGCCACGGCGTCACCATGCTGACGCTGGGTCAGTATCTGCAGCCGAGCCGTCACCATCTGCCGGTTCAGCGTTACGTCAGCCCGGCCGAGTTTGATGAGATGAAAGAAGAAGCGATGGCAATGGGCTTCACGCATGCGGCATGTGGTCCGTTTGTCCGCTCTTCCTATCATGCCGATATGCAGGCGAAAGGGATGGAAGTGAAGTAATTCCCGCTTTGCTGCTGCATAAAAACAAAAAACCAGACTGCTGACAGTCTGGTTTTTTTATGTGTGCCTGAAATAAAAAGTAACAGTTATTTGCTGCAAATAACCGATTAATCTTTATGAACGACGCGTTCTGCAGGCACGTCTTCAGCCGTATTTCGGGTTGCACTGGTATCTTCATCTTTCATGGCTTTCTTGAAGCCCTTGATTGCGGAGCCCAGATCGCCACCCAGCGAGCGCAACTTGTTGGTACCAAAAAGCAGTACGATAAGCGCACCGATAATCAGCAGCTTGGCAATACTGATACCTTCCATATTTAACCTTTCAACTTTATCGAATAACGGTGACTGTTATTTACGCGCAGATTGCCTGTCACCACAAGCAGAATCTGTAACAGAGTAAGATCTGACACCCCTGCCGTCAGCGTATCCGGCTCAGGCTCTGTTTGTTTCACTCTCCGTCGAGTTCAGGCCGGGCAAAACGCCGGTTCTCCAGCACCGGCAGTACCTGACGGGCATAGACAAGACGTTCGGGATCGAGGTCGGCAAACAGCAGTGCGGGCGCTTCCGCCGCGTTTGCTACCGCGACCCCCATCGGGTCCACCACCAGACTGTTGCCGATATTGCGCGGACCACACTCGCCCGCCGCCACCATATAGCAGGTGTTCTCCAGCGCACGGGCGCGGGTCAGCAGTTCCCAGTGCATCTCTTTCAGCGGGCCTTTCACCCAGGCGGCAGGCAGCACCAGGACATCGGCACCGTCCAGCGCCAGCCGCCGCGCCATCTCCGGAAACCGCACGTCATAGCAGGTCATTAAGCCCACCTTCATACCGGCCACCTCAATCAGTGGAGGAATGACCCGGCCGGGATTGACCCGCTGCGACTCCTGCATCGTGAAAGCATCATAGAGATGCAGTTTTTCATAGACGGCGATGATCTCACCCTGTCGGAAGGCAACCAGCACGTTAAGCGCTTTCTGCGCGCCGTCGGGAACATGCAGACAGAGGATCGTCGTCAGGGCACGCTCTTTGCTGGCTGCCAGCAGCTGGCTCAGAAAAGGGCCATCCAGCGGCTGCGCGGCTTTCAGCACGATATCGGGATCGGTAATATCCCGCGCCAGCACGCCTTCCGGCAGGACCAGCAGATCGGCTCCCCCTTCCGCCGCCCGCTGCATCAGATCCAGACAGACAGCGGCGTTTTCCTGCCATTCACGACCGACGGCAAACTGCCCTATTGCCACTCTCATCATTGTTCTTCTCCTGCTGTCGCCGTCAACAGCCTTCCGGCGACCCTGTCAGAGGGATTCGCTCAGGCTGCCCCTGTTCACTGCCCTCATTGATCAACGCCGCGGCATTCTGATCTGCGGTCGGGCTGAGGGAGCATCGTAACCTGAACACACCGGGAAAGTCTGCCGGAGAGAGCCTGTCAGCTCAGGCGGGCTCCTGAAGGACGTGCGCAGGGCAACCGTTTCTGCTGCCTGTCTGCCACGGAGAGAGCAGAAAGCACTGACCACCGGCCGCTCTCCTGCGGGAGGCTCACCCGCCGGATGAAAATTAACTCGCCAGGGATTTAATATGATAACGGGGTGATTCGGCAAAGCCTTCACGGCCGTAGAAGAGATTCGCTTTCAGGCGCGACTGGTGGCAATGCACCTCCATGCGATCGCAGCCACGACGCGCGGCCAGCGCCTCAGCATGCTGAAGCAGCTGCTGCCCCATCCCTTTGCTGCGCTCGCCTTCAGCAATGCAGAAGTAGCTGATGCGGGCAAAGTCACCGGCCAGCGCCAGCTGTGGAATGAAATGCAGGGAAAGGAACCCCAGCACCTGGTTATCCTGTTCCGCTACTAAGAGTGCTTCACTGGGATCGCTGCATAACTGCGCCAGGCGCTGCTCAATAAAACCTTCGGTGCCGCCGTAGCCTAATTCGCTGAGCAACGCACTCAGCGCAAAACTGTCTTTTAACTCTGCCTGCCGTATATTCATCCTGCCTCCTCACCCACCGGGATCTGTCACTCTGTTATAACGCGTTGCCCGCAAAAAAGCGGCACTTCAGCTTGTTATAAATATGTTACGAGGATTTATTGTGAAGCGTCGCGCAGTTTGTGCGGCAGACAAGCCAGCAGCGCAGGATAGACAGGAGAAGGTGACGCGCAGATGACAGGCATAAAAAAACCCGCCATCAGGCGGGTTTTTAGAATTCTGACTGTTAACTTACAGGCTGATAACGTTAGCAGCAGATGGGCCTTTAGCACCGTCGGTGATTTCAAACTCAACGCGCTGACCTTCAGCCAGAGTTTTGAAGCCGTTGCTCTGGATTGCAGAGAAGTGTACGAATACATCTTTGCTGCCATCTTCAGGAGTAATGAAACCGAATCCTTTAGATTCATTAAACCACTTAACGTTACCTTTGATCTTAGACATCTATATTACCTTTACATGAAAAATGGACACTAAACTGTGTCGGCATCTAGTACAGCAATTGCGGAGGGATTTGTCCAGCACGATTTGATGAAAAAGTGATAAATATCGACTTTCTGTGCATCCATCACACTTTCCTGCTTTCCGACTTGCGAAATCGGTTTCAGCAGCTAGCGAACCCCGTTCCTCATCTCCGTGCTAACACGCTGGAAAGTCATGCCTTTTTTGAATTTCAACTTAACAGGCGCTCTGGCTGAAAAAGAAAAATCTTATTGAGACCCGTTCCTGTTCTTTCTGACGTTATGGCGCGTAAAAACGCCCTTTTTTTTCTCTACCGGGTCAGCCAGGCGTCTGACGCTGGTGCAATTTTCAGGCGGCTGAAAGCCATAGCAGGATAAAAAATCACTTATTGCAAAAAATTTGCGATTAATTCACCGCCAGTTCGCCTTTCTTTCCGACAAAATTGAGCCTACCGTGCCGTTTATCCGCGCCAAGACAGGCCATCTGCGGGCGTTTTAGCCAATAGATGACAATCTTTGATCATGATCAATGAAGTGGTTTTTACAGACCGGATTCGCATTTGGCAGCAAACATTCATGCTCATAAGACACTACTTTTCTCATCGCAGTCCGGAATAATATTGCATAGCAATAGATTAAGTCTGCTTAACCGGTCAGGGAACGCGATCAGCACAGTGTCAGTCCAAAGGAGGTCATACGCAGGATGGTGATGAAAATACGCTGTAGTCAGTGTGGAAGCGCCCGGTTCGTTTTTGCTAATTACAAAGAGGGCCAGCGCACCTTTCATGGTGCCTGTTGCGCATGCTGTCGAAAACAGCTGGGCTCGCGGGATCTACTGCCGAATACGCCAATGGACCCGATTACACAGTGTCTGTTGGCCAGCCAGAAAACGTTTCGGGCACCTGATTAGGTGCCCGCTGTCGCAGAATCTTTAACAGAAATCAGAAAATCAGTTTGAACACCCCTGTCAGGGTCAGTAAGCCCACGATAAAAATGATCGCGATAATCCACAGAATAATTTTCATTTCCTTTTCCCTCGCTGGTTAAACAGGTTTCCTGTAAGCAGTATAGTCAGAAAACCAGGCTCTGCCGCTTCACTAAGTCGTTAACCGGTCACAGGTTCATCAACTTTTGCTTTTATTTGCATTCTGAGAGTGCGATCGCAACCCCGTCTTTTACCCGCTCTCTTTCTTCGTTTTACAGACGACTCCTGGCTAAAATTCAGGCGGCAAGGCAGATCTCAATCTCAATAGTGAGGAGATTGACATGAGTTGTGAGGAGATCGTATGAGCACGATTAATACCAGTATGGGCCGTTACAGCCTCAAGGCTAAAAACAGCGGTAACCACATCAAAGGTTCTTTCGCCATCAACGATGAGGGCGGCACTCAGCTCACGATGCAGGAGTTTGAAGAGCACTACCTTGATGATGTGGTGAATAATGTCATCTATCCCGTCACCGGCGGCAACCGCGAAATTGCGCGTGCGCTTCGGGAACAGATGGTGAAAGCCGGTTTTGAAGCGCCTCATTAAGCGGGCAGCGTTAACTGTTATCACCCATGGGCCGCATAGTGCGGCCCTCTTTATGAGTACCATCCTCTTTCAGAGAGCCAGCAGAGGGCCGCTGGCAGGCGGTGCCAGCGGCAGGGGATCAGATTACCCAGGAGAGCAGCAGACAGCCCACCAGGCCGCACACGGAGATAATGGTTTCCAGCGCCGACCAGGAGCGAATGGTCTCACCTATCGTCAGGTTGAAATACTCCTTGAACAGCCAGAAGCCAGGGTCATTAACGTGAGAGAAGATGACGCTGCCGGACCCTACGGCGATCACCATCAGTTCCGGGCTGGCACCACTGGTGACAATCAGCGGGGCCACAATGCCACCTGCGGTAATCGCCGCCACCGTTGCCGAACCCAGCGCGATACGCAGCACCGCCGCAATAGACCAGGCCATAAAGATGGGTGACAGCTGAGTCGAGTGCATCATGCTGGCGATATATTTATCCACGCCGCTGTCGACCAGTACCTGCTTAAAGGCCCCGCCGCCACCGATGATCAGCAACATCATAGCGATGATTTTGATCGAGTCGGTCAGGGTATCCATTACCTGTTCCATTGAGCGGCCGCGGTTAAGGCCAAACGTGAAGATGGCAATCAGTACGGCAATCAGGGTGGCCATGACCGGGTCGCCAAAGAACTCAGCATACGGCAGCAGCACATGCCCTTTTGGCAACAGCATCTCTGCCACCGCACGCAGGGCCATCAGCACCACCGGCACCAGGGCCGTCCAGACGCTGACCCCAAAGCTGGGCATTTCTGCTTCGGTGAACGTTTTCGGGTTATAGAGTCCCTGCGGAATCGGTTTGTCGATGCCCTTCAGGAAGCGGGCGTAAACCGGGCCCGCCAGAATCACCGTAGGAATACCCAGCAGGGTGCCGAACAGCAGCGTTTTGCCCATGTCAGCATTGAACAGCGTGGCGATGGCAGTCGGGCCGGGATGCGGTGGCAGAAAGCCATGCGTAACGGACAGTGCAGCCGCCATCGGCACGCCGACATAGAGCAGCGGCACGCGCGCCGACGCCGCCACGCTGAACACCAGCGGCAGCATCAGCACAAAGCCAACTTCATAAAACAGCGCAAATCCGACGATAAAACCGGTCAGCACCAGCGCCCACTGAATGTGCTTTGTGCCAAATTTTTCAATCAGCGTGGTCGCGATACGCTGCGCACCGCCGCAGTCGGCCAGCAGTTTACCCAGCATGGCACCAAAGCCCATGATCAGCGCCAGGCTGCCGAGCGTGCCGCCGACACCCGCTTTAATAGACGTAATTACTTTATTGACCGGCATGCCCTGCATCACGCCGACAGCCAGCGCCACCAGGATCAGCGCGATAAATCCATTAAGCTTAAAGCGAATCATCAGCAGCAGCAGTAACGCGACGCCGATCGCCACATAGAGTAATGGCATAGGTTTTCTCCACCTTGCGCACTGAATGGAATCCAGTGTCGGTTGTTATCATGGTCCCCTGAGGGCTGCAAAACAGTGCGCCTGTAAGAATTTTATACATCCGGACAAACGCTGTTACCGATAACATGTTAAGGGTAACATCCGCAGTAAAGCACCACCCCGCCGGGGTGAATTTCTGTTTTGAGAAGATGATCAACTTTTTACCGGGACGTTATCAGAAAGTTTGCCAGTGCCGGCGGCGCGCTTTTCGTTACACTCAGATTTTAGTGAAATGTAAAAAGGATGCGCTGGTGAGTGTGAACCTGAGTGAGCTGTACAGTAATCAACGAACCCTCTTTGGCCGCGGCAGCCTCGATAAACTGGTGCCGCTGCTGGCCGCCCGGTCACAGCCTACGCTGCTGTTTTGCGGGCAATCCTTTCTGCAGGGCGCGGCGTATGAGCGGATTAAAGCTGACCTGAACGCGCAGATTATCGGCTATGAAATTGTCAGCCATGAAGCCTCTCCTGCTGAGATTGATGGCTGGGTGGCACGCTGGCGGGGTCATGTGGATCGGGTGGTGGCCATCGGCGGGGGCAGCGTGCTGGATGCGGCTAAAGCGTTCAGCGCGATGATGCAGCATCCGTTGCCGACGGCCCGCTACCTGGAAAAGGTGGGCGACAGCGCGGTTCAGCCAGTCACGTTACCGCTGATTGCCATTCCGACGACGGCCGGGACCGGCAGTGAAGTGACGCAGAATGCGGTGGTGACCGACCAGCGCGATATTCAGATCAAAGCCTCACTGCGCCACCCGGTTTTTGTCCCGGAAGTGGCTATTCTCGATCCCGATCTGCTGAAGGGGGCACCTGACCACGTGCTGGCGACCTGCGGGATCGATGCCTTTACCCACCTGTTTGAAGCCTACCTCTCCGCGAAAGGTAATCTTTTCACTCAACAGCTGGCCGTGACCGGCCTGCGTCAGTTTATCCAGGCCTGGCCGGCGCTGAACAGTGAAGAGAGTGCGGGCGATGCGGCAAGAGAGTCGATGATGATGGCATCGTGGCTGGGGGGTGTTGCGCTGAGCAGCGCCGGTCTGGGGGTCATCCACGGTATTGCAGGCGAACTGGGCGCGATAAAACCGTTTCACCACGGCGAAGTGTGCGGGCGGCTGTTGTTCCCCTTCCTGGATCGGCTGGCCGACAGCGATCATCCGCTGCAGCAGACACTAATGTCAGCGTTACATGGGCAGCTTTTCAGTGAAGCCACCGACTCACCCGCGCAGTTCCTCAAAACGTGGCTGCAGCAGCAGGCGATTCTGCCGTTCTGGCAGGGGGGGCCCACGCTGACGGGCGAAGAGGTGAAGTGGATTCTGGCGCGCGCCAACAGCAAAAATTCGCTGGTGAATTACAGCCGCGAACAGATGGAGACGATGATCGCCCAGGCCTGGCGCATCACGGCGTGAAGCGAGGCGGGCCAGATGACCCGCCTCTGCCCTTCCGAAAACCGCGTCTGCCCGTTACGCGGGCAGGTTTCCGAATGGCCCCTCACCGGCCAGCATCTGCTCAATCACCTGCAGCACGCCCTCTTCGTTATTAGCAGGGGCAGCATAGCGTGCTGCCTGCTTCACCCGCTGTGGCGCGTTAGCCATGGCAAAACTGAAACCAGACTGCTTAAGCATCTCCAGATCGTTGCCGCCATCACCAAACGCCAGCACCTGGTCGTGTGTGATGCCCCAGCGCGTGGCGAGCAGATCCAGGCCATGCGCTTTATGATTGCCCGGCACAATCAGGTCAACGGAGCCGTGTCCGCTTGAGGTTGCGGCCACACGACCATGATGCAGCCGCTCGATATCCGCCATCAGCGGCTCGATAGCGTCGTCAGAGAGATTCAGTGCGAACTTGAACAACCGATCATGCTGCACCTCATCCAGATGCTGAATCGGCTTCAGGCGATGACAGTAGTGACGCATCTTTTTCAGCCAGCTCTCTTCCATGCCGTCAAAGTAGTACGCACTTTCGCGTCCACACAGCAGATAACGCAGGCCGGGATAGTTGCCGTTTTGCAGGGTGTTGATGACCGCTTCGACATCGCGGCGGTCAAAGGCGCCGCAGAACAGCTCCTCATCACGGTCGATAATCCATGCGCCGTTTTCCGCCACAAAGGCGATATCGCTGGCGACCTCCGGAAAAAAGGATTTGAGCTGGTAGTACTGATTACCGCTGGCCACGACAAATTTGATGTCGCGGGCGGTGAGTTGCTGGTAGCAGGCGAGAAACCGGGATCGATTGTACTGCTTGTTGTCGTCCAGAAAAGTGCCATCCATATCAACCGCAACCATCTTAACCGTCGTCATCATGACTCCTTACACAGGGAGAATGTCAGTGTGGAGTCTCAGGATAGACGCTGGCGGCGCAAAACGGAAAGAAAGCGGGATGGCCGCCGCCATCCCGCGGGATCAATTCAGTGCGTTGTTCAGCAGCAGTGAGGTGATAATGCCGGTTGCCGCCGCAATCAGCACATAGTTGCCGTTGATGTCTGCCCAGTGTTCCCCCTGCGGAGGTTCAGGCAGTCCGCGCGCATCCCAGTCGTCAACGCGGTAACGGTCGTCACAATAGGCTCGCGGGATCGCATGGCCACGGCGAAACTCATGTCCCTGCCAGGCGAATGCGTCGCGCGGCTCATATCGCCCTCTGTCGTGACGGAAGCGCTCGTCATCATGACGCGCATGTTCAATCTCATGACGTTCCCGCTCCTCATGACGATGGCGGTCGTCGCGGTCACGATCCGGATGCGGGCCGGGCCCCCACGCATCCGGGCCAGGGCCATCATTCTGATGAGGCACCGGCGGGTGGTGCGGATCGCCGCGATCGTCTGCCAGCGTGGTCTGAGAAAAGAGCGTGCTGCATGTCAAAAGTGAAGCGATAAGCGTTAATGTTGTTTTTTTCATGGTACTGCCTCCGAAAATAACGGCTGTCAGGCACCGTTGATCGGCATCATGGCAATAATCCTGTATGGCAACATCTGTATAATTCTTAAAAACCGCCAATTTACAGACCATTACGCGTAATTATCACTTTCTTAACACTAAAGACCGCCCTGCCCGCTGGCTGATCGGCGCATCAGACAAAACGCCGATCGCCGCTGCCAGCGAAAACGTGTGTCAGGGTACGAAACCGCACCCTGACAGGGGCCGGTTATGGCGTACTGAGGATCACGGACGCGTCAGGTAATCCTGTAAAGTGCGTCACGATGTGGTGGTAATCCGCCGTGGGGTCGAGGTCACGAAACTGTTGCGGATAGAGATCTTTCGCCAGAATCTCCATCCCGATAATGTTGTAGGGATGGTTATAGAAGTGATGGTAAACGCCATAGACGCGCTGCTCTCTGACCGGGGCGATCTGCGCCAGCCCCGTGCGGCTCAGTAAGCGCTTAAAGGTCGCGGTCACCTCGGTCTGATTCGCGCCGTAACCAAACGGCAGCACATTGCTGTTCGGCCGCTTTGAGCCGGTCATGATGTAGACATCCGGCTTCATGGCGATGATCTTCTCCAGCGAAACAAAGCCGGAACTGCCGGGCAGCAGTTCAGAGCCAATATTTTTGCCGCCTACCGCCTCCACCAGCGCGCCCCAGCCGTTGTGTCCGTGGGTAAAGCAGCAGTTGTCGCTGTTACCGGCAATCGGCTCAACAAAAACCGTCGGCTTGTGCGGAACCTGGGCGATCTTCTCCTGAAGCGCCTGCCAGCGCTGCTGATAAAAATCGGCGTAGTCTTTTGCTTCAGCTTCACGGTTCAGCACCGTGCCGAGCACGCTCACGCTCTTCAGGGTGTTCTCTTTCGGATGCAGCTCATCATCGAGGAACAGTACCGGGATGTGCAGATTTTTCAGGGTGGCCAGCACGCCTGATTGTGTCAGCGCGGGTTTAGCACGCAGCTGCGCAATCATCAGATCGGGCTGCTTCGCCAGCACGCTCTCCAGGTTGACCTGGCCCTGATCGTTAAAGCCCATATCCACAATTGAGGTCGCCTGAGGCCAGCGCTGCTTCAGCAGATCCCAGGTCTGAGTGTCCTGCTTTTTCGGCAGATTGTTCCAGGCCACGACCCGCTGAAACGGATTCTGTCGATCCAGCAGTGCCAGCGTCATGACGTCGCGGCCATCCTGCAGAATCACATGCTGAGGCTCTTTCTGCAGCGTAATTTTCTGTCCATCCATATCGGTCACGGTGACCGGATAAGTGGTGGCCGCGCAGGCGGTCGACAGCAAAAGTGTGGTGGCAGCAGCCATCCCGATCTTCATGTTCATCCTGTCCTTTAAAGGAATAATAATTATTCGCGTTAACTCTACCATGTCACTCTGTAACAACTGTAACCATTGCTAACCAGATACTTCAGTCGGGCAGGAGACAGGGGATGAGCCGGATTCGGACGCGCGGGAGGCGTGTATGACAGGGGGAACGTCAGGAGCCTCCCGGAGGAGGCATCTGCCGTAGGCAGGATTACTTCACCAGCGAATAGAAAATAGCGGAGATGGCAATCACTCCGATCAGCACCACAAACAGGTTGCTGATTTTTCCGCTGTACTGACGCATTGCCGGGACTTTCTGAATGGCGTACATCGGCATCAGGAACAGGATCATGGCAATGACCGGCCCGCCCAGCGTCTCAATCATGCCGAGAATATTCGGGTCCAGCGTTGCCACCAGCCAGGTTGTCAGCAGCATAAAGAGTGACGTCAGGCGATTCAGTCTGGCTGGCGCGATCGCTTTACCGCGACTGCGCAGCGCTTTATTAACCATGCCGTTGAACCCTTCGCGCGCGCCAAGGTAGTGACCCAGGAACGATTTGGTGATCGCCACCACCGCGATCAGCGGGCCCAGCCAGGCAATCATCGGCACCTGAAAGTGGTTCGCCAGATAGGAGAGAATCGTGATGTTCTGCGCCTTGGCCGCATGCAGATCCTCAGGCGACAGGCTCAGCACGCAGCTGAAGACAAAGAACATCACTGTCACCACCATCATCAGGTGTGAGCAGGCCAGAATGCACGAGCACTTTTTCTCAGCGGCGTCGCCATACTCTTCGCGCTTCGCCAGCGCAAAGGAGGAGATAATGGGAGAGTGGTTAAAGGAGAAGACCATCACCGGGATCGCCAGCCACAGCGTCATCCACAGGCTGCTGCCTGCAGGCTGAACGGTCAGCGTGGAGAGCGCCGCGCCGTGCCAGTGTGGGATCAGATAGCAGGCCATCAGCATCAGCACCGCGACAAAGGGGTAGACCAGCACGCTCATCGCTTTGACAATCATCTTCTCGCCAAAGCGCACAATGGTCATCAGCCCGACAATCAGCAGCAGCGACAGCAGCGCACGCGGCGGCGGCACCAGCCCCAGCTGATTCACCATCAGACTCTCGACCGTATTGGTAATCGCAACGCTGTACATCAGCAGAATCGGGTAGATGGCGAAGAAATAGAGCAGCGTAATCAGCTTGCCCGCCCCGACGCCGAAATGCTCCTCAACAACCTCGGTGATATCACCGGCCGGGTTTTTGCCGGAGAGGACAAAGCGGGTCAGCGCGCGGTGCGCATAAAAGGTCAGCGGAAACGCCAGTATCGCCATAATGATCAGCGGGATGAGGCCGCCGACGCCCGCATTAATCGGCAGGAACAGGACGCCCGCACCAATCGCAGTGCCGTATAAACCCAGCATCCACATGGTGTCGGTTTTACGCCATCCCATATCGACGTCACTTTCAAGCGCGCCCAGCGTGCCAGTTTGCGTGGTTTTCATCAGATATTCCGTGTTAAAAGCGCCAGTACCCTGGACCGCTGAAAGAGGTGTCGTTCCCTGCTTTCCGGCCCGGTCGCAGCGGAACCTGCGCGCGTGATGCTGCCAAAGTACATGCACAGGTAATCGTTTGCGTGCGCCACTTTTTACACTACCTGACGATAAAAGTTCAAGCTGCACCGACAAACGCGCACAGATCGCTGAAATAACCGTCAGGTTGTGCAGAGTGACTGCGGGGCAGATCATGCCATCTTTAAGGCGCGTTTACCGCACTAAAAAAGGTGATCCCTGTAACGATTAAGCGTAACGGGCTACGCTTTAACTCTGACGGGTCGCGAGGGTGGCGACGCAAATACGGGAGAAGAGAATGAAAATTGCCTGTCTGGGCTGGGGATCGTTAATCTGGAAAACCGGCGCGCTGCCGGTCGCCAGTGAGTGGCATCATGATGGTCCCGCCGTACCGGTGGAATTTGTGCGCATCAGTGATGGCGGTGAGCTCTCCACGGCAATCTGTCTGAATGCCAGTCCGGTGCCGGTGTGCTGGGCCTGGCTGAATACCGCTTCACTGGAGCGGGCCTGCCAGGCGCTGCGGCTTCGTGAGGCCATTCCGGACAACCGCGTCGATGGCGTCGGGATGATCTCGGTGACAGATAACGCCACAGGCCCGCTGGCGGCGTGGGCGCAGGCCAGAGGGATTGAAGGTCTCATCTGGACTGATTTGCCCGCCCGCATGGCCGGTGTCGAAGGCCAGATACCGACGCTGGGTCAGGCGCGGCACTATCTGCAGCAGCTGAGCGGTGAAACGCGGGAACACGCTTTCCGCTACATTGAACAGGTACCGGCGCAAATCGACACGGCTTATCGTCGCGCCTTTGCCGATCTGATGCGGTGGCAGCCCGATGCGCCCCTCGTCACGGTTGCTGACACCCGGACATCCCCTCCCTGCCAGCCCGGCTGAGACGGGGCTTTCTCCTGCACCGCTCTGCTTACTCTTCTGAGGGTGACTACACTTCACGCAGGTTGAGGCTCAGATATCGCAACACTTCCCCGCGAGTGGTCACGGCTCACGGTCTGACCGCCCTCCCCTTATCAGCAGGAGATGAACAGATGAAAGCATTAACCTACCACGGCCCGCATAAAGTCAGCGTGGATAACGTCCCCGATCCCGGCCTGGAGGCCGCAGATGACATCATTCTGCGTGTGACCGCCACGGCCATTTGTGGGTCAGACCTCCACCTCTATCGCGGCAAAATTCCCGGTACCGGCCACGGTGATATCTTTGGCCATGAGTTTATGGGCGAAGTGGTTGAGACAGGCAGTGCGGTCACGGCCGTCGCCAAAGGCGATCGGGTGGTCATCCCGTTCGTTATCGCCTGTGGCGACTGCTTTTTCTGCCTGCTTAATCAGTATGCCGCCTGTGAGAACACCAACAGCGGCCGGGGTGCCATCCTGAACCGCAAAAATATTACTCCGCCGGCCGCGCTGTTTGGCTTCAGCAAACTTTACGGTGGTGTGCCCGGCGGACAGGCTGAGTATGTCCGGGTGCCTAAAGCCAACACCGGCCCGTTTAAAGTGCCGCCGGTGCTGTCGGATGAGAAAGTGCTTTTTCTCTCCGATATCCTGCCGACCGCCTGGCAGGCGGTGAAAAATGCCGAGGTCAGACCCGGTTCCAGCGTGGCTATTTTCGGTGCCGGGCCGGTGGGGCTGCTCAGCGCCGCCTGCGCCCGCCAGCAGGGGGCCGAACAGATCTACATGATCGACCACAACAGCTACCGCTTAAACTTTGCCCGTGAACGCTATGGCGTTATCCCGATTAACTTCGATGAAATTGATGACCCGGCAGGCTGGATCATCGAACAGAGCGCCGGCAATCGCGGGGTGGATGCGGTGATTGATGCCGTGGGCTTTGAGGCGAAAGGCAGCCTGACGGAAACCGTGCTCAGCAACCTCAAACTGGAGGGCAGCAGCGGTAAAGCGTTGCGCCAGTGTATTGCGGCGGTGCGGCGTGGCGGTATCGTCAGCGTGCCGGGCGTTTACGCCGGTTTTATTCACGGCTTCCTGTTTGGTGACGCCTTCGACAAAGGGCTGACCTTTAAGATGGGACAGACCCACGTTCACGCCTATCTGCCTGACCTGCTTAAGCTGATTGAGCAGGGCCACCTGACACCGGAAGAGATTGTGACCCATCATCTGCCGCTGGAGGATGCGGCCCGCGGCTACGATATTTTCAACAAACGGGAAGAGGAGTGCCGCAAGGTGATTCTGGTGCCTGGCCTGTCACCCACGCAGGCCACCCTATAACCTGCGGGTCTGACGCGTTCAGATTCGGCTCTCTGGTGCCCAGGCAGCGTGCTCTGCCGGGGCGTTATCTTAAAACGGCCTGCGTTGCAGAGTGCTCCGCCCCTCCCGTCCCTCCAGCAGATGTTCATCCGGCGTATCCGCCGTATCCACCTGGCTCCCCTGTTCCAGCAGTCGCGCACTGCGTGAATGGGGATGACTTTCGCTAATCACCTGTTGTGAAAACGCGCCAAACGATAACAGTAAAAAAAGTAACCCACTGGCCAGCCTCACTTTCATACGCACACCTCTTTGATAACGGTGACGCTATGCTGCCCGAAGCGTTTTCATTTTCTGTCAGTAACAGGCAAAGTTATGTGGCAACCGGGAACAAGCTGCAACGCGTTTAGCTGCGGTTCAGGCTAACCCGTCAGAACGGCGGATCTTCCCCCTCGTATACCGTCCGTTTTTTTTCAGGAGGATGCTATTGAACATCAATCAGTTTAATCAGCCGGTCGGCGAGGCTCTGCCCGAGTGGCAGCCGGTTGCCAGACCGCCCCGCGCACCACTGTCGGGTCAGCATTGCCTGCTTCTGCCACTGAGTCTCGATCATGCTGAACCGCTGTTTCACGCATTCATGCAGGCAAAAGATGATCGCGACTGGACATGGCTGAGTGCAGAACGACCCACGTCACTATCACAGATGCAGCGCTGGATTGCGGATAAAGTAGCGGACGCGGCGCTGATCCCCTTTTCAGTCTGTACGCTGGAGCAGCAGCCTTATGGTGTCGTCTGCTTCGCCAGCATTGAGCAGGAACATGGCACCATTGAAATTGGTCACGTGACATGGTCGCCGCTGATGCAGCGCACTGTTATCGGCAGCGAAGCGATTTTTCTGCTGCTGCAGCAGGCTTTTTCACTCGGCTATCGTCGGGTAGCGTGGCGCTGTGATTCAACTAACGTCGCGTCACGGCGGGCAGCAGAACGACTCGGGTTCCGCTTTGAGGGCCGCTTTCGCCAGGTCATGACACGTAAACAGCGCAACCGCGATACCGACTGGATGTCGATTATCGATCGTGAATGGCCGGCCGTTCAGTGTGCCCTGAGTTCGTGGCTGAGTACGGAAAATTTCACGGCCCAGGGTCAGCAAAAGCGACCGCTCAGTGCCTGCTTCGCCGACGTTAAACCGGGCGATGGGAAGGCTGAAAGCTGAGCTGAGGCGGGCCATCAGTGCAACCGGCGCACGGTCAGCGCCACAGACCAGCGCTGGCGCTGGCAGCGCGGACAGACCGCCTGCTGCTCTGCCTCAATGGTCCGGGTCTGGCCGCAATGGGTGCAGGCATAAAGCCCGCTCGTCGGGACCGTGCTGTAATCCTGCCGGTGCGCGGGAGGCAGCACGCTTAACCCGGCGCGCATCGCATCGTCGTCATAGAAATAGAGGCTCAGCTGGCCATCGACCTCCACCAGCGCCAGGCGGATCTGCCCCAGATGTTCCACGCCGCTCTGCCGCAACTCCATATAGAACTCATCTTCGGAAATATTCAGCCGATCCAGACTTTCCAGCACATATAGCCCGTCTTTAATCAGGGTAATCACATCCCCCTGAATCAGCCGTGAAAAGCGCGGACTAAGCGCCGTCAGCCAGGTGGTCAGACGGTAGAGCGACAGCAGAACCACAAACACCATAATGACCGGCAGCACCGGCACATCATCATAAAACGTCACGTCACCCGAGGCGGAACCCAGCGTCAGGATCACCACCAGTTCAAACAGAGACAGCTGACGCACGCCGCGCCGCCCGGAGACTTTGAGAAAGGTAAATACCACCAGATAAGCGATCAGGACACGCGCCACCACCTCAAACAAAAAGGTGGCGGGCTGATCGTTGAGCAAAAAACGGTGCCAGTCGAATGAGAACATAGTCTGCTAAACATCCTGTTTTAAAGGGGGCGTCTCTTCGCCGCCGCCGATTGATTGGCCCGCAGATCCAGGCCAGCGATACGTCAAGCTTGTCGCCTGTTCGCCAAAAGGCAAGCGAAGCTGTAAGCCTGAAGCGGGCGAGTCTGACCGTTCTGCAGGCTGCGGAAAAGGTTAACAAAGCTGAAAAAGGGACAGCCTCGCCTCACGCTGCGCTTATTTTGCTGGCGACTGAAACGGAAGCAAAAATTTCCTTTTTCTGGCTGGCTGCTTTTTGCCGCTGCGTTTTTTCTTTTTACTTCAATAATTTGCCAAGAACATTACCCAGCCTATACTTTCCAGTAAGGCTTCCACCTCATCACTTAACATTCAGAGAAGCCACTCTTTTTCCTGCCGATAGCGCTGTCTGTAAAACCTGCTATCTCACTCGTCCATTTTGCAACAGGTGCTGATGCCTGCCATTCAGCGTCTGTGGCTTATGGCAGGGATCGCCCGTTCGTTGAGAGTGGCCCGACCGGCCAGTCTGCTTTGCATACCCATAACGCCCTGACCCGTTTCACGACGGCGCGTCAGCGGGAAGCGTGTTGCTTTTTTTCGGGAGATGCCATGACGCCTTTTTCCAGTTTCTGGCAGGCGGGTTACGAAGGGGCCGATCATATCAATCCTGCCGGTCTTGCGCTGTCGATGAACGATCTGAATCAGCATCAGAGCCGTGCAGCAGCGGATTATGCCGCCCTGGCCCCCTTTTCTCTTCGCACGGTGCGCGAAAGCGTGGGCTGGCGGCTGTGTGAACGCAATGGACGCTATGACTTCTCGACCGTCGCAGCGCGGATGGTGGCCGCACGTGAGCAGGGTATTCAGCTCAGCTGGACACTCTGTCACTACGGCTGGCCCGCTGACGTCACGCTGTTCAGTGATGACTTTGTCAGCCGGTTTGCCGCCTTCTGCGGCGCTCTGGCCCGCTTTCTCGCCCCCTGGTATTCGTCTGCGCCGGTCTATTCACCGATGAATGAGATCTCTTTCCTCAGCTGGGGCATCTCCGTCGGGGTTTTCCCCTGTGAGGCGATCCCTGAACCCGATCGGGCGGATGCCGCCAAGCGTCAGCTGGTGCGGGCTACGCTGGCGGCCTGTGATGCGATCTGGCAGGCGGATCCGCGCGCCCGCCTGCTGCACTGCGATCCGCTGATCCATATCGTGCCCGATCCCGCCGATCCCGACAGCGACGGGCTGGCACGCGCCCTGTGTGACACCCAGTACCAGGCGTGGGACATGCTGAGCGGCAGACGTGATCCGGAGCTGGGCGGCGCGCCCCGCTATCTCGATCTGGTGGGCGTCAACTATTACCACGACAACCAGTGGGAGCAGGGTTCGAACCAGCGACTCTGGTGGCATCTGGGCGACAGCCGCCGCCTGCCGCTGCATCAGATGCTGCAGCAGGTCTGGCAGCGTTATCAGCGGCCGCTGCTGCTGGCAGAAACCAGCCATGTCGGCAGCGGACGCGGCGCCTGGATCGGCGAGATCGCCGCCCAGGTGGCGCAGGCGCAGCTGGCGGGCGTTGAGATGCTCGGCATCTGCCTCTATCCGATTCTCGATCGTCCCCTCTGGGAGGAGACCACCTTCTGGACCCGCAGCGGGTTATGGGATTTGGACCTGTCAGGGCCCGATCCTTACGCCCGCCAGTTACAGCAGCCTTATGCCGACGCCCTGCGCCAGGCGCAACGCTTTTTGCAGCACATCGTCCCTTCCTCATCCCCCTGTCAGGAGTCTGTCATGAACAAACCCGCTCTTATCGTTTTCAGTCATTTACGCTGGGGCTTTGTTTTCCAGCGCCCGCAGCAGCTTCTGACCCGTCTGGCACAGCACTATCGCGTGCTGTTCGTCGAGGAGCCGGTCTGGCAGGCGGGACCACCTGGCCTGCATCAGAGTTCGCCCGCAGCAAATATCACCGTGATCCAGCCGCATACCCACCACGACGCGCCCGGTTTTCACGACAGCCAGATTGCCCCACTGCTGCTGCTGCTCGCCCCGCTGCTGGAGGAGGATGAGGAGCCGCTGATCTGGTTCTATACCCCCATGGCCCTGCCGCTGCTCACCCCCTTCAAACCCCGGCTGGTGATCTACGATTGCATGGATGAGCTCTCCGCCTTCCACAACGCCCCGCGCCAGTTACAACAGCGCGAATCGGCGCTGATGACCCGCGCCGATCTGGTGTTCACCGGCGGCTCCAGCCTCTATGAAGCAAAGCGCGATAAACATCATCAGGTTTACTGCTTCCCCAGCAGCGTGGATGCCGTCCACTTTGAGCAGGCACGCGATCGCAGTAACCATCATCCGCTTCAGGATGCGATCCCAGCAAAGCGGCTTGGCTATTACGGCGTACTGGATGAGCGTATCGATCTGCCGCTGATTGCCGCGCTGGCGGACAGCCATCCGGAGTGGCAGATCATCATGGTCGGCCCGGTGGTGAAAATCGATCCCGCCAGCCTGCCGCAGCGCGACAACATTCACTGGCTCGGCCAGCAGCCCTATCAGGCGCTGCCGCAGTTCCTGGCGGGCTGGGATGTCTGCCTGATGCCTTTTGCCATTAACGCCTCGACGCGTTTCATCTCGCCCACCAAGGTGCTGGAATACATGGCGGCACAGTTGCCGATTGTCAGTACCGCCATCGTGGACGTGGCGCGACATTACGCTGAAGAAGTGGCGGTGGCAGAGACCCCTGCCGCCTTTATTGCCGCCTGTGAAGAGGCGATGACCCTCAGTGCGGCTGAGCGACTGGCGCTGGCGGGCCGCATGCAGGTAAGAGTGGACGCGACCTCCTGGGATCGCACGGCAGAACAGATACAGGCCCTGATCCAGCAGGCTCTGACGCATCCGCAGCCTGCCGGTGAGCCGGTCACGCCAGCCAGTGCCCAGGCGAACGTGACGCCGTTAACCCCGGCGATGCTGGAGAGCGAAGCGGTGCCCTGCCTGATTGTCGGTGCCGGGCCAACCGGACTGAGCGCCGGTTATCACTATGGTGAAGGCGCGGTGCTGCTGGAGAAAAATGCCACGCCGGGTGGCTGGTGCCGCTCCATTGACGATCGGGGTTTTACCTTCGACTATGCCGGGCACATTATGTTTTCGCAGGACCCCTATGTCCTGCAGCTCTACGAGATGCTGCTCGGCGACAATCTGCACTGGCAGGCGCGTGAGGCCTGGGTCTGGAATGACGGCATCTATACCCGCTATCCCTTTCAGTCGGCGCTGCACGGTCTGCCGGTTGAGGTCGTAAAAGAGTGCGTGCTGGGCGCAATCGAGGCGCGCTATGGCGAAACGGCCGCGCCCGCGGTGCCGCTGGATCGTGCGCGGGCGCGACGGGACTGCTGTGCCGATGGCGCGATAGCGGATGAGGGCAGCCTGGCCGGTGAAGTGGAAGGCGAAGAGGATTTTCAGCACTTTATCCTGCGCACCTGGGGGAAAGGGATCGCACGTCACTTTGCTCTGCCCTATAACCAGAAACTGTGGAAAGTGCCGCTGACTGAGATGGAGACCTCATGGCTGGGCGGACGCGTACCGCTGCCCGACCTGGCGCAGATTATCGATGGCGCACTACAGCCGCTGGCAAAACCGGTGGGGCCTAACGCCCGCTTCGGCTATCCGCTGCGCGGTGGCTTCCAGGCGCTGATGTCCGGCTTTCTGCCGCACCTGAAGTGCAAACTGGAAACGGATGCCACCCTGAGCCGGATTTATCCGCAGGCGCATGTCGCGCTGCTGGCGGATGGACGCCACTACCGCTATGAGCAGTTGATCAGCACCATGCCGCTGCCGGAACTGATTAAACTGATGGGCGATGAGGCGCCGGAGAATGTGCAGCGGGCGGCACAGCAGCTGCAGTTTGTCTCGGTGCGCTGCGTGAACCTGGGCATTGGCCGGGCTGACCTGACCGAAAAACACTGGATTTACTATCCGGGCGACACGCTGTTTCACCGCATCTTTGTGCAGGGCAATGCCAGCCCGCACTGCAATCCCCCCGGCGGGTTCGGCTTAACCTGTGAAATCACCTACAACGCCGCCCATCCGCTGCCGCTGACGGGCGATGCGCTGATTGAACGCTGCCGTCAGGATTGCATCCGGGTCGGGATGATCAGCGAGAGCGATCCGCTGCTCTGCGCCTCAGAGGTCGATATGCCCTACGCCTACGTCATCTACGACCATGCGCGCAGTGCGAACGTGGCGCTGATCCGGCAGTGGCTGCTGACGCAGGATATCCATCTGTCAGGCCGCTACAGTGAGTGGGAATATTACAATTCCGACCACGCTTTCCTCGCCGGTAAGCGCGCCGCCGAAAATGTCCGGCTGCAGCATGTCAGCGAGCGGACACGCGGCTGACCCGACGCAGCCAGCTACGCAAGAGGCTGGCTGCACTTCGCGGCTTTCAGCGACTGCAACTGGCTGACGCGCCGCGCCACCTTCTGGCTGGCATTGTATTTTGCAATGCCATTACCCAGACCAAAATCGCCGACGAAGCCCAGCACGGTCAGGGCGTCAAACCGCCCGGTCTGCTCAATATCGCTCTGTACGCCGTGCGCTTTCACCAGCTCCTGATCCAGCGCGCCACAACTGAGCATCGCCGTCTCTTCCGGCGTCACCGCCGTGGCCTGTGGATAGTGCTTGGTGGCACAGCCTGTCAGCGACAGCGCCAGCAGCGCCGCCAGAATTATCCTGTTATGCATTTTTCATCGCCCGATGTTCACCTCATTAACCGGGTTATCGGCAGATTCCGCCGCGATCATGAGTGACTGACCTACCAATAATGGTTGAAACCGCTACGCTAAGGTAGGATCCCGCGCGTGATGGTCAGTTGCCGTGCATGACTGTCCGGGCGCGACGCCGTGAACGCACATCCGCCGTTCCCCGCTTCTGCCCTGAATTTCAACGCGTTAGCCTGCATGAAGCTGCCACCGGCAGCGTTTAAAGAGTAAAGCCTGATCGATATTCAGTGATGAGCGGTCAGTGCAAGCGAAGCCAGACACGGAAAATTCGTGCTTCGGGTTTATCAGAGTATGTTCCAGATGAGGTTTTTCCATGCGTTTTAAAGGATTGAACATCGGATTTTTCATTTTGATTCTGGCGATCGCCACGTTCGCCTTTTTTGAGGTGCTTTCGCCCTATTTCTCGCCGATTTTATGGGCGGCAATTCTGGCGGTCATTTTCCATCCGCTGAAAAGTTATCTGCGGGGCCGGCTGGGGGAACGCAATGGCCTGGCCGCACTGCTCACCCTGCTCTGCATCTGTCTGATTGTGTTTACGCCGCTGGCCATTATCGCCTCATCGCTGGTGGTCGAGACCAATGCGGTCTATCACAAGCTGCAGACCAACTCGGCGCAGTTCCCGGCAGTTTTTGCCGACCTGCTGCAGCATCTGCCGCGCTGGGCAAAACATTATCTGGCTGAAAATAATCTCGATACCGCCGGAGAGATTCAGCAGAAGCTCTCCTCGTTTGCCCTCAAGGGCGGCCAGTACCTGGCAGGCAGCGCATTCATCATCGGCAGGGGCACCTTCAGCTTTACCGTCGGTTTTGGCGTGATGCTCTATCTGCTGTTCTTCCTGCTGAAAGATGGCTCCTATCTGGTGCATCTGATCCTGGAAGCGCTGCCGCTTTCGACCTACGTCAAGCATCACCTGCTGGTGAAGTTTGCCGCGGTGGCGCGTGCGACGGTCAAAGGCACGGTTGTGGTCGGCATCGTGCAGGGTATTCTCGGCGGGCTGGCCTTCTGGTTCACCGGCATTGACGGCAGTCTGCTATGGGGGGCGCTGATGGCGTTCCTCTCCCTGATCCCGGCCGTCGGCTCCGCCATTATCTGGGTGCCTGCTGCGGTCTTCTTCTTCGCCACCGGTGCCGTGTGGAAAGGCCTCTTCCTGGTCGGTTTCTTCGTGGTGATTGTGGGGCTGGTGGATAACATCCTGCGTCCGCTGCTGGTCGGTAAAGATACCAAAATGCCTGACTACCTGATCCTGATCGCCACGCTGGGCGGGATGGAGATTTACGGCATCAACGGTTTTGTCATCGGTCCGGTGATTGCGGCGCTGTTCATCGCCTGCTGGAACCTGCTCTCCGGTCGCGATAATCGCGAGAACATCGAAGTCATCGACGAAGAGGTGATCGAAGAGGGCAAGAAACAGTCTGAGACCGCCGCCGAGGCCGCGGCAGAAGCCGCCGCCGTTGCGGCCGAAGCAGCGGCTGACGCGGAGATGAAAGTCTCAGCCTTAGCGGCGGCAGAGAAAGAAAAAGCCGCCGCCAGCAAAGCCTGATTTTCTCTGGAAATGAAAAAACCCACCTTTCGGTGAGTTTTCAGAGGCTACAAAATTTAAGACCCGCTTAATCAGGCAGCAATGAAAACGCGCAACGCGTCGGGAACAGCAGAAGAGGAAAGCGTCCCGCGCCAGGGACGGTGCGGGCCGAGCGGCCATGGATGGTATAAGCGACTTTCCGATCTGCCCCTGCTCCCGGGGCAGGCTCAATATCAAAGCAATCTGCCCTGGCATTGCAGCCATAAAAAAACCCACCTTTCGGTGGGTTCTTTTTTATCTGAAATGGTAGCGAATCAGTTGGTCGCTTTGTTTTTCAGATCTTCAGCGCCCTGCTTGGTTTTATCCCAGCCTTTCTCGGCACCTTCTTTCGTTTTATGCCAGCCCTTCTGGGTGCCTTCGCTGATTTTGCTGCCGGTGGTGTGGCTCTTGCCTTCCGCCGCGTGCTCAGATTTCAGCTTCAGCTCTTCGCCCTGATTCTGCGCATGATGCAGTTTTTCTTTAGCGGTATCCGCGCCTTTGTGCGCTTCCGCAACGGTGTTATCGGTAGTGGTAGCAGCAAATACCGGCGAGGCCAGCAAAATAGCAGACAGTGCAATAATTGATTTCTTCATAATTCCCTCTGTATTCATTGTTGCCGTGTAGGTTTTAATCCTGGCATAGCGATTCCAGGAAAGATTTAAGAATAAACCAGGAATGAAAAAGGGCCAGTTTTCACCAGAAAATTCCCTCCGGGGCAGCCTGATCGTCCGCTACCAGAGTGCGAGCTGCGGATCGTCATCCGGCTTCGTCGTCTTTCTGACCACCCGCGCGGGCGGCGCGGGACGCTGCATCTGATCGCTGATCCACTGCAACAGCACTGACACCACATAGGCCTGCTGCTCTGCGCTCAGGGGCTGCTGCTGATCAATATTGTGCCATTTGCTCAGACAGCCACGACAGCAGGTCGCGGTGGCGTGCTGGGCGATAAACACCGGATGACCGCGCATCGGCGTCTGTTTGCCATCACGCGCAGGCCGGGCGGGTGCCAGCCGCTGTGCAACAAATTCTGCGGCATGCTCACGCAACACCGGCTCGCCTTTGCTCAGCGCATAATCATACTCCGCGCGCCCCAGTCGAAAGCGCTGGCGGAATGGCGAGCGCGCCAGGCGGGCAAAGAGATCGTCAGAAACTGTCATACTGCCCGCCCGTCACTTATATTTCCGGCCCGCCAGGTAGCGTACGCCCTGCGGCCCGAACGCCTCACGATGCAGCTCATTCGGCTGCAGGTGAAACGTCTCTCCCGAATGGTAAGTGGTCTCGCCCTGTTCTGTACTGATGGTGATATCACCACTGAGGATCAGGGCCAGTGCTTCAAAGGGATGGACATGATTGTCGAGCTCGGTGGCGGGCGCACGTTCCACCAGCAGTGGCTCGTCAAACCCCTCTCCGGCTAATCGTTTTCTGAATTCATCTTGTGTCATTGTCACTCCTCAATATGGAACCGACCCTGGAAGTGTAGACGATTTTTATCGCCATTTATGGCACGCCGGTGGTTACGTAAAGTAGCGCAAGCAGGGTTGTTCACCGCGCATACCGATGCTGTACTTTCCGCCTCGTGCCAGCCATTTTGACATCAGGATGACGGAAAAATATGTCTCACCCTCTGAAAACCGCCCTGCTGCTGATCAATCCGCGTTCACGTAAAGGCCGCGCGGCGGCCAGCCGGGCCAGGACGCTGCTGACTCAGGCGGGTATCACCCTGCTGCAACCGGCTGAGGAGGAGAGCCGCAGCTACTGCGAACTCATCGCGGCTTATGCCCATCGCATTGATGCGGTGATCGTTGGCGGGGGCGACGGCACGCTTAACGCCGCCGCGCCGGGCGTGATGCAGACCGGCCTGCCGCTGGGGATCCTGCCGCTGGGTACTGCCAACGACTTTGCCCGGACGCTCGGCATCCCCGCCACGCTGGAGCAGGCGGTGCAGATTATCACTGACGGGCAGCTGCGCGCAGTCGATCTGGGGGAGGTGAATCAGCATCTGTTCCTCAACGTCTCCAGCATCGGCTTTTCCGCCGAGCTGGCGCGCAATCTCACCGCAGAATCGAAAAAACGCTGGGGGGTCGGCGGTTATGCTCTGGCGGCGTTGCGGCTGCTGCGTCAGAGCCGTCCGTTCAGCGCCACCCTGATCCATGAGGAGCAGCGCACGCCCATCCGGACCGTTCAGGTTTCCGTGGGCAACGGCCGTTTTTATGGCGGAGGGATGACGGTCGAAGCGCGCGCCGCACCCGACGACGGGCTGCTGGATGTTTACAGTCTGGAGGTCCGGCACAGCTGGCAGCTTATTGCGCTGCTGCCCTTTCTGCGACGGGGTACGCAGGGTCGCTGGCGCAACGTGCGCACCTTCAGCACGACGGCGCTCACCATCGAAACGCGTCGCCCCCACTACATCAATGCAGACGGCGAGATTATCGGACAGACGCCCGCCCATTTCCGCCTGATCGCAGGGGCCATACAGGTTTATGCCCCTGCCGGTCCGACAGCGGAATAGCGGATGTCACATCGCGGGGTTAATGCTGAGTGCCGTTCTTTTCGGCGTCGTTGATCTGCGTGGTGAGGGTGCTGACCAGCTCTTTCGCCATCTCGATGGTCAGGCCGAAAAACAGCGACTCCTGCGCCGATCGCGCGCGCGGGACCTGAGGATCGAGATAGCTGAACTGCAGCACCAGCGCGGCGTGCCCGCTTAACGGGCCGATGTGCCAGCCGGTGACCGGATAGAACGTAAAACGGTTAAAATCATTCACTATATACCTGACTTGTTAAGCATAACGCTGATTGAGTGTCAGGCCAGCTCAGAAAATAAAACACGGTTCGGTTACTCAGCCTGGCGCAGATCGGCTGAATAGCAAGCGAAGCGAGATTCACCCTGCCCGCCGGACGTGGCATCTGCAGCCCGGCGAAACCTGCCGTCTGAGGCGGTCAGCTGTCCGCGCGGGGGATAACCGAAATATGTCCGTTGACCTCCAGCACGGCATACTTAATCTGATCAAACCGTTCCAGTCCCGGTCCGGAACGCGCCGCCTCCAGCACATCGTCAGGATCAATCCCGGTCATCTTCATGCGTTCGGTCAGCAGGTTGCCGTTTTCCACCAGAATCACCGGACCGCCATCGATTGCCTGCTCCACCACCGGAAAGCGGCTTTTCAGTTTTCCCAGTACGATGTCGATCGTCACCAGCGTGATAATCGTCAGCGCCGCGCCCGTCACCGAAAAATCATCGCCCAGCAGCGCCTGCTGCGTGGCTTCGCTGATAATCAGCAGCAGAATCAGATCGAAAGAGGTCATCTGCAACAGCGTGCGTCTGCCCGCAATTTTGAACACCACCATCAGAACCAGGTAGATCGCTGCAGCGCGTAAAACCGTTTCCATAAAGTGCCTCTGTCAGGGATAGATCCATTGGGTAAATCGGGCCGGTGCGTGATCATCGCCCTGAATCGTGACGTGAATCAGGCCCGCATCGCGTGGCTGCAGGCCGAGCCAGATTGCGTGATCCGCCCCGGTGTCACCGGTGGAAAAGGTCAGCCGCAGATCGCTGCCGATCGTCACGGCTTCCAGCGGCTGCGGCTGCAGCGTCTGGATCTGCAGATTATTCAGCGCGCCGCCGCCAATCGTAATCGTGAAGCGATCGCCGGCGGGTGCGTTGTAGCCAATCCGCATATCCATATTGCTTTCGGTCCGGCCGAACCGTTCATATTCAACCTGAAGTGTGCCGTCTGGCGACCGGCTATGACCCTCGCTCAGCACCCCTTTAGAAAAGAGGCCGCACGCCCCCAGAATCACCAGCAGAATTAACAGATACTCCCCTGCCCGCTGAATCAGCCATTCACGCCGTACCCAGCGAAGATCTTCTTTTATCGGGTAGTCCCGACTCACAATGCGATCTTTCTTCACTCTCATTCCCTCTGGTAAGCGTACCCGCTTCTGCAGCACGCTGCCTGAAGCATAGCGGACGGGCATTATTTCGCGCGTCGCTCAACCCAGAACGACCAGCTGTGGTAGAGCAGCGTGAGCGGCATCGCAATCACCGCTCCCACCAGCACAAAACCCTGCGTGACCGGCGAAACGGCGCTGTCGCTGAGCGTAAACTGATAGGGCACAAGCCACGGATAGAGGCCACACAATACGCCGCTAAAGAGTGCGCTAATCAGCATAAGCGTCAGAATGAGTTGCAGTAGCGGCCTGGCGCGCCACAAGGCCACCGGCAGGGCGATCCAGAGCAATACTATCGCGCCTGCTGCGATCCTGCCCGGCGGTCGCTGCCAGCTCTGCCGCCAGAGATCGGCATTGAGATAGAGGTCGGCCAGAAAAATAACCAGCGCCAGCAGCCACCACAGCCAGCTCAGTGCCGCCGCCAGCGGCTGTACCCGCTCACCAATGCGCCAGCCAATCCAGCAGCAGGCCATCAGCGAATTGATCGCCATCAGGCCCGCGCCGCTGAGCAGCGGCACCAGGCTCAGTCCATCCGGCAGGCCGGTCTGCGGCTGAGCGCTGATGATCATGCCGGCGCACCAGCCCTGAATAAAGGTCGCCAGCGCGGAGCTGCCCGCCATGAGGCGATCCAGCCAGCGACGCAGGCGGGGAGAACTCTGAGCGCGATACTCCAGTGCCATCGCCCGCACCAGCAGCGCCAGCAGCATGGCAAACAGTGGAACACTCAGCTGACTGAACAGCAGCGCATAGACCGGCGGAAACAGCGCCAGCAGCCCACCCGCCGCCAGCACCAGCCAGGTTTCATTCGCATCCCACACCGGCAGAATGCTGTGCGTCATCAGTTCACGCTGTTCATCATCGTGAAACCAGCAGAAAAGCATCCCCACGCCCAGATCCGTGCCATCCAGCAGCAGGTAGAGCAGCAGAGAGAGACAGATAATCAGCGCAGAGAGTTCGGCCATGCCACTCTCCTAATGGGGCGTTTTCAGCGCAATCACCACCGGTTCTCCCGATGGCATCTCACCTTTAACCCGGCGCAGCAGATAGCGTAAGCCGAGGGCGAAGGTCAGCGCATAGATCAGCAGCACCGCCACGAAGATGCCCAGCGTGCTGCTGAGTGACAGCGGCGAGACGCTTTGTGCGGTGCGTAACAGGCCATAGACCGTCCACGGCTGACGCCCGACTTCGGTCACGACCCAGCCTGACAGCAGGGCAATAAAGCCCGCCGGTGAGAGCCATGTCAGCCAGCGCAGAAAGCGCCCCGACGTGGTCAGCCCTCCCCGCCAGCGCTGCAGATTCGCCGTCAGCGTGGTCACCAGGATAATCATCCCCAGCCCCACCATCAGGCGAAAAGCGAAAAAGACCGGGAGCACCGGGGGGATGGCATCCGCGGGAAATTCGCTCAGGCTTTTAATGTGGCCGGAGAGGTTGTGGCGCAGATAGAGCGATCCGAGTGCGGGCAGAGTGACCTCCAGAATGTTGCGCTGCGCCTGCTGGTCCGGCAGCGCAAACAGCCGCAGAGGTTCCCCCTCCCCGGGGGCTGGCTGGTGCCAGCTGCCTTCCATCGCAGCCAGTTTAGCGGGCTGGTAGTCGCGGGTGTTTTCACCGTGCAGATCGCCGAGAACGATCTGCAGTGGCACCGCAAACAGCAGCAACGTCAGCGCGCTGTTGAGCATCAGACGCGAAGCCGCTTCCCCGCTGAAATACCGGAGTCGCCACGCCGCCACGCCCGCGATCATCACTGCCACGGCAATCAGCGACCCGACCACCATATGGCTGAAGCGCCACACAAAGGAGGGAGCCTGCAAAAGCGACCGCCAGCTGTCGGCCAGAAAAACCCCGTTCGGATCGCGCGTAAAGCCGACCGGCGTCTGCATCCATGAGTTAGCAGCCAGAATCCAGAAGGCGCTGAGCAGCGCGCCGAACGCCACCAGACAGGTCACGGCAAAATGCACGCCGGGCCGGATTTTGTTGAAACCGAACAGCATCACTCCGGTCAGGGCCGATTCGAGAAAAAACGCGACCAGCACCTCATAGAACATTAATGGCCCAATCACGCCGCCGGCCTGCTGTGAAAAGCGCGCCCAGTGCGTGCCGAACTGAAACTCCATGACGACGCCGGAGGCGGCACCTATCGCCACCGTCAGGGAAAAGAGCGTCAGCCAGAAGTGCAGCGCATCCCGTGCAGCCTGCTGCTTTCCCCACAGCCAGCGCGCCTCAAACCACACCAGAAAGGGGGCCAGTCCCAGCGTCAGCGCCGCCAGCGTAATATGCATGCCCATGGTCAGCGCAAACTGCGTCCGGGCAATTGCCAGCACCCAGTCGCTGTCATTCATGGCGGTATCGTCCCGAAGCCTCAGATCCGCCGGAGTGCGTGACGGATGAGGAGAGACACGCCGCCGCAAGCCGTTCTTTCATCTGATTCTCTCCTGATCTTATTGCCTCTCATCAGCGTCAGGCTTATTTCGCCAGACGGTAAGTCGCCTCTCGTTTTGTCAGTTTATCGTAGTGAAGAAATAAAAATTCAGCCAGCATCGACCGGGAAGGAATAACAGCACGTGCAGAACCGCGTTAATTGCCATCCGGTGAACAGCGATAAAAAAGATATTATCGCCGTATCGGATGCGCTGCGCTTAAATAACGAAAATAAGCATTAAGCGAGGCGGAGAATTAATTCGTCCGCCTCTGGATTGCCCTACAGCCAGCCGGAGCGACGCAGCCTGGCCCACAATCCGCCGCAGGCCAGCAGCGTCAGACCGACTGCCAGCGGATAGCCATAATGCGACTTCAGCTCCGGCATATGTTCGAAGTTCATGCCATACATGCTGAACACCACGGTCGGGATAACCAGGATGGCGCCCCACCCTGCCAGCTTTTTCACAACCTCATTCTGCTGTACCGTCACCAGCGCCAGATTGACCTGCATGGCACTGGTGAGCATCTCGCGCATATCTTCCGCATCGGTCACCACATGGCGGGCGTGATCCTGCACGTCCCGGATATAGGCGCGCAGCGGGCGCGGGATCAGATCCTCATGCAGGTGAATAAGCTGGTTGCAGATCTCTTCCAGCGGCAGTGCTGCATTGCGCAGCTTCAGCAGCTGCCGCCGCACGGTATAGACCGCCTGTACCGATCGGCGGTCAAATTCGCTGGTGAAGAGATCGTTCTCCATCTGCCCGACGCGTTCGTTCAGCGAGGTGGAGAGTTCGGCATAACGGTCGACAATAAAATCGAGCAGGCAGTAGAGCGGATAACCCGGCCCCAGTTTCAGCAGCGCCGGATTTTCAGCCGCCCGTTCACGCACCGGACTGTAGCTCTCCGAAGCACCGTGACGGATGCTGATCAGGAAATTTTTTCCGACAAAGAAATGGGTTTCGCCCAGTTCACAGCTGTCATCTTTCGCACGCACCGTTTTCACCACGATAAACAGCGACTCGCCATAATGTTCGATCTTGGGCCGCTGGTGCGCATTCAGCGCATCTTCAACGGCCAGTTCGTGGAGTCCGAACTCTTCTTTGATCTTTGCCATAAACGCCGCGTCTGGCTGCCACAGGCCGAGCCAGATAAACGCCTCCGGCTCTTTAATCACGTCGCTGATATCCTCAACGTCTATCTCTTCGCCCGCGCTTCCCGGACGATATACCCTGCTGCTTACGATCATCTTCTGTGTTCCCGTTGTGACAATAGAAGCAGCTTAGCCAATCCCGCGCCCGTAACCGGATAAAAACCGTAAGGATTTGCTGCAACAGTGTGTCGTCAGCGGGTTACCACTTCAGGCCTAATCCGGTGGAGAAGATCCCTTCGTTCAGGGTATCAGGAATGCCGCTGACCAGATTACGATGGTAGCCAACGTGCAGGGTCGACCAGGAGGTCAGGCTATAGCGCAGGCCAACTTCCGCATCCAGCATGAATACGCCGTCGTCATCCAGCGAATGACCGACATCACCGTTGCTGTAGAGCGTGACCGATTTGCCCAGCAGATAGCGCTGATAGTTCCAGCGCAGCGAGCCGCCAAAGTGGCGCTCCTCCCGGTCATCGCTGTAACCATACTCAAAGGCACCACCCAGCAGGGAGAGCGAGAAGCTGCTGAGTTCGGTGTCCCACAGCTGATAGCCGGGACCGGTGCCAATCAGTGCCTGGCGCGACAGATTCTCCACCCAGTCGCGCTTATAGGTGGCGCGTGCCTGCCAGAAGAACTGCTCCCGGAACAGATAGTCAACGGCGTAGCGCAGGCTGTAGTTGTCAGTGTTGACACTCGCGTTTTCCTGCTCGCGATTGTAGGTTGCGCCAATATCATGCCGCCATTTTCCCTGGTTCAGCTTGGTGTTGAGCGCAAAACTGTAGTCGTCCGTTTTGGTAGAGGCTTTTTTAACCTTCATACCGGCGTCGATGTTGCCGGTCCAGGCGAGCTGATCGCTGCGGACTTTGGCTTTCATAAACTCATCGATGCGCCTGACGGAGACCTGCTGCTCCTGCTCGTCGCGTTCCACCCAGACGTAGCCGGGATCAGAGGAGGAGAGTCGCACCTGATAATGTTCACCGGTTTTTTTGTTTTCAACATTCACCGGATTGTCGCTGGCGAGGGTGCTGACCGCATTCCAGTCCAGCGTGACCGTGCCGGCGTAATGCGTCTCTATCGCCAGCTTGCCATCGCTCAGGTAACGAATGGTGCCGGTGAGCCGGTCGCCATTATTCAGCCAGACGGTATCCGCGGCGGCCTGCTGAGCCCATCCGGCGCAGCAGCTGATAACCAGCAGTGTGGTAAACGAGGTGGCACAGCGCATAGCTTTCCCTGAAAAGGCGTCCTCCTGCATGGACGACGCGTCACCACAAATTCTGACCTGACAATTAAGCCGATTCTGCGACGATATGCAATGTGCCGCCCCGGTTATGACAGGTCGTGCAGCTCTTTACTGAGGGGAGGCCCCAGCCTGAAGTCGGAAAAACGGATCGCCAGCCCCTGTCGCTCCGGCGAGCAGCCCATCACGCCGACAAAACGCTGCGCCTGACCGGGCCAGGGACAGAGCCGCAAAAGTGGCCAGGTCAGGCCGTCGGTGGAGTACTGGATTCGCAATGCCGCCTTTTCCAGCGTCGCGCGCATCCAGAACTGACGCGCATCACCGGGGAAAACACCGGTAGACCAGTCAGAAAACTCGCGCGTGACCACGCTGCCGATGGCAGGCTGGTCATCATTAAACTCAATGCCTGCTTTAACCCAGTGCGTTTCACTGTCCTGAATAAACAGACCGGCCTGGTCATAAAGCTGGCTGAAGTCCGCCCTCACCTGCACCTGAACGGTAAAATCATTTTCCACCCAGAAGCCAAACGCATGGCCGCTGTGCCGTTCGAAACCATACCAGGTCCGCTGCCAGAAATCGCTGTTCAGGGCAGTTTCAAACTGCAGCACATCACCCTGTAGAGTGTGTACCGGCGGCTGATTAATCCAGACGCCGCCTTCGGCCGTTATTGAACTGACTGCTCTCATGGTTACTCCTTTCAGTAAGGTAAAACGCCTGCAGGCTGGCCTGCAGCGAGGTCATCGGTCTGATCATCATCGCCATCAGGGCCAGTCAGCTTAACTATTTCATTTTGTTAATCGCCTGGCTAAAACGGCATTTAACAGCCAGGCTTGTTTTGTCTGACGGCAACTGAACTCATTAAATATAAGGATTAAGCCACCATGGTAGATAAATCAGAAATTTTAGATCACGCTCAGGTTGTTGATGTTAACGGTGAACATGTCGGTATCGTCGATCATTTCGAAGGTGACGACAAAATTAAGCTGGCGAAAAGCGACCCGGAAGCGGGCGGCAAACACCACATTATTCCTTTCAGCTGGGTGAAAGAGGTTGACGATAATAAAGTCATCCTTTCTAAAGCCAAAGCTGACGTTGAAAGTGAGTGGCAGTCTGCATAATATCGTCGCCGTGGCTCCTGCCACGGCGTATTTATTTCACGTACCTGTTTCTGCGCCCTGCCCCGCCCGTTCTCTCAATCCCTATAAATTTATTACTGCATAAACTTTTCGCCAGTAATAAAACCTGTATCCTTTACGAAGACAGGCTGATATTTTCCATTCGCGTTGTTGCGTAGCAGCCGAATACCCCTTCGATGAGTGGATAGCGCCCGGCATCGGGCAGTTCAAAATGCCACCATTCAGTTGCAATGCCGGTAAAACCGCCTCCCAGCATGATGGCATTGAGCAGCAGCCGGTTACGCTGCGCCTGCACGGCTACCGCAGGATGATAAGGATGGGAGTGCTCGCTCATCTCATCAAAGCCGGTGCCCATATCCATTATCTCGCCGCGCTCGTCGATCAGCGTCACATCCACCGCCGTGCCCCGGCTGTGATTAGAGCCGAGCGCCAGGGGAACAACATAGTCCGGATTCGGGCACGCCTGCCAGAGGATCGCCTGCGCTTCAGGAGGCCGGTACGCGTCGAGAATGAGCAGCGTATAGCCCGCGACCTCTGCAATATCGATACTTTTCGCCAGCGCTTTCGCCGCATCTACGTGCAGCAGACAGCGCGCGTCGCGGTAGATTGGCTGCCCGGTGAGGTTGTCGGCGGTGGCGTATTTGAGATCGATGGCCAACCGGGGAAAGGCGTCAGCGATGTCTGTCAGATGGTTATTTTCCATGGTGGTGAGTTCCCTGTTTATGCGCTGTGGCGGGCTGGCCATGAACGGTGATGTTGAGGGGTATCATGGCACTGCGGCAGGGGGAAGGAAAGTGTGTGATGAGGCGTGCTGTGGCAGCGTGATTACTCAGTGTGGTGGCTGGCATATTTAAGGCTTCGCAATAGCTTCAGGATTCACCCACTCAATAGTGTCGACTCCGGTGTATGATGGGGATGCATACTGCCGCATTGATGTTCATCATTTCACAAAGGGTATCTCGCAATGAAAATAGGGATATTTATGGCAATCCTTTTCGCTTCCTGGGTTCTTATACCCGAAGGATTCATCAGATCATTGATTGCAGGTCACATTAATGGTGATGGTGAAAATGCTATGGATAGCTTCGAGTTCACAGTGATTCTACTAAAGGCCGTTTTTTCTGTGCTGCTTGCCTTCACTGGTATCTGGTTATATCACAAAGCTAAATGACGCTGTCTGTAAAAAGCGCGTCATCGGCACCCCGCTGAGTTTCAGGCGTAACCATAAAGACAAAAACAGGATAAGTGTAAGTAGCAGCGGCATTTTTGAGAGGGACTAAAGGCAAATAGTACAGATTCACAATATGAATTCCCGCCCAGAGCAGATATTACAGACCTCATAAGAAAGAAGAGATAAGCAAAATGTGAAATGGAAAGAATTCATTTTTCCAGAGAGGCATCGCAACATTATATTTAAGTTTCAGCGCGTTTACCGGGCAGAAGTTGTATATTTAAACAGGGAATAACAGAACGGGAAGCGCGAAAAGAGAGATTTTTGCGCGGCTGAAGCGGGCGGCAACCCGCAGCAGCCGCTGACCATAAGCAACTAAGAAGGAGTTGATCATGGCTGACACGCATCATAAGTCAGAGACACGCACATCCACAACCGCCGCCAGCGAATCGCGGGCGCATTATTACAGAGTGGGATACCGACCCAATAAAGGTCAGCCGAACCCGCTGCCACAGCTCACCATCAAGGGACGCTGGCTGGAAGCGCTGGGCTTTACCACCGGGCAAAAGATCGAGGTAATCACCGGGCCGGGACGGTTAATCATCCAGCTGGCGACTGAAGGGTAACTGGCTGACACATAATGTAAAATCCCGGCAACAAGGCCATGATTTACGTACATCACTCAGGATTTGAAGGCGAGGACGGTTTCTCTTTCGACATGAGACATTGTCCTACGCCAATAATCACCCCACATCCAATTGATATTTCAGCTGCTCTGACTAAGTCATTTCGATAAAAATCAAAATCACCTGATAAAAAATAGGATGCCAGAGATATAAATATTCGACCACCTACAAGAATAATGAAAAGGCCCACTACCCATGAAGAAATCAATAATAATAAGAGTTTAATTTTCTTATTTTGCATGACTCTTTTCTCCAGTTGCTGCTGAACTTTTTCAGCCAGGTTTTGTTCGGAACTTTCAGGATATTCAGAACCAGCAGATTCAGCTACTGCTCCTTTAATTTAGGTATAGAAAGTCTGGTAAGCCTGCCCGCTGATGTCCCCAGCCGTTGGCTTTTTACCCGGATTCGCCTTCCGCCTCTGCCGTCTTCATCTGCCCCGGCGTGACATCCTTCATCTGTTCGTTTGCGGCCTTCGTCGCGGCTATCTGCCCCTCTGTCCGTAGGATATCCGCCGCCCGGTTACTGATTTTATCTATCAGCTGCGTCTCACGCAGCCGGTTCTACTCACGCTCCTTGTCAAATAGCGGCGACAGCGTCTGGTTCGCGTGCTCTGCGGCTCAGCTCGCCCCCATTCACCCGCCACCTTCGTCACCGAGCTGTCGCTGCTCATAACCGCCCAATCCAGTTGCGAGTGAAAGACTTCCGCATTCATGCCCTAAGACACACCTAAGCGAACTGCTTAATCCAGTCTGGCGTTCCGCTGTCCGCGCTGCAGGAAATAGGCGGATGGGAAAGCATCGAAATAGTACGTCGATATGCTCATCTGGCACCTAACCATCTGACTTAACATGCGCGCAAAGCTGACTCACTTTTGGAGGAAAACAACACAAATATGACATAAGGAGAAAATCAGGTAGGGTGGAATATGGCGTAAGCCACTGAAATTGATGCAGGATTATAACTTTCGAGCCAGTTATCTGTTGCATATGTGATTTTTTCATTTAAATTTGTGATCTGCCTCCAAATATGACTCTTTAGAAAATGACTACTCTCACGGCTAAAGTTCATCACTGCATGATCGTGTGGGCGTCGATGACTCTGAACAATGTTGAGAAGATTCTTAACCTACTTTACAAACAGAAAATGTATAATACTCAAACATTTGAATAAAAGGGATTGATTTTTAAATGAAAGGAATCGACAAAAAACTGATCATCTTCACTACAAAAAAAAGATTCAATGACAGAAATGCCGATGACATGCAAAGTGGCGATATGGATGTTGATTTACTAAAAAAGCATTATCATCTCGGGCAAGTATCAACTTTCATCGATTGGGCTACTTTTGGTCCCTCCTATCAGCATCCTGCTACTCACTCTATACAGCCGGTTAATAGAGAAAAAGCTATTGCGATATTATATGATGAGCTACGATCTCAGTCCTATGCTTTTTCTTTCCGAGGACCATACCAAGGCTTGATTATAAATCTTTTCAATCACATGGAACGTAGTAATGGAAATGATTTTCAACATCCTTTTATGAACAATGCCTACAGAAATCTCATATTGAGTGACAACTCTATCGATAGCACATTATCCATAATTAAAAGCACTATCGAGCAATTTGATTTTAATAAGTCACAATTGACGAAAGAGCATTTTTCAAATGTGTTGTCTAAAAGTCGCCTACCTAAATACACAAGATGGAAAGATTTCGTCAATGGAATGGGCATTACTGTTCACGATATAAACAGCACAGAAATCTCTATAGAAAGCCTGACCTTTCAGGGCAATAAATATAGTGCGACTGTCAAATACAGAGCACAAGATCATTTTGGCTTAGATAAAGAAGATATCTTAAAAGTTAAATTTAACTCTATTGCTTTCTTTAGAATATGGTTCGTTCTACAGAGAGCAAAGCATTTTTCTCAGAAGCCATTTTTCACAAATTTCGAGGCTACTATAACATTGACAGGAGAAAACAATGTTTAAATACAAAAGGATTAGCGTAGTTGTGATTTTTTTAATAACAGCATACTGCGTATGGATTGCTACAAAGCCAGCCAAAATAGTCAGAGTTAATAATGGTGCAGTTTTTGTCGAACATCTACCAATGACTACTGAAGGAAAACTAAACTGGTGGTTGAAAAATAAAGATTCACTTCAGAAAAAATATCATATTATCAGCACTCCCGATAATTACACAGTTATCGTCATGAATTTCGGCGGTTATGAACAATTACCAAAAGGAACCAGAGATGGTTCAATTGATGACTATACCTGCTTTGATGATAGTAATGGCGAGAATAAGAAATGTGTTTATAACAGCATAGCAATTATTGTTAGAGGAAGCCTTAATAGTAAAAGTTATATTAATATAGATGAGCATACATACACCTTAACGCCAGATGGCAAATTAAAAGCTGAAGAGAAATAATAAAGATAAAACAGGCATAATTTTCCTCTTTTTCAGCTTTTATCGTCACAGGATTAAACTTAGTTTTCATCAACCTTTTCATGCGTTGAAACAGACAGTTTCCCTGCACTCATTGAAAGAGCCAGATACAAGAACAGGCCGCAATGTCGGCAACAACTTTCCGGGAGACGGACCTGAATATATTGGCCGTAGGATGCTGCATCTTACGGGCAGAGAAAATTATGACCGCTACGGCAAAATTCTACATAAGGATTTGGTCAATCATCCAGATTCCGTTGCCGTTTATCCGGACATTGCAGTCAGAACAGCGTGCGAGTTCTGGGTCTCACGGTTCGTTAATCCACGTGCGGATAAAGACGATTTGAAAGCCGTTACACTGCTTGTTAATGGTGGCCTGAATGGCTTTACTCAAAGGCATCTGGCGTTGGATCGTATTAAAAAGGAAATGGGGATTGCTCAATGAAAAACATTAAAGCTGCTGTCATTCTATCGGGATAACGGTGACAGAATCTCTATTGATAAAAAAGTTACCCCGCTGGCAAAGATTAAGAATCCGCAAGGCGGCACCCGAAAATTAGACGCTCTTGAAATTTGGGGATATATCTATAAAGGTAAATACCGTATGCGCTTTATGTATTATTCGGACGTGGATTGTACGCTGATGGGTGAAGAAATACTGGAGTATGCGAACCTGTAAGATTCACATCACCCCAGAATATCGGTCTGAAAGCGGCAGGGATTGAAGACTTCCATTTGCATGACCTGAGGCACACCTGGGCGAACTGATTAATCCAGTCTGGCGTTCCGCTGTGAGCGCTGCAGGAAATGGGAGGCTGGGAAAGCATCGAAATGGTACAGCGATACGCTTACCTTGCACCTAACCACTTAACGGAGCATGCACAGCAAATTGATGCGATTTTTGGCAGTCGTGTCCCACATCTGTCCCATGTGGAAAATCAGGTAGTCGGAGGAAAAGGATAAGTCATTGAATTTATTTGGCACGCCCTACAGGATTCGAACCTGTGACCTACGGCTTAGAAGGCCGGTGCTCTATCCAGCTGAGCTAAGGGCGCATGGAGATGGCACGGATTATACGTCGGGAAGCGGGTACGTCAACGTTTTTGCCGCTTCCCGGCAGCGAAGTGCTGCTGTAATAACCAATTCACGTCAGTGACGCTTGCGCCATTCGCTGAGCGACACGAGTTTACTGCTGCCGGTGAATTCTCCTTCCAGCTCAATCCCTTGTGAAGTGAAATGCGCATTGTATTGCTCACGAAGTGCGTGCAGCTCCCGGCTATCTGGCTCCAGCTGTCGCAGAAAGCCCAGCGCGAGCAGCAGCTGCTGGCGGCTGATAAGCGGTGGAAAACCGGCATGCCTGAGAATCGCATGCCAGCGCTGGCTGTTCTCTTCGCTGCCGTCAACAATCAATACCTGCCAGATCAGCAGCACCGCAGCACCATTATGCAGATGCGTTTCATTGTCGCTGCTGAGATAGTCGGTAAACTCTTTCGCCGCCTCTTTGCCCATCATAGCGATCATTGATTCCACCTGTACCGGAGGCAGACGCAGCCGTTTGCTGAGCCGCTGGGCGGCGTGGCGTGAGCCAGCGGTGAGCAGCTGAAATCCAGCGACAAATACCACCGCCAGCGTAGCAAGCATTATCCAAATCATGACTTCGTCCCCGGGTTGTCCTGCCGATATCATACGCATGCAGGCGGGCTCTCGTCGCGACGAAAAAGCTGGAAGGCGCATACACGGCTGAAACTGTGACTGACAGCAGCCCGCGCTTCTGACAAAATAGCCATCTTCCCCGATTCAACACAACACAGTGGATTTCCTCTCTGATGGCAGCAAAAATTATTGACGGTAAAACGATTGCGCAGCAGGTGCGCGTTGAGGTTGCGGAAAAAGTGAAGCAGCGCCTGGCGGCCGGAAAACGCGCCCCGGGCCTGGCTGTCGTGCTGGTGGGTGAAAACCCAGCCTCACAAATCTATGTGGCCAGCAAACGCCGTGCCTGTGAAGAGGTCGGATTCCACTCGCGCTCTTACGATCTGCCCGCCACCACCCGCGAAGATGAGCTGCTGGCGCTGATCGACACGCTCAATCAGGATGACGACATCGATGGCATCCTGGTTCAGCTGCCGCTGCCAGCGGGTATCGATAACGTTAAGGTGCTGGAGCGCATCACGCCTGATAAAGATGTCGATGGATTCCACCCTTACAACGTGGGTCGCCTGTGTCAGCGTGCGCCCACACTGCGTCCCTGCACGCCGCGCGGTATCATCACGCTGCTGGAGCGCTACAACATCGACACCTACGGCCTGAATGCCGTGGTGGTCGGCGCATCCAACATCGTCGGTCGCCCGATGAGCATGGAACTGCTGCTGGCGGGCTGCACCACAACCGTCACCCACCGTTTTACTAAAGATCTGCGTCACCACATTGAACACGCCGATCTGCTGGTGGTCGCGGTGGGCAAACCCAACTTTATTCCGGGTGACTGGATTAAACCCGGCGCGATTGTCATCGACGTGGGGATCAACCGTCTTGAGAGCGGCAAAGTGGTGGGCGACGTTGATTTTGAGAGCGCATCAGCACGCGCCTCCTACATCACGCCAGTGCCGGGCGGTGTGGGACCGATGACCGTCGCAACACTGATACAAAACACGCTGCAGGCGTGTGAAGAGTTTCACGATAAAGAGGTAGATTAAATGGCAACGTTTTCACTGGGAAAATTCCCGCATGTCGATCTGTGTGACCTGCTGAAGCTGGAAGGCTGGGTTCAGAGCGGCGCACAGGCGAAAGTCGTGATTGCCGAGGGTGAAGTCAGGGTCGATGGGGCGGTGGAAACCCGTAAGCGCTGCAAAATCGTGGCCGGTCAGACCGTTGAGTTTGCGGGTTACCGCATTACTGTGGTCGCGTAACCTTCAGGCGTCCCTGCGGGGACGCTGTTACAGCAACGCCTCTCCCCTGACCCTCGTCTCCCCTTCCCGCTGTTCCCATGCAATATGATTCACTGCCGTATGCGGCGCAATCAGCCTCAGGTTACGGACTGAACGGAAGCCACGGATCTCTATCTGCTCAATCGTCATAATAAAAAAGGGCGATTGCTCGCCCTCTCCGGTTTATTTTCGACGCCAGCTGGAACCCTGAGGCCCGTCTTCGACAATCACGCCCAGCGCGTTCAGTTTGTCGCGGGCGATATCCGCTTCCGCCCAGGCTTTGGCCGCGCGCGCATCGGCTCGGGCTTTCACCCAATGCTCAATCTCGGCAACCTCTTCATCATTCACCTGCGCGCCACTTTGCAGGAACAGCTCCGGGTCCTGCTGCAGAATGCCCAGCACTTTGGCCAGCTCACGCAGCTTCGACGCCAGCCCATGCGCTGAGGCGCCCTCTTCGCTTTTCAGGCGGTTCACTTCACGCGCCATATCAAACAGCACCGAGTAGGCTTCCGGGGTATTGAAGTCATCATCCATTGCACTGCGGAAACGCGCTTCAAACGCTTCACCGCCGCTGGCTGGCACGCTGCTGTCGGTGTGGCGCAGCGCCGTATAGAGACGCTCCAGCGCCGCACGCGCCTGATTGAGGTTATCTTCACCGTAGTTGAGCTGGCTGCGGTAGTGACCGGACATCAGGAAGTAACGCACCGTCTCCGCGTCATAGTGCTGCAGCACATCACGTACGGTGAAGAAGTTGCCGAGTGACTTAGACATCTTCTCACGGTCAACCATCACCATGCCGGAGTGCATCCAGTAGTTAACGTACGGACCGTCATGTGCACAGCCCGACTGGGCGATTTCATTTTCATGGTGCGGGAACATCAAATCGGAGCCGCCGCCGTGAATATCGAAATGGCTGCCCAGCTGTTTGCAGTTCATGGCCGAGCACTCGATGTGCCAGCCAGGACGACCGTTGCCCCACGGTGATGACCAGGCCGGTTCATCCGCTTTAGACATCTTCCACAGCACGAAATCCATCGGGTTACGCTTCACGTCAGCGACTTCAACCCGTGCGCCTGCCTGCAGCTGTTCCAGATCCTGGCGCGACAGTGCGCCGTAGTCAGGATCGCTCAGCACATCAAACATCACGTCGCCGTTATCCGCCACATAGGCGTGACCACGGGCGATCAGCGTCTCCACCAGCGCAATGATTTCCGGGATGTGGCGGGTCGCACGCGGCTCCTGATCCGGCGGCAGAATCCCCAGCGCGGCGAAGTCATTGTGCATCTCGCCAATCATGCGGTTGGTCAGGGTTTCGATGCTCTCGCCGTTTTCATTGGCGCGTTTGATGATTTTGTCATCAATATCCGTAATGTTGCGCACATAATTAAGCTGATAACCCAGATAGCGCAGATAGCGCGCCACCACGTCAAACGCCACGAACGTCCGCCCATGACCAATGTGACAGAGGTCATACACCGTGATGCCGCAAACATACATGCCGATTTTCCCGGCATGAATGGGTTTGAATTCCTCTTTCTGTCGACTCAGGGTGTTATAAATCTTAAGCATTGAACGGTTCCGTTTTCGCGTGTGGTTGACACTTTTAAGTATCCAGACATTGTGCCGTATTTTTATCGCTCGCGCGACGCAAAGCAAGCCAACTGCGCCGTGCTGCTGACGCGTCATTGGAAATTATGATATAAGAACGGTCGACAAAAAGGGGGACGCCATCCGACAGAGCGACCCCGGCTACTGATCACAACCTTTACAGGACGACAAAAATGGTAACTTTCCAGACGAACCATGGCGATATCGTAATCAAAACCTTCGATGATAAAGCGCCAGCAACCGTACAGAACTTCCTGGATTACTGCCGTGAAGGTTTTTACGACAACACCATTTTTCACCGCGTAATCAACGGCTTTATGATTCAGGGCGGCGGCTTTGAGCCGGGCATGAAACAGAAAGCGACCAAAGACGAAATCAAAAACGAAGCGAACAACGGCCTGAAAAACACCAAAGGCACGCTGGCTATGGCTCGCACCTCTGCGCCGCACTCCGCGACGGCACAGTTTTTCATCAACGTGGCTGACAACGACTTCCTGAACTTCCGTGACGAAAGCGTTCAGGGCTGGGGCTACTGCGTATTCGCTGAAGTGGTTGAAGGCATGGATGTAGTCGAGAAGATCAAAGCGGTCTCTACCGGTCGCAGCGGCATGCATCAGGATGTACCGAAAGATGACGTCGTTATCCAGAAAGTGACCGTCAGCGAGTAATGTCGCGCACCCTGTTTATCGCAGATCTCCATCTGTGTCAGGAAGAACCGGCGATTACCGCCGGTTTTCTGCATTTTTTACAGCGCGAAGCGCCCCACTGCGACGCGCTCTATATTCTCGGCGATCTGTTTGAGGCCTGGATTGGCGACGACGATCCCAATCCTCTGCATCAGCAGGTGGCCAGCGCCCTGCGCGCCCTGCCGGTTCCGGTTTACTTTATTCACGGCAATCGCGACTTCCTGGTGGGCCGACGCTTCGCGCGCGCCAGCGGGATGACGCTGCTGCCCGAAGAACAGGTGCTGACGCTGTATGGCCATCGCCTGCTGATCATGCACGGCGATACGCTCTGTACCGATGACGCCGGTTATCTGCGCTTTCGCGCCAAAGTGCACAATCCGTGGATTCAGCGGCTGTTTCTGGCCCTGCCGTTATGGGTCCGCAAACGCATTGCTGCCCGGATGCGCGCCGACAGTAAACAGGCTAATCAGCACAAATCACAGAGCATCATGGATGTGAATCAGGGTGCGGTGGTCACGACGATGCAGCGCCATCAGGTGCCGCTGCTGATCCACGGGCACACCCATCGTCCGGCGATTCATACGCTGACCCTGCAGAGCGAGACGGCGCAACGCGCGGTACTCGGCGCCTGGCACAGCCGCGGCTCCATGATCCAGCTTGACGCTGCTGGCATTCAGCTTATCGATTTCAACTTTTAACCAGCGGGTAAATCCCCGACATCAGCCCGACGCAACCGTTTTCCTTGCGCCCTTCTCATGCTATTCTCTGTGCCCTTCAAAACCTGTCCGCCCGGCCAGGTCTGTTTGTTCATTCACAGGAGTTGACCGCATGTCATCCAACGCCCCGGCCCGCATCGCCATTGTCATGGGTTCCAGAAGTGACTGGGCCACCATGCAGTTCGCCGCTGAGATCCTTACCAGCCTGGACGTCCCATTTCATGTCGAAGTGGTCTCTGCGCATCGCACCCCGGATAAACTGTTCAGCTTCGCCGAATCGGCAGCCGAAAACGGTTTTCAGGTGATCATTGCCGGCGCAGGTGGCGCGGCACATCTGCCGGGTATGCTGGCGGCGAAAACCCTGGTGCCGGTACTGGGTGTACCGGTGCAGAGCGCGGCACTGAGCGGCGTGGATAGCCTCTACTCGATTGTTCAGATGCCGCGCGGTATTCCGGTCGGTACGCTGGCAATTGGCAAAGCGGGCGCAGCCAATGCCGCCCTGCTGGCAGCGCAGATTCTGGCCCTGCATGACGGCGCACTGGCGTCACGTCTCGATCACTGGCGGCAGAGCCAGACTGATGAGGTGCTGAACCATCCCGATCCGCGGGTGGATGCATGAAGCCGGTCTGCGTTCTGGGCAACGGCCAGTTAGGCCGTATGCTGCGTCAGGCCGGTGAACCGCTGGGCATTGCGGTCTATCCGGTGGGTCTGGACGCCGATCCTGCCGCGCTTCCTATCGCCGACAGCGTGATCACCGCCGAAATCGAGCGCTGGCCGGAAACGGCGCTGACGCGGGAACTGGCCCGTCATCCCGCCTTTGTGAATCGCGATATTTTTCCACGTCTGGCCGACCGCCTGACGCAGAAACAGCTGCTGGATGAGCTGGGGCTCGCCACCGCGCCGTGGCAGTTGCTGGCGGATAAAAGCGAATGGCCGGCGGTGTTTAACTCGCTGGGCGAACTGGCCATTGTAAAACGCCGCACCGGGGGTTACGACGGGCGCGGTCAGTGGCGTCTGCGCGCCGGTGAGACGCACACCCTGCCGGAGGAGTGCTACGGTGATTGCATCGTTGAGCAGGGCATTAACTTTTCCGGTGAAGTCTCCCTGGTAGGCGCACGCGGCCACGATGGCAACGTTGTGTTCTATCCGCTGACGCATAACCTGCATCAGGACGGCATACTGCGCACCAGCGTAGCGCTGCCGCAGGCAGATCAGGCGCAGCAACAGCAGGCCGAGGCGATGCTGAGTGCGATCATGCAGGCGCTGAATTACGTGGGCGTGATGGCGATGGAGTGTTTTGTTACGCCTGCCGGACTGCTGATCAACGAGCTGGCTCCGCGTGTGCACAACAGCGGCCACTGGACGCAGAACGGCGCGTCAGTCAGCCAGTTTGAGCTGCATCTGCGTGCCATTCTTGGCCTGCCCCTGCCGCAGCCGGTGGTGTTTGCCCCGTCGGTGATGGTCAATCTGATCGGCACTGCGGTGAACCTCAGCTGGCTGCAGCAGCCGCTGGTGCATCTGCACTGGTATGACAAAGAGGTACGTCCGGGCCGTAAGGTGGGTCATCTCAATCTGACCGACAGCGATGCAGAACGGCTTAAGGCCGCGCTGGATGCGCTGGTACCGCAGTTACCGGAAGAGTACGCCAGCGGCATCGCCTGGGCCGTTGAAAAACTGTAGTTCCCCGTTACCCGCTTGCGGATGCGGTCCGGATGAAGCTTAAAGGCGGCCTGGTGCCGCCTTTAAGCCATTATCCCTTACGCCGCATCAAACTTCCTGAACAGCGCCTTTCCTTTCAGTAACCGGATCCCCAGCCAGCCGCCACACAGCGATAACAGCAGGGCACCGCACAACGGCAACGCCAGCCACAGTGTCCAGTCCGGCTGCCACGGGAAGTCGAAAATCTTACGCTGCAATCCCCACAGCGCCGCCTCCGCGCCTATGGCCGCCGCCACACCTGAAACCACCCCCAGCAGTGCAAACTCACACCACAGCGTGATGCGCAGCAGTCGCCTGCCGGCACCCAGCGTGCGATAGACCACCAGCTCCTGACGCCGCTGGCGCATACCGACCTGAATCTGCGCCAGCAGCAGCAGGATGCCGCAGGCGGTGACCAGCACCACCATAATCTCCAGCGCCTGACTGACCTGCGTCAGCACCTGACCGACCTGCCGCATGATGCCACCGATATCCAGCAGGCTCAGCGTCGGAAAGGCCCGGTTAAGCGCGGCCAGCAGAGCGGGATCGGACGCCATGCGGAAGCTGGTGAGCCAGGTCTGAGGCTGGCTGTCGAGCGCCCCAGGTGGAAAGATAAAAAAGAAGTTTGGCTTCAGGCTCTCCCAGTCCACTTTGCGCAGACTGCTGATGCGGGCACTGAAGGTCTGCGTATCGCCTTCAAATGTCAGGGTATCACCCAGCTTCAGGCCCAGCCTGTCCGCCAGTTCCACTTCCATCGATACTTCACCCGCGCCAGGCGGCCAGCTGCCGGCCACCAGCGGATTGTGATCCGGGCGCTCCGCCAGGGCCGTCAGGTTAAGTTCACGGTTGAGAGCGTTATCCCGTTCGGGGTCGGCAGGTTTGCCATTAAGTCCGGTGAGCCGCACCCGTGCAATCGGATAAAAGGTTTCGGGCCTGATCTGGTGCGACTGCAGAAAATCGCGCACCTGCGGCACCTGATCGGCCGTCATATTCAGCAGGAAGAAGTTCGGGCTGTCCGCCGGTAGCTGCTGCTGCCAGCGATCCAGCAGATCGCCGCGCATCACCAGCAGCAGTGCCAGCAGCATAAACGAGAACGAAAAAGCCGCGAGCTGGCTCAGCGTCATGCCGGGCTGGCGCAACAACCGGTTGATAGCCAGCCGTAACGCCAGATTGCGCACCACCAGCCGGCGCAGCAGCAGCAGGGTTCCCCAGCCGAGCAGGGCCAGCAGTGCCGCCAGCACCACCACACCTGCCAGCAGCGCCCAGAGCATTTTACTGCCGCCGACCAGCAGAGCGAGCAGCGCAACGACCACGCCGCCCATCAGCGGAATATAGATTTTCAGCGGCCAGAGGCTGGCGACCGCATCACGCCGCAGAACGCGGAGTGGCTGCGTCGCCAGCAGCAGCCGGTAGGGGCGCAGGCCGACCAGCAGCGAAATCACAAACAGCGATCCCACCGCCCAGATCCACGGCCAGAGGCTGGCGGCGGGTAAGCTGGCGGGCAGGACCGGTTTCAGCATCGCCATCAGCATCGCTTCCACGCCCTGCCCCACCAGGCCACCGGCTATCGCCGCCAGCAGCAGCACAGCCAGCCACTGACCGATAATCAGGCGCTGCAATGCACCCTGCGTAGCGCCCAGGGTTTTCAGCACCGCCACCAGATCGTAGCGGCTGCGACAGTAGTGACTCATGGCGACCGCCACGGCGGCTATCGCCAGCATCAGCGTCAGCAGCGCCGAGAGCAGCAGAAACTGCTGCGCCCGCTGCATGGATCGCCCCAGCGCATCTTCGGAATTGTCGACGCTGATCCAGCGCTGGTCCGTTTTCAGCTGTGGTTCAATCCAGCGGTCATAGCGGGCCAGCGCTTCAGGATTACCCAGAAACTTATAGCGCCAGGTCAGGCGACTGCCGGGCTGAATTGCACCGGTTTTTGCGGCATCGGCCAGGTTAATCAGCAGACGCGGCGCCATTTCAAAGGGGTTGAAGCCACCATCCGGCTCCTGGATCAGCTCCCCGGTTATCCGCAGCCGGGTGTCCCCCACGTCCAGCATATCGCCCACTTTCAGATTCAGCAGCGCCATCAGGCGCGGCGCGGCCAGGGCGGTGCCCGCCTGCGGTTTCAGCCCTGGCGGGGCTGTCTGCAACGTGCCAGCCATCGGATAGCGATCGTCTACCGCTTTCACGGCGGCGAGCTGAGGCGACTCACCGGCAAAGGTCATCGTCATAAAGGTCAGCTGACGGCTGACCGTCAGACCGCTCTGCTGCGCTTTCTCCAGCCAGGCTTCCGGTGCCGCATCTGTGCTGCGCAGCGTGCGGTCACCCGCCATAAAATCACGGCTCTGCTGATTCAGCCCTTTTTCCATCCGATCGCTGATCGATCCCAGTGCCAGCACGCAGGCTACCGCCAGCGTCAGGGCCAGCCAGACAATCAGCAGCGAGGGCGACCGCCACTCGCGCCAGAACCAGCGCCAGATCATTGCTCCTCCCACAATTTACCGTCACGCAGCCGGAGACGACGGTCGCAGCGCGCCGCCAGTTGCTCATCATGTGTCACCAGAATCAGGGTGGTGGCAAAGTCACGGTTAAGGGAAAAAAGCAGATCGGCGATGCGATCGCCGGTTTTGCGGTCAAGATTGCCGGTCGGCTCATCGGCAAACAGCAGACCCGGCCGCCCACTGAAGGCGCGTGCCAGCGCGACCCGCTGCTGTTCGCCGCCGGAAAGCTGAGCCGGCAGATGGTGCAGACGTTCCCCCAGCCCCAGCAGCGTCAGAAGTTCACGCGCCTGTTCACGGCTCTGACGGTCACTGTCGCCACGCAGCAGCGAGGGCAGCTGCACGTTCTCCAGCGCATTGAGGGTTGGCACCAGCATAAACGACTGAAAAACAAAGCCGACCTGCCGGGCGCGCAGGGCCGCTCGCTGCTCTTCGTTCATCTGGTGCAGCTCCTGCCCCAGCAGATGGACTTCGCCGCTGCTGCCATCATCCAGCCCGGCCAGAATGCCCAGCAGCGTTGACTTACCGGAACCTGACTCGCCTATCAGCGCAATGGTCTCGGCTGGTTTGACAACCAGCTCAACTCCGGTAAGGATGGTCAACTGATGCTCTCCCTGACCGACGGACTTAGTAAGATGATGAACTTCAACAATGTTTTCCGCTGGCATTATCCCTTCCTGTTATTGGTTCTTCTGCTGGTATCGCGGTTTGCAGCTGCCGATACCCTGATGGTGCTGGGCGACAGCCTGAGTGCAGGCTATCGTATGTCCGCCACGGCCGCCTGGCCCAGCCTGCTTAACAAGCAGTGGCAGCAGCAGCCTGAAGTCATCAACGCCAGTATCAGCGGTGATACCTCCGCTCAGGGGCTGGCGCGTCTGCCCGCGCTATTAAAACAGCATCAGCCGCAATGGGTGTTAATCGAATTGGGCGGTAACGATGGACTGCGTGGTTTCCCGCCCGCGACCATTACGCAGACGCTGAGTAAGGTGATCGAAGATGTCAAAGCCGCCAATGCGAAACCGCTGCTGATGCAGATTCGCCTGCCGGCCAACTATGGTCGCCGCTACACCGAGGCGTTCAGCGGCATCTACCCGGGATTAGCGCAGCAACACAATATTCCGCTGGTGCCCTTCTTCATGGAGCAGGTCTATCTGAAACCTGAATGGATGCAGCAGGACGGCATCCACCCCAATCCCGATGCCCAGCCTTTTATCGCCCGGTTCATGGCGAAAGAGCTGGCCCCTTTAGTTAAGCAGCCGTAGCGCGATCGGATAGGCAAAAAGGGTAAAGAAATGCAAAAAATGCCTGATAATTAATAATATTTAAAACTTATATCGGTTCAGTTAACAATCGCGACAGTGTGTGGGCCGTTCCTGGCTGAACCTGACTTATTCCCGATTGCGCTGGTTCAAGCCAACATGAGCAAATTAATATATTTAAGCCACTCAAAAGAGTGGCTTTTGTCAGCCTGGGGTCAGAGATGACACCAGGGTTCAACGTCTGCGTTTAACCTGCTGCCTGCAGGCAGGAATCAAGACCGATCTGTATGCCTTAGATTTTAAAAACAGGCTTTAACGGCTTTCTATTTTGTATTGCCTGCCATTGGGAAAAAGAACGATTCAAATTCAGGTCTGCCTGATTTTCGCTGCTCCATATGAAATCACATAGCCTGCTATCAGTGCCCCAATACAGCCGACGATTTTCATCCATGTGTTTTCAAACCAGTAAAAAGAACCCATTGCAAAAATCACGGCTAAAAAAGTAATGGTTCCTTCAATTGCGTGAGAAATTAATGATTTTACAAATTTCATTCTGTATTCCTTTGCAATTGATTGGATGTCCCTCAATGAATACAAGGTAAGGCTCTAATTGTCGTTCAACAAGGAAATAAACCCAATCCAGATTATCTTTTGATACCCTACCGTACGTAACGGGATACCGGGTTCTCATCCTTTCAGATGCCCTTGCTGACTCTTCAATTATTCCCTGGAGCATGACTACGTTTAAGGAGACTGAAGCACTGAATCGGATGAAATGCCTGTACGCCTCGTCAATAGCCAATCGACGCAACATTATACTCGCCGTTGTCTGAGCCAGTGTAATCTGCCCGGCTGTTCTTCCTGCAACACTTCCGGCGCCGTAACCCAGTTTATTGTTAACAGCCTCTTTGCCTTCATCATTAAGCTTCTGATAAAACGCGGTGAAAACAAGCGTAATCAGTCTGCGCAAAGGTGACTCAGCATTACCCAGGCTTTTGAGCATACGGAAAAAACGCTCCGTCTCAGCCTGGTTTCGTTGTCGGATGCTTTCCCCCGCGAGTCCGCTCCCCTCCCAGCTTCTGACCAGCCCCATGTAAGCCGTATGAGGTATAGAGGAGAGCCCATCGACAATACCGGCTGCAGCCTGCTTAATGTCCATATTCCATCCATCCCTGCCGCTCTGAAACTGGATAAAGAATAATCAAAACTCACAAGTGCTTTCAAACGAATTTATTAAAGGGCCTGCATTTCTTCCTGCACCGCACCAGCGCTATCATTTCGTCAGATGATGCTAACAGGAACAATAACTTCACCATGACACTACTTTATGCCCGCTATGGGTCTGAACATCATGAAGATGCTATTGTAGAAACACATTTTTATGGCGGAATCCTGATATACCAGGGGGAGACGTGAAATGCTGACTCTTTACAATCAGGTATATATGCAAAAGAAATAACAGCTTAATTCAGAAGAAACATAAAACCCGAAGGAGTATGCATTTGTGCAAAAAACCATCCTGATTACAGGTTGTTCCAGTGGCATCGGCCTGGTCGCCGCACAGGATCTGCTGGCACGCGGCTATCGGGTGATCGCCGCCTGTCGCAAAGCAGACGATGTCGCGCGCATGAGTTCGCTGGGCTTTACCGGACTTCAGCTGGATCTTGACGATCCGCAGAGCGTGGATCAGGCCGCAGACACGGTCATTGCACTCTGCGACAACCGTCTGTACGCGCTGTTTAACAACGCTGGCTTTGGCCTCTATGGCCCGCTTCGGACGCTGACCCGCCAGCAGCTGGAACAGCAGTTTTCCAGCAACTTTTTCGGTGTCCATCAGCTGACGCTGCGGCTGTTACCCGCGCTGCAGGCCAGCGGCGACGGACGCATTGTTAACACCAGTTCGGTGCTGGGACTGATCTCGACCCCCGGCCGCGGGGCGTATGCCGCCAGTAAATATGCACTGGAAGCCTGGAGCGATGCGCTGCGGCTGGAAGTACGCAGCAGCGGCATCCGGGTCAGCCTGATTGAGCCCGGCCCGATCCAGACCCGCTTTACCGACAACGTGACGCAGGGCGAACAGCACAATCCGGTGCGCAATCCCGGCATCGCGGCCCGTTTTACCCTGCCACCGGAAGCCATTCTGCCGAAACTTCGTCACGCACTCGAGAGTCAGCATCCCCGTTTACGCTATCCGGTGACCCTGGTCGCACACGTGATGAGCCTGCTGAAACGGTTGCTGCCTGGCTGGATGCTGGATCGCATTTTGCGCAGCCATTAATCAGCCGCAGGCATTAGCGCTTGAAGCCGGGCCCGTTGGCCCCATATTCTTAGAACACTTTTTGCAAAGAGACTTCTCCATGTCACCACATGCTTCGATCATCGACATCAACGAATCTAACCTGCAGCAGACCCTTGAGCAGTCGATGCAGCTGCCGGTGCTGTTCTACTTCTGGTCTGAGCGCAGCCAGCACTGCCTGGAACTGACGCCGCTGCTGGAGCGGCTGGCGCAGGAGTATGCGGGTCAGTTTATTCTCGCCCGACTGGATTGCGACAGAGAGCAGCGCGTGGCGGCGCAGTTTGGTCTGCGCTCTATCCCGACCGTCTACCTGTTCCAGGATGGTCAGCCGGTCGACGGCTTCCAGGGTCCGCAGCCGGAAGAGGCGATCCGCGCCCTGCTGGAAAAAGTCCTGCCGCGCGAAGAAGAGCTGAAAGCCCAGCAGGCGATGGCGCTGATGCAGGAAGGGAAACCGCTGGAAGCACTGCCGCTACTGAAAGAGGCGTGGCAGTTAAGCAAACAGTCCAGCGAAATCGGCTTCCTGCTGGCGGACGTACTGATTACGCTGAACCGCAGCGATGAAGCGGAAGCGGTGCTGAAAGTGGTGCCGTTGCAGGATCAGGATACCCGTTATCAGAGCCTGATGGCGCAGATCGATCTGCTGAAACAGGCGGCGGACACGCCGGAGATCCAGCAGCTGCAATCCCAGCTGGAAGCGGAGCCGGCTAACGCCGGGCTGGCTGCTAAACTTGCGTTACAGCTGCATCAGGTGGGCCGGAATGAAGAGGCGCTGGAACTGCTGTTCAGCTTCCTGAAATCCGATCTGAATGCGGCGGATGGCCAGGCGCGTAAAATGCTGCAGGAGATTCTGGCTGCGCTGGGCACCGGCGATGCACTTGCCGCGCGCTACCGTCGTCAGCTCTACTCCCTGCTTTACTGACCGGCAGACCCCGGGCCGAAGCGACTCGGCCCGTTATTCTGACAATGCGGAGGTTGTATGATAACAGTAATTCCTGCCCTGATTGTGCTGGCACTGGTGGCTGTCTGGGCGACAGTCAAGGTTGTGCCACAAGGTTTTCAATGGACGGTTGAACGTTTTGGCCGTTATACCCGCACCCTGCAACCCGGACTGAGCCTGGTGGTGCCGTTCATGGATCGTGTTGGTCGCAGGATCAACATGATGGAACAGGTGCTGGATATCCCCTCCCAGGAGATCATCTCCAAAGACAATGCTAACGTCACCATCGATGCGGTCTGCTTTATTCAGGTCGTTGACCCGGCGCGCGCCGCCTATGAGGTCAGCAATCTTGAGCAGGCGATTCTGAACCTCACCATGACTAACATGCGCACCGTGCTGGGCAGCATGGAGCTGGATGAAATGCTCTCTCAGCGCGACAGCATTAACACCCGCCTGCTGCACATTGTGGATGAAGCGACCAATCCGTGGGGCGTCAAGATTACCCGTATAGAGATCCGCGATGTCCGTCCACCGCAGGAGCTGGTTGGCGCGATGAATGCGCAGATGAAAGCGGAGCGCACCAAACGCGCTGATATTCTGACCGCTGAAGGGGTGCGTCAGGCTGCTATCCTGCGGGCTGAAGGGGATAAGCAGTCGCAAATCCTCAAAGCCGAAGGGGAACGGACCTCGGCCTTCCTGCAGGCTGAAGCGCGTGAACGTCAGGCAGAAGCGGAAGCCAACGCCACGAAAATGGTCTCTGAAGCGATCGCCGCGGGGGACATTCAGGCGATCAACTATTTCGTCGCGCAGAAATATACCGATGCACTGCAGAAAATCGGCGAAGGGAATAACAGCAAAGTGGTGATGATGCCGCTGGATGCCAGCAGCCTGCTCGGTTCGATTGCGGGCATCGGCGAACTGCTGAAGGAAACCCGCACTGAGTCGAAACGCTGATGCTGGTCGATATCATTGCGCACCCGCACTGGTTCTGGCTGACGCTGGGAGGGTTGCTGCTGGCGGCGGAGATGCTGGGCACCAGCGGTTATCTGCTCTGGATCGGGCTGGCGGCGGTGCTGGTCGGTGTCTTTGAATGGTTTGTTCCGCTCAGCTGGACGGCACAGGGGGCAACGTTTGCTGTGCTGACGCTGGTCTGCGTCTTCTTATGGTATCGCTGGATGCGGCACCGCGAAGCGCATCAGGCTCCAAATGCGCTGAATCAGCGGGGTCGTCAGATGATCGGTTCGACGCTGACGCTGGATACTGCCTTGCAGAATCGTACCGGACACGTGCGCATCGGAGACAGCAGCTGGCGGGTGGAGGCCGATCGGGATCTGCCGGCGGGCACCCCGGTGATCGTAGTCGGCATTGAAGGCATTACGCTGCGTATTCAGCCACGCTGAGCGCAGCACCCGGCCAGATTGTTGATAATTGGGCATTCGGCGCTCTCGTCGCCCGGACAGGCGTCTGCCAGTGCCAGCAGACGAGCCCGCATCGCGTGCAGCTCTTCAATGTGCGCGGCTATTTCTTCGGCTTTCTGCAGGGTTCGGGCTTTAACATCGGCACTGTGGCGCGAGGGATTATTAAACAGCGCCACCAGCTCACGGCACTCATCCAGCGTGAACCCCACCTGCCGCGCCTGACGTAACAGGTTCAGCTCATCAAGATGGTGTCCGCTGTAGCTGCGGTAACCATTTTCACTGCGCACTGGCGGCGTGACCACCCCCTTCTCTTCGTAAAAACGGATCGCCTTGCTGGTCAGCCCGGTCTTTTTCGCCACATCGCTGATGTTCATTTTCGTCCCCTTGACCTTCCCCTTGATGGAAGGTTTATGCTTAAGCATGAATCGAAACTGGCTTAACGGTCAAATATCTTCACCTGAGGAGCTGATTATGTCACATACCCTTTCCCTGGCCCTGGACGGCTTGTCCTGTGGACACTGCGTCAAACGCGTGAAAGAGGCACTGGAACAGCGCGACGACGTCGACCACGCGGAAGTCACGCTGCAGGAAGCCCAGGTTACCGGTCATGCGGAGGCCGCTGCGCTGATCGCCACCGTGGAGCAGGCAGGCTATCACGCGACGCTGAAACCGGCGGACACCTTCCCAAAGTCTGAACCGTTGACAGCATCGGAGCCGCCGCCGGAGGCGCTGACAACGGATAATGCCTCGCAGCCGGCAGAAAAAACCGCTCCCACTCATGTGCTGCTGATCGACGGGATGAGCTGCGCCAGCTGTGTCAGCCGGGTAGAAAAAGCACTGCAGCAGGTTGCCGGCGTCACTCAGGCGCGGGTTAACCTCGGTGAACGCAGCGCGCTGGTGCTGGGTGATGCTGATCCGCAGTCGCTGGTGGCCGCTGTCGATGCCGCAGGCTATGGCGCGCAGGTGGTTGATGATGAACAGGAGCGGCGCGAAAAGCAGCAGCAGAGCGCCCGCAGCGCGATGCGCCGCTTTAGCTGGCAGGCGGCTGTCGCGCTGGCCTTTGGCGTGCCCCTGATGATCTGGGGCATGGTGGGCGACAACATGATGCTCACCGACAGCAACCACCGCCTCTGGCTGACGCTGGGCTGCCTTACCCTGCTGATCATGGTGCTTACCGGCAGCCATTTTTACCGCAGTGCCTGGCGCAGTCTGCGCAACGGCAGTGCCACCATGGATACGCTGGTGGCACTCGGCACCAGTGCGGCCTGGATCTACTCTTTCAGTGTGGTGCTCTGGCCGGGCTTCTTCCCGCCGCAGGCCCGCCATCTCTATTTTGAAGCCAGCGTCATGATTCTGGGCCTGATCAACCTGGGCCATGCCCTGGAGCAGCGCGCACGTCAGCGCTCGTCAGAAGCGCTGGAGCGCCTGCTCGATCTGACCCCGGCTCAGGCGCGCCAGGTCGGCGAACAGGGTGACCAGCTGATACCGGTCAGCGCGGTGCAGCCCGGCATGCGGCTGCGTCTGGTCACGGGCGACCGGGTGCCGGTCGATGGTGATATCGCCAGCGGTGAAGGCTGGTTTGATGAGGCGATGCTGACCGGCGAAGCGGTGCCACAAAGTAAAAGCCCGGGTGCGGCGATTTTTGCCGGAACCCTGGTGCAGGATGGATCGGTGGAGTTCATCGCGAAAGCCACCGGCGAGCAGACGACCCTGTCGCGCATTATCCGGCTGGTGCGGCAGGCACAGAGCAGTAAACCCGACGTGGGCCGGCTGGCCGATCGCATCTCTGCCATCTTTGTGCCGGTGGTGGTGGTGATTGCGCTTCTCAGCGCTGCCGTGTGGTATCTGTTCGGGCCACAGCCGCAGATTGCCTACACGCTGGTGATTGCGACGACGGTGCTGATTATCGCCTGCCCCTGCGCACTGGGACTGGCGACGCCGATGTCGATCATTGCCGGTGTGGGTCGCGCCGCCGAGCTGGGCGTGCTGGTTCGTGACGCCGATGCGCTGCAACGCGCCAGCCAGATCGACACTCTGGTATTTGATAAAACCGGCACCCTGACCGCGGGTACGCCGCAGGTCAGCGATGTTCAGGCCTGGGGCACAGCCAGCCGGGAATCGGTGATCGCAGCGGCCGCCGCGCTGGAGTTTACCTCCGGGCATCCGCTGGCCAAAGCAATTGTGGCTGAAGCGAAACTGACTCAGCCTCCTGCCGTTGCGCAATTTCGTACAATACGCGGCAAAGGTGTCAGCGGCATACTGGATGGCAGAACGCTGCTGCTGGGTAATGCGGCACTGATGCAGGAGAACGGCGTCGATTGCCGGATAGCGGAAGCAGAGATTGTGCGCCTGACGCAGCAGGGCGCCACCCCTGTGTTGCTGGCTGAACAGGGTGAGCTGGTCGGATTAATCGCGCTGCGCGACAGGCTGCGACCGGAAAGCCGGGCCGCCCTCCAGCGCCTGCATCAGCAGGGTTATCGTCTGATGATGCTTACCGGGGACCACGAGACGACCGCGCGCGCCATTGCTGCCGAAGCGGGCATTGATGAGGTTATTGCAGGCGTTCTGCCGGAAGGCAAAGCGGCAGCGATTACCCAGTTACAGCAGCAGGGGCATCGCGTGGCGATGGTCGGAGACGGTATCAATGACGCGCCCGCGCTGGCGCAGGCCGACGTGGGTATTGCCATGGGCGGCGGCAGTGATGTGGCTGTCGAAACCGCAGGGATTACCCTGATGCGCGCTGACCTTAACAGCGTGGCGGATGCGCTAGCCCTCTCATCGGCGACACTGCGCAATATCCGGCAGAACCTCTTCGGAGCCTTTGTTTATAACAGCATCGGTATTCCGGTGGCGGCAGGCGTGCTCTATCCGCTGACCGGCACGCTGCTCAGTCCGATTGTGGCCGGTGCGGCGATGGCGCTCTCCTCGATTACGGTGGTCAGCAATGCCAATCGCCTGCTGCGTTACCGGCCACCGCGCCCGTGATCGTCGTTCCGGCGCTGTTTTTCCCTCGCTGAAGTCGCTAGCATGGGGTTTTACATCGCAAAGGACCGGGAATGACAGGCAACCTCTGGCGCTCACTGCGCGGCTTTATCGGCCAGCTTTTCCCCGCCAGTTACCGCTGGCCGGCAATGGATGTCCGGCTTGGCGACCGTCAGCTGCATCTGGTTGGCAGCATCCACATGGGGACCCGCGACATGCAGCCGCTGCCCGCCCGCCTGTTGCGTCAGCTGCAGCAGGCTGATGCGCTGATTGTGGAAGCGGATATTACCCAGGGCGGCTCACCCTTTGATCACGCTGGCGATCGCCCTGCCCTCGCCTCCCGGCTCGATGACCAGGCGATGCAGAGGCTCAGCGCACTCTGTCAGGAGATGAGCCTGACACTGAGCCAGTTTGATCATCTGCCTGCGTGGCAGGTGGCGCTGATGTTACAGGCACAGCAGGCGCAGAGGCTGGGATTACGGCCTGATTACGGCATTGATTATCAGCTGTTGCAGGCCGCGAAAGGTCTGAACAAACCGGTGATTGAGCTGGAAGGCGCCGATGCGCAGATTGCCCTGCTGACCGCGCTGCCCGATGACGGTATGGCCCTGTTACAGGATACGCTGCTGCACTGGCACACCAATGCCCGGCTGCTGCAGATGATGGTGAGCTGGTGGCTCGATACGCCACCCCGTCAGCCAGATATCACCCTGCCCTCCACGTTCAGCCAGACGCTGAACGATACCCTGATCGGTCAGCGTAATGCGCAGTGGTGTAAAAGCCTGCAGAGTCTGGCGGCGGGCAACTATGTGGTGGCGGTGGGGGCGCTGCACCTCTATGGCGAAGATAACCTGCCTGAGATGCTGAAGAGGCCCTGAAAAAAAAGAGAGCCGATAAGATTATCGGCTCGTCAAAGAGGAATTTGTTTATGATTTTGGTTATCGCTCAGCAACCGAATTGCTGGCGCGCGGCCAATTTTCACTCAAAGAACAAAATTCCGCCACCTTTTTCCATCATTAAGCGTAATAAGATTTTTCTGAGTAAGGAACCCGTATGACGCCCGCCGTAAAATTGCTGGAAAAACAGAAGGTCAGTTTTACCCTGCATCCCTATGAGCATGACAGCAACGAAACCCATTTTGGAGACGAAGCGGTGCGCAAGCTCAATCTGGATGCGCGCCAGGTCTATAAAACGCTGCTGGTCGCCCTTAACGGCGAGGCGAAGCAGCTGGCGGTGGCGATTACGCCGGTTTCGACGCAGCTGGATCTGAAGAAGGTGGCAAAGGCGCTGGGCGCAAAAAAAGCGGATATGGCCGACCCGCAGCTGGCACAACGGGTCACCGGCTATCTGGTGGGGGGGATCAGCCCGCTGGGACAGAAAAAACGACTGCCTACCGTCATCGATCGCTCCGCCAGCGCGTTCAGCGCCATGTTTATCTCCGGCGGCAAACGGGGGCTGGATATCGAACTGGCACCTGGCGATCTTTCACGACTGCTGGATGCGCCGTTTGCGGATATTGCCCGCCACGATTAAACCCGTGGCTGAGCACAGAGCTGGTCTATCATCCAGCGCCCCGCCGGACCGGGTGGCGTGCGGCGTGACCAGACCACCTCAACAGCGATATGCTGCGGCCAGCCCGGCAGCGACAGCTCTTTCAACACGCCATGCCCGAATTGTTTCACCAGCCAGCGCGGCAGAATCGTCCAGCCAAATCCCTGTTCCGCCATCTCCAGCAGTAACAGATAGGTGGGCGCAGACCAGATACGCCCCATCGGTTTTGGCTGGTGCGCTTCAACCCAGGTGTTAAGCCGCAGATGCCGAACCGGCTCCAGCTGGCTTTCGCTGAGGATCTCCGCCTTTGCCAGCGGGTGATCGCGATGTAAAAAGATGGCCATCTGTGCTTCAACCTGCAGTCGCGCCACCGCGATATCCACCGGCAGATTGGGTTGCGCCCGCACGACGCCCAGATGGACCCGCCCGGCCTGCAGCAGGTCCAGCACATCCTCATCTTCCGCAATCATGCACTCCAGTTCCAGCTCCGGGTAGCGGGCATCAAGCTGTTTCAGCAGCTGTTCATGATGATCGGTTTGCCAGAAATCGGACATGGCAAAACTGAGCCGGGGCTCCACCCCCTGCGACAGGCGTATCGCCAGCGCATCCAGCCGTTCACTGGCGGCCAGAATCTGCTGAACCTGAGGCAGTACGCGGTGCCCCTGTTCCGTCAGGATGGGCTGACGACCGGCACGGTCAAACAGCGCAAAACCGAGATCGTCTTCTAAACTGGCCACCGCTGCACTGATGGTGGACTGGCTTTTGCCCAGCGCGCGCGCAGCCGCAGAAAAGGAGCCGCTCGCCACCGTCTGCATAAAAGCCTCAAGGGATTCCGGGGAGTATCGCATTCGTTCCATCGCTTTTTCCGATAGGTGTTCATTTTATCTTAGCATCCTGCGATGGGAAAATGCGCCGCATGATTGAAGGAGAAAACACAATGCGTACCCGCTCACTTAAAGAACGTATTCTTCATGCCGTCTGTTTTGAGACGCTGGCGATTCTGACCGTTTCGCCGCTGGCGGCCTGGGTGATGAATAAGCCGCTGTTTCAGATGGGATCGCTGGCGATTATGCTTTCAACCGCGGCGATGCTGTGGAACATGATCTACAACGCCGGGTTTGATCGGATCTATGCGCCGGGCGAGAAACGCGGGCCCGTCGTGCGTGCCGTTCATGCGCTGGGATTTGAAGGTGGCTTTATCCTGATCGGTCTGCCGATTGCCGCCCTGATGCTGGATATTACCCTGTGGCAGGCGTTTCTGGTGGAAGTGGCCTTTTTCCTCTTCTTCCTGCCGTTTACCCTCGCTTATAACTGGGGCTGGGACCAGCTCCGCGCCCGCTGGATCAGGCGTCGCCACTGCCGGGCATGAGAAAATCGGGAGGCGCAGACGCCTCCCGGTGCGTTCAATGCGTGCGGGCTGTTTCGTTCCCCCACGGCCAGATCCACGCCAGAATCATTTTCGGGTAGTTACGCTTACGCGCTTTTTCGGCCGCCTCATCCCGCGCCCGGATCTGCTCATCGGTCAGATGTACGATCTGGCCTTTGGGCTGATAGTCACTGGCTTTAAGCGGCGAATGGGCGTTAATCCATTCACGCAGTACCTGCGCATCCACCGCTCCGCTATTGCGATAGCCCGCGTGGTTATCCAGACGCGGATAACCGTCGCCGCCTGCCGCATTAAAGCTGTTGGTCGCCATACGATAGTGCTGCGTCTCCTGCAGCGGCTTGCCGTTGATCATGACGTCGCTGACCTGCTTTCCATCCGCGGTCAGGCTGATCCCGGCAAACTGGGCGTAGCCCCCCGTGTCCGGCTGAATATTGGCAACCACATCCAGATATTTTTTAATCTCCGCGCCGGTCAGGCTGACAGAGACCACCTGATTGCCAAACGGCTGAACCTGCAGCAGATCCCGCCAGCTGAGTTTGCCCGATTTCAGCGAGGTGCGAATGCCACCGCCGCTCATCACGGCAAAATCCGCCTGCGTGTGCGCCATCTGGGCGCGCAGAATCAGCTGGCCGAGGTTGGTCTGCTCAAAGCGAACCTGCTCTTTTTCACCGCTGAACTCGCCGTCGGCGCTGCCGACATTGACGGTTAACTTCGCCTCCGCCCGCTTCTGGAACGGCATCAGTAGTTTCATCATCGCGCTGTTTTTAGGGATCTCCTCCTGCCAGGTGAGCCAGGTTTCGCTGCCATCGGCGTTTTTCACCCGGTGTTTAAGATTCACCGGCACCAGCTGATACGCCTCCAGCGTCACCTGACCGTTGCGGAAGGTAAAATCGCCGCGTCCGACATATCTGCCCCACTTATCGGCCTGCATAATCCAGATGCCATTTTGCTTATCAGGCTGGCATGGCTGACCAGGCTGATAATTTTTCACGCTGACGTTCTCTTTTTCCATACAGACGGCGTCATGCGAATGACCGCCGACAATCAGATTGATTGTCCCGGCGGGCAGGCTGCGCGCCAGGGTGACATCATCAATGCCGTTGCTGCCATGGTTGCCATCGTCATAGTGACCAAGATGGGTCAGCGCGATAATCACATCCGGCTTCTCTGTGGCGCGCAGTTCGGCCACCGCCTTCACGGCTTCAGCAATCGGATCGCGGAAGTCGGTATCTTTCAGTCCTTCAGGGTTAGCCAGCTTCGCCGTGTCAGGCGTGATCAGCCCGACAACCGCGATTTTCAGTCCGAGACGGTTAAAGACCGCCCAGGGTTTAAACATCCGCTGACCGGTGCTTTTCTGATAGACGTTGGCAGCCAGCAGCGGGAAGCGCGCCCACTTCTCCTGCTTACGCAGCACCGCAATCGGCTTATCAAACTCATGATTGCCCAGCGCCATGGCGTCATAACCAATCAGGTTCATCGCCCGAAAATCAGGTTCTGCATCCAGCTCGTCAGACTCCGGCACCCCGGTGTTCACATCCCCGGCGGAGAGGATCAGTGCGCCGCCGCCTCTGGCCTGCACGTCATAGCGCATCGTGTCCATCAGCGTTTTCTGTGCCGCCAGACCATACTCGCCCTGTTCATTAAACCAGAAATGGCCATGCTCATCGTTTGTGTGCAGCACGCTGAAGCGATAGCTGCGGTCGGCCTGGGCGGCCTGTGAAAACAGCGGAAACAGCGCCATCAGCAGCGCGACGCCCGCCCCTGTCCATTTTGAAAACACCACTGACATTCTCCTTAATTTTCCCCTGGCCCGAATTCCCGGCCGCATTGCCCCACTGTGTCGCACATTCTCCCGGCGAACTCAAGGCCAATGCGCATCACGCCAGCTGCACCGGTCCGCGCAATGCCGCCAGCAGAACCGGGGGCGGGCACCGTATCGCAGGCTCCCTGTCTGCAAGCGTCACCTTAACCGGCAGTGCGCTCTATTGTTAACTGATTGTTTACTCCTGCAAAAAGAGGGGCTGACGGGTTTTAGCCGCTCTGAGAGGCCATTTACCGGCTATTTGTGTCAGACTGCCGGCATTTACTCATGATAATTTTTATTTATCCTGCTCTTGCTGAACCGCAAACTCAGCCAGTATTGCCGATAATGAGCAGAAATGGCCTTCCGATTGTGTAATTGGCTTTTTTTCCGGTTTTTTTACGCTATTCCCGCAAATTGCTCAGCGGAAGGTGTGATTTTACATTAAACTCGTTTGTTACAAGCGGATACATTTGCATACAAGGAGACAGGCATGCATCACACCACCCCGTTGATCACTACCATTGTCGGAGCGCTGGTTCTGGCATTTCTCCTTGGGATGCTGGCGAATCGCCTGCGTATCTCCCCGCTGGTTGGTTACCTGATGGCCGGCGTGCTGGCCGGCCCTTTTACCCCCGGTTTCGTTGCCGATACCAACCTGGCCCCTGAGCTGGCTGAACTCGGCGTTATCCTGCTGATGTTCGGTGTCGGCCTGCACTTCTCAATGAAAGATCTCATGTCGGTAAAGTCGATCGCCATTCCCGGTGCCATCGCGCAGATCGCCGTCGCGACCTTACTGGGAATGGGATTGTCCTGGACGCTGGGCTGGTCATGGATGACCGGCCTGGTCTTTGGCCTCTGCCTCTCTACCGCCAGTACCGTGGTGTTGCTGCGCGCGTTAGAGGAGCGACAGCTGATCGATAGCCAGCGCGGGCAGATTGCGATTGGCTGGCTGATTGTTGAAGATCTGGTGATGGTGTTGACGCTGGTGCTGCTGCCTGCGATTGCCGGCATGATGGAACAGGGCAACGCCAGCGCCGGCCTGCTGGCCTGGGATCTGCTGTGGACCATCGGCAAAGTGGCGGCCTTTATGGTGCTGATGATGGTCGTGGGACGCCGGGCTGTGCCCTGGATCCTCGCCCGTAGCGCGGCGACCGGTTCACGTGAACTCTTTACCCTGGCCGTGTTAGCCCTGGCGCTGGGTATCGCGTTTGGCGCGGTTGAATTTTTCGATGTTTCGTTTGCGCTGGGTGCGTTTTTCGCCGGTATGGTGCTCAACGAGTCCGAACTGAGCCACCGCGCGGCACGCGATACCCTGCCGCTGCGCGATGCCTTTGCGGTGCTGTTCTTCGTCTCGGTGGGGATGCTGTTTGACCCTTCCATTCTGGTAACGCAGCCGCTGGCCGTGCTGGGTGCGCTGGTGATTATTGTGGTCGGCAAGTCAGTCGCCGCCTGGCTGCTGGTGTCACTGCTCGGCCATTCGCGTCGCACGGCGCTGACCATTTCGGTCAGTCTGGCGCAGATCGGTGAGTTCGCCTTTATCCTGGCGGGTCTGGGTATCTCACTCGGCCTGCTCAGCGATGAGGGGCGCAACCTGGTGCTGGCCGCCGCTATTCTGTCGATTATGCTCAACCCGATTCTGTTTACCCTGCTGGAGCGTTTTCTGGCGAAAACCGAAACCATGGAAGAGCAGACGCTGGAAGAGGCCATCGAAGAAGAGAAGCAGATTCCGGTCGATTTTTGCAATCACGCGGTGATTGTTGGTTATGGCCGGGTGGGCAGCCTGATTGGTCAGAAGCTGCTGGAGGCGAATGTGCCACTGGTGGTGGTTGAAAACTCCCGTCCGCGGGTCGAAGCGCTGCGCGAGCAGGGTATCAAAGCGGTGCTGGGCAACGCGGCCCGCGCTGAAACCATGGAACTGGCACGACTGGACTGCGCCCGCTGGCTGTTACTCACTATCCCGAATGGCTATGAGGCGGGTGAAGTGGTCACCGCCGCGCGTGAAAAACACCAGAACATTGAGATTATCGCCCGCGCCCACTACGACGATGAAGTGGAATACATCATGGAACGCGGTGCATCCCGCGTCGTGATGGGTGAGCGTGAGATCGCCAGCAGCATGCTGCAGATCCTGCAGGATGAGATGACGCAGGGCGAGGATTTACAGCCCTGTGATGTAGTGCGCTGAAGCCTGTTTAACAAGTCCCGGCAAATTACTGACATATCCCATTCAGGGTGAATTTTACAGCAACGAATAAACTCAACGCGCAGAGAACATGGTCAGAGGAGGAAAGCGTCCCGCACCAGGGACAAAAACGTCAGGAACGTTTTTGAACAACGCGAAGCGTTGGCCCGGCAACGGGCGCACCTCAGGGATGAGGTGCGTAATTGTGCGGGCCGAGCGGCCAGGGATGGCTTAAGCGACTTTCCGATCTGACCGTGTTCCCTAAGCAGGCCCGATCTCACCGCTAAACGAGCCAGACGCTGACAGTCATTTAAGGCCCTGCTGTTCAGAAGGGCCTTTTTTATATCCTGTCGCGACCCGCTTTACCGATCCCAGTAGGACTCTTCCAGGCTGTCCTCGCGTTCCGGCAGTCCGCGGGTTAAACGCGGCGAATGCTGGTTCAGCACCTGATAGCTGACACGGTTGGCGTACTTACACACCTGCGCCAGCGACGAGTAGGTCAGATAAGGACGCGCATGTTTACTGGAGTTGGGCACGTTCAGACTGTGATAGGTGTTGGCGGTAATATCATGCAGTAACGCCGCCAGCGCCCCATCCCCCGCGCCGTTGGTGTTCATGATCTTCTCCGGGCCGCCCATATAAGGCGCGATATGCGAGAAGACACGCAGCGGCTGCTGGCAATCCTGCTGGCGCATCACCCGGCTGAACTCATACTGATTGAACTCCGCAATCGCGCCAGGCAGCAGCGGATGGTTGGTTTTGCGTTTGAACTCTTCCTCGGTGTACCCCGCCATATAGAGCCCGATTGGGCCAGCGGTACAGAGCACCAGATCCACCCACTCCAGCGCCATATCCGCGGCGAGCAGCGGATCGGACTCCCCGGTCAGTGCCAGCGCTTCCTCTTCATTCATCGCCACGATGCTGACATGGTCACGCAGGAAGTCACGCCAGAACTGAGGGTTGTCGCCAATCACATGTTTGGTGCCCAGCGTCAGCACCACCGGCACATGATGGCGTTTGGCATACTCAATCGCGCGCAGCGTCGCCTGCGGCATCGGCTCACCCTCAGCACAGCGCACCAGATAGGAGGTGAGAACCAGCGCCGAGGCCCCGGCAATTACGTCTTCCGGCACACTATCCGGATGAAGCTGATTCATCTGACCGGGGCTGATAGCAAAGGTGCGCTCGCCATGCTCGCCAATCAGCGTGAAGCAGCGACCGATCGCGCCATCCACTCCCTGAAGGAAGTTGAGATCTACCCGGCTTGAGGTGTTGCAGAGATAGCGATAGGCGTAGCCGCCAATCTGGATGTTGTTACACATCACGCCCAGCAGGACCGAGCGATCATCGGCCAGCACCGAAAAGTTATGCAGCGTGTTACCGATGGTGCCACCGGCAAACTGATGGGTGATGAGCCCGTCACGCATCAGCTCGCTGTACAGCGCTTCCGCGACATCATTGTCGATGACCAGTGAGTGCCCGGCACTCAGGCCGTATCGTGACAGAAAAGCGTCATCGACTTTTGCTTCGATATCCACCAGCGTCTGGTCGATACCCACCACCCAGCTGCCCGCATCAACGTCGGTCTGAGTCGGCTGTAACAGGGGATCGCGTGCGCTGACGGGAAAGTAGTGTTTAGATTTGCGTTTGCCGGGAAATTTCATCGGAAGTGCCGTCTGGAAAAACAGGCGGAGAATGATATCACACTCTCCGCCTCTGCTTTAACGACGTGCGTTGACCAGTTGCACCATCATGTCGATGTGCGCGTCATCGGCGTTCAGTGCGGGAATGTACTCAAACTTCTCGCCGCCGGCGTGCATGAAGATTTCGCAGTTTTCACCACTGATCTCCTCCAGCGTCTCCAGGCAGTCTGACGAGAAGCCCGGACTCATCACCTGAACATGTTTAATCCCCTTCGCAGGCAGGCTTTCCATCGTTTTGTCGGTGTAGGGCATCAGCCAGGGCTCACGGCCAAAACGTGACTGGAAGGTCATCATGTACTGATCCTCACGCAGGCCGAGCGCTTTCACCAGGGCCGCTGTGGTATCCGCGCAGCGCTGCGGATAGTCATCACCTTCGTTGGCAAAGCGCTGTGGAATGCCGTGGAAGGATAACACCAGCAGATCGGGCTGACCGTGCCGCGCAAAGGATTGCTCCACAGAGGCTTTCAGCGCGGCGATATAGGCCGGATGCTCGGCGTAGTCGCGAATAAACTGCACCTCAGGCAATGAGCGATACGCTCTGAAGACGCTGGTCAGGCCATCCCACACCGCCGCCACGGTGGAGCAGGAGAATTGCGGATAGAGCGGCAGCACAATCAGGCGGGTCACGCCCTGCGCCATCAGCTTATCCACGGCGCTTTTCAGGCTGGGATTGCCGTAGCTCATACCCAGTTCAACCGGCATATCGACGCGGGCCGCCAGGGCGTCGCGCTGACGCTGGCTATAGACCAGCAACGGCGATCCCCCTTCCATCCAGACCGAAGCGTAAAGCTTCGATACGCGCGGTGAGCGAAACGGCAGAATGACGGCATTGAGAACCGGCCACCAGAGCCAGCGCGGCGCATCGACCACGCGAGGATCGCTTAAAAACTGTTTCAGATAACGTTTAACAGCAGGTGTGGTAGGGGCGTCTGGCGTACCTAAATTAACCAGTAACACGCCGGGCTTATCTTGCCTCATTGGAGTTCCTTGATAACAACGGGGATGCGTGAAAACAGGGAAATTGTAGCGGAATTAGTGGGAGGTAAAAGCAATTACTGCAAAAGGGGCCGGTAATCCCGGCCCCGGTGAGCTTAGCCCAGAATCTTAGCCAGCTCAGCACTCACTTCGGACACCTTACGGGTGCCGTCGATTTTGTGATAGGCGGTGTTGCCCGCTTCCGCTTCTTTGCTGTAGTAAGCAATCAGCGGCGCGGTCATCTCATGGTATTCCACCAGACGCTTACGCACGGTCTCTTCCTGATCGTCTTTGCGCGTGGTGAGCTCTTCACCGGTCACATCATCTTTGCCTTCCACTTTCGGTGGATTGAAGGTGACGTGATAGACGCGGCCTGACGGCGCATGCACGCGACGACCCACGATACGTTCGACGATCAGTTCGTCCGGTACAGCGAACTCCAGCACGTGATCAACGGTGATCCCGGCTTCTTTCATTGCATCCGCCTGAGGAATGGTGCGCGGGAAACCGTCCAGCAGGAAACCGTTTTTGCAATCTTCCTGGGTGATACGCTCTTTAACCAGCGCAATCACCAGCTCATCGGTCACCAGTTTGCCAGCATCCATGATGGCTTTCGCCTGGTTGCCCAACTCGCTGCCTGCTTTCACTGCTGCACGCAACATGTCGCCAGTGGAGATTTGCGGAATGCCGTACTTCTCCATGATGAATTGGGCCTGAGTCCCCTTACCTGCGCCCGGAGCTCCGAGCAGAATAATACGCATTGCGTAAATCCCCTTGCGAATCGCATTGATCTATCTTGAAGGCGAAGAACATACCATTATGACCCGCTCATCACAAGGAAGGGCGCGGATCGCTCAGGGCTACTTTACTGGCTTTATGGCGCGAAACCAGACCCGGCTGGTCTGCCTGACGCTTTTTCAGATTTCATGCCGGTGCCGAGCAAATACTGCAGCCGGCGGCTCAGATAATGGGTCATATTCACGCTTTTTTTACCGCTGCCGCGCACGTTGGCATTCAGCTGCAGCCGCGCCTGCTGCGGCCACTTCACCACATCATCGGCGTCCGACAGCCTGGCGAACAGCGGTGCCGGGAGCGTAAAGCTGGCAAAGGGCAGACCGGGCTGATGGCTGGAGTTGAGCGACAGCGGCCCTGAAAGTGAAAGCGCATCGACGGTGGCGGCATTGTAAGGCCGCCACTGCGGATCGTTGAGGCGATGCAGCGCCTCGTCGATGGCGGGCAGCGTCAGCCCCTGTTCAAACAGACGCAGTTCACTGCGTACCAGGGTGCTGAAGTCGTGCGTTCTTAGCGCCACCAGCACCAGATCGCTGCAGATCTCCGCATGCCGATCCAGTCGGGTCACAAACAGACGGGCTTCGTCGATCAGTTTGTGATGCAGCACGCTGGCGAAGCTCTCGCTCGCTTCCGTCACGCCGTGGCGCTGGCACTCCCGCAGCGGGCGCACCCGACCATCCGGTAAGTCGACGTGCGGCACCAGCGTGATGTTACCGGCTATCAGGGGGATCGCGGGCAGAACGCTGAGTTCGGTAACCGGATAGTGTGAGGCGTAGCGGGTCTGATTGCGCGTCTGCTCCTGGCGCAGAAACAGCTGAGAGAGCAGCACCTGAGCCACATGCAGTGAGGGGGTAAAGAAGAGGTCAAACTGCTCAAGTTTATAATAACGTGACAGCGCCAGGCGCAACCGATGACGCGCCTCTTCAGACGTTTCAGAGGATAAAGGGCCGTTTGCCATGGCAGTCTCGCTTGAATAATAGTGTGGCGTGAACGCAGGTGAAGCCAGGCGGAATAGCTGTGGAAAATCACAGATAAAAGGATGAGTCAACCCGCCAGAATTTGTCCTGTAGAGTAGGCCAATGCGGCTGGACTTTAAAATGATATAAATTGACAATCCCTGTTAGATTTTTGCACAGGGGATAAGGATGAACGGACTGCCGCCACTGAGAGCGCTGCACTATTTCCACCAGGCAGCCTTGCACAGCAGCTTCAGCGTGGCGGCTGAACATCTGCACGTCACGCACAGTGCTATCAGCCATCAGATTCGCCAGCTGGAGAGCTGGATGGGCAAACCGCTGTTTGTCCGCACCAATGGCCGCGTAAAGCTGACGGCACATGGCGACCGGCTGCTGCTGAGCTGTCAGCAGGCATTCAGTGAATTACGCAGCAGCTGTGAAAATATCCGCACCGGTCTGCTTCAGCAGATTCGCATCTCCTGTGCCCCCAGTTTTTTATCGCAATGGCTGATCCCCCGCATCTCCAGCTTCTATCAGCGCTATCCGGAGATTGAGGTTCACTTTCAGCCGCTGGCTCAGGTTCCTCAACTGCGCAGCGAGCATGTGGATGTGCTGATCCTCAGCCATAGCGAGTCACCTGAACCCGATATTGACGCGATGCTGGTGAGCGAGGATGAGATCGGACCGCTCTGCGCCCCGCATTTCGCTTCACAGCTGCGGGTGGGCGAAGATTTATCGGCAATGCCGTTGCTGCATGCGGATACCCGTCTCCACGCCTGGTCAGAGTGGGCCTCAAAGGCAGGGGTCAGCGGCCGTTTCAGCAGCGGTAAGCACTTTGAGACGCTGACCCTGGCTATTCAGGCGGCACGCAGTGGTCTGGGCGTGCTGATGGCGCCGCGTCTGCTGGTTCGCCGGGAGCTGGAGGAGGGATCGCTGATCGCCCCACTCGGCTTTGTCCCGACCGATCGGGCAACATGGATGATGACGAAGCAGAGTCGCCGTGACGACAGCGAGATCACCCTGTTTCGGGACTGGCTGCGGGATGCCGCACAGCCATAAAAAAAGCCGGTGATGATCACCGGCTTGATGTTGTTGACTCTGCTCTGAACTGCTGTCAGATCGAGCCCGCACAGGGAACACGGTCAGGCAGACGACACCAAAGCTAAAGCGATGGGAGCGTACGCCAGGAGCAAAGCATAGCGGGCCATGGATGGCCCGCGCTGAGCCCGCCAGGGATGGCGGCGTTTGCGTCTTTGCGTAGGGCGTATGCTCCCTGAGCCAGCGCTGCACAATCCGCATCAGGCCATTAAAATCGCCGCCCCGTTAACGTTTAAGCCGTCAGCAGTTGATTCATGCGACGGATAAACTGGTTTGGATCGTCCAGCGTGCCGCGCTCTGCCAGCAGTGCCTGATCCAGCAGCAGCTCAACCCACTCACCGAAGCGTGCTTCATCCTGGGTATCAGCGACACGTTTCACCAGCGGGTGATCCGGGTTGATTTCGAACAGGTACTTCACTTCCGGCACCTCTTGTCCGGCCGCGGCAAACAGCTTCGCCATCTGCGTGGTCATCTCGTTGGCGTCGGTCGTGACAATGGCGGGTGTGTCGGTCAGACGGTGAGTCAGACGTACTTCTTTCACGCGCTCACCCAGCAGATTTTTCACCCGCTCAACAAACGGCTCCAGCGCTTTTTCCGCCTCTTTCTGCTCTTCGGTCTCTTCATCGGCCAGCTTGCTCAGCGACTCGTCCGCTTTGCTCACTGACTGGAAGGTTTTCCCGTCAAACTCGGTGAGGTAGCTCATCATCCATTCGTCTATGCGATCGGAGAGCAGCAGCACCTCGATGCCTTTTTTGCGGAACAGCTCCAGATGCGGGCTGCTCTTGGCAGCGGCATAGCTGTCAGCAGTGATGTAGTAAATCTTCTCCTGACCTTCCACCATGCGGCTGACGTAATCTTCCAGCGAAACGGTCTGTGCCGCGCCGTCGCTCTGGGTGGTCGCGAAACGCAGCAGCTTCGCGATCGCTTCCTGATTCGCGTGATCTTCTGCCGGGCCCTCTTTCAGCACCAGACCGAACTCTTTCCAGAAGGTCTGATACTTCTCACTGTCATCTTTCGCCAGTTTTTCCAGCATCTGCAGGGTACGTTTGGTCAGCGCACCGCGCAGGCTCTGCGTGACGCGGCTGTCCTGCAGGATCTCACGGGAAACGTTCAGCGGCAGATCGCTGGAGTCAATCAGGCCACGTACAAAGCGCAGGTAGTTCGGCATAAACTGCTCAGCGTCATCCATGATAAAGACGCGCTGCACATAGAGTTTCAGGCCATGCTTCTGATCGCGGTTCCACATATCGAACGGCGCACGCGCCGGAATGTAGAGCAGGCTGGTATATTCCTGCTTACCTTCCACCCGGTTGTGGCTCCACGCGACCGGATCGCTGAAGTCGTGAGCGATGTGCTTGTAGAACTCGTTGTACTCTTCATCGCTGATATCAGATTTGTTGCGGGTCCACAGCGCCTGGGCTTTGTTGATCTTCTCCCAGTGCGTCGTGTCGCTCTCTTCATCTTTGCTTTCGATCTCAACCGGCAGCGCGATGTGATCGGAGTACTTGCTGATGATGTTGCGAACGCGCCAGACATCCAGGAACTCATCTTCGCCTTCGCGCAGATGCAGGGTGATCTCGGTCCCGCGGTCGGCTTTCTCAATCTCCGCCAGGGTATATTCACCCTCGCCTGCTGACTCCCAGAAAACCCCTTCATCGGCTGAGGCGCCCGCGGCACGGGTGCGCACGGTCACTTTATCCGCCACGATAAAGGCGGAGTAGAAGCCCACGCCAAACTGACCGATCAGCTGGCTGTCTTTCGCCTGGTCAGAACCCAGGGATTCGAGGAAAGATTTGGTGCCTGATTTGGCGATAGTCCCGAGGTTCTCAATCACCTCATCACGACGCATACCGATACCGTTGTCGCTCAGCGTCAGGGTACGGTTGTCCTTATCAACAGAGAGACGAACGTGCAGCTCGCCATCACCTTCATACAGGCTGGAATCTGACAGGGCGCGGAAGCGCAGTTTGTCTGCCGCATCCGAGGCGTTGGAGATCAGCTCACGCAGGAAAATCTCTTTGTTTGAATAGAGAGAATGGATCATCAGGTGCAGAAGTTGTTTTACTTCCGACTGAAAGCCACGGGTCTCTTGTCCTTTCATGGTCATTGCTACCTCAACAAAACAGGTTGAACAAACGTTGAGGTTGATGTGGGGATGACGGGGGGATTTTCAAGCCGGTGTCTGTCACAACACCGGCAAGTGATTAAAATTTAAACTTCTGGCGACCCGCCAGTGAATGGGAGAGCGTGGTGCCATCAACCATCTCCAGCTCACCGCCCACCGGCACGCCGTGCGCGATTCGGCTGGCGCTGACGCCATACTGGCCACAGAGCTCCGCGATATAGTTCGCAGTCGCCTCACCTTCCACCGTCGGGTTGGTGGCGAGGATCACTTCCTGCAGAGTTTCGCTCTCCAGACGCTGCTCCAGACGATCCAGACCGATGTCGGCCGGACCGATCCCGTCGAGCGGCGAGAGATGGCCCATCAGGACAAAGTAGCGACCGCCAAACTGGCCGGTCTGCTCAATGGCGTGGATATCCGCCGGGCTTTCCACCACGCAAATCTGACCGTTCTGCTGACGCCGTGGGTTGGCGCAGATCGTGCAGATTTCCTGCTCGGTGAAGGTGCGGCAATCGGCACAGTGACCAATTTCCGACATCGCCCGGGTCAGCGCCTGTGCCAGCCGCATGCCCCCGCTGCGATCGCGCTGCAGCAGCTGAAACGCCATGCGCTGAGCCGACTTCGGCCCCACGCCGGGCAGACAGCGCAGCGACTCCATCAATGATTCAAGCAGTGGGCTGGTTTGCATCAGAATGGCATCTTAAAGCCTGGCGGCAGCTGCATGCCTGAAGAGACAGAAGCCATCTTCTCTTTCTGGGTTTCGTCAATGCGACGTGCGGCATCGTTGAACGCTGCGGCAACCAGATCTTCCAGCATGTCTTTATCATCTTCCAGCAGGCTGGGATCGATTTCCACGCGACGGCAGTTATGCGCGCCGTTAATGGTGACTTTTACCAGGCCAGCACCGGACTCACCGGTCACTTCAAGCGCGGCGATCTCTTCCTGAACTTTGGCCATTTTGTCCTGCATCTGCTGGGCCTGTTTCATCAGGTTGCCCAATCCGCCTTTACCACCAAACATAGTTTTCTCTCTCAGCTAAGGCTACAACGCTATCGTGACGATAGCAGCAGCGTGTTCAAACAGGTCGGATACTCTCCTCATCCAGATCGGCATCGAAAAATCGCTGTAGCGTCTGGATGTGGGTATCACAGGTGATCGACTGACGCGCCTGCGCCAGTTTCTCTTCGTAAATGGCCTGACGCCACTCCAGTGGCGTCAACACCGATGAATTATCGTCTTCAACTACCGAGAGTTCAACTCTCTGCCCGGCGTGCTGACTCAGCGCCTCGCTTAACACCTGCTGCGCCGACGCTGAATTAAGATGCCGCTGGCTGCTGCGCAGATGCAGGCAGACGCCGCTTTCGGTCACCTCTTTCCACGCGTTTAAGGCCAGCTGCTGAACCAGCTTCGGCAGCGGCAGGAGAGCGATTTCTGCGGCCCAGGGATCGCGCTGCTGCGCCTCTTCCGCCAGACGCGCCGCAAGCTCAGGGGTTTTCTCATGCTCCAGCGCAGAACGCAAGGCCTTTGGCGTCGCCACCGGCTCCGCCACTTCCTCCGTCTGATTCACCGCCTTCCAGCGGTACGCTTCCTCTTTTACCGGCGTGGCAGGCTCGCGATCGCGGATCCGCTGCTGACTGCGCTCGGTAACGGAAGCCAGCCGCTCCAGCGCGGAGTTGGCCGGCCGCGCACCTGGCGCCGCCGGCTCATTCTTTTTTGGTTTGTTCGCTCCCTGACGCAGCAACTGAGTGCGCGCCTGCAGGAGCTGGCTGGTGGAACTCGACAGCGCGCTGTCCGGTGCGGCATCGGGCGGCGGCGAACGCGGTGGCTCCGCGTCGGGTGCCGCCATCTGTGGCTGCGCGGCAACCGGCTGCGGGGTTACGGCTGGCTGCGGCTGTGGCTGTGCCGTCTGCGGCGGTGTCGCAGCGGCCGGTGACGGCGTGGCTGGTTGTCGGGCGGCTGGTGCCGCTGATGTCGATCCCGCAGCCGATCGCTGTGCCGGGGCTACTGGTGACATCTGCTCGGTTAATGCGGGACGCGCAATGGGTTCCGCCACGGCGGCTTTCGGATGAAACGCCAGTGCACGCAGCAGCGTCATCTCCACCCCCATGCGGCGGTCGGGCGCAATCGGCAGATCCTTGCGCCCCATCAGCAGGGTCTGATAGTAGAGCTGCAGATCGGCGGGCGGCACCACCCGGGCCAGTTCCCGCAAACGAAGCGCGCTGCTCTCGTCATCATCGTTGAGTGAGGCGGGCAGCAGTTGCACCATCGCAATCTGATGCAGCAGGCGCAGCATTTCTACCAGCAGCGCCTCCCACTCGACGCCGCGAGACGCCGCCTGACTCAGCAGGTTCATCACCTGCTGACCGTCACCCTCGACCAGCGCCTCCAGCAGCCCCAGCGGCTGCTCATCATCCAGCGTGCCAAGCATGACGCTGACCGTGCTGCTGGTCACCGCCCCCTGCCCCATGGCAATGGCCTGGTCAGTGAGGCTCAGCGCATCGCGCATACTGCCATCGGCAGCCCGTGCCAGGAGTTGCAGCGCACGGGTTTCACTCTCAATCTGTTCCTGCTTCAGGACATGCTCAAGCTGCTGACGGATTTGATCGACATCCAGCGCCTTGAGGTGAAACTGCAGACAGCGCGAAAGGATGGTCACCGGCAGTTTCTGCGGATCGGTCGTGGCCAGTAAAAACTTAACGTGTGAAGGCGGCTCTTCCAGCGTCTTTAACAGCGCATTGAAGCTGTGACGTGACAGCATGTGCACTTCATCGATCAGATAGACTTTGAAGCGGCCACGCGCCGGGGCGTACTGCACGTTGTCGAGCAGATCGCGGGTGTCTTCAACTTTGGTGCGTGATGCGGCGTCAATCTCGATCAGATCGACAAAGCGGCCCTGCTCGATTTCCCGGCAGTTGTCACACTGACCACAGGGTGTCGCGGTGATACCGGTTTCGCAGTTAAGGCCTTTGGCCAGCAGACGCGCAATGGTGGTTTTCCCGACGCCGCGGGTGCCGGAGAAGAGATAAGCATGATGGATGCGTCCCAGAGACAATCCATTCGCCAGCGCGGTCAGAACATGTTCCTGACCGACAACATCAGCAAAAGCCTGGGGACGCCATTTTCGCGCAAGTACCTGATAGCTCATGTGGATTCGACGAAGTTGGATGGAAAGATGAGCGCAGACGCTCTGCAACCCCTGTATAAGATTGCAGTAGTCTATCAGCTACGCTTTTGCCTGGCACTCGTTATCTTGACGCCAGGGGCGTGACGGCCTCGCGCGGGAGCAAGGCCGGAAGAGTGGCTTAGTGGCCGGGGAATTTAACCAGGCTGTAGCTCTCAACGCCCAGGGCAGTCAGACGCGATTCACCGGTCAGGTCGAACAGATTAATGATGAACGCCGCGTCTTTCACTTCACCGCCTGCACGACGAATCAGTTTCACTGTCGCTTCGATCGTGCCGCCGGTCGCCAGCAGGTCATCGACCACCAGCACCACATCGCCAGGCTGAATCGCATCTTTGTGCAGTTCCAGCTGATCGGTGCCGTACTCCAGCTCATAGGCTTCGCTGTAGGTTTCACGAGGCAGTTTGCCCGGCTTGCGCACCGGCACAAAACCGACGCCGAGGCCCAGCGCCACCGGTGCGCCAAACAGGAAACCGCGCGCTTCCGTGCCGACCACTTTGGTGATGCCTTTATTACGGTAACGCTCAACCAGCAGCGCAATCGACGCGGCATAGGCTTTGGGATCTTCCAGCAGGCTGGTGACATCGCGGAACAGGATGCCTGGCTTAGGATAATCGGGGATGCTTTTGATGCTGTTTTTAATGAATTCAAGCTGCTGCGCAGTGTCGGTCATGATGATACGCCTGGTAAAAAATTCTGTTTCGCGCAGCTTCAAAAGCGCTAATACCTGGTAAAAGGCTCAGCGGAAGTTAATTCACAAAGGGAAGCCACGCACGAAGACGCCCAAATCTAAGCAAATGACCGGCTAATTGCAACTTTATCCGGGTGGCGGCGGTGCGTCCGCTGTTTCTGCCACCACCGGAATCCGCCACATAAACAGCAGCAGTGCGGCCAGCATGATCAGCAGCATGATGCGAACCCAGACCTGGTGAACCAGAAACAGGGAGAGGCTAAAGGTCGCCACGATCAGACAGATGGCGCGCACTTTGGCACCCGGCGGCATGGCGCGATGCTGCTGCCAGTGGCGCAGATAGCGGCCAAAAGGCGATTTCCACAGCAGCCAGTGATGAAAGCGCGGCGATGAGCGGGCGAAACACCAGGCTGCCAGCAGCATGAATGGCGTGGTAGGTAATAAAGGTAATACAATGCCCAGCGTTCCCAGCACAATGGCCAGCCAGCCGAGGGTTAATAACAGAATGCGTTGCATAAATGCCGCCCAGCTCTTTCTTCATCTGCTTACGTTAGCACAGTTGAGCGTGCCGCGATGAGGGCGATCGCTATTCAGCAGCGATTGCAGCAGCTTATTCTCACCCTGCGTGAGACCCTGGCACGTCACCCGGACGGCGTCTGCCGCCTGCCACGTTTTGACAACCAGCTGTTCCACACCAAAGGCACCCGGCTGGCGGATTATCTGCAGGAAGTGGAGCTGAATTTCGCCCGTCTGTGCGACAGCAGCCAGGATCTGTCTCGCAGCCGCTGGCTGGCGGAACGCCTGGTCGATCAGATTGCGGCTCTGCAACGTGAGGTGGGTACCCAGCAGTTGCGTCTGCGACGTGAACAGCCGGTGAAGGGACCCGCCCCGACAAAATATCAGGAGTACCGTGAATTTGAGCGGCGTCTGCTGGCGATGATCGATCAGCGTGAGCAGCGTCTGGCCCTGGCGGAAACCCTGATGATTCAGCAGCAGCTGAAGCAGGAGCTGGAAACGTTAGAGGGTCGGCTGGCTCGCTGCCGTCAGGCGATTCGCTCGGTGGAGTGGGCGGCCTCACTGCGCGGCAGCGATTAAAGCGCGGCGCGACAAAAGCGCTTCTATACTGGGTGTGATTCTGCGCGGAGAAGAACAATGGGCTTATTCACCTGGCTGTTATGTGGGCTGCTGCTGGGGTTGCTGAAACGTCTGCTGCTGCCGGGACGCCCTGGCGGGCTGGTGGCCACCCTGACACTGTCGATGATCGGCGCCCTGATTGGCGGCTATATTGCGACGTACTTTGAACTGGGTTCACTGGCCACGGTGCACATCGGCGCGCTGGGGATGGCCATTGCAGGTGCGCTGCTGATGTTGCTGGTCGTGGCCCGATTACGTATATAGGAGAAGCGATGTCACTGGAAAATGCTCCTGACGACGTCAAACTGGCCGTCGATCTGATTCAGCTGCTGGAAGAGCATCAACTGCCGGTGGAGACGGTGCTCTCAGCGCTGGCCATGGTGCAGCGCGACTTCGAGAACAAACGCGACCGTCAGCCCGATTAATGGCGGGCGGTCAGCGTCGGGCTGAGGCACAGCATATCAATGAAGGCATTTACCAGCGTCGGCGCGTCGGCGGCTAAATCAAAGCTCTCTGGCGCGAACAGCCAGCTTTCCATCATGCCGTTGACATACCCACGCAGAATAATGGCGGCCTGCCGCGTGCTGAGCGTGCCCGGAAGCTGTTCCGCTTCAATACACTGACGCAGGACATCTTCGATTTTGTCGTAGCACTCCAGCAACAGGCTCTGCTGCATACTCTTCATCGCCGACATTTCGCCAACAAATTCGCATTTGTGGAAAATGATCTCCATCAAGGCGCGGCGCTGAGGATCCTTTGCTGTCGCTTCAAAGATATAGACCAGCATTGCACGCAACACAGAGAGTGGATCACCAGGGTATTTTGTCTGATACTCAAGTTCCACATCATCCAGACCGGCATCACAACGAAGCCATATTTCATGTAAGAGATCGGCTTTATTTTTGAAGTGCCAGTAGATTGCCCCGCGCGTCACACTGGCAGCGGTTGCAATATCGGCCAGAGACGTGGCTGAGACGCCCTGCTGCGAAAACAGAACAAGGGCGGCATCAAGAATTTGATGCCGCGTTTCAAGTGCTTGCGCTTTGGTTTTTCGTGCCATAGGGGGCTTTTTTTACAAACGGGTAAGTTTACATACATTTGTGAATGTATGTACCATAGCACGACCTGCGACTTGACACAGCAATGGGTTTTTCAGTTTGTGATCCATTGACCAATTGATATCGGACACTAGAGGTTTATTTATGAATAAAATCAGAGGATTATCGCCTCTGGCGGCCGTCCTGATGCTATCAGGCAGCTTTTTGTTAACAGGATGTGACAACAATAAATCCGAACAAGCCGCCCAGCAACCGCCAGAAGTGGGTGTCGTGACCCTGAAAACTGAACCCCTGAAAATTTCGACTGAACTTCCAGGCCGTACCTCAGCCTATCGCGTGGCTGAAGTACGTCCGCAGGTTTCCGGTATCATTCTCAAGCGTAACTTTATTGAAGGCAGTGATATCAAAGCCGGTCAGTCTCTCTATCAGATCGACCCGGCCACCTATCAGGCTGCTTATGACAGCGCGAAAGGCGATTTAACCCAGGCGCAGGCCAATGCCCGCATCGCTCAGCTGACCGTTAAGCGTTACAAACCGCTGCTCGGCACGAAATATATCAGTCAGCAGGATTACGACACGGCGGTTGCCACGGCTGCGCAGAATGACGCAGCGGTCCAGGTGGCAAAAGCCAACGTGGAAACGGCCCGCATTAATCTGGCCTACACCAAAGTCACCTCCCCTATCAGTGGCCGCATCGGCAAATCGTCAGTCACCGAGGGTGCGCTGGTTCAAAGCGCCCAGACCACCGCGCTGGCGACCGTGCAACAGCTTGACCCGATGTATGTCGATGTGACCCAGTCGAGCGAAGATTTCATGCGCTTACGTTCAGAGCTGGAATCAGGTCAGCTGAAGCAGACCGATGGCAAAGCCAGCGTGACCCTGCTGATGCAGAACGGCAACACTTTTGCGCAGAAGGGAACACTGGAGTTCTCTGACGTCACCGTCGATGAGACCACCGGCTCCATCACCCTGCGTGCCATTGTCCCGAACCCGGACCATACCCTGTTACCGGGCATGTTTGTGCGCGCGCGTCTGGAGGAAGGGACCAATCCGAATGCGTTGCTGGTTCCACAGCAGGCGGTCACCCGCACGCCAACAGGCCAGGCGACGGTCATGGTGGTCGGCGCAGACAACAAAGTTGAATCGCGTCAGGTCACAACCTCACAGGCGATTGGCGACAAATGGTTAGTCACCGACGGCGTTAAAGCGGGTGAACGTGTGATCAGCACAGGTCTGCAGCGAGCCAAGCCGGGCGCACAGGTTACCCCACAAGAAGTCTCAGACGATGCGAAAGCGGCACCCGATTCTAAGCCGCAGTCTGACAAGTCATCGTCATAACAGGAGCCGTTGATTCATGGCTAAGTTCTTTATCGATCGCCCCATCTTTGCGTGGGTGCTCGCCATCATCATCATGCTGGCCGGTGCGCTGTCGATTCTCAAACTCCCGATTGAGCAATATCCCAATGTTGCGCCGCCGGCGATTGAGATTCAGGCCTCTTACCCTGGTGCGGATGCGAAAACGCTGCAGGACACGGTGACCCAGGTCATTGAGCAGAATATGAACGGTATCGATGGACTGATGTATATGTCCTCGAGCAGTGACTCATCCGGTACCCTGACCCTGACCATCTCCTTTGAGTCAGGCACGGATGCAGACATCGCGCAGGTTCAGGTGCAGAACAAACTGCAGCTGGCGATGCCACTGCTGCCGCAGGAAGTTCAGCAACAGGGGATTCAGGTTAAAAAATCCTCCAGCAGCTTCCTGATGGTCGCCGGCTTCATCAGCGACGATGACAATATGACTCAGAATGATATTTCTGATTATATTTCCTCGACCATTAAAGATCCGCTGAGCCGTACCAAAGGTGTCGGTGATACCCAGGTGTTTGGTGCGCAGTATGCGATGCGTATCTGGATGGACCCGCACAAGCTCAATAACTACAACCTGACGCCGGTTGACGTGATCAGCGCGCTGAACACGCAGAACGCCCAGGTTGCCGCCGGTCAGTTAGGCGGGACACCGCCGGTGCCGGGACAGCAGCTTAACGCCTCTATCATTGCGCAGACCCGCCTGACCTCGACCGAGGAGTTCGGCAAAATCCTGCTGAAAGTGAATGAGGATGGTTCACAGGTTCGCCTGCGTGACGTAGCAAAAATCGAGCTCGGTGCAGAAAACTACGAGATCATTGCCCGTTATAACGGCCGGCCCGCGTCCGGTATCGGTATCAAGCTGGCAACCGGCGCCAACGCCCTGGATACCGCGAATGCGGTGAAAGCGGAACTGGCGAAGATGCAGTCCACCTTCCCGGCCGGAATGAAAGTGGTTTACCCTTACGACACCACGCCATTCGTTAAGATCTCGATTTTCGAAGTGGTGAAAACGCTGGCTGAAGCCATCGTGCTGGTGTTCCTGGTCATGTACCTGTTCCTGCAGAACTTCCGCGCGACGCTGATTCCGACTATCGCCGTGCCGGTGGTGTTGCTCGGCACCTTCGCCATCATCAGCATTTTTGGCTACTCGATAAACACCCTGACGCTGTTCGGGATGGTGCTGGCTATCGGCCTGCTGGTAGATGACGCCATCGTGGTGGTAGAGAACGTTGAGCGCGTGATGCAGGAAGAGGGCTTGCCGCCAAAAGAGGCGACCAGGCGTTCTATGGAGCAGATTCAGGGTGCGCTGGTCGGTATCGCGCTGGTGCTGGCCGCGGTATTTATCCCGATGGCGTTCTTTGGTGGTTCGACCGGTGTGATTTACCGTCAGTTCTCGATCACCATTGTGTCAGCCATGGCACTGTCGGTGCTGGTTGCCCTGATTCTGACCCCGGCACTCTGCGCCACCATACTGAAGCCGGTGAAAAAAGACGGTCACGGTAAAACGACCGGCTTTTTCGGCTGGTTTAACCGGATGTTCGACAAAAGTACCAATCACTACGTCGACAGCGTTGGCCACATCATTCGCAGCACCGGCCGTTACATGGTGATCTACCTGGTCATCGTGGTCGGCATGGCGTATCTGTTCATGCGTCTGCCCTCTTCATTCCTGCCGGAAGAGGACCAGGGGTTACTGCTGGCTCAGGCGCAGCTGCCTGCGGGCGCTACGCAGGAACGCACCCAGAAAGTGCTGGATCAGGTCACCGACTACTTCCTGACGCAGGAGAAAGACACGGTTAAATCGGTGTTTACCGTTAACGGCTTCGGCTTTGCCGGTCGCGGACAGAACACCGGTATTGCTTTCGTCAGCCTCAAGCCGTGGGATGAGCGAACCGGCAGCGACATGAAGGTACCGGCGATTGCCGGGCGTGCGATGAAGGCACTGGGTGCCATCAAAGATGCGATGGTCATCCCCTTCAACCTGCCAGCCATTATCGAACTGGGTAACGCCACCGGCTTCGACTTTGAGCTGATTGACCAGGCCAACCTGGGCCACGAGAAACTGACCGAAGCGCGTAATCAGCTGTTCGGCATGATTGCCCAGCATCCTGACACTCTGGTGGGTGTGCGTCCTAACGGTCTGGAAGATACGCCGCAGTACAAGCTGATTATCGATCAGGAGAAAGCACAGGCGCTGGGCGTATCGTTAAGCGATATCAACACCACGCTGGCGGCCTCCTGGGGTGGCTCCTACGTCAATGACTTCATCGACCGTGGTCGCGTGAAGAAAGTTTACGTCATGGGTAAAGCGGACTCCCGTATGCTGCCGGATGATATCGGCAAATGGTACGTGCGCAACAGCAACGGAACGATGGTGCCTTTCTCCGCCTTCTCGACGGCGAAGTGGCAGTATGGTTCACCGCGTCTTGAGCGTTACAACGGTCTGCCTGCGATGGAAATCCTGGGTCAGGCTGCGCCAGGTAAGAGCTCCGGTGCCGCCATGGATCTGATGGAGCAGCTGGCGGAGAAACTGCCTGCGGGTATCGGCTATGACTGGACGGGCATGTCTTATCAGGAACGTCTGTCGGGTAACCAGGCGCCTGCGCTCTATGCCATCTCGCTGATTGTGGTCTTCCTGTGTCTCGCCGCCCTGTATGAGAGCTGGTCGATTCCGTTCGCGGTTATGCTGGTGGTTCCGCTGGGGGTTATCGGTGCGCTGATCTTCACCACCCTGCGTGGCCTGAGTAACGACGTCTACTTTGTGGTGGGGTTACTGACAACCATTGGCCTCTCGGCGAAGAACGCCATCCTTATCGTCGAATTTGCTAAAGATTTGATGGATAAAGAGGGCAAAGGCCTGGTGGAATCGTCGCTGGAAGCCTGTCGTATGCGTCTGCGTCCGATCCTGATGACGTCACTGGCGTTTATTCTCGGGGTACTGCCGCTGGCGATCAGTACCGGTGCCGGTTCCGGTTCGCAGAACGCTGTAGGTACCGGCGTTATCGGCGGCATGGTTACCGCGACCGCGCTGGCTATCTTCTTTGTTCCGGTGTTCTTCGTGGTGGTTCGCCGCCGCTTCAGTAAGCACAAAGAGGAACCGCGCAGCGCTGAGCCGGTTGAGCACAACCAGACTCACTAAGCAGTAACACCTCTGAGGCCGCGCAAGCGGCCTTTTTTTTACCCTTCAGTTTCGCCCTCCTCTCCCCCTCGCCTTTCTGCCATCAGCAGACGTTGCATTCCGTTCCGCGGCGGCGCATAATATTGTTATATTATAACATTACATAGGTGTGCATTATGAAAGCAAATATCCATCCTCACTATCGCCCGGTGGTCTTCCATGACACCTCAGCTGACGTTTACTACAAGATCGGCTCGACCATTAAAACCGACCGCACCGTAGAGTTTGAAGGTGAAACGCTGCCCTACGTCACGCTGGATGTGTCGTCGGCTTCACACGTTTTCTACACCGGTAAACAGAAAGATTTCGCTAAAGAGGGCAGCACCGCGCGCTTTAACCAGCGCTTCGGACGCTTCCTGGGTCGTAAATAGAGGAGAGGGTCATGCAGGTATTAAGCTCGCTGCGTTCCGCAAAAAATCGCCATCGGGATTGCAGGGTGGTCCGTCGCAAGGGGCGTATTTACGTCATCTGCAAAACGAATCCGCGCTTTAAAGCCGTACAGGGAAGAAAGAAGAAACGCTAGTGTGTGTCGTGATGACTGGCCGGGCTTGCCCGGCCTTTTTTATGCTTACTGCATGCTCTTCAGCATGGCGTTCACGTTGTGCTTAAAGGCAGCCTGATAGGTCGGTGCCGGACCAGAAGCCGGGGACAACGCTTCCGGATAGAGCTCACCGCCCGGCTCCGCTCCCGTAGCGCTGGCGATCTGTTTAACCAGACGCGGATCGGTCTGGTTCTCAATGAAATAGCGGGTGATGTGCTGCTGTTTCAGCTGAGTGATCAGATCACCGACGTTACTGGCACTCGCTTCCGCTTCGGTAGAGAACCCGACGGGCGCCAGGAACGTCACGCCATAGCGCTGGCCAAAGTAGCCAAAGGCATCATGGCTGGTCAGCACCTTCCGCTTCTCCACAGGAATTTTATCAAACGCCGTCTTTGCCCAGCTATCCAGCGCCTGTAACTGCTGAATGTAATTCTGTCCGCGCTGACGGATCGCCGCAGCATCCTCGGGGTCGGCTTTGACCAGCGCATTCATCACGTTGGTCGCATAGATCACGCCGTTCTGCATGCTGTTCCAGGCGTGCGGATCGGTGATGGTTTTGCCCTCCTCTTCCATGCTGCGCGTGGTGACACCCGCAGAGGCGACCACCGGCTGACCGTGATAACCGGAAGCGCTGACCAGGCGGTCCATCCACCCTTCCAGTCCCAGCCCGCTGACAAAGACCAGATCCGCTTTTGCCAGCGCCTGGCTGTCCTGCGGCGTCGGTTCAAACGTATGGGGATCGCCATCCGGCCCTACCAGACTTTTCACCTTCACATGATCGCCTCCCACCTGGCTGACGATGTCTGCCAGCACGGTAAAGCTGGCGACAACGTCTACGGTTTTTGCCATCGCCAGCGGCGTGGCGAACAGCGCAGCGAGCGCCAGACTAACCGGTAATTTTTTCATAGATACCCCTTAAGATTAATGGCGGCGTAAAATTCCGCCGCACGGTCCTGTCAGAATCGAGAGAAAGAAGAGCATGGCGGCGCTCAGCACCACGGCGGGGCCGGCCGGCAGCGAGAAGTGCCAGGAGAGCATCAGGCCCGCCAGCGCAGAGAGGGTTGCCATGAAGATGGCGATGGCCAGCATCGCCGCAAGATGACGGCTCCAGAAACGGGCGCTGGCAGCGGGTAACATCATTAAACCCACCGACATCAGCGTGCCCAGCACCTGAAAGCCCGCGACCAGGTTCAGCACCACCAGCATTAAAAACAGGCCATGCACCAGCGGCGCGCTCCATTTCCCCTGCGCCCGCAGAAAGTCACCGTCAAAGGCATCGATGACCAGCGGGCGATAGATCACCGCCAGCATGATCAGCGTAAAGGCCGCGATGCCACCGACCAGCAACAGCGCCGCGTTATCGACCGCCAGCAGCGAGCCAAACAGAACGTGCAGCAGATCCACGCTTGAGCCGCGCAGTGAAACCAGCGTGACGCCCAGCGCCAGTGATCCAAGATAGAATCCGGCAAAGCTGGCATCCTCTTTCAATGGCGTGTAGCGACTGACTGCGCCAGAGAGCAGCGCGACCGCCAGCCCGGCAATCAGGCCGCCGATACCCATGGCCACCAGGGAGAGGCCGGAGATCAGATAGCCAATGGCCGCACCCGGCAGCACCGCATGGGATAAGGCGTCACCAATCAGGCTCATACGACGCAGCGAGAGGAACACACCGAGTGGCGTGGCACTGACGGCGAGCGCCAGGCAGGCCACCAGCGCTCGCCGCATAAAGCCAAATTCGATAAAAGGCTGAATCAGGGTCACGAGGCTCGACTCCGTGCCAGGACATCGGACCGGAAGGTATCGCTGAGATGATGTTCATCCATCGACAGGACGTTACTGAAGTAACGCGCCACCAGCGGGCGGTCATGCAGCACTACCAGCAGAGTGGTGCCTGCCTGCTGCTGCTGCTCCAGAATCGACATCAGCAGGGTAACCGTCTGGCTGTCTATGCCGTTAAAGGGTTCATCCAGCAGCCAGAGCGCGCTGCGCTGTAGCATCAGCCGGGCAAACAGGACGCGCTGAAGCTGCCCGCCCGAGAGGGTGGCCGGTTGCGCATCCGCATAATCGCTCATCTGAACTGCCTCCAGCGCCTGCCCGATTTCCCGCCGCAGTGACCGGTTAATGCCGCCAAACCAGCCGCAGCGTGGCCAGCAACCCATGGAAACCAGTTCGAAGACCGTCAGCGGAAAGCGGGTCTCAAGTTCGGTGCGCTGTGGCAGCCAGCCGATATCCCGGCGCGCCACCTGCAGTTCGCAGCCTCCGCTTACCGGCGGCAGTAAGCCCGCAATGGTTTTCAGCAGGGTCGATTTCCCGCTGCCGTTTGCACCGACCAGCGCAGTCATGGAGCCTGCTGCGAGCTGACCCGTGATCGCCGGGGTGACCCCCTCTCCCTGGTAGCCTGCACGCAGTGCGTTAAATCGGATCATGCGCTGATCCCCCAATATATCGCGACAGCCAGTAGCGCGATGATCAGCAGGGCGACGCTCAGCCGTCCGCCCAGCGACATAAGTAATCCACTCTGACGCATCAGTTCACCAATATGTTATAACATAACAATAAGGATACCGGATGCAGCCTGCGGTTCAAGAGCGGAATGTGTTTCAAAAGGTATCGGGAGTCCGGCGGCCCCGGGGGCGTTTAAGCCACACCCGCCGCACCGCTTTGCTGGCAAAACTCAGAAAATGACAGTTTTGTGCTTTACTGGCTTGCAAACCTGTTGCGTAAAACCAATGATAGGTTTATTAACGGTTAGGAGTAGACAAGATATGCTGTCACGGATTGAATGTGATATTGCGATGGGTGAAACAGACTGCGCAAAAATAGCTGAAGTTGTTCAGCGGAATATTCTCAAAATATCAGATTTGCTGACAGGGGATTTACGCTGGTACGCTCAGAATGCGCAGTTAGTACCAGACAGTTTAAAAATAGTTTCCGTTGAATACCTGGATCTGAATAGTTTTAAATTACTTTACGATTTTCAGTGGAATTTATTTAGTCCCTGTCAGGATCTGAATGAAACGGTGACCCAAACGGAGCGGGTAAATTTTTACATTAAGCCCGGTGCGCTTGAGTTTGATGTGATAGACAACCAGCAACCCTCTCCGGGTGATGAATTGTAATATTTAGTAATTGAGATGAGCAGAACTAATGGTTTTACACTATCTTTAACGTATCCCGTTTAATAACCACCTGAAAGATCGCTTCCTGGCCGCTTTATCCGAACTCGCCGCCCTGCGGCAACTGTGCAAGCTATGGAGGGGAAAAAGATGGACGAATACTCACCAAAACGGCATGATATTGCCCAGCTGAAATACCTGTGTGAGAGCCTGTTTGACGACAGCATGGCAACATTGACTGACAGCCATCATGGCTGGGTAAATGATCCCACTTCTGAAAGCAATCTGCACCTGAACGATCTGATTGAACATATCGCTTCGTTCACCATGAATTACAAAATTAAACACGTTGAAGATGAAGCGCTGATTTCGCAAATCGATGAATATCTTGATGATACTTTTATGTTATTCAGTAACTACGGTATCAATAATCCTGATCTTCAGCGGTGGCAACGTTCAGCAAAACGCTTATTTAATCTGTTCACTGAAGAGTGCGCTTTTCTCCAGCAACCGAGCCATTCATTATAGTACAGACGTGAGAACGCTTTATTTATGAACAAAACACTGACAAAAACTGATTATTTGATGCGACTGCGTCGCTGTCGCTCTCTGGATACCCTGGAGCGGGTGATCGAAAAGAATAAGTATGAATTACCGGAAGATGAATTAGCGGTATTCTATTCGGCAGCTGACCATCGTCTGGCCGAGCTGACGATGAATAAGCTCTACGATAAAGTACCGGGTTCGGTCTGGAAGTTTGTCCGCTAATCTGCTCACCTGCATCTGACGGCATTGTCCCCACATTAAGTACCGGATATTCCTGCCTGCCGGCAAAGGATCGGCCCAGGCGGGTTTTGCCTGTCTGTCACACTGGGGAAGAAGTTCAGGGGGGGGAAAGTGGTGGGGGCCCTGCCAGCTACATCCCGGCACACGCATCACCTGCTACGGCTGCTTCCTTCCGGATCTGACCGAGTTCACAAGCTAGCATTGCGGGAGAACCAACAGGGCCCCCATTGACAAGCCCTCTTTACGAGAGCGGGGGCATTATCTGGGAAGGGGCTGGCAATTGCAAGCGTCGTCGGGACAACCGTTGTTTTCTTGAACAACCGCCGCGTTGATGCTTTCACCATCGCCTCTGCATGATAAAGTTAACTCTCTTTTTCCTGACGAAATAAGCACATGAATCAGCCTGACACTTTCCAGCAACGCATCTGGCAAATTGTTGCCGCGATTCCATCCGGGTGCGTCACGACCTATGGCGATGTGGCACGACTGGCCGGTTCGCCGCGTGCGGCACGTCAGGTCGGCGGTGTGCTGAGCCGGTTACCCGAGGGAACCACCCTCCCCTGGCATCGTGTCGTCAATCGTCACGGCATGATTTCGCTTCAGGGCGACCAGCTGATACGACAGCGGGATGCACTGGAAGCAGAAGGGATTGTGGTGAGTGATGCCGGTGAGCTGAATCTTGAAACGTATCGCTGGCGATTCGATGGCTGAAAAACGGGGCGGCTCTGCCGCCCCGTTTGTACATTACAGACGGGTGGGTGCAGGCACCGCCGCAGAAGGCGTGACCTGAGTCGGTGATGTCGAAGGCACGGTGGTCGCTGCGCCTGGCTGGGTTGGCATCGCCATTGAAGGCACCGGTACCAGCAGCAGTTCAGCTTTGGTGCCGCCCTGATTGATGACCGGTTTTACGCTGTCAGTGACAAAGGCCAGCTTGCCGTCGATCGCGATGGCGGCGCTTAACAGAATGCGTGCATTTGGCTGGATGTCAGCCGGGTTAAACGGCAGCACAAACTGGAACGGCGCCTGTTTGCCTTCCGTCCGCACCACGCGTTGTGACAGCACTTTTGACGGGGCGTCGGCAACAGACGCATCTGACAGCGTCACGGTTAATACCGCATCCGGCGGCAGCGCGATGCGCTGGCGAATAAAGACTGAACCGCTGACGTTAGGCTGCGCAATCGCCGCCGTCTGTCCGGCTACCGCAGAACCCAACGTTGGTGTTGGCACAGGTTTACTCTTGTCGGCACAGCCCGCAACAGCAACCGCCATAACTACCCCACTGAACACATGCCACAGTTTCATTGATGTCGTCTCCATTTGATCAAAATGATTGTCGGCAGCGAATCCTGCTTACAGCGTTTCACTCGCCGTATGTCCTTAATGTTGGCACAAAAATGAAATTTTGCCTGGCACAGGCAAAGCGGAAAGTCTGATTGACGTCAACTGGTCCGATCTTTCACACTGAGCAGGTCACTATATTGAGGAACGCGCCATGAGTCAGGCACTGCAAAATCTGCTGAATTTATTAAATCTGGAAAAACTGGAAGAAGGTTTATATCGCGGCCAGAGTGAAGATCTTGGCCTGCGCCAGGTGTTTGGCGGTCAGGTGGTGGGTCAGGCGCTCTATGCCGCAAAGCAAACCGTCGCGACCGATCGGACGATTCACTCCTTTCACAGCTACTTTCTGCGGCCCGGCGACAGCCAGAAAGCGATTATTTATGACGTCGAAACCCTGCGTGACGGCAAAAGTTTCAGCGCCCGCCGGGTCAGTGCCATTCAGAATGGTCAGCCCATTTTTTATATGACCGCCTCATTCCAGTCACCGGAAAGTGGCTTTGAGCATCAGAATACGATGCCACAGGTGGCAGGACCGGAAAATCTGGTCACGGAACAGGCGATGGCGCAGAAGATGGCGCACATGCTGCCGGAAAAACTGCGGGAGATATTTATCGCGGAACGTCCGCTGGAGATCCGCCCGGTGCAGATTCACAATCCGCTGCGCGGGCATGTGGACAAGCCTGAGCGCCAGGTCTGGATCCGGGCCAACGGTCCGCTGCCTGACGATCTGCGCATCCATCAGTATCTGCTCGGCTATGCGTCGGATCTCAATTTCCTGCCGGTTGCGCTGCAGCCACACGGCAAAGGCTTTTTAGAGGCGGACATGCAGGTTGCCACGATCGATCACTCGATGTGGTTCCATCGTCCGTTCGACTTCAGCGAGTGGCTGCTCTACAGCGTGGTAAGTACTTCAGCGTCAGGTGCCAGGGGGTTCGTACGGGGTGAGTTCTACAATCAGCAGGGGGTGCTGGTCGCCTCTACGGTGCAGGAAGGGGTGATGCGCCAGCGAAGCGAATAAAAAAAGGGGCGATAGCTCGCCCCTTTTTCACTGTTTATACTCTCACGCATTACTGGTTGTAAGCGTTCTCGCCGTGGCTGTTAACATCCAGACCTTCGCGTTCGTGCTCTTCCGGTACGCGCAGACCGACAATCAGATCGGCCAGTTTGAAGCCGATGAAGGCCACCACGCCAGACCAGACGATTGTGACGCCGACGCTGAAGAGCTGAACCCAGACCTGATGGCCCATGGTCACACCCTGCGCATATCCGACGCCGCCCAGTGAAGAGGAGGCAAACACGCCGGTCAGGATACAGCCAACAATGCCGCAGACGCCGTGCACGCCGAACACATCACAGGGGTCGTCCACACGCAGCCATTTCTTCAGAGAGGTCACACCCCACAGACCCGCCAGTCCGCCAACCAGACCGATAATCAGTGCACCGCCGACGCCAACATAACCACAGGCTGGGGTAATCGCGACCAGTCCGGCGATAAAGCCTGAACAGGCGCCCAGCAGAGAAGGCTTACCGCGCACCGCCCATTCGCCAAAGGTCCATGAGAGTACGGCACCCGCCGTTGCCACAACGGTGTTCAGGAACGCCAGCGCGGCAATTTCGTTTGCTGCTGAGGCAGAACCGGCGTTGAAGCCGAACCAGCCTACATAGAGGATCGCGGTGCCGGTGAAGACCATCGGCAGATTATGAGGTTTGAAAGCTTCTTTACCAAAGCCGGCACGTTTGCCAACCAGATACGCGCCCACCAGACCCGCTACCGCGGCGTTGATATGCACGACGGTACCGCCGGCGAAATCCAGCGCGCCATCCTGCGCCAGAAAACCCCCTGCCCATACCATATGCGCGATAGGCAGATAAGCCAGCGTCAGCCAGACACCGACGAAGATCAATACGGCTGAGAAACGGATACGCTCTGCAATGGCACCCACAATCAGGCCCACGGTGATGCAGGCAAATGAGGCCTGGAATGCAACGTGGATATACTGATAGAAGCTGCCCATTACCGCGGTCAGCTGGATATTCTTCAGCATGGCCCAGCCAAATCCGCCAAAGAAGGCGTTACCTTCGCTGAACGCCAGTGAATAGCCGTAGACCATCCACAGGACGCACACCAGCGAGAAAGTGACGGCCACCTGCGTCAGCATCGACAGCACGTTCTTACCGCGAATCAGACCGCCGTAAAACAGCGCAATCCCTGGAATTGACATAAACAGCACCAGCGCGGTGCAAATCATCATAAATGCGTTGTCAGCCTTGTCCGCAACGGCAGGCGCAGCCATCGCGAGCGATGGTAACAGTGCCAGGCTGGTCAGGCCCAGCTTAGTCAGAACTTTATTCATTTTTATTCCATCCCATCACAATACTGAGTCGTAATTACAGAGCGGCTTCGTCGGTCTCGCCGGTACGAATACGAATGACGCGCTGCAGTTCAGCCACGAAAATTTTACCGTCGCCAATTTTTCCGGTGTAAGCCGCTTTACTGATGACATCCACAACTTCGTCCAGCTGATCGTCGGCAATAGCGATATCAATTTTGACTTTCGGCAGGAAGTTCACGCTGTACTCTGCGCCCCGATAGAGCTCGGCGTGCCCCTTCTGGCGGCCAAACCCTTTCACTTCGGAGACGGTCAGTCCCTGAATGCCGATAGAGGACAAAGCTTCACGCACATCCTCCAGCTTGAATGGCTTAATTACGACGGTAACCAGCTTCATTGGATCCCCTCCAGCGAGTAAATAGGTAACGTTTACGGACACACAGGGAGATAAGCAAAGGCTGTGCCAGTTAGTAAAAGCGGTGATAATCAGTGGGTCAGGCGGGATGGAGCAAGGTGAGGCTCTGCAGTGGCTCTGAAAAGGGGGAAAAGGAGAAAGCCGGTCAGCGCATCGGGATGCACTCCTTTGGTGCTTCAGGCGTCAAAGGAGTGCATTTATACAGATTAGTCCGATAAAGCTGCGCAAAAAAGGTGCAGGTCAGGCTTCCGCGGTGGCAGGCACGCCCGACGCGAGATCATCCCCGGCCTGCTGAAGCTGATACATCTGCCAGTAGCGGCCCTGCATCGCCAGCAGTTGCTGGTGCGTGCCCTGCTCGACCACCCGGCCGCGATGGAGGACCAGGATTTTGTCGGCGTCGATAATGGTGGAGAGACGGTGAGCAATTACCACCAGCGTGCTGTGCTGACGCAGTCTGGCCAGCGTCTGCTGAATCGCCTGTTCCGTGCCAGAGTCAATATTAGCCGTGGCTTCATCCAGAATCAGTATCTGCGGCAGATCGACCAGCACCCGCGCCAGCGCCAGCAGCTGCTTCTGCCCGACAGACAGGTTATTCCCCTGCTCACCCAGCCGGGTGTGAATCCCCTCCGGCAGAGCCTGTGCCAGGGGCGCCAGCCGGACCTGTTCCAGCACCGTCCAGACCGCCTCTTCGCTGATATCACGGCCCAGCCGGACATTGGCCAGCAGCGTATCCGCCAGCACCACCGGGTCCTGCTGCACCATGGCGATCCCGTGTCGCAGCACGCTATGGCTCTGATCCCCAATCGGCCGGTCATCAATGCGGATCTCACCGCGTGTCACCGGGTAGTAGCCCATTAGCAGGTTTGCCAGCGTGCTTTTGCCGCTGCCGGTATGTCCGACCAGCGCCACAAATTCGCGCGGCGCCACCTCAAGATTGATGTCACTGAGCACATCGCGGTTTTCACGGTAGGCGAAACTCAGATTGTTCAGCGAAATGCGGCCGGAAGCCAGCGGCTGCTGACTTTCGCCATACTGCTGCTGCGCGGCATCCATGAGTTCGAAGATGCGCTCACCGGAGACCACCGCCTGCTGCAACATCGACTGCTGTGTGGTGAGCTCAATCAGCGGCTCATTCAGGCGTCCCAGATAGGTGATGAAGGCATAAAGCACACCGACTTCAAAAACGCCGGGCACGGAGAAGCTGAACAGAACCAGCAGCCCGCACAGCACCATCGCGGAAAAGAGGCTCAGCAACGGGCGCAGCAGAAAGCCGTCGAGACGCAGCGTTTCCATCCGCGCCAGGTAGTGAGAGCGACTGGCCTCGCCCATCCGCTCGCCGAAGCGGGCCTGCTGACGAAACTGCTGGATCACGCTCATGCCGCTGATCACTTCGTTAAAGCCGTTGTTGATGTCGGCCAGATAACCGCGAACCCGGCGGGCAATTGGTGTACTGAAGCGCTGATAGATCACCATCACCATCAGCACCAGCGGGAAGATCATCATCGCCACCAGCGCCATGCGCCAGTCAAGGCTGAACATCGCCACCATCATGGCCCCAACCAGCGCGGCACTGCGCAGCACGGTTGAGACCACCGTGACGTAGAGATCGCGGATGACTTCGGTGTCGTTGGTCACGCGTGAAATAATCTGACCGACCGGCTGGGTATCGAAGGCGCTCAGCGGCTGACAGAGCGCGGCATTCATCACATCGCTGCGTAACCGCTGCACCACGCCGATCGCCGCCCGGTTGAATAACAGCGCCTGCCAGTAGTGGAGCGCGGCGGCCAGTAGCTGAAGCAGAATGAAACTGACCAGCAGGCCGGCAACCAGCCCCCAGGGCATCTGATGTTTCGCCACCAGATTGTCGATAAAGTAGCTGACCAGCACCGGTCCGGTCACTTCAGCAGCGGCCGCGATCCAGAGCAGGCCGACGGCCAGCGACAGGGATTTACGCCAGGGCTTACCGTAGCTCAGCAGGCGCTTCAGGGTAGGCCACAAGCGGGCAGACTTAGCCATGCGGCACTCCTTTCTCATTTTCATCATCATCCAGTGCGGCTTCCAGCTGCTGATAACGGAACATATCCCGATACCAGCCGGGCGTTCCGCTCAGCGTATCGTGGTCACCGCGCTGGGCGACGCTGCCCTGCTGCATCACCAGAATTTCACTGGCTTCCGTCAGCGCCGATAAGCGGTGCGCGCTGATAATCAGCGTGCGTCCCTCTCCCCAGATGCGCAGGTTATGCAGAATTTCATGTTCGGTACGGCCATCCACCGCAGAAAGCGCGTCATCCAGAATCAGGATTTCGGCATTCAGCAGCAGTGCCCGGGCAATGGAAAGGCGCTGCTTCTGTCCCCCGGAGAGCATCACACCCCGCTCCCCGACTTCCGTTTCATAACCCTGTGGCAGACGCAGGATATCGTCATGCACGCAGGCGAGCCTGGCGGCCTGTTCGATCTCCTGCCGGGACGCGCCCGGTTTCCCCAGCGCAATGTTACTGGCCACGCTGTCAGAGAAGAGGAACGGCGTCTGGCTGACCACCGCCAGACGGCTGCGCCAGCTGTCGAGCCGCAGCTGCGGCAGCGGGATCTGGTGGTAGCGGATATCCCCCTGCTGAATGTCAAAGTGGCGCTGAATCAGGCTGAGCAGGGTGCTTTTGCCGCTGCCGGTCGGGCCGCACAGTCCCAGCATCTCACCGGGTTTCAGCTGAAAGCAGACATCGCTTAACACCGGCGCCGTGCTGGCCGGATAGTGAAAGGCTCGAATCGCCACCTGAAGCGTTCCGGGGTCAGGCGGCAGCGTTTTGTCACCATCTTCCACCGCCGGTGCTTCCGCCAGCAGCGCGCCGATGCGGCTCCACGCGGCGCTGCCGCGTTCGACAATATTAAACATCCAGGCCAGCGCCAGCATGGGCCAGATCATCAGGCCGAGATACATCACGAAGCTGGTGAGCTGACCCAGCGTCATCTGATCATGCCACACCAGCCAGCTGCCGCCGCCAATCGCCAGCAGGTTTGAAAAGCCGATGGCGATATAGATAGTGGGATCGAAACGGGCATCAACCCGCGCCACCCGCAGGTTTTTCTCACCGGTATCGCGGGCGATAGCGGAAAACTGCTGTGACTGATGCTGCTCAAGCCCAAAGGCTTTGATCATGCGGATGCTGGTCAGGCTCTCCTGCGTCTGGTCGTTAAGGCTGGAAAAGGCTGCCTGAGCCAGCTTAAAGCGATCGTGCAGTTGATTACCGTAACGATGGATGACGATCGCCATCACCGGCATCGGCACCAGCGAGAGCAGCGTCAGCTGCCAGCTGATCTGGGTGCTCATCACCAGCAGCACGCCACAGCCCATAACCAGCGAGTCCACCAGCGTCAGCACCCCTTCCCCGGCAGCAAACACCACCCGATCCACGTCGTTAGTGGCGCGCGCAATCAGGTCACCCGTGCGATGGCGCAGATAAAATGCCGGTTGCTGACGACTCAGCTGACGATAAAAATCTTCACGCAGCTCGACCGCCAGCTGGTAGGAGGCGCCAAACAGCAGCACGCGCCAGACATAGCGCAGCAGATAGACCACGACCGCCGTTGCCAGCATGACCCCAATCCACATCATGATGCGACCGGTACTCATGGTGTCGCCTGTCACGCCGTCAACAATGATCCCCACTACATGCGGCGGCAGCAACTGCAGAACAGCAATAACAATCAGCAGGATGACCGCGCCCAGATAGCGTCGCCACTCCCGCAAAAAATACCAACTTAACTGACTGAATAATCGCACAGCGCTGTTCTCAATCTCAGGCCCCCAGAGGGGCAACGGGTAAAGCCGTGGTGTATTTAATCTCTTCCATGGCGAAGCTGGAGGTCACATCGATCAGGCCGGGCACGCCGTTGACTAATCGCTTATAGAAAGCATCATAGCTTTTCATGTCGGCCACCTGAATGCGCAGCAGGTAGTCATACTCGCCTGCCATGCGGTAAAAGGCCATCACCTCCGGCATGCTATTGACCACCGAGACAAAGGTCTGATACCAGTCACGGCTATGCTGCTGGGTTTTAACAAACATAAACGCCGTCAGTGACAGGCCGATTTTGTCACCGTCCAGTAACGCCACCCGCGCGCGAATAATGCCATCATCTTCCAGTTTTTTCAGTCGCTTCCAGCAGGGCGTGGTCGTGAGATTGACGGCATCTGCCAGCGCCTGCAGCGACAGCGTGCAGTCCTGCTGCAGCAGCGCAAGCAGCTTAAGGTCAGTTTTGTCTAACATTCGCGTCTCCGGGAGAATCATTTTCTCCATTAACGCGATTTTAGCGGTAATTTTGCAATCTCTTTTTCCTGCACGTGCCATAAAATAGCCGGACTGTTTTATAACCGGATGACTGAGATGCAGACCTGCTGGATTCGCCACGCTATCAACGAAATTAACGCCGATTTTCAGCGATCGGCCGAGACGCATCTGATCCGTTTCGATCTTGCGGATTTTCCCGGCATCTGGTTCTACCTGAAAGATGAGAGTACCCATCCCAGCGGCAGCCTGAAGCATCGCCTGGCGCGCTCCCTGTTTCTTTATGGCCTCTCTAACGGCTGGATTAAACAGGATACGCCGATTATTGAAGCCTCGTCAGGCAGCACGGCTGTTTCTGAGGCCTACTTCGCACGGCTGCTGGGGCTGCCCTTTATTGCGGTGATGCCAGCCAGTACGGCAAAACGGAAAATTGAGCAGATCGCCTTTTATGGCGGGCGGTGTCATTTTGTCGAGGATCCCTGCCAGCTCTACGCGGAATCTGAGCGGCTGGCGCGTGAACTGAACGGTCACTTTATGGATCAGTTTACCTATGCTGAGCGTGCAACCGACTGGCGCGGCAATAACAACATCGCGGAGAGCATTTTCCGTCAGATGCAGCATGAACCCTATCCGATCCCTCATACGGTGATTATGAGTGCGGGCACCGGCGGCACCTCCGCCACGCTGGGGCGCTACATCCGCTATCAGGGACTCGAAACGAAACTGCTGGTGGTCGATCCCCAGCACTCGGTGTTTTTCGATTACTGGCAGCAGCGTGATGCCACCCTGACCAGCACCCGTGGCAGCCTGATCGAGGGGATTGGCCGTCCGCGGGTCGAGCCGTCATTTATGCCCGATGTGATCGACGAAATGATCAAAGTGCCGGACGGCGCAACGCTGGCCGCGATGCTGAAACTGGAAAAGATTCTGGGACGCAAGCCGGGTGCCTCTACCGGCACCAACTTCTGGGGCATGATGCAGGTGGCGAAACGCTTACGGGCGGCAAATCAGTCGGGCGCGCTGGTCACGCTGTTATGTGACAGTGGTGAACGCTATCCCGACAGCTACTATCAGCCGGAATGGGTGGCAAAACATATCGGTGATATCACGCCGTGGCAGCGCGAGCTGGCGTAAAAAACCGGACTTCCAGTCCGGTTCACGGCAATCCTCAGCATTCGGGGGAATACGCGAGGTGGGGTGTCGCCAGCCAGTGATTTAAATAATGGGACACCGCCTGTGTCCCGCAATGCCCTAACACCGGCAGATGCGGAAGCGCCCTCTTTAACTGCGCCATCGCATTACCCATGATGAAACCCTGCCCGGCCTGAGCCAGCATCTCGCGATCGTTCATCGCATCCCCGAACGCCATACACTCCGCCATGGTCAGGGAGAGGTGGTCACACAGCAGCGCCAGCGCGCTGCCCTTGTTGCAGTTTGCGGGCAACACTTCCAGACAATCCTCCGCAGAGAAACAGATGTTGACCTGATCGCCCAGCACGGCATCCAGCTGCGTTTTAAGCTGACACAGGTGCTGATGCCGATCGATGAAGCAGATTTTTGTTACCTGATGCGCGGGCAGCGTTTTAAGGTCGCACAGCTGATAGCCAAATCCGCTCATCTGATGCGCCACCAGCAGTTCAGGCTGCGGCCGGTCGGTAAACCAGCCCTGGTCGTTAAAGATGTGCATCGTGGCAGTCGTCTCCCAGTGACGATGGATCACCTCTTCGGCGACGGCAGAAGGCAGATCGCATCCAAATAGCCGCGTACCCTGCCGGTCATGTATGCGGGTGCCATTCCCCGTGATAAGCCAGGCGGGCAGAATCATTTTTTCCCGCAGAATCTGCATCTCCAGCAGGTGGCGGCCCGTCGCCAGCGCGAGATGAAGACCCCGTGAATGTAACGCCTGCAGACTCTCCAGTGTCTGCTGTCCCAGCTGATGATCCGGCAACAGCAATGTGCCATCCATATCGAACGCGGCTAAACGCATCATGACTCTCCTCCTGCTGAAAAGATGAGTCCCACTATTGCCTGTTAATTACGGAACTAATAGTGAATACTTTTAAAAAATTGTTCCGGGTTTATGATGCGCGAACTTCACCGTATTCATCAGTTTCAGCGCCTGTGGCAGCAGAGTCAGGGGGCGCCTCAGCAGACCTGCGTGGCGGAGATGGCCCGTCACTGCATCTGCAGCGAGCGTCATCTCCGCACGCTGCTGTCACACTGGCAGCAGGCGGGCTGGCTCAGCTGGCGGGGTGAAGCGGGCCGGGGTAAACAGGGTCAGGTCACTTTTCTGCGCACGCCTGAAGCGTTGCGTCAGCAGCTGCTGCAACGGCAGCTCGATACCGGCGCGGCCGCAGACGCCTTGCAGCTGCTGGATCTGCCGCCGGAGCGGCTGATGACTCTGCTGCGGCCGATGATGGGGGGACAGTGGCAGAACGATACGCCGGTGCTGCGCATCCCCTACTATCGCCCGATGGAGAACACAGCGCCGCATCAGATTACCGGCCGGGCTGAACAGCATCTGGTGCGCCAGATCTACTCCGGCCTGACCCGCTTTGAGCAGGATGCACCGGTCGGCGATCTGGCTCATCACTGGCAGCACGATGAAACGGGATGTCACTGGCTATTCTGGTTACGGCCTCAGCTGAGGTGGCACAACGACGAGCCGGTTCAGGCGGAGCAACTGGTGTCGCAGTTTCGTCAGCTGTTGCAGGAACCGCGCGTCGCACTGCTGCTGGCCGACGTGGAGAGCGTGGAGGCGCCGCATCCGCTGGCCCTGCGCTTTGTGCTGCGGCAACCTGATTTCTGGCTACCGCACCGGCTGGCACATCTGCTGTGCCTGCTGCCCCATCCCGATCATCCCACCATCGGCAGCGGTCCGTGGAAACTGCGTCACTTCAGCCCTGAACTGGTCAGGATGGAGAGTCATGCGCAGTGGCACCTGCAGCGTCCACTGTTGCAGGCCGTGGAGTACTGGATTACGCCACAACTGTTCGACCCCCGCCTGGGCAGCAGCTGTCGTCATCCGGTGCAGATCGCCATCGGCGATGCCGCCGAGCTTAAGACGCTGCAACCGGTCAGCAACAGCATCAGTCTCGGTTTCTGCTATCTGCTCTGCCGCCCGCGTGACGGATTTACTGCCGAACAGGCGCGCAGCGTTTTCCATCTGATCCAGCAAAGCGGCATCGTCAGCCGGCTGCCTCTTGATGAAGGCTTAATTACGCCCAGCAACGAGCTGCTGCCTGGCTGGCCGGTGCCGCCGATCGAGGCAGTGCCTGGCCCCCTGCCCGCCACGCTGACACTCCACTATCAGCTGCCGGTTGAGCTGCATCAGATGGCGCAGGCGTTATGTGAATTACTCAGGCAGCATGGCTGTCACCTCCAGGTGTTTTTTCATCCGGTCAAAAGCTGGCAAACCATTCATCAGCTTGATGAGGCCGACCTGGTGATGGGCGATCGACTGATAGGCGATGCCCCGGTGTTTACACTGGCGAACTGGCTGGCACTGGACCCGCTGTGGCGGCCTCTGTCAGCGACCCTGCAGGGCAAAGCGGTACAGAGACAGCTGCTGGCTATCCAGCAGATTGCTGACGGTGAGGCCCGCTCCCGCGCGCTGCATCAGCTTTATCATCAGCTGATGACGGACGGCATTCTGCTGCCGCTGTTTAACTATCGCTACCAAATCTACGCGCCGCCCGGCGTCGAAGGGATTGAACTCAATGCGCTGGGCTGGTTCGATTTCAGCCGCGCATGGATTCCACCGCCGATTGATCCGCCGTGCAGCTGTTCAGCGGCGGAATGAGGCATTACCATAAGCGCAAAATTACTTATCAGGGAAATGCCATGAAACGCGCTGTTGTTGTTTTCAGCGGTGGACAAGATTCCACGACCTGCCTGGTTCAGGCTTTAGCACTTTATGATGAGGTGCACTGCGTCACCTTCGATTACGGACAACGCCATCGGGAAGAGATTGAGGTGGCCCGGGATCTGGCTATCAGGCTGGGTGCGCGCGCACATAAAGTGCTGGATGTCACCATGCTGAACGAACTCGCCGTCAGCAGCCTGACGCGCGATAGCATTCCGGTACCCGCCTACAATCCTGATGCCACCGGATTACCGAGTACTTTTGTGCCGGGTCGCAATATTCTCTTTCTGACGCTGGCCTCGGTTTATGCCTATCAGGTAGAGGCCGAAGCGGTGATCACGGGCGTCTGCGAAACCGATTTTTCCGGCTATCCCGATTGCCGCGATGAGTTTGTCAAAGCCATGAACCAGGCGGTCACGCTTGGCATGGCGCGCACTCTCCGCTTCGAGACGCCGCTGATGTGGCTCAATAAGGCGGAAACCTGGGCGCTGGCGGACTACTGGCAGCAACTGCCGCTGATTCGCGAAGAGACGCTGACCTGCTATAACGGCGTGAAAGGAGACGGCTGCGGTGAGTGTGCAGCCTGTCATTTACGGGCCAACGGCTTGCAGGGTTATCTCAGCGATCGTGCGGGCGTGATGGCCGCAATGAAAGCAAAGAGCGGCCTTAACTGAGGCCGACAGTGATGGCGGCAGCGATCGGATTTGCCGCCTTTTTTCTCTCATGCCATCAGACGCATCAGTCGCTCCCGCAACGCCCCTTCCAGGGTGACCGCCTTCTGGGTGCGCAAATCGATGCAGACAAAGGTCAGCGCAGCATCGGCAACCACTGTTTCCTGGCCTGCCAGCAGCACCCGCTGCGCGATGACGCCACTCCTGCCATTTAACTGCGTAATCTCACTGTCGATGGTGAGTACGTCGCCCAGTACGGCCGGGCGACGGTAGTTGATGTTAATATTGACCACCACAAACGCCAGTTTCTGCTCCTGCAGCCAGTGGAATGCTTCAGCCTCTTCCAGCCATTGCCAGCGCGCCTCCTCAAGAAATTCAAGATAACGCGCATTGTTAACGTGCTGATAGACATCCAGATGGTAGCCGCGCACTTTTATGATGGTCTGCATGGTCATGCTCTCCTGCTTTGGGTGAACTGGTTGGACCTGTTCACTTTAGCAGAGCCGCCGGTTCAGCGCGGGTTATGCATCACAGATGCGTACTGCCTCACAATTTCAGCCGGTCTGCATTACGTTCTATCAGCGCATTCCCGATCCCCGGCACTTCGCTGAGTTGCTGGATCGCGCTGAACGGTCCGTACTGTTCGCGATAGCTGACAATGGCCTGGGCCTTTTTCAGCCCCACGCCGTTCATCACGGCAGAGAGCTGTTCCGCCGTCGCATCATTGATGCTGACCTGACCCGGCTGAGCAACGTCGCTGATCGCTTTTTCCGGCGCAGGCAATGCGTTCTGGCTGATGGACGTGCTGGCAGGATCGGGGGCCGCAGCGACGCTGCTGTGGCAGAACGCGCCGCCCAGCGCGAGTGAGAGATAGAGGGCAACGACTTCATGTTTAGCCATGCTGTGTTTCTCCTTGTGTGTAAACAGCAGCGACAGCGTGTCACGACGGTGCACAAGGCACAAAAGCGGGATTTCAGAAATGGAAAAGGCCGCGAATGCGGCCTTGGGTTATTACAGTGGTTTCGCGGTTTCTGCGAGGCTTACTACATTTGTGCGGCTGCGCCGTACTTGATTTTTGCCTCTTTGCGCAGATTTTGCAGTAACGCTTCAAAGGTCAGTTGGGCATTGTTCTGCGTGACACCTTTGACCATTTCATCAATCTGCGCCTGTGGCATGGTGCCGGTTTTCACCTTATCCACTGCCACCAGCACCACGTTGCCCTGCATATCTTCGCTCACGCCCCACGACGGTTTGTTATCCGCAGGCTGAGGCAGATTAAAGGCAGCCTGTGCCACCGGATCCTGCACGTTGCGATCGACCGTTTTACTGGCGCTCAGCGTCAGGCCTGCTGCGGTCAGCGCATCCTGCTTACCGGCTTTAAGCGCATCCAGCAGTTTGTCCGCCTGGGCTTTCGCCTGCTGCGTCGCTTTATCATGCTTCAGCGTGTCGGTGATCTGCGCCTTAACCTGATCCAGCGGTTTTACCGCTTCCGGTTTGTGATCGCTGATACGCAGCACAAAGGCGCGGTCGCCATCCACTGTGATGATATCAGAGTTATTACCCGGCGCACCGTTCTGTCCCACCAGGCCACCGTTGAAGATAGCCTGCTTCACCGGATCAAAGTTAAGCGCGTCTGGCAGTGAATCCTGACTGAACCAGCCGGTCTCCTGCGCCTTCAGACCGGAAGCCTGCTCGGCACCCGCCAGTGACTCATTATCGTTGCTCGCCGCTTCGCTGACTTTCTGCTGCAGTTTGTAGAAGGCATCAACGCCCTTCTCCTGCTTCACTTTCGCGGCAATCGCGCTGTGAACGTCAGCCAGCGGCTTAACCTGCTCTGCCTGGATATCGTCAAGACGCACGACCAGGAAGCCCACAGACGACTTGATCACGCCCGACATCTGGCCTTTCTCTGTCAGGCCCGCATTTTTCAGCTCATCCGGTGTGGTTGACGGTTCCAGCCAGCCCATGTCGCCGCCCTTACGCGCGGAGATAGGGTCAATGGATTTGGCTTTTGCCACGTCCGCGAAAGAGGCGCCCGCTTTCAGCTGAGCCAGAACGGCATTAGCATCCGCTTCCGTTTTGGTCTGGATTACGCTGTAGCGGGTACGCTGTGGCTGCGTGTAGTCCGCTTTATGCTGATCGTACCAGGCCTGAATATCCGCCTCGCTGGCATCCTGCTGCATGCTGGCGGCATCCATCAGGATGTAGCTGACGCGGAACTGCTCTGGTGCCATAAAGCTGCTTTTATGCTGCTGATAATACTGGCTGATTTCGTCATCGGTGACGGTCTGTTTCGCCGCCAGCGCGTTCACATCCAGCGTCGCCTGACGGATATCACGCTGCTGGGACACCAGGTCCACCAGCCGGCTCGCTTCGCCTTTCAGCGTGAAGTCAGTATTGGCGACGGCATTGATCAGCTGTTGATTGGAGAGCTGTTTACGCAGCGCTTCAGCATACTGGTCAGCACTGAACCCCATGCTGCCGATCAGATTGAGGTATTTCGCATTATCGAATTTACCGTTGGTCTGAAAAGCCTGCTGGTTGAAGATAGCCTGTTTGACCTGATCGTCGCTGATGCTGAGGTGGAGATCTTTGATATAGCTGTCAAGCAGCGCCCGGTCGATTAACTGAGACAGCGCCTGCTGACGCATCTGCTGCATGTAACCGTCGTTGCTGGCCAGCTGCGAGAACTGGTCACCCAGCATCTGCTGCTGACGACTGCGTTCGCTGTTGAACGCCTGCTCCAGCTGCGCGCGGCTAATCTCCTGACCGTTTACTTTGGCCGCATAGTCGTTATTGCCGCCAATCAGATAGTTGCCAACGCCCGTCAGCACAAAGGAGAGGATAATCAGCCCCAAAATAATCTTGAGCACGACATGGTTCGACGCCGCGCGTAAATTGTCCATCATGGTATGGCAACACTCCGCTGTAGTGTGAATGTAAAGCCCGGTCGCCCTTCGCCTCTGGCTGGCGACTCACGCAACTGCTGGCTTAGCTGGCAGTCTCAATCCGGTCCAGGTCCATCTAACGGCCCGATTTTCACCGATTAAAACAAAAAAGGCACATCTCATTGATGTGCCCGTATGTTACATGAGAACGCGTTCATCGTCCTCTCATCCACTGAAGAAAATGCGTCAATGAATCTGTTCGTTATTCTTAATTGACTGCGTCTTTCAAGGCTTTACCGGCACGGAAACCTGGCACTTTACCGGCCGGGATCGTGATCTCTTTACCGGTTTGCGGGTTGCGGCCAGTACGCGCAGCACGGTCACGTACAGAGAAAGTACCGAAACCGACCAGAGCCACTTCATCACCGTCTTTCAGCGCATCAGAAACAGAGCCCATAAATGCATCTAAAACACGTCCCGCTGCCGCTTTAGAAATGTCAGCATCAGCAGCAATTTTGTCGATCAATTGTGACTTATTCACTCTCTTCATCCCCTCTTTTATTATTTCACATCGTACCCCGGCTTCCCGCCGGGTACGAACGCGCAGCAAGTTATATCAAGCCTGTGGAGCCGAAACAACGGAATTTCTCTGAGAACGTCATGCCGGCAGCCACCTAAATTAGCGGCACAAAAAAAAGCTGGCAAGCGTCAATTGCCTTGCCAGCTTCGCTTTTTAACGGTTTATGCCGCTAATCACTATTTTGCTGTTGCGACCTGCATACCGTATGGCGCATTTTCCAGTGCCAGATTCAGCACCTCTTCAATGCGTTTCACCGGATGAATCGCCAGATCGGCAATCACGTTCTGAGGAATATCTTCCAGATCACGCTTGTTGTCGTCCGGGATCAGTACGGTTTTGATGCCACCACGGTGTGCGGCCAGCAGTTTCTCTTTCAGGCCGCCAATCGGCAGCACCTGACCACGCAGGGTGATCTCACCGGTCATCGCCACATCGGCGCGCACCGGGTTACCGGTCAGACAGGAGACCAGCGCGGTGCACATTGCGATACCGGCACTTGGGCCATCTTTTGGCGTCGCGCCTTCCGGAACGTGAACGTGAATATCACGTTTTTCGTAGAAGTCACCATTGATGCCCAGCTTCTCGGCACGGGCACGCACCACGGTCAGCGCAGCCTGAATCGACTCCTGCATCACTTCACCCAGCGACCCCGTATAAGTCAGCTTGCCTTTACCCGGCACACAGGCGGTTTCGATGGTCAGCAGATCGCCGCCCACTTCGGTCCACGCCAGTCCGGTCACCTGACCGACACGGTTTTCGCTGTCAGCACGGCCATAGTCGAAGCGCTGAACGCCCAGGAAATCCTTAAGGTTCTCGCCATCGATGGTGATGTGCTTTTTCGTCTTGTCCATCAGCAGTGACTTCACCGCTTTACGGCACAATTTCGACAGCTCACGCTCAAGGCTACGCACCCCGGCTTCGCGGGTGTAGTAGCGAATGATGCCGATGATGGCGCTGTCTTCAACCGTGATCTCACTGGCTTTCAGGGCGTTACGCTCAATCTGCTTCGGCAGCAGATGCTGCTTAGCGATGTTCAGTTTTTCATCTTCGGTGTAACCCGACAGACGAATGACTTCCATACGGTCAAGCAATGGAGCCGGAATGTTCATGGAGTTTGACGTGGCCACGAACATCACATCTGAGAGGTCATAGTCGACTTCCAGATAGTGATCGTTGAACGCAATGTTCTGTTCCGGATCGAGGACTTCCAGCAGCGCCGACGCCGGATCGCCACGCATGTCCGAGGACATCTTGTCGATTTCATCCAGCAGGAACAGCGGGTTTTTCACCCCGACTTTTGCCATTTTCTGAATGAGTTTACCCGGCATTGAGCCGATGTAAGTCCGACGGTGACCACGGATTTCCGCTTCGTCACGCACGCCACCCAGAGCCATACGCACATATTTACGTCCGGTCGCTTTGGCGATCGACTGACCGAGGGACGTTTTACCTACCCCTGGCGGTCCAACCAGGCAGAGAATCGGCCCTTTGATTTTGCTGACGCGACTCTGAACCGCAAGATACTCGAGAATACGATCCTTCACGCGCTCCAGGCCGTAGTGATCGGTATCCAGTGTCTCCTGCGCTTTACGCAGATCTTTCTTCACTTTGCTGCGTGCGTTCCACGGAACCTGCACCATCCAGTCGATGTAGCCACGCACTACGGTCGCTTCCGCCGACATCGGAGACATCATTTTCAGCTTCTGCAACTCGGCTTCGGCTTTCTCACGCGCCTCTTCCGGCATTTTAGCCGCGTCGATTTTGCGTTTTAACGCTTCATATTCGTCCGGCGCGTCATCCATCTCGCCCAGCTCTTTCTGAATTGCCTTCATCTGCTCATTCAGATAGTACTCGCGCTGGCTCTTCTCCATCTGCTTCTTAACACGGTTGCGAATACGCTTCTCAACCTGCAGCAGATCGATTTCAGATTCCATCATCGCCATCAGATATTCCAGACGTTCGTTAACGTCGGACATCTCCAGCACAGACTGTTTGTCTGCCAGTTTCAGTGGCATATGTGCAGCAACGGTGTCGGCAAGGCGCGCCGCATCGTCAATATTGTTCAGTGAGGTCAGGACCTCAGGTGGGATCTTTTTATTCAGTTTGATGTAGCCTTCAAACTGGTTGATCGCCGTGCGCACCAGCACTTCCTGCTCGCGCTCTTCAATTTCCGGCGAAACCAGGTATTCAGCTTGTGCCACAAAATGGTCACCGTTATCGGCCAGCGTCGTGATATGGGCGCGCTGTAAACCTTCGACCAGAACTTTGACGGTGCCATCCGGCAGTTTCAGCATTTGCAACACTGATGCCACGGTCCCTACTGAAAAGAGATCGTTAATGCCAGGTTCATCCGTTGAAGCCTCTTTCTGTGCGACCAGCATGATTTTTTTATCATGATCCATTGCGGCTTCAAGGCACCGAATTGATTTTTCCCGGCCAACAAACAACGGAATTACCATGTGCGGAGAAACCACCACGTCGCGCAGCGGCAACACGGGGATTTCAATGCGTTCAGAACGCTCAGGATTCATAGAGCTCTCTCTTTGTTTAATGTCCGCCAGGTGATGGGAACCGCATCAGGCAGGTATGCAGTTAAACCCACAGGTATCTGAGTATATGGGGATGATTGTCTGACATTCAACGTCACAGAGGCGAGAAAAGCAAAAGGGGAAACATTTTCCCCTTTTTTAAGATAACAATGTGGACGATCTGTTTAATTATTCGCCAGATGCCTGCGCTTCGTGCTTACCGTAAATCAGCATCGGTTCAGACTGACCGTCAATAACTGACTCATCAATCACTACTTTTTCGACGTCATCCATAGAAGGCAGGTCATACATCGTTTCCAGTAACGCACCTTCAACAATCGAACGCAGACCACGTGCACCGGTTTTACGTGACATCGCTTTTTTCGCAATAGCGGTTAACGCCTCGTCACGGAACTCCAGCTCAACGCCTTCCAGGTTGAACAGCGCCTGGTACTGTTTGGTCAAGGCGTTCTTCGGCTCACGCAGAATCTGAATCAGGGCTTCTTCACTCAGCTCGCTCAGGGTCGCCACAACAGGCAGACGGCCGATGAACTCAGGGATCAGACCAAATTTGATTAAATCTTCAGGTTCACACTGTGAGAGCAGTTCGCCTTCGCTGGCTTTCTGCGATTTCCCTTTCACGGTTGCGCCGAAGCCGATACCGGATCCGGTTTCAACACGCTGCGAGATCACTTTGTCCAGACCGGCGAATGCGCCGCCACAGATAAAGAGAATTTTAGAGGTATCAACCTGCAAAAATTCCTGCTGAGGATGCTTACGTCCGCCCTGCGGTGGAACCGCGGCTACAGTACCTTCAATCAGCTTCAGCAGCGCCTGCTGAACACCTTCGCCTGACACGTCACGGGTAATCGACGGGTTGTCAGACTTACGTGAAATTTTATCGATTTCATCGATGTAGACGATGCCGCGCTGCGCTTTCTGCACGTCATAGTCACACTTCTGCAGCAGCTTCTGGATGATGTTTTCGACATCTTCACCCACGTAACCCGCTTCAGTCAGCGTGGTTGCGTCAGCCATGGTGAACGGCACATCCAGCAGGCGCGCCAGCGTCTCAGCCAGCAGCGTTTTACCACTCCCGGTCGGACCAATCAGCAGAATGTTACTTTTGCCCAGCTCAATACCGTTGCTGGTATCGCCATTGCGCAGACGTTTGTAGTGGTTGTAAACCGCAACCGCCAGCACTTTCTTCGCTCTCTCCTGACCGATGACATAATCATCAAGGTGATGGCGAATTTCATGTGGGGTTGGCAACGCACTGCGTTCACGATGCGGGGCAACTTCTTTGATCTCTTCGCGAATGATGTCGTTGCACAGGTCAACACACTCATCGCAGATATACACTGACGGCCCGGCAATCAGCTTTCGCACTTCATGCTGGCTTTTGCCGCAAAAAGAGCAGTACAGCAACTTTCCTGAACCGTCTTTGCGCTTATCTGTCATCAGTTAACCTCTTCTTGTTCTCAGGCCGTACCTGCGTACGGCGCAGGCCGTGCAGTGACGGCCGAAATTCATTCAACCCGTAATAGTACCGTTGTCCTGTTAACTATAGACCAGGGACAAGGGTAAGTCGGGTCTTATTGGCGATGCGTCAGAATTGAATCGACTAAGCCATACTCTACCGCTTCACTGGCAGAGAGGAAACGGTCACGCTCGGTGTCGCGCTCAATTTCTTCCAGCGATTTACCGGTGTGCTCAGCCATCAGCTCATTCATACGCTGTTTCACCTTCAGGATCTCGCGCGCATGGATTTCGATGTCTGACGCCTGGCCCTGATAGCCGCCCAGCGGCTGGTGAATCATGACGCGTGAGTTTGGCAGGCAGAAACGTTTACCTTTGGTCCCCGCGGTCAGCAGGAAAGCGCCCATGGAACAGGCCTGGCCCATACAGATGGTGCTGACGTCCGGCTTGATGAACTTCATGGTGTCGTAAATCGACATGCCAGCCGTGATCACGCCGCCCGGTGAGTTAATGTAGAGATAGATATCTTTTTCCGGGTTTTCCGCTTCCAGAAACAGCATCTGCGCGACGATCAGATTCGCCATATGGTCTTCGACCTGGCCGGTCAGGAAGATCACACGCTCTTTCAGCAGACGGGAGTAAATGTCGTAAGAACGCTCACCACGCGAAGTCTGTTCAACAACCATTGGCACCAGCGCATTGTGCGGTGCAGTATATTCACGATCGCCACTGTATGACATTACCGTCTCCTGGATAAATTTCATTGGCAACATTCTGTACCGATTCTACGAAAGACGCGCGGGAAACTCCACGCCACGTCTCTTTCCGACACCTTCAGGACGGTTAATCAGCCAGCCTCACTCTTCTTCCTGCATACTCCCTATATCTGGGGATAGTGCACGCCTGTTTCAAGCATAACAATCTTTTCCCTGTTCGCTAACCCGGAAAAAGCGATGCGTGAATAATTTGCTGGTTAATTAAGCAAATAGAGGGGGAGAATAGCGTGCTGAGCGTCAAAACAAAAAAGCCCGCGACTTTTCAGTCACGGGCTTAGCACATACCGTTAAAGGTCTGATCAGGCCTGAGCGGTCTGGTTCATCAGATCCTGGAAGTTGGTCTCTTTCTCGGTCACTTTCGCTTTCGCCAGGACCGCTTCAACCGCCTGCTCTTCCAGCGCAACGTTGCGCATGTTGTTCATCAGCTCGTTATTCTTGCTGTAGAACTCGATCACTTCCTGCGGATCTTCATACGCAGAAGCCATCTCTTCGATCATGGTGTTAACGCGTGCTTCATCCGCTTTCAGCTCATGGGTACGAATCACTTCGCCCAGCAGCAGGCCGACAACAACACGGCGTTTCGCCTGCTCTTCGAACAGTTCACGAGGCAGTTCCAGCGCCTGCTGCTCGTTGCCACCAAAACGCTGTGCAGCCTGACGACGCAGAACGTCGATTTCGCTATCAACCAGCGCAGCAGGAACGTCGATTTCGTTAGCCGCAACCAGACCGTCGATCGCCTGAGATTTGATGCGGTTACGGATAGCGCCTTTCAGCTCGCGATCCATGTTCTTACGGACTTCAGTGCGCAGACCGGCAACAGAACCATCTTCAACGCCGAAACGTTTGATGAACTCTTCAGTCAGTTCTGGAAGCTCGCGCGTTTCAACTTTCTTCAGCACGATCTCGAACTTCGCGTCTTTCCCTTTCAGGGTTTCTGCGTGGTAGTCGTCCGGGAATTTCACGTCAATGGTGAACGTCTCGCCCGCTTTGTGACCCACGATGCCTTCTTCAAAGCCTGGGATCATGCGGCCCTGGCCCATGGCCAGAACGAAATCAGAGGCTTTGCCGCCTTCGAACTCTTCGCCGTCAACGGAACCGTTGAAGTCGAGGGTCGCGCGATCTTCTGCACCGGCCGCTGCGTCGCTTTCAATCCAGTTAGCCTGCTGCTTGCGCAGGGTATCCAGCATGGTGTCAACGTCAGCATCGGTAACTTCAACCAGAGGTTTTTCGACTTCGATGTTTTCCAGGCCTTTCAGCTCAACTTCCGGATACACTTCGAACTCAACCGCGTAGGTGAAATCCTGACCTTCTTTGTACTCGCCTGGCACGTAGTTAGGTGCGCCAGCCGGGTTGATTTTTTCTTTGATGATGGCGTCAACGAAGTTGCGCGTCATCAGCTCGCCCAGCACGTCCTGGCGGACAGAAGCGCCGTAACGCTGTGCGACGATGTTCATCGGCACTTTGCCTTTACGGAAACCATCGATGCGAACTTTCCTGGCAACGTCAACCAGTTCTTTTTTTACTGCGCTTTCGATGCTGTCAGCAGCGACAGTAATCGTAATGCGACGGCCCAGGCCCTGAGTGGTTTCTACAGAAACTTGCATCTTGTTACCTCAAAAAATCACGTGCTCGGTCAACTTCAGACACCACACATCGTGAAATGCGCCGTATCCAACAACCGGGACGGCTTCCGTGAAGAGAACCTGATCCCTGTTACCAGAAGCGTCCCGAAGACATTCCGGAAAAATAGACGCAGCATTATAGCGGCATCGCTGGAATGAGTCGAGGATGGTAACTCACCACTTTTCAGCAGCTTTGCTGCTTTTTTGAGCCAGGGATCGCGTTTTTCGCTAAATAAACGAAAAAACGGCCCGCAGGCCGTTTCAGAGAAGGGAGATCAGGCGAGGGTTCCGGCCCCACGACAGTTCGGCGAAGCCAGCACGGTATCCTGCAATCCTTCCCACTCTTTCAGTGTGTAGGTGTGCAGGGCTAAGGCATGGACGCTGCCGGCGAGTTCTGCCGCCAGTTCGCCATAAATCAGACGGTGACGCGCCAGAAAGCGCTGGCCTGCAAAGCAGTCGCTGACAATGACCACTTTGAAGTGACTTTCGGAACCGGCAGGCACATTATGCCGGTAACTTTCGTCATGCACTTCCAGATGAGCTGGCTGAAATGCCACACGCAGCTTTTCTTCTATTTGTTCGCGGATCATGGCTATTACTCCTCAATGGCGAGCGCGGTGCCCCATCTCATTCAATCTTAGTCGCTTTTACTGCGCTTACCCGTCAGCCGACACGAAATATTCGCTCAGGCGTCGGCCAGCTTCCGGCGCGCATCATAACGCAGCTGAAACGAACAGCAAACAGACCCGCCAGTGACGCCGCGCAAAACATCTTCAAAGACAATTTCCCCTGGCGCAGGGCTTTTTTCACTGCCGGGCAATGCTATGATGAACGCCATTTTTGCAAACCAACCCCCTGACACCAACGAGAAAAAGTATGTTGAAAAAACTGTTATTCCCCCTGTTGGCTGCGTTCATTTTAGCCGGCTGTGCAACCAGCAATAATACCCTTACCATTCAGCCTAAGATTGAGCTGCCACAGCGCGATCCAGGCCTGATGGCGGTCACCGTCAGCATCAACGGAGCCGATCAGCGTCAGGATCAGGCGCTGGCAAAAGTGAACCGTGACGGCCAGCTGGTGACCCTGACGCCATCGCGCGATCTGCGTTTCCTGCTGCAGGAAGTGCTGGAGAAACAGATGACGGCACGTGGCTATATGGTAGGACCGAATGGCGCGGTCGATCTGCAGATCGTGGTGAACAACCTCTATGCTGACGTTACCCAGGGCAACGTGCGCTACAGCATTACCACCAAAGCGGATATCTCTATCATCGCTACCGCCAAAAACGGCAGCAAACAGGTTAAAAACTACCGCCAGACTTACAGCGTAGAAGGCGCGTTCAGCGCAACCAACCAGAAGATTACTAACGCGGTCAACGCCACCATGAGCGATGTCATCGCAGACATGGCACAGGACACCAGCGTCAACGACTTCATCAAACAGAACGCGCGTTAATTTCGCCTCTCCTCTGCCCGGCATGATGCCGGGCATCGTGTTTGTTACCGGCAGGATCCGCATGAACCACTATCTTCGCCTCTTCAGCCAGAAAAATGCCGCCGTACTGCTGCTGCTCGGTTTCGCCTCCGGCCTGCCGCTGGCCCTGACATCCGGCACGTTGCAGGCGTGGATGACGGTGGACAATGTCGATCTGAAAACCATCGGTTTCTTTTCGCTGGTCGGCCAGGCCTATGTCTTTAAGTTTCTCTGGTCGCCGATGATGGACCGCTACACGCCGCCGTTTCTGGGCCGGCGTCGCGGCTGGTTGCTGCTCAGCCAGCTGGCGCTGGTCGGGGGCATTGCGGCGATGGGGTTTCTGCAACCCACCCGGGATCTGACCCTGATGGCGGCTCTGGCGGTGCTGATTGCCTTCTGCTCCGCCTCACAGGACATTGTCTTTGACGCCTGGAAAACCGATATTCTGCCGCCTGAAGAGCGCGGCAGCGGCGCGGCGATAACCGTGCTGGGTTACCGGCTGGCGATGCTGATTTCAGGCGGGCTGGCGCTGTGGCTGGCTGACCGTTATCTCGGCTGGCAGGCGACCTACTGGCTGATGGCGCTGATGATGGTGCCAGGCATTATCGCCACGCTGATGGCGAGCGAGCCGCACACCCATATTTCCACGCCCCACTCTCTGCGTCAGGCTGTCGTCGACCCGCTGAAAGATTTCTTTCAGCGCAATAACGCCTGGCTGCTGATTACCCTGATTATTCTCTACAAGCTGGGCGATGCTTTTGCCGCCTCACTGACCACCACCTTTCTGATTCGCGGCGTCGGCTTTAATGCTGGCGATGTCGGTCTGGTTAACAAGACGCTGGGCCTGCTGGCGACCATCATTGGTGCGCTCTATGGAGGTGTCGTCATGCAGCGCCTGAGTCTGTTCCGGGCACTGATGATTTTCGGCCTGCTGCAGGCTGTCTCAAACTTCGGTTACTGGCTGCTGGCGGTGACGGATAAACAGCTGTGGAGCATGGCCAGCGCGGTTTTTGTGGAAAACCTCTGTGGCGGCATGGGCACCGCCGCCTTTGTGGCGCTGTTGATGACCCTCTGCAACAAATCGTTCTCCGCGACCCAGTTTGCCCTGCTGTCAGCGCTTTCTGCGGTGGGCCGGGTTTACGTCGGTCCGGCTGCGGGCTGGCTGGTTGAACTCTGGGGCTGGCCAGCCTTTTATGCCTTCACCGTCGTGGCGAGCGTGCCGGGTCTATTGCTGCTGGCATTTTGCCGTCAGACGCTAAATCAGGTCGAGCAGAGTGGCAAATTCCTGACACGAAGCTACTATCCTCTTGGCTATCGCTGGACGAATCGTCTGTTTGCAGCAGGCTGTGGCGTGCTGGGACTCTGGCTGGTGGCGCTGGCGCTGGATGCGCTGGGGCTCACTGTGCTGGCTGCCCTGCTGTCACCCCTGTTTGGTACTGGCATGGTACTCGCGTTGCTGGCCGTATTGTCGGGTCTGCTGCTCGACTACCGGGCACTGAAACGAGCGCCTGCCCTGCCCGCGTCAGATGCTTAAGTGAAATCGATGGGTTAACGGCTGCGGCTTATTTTTTTGTCAACGGACCAGGCCGCCGTCATTTATCATCGCCTGTTATTTTTTGAAAATAAGAATATGGCCTGAGGAGGGGGAGCGGAAATACTAAAAACCGGTGAGCAATTACTTTAGTTAAATTTCATCACATAAATGATGCAGACTTGTTAAATATTTGGGCGTTAAAAGTAAGGGTTATTCCTTTCCCTGATTTTTTTGCGGTTACTTCCATTGGTTTTTGTTATATTGGTGCCAACTGCTTGTCTGCGTTAACTATTTGTCACCTGACGCAACATCTGTGACACCCTTAGCAAAAGGTGTCAACACGCATCTGACACATCCTTAAGCTGGTTTACACTGCATAAACCTTCCCGTAAAATGCGCGCACACTTAAACGACAATAGAGCCCTTTGTCATTGAGGTCGTTAAATGAGACTCAGTAAATACAATAAAAGTTTGGGGATTTTGTCATTAATTGCAGGCACTTTATTAATGAGTGGCTGCGATAGTGCATTGTTAAATCCCAAAGGACAGATTGCACTGGAGCAACGTTCGCTGATACTGACTGCCTTTGGCCTGATGTTGATCGTCGTTATCCCCGCAGTCCTGATGGCCGTGGTGTTTGCCTGGAAATATCGGGCATCCAACACGAATGCGAAGTACAGCCCTAACTGGTCACACTCTAACAAAGTGGAAGCCGTGGTCTGGACCATTCCGATCCTGATCATTCTCTTCCTCAGCGTGCTGACCTGGAAATCGACCCATGCACTGGAGCCCAGCAAACCGCTGCAATCTGATGTAAAACCGGTTGAGATCGATGTGGTTGCACTGGACTGGAAATGGCTGTTCATTTACCCGGAACAGGGTATTGCAACCGTGAACCAGATTGCCTTCCCGGCAAACACGCCAGTGAACTTCAAAATCACGTCTAACTCCGTCATGAACTCTTTCTTCATTCCAACGCTCGGCAGCCAGATTTATGCGATGGCCGGTATGCAGACCAAACTGCATCTGATTGCGAATGAGCCAGGGACTTTCGACGGTATCTCTGCGAACTTCAGTGGTCGCGGTTTCTCTGGCATGAAGTTCAAAGCCATTGCAACCAAAGACGATGCGGAATTCCAGCAGTGGGTAGCAAAAGTTAAAGCAGCACCTAACACGCTGACCACCATGGAAGATTTCGAGAAAGTTGCTGTACCAAGCGAAAACCACCCGGTGGAATATTTCTCTTCAGCGAATCCTGAACTGTTCAAGCAAGTTATCGCTAAGTTCATGACCAGCCACGGGAAGATGGACATGCCTGAACATGAAGGTATGGACATGAGTCACGCCGCTTCCGCGGGAGCCGAGGAATAATACGATGTTCGGAAAATTAACACTGGATGCAGTGCCGTACCATGAGCCGATTATCATGGTCACGGTCGCCGGTATCATTTTAGGTGGTCTGGCACTGATTGCCGCCATCACCTATTTTGGTAAATGGCAATATCTGTGGTCTGAATGGCTAACGTCTGTCGACCATAAAAAACTGGGTATCATGTACGTCATCATGGCATTCGTCATGCTGCTGCGTGGTTTTGCTGATGCCATCATGATGCGTACCCAACAGGTAATGGCGTCGGCCGGTGAAGCGGGCATTCTGCCACCGCATCACTACGACCAGATCTTTACGGCGCACGGCGTCATTATGATCTTCTTCGTGGCGATGCCTTTCGTGGTTGGCCTGATGAACATCGCCGTTCCGCTGCAGATTGGTGCACGTGACGTTGCGTTCCCGTTCCTGAACAACCTGAGCTTCTGGTTTACCGCGGTCGGTGTGATCCTGGTTAACCTGTCGCTGGGTGTGGGCGAGTTCGCGCAGACCGGCTGGCTGGCTTATCCGCCACTGTCCGGCGCGGAGTACAGTCCCGGCGTCGGGGTCGACTACTGGATCTGGAGTCTTCAGCTCTCCGGTATCGGTACGACCTTAACCGGTATTAACTTCTTCGTGACCATCCTGAAGATGCGTGCACCGGGCATGAGCCTGTTCAAAATGCCTGTCTTTACCTGGACTGCGCTGTGCACCAACGTCCTGATCATCGCTGCGTTCCCGGTTCTGACCGTGACCCTGGCGCTGTTGACCCTTGATCGTTATCTCGGCTTCCATTTCTTCACCAATGAAATGGGCGGGAACATGATGATGTACGTCAACCTGATCTGGGTCTGGGGTCATCCGGAAGTGTATATTCTGGTTCTGCCGGTCTTTGGTGTGTTCGCAGAAATTACCGCGACCTTCTCCAAAAAACGTCTGTTTGGCTACACCTCACTGGTGTGGGCGACCATCGCGATCACCGTACTGTCGTTCATCGTCTGGCTCCACCACTTCTTCACCATGGGTGCGGGTGCGAACGTTAACGCTTTCTTCGGTATCATGACGATGATCATCGCGATTCCGACGGGGGTTAAAATCTTTAACTGGCTGTTCACCATGTACCAGGGTCGCATCCAGATGCACTCTGCGATGCTGTGGACCGTTGGCTTCCTGGTAACCTTCTCTGTAGGGGGTATGACCGGCGTACTGCTGGCCGTTCCGGGTGCTGACTTCATTCTTCACAACAGCCTGTTCCTGATTGCACACTTCCATAACGTTATCATCGGTGGTGTTGTCTTCGGTTGTATGGCGGGCGTGACCTACTGGTTCCCGAAAGCCTTTGGCTTTACCCTGAACGAAACCTGGGGCAAACGCGCCTTCTGGTTCTGGATCATCGGCTTCTTCGTTGCCTTTATGCCGCTGTACGCGCTGGGCTTCATGGGTATGACCCGTCGTCTGAGCCAGGATATCGATCCACAGTTCCACCCTCTGCTGGTGGTCGCTGCGGTCGGTGCAGGTCTGATTGCAATGGGTATCCTGTGTCAGCTGACCATGTTCTACGTTTCGGTCCGTGACCGTGACCAGAACCGTGATCTGACCGGTGACCCGTGGGGCGGTCGTACGCTGGAGTGGGCAACCTCTTCACCACCACCGTTCTATAACTTTGCTGTGATCCCGCATGTGCATGAGCGTGACGCTTTCTGGGAAATGAAAGAGAAAGGCGAAGCGTACAAGCAGCCGGAGTCGTATGAAGAGATTCATATGCCGAAAAACAGCGGTGCTGCACTGGTTATCTGTGCGTTCGCGACGGTAATGGGCTTCGCGCTGATCTGGCATATCTGGTGGCTGGCAGGTCTTTCATTCCTCGGCATGATCGTTACCTGGATCGTGAAGAGCTTCGACGAAGACGTGGATTACTACGTTCCGGTTGCTGAAGTTCAGAAGATTGAAAACCAGCACTTTGACGAAATCAGCAAAGCAGGTCTGAAATAATGTCAACTGAAACTCTGATTAAACATCACCACGACGCCCATGCGGAGCATGGGCATCACGATGCAGGAGCCAATAAAGTCTTTGGCTTCTGGATCTACCTGATGAGTGACTGCATTATCTTCGCAACCCTGTTTGCGACCTATGCCGTCATGGTCAACAACACTGCCGGTGGCCCGGCAGGTAAAGATATCTTTGAGCTGCCGTTTGTTCTGGTAGAAACCGCCCTGCTGCTGCTGAGCTCCATCACGTACGGCATGGCTGTTATCTCCATGAACAAGGAGCAAAAAGGTGCCGTTATCGGCTGGCTGGCGCTGACCTTCCTGTTTGGTCTGGGCTTCATCGGCATGGAAATCTATGAATTCCATCACCTGATTGCGGAAGGCTTTGGTCCGGATCGCAGTGGCTTCCTGTCTGGCTTCTTTACGCTGGTCGGTACCCACGGTCTGCACGTGACCTCGGGTCTGATCTGGATGCTGGTGCTGATGTTCCAGATTTCTAAACGTGGCCTGAACGCGACTAACCGCACCCGTATCATGTGTCTGAGCCTGTTCTGGCACTTCCTGGACGTGGTCTGGATTTGCGTCTTCACCGTTGTTTACCTGATGGGAGCCATGTAATGAGTCATTCTGTTAACGAACATGGCGCTTCACACGGTAGCGTGAAGTCCTACATGATCGGCTTCATCCTCTCTATCATCCTGACGGCGATCCCGTTCTGGATGGTCATGGATGGCAGTGCATCTCACGGTACTATCCTCGGTGTTGTTCTGGTCTGTGCGGTCATCCAGGTGCTGGTTCACCTGGTTTACTTCCTGCACTTAGACAGCAAATCTGAGGGTGGCTGGAACATGGTAGCCATTGTTTTCTCGGCCATCATCATCCTGATTGTCGTAGTAGGCTCACTGTGGATCATGTGGAACCTCAACTACAACATGATGCCTCACTAAAGAGTCACGCGTAATGTTTAAGCAATACCTGCAAGTTACAAAACCAGGAATTATTTTCGGGAATTTAATTTCTGTGATCGGCGGATTCCTGCTGGCCTCTAAAGGCAACACGGATTACGCCCTGTTTCTCATCACCCTGGTGGGCGTGTCACTGGTGGTTGCATCGGGTTGTGTTTTCAACAACGTGATCGACCGCGACATCGACATCAAGATGGAGAGAACCAGGAATCGGGTGCTGGTAAAAGGCCTTATCTCCGCGAAAGTAAGCCTGGTTTATGCCACTGTGCTGGGTATTGCTGGCTTTGCGTTGCTCTACTTCGGTGCAAATCCGCTGGCCATGTGGCTGGCGGTGATGGGCTTCGTGGTTTACGTGGGCATCTACAGTCTCTACATGAAGCGTCACTCCGTTTACGGTACGCTGATTGGCAGTCTGTCGGGTGCTGCACCGCCGGTTATCGGCTACTGTGCGGTATCCAATGAGTTTGATGCCGGTGCCTTAATCCTGCTGGCGATCTTCAGCCTGTGGCAGATGCCGCACTCGTACGCGATTGCCATCTTCCGCTTTAAAGATTACCAGGCGGCGAATATCCCGGTACTGCCGGTGGTGAAAGGGATCTCCGTAGCAAAAAATCATATTACGCTCTATATCCTGGCGTTTATGATTGCCACGCTGATGCTGACGCTGGGTGGCTATGCCGGCTACAAATATCTGGTGGTGGCCGCTGCGGTCAGCGTCTGGTGGCTGGGCATGGCGTTATCCGGTTATAAAACCGCTGACGATCGTGTCTGGGCACGTAAACTGTTTGTCTTCTCTATCGTGACGATCACCGCGCTGAGCGTGATGATGTCGGTAGATTCGATGGCTCCGGCCTCGAAGGACCTGCTGACTTACGTCTGGTAACGGACACCGTAAGAGCATGAAAAGGGCGCGATTTTCGCGCCCTTTCTTTTTGTTACGACTGCTTAAAAACTATTGTTTTACCCGCCCTGCCCCGCCCCCTAGAATAAATGCAGCACATTAACAGAGGTTGGAATGAACGATAATAAAATGACTCCGGTGGAGCTGCGTGCCACATGGGGCCTCGGTACGGTCTTTTCCCTGCGCATGCTGGGAATGTTTATGGTCCTGCCGGTACTGACCACTTATGGCATGGCATTACAGGGCGCGAGTGAAACGCTGATCGGCCTGGCGATTGGTATCTATGGCCTGGCCCAGGCGATTTTTCAGATTCCTTTTGGTCTGCTTTCCGATCGCATCGGGCGAAAGCCGTTGATCGTGGGCGGACTGCTGCTGTTTGTTCTGGGTAGCGTTATTGCTGCCTGCACGGACTCTATCTGGGGCATTATTCTGGGCCGTGCGCTGCAGGGCTCCGGCGCAATTGCCGCTGCCGTGATGGCGCTGCTCTCCGATTTGACGCGAGAGCAGAACCGCACCAAAGCGATGGCCTTTATCGGCATCAGTTTTGGTGTCACCTTCGCGATTGCGATGGTCGTCGGCCCGGTCGTTACGCACGCGTTAGGGCTGCAGGCGCTGTTCTGGATGATTGCGATCCTGGCCTCGCTGGGTATCGTCATCACGCTGCTGGTGGTGCCATCCACCCCGCATCATGTGCTGAACCGTGAATCGGGCATGGTCAAAGGCAGCTTTCGCAAGGTGCTGGCAAATCCACGTCTGGTGAAGCTGAATATCGGTATTTTCTGTCTGCATATCCTGCTGATGTCGAGCTTTGTCGCCTTGCCGGGGCAATTTGAGCAGGCGGGTTTCCCGGCCCCGGAACACTGGAAAGTCTATCTCTCGACCATGCTGATCGCCTTTGCGGGCGTGGTGCCGTTCATCATTTATGCCGAAGTGAAGCGTCGCATGAAGCGCGTCTTTGTGGGCTGCGTCGGGATGATCGTTATTGCTGAGATCGTACTGTGGGGTGCGGAAGGCCATTTCTGGACGCTGGTCGTTGGGGTTCAGCTCTTCTTCTTCGCTTTCAATCTGATGGAAGCCATTCTCCCTTCGCTGATCAGTAAAGAGTCGCCTGCCGGTTACAAAGGAACGGCGATGGGCATTTACTCTACCAGCCAGTTCCTTGGCGTAGCCGTTGGCGGCAGCATGGGCGGCTGGGTGTTTGGTCATTTCGATGCACAGACCGTGTTTATGGTCGGCGCAATGGTGGCTGCGGCCTGGCTGTTTGTCAGTATGACGATGCAGGAGCCCCCTTATGTGAGCAGCCTGCGCATTGTGCTGAGTGACGCGGCACTGGCTTTGCCGAATCTGGAGCAGCGCCTGAAAGCGCAGAAAGGGGTGAACTCCGTGTTTATCGTGCCGGAAGAGAAAAGCGCGTATATCAAAATTGATAGCAAGGTCACCAGTCGGCCAGAGCTGGAAGCGCTGCTGGGGAGTTGCTAGTTTAAGAAAATTTTCGCGACGACTTCCGCTCGTTTCGCTTCAGGATCGAGCTGGCTCAGGGAACAGGGTCAGATCGGAAAGTCGCAAAAGCCGCATCCTTCTTACAGACGACTCATAAATTCAAAGGCGATGGGAGCCTGTGCCTGTAGCAATCATCCAGACGACATCCGGTTCGATAACAAAAAACCCGGCCTGAGCCGGGTTTTTCATAACTGCCTTCAGGCCAAAAAAACAGCCTGCCCCGCTTAATCGCGGAAGTTTTTAAACTGGAACGGCTGTCCCAGATTGCTGCCGCGCACAATCGCCATTGCGCTCTGCAGATCATCGCGCGCTTTGCCGGTCACTCGTAATGCTTCACCCTGAATCTGGGTCTGTACTTTCAGCTTACTGTCTTTGATCAGCTTTACCAGCTTCTTCGCTACGTCGCTCTCAATGCCTTTCTTCAGTTTGGCATCGACCGCCCAGCTTTTACCGCTGTGCTCAATCTCTTCCGGCACCTCTAAGGCACCGCCTTCAATCCCGCGCTTCAGTAACTTCTCACGCAAAATATCGACCAGCTGTTTAACCTGGAAATCAGACTCGCTGGTGATTTTAATGGTTTCATTCTTTTCGTTGAGCTCAAACTCGGCGCTCACGTTGCGGAAATCGAAGCGGGTAGACACCTCACGGTTGGCATTCTCCACCGCATTGCGAATTTCCTGCAGATCGACTTCTGAAACGATATCGAAAGATGGCATCTCTTCTTCTCCTGACGCTAAAGTGACATGCATAATACGCGTCTTACGGTGCTAAATAAAATCAGGCTGTGCACGACGCTATACTCATGGTGTGACAGTAAATAATAAATGGATAGCCCGCCAGCGGGAGGCAGTATGAAAATTACCGTGTTAGGGTGCGGTGCTCTGGGTCAGGTCTGGCTGACAGCGCTCGCCCGTCAGGGACACGAGGTGCAGGGATGGTTGCGGGTGCCGCAGCCCTATTGCTCGGCCAATGTCGTCGACCCGGAAGGCAACATAGCCAACCGCACCTTCATCGCTAACGATCCGCTGTTTCTGGCGGAAAGCCAGCTGCTGCTGGTTACGCTAAAAGCGCCACAGGTGTCACCCGCCGTGAAAAATCTGGAAAGCGTTCTGCCGGAAAACTGCCCGGTGCTGCTGCTGCATAACGGCATGGGCACGCTGGAGGAGCTTAAAGGGTTAACTCAGCCGCTACTGCGCGGCGTCACGACGCACGCCGCGATGCGTGATGGCACCGTCATCAAACACATCGCCAGCGGCATCACCCACATCGGCCCCGGTAACCGCAAAAGCGCTGCTTACAGCGATCTGGCCGACATCCTGCACCATGCCCTGCCCGATGTCGCCTGGCATGACAACATCCGTGCGGCCTGCTGGCGCAAGCTGGCGGTGAACTGCGTGATCAACCCGCTCAGCGTTGAATATGAGTGCCAGAACGGCGCGCTGCGTGCGTATCCGGAACAGATTGCGCAGTTATGCGAAGAGATCAGCTGGGTCATGGAGCGCGAAGGTCAGAACGTAGCCAGCGAAAGCCTGCAGGATATTATCTTCGACGTGATTGAAAGCACGGCGGCGAACACCTCTTCCATGCTGCAGGATATCCGCGCGCAGCGGCTCACCGAAATCGACTACATCAGCGGCTTTTTACTGCGCCGCGCCCGGACGCACGGCCTGGTGCTGTCGGAGAACACCCGTCTGTATGACATTGTAAAACGCAAGGAGTCCCATTATGACCGCGAACGCATCGGTGCTGGTTTGCCTGGCACATGGCAGTGAAGAGACCGAAGCCGTCACCACCATCGACCTGCTGGTTCGTGCCGGGCTGAACGTCGTCACCGCCAGCGTCGAGAGCGATGGCAGCAGGGAGATCATCTGCTCACGCGGTGTCCGCCTGCTGGCTGACGCCCCGCTGGTCGAGGTCGCCGACAATGATTTCGCCGCCATTGTCCTGCCCGGTGGCCTGAAAGGCGCGGAGACCTTCCGTGACAGCCCGCTGCTGGTCGAAACGGTGCGTCAGTTTCATCTCAGTGATAAAATCGTTGCGGCGATTTGCGCGGCGGCAGGTACGGTGCTGGTTCCCCACGATCTGTTCCCTGTCGGAAACATGACCGGCTTTCCCGGCTTAAAAGAGACCATTCCGGCGGAGAAATGGATGGAGCGCCGCGTCGTCTGGGATCCGCGGGTAAAACTGCTCACCAGCCAGGCACCCGGCACGGCCATGGATTTTGCGCTGAAGCTGATCGATCTGCTGGTGGGAAAAGAAATGGCGCGCGACGTTGCCGCCCAGCTGGTGCTGGCACCCGGCATTTATGACTATCAGGCGTGATCAGGCTCATCAGTCAGACCCCGACAGGGTCTGACTGACCGTAAGCCAGCACTACGGGCGGTAGACTTTCACGTTCTTAAAGCCCTGCTCATGCAGATAGAGGGCCTGCAGACGGCTCATCACGCCGCGATCGCAGTAAAGCAGCCAGGTGCGGTTCTGATCGAGATCGCCAAACTGCGTGCTGAGTTTGTAGAACGGCAGTGATTTCACTTCCGTGGCCTTCAGCTCAAGCGGATTCTCTTCCTGCTCGTCGATGGCGCGGATATCCAGCACCACGTCGTTTTCACTCAGCAGCGCGACGGTTTCAACTTCCACCACCTCCTCTTCTGTCTGCTCAGCGATGGTGCGGATATCGACATTGGTCGCCTCTTCCACCACGCGATCCAGAATCGTGAAGTCGAAATTCTGCTCTTCTGCCTCGATCTTCGCTTTCACCGCCTTCACTGTCGGGCTTTTGGAAATCACCCCACAATATTCCGGCATGGTGCTGGCAAAATCTTCGGTGCCGATCTCCCGAGCGACTTTGATGATGTGCTCTTTGTCGTGAGAGATCAGCGGACGCAGAATCAGCGTATCGGAGGCGTTATCAATCAGACGCAGGTTGGTCAGCGTCTGGCTCGATACCTGCCCGACCGCTTCACCGGTGACCAGCGCCTGTACGCCGTAACGCTCAGCCACGCGGGAAGCGGCACGCACCATCATGCGCTTCAGCACCACGCCCATCTGACCGTCATCCACTTTTTCCAGGATCTCACCGACGACCGGCTCAAAATTGATCGCCACAAAACGCACCCGGTGCGAACGGCCAAAGCGGTTCCAGAGATAGTGCGCGACCTGACGGACGCCAATCTCATGGGCGGCACCGCCAAGATTAAAGAAGCAGTAGTGTACGCGGCTGCCGCGGCGCAGCAGCATGTAGCTGGAGACGCCGGAGTCAAAGCCACCGGAAATCAGCGACAGCACATCTTCCTGTGTGCCGATTGGGAAACCGCCCAGCCCCTCATAGCGTGCGGTCACCAGCGTCAGCTGATTCTCGTCCACTTCGAGATTAACCGTTACCTCCGGGTTTTTGAGCTGCACACGGGCGCTTTCGATGTGCTGGTTCAGCCCGCCGCCCACATAGCGCTCCACATCCTGCGAACTGAAGCTATGCTTACCACGACGTTTAACCCGAACGCAGAAGCTCTTCCCTTCGAGGCTGTCGCGATACTGCGCTAAGGTCTGTTCGAAGATGTGATGAATATCGGTGTACTCGCGATCTTCAACCGCTAAAACGTGATGAATCCCCGGAATGCGCGTCAGCTCATCGGGAATAATGTCCCGCAGCGCGTCGTTTTTTGAGCGCACTTCAATGTGATCCCAGTAACGCACAACGGCGATGTCGTCGCTGACGGTTTTCAGGACGTTACGGATATTGCTGGCAAGAATCTTGATAAAGCGCAAACGCACCGACTGACTCTTGATGGTGATTTCAGGAAATAACTTGATGATAAACTTCATGGCGACACAGCTTCGTTGGGCAAATAAGTGCTAAAAGAGGCAGCACTTAGCTGGTAAAATCACAAAATTGCGGGCTGCAAGGCGCAACCGCATCCGAGGCGCGGGAGTATATCACCTTTGTCAGGTGACTGCTTCTTCATCAGCTGCCGCATTGATTATTTTGCTAATCATAGGGTCTCAGCTACCATGACCGATTGCGAGATAATGTCCCAACCGTGAGTCGACACGAAATATGCCGAAAAAAGCCGAACAGCCAGCCAGCTTCGAAACGTCATTGCAGCAGCTGGAGCAGATTGTCAGCCGTCTGGAAAGTGGTGAACTGCCGCTGGAAGAAGCCCTGAACGAGTTTGAGCGCGGCGTGCAGCTGGCGCGGACAGGCCAGCAGACGCTGCAGCAGGCTGAACAGCGTGTCCGTATTCTGCTGAACGATGATAAAAACGCCGACCTCACTGCTTTCACGCCGGAAAATGACTAATGGATTTTGTCCGATTACTCGACGCGTATCAGCAGCAGGTCAACGCCGCGCTGACGCGTTTTATAGCGCCACTTCCTTTTCAGAGTTCTCCTCTGGTTAATGCCATGCATTATGGGGCATTATTGGGCGGTAAACGCCTGCGCCCTTTTCTGGTCTACGCGACCGGTGAGATGCTCCGCGCCGACCCGGCGAGTCTGGATGCGCCCGCCGCCGCGGTTGAATGCATTCATGCGTACTCTCTGATTCATGACGATCTCCCTGCGATGGATGACGATGCACTGCGTCGCGGGCAGCCGACCTGTCACATTAAATATGGCGAAGATACGGCGATACTGGCAGGCGATGCCCTGCAGACGCTGGCCTTCTCAATTCTGACTGACGCAGCCATGCCGGGTGTCAGCGCGGAGTACCGGCTGCGGATGATCTCTGAACTGGCAAACGCCAGTGGCGTGGCCGGCATGTGTGGCGGTCAGGCGCTTGATCTGGCGGCAGAGGGTAAATCGGTGGATCTCAATCAGCTGGAGCAGATCCATCGCCACAAAACGGGCGCGCTGATCCGCTCAGCCGTCCGCTTAGGTGCTTTTACCGCAGGCGATGCGGGCCGTGAAGCCCTGCCGCTGCTCGACCGCTATGCTGAGGCTATCGGTCTCGCGTTTCAGGTGCAGGACGACATCCTGGACGTGGTGGGTGACACCGCCGTTATCGGAAAACGTCAGGGTGCCGATCAGCAACTGGGCAAAAGCACCTATCCTTCACTGTTAGGCTTAGAAAATGCCCGTGCCAAAGCGCGGGATTTGTATCAGGAAGCCCTTGATGCTCTGGAATTGCTCGCTGCGCACTCCTATAACACCACAGCACTGCAGGCGCTGGCGAGCTTCATAATTGAACGCGACAAATAACTTCCATAATGAGTCTCTGATGAGTTTTGATATTGCTAAATACCCGACACTGGCGCTGGCAAACACGGTTCAGGAGCTGCGTGCCCTGCCGAAAGAGAAGCTGCCTGCACTGTGTGATGAACTGCGTCAGTATCTGTTAGACAGCGTGAGCCGCTCCAGCGGCCATTTTGCATCGGGTCTGGGCGTTGTCGAACTGACTGTCGCGCTGCATTATGTCTACAACACTCCTTTTGATCATCTGGTGTGGGATGTAGGTCATCAGGCTTATCCGCATAAAATTCTGACCGGTCGCCGCGATCGCATCGGCACCATCCGTCAGAAAAACGGCGTGCATCCGTTCCCGTGGCGCGGCGAAAGTGAATATGACGTGCTGAGCGTCGGTCACTCGTCGACCTCCATCAGTGCCGGTCTGGGCATGGCCGCGGCGGCAGAACGCGAAGGTCAGGGGCGTCGCACCGCCTGTATTATCGGCGATGGGGCTATCACCGCAGGCATGGCGTTTGAAGCGATGAACCATGCCGGTGATATCAAACCGGACATGCTGGTGATCCTCAATGACAATGAGATGTCGATCTCCGAAAACGTCGGCGCGCTGAATAACCGTCTGGCGCAGATCCTGTCAGGTAAAACCTACGCGCGACTGCGTGAAGGCAGTAAGCGCGTGCTGACTAACCTGCCCCCGATTAAAGAGCTGGTTAAGCGCACGGAAGAGCACCTCAAAGGCATGGTGGTGCCGGGAACGCTGTTTGAAGAGTTAGGCTTCAACTACATCGGTCCGGTTGATGGCCACGATGTCCTGACGCTGGTCAATACGCTGAGTAACATGCGCAACCTGAAAGGGCCGCAGTTCCTGCATATCATGACGAAGAAAGGTAAAGGCTACGCCCCGGCAGAGGAAGATCCGATCGCCTGGCACGCCGTCCCTAAATTCGATCCGGCCATCGGCGAACTGCCGAAAAGTGCCGAAGGTCTGCCGAGCTACTCTAAAATCTTCGGCAACTGGCTGTGCGAAATGGCCGCCGACGATCCGAAGCTGATGGCGATTACCCCGGCGATGCGTGAAGGCTCCGGCATGGTGACCTTCTCCCGTGAGTTCCCGCAGCAATATTTTGATGTGGCGATCGCCGAGCAGCACGCGGTGACCTTCGCCGCCGGTATGGCAATTGGCGGTTATAAGCCGATTGTGGCCATCTATTCCACCTTCCTGCAGCGCGCCTACGATCAGCTGATCCATGACGTCGCTATCCAGAAACTGCCGGTCCTGTTTGCTATCGATCGCGGTGGTATTGTTGGCGCTGACGGTCAGACTCACCAGGGCGCATTTGATCTCGCCTATCTGCGCTGTGTGCCGGAGATGGTGATCATGACCCCCAGCGACGAAAATGAGTGCCGTCAGATGCTCTACACCGGCTATCACTATCAGGACGGGCCGAGCGCCGTGCGTTATCCGCGCGGCACCGGCGTTGGCACCCCACTGGCACCGCTACAGAGCCTGCCGCTGGGCAAAGGCGTGGTGAAACGTCAGGGTGAAGAACTGGCGATTCTGAACTTCGGTACGCTGCTGCCGGAAGCGGCCGCTGCGGCGGAAGCGCTGAATGCGACCCTGATCGATATGCGCTTTGTGAAGCCGCTGGATGAGGCGCTGATTGCCGAACTGGCCGCCACCCACACGTCACTGATTACGCTGGAAGAAGGCGCAATCAAGGGCGGCGCAGGCAGCGGCGTCAATGAGTTCGTCATGGCGAAACGCCTGGCTGTGCCGGTTCTCAATATCGGTCTGCCCGATGAATTTATCCCGCAGGGCACACAGGAAGAAGTGCGCCATGACTACCTGCTGGACGCCGAAGGTATCCAGCAGCAGATCACCCGCTGGCTGGCGCAGTAACCTCTCCTCTCTGCGCTCCCTCCGGGGAGCGCAACGCCCTGCTATGCTGAAACCTTTGCACTTTCGCAGGAGCCTCCACCATGAAACTGATTCAACTGGGAACTACCGACCTTCAGGTTTCTCGCCTCTGTCTGGGCTGCATGACCTATGGCGAGCCGACGCGCGGCAACCACGCCTGGACGCTGCCTGAAGCGAGCAGCCGTCCGCTGATCCAGCAGGCCCTCAACGCAGGGATCAACTTCTTCGACACGGCCAACAGCTATTCAGACGGCAGCAGTGAAGAGATCCTGGGACGGGCGCTGAAAGATTTTGCGCGCCGTGAAGAGATTGTGGTCGCCACCAAAGTCTATTTCCCCCTGAGCAACCTCTCACAGGGTCTGTCGCGCAAAAATATCCTGCAATCCATTGATGACAGCCTGCAGCGCCTCGGCATGGAGTATGTCGATCTGCTGCAGATTCACCGCTGGGATTACGAGACGCCGCTGGAAGAGACGCTGGAAGCGCTGCATGATGTCGTACAGTCGGGCAAAGCGCGCTACATCGGGGCCTCATCCATGCACGCCAGCCAGTTTGCTCAGGCGTTGCAGATGCAGTCGCAACAGGGCTGGCATCGCTTTGTCAGCATGCAGGATCAGTACAACCTGATTCAGCGTGAAGAGGAGCGTGAAATGCATCCGCTCTGTCAGAAAGAGCAGATCGCCGTGCTGCCCTGGAGCCCGCTGGCGCGCGGTAAGCTGACCCGCCCATGGGGTGAAAACACCGCTCGCTCCACCTCTGATCAGGTCATGGCGAAGCTCTATGCCACCACCGAAGAGAATGATGCCGCCATTGCGCAGCGTCTGGCGCAGGTAGCAGAGAGTAAAGGCGTGACGCGGGCACAGGTCGCCCTGGCCTGGCTGCTGAGCAAACCTGCCGTCACGGCGCCAATCATCGGCGCGTCGCGTGCTGAGCAGTTTGCGGATCTGGTGAAGGCGGTGGATGTCACACTGAGTGACGACGAGATTACCCTGCTGGAAGAGGTCTATCAGCCGCATCAGGCGGTGGGATTCGAGTAACGCCGTCAGATGACGCCCTTGCCGGGCGTCATCTTATCGCGGGTGAGCGGATCAGCCCGCCAGCCAGACCCCGATGCCATACAGCATGGCAGCCGAAATGACCCCGGCAATGATGTCATCGACCATAATGCCCATGCCACCGTGCACGTTGCGGTCAAACCAGCGAATCGGCCAGGGTTTCCACATATCCAGAATACGGAACAGTACAAATCCCCCGAGCACCCACTGCCAGCTGTTGACCGGAATCGCCATCAGCGTAATCCACATGCCGATAAACTCATCCCAGACAATACTGCCATGATCGTGAACGCCCATATCTTTGGCGGTGCGATGACAGAGGTAAACGCCGACGCAGATGCCGACCAGCACGACCAGCGAATAGAGGTCCTGCGGCAGAAACGTCATCAGCCACCAGAACGGGATCGCCGCCAGCGATCCCATGGTGCCAGGCACCACCGGGCTTAACCCGCTGCCAAAACCGGTCGCCAGCAGATGCCAGGGATTGCTCATCCGCAGGCGGCCTTTGGCCACATCGTTATTTCGTATCAAAGTGATCAAATCCTTTATGGCGGAAGGTGGCGGGCTTGCCATTATCCAGCAGCGTTAAGCCTTCCGACTCCGGTGCTATCTGACCGATGCAGGTGTAGGGCACGCCCAGATGACCCAGCGCCACATCCAGCGCGCCGCGATTCACCTCCGGCACGGTGAAGCAGAGCTCATAATCCTCTCCCCCACTCAGCGCCCAGCGCAGAACCTGCTCAGGGTCGAAATGGTCACGCAGCGCGCCAGAAAGCGGCAGAGCATCAAGATTAAGCCGTGCGCCACAGCCGCTGGCTTTCAGCACGTGACCGAGATCGGAAATCAGGCCGTCAGAGAGGTCTACCGCAGAGGAGGCCAGCGCACGCAGGGCCTGTCCCTGCAGAATGCGCGGCATGGGGCGCAGATGGCGTTTGATCAGCGCCTCATGCACCGCCGGATCGCTGATGCGGCAGTGATGCTGCAGCAGCGCCAGGCCCGCCGCACTGTCACCCAGCGTGCCGGTCACGTAGATCCAGTCACCCGGCTTCGCGCCGGAGCGTTTCAGGGCCCGGCCCTGCGGCACCAGACCGTGAATCGCCAGCGTCAGGCTCAGCGGGCCGCGCGTGGTGTCACCGCCCACCAGCTGCATATCGTAATACTCCAGCAGCTCAAACAGGCTCTCACTGAACGCCGACAGCCAGCTCTCATCGACCTGCGGCAGCGTCAGGGCCAGCGTCAGCCACGCGGGATCGGCGCCCATAGCGGCGAGGTCGCTGAGATTAACAGCCAGGGCTTTGTAGCCGAGATCGGCGGGATGGATATCCCGTAAGAAGTGCACACCGGCAACCAGGGTATCGGTGCTGACCGCCAGCGTCTGTTTTTCCGGCACGCTCAGTAACGCACAATCGTCACCGATGCCGAGTTCGACATCACGGCGGCTGCGTGTTCTGCGGTTGAAGTAGCGTGCGATGAGTTCAAATTCACCACAAGACATAATTACGTTCCGCTTAACCCTCTATGAAAAAAGGCCGGCAAGCCGGCCTTTTTGTTTATTTGCGATGGGGTCGAATCTGTGGACCGGCTTTATCCAGCACGCCGTTAACAAATTTATGACTGTCTTCGGCGCCGAAGACTTTCGCCAGCTCAATCCCTTCGTTGATGGCCACTTTATAGGGCACATCATCACGTTTGCTCAGCTCATACAGTGAGATGCGCAGGATCGCTTTTTCTACCTGGCCCAGCTCTTCAAGCTGACGCGACAGGTAGGGCTTCATCAGTCCATCCAGATACGCACTGTTGGTCGCCACACCGGACAGCAGTTCGCGGAAATAGGTAATGTCGACGTCTTTGACGTCCTGTTCCGCCAGAAACTGGTATTCCACATCGGCAATGTCGTTATTCGACAACTGCCAGGAGTAAAGCGCCTGAACAGCGCACTCACGGGCGCGACGACGAGCAGCAGGTTTCACAAAATTCCCCTTACAAAAATCAGGCTTTAATGGCTTTCAATACGTTGATCATTTCGAGCGCGGTCAGTGCGGCTTCCGCACCTTTGTTACCGGCTTTGGTACCGGCACGTTCAATGGCCTGCTCGATGCTTTCGGTTGTCAGCACGCCAAACGCGACAGGAATATCGCTGTTAATGGCGACGCTGGCGATACCGGAGCTGGCTTCACCCGCCACATATTCGAAGTGGGCAGTGCCACCACGAATCACGGTGCCGAGGGCGATAATCGCATCATATTTGCCGGCGTTAGCCAGCGCGCGAGCTGCCAGAGGCAGTTCGTAGGCGCCGGGAACCCAGACTACGGTGATATTGTCATCTTTGACCTGGCCGATACGTTTCAGGGCATCAATTGCACCCTCCAGCAGGCTGTCATTAATGAAGTTGTTAAAACGCGCGATAACGATGGCAACACTGGCCTCAGGCGTTGCAACAGCAGCTTCGATAACTTTCATACTTATCCTTTCAGGGGTTTATTTAGCCCCGCGCAGGGGGGCGGATTCTATCATACTCTTCGGCGGCGTGCTCTCGCTTTTCCGCCCGTGTTATTGCGGCGTCAGGGTCAGGCGTAAATCGTCACCGACCTGACGGACATCGCTGAAACGAAAGGCAGGCGCGTCAGCCAGCTGACTGAGTCCGGGCAGGTGACACAGGCCGCGGCCTTCATCACCTAACAGCTTAGGTGCCACGTAGACGATCAGCTCATCGGCCAGTCCCGCCTGCAGCAGCGCACCCGCCAGCGTTGCGCCCGCTTCAACCCAGACGCTGTTGATCTGGCGCTGGCCCAGCAGCATCATCATCGCCACCAGATCCAGCTGATGCTCGCGCTGCGGAACGGCAATTTGCGTTACGCCTGCGGGCCAGCTCTGCTGATCCGGCTGATGGCGCATCAGCCAGGTTTCTCCCGGCTGCGTAATCAGGCGATGCCCGGACGTAACGCGATTCTGGCTGTCGATAATCACCCGCACCGGCTGACGCAGCTGCTGCTCATCCAGCAGCGCCTGGGTGTCCGCACTGAGTTCGGACCAGCGCACCGTCAGGGAGGGATCGTCCGCCAGCACGGTTGCGCTGCTGCTCAGGATAGCCGCACTTTGCGCCCGCAGACGCTGCACATCACGACGTGCAGCCGCAGAGGTAATCCACTGACTTTCGCCGCTGGCCATGGCGGTCCGGCCATCCAGCGACGCGCCCAGTTTGAGCTGAATCCAGGGAAACCCGGTGCGCATCCGCTTGAGAAAGCCGCGATTCAGCGCCTCCGCTTCCGGCATCATCAGACCGTGGCTGACCTCAATGCCCGCCTGCTGCAGGCGGTGCAGCCCGCGACCGGCGACCTGCGGATTCGGGTCCTGCATCGCGGCCACGACCCGCTTCACACCTGCGGCGATCAGGGCATCACAGCAGGGAGGCGTACGGCCATGATGACTGCACGGCTCCAGCGTCACATAGGCGGTAGCACCGCGCGCTTTTTCGCCTGCCATACGCAGCGCGTGGACTTCCGCATGGGGTTCTCCGGCGCGCTGGTGCCACCCCTCCCCCACGACCTCACCATCGCGTACGATAACGCAGCCGACGTTGGGGTTGGGCATGGTGGTAAAACGGCCGCGTCGCGCCAGCTCCAGCGCGCGCGCCATATAGCGTTCATCCATACTTTAATCCTGTAACCGGGCGATCTCTTCGCCAAAATCCCGGATATCTTCAAAGCTGCGGTAAACCGAGGCGAAGCGGATGTAGGCCACCTTATCGAGTTTTTTCAGCTCATCCATCACCAGGTTGCCAATCAGCTTACTGGGGATCTCCCGTTCACCCGTGGCACGCAGCTGGGTTTTGATATGGTTCACGGCGCTTTCCACCGCGTCGGCGCTGACCGGACGCTTTTCCAGCGCCTTCATCATCCCGCTGGCCATTTTGTCTTCATTGAAGGGTTCGCGCACGTCATTGCTTTTCACCACGCGAGGCATCACCAGTTCTGCCACCTCAAAGGTGGTAAAGCGCTCATGGCACATCAGACACTGGCGGCGGCGGCGCACCGAAGAGCCTTCACTAACCAGACGAGAATCAATCACTTTGGTGTCCACAGCGGAGCAGAATGGGCAATGCATGACGTTTCCTGACGCGAGAGTGATAGGTCAGACAGTGTAGCGCGAACTGCGAATCAACAAAATCTCTTCGTGCCTTTCAGAGGATTCACCTCTCAGGATAAACGATGCTAAATTTCGTCTGCAGCAAAAGGGACTACGCTTTAAGGGCTGCAATTGAAATTTTCCACTAACACACTGGAGGTTGTATGGGTCTGTTTAACTTTGTGAAAGAAGCGGGTGAAAAATTGTGGGATGCCGTGCATGGCGGTGATGACCAGAATAAAAAGCTGCAGGAGCACATCAACAAACTCGGATTACCCGACAGCGACAAGGTTGATGTCAAAGTGAATGGCGATACCGTCACGGTGACCGGCGATGGCCTCTCTCAGGAGCTGAAAGAGAAGATTCTGATCGCAGCGGGCAACGTCGCGGGCATCACCAAAGTGGAAGACAAGGTTACCGTCACCGACAGCGCAGCGGAGTCCGAACTTTACACTGTGAAAAAAGGCGATACGCTGAGCGCTATCTCGAAACAGGTCTACGGCAACGCCAATGAGTACAATAAGATTTTCGAAGCGAACAAACCGATGCTGTCACACCCTGATAAGATCTACCCGGGTCAGGTGTTACGCATCCCGAAATAACGGACAAGGATAACTTATGAACAGGATGGTTTGGGTTCCGGTGGCGCTCTCTCTGGTGACGCTGAGCGGATGCAGCAGCACCGCCAGCACACCGCAGGTCAGAGAGCTGCATCAGGAAGTGAGTCAGCTTAATCAGCAGATGCAGCACCTGACCTCGCAAGCCAGTGCGCTGGAGATTCAGGGACAACTGAACAGCCAGTCGCAGCAGGGAGCATGGCTGCTGCCACAGGCCAATACGCCCGTGGCATTGCAGACCCGGCTCGGTACGCTGCGACTGACGCTGTCGCCCGTCACGGCTGAAGCGAGCGGCTCGCGGGCAACCCTCACGGTGCGTTCGATGGATGAACAGCCGTTGCCTGCGCTGAACGCCACGGTAATCTGGGGTGAGCTCGATCCCGCCAGCGGCAAACCGCTCGGCAATGACACGCTGAGTCAGACCATCACCGTGCCTGCCTCCCTGCTGCCGCAGCATTCGGTCACCGTCCCGCTGCGCCTCAGCGGTCTGACACCGGAGCAGATCGGCTACGTCCGCGTGCATAACGTGACCGGTAACGTGCCGACCCAGACCCCACCTGCTGCACCGGCATTACCCTGACGGCCGGCGCAAAAAAAACGGGCAGCCCCAGGGCTGCCCGTTTTCATTTCTGTCATGCGATTACGGCAGGATAGAAGGCTGATCTGCGCCCTCTTTCTCAACCTTCTGCACCAGCATATGTTCACGCTTCATGCCCAGCTTCAGCGCCAGCGCCGAAGAGACATAAATGGATGAAATCGTACCGATCGTCACACCAATCAGCATGGTCAGTGAGAAGCCTTTCAGCAGCGCACCACCAAAGATGAAGAGGATGAGGATCATCGCCAGTGTGGTCAGCGAGGTAATCAGCGTACGGCTTAAGGTCTGGGTCAGGGACACGTTGGTAATATCGTAAGCGCTGCCGCGACGGATCTTGCGGAAGTTTTCACGAATACGGTCAGAGACCACGATTTTATCGTTAAGCGAGTAGCCAATCACTGACATCAGTGAGGCAACAATCGTCAGGTCGATTTCAATACGGAACAGCGCCAGCAGACCGCAGGTGATGATGACGTCGTGCGCCAGCGCCAGCACGGTACCCAGTGCCAGACGCCACTCAAAGCGGAAACCGATATAGATCAGAATCGCAATCAGTGCCGACAACAGCGCCATCGCCCCCGCCTGCGCCAGGTCGCTGCCCACGCTCGGGCCTACGAACTCAATGCGCTTAACGGTCGCGTTCTGCTGGGTGGTCTGGTTAATCACCGACACCACTTTATTGCCTATTTCGGTGCCTGCCGGACCGGTAACCGGTGCCATACGCACCATGACGTCACGGCTGCTGCCAAAGTTCTGCACCAGCGGCTCGTCAAAGCCCGCTTTCACCAGATCGCTGCGCAGCGTGTCGAGGTCGGCAGGTTTTTCCAGCGCAATCTCAATCACGGTACCGCCGGTGAAATCGAGGCCCCAGTTAAAACCGCGCACGCCCACGATCGCAATCGCAGCGACGATCAGCAGTCCCGAAATGATGAAGGCCAGCGTATCCCAGCGCATAAAGTCGACGACTTTACGCCCGTGGTTCAACTGCTCAATGTTATATTCCTGTGCCACAACGCACTCCTCAGATAGACAGCTTGTTGATGCGTTTGCCACCGTAAACCAGGTTAACAATGGCACGGGTACCGATAATCGCGGTGAACATTGAGGTCGCGATACCGATAGCGGTGGTAATCGCAAAGCCTTTGATCGAACCGGTGCCGACCGCGTAAAGAATGATCACTTTGATCAGGGTGGTCACGTTCGCATCGACAATACTGGAGAAGGCGCCTTTGTAGCCCTCATGGATTGCCTGCTGAACCGAGCGCCCGTTGCGCAGCTCTTCTTTAATACGTTCGTTAATCAGTACGTTGGCATCAACTGCCACCGCCAGGGTTAACACGATACCGGCAATACCCGGCATGGTCAGGGTCGCGCCCGGCAGCAGGGACATGATGCCGACAATCAGCACCAGGTTTACCAGCAGCGCACTGGTCGCAATCAGACCAAACTTCTTGTAGAACACCACCATGAACAGGATCGACGCGAGCAGACCCCAGAGGCAGGCTTCCAGACCCTGAGTAATGTTCTGCTGACCCATGGTCGGTCCGATAGTGCGCTCTTCCACGATCTGGATTGGCGCAATCAACGCACCGGCACGCAGCAGCAGCGACAGCTGACGCGCTTCGTTCGGATTGTTGATACCGGTAATACGGAAGCTGTTCCCCAGGCGAGACTGGATATTGGCGACGTTAATCACCTCTTCCTGCTTCACCAGAATGGAACGGCCATTGGCATCTTTCTTACCGCTGTCTTTGTACTCCACAAACAGGGTCGCCATCGGTTTACCGATGTTGTCCTTGGTGAAGTTCGACATGATGTTTCCGCCTGCGCCATCCAGGGAAATGTTCACCTGTGGCTGGTTGTACTCATCCATGCTGGAAGTCGAGTCGGTGATGTGGTCACCGGTCAGAATCACCCGCTTGTAGAGTACGACCGGCTGGCCGTCACGCATCTTTTTGACTTCGGAGTCACCCGGCACCCGGCCACTGGCGGCTGCGCTCGGATCCACGGTGGTGTTCACCAGACGGAATTCCAGGGTTGCGGTCGCACCCAGAATCTCTTTGGCGCGCGCCGTGTCCTGAATCCCTGGCAGTTCCACCACGATGCGATCGGAACCCTGACGCTGAACCAGCGGTTCCGCCACGCCCAGTTGGTTCACACGGTTACGCAGAATCGTGATGTTCTGCTGAACCGCATATTCACGCGCTTCGCTGAGACGGGCATCGCTCATGGTGGCACGCAGCGCATCGCTGCCGCTGCTGTTAATCACCAGATCCTGATGACGGGAAGAGAGCCAGGAAATCGCCGCATCGCGGCTGGCGGCGTCACGGAAACGAATTTCCACGCCGTAGTTCGCGATTTTATTGACGTTGGTATAGGGGATATTTTTGGCGCGCAGGTCGCTACGCAGCGTATCAGCATTCTGCTCCTGCAGTTTGCTGAGTGCGGTGTCCATGTCCACTTCCATCAGGAAGTGCACGCCGCCACGCAGGTCGAGACCGAGTTTCATCGGTTCTGCTGACAGCATGGTCAGCCAGCGGGGCGTGGCAGGCGCGAGGTTCAGCGCCACGACGTAGTCTTCACCCAGCGCTTTCATGATCGCTTCACGGGCGCGTAACTGCACATCCGTATTGGCGAAGCGCGCGGTAATCGCACCATTTTCCAGCGCAACAGATTTGCTCTGGATATTGTCCTGTTTTAATGCGGACTGAATCTGATCCAGCGTCTGCTCACTGGCGGCGCTTCCGCGCGCACCAGTGATTTGAACGGCCGGATCCTCACCATAGAGGTTGGGAAGCGCATAGAGCAGGCCGACGATAATCACGACGACCAGCATCACATACTTCCACAAAGGATAACGGTTTAACACGGCAGTTCCCTTAGGGAAGAAAGAATTACAGCGCCTTAATGGTGCCTTTAGGCAGCACGGCGGCAACGAAATCACGTTTAATGACCACTTCGTTGGTGTCATTCAGCGCGATAGCGACGTAGCCCGTGTCAGAGACTTTTGTGACGCGACCCACCAGGCCACCGCTGGTTAACACTTCATCGCCCTTTGAGATGGAATCCATCAGCTTCTTGTGCTCTTTCGCACGTTTCTGCTGCGGACGCAGGATCATGAAATAGAAAATCAGACCAAACACCACCAGCATGATCACCAGAGAATACGGACTTCCCTGAGACGGTGCGCCTGCTGCGGCCACGGCGTCAGAAATGAATAAGCTCATTAAATTTCCCTCATTGATGAATTGTCAGACGTTAAAGGCGGAACTTCTTTACCCGTCCGTTGGTAAAACTCAGTTACAAAGCGCTCTAATCTACCCTCTTCGATAGCCTGGCGTAAACCAGCCATCAGACGCTGGTAGTAGCGCAAATTGTGGATAGTATTCAGACGCGCGCCCAGTATTTCGTTACAACGGTCGAGATGATACAAGTAGGCCCGGCTATAATTGCGACAGGTGTAACAGTCACACTCCGCATCCAGTGGCGCGGTGTCATCTTTGTAGCGGGCGTTGCGGATCTTCACCACGCCCTCGGTCACAAACAGATGACCATTGCGCGCATTACGGGTTGGCATCACGCAGTCGAACATATCGACGCCGCGACGGACGCCCTCAACCAGATCTTCAGGTTTGCCAACGCCCATCAGATAACGGGGTTTATCCTGCGGAAGCTGCGGACAGACGTGCTCAAGAATACGGTGCATGTCCTGCTTAGGTTCACCCACCGCCAGGCCGCCCACAGCGTACCCATCAAAGCCAATCTCTACCAGACCTTTAACCGAGACATCTCGTAAATCTTCGTAAACCGAGCCCTGGATAATGCCAAACAGTGCATTTTTGTTGCCGAGGCTGTCAAAACGGTCACGGCTGCGTCGTGCCCAGCGCAGCGACATCTCCATTGAGCGTTTGGCGTAGTCCCAGTCCGCCGGATAAGGCGTACACTCATCGAAAATCATCACGATGTCGGAACCGAGGTCATACTGAATCTCCATCGATTTTTCCGGATCGAGGAAGATCGGATCGCCGTTGATCGGGTTACGGAAATGCACGCCCGCTTCGGTGATTTTACGGATGTCGCCCAGGCTGAAGACCTGGAAGCCACCGGAATCGGTCAGAATCGGCCCTTTCCACTGCATAAAGTCATGCAGATCGCCGTGCAGTTTCATGATCTCCTGACCCGGACGCAGCCAGAGATGGAAGGTATTCCCCAGAATGATCTGCGCGCCGGTATCCTGTACCTCTTCCGGCGTCATGCCTTTGACGGTGCCATAGGTGCCAACGGGCATAAACGCCGGGGTTTCCACCACGCCGCGATCAAAAATCAGACGGCCACGGCGTGCGCGCCCGTCTGTGGTATCAAGTTCAAATTTCACAAAGCCTCCATCGGAGAAACAGTCCGATGCAGATAGCCTTCTGTCACGCAGAGCGCGATTCCGGCTATCGGTTGATAAATCAGTCGCCCACTTTTTCCAGCGGCGCCTGCGGATTTTTGCTGATAAACATCGCGTCGCCATAACTGAAGAAACGATATTGCTCAGCCACGGCTGCGTGGTACGCGGCCATGGTGTGCTGATACCCGGCGAAGGCCGAGACCAGCATAATCAGGGTCGATTCAGGCAGATGGAAATTGGTGATGAGCGCGTCGATCACCTGATACTCATAGCCCGGATAGATAAAAATCTGGGTATCGTCGAAGAATGGCGCGATCAGGGCATCCTGGCTCGCTTTGGCTGCGCTCTCCAGCGACCGGACGGAGGTGGTGCCCACCGCAACCACCTTATTGCCGCGCGCCTTGCAGGCCAGCACCGCATCAACCACCTCCTGCGGTACTTCGGCATATTCCGCGTGCATGTGATGCTCTTCGATGGTTTCGACACGCACCGGCTGGAAGGTTCCCGCCCCGACATGCAGCGTCACAAACGCCATCTCAATGCCTTTCTCTTTCAGCGCCTGCAACAGCGGCTCATCAAAATGCAGACCGGCTGTGGGTGCCGCGACGGCGCCCGGACGGGCGCTGTAGACGGTCTGATAAAGCTCGCGGTCAGCCTCTTCGTCCGGCCGATCGATATAGGGCGGCAGAGGCATATGGCCCACGCTGTTCAGGATATCGAGCACCGCGCGCTCATCATCAAATTCAATCTCAAACAGCGCATCGTGGCGGGCCACCATGGTCGCTTTCACGCTCTCATCTTCGCCCAGCAGCAGCGCTGCACCCGGCTTCGGCGCTTTTGAGGCGCGCACATGTGCCAGGACACGCTTGTCGTCGAGCATCCGCTCGACCAGCATCTCGATTTTGCCGCCGCTGGCTTTGCGGCCAAAGACGCGCGCCGGGATCACACGGGTATTGTTGAACACCAGCAGATCGCCTGGATTCAGCTTATCCAGCACGTCGGTAAAGACCCCGTGCGTCAGTGCGCCGCTGGGACCGTCGAGCGACAGCAGACGGCAGCCGCTGCGCTGCGCCTGGGGATAGTGAGCAATCAGGGATTCGGGCAATTCAAAAGCAAAATCGGCGACACGCATTGAAGTGTTCTTTCTCAGGCAAAAACAGGCGGCACAGTTTAGCGGAAAATCGACCAATTCTGAACAGCTGGCTGCGCAAAGGCAGTTCAGCCTATAATGCGGCATGAACTTTCTTGCTCATCTCCATCTGGCTCAGCTGGCCGACAGCTCCCTGCTCGGCAATTTAATGGCTGACTTTGTGCGGGGTAACCCGCACCAGCACTGGTCTGCGCCTGTCGCAGACGGCATCCTCATGCACCGGCGTCTTGACGTCATGACCGACACGCTGCCGGAAGTGCGCAGCGCCCGTCAGCTGTTCCGTGCTGAAACCTATCGCGTGGCCCCGATTACGCTGGACGTCATCTGGGACCATTTTCTGGCCCGTCACTGGCAGCAGTTCATGCCCGACCAGACGCTGGCGCAGTTTTCTGCCGCCGCCGAGCGCGAAATCGTGCCGCACCTCGCGGAGACGCCGGTCGATTTTCAGGAACTTAACGCGGTGATGTGGCGCGAGCGCTGGTTTGAGCATTATGCCCAGCCTGCGCGGCTGGAGCGGGTTCTCCACGGCATGGCCAGCCGCCGTCCGCGTCTGGCGGCACTGCGCGACTCCTATCAGGATTTCACCGAACACTACGATCAGCTGGAAGCGCTGTTTTTTGTTTTTTATCCGCGTTTAATGGCGCTGGCGACCAGCCGCACCCTGTAAAACCCGATCCTCTGCTGCCGCGCCGGGCGGGCGCAGGCGCCTGCCCGCTGAAAAAGCCCGTCGTCCGCCCCTGCGCCATCTTGCCATTGCCCGCTAACTGCGGCTTAATGAAGCCTTTCTTAACAATAGTTACGTTAACAGCACAGCCAGACCGCCTGTTCAGGCGCGCCTTCCGTTCGTTATGGCACAAAATCATAAGAGGAAAAGATGTCATCCGCTTCGCAATCTGAAATTGACGCGCGTTACCGTTACGCCTGCGACATCGCCCGTGCGGCGGGCAGCCGGGCCCTGTCATGGTATCAGCAGCGTCAGACACTGGTGGTGGAACACAAAAGGGATTTACAGGATGTGGTGAGCGAGGCTGACCGCAACGTGGAAGCGCTGCTTAAAACATTAATCGCTGAACGTTTTCCTGACGATGCCGTCTATGGCGAAGAGAGCGGTGGCGAGGTTCAGGGCGCCCCTTTTGTCTGGGTCATCGATCCCATCGACGGCACCGCCTGTTTCGTCAACGGCCTGCCTAACTGGTGCGTGTCGCTGGCGGTGGTCTGCGAGGACGAACCGGTGATCGGCGTGATCTGCGACCCCAATCATCAGGAGCTGTTTCATGCCCGCAAAAACCACGGGGCGTGGCTTAACGAAAGCCGCCTGCAGGTCCATGCGGCAGAGCGGCTTAACGAGGGACTGCTGGGTATCAGCAACTCCAGCCGCACCGGCGGCGAAAGCGTCTCGCGCCTCATCACCGGCCTGATTGAGCAGGGTGGCATGTTTATTCGGGTGGGGTCCGGCGCGCTGACCAGCGCCTGGGCTGCTGCTGGACGCCTGATAGGCTATTACGAAGCGCACATGCATCCCTGGGATAGTCTGCCGGGCATTGTCCTGATGCGCGAAGCGGGCGGCGTCACCAACGACTACCTGCGTAACGATGGGCTGAAAAACGGTAATCCGGTTCTGCTGGCCAATGCGGCCCTCTATCCACAGATTAAAGCGCTGACGGGTAATCCCGCTCTGGATGAGTAGATGATCCGGTTACGGCTGCGTCGGTGCGCGCTTATTCTCGCCGCTCTCTGTCTGCTGAGCACGACGTCACAGGCGGCTGAGTATCAGCTGGAGAAGGTGGTCGAGCTGAGCCGCCACGGCGTGCGGCCACCGACGCCGGGAAACCGCAAAGAGATTGAGGCGGCCAGTGAGCAATCCTGGACGGTGTGGACCACCGCCGATGGGGAGCTGACCGGACATGGCTACAGCGCGGTCGTGAATAAGGGGCGCTGGCAGGGCGATCACTATCGCCAGCTCGGCCTGCTTGCGGCGGGCTGCCCCGATGCGGCGCAGGTCTACGTGCGGGCCAGTCCGTTGCAGCGCACCCGCGCCACCGCGGCGGCACTGACTGACGGCGCCTTTCCCGGCTGCGGCGTGCCGGTGCATCACGTCGCGGGCGAGGTCGATCCCCTGTTTCAGAGCGACAAACTGCCCCTCACCCACATCGATCCCGCCCGGGCGCTGGCGGCTAAGCAGCAGAAGGCAGGCGATCTGGCACAGCGGCAAAAGCAGCTGCAACCGGCAATTCAGCAGCTCAGAGCGGCGGTCTGCCCGCCTGCGTCCCGCTGCACGTTCTTCGATCGCCCCTGGCAGTTCAGACAGACCCGCGACGGCGGCAGTTACGTTGAGGGGCTGAGCGCGATGGCCAGCATGGTGGAGACGCTGCGCCTGGGCTACAGCGAAAATCTGCCGTCTAATCAGCTCGCCTGGGGACACATCACCTCGGCGGCGCAGATCACCTCGCTGCTGCCACTGCTGACCGCAAACTACGACCTCAGTAACGATATCCTTTATCTGGCCCAGCGGCGTGGCTCGATCCTGCTCAGCACAATGCTGCAGGCGATTGGCTCCGATACGTCGCCGACCCGCTGGTTAATTCTGGTGGCGCACGACACCAATATTGCCATGGTGCGCACGCTGATGGGCTTTGACTGGGCGTTGCCAGGCTATTCACGCGGGAATATTCCACCGGGCGGCAGTCTGGTGCTGGAGCGCTGGCGCGACACGCGAAGCGGGGAACGTTTTTTGCAGATCTACTTTCAGGCGCAAAGCCTGGATGATCTCCGTCGGCTGCAGCCGGTTGATGAAAAACACCCGTTATTACATCAGGCGTGGCATCAGCCTGGCTGCAGGGATACCAGTGTGGGCCTGCTCTGTCCTTATCAATCCACGCTGACACAACTGCAGAAAAACATCGACAACAGCGCCACGCTGCCGGTTTCCGTTATATTGCCCTGAGTCTGTGGCTAATCATATTCAGGCCGCAACAAAAACGCGGTCTGAATAATGTTAATCCCTGTTAATTAGCGTTATTCCGCCCTTTTCTTAATTGAATCCGGCTGGCTTTCAGCGTCCCGCGTTTTGTTTTACGATAGCCCCGTCAATCATCCCTTTATACATTTTTTCCTGTAATATTTAGATTCTTTCGGCGACTGGTTTCGCCGTTTTTTATTTCCTTTTACCCTCCCCTTCTCTGGCCATTCAGGCCTGTCTGACGCCGTCTGCCGGGGAATACTTTTATTCTGCGCTGACAGCGCATCCTTTGAGAAATTAAGGCGGGAGGAAAAGAGAATGAAGGCGGGAGATTGCCGGTTCTGCTCCCCCGTGAATCGGGAGAGCAGAACGGAAGATTAGCGCGGCTTGCGCACCAGCTTATAGCCCAGCAGCAACAGCACAATCCACACCATACCCACGTAGAGTGAAATGCGGGTATCGGGGAAATAACCAATCAGGCCGATAATAAAGCAGAGGAAGGCGACGCCGACGCCAGCGGTCCAGCTGCCGCCCGGCAAGGCGAACAGCAGCTTACCGGCCGCCTCTTTGCCAATTTTGCGGCGGAACGCGATCTGCGACAGCAGGATCATGATCCAGACCCACACCGTAGCAAAGGTCGCCAGCGAGGCGATCACCAGGAAGACTTTCTCTGGCATCAGGTAGTTGAGATAGACCGCGATCAGCATGGCGAACATCATCACCACGACCGTCACCCACGGAATGCCGCGTGCGGAAACCTTCATGAAGACCTTCGGCGCATGGCCCTGCTGCGCCATGCCGTGCAGCATACGGCCCACGCCAAAGACATCGCTGTTAATCGCCGAAAGTGACGCGGTCAGCACCACGAAGTTGAGAATCGAAGCGGCCGCGGCGATCCCCAGATGCTGGAAGGTCAGCACAAACGGGCTGCCCGACGTCCCCACCTGGTTCCACGGGTAGATCGACATAATCACAAACAGCGTGCCGACATAAAAAACCAGAATGCGCCATGGCACCGAGTTGATCGCGCGCGGAATCGACTTCTCCGGCTCTTTCGCTTCCCCGGCGGTGATGCCGATGATTTCGATGCCGCCGTAGGCGAACATCACCATCTGCAGCGACAGCAGCATGCCGACCACGCCGTGAGCGAAGAAGCCGCCGTTGGTCCAGAGGTTATGGATACCGGTTGGCTGCCCGCCGTTGCCAATCCCCCAGATAATCATGCCGAAACCGGCCAGAATCATCACGATAATGGTGGCGACCTTGAAGAAGGAGAACCAGAACTCCACCTCGCCAAACACCCTGACGCTCATCAGGTTAACCGCCCCGATGATCAGCACCACGCTCAGCACCCAGATCCAGTGCGGCACCTCCGGAAACCAGACGCCCATATAGATGCCAAACGCCGTCACATCGGCAATCGCCACAATCAGGATTTCAAAACAGTAGGTCCAGCCGGTGATGTATCCGGCCATCGGCCCCAGATAGTCCTGGGCGTAACGGGAGAAGGAGCTGGCCTGAGGATTATTGACCGACATCTCACCCAGCGCGCGCATGATGATGTAAGCCACTGCCCCGCCGATGATATAGGCGAGCAGCACGCTCGGCCCGGCCATTTTAATCGCGTCAGCGGAACCGTAAAAGAGCCCGGTGCCAATCGCCGATCCCAGCGCCATAAAGCGGATGTGGCGCGTGCTCAGTCCGCGTTTGAGCTTATTGGTTTCTTGCATAACAACCTGTACCTGTGAAATGAAAAAACCACGGGCAAGCCCGTGGTTAAAGAAAAAACCGTGCTGACTGTTACGAGTGAGCCGTCACCTGTTCAGGCCCTTTCACCCGATCAACCACAGCGGCAATCAACAGCATCACCAGCGACGGCGGCAGCCAGGCGAGACCCTGGTCGGCCAGCGGCAGATGCTGGCTGAAAGCCGGCAGCAAATCTTTAAACCCGGTCGTTTTAATCGCATCGACAATACCAAACAGCAGGCTTACCAGCATTGCAGGCGCGATAATCCGGCTGCTCTTATTCCACCAGTTGAGGGTGAAACTCAGCACCACCAGCACGATACAGGGCGGATAGATCGCCGTCAGTACCGGGATGGAGATCTGAATCAGGTGGCTCAGGCCGAGATTCGACACCACCATAGAGAACAGACCCAGAATAAACACCAGCGTTTTATACGATAACGGCAGGTATTGCGCAAAAAATTCCGCACAGGCACAGGTCAGGCCCACCGCGGTCACCATGCAGGCGACGAAGATCAGAGCGGCCAGGAAGAAGCTGCCCATGTTGCCAAAGGTGTGCTGAACATAGGCGTGCAGAATCGCTGCGCCGTTAGCGTTTTGATCCACCAGCGCGCCGCTGCCCGCCCCCAGTTTAAACAGGCAGAGGTAGACCAGCGTCAGGCCCAGACCGGCAATCAGTCCTGCCAGTACGGTATAACGGGTCAGCAGTGCGGCATTGTCCACGCCACGCGAACGGGCGGCGTTAACAATCACGATGCCAAACACCAGCGCGCCCAGGGTATCCATGGTCAGGTAACCGTTGACGAAACCGCTGGAGAAGGCCGCTCGCTGATAATCAGCCGTAGCGGTGATCGTCCCGCCTGCCGGCCACAACAGCGCGGCGACGCCCAGTATGGTCAGCGCAACGATTTTCAGGGGTGCCAGGAAGTGCCCTACCGTGTCGAGCAGCTTGCCGGGATAGAGCGACACGCCAATCACCAGCACAAAGTAGATCAGGCTGTAGATAAACAGCGGCAGCGCGCCTTCACCGGTCAGGGGGGCGATGCCCATCTCAAACGAGACCGTCGCCGTTCGCGGGGTGGCAAACAGGGGCCCGACCGCCAGATAGCAGACGGTGGCCAGCACGATGCCAGCCACCTTGCCGATCGGGCTGCTGAGCGCATCCACGCCGCCGCCGACACGGGCCAGCGCGATCACGGTCATCACGGGCAGACCCACAGCGGTAAGCAGAAATCCGATAGCGGCAGTCCAGACATGTTCGCCAGACTGAATACCAACCATAGGAGGGAAAATGATGTTGCCCGCGCCAACAAACAGGGCGAATGTCATAAAGCCCAGCGCGAGAATGTCCTTCGAAGTTAAACGATGTGTCATACGGCCTGTCACTGATGTTGCGGTGGAAGTTGGGTTTGTGTTGTCCCCCTCGCTGCATATAAGCCGCGACCTGACTGAGTGTCTCAGCGCATTATGCTCGTCGCAGGGAAAAGTGCAGGTGATTTGAGCTGCTTTTATTCTGTTCACAGAGGGATGGATCGACAACGGCGCTAAGTAAAACGTTTATAGCGGAGAAAGGCAATACGGGATCGGAAAACCAGAAGCTTATCCCGCCATTTTTTCAAATGACAGAGGATAGCGTTGATTTTTGGCACAGGCACACAAGATGATGTGCCTGAAAAACAGACAGGCGGTGGGAAATATCCGCATAAACGCACCGGCAGATACACAAAAGGCGCGTTTTACGCGCCTGTCTGCACAACGTTACAGCCTTACCAGACCTGTTTCGCGATATCGACAACCAGTCGAATCTTCTGCCACTGCTCGGCTTCGCTGAGGCTGTTGCCCTCTTCAGTCGACGCAAAGCCGCACTGCGGACTGAGGCAGATCTGCTCCAGACTCACAAACTGCGCCGCCTCTTCCAGCCGGGATTTTACCTGCACCGGATCTTCCAGCTCTCCCACTTTCGTGGTGATCAGCCCCAGCACCACCTGCTGATGACCGGGCTTGATGAAGCGCAGAGGCTCGAAGCCGCCGGAACGGGCATTGTCATACTCCAGGAAGAAAGCATCTACGTTGACGCTGCCGAACAGGATTTCAGCGACCGGTCCGTAACCACCCTCTGAGATCCAGGTTGAGCGGAAATTACCGCGACAGACATGCAGACCCACGGTCAGATCGGCCGGTTTATCCTCCAGCGCTTTGTTCAGCACCCGGGCATAGGTCTGCGCCAGCTGCGCCGGATCGTCACCACGCGCCCGGATATCCCGCTTCTGATCTTCCGAGCAGAGGTAAGCCCAGACGGTGTCATCCAGCTGCAGATAGCGACAGCCCGCCGCGTAAAACGCCTGAATCGCCTGTTTGTAAGTCTGCGCCAGATCGTCGAAATAGTCCGCCAGATCGGGATAGACCTCCGCGTCGATCACTTTGCGACCGCCACGGAAGTGCAGCACGCTGGGGCTGGGAATGGTCATCTTCGGCACCGCATCACCGGCAATGCTCTGCAGGAAGCGGAAATGGTCCAGCATCGGGTGATCGGCCGGAAAGCCGAGCTTGCTCACCACTTTCACACCGTGCGCTTTGGTCTGCACGCCATTGAACTGAATGCCCTGCTCCGCTTCATAGCTCTCGACGCCGTCCAGGCCGTAGAAGAAATCGAAGTGCCACCAGCCGCGACGAAACTCGCCGTCAGTCACGACTTTCAGGCCGTTCTCACGCTGCTTAGCCACCACATCGCGGATGGCCTCATCTTCCACCTGACGCAGCGCTGCCGCATCAATCTCGCCGGCCGCAAACTGTTCGCGCGCCTGTTTAATCGCGGCGGGACGGAGGAAGCTGCCGACAGTATCGGCACGGAACGGGGCGGTTTCTCTTTGCATGATCACTCCTGTCTCTCCTGCCAATCATTGCGGCAGGAAATAATTGCATTCTGATATAAATAGCCATCTGGATGGCTATATGTCTGAATGCAGAGTGACATGAGTGGCCTCAGTCTGCAACTGAAGAAAATTCAGCGATGATGAAAAAAATTCAACTTAGAGGTTACTGCAGGGCTGCACGCGCCTGCGCCATCTGCGTGTCAGAGAGCGGCAGGTAGCCCGCTTCACTGACCCGACGCTGTCCCTGCGCGGAAAGCACCTGCTGCAGAAACGCGGCCACCAGCGGCGGCAGCGGCTTACCGGGTGCTTTATTGACATAGAGATAGAGCGGACGCGCCCAGGGATAGCGGCCACTGCGGATAGCCTCCGCATCCGGGGCAATCGCCTGCCCCTGATCGTTCTTCACCGCCAGCATTTTGACCCCGCTGAGATGAAAGCCAAAACTGGCGTAGCCAATGCTGCGCGGGTTCCCGGCCACCGCCTGCACCACCGCAGCCGAGCCAGGAAACTCCGCCACGTCGCGGCGAAAATCGCCCTTGCAGAGCGCCTGCTGCTTGAAGAAACCCCAGGTGCCGGAGGCGGAGTTGCGGCCATAGCGCTGAATCGGCCGTTTACGCCACTCAGCGCCCGTTAAGCCAAGATCGCCCCAGAACCGCGGCACGCTGTGTGCACCGCACAGGCGGGTCACAGAAAAGAGGGCATCAAGCTGCGAGGGCGCAATCTGTTGCAGCGGATTACGCTGGTTGACCACGACGACCAGCGCATCCATGGCCACCGGCACCGCCAGCGGCGGGTAGCCGTAGCGCGCTTCAAACGCCTGGCGTTCATCTGCCTGCATCGGGCGGCTCATCGGGCCGAGTTGCGCCGCCCCCGCCGCCAGCGCGGTCGGGGCCGTAGAAGAGCCGGAGGCCTGCACCTGAACGTTGACGCCCGGAGCCTGGCGGCTGAAATCCTCGCTCCAGAGGGTCATCAGATAGCCCAGCGTATCAGACCCGACACTGCTGAGATTGCCGGCGAGCGTGCCGGGCTGAGCCAGCGCCAGACCCGGCAGCAGCGTAATGATGAAGAGAAGAAGCAGGCGCATGGCAGAGTTCCGGCAGCGGTTAATGAACGGCATTCTCCTGCATCACGCTGCTGACAATCAACCTTGCCGGCAGCGTAAAGGTAAAGCAGGTCTCCTTGTGCGGCACGCTGGTGATATCGAGCCGCGCGTTGTGGTGGCTCAGGGCATGTTTCACAATCGCCAGCCCCAGCCCGCTGCCACCGGTGGCGCGTGAGCGCGCCTTGTCAACCCGGTAGAAGCGCTCGGTCAGCCGCGGGATGTGTTCCGGCGCGATCCCCGGCCCGTTGTCACAGACCCGGAAAATCGCGCCCTGTTTGCCGCGCAGCCAGCTGATATCGATCCGCGTGCCCTCTGGCGTGTGGTTCACCGCGTTGTAAACCAGATTGGAGATGGCGCTGCGCAGCTGTTCATCGTTGCCGAACACTTTCAGATGGGGATCGGTGTGGAAATGGATGTCGTGGCGGCCGCCGCTCAGCGTCGCGGCTTCATGCTGCAGCAGTTTCAGCATCACCGGCACATCGACCTTCTCTTTCAGGTCGATCGCCGGGGCCGCTTCGATGCGCGACAGCGTCAGCAGTTGCTTAACCAGGCTGTCCATGCGGCGCGTCTGCTCCGACATGGTGTGCAGCGCTTTGCTGCGCGAAGGTTCGCTCATCACTGAGTCGTTCATCATCTCCAGATAGCCCTGCAGCACCGTGAGCGGGGTGCGCAGCTCATGACTGACATTGGCAAAGAAGTTGCGGCGCGCCCCTTCCAGCTGATGCATCTGCGTCACATCGCGCGCCACCAGCAGCCACTGCCCTTCACTGTAGGGCATGACGCGAAATTCCATGTGCAGTTTATTGTTCAGCACCAGCGTCAGGGGTTTATCAAAATCGCGCTGGCGAAGATAGCGGGAGAATTCGGGGTAACGCAGCAGGTTGAGGATGTTCTGGCCATTGTCTTCCGGCCAGCGCAGGCCAAGGTGCTGCTGCGCCAGTCCGTTGCACCAGAAAATGGTGCCCTCTTCGGTGGTGAGGATCACCGCATCCGGCAGCGATTCGGCACCGCTGCGGAAACGCTTGATCAGATTGCCCAGTTCGCGCCGCCGCCGCCGGTTGCGCAGCTGCATCTGGTAAAGCCCATAGAAGAGCGGCTCCCAGCTGGCACGCCCGGCAGGGGGCGTCATGGTGCGGTCGAGCCACAGCCAGTGTGACAGCCGCATCAGATTATGAAAATGCCACAGCAGCACCAGCAGCACGCTCAGCAGCAGCCACCAGGCCAGCCCGCCAAACAGCAGGCCAGGCAGCAGCGCGGGCAGACAGGCCAGCAGCAGTTCTGTCAGTAATCTCTTCCAGGAGAGGCGTTCCAGCACGGTAAAGGCTCCGTTCAGTAGCGGGCAGAGAAACGATACCCTGTTCCGCGAACGGTTTGTACCATGCGATCGTGGCCGGAGATCTCCAGCGCTTTACGTAAACGACGGATGTGAACATCAACGGTGCGATCTTCCACATACACATTGGTGCCCCAGACGTGGTTCAGCAGCTGTTCGCGGCTGTAAACGCGCTCCGGGTGCGTCATAAAGAAGTGCAGCAGTTTATATTCGGTCGGGCCCATCTCCAGCGGCGTGGTTTCGGACATCACGCGATGCGACGAGGGGTCCAGACTCAGCCCCTGCATCTCGATCACCTCTTCCACCGCCATTGGTGAAATACGGCGCATCACCGCTTTAATGCGCGCCATCAGCTCTTTGGGGGAAAAAGGCTTGGTAATGTAGTCATCCGCGCCCACTTCCAGCCCGCGCACCCGATCTTCCTCTTCGCCACGGGCGGTCAGCATCATGACCGGAATGTCGCGCGTCATCGCCTCACGCTTCAGGTGTTTGATAAACTGAATGCCGCTGCCGCCCGGTAACATCCAGTCCAGCAGAATCAGATCGGGCCAGGGTTCGATCAGCCTGGCCACGGCGCTGTCATAATCTTCCGCCTCGATTGGCTGATAGTCGTTCTGCTCCAGAACAAAACACAACATTTCACGGATGGGGGCTTCATCCTCCACAACCAAAATGCGCTTAGCCATTATTTCTCCTGCTGATTATGACGGCTGTCACTGAGATTCGCGGCGCCATTATGCGTCAGATTTGTGACACTTTTATGAAAAACATAACCTGCCTGTAACCACATAGGTAATCAATTATGACAGTGCAGCGACTCTTTTTTGCTTTGGCCGCAGAGCCAGTATAATCGCCGGGCGAATCACAACGGCAGGGACTCATCATGCGCATTATTCACACTGCGGACTGGCATCTGGGGCAGTTCTTCTACAACAAAAGCCGGGCGGCCGAACATCAGGCGTTTCTCGACTGGCTGTTGATCCAGATTGAACAGCATCAGGTGGATGCGCTGATTATCGCCGGCGATCTGTTTGATACCGGCACGCCGCCCAGCTACGCGCGCGAAATGTTCAACCGTTTTGTGGTGGCGCTGCAGCCCAGCGGCTGTCAGCTGATTGTGCTGGCGGGCAACCACGACTCCGTGGCGACGCTGAATGAGTCGCGCGAGCTGCTCGCCTGTCTCAATACCCAGGTGATCGCCACCCCGCAGGACGATGATGTGCTGCTGCTCAACACCCGTCAGGGTGAACCGGGGGCGCTGCTCTGTGCGATTCCCTACCTGCGGCCGCGCGACATCCTGCGCAGCCGGGCGGGTCAGTCGGGACGCGACAAGCAGACCTCGCTGCTGGAGGCGATCGCTCACCACTATCAGCAGCGTTTCGCCGCAGCACAGGCACTGGGCCATGCGCTGCCGGTGATCGCCACCGGCCATCTCACCACCGTCGGCGTCAGCCAGAGCGATTCGGTGCGTGACATCTATATCGGCACGCTGGACGCCTTCCCGGCCAGCGCCTTTCCCGCCGCCGACTATATTGCGCTGGGCCATATTCATCGCGCGCAGCGCGTCGCTGGCAGCGAGCATATCCGCTACAGCGGCTCACCGATCCCGCTGAGTTTTGATGAGCTGAGCAGTGAAAAAAGCGTCTTCCTGCTGGAGCTGACGGCCAGCGGCCTGCAGGCGGTCACCCCGCTGGTGGTGCCGCAGACTCAGCCGATGCAGGCGCTGAAAGGATCGCTGGCGCAGATTGCTGAACAGTTAAACGCCTTCAGCGGGCAGCAGCCGGAGAAACCGATCTGGCTCGATATCGAAGTCACGACCCAGGAGTACCTCAGCGATCTGCAGCGCCAGGTGGAAACGCTGACCGCCACGCTGCCCGTCGAGGTGCTGCTGTTGCGCCGCAGCCGTGAACAGCGGCAGCAGAGCCTGGCGCGGCTTGACAATGAAACCCTGAGCGAGCTGAAGGTGGAAGAGGTCTTCGCCCGCCGTCTGGCGCTGGATGAGGGCTTAGAGGCGGAGCAGATCGATCAGATGACCACCCTGTTTCGTCAGACGCTGGCCGCCATGGAAGAGACCCAATGAAGATCCTTACGCTACGTTTTAAAAATCTGAATGCCCTGCGCGGTGAATGGTTTATCGATTTCCGCGCCGAACCTTTTGCCAGCAACGGCCTGTTCGCCATTACCGGTGCCACCGGTGCCGGGAAAACCACCCTGCTGGACGCTATCTGCCTGGCGCTCTACCACCAGACGCCGCGCCTGGGCGCGATCTCCCAGAGCCAGAACCCGCTGATGACCCGCGACTGCGCGGAATGTCTGGCTGAGGTGGAGTTTGAGATTAAGGGTGAAGCCTGGCGCGCCTTCTGGAGTCAGAACCGCGCGCGCGGTGCCGCCGACGGCAAGCTGCAGGCCCCGCGCGTTGAGCTGGCACGCTGCGCCGACAACAGCATCGTGGCCGATAAGGTGGGTGACAAGCTGAAGCTGACGGAAACCCTCTCCGGGCTCGATTTTGAACGCTTCACCCGCTCGATGATGCTCTCTCAGGGCCAGTTCGCCGCGTTTCTCAATGCCAGAGCCAGTGAACGCGCCGAACTTCTCGAAGAGCTGACCGGCACCGAAATCTACGGCCTGATCTCAGCCGCCATTTATGAGCGCCACAAAGAGGCGAAAACCCAGCTGGACCTGCTGCGCAGCCAGGCGGGCGCGATGACCCTGCTGGAGAGTGAGGCGCGCGAGGCGCTGCAACAGCAGCTGACCGGGCTGGACCAGGCGGAACAGCAGCTCAGCAGCCACTATCAGCAGGCGCAGCAGCAACAGCAGTGGCAGCAACAGGCGCAGCAGCTGCAGCGGGAGAGCGAGCAGGCGGAGGCGGCGGTGCAGCAGGCCAGCGCGGCCTTACAGGCCGCTGAGCCCGATCGCCAGCGGCTGGCACGCAGCGAACCGGCTGAAAAACTGCGGGGCGCGCTGCAGCAGCGCGACGCCCTGCGTACCGAGCAGCAGCAGGTCTCGCATCGCTGTCAGCAGCTGACGGATCAGCAGCAGCAGGCGCAGAGCCAGCATCAGCAGCATCAGCAGCGCTATGCGGCCACCCAGCTTGCCCGCCAGCAGGCACAGCAGGAACAGCAGCAGCAGGAGACCCTGCTGACGGAACAGGTGTTGCCGCTGGATCAGCGCATCAGCGCCCTGCAGCAGCACAATGAGGAGCAGCAGCAGGAAAACGCCCGTCAGCAACAGCATCTTGAGCAGACTCAGGCTACCCTGGCGGAGCAGACCCGTCAGGTGACCCGCCTGAAGCAGGCGATGGCTGAACAGCATCAGTTACGTGAGCAGTTGACCGATCTGGCGCACTGGGGTGCTTCGCTGCCGCTGTGGCAGGAGAACTTTGCCCTGCTGGCACAGCGTGAAGCGACGCTGGCGGGACTGACACAACAGCGCAATCAGCAGCAGCAGCAGATCGCCACGCAGCAGGCGGAACAGCAGCAGCAGGCTCGACAGGCACTGCCGCGCCAGCAGGCGGAGCAACAGGCCCGCCAGGCGCTGTCGCAGGCGGAGCAAGCACTAACTTCGCTTCAGGAGCAGCATCCGCCTGCCGCACTGCGTCAGGCGTTAAGCCAGTTGCAGAGCAGCCGTCCGGCGCGTCAGCAACTGCTGCTGCTCTCAACGCAGTGGCAGCCGCTGCACCAGCAGCTGGACCAGCGCCAGCAAAGGCTACACGCGCTGGAAAAAGCGCATCAGCAGAGCCAAGCGGAATTGCAGACGCTGCGTGAGACGTGGAAACGCGAAAAACAGCAGCTGGACGATGTGGAAAAAATCTGCGCGCTGGAGCAGCAGATTGTCGATCTCAGCGACTACCGCGCCCGGCTCACCGCCGATCAGCCCTGCCCGCTGTGCGGCTCCTGCAACCATCCCGCCGTCGGGGTCTACAGCACACTGGAAGTCAGTGCTAACCAGCAACGCCGGGCTGCGCTGCAACACCAAACCGAGGCACTGCGCGAAGCGGGCACGGCAAAAAACGAACAGCTGAAGCAGTCTGCGCTACAGCAGCAGACGCTGCGCGAGGAAATCGCCGGGATGCAGCAACAGCTTGAGCAGCTTGAGCAGCAATGGCAGGTTCTGAGCGGTGAGCTGGCACTTACTTTCCCGCTTGCCGATCGCGAGGCCTTAGCCACGTGGCAGCAGCAGCAAAGCGACCGTGAAAGTCAGCTTGAGCAGCAGCGACAGGCTCAGGAAGCCGCAAGCCAGGCCCTTCAGGCTGCGAAAGATCACCATCTTCAGCAGCTACAGGCCTGGCAGCAGCAGCAGCAGGCCGAACAGCTGGCGCAGCAGTCGCTGACCAGCCTGCTACAGGCGCTGGATGTGCTGCAACAGCGTCAGCAGCAGGAACAGCAGGCCTGGGAGCAGTTGCAGAGCCGTCTGGAGCAGCAGTTCAGCGCACACCATCTTGCCCTGCCCGCTGCCGCCGATCGCGCTGCGTGGCTGGCGGAGCAACAGCGGCGCTGGCAGCGCTGGCAGGAGAGTGAGCAGTTGCTCGCTAACCTGCAGCCACAGCTGTTAAAAGGGGAAACCCAGCTCACTGCCCTGCAGCAGCAGGCTGAACAGGAACAGCAGCAGCTCACGACTCGTCAGCAGCAGCAGCAGCAGAGCCAGGCGCAGCTCAGCGAAATGCGTCAGCAGCGTCTGGCGCTGTTTGGCGATCGCGAGGTCACCCTCGCCCGTCAGCAGCTGCAGGCCCGCGTTCAGCACGCCGATGAACAGCTGGCACAGCAGCTCACCGCCCTGCAACAGGCGCAGGCCGAGGTCAGTCGCCTGCAGGGTGAGCTGGCGGGGCTGGAAAATCAGCGTCAGACCCTCAGCAGCAAACTGGCAGAGGCGGAAAGCACACTGCAGCAGGCACTGGCGCGCGCCGGATTTGCCGATGAAGCCAGCCTGCGCGCGGCGCTGCTGGATGAGCAGACTGCACTGCAACTGCGCCAGCAGCTGCAGCAGCTCGATCAGCAGTACCAGCAGCAGCAGGCGCGACGGGCGGATCTGCGTCAGCGGCTCAGCACCCATCAGCAGGCAAAGCCCGACGCGATGCCGGAATCTGCCGAGGCGCTGGCGCAGCAGCTGGAGCAGTTACGGCTGGCGCTGCGCGACAACGCCAGCCAGCAGGGTCAGATTCAGCAGCAGCTGCACAGCGACGCCAGCCTGCGTGCCCGGCAGCAGAGTCTGATGACACAGATAGAACAGGATGGGGTGGCGCTGGCGCAGTGGAGCCTGCTCAACGACCTGATCGGCTCCGCCAGCGGCGATAAATTCCGGCGTTTCGCCCAGGGGCTGACGCTGGATCATCTGGTCGCGCTCGCTAACCGTCAGCTTGACCGGCTGCATGGCCGCTATCTGCTGCAGCGGCGGGCGCAGGATCAGCTGGAGCTGGATGTGGTTGACACCTGGCAGGCTGACGCCGCGCGCGATACCCGCACCCTGTCGGGCGGGGAGAGCTTCCTGGTCAGTCTGGCGCTGGCCCTGGCGTTATCCGACCTGGTGAGCCACAAAACGCGCATCGAATCGCTGTTTCTGGATGAAGGATTCGGCACGCTGGATGCCCAGACGCTCGACACCGCGCTGGATGCCCTCGACGCGCTCAACGCCAGCGGCAAAACCATCGGGGTGATCAGCCACGTCGAGGCGATGAAGGAGCGCATCCCGGTGCAGATTAAAGTGCGCAAGATGAACGGATTGGGTTACAGCCAGCTGGAGCTGCCCCAGGGATAACGGGCGCGTCAGCCGGGAGGTTAAGCGATGCGCGGCGCTGACATCCGGCGAGCCGTTATCCGCAGGCAGCACCAGAATCAAGGCGGGTTTGCTGGCATGGAAGGCACTGCCCGCCGTCAACCGGGAGAGTGCCGCAAAGGCCTGTTTTCTGCCTTTCTCATCCAAAACGTGAAAGAGAGATCGTCCGCACCGGGGCGGTAAATTCTGGTTCTGCTGACAGTCGGAGGAATGCCATAGCATTCAGCAGGCCGGTCTGTAGACTGTCGGCAGCAGACAGGAAGATCTTTAAGGGGAGATGGGCCAGTTAAATGAATTTGATTAATGTAATAAGGCGGATATTGCCGGGTGTGATTGTTGCCATCTCGCTCAGCGCCTGCCAGCAACCTGTAATAAAGCAACGGGATAGCGTGGCAAACCTCTGTCAGCCGGAGAAAGATCCTGACAGCAAATCCTGTCACTGGACGCATCAAATGCAGCCAGTGCTGAACCGGGACTTCCGGGATGCAGCCCGTTATGCGGGCCAGCAATGTCTGGTACGGATGGAGTGGCAACGGAGTGGACGTTATGCGGTGACCCAGACCCAGGGTGATGAAGCGCTCTGCCTGCGCGCATGGCAGCTGGTGGCGCAGACCCGCGGCCTTCCGCCACCGCCGGAGCCTGGACAACCGGCGTGGTTCGGCTTTGCGCCGCGCGGTTAGCTGGCCAGCCCCTCCTGACGCCACTGACGCGGACTGATACCGAACCAGCGACGGAACGCGCGCGAAAAAGCACTGACTTCCGAGTAGCCCAGCAGCAGCGCCATTTCTGAAATCGGCAGCTGCTTCTGTTGCAGGTAGTGTGTCGCCATTTCGCAGCGCACCTGATCCACCAGCGCGGTAAAGCTGCTGCCCTCTTCGCGCAGCCGCCGCTGCAGTGACCAGCTCGACAGCCCCAGCTTATCCGCCACCTCTTCCAGCACCGGCTCCCCCTGCATCAGCGACAGATTGACCTGCGAACGCGCCTGCTCAACCATGCTCTGCTGCGACGTGCCACGATTAAGCCGCCGGATCGCATCCTGCATCACCGTCAGCAGGATCGGATCGCTCTCCGGCATGGCGCGCAGCAGATCGCGCTTCGGGATCACCAGTGAATTGAAGGGCTGATCGAACCAGACCGGCGCATCAAAGACTTTGCAGTGATCGTGCCACTGGCCGGGGCGCGGATGTTCAAAGTGCACTTCGCGCGGCGCCCAGTGTTTGCCCGCCACGTGGCGGATCAGATTCATAAACATGCCCAGCGTCAGCTCCGCATCCTGACGGCGCGACAGAATCGCCCCGTGGCGCACCTGATAGTCGAGCCGCCAGCATTCCCCCTTATCCACCAGGCGTGTCAGCGTGTCGTGCTGATGCCAGGGAAACGCGTTGACCACATTGTGCAGCGCCTGTTCCAGCGTGGTGGAACAGAGACCGATGTAGCCAATCAGGCCTAATGACTGCGGTTTAAACTGCCTGCCGTAGTGCAAACCGAAGTTATCAGAACCGGAGTGTCGGGCCGCCTCTTCCAGTACCCGACAGTAGTTAACCAGCCCGAGGCTCAGCGTCGGGCTGGCAAGGCGCTCCGGATCGATGCCGCTGATACCGAAGATGCGGTCCGCGTCGCCACCCTGAGTATGAATAAAGTCGCTCAGGCCAGTCGCTGCCGCAGCCAGTACGCCGTGATTGCCAGCTTCTGCGGCTGCCGAGCAGGCAGCAAACGCATCGGGCTTGATCAGTGTCGGATTCATGGTCGCCTCTGTGAGTAGAAAGGTGGATCACCCCTGTTACTGACAGCAATTTCCATACCAGTTTCCCGAAGCCAGCCGCAGGCGGCACGGGCGCAACCGCATCCCGCCTCCCGGCCGCCTCTTCCGCTGCGCCACCCGGCTATCGGGCACTGTGGCGGCGCAGCGACGCCCGTCGCTGGTGCATCAGACCCCCACCGGCAGTCGCTCCCCCTCCAGATAACGGCGGCAGAGACGCACTGAATGGCTCGCCCACTCGGGTCCCAGACTGCGCGCCATTTCCGTTTCGGCATGCGAACCGACCCACGCGGTGAGCTGAATACGACGCTGAACCAGCAGCGCAGGCAGCATAGCCATCTCCGCATCGCTGATGTGCGCCACCTGCTCATAACCGCGGATCCAGTGATCGATCCACTCCGGGGCGCGCGGATGGTGCTCAACAAAACTGATCGCCGCCGCCAGATCGTGCAGATACCAGCCCAGCCCGCAGTCATCAAAGTCGATCACCCGCGTTTCCCCTTTGTGCAGCAGCAGGTTGGTCAGGCGAAGATCGGCGTGGATCAGGCCGTAACGATCCGATCCCTTCCCGAACTGCGCCATCGCCGCGCCCACCTGCGCAATCGCCTGTTCGACCACGCCGTGATCGGCAGGGTTGAGGTTTGGCGCATCCTGCCAGCGTCCCCAGTGACTCTCCGCGCTGGTCATGGTGTGGTGGTCCCAGATAATGCGCTGAAAGCCCGCTGGCTTTTGCCACTGCTTACTCTGCTGGTGCAGCCGGGCGGTGATCTGCCCCAGCTGCTGAAAGGCGCGGGGATCGACGTCGGTGGTCGGCATCTCGCCCTCGATCCAGTGAAACAGCACCACATAACGCTCGCTGCCATCCGGCAGCCGCAGCGTCAGCACCTGTTCACCCTCTTTATCCGGTACCGCTTCCGGCACCATGATGCCGGTTTCACGCAGCGCATCGAGCCACTGCAGTTCACTGACGATATCTGCTTTCTGATGGTAATCGCCACGATGCAGCCGCAGCGCATAACGCTGCCCGGCCGCCCTGAGCAGAAACGTGGCGTTCTCCGATCGGCACAGCAGGCTGAGCTGACCCTGCAGCGGATCGGGATAACAGGCCAGCGCCTGCTGCGCCATCAGGGTGAGTTGGGAATCAGTCAGGTTGTCATATTGTTTCGCGCTCATCAGTCCGGCTCCTGGTCACTTGCGTCATTTCAGCATGCGTGGCCAGCGTGTGTGCTGCTTGACTTCAGAGGAGACAAAGTTGACCGCAGCGTGCAACTGGCCCGGTTGTTGCGTGTGAGTTGACTCTGGAGAACAGAAGTCACTGCGCTGGCGTCAAGTCGTGGCGCGCAAGGCAGCGGCATCATCCTTCTACTGTAGCGTAATGGCGGTGTAACGCCGCATAAGACCAACAACGACGGGGATGGCAGTTATGACAAACAGACTCAAGCCCACGCTGGGCACCCTGCATCTGTGGGGGATTGCGGTTGGCCTGGTGATCTCAGGCGAATATTTTGGCTGGAGTTATGGCTGGGCGGTGGCGGGCACGCTGGGATTCCTGGTCACCACCGCGCTGATCGCCACGCTCTACACCTGTTTTATCTTCAGCTTCACCGAACTGACCACTGCGATCCCCCATGCGGGCGGGCCGTTTGCCTACAGTCGCCGCGCCTTTGGCGAAACCGGCGGGCTGATTGCCGGTCTGGCGACGCTGATTGAGTTTGTCTTTGCGCCACCGGCGATTGCCATGGCGATTGGGGCCTATCTCAACGTGCAGTATCCCGACCTCAACCCGAAAACCGCCGCCGTCGGCGCCTACCTGCTGTTTATGACGCTGAATATCCTCGGCGTAAAACTGGCCGCGATGTTCGAACTGGTGGTGACGGTGCTGGCGGTGATCGAACTGCTGGTGTTTATGGGCGTGGTCTCTCCCGGTTTCAGTCTGGCGAACTTCGCCGCACACGGCTGGGCCGGGAGCGACAGCTTCGGACTGCCCGCCTTCTCCGGCATTTTCGCCGCGATCCCTTTTGCCATCTGGTTTTTCCTCGCGATTGAAGGCGCGGCAATGGCGGCAGAAGAGGCAAAAGATCCCACCCGGACCATTCCCCGCGCCTACATCAGCGGCATTCTGACGCTGGTGGTGCTGGCGATTGGCGTGATGCTGATGGCGGGCGGTGCGGGCGACTGGCGCAAACTGGCTGACATTAACGATCCGCTGCCGCAGGCGATGAAAATGATCGTCGGGGAGCATTCAAACTGGATGCACATGCTGGTCTGGATCGGCCTGTTTGGCCTGATTGCCAGCTTTCACGGCATTATTCTCGGCTACTCACGGCAGTTCTTTGCGCTGGCCCGCGCGGGTTATCTGCCTCCTGCCCTGGCAAAACTGTCGCGTTTTCAGACCCCGCATCGCGCCATCCTTACCGGCGGCGTGCTGGGCATTGCGGCCATCTACAGCGATGGCGTGATCAATCTGCAGGGGATGACACTGACGGCGGCGATGATCACCATGGCGGTGTTTGGTGCCATCGTGATGTACATCATGAGCATGCTCAGCCTCTTCCGGCTGCGCCGTAGCGCGCCGGAGATGGCACGCAGTTTCCGTGCGCCGGGCTATCCGATTGTGCCGGGCATCGCCCTGCTGCTGTCGGTCATCTGCCTGCTGGCCATGCTGTGGTTCAACCCGGTGATTGGCGCGCTGTTTGTCGCCATTATGGTGGTGGGCTATCTCTATTTCCTCGCGACCAAAGCGCAGCGCGGACGCGCCCCGCAGGACAGTATGCTGGTGGGCGAGTAAACCGGCATAACAACGCTGACGGATCAACGGCTCAGCGCCTGGTACTTCAGGGGCTGAGCCGCCACGGTCCGGCAAGCGCATGACAGAGCCAGCTCTCACCGGCATGCCGCATCAGCTCTGCAGCGGCCAGAGCCACGCCGCACCGCGCACGCCGCTGGAGTCGCCATGCTGCGCTTTCAGCACCGGCGTTTCACACTCGCCGCCAAACACCCACTTCTTCATCAGCAGCGGCACGGTCTGATAGAGGCGATCCACGTTGCTCATCCCGCCGCCCAGCACGATCACATCGGGATCGATCAGATTCACCACCTGCGCCAGCGATTTTGCCAGCCGCAGCTCATAACGGCTCATCGCCAGTTCGGCGATCGGATCCTGCTGCGCCAGCAGCGAGACGATCTCCGCCCCTTTGCGATGCACGCCGCTCAGCCGCTGATAGTCGATACCAAAGCCGGTGCCAGAGACAAACGTCTCAATGCAGCCCTGCTGGCCACAGTAGCAGGGCACTTCCTGGCGGTAGCGCAGCTCATCCTCATCCATCCAGGGCAGTGGATTGTGCCCCCACTCACCGGCATTGCCGTTGCCGCCAATGCGTGATTCACCGTTGATCGCCACGCCCGCTCCCGAGCCGGTGCCGATGATCACCGCAAACACCAGCGCCTGTCCGGCCCCGGCGCCGTCGATCGCTTCCGACACCGCCAGACAGTTGGCGTCGTTGGCGATACGCACTTCGCGGTTCAGCGCCTGTGCCAGATCTTTATCCAGCGGCTGGCCGTTGAGCCAGGTGGAGTTAGCATTCTTCACCCGCCTGCTGTAAGGCGACAGTGAGCCAGGAATACCGATCCCGACCGTGCCGCTCTGGCCGGTTTTCTCTTCGGCCAGCATCACCAGATCGACAATCGCCTGTACCGTCGCCTGATAGTCATCACGAGGGGTATTTACCCGGTGGCGGAACAGCGCCTGCCCTTCATCCGACAATGCAATCACTTCTGTCTTGGTGCCACCCAGATCGATACCTATGCGCACGGTTTATTCCTCATTATTCGTTCAGATGAGAGATACAGTAGAAGCCGCCAGCCGGAAAGGCAATGAAACCACTCCGATGTTTCGCTATCATGCGCGCTGACTCTAGCAGACTTGTGCGCCCGATCGCGCCACGGTAAGGAATCCCGATGTTGTGGTTTAAAAATATGATGGTTTATCGTCTGAATCGTGACATTCCGCTGTCCGCAGATGAGATGGAAAAACAGCTCGACGCCTTCACGTTTTCGCCGTGTGGCAGTCAGGATTTAAGCAAAACCGGCTGGGTCTCGCCGATGGGCAACCGCAGTGATGCGCTGACCCACGAGAACAACGGCCAGATCGTGATTTGCGCCCGTAAAGAAGAGAAAATTCTGCCCGCACCAGTGGTGAAACAGGCGCTGGAAGCCAAAATCGACAAGCTGGAATCTGAGCAGAGCCGCAAGCTGAAGAAGACTGAAAAAGATTCGCTGAAGGATGAAGTGCTGCACAGCCTGCTGCCGCGCGCCTTCAGCCGTTTCAGCCAGACTTACCTCTGGATCGACACGGTTAACAATCTGATTATGGTGGACTGTGCCAGCGCTAAGAAAGCGGAAGATACGCTGGCGCTGCTGCGTAAAAGTCTGGGTTCTCTGCCGGTGGTGCCCCTGACGCTGGAAAGCCCGATTGAGCTGACGCTGACCGAATGGGTGCGCTCAGGCGATCTGCCGGCCGGTTTTGCACTGATGGATGAAGCGGAGCTGAAAGCGCTGCTGGAAGATGGCGGCGTCATCCGTTGTAAAAAGCAGGATCTGGTGTGCGATGAGATCGCGAACCACATTGAAGCGGGCAAGCTGGTGACCAAACTGGCGCTAGACTGGCAGGAGCGTATTCAGTTTGTGCTGGCCGATGATGGTTCAGTGAAACGTCTGAAGTTCAGCGACACGCTGCGCGACCAGAACGACGATATTGACCGCGAAGATTTTGCCCAGCGTTTTGATGCTGACTTTATTCTGATGACCAGCGAACTGGCCGCGCTGACCAGCAACCTGGTGGAAGCGCTCGGCGGCGAAGCCCAGCGTTAATCATCGGCAGGCAGCCCCATGCTGACAGGGCTTATCTGACCATGAAAAAAGGGCCGCTAAGCGGCCCTTTTTTAATCTTTCAGGTAACGGCAGAGATAGGAGCTCGGCTCGCCCACCTGCAGATGAAATTCGCTGTGACCCGGCACGTTAAACACCGAACCCGCTTCAAACCATTTCCACTCCGTCTCACCCGGCAGTAACACCTTCAGCGAGCCGCTGACCACGGTCATCTCTTCCGGCTGACCGGTACCGAATGTGTATTCACCTTCAGCCATCACGCCCACGCTGGCACGGCCGGTGCTCGCACTGTCAAAACCGATAGATTTAACTTTTCCGTCAAAATACTCACTTACGTTGAGCATAATAGTCTCCAGAGCACATGTTGTGTGTCTGGCAGTGTAGAAGGGAACCCGCTGATCTGTCACGCGAAATCACAGGCGTTTGTGATCGCCTTCGTCAGGGAAGCAGCGCGGCCGCCAGCCGGGCCACCAGCTCATTAGAGAGGAGAACCGGCACGCCCAGCTGCTGCTGTAACGCAGCCCGATGCTGCTGGTGATACCCCATACAGTCCATCACCACCAGCGCCGCCCCCTGCGCTTGCAGCGTGTGCGCTGCACTGATGAAGGTCGCCTGATCGCCCTCATAGGGGCTGGCAACCGCATAACAGGGGGGAACGGGCAGATGCTGCCACTTACCCGCCTGCTCGACAATCTGCTCCGTAACCGGCACCACGATCCCGATCTGCTGCTGCTGCACCATGGCGCCGATCAGCGGCGGGATAATACGGTCCGGCTCCAGCAGAAGCGCCTGTCGGGTGCGAAGCTGGCTGAATTCACCGGTGCAGAGCAGCAGGATGGTCTGATAGCCCGCCCGTTCCAGCGCACTGATTTTGCGCTGCAATCCCTGCTCGACCTTCGACGCCGCCAGCCGCACCTGTTCGCCGTTTTGCAGCCGTGACACCAGCACCGCATCGCCTGCCTCCGGCGCAAACTGCGCCTGGATCTCGGTGCGGCTCAGCCCATCCAGCAGTCCGGCGTGATCGGTCTGCGCATCCGGCAGATGCTGACGCAGCAGCGGCAGTATGTCGCTGCGCGGCGACTGACCGATGGTCAGCGTCACCAGGGAGGCCGTCATCTTAGTGGTTCCGGTGACGCAGATGCGCCAGGCTGCCATAGAGCGCGATCAGCCGCGCATATTCGTCGGCGTCGTAGAAGTGACAGGTTTCACGACCAAACTCCTTGGCGACCTCAATGGCAAACTTCGCTGCGGCCGCGATGTCCACTTCATGACTGGCCCCGGTTCCGCAGCCCGGCACCACCGACTCTGCCGTGATCGCCACGCCCACAACCGGGACATCGGTGGCGGTGGAAGGCTGCAGAATACTGTTGAGATGATAAATCCCGTTACCGTACGGCGTAATATCCTGAGTCGTGATCGGGAAGGTCACCGCCGGACGACCGCTGGTCATCTCCATGATGCGCAGCAGATCCTCCGACACCCGCAGGATGTAGCCCTCTTTTACCGTCGGCGACAGGGCAAAACCTTTGTGGTTGATGATGCGATTGCCTTTGGTGGTGTCGATCGACAGAATCGCATCCACCCCCGCCACCACCTCATTGTCATTCATCGTGACATCATCAATCGGTGAATCCATGAAATCGACCGGCAGATGCGGCCGCGTGGGCGCATCGGGACAGATATGGGTGGTGATGATCACATCCCCCGTCAGCCTGTCGCCTTTACCCTGCATCTGCGCCAGCTTCAGCGCACAGGCGATCGCCGCGACGGCGCCATCGGCATCGGAGACCATCCCGATCCGGCCAGGGCGGGCACCGATGCCGCCAAGCCGGCCAATAATGCCCAGCGTTGGCGCACGGCCTCCCGCGGCTTTGCCCTGCACGCCCGGGATATCGATGCGCACAAAGTCGGTCCGGCCTTTGGGACCGGTCACCCGGTTGAAACGGGCCGTGATCTCCGGCCAGGGCGCAAACAGATCCACCACCTGCTGCCCGTCGATATGGGCGCTGTCCAGTAATTCAAAAACCGTCAGGGTCTGCTGCAAACTCATCGTCAATCCTTTTATTTCTTGCTGCTGCTGGCAAACAGCGAATGGAAGAAGCTGTAGAGGGCATCACCGGCAATAAACCCTGCCGCCATGACTTCCATCGGCGACCGGCCCCGCTCGCCCCAGACACGAATAATGACGATGCGCAGGGCAATCCCGACCATCACAGCCCAGCCCGCCATCGCGTTGTTGATTAACAGACCGGTGGCCAGCAGCACGCCCAGCTGCCGTTTCGGTCCGCCGATCAGCTGAATCATCGCGCCAGGAATCGCCCACAACAGCAGGTTTCCGGCGATACCCGGCTCCGCGCCCGCCTGAATGGTTTTGGCATAGACCCGCGCGACCGGCGGCAGCAGGTTATCGGTAAAGAACAGAGTGTGGGCGTACCAGACCAGCGGAATCGACACCACAAAGGCGATCATGGCGGCGATCAGCTGAATGCGCCGTCCCCACAGCTCCTGTTGCAGGTCGGCACCGTTGCCGCGCAGGATAAAGCCCGCCTTCAGGTCATAGCCCATATCGGCGAACGCCGGCCCGGTGGCGGCGGTAAAGCCGCACAGCAGACAGAGTGCCAGCGGCGGAAAGCCGAGCAGAATGCCGATAATCAGCGTAATCAGCGCCACGGCAAAGGCCGGGAACCAGCCGGAGTGCATCGCGGCAATCCCGACAATCAGTTCATGGGCAAAGGCCGCAAAGGCGGCGTAGAGGACAAACAGCAGCAGCATCGCGATGCCCATCTCACTCCACAGGCCGCCCGCCAGCGCCAGCAGCGCCGAAATCACGATGTAGCCCACGCTGCCGAAGCCCAGCGCCCGCTGCACCTCATTGCCGTTGCGGCTTACCCCCTGCGCATCATTTTTGCGACTGCGGATCACCATCATGACCTGAATCAGCGCCACCAGGCCGGCACCGACCATCACGCCATGCGGAATGTAGAGTGCATTGATATCAATACCGGCCACCGGCTGCGCGTAGGCCCGCAGCAGAAAACCGATGCCGAGCATCGACAGCGCCCAGATATTGCCGATAAACGCGGTGCCAAAGGCGGACATCGGGATCTTCAGCATCGCGCCGACAACGCCACCGACAATACCCGCCACCAGCAGCCAGGCCTGGCGCCCCCCTTTATCCCCTGCTTTGATCGCTTCAGCCGCCGCCACGCCCGGAGGCCAGGCATTGCTGGCCGGAAAGACGCGGGTATCAAACAGACGATAGAGCAGCCAGGCATCAAGCAGCATTGCGGCACTGACGCCACAGAAGAGTGGCAGCACCAGCTGCGGCTCTCCCAGCGCCCAGGGCACCGCAATCGGCATCAGCAGGCTGTTGGCTGCCCCGAAGGTGGCTGACGAGATAGCAGTCTGCGCCAGATTCTGGATTTCAATCGAACGATAGCGGCGGAAAGCCTGCAGCGGAATACGCGCCAGCAGCATGGCAAACAGCGCACCAATAATCGACGTGTTAGGCGTTACGCCAAGGGTGGTGATCAGCTGGATACCAATAATGGCACCCGCGATAGAAAGCAAAATTAAAACCAGTGCCACGCCAGCGTGCCTGATCGGATTTACCCGTTCCATATGTCCCCGCCAGTCCTTGTCCAGAAGAAATAGAAGAATGTCTGCCCGTCTGCTGACGGGTTGACGCCGCTTGTCTTTTTTACGGTTCTGATGCGCGCAGGCGCTGCCCTCCTGCCAGGAACGTCACCCGTGCACAAACACGCGAGAGGGACGCACACAGGCAGCCAGTCTGCTGCGTAAAGCATGGCGATCAGATTGAAAGAAAAAGGCCCGAAGGCCCTGGTTTTCCCTGGTGTGGCGAAAGTATTACGCCGATAAAATCGTGGTGACGTTACGCGCCAAACTTTTCGGCCATCTCTGTGGCCGTTGCGCGTAATGCGTCAAGGAGCGCTGGCGGGTATCCCGGTTCCGACTCCTGCGACAGAAACGACAGGCAGAGCGCGACCGTTTCGCCATGATGTTTGTTGTGCACGATGACTGACAGTGAACTGATGCCAGGCAGAGACTCATTCCGGGCCAGTGACCAGCCCTGCTGCCGGATTTCCGCCAGACTGGCAAGAAGCGCCTCCGGGCTTTGCGGCGAGTTTGCCGGGCCAGCCTGCCAGTAGTCACGAAAGCGCGCCAGCACCTCGTCATCGCTTAACTGCGCCAGCAGTACCCTGCCGGTTGAGGTGGCGTCAGCCGGCATCCGGCTGCCGGGTGGGGTGACCATCTGGGTAAAGTGACGGCCATGAAACATGCGCATCACTAATATTTCCCGGCCATCCAGCTTTGACACGTAGCCCATGCAGCCCGTTTTTGCGGCCAGCCTGACCATCGCGGCTGAGACGCTGTCCACCAGCGGTGCAGACAGATAGTGCCCGGCGGCGGCTAACAATACGCGGCCAATATGATAACCGCGCGTGTCGGCATCGCGCTCCAGCAGCCCCTGACTTTCCATCGTGGCGAGCAGACGCGATACCGTGCTTTTGGGCAGGCCCAGCGCCTCAACCACCTCACTGAAGGAGAGACCGACATGCCCCTGCGTCACGCCCTTGTGCTGAAATAACCGGAGTACGGCGGCGGCATTTTCGAGTGTGGTCATGTCACGGGTTCCACTATATGGAACAAAGTTCCTCTGCAGTTGCGACGAAAATAAAACGTGACGCTGAATCGGTCAAGCGACAATTTTGTCGCCGACAGGATCGGCAGCAGAGAAAATACGGCGATAAAATTGATTAGCGGGGCTTTATAGGGCGACGCCGGGAGTGCGCAGAACAGACGCCCGGACAGAAAGCCTGTCGCAGTAAATCTGCGTAAATTTTGCGTGTTAATTGACCGGATGCGGTCGGGGAAAGGGGAAACTTTATCGCGCAGGGGCAACAGAAGAGGATGTTGCCGGCTATCACAGGATGAAACAGGCTGGCGTCCCTGCCAGCAGCAACGAATTACTCTTTTTCGACGTCTTCGTAGCGCGCTTTGGCATCATGCGCTTCTTCTTCCGTTTCGTGCTCGCTGATTAAGGAATTTGGTTTAGGGTGGTCGGCACGTAACTCATAGGACGTGACTTTTTTACCCTCAGGACCCTTTTCTACAGGCACAACTTTCGCTTCACGTGGATACGGTGGTCTGGTCGGCATACTGTGTCCCTCTTATCTCAATAACATTCCACAGGACAGGCCGCTGCCTGTCATGAGGTAAGTATAGACAACACCCACTGAAGCGGGATCAAAGCGGGAAAAATCTGAGGGTTAGCTGGCGCGCGCCAGGGAGAGGGAGAGCAGGATCTCCTCGACCACACGCTCGGGGGACTGCATGGCATTCACCTGATGATGGGCGGCGGCCTGATAGAGATGCGCGCGTTCGCGCAGGACATCGCTCATCTCATCGGCAATCGGACGGCCGGTTAAGGTCGGACGCTGGGCCGCCTCTGGTTCGCTTTGCAGCCGCTCTGCCAGCACCTCCGGAGAGGCGCTGAGCCAGATCACCTGTCCCTGCTCCCGCATAAAGCGGCAGTTCTCCTCGGCCAGAATCATGCCACCGCCGGTGGCTATCACGGTGCGCGGCGCCGTCACGGCCCGCAGTGATTCCGTTTCACGGGCGCGGAACCCCTCCCACCCTTCTGCCGCCACAATCTCGGCCACGCTGCGCTGCGTGCTGAGTTGCAGATGGTGATCGGTGTCGGTGAAGGCGTAGCCCAGCGCCTGCGACAACGCCACGCCGACTGTGGTTTTGCCGCAACCGCGAGCGCCAATCAAAAAGATGGGTAGTGACATCAGGGCCGTTCCTCCGCCTGACCGCGCGATGCGGCTGCATGGTTAGCTGATTAATGCGACGCATCATAACTGGAAATTATTATGGCCTCCACCTGTCAGGCAGGTTTTACGCACTTTACTGCCCTGAATGGCGATAAGTCTTATCTTTTCAAGGGGAAATGCATGCATGATTTGTGCATCAGGGTCTCCGCTGCCCGGCAGAAATGGCGAAAAAGCGGGGCAAAACGGGTCTGGCAATATTTGCTTACCGCCACAGATTTACTTTTCTCTCAGCCGCCCACATATACTGATCACCATCGCCACAGGAGAGTCATCATGCAACGCGAAGAACAACAACTGATCGAAGGGCTGTTCACCCGCCTGAAACAGGCCGAAAGCCAGACCGCGGCACGTGATGCCGCTGCCGAACAACTGATTAACCAGCACCTGCAGGCGCAGCCTGGCGCACCTTACTACATGGCGCAGGCGATCCTGATTCAGGAAGCGGCGCTGAAAAAACTCAATGAGCGGGTATCGGCGCTGGAAAGTCAGCTGGCACAGCAGCAGCAACAGCAGCCCGCGCAGAGCAGTGGCGGATTCCTGTCAGGACTGTTTGGCGGCGGTTCACGTCAGCAGCAGCCTGCTCAGCAACAGCAGCAACCGTCACCCTGGAACAGTGCGCCTCAGCAACCGGCTCAGCCGCAATATGCGCCAGCCCCTGCGTCACGCGGCACCGGCTTCCTCGGCGGCGCACTGCAGACAGCGGTGGGTGTCGCCGGTGGTGTGGTGATGGCCGATATGCTGACCAGCATGTTCCACCACTCACAGCCGGAAGAGATTGTGAACATCATCAATGAGCCACCGCTGCCGGAGGTGAACGATAATCTCAACACCTTTAACGGCGGCGATGACAACCTCAACACCTTCAACGAGGGTAATGACAACGCCTTCCTGGATCAGAACAGCGGCTGGGATAACAATTTTGCCGACAACGGCGACCTTAACGATTTTGGCGGCGACGACTACGACGACGACAGCTTCGTTTAACGTCAGCGTTTCTGCTGTCTGAGCCAGCTATCCAGTTCATTTGCAAACTGCTGGCGGTCACGCGGACTCATTGCCGCGGGGCCGCCGGTCTGCACACCGCTTGACCGCAGGGTATCCATAAAGTCGCGCATCGTCAGCCGTTCCCGTATCGTCGCCGGTGAGTAACGCTCGCCACGCGGATTCAGCGCCGCCGCCCCCTTCTCAATCACCTCGGCCGCCAGCGGAATATCGGCGGTAATCACCAGGTCCCCTGGCTCAACACGTTTAACAATTTCATTGTCCGCGACATCAAACCCGGCAGGCACCTGCAGGGTGCGCAGATAGGGCGAAGGCGGCACACGCAGAAACTGGTTTGCCACAAAGGTGACCGTGGTGGCGGTGCGATCGGCCGCGCGGTACAGCACCTCTTTGATCACATTCGGACAGGCATCGGCATCGACCCAGATAGACATCATCACTCCTTACAGTCAGAGAAGTCTGCGATCTTGCCGGGTTCCCTTTAAATGGCAAATTTAATTTGCGGCACGCTTTCCAGGCTGCACGTGGCTGACTTGTTATTCGGGCTGACTGAAGTAAGCTAGCCGGAAGAAAACGCATAATGTCCTAAGGAGATGGCGATGCTGGCTAAGAAAATCGGGTTTATCGGCGGGGGAAATATGGCGAAAGCCATTATCGGCGGACTGGTCAACAGTGGCAAAATCGCCCCGTCTGATATTTTCGTTTATGACCGCAAAGCAGACACCAACCAGGCGCTGGCAGAGCAGTATGGCATCAACGCCGCAGAGAGTGCTGACGCGCTGGCGCGCGAGGTGGACATTCTGTTTGGCGCGGTCAAACCCAATGTCATCCTGAAAGTGTTAAAAGAGCTGGCAGGCAGCCTGAAGAAAGAGGCGCTGGTGGTGTCGATTGCGGCGGGTGTGACGCTTGATTCACTCTCTTCGGTGCTGGGTTATGACCGCAAAATTGTCCGGGCGATGCCTAATACCCCCTCGCTGGTGAGTGAAGGCATGACCTCGGTCACGCCTAATGCGCTGGTGGAGTCCGCAGAAACCGACGAAGTGGTCGCGATTTTTGAGAGCTTCGGCAAGGCGGCGGTAGTGGATGAGTATCTGATTCACTCGGTCGTGGGCGTCAGCGGGTCCGCCCCGGCCTACGTGTTCATGTTTATCGAGGCGATGGCGGATGCGGCCGTCTCTGGCGGCATGCCGCGCGCGCAGGCCTATCAGTTTGCCGCGCAGACGGTGAAAGGGGCGGCGCAGATGGTGCTGACTACCGGCAAACATCCGGCGGAGCTCAAAGATATGGTCTGCTCTCCGGGCGGCACCACCATTGAAGCGGTGAAGGTGCTGGAAGAGAAAGGGATGCGTTCGGCGGTGATTGAAGCGATGCAGCAGTGCATGGCGAAGTCAGAGAAACTGAGCCGCAGCTAGCAAGCCACGATGAGCAGGGCGGCCCGTCGGTCCGCCCTGCGTTCGGCCTACTCCATCGCTGCCTTGCAGTACGCCACGGCGTCGGCAAAGGTCATGGGTTGCTGCATCCGCTCCACCAGCTCAGCGGTCAGCGTATACATCCCGCACGAGCAGATCGCCGCCAGTTCACCCTGCTGTCCATAACACGCGATAAACTTTTTCTCCTCCAGCGAGCCGAGCAGCTGGAAATTATCCCACTCTCTGGCGTGGCCCAGATACTCATAACGGGTGCCATACTGGGTCGTCCAGAAAAAGGGCACACGTTCAAAGGCGACGTGCTGGTCCAGCATATTTCTGGCGACGGTCTGTCCCTGCTGATGCGCAACACGATAGTGCTCGATGCGCAGCGGCCCCTGCGCCGACGGATACGTCGCGATGTCACCCGCGACCCAGATGTTCTCAGCGACCTTCAGCTCTGCATCGGCCTGCAGGCTGCCATCTTCTGCCAGCGGCAGATCGTGGATAAAGTCGGTGGCCGGTTTCACGCCGGTGGCAAACAGGACGACGGTAGCGGGCAACTGCCGCCCCCCTTTAAGCTGCACACTGCTCACCTGCTGATCGCCCTGCAGGGATTCAATTTCGCCCTGCTCCCATTTCACGCCATTTTTCTGATGCAGCTGATAGAAATAGCGGCCAATCTGATCGCCAAACTGTTTCGCAAAGGGCAGCGTCTGGCGGGCAATCACCGTCACGTCAATGTCACGGTTACGCAGCGCCGACGCCAGTTCGGTGCCGATAAAGCTGTTGCCGATAATCACAATTTTATGGCTGGCATCTACCGCCTGAAGCAGCTGGTCGGTCTGGGCTTTGCTGCGCAGCAGATGCACCCCCTCCAGATCGCTGCCGGGTATATCGGGACGTACAGGTGCCGCGCCGCTGGCGATCAGGAGTTTGTCGAAGGCGAGGCTTTCACCATCCTCAAAGATCAGCCGTTGCTGCTGAGCGTCAAGGCGGCTCACACTGGCCTGAATGCGCTCGACGTGATCCATCACATCCGCTTTCAGCAGCTGCGGTACCTCGCTGATATCCATCTTGCCTGATGGCACAAATTTGGTCAGTGCAGTGCGGTCGTAGGGTGCGTCCGCTTCCCGCTCCACCAGCACCAGACGCCCTTTATAGCCCTCATGCCGTAACCGCCACAGCGCAGCACTTCCCGCCGCGCCGCCACCCAGCACCACGAAAACCGGTGCGTCTGCACCGCTGCCAATAGGCGCGGCGGGCGACATCGCCTCAGGATTGACCAGCACACGCCCCTCTTCAATCCGCAGCGGATACTGTTTGAGATCGGCCAGCGCCAGCGGTTCACACATTTTGCCGTCGGCCAGATTAAATGCGGCTTTGTGCCACGGGCAGACCAGCCGGTCGCCACAGATCGCGCCCTGCTCCAGCGGCGCGCCAGCATGCGGGCATTTCGCCTGGTAAGCACGAACGCTCTCCCCCTCGCGGATCAGTAACACTTCCACCTCACCCAGCGTTTTTTTAACCGGCTGACGCTGCGGCAGGTCTTTCAGATCGACGGTAAATTGATAGTTCACAACGTGGCTCCTTTGACTGTTCCGGTTGGGCGCCGCGCCGTCAGATCCTGCGCAGCGCAAATCCCCACAAACAGTAAGTGTGGCAAAGGAAATTAAAAGCCTGACGCGGAATGTTTGTCAGAAGCGTAACGGGCTGTTACAGCAGGGAATTTAAACGCAGGCCGGAAGGGAAACGGCCACCTGCGTGGCCGGGAGAAACATCAGCTTTTTTTCAGGCACTGGCTCATAAAGGTTTTACGTGCATCACCCGCCAGCTTTTTATCGCCAGCTTCGCCATTGCAGCTTTTCATTTTCATCTGCTGCGGAGACATCTGTGACAGCTTGCTCTCTTTTTTCAGGCATTCACTCATAAAGGATTTGCGCGCATCTCCCTTGAGATCCTGTGATTTGGCATGCTGGTTACAGATCGTCATTCTCTCCTGCTGCGGGGTCTTCTCCGCCGCATTTGCCAGCCCGCTGACCAGCAGGCCCGCCATCATCATTGCCAAAAAACCGACTTTCATCGTGTTATCTCCCATGTGGATGTGTTCTTTCTTATTCTGGCAGCGAATAAACAAAGCGGGAAATGTTTCCGGTCAGCGTGATGGAAAGATCCCATTCCAGAGTGGGACTGTACTGCACGTTTAGCGCGGCTCAACAAATCCATGGCCTGGCCCGCCACCCGGCCCGCCCCAGCCCCCTCCACCGCCGCCGCCAGGAGGCGGGAAAAGACATCCGCTCAGGACAAAACCTAATGCCACAACAGCCGCCAGCTTAACGATTCGTTTCATATCAACCTCAGGGTGAAAAAATCGGGCTGAGTGTATGAAGCCATCAGCGGGGCTGACAAGTGAGATTTCTCTGCATCCTGCCGCTATTCATCTTTGCTGACCAGACTTAACATTTTACAGTCAGTAAGCTGCTCTGTTCTCAACATCCCGACCGGTTTGCAGACGAAACTATTTGTGCAAAACGGGAGGGCGAACGCTTTACAGCCTGGCATTTTTTGCGCATTGTGAGCGCATCACATTTACAGGATACCGACATGACTCTCTCTCAGGCTGCTCTCAGTGACATCCTCTCCCGGCGCGACTGGGAAAACCCGGTAGTGACCTCGCTGCATCGCCTGGATGCCCACCCACCCTTTGCCAGCTGGCGCGATGAAGCAGCTGCGCGTGATGACGCCCCGTCCGCCTCACTGCGCAGTCTCAACGGTGAGTGGGGATTCAGTTACTTTGCGCAGCCTGAAGCGATACCCGCCAGCTGGTTACTGCAGGATCTGCCGGATGCCGGTACGCTTCCGGTGCCGGCCAACTGGCAGATGCACGGCTATGACGCGCCCATTTATACCAACGTGCAGTATCCGATCCCGGTCGATCCGCCGCGGGTACCGGCAGCAAATCCGACCGGATGTTACTCGCTCACATTCAGCATTGAAGCCGCCTGGCTGGAGACGGGACAGACGCGCATTATTTTTGACGGCGTTAACTCCGCCTTTCACCTCTGGTGCAACGGTCACTGGATTGGCTACTCCCAGGACAGTCGGCTGCCCGCCGAATTTGACCTGAGCGAGGTGCTGCGTCCCGGTAAAAACCGGCTGGCCGTGATGGTGCTGCGCTGGAGCGATGGCAGCTATCTGGAAGATCAGGACATGTGGCGCATGAGCGGTATTTTTCGCGACGTCACCCTGTTGCATAAACCCCGGGTTCATCTGGCTGACGTTCAGCTGGAAACCCGGCTCAGCCCGGAATTTTGCCGTGCGGATCTGCGCGCGCAGGTGCGTGTCGCGTTGCCTGCAGCCGTTACCTCGCGCTATCAGCTGCGTCTGACGCTGTGGCAGGGCGAGCAGCAGATTGCACAGTGTCAGCAGCCGCTGGGCAGCGCCATCATCGATGAACGCGGCCACTATCCCGAACGCGCTCTGCTCAGCCTGCCGGTGGAGCGGCCTGACCTGTGGAGCGCGGAGACGCCTCACCTCTACCGCGCCACGCTGGCCCTGCTGGATGAGCAGCAGCAGTTAATCGAGGTGGAAGCCTGGGATGTCGGTTTCCGCCAGGTCACTATCGACAATGGCCTGCTGTGCCTGAACGGCAAACCGCTGCTGATCCGCGGCACTAACCGTCACGAGCACCACCCTGAACGGGGTCAGGTGGTGGATGAGGCGATGATGCGCCGCGACATCATGCTGATGAAGCAGCACAATTTTAATGCGGTGCGCTGCTCGCACTACCCCAATCATCCGCTCTGGTACCGTCTGTGCGACCGGTACGGGCTTTACGTGGTGGATGAGGCCAACATTGAGACCCACGGCATGCAGCCCATGAACCGGCTCTCTGACGATCCGCGCTGGTTTGCCGCCTACAGCGAGCGGGTCACGCGCATGGTGCAGCGTGACCGTAACCACTGCTGCATTATTATCTGGTCGCTGGGCAACGAATCCGGCCATGGCGCAACGCACGACGCGCTTTACCGCTGGGTGAAAAGCAGCGATCCGACCCGTCCGGTTCAGTATGAAGGCGGCGGTGCGGATACCGCCGCGACCGATATCATCTGCCCGATGTACGCCAGGGTGGATCAGGATCAGCCCTTCCCGGCGGTCCCGAAATGGTCACTGAAAAAGTGGATTGGACTGCCGGGCGAAACGCGCCCGCTGATCCTCTGTGAATATGCTCATGCGATGGGCAACAGCTTTGGCGGCTTTGCGAAATACTGGCAGGCTTTCCGTCAGTTTCCGCGCCTGCAGGGCGGCTTCGTCTGGGACTGGGTGGATCAGAGCCTGACCCGCTATGACGATCAGGGAGAGCCCTGGCAGGCCTATGGCGGCGACTTTGGCGATACACCCAACGATCGTCAGTTCTGTATGAACGGGCTGGTGTTTGCCGACCGTACACCTCATCCGGCGCTCTATGAGGCGCAGCGCGCCCAGCAGTTCTGGCACTTCACGGTCGATCCCGACGATCCGCTGAGCTTTACGGTCAGCAGCGACTATCTGTTCCGCCACAGTGATAACGAAGTGTTGCGCTGGCGCATAGAGCAGGCCGGCCAGGTCGTGGCGCAGGGTGATATCCCGCTTGATATCCCCGCGCAGGGCCAGCAGCGGATCACCCTGCCCTCCCCGCCTCCGTTGCAGGGCGAATGCTGGCTGAATGTTGCCGTGCATCAGGTGCAGCCGACCCGCTGGAGCGAAGCTGGCTGGCGTGTCGCCTGGGATCAGTGGGCGCTCCCCTCCGCGCTGGCACTGCCTTCCCTGCCGGAAACCGGTGAGGCACCGCAGCTGCACGATAACGGCCGTGAGATTGTCGTCACCCACCGGCAGCAGCGCTGGCAATTTTCCCGTCACAGCGGCGAACTGGAACAGTGGTGGGTGGATGACGAGCCGACGCTGCTGACGCCGCTTCAGGCGTGCTTTATCCGCGCGCCGCTGGATAATGACATCGGCACCAGCGAAGCGGAACGGATCGATCCCAACGCCTGGTCGGAGCGCTGGAAAGCGGCGGGCTATGACCAGATGCAAAGCCAGCGGATAGCGATTGCGGCCGAAACGCTGACCCAGGCGGTGCAGATTGAGACGCTGCACAGCTGGCACGCCGGGGGTCAGCTCGCCTTTATCAGCCGGATACGTTTTCTGATCAATGCACAGGGGGAGCTGACGCTGCAGCTTTCCGTTGAGCAGTCCCGCGGTTTGCCACCGCCCGCGCGCATCGGGCTACGCTGCGCGCTGGCGACGATCCCGCAGCAGGTGAACTGGCTCGGCCTCGGTCCGCACGAAAATTACCCTGACCGCCAGCTGGCCGCACAGTTTTCCCGCTGGCAGTTACCGCTGGATCAGCTCTTTACGCCCTATGTTTTCCCGGGTGAGAACGGACTGCGCGGCGGCACCCGTGAGCTTGATACCGGCAGCTGGCAGGTCAGCGGGGATTTCGCTTTCTCGCTGAGTCGCTTCAGCCTGGAGCAGCTGCGGGAGACGTCACACCGCCACCTTCTGCGCCCGGAAGCGGGCTGCTGGCTGCATCTGGATGCGTACCACATGGGCGTGGGCGGCGATGACTCCTGGAGTCCCAGCGTCAGTCCTGAGTTTCTGCTGACTCAGCAGCGCTGGCAGACGGAACTGACGATTTGCCAGCCGACGCGGGCAGCACGGTCTTCGGACGACGGTAAACGCGCTTCAGAAACAGCACATTAATCAGCACCACCACGGCGGTGGCAAAAAAGACCCAGCGGAAACCTGCCATCGCCGACACCGCCCCGCCCAGCAGCGGACCGGCAACGTTGCCGAGATACATAAACGACTGGTTGTAGCCGAAGATCCGCCCCGTAATGTTGTCGCGTGAATGGCGCACCAGCAGGGTCTGCACCGCAGGCATCATCGCACCATCGGCGAAACCCAGCAGAAAGCGCAGCACGCCCAGCTGCGTTGCGCTGGTCACAAAGGACATGGCGATAAACAGCAGCAGCGAGATAGCCATCGTCGCCAGCAGAATACGCTGTGTACCAATGCGATCGCCGAGTCGCCCCAGCCGGGGTGCGGCCAGCAGAGCGGACACGCCGGGCAGCGCGGCGATCACCCCGCTGAGAAACGCGATGTTCTCCGCATGGGGCGCCAGCTCCCGCACAAACAGCGTCAGGATGGGGTTAACCGACCCGTTACACATCTGAATCACCAGGGTGGTAAAGAACAGGCAGAGCACCAGTCTGGGGTTATCCAGCGAGCGGAACACCTCACGTCCGCTGAGCTTCTCCTTTTTACTCACCGGGGTGTAGCCGCTCTCTTTAATCAGGAAGAGTGTGACCAGAAAACTGACCAGCAGCAGAGCTGCGGTGACCATGAAGACCATGCGCAGCCCCACCCCGTCAGCCAGCAGCCCGCCCAGCATCGGTCCCAGAATCACCCCGCCAATCTGGCCGGTGGAGACACAGCTCAGCGCCCAGCCGCTGCGTTCACGCGGCACCTGAGCGGCCACCAGCGCCATGGCGTTGGGGATATAGCCGGAGGTCAGCCCCATCAGGGCGCGCAGCAGCAGCAACTGCCAGGCTTCGGTGACGAAAGCCTGCAGCAGGATCACGATCCCCATGCCAGCAGCGGCGCGCAGCAGCATCAGTTTCCGCCCTTTGCGATCGGCCAGGCTGCCCCACAGTGGCGCAACGGCCGCTGAAATTACAAAGGTGATGCTGAACGTCAGTCCCGACCAGAGGCTCAGTGAGGTGCCGCCGGTGACGCCCAGCTGCTCAAGGTAAAGTGGCAGGAACGGAATAATCTGGCTGATTGCCAGTCCGGTAAAAAAACAGCCAAACCAGACCGAGATCAGGTTTATCTTCCAGGGTTCAATGATGCGTGGCATGGGCAGAGGAAGTGAAGAGAAAGAGGGCTGAGTTTAACCCAGGCCCGCTGCGCGTGACCGCCAGAACATGGCAAAAACGGCAAGCATCTTGATTCTGCGCAATTTACGCCGCCGTACAGGTCGCGGATCTGTCGCCTGCCGATCTCCATCCCCCCTCAGCAGGATGGAAAAATATGTCATTGTGTTACTGACAACTGTTTGCTTCGCTTCTATGTTTAAAAAACCGCCAGCCACGGCGGTATAGCGATCGTTCCGATCGGTGTGACGCCCTCCGCAAACAACGGTGCAGACCGTCCGGCTATGCTGAGGCGAACCCGCGTATTGAGTCGATAAACGCCCCTGCACCCGGGTGTAAGGGAGAGGTCTGGGGTTTAGCGGAGGTGGGAAATGAGAGTGCAACCGAACAGCGCCAGCCGCGCTATCACCGACTATTTCAATGGCCCGAACTGGCGGACGCCGCCCGAGTCCGATCTGCTGGCGGTGATTATGCGCGAGATGATGGAAGCGGGTCAGCCCGCCACTAATAAAGCGATTATTGCGCGGGTGATTGAGAAACTGGAAGTCGAAGGGGACGAAACGCAGCTGCAACGTTATCGTACCCTGCTGGCTCAGTTAATCGACGCGCCACCCCGGGCCTGAAGCGGTGGCTTATTTCACCCAGCGCAGCTTATCCGCTTCGCTGATGCTGGCCCGCCCGCTGCTGCGCTGAAACAGGCAGAGCTCCCGTCCACGCTTATTGTTCATCTGACGCTGAGGATAGCGCCCCTCCAGCAACAGAGCGCTGTATCCTGTGCTGTCGTCATACTCAATCGGCTCGCCCAGCACCCTGACTTTGCTCAGGTGACTGGCGTTAATGCAGGCCTGGGTCATCACCTGACGGCTCTGTTGCCAGGCTTCGGCACTGGAGGCCTGCGCCGCTGCACTGCTGAGTAAGGCTACAGAGAGTAGCGCGCCTTTCATCCGTTTCATGTTCGCTCCTGTTACCGCCCGCAGGCGCTAAAAAAATTCCCGCCGGGGCGGGAATAAACAAGACGAGCATTGTCAATCGCGTGATGAGAAGCGCATCGAAATGCAGCACCATTCTCGCCCGCCGTTATGACAAGGCTGTGACACCCAGGCCGTCAGCCGCAATAAACAGAGCTGATGTTGCCGTTTTTATCCGCCAGGAAGTTAAGCCGGTTGAGGTTAAAGTCCATGGTGACGGCAGAGTTATAAGGGATAGGACGCACCAGCTGATCGAAATGCTGTCCCTGCAGTGCGGTTAACGGTTTGCCGACATAGTGCTGAAACTGTGAGGCACCACAGCGATCATTCTCAGGATCCGGCTTCACGCTGGCCGTGTCAGAGTGGGAGGCGGATTGACAGGCGGTTAAGGCAAACAGACCCGCTACCAGCAGCGCTTTTCCATAAAATTTCACGTTTGATCTCCTGTTGGACGTGTAAAACCCTGTCCCCAAGAGTAGCAAAGCGTGCCGGCCAGGCTGAACTCTAAAAAAGTAAAGTTGTTACAGCCGCCGAAAACTGTAAGCGGTGGCGATCACAATTTAGGATTAATCGCACGCACTGCTTAAAAAAGAAACGCCCGGTGGCTACAATTAACTAAGATTATTCTTAGCTCCGGGAGTCCATAATGGAACTGATTATTTTTGTTGTCTGCGCCATGCTGATGACCGTCGTGGCGGTCAAAGTCCGTTAAGCGGACCCAGCCTGATTCTGCGCCGTTCTTTCCAGAAGCGTACTGAACGCAGCCAGCGGCATCGGACGACCGAGGAAGTAGCCTTGCCCCTCTTCGCACGAGAGCTGTTTTAACTGGTTCAGCTGCGCTTCTGTCTCAATCCCCTCTGCCGTAATGGTCAGCGCAAACGCGCGTGCCAGCGCAATAATGCCCGCTACCACTGACTGTGCCTGCTCCGACTCCGGAAAATCTTTCATCCATGAGCGATCGATCTTGAGGCCGTTAAAGGGGTAGGTTTTCAGGTAACCCAGCGCGGCATAACCGGTGCCGAAATCATCCACGGTTAACCTGACCCCCAGCGCCCGTAAGCCCTGCATCATCTCCAGCGCACGCTGCGGATGTTCAAAGGTGACATTCTCTGTGATCTCCAGCTCCAGGCGCGTTGCCGGCAGGCCGCTTCGGGCCAGCGCATCCGCCACCCGCTGCACCAGGTCGCTGGTGCGAAACTCCATCGGCGAGATATTCACCGAGACGTAGCGGTCGCCTCCCCACCCCAGCGCATCTTCACAGGCGCGCATCAGCACCCAGTCACTGATGGTGGCAATCAGTCCGCTCTCTTCCGCCAGCGGAATAAAGTGATCGGGTGTCATCCACTGATCCGGCGCAACCTGCCAGCGAAGCAACGCCTCGGCTCCCGCCAGCTGGCCGCTCAGCAGCTGATAGCGGGGCTGATAGTGCAGGCGAAATTCATTGTTCCTCAGCGCTTTCTCAATGCGGCGTGCCATTTCACGCTTATCCTCGCGCTGGCTGGCCATCTCGCTGGCATACCAGACCCACTGATTGCGCCCTGCTTCACGCGCTTCGGTGAGCGCGATATCGGCCATACGCAGCAGCGTTTCCGGGTGACTGGCATCCTGCGGGACGCAGGCAATGCCCATGCTGACCGTCAGATAGTGGACATGCTGGCCGGTGCTGATCGGCTGCTGAACCTCATGCACCAGCTGAGCACAGCGCTGATCGACCCGCTCGCGGTTCGTTTCACGCAGGACCAGCACAAACTCATCCCCGCCCAGTCGTGCCACCAGCTCCTGAGGCCCCGTGGCGCGCTTCAGACGCTGCGCGATCTGGCTCAGCACCTCATCGCCCGTCGCATGGCCCCAGGTTTCGTTGATCGGCCTGAACTGATCGAGGTCGAGCGTAATCAGCGTCAGCGGCACGATCCCTTCCGGCTGCTCAAGATGCTGGGTCAGAAACTCCTGCAGCTGCACGCGGTTCGACAGGCCGGTTAAGACGTCATGACGCGACAGGAACTGGATACGCGCCTCCGCTTCCATACTCTGCGTGATGTCTGAAACCGTGCCGCGGAATCCGATACGGCGCGTGTCATGCCAGATCGTTTTCGCCACCAGCTGGCCGATACGGCGGTTGCCCTGCGCCGACATAAACTGGCAGCGCAACGGCATCTGCTGCCCCTCCTCCTCCTGGCGCAGCAGCCAGGCGACCAGCGAATGGCTGGGATGGGTCAGCAGCTGATCGATGTGTCGCCCCAGCCAGTGTGACATGTCGTGGCCGGTGACATTTTCAAAGCGCGCGGACAGGTAGATCAGGCGGCCCTTCTCATCCGTCTCCCAGATCCAGTCTGACGCCGCCTCAGCGAGATCGCGAAACCGCGCTTCGCTGCTTGCCAGCTCCTGCTGGCTGATCGCCAGCATGGCGAAGCGCCGGTCTGAGAGGATCGCATTCGAAAGCGCATGGCGGCTGACGCGGCGGGTGATCAGACCAATGATAATCGCCATCAGCGTCAGCAGGGGCAGCAGAAACAGGATCAGGCCCATTCCCGGCATCTTCGGTGTCCAGCGCAGGACAATCGGTTCGCCGTGGGGCAACGGCTGCACCATGCGCGGCTCGCGCAGCGCATCCTCTTCACTGTCGGGCAGACGCAGCTCGCGCACATCCAGCGAGGCACCCAGCGCCTGAAGTTTGGCGGGGGTAAACAGATTCACAAACACCATCACGGATGGCGGCCCCGCCTTTGACGGCGTGTTATCCACTCTTCCGCTGCTGATAGGGGCGGCCACCACGATGGCGGGCAGATGATTGATCTCTGCATCCTGCGTCATGGCCCTGTTGTTCAGCTGACGCGCGGCCGCAATCAGGCCGGGCGTCTGCTGACCCAGCCACGCCTCCAGCGGCGTGTCCGTCAGCTGACCATCAATCACCGTGTAGGTGGTGTGACCTTTGCCATCCACCACGAACACGCCTTCATAGTGATACTCTTCATAAAGACCCGGACCAAAGTTCTCTTCGTCATACGCCCAGGCTTTGTTCACGCTGACGTGAAGATTACGCCACGCTTCTCCCCAGAAGGCATAATCCCGGATATCAGTGGCCATCGCCTCCTGACGACTCTTCCATGCCTGCTGCACCAGCAGCAGATCGTGCTCAGCCGATGTGCTGTTCTGCCGCTGGGCGATGGTCAGCACCATCACCATTGAGAGCAGCAGCACGCCAAACAGCAGCAGCGAAAGCGTACGCAGACTGCGGCGCGTAAAGCGCACAGTGCGGTCTTCAGCAGCCTGTCTGAATGGCGGTGAGGGCGGTGCCGGGGGGTTAAAATTCATTGAAAGTGCTCACTACACAACCAGGTTTTAGTCACGGGCCAGCCCCGTAATACGGGGGGCTGACCAGATAGTTTCCTCAGTTATCGGCCCGCCTGCTCCGGTGTTTAGTCTGCGGCAAAAATAAGCATGCAATATTGTCTCAAGGGCTGACTCGACAGCGATCAGGCGCATTGCTACTATGCGCTAACCTTCGCTGGCAGAGTCGCCTATGAACACCAATTCCGACAGAGTGACCCTGACGCTGTTCTACGTCGGCAGCTTTGTGGTTTATTACCTGGTTACCATGCTGATCACGCTGTTTCCCAACTACAGCGTGCTGCGCAATGACGGACTGCTGGTGCCGGTGCTCTGCCTGTTTGAATTTGCGGTCATCTACCCGCTGTATCGCTTCTACTGCCAGCGCCGCGCCGATCTGCCGCTGGGTGAACTCGGCATGCTGCAGACCCTGCTCTTTACCGGCGCGCTGTTTGTCCTGATGGCGGCCCAGATGCAGTTTATGCAGCCGGAAGGCTGGCTGGTGATGCAGGCCCAGCAGGGACGCAATTCGCTGCTGATTCTGCTGCTCACCGCCGTGCTGCTGGCCCCGGTGTTTGAAGAGGTGCTGTTCCGCGGATTCCTGTTGCAGGGCTTTCTGCTGTGGGCGCCGCGCAGCCGCTTCGCCTGTATGCTGCTGACCTCACTGCTGTTTGCGGTGATGCACACGCAGTATGTTCACTGGCAGACCCTGATCGCCCTGACGCTCTTTTCGCTGCTGCTCTGCTACGCCCGGCTGCGGAGTAACAGTCTTGCCCTGCCTATCTTTCTGCACACCCTGAACAATCTGATTGCGCTGCTGCCCGCCTGGTATTTCGCGGGCTGACGCCTCATCGCCTCTCTGCTGACGCACCGTTTTCCGGCCGTGTCGCGGGCCACCGCTCACACTGACAATGCTGCCCCGGCACGTTTGTCTATACTGGTGGATAAAAAGGGAAAAAAACGTCACAGTCCGGACCAGCAGACCGTGTAAAGGAGAAGAGCGATGTTGATAGGATTTGTGTTGTTAGTGAGCGCATGTGGATATGATGCCTGTGAGGCGCTACCCGTCTCGGAGCGTATCTATCCGACCAAAGCCGACTGTGAAACGATGGCGCACCGTATTCACAAAGTCAGACCGAACGTGGTCCTGCTTTGCGGTGAAGTTCATCGCTGATTCAGGGCCAGTCGCAATAAAGCCGCGCGGCAACATTGCAAGCTGGCGATTTAGCGTACAAAATATAAGCTGTTGTTCACCATTATCGTTGTGAATCCCATGAAAACATCACGTCCCCGTCGTCCTGCCGGACGCTGGGTTTACTATCTTTTGTATGATGGCATTCTGTGGCCCTGCCCTGTCCGCTGGGAGTGGGAGAGCAGTTATGGCGGCTGGCTGCCGTTTTACTACACGCCTACCTTTGAGTTTGTGGTGGGCGATCCGCGTAAGGCTCATCGCATTGCGCGCAGCGACGTGCGGGTCAGACGGCGCGAAGATGCCTTTGTCTGAGCGAAATCTACCGCCACGGCAGCCATGAGGCTGTCAGCAGGAAGTAAATCGCCTCCAGCACGATAATCACCATCAGTAAGATGCCCAGCGTGTGACGACCTGTTCCCTTCATCGGTTCAGGCCCAAATCATCGCAGCCCAGCGTATCAGCAGCAGGGCACCACAGATGCATAACAGCACCAGCACCCTCTTCCACTGTTTTCTGGCCGCCCGGACTCTCATCATCGCGGTTTCCTCTCTGTCAGAAAGCAAAGATGCGCCTCAAGGCGCATCTGTTTCGGTCAACAGCAGGACCGGTTGTGCATAGCGTCGCGCCAGGGCCGCCAGAGGGCGACCCATTACCGGCATCAGTTATTCAGCGTGTAATCCAGTGTGATTTCCGCATTCAGTAACTGAGAAACCGGGCAGCCCGCCTTAGCGTTGTTGATGATTTCATCAAACGCTGACTTATCAATGCCTGGCAGAGAGACGGTGCTGGTCAGCGCCACTTTGGTGATGGCAAAGCCGTCGCCTTTCTTGTCCAGCGACACATCGGCCGTGGTATCAATGCTTTCCGGCTTGTGGCCCGCATTGCCCAGCATCAGCGACAGGGCCATGGAGAAACAGGCCGCGTGCGCTGCACCAATCAGCTCTTCCGGGTTGGTACCTTTGCCGCCTTCAAAACGGGTGTTAAAACCATAAGGCTGCTGGCTCAGCACGCCGCTCTCAGTGCTGACGGTGCCTTTGCCTTTGATATCGCCTTCCCAATGCGCCGAACCTTTCTTATGAATGGTCATCTCATTCCTCCTGTGGGTAAAGAAGCTAAGTATAGACAATGCATTCATTTTCGCAGGCTTAACTCACCGCGCGCGGACGGGGTGAGGCGCTCTGCGGTTCCAGCAGCGCCCCGGCCTGCACCAGCGAATCGCGCGTGATATCCGCGATGGACTTCGCGCCGGTCAGGGTCATGGCAACGCGCATCTCCTTCTCAATCAGGTTCAGCAGGTTTTCCACGCCGCGCTGACCGTGGGTCGCCAGCGCATAGATAAAGGCGCGTCCCAGCAGCACGCTGTCTGCGCCCAGCGCAATCATGCGCACCACATCCAGCCCGTTGCGGATACCGCTGTCTGCCAGAATGGCGAGGTCCCCTTTGACGGCATCGGCAATCGCCGGTAACGCCCGCGCAGACGACAGCACACCATCCAGCTGACGGCCGCCGTGGTTAGACACCACAATCCCGTCGGCCCCGAAGCGCACCGCATCGCGCGCATCTTCCGGGTCCAGAATCCCTTTGATCACCATGGGCCCGTCCCAGAACTCACGGATCCACTCCAGATCGCGCCAGGAGATAGAGGGATCGAAGTTGTTCGCCAGCCAGCCGATGTAATCTTCCAGTCCGGTCGGCTTGCCGAGATAGGCAGAGATATTGCCCAGATCGTGTGGACGTCCCTGCAGGCCGACATCCAGCGCCCACTGCGGATGCGTGACCGCCTGCCAGTAGCGCCGCAGCGCGGCGTGCTGGCCGCTCATGCCGGAGTGCGCATCGCGATAGCGGGCACCCGGCGTCGGCATATCGACGGTGAAGACCAGAGTCGAGCAGCCCGCGGCTTTGGCGCGCTCCAGGGCGTTGCGCATAAAGCCGCGGTCGCGCAACACATAGAGCTGGAACCACATCGGGCGGTTAATCGCCGGTGCCACCTCTTCAATCGGGCAGACCGAAACCGTGGAGAGGGTAAACGGAATCCCTTTCAGGGCGGCCGCGCGCGCCGCCTGCACCTCTCCCCGACGGGCATACATGCCACACAGTCCTACCGGCGCCAGCGCAACCGGCATCGACAGGGTTTCCTTAAACAGGGTCGTTTCCAGGCTCAGTTCTGACATGTTCTTCAGAATACGCTGGCGCAGCGCCACGTCCGACAAATCCTCCACATTGCGACGCAGGGTATGTTCGGCATAGGCCCCGCCGTCAAGATAGTGGAACAGGAACGGCGGCAGGATACGTTGCGCGGCGGCGCGATAGTCACTGGCAGCTGAGATAATCATCAGTCAGATTCCTTAGGGTTGCGTGTGTCGTTATCCGGTAAGCGGGTGATGCGCGCCTGACGCGCTTCATCTTCATGCAGGCTTTTCATGGTGGTGTGAACAAACCCCAGGTGCTGCATCGCCGCCTGGCGGGCGGCGTCGGCGTCGCCCGCGAGAATGGCGTCGAGCAGCGCCTGATGCTGTTCCGTGAGGCGGGCAAAAATCGCAGGCTGGGTATACATCCGCTGACGACTCTGCATGACCGAGGATTGCAGCAGTTCAAAAAAGCCCCGCATGGTCTGCAGCAGCACCAGGTTGTGCGACGCCTCGGCAATCGCCAGATGGAAACGCACATCGGCCTGGGCGGCGAGATCGGGATCGTCACTCTCCTTCAGCTTCAGCGTGGCATCAAAGGCGTATTGCAGCCGCTCTCTGTCGGCGTCGGTGGCGCGCAGTGCCGCATGCCAGGCAGTGCTGGCTTCAATGGCGTGACGCGCCTCCAGAATGTCATAGCGGTAGTCGGGATCGTCATGCAGCAGCTGGCGAATCGGCTCCACGATGCGCTGTTCCGACCAGGGCGCCAGCTGCTGCCGGAGCCAGGTTCCGCCGCCGCGCCGGCTGATCAGCATCCCGCTGCTGATCAGCTGCTGAATCGCCTCACGCAGCGAGGAGCGTGAAACACCGAGTTCAGCCGACAGCTGTCGCTCGGCGGGCAGGCGCATGCCTGGCTCAAGTTGATGGTCGGTGATGTACGCCCGCAGGCGCGTCACCAGCGGGTCTGCCGGGTTTGTCATGGGATCATCCAGGGGAAAACGTAGGCCTGAAGCGTGGTAATGAGACCGACCATACAGGTAAAAATCAGGCTGTGTTTCACGGTAAAGCGGAACAGGTCGGACTCTCTGCCCACCAGCCCGACCGCCGCACAGGCGATGGCGATCGACTGCGGTGAGATCATCTTGCCGGTCACGCCGCCGGTGGTGTTGGCCGCCACCAGCAGGACATCGGAGACGCCAATCTGCTGCGCGGTGGTGGCCTGCAGGGCGGCGAAGAGCGCATTGGATGAGGTGTCAGAGCCGGTCAGGAAGACGCCCAGCCAGCCCAGAAATGGCGAGAAGAAGGTAAACGCGTGACCGGTGTGCGCGAGGGCCAGCGCCAGCGTGGCGGAGAGGCCGGAGTAGTTGGAGATAAAGGCAAAGGCAAGCACCATCCCGATAGAGTAGATGGGCAGCGCCAGCTCCTTCAGCGTGGCGGCAAAGGTCTGCAATCCGGCCCTGGGTTTCATGCGCAGGAAGATCATCGCCGCAATCGCCGCGATCAGAATCGCGGTGCCGGTGGCGGAGATCAGATCGAGCTTATAGAGGGCCGGATAAGGCGTGGCGCTGCTGACCACCGGCGGCACCCGCGCCACCAGCCCATTCAGTAGCGGAACCGGTATGTTCAGCACCCACTCATAGAGCGCGCCGCCCTGGGTGAACAGCGCCTTAAACGGCGGAATACTCCAGAGCGTTACGGTGGCGGTGAGAAACAGGAACGGCATCCAGGCGCGAACGATCTGGCCCAGCCGGTACGTCTGCGGCGGCGTCAGGGCGTCATCCTGCTTCGCCCCGGCATCAGCAAAGCGGAAGATGCGCACCGGCTTCCAGACCCGCAGGAACAGCGTCAGAGAGATCAGCGAGGCGAGCGACGAGATAATGTCAGGCAGCTCCGGCCCCAGAAAGTTGGAGCTGAGAAACTGGGCGACAGCAAAGGAACCGCCCGCCACCATGACTGCCGGCCAGGTCTCTTTTACCCCACGCCAGCCATCCATAATCGCCATAATCCAGAACAGCACAATCAGGGTCAGCAGCGGCAATTGACGTCCGGCCATCTGGCCGATGGCGAAGCTATCCAGCCCGGTGACCTGCCCCGCCACGATAATCGGAATTCCCATCGCGCCAAAGGCGACCGGCGCGGTATTCACGATCAGGCAGAGTCCGGCGGCATAGAGCGGGTTGAAGCCCAGCCCCACCAGCAGCGCGGCGGTAATCGCGACGGGTGCACCAAAGCCCGCCGCCCCTTCCAGAAAGGCGCCGAACGAGAAGCCGACAATCAGCATCTGCAGGCGCTGATCGGGCGTAATCGACAGGATAGAGGCGCGGATAATATCGAACTGGCCGGTTTTAACCGAAATTTTGTAGACGAAAACGGCGGCAACAATGATCCAGGCTATCGGCCACAGGCCGTAGAGAAAACCATACACCACGGCGGCCAGCGCCTGTGCCACCGGCATCTGATAGAGGAACAGAGCCACCAGCAGCGCCAGCACCACAGTCAGGGTGGCCGCCAGATAGCCCTTCATCTTAAGTTTAATCAGTGCAAAGAAGAAAAACAGGATCGGTATCAGTGCGACCAGGCTCGAAAGCCAGATGTTGCCCAGCGGATCGTAGTTTTGTTGCCAGATCTGCATGCCGTTATCTCCAGAGGAAAGATGAGGTGGAACACAGTCGCTGTGCTGCATTCCCTCAGCCCGCCGGATTGGTCAGACCACATCCGGCTTTCGGGGCCTTATGGCTGGAGATAGTTAATGCATTGTTAACTTGTGGCAACAAAAGTTGCGCGATTTTTCTGGTTGTGTGAACCAGGGAAAAATATTGCGCCGATTGGTCTGACCAAAATCAGGGGTTTTCTTCGGGAAAGGCGTGCGGATAACTGCGCGGATGGAAACGCAGATTCAGCGCAATCAGCAGCAGCGTAACCGCCGCCTGCAGAACCCACACGCTGCTGAAGTGGCCGGTAAGCGTGTGCAACTGCCCGGCGATAAACGGCATACTGCCCGCGATAATAAAGCCGACGCCCTGCATAAAGGCGACCAGCCGCGCACCCGCCTGCGGCTGCGCCAGATGATCCAGGGCCAGTACCAGCGCCAGCGGAAACGCCCCGCCCAGTCCTGCGCCCGCGATCCCCGCCCAGAGCCAGGGAGCCAGCTGCGGGGCAAACAGGAAGCCAAGCATGCCGCTGAGCTGCATCGCCAGCGTCAGCAGCAGCAGCGGACGGCGATCGCGCCCCCGCGCCATCAGAGGCAGCAGCAGCGCCCCGGTCACCTGACAGCCGATCATCATGCCGAGCAGTGAGCCGCCCGCCTGCGCAGGCCAGCCGAGCTGATGATAGAAGTCGGGCAGCCAGGCGACACAGATGGCGTAACCGCCGTTCACCAGGCCGAAACTCAGCGCCAGTGTCCAGGCGCGCGGTTTACGCCAGAGGGAAGGCAGCGCTGCCCTCTCCTGGCGGGCGACCGGTCTGCTAGCGATAAACAGCCAGAGCAGCATAGCCAGCACCACCGGCAGCGCCCAGCTGCTCAGCGCGCCCTGCCAGCCAAGCTGCCCGGTCAGCCACGGCGAGATTGCCGCACCGATGCCGCCGCCGCCCATCAGCGCCGCGGCCCACAGGCCGGTGACCCCGGCACTGCGCTGGCCAAAGCGCTGGCGGATCACTCCCGGCATCGCCATCTGCACGATGCCGATGCCCGCACCGCCCGGCAGGGTCGTCAGCACCAGTCCTCGCCCCTCCGTCACAAACAGCCGGCTCGCCAGGGCCAGCAGCAACAGCAGCAGCCCGCCCAGCAGCAGTTTGCGCACGGAAAAGCGCTGCATCAGTGGCGCACTGACGAGGGCAATCGCGCCCATCATCATCATCGGCAGCGCTGGCAGCAGCGACGCCGCCAGCGGTGACAGGCCAATGCTCTGGCGTAACTGGCCGAGCAGCGGGCTGACGGAGGTCATCAGCGGCCGCATATTCAGCCCGGCCAGTACCAGTGCCGCCAGCAGCAGAACGTTATCTCTCTTCATCGGCAATCCATACGTTTAAAAGTTGTCAGCCTGACAGCAGCCGATACTATTGGGAAATGAAATTTTACTCTGCCAGGTAGTGAAAAAATGAATCGTCAGCCGATGTTTACCCCGCAGCAGTTGCTCAGTTTTGTGGCCGTGTGCGAAACCACCAGCTTTACCCGGGCGGCCGACCGGGTGCACCTGTCGCAGTCCACCGTCAGCCAGCAGGTGCGGCGCCTTGAGGAGATGGTGGGAAAGGCGCTGCTGGTTCGCTCCTCGCATCAGGTGCAGATCACCGAAGAGGGCGAGAAACTTTTAGGTTATGCGCGACGGATTATTGCGCTGAACGGAGAAGCCCACGATGTCCTGAGCGATCAGTGGCGCGACGGCGTGCTGCGGCTGGGAGTGCCGGAAGATTTTGCCGCCCCCACCGCCGGTCTGCTGGCGCACTTCAGTCGCGCCCACCCTCAGCTGCGGCTGGATGTGATGAGCGGCATGCAGGTGGAGCTGAGGCGCGCTTGGCAGCGTGAAGAGCTGGATATCATGCTGATTAAGCAGCCCTATGGCGATCGTCCGCTGGCATCGCGGCCGGAACCGCTGCTGTGGCTCGACAGCGCAGAGTGGCCCTGCTTCGAACAGACGCCGGTGCCGCTGGTGCTTTTTCCCCAGCAGGGGCTTTATCGCGATGAGGTGTGTCAGACGCTCGATGCGCTGGGCCGAAGCTGGCGCATCAGTTACAGCAGCGCCAGTCTGGTGGCGCTGGCCGCTGCCAGTGCGCAGGGGCTGGGGCTGACGTTGCTGCCCGCCAGCTGTCGCCTGCCCGGACATCGGGTGCTGGGCCGTGAGCAGGGGCTGCCGGTGATTGATACTTTTGAACTGGCGCTGTTCTGCCGTCATCCACAGGATCCGTTGCAGCGCGCGCTGGCGGAATCACTGGCGGCGTTCGGTCAGCTGCGCTGGCAGTGAAATATCGAATAGTCACCAGTGAGAAATAGCGCAGCAGGGTAAGCCCGCCTTTGTCAGATTAATGGTCTGTTCCCCTGACTGGAGTTTTTATGCCTGTTTCCTCTTCATCGAGCCGCCGTAACTTTCTCGGAAACGGTGTCCGCTGGACCGCCGCAGGCGGCCTGCTCGCTGCGGGTCTCGGCCCGGCCAGTGCCGCGACGACCTCCGCCCCCTCCGTCTCCCACCCTGACACCCCCGCCCCGCTGCCTCAGCAGGATCGCTATCTGCTGCGCAATGTGCGGCTGGAGGAGGGATTTATTCGCGAGGAGGATGAGATCGTCGCCACGCGCACCGGCCGTTACGATATCAGCGTGCGCGACGGCAGCATTGATCGACTGACGCCCGCCGGTCAGGGTGATACGACTCTGCCGTCATGGGATGCGCAGGATGCACTACTGCTGCCCGCCACCCGGGATATGCACATCCACCTTGATAAGACCTTTTATGGCGGCCCGTGGCAGGCGCCCCGTCCCCGTCAGGGCAAAACCATCATGGATATGATTGCCCGCGAGCAGGTGCTGATTCCGCAACTGCTGCCGCACTCACAGGCGCGCGCCGAAGCGTTAATCGCCCTGCTGAACGCCAAAGGCACCACCCGCGCCCGCAGCCACTGCAATATCGATCCGGTCAGCGGCCTGCAGAGTCTGGAACATCTGCAGGCGGCGCTGGCGCGGCACCCCGACTTTCACTGCGAGATCGTGGCGTTTCCACAGCACGGCCTGCTGCACTCGCAGGTCGATGGCCTGATGCGCGAGGCGATGCAGCACGGCGTCGCAAAGGTGGGCGGGCTGGACCCCACCAGCGTGGATGGCGCGATGGAGAAGTCACTGGATGCGATGTTCCGGATTGCACTCGATTATCAGCGCGGCGTTGACATCCATCTGCATGAAACCTCCCCGGCTGGCGTGGCCGCGATCCAGTACATGATCGATACCGTCGCCAGTAACCCGGCGCTGAAAGGCAATGTGACGCTGAGCCACGGTTTTGCGCTGGCGACGCTGGAGGGGAGCGCCCTGAACACAATGATTGAAGGGCTGGCAGAGCAGCAGTTCAGCGTGGCCTCAACGCTTCCCCTCGGCAAACTGACTATGCCGATTCCGCAGCTGCAGGCGGCGGGCGTAAAAGTCATGACCGGCACCGACAGCGTTATCGATCACTGGTCACCCTTTGGCACCGGCAGCATGCTGGAAAAAGCGAATCTCTATGCCCAGCTCTATCGCGGATCGGATGAGTTTTCGCTGTCGCGGGCGCTGGGGATTGCCACAGACGATCGGCTCCCGCTTTCGGCTCAGGGTGAGAGACAGTGGCCGCAACCGGGCGATGAGGCGAGCATGATGCTGGTAGCCGCCAGCTGCTCCGCTGAAGCCGTGGCACGGATTTCACCGGTAGTCGCGACCTTCTCGCGCGGTAAACCCGTGTTTGCGCTGTCATCGGCCTAAAATCGCAGGGCGGATGCCTCGCGCTGAGCCTGCTTAGTCATAGCGGAGAGATCGAGCCTGCTTAGTCATAGCGGAGAGAGCGAGCCTGCTCAGGGAACAGGGTCAGATCGGAAAGTCGCTCAGGCCATCCATGGCCGCTCGGCCCGCGCCGTCCCTGGCGCGGGACGCTTTCCTCTTCTGACCCTGTTCCCTGCGCCTTATACTTCATCATTGCAGCCACAATCATCCTGCCTGTGATCTTACCGTCAATGTCAGTAACTGATGCGTCTGCCGGACGTAAAGCGAAGGGAGCATACGCCTGTAGCAAAGCATAGCGGGCCAGGGATGGCCCGCGCTGAGCCTGCCAGGGATGGCGGTTTTGCGTCTTTGCGGAGGGCGTATGCTCCCTGAAGCCTGCTCTGACAGGAAGCTGAGTGGTATCTCGAAATGGATCGCGCCTGCTCAGGGAAACGACTGCCGGACATACGCCTCCCAGAAACGACAGAGCCTCCACAGGGGAGGCTCTGCATTTACCTGAGCGGAGTGCGTGTTACGCGCTTTTGGCCCATTGTTGATTCGACATTAATTCCATTGCCAGCGCGTATAAGCGACGATCTTCCTGATCACAGGGCTCATCTTCCGCATAACACCCGATCATCGAAGCGATCTTATCCGCAGATAAGCTCTCTCCATGAACGTGAAGTGTCAGTACGGCGCGGCCTACTATTTTAAGCACATTTTCATGTGGTCCCTGGATGCTATTACTCAATGCAAATACCCTCTACCGGTCGTTGTACCAGGAATATGGCGCGCTAAATATAAAGCAATTAGCTCAGGATTTTTATCGGCACCAGGAGTGATATTTTTTAATGATTAATTCTATTACTGGAGTCATGACAAAGGATTTATCTGATTAACAATGAAATAAATTTTTAAAAACGGCAGCTTATAAACCTATGACTGGCCTCATGAAATACCCTTTTTTGATTAGTCGCCTTCGGCACCGGCCAATTAATTAAAAAAAACCACCATTTTCAGGCAAACTTCAGTCTATTCCTAAGCGATACGGCAGAGATAGATTCACCCAGCTAACCATCGAGGTTCCCGTTGCCGTCTGGCGTGCTTTCTGCCAGACTTGCCCCGCAATCATGCCCTACACTTTCAGCCTCAGAGGCCGCGCCCGTGACCGCTTTTTCTACCCTCAATTCGCTTCCCGACAGCCAGCTCGATAACCTGCGCGAGATGGGCTACACCAGCATGACGCCGGTCCAGGCCGCCACGCTGCCCGCCATTCTGCAGGGACGCGACGTGCGCGCGCAGGCAAAAACCGGCAGCGGTAAAACGGCTGCGTTTGGTATCGGCTTACTGCATCACATCGACAGCACCCGCTTTCAGACTCAGGCCCTGATCCTCTGTCCGACCCGTGAACTGGCGGATCAGGTAGGCAACGTGCTGCGCCAGCTGGCACGCTTCACCCGTAACATCAAAGTCCTCACCCTGTGTGGCGGACAGCCGATGAGCGCACAGCGCGACTCCCTGGTGCATCCGCCGCATATCGTGGTCGGCACGCCAGGCCGTATCCTCGATCACATCCATCGTGAAAACCTCAAGCTCGACCAGCTCAACACGCTGGTGCTTGATGAAGCAGATCGGATGCTGGAGATGGGCTTCCTGAATGATATGGAAACGATCATTGAAGCCACCCCCGCGTCACGCCAGACCCTGCTCTTCTCCGCGACCTGGCCTGACGGCATCACGGCTATCAGCACCCGCTTCCAGCGCGACGCGCTCAGCGTGGTGACGGAAGATGTCAGCGAACTGCCCGCTATTGACCAGCAGTTCTTTGAAGCGAGCCACAATGAAAAACTGGGCTTACTGATTGCCCTGCTCAGCGATCATCAGCCCGCTTCCTGTGTGGTCTTCTGTAACACCAAACGTGAATGCGACGATGTTGCCGCGGCGCTCAACGCACGCGACATCAGCGCCCTGCCGCTGCATGGCGATCTCGAACAGCGCGACCGCGAACGCGTCCTGATCCGCTTCGCTAACGGCAGCGGCCGCGTCCTGGTCGCCACCGACGTCGCCGCACGCGGACTCGACATCAAATCACTGGCGATGGTCGTCAACTATCAGCTCGCCTGGGACCCTGAAGTCCACCTGCATCGCATCGGGCGCACGGCACGCGCCGGTGAGCATGGCGTTGCGGTCAGCCTGGTGGCACCCGATGAGATGGCTCGCGCCCATGCGCTGGAAGATTTCCTGCAGCAGAAACTGCCGTGGATCGCGGCCAGCACGCTGAAAAAAGGCAGCAGCAAACCGCTGCCTGCGGCCATGATGACGCTCTGCATTGATGGCGGTCGTAAAGCCAAGATTCGTCCGGGCGACATTCTGGGGGCACTGACCGGTGAGGCGGGGTATCGCGCGGAGCAGATTGGGAAGATTGTGCTGACGCCGACCCATGCCTATGTGGCAATTGAAGCCAGTCAGGCAAAAGGCGCGCTGGTGAAACTCAAGCAGGGCAAAATCAAAGGCAAAACCTGCCGGGCAATTCTGCTGAAGGATTGAAAAAACGGGCGAGGAGAACCTCGCCCGTTTTTATTACGGCTCTTCGATTTGGGTCACGTGCAGCGTGGTCTTATCCCCTTTCCCCTGCACCTTGCCGCTGACCCGCACTTTGTCTTCCGCAGTGTAGGTCTTACCATCAAAGGTTTTCTTCGGCGCGATAATCGGTAACGTTCCGGTGTTGTCGCGGAACTGATAACGTTCACCCTGCTCTTTCTTCACGATGTAGCCTTCCAGCGTCACGTAACCGCCCTGACGGAAGTCGCGGATCTGATCGATATGCGTCTGACCGGTATCTTCAGAGCCTTTATAGCCCGCATCCTGCTTGTGCTGTGGCGGTGGCGTTTCGCCCGCTTTGTATCCACCCTCTTCCGCTGCAACGCCCGCGCTCACCATCACCAGCAATGACGCTAAAATCACTTTTTTCATTTCACACTCCTTTATTGGAAAGGTGTCCATGTTGAACCTTCAGGGTTAAGCCTGGCACATTAATTGGCGATCGTTTTATTTCACCCTTCTCTTCTCACCTTTTTCCGTTTGCTGCCGATAACCTTTACACACCCTATTTCACCAGCTGCGTTAACGCAGAGGCAACCATGGATAATTTTCAAAAAGAGATTGATGAAAGAGCGAACCTCGCGTTATCGAACAAGTTTGAGCTGCTGCTTTTTCGCTTAGGTTCCGATCAGCTGAAAGGCAAGTCCGAGCTGTTTGGCATTAACGTCTTCAAGCTGCGTGAAATTGTGCCGATGCCGGCCATCACCAAAGCCGCTGGCATGCGATCGCCGCTGCTGGGGATGGCGAGTATTCGGGGTCAGTTCATTCCGGTCATCGACCTGCCTGCCGTGGCCGGTTGTGTGCCGGAAACCGGCCTTAACCTGCTCCTGGTGACCGAGTATGCCCGCAACACTCAGGCGTTTGCCGTTGAGTCCGTTGAAAACATCGTGCGTCTCGACTGGAGCCAGGTTCACACCGCGGAAGCGGGTATCGGCGGTCGCAACATCACCAGTATCGCCTGTCTGGACAGTGACAAGCAGAGCAACGAACTGGCGATGGTGCTGGACGTTGAGCAAATCCTGTATGACATCATTCCGTCGGTGCGCGGCGTTGAGCCGGAAGCGGCCCGACCACGCACGTTCAACTATCGCCCTGGCGCCGTTGCGATTGTGGCAGAGGATTCCAAAGTGGCGCGTCAGCTGCTGGAACAGGGCCTGAAGAGTATGGGCATCCCGGCGCTGATGTATAACACTGGCCTGGAAGCCTGGGAAAAAATTAAGCAGATGAGCCAGGACGCGCAGGCAGCAGGCGAGTCGATCCATGACAAAATCGCTCTGGTGCTGACCGATCTGGAGATGCCGGAAATGGATGGCTTTACGCTGACCCGCAACATCAAGCGTGACCCGATTCTGAAGTATCTGCCGGTGGTGATTCACTCCTCCCTCTCCGGCAGCGCCAACGAAGATCACGTGCGCAAAGTCGGTGCCGATGGCTACGTGGCGAAGTTTGAGCTGAACGAACTGTCAGACGTGATTTTCAACGTTCTCGACGCGGCCCGCTAAGCGAACGCGGGCACATTCGCCCGCGTTTACGGCTCACCTGACAAGGAACCGACTATGCACATTGAAACCTTACCCGTTACCCCTGCTCGCCAGAAGCTGCTGCGTGGCCGTTTACGCCAGCTGGCATGGATTACCGCCGTTACTCTGAGCCTCGCATTCTGGGCTGGCCTCTACTTTTTGATTTTCTGACGTTTAAGCCATTGCTTAAACCGGGCTGTCAGCGTTTCTGCTGACAGCCCTTTTTTTTGTCTTAATTTCGCCGCTCAATCATTGTTCATTTTTTCTGATGCTTAGACCCGGTTATTTATTCACGCAACGTTATTACTTAAAAAATATTAAAGGTACACCTGCGTACTCCGATAACTGTATGCGCGAGCCCCCCTTTTTGTCTGCGGTCCTGGCCTCGGGCATCAGCAAGGCACTGCGCACAACGGCAAGGCACCTGATTGTTGATAACTCATTGATTAATATTAAGACGGGAAGAGATTATGTTCATTATCAGTAATATGAAGGTGGGAATACGGCTCGCTGCAGCCTTTGGTATTATTGTCACGCTACTGATCGTCATCGGCGTAACCTCGATAACGAGGATTAACAGTATTAATACGGCGATCGCCTCGATCGTTGACGATCGTTATGTAAAGGTCCGACTGGCCTTTGATGTACGCGACGGTGTTAACGATCAGATTAAATATCTGCGCGGCATGGTGATCGACACGCTGCACCCGGAAAAGAATGCGAAACGCTTTGGTCAGCTGGAAGAGGCGACACAACGCACTAACAACGCCATGAAGAAGATCGAGGCCATTCAGGTCACGCCGGTGGGTAAGAAAAAGATCGCCGGTCTTCTCGCTTCATCGCTGGCCTTCGAAAAGGTGAAAGCCGAGCTGATGGCGCTGGTACAGGCGGGTAATTTTGATGCTGCCAGCACCTATGTGCTGCAATCCATGACCGCCACACAGAATAAATTCCTGCAGGACGCCATCAATTTTGCCAACTCCCAGGACGCGCAGCTGCGCAGTGAGGGTCAGGGCATTATGGATAATGGCCAGTCGGCTATTACGGTCACGCTGATTTTCTCCGCCCTGGCGATTCTGGCTTCCATTGTGCTGGGCTACTTCCTGACCCGCTCTATCGTCCGTCCGCTGGTGGCGGCGGTTGACGTGGCTGAACGTGTTGCCGCAGGCGATCTGAGTTCGCAGATGCAGGTCACCTCGCGTGATGAGACCGGCATTCTGATGCAGGCGCTGCAGCGAATGAACGACAACCTGCTCTCTATTGTGACCGAAGTGCGCACCGGCTCCGACACGATCGCGGTGGCCTCGAATCAGATCTCCAGCGGCAACCTCGATCTCTCTACCCGTACCGAACAGCAGGCCAGCTCGCTGGAGGAGACCGCGTCGGCCATGGAGCAGATGACCTCGACGGTGAAGCACAACGCCGATAATGCGCGTGAAGCCAATCATCTGGTGTCGGCAACCTCCAGCGTGGCGCGTGAAGGCGGCGTGGTGATGGAGCAGGTGATTGAGAAAATGGAAGCGATCGCCCTCTCCTCACGGAAAATTGTCGATATCATCAGCGTTATCGACTCCATCGCTTTCCAGACGAACATTCTCTCTCTGAACGCGGCGGTTGAAGCGGCACGTGCGGGCGAGCAGGGTCGCGGTTTTGCGGTGGTTGCGACGGAAGTGCGCAATCTGGCGCAGCGTTCAGCGTCAGCGGCAAAAGAGATCAAAGTGCTGATTGAGGATTCTGTCGCGAAAGTCGATGAGGGCAGCAAGCTGGTCACACATGCGGGTTCTACTATCGGGGAGGTGGTGAACAGCGTGCAGAGCGTGGCGAACATCATGAGCGAAATCACTATCGCCAGCAGCGAACAGAGCAGCGGCATCAGTGAAATCAACCAGGCGATTACCCAGATGGAAGCGGTGACCCAGCAGAACGCCGCGCTGGTACAGGAAGCCTCAGCCGCGTCACAGGCGCTGCAGGATCAGGCAGAGCGGATGGCACAGGCCATGAGCGTGTTTAACACCGGTAAACTCTCCCTGCAGCCGGTACTGCGTTAACGCCCGAAGCGGCCTGCTGCGGCGGGCCTGTTTCCGAATCGGGCAACAGCAGAAACAAAAAAGGCTGCCAGAGGCAGCCTTTTATTACTGTAAATGCAACAACGCTATATGGCTCACTAGCCTGTCAGAGTGCGCGAGGCTGGCTCTGACTTGCAATCCTCGCCGTGTTCACCTGAACAACAACAGATTTGCAGAAAATGCATTTCGCTCCATGCGGATTGGCTCTTGTGACATCAAAATGTGATGTACGAAACTGTGAGCCATGACAGTGTGGACATTTAAAAGTAATGTTCAGTCCTTAGAGACCAACAACGTTCGCAGCAGCTGGGCCTTTAGCGCCATTTTCTACTGTGAATTCAACTTGCTGACCTTCGTCTAATGAACGGAAATCGGTGCCCTGGATTGCAGAGAAGTGTACGAATACATCTTTGCTGCCGTCCTGAGGAGAGATGAAACCGAAGCCTTTCTCTGCGTTAAACCATTTAACGGTACCGCGAATTTTGTTAGACATGCTTAAATCCTTAATATATCGAGCCTTCCGGCATAATGGCCTGAGAACAGATTTTAATCAGAATGTAAGAGAAGACTCAAAAAGAAGGGATGTCTCGCGACAGACTTAGAGATGAGAACTGCTTTGGTTACTTACTTTGATAGTGTCTGTTAATCAAACCGACGATTCATTAAGCCACACTTAACCAGGTGGCGCAAGCCGCAATTGAAATTAATCTCAAATTGTGCGGCTGCCCGTTTCAGCGGGCCGGCATGCGGGGAAACGTCTCAGCGATGCGTCCCGCATGCCACTCTTCTGCTCTGTCTGCCAGCGTGACTCAGGGTGCCAGATCGCCATTCAGCTCGCTCAGCAGGCTATTGCGCATCCCACCCTCATCAATGGGATCGAGGTTCAGCCAGGTCAGCGTCTGACGCCGGCTTTTCTCATCATAATCGGAGTAGACGCCATGAATATCGCCCTTCTCCGGTGAGTAGAGGATGGCAATCGTCTGCGCCGGACAGTTGTGTGGCTTACATCCCGACAACGCCTGATACTTCACCCCCTTAATGGTGACCTCCGTGGCCGGGGTACTGGTGCCGCCCTGCTTAACCCATGCCGGAAAAGCGTGTCCGGCGATCAGCTTGTGATACGCCTGGCCGGTCTGTTTGTTCTGGATAAAATCAAACAGATAGGTTGGGGCCGCGGCACTCGCGAACAGCGGAACGGCAGCCAGCACCGCCGCGATAACGCCTCTTTTCATCCTCTTTTTCTCCTCATATCTGGGTTTTATCTGCGCTGACCATGACCTTATCGGTTTTACCGCGCGCTGTCAGTATCGCCGGGGTGCCGTTACGGTTTCTGACGGCCGATCAAAAAAAGGGCGAGGCCGGAGCCTCGCCCAAAACATGCCGATCATCAATCGTAGTAAGGGACCTTGCGGTCAACGCCGTTGATATTGATCAGCACAAACCCCGTTGGCGCGGTCTTGTTGGCGGGTGTTCCCGCTGCGGTAGCGAGTGTAACCACGCCTTTTTCGTTGGCCCCGATGCCCGCCAGTCCGTTGTGCATGCCGAAGCGTGCCGCGGGTTTCAGGGAGCCGACTTTGGTGACGTCTGTCACCACGGACATGTCGGACTGGAACAGCGAGCAGGAGCCGGTGTCGAAACGGGTCGGCCCGGTGGTCTTCAGGTTGAACATCGTCTCGCCGCTGTTGGCTTTCAGCTTGACCCAGATAACGGCATAGGTGGTCCCTACCCGGCCATAGCGGATGTCCAGCACCGACGGCTGCCCCATGTGGTACGCATCGGCCCAGACCGTCTCCAGACGCTGCAGGTTGATCAGCGTCTTACCCGTACCGACGACGTTAACCGGCGAACCGGCGGTGCCGGAGGGCGTGGTGGCGTCCGCTTTCCCGATTAACTCCATCACCCACTGCTGGTTAGGCGCCGGGAAATAGAGCTGACCCAGCCGATACCAGTTATCGGTGTCGGTGTTGTTCACCACTTTATAGCCGCTGTAATAGCCAGCGCGCAGCGAACCGGTCAGGAAGGAGCCGTAGTTTTCATCCCGACGATAGCCATATTCAAAGGTCGACAGCCACTTATTGCCGGCCACGTCATTGGTGATTTTCGCCCCGGCCTGCAGGTTGATATGACGCATCAGGACGCGGGCATTGTTGAGATTGAGCGGCGTGCCGCAATCTTCAATGTTGAGCGTATCGATGGTCCAGCCGCCGTCCGACAGATCCCCCGGGTTGGTGGTGTGCTCAATCCAGACGTTGCGCATGATCCCCTGAGTCACGCGCGGCATATAGAGCGTGGCGTCGCCATAGCCCGACTGGAAGTTGGCGTTGCACAACTCAATCGCAGTTGAGTGGTCCCAGTTCCCCTTCGGTGTGTTTGACCAGCCAACATCAAACACGCGTGAGAAGGTGCTTGAGCTGTAGATCTGATCAAACTTGCTGTCGAGCGTATCCTGCAGCTTAAAGACGGTTCCGCCGGTGCTTTGCGCCTTGAAGCAGAAGATATTGACGATCTGGCCGCCCACAATCGTGTTTTCAAAGAACGGCTGAACGTTGCTGCACTGCTCTGGCGTGACGGTGACTTTGGCAGTGGTGTCGACGGTTCCGGCATTAGCCTGTCCATGCCAGCAGATGCCTTTGATAACGATCCGGCGCGCATTAACCTTAAACACCGTATTGGCGCTTTTGTTGGAAATGATGGTGGTCCGCGGTGACGATCCGAGATCGCTGTCATCTCCCTGGATACCAAAAAACGCCGTCTCCGTCGCGCTGAGATCGATGGGTGAAATCAGGAAGCGGCCACCCGGAAAACGCACCGGCAGCGATTTCACGTAGGTGTTATAGCTCTGTGTCCATGCCAGCATCCGCATAAAGGCGTCGGTATCATCGGTGACACCATCCCCTTTCGCGCCGAAGTGCAGAATATTCACTTCAGTGGGATCGTTGATGGTGCGCTTCCAGTAGAAACCGTTCCCCACCGCCACCGTACCCCCATCATCCTTCAGCGGGGTGGTGCTGAGGAAGCCGACAAAATCAGCGCCGCCACGGAAGCTGGAATCTTTGTCGTAATAGCGTTTCAGGCTCGCCACTTCACCTGATTTTGATGGGACTGTGGTACGCAGTTCAGCAAAAGAGTTAACTTCGATCATAGAATCCTCCTCAGGATTACCGGGATATCGCGCTGACCATCAGCGCACTACTTCGCCGCAGCCGGATGGCCGCAAAGGGTGTCCCACATGTCGTTGTGGGTGTTGATGGCGCGCACCGTACGAACGTCCATTTTTTGCGCGTCATCGCCGTAGGTATAAAGAGGGGAAAAAAGAACGCAGGCAGAGTCGGTGATCGCCACCGGCTCAGGGTTTGTGGTATTTCGACTGCTGCAGCTTGTCGCGAGCAGCAGCGTCATCAAGGCTGTGGTTATCAGTCGCCACACGGTTAGCCTCCTCGCGGTTATGTTGTTGCTGTTGCGCCACCGCAGTCACGCGGGCCGCCTCCTGTTGCGCGTTATCGACGTCGTTCCGCGCTTTTTGCTGCACTTTGCCCACTTTCCTGCCACCAAAATAAGTGGCCCCAAGGGCCGCAATCACGGCGGCCAGCGCGGCAAGCCAGTGCCAGCCGCCGCCCAGTAATGTTGTAATCAGCGTCATGGCTGCGTTCCTCCGGCCTTCTGCTTCTCGTTCAGCAGGTTTTTCTGACGAACAAACTGGGCGATGACGCCCATCGCCACCATGAAGGCGCCGACCAGCCCCAGATAGTTGTGCGGCAGAATCGTTTTGACGTCCTCCGGCAGCACGCTCCAGGCATCAACGGCGGCAGAAGGAAAGGATTGCGCCCAGGCGCTGAGCATCGATCCCAGCGACGCCAGCCAGACTGACCAGGTTCTGAAGAGCAGGCGGGCGTGCGAGACAAACTGGAGGGTGGTGAAACGCTGCAACAGCAGCAGGATGATGATCGCCGTCAGCACGGCGACCAGAAACATGAGCCATCTCATAGCAACCCCCTGTAAACCGCATAGGTTCCGCTGCGCATCATCTCGGCGTGACGTCTGGCCCGGCCCGGTGTCTGACGGGCCCACAGGCTGTTCATCATCGCGTCCGCCGCCTCATCAAACTTCTCAGCCACAATGGCGCTGAGCATGTTTTTAAACTGCATGACCCCGTCGACGCCCAGCTGATACGCCATGCTCAGCAACACATCGGTGCGGGCGTCATTGCACTTTGCCAGCGCGTTACGCAGCAGTTCCCGGCTCTGCATCTCCTGAATTTTGTTTTCGAGAATGCACTGCTTCCAGACATCTCCGACGCGCCGTGGCACCCGGAACGCATAGTTGTTCAGCGAGGCGCCCTTGGGTCCGATGCGGATGCCACCGGCTACCGTGGGGAACCCCAGCGTGTCGAGGTAAGGCGCGTCGACATACCCTTCTTCAAAGTTCAGTACTGCGATTATCTGGCTCATAACGACTCCTCAATGACGGGTTAAACCCATTCAGCCCTGTGAACAGAAATACATAACGCCCACTGATCATTACCCTGTCCGGCGCAGCAGAATGCCCTGCTCACCCTGCAGCAAAACTGAACAGTAATTCAGCAGATTACGCCCAGCGAAAGCTGGAGAACGCAAAGCGTTATCCGGAACGAAAAGGTGTGTTTTTTTGCGCTTCAGCTCACGGCGTAGAGATGGACGTGAGGCAGACAGCAGTTGTCGAAAGCGGGAGTCTCTTTGCTGATGATGCGGGGTGCAGTAATCGCGCGATCCACGCGCGGGATAACCTGACGCTGGCAGATTTGTTCTGCGCGCCGCAGGGCAGGTGTTTCAGCTGGAGAGTTCAGGGCCTGGTCGATACTCTGTTTCAGGCTGCTGAGAGGTTGGCGCCGCCGATGGCGACGAGTACGTGCGTTGCCCACAAAAACGCTTTTGCCATAGTGAATTATCGCCATAACTCCTCCTGTGAATGAGTCTTTGGCGATGGGGTGGCAGGCGCGAGCTTTCGGCGAACCGAACGGGCCCGAATGTCGCGATTCACGATCGCACGCTCGCCCCCCGGCTGCGTAAGCAGCCAGGTGGAAAGTAAGCGAAGGGGAAATAAACGGCATCTGACGACGCTGCATTTTGCGCATCCACCCCATCCCAAAGTTCACTGACTTTTGGGTGGTATGATTCGCGCTTGTGCAGCGCCTCAATTGTTTAAGAGCGGCTCATCCCTGAAAGAACGGCGTTGTTCATCCATATCCAAATTATTAACAGGTTCTTATGCATTATCAAACACTGTTGGTTAATTTTTTATTTACCGCTGGTTAAATTTATGAATTTATGCCGATTATTTTTTTGCGGCCCGCCTGAGAAACGCCATAAAGGCGGGCTCAGCCGAGGATTTGATACTGTCGCGCCTGGCTCATGATCACTTTTGCCAGAACCTTCAGGCTGGTGACGTCATCATGATTGAGATACCAGGTCTCATAACGTTTATTGTCTGATATTACAGCAATTTTCTTATGCTGAAGTTGCAGACGCTTGAGGTAGAGCTGCTCATCAAGGGTAAAGATGTAGATGCCGTCGCCATCAAACATCCGCACGCTGATATCGACAAACAGCTGATCGCGCGGCGCAAAGGTGTCCGCCATCGAGTCGCTGTTAATCGCGATTAACCGGATGTTTTCCGCCGGGCGACCGTTGAACAGCACCCGCGCCTCATCCGGACCATATTCAATCGCCTGGATGGTTTCGACAAACTCGTCCCGCGCGGGCAGGCCCGCCGCGCTGCGCTGACCAATGTCCAGACTGTCCACCCGGAACACATTTTTCCGTGCGGCAAACGTGTTCAGCGTCACCGGCTCTGCGGGTTGATCCATCCCATATTGCAGCCACTCCACCCGGACGCCCAGCAGCTCGCTGAGCGCCAGTAAGTTGCCATCATCAGGCACTGACTGCGCGTTAAACCACTTCCACACTCCCGGCGTTGAAATTTTACAGCCCTGCTTCTGCAGGGCGCTGGCAACCTGTTTGTTCCGTCCATGTCCGGCAATGCCGGCACTCTCACAGGCCGCTATCAGCCTGGCGGTGAAAGCTTGTTTTGTACTTTCTTTTTTAACCATTAGTTAATAATCAGCCATAGAAGAGATACTGGATGTTATTTTCATTATTGCTACCAGTTCATTTTATATTACCGCTCGTTTACTACCTAACCGCTTTATCAAGCGTTCCTGATTATCATTATCCGCCTCAGCCTGCGACGGGACAAAAAATATTGCCTCAGGCCGCATAGCGCCTTGTGTTTCAGGAATGTTCCGTAAGAAATTGCGTGAAATTCAGCCAGCAATCTGGCCTGCGATGAGGTGACCGGAACGGAATTGAAACTGAAGCGCAGAAAATCCTATCTTTCACTGGCCCGAAAAAGAGACGCTAAAAAAAACGGGAGCCTGTGAAAGACTCCCGTTTTGTTAAAAATTATCGCAATTATGAGCGGAGCGTATCGTCGCCCCAGGCTATCCATTTATAGGTGGTCAGCGCCTCTAATCCCATCGGACCGCGCGCATGCAGTTTCTGCGTACTCACCGCCACTTCAGCTCCCAGACCGAACTGCCCGCCATCGGTGAAGCGGGTGCTGGCGTTGACATAGACGGCTGACGAGTCAACCTGGCGTACAAAGCGCATTGCTTTGCGGGTGTCGCGGGTCAGAATGGCATCCGAGTGCTGCGTGCCGTGCGTGCGAATGTGATCAATCGCCTCATCCATATTCGCCACTAACCGGACGTTGAGATCCAGCGACAGCCACTCGTCGTCATACTGCTGCGGATTGACCAGCGAGACCGATGCCGGCCCCTGCTGCAGCTGCGTCAGCACGTTGCTGTCAGCATGCAGCGCGATCGCCTCCTGCGCCATACGCGCGCTGAAAGCGGGCAGGAAACGATCGGCCATAGCCTGATCCACCAGCAGGGTCTCCAGCGAGTTACAGGCGCTGGGACGCTGTTTCTTGGCGTTGACGATCAGATCAAGCGCCGGTTCGATCGCCATCGTCTCATCAATGTAGATATGGCAGACGCCGATGCCGCCGGTGATCACCGGAATGGTGGAGTTTTCCCGGCACAGCTTGTGCAGGCCAGCTCCGCCGCGCGGGATCAGCATATCGACGTAACGATCCAGCTTCAGCAGCTGATTCACCAGTTCACGATCGGGGTTCTCAATGGCCTGGACAATTGCCGCCGGTAGTCCGTGCTGTTGCAGCGCCTTCTGGATCACCCGCACGGTGGCCGCATTGGTGCGCCAGGTCTCTTTTCCGCCGCGCAGAATCGCGGCGTTACCGGTTTTCAGGCAAAGGCTGGCAACATCCACGGTGACGTTTGGCCGCGCCTCATAAATCACGGCTACCACACCCAGCGGCACACGACGACGTTCGATGCGCAACCCGCTGTCGAGCTGCCCGCCATCAATGAGCTGGCCAACCGGATCGGCGAGCTGGCAGACTTTGCGCACATCGCTGGCCATGCTGCTCAGCCGCTCCGGATTGAGCGTCAGCCGATCCATCAGCGCGGCGCTCATGCCATTCTGACGCGCATCGGCTAAGTCCAGCGCGTTAGCCGCCAGAATCTCAGCGCTTTCCGCCTCCAGATAGTCGGCAATGGTCATCAGCACCTGGTTCTTCTCTGCCGTCGACAGATCGGCCACGGTATACGCTGCGGCACGCGCCGCTTTTCCCATCTCTTCAAGCATTGTCCGCTCCTTAACTGACGATCATGTCGTCGCGGTGAACCGCCACCGGGCCATATTCATAACCCAGAATGTCGCTGATCTGCTGGCTGTGATGCCCGGCGATCATCCGCATTGCGTCGCTGTTGTAGCGTGAAACCCCATGGGCGATGTCCCTGCCCTGCAGGCTGCGAATGCGGATCACTTCACCGCGCGAGAAATTTCCCTGGATGGCGCGGATCCCTTTCGGCAGCAGCGAGCTGCCGCGTTCGATAATGGCCGCCAGCGCACCATCATCGACGGTCAGCTCACCGGCCGGGGGGGCCCCGAAAATCCAGCGCTTGCGGTTTTCCAGCGGCGATTGCTGCGCATGGAAGCGCGTGCCCACCGGTTTCCCCTCAATCACATCGCTGATCACGCCGGTGCGGCTGCCTGACGCGATGATGACGTCGATGCCGGCGCGGCAGGCCACATCCGCGGCCTGAAGCTTGGTTGACATTCCGCCGGTGCCCAGCCCGGAGACGCTGCCGCCTGCTAAGGAACGTAACGCGTCATCAATCACATGGACATCACTGATCAGCTCAGCGTCGGGATTATTGCGCGGATCGGCGGTGAACAGTCCCTGCTGATCGGTCAGCAGCAGCAGCTTGTCGGCTCCGCCAAGCATCGCCGCCAGCGCCGAGAGGTTGTCGTTGTCACCCACTTTGATTTCCGCGGTGGCGACGGCGTCGTTCTCGTTGATGACCGGCACAATGTGATTGTCCAGCAGCGCACGCAGCGTGTCGCGGGCATTGAGGAAGCGTTCGCGGTCTTCCATGTCGGCGCGGGTCAGAAGCATCTGGCCGATATGGATACCGTAGATAGAGAAAAGCTGTTCCCACAGCTGAATCAGACGGCTCTGCCCCACCGCAGCCAGCAGCTGCTTTGAGGCGATGGTCGGCGGCAGTTCGGGGTAGCCCAGATGTTCGCGTCCGGCGGCCATTGCGCCGGAGGTGACGATCACAATGCGGTGGCCTGCGGCGTGCTGCTGCGCACACTGCCGAACCAGTTCCACCATGTGCGCCCGATTTAACCGGCGCGATCCGCCGGTAAGAACGCTGGTACCCAACTTGACCACTAAGGTCTGACTGCCACTCATATTTCCTGCCGTAGTGAAAAATTTTTACGAAAGGACGTTTTAACAGGAGTCGATAAGGAAGCCAACAGCCAGCGGGGGAAAAGCACGAAATTAGGCGGACAGGGGCGTAGACCAAAAGTTCACCGTTAACAAGAAATCAGGAAAAGCGTCATAAAAAGTTCATCTCTGACGGGTAAAAAGTCGGTGCTTTACAAAAACTTTCATTTTTTTACGGCGTTCACACGGCGCTCACATTGGGATTGATAGCAAATGAAGAAAAGCACACTGGCCATGCTCCTCTCTACGCTGATGCTGGCTTCTGCCGCGCAGGCTGCCGAAATCTATAACAAAGATGGCAACAAGCTGGACCTATACGGCAAAGTGAAAGCGGAACATTACTTCAGCGATAACGCCAGCGCAGATGGTGACAAGTCCTATACCCGTATCGGCTTTAAAGGTCAGACACAGATTAATGACCTGATGACCGGTTATGGTCAGTGGGAATATCAGTACAACGTCAATAATTCCGAAGGCAGCGACGCCAACAATGGCAATAAAACCCGCCTCGGTTTTGCCGGTCTGAAATTTTCGCAGTACGGTTCGGTGGACTATGGCCGCAACTACGGTGTGCTGTATGACGTTGAGGCCTGGACCGACGTATTCCCGGAATTTGGCGGTGACGGCACGGCCCGTTCAGATAACTTCATGACTCAGCGCGCCACCGGCGTCGCCACTTACCGTAATAACAACTTCTTTGGTCTGGTGGATGGACTGAAATTTGCGCTGCAGTATCAGGGCAAAAACGACGCCACCAGCGCCAACAGCCGCACCGATATTAACCGTCAGAACGGCGACGGTTACGGCGCCTCACTGGGCTATGCGCTGGGTGATAGCGGCGTGAGCCTGATGAGTGCCATCACCTCCTCTGACCGTACCAACCAGCAGCAGGCGCGCGCCTATGGCGGCGGTGACCGTGCCGACTCCTGGGGCGCAGGCGTGAAGTATGATGCCAACAGCGTCTACCTGGCGGCGATCTACACCGACACCCGCAACATGACGCCCATCAGCGGCACCAACCGCAACACGGGCGCCTCCGTTGCGGGCGCAGCCAACAAAGCGCAGAACATCGAACTGGTGGCGCAGTATCAGTTCGATTTCGGCCTGCGTCCGTCTATTGGCTATGTGCAGACCAAAGGCAAAGATATCGAAAACGGTATCGGCGATGTGGATCTGGTGAAATATATTGACGTCGGTGCGACCTATTACTTCAACAAAAATATGTCGGCCTTCGTGGATTACAAAATCAACCAGCTGGATGATGACAACGCGCTGTCGCTCAACAACGATGACATCGTCGCGGTGGGGATGACTTACCAGTTCTGATGTGGCGGTTGTGGCACCGGGAGGCGGCACGCCGATCACAGCATAAAAAAAGGGCGGGTTTTCACTCGCCCTTTTGTTGTTTGCACGATCTGACTCAGGCTGCGGTGAGATCGAGCCCGCTCAGGGAACCGGGTCAGAACGGAAAGTCGCTTAAGCCAATCCCTGGCCGCTCGGCCCGCGCCGTCCCTGGCGCGGGACGCTTTCCTTTTCTGACCCGGTTCCCTGCGCATCAGGTTTCGTTATCGCGGCCAGTTTCACTCTGCTTCAGGCTTCTCAGCACGCTGACGACGAGGTCAGGCCGCCCTTTTCCGCTGACTCAGGCGCTCAGCTTCACCGGTTTCTCATCGAAGTCGCTGGCCGGAATAAGGTCCAGATCTAACTCCTTCAGCATCGCCTTCAGACGGGTATGGAAGTTACGTAAGGTCTCCTCCACGCGCGCCGCGTTCTCTTTGCCCTTGATGGTTGCCACCGACCAGTCACCCTCTTTATCGAACAGGCCGATGTGGTAGACATAGGTAAAGTGGTCAGCCTGCGCTTCCAGTTCCATCCACCAGCCCCAGAACTCACGCAGTTCCGGTGCGGGTTTCACATTAACGCAGGCAGCCAGGCAGTCGAAGAAGAAACGGGTTTCGCCACATTTCCCATCGCGAATATAAGGTCCAAGCTCGGTAAAACGCTTAAGCAGGCGACTGCGGGGATGACCACTTGGTAACGTCATGCTGATTCTCCATTGGTTTTGACCGCTATACAGCCCTGATTTCCGGGCAGCCCGGAAAAATTCCGCTACTAGTTGTAGCAAACAGTGAAAATTTTGCCAGTTACCTTTTTAAACGCTTCTCCAGCCAGTCGCAAATCTCATTCAGCGCTTTGTCGAAACTGGCCATCACCGGCTTCACCGGAATCAGCAGGGCTTTCCCGTCCGATGAGGAGCGGGCGATCAGCCTGCTCTCCTCCTCCGGGCTAAAGAGGTCGTTTTGCCAGTAGCCCGACAGCATCGGCGTGGGCGTGCGACGTCCCAGCAGTCCCTGAGTTTTCAGCGAATAGCGATTGAGTTCGGTGCGCAGTGCGCTGTCAGAGGCGGTGGCCATGCCGAGACGGCTCGCCAGCATGTCCATGTACATATCCGGGATCTTATCCTGCAGCGCCGTCTGCGTCAGCAGCGCGTGTACAATCGGCCCCAGACAGGCAACGCCCCGCAGCCGCTGCGATTCAAGATAGGCCAGCCGAACGGCCACGTTGGCACCAAAGCGGTAACCAAACGCCGCCACACGCGTATGATCGACCCAGGGCACAGTGGTCAGGTCACGCAGCACCTGCTGATGCAGGAAGCTGGTGTCCTGATTCAGCGTCCATTTCACCGAGTTACCCACGGACGGCACGTCAATGGTCAGCATCGCGATGCCGCGAGGTGCCAGATAATCATGGAAAAGACGGTAGTGATCGCTCTGTAACGAGTCGAGCGCGCCGCAGAACAGCACGGTGGGATAAGGGGCTTCGACGCCGGGCGGCATGTGCAGAAAGCCGGTGACCGGGCTGCCGCCCGCGATGGCGAAGGTCAGGGTCTTCAGTTCACCGGGCAGGCGCTGCGTCGCCTCTTCATAGGCGCGATTGGCCAGCGTCTGTGCCTGATCGGCCAGCTCATCCCCTTTTATGTAGGGATAGGCGGCGACGCTGTAAAGGTGCGCCGCATGCAGCCAGAAGTCGCCTGCCTCACTGTCGTCGCCAGATTCCAGCGCCTTCTGCTGCCAGATCCCCGCCTGTCTGCACCACTCGAAATGCCAGTTGCCGCTGCGAAAACCGATTACCGTATCGAGCAGCGTCTCATCGGTATGCTCAACCTTGCTGATGGCGATACGAGCCAGCACTTCGCTGATCTCCTGCGGCGTCAGGCCGCGCCAGGTCCACATCAGCTTATTCAGCATCCGATACCAGCCCCGCTGGCTCTCTCCGTCCAGCGTGGAGTGCACATCCGGGGTGGCATGATGCTGACGACGCACCAGGGAAGAGGTTTCAGGATGTTTGAAGCGGGGTTTGAACAGCTCCTCGCTAAGGTTTTTGCTCGTCATTCTCACTTCTCCTGCAACAGAAACGGCGATGGCTAAGTGTACTGTACGGCAATTCGGGGTGCGAGGCTCAGAAAGCACAACGCCCGGAAAACCGGGCGTTGTGACGTGAGGGTATCGCAATCAGCTTTTTACAATCGGCGGGATGTAGACCACGCCCATATCCCACGGCTGCTCGATCCAGGTATCCTGCGGGATATCGACGATGTAATCGTCAACCAGTGAACGACCGGCCGGTTTCGCGAAAATGGTGCAGAAACGCGCTTTCGGGTACATCTCACGAATCGCCTGCGCCGTTCCGCCGGTGTCCACCAGGTCATCGATCACGATGAAGCCTTCACCGTCGCCTTCTGCGCGCTTCAGCACTTTCATTTCACGCTGATGATCGTGGTCATAGCTGGAGATGCAGACGGTATCGACATAGCGGATACCCAGTTCACGTGCCAGCAGCGAAGCCGGTACCAGACCGCCACGGCTCACCGCGATGATGCCTTTCCACTGTTCAACAGGCAGCAGACGCTGGGCGAGTTTACGGGCATGAATCTGAAGCATGTCCCAGGTGACGACGTATTTTTCGCTCATAGAATAGAAATCCCAGCCAACCGAAGTGGCTTAAAAATGTGCAACGGGGAAAAGGTTGCGCGAGATTATAAGGAGTTGACGCGCTAAAAACCAGCACCCGCGCGCTGGTTGCGGCTTTTTAGCGCGTCCGGGAGCGCACCCGGTGAAAAACAGTGATATTCTCGGGCCTGGCTCGTCAGATTCTCTGACGGCGATTTTTCACTGGAAACTCGCGATGTCCGGCCTCGCCGGTACACTGACACAGGAGACCTGTCGTGTCTGAATTGTCTCAACTCTCTCCACAGCCGCTGTGGGATATTTTCGCTAAGATCTGCTCTATTCCTCACCCCTCTTTTCACGAAGAAGCGCTGGCGAGCTACATCACCGGCTGGGCTAAAGAGCAGGGCTTCTGGTGTGAGCGCGATCAGGTCGGCAACATCCTGATTCGCAAGCCCGCCACCGCTGGCATGGAAAACCGGACCCCGGTCGCGCTGCAGGCGCACCTCGATATGGTGCCGCAGAAGAATAACGACACCGTGCATGACTTTACCAAAGACCCGATTCAGCCGTGGATTGATGGCGAGTGGGTCAAAGCGCGCGGCACGACGCTGGGTGCCGATAACGGCATCGGAATGGCCTCAGCGTTGGCGGTACTGGCTGACAACAGCCTGACCCACGGCCCGCTGGAAGTGCTGCTGACCATGACCGAAGAGACCGGCATGGATGGCGCATTCGGTCTTCAGCCCAACTGGCTGCAGGCCGAAATCCTGATCAACACCGACTCTGAAGAGGAAGGTGAGATCTACATGGGCTGCGCGGGCGGGATCGACTTCGTCTCCTCCCTGCCGCTGACCCGTGAGGCCGTGCCTGCTGAGTTCCAGACCCTGAAGCTGACGCTGAAAGGGCTGCGTGGCGGTCACTCCGGTGCCGATATTCACATGGGCCTCGGCAATGCCAACAAGCTGCTGGCGCGCTTCCTGGCGGCCCACGCGGCTGAACTGGATCTGCGTCTGCTGACCTTCACCGGCGGCACACTGCGCAACGCCATTCCGCGCGAAGCCTTTGCCACCGTTGCGGTTGAAAGCCACAAAGCGGATGCGCTGAAATCAGCAGCAGCGCAGTTCCTGAGCGCCATCCAGAACGAGCACGGTATCAAAGAGCCGAACATTGCCCTGGTCACCGAGCCACTGGCGCATCAGGGTGCCGCCCTGAGCGCTGACAGCCGCGATCGCTTCCTGAACCTGCTGAACAGCACGCCAAACGGCGTGATCCGCAATTCAGACGTGGCGAAAGGCGTGGTTGAAACGTCACTGAATATCGGTGTGGTGACGATGGAAGAGGATCACGCCGAGATCAACTGCCTGATCCGCTCGCTGATCGACACGGGCCGCGATTATGTGGTGCAGATGCTGACCTCGCTGGGCCAGCTGGCCGGTGCGCAGACCAAAGCGAAAGGCGGCTACCCTGGCTGGCAGCCGGATGCGGACTCCGCCATCATGGCGCTGACCCGTCAGACCTACATCGCCCTGTTCGACAAGACGCCGAACATTCAGGTGATCCACGCCGGTCTGGAGTGTGGTCTGTTCAAGAAGCCTTACCCGAACATGGATATGGTGTCGATTGGGCCGACCATCACCGGGCCGCACTCGCCTGATGAGCAGGTGCATATTGAAAGCGTTGGCCTTTACTGGAAACTGCTGACCACCCTGCTGAATGTGGTGCCAGAAAAGTAATCCGGTCGTCAGAAAAATGAACCAGGCTCCGGCCTGGTTTTTTTATGCCTGCCACTTTCCCCCAGCATAATTCGCTGCCTTCTTTTCGTTTTCCCCCGCTATTCCGCCATGTTCCCGCGCTTCGCTGGTTATAGCCGCCATTATGTCCGGATGTCTGGATGGCTAATAAGATTTCGTGCTAGCTTATGCGCTTTCGGCTGTTGCCGCGCCTGAAGGTTCAGGAAAAAATGCGGCCACTCATTCTTCAGGAGAGTCATCACATGCCAGGGTTAAATTGCCTTGAGATGCGTAACATCTCCATCGCTTTTGGCGGGTTTGCCGCGCTATCGTCGGTGGATTTCCGCAGTGAAGGCCATTCGGTTCATGCGCTCACCGGTGCGAACGGAGCGGGCAAATCCACGCTGATGGCGATCCTGTCCGGCGCGCACAGCCACTACAGCGGCGAGATCCTGCTTGATGGCCAGCCGGTCTCCATTCGCACACCGCGCGAGGCTAAGCAGCTGGGCATTCATCTGGTTCAGCAGGAAGTGGATGTGGCGCTGGTGCCGCAGCTCAGCGTGGCGGAAAACATCCTGCTGGACCGTCTGGCCGAGCCGGGTCACCGCTATCGCTGGGGAGAGATCCGCCGTCAGGCGCGGGCGCTGCTGGCTCAGCTCGATGTGGTGCTGGATGTTAACCGGCTGGTGGAGCGCTGCACGCTGGCGGAAAAGCAGCAGATTCTGTTAGCGCGGGCGCTGTCGCACCACTGCCGCTTCCTGATACTGGACGAACCCACCGCCCCGCTGGACCAGCATGAAAGTGAGCGACTGTTTACCGTGGTGCGTCGCCTGCAGGCCAGCGGCATCGGCGTGGTCTTTATCTCTCACCGCATCCATGAACTGAAAGCCATCTGTGACCGTCTGACGGTGCTGCGCGACGGCCGCCTGATCGAAACCGGCCCGATGGCCGCGCTGAGCGGAGAGCAGATTGTTGAGAAGATGCTGGGTCATCAGCTGACCGACATCTTCCCGCCGCGTCGTCCACAGCAGGCGCAGCCGCTGCTGATGGCGGTAGAGGGACTTCACGATGCGCAGCGGCTGCAGGCTATCTCGCTGCGCCTGCACAAAGGGGAGATTCTGGGGATTGCCGGCCTGGCCGGCGCGGGGAAAACCGAACTCTGCAAAGCCCTGTTCGGCGCCACACAAAGTCGCGTCAGCCGGGGTGAACTGCACGGTCAGCCGTGGCAGCCCCGCTCGCCGCACGATTCGGTCAGCCGTCGCATGGCGCTGGTGCCGGAGGAGCGGCGCAAAGAGGGCATTTTCATCGATGAGTCGGTCGCGATGAACCTCAGCGTCAGCGCGGATGACAGCTTTTCGCGCTGGAGCCTGTTTGGTCATCGTCAGGCGTGGCGCTGGGCCGAGCAGATTATCCGGCAGCTGCAGGTGCGCACCACCGGTCCGGCTCAGACGCTGCGCCGCCTGTCGGGCGGCAATCAGCAGAAAGTGGCGATCGGTAAATGGCTGCGCAATAACGCCGACGTGCTGATTTTCGATGAGCCGACCAAAGGCGTCGATATCAAAGCCAAAACCGAACTGTTTACCCTCATCGACAGCCTGGCGCGGGAAGGGAAAGGGATTATCTACGCGTCGGGTGAATTTTCTGAACTGGTCGGCTTATGCGACCGGATTTGCGTGCTCTGGGATGGACGCATTGTGGCTGAACTGGCTGCAGACGACGTCACCGAAGAGACGCTTTTGCTCTATTCCACCGGAGGAACCCCTGCGTGAGCAGCAAAGAGACCCATCTTAAACTGACCGCCACCCCGTGGCATCACCAGCTATTCGACTTTCTCTATAAATGGGGCATGCTGCTCACGGTGGTGATCCTGATCGCCGCTTTTGGGCTGGCTTCCGACAGCTTCCTTGAACCCAATAACATCATCAACATTCTGCGTTCGATCGCGATTGTGACGGTCATTGCTGTTGGCGTCTCCATCTCCCTGACCGTCGGCGGCTTTGATCTGTCGGTCGGCTCGACCGCCTCGCTGGCTAACGCGCTGGTGATTTCACTGTTTGTCTGGTACGGCTTTGGCACCACTACCGCAATCCTGATCACCCTGGCACTCTGCACGCTGGTCGGGCTGTTCAACGCCTTCCTGATTGTGATCCTGCGCATCCCCGACATGCTGGCGACGCTGGCGACCCTCTTCGTGATTCAGGGGGTGGCGATGACCTACAGCTTCGGCGGGTCGATCACCGAGAACATGGTGCTGCCGAGCGGTGATATGGCGGAAGGCACCATTCCGGCGGCGTTTGGCCTGCTCGGTCAGGTGCCGACCATTGTCATCATCATGCTGGTGGTAACCGTCGCGGCACAGCTGGCGCTCTCCCTGACCAAACATGGTCGCCGGATGTATGCGCTGGGCGGCAATCCGGAAGCGGCGCGCCTCTCCGGCATCCGCACCACCCGCTACCGGGTACTGGCTTACGTCATCGCCTCCCTGCTGGCGGGCCTGGGCGGCATTCTGCTCGCCTCGCGCATCGGTTCATCCCAGGTCAATGCCGGCAGCGGCTACCTGATGGATGCGGTCGCGGCGGCGTGGATAGGCTTCTCACTGGCGGGCTCCGGTAAGCCGAATGCGCTCGGCACGCTGGTCGGCGCGGTGATCCTGGGCGTGCTGCAGAACGGCCTGGTCATGCTCTCTGTGCCCTACTACGCCATGGACATCATCAAAGGGCTGGTGCTGGCTTTAGCACTGGCGATCACCTATATCCAGCGCCGCTGAGGCGCGTCTACCGGAGTTGATAACAATGCAAAAAATAACGCTCTCGCTGCTGGCCCTGAGCCTGCTGAACGCCAGCGCCGCCTTCGCGGAGACCGTCACGCCGGTGCCTGCGGCCATCGCGGGTCATGACGGCCCCATCCGCATTGCGGTGATCCGCAATCTCGGCTCCGATGACAACACCACCCAGTTTGTTGCCGGTGCCATTCAGCAGGGTCGCCAGCTTGGCTTTAAGGTCAGTACCTTCCTCAGCAACGGCGACGACGCGCGCTTCCAGGACTTCGTTAATCAGGCGATCAGCCAGAAGTATGACGGCATCGTGCTGTCGCACGGAAAGGCGCCCTACGCCAGCGGGCTGGTGAAGCGGATTGCCGATGCAGGCATCAAACTGTCGGTGTTTGATACCCCGGTGGAGAGCCCGATTCCCGGCGTCACCGTTACCGCTCAGGATGATGCCTCGCTGGCGCAGCTGTCGCTGGGCCAGCTGATCAACGATTTCCACGGCAAGGCGAATATCGTCAAGCTGTGGGTCGCCGGTTTCCCGCCGATGGAGCGCCGTCAGGTGGTGTATGAAAAACTGCTGAAAGAGAATCCGGGCATTCATCAGCTGGAGTCGATTGGGGCCGTTTCAACTGACGTGCAGGGCGACACCGCCAACAAGATTGGTGCGATTCTGGCGAAATACCCGAAAGGCAAAATCGACGCGATCTGGGGAGCCTGGGATGCGTTCAGCCAGGGGGCTTACAAGGCGCTGCAGGAGAATGGCCGGACCGAGATCAAGCTCTATAGCATCGATGTCTCGAACCAGGATTTGCAGCTGATGCGTGAGAAAAACAGCCCGTGGGTGCAGACGGTGGCGGTCGATCCTAAAACCATTGGCGCGGTCAATATGCGGCTGGTGGCGAAGAAGATTGCCGGTGAAGAGACACCAGCAACGTATCAGTTTAAAGCGGCGTCAATCTCTCAGCAGCAGCTGAACAGCCAGCCTGGCGCGGTGAACGTCGCCTCGCTGAACAAAATCATTCCGGGCTGGGGCAGCAATGAGGATTTTGTCGCACCGTGGTTCGCCACCCTGGCCGCGAAATATAAGAAATAATCTGGCGTCAGCCCTGCCGGCGGGTGAGGCTGACTTATAAACCCAGCAGGAGCTGACGTTCCAGCTGGGGATCCACCATCGTCACGTGCAGTCCCACCAGCCGCACACCACGCCCGGCGCGGCGCTCATCCCAGGTCTTACGGGCGATGGCGATCATGTCCTCTTTATTCAGCACCGGCCAGATATGCTCCTGGGTGGTCTGCTGAAAATCACTGAACTTCAGTTTGACGCCCTGACGCGCCACCTGTCTGTCGGGTCGGATCTGCGTCAGCCGGCGGTCGAGTTCGGCATAGAGAAAATCGATGATCTCCAGGCAGGCCTCCCAGTCGCTGATATCTTCCGCCAGCGTACGTTCGACCCCCAGCGATTTACGCTCGCGCTCAACGATCACGCCGCGCTCATCAATGCCGTGGCTGCGCTCCCACACCACCCGGCCAAACTTGCCAAAGCGCTTCAGCAGCTGCGCTAAATCGGCCTTCTGCACGTCGCCACAGGTCACCAGCCCCATCTCTTCGAGCTTCTTTGCAGAGACTTTGCCTACGCCGGGGATCTTCGCCAGCGGCAGCGTCAGTAAAAAGTCAGGCATCTCTGCCGGGGTGATAACACACTGCCCGTCCGGCTTATTCAGGTCGGAGGCGATCTTGGCCAGAAACTTGATCGGGGCGATGCCGGCCGAGGCGGTCAGCCCGGTTTCACGGTAAATCGTGGCGCGGATCGCCTGCGCCATCAGCGTGGCCGAGCCGTGGCAGTGCGGGCTGTCGGTCACATCCAGATAGGCTTCATCCAGCGAGAGCGGTTCAATCAGCGGGGTATAGCGGGAAAAGATTTCGCGGATCTGCGCGGAGGCTTCCTTATAGGCGTCGAAACGCCCTGGCAGAAGGCGCAGATGCGGGCATAGCTTCAGGGCCATGCCGGTCGGCATTGCGCTGCGCACACCAAATTTGCGGGCCGGGTAGTTGGCGGTGCTGATGACCCCGCGACGTTCGCGGCTGCCACCGATGGCGATCGGGATGTCGCGCAGCTGGGGATTATCACGCATCTCCACTGCGGCATAGAAGCAGTCCATATCGACATGAATGATTTTACGCATACCCCCCTCCGGCACTGGATAAGTATACAGCTGACAGGGGTAACTGCAATATTTGTTGCCCGGGCGAATAAAGTTTACAAATTTCTGGCCGAATAACCTTCAGTAAATCGCGAATTTGGCCGACGCCGTCTTGCTAAAAAAACAGACAATGTTTAATGTTGCGCTGCGGTAGCGGATAGTTCCGATAATGCCAACAAAGACGCAAAATTTGTGTCATGTTCTCTTCACCTCAAGGTATACACAGCATGGGCAAAATCGCACTCCTGTTTGCGATGATTTTACTGCCAGCCCTCAGCATGGCAATGACACCCGAACCCGTTCAGTCAGCGGCACCGGTCAGCAAAGAATTAAAGAAGCAGTTACTCGGCACGCCGGTCTACATCCAGATCTTCAAGGAAGAACGCACGCTCGAACTCTACGGCAAAATCGGTAACGAATATCGCCTGCTGGATACCTACCGCATCTGCAACTTTTCTGGCGGCCTCGGCCCGAAACGCCGTGAAGGCGATTTCAAAAGCCCGGAAGGTTTTTACAACGTGAAGCTGAATCAGCTGAAGCCCGACAGCCGCTTTTATCGCGCCATCAACATCGGCTTCCCGAATCAGTACGATCGCAATCAGGGTTACAGCGGTAACTACCTGATGATCCATGGCGACTGTAAGTCGATTGGCTGCTATGCCATGACCAATGCCTATATGGATGAGATTTTTACCTATGTGAATGCCGCGCTGCGAAACGGCCAGCAGGATGTCAGCATCAGCATCTATCCGTTCCGCATGACCGACAGCAACATGCAGCGTCACCGCTACTCCACCTATGCCAGCTTCTGGCAGCAGCTGCAGCCGGGATACGCTTACTTTGCGAAGTATCACCAGCCGCCGATGGTCAATGTCGCCAGCGGGAAATATGTGATGAACAGCAGCCCGGCACCGGTTTTAGCCAGTCCCGAAGCCGCTTCCCGTTCATTCCTGGCGCTCTCCAAGGCAGAATAACGCCCATTCACCTGGCGCAATCCGCTGCCAGGTTTCATTGGCCGTCAGAGGCTGCGTTGCAATCACCGTCACCACGTCATGCGGCGTGGTGTGCTGCTGAAAATCAACTTCCACATCCTGATCGAGCAGCTGCGCCCGGCCAAACGGGGCGCGACGGGTGATCCAGAAAAGGTTGGTCGAGCAGAAGGCCATCAGATAACGTCCGTCTGACAGCAGCATGTTAAATACCCCCTTCTGCCGCAGCGCGGTGGCCAGCTCGCCAATGAAGCGGAACACCGCCGGCCAGTTGCCCGGCGTGCGCGGATAGCGTGTCGCCAGCTGATGCAGGATCCAGCAGAACGCCTTCTCACTGTCCGTTTCCCCCACCGGCCGGAATGTGCCGGTCTCCAGCTGCTTATAGCCCTTCAGCTGCCCGTTGTGCGCATAGGTCCAGTTGCGGCCCCACAGCTCGCGGGTGAACGGATGGGTATTCTCCAGCGACACCTGCCCGCGATTTGCCTGACGGATGTGCGCCACCACCGAATGCGATTTGATCGGGTACTCCTGCACCAGACGCGCAATCGGAGAGTTAAAGCTCGGCAGCGGATCTTTAAACGTACGGCAGCCTTTATCTTCGTAAAAGGTAATGCCCCAGCCATCTTTATGAGGCCCGGTTCCCCCGCCCCGCTGAACCAGTCCGGTAAAGCTGAAACAGATATCCGTGGGAACATTGGCGCTCATCCCGAGCAATTCGCACATAGCCACCGCCTCTGATTAAGCGGCCCCCCGTCAGACAGGAGGCCAGCGCAGTTACTTCACCATCTCTTTTTCGACCAGCAGCATCAGGATGTGGATCACCTTAATGTGGATCTCCTGAATGCGATCGGCATAACCAAAGTGTGGCACCCGGATCTCAATATCGGCACTGCCTGCCATCTTACCGCCATCTTTGCCGGTCAGGGTGATCACTTTCATCCCCTGCGCACGGGCGGCTTCAACCGCTTTAATGATATTGGCAGAGTTGCCCGACGTTGAGAGGCCCAGCAGCACGTCACCCGGACGCCCTACCGCTTCCACATAGCGTGAGAAGACGTAGTCGTAGCCAAAGTCATTACTGACGCAGGAGAGATGGCTGACGTCAGAGATGGCAATCGCCGGATAGCCAGGACGATTTTCACGATAGCGGCCGGTCAGCTCTTCGGCGAAATGCATCGCATCACAATGGGAGCCGCCGTTACCGCAGGAAAGCACCTTGCCACCCGCCTTGAAGCTGTCAGCCAGCAGCACCGCAGCACGTTGGATCGCATGAATATTGGCGTCATCGCTGAGGAATTTATTCAGCGTATCAGCAGCTTCATTAAGCTCAGAGCGGATGATGTCCTGGTACATAGGGATGTCCTTTATAAGAAGAGGTTAATCGCAGCAAGTTTAACGGAATGGCCGGTCAGCGCAAAGCTTCATGCCACGCCTGACCCGGCGGTAGCGGTGTGGATTCCGACACCGGTTGTCGAGTAAAACGGCAAAAATCCGTTTTTGTGAGGCAGGTTGTAATTGCGATGTAAACAAATTGATAAATCCGCCCGGCTGCTCTAAACCTCTCTACATAACAGGTCAGACCTCTTACTACTTGCGGAGTGGTTCACTATGATGGTTGTTTCGATACTTGCCACGGTGGCGCTGATTGGCGCCCTCTTCTATCACCGCCTGTCGCTGCGGACCGCCAGCGCGATCCTGCTGCTGTGGACCGCCGCGATGGCGGTCGCGCATCTCTGGACGCCGTGGCTCCTGCTGCCGCTGGCGATCCTGCTGCTGCCGTTCAACCTGCCGTCGCTGCGTCGCAGACTCTTTTCACAGCCGATGTTACAGCGCTTCCAGCAGGTGATGCCGCCGATGTCCCGCACCGAGAAAGAAGCGATTGATGCGGGCACCACCTGGTGGGAAGGCGATCTGTTTCAGGGCAAGCCGGACTGGCAGAAGCTGCATAACTACCCGCAGCCACGCCTGACGCCGGAAGAGCAGGCTTTTCTTGACGGCCCGGTTGAAGAGGCGTGCCGCCTGGCGAACGATTTCCGGATTACCCATGAGATGGCCGACCTGCCGCCGGAACTCTGGGCCTACCTGAAAGAGCATCGTTTCTTCGCGATGATCATTAAAAAAGAGTATGGCGGACTGGCCTTCTCCGCCTATGCGCAGGCCTGTGTTCTGCAGAAACTGGCGGGCGTCTCCGGGATTCTGGCGATCACGGTGGGTGTACCCAATTCACTGGGTCCGGGCGAACTGCTGCAGCATTACGGTACCGAAGCGCAGAAAAACCACTATCTGCCGCGACTGGCGCGCGGTGAAGAGATCCCCTGCTTTGCGCTGACCAGTCCGGAAGCGGGGTCAGATGCGGGGGCGATCCCGGATACCGGTGTGGTCTGCATGGGTGAGTGGCAGGGTGAGCAGGTGCTGGGCATGCGGCTGACCTGGAACAAGCGTTACATCACCCTGGCCCCGATCGCGACCGTGCTCGGCCTGGCCTTTAAACTGACTGACCCGGATCATCTGCTGGGCGATAACGCCAGCCCGGGCATCACCTGTGCCCTGATCCCGACCAGCACGCCGGGCGTGGAGATTGGTCATCGCCACTTTCCGCTCAACGTGCCGTTCCAGAACGGGCCGACGCGCGGCAAGGATATCTTTGTGCCGATTGACTTTATCATCGGTGGCCCGGAAATGGCCGGACAGGGCTGGCGGATGCTGGTGGAGTGTCTGTCGGTGGGCCGTGGCATTACGCTGCCCTCCAACTCAACCGGCAGCCTGAAGAGTGTGGCGCTGGCAACCGGCGCTTACGCGCGCATCCGTCGTCAGTTCCGGCTCTCTATCGGTAAGATGGAAGGGATTGAAGAGCCGCTGGCGCGCATTGCCGGTAACGCCTATGTGATGGACGCTGCGGCCACGCTGATTACCGCCGGGATTATGCAGGGTGAAAAACCGGCGGTGCTGTCGGCGATTGTGAAATATCACTGCACCCACCGCGGCCAGCGCGCCATTATTGACGCCATGGACATTGCCGGCGGCAAAGGCATTATGCTGGGTAACAGTAATTTCCTGGCACGCGCCTATCAGGGTGCGCCCATCGCCATCACGGTGGAAGGCGCGAATATCCTGACCCGCAGCATGATTATCTTTGGTCAGGGGGCGATCCGCTGCCATCCGTATGTTCTGCAGGAGATGGCCGCCGCCGCCAGCAACGATGTTAATGCCTTCGATGATGCCCTGTTCAGTCACATCGGCCACGTCGGCAGCAGCACCGTGCGCAGCCTGTGGCTGGGATTCACCGCCGGACGCACCAGCGCCAGCCCGACCCGCGATGCCACCCGTCGCTACTATCAGCATCTGAACCGCATCAGTGCCAACCTGGCGTTGCTCTCAGATGTGTCGATGGCGGTACTGGGCGGCAGTCTGAAACGCCGCGAGCGCATCTCGGCGCGCCTGGGCGATGTGCTGAGCCAGCTCTATCTTGCCTCAGCCACCCTGAAACGCTATGACGATGAAGGCCGTAATGAAGCCGATCTGCCGCTGGTTCACTGGGGCGTGCAGGATGCCCTGCATCAGGCGGAGGTCGCGATGGACGATCTGCTGCGCAACTTCCCGAACCGGCTGGTTGCGGGTGCCCTGCGCATGGCTATCTTTGCGGGCGGACATCACTGCCCTGCCCCGTCTGATCGTCTGGATCACCAGCTGGCAAAACTGCTGCAACAGCCGTCAGCGACCCGCAGCCGTCTGGGCCGGGGCATCTATCTGACGCCGGGCGAGAATAACCCCGCCGGTCAGATGGAACAGGCGCTGCAGGAGGTGATGGCAGCCGAAGTGATTTATGACCGCCTGTGCAAACAGACAAAGCAGCATCTCTCCTTCACCCGTCTGGATGCGCTGGCGAAGCGTGCGCTGGAGCAGGGCTGGATCGATGCGAAGGAAGCAGAGGTGTTGCAGCGTGCTGAAGCCAGCCGTCTGCGCTCCATCAACGTGGATGAGTTTGAGGCAGATGCACTGGCGGTGCCGGTGGCGGAGAAAGCGCCTCAGCCTGCGTCGCGCACCAGCGAGGCGGCGTAGGGTTCAGGCCGGTGTGATGGCCGCACCGGGTTGCTGAACTTATGCTTCCTGAGCCAGCTCTGTTTCAGAGGCCGACATCATGTCGGCCTTTTTTATCCCGCCTGGCGGATGCGGGCAATCAGCGCATCCACATCTTCCACGTGATCGGCAGCCAGGATCAGCGTACGTCCCAGGTTGATCGCGTTACCAATGCAGTCCGTGCGCATCGCCGGATCGGCAATCAGCTTCATATCCGCCACGTGGGACATCCCCACCGTGCGCCGAATCAGTTCGGTGCCGCAGTAACCGATGGTGTCAGCCCAGACCTTGCGCAGAAACGCCGCCGCATAGCCGGGCCAGGACAACGCCTCATCGCGGGTTTTCTCTGCCGCCAGCGCCAGAAAGTGCGAAGCAAACGTCGACCAGAGACGATGGACATCACTCAGCCGCTGCTCGCGCGCATCGGCTGCCTCACGCGGAGCCAGCAGCCCCGGCAGCGCGCAGTAGTTAATCAGCAGGTTGCCAATCGCCGTTCCGACATCAAACCCAATCGGGCCAAAGTAACCGAACTCCGCATCAATTGCCTTCAGGCTGCCATCAGCCACGAAAATCGAGCCGCTATGAATATCGCCATGCAGCAGCGCTTCGGCATGCGCAAAGAAGCGATGCTTCAGCCCGCCGACGGCAATGCGCAGCGCATCGTCGTTACGCAGGCTGGCGACCAGCGGCTCAAGCGCATCAGGGTAGCTGTTACGCTCATGATCGGTGTAGGGATCGTTAAAGAAGAGATCTTCAGTGATTTCACACATTTCCGGATTAATGAAACGCGCCACTTCCGCCTTTTTCTGATGCGGATGCAGAACGAAATCGGAGGTATGAAACAGGGTCTGTGCCAGATAAACGCCTAACTGCGCTGCGGCTTCCGGGTAGTAAGCGCCCTTCACCAGCTCGCCGCGCCAGATACGATGGCTGGAGAGATCCTCCATCACCATCACCGCCAGCTCCGCATCATAATGCGTCACCTGCACCGTATGCTGCGGACAATATTTATAGTGCTCAACCAGGGTCTGCGCTTCCAGCCTCGCCCGATCCAGCGTCAGCGGCCAGGACTCCCCGACGCAACGCACATAGGGCAACGCCTGCTTGACCACCACCCGGCTCCGGCCCTGATCGTCATAAACTTTAAACACCAGATTAAGGTTGCCATCACCAATCTCTTCAGCGCTGCAGAGCGCGGCAGGATCGTCCACGCCGCCAAATTGCCGGGCATACTCAACAGCATCAGCAGCAGTAAAGGTACGGTATTGCGACATTGCCTGTTCCTCATCAATCGAAGGCGGATAACCCAGGTGTAATAAGCCGTTCAGACGTCTATACATCCGTTCAGCATGTTGGCACAATACGCATCATTAACGCAACATGGATTTCACCCACAATGCAGACACTCAAAACCACCAGCTTAGAGGTTCGTGACAATCAGCTCTGGATTCTGGATCAGCAGGCGCTGCCGCAGCAAAAGAACTGGCTGCCCGCACACAGCGTCACGCAGCTGATTGACCATATTCATGCGCTGCGGGTGCGCGGTGCGCCGCTGATTGGCCTCTCTGCCTCACTGCTGCTGGCGCTGCTGGCTGAACAGGGGCAGACCCGCGCTGAACTGGCACAGGCGCTGGAACATCTGCGTGCCGCCCGGCCAACCGCCGTTAATCTGATGAACAATCTTGACCGGATGAAAGTGGCGCTGGCCCAGCCGGCGTTTGTCACTGCGCTGACGGACGAAGCGTGGCGGCTGGTGCAGGAGGATAAACAGCTCTGTGATGCGATTGCTGAAGCCGGTTGCACGCGGATCAAACCGGGCAGCCAGCTGCTCACCCACTGCAATACCGGCGGGCTGGCCACCGCGGGCGTGGGCACCGCGCTGGGCGTGATTGCCCGCGCGCATCAGCAGGGGTGGATCAAAAATGTCTGGGTGGATGAAACCCGACCGCTGTTGCAGGGCGGCCGGTTAACCGCGTGGGAGCTGGGCGAACTGGCGATTCCCTGTACCCTGATTACCGATTCCATGGCCGCCAGCCTGATGGCACGCGGCGAGGTGGATGCGGTCTGGGTCGGTGCTGACCGCATTGCCGCCAACGGTGACGTGGCCAATAAAATCGGCACCTACAGCCTGGCGGTGCTGGCCCACTATCACCAGATTCCGTTCTACGTCGCGGCTCCCCATACTACGCTGGATCGTCACTGCCCGGATGGCGCCGCCATCCCGATAGAGCAGCGCGCCGCCAGCGAAGTCACGGGCGTGGCGGGCAGTTTTGGCAGCGTGCAGTGGGCACCGGAAACGGCCAGGGTCTTCAATCCGGCCTTTGATGTGACGCCAGCCGCCCTGATCAGCGGCTGGATACTCGACACGGGGGTGGTCACGCCTGACCAGGTGCAGAGCGGCATCTTCCAGCCGCAGTAAGCGATATCAGGGGTTTGCGGCAGCGCAGAGGCTCACCGCAAACCCCTTTCCGGCCGTGGGCCGATCAGGCCAGACGCGGATAGGCATCGGCGATTTTATCGCCGGTGAAGTGCGCCACCCAGCCTTCCTGGTTGTCAAAAATCCGGATCGCCGTGAAGTGCGGTGACGATCCCATATCAAACCAGTGGGGCGTGCCCGCAGGCACCGAGATCAGATCGTTCTTTTCGCAGAGGATCTGCAGGATCTCACCGTCAAGATGCAGACAGAACAGCCCGGCCCCCTCGACAAAGAAACGCACCTCATCTTCGCCGTGCGTATGCTCGGAAAGAAACTTCTCACGCAGCACCGTTTTCTGCGGATTATCGGCGCGCATACTGATCACGTCCCAGCTCTGATAGCCCTTCTCAGCCACCAGCCGATCAATCGCATGCTGATAGGCCTTAATGACCGTTTCCGCATCCGGGTTCTCACCCAGATCGCGATCGGCTTCCCAGCGTTCAAAACGCACCCCTTTCGCGTTCAGGCGTTCCCGAATCGCCTCTGCTTCGGTACTGTGCCAGACCGGCTGGCTCGCTTCGCGGTCAGTAAAAATCGTCAGTGCGCTCATGCTAAATCGACTCCGGGTTAATCTGGGAAAAATCCGTCACCTGACGATGACGGCTCTCGCTGTCCGCCTCGCCACGCAGTAACTGTATCGTCTGCCAGCCCGCCTCCGCGGCGGCATCCAGCTCCTGACGAATATCAGAGAGGAACAGCAGCTGCTCCGCTGGCTGCCCGATCTCAGCGGCGATCGTGCGATAGGCTGTCACCTCGCGTTTAGCGCCGACGTGCGTATCAAAGTAGCCGCTGAAGATGTCAGTAATATCACCTTCGTCGCTGTAGCCAAATAACAATTTCTGCGCCGCAACCGAACCGGAGGAATATACATAGAGTTCAATGCCCTGCGCCTGCCAGCGGCGTAATGCAGGCAGCACATCGGGATAGAGATGGCCGGTAAAACTGCCGTTAAGATAGCCATCACGCCAGATCATGCCCTGCAGCGCTTTCAGCCCGGTGGATTTGCGGTCCTGATCCATAAAATCGGACAGGATCGCGATGAGCGCCGCCAGATCGGCCTGCGGCTGCCCCGCTTCTTCCCGCACCGACTGCAGCGCCGCCGCGACCTCTGGCTGATGCTGATGCTCTCGCAGAAAGTCCGCCAGATGCTGACGGGCATAGGGGAACAGGATGTTGTGCACAAAGCGAATATCGCTGGTGGTGCCTTCAATATCAGTAACAATGGCGCGGATCATGCTTTCTCCAGCAGGCGACGTTGACGTTCACATTCAAATAAAAATTCCAGACCTTCCAGATGGCGGCGCGCTTCGCTGACATCCTCGCCCCAGCAGGTCAGGCCGTGGCCGCGCAGCAGGAAGCCGTAACGCAGCGGAAATCGGGCGGCGTAATCTTCAATCTCTGACGCCAGCGCCACGATATCCTGACTGTTGTCGAACACGGGGATCGCCACCGTCTCCAGATGGGTATGCTGACCGCTTAGCGATTTTTGCATCTCATAGCCGTGCAGCAGCAGCGCCGCGCCCTGCTCCACCCGCGACAGCACCGTGGCATTGACCGTATGGGTGTGCAGCACCGCGCCCGCTTCAGGAAAGAGGCGATAGATCAGCGTGTGCAGGCCGGTTTCTGCCGAGGGCTTACGGCCCGACAGCGACTGGCTGGTGGCGATATCGACCTCGATAAAGTCATCACGCGTCAGCGTGCCCTTATCTTTGCCCGATTCGCTCAGCAGGCAGACATACCCGTCGCGGCGTACCGACATATTCCCGCCGGTGGCCGGAGCCCAGCCTTTCATGCCTATCCAGTGACAGGCGGCAACCAGCTGATCTAACGGATGACTCTGCGACATAAAGGTTCCTTGCGGTGAAAGGTGATACCACGTAAGCAGGCGCTGCCAGCGCCGCTGTTGCGCGAAGCATAAAGCAGTTAAAGGCGAAATGATCCGTGTGTCAGCAAGGCGGCAAGCGCGCTTATCCCGGGGAGCTTACATGAGTAAGTGACCCGGGTAAGCAAGCGCGGCCAACGCCGGTGACGCACGGAGCATATAGCATTTAGACGTCTAAGCGTCTTGATTGCCAAATACTACCATCCTGTTTATAGTGGCACAAACCCCGGGTGACCCCGCTTCTCTCTTCGCGCTTAAGGCCTGACATCATGACGCAGCACAACCTGATCCCCGAGAGCAAACTTCCGGCGCTCGGCACCACAATTTTCAGCCAGATGAGTGCGCTGGCGCAGCAGCATAATGCCATCAACCTCTCTCAGGGCTTCCCCGATTTCAGCGGCCCGGACTATCTGCAGCAGCGGCTCGCCTATCACGTCAGCCAGGGCGCGAACCAGTACGCGCCGATGACCGGGGCGCTGCCGCTGCGTCAGGCTATCGCGGAGAAAACCGCGCGGCTTTATGACTATCAGCCTGATGTGGAAACTGAGATTACGGTGACGGCGGGCGCTACCGAAGCGCTCTATGCGGCGATTACCGCGCTGGTGCGTCCGGGCGATGAGGTGATCTGCTTTGATCCCAGCTACGACAGCTATGCCCCGGCGGTCACGCTCTCGGGCGGCGTCATGAAACGTATAGCGCTGCAGCCGCCCGCCTTCCGGCCAGACTGGCAGGCGTTTGCCGGGCTGCTGAGTGATAAAACGCGGCTGGTGATCCTGAACACCCCGCACAACCCGTCAGCCACCGTCTGGCAGCAGCAGGATTTTGCCGCGCTGTGGCAGGCGATTGCTGCGCGACCGGTCTATGTGCTGAGCGATGAAGTTTACGAGCATATCTGTTTCGATGAAGCGGGCCACGCCAGCGTGCTGGCCCATCCTGACCTGCGTCAGCGCGCCATCGCGGTGTCGTCGTTTGGCAAAACCTTTCACATGACCGGCTGGAAGGTGGGCTACTGCATCGCCCCGGCGGCGATCAGCGCTGAACTGCGTAAGGTACATCAGTATCTGACCTTCTCGGTCAATACCCCGGCGCAGCTGGCAATTGCCGATATGCTGCGTGAGCATCCGGAGCACTATCAGGCCCTGCCCGCCTTCTATCGCGACCGCCGCGATCGGCTGGCGAATGCACTGCGTCACAGCCGCTTCAGGGTTTTACCGTGCCAGGGCACCTACTTTTTGCTGGTAGATTACAGCGCGATCTCCGATCTGGATGATGTCAGTTTCTGCCAGTGGCTGACCCGCGAAGTGGGCGTCGCCGCGATTCCTCTGTCGGTGTTCTGCGCCGATCCTTTTCCTCATAAACTGATCCGCCTCTGTTTTGCTAAACAGCCGGCGACGTTAGATGCTGCCGCGGAGCGCTTATGTCAGCTTTAAAAATTACACTTTTGCAGGAGACGCTGAGCTGGATGGATGGCGAAGCCAACCTGCGCCATTTTGACGAACAGCTGGCCGGAGTCACCGGACGCGATCTGATTATCCTGCCCGAGATGTTTACCACCGGCTTTGCGATGGAGGCTGCGAAAAGCTCCCTGCCGCAGGCGCGGGTGGTGGAGTGGCTGCATCAGCATGCCCGCCGCTGCGATGCGCTGGTGGGCGGCAGCGCGGCGATCCAGACCGAAAACGGCGCGGTGAACCGCTTCCTGCTGGTGGAGCCGGATGGCACGCTGCACCAGTATGACAAGCGGCATCTGTTCCGCATGGCGGATGAACATCACCACTATCAGCCCGGCGAAGCGCGTCAGGTGGTGGCGTGGCGTGGCTGGCGCATCCTGCCCCAGATCTGTTACGACCTGCGCTTTCCGGTCTTCTCCCGCAACCGCAACGACTACGATCTGGCGCTCTACGTCGCCAACTGGCCAGCGCCTCGCGCCTTACACTGGCAGGCGCTGCTGTTAGCGCGGGCGATTGAGAATCAGGCGTATGTCGCAGGCTGCAACCGCGTCGGCAGTGATAGCAATCAGCATCACTACAGCGGCGACAGCCAGATTATTTCGCCGCAGGGCGAGATCCTGAGTGCGGCGGAGCCACATCAGCGCGCCCGGCTGGATGCGACGCTGTCGCTGGAGGCGCTGCACGCTTACCGCGAACGCTTCCCGGCCTGGCAGGATGCGGATCGCTTTTCGCTGTAAACGGCCGGCTCAGCTGCCGCGGTAGGTTGACCAGGACCAGGGGGAAATCAGAAACGGCAGATGGAAATGGCTGCCCGCCTCGGCAATCATAAAATCGATCTGCGCGCTGACGTAGAGCGCATCCCGACCGGCGGCAGCAAAATAATCGCCGATTTCAGCGGTCAGGCGGTAGTGCCCCGGCGTCAGCGGCTCCAGGGTCAGATCTTTCAGTCGTCCGTCGCTGTCCGTTTCACCCTGAGAGACGGGAAACCACCCCTCCGGGCTGTTCTGCTCCAGCGAGATGGCCACCCCACTGGCCGGTTTTCCCAGCGCCGTGTCGAGAATATGCGTGGTAACGGTACTCATTGAATCGTCTCCCTGAGGCGTAACAGTGTGATTTCACGCAGCTGATCCAGCGCCTCCTGCTGTTCAGCCTGATCGTCATTCTGCAGCCGGCGCTGCAACGCTGCCAGCATCTCCTCGCCGCTGCGCCCTTTCGCGCGAATCAGAAAGACCCGGCCAAAGCGCGCCTCATAGGCCTGATTACCCTGCTGCATCGCCTGTTGCAGGGCGTGATCGGCCTGCTGCATGGCGGACTGCTCGCCGCGCGACAGCGTCGCCTCTTTGTCTGCGCCCCGCGCGCGTTCGCCGATGCGCGGATGCGCCGACAGCGCCGCGGCCAGATCGGGCTGCTGCCACTGGCGGGCCAGCGTGTCGGCGCGGGTCAGCAGCGCGTCTGTAGTGGCAAACGGACGAGCGGCCACCAGCGACTGCTGCCAGTGCGGGATCGCCACACAATGCCGGATAGCCGCCAGCGCCTCGTCGGCCGGCAGCTGATTAAACGTCGTTAATTCCATTTTCAGCTCCGTCCGGCGATCAGCGTGACCGCCTGCAGATAGGCCTGCAGCGCCGGTGCCACATCCTGCACCGCGACAGACTCGGCCGGATGATGGCTGATGCCGCGATGATTTCGCACAAACAGCATACCGACCGGCCAGCGTTCAGCAATAGCGATGGCGTCATGTCCGGCTCCGCTTGGCAGCGACAGGCTGCGGCCCTGCACCGTTTCAACCGCATGGCTCAGCGCCTGCTGTAGCGCCGAATCACAGGCGGTGGCTCCGATGCGATAAAATTCGTTCGACGTAAACTGCACTCCACGCCGCAGCGCAATCGCCCCGGCCTGGGTTAACAGCGTGGAGAGCAGGGTCTCCAGCGGATGATCGAGCGGACCGCGCACATCCAGCGACAGCGACACCTCACCAGGGATGACATTCACCGCCCCCGGAGCACAGCTGAGGGTGCCGACGGTGGCGACCAGCTGCGGATCCTGCTCACGGGTGGTCTGCTCAATAAACACCATCCACTCGGCGGCTGCGGCCAGCGCATCTTTGCGGTGGGTCATCGGCACCGTGCCGGCATGGCCCGCCTCACCGGTAAAACGGCAGTGAAGACGACGCGCCCCATTGATGGCCGTGACCACGCCCAGCGCCAGATCCTCCTGCTCCAGGCAGGGGCCCTGCTCAATGTGCAGTTCAAGATAGCCGACGATATCCTCTATCCGTCGGGCCGCCGCGCCGATTTGCGCACTGTCGAGCCCGACATCCGCCATCGCCTGCGCCACGGTAATGCCGTTGCCATCGGGATGGGTCACCCAGCTTTGCGGCCAGCTGCCGGTAATACCGCGGCTGCCAAGCAGCGTGATGCCAAAGCGGGTCCCCTCTTCATCACCGAAACCGATCACCTCTATCGCCAGCGGCAGACGGCACTGGTGCTCATGAAGCCACTGTACGGTTTCGATGGCGCTGAGCACGCCCAGCATTCCGTCGTAGCGACCGGCGTTACGTACCGTGTCGAGATGCGAACCGAGCAGCAGCGCGGGCGCCCCTGCTTCAGCTGCCTCGTAGCGGCCACAGATATTGCCGACTTCATCCTGCCAGACCGTCATCCCCGCCGCCTGCATCCACTCCCCAACGCAGGCGTTGGCGCGCAGGTGTTCCGGCGACAGGTAGACGCGGGTCAGGCCCTCCGTCGTTTCGCTAATCGCTGCCAGCGCATCACAGCGCGCCATGACGCGCTGTGCAGCAGCGAGGGCTTCGCTGGCGCTCATCATCATGCCTGGCTCCCGTAGTGATCCCAGGCGGCCTGAGCTCCCGCGCCCTGCGGCGTGCGATACCCCAGGTGAGTCAGCACCGTTTCCAGCGCGGCCAGCGTCTGCAGCACGCAATCTTTACGCGCGTTGTAGCCCATGGTGCCGATACGCCAGACCTTGCCATGCAGTGGGCCAAACGAGGTGCCGATCTCAATGCCGAAATCCTCCAGCATCAGCTTGCGCACCTGGTCGCCGTTTACGCCTGACGGTATCATCACGCCCAGCACGTTGTTCATTTTGTTTTTCAGGTCGCCGAAGGTTTCCAGCCCCATTCCCTGAATCCCCTTCAGCATTGCCTCACCATGCAGTTTGTGACGGGCGATACCGTTGTCCAGCCCCTCCTGCAGGATCAGGCGGGCACATTCGCGCGCACCAAACAGTGCGCTGGTCGCTTCGGTATGGTGATTGAGTCGCTCCGGGCCCCAGTAATCCATGATCATGCCGAGATCGAAATAGTTGGAGTAGATCATTTCCTCCTCGCCATCCTGATGCGCCTCGGTGCGGATCCCCTGCTCCACGCATTTACGTTTGCGGATCACCGCGGCCATCTCTGCGCTCAGGGTGATCGGCGAGGTGCCGGAAGGCCCGCCCAGACATTTCTGCATCCCCGCCGAGACGGCATCCAGTCCCCAGGCATCCGTTTCCAGCGCGTTACCCGCCAGCGACGCGGTAGCATCGGTGTAGAACAGCACGCCATACTGCTTACAGATAGCACCCAGCTGCGCCAGCGGCTGCAGCATGGTGGTGGAGGTGTCGCCCTGCACCGTGAGCAGCAGGCGTGGCCGCACTTTTTTAATCGCCTCTTCAATCTGATCGGGGGTAAAGACCTCGCCCCACGGCACTTCGATGGTGTGGACGTCTGCCCGGCAGCGGCGGGCGATCTCGCACAGCAGATGGCCGAAGCGGCCAAACACCGGCACCAGCACCTTATCACCAGGCCGGATAGCGGAGAGCAGAATCGCTTCGATACCGGCGCGGGAGGTGCCATCAACCAGCAGCGTCCAGCGGTTTTCGGTGCGAAATACGCCGCGATAGAGCGCCATCACTTCGTTCATGTAGTGGGTCATCGCCGGGTCGTACTGCCCCAGCAGCTGACTCGACATGGCGCGCAGCACGCGCGGATCGGCGTTGATCGGGCCAGGTCCCATCAGCAGACGCTGTGGCGGATTGATTTGCGGGTAATGATTGATATCCATGCGGGTTTCCTTTTTTAAGACTCAGAGGCGCACTGAAGAGATAAACTGCTTCAGCTCCGGCGATTGCGGCTGCGCAAACAGCGTTTTACTGTCGCCCTGCTCCCAGACGCGCCCCTGATGCATAAAGACCACTCGATCGCCCACGTCGCGGGCGAAATTCATTTCATGCGTGACGAGGATCAGCGTCATGCCTTCCGCTGCTAGCTGCTCCAGCACTTTCAGGACTTCGCCCACCAGTTCGGGATCCAGCGCAGAGGTGATCTCATCACAGAGTAAAACTTTGGGCGTCATCGCCAGCGCACGGGCGATCGCCACGCGCTGCTGCTGGCCGCCCGAGAGGCTGGCAGGGTAATAGTTAAGGCGCTCGCCCAGCCCCACCTTCTCCAGCATCTGCGTCGCCAGCGCCCGGCATTCAGCGTCGCTTTTCTTCAGCACGCGGCGCGGTGCCAGCATGACGTTTTCCAGCGCCGTCATGTGCGGAAAGAGGTTGAAGTTCTGAAACACCATGCCAATCGAGCGGCTGATTTCACGCGCCTGCGAGTCACGACTGGTGATGGTCATGCCGCCGAGCTTGATGCTGCCCTCCTGATAGCCTTCCAGTCCGTTCATACAGCGCAGCAGCGTGCTTTTGCCCGATCCGCTGCGACCGATGATCGAGATCACCTCTCCCATGTCGATATCCAGATCCACGCCTTTCAACACATGGTTGTCGCCGTAATATTTTTGCACCTGATTAATGGTGATGAGCGGCATTGAATTTTTTCTCCAGATACTGGCTGTAGCGAGACAGCGGATAACACATCAGGAAGTAGCCCAGCGCCACCAGCCCGAAAACTTTAAACGGCTGGTAGGTCACGTTGTTCAGAATCGTGCCCGCCTTGGTCAGCTCGATAAACCCGATAATCGACGCCAGCGCGGTGCCCTTGATAACCTGCACGGCAAAACCTACCGTCGGTGCGATGCCGATGCGGATCGCCTGCGGTGCAACCACCCGCCACAGCGTCTGACCAAAGGTCAGGCCGAGACAGCGTGACGCTTCCCACTGCCCTTTCGGCAGGGCGCGGATGCTGCCGTACCAGATATCCACCAGAAAGGCGCTGGTGTAGAAGGTCAGCGCCAGCGAGGCGGCCGTCCAGGGCGCCACATCAATGCCAAATAAGCCGACGCCAAAAAAGGCCAGAAACAGCTGCATCAGCAGCGGGGTTCCCTGAAACAGCGCGGTGTAACCTCGTACCGCACGCGTCAGCCATTTGCGCTGCAGCAGACGCAGCAGCAGCAGAGGCAGCGTCACCAGCGTTCCGCCGACAAAGGCCACCAGCGACAGTAACAGGGTCCAGCGCGCCGCCAGCAGCAGGTTGCGCACGATGTCCCAGTCGGTAAAGGTCGTCATCATGAGGGCTGCACTCCAAACCATTTACGGCCTATCGCCAGCAGCAGATGGCGCATCGCAATCGACAACGCCAGGTAGATCAGCGTGGTCACCAGATAAACTTCAAAGCTCAGAAACGTACGCGACTGGATCAGGTTGGCGGCGAAGGTCAGCTCCTCGTAGGAGACCTGCGACACCACCGACGACCCCAGCATCACGATAATGCACTGGCTCACCAGCGCCGGATAAATCCGCTGCAGCGCAGGGGGTAACACCACCCGCAGAAAGGTCTGGCTGCGGGTCAATCCCAGCACCCGCCCCGCTTCCCACTGCCCTTTCGGGGTCACCTGGATGCCGGCACGGATGATCTCGGTGCTGTAAGCGCCCAGGTTGATCAGCATCGCCAGCAGCGCCGCCTCACCGGCGGTGAGTTTCAGACCCAGATTCGGCAGACCGAAAACGATAAAGAACAGCTGCACCACAAACGGCGTATTACGGATCAGCTCGACATAGAGGCCCCAGAGGCGGCTCAGCCAGCCCGGTTTACCGCTGCGCAGCGCCGCGCCTGCGATGCCAATCGCCACCCCACCGGTGGTCGCCAGCAGCGTCAGCTGAATGGTGACCCAGAGGCCGGAAAGCAGCTCCGGCCAGTAGGGCCACAACGCGGGAAAGTTAAGTTGCCCGGTCATGAATCTGTCCTCATGCGCCCAGGCTGGCGGGCAGTGGCGCTTTCAGCCACTCTTCGGACAGCTTGTTCAGGGTGCCATCTTTAATCCCCTGCTCAATCAGCGCATTCACCTTCGCCTTCAGCGCAGGCTCATCTTTCTTCAGACCGATAAAGCAGGGCGAATCTTTCAGCATAAACTGAGCGACCGGCGCTTTTTCCGGATTCTGGCGGGCAATGGCGGCGACCACCAGGTTGCCGGTGGCGACATACTGCACCTGGCCGGAGAGATACGCCGATAGGGTGGTGTTGTTATCTTCGTAACGTTTCACCTGCGCATCTTTCGGTGCCACTTCGCTCAGCACCATATCTTCCACCGCGCCGCGGGTAACGCCAATCGACTTGCCGCTCAGCGCGCTGGCCGCTTTGATCTCGTCACCTTTCGGTCCGAAGACGCCCAGGAAGAACGGCGCATAGGCGCGGGTAAAGTCGATCACTTTTTCACGCTCCGCATTTTTACCCATGCTGGAGATCACCAGATCGACCTTGTCGGTTTGCAGATAAGGCACCCGGTTGGCGCTGCTGACCGGCACCAGCTGCAACTTAAGTTTCATCTGCTTCGCCAGGTATTTCGCCATGTCGATGTCATACCCCTGCGGCTGCAGATCGGTACCCACCGAGCCAAACGGCGGGAAATCCTGCGGAACGGCCACGCGGATCACACCGCGCTTCTGAATGTCCTGCAGTTGATCGGCCAGTGCGCTTCCCGCCTGTGCCATCAGTAATGCCGCTGTTGCAACCGCCATTAAAACTTTTTTCATTATGCACCCCGGTGAAATGTGATGAAACAAAAGATTCTTTAACAGGCAATCTGCAACTAATGTGCCAACAAGGGCAGCGGTGGAAAAAGGGTTAAGCGGCAAAGAGTTCACTGAAAAAGGGGCATAACCGGGGAGGATTACGCCGCGGGCGGGTGTGTACTGAAATGGGGCAAGGCACCAAAATGGTGCCTGTTAACGGTGCTCCAGCTCGTCGAACTGCTGGTAGAGATCGGCGATCTGATGAATACGCTGCCGCCCCTGCGCCAGCATTTCATGCAGCAGCGCATTGGCAATCAGGTTAATCAGACTCATGGCCGAGCCGTAGCTGTCGAAGGCGGAAACGCTGTCGAGCGGCGTGCAGAGCTGCCAGCGTGCCAGCGCAGTGACCGTCTGCGCCTGCGGCTCACACAGCGCCAGCAGCGGTATTCCGGCCGCCTGAAGCTGCTGCATCAGCGGACGGATGATGCGGGTGCGGCGGCGAAACGCCATCACCACCACCATATCCTCCGGGGTGATATCCACCAGCTCCTCTGCCAGCGTCTGGCCTGGCTGCGGCAGGATAAAGACCTGCGAGCGCGCCTGCACCAGCTGCTGTCGCAGATGCAGCGCCACCGGATAGGCGTTGCGCATGCCGATGATAAAGACGCGCTTCGCCTGCGCCAGCTGCTGGATCACATCGTTAAACTGACGGGCATCCAGGCTGTTGACCCACTGTGTCAGGTTCGCCATCTCCTGCTTGTAGTGGCGCGCCAGCAGCGTGTTGCCCTGCACCGCATCCCGGTTATCGGTCAGCGGCATGCCGCTCTGACGCAGGATGCGCAGCTCATCGCGCATATCCTTGTACTTCTCATATCCCAGACGCTTAAACAGCCTGCTGACCGTGGCTTTCGACACGCCGCTGAGCCGCGCCAGCTCGGCGCTGTTGTAGCTGATCAGATCATCGAAGTGGTCAAACACGAAGTCGGCAATGCGCTGCTCCTGCGGCGAGAGCTGGGGATAGTGACTCCGGAGTCGTTCATCAAGCTGTTTCATATCGCACCCTGTAACTTTTGTTTCAGCAGAAGCTAGCACAATTTACGCCAGGTTAACCGGCGCAATGTCAGCTCAGGCTAAAAACTGGAACAGCTCTTGCTTTGCTATCGGTTCTGTTACCCGAAGAACGAGAAAAAGATGATTCAGAGTAATATGGCGCCGATGGGCATGGCGGTGACGCCGCACCATCTGGCGAGTGAGAGCGCGCTGGCGGTTCTGCGTGACGGCGGCAACGCCATCGAAGCGATGGTGGCGGCAGCCGCGACTATCGCCGTGGTCTACCCGCACATGAATGGGCTGGGCGGGGATGGGTTCTGGCTGATCCTGCCACCCGGCGGCGATCCCGTCGCTATCGACGCCAGCGGTGCCGCCGGTTCGCTGGCGCATCCGGATTTCTATGCCGGTCACCCCAGAATCCCTCATCGCGGGCCGAAAGCGGCGCTGACCGTCGCCGGTACGGTCAGCGGCTGGCAGGAGGCGCTGACCCTCGCCGCTGAATCCGGCAGCCCGCTGCTGCCGCTGGCGCGTCTGCTGCGCGATGCGATTCGCTACGCCGCGGACGGTATTCCGGTCACCGCCTCTCAGACCGCCGCCACGACGAACTTCCGCAGTGAGTTACAGCATCAGCCCGGCTTCAGCACCACCTTTATGCCTGATGGCGAGGTGCCGCAGCCTGGCAGCCGTTTTACCCAGCCTGCGCTGGCACAGACCCTGAGCCAGCTTACCGAACAGGGGCTGGACAGCTTCTATCGCGGCCCGCTGGCGCACCATATGGCTGATGAAATGGCCACGCTTGGCATGCCGGTCACCCTGGCCGATCTGCAACAGCATCGCGCTCGTCGCACCACGCCCCTGCACCTCGCACACAGCGAAGGCGACATCTGGAATATCGCCCCGCCGACCCAGGGCCTCGTCTCGCTGGCGATCCTTGGCATTACCGATCGCCTGGAGATGGCCGGGGCTGACGAAGCGCAGACGGTGCACCGCATCGTGGAAGCCACCAAAAAAGCCTTTGCGCTGCGTGACCGGCACATTACCGATCCGCGTCACGTCACCGAAGATGTGCAGGCGCTGCTGGCTGAGGACGCCCTCGCCACCCTCGCCAGCCAGATCAAAGATGGCGAGGCGGCAAACTGGGGCAGCGGCCGCGGGCCGGGCGATACGGTCTGGATGGGTGTGATGGACAGTAGCGGGCTTGCCGTCTCCTTTATTCAGAGCATCTATCACGAGTTTGGCAGCGGGGTCGTCCTGCCTGGCACGGGCATCACCTGGCAGAACCGGGGAGCCGCATTCAGCCTCGATCCTGACCATCTGCTGGCGCTGGCACCCGGCAAACAGCCCTTCCATACCCTGAACCCCGCCGCCGCACGGCTGAAAGATGGCCGGACGCTGGTTTATGGCGCAATGGGCGGAGATGGTCAGCCGCAGACCCAGGCAGCGATTTTTACCCGCCATGTGATTCAGGGGTTGCCGCTTCAGCAGGCGGTCAGTGCACCGCGCTGGCTGCTGGGGCGTACCTGGGGCCAGTCATCAGACTCGCTGAAGCTGGAAGGCCGCATTGCCGACGAAACCGTCGCACAGCTGCGCCAGTGGGGGCACGAGGTAGAACGCCTGCCGGACTTCAGCGAATCCGTGGGTCATGCGGGTGCCATTGTGCGTCACTGCAACGGCATGTTTGAAGGCGCGAGCGATCCGCGCAGTAACGGCAGCGCCGCCGGTTTTTAAACAGGAGTGAATCATGAATGAACATGAGTGGGCCAGCTACATCGGCCATATGGAGCAGATCCTGCAACTGACGCTGGACGATCCCCGCCGCGCCGAGCTGCTAATCCAGCTGTCGCGTATCGCGGAGATGGCCGCACCACTGATGGCGTTTCCGCTTGATGACCGGCTGGAAGTGGCGGGAGTGTATCAGGCATGAAAACAGGTGACGTTTCGATTCAGACGCTGCAGCAGGCGATCCGCCAGGGTGAGATCAGCGCTCGCGAGGTGGCCGAACAGACGCTGCAGGCGATTGAGCAGCACAACCCGGCGCTGAATGCCTGGACGGAAATCACCGGGCCTCGCATGTTGAAAGAAGCCAGCGCGGTTGATGCGCAGCGGCAGCGCGGTGAGTCCCTGCCCCCGCTGGCGGGCATTCCCTATGCGGTGAAGAACCTGTTTGATGTGGCGGGTCACAGCACGCTGGCAGGGGCGAAGCTGTTCAGCGACCGCCCCGCGGCGCAGGCGGATGCCTTCGCCATCGGCAAACTGCGCCACGCTGGCGCGCTGCTGTCGGGCATGCTGAACATGGATGCCTACGCCTATGGTTTCACTACCGAGAACAGCCATTACGGCCCGACCCGTAACCCACGCGATTTAAGCCGCGTCGCGGGCGGCTCGTCCGGGGGGTCGGCCGCCGCCGTGGCCGCCGGGCTGGTTCACTTTTCGCTGGGCACCGATACCAACGGCTCAATCCGGGTGCCCGCGTCGCTGTGCGGCATTTTTGGCCTGAAACCCACTTTCGGCCGGCTGTCACGCAGCGGCAGCCACCCCTTTGTTGCCAGCCTCGATCATATCGGTCCGCTGGCCCGACGGGTGGAAGACCTGGCGCTGGTTTATGACCTGCTGCAGGGCGCAGACCCCGCAGATGCGTTTCAGGCCGTCCGGCCGCCGGAGGCCACGCTGCCCGGCCTGTCGCAGGGCAGTGAAGGGCTGCGCTGTGGCGTGCTGGGCGGTTTTTTTGCCCGCTGGTGCGATGAGGACGCCCGCGCGGCGGTGGCTACCGTCGCAGCCGCGCTGGAGGCGCAGGAGGAGGTGGTGATGCCGGAGGCGGAGCTGGCGCGTTCGGCAGCCTTTATCATGACCGCCGCCGAGGGGGGGAATCACTATCTGCCTGCCCTGCGTCAGAAGCCTGAGGTGTTTGAACCTAACTCACGCGAGCGTCTGCTGGCCGGCGCGATGATGCCCGGCGCCTGGTATGTGCAGGCCCAGCGCTTCCGTCGTCATTTCCAGCAGCAGGTGCTGCCGCTGTTTGATCGCTTCGATGTGCTGATCGCCCCGGCAACCCCCTGCAGCGCGATCACCATCGGTCAGCAGACGCTGTCAATTCAGGGTGAATCGCTGCCCGCCAAAGCGAGCATGGGCATGCTGACGCAGCCCATCTCCTTCCTGGGACTGCCGGTCTGTACCATTCCGCTGGCGACCCGAAGCGGCCTGCCGATTGGATTACAGCTTATCGCCCGCCCGTTTAATGAAGCGGCGGCATTACGTGCCGCCTGGACACTGGAACAACGCGGCATCACCCTGCCGCAAATCACGATGGCAGGAGCCTGATGAACAGAGAGATTAATTTACCGCAGGTGGTCAGCGAGGTGACGGCGCAGTTCTGGCGTTACGAAAAGGCGCTGGTGAGCAATGACGTGGCTGAACTGGATGCGCTTTTCTGGCACGATCCGCGCACCGTGCGCCTCGGGGCCGGTGAAAATTTGTATGGCATCGATGAGATTCGCGCCTTCCGGGCTGCACGCCCCGCTGCGGGCCTCGACCGGACGCTGCGGAATACGGTGATCACCACCTTTGGCGAGGATTATGCGGTCTGCAGCACCGAATTTACCCGTGCCGGCAGTGATAAAATCGGCCGTCAGCAACAGACCTGGGTTCGCATGCCGCACGGCTGGTGCATTGTGGCCGCCCAGGTCAGTCTGATGAGCTGATTATCGCCGGTGCGTCGCCTGGCCCGAGGGAGGCGACGCACCGGAACCGGCTTAAGGTGACGGGTGTGTCGCGATCCAGTGATCGGCGATCTGCTGGCGGGTACAGATCCAGACGTCGTCATGCTGCTGAATGTGGTCGAGGAAATTCTGCAGCGCACGGAATTTGCCCGGACGCCCCAGCAGGCGACAGTGCATCCCGATCGACATCATCTTCGGCGCGGTCTCCCCCTCTTCATACAGCACATCGAAGCTGTCACGCAGGTAGGTGAAGAACTGCTCGGCGGTGTTAAATCCCTGCGGCGAGGCAAAGCGCATGTCATTGCACTCCAGGGTGTAGGGAATAATCAGGTGCGGCTTAACCGTGCCATCCTGACAGGTCACCTGCGTCCAGAACGGCAGGTCGTCGCCGTAGTAGTCGCTGTCGTAGCTGAAGCCGCCCTGCTCCACCACCAGCCGGCGCGTGTTCGGGCTGTCACGGCCGGTATACCAGCCGGTTGGGGCTTTCCCAAACAGATCGGTCAGCACATCCACTGCCTGCTGCATATGCTGACGTTCGGTTTTCGCATCCACGCCCTGATAGTGGAGCCAGCGCCAGCCGTGACTGACCACATCGTAGTCCGCCTGTTTAATCGCTTCGACAACCTCCGGATGACGCGCCAGCGCCATCGCCACGCCAAACACGGTCAACGGCAGACCGCGCTTCTGAAATTCATTGTGGATGCGCCAGAAACCGGCGCGCGAGCCATACTCATAGAGTGACTCCATCGACATATGACGGTCGGCATAGCTGGCGGCACCGATGATGTCGGAGAGGAACTGCTCGGAGCCGGCGTCACCGTGCAGCACGCTGTTCTCCGCCCCCTCTTCATAATTCAGGACAAACTGTACCGCCACCCGGGCGTTGTTGGGCCAGGCGGCGTGCGGCGGATGAGCACCATAACCGATCAAATCGCGCGGATAGTTTTTGTTAAAGCTGTACTCTTTCTTCTCTGCAGCGTCAGTCATTACTCGCTTCCTGTCTTCTGTCTGGAAAGTTCCGTTAGTTTAGATGCTGAAACGCACCTGAGAGAGGTTTCTGCAAAGGCCAGGCCAGATCGCCATGTTTGCTGGTGCCAAAGCCAAGCGCCACCAGCGACTCCACCATTTTTACGGCCGCGCCGACGCCATCAATCACCGGCAGACCCAGCTCCTGCGTCAGGGAGGCGGCCAGCGTCGCCATGCCGCCACAGCCGAGCACAATCGCGCCGCTGCCATCTTCCCGTTTGGCCTGGAGGCAACGCTCACGCACTTTTTCCTGCGCCAGTCCGCTGCCATCCTCCAGCGCCAGCACCGGCAGATCGATGGCATGCAGCGCGGCACAGTGATGGGTAAAGCCATACTGCTGCAGAAGATGACGGGCAATCACCAGCGTACGCGGCAGCGTGGTGACAATCGAAAAGCGCGTCGCCAGCAGCGTGGCGGTGTGCATCGCCGCTTCTGCGATACCGATGACCGGCCCGCTGGCCAGCTCGCGGGCTGCCAGTAACCCCGGATCGCCAAAACAGGCAATCACATGTCCGCTCACGCCCTGCTCCCGCCCCAGTCTGACCTGCTCCAGCACCCCGATGGCCGCGATCGCCTCATCAAAATGCCCTTCAATGGAAGGCACGCCCTGCGAGGGTGAAACGGCCAGAATATCGGTGCCGGGTGCGGCAACCGCACGGGCAGCCTGAGCGATGGTTTCGGTCATCGCCAGGCTGGTGTTGGGATTAATGACCTGAATCAGGCTCATGAGGCCGCTCCTTTGCCCGTGGCAAACAGTCGTGAAAAGTCGGGCAGCGTTTCACCGCTGCGCTCAAAGTGCAGGCTGGAAACAATATGCTCAAAATGGTGCTGCAGCGCCTCAGTCAGTGGCTGCAGCGCACGTGCCCGTAACAGGGTCAGCAGATGCGTGTGGTCGTCACAGCGGCAGCCGCGCTGCCACGGCGCGCCATAGGCGGCAATCACCAGCGACGAGCGCTGCGTCAGGCTGGTCACCATGCCGGTGAGCACCTGATTGCCGGAAATCGCCTGCAGCTGAATATGAAAGGCTGCCGAAAGCCGGATGGCTGCCGGGCCATCATGCGCGGCGTGGGCCTGATTCTCCTGTGCGATAAGCTGTTCCAGCGCCACCAGATGCGGGGGCTGCAGATGGGCCAGCACGGCGTGCAGATTGGCGCACTCCATTAAACTGCGGGTGGCGAAGATCTCCCGCGCCTCTTCAACGCCAGGGGTGGCGACCTGCGCACCACGTTTGGGCGTCAGGGTGACCATTTGCACCGCCGCAAGGCGCTGCAGTACTTTGCGAATGCCGGTGCGGCTTACTCCAAACACGCCGGAGAGCGCCTCTTCCGGCAGTTTACTGCCCGGCGGCAGCTGATGCTCCACAATGGCGGTCATCAGCGCCTGGTAGATCCCTTCATCTTTATCCTGCGTTCTGGCGGCGTCTCGCTGGCCTGTTTTACTTGTCATTACCTGCTCCGGAAGCTCTCTGTACGCCACATATCGTATACGTGAACAGCAAGTATTGTATACAGGAAAAGAAATCTGGCCTGAATCCTGCAATACCCCTTTACCAGATTATTCATTTCACTCTCGGGTAGAGGAGCAGGTTTCATGCCAAATCATTCCACGGTGGCCAGCACGGCCTCTGACGCTAACGCCAGTTACAGCCCACGTCTCTGTAACGACGATCTGGCGCCCACCCGCGACCAGAACTGGTCGTGGTACAACATTTTTTCGTTCTGGATGTCAGATGTCCACAGCATGGGCGGCTATGTGGTGGCGGCCAGCTTCTTCACGCTGGGATTAGCCAGCTGGCAGGTGCTGCTCTGCCTGCTGGCCGGGATCTGCATCGTGCAGATCTGTGCCAATCTGGTGGCAAAACCGAGCCAGATGGCAGGCGTTCCCTATGCGGTGATCTGCCGTCAGGCGTTTGGCGTGTTTGGCGCGAATATTCCGGCGGTCATCCGCGGGCTGATCGCTTTTGCCTGGTATGGCATCCAGACCTATCTGGCGGCGAACGCGCTGATGCTGGTTCTGCTGAAGTTCGCCCCGTCACTGAACTCAATGACCGAGCCACACTGGCTTGGCCTGTCGCTGCTGGGCTGGTGCTGCTTTGGCGTGATGTGGCTGCTGCAGGCGATGGTCTTCTGGCATGGCATGAGCGCCATCAAACGGTTTATCGATGTGGCGGGTCCGGCTGTCTATGTGGTGATGGTGGCGCTGGCGGGCTGGATTGTATACAAGACCGGCTTTGATGGGATCTCTTTTACCCTCGCCAGTAAAACACTCACCCCGGGCGAGCAGACGTGGCAGATGATTACTGCAACCGCGCTGGTCGTCTCCTACTTCTCCGGGCCGCTGCTGAATTTCGGTGACTTCTCCCGCTACGGCAAAAGCATGTCAGAGATCCGTCGTGGCAACCGCTGGGGCCTGCCGTTTAACTTCCTGCTCTTCTCCGTGGTGACGGTGGTCATCGTATCGGGCACCCAGTCGCTGTTTGGTAAAATGATCACCGATCCGATTGAGACCGTGAGCATGGTCGGCAACGATCTGGCGGTAGCGATTGGGCTGCTGACGATGATTACCGCCACTATCGGCATCAACATTGTGGCGAACTTCGTCTCACCCGCCTTCGACTTCTCTAACTGTTCACCGCAGAAAATCAGCTTCCGCACCGGCGGGATGATCGCCGCGGTGGGCTCGGTGCTGTTAACGCCGTGGAACCTGTTCCAGTCACCTGAACTGATTCACTACAGCCTGGATGTCCTGGGCTCCTTTATCGGGCCGCTGTTCGGGATTCTGCTGACTGATTTCTACCTGATCAAACGCGGACGCATTTCGGTCGACGACCTGTTTAACGCCACGCCAGCGGGCCGGTACTGGTATCGCGGCGGGTTTAACCCTAAAGCGATCGCCGCGCTGCTGCCGTCGGTGGCCATCTGCCTGGTGATCAGTTTCATCCCTTCCCTGCATCAGGTGGCGAACTTCAGCTGGTTTATCGGAGCCGGTCTGGCGGCAGGCTGCTACCGCTTTATCGCCCGTGAAGAGCGGGAGGCGGCAGACAGTATGCGCTGGCAGGGTGAGGTCGTGGCGCAGAAAGAGTAACCCGCCACGGAATCGCAGACAGCAAAAAGCCGATTCATTTCTGAATCGGCTTTTTTAAAGAGATTGGCGGAACGGACGGGGCTCGAACCCGCGACCCCCTGCGTGACAGGCAGGTATTCTAACCAACTGAACTACCGCTCCGCGCTTTGTTCCCCGTCGAGAACGAGGCGCATAGTAATGGCAGGCCGTTGCGGCGTCAACGCTTTTTCCTGACGACGCGATCGTTTGCCGTTTTTTTCAGCTCGCCGTTGATTTTATCCACAAATTTCCGTCATTCAGCCGCGCCACAGGCAGCTGCCGCCCTTTTTCATGACCAGATCCAGCCGTGACTCATGGGCAACGATCTCCTCGTCGCTGGCCGTCACCACGCGCAGTGCCGAAGCGGGACGTACGATGCGCTGAATGCTCTCGCCCTGCGCCTGACGGGCGCTTTCACTTTCGGATAAAAACGACAGTGAGGTCTGCCCGCCGGTCATGGTCAGGAACACGTCCGCCAGGATCTCGGCATCGAGCAGTGCGCCGTGCAGCGTTCGCTTGCTGTTGTCTATCTCATAACGCGAGCAGAGCGCATCCAGGCTGTTACGCTTGCCGGGAAACATGCGCCGCGCCAGCGCCAGGCTGTCGGTTACTTTGCAGAAGGTTTCGGTTTTCTCAATGCCCCGATTCAGCTTTGAGAACTCATAATCCATAAAGCCGATATCGAACGGCGCGTTATGGATCACCAGCTCGGCGCCGCGGATATAGTCGAGAAACTCATCCGCAATCTCGCTGAACATCGGTTTGTCGGCAAGGAACTCATCTGCAATCCCGTGAACGCCGAAGGCTTCCGGATCGACCAGCCGATCGGGCTTCAGGTACATATGGAAATTGTTACCGGTCAGGCGACGGTTAATCACCTCGACCGCACCAATCTCAATGATGCGGTGCCCCTCATAATGGACCCCGATCATGTTCATGCCGGTGGTTTCAGTATCGAGTACGATCTGGCGGTTATTTGCAGTGCTCATAAGACCCGTTTTATGTCAGACTTGACGTTTTTGAGAGGAAGTCTACCAGAGATGCGCAAACAGGTAGAAATATTCACCGATGGATCCTGTCTTGGAAATCCCGGTCCCGGCGGTTACGGGGCGATTTTACGTTATGGCCAGCATGAGAAAACCTTCAGCGCGGGCTATCGCCTCACCACCAATAACCGGATGGAACTGATGGCGGCCATTATTTCGCTTGAAGCGCTGACGCAGCCCTGCGATGTGGTGCTCAGTACTGACAGCCAGTATGTGCGTCAGGGAATTACCAGCTGGATCCATAACTGGAAAAAACGCGGCTGGAAAACCGCGGATAAAAAACCGGTGAAGAACGTCGACCTCTGGCAGCGTCTCGACCAGGCCCTCAGCACCCACAAGATTCAGTGGGAGTGGGTTAAAGGCCACGCGGGACATCCCGAGAATGAGCGCTGCGACGTGCTGGCCCGCAGCGCGGCAGAAAATCCCGCCTTTGAAGATATCGGTTACAAGAGCGAGTCCTGATCGTCTGCCTGCCGGAACTGGCGGGTAGCATTGACGGTCTGGCGGATCTGGCTGGGACTCATGCTCTTCTTCGCCCGTGTCGGCAACAGCGGGAAGGTGCGTTTACGTGCCACGACAATATTCAGGCACCCCAGCGCCGGTAAGTGGGCGCTGATCAGTTTCCCCCCCTGCCGATGCCACGGCACCACCTGAAACCGGGTGCGGTAAACCACCTCATAGTTCAGCAGGCTCAGCCAGTCGAGCAGACGCATCTGGCTGAACATCCGTCCGCTCCAGGGCGCCTTACGGCCTAACCCCGGAATCATTTTCGTGACCCCGAGCAGGCTGAAGGGATTGAAGCCGCTGATGATCATCCAGCCGTCGTCAATGAGTACCCTGTCCACTTCCCGCAACACCCGATGCGGATCCTGACTCCAGGCCAGCGTATGCGCCAGCAGACAGGCATCAATCGACTTCGACTCAAAGGGAAGCTGCAGGGGGTCAGCCAGCACCTGTAACAGCTCGCCCTCGCTGCCCACGTTGACCTGATGTGAAATAGCACAATGTTCGGTGTTGATTTCTGCGCTGAGGTTGCCAAGCTTAAGCATATGAAAGCCATAAAGCTTTCCGAGGTAAGGCTGAAGCTGCTGGGTCAGCGCGTCGCGGAAATAGTCTCCCCACGGCATATCGCGCCACGATAGCGGAGCGTTCAGAATCTGGCGTGTTTTCGCGGGCTTCATGCTTTACGCTCTTCCTTATTCCTACGACCTGCTAGAGGTGATGATGAATCTTACCAGTATTCCTGCGTTGCAGGACAACTACATCTGGACGCTGAATAATGATGAAGGTCAGTGTCTGATTGTCGATCCCGGTGAAGCTCAGCCGGTATTAGAAAAAATGGCCTCTAACGGCTGGCAGCCGATGGCGATTCTGTTAACTCACCACCACAACGACCATACGGGTGGGGTGAAAACGCTGTGTGAGCATTTCCCGGCGCTCGAAGTTTACGGCCCGCAGGAAACGGTTGCCAAAGGGGCCAGAACGGTGGTCAGCGAGGGCGATCAGGTGACGGTGCTCGGCCTGACGTTCGAGGTGATTCATACCCCTGGTCACACTTTAGGACATATCTCATATTACAGCTCACCTTATCTTTTCTGTGGCGACACACTCTTCTCGGGTGGCTGCGGACGTCTTTTCGAAGGCACAGCAGAGCAGATGTATGAATCCTTTCAAAAGCTTAATCAGCTTCCGGAGGAAACGCTGGTCTGCTGCGCGCATGAATATACTTTATCTAACCTGAAGTTTGCTGCGGCTATTCTGCCCCATGACCCGCAAATAATGGCCGAATATCAGAAAATTAAGGACTTACGCGCCGAAAATGGCATTAGTCTGCCCACAAAACTGGGGCACGAACGGTCAATAAATTTATTTCTCCGCACGCAAGATATTGATTTGAAAAGGGCGTTAAACGTTAACGTGAATGATGAACCGGTATGGCACACATTTGCCGTTCTACGCGAGAAGAAAGACGCTTTTTGATTTTTCGGGTTGTGTTGTGAAAAGTCGTCACGTATAGTTGCTCGTCTTTTAAGCGAACTATTGACACACACATGAAGGCTAAAGCGATCTTACTCGCCTCAGTCTTGCTGGTAGGATGTCAGGCGTCGAGGAACGATGCCAATATCCCCGAACAGCATGCACAGAGCCTGTCTTCAGCTGGTCAAGGTGAAAATGGAAAGTACGGAGACGAGTTTTTGTCGCCGCGATGGCAGGAAGATGGAACTGGCCTCGCAGCAGACGCAGATCTCTGGAGTTTCATTAGTGACGAGTTGAAGATGGGGATTCCGGAAAACCCGGCAATCCGCGAACAAAAAAGTAAATTTTTAAAAAATAAGAGCTATCTCCACGATGTAACATTACGGGCAGAGCCGTACATGTACTGGATAGTCGAGCAGATACAGAAACGTAAAATGCCGATGGAACTGGTACTGCTACCCATAGTGGAGAGCGCTTTTGACCCTCGCGCAACCTCATCCGCCAATGCCGCTGGTATCTGGCAGATAGTTGCCTCAACGGGTCGAAATTATGGTCTGAAACAGAACCAGTATTACGATGGGCGACGGGATGTTGTCGCATCCACACGGGTTGCGCTGGATATGATGCAGCGTCTTAACACCATGTTTGACGGTGACTGGTTATTAACCATTGCCGCATACAACAGTGGCGAGGGACGTGTACTCAAAGCGATAAAACAGAATAAGGCGCGCGGTAAGCCGACTGACTTCTGGCACTTATCGCTGCCACGCGAAACCACGGTGTATGTGCCGAAAATGTTAGCCCTGAGTGAACTGCTCAAACATAACAAGCGTTACGGTATCAAACTGCCGACACCTAACGAAAGCCGTGCACTGGCACGGGTGGAAGTGGGTCAGCAGATACAGCTGACGCAGGCTGCCGAAATGGCAGGTATGTCGCTCACGAAACTGAAGAGCTTCAATACCGGCTACAAAGGCGGTGCAACCGCGCCAAACGGCCCGCACTATATTATGGTGCCGAAGTCGAACGTCGCCAGACTGCGTAACTCACTGGCGTCCGGTGATATCGCAGCCGTACAGCCAACTCAGCTTGCGAAAGCGAGCGCGAGCGGCGGGTACAAGGTGCGACGGGGTGATACGCTCTCGGGTATCGCCGCGAAGCTTGGCGTTAGCGTCTCCACACTGAAGCAGGATAATAACCTGCGCGGTGCCGATATCCGACCGGGTCAGACGCTGACTATCGGTTCGAATGGCACCCGACTGGCTGATAACGGCAACAGCATCACCTATCGTGTTCGTAAGGGTGATTCTCTTGACAGTATTGCACGGCATCACGGCGTCAATATCAAAGACGTGATGCGCTGGAACAGTGTGCTGGACAGCGCGAAAGATATTCAACCCGGCGATAATTTAACGCTGTTTGTGAATAATAACGCGACACCTGATACCTGATACGTTGAAAAGGCTGACAATTGTCAGCCTTTTTCTTTTATTCATCTGCAGCCATCTGCGCTTTACTCTTTCCTGTCTGCCCCGGACTCCCGTCCTGAACTGAACTCCACCAGTAAAGGATTATGGTCGGAAGCCCGCGTCACCAGCACTGAGGCCTCACTTACCCTGAGATCGCGATAAAAGACGAAATCCAGCGGGCGACCAAACGCTTTACGGCGGTGGTCGGCAGTGAACATCACCTCTTCCAGCTTCATGCGCTGGGCAAAGCGGTAGAGCGCGTTAATGCGCTGACGGCTCCAGGCATTAAAGTCCCCGGCCATGATCACCGGACCGCGATGATGCATAATCTGCTCCCCTATCGGGCCCAGCTGTTTGCTGTAGACGTCGACGCCCAGGCTGAAGTTAACGGCGTGGATATTCACGACCATCAGCATTTCACCAGTGGGCAGAGGATAGGCCGTGACCAGCGCCGATTTAGCCAGCCTCAGCAGCGGCTCACGCTCACGCAACGGGCAACAGTAGACCGGATGGGCAGAAGCGAGCGTCATCACGCCAGAGGGGTGCTGAGGCAGCACAAAGGCGGGAACCTGATCGGCAGCCAGATAATTACTCGTCGCAAACCGTACCAGCTCCGGCGTCGTCTGCGCCTCCTGAAGTAAAACCAGGTGCGCGTCCTTACCAAACCCCTCCAGCACCGACATCCAGTCTGCACGCTGCTGCTTGAAGATGTTCCACACCAGAACCTTAAGATTCGGGTGCGCGGGCAAGGGAGCGCCGGGTGGCAGTGCCTGACCGAGATGGAGCATCGCACCCGGTGGAAAGATCTGTTCCACAGGTTGTCCCGCCACATATCGCATTGCATAAGTTTTTTTGCGCACTTTCCCGCCTGGCTGATGATTCAAAAACAGATAACACCTGTCTGTTATAGGGATTTTAGACCGGGGTTTCAATGGATGCAGGTCAATGTCAGAATTCAGCACCCTTTTCCAGAATAAAACAGCGCCTTTGCAGACGTTGAACAAAACGCGGGGAGGCATGATTCGTGCGGTCATTGCTGACCAGACTTCTATACTGGAACCACAGCACTATCGGCCACCGCGTCGCGCCATCGCCACGTCCGTGCAGGGAGGTTAAATGAAGGCATCTTCTGACGAACTGAAAGTGTTTGTCAGCGTAGTAGAAAGCGGAAGTTTCAGTCGCGCTGCTGAACAGCTGCAGATGGCGAACTCAGCCGTCAGCAGAACGATTAAAAAGCTGGAGAACAAGCTGGGCATCGCCCTGCTCACCCGCACCACCCGGCAGCTGGCACTGACGCAGGAGGGAGAGCGTTATTTCCGTCATGTTCAGCGCTTTTTGCAGGAGATGACGACGGCGGAGAGCGACCTGATTGAGAGCCTGCAGGAGCCAAAAGGCCTTTTGCGCGTTGATGCCGCGACGCCGGTAATTCTGCATTTGCTGATGCCGATGATAAAGCCTTTCCGTGCCTGCTATCCAGGGGTGAGGCTTTCGTTAATCTCCTCGGAAAGTTTTATCAATCTCATCGAGCGAAAAGTGGATATCGCTATCCGCGCCGGTAATCTGACTGACTCTACCCTGCGCGCCCGTCTGCTGTTTAACAGCTTTCGTAAACTGGTTGCGTCGCCCGCCTATCTTCGGGAGCATGGCGTGCCGCACACCGTGGCTGAGCTTGATCGTCATCACTGCCTGGGCTTTGAGGACTCGCCCCGGCTTAATCGCTGGCCCGTCGCCCGTGAAAGCGGTGAGCTCTATGATATCGACTGGGCTTTATCCTCCAACAGCGGAGAGACGATTAAACAGCTCTGTCTCACGGGTAATGGTATCGCCTGTCTGTCGGAATATATGATCGATCGTGAAATTGCCGAGGGAACGCTGGTTGAAGTGCTGGCAGATCAACGCCTGCCGGTCGAGATGCCGTTCAATGCGGTTTATTACAGTGATACTGGCGTCAGCCAGCGTGTGCGCGCCTTTATTGACTTCCTCAGCGAGTGGAGTGCTGAACAACCGTGGCGCATCTGATATGCGCCCAGGTCCGGTGAGGATGCCTGCGTTCAGGGAGGGCTTTCCGGGCAGTATTTGCTGCAATGGAAAAAGCCCTAACCGTTAAGTCAGGGCTTTCCAATTAAGTGGCGGAACGGACGGGGCTCGAACCCGCGACCCCCTGCGTGACAGGCAGGTATTCTAACCAACTGAACTACCGCTCCACCGGTTCTTTCACAGCTGTCAGCAGATGGCTGATAGCTATTTGTTCCTGTTGTTTTCCTTGTCAGGGGAAAAGGAACTAATTTGATGCCTGGCAGTTCCCTACTCTCGCATGGGGAGGCCCCACACTACCATCGGCGCTACGGCGTTTCACTTCTGAGTTCGGCATGGGGTCAGGTGGGACCACCGCGCTAAAGCCGCCAGGCAGATTCTGTTTTCCGCGCCGCCACAGGGGCCGCGCAGACGTATCCGTCACAAACTGAAAATCATGTCTCTCAAAAAACGCCTCTGGCGTTGTAAGGTTAAGCCTCACGGGTCATTAGTACCGGTTAGCTCAACGCATCGCTGCGCTTACACACCCGGCCTATCAACGTCGTCGTCTTCAACGTCCCTTCAGGACCCTCAAGGGGTCAGGGAGAACTCATCTCGGGGCAAGTTTCGTGCTTAGATGCTTTCAGCACTTATCTTTTCCGCACTTAGCTACCGGGCAGTGCCATTGGCATGACAACCCGAACACCAGTGGTGCGTTCACTCCGGTCCTCTCGTACTAGGAGCAACCCCCCTCAATTCTCCAGCGCCCACGGCAGATAGGGACCGAACTGTCTCACGACGTTCTAAACCCAGCTCGCGTACCACTTTAAACGGCGAACAGCCGTACCCTTGGGACCTACTTCAGCCCCAGGATGTGATGAGCCGACATCGAGGTGCCAAACACCGCCGTCGATATGAACTCTTGGGCGGTATCAGCCTGTTATCCCCGGAGTACCTTTTATCCGTTGAGCGATGGCCCTTCCATTCAGAACCACCGGATCACTATGACCTGCTTTCGCACCTGCTCGAGCCGTCACTCTCGCAGTCAAGCCAGCTTATGCCATTGCACTAACCTCACGATGTCCGACCGTGATTAGCTGACCTTCGTGCTCCTCCGTTACTCTTTGGGAGGAGACCGCCCCAGTCAAACTACCCACCAGACACTGTCCGCACCCCGGATCACGGGGCCACGTTAGAACATCAAACATTAAAGGGTGGTATTTCAAGGATGGCTCCACGCAGACTGGCGTCCGCGCTTCAAAGCCTCCCACCTATCCTACACATCAAGGCTCAATGTTCAGTGTCAAGCTGTAGTAAAGGTTCACGGGGTCTTTCCGTCTTGCCGCGGGTACACTGCATCTTCACAGCGAGTTCAATTTCACTGAGTCTCGGGTGGAGACAGCCTGGCCATCATTACGCCATTCGTGCAGGTCGGAACTTACCCGACAAGGAATTTCGCTACCTTAGGACCGTTATAGTTACGGCCGCCGTTTACCGGGGCTTCGATCAAGAGCTTCTCCTTGCGGATAACCCCATCAATTAACCTTCCGGCACCGGGCAGGCGTCACACCGTATACGTCCACTTTCGTGTTTGCACAGTGCTGTGTTTTTAATAAACAGTTGCAGCCAGCTGGTATCTTCGACTGGCTTCAGCTCCGGGAGCAAGTCCCTTCACCTACGCGCCAGCGTGCCTTCTCCCGAAGTTACGGCACCATTTTGCCTAGTTCCTTCACCCGAGTTCTCTCAAGCGCCTTGGTATTCTCTACCTGACCACCTGTGTCGGTTTGGGGTACGATTCTGTGTTACCTGATGCTTAGAGGCTTTTCCTGGAAGCAGGGCATTTATCACTTCAGCACCGTAGTGCCTCGTCGTCACGCCTCAGCGTTAAAAGAGTCCGGATTTACCTGGACCCTCCGCCTACACGCTTAAACCGGGACAACCGTCGCCCGGCTGATATAGCCTTCTCCGTCCCCCCTTCGCAGTAACACCGAGTACAGGAATATTAACCTGTTTCCCATCGACTACGCCTTTCGGCCTCGCCTTAGGGGTCGACTCACCCTGCTCCGATTAACGTTGAACAGGAACCCTTGGTCTTCCGGCGAGCGGGCTTTTCACCCGCTTTATCGTTACTTATGTCAGCATTCGCACTTCTGATACCTCCAGCATGCCTCACAGCACACCTTCGACGGCTTACAGAACGCTCCCCTACCCAACAACACATAGTGTCGCTGCCGCAGCTTCGGTGCATGGTTTAGCCCCGTTACATCTTCCGCGCAGGCCGACTCGACCAGTGAGCTATTACGCTTTCTTTAAATGATGGCTGCTTCTAAGCCAACATCCTGGCTGTCTGTGCCTTCCCACATCGTTTCCCACTTAACCATGACTTTGGGACCTTAGCTGGCGGTCTGGGTTGTTTCCCTCTTCACGACGGACGTTAGCACCCGCCGTGTGTCTCCCGTGATAACATTCTCCGGTATTCGCAGTTTGCATCGGGTTGGTAAGCCGGGATGGCCCCCTAGCCGAAACAGTGCTCTACCCCCGGAGATGAGTTCACGAGGCGCTACCTAAATAGCTTTCGGGGAGAACCAGCTATCTCCCGGTTTGATTGGCCTTTCACCCCCAGCCACAGGTCATCCGCTAATTTTTCAACATTAGTCGGTTCGGTCCTCCAGTTAGTGTTACCCAACCTTCAACCTGCCCATGGCTAGATCACCGGGTTTCGGGTCTATACCCTGCAACTTAACGCCCAGTTAAGACTCGGTTTCCCTGCGGCTCCCCTATACGGTTAACCTTGCTACAGAATATAAGTCGCTGACCCATTATACAAAAGGTACGCAGTCACACCACAAGGGTGCTCCCACTGCTTGTACGTACACGGTTTCAGGTTCTGTTTCACTCCCCTCGCCGGGGTTCTTTTCGCCTTTCCCTCACGGTACTGGTTCACTATCGGTCAGTCAGGAGTATTTAGCCTTGGAGGATGGTCCCCCCATATTCAGACAGGATACCACGTGTCCCGCCTTACTCATCGAGCTCACAGCGTGTGTGCTTTTGTGTACGGGAGTATCACCCTGTACCCTGCGACTTTCCAGACGCTTCCACTAACACACATGCTGATTCAGGCTCTGGGCTGCTCCCCGTTCGCTCGCCGCTACTGGGGGAATCTCGGTTGATTTCTTTTCCTCGGGGTACTTAGATGTTTCAGTTCCCCCGGTTCGCCTTGCAGCACTATGTATTCATGCTGCAATGATGCACTGAGTGCACCGGGTTTCCCCATTCGGACATCGACGGCTGTAGCGGTTCATATCACCTTACCGTCGCTTTACGCAGATTAGCACGTCCTTCATCGCCTCTGACTGCCAGGGCATCCACCGTGTACGCTTAGTCGCTTAACCTCACAACCCACAGGCGTTTTTCAACGCTGCAGACTGTAAGCATTTGAGAGACTCGAACATGTCGTCATTTCATTCTTATTACGGAGAATGAACGCGTCATGTCGTTTCAATTTTCAGCTTGTTCCGGATTGTTAAAGAGCATAATACGTCACAGCACACCGTCGCCGGTACGCTCTGAGGTATTTCAGAAAAAACAGCAGGTATGGTGGAGCTAAGCGGGATCGAACCGCTGACCTCCTGCGTGCAAGGCAGGCGCTCTCCCAGCTGAGCTATAGCCCCATACAGTTACTGCAGAGACCACTACTACCACTCAACCGAGTACACTTCGTGAGAAGTGCAATTCGTGCTCAGGCAAGGCATGTCTTCGCGAAGCATAGTGAACTATGCGAGCCGGAGACATAACGCAGCGTGAGTGCGAATTTGGTAGGCCTGAGTGGACTTGAACCACCGACCTCACCCTTATCAGGGGTGCGCTCTAACCACCTGAGCTACAAGCCTGTAGAGGTTTTTTCTGCTCGTGACTTTTTATCAGACAATCTGTGTGAGCACTGCGCGGGAAGGTATCTTCAGGTAAGGAGGTGATCCAACCGCAGGTTCCCCTACGGTTACCTTGTTACGACTTCACCCCAGTCATGAATCACAAAGTGGTAAGCGCCCTCCCGAAGGTTAAGCTACCTACTTCTTTTGCAACCCACTCCCATGGTGTGACGGGCGGTGTGTACAAGGCCCGGGAACGTATTCACCGTGGCATTCTGATCCACGATTACTAGCGATTCCGACTTCACGGAGTCGAGTTGCAGACTCCGATCCGGACTACGACGCACTTTGTGAGGTCCGCTTGCTCTCGCGAGGTCGCTTCTCTTTGTATGCGCCATTGTAGCACGTGTGTAGCCCTACTCGTAAGGGCCATGATGACTTGACGTCATCCCCACCTTCCTCCGGTTTATCACCGGCAGTCTCCTTTGAGTTCCCGACCGAATCGCTGGCAACAAAGGATAAGGGTTGCGCTCGTTGCGGGACTTAACCCAACATTTCACAACACGAGCTGACGACAGCCATGCAGCACCTGTCTCAGAGTTCCCGAAGGCACCAATCCATCTCTGGAAAGTTCTCTGGATGTCAAGAGTAGGTAAGGTTCTTCGCGTTGCATCGAATTAAACCACATGCTCCACCGCTTGTGCGGGCCCCCGTCAATTCATTTGAGTTTTAACCTTGCGGCCGTACTCCCCAGGCGGTCGACTTAACGCGTTAGCTCCGGAAGCCACTCCTCAAGGGAACAACCTCCAAGTCGACATCGTTTACGGCGTGGACTACCAGGGTATCTAATCCTGTTTGCTCCCCACGCTTTCGCACCTGAGCGTCAGTCTTCGTCCAGGGGGCCGCCTTCGCCACCGGTATTCCTCCAGATCTCTACGCATTTCACCGCTACACCTGGAATTCTACCCCCCTCTACGAGACTCAAGCCTGCCAGTTTCAAATGCAGTTCCCAGGTTAAGCCCGGGGATTTCACATCTGACTTAACAGACCGCCTGCGTGCGCTTTACGCCCAGTAATTCCGATTAACGCTTGCACCCTCCGTATTACCGCGGCTGCTGGCACGGAGTTAGCCGGTGCTTCTTCTGCGGGTAACGTCAATCGGCGAGGTTATTAACCTCACCGCCTTCCTCCCCGCTGAAAGTACTTTACAACCCGAAGGCCTTCTTCATACACGCGGCATGGCTGCATCAGGCTTGCGCCCATTGTGCAATATTCCCCACTGCTGCCTCCCGTAGGAGTCTGGACCGTGTCTCAGTTCCAGTGTGGCTGGTCATCCTCTCAGACCAGCTAGGGATCGTCGCCTAGGTGGGCCATTACCCCGCCTACTAGCTAATCCCATCTGGGTTCATCCGATAGTGAGAGGCCCGAAGGTCCCCCTCTTTGGTCTTGCGACGTTATGCGGTATTAGCCACCGTTTCCAGTGGTTATCCCCCTCTATCGGGCAGATCCCCAGACATTACTCACCCGTCCGCCACTCGTCACCCAAGAGCAAGCTCTCTGTGCTACCGTCCGACTTGCATGTGTTAGGCCTGCCGCCAGCGTTCAATCTGAGCCATGATCAAACTCTTCAATTTAAAGTTTGATTTGCTGAAACGGGTTCAGCGGTGCTCATCTGTAAAACGTCATAATGAATTTCATTATGTGTTCACTCGTGAGGCTTTGATATTTTTGTGCGTCCGGGGACGCTGATATCAATCCTGCGAGTGCCCACACAGATTGTCTGATAAATTGTTAAAGAGCAGTGCGAACAGTGCGTTAGCGTCCTGTCGCGAGGTGGCGTATATTACGCTTCCCTCCTTCAGAGTCAACCTCTTTTTCAGAAGTTTTTCTCCGGCGGCTCAGTCTCCTGAACCTTCAACCCGCTTCCCGTTGCCGGTGTGCCGTGTCGATGGAGGCGCATTATAGGGAGCGGTTCAGATAGCGCAAGTGCAAATTAAGACTTTTTTTCCGTTCGTCTGAAATTTGCACAAAAGCGCCCTTTTATGCCTGTTTAATGCGCGCTGGCAGTGCGGCCAGGCTATCGATGACCCAGTCAGCGGCGGCTTCCCCTTCAGCGGTCACCGGTTTACCGCTACGCACCAGGACTTTGGTACCGACACCGGCAGCCTGCCCTGCCAGCATATCCTCCAGCTTGTCGCCCACCATATAAGAAGCCGCCATATCAATATTCAGCTCTTGCTGAGCCATCACGAGCATACCCGGCTGAGGTTTACGGCAGTCGCAGGCCTGACGATACTCTGCAACGGCGGCATCGGGGTGGTGCGGGCAGAAATAGATGCCGTCCAGATCAACGTCGCGATCGGCCAGCGACCAGTCCATCCATTCGGTGAGCTGCATAAAGGTGTCTTCAGTAAACATACCGCGCGCGATGCCAGACTGATTGGTCACGACCACCAGCGCATACCCCATCGCCTTCAGTTGCTGCAACGCTTCAATGGTGCCATCAATAAACTGAAAGTTATCGATCTCATGGACATAGCCATTATCGACATTAAGGGTGCCATCACGATCAAGAAAAATAGCGGGGACTTTATTCGCCACGTAGAAACTCCTGCTGTAAAAATTGCCGATCAGTATCGCATGATTGCTGTGAAAGGGAGAATGTCAGATTGAATCACTTCCATTGATTCAGACGTCTGGATGCCTTACCATCCATCCAGCTTTTACCCTTAATAAAAGCAACGAGGCTTCCCACACCACGGACAACGCAACACGATAATAAATAACCTAATGATTAAACTCGAAAATATCACCAAAGTGTTCCAGCAGGGTACGCGCACCATTTCGGCGTTGAAGGACGTCAGCCTGCACGTGCCTGCCGGACAGATTTATGGCGTTATCGGCGCTTCCGGTGCCGGTAAAAGTACGCTGATTCGGTGCGTTAACCTGCTGGAGCGTCCGACATCAGGCCGTGTGCTGGTCGACGGTGCTGACCTGACCGCACTCAGCGAACGTCAGCTGACTCAGGCCCGTCGTCAGATTGGCATGATCTTCCAGCACTTCAACCTGATGACCTCCCGGACCGTCGCGGGCAATGTCTCCCTGCCGCTGGAGCTGGGAAATCTCTCCCGTGAACAGATCAACGCTCGCGTCACAGAACTGCTGGAACTGGTGGGATTAGCCGATAAGCACGATGCCTGGCCTGCGAACCTGTCGGGTGGACAGAAGCAGCGCGTTGCGATTGCCCGTGCGCTGGCCAGCAATCCAAAAGTGCTGCTGTGTGATGAAGCCACCAGCGCTCTGGACCCGGCGACAACCCGTTCTATTCTGGAGCTGCTGAAGGACATTAACCGCCGGCTTGGCCTGACGATTCTGCTCATCACTCATGAAATGGATGTGGTGAAGCGTATCTGCGACCAGGTGGCTGTCATCAGTAAGGGTGAGCTGATTGAGAAAGATAGCGTCAGTGAAGTCTTCTCGCATCCTAAGACGCCGCTGGCTCAGCAGTTCATTCAGTCTACCCTGCATCTGGATATCCCGGATGATTATCAGCAGCGCCTGTCACCCACTGCCGCTGAGAACAGCGTGCCCTTGCTGCGACTGGAATTTACCGGTAAATCGGTTGACGCCCCGCTGCTTTCCGAAGCCGCACGGCGTTATAACGTGAATAACAACATTATCAGTGCGCAGATGGATTACGCCGGCGGCGTGAAGTTCGGCATTATGCTGGCCGAAATGCACGGCACTGAAAGCGATACCCGCGAGGCGATAGCCTGGCTGCAGGAGAATCATGTGAAAGTAGAGGTGCTGGGTTATGTCTGAAGCGATGATGTGGTTGCTGGGACGGGGCGTGTGGGAAACGCTGATGATGACCTTTGTCTCCGGCTTTTTTGGTTTTGTACTGGGTCTGCCAGTCGGCGTTCTGCTTTATGTCACCCGTCCGGGACAGATTCTGCAGAATCAGGGGCTCTATCGCGTGCTCTCCGCGCTGGTGAATATCTTCCGCTCCATTCCGTTCATTATCTTACTGGTCTGGATGATTCCTTTTACCCGCGTGATCGTCGGCACCTCCATCGGACTGCAGGCGGCAATCGTCCCGCTGACCGTTGGCGCCGCCCCCTTTATCGCCCGTATGGTGGAAAATGCCCTGCTGGAACTGCCTACCGGCCTGATTGAAGCGTCACGTGCCATGGGTGCCACGCCGATGCAGATCGTTCGCAAGGTGCTGCTGCCGGAAGCGATGCCGGGTCTGGTGAATGCCGCGACGATCACCCTGATTACCCTGGTAGGTTACTCTGCCATGGGCGGCGCGGTCGGTGCCGGTGGTCTGGGTCAGATCGGTTATCAGTATGGTTATATCGGATATAACGCCACCGTGATGAATACGGTATTGGTGTTGTTAGTGGTTTTGGTGTATCTCATTCAGTTCTGTGGCGACCGCATCGTACGTGCTGTGTCCCATAAGTAAGCCAGCAATATCACATTATTAAGGAAAGGATATGTCTTTCAAATTCAAAAAAATTGCCGCTGTGGGTGCACTGATTGGCGCGATTGCGCTGGCAGGATGCGATCAAAAAGAGAAAGATGCGAACCACATCAAAGTGGGCGTGATTGTCGGCGCTGAACAGCAGGTTGCTGAAGCCGCGCAGAAAGTCGCGAAAGAGAAGTATGGTCTGGACGTTGAGCTGGTCACCTTCAACGATTACGTTCTGCCGAATGAGGCACTGAGCAAAGGCGATATCGACGTTAACGCCTTCCAGCACAAACCTTATCTGGATCAGCAGATCAAAGATCGCGGCTACAAACTGGTTTCTGTCGGTAACTCTTTCGTTTACCCGATTGCGGGCTACTCGAAAAAGATCAAATCGCTGGATGAGTTGCAGGATGGCGCTCAGATCGCGATTCCAAACGATCCGACTAATCTGGGACGTTCGCTGCTGCTGCTGCAGAAAGCCGGCCTGATTAAACTGAAAGAGGGCACAGGCCTGCTGCCAACCTCGCTGGATATCACTGAGAATCCAAAGCATCTGAAAATTGTTGAGCTGGAAGCGCCACAGCTGCCCCGCTCACTGGACGATCAGCAGATCGCCCTGGCGGTCATCAATACCACCTATGCCAGCCAGATCGGCCTGACCCCGACTAAAGATGGGATTTTCGTCGAAGATAAAGATTCACCTTATGTGAACCTGATTGTCGCGCGCGAAGATAACAAAGATGCGGAAAACGTGAAGAAGTTCGTTCAGGCTTACCAGTCTGACGAAGTTAACGAAGCCGCCAACAAAGTCTTTAACGGCGGTGCAGTTAAAGGCTGGTAAGTCAGCCGACATTCTCACCAGGGGCGGCGCTATGCCGCCCTTTCTGTTACGGCCTGCCCTGCCCGACTTGTTATTTATTCCTGTCCTTGTTTCAATAACGCCACTTTTGGAAACCTGAGGATGTTGCCATGCGTTTTTTACCGCTCGGCTTGTTAGCATTGATGCTGACAGGGTGCGTTCATGAGTATCACCCGATAACCAGCGCACCGTCCAGGCCGCAGCACTCCACTGAACCGACCCGCAAACCCGCTGCCCGCCCCGCACCGGTTAAGCTCTACACGGATGCCGCCGATCTGGTCAGCAAACCGTTCCGCGATCTGGGTGAAGTCTCTGCTGAAGATTGCCAGATCAGCAATCAGAACTCGCCCGCTAACATCGCCACGGCCCGTAAACGTCTGCAGATCCGGGCGTCACAGATGAAAGCCAATGCGGTGCTGCTGCACAAGTGTGAAATCGTGACGGGTACGCCAGGGTGCTACCGTCAGGCAGTGTGTCAGGGCTCGGCATTGAAAGTCAGCAATCAATGAGTGAATTCACCTTTGCGCAGATTGGGGTCATCCGCTCGCCGTGGAAAGAGAAGTTTGCCGTGCCGCGCCAGCCAGGCCTGGTGCAGGATGGCGGCGGAGAACTGCACCTGCTGCCCCCGTACAATCAGCCGGAAGCGGTTCGCGGACTGGAAGCGTTCAGTCACCTCTGGCTGCTGTTTGTCTTTCATCAGACGATGGCAGGCGGCTGGCGTCCCACGGTTCGCCCTCCCCGACTGGGCGGCAATGCGCGCATGGGTGTCTTTGCAACCCGTTCAACGTTTCGTCCCAACCCGATTGGCATGTCGCTGGTCGAGCTGAAAGAGATCAGGCTTGAGAAGCAGCAGGTGATCCTACAGCTTGGCAGTCTGGATCTGGTCGATGGCACCCCCATCGTGGATATCAAACCCTATCTGCCTTTTGCCGAAGCGCTGCCCGAAGCCCGGGCGGGATTTGCCCAGGCAGCACCGGCGGCCACGATGCCGGTGCGCTTCTCCGCGCTGGCGCAGGCGCAGCTGCAACAGCATGCCCGCTATCCCCATCTGGCGCGTTTTATCCGTGACGTGCTGGCGCAGGATCCCCGTCCCGCTTACCGTCAGGGCCAGGCAGAGGAGCGGGAATATGCGGCCTGGCTACTGGATTTTAATGTACGCTGGCGCATTGACGATGCCGGGACAGAAGTGATCGCTATCGACCCGCATTAAAACCCGCTTTTGAGCCAGTGATCTCACTGGTACACTAGCCGCCAGCAAATTTCTGTCTGTGACTTTCCGATCAACTGGAACCGTAATCAATGCGTACTACTCAATATCTGCTCTCTACTCAGAAAGAGACGCCTTCCGACGCCGAAGTGATCAGCCACCAGCTGATGCTGCGCGCCGGTATGATCCGCAAACTGGCTTCTGGCTTGTACACCTGGTTGCCGACCGGGGTTCGCGTGCTGAAAAAAGTCGAAAACATCGTGCGCGAAGAGATGAACAACGCGGGTGCGGTTGAGATTTTAATGCCGGTCGTGCAGCCTGCCGACCTGTGGCAGGAGAGCGGTCGCTGGGAGGAGTATGGCCCGGAGCTGTTACGTATTGCCGACCGCCACGAACGTCCGTTTGTGCTGGGTCCGACGCATGAAGAGGTGGTCACCGACCTGATCCGTAATGAGCTGAGCTCTTATAAGCAGCTGCCACTGAACCTCTATCAGATCCAGACCAAATTCCGTGACGAAGTGCGTCCGCGCTTTGGCGTGATGCGTTCGCGCGAATTCACCATGAAAGATGCCTACTCTTTCCACGTGTCGCAGGAATCGCTGCAGGAAACCTATGATGCGATGTACCGCGCCTACAGCCAGATCTTCAGCCGTATGGGCCTGGATTTCCGTGCCGTACAGGCCGACACCGGCTCTATTGGTGGCAGTGCATCACACGAGTTCCAGGTGCTGGCCCAGAGCGGTGAAGACGATGTGATCTTCTCAACCGATTCTGATTACGCCGCCAACATCGAGCTGGCCGAAGCCGTCGCACCGGCCGGTGAACGCGCTGCGCCGTCGCAGGCAATGCAGCTGGTTGAGACGCCAGACGCAAAAACCATCGCGGAGCTGGTTGAGCAATTTGATGTGCCGGTTGAGAAAACCGTGAAAACGCTGATTGTTAAAGGCGCGGAAGAGAGCGGTCATGCGCTGGTTGCCCTGCTGGTTCGTGGCGATCATCAGCTGAACGAAATCAAAGCAGAGAAGTCAGCTATCGTGGCATCACCGCTGGTCTTCGCGACTGAAGAAGAGATTCGCGCGGCAGTGGGTGCAGGTCCGGGTTCAATCGGGCCGGTCGGCCTGCAGATGCCGATCATCGCAGACCGTACCGTCGCGAAGATGAGTGACTTCAGCGCCGGTGCTAACGTCGATGGTAAGCACTACTTCGGCATCAACTGGGAGCGCGATCTGCCGCTGGCCACCGTTGCGGATATCCGTAACGTGGTTGAAGGCGATCTGAGCCCGGATGGCAAAGGCACGCTGCAGATTAAGCGTGGCATCGAAGTGGGTCACATTTTCCAGCTCGGCACGAAATATTCGGACGCGCTGAAAGCCTCTGTTCAGGGCGAAGATGGCCGCAACCAGATAATGAGCATGGGCTGCTACGGTATCGGCATCACCCGTGTTGTCGCCGCGGCGATCGAGCAGAACCATGACGAACGCGGCATCATCTGGCCAGCGGCACTGGCTCCGTTTGAGGTCGCGATTCTGCCTATGAATATGCAGAAATCCTTCCGGGTGAAAGAGCTGGCAGAAGAGCTGTATGCCACACTGCGCGCGAAAGGCGTCGACGTGATTCTGGATGACCGTAAAGAGCGTCCGGGCGTGATGTTCGCTGATATGGAACTGATCGGTGTGCCACACACCATCGTCATTGGCGATCGCAATCTCGATAATCAGGAGATTGAGTACAAATCACGTCGTGCCGGTGAGAAGCAGATGATTAAGCAGGATGAGATCGTCGATTTCCTGCTGAAGGCGCTGAATAAGTAAGTTCTCAGCGCGGGCTGGAACTCTTCGCGGCCCGCCCCTGAAGCTATAAGCACTCAAACGCTCCGCCTGCGGGGCGTTTTTTATTGCACTCTGCCGCGCATCGCTTTGGTGCTGCTGCGGCGCGCTTTTCCTTCCAGTCGTCGCTCTTTCGACGCGCGGGTCGGCCGCGTGGCGCGACGCACTTTTTCGACCGTGCTCAGTTCGCGGATCAGATTGAGCAGCCGTTGCAGCGCGGCTTCGCGATTCATCTCCTGACTGCGGTACTCCTGCGCTTTGATCACCACGACGCCTTCAGCAGTGATCAGATGATGGCTGGCGGTAAGCAGCCGCTCTTTATAGAAGGCGGGCAGTGAAGAGGCGGCAATGTCAAAACGCAGATGGATAGCCGTGCTGGCTTTATTGACATGTTGCCCACCCGCTCCCTGAGCGCGTATCGCCGTCAGCTCAATTTCACTGTCCGGGATCTCAACCGAACGGGACAGCATAATCATCGCTCTCCTCTCCCCTGCTTCATGACCTTTACCTCTGATAACCTGTTCATCAACTTAACCTTTTGTGCGATCCCGCGTTGCGCGGCAGCCAGCGGAATCTGTCACTTTAGCAGTGTTTTACGTGCTGTTCCTGCTTTACGCAGGCTGATTTCCTGTAAATGGCTATGGTATAGTCGCCAGTTAATCAGAGTATCTACGCTCTGCCGAGGAGGATCATGTGCAAAATTATTGTGAGTTAGTTCGCCGCAAATATGCCGAAATCGGTAGCGGAGATTTAGGTTACATACCGGATGCGATTGGCTGCGCATTGAAGGCACTTGATGATATTGCCGCAAATAGTGAGCTAAACTCTTCTGTCAGGGAACAGGCGGCCTACGCCGCTGCTAACTTATTGGTGAGCGACTATGTTGATTAATGAAGCGTACCACCCCATCAATTGCGATGATTACGATAACCTGGAACTCGCCTGTCAGAAAAACTGGATGCTGTCACTGGACATGAAAGATGGCGAGCAGCTGAAGGCAAAGGCGAAAGAGATTTTTTCACGTAAGAACGTGGAATATCTGGCTATCGATCTCTCCGGTGAACATCGCGAGTTACGTCTCGACCACATCGCCAGCTTTACCCATCCCGAGCTGGGCACGGTGGTTGTCAGCGCAGAGTAATTCACTCCTTCCGGGCGGGACATCCCCGCCCCTGTCACACTCAGGGCTGCAGCGAACTGTAATACGCCGCCAGATCCGCCATATCGTCATCACTTAATCCCGCAACAAACGCCTTCATGACCTCAGCCTGACCCCCGCTGCGCTCGCCCTTTTTATAAGCCTGCAGCGCATGTTCAAGATACGGGGCGTGCTGCCCGGCCAGACTGGGATAAAGCGGCACGGTCGCCTTGCCTTCCGCGCCATGACAAGCCATACAGCTGCCCGCTTTCTCTGCGCCACGCTGCGCATCGCCGGCGGCCCAGGCCGGTAATACAGCGGCCATCAGGGCGCCGATCAGCCACGTTTTCATTGTTCAGCTCCTGTGCAGGCGGCCCTGTCCCAGACAATCTGCCAGCCCTGCTCATCGCATGCCGCACCCTCCCGGGTGATAAAAAGATCCGGAACACAGACCAGCGTCTGATTATAAAAAATTAGCGGCAGCCGCTCGCGCTGCCATGGAGGAATATGCAGTGCCTGCCAGAGCTTCTTCATCTCCCGTCCCCCTTCCCGCCCCACCAGATGCACCTGGCCCTGCGCGTGAAATCGCACGCTGACCTGCTCGTCGGGCTGCGGATGGCGCAACAGGCTCTGCGTCTGGCTGGCACGCAGCGTGCCGAGGCTTTGCGGCAGCGTCAGCGGCTGGCAGCGATCGGGCCACGCCAGCACCGTGTCGCGTAGCGAACTGCGCACCGGCAGCCAGTAGAGCTGCTGCCGGTATCGCCGCAGTTCCGCCTGACCGAATCGCAGACGAGGCTGCGCATCCTCACGACTCGCCATCACCTCATTGCGGATGCGCTGCAGCGCGTCGCGGGAGGGCATCGCTCCGCCCTGCCCGGCGATCCAGCGACGCAGTAAGGCGTTAGCGCGCGGCTCACTCATCGTCATCAGCGGGGGAAAGTGCAGACTGCCATCCGGCTGGACGCGCTCAGCCAGCTCTCCGGCGAGAAGTTCATCCAGCAGCTGCTCCTGCTCACTGCACAGGGCTGCGCTTCGGGCGGTCGCCTCGGCAAAGTGGGGCCAGCGCTGAGAGAGTTCAGGCAGCAGCCGCTGACGCAGAAAGTTACGGTCGTAGCGCAGATCCTGATTACTCTCGTCTTCGATCCACACCAGCTGATGGGCATGAGCATAGGCTTCAAGCGACTGTCGTGACTGATTAAGCAGAGGACGTAACAGCCGATGGGAACCCAGCCTGCGCACTGCGGGCATGGCCGCCAGCCCGGCCGGACCGCTGCCGCGCTTCAGCGCCAGCATAAAGGTTTCACACTGATCGTCGAGATGCTGCGCCGTCAGTAGCTGCTCGTCCGGCTGCAGGGCCGCACCCAGCGCCTGATAACGGGCGGTGCGTGCCGCCGCCTCAATGCCCTTTTCACTGCCGTCAACGGTGACGTGCAGCACGCCACACGTCAGCTGCCACTGTTCGCATATCGCCTGGCAGTGGGCCGCCCAGCGGTCAGCATTCGGGCTGAGTCCGTGGTGAACATGCAGCGCCCGCAGACGCGACTGAGGATGCTGCTGCTGCCAGTCACGAAGCTGATGCAGCAGCACGGTGGAGTCAAGTCCGCCGCTGAACGCGACCACCAGGGCAGCGTCCGGTTGCAGCAGTGAGTCAAAAGCGGGCAAAGACATCGCAGAATCCAGAATATCGGGCCACTGAATGTCGCCCGCCGAGCGCGCTAGTTTACGCCTGATAGAGCTCCAGCGGCAAACCATCCGGGTCGGCAAAGAAAGTACAGGCTTTACCCGTGAGTTCATCAATGCGAATCGGCTCGCAGATCACACCTTTTTCAGCCAGCGTCGCCACCGCTGCGGCCACATCCGGCACGGTAAAGGCCAGATGGCGCAGGCCGCACGCCTCGGGATGACTGACCCGTGCAGGGGGTTCAGGAAAAGAGAAAAGCTCAATGGTATAGCGGTCCCCTAACGCGAGATCGCCTTTCCAGGAGTCGCGCGCTTCACGGTAAACTTCGCCCATCAGTCGAAAGCCCAGCACATCGCAATAGAAGGCTTTGCTGCGGGGATAGTCAGAGGCGATGATGGCGATGTGGTGAATAGCGTTTAACTGCAACATGTTGAATATCCTGATTCGGGCGGGATGCCTGAGTCAGGCATCCCGCCGCTGATAAAATTTAAAAATTTATGCCGGGTCGTTTTTCAGCACGCGCACACGGTATTCGCCCTCTTCCGTCAGGCTGGCACCGTGAATGTCGGTTTCAAACCCCGGATAGTGCCGGCCAATGCTGCACAGCATCAGCAGGAAATCGAGCACCGCGCGACTCTTCTCAGTGATCATCTCTCCCGGCATCACCAGGGGAACGCCCGGCGGATAGGGCAGGATCATGTTGGCCGAAACCCGCCCGACCAGCTCACTGATATCCACCGTTTCGATGTTGCCCTTCACCTGCTGCTGAAACGCCTGATGCGGTGTCATCTTCATTTCAGGCAGCACGTCGAATGCCTGCAGCATCAGACGCGGCAGATCGTGATGGCGGATCAGCTGATGGATCCCCTGTGCCAGGGTCTGAATGCGCATATTGCGATAGAAGTCGGGATCCTCTGCGTAGAGATCCGGCAGCATGTTTTTCACCCGCAGATTCAGATCGTAGGCGCGTTTAAATTCGGTCAGCCCGCGCAGCACGCTCATCGCCTTGGTTTTATCGATGCCGATACTGAACAGGAACAGCAGGTTATAGGGGCCGGTTTTCTCCACCACGATGCCGCGCTCATCCAGAAACTTCGCCACCAGCGCCGCCGGGATCCCCTCTTCCGCCATCTCACCCAGCTCGCTCATGCCCGGCGTCAGGATTGTCACCTTGATCGGATCGAGATACATGTGATCGCGATCGGCCTGCGTGAATCCATGCCACGCTTCGTCGCCCGGCTGGATCGGCCAGCACTGCGCTTCGTCAACCTGTTCCGGCTGCCAGATGTCAAAGAACCAGCTGTCAGACTCTTCACGCAGCCGCTGGATCTCACGGCGGAAATGAAGCGCGCGTTCGACCGAGCGATTGATCAAACGCTTACCCGGATTGCCGCGCAGCATGGCAGCGGCGGTTTCAATAGAGGAGACGATGGCGTAGTTAGGCGAGGTGGTGGTGTGCATCATGTAGGCTTCGTTAAACGTCTGCTCGTCGTAGTCGCCTTTAATGTGGATCATGGATGCCTGAGAGAACGCCGCCAGCAGTTTATGGGTCGACTGCGTTTCATAGACCACCTTGCCCGGAATGCGGTCTCCGCTCATGCCGCTTTTGCCCGCATAAATCGGGTGGAAATTGGTGTAAGGCACCCAGGCGGAGTCGAAATGAATCGACGGCACAGCCAGCGTCTCTTTGATGTACTGGGTGTTGTAGAGCAGCCCGTCATAGGTGGAGTTAGTAATGACCGCATGCACCGGCCAGGTGGCTCTGTCAGTCGATGCCACTTTATGCGCTATCGCGTCGCGGGTGAACTCCTGCTTCGGGATGCCGCCGAGGATCCCCAGCGCATTGCGGGTCGGCTTCAGCCAGATCGGGATCAGATCGCTCATCATCAGCAGATGAGTCAGCGATTTGTGGCAGTTGCGATCGATCAGCACGGTGCTGCCCGCCGGAGCGGCATACATCCCGACAATTTTATTTGAGGTCGAGGTGCCGTTGGTCACCATGTAGCTCTGCTCAGCGCCGAAGGTGCGCGCGATATACTCTTCCGCTTCCAGGTGCGGCCCGGTGTGGTCAAGCAGCGAACCCAGCTCGGTCACCGAAATCGAGATGTCTGATTTCAGGGTGTTAGCCCCGAAGAAATCGTAGAACAGACAGCCGACCGGGCTCTTCTGAAACGCGGTGCCCGCCATATGGCCCGGCGTGCAGAAGGTGTACTTGCCCTCTTTCACATAGGTGAACAGCGCTTTGGTCAGCGGCGGCGTGATGTGGTCAAGGTAGTCATCCGTGTATTGCCGGATGTGCAGCGCGATATCCTCGGCGGCATTCAGCGCATACTCAAAAAAGTGCAGCGGCATACGCATCTCATTGATGCTGATATCCATCTGCGAGTGGGTATTGATAAAGGCATACAGAGGCAGGTATTCGTTTAGCTGATTAATCTCTCCGCACAGTTCGGGGCTGTTGTGCGCATCCCAGTCGAAGATAACGCCGCTGATACGCGGGTTGTGTTCGATCAGTTTCAGCAGATCGTCACTGTTTTTCGGGTAAAGCAGCTGGAAGCCCTGCAGATTTAACGCCGCGTCGAGTTCGCGTAACGGTTCATCTTTGTAAAACACGCCGTGCGCGCCCATGATCGCCAGAATATTCAATGCCTGTCTCCCTGATTGTGGTGGAACCGGTCAAGCATAACCGCTAACCCCCATAAGGTGTAGCGAGGCGGTGCCAGGAGGAAACTGAAAGCGGCGAGTGAGCATGTTGAGGGAAAGTACAGGCATAAAAAAAGCGGACCGGAGTCCGCTTTTATGGAAGTGCACTTATCAGGCGTAGCCGTAGCTCATCAGGCGCTGATAACGACGGTCCAGCAACTCTTCAGTGCTTAACCCATCGAGTTCGGCCAGATCGGCCAGCAGCTGCTGCTTCAGAGACTGCGCCATGTCGACCGGACGGCGATGCGCGCCACCCAGCGGCTCCGGGATTACGGAGTCAATCAGCTTCAGCTCTTTCAGACGGTGAGCGGTAATGCCCATCGCTTCCGCAGCCAGCGGCGCTTTATCTGCACTTTTCCACAGAATAGAGGCACAGCCTTCCGGCGAGATAACGGAATAGGTGCTGTACTGCAGCATATTCACTTTGTCGCCCACGCCGATGGCCAGTGCACCACCTGAACCGCCTTCACCGATGACCGTACAGATGACCGGTACTTTCAGGCCAGACATTTCACGCAGGTTGCGCGCAATCGCTTCAGACTGCCCGCGCTCTTCCGCGCCCACGCCCGGATAAGCACCCGGGGTGTCGATGAAGGTGATGACAGGCATTTTGAAGCGCTCAGCCATCTCCATCAGGCGCAGCGCTTTGCGATAGCCTTCCGGTGCTGGCATGCCGAAGTTACGGCGAATTTTCTCTTTGGTTTCACGGCCTTTCTGGTGCCCGATGATCATCACCGGACGTCCATCCAGACGCGCAATACCGCCAACAATCGCTTTGTCATCCGCATAAGCACGGTCGCCCGCCAGCTCATCGAAATCGTCGAACGCGTTGCGGACGTAGTCAAAGGTATAAGGACGCAAAGGATGGCGCGCCAGTTGAGCGATCTGCCATGCGCCTAAATCGGCGAAGATTTTACGGGTCAGCTCAACGCTCTTCTCGCGCAGGCGCTGAACTTCTTCATCCAGATTAACGTGTTTATCATCCTGACGACCAATTGAAGTCAGCGAATCAATCTTCGCTTCGAGTTCTGCAATTGGCTGTTCAAAATCCAGGTAATTAAGACTCATAATGTTCCTGTTCTAGTCAAACTCCAGTTCCACCTGCTCCGATCCGATCAACGAGCGCAGATCGTTAAGTAAACGATCGCTGGGCGAAATTCGCCACGCTGCCCCAAAGCGCAGCTTCGCTCGCGCGTCGGCTCTCTGATAGTAGAGATGCACCGGAATCGTCCCTGATCGATGAGGTTCCAGGGACTGACGGAGTCGGTTTAATAGCTGGTCATCAATTTGCCTGTCCGTCAGCGAGATAGCAAGTCCGCGCGCGTATTTTTCGCGAGCTTCGTCGATGTCCATAACTTCACGAGCGGTCATTTTAAGGCCACCACTGAAGTCATCAAAGCTGACCTGTCCACTGACGATCAGGATTCGGTCTTTCTCCAGCAGCTGCTGGTATTTATCTAACGCATCGGTAAATAACATCACCTCAAGACGACCAGAACGATCGTCCAGAGTACAGATACCAATTCGGTTGCCGCGTTTGGTGACCATTACCCGTGCAGCGATCACCAGACCGGCCGCCACGGTAATTTTCCCCCGGTCGGTTGGATGCATATCTTTCAGCCGCACCCCGCCAACGTAACGCTCAATTTCTTTCAGATACTGATTAATCGGGTGCCCGGTCAGGTAGAGCCCCAGGGTTTCCCGTTCGCCATCCAGCTGCACCTGCTCCGGCCATCGCGTGACGCTGGCGTACGATTTCTCCACCTGCTCCGGCTCTTCCGCCAGCACGCCAAACATATCCGCCTGGCCAATCGCCTCCGCCTTCGCATGCTGATCGGCCGCTTTTAACGCGTCACCGAGCGCACTCATCAGCGCGGCGCGATGCGGCCCCAGGCGATCGAAGGCCCCGGACATGATCAGTTTTTCCATCACCCGACGGTTGATCTTTTTAGTGTCGGTTCGGGCGCAGAGGTCAAACAGCTCGCGGAAGTAACCGCCTTCGTTTCGGGCGTCAATGATCGCTTCGATCGGGCCTTCACCGACCCCTTTTATCGCACCGATACCGTAAACAATTTCACCTGCGTCATTCACATGGAAGGGATAGAGGCCGGAGTTGATATCGGGCGGCAGCACCTTCAGTCCCATCCGCCAGCACTCATCGACCAGACCTACCACCTTCTCGGTGTTATCCATATCGGCGGTCATTACCGCGGCCATAAACTCTGCCGGATAGTGCGCTTTCAGCCATAGCGTCTGGTAAGAGACCAGTGCATAGGCCGCAGAGTGTGACTTGTTAAAGCCATAGCCTGCAAATTTTTCTACCAGATCGAAGATCTTCATCGACAGTTCGCCGTCGATGCCCATGCTTTCTGCACCGTCACGGAAAACGGAACGCTGCTTGGCCATCTCTTCCGGTTTCTTTTTCCCCATGGCGCGACGCAGCATATCTGCGCCACCCAAGGTGTACCCGGAGAGGACCTGGGCGATCTGCATCACCTGTTCCTGATAGAGAATGATGCCGTATGTGGGCTCCAGCACTGGTTTCAAACTTTCATGCTGCCACTGGATGTCGGGATAGGAGATCGCTTCACGACCATGCTTGCGGTCGATGAAGTTATCCACCATGCCGGACTGTAGCGGCCCCGGACGGAACAGCGCCACCAGTGCGATCATATCTTCAAAGCAGTCGGGCTTCAGACGCTTGATCAGATCCTTCATGCCGCGCGATTCAAGCTGGAATACCGCGGTGGTTTCCGAGCGCTGCAGCATATCGAAGCTTTTCTTGTCATCCAGCGGGATAGAGGCGATGTCGATCGGCTCCAGCCCCTGCTTTTCCCGGCGCGGGTTAATCATCTTCAGCGCCCAGTCGATGATGGTCAGCGTTCTCAGCCCCAGGAAGTCGAACTTCACCAGGCCGGCATACTCCACATCATTTTTATCGAACTGGGTCACCGGGAACTGACCGTGCTCATCGCAGTAGAGCGGCGCAAAATCGGTGATCTTCGTTGGCGCGATGACCACGCCACCGGCATGTTTACCGGCGTTACGCGTGACCCCTTCCAGCTTACGCGCCATGTCGATCAGCGCTTTGACCTCTTCATCCGCCTCATACATGGCCGGCAGCTGCGGTTCAGCAACAAAGGCTTTTTCCAGCGTCATGCCGGGATCGGGCGGGATCAGTTTGGAAATGCGATCCACGAAACCATAAGGATGACCGAGCACGCGGCCAACGTCGCGGATAACCGCTTTCGCCGCCATGGTGCCGAAAGTGATGATCTGTGAAACCGCTTCGCGCCCGTACATGTCCGCGACGTGTTCAATCACCTGGTCACGCTTCTCCATGCAGAAATCGACGTCAAAGTCGGGCATTGAGACACGTTCCGGGTTCAGGAAACGTTCGAACAGCAGGTCAAACTCCAGCGGATCGATATCGGTAATTTTCAGCGCATAGGCCACCAGCGAGCCAGCACCGGAACCACGACCCGGCCCGACCGGCACGCCATTATCCTTGGACCACTGGATGAACTCCATCACGATCAGGAAGTAGCCCGGGAAGCCCATCTGGTTGATCACGTTGAGTTCAACCTCCAGACGCTCATCATATTCCGGGCGTTTCTGCAGCCGCTCAGCTTCGTCCGGGAACAGGAACACCAGACGCTCTTCCAGCCCCTCGCGGGATTTCGCGACCAGATAATCTTCCGTGGTCATATCTCCGGTCGGGAACTGCGGCAGGAAGTATTCGCCCAGCCGGACCGTGACGTTACAACGCTTAGCAATTTCTACGCTGTTTTCCAGCGCTTCCGGGATGTCCGAGAAGAGCTCGCACATCTCCGCTTCGCTGCGCATATATTGCTGAGGACTGTAGTTGCGCGGACGCTTGGGGTCATCCAGCGTATAGCCGTCATGGATGGCCACGCGGATTTCATGCGCGTCGAAATCCTCTTCATTGATAAAGCAGACTTCGTTGGTCGCGACCACCGGAATGCCTTCGGCAATCGCCAGCTCCACCGCCGCGTGCAGGTAGCTTTCTTCATCCGGACGGCCGGTGCGGATCAGTTCCAGATAGTATCTGTCAGGGAAATGCTGCTGATAAAAAGAGAGGCACTGTGAAACCAGCGTGCTGTTACCGCGCAGCAGGCTGCGGCCGACATCTCCGCGGCGTCCGCCTGACAGCAGGATTAACCCTTCCTGCAATTCAATCAGCCAGTCGCGATCGATAATCGGCCCGTCCACGCCATAGCCACGCTGATAGGCGCGGGAGATCAGCAGCGTCAGGTTCTGATAGCCGGTATTGTTCGCCGCCAGCACGGTCAGCTGCGTGAGTTCATCCCCCATCAGCTCGCTGGCGACCTTAAAATCGGCACCAATAACCGGTTTTATCCCTGCGCCGTGCGCCCCGCCGTAGAATTTCACCAGGCCACACAGGTTAGTGAAGTCGGTGATCGCAATCGCGGGCATGCCGAGCGCAGCCGCCTTTTTGATCAGCGGCCCGGTTTTCGCCAGGCCATCAACCATCGAATAGTCACTGTGGACGCGCAGATGTATAAAACGGGGTTCAGCCATATCAGTTTCCGGTTAAAACAGCGTCAGGCTATTAAAGCGTATGGGGCTGGCTGGCGGCCAGTACGTCCGCATCGATCAGCGCGTTGCGGACAGGAGCAAAACTGCGACGGTGGTGCGGAGTCGCGCCATACTGCGTCAGTTTTTCCATGTGCAGCGCCGTCGGATAGCCTTTGTGCTGTGCAAAGCCATATTGCGGGAACAGCAGATCGAGTTCAGCCATTTCACGGTCGCGGGAGACCTTGGCAATGATAGAAGCGGCGCTGATCTCAGCGACCAGACTGTCCCCTTTGACTACCGCCTGTGACGGCATCGGCAGCGCCGGGCAGCGATTACCGTCTATCAGCACATAGTCAGGCTGAATGCAGAGGCCAGCAACCGCACGCTGCATCGCCAGCATAGTCGCATGCAGGATATTCAGCTGGTCAATCTCTTCCGGTTCTGCCCGGCCCAGGCTCCACGCCAGCGCCTTCTCTTTGATTTCGTCAAACAGGGCCAGCCGGCGTTTTTCCGACAGCTTCTTCGAGTCCGCCAGCCCGGTAATCGGGTTGGTCGGATCGAGGATCACCGCCGCCGTAACGACCGCGCCAACCAGCGGGCCGCGCCCGACTTCGTCCACACCGGCAATCAGCGTGGCGGCAGGATAGATAAAATCAGGCATTCACCAGCTCCAGTACCGCATCCGCCGCCTGTTCATCGGCGTTCCAGCGGATCTGTTGATGTAATTCATTGAACGTCTGCAGCAGGGTTTCGCGCTCAGGCCCGGCATGCAGCAGCGGATCTAACGCCGCGGCCAGGGCTTCAGGCTGACACTCATCCTGCAGTAACTCTTTCACCAGTTCCCGTCCTGCCAGCAGATTGGGCAGCGAAACATAGGGGGTCTTCACCAGCCGTTTTGCCAGCCAGAAGGTCGCCGGTTTCATTCGATACCCCACCACCATCGGGCATTTTGCCAGCATGCACTCCAGTGCAGCAGTGCCCGATGCCAGAAGTGCGGCATCGCTCGCGATCATCGCCTCGCGTCCCTGACCATCCAGCAGATGAACAGGAAGGTCGGGAGCCGTTTCGGCTTTTATCTTCTCAAACTGTTCGCGCCGGCGGGCGTTAACCAGCGGAACGACGACTTCCAGCGCCGGATAGTGACGCCGCAGTAACCGGGCCGTTTTGAGAAAATCGGCGCTGAGCATGTCAACTTCTGCGCCACGACTGCCGGGCAGCAGGGCCAGACAGAGCGCATTATCGGCAATTCCCAGGTGACGACGCGCAGCCTGTTTGTCAGGGTGCAGCGGCATCGCATCCGCCATGGTGTGACCGATAAAACGGCAGGGAACATTAAAGCGATCGTAGAACGCTTTTTCAAACGGCAGGAAGGCCAGCACCAGATTGGTGTTACGACCAATCTTGAAGACGCGCTTCTGACGCCATGCCCAGACAGAGGGACTGACGTAGTGAATGGTACGGATACCGGCGCGTTTCAGGTTGCCTTCCAGCGTAATATTGAAGTCAGGCGCATCGATCCCGACAAACACATCGGGCTGGAGTTCGGTAAAGCGCCGGGTGAGATCGCGGCGGATCGTCAGCAGACGGCGCAGACGTCCCAGCACCTCCACAATGCCCATGACCGCCAGCTCTTCCATCTCATACCAGGCTTCACACCCTTCCGCCTGCATCAACGGACCGGCTACGCCGACAAAACGCGCGTCGGGATGGCGCGCTTTCAGGGCTCGAATCAGACCTGCACCAAGAATATCGCCGGAGGTTTCTCCGGCGACCAGGGCAATCGTTAGAGGACGCGCTGACATGAATTAACGAATTAATCCACGGGTTGAACGGGCAAAGAAATCGTAGAAAGGCTGCACTTCGCTATGCTGCTGCGCAAGCGCTTCAATCTCCGGCTTCACTTCCTCCAGCGTTCTGCCGCTGCGATAGAGCAACTTGTAGGCGTTGCGGATCGCGTGCAACGACTCTTTGCTGAATCCACGGCGCTTGAGGCCTTCAATGTTGATCCCGAACGGCGTGGCATGGTTGCCCTGCGCAATAACGTAAGGCGGCACATCCTGCGCCACGCCGGAACAGCCACCCACCATCACGTGCGCACCAATAGTGCACCACTGATGCACTGCTGTCATGCCGCCAATAATGGCGAAATCATCGACCGTGACGTGACCACCCAGGGTCGCGTTGTTGGCGAAGATACAGCGGTTACCGATGACGCAGTCGTGCGCAATATGAACGTTGACCATCAGCAGATTATCGCTGCCCACCGTGGTGACATGGCCACCCTGAGTGGTGCCGCGATGAATCGTCACGCTTTCACGGATGCGGTTGCGATCGCCGATTTCAACCCGTGTTGGCTCACCGGCATATTTCAGATCCTGGTTCACTTCGCCGATAGAGGCGAACTGATAGATCTGGTTATCTTTACCGATACGTGTGTGGCCGTTCACCACAACGTGTGACTTCAGTACCGTTCCTTCACCGATCTCCACATTCGCGCCAATAAAGCAAAACGGGCCAATGTGAACGCGGGCGCCGATAACCGCGCCCTCTTCGATGACAGAACTGGGATGGATAGTGGCGGTTGGATCAATCACGAATTATGCCTCCCGGCTGCGGGCACACATCATGGTCGCTTCACAAACGATTTTACCGTCGACAGTCGCCACGCCTTTGAAGCGGGTCAGACCACGGCGGGTTTTCTCGAAAGTGACTTCCATGATCATCTGGTCGCCTGGTACCACAGGGCGCTTGAAGCGGGCGTTGTCGATACCGGCAAAATAATAGAGTTCACCTGGCTCCAGTTTACCTACGCTTTTAAACGCCAGAATACCGGTGGCCTGCGCCATCGCTTCCAGGATAAGAACGCCAGGAAAAATCGGTTTACCAGGGAAATGCCCCTGGAAAAACGGTTCGTTAACAGAAACGTTCTTCACTGCACGCAGGTATTTGTGCTCTTCAAATTCCAGCACGCGGTCTACCAGCAGAAACGGATAGCGGTGCGGCAGCAGCTCTAAAATCTCTTCAATTTTCAGAGTATGAGTTTCAGTAGTCAAAATACTCTTCCTGTCCTAAAAATCTGATGACATCAATAACACGGCCTGCACAGATCAAAATGATCTTCCGCAGGCCGCAAATAGGTTCTGTGGCGCCGGGCTTCCCTGCTTAACATTTTTATTATGAAAGCCGGTCAGTTTTGGGATGGCGGTCAGTCGTCTTTGCCGACCTTGCGCTCGATGGCTTTTAAGCGTTTGCTCATGTCATCGATGTTCATCACCAGCGCTGCAGTTTTGCGCCAGGTTTTGTTGGGTTGCAGCGGAATGCCTGAGGAATAGACGCCAGGCTCTGTGATAGGACGCATGACCATGCCCATACCGGTCACGGTGACTTTGTCACAGATTTCCATATGGCCGTTAATGACGCTGGCACCGCCAATCATACAGTAACGTCCAATTTTCAAACTACCCGCCATGATCACACCGCCTGCAACCGCAGTATTGTCACCAATAACTACGTTGTGAGCGATCTGGCACTGGTTGTCTATGATAACACCATTGCCTATCAGAGTGTTATCCAGCGCACCGCGATCGATGGTAGTGCAGGCACCAATTTCCACCCGATCGCCGATAATTACCGCGCCTAACTGCGGGATTTTCACCCAGTTACCGCGATCGTTGGCATAGCCGAAGCCATCAGAACCGATGACGGTGCCTGACTGAATCAGACAATCCTGGCCGATCTGAATCTCATGATAAACGGAGACGTTGGCCCAGAGACGGGTACCACGACCGATGCGGGTTTTTTTGCCCACAAAGCAGCCTGCGCCGATCACCACGTTGTCGCCCAGCTCCACATCCGCTTCGATGACGGCGTTAGCGCCAATCGCGACGTTGTTGCCGAGTCGGGCTGAAGGGTCGATCACCGCGCTGGGCGCGATATTCTGCGCGGGCTGGGGGGTGGTATCGAGTATCTGTGCCATACGCGCATAGGTCAGGTAGGGATTTTTCACCACCAGCGCTGCCGTATTGCACCACTCCAGATCCGCTTCCGTCAGCACCACGGCTGAAGCCTTTATCAGGGCGAGTTGCTCGCGGTAACGGCTGTTTGCAAGAAATGTGATTTGGCCAGTTGTGGCGGATTGCATAGAAGCAATGCCGGAGATGACGATATCGCCATCTCCGTGCAATTCTGCATCCAACTGCTGGGCTAAATCAGCCAGTCGAATAGATGCCATGAATTATTTAACCTGTTTCAGCACGTCAGCAGTAATGTCTTTTGCGTTTGATGCATAAGCCACCGCGTTCGCGTCGATCACGACATCGTAACCATCGCTGTCAGCGACTTTCTTCACGGCGTCCTGAATGCGGCTCAGCAGCTTGTTACGCTCTTCCATCTGACGACGGCGGTTATCCTGCTCAAAGGCCTGGGCTTTTGAAGAGAAAGCTTCACGCTGAGACATGACATCTTTTTCCATACGGCTGCGTTCGCTGGCCTTCATGGTAGAGCCGTCACGCTGTAAACGCTGCATTTTAGTTTGCAGATCGCGTTCCTGGCTCTGCAGCTCAGTTGCACGGCCTTTGAACTCATTTTCCAGCTGTTTAGCAACAGTCGCACGTTGCGGTAACTGTTGGAAAATGCTGGACACGTTTACCACTGCAATTTTGTCAGCAGCCTGAACACCAGCGGAAACCGCTAAAGCAAGACCCAGACCTGCGGCACACAACAACTTTTTCACTATAAACTCCTTACCATCAACGTTTGTGTCAGCGACACAGTGTTTGCCCCGGAACAGCCTGCGCTGTCCGGCAGCAAGACTTCAGCTATGCATCCATGCTCAGATCATTACCAGGTTTTACCAATGTTAAACTGGAACTGCTCTGACTTGTCTCCATCCACTTTCTTTATCGGCTGGGCGTAAGAGAACACCAGCGGGCCGAGCGGTGACATCCACTGCAGCGCAACACCGCTTGAAACGCGGATATTGTTAGGATCGCTGTAGTCCGGAATGCCCGCCGCACGAGTTTCGGCCGTGTTTTCCCAGTGGGTATCCCATGCGGTACCGGTATCGACAAACACCGAGGTACGTACCGAGTTGGCATACTTCTCGCTCAGGAACGGCGTTGGCGTGATCAGCTCCAGGCTGGCAATCGCCATGGCGTTTCCGCCGACCGCATCGTCAGACTTACAGATGCCATCCGGATCGGCCAGGCGGCAATTCGACGAGTTGTTATTGTAGTAGGCAGCCTTCGGACCAATGGTATTGGACTGGAAGCCACGAACGGTACTGGAACCACCGGCGTAGAAGTTCTCATAGAACGGCATCTCTTTGCCGCCGAGACCATCGCCGTAACCCACACGGCCACGACCCAACAGCACCCAGGTGTGATCCTGGTTAATCGGCACATACTGCTGGGTGTCCAGCGTGGCCTTGTAGAAGCTGTTGTCTGAGCCAGGAATCGTCACCTTACCGTTCAGGTTGGTGCGGTTACCCGCCGTCGGGAAGAAGCCACGGTCCAGCGTGTTGTAGGTCCAGCCGTAGTTGAAGGTGAAGTCATCAGCAGAGAATTCGCCTTTATCATCCAGCTGCTGCGGCTTGCCGACTGAATCCAGATAACGCCACATCGCCACCTGCGGCTGCATGTTGGAGAGGTCGTTATGGACATAGCCCAGACCGACACGCAGGGTGTTGTTTTCGTTAACCGGGAAGCCCAGCGTGCCATCCAGACCATAGCTCTTGTTGGTATAGTCAGAGAGGTCGGCATTGTCCGCTTTAAAGTCGTTATAGAACAGACGACCACCCAGACTCACCCCATCCACGGTGAAGTAAGGGTCAGTCAGCGAGAACTCGGCATAGGTCTGGTAGTCATTTTTGGTGCCGCTGATGCCGACGGTATTACCGGTGCCCAGCCAGTTATCCTGCGTGACCCCGACCTGGAAGCTTACGCCACTCTCGGTGCCGTAACCGACGCCGAAGTTGAAGGTCCCGGTGTTGCGCTCTTTAACCTTGTAGACCACATCAACCTGATCCGGTGAACCTGGCACGCGCTGGGTATCCACATCGACGTTTTCAAAGTAACCGGTGCGGTTCAGACGCTCTTTGCCCTGCTCGACCAGGTCGCTGCCCAGCCAGGCCCCTTCCATCTGACGCATTTCACGACGCAGCACCGCATCTTTTGAGGTGTCGTTACCTTCAAAGCGAACGTGACGCACGTAGTAGCGGTTACCGGCATCGACGTTGATGTGCAGTTTGACAGTCTTATCAGCATCGTTGATTTCAGGCTGTGTCACGACGCGCGGATAGGCGTAGCCGTAGCGGCCCAGCAGTTTCTTGATGTCATCTTCCATCTTCGTGACTTTGGCGCCGTTATAGAGCTCGCCTGCCGGAATTTTGGTCAGATGTTCAATCTCTGCTGAGTGGCCTGCCATGCTGCCATTCACGATCACGCCGGCGATTTTGTACTGATCGCCTTCAGTGATGTTGACCGTGATGTAGATGCCTTTTTTATCCGGCGTCAGGCTGACCTGGGTCGAATCGATATTAAAGCGGGCGTAGCCGCGATCCAGATAGAAGCTGCGCAGGGTTTCGAGGTCACCGGCCAGTTTCTGTTTCTGGTATTTACGGTCGCCGACCACGTTCCACCAGGGCACTTCATCGCGCAGCTGGAAGCGGGAGATCAGTTCATCAGAACTGAACGCCTTGTTACCGACGATGTTGATCTGCTGAATTTTGGCAGAGACACCCTCCGTAAAGACCAGCTTCAGATCGACACGGTTACGCGGCAGTGGCGTGACCACCGCTTTCACGTTGGCCGTATATTTACCGACGCTGTAGTAGAAATCCTCCAGGCCCTTCTCGATAGAAGAGAGCGTGGTACGGTCAAGCGCTTCGCCGACACGCACACCGGAGGCTTCCAGATTCTGTTTCAGCTGATCCTCTTTCACCGCTTTGTTACCGGTGAAGGTAATGCTGGCAATGGTAGGACGTTCTTTGACCTGGACAATCAGCGTTGTACCGTCTCGCAGGACCTGAACATCCTCAAAGTTGCCAGTCGCGAACAGTGAGCGAATGGTGTTTCTGACATCATCGTCATTCACCGTATCGCCAACCCGAACTGGCATGCTCAGCAGAGCCGCGCCGACGGCGACTCGCTGCAGCCCTTCGAAATGAATATCCTTCACCACGAAATCGTCTGCACCGTAAACGGTGGCGCTGCTAAACAGCAGCGACGCTATGAGCAACTTTTTCATCGCCATCGTTATTATGCGTTTTCCTAACACATCCCCTGAATGTTCGCGTTCCAGCGGTTACAAACGGGAGAAATCATTGAAAAGTGCAAGCCCCATTAACAGCACCAGCAAAATCGAACCGATGCGATAACTAAAGTCCTGAACTCGCTCGGACACCGGTCCACCTTTGATCTTTTCGATCGCCAGGAAGAGCAGATGCCCACCATCTAAAACCGGCAATGGGAACAGGTTGATGATGCCCAGGTTGACGCTGATCAGCGCCAGGAACATCAGGTAGTAAATCAACCCATACTCTGCTGACAACCCTGCACCCTGCGCAATCGAGATTGGCCCGCTCAGGTTGTTCAGCTTCACATCACCCGTGATTAACTTGCCCAGCATAGAAACGGTAAGCTTCATCAGCTGCCAGGTTTTTACACTGGCCTCACCGATAGCCGCAAACGCGCCATACTGTCTTACCGTTCTGTACTCTTCCGGCAGCGGGACAATGCGCGGGATAACACCCGCAAATCCTTCGCCTTTGCTGCCCGATCTGGCTTCTGGCGTCATGGTCAGCGTAATTGCATCACCGCCGCGATCCACCTCAAGCGCCATGCTTTTGCCCGGGTTATCCCGGACCTGCGTGACAAAAGTCTGCCACTGCGATAATGGCTGACCATCGACTTTAACGATCCTGTCGCCAGCTTGCAAACCGGCTTCACTGGCTGGCGAGTTCGCCTGCACTTCTGCCAGCGTGGTCTCAATCTGTGGACCACGTGGCCGGATGCCCAGCGCGACAACCGGATCCTGCTTGTCTGGCTCAAACTGCCAGTTACGCAAATCCAGCTGTTTCTCCTGGGTCGCGTCCTCGCCAAATCGTGCCACCGTCAGGGTTGTGCTGCTGTCGCCGATTTTACCCACCAGCGCCATACGCACAGCATCCCAGTCAGGCGTTTCGATACCGTCAACCGCCTTAAGTTCCATACCGGGTGCAATTTGCGCTTCCGCCGCGACCGAACCGTTTAAAATTTCACCGATTACCGGGCGCACACCCGGCACGCCGTGAATAAACACAACCCAGTAGGCAAAGATGGCAAAGAGGAAGTTAGCGACAGGACCCGCCGCAATGATGGAAGCGCGCTGCCAGACGGCTTTGTTGTTGAAAGCCTGATGACGCAGTTCGGCGGGAACGCTCTCGACACGCTCGTCGAGCATTTTCACGTAGCCGCCAAGGGGAATCAGCGCGATGACAAACTCGGTGCCCTGGCGGTCACGACGCCGCCAGAGTGATTTACCGAAACCGATAGAAAAGCGTTCAACTTTGACGCCGCAGCGACGGGCGACCCAGAAATGGCCAAATTCATGGACGGTAATCAGCACGCCCAGCGCAACGATAAAGGCGACAAAACTCCAGATTATGCTCAACATCTTTGCCTGTCCTTAAAGGGTGCGAAACACCAGCAGCAATAAACAGGCAAACACCGGCACTGCCGCAGTCAGACTATCAATGCGATCCAGAATCCCGCCGTGACCGGGGATCAGATTACCGCTGTCTTTGATGCCCGCTTCGCGTTTGAACATACTTTCGGTGAGATCACCCAGCACCGACGCCAGGGTCGCAATCACCGCGCAGACCACCAGCGTGCCAGCTGACACCGTCAGAGGGGCCAGCGTTGCGAACAGCAGCGCAATCAGCGCGGAAGAGACCAGACCGCCCAGAAAACCTTCCCAGGTTTTACCCGGTGAGACCTTTGGCGCCAGCTTGTGTTTGCCGAACATCTTGCCAAACATGTAGGCCCCTGAATCCGCGCCCCACACCAGCAGCATGACAAACAGCAGCCACCAGGCCCCGGCAAAGTGATCGGTTTCATAGTGATACTGGCGCAGCGCCATCATGCCCCAGAAAAAAGGCACCAGGGTTAAGAGACCAAACAGCAGGCGAAGCGGACGTGAATGGCGCCAGAAGGCGGCCGAAGCGGGATAGGAGAGAACCAGCAGCAGCGCAACGACCCACCACACCAGCGACGCCCAGAGCGATGTCGCCACCTGCGGCAGATGCACATCATGCTGATAAGGAGGCAGAGTAAACTGCATCAGGGCCAGTAAGAGGCCACAAAGAACCGCCAGCCAGACGCGCTGCTGACGGGATGCCATCCCTGCCAGCTGACCCCATTCCCAGGCGGCCAGCATACAGATAATGATGGTGGTAATTGCGAAACCCACAGGTGGTAACCAGAACAGTGCAGCTATTACCAGCGGAATTAAAATTAACGCGGTAATCAGACGAGACTTCAGCAAAGGTTACCCCCAGATTGCTCAGGCGCCGCCTGGTGCAGCGCCGCCAAAACGACGCTCCCGCAGAGAGAATGCATTCAGTGCACCTTCAAAAACGTGTTCATCGAAATCCGGCCAGAGCACATCGGTAAAATAGAATTCAGCATAGGCAATCTGCCACAGCAGGAAGTTGCTAATCCGATGCTCTCCCCCGGTCCTTATCACTAAATCCACTGGCGCCAGCTCCTGCATACAGAGCTGCGACGTCAGGCTCTCTTCGGTAATCTGGTCAGGACGCAGTAAGCCTTCCTGAACCTGTTCAGCCAGTTTTTTCACGCCTTCGATAATATCCCAACGGCCGCCATAGTTGGCAGCAATGTTGAGCGTCAGGCCACTATTATTTGCAGTCAGCGTCTCAGAACGGCGAATACGTTCCTGAATACGCGGGCTGAATCGGCTGGTATCGCCAATGACGCGTAACCGGACGTTGTGTTTGTGCAGGCTCTTCACTTCACTGTCGAGTGCCCAGACAAACAGTTCCATTAACGCGGTGACTTCCTGCGCCGGACGGCTCCAGTTTTCACTGCTGAAGGCGTAAAGCGTCAGGGCTTCGAGATTGTTGCTGACAGCAAAGCTGACGGCACGACGTACCGATTTGACGCCCGCTTTGTGGCCTGAAATGCGCAATTTTCCCTGATTTTTGGCCCAGCGACCGTTGCCATCCATGATGATAGCGACGTGGCGCGGACCGTTTCCCTGCTGGTCATCAGTGTTGTTGTGATTGTTAGACGACATAACGCTTAACCAATTCCTTTCATCAGAAATGCTGTGGTTTCTGAATACATTGCGCCCGATTCAAATCCCGACAGATTCTCAGTGTCGGGCCACACCGAATTCGGTGACAGACCGTGAAACGCGAGCCAGCGACTATACCATTTTCACCTGAAGCGAACAAATGGCCTCATATCGATCGGCGTCACGACGTGAAGCGCGACAACATTTCTGTTGCCCGCGCGCGCGCAGAGCGATCGATTTCAAGGACAGCGTCCACCGAATCCGGTTCCGCACACACCTGTGCCGCCAGCACCGCACTGTTCAGCGCAGCGATGTCGGTAAAGCGGATCTGGTGATTCAGGAAAGCCGCAACGGCAACCTCGTTGGCTGCATTGAGCGTGGTGGTGGCCGCCTGCCCTGCTTCGCAGGCATCAATGGCCAGCTTCAGACAGGGGTAGCGATTAAAGTCAGGTTCAGCAAACGTCAGCGCCGACATGCGGGTGAAATCCAGCGGCGTCACGCCTGCATTAATACGCGAAGGCCAGGCCATGCTGTGAGCAATGGGCGTACGCATATCCGGTGAACCTAACTGAGCCAGCACGCTGCCATCGCAATATCGCACCATGGAGTGAATCACCGACTGCGGGTGGAGTATCACTTCCATCTGCGCTGCGCTGGCGTTGAACAACCAACGGGCTTCAATGTACTCAAGACCTTTATTCATCATGGTGGCCGAGTCGACAGAGATTTTTCTCCCCATCGACCAGTTCGGATGAGCACAGGCCTGATCGGGCGACATGGCGCTGAGATCGGCTAAATCTGTGTCACGAAAAGGACCACCTGATCCCGTAAGGATAATCGACTCAATGCCATTATCCCGCAGGTCAGCGTAACCTAACTGATGCTGGATGGTAGCCGGTAAACTCTGAAAAATGGCGTTATGCTCGCTGTCGACCGGTAGTAACTGTGCGTGATGATGACGCACAGCCTCCATAAACAAACGGCCGCAGGTGACAAGGGACTCTTTGTTCGCCAGCAGCACGGTTTTTCCGGCACGGATGGCTGCCAGCGTCGGCAGCAGGCCGGAGGCGCCAACAATCGCCGCCATCACCTGATCCACCTCATCCAGCGCGGCCAGCTCACAGGCTGCCTGAACGCCGGAGAGCACTTCAGTATTGACCCTGATTGCTCTCAGTCGCTCACGCAACGCAGCAGCGGAGGCTTCGTCTGCCATGCAGGCGTAGCGCGGGGTAAAGGCTGCACACTGTTCGGCCATCAGCGCCACGTTATGACCGGCCACCAGTGCTGTAATCTGATAGAGCGCCGGATTGGCGCGAACCACCGCCAGCGTGCTGGTGCCGATTGAGCCGGTTGATCCCAGCAGAGTTAATCGCTTCATGAAGCTATCCGTGTGAAGTCAGGGTGCACAGTGGCACAATGTAAAACGCCGCCAGATGTCGCATTCATACGAATACCTCTCTGTACGGCGTTTTTTCCGGCAGCGATGGGATTAGAAATCCATCAGCTCCGTCTCTTTTTCTGACAGTGCAGCATCCACTTTCTTGATGTAAGCATCCGTCATTTTCTGGATTTCATCCTGCGCACGACGTTCGTCGTCTTCGCTGATCTCTTTATCTTTCAGCAGCGCTTTGATTTTATCGTTGGCATCGCGACGGACGTTACGTACCGACACACGGCCCTGCTCGGCTTCGCCGCGCACGATTTTAATCAGATCTTTGCGACGCTCTTCGGTCAGTGCAGGCAGCGGAACACGGATGTCGCTGCCGGCTGAACTTGGGTTCAGACCGAGATCGGACTTCATGATCGCTTTTTCAACTGCCGCACTCAGGGTGCGATCAAACACGTTGATTTTCAGCGTGCGTGAGTCTTCCACAGTGACGGAAGCCAGCTGACGCAGTGGCGTCGGCGTGCCGTAATATTCGACGACGATGCCGTCAAGCAGCGAAGGGGAAGCACGACCCGTGCGCACTTTGCTGATGGTGTTTTTGAATGCTTCAACGCATTTTTCCATGCGCGTGTCAGCATCTTTTTTGATGTCGTTAATCACGTTGAAACCCTTGGATTCGGTTTGACCTGGCCAGTTCCGGCCTGGCCGGAAGCGGGATCGATAATCATCGATAATCCTGACTGGTGCGCGATGCGTCATCATCGCGCTGACAGAATATACCTTATTTTATCTCGCCTCGGGTATTAATGCGTAATCAGGGTGCCTTCTTTTTCACCCATCACTACGCGACGCAGTGCGCCTGGCTTATTCATGTTGAAAACACGGATAGGCAGTTTGTGGTCACGCGCCAGGGTAAAGGCCGCAAGATCCATCACTTTCAGCTCCTGATCCAGCACTTCAGTATAGGTCAGTTGCTCATACAGGGTCGCATCCGGGTTTTTCACCGGATCGGCAGAATAGACGCCATCCACTTTGGTCGCTTTCAGGACCACATCCGCTTCGATCTCAATGCCGCGCAGGCAGGCCGCAGAATCGGTGGTGAAGAACGGATTGCCGGTACCGGCGGAGAAGATCACCACGCGGTTGTTACGCAGCAGGCTGATCGCCTCTGCCCAGCTGTAGTTATCGCAGACGCCATTCAGTGGAATCGCTGACATCAGGCGGGCATTCACATAGGCGCGGTGCAGCGCATCACGCATCGCCAGGCCGTTCATTACGGTAGCCAGCATACCCATGTGGTCACCCACAACGCGGTTCATCCCCGCCTGCGCCAGGCCCGCTCCGCGGAACAGGTTACCCCCGCCGATCACAACGCCAACCTGGATGCCCAGCTCAACCAGCTCTTTTACCTCTTGTGCCATACGGTCCAGCACACTCGCGTCGATACCAAAACCTTCAGCGCCTTGCAGGGCTTCGCCGCTGAGTTTAAGCAGGATACGTTGATAAACAGGTTTTGCGTTGGTCGCCATGGTCAGTTCTTCCTGGAAGATAGGGTGTAAAGGAGAAGTAAATTGTGATCGATCATCCGCTTACCGCAATGAAATTGCTATTGGGATGAAACTGAAAATGTGTCTGTTGCGGTTCACAGACAAAAAAGAACCGCCATCTGGCGGTTCTTTCAGAGCATTAAGACTGCTTGGACATGGCTGCAACTTCTGCAGCGAAGTCAGACTCAACTTTCTCGATGCCTTCGCCCACTTCGAAGCGGATGAAGTTGATGACGTCAGCGCCCTGCTCTTTCAGAGCCTGGCCAACGGTTTTGCTTGGGTCGATAACGAAAGCCTGACCAGTCAGAGAAACTTCGCCGGTGAATTTCTTCATGCGGCCTTCAACCATCTTCTCTGCGATCTCTTTTGGCTTGCCAGACTGCATCGCGATGTCCAGCTGAACCTGGTACTCTTTCTCAACCACGTCAGCAGAAACGTCTTCTGGCTTAACGAATTCAGGCTTGCTTGCCGCAACGTGCATAGCGATCTGTTTGATCAGATCTTCGTTAGCGCCTTTCGCTGAAACCAGTACGCCGATACGTGCGCCGTGCAGGTAGCTGCCCAACTCTGCGCCTTCCAGGATTGCGACGCGACGGATGTTGATGTTCTCACCGATTTTAGCAACCAGTGCAACGCGCTCTTCTTCGAACTGCGCTTTCAGAACTTCTACATCGGTTACGCGATCGGCTGCAGCCGCGTCCAGAACTTTGTCTGCGAATGCCTGGAAACCGCCATCTTTTGCGACGAAGTCAGTCTGGCAGTTTACTTCCAGAATCACGCCGTAGTCGCCAACGATCTTGGTTTTGATCACGCCATCAGCCGCAACGTTACCTGCTTTTTTCGCTGCTTTGATTGCGCCAGACTTACGCATGTTCTCAATCGCCAGCTCAATGTCGCCGTTCGCTTCGGTCAGCGCTTTTTTGCAGTCCATCATGCCAGCGCCAGTACGCTCGCGCAGTTCTTTTACCAATGCAGCGGTAATGTCAGCCATTCCAGAATCCTCGGTTCGTGCCTGAGTACATGTGCACCAGCAGACACTTATTTGCGGAAAATTTACTCTGTCCCGCCGTCCGACAGGGGGCGTTACAGACTTAGATAAAATAAAGGGGCCAGTACAGGCCCCTTACAGATCACATCTGAATACTAAGGGCTCTTATGCAGAGCAAACCTTATTAAGCGTTTTCTAAAGACGCTTCTTCAGCTTGCTCAGCCAGATCCTGAGAACGGCCTTCGCGAACGGTGGTCGCAACGGCATTCAGGTACAGGCTTACAGCACGGATTGCGTCGTCGTTACCTGGGATAACGAAATCAACGCCATCTGGATCAGAGTTGGTATCAACGATAGCAAATACCGGGATACCCAGGTTGTTTGCTTCTTTGATTGCGATGTGTTCGTGGTCAGCATCAACAACAAACAGCGCGTCTGGCAGACCGCCCATGTCTTTGATACCGCCCAGGCTGTTTTCCAGCTTGGCCAGCTCACGCGCACGCATCAGCGCTTCTTTTTTGGTCAGTTTGTCGAAAGTACCATCCTGAGACTGAGTCTCCAGATCTTTCAGACGCTTGATTGACTGACGCACGGTTTTCCAGTTAGTCAGCATGCCACCTAACCAGCGGTGGTTTACGAAGAACTGGTCGCAGCTCAGTGCAGACTCTTTTACCGCTTCAGCAGCAGCGCGCTTGGTACCTACGATCAGGATCTTACCTTTACGGGAAGCGATCTTGTTCAGTTCAGCCAGAGCTTCGTTGAACATAGGAACGGTTTTTTCCAGGTTGATGATGTGAACCTTGTTACGTGCACCAAAAATGAATGGCTTCATTTTTGGGTTCCAGTAACGGGTCTGGTGACCGAAGTGAACACCAGCCTGGAGCATGTCGCGCATGGAAACAGTTGCCATGATTACCTCTGAAATTTGATTTGGGGTTGGGCCTCCATGTATCCCATACGACCGACCTCTTTCAAGGCACCCCGGCGTATGTGTCGATACATGTGTGTTTTATTACACATAATGAGAGTTATGCGTTTCCTGCTGACCAAAACGGCCATACAGAGAATCGTCGGCGCGCTTTATACCACAAACCGCCGGGGGACGCCAATAAATGATCGCTGACGGAAGCCAGCGCGTTCTCTATTTGGCAGCCCATTTTCTGGCTGCTAACATGACAGCACAGAACTTATTATTGTCGAAAATTTCGACAAATGCGGATTAATTTAATGCCAATTTCAATCAAAACAGCTGAAGAAATCGAAAAAATGCGCGTCGCGGGCCGCCTGGCCGCCGAAGTGCTGGAGATGATCGAACCGCACGTTAAACCGGGTGTGACCACCGGTGAACTGGACCGCATCTGCCACGATCACATTACCCAAAAGCAGCAGGCTGTCTCTGCCTGCCTCGGCTATCACGGCTTTCCAAAGTCGGTCTGCATTTCGGTAAACGAAGTGGTGTGCCACGGTATCCCGAGCGACGATCGCCCGTTAAAGGATGGCGATATCGTCAACATTGACGTCACCGTGATCAAAGATGAGTACCACGGCGATACCTCGAAGATGTTTATTGTCGGCAAACCGACCATTCAGGGCGAGCGCCTCTGCCGCGTGACCCAGGAGAGCCTCTATCTTTCACTGCGTCTGATCAAGCCAGGTATCCGTCTGCGCGAGCTGGGCCGGGCTATCCAGAAGTATGTAGAAGCGAATGACTTCTCCGTGGTGCGTGAATATTGCGGTCACGGCATCGGTAAAGGGTTCCACGAAGAGCCGCAGGTGCTGCATTACGATGCGGATGACAGCGGCGTCGTGCTGCAGGCGGGCATGACCTTTACCGTTGAACCGATGGTCAATGTCGGCGATTACCGCATCCGCACCATGAAAGATGGCTGGACGGTAAAAACCAAAGATCGCAGCTTGTCCGCGCAGTATGAGCATACTATTGTGGTGACGGAAAACGGCTGCGAGATTTTAACCCTGCGCAAAGACGACACGCTGCCTGCTGTGCTCGTCGCCGAGGGGTAATTCCCCGGATAGAGATCAAGCCGGCCATGTGCCGGCTTTTTTTTGGCTATAAAAGAGAAGAGCAGCATGAGCGTGAGCCTGTCGGAAGAGGTAAAAAACGGTCTGGTCGATTCACCGGCCGAATGGGGTGACGATCAGCTGACGCGCGAGCTGCTGAAGCCGCGGCTGGAACATTTCCAGCAGCATCTGGCTGCAGCATTCGACGCCGGTGAAGCCGTGGAACAGCTGATTGATGCCCGCACGCTGTTTATCGATCAGCTGCTGCGCCGCCTGTGGCGCTTCTTTGGCTTCGATGCGATGCCCGCCATCGCGCTGGTGGCCGTGGGCGGCTATGGGCGGGCCGAACTCCACCCGCTCTCTGACATCGATGTGCTGATCCTCAGCCGTCAGCCGCTGGATGAGCAGGCGGCGCAGCGCACCAGCGAACTGCTGACCCTGATGTGGGATCTGCGGCTGGAAGTGGGCCACAGCGTGCGCACGCTGGAGGAGTGTCTGCTGGAGGGGCTATCTGACCTCACCGTCGCCACCAATCTGATTGAGTCACGCATGCTGACCGGCGACGTGGCGCTGTTCCTGGAGTTGCAGAAGAACGTCTTCAGCGACGGCTTCTGGCCCTCATCCCGCTTTTTTGCCGCCAAAATCGAAGAGCAGCAGGAGCGCCACAAACGTTATCACGGCACCAGCTACAACCTTGAGCCGGATATTAAAAGCAGCCCCGGCGGCCTGCGTGACATTCATACGCTGCAATGGGTCGCCCGACGCCATTTCGGTGCCACTACGCTGGATGAGATGGTCGGCTTTGGCTTTCTCACCGAGGCAGAGCGCAGCGAACTCAACGAATGCCAGGCGTTTCTCTGGCGCATCCGCTTTGCGCTGCACCTCTCCCTGCCCCGCTACGATAACCGCCTGCTGTTTGATCGCCAGCTCAGCGTGGCGCAGCGCCTGAACTATCAGGGCGAAGGCAACGAGCCGGTCGAGCGGATGATGAAGGATTTCTACCGGGGTACGCGACGCATCGGTGAACTGAACCAGATGCTGTTACAGCTGTTTGATGAGGCGATTCTGGCGCTATCCACCAATGAGAAGCCCAGACCTGTCGATGACGACTTTCAGCTGCGTGGCGACCTGATCGACCTGCGTGATGAAACGCTGTTCACCCGTGAGCCGCAGGCGATCCTGCGCATGTTTTACGTCATGGTGCGCAACGAGAACATCAAAGGCATCTACTCCACCACCCTGCGTCACCTGCGCCATGCCCGCCGCCATCTGAAACAGCCGCTGTGTCAGATCCCGGAGGCGCGCCGCACGTTTATGTCGATTCTGCGCCACCCTGGCGCGGTCAGCCGGGCGCTGGTGCCGATGCATCGCCACAGCGTGCTGTGGGCCTATACGCCGCTGTGGGGCCATATTGTCGGCCAGATGCAGTTTGATCTGTTCCACGCCTACACCGTGGATGAGCACACCATTCGCGTCCTGCAGAAGCTGGAGAGCTTCGCCAGCGAGTCTACCCGTCCGCAGCATCCGCTGTGCGTCGAGCTGTGGCCGCGCCTGCCTCAGCAGGAGCTGCTGCTGATGGCCGCGCTGCTGCATGACATCGCCAAGGGGCGCGGCGGTGACCACTCGATTCTCGGCGCACAGGACGCGCTCGACTTCGCGGAGATGCACGGCCTCAACTCGCGGGAAACACAGCTGGTGGCCTGGCTGGTGCGCCATCATCTGCTGATGTCGGTCACGGCTCAGCGGCGCGACATTCAGGACCCGACGGTCATCCAGCAGTTCGCGGAGGTGATGCAGAACGAAAACCGGCTGCGCTATCTGGTCTGCCTGACGGTGGCCGATATCTGCGCCACCAACGAGAGCCTCTGGAACAGCTGGAAGCAGAGCCTGCTGCGCGAACTCTTTTTCGCCACGGAGAAGCAGCTGCGTCGTGGCATGGAGAACAGTCCGGATCTGCGCGAGCGGGTGCGCCATCATCGTCTGCAGGCGCTGGCGCTGCTGCGGATGGACAATATAGATGAGGAGCGCCTGCATCAGATCTGGAATCGCTGCCGCGCTGACTACTTCCTGCGCCATACGCCCAATCAGATCGCCTGGCATGCCCGCCATCTGCTGGTGCATGACCTGAAGAAGCCGCTGGTGCTGGTCAGCCCGCAGGCCACGCGCGGCGGAACGGAGATTTTTATCTGGAGCCCCGATCGCCCCCACCTGTTTGCCGCTGTCGCCGGTGAACTGGACCGCCGCAATCTCAGCGTCCATGACGCTCAGATCTTCACCAGCCGCGACGGCATGGCCATGGATACCTTTATTGTGCTGGAACCCGATGGCAGTCCGCTCTCCCCGGATCGCCATCCGATGATCATTCAGGCGCTGGAGCAGGCGATAACCCAGTCGCAGTGGGTGCCGCCGCGCACCCGCCGACCGTCAGCCAAACTCCGGCACTTCAGTGTGGACACCGAGGTCAACTTCCTGCCGACCCACACCGACCGGCGCAGCTATCTGGAACTGGTGGCGCTGGACCAGCCGGGTCTGCTGGCCCGGGTTGGTGAAGTCTTTGCCGATCTCGGCGTTTCACTGCATGGCGCGCGCATCAGCACCATCGGCGAGCGGGTCGAAGATCTCTTTATTCTGGCCAACAGTGAGCGGCAGGCGCTGGACGAAGAAATGCGCAAAGCATTGCAACAACGGTTGACAGAGGCCCTTAATCCAAACGATAAAGTGTGACCAGACACGATTTATCATCCTCTATTTTTATTTGTGCCGGGAGAGTGCCCGGCATTGCACATGACCGATCAGGAAAAAAATATGCAACAGTTACAGAGCGTTATCGAATCCGCCTTTGAACGTCGCGCGGACATTACCCCCGTCAGCGTTGACAGCGAAACCCGTGATGCCATCAACCAGGTGATCGCCCTGCTGGACAGCGGCGAACTGCGCGTTTCTGAAAAGATCGACGGCGAGTGGGTAACGCATCAGTGGCTGAAAAAAGCAGTGCTGCTCTCTTTCCGCATCAACGACAATCAGGTCATGGAAGGGGCAGAAACCCGTTTTTACGACAAAGTGCCGATGAAGTTTGCTGGCTGGGATGAGGCGCGTTTTAAAGCCGCCGGTTTCCGCGTGGTGCCGCCTGCGGCTGTGCGTCAGGGCGCGTTCATTGCCCGTAACACGGTGCTGATGCCCTCTTATGTCAACATCGGCGCTTTCGTCGATGAAGGCACCATGGTGGATACCTGGGCGACCGTCGGCTCCTGTGCGCAGATCGGCAAAAACGTTCACCTCTCAGGTGGCGTGGGAATCGGTGGCGTGCTGGAACCGCTGCAGGCAAACCCGACCATTATCGAAGACAACTGCTTCATTGGCGCACGCTCTGAAATCGTTGAAGGCGTGATTGTTGAAGAAGGCTCCGTGATCTCAATGGGCGTCTATATCGGTCAGAGCACCAAAATTTATGACCGCGAAACCGGCGAAGTGCATTACGGCCGCGTTCCTGCCGGTTCGGTCGTCGTTTCCGGTAACCTGCCGTCTAAAGATGGCAGCTACAGCCTCTACTGTGCGGTGATCGTGAAGAAAGTTGACGCGAAAACCCTGAGCAAAACCGGTATCAACGAACTGCTGCGCACCATCGACTGATGTCAGTGACGGGCTGGAAACCAGCCCGTCATCTTTTCTTTACAGCCATTCTAAATCAACCTGTTTCGCGCCGCGAAGGAACGGGTGCGTTTAGATTTCATCCAGGTCATAATCCGCGCCAGTTAAATCCTGTCGCGCAATGTTCATCCCGCTGATTTATGTCTACAGTTGTCTGACGTCATGAACAAGACTGCGCGCTTCTCACTTTTGATGGAAACAACGCCATGTATGACAATCTGAAAAGCTTAGGAATCAGTAATCCGGACGACATCGATCGCTACAGCCTGCGTCAGGAAGCGAATAACGACATTCTGAAAATCTACTTCCGCAAAGATAAAGGTGAATTTTTCGCGAAAAGCGTCAAATTCAAATATCCGCGTCAGCGCAAAACCGTCGTGGCCGATCATGCGACCCAGGGCTATAAAGAAGTTCAGGAGATCAGCCCGAATCTGCGTTATGTCATCGACGAACTGGACCAGATTTGCCAGCGTGACCAGGTTGAAGTGGATCTGAAACGCAAAATTCTGGATGACCTGCGTCATCTGGAAAGCGTGGTTTCTCACAAAATCAGTGAGATTGAATCGGACCTGGAAAAATTAACCCGTAACGGTCGTTAATTCCCTGCCCGATCGGAAAGGCCAGCACTGCTGGCCTTTTTTATGCCCGCTGTTTGCGTGTTATCCCTGCTCATCCAGCTGCAGCGCCACATAGAGCAGCAGCCTGTCATCAAACTGCCCCAGGTTAAGCCCGGTCAGTTCAGAAATCCGGTTCAGCCGGTACTCCAGCGTGTTGCGATGGATAAACAGCGCGCGCGCAGTGGCGCCCGGCTGCACGTTGTGGGTAAACCAGGCCATCAGCGTACGACGCAGCAGGCCGTTGTTATCCATGCTTTTAAGCTTTGCCAGTGGCCGCGCCAGCTCATTCGCCTGCCAGCCGCCTCGCAGGCTGTCGAGCAGCACCGGCAGCACCAGATCCTGATAGAAGTAGCTGCGTAATCCCGGCATCCGCTGCTTGCCGACCATCATGGTGGTGCGGGCAGTGCGATAGGAGCGCGCAATGCTGCCAGGCCCGGTAAAAACATTGCCGAGTGCAATACGCATCCGCAGATGCCCACGCTCTTTCATCCGCTGCAGCAACTGCTCGATGCGGCGGCGATGATCCTCCTGATCGTGGCGTCCATGCGCATTCAGGGCGGGTTTCAGCACCACCATTTCGGTCAGCGAAACAATGGCGATCAGATTATCGCGCTCCGGCGTGGTCAGCAGTGTCTGCAGCTGCTGCAACTCTGACATGGCGCTGTCCACGCCGAGCTGGCCGCTGTCCACCTCGATGACAGCGGCAACGCGAGGCTGATTGAGGTCGATGCCGAGCCGCTGCGCCCACTCGGTCAGCTGCGGCGACAGCGTGTCACTGCGGATCAGATTCAGCACCAGCTCTTCGCGCAGGCGGCTATCCTGGGCCAGCATGTGCAGCAGTCGCGCCTGCTCCAGCATCATCTCTGCCGCCATACAGACCAGCTCGCCATAATGACGCAGCGACAGCGGTTCGCCGGTCAGGCCAATCACACCCGCAATATCGCCATCCAGGCGCAGCGGCAGGTTGATGCCTGGCCGCACGCCGTGCAGATGTTTAGCCACGGCGTCATCAATGTCTACCACGCGTCCCTGAGAGAGCACCAGCAGTGCGCCTTCGTGCAACTCTCCAACGCGTTCAGGGTCGCCGCTGCCAATGATGCGGCCCCGCGCGTCCATCACGTTGACATTGCTGTCGATAATTCTCATGGTGCGCGCCACGATATCCTGCGCCAGCCGGGCATCAAGGTGATAGGCAGCCATCCATTACTCCTGAAAAAATAGGGGAGCAACAGAATACGCAGGCGTCGCGCGCGGAGCATTGTGCAATTGCACAGAGGCTGGCGTTGATTTCCCGGATTTGCGGTCACTATCACACTCTGCCACGGCGGAGAGCGGGCATAAAAAAGGCGGACCGCAGTCCGCCTGAGAGGTTATTACGCGTCGCTTACTGCATCAGCAGATAGAGCGTATTGTCGCCACGCTTCACGTTCAGCGCCAGAACCGACGGTTTGGTGTCGAGGACTTTACGCAGCTCGCCCAGGTTGGTCACCACCTGCTGGTTTACGCCCTGAATCACGTCGCCCTTCTTCAGGCCGATACGCGCCGCGGCACTGCCTGGTTTAACGTTATCCACCCGCACACCTTTGGCGCCCGCTTCAATATTGCTGAGATCGGCGCCTTCAATGCCGGTGTAGATGGTCGCAGACTGAACCTTCGCCTGGCTGCTCTGCTGCAGCTGGACAGAGACGTCGAGCGGCTTGCCGTCACGCAGCAGGCCCAGCTTCAGCGTAGTGCCCACCGGCAGTGAGCCTACTTCCGCACGCAGCGAGGCAAAGCTGCTGAGCGGTTTACCGTTCATGGAGACGATCACGTCACCCGCTTTGATACCCGCTTTGGCGGCTGCTGAGTCCGGCAGCACCTGGCTGACAAAGGCACCGCGCTGTGCGTCCACCTTCATCGCTTTAGCCAGCTCGGAGTTCAGCTCTGTCCCCTGCACGCCCAGCTCACCCCGTTTCACCTGACCAAACTCCACCATCTGCGCCGTCAGGTTTTTCACCATGTTGCTGGGGATAGCAAAGCCGATACCGATGTTGCCGCCATCCGGTGCCAGAATCGCGGTGTTAATTCCGATCAGCTCACCGTTGAGGTTAACCAGCGCGCCGCCGGAGTTACCCCGGTTAATCGCCGCATCGGTCTGAATAAAGTTCTCATAATTTTCCACGTTCAGGCCGCTGCGTCCCAGCGCAGAGACGATACCTGACGTCACGGTTTCACCCAGTCCGTAAGGGTTACCGATGGCCACGGTGTAGTCACCCACCCGCAGGCTGTCAGAGTCGGCGATCTTCACCGCAGTCAGGTTTTTGGCGTCCTGCAGCTGCACCAGCGCAATATCAGAGCTCGGATCTTTGCCAATGACCTTGGCGTCATAGCGACGGCCATCGCTCAGTTGCACCTGAATTTTGGTGGCGTTGTTTACTACGTGGTTGTTGGTGACCACATAGCCTTTTTCGGCGTTAATGATGACGCCCGATCCCAGCGCGCGGAATTTCTCCTGCTGGGTATCCGGGCCTGGCGCTCCGCCGTTACCGCCTGCTCCACCGTCCTGGCACATTGGTGAGCCCTGGAACGGCGAGCCGTCCTGACAGAAAGGCGAATTGTCGCCAAAGAATTGCTGAAACTGTTGTGGCATGCGGGGAGTTTTAACCGTGGTGGTGCCCTCGACGCTGATACTGACCACAGACGGCATGACCTTCTCTAGCATTGGAGCCAGACTTGGCAGTTGCTGGCTATCTGAAGAGGCCGTTTGCGCAGCAGAAACAGTAACAGGGGCGAGCGCCATGCTCAGGCTTAACGCCAGCGCACTTAATACTAAGGTCTTTTTTTTCATTTTTCGTTTCTCTGTAAGATTACTGTTCAGACCATTGCTGTGGTCGAAAGGTGAGATAAATGTTTTAGCGCGAAGTTCCTTAAAAAGTTTCAGGCAAAAGTAAAAATTTATTCGCGCTCTTTACAATTGGCGGCTTATTCTACGGCCATCAGCCGCCGGTACTCATCCCAGGCATAGAGATCGGTCATGCCGCTGATATAATCCTGAATAAGGCGGAAGCGATAATAACGCTCCCACAACAGCCGCTGATATTTATGCTCCACCACCAGGTTACGCATCTTATGTAAATACGCTTTGCGGTGTTTACCGGAGAGCTTATGGAAAAGCCGGGTTTCGATGGGATGCTTACGCAGGAAATCTTCATTTATCAGCGTGGTAAAGGCTTCGTAATTGAGGCGCATCAGCGGCTGATAGATCTCCAGCAGGCCCCTGATGACCCGGTAACCCTGAAGTTCCAACTGCTCCACTTCAGAATGGTTAAAGACCTGCTGACGGGCGACGGTCTTAAACAGCTGCAGCAAACGCCCCTCTTCACCCTCATCTTCCAGCAGCGCATGGTTGAAACTGCCGTCGAATATGGCCGGCAGATTATCAACAAAACGCTTGACCGCATAGCTGACCAATACACTCTGAACATTTACGCGTAATGACATAAAAAATTGATCGCTGCGGCTGCGGCGTTTTTTATTACAGGCTTCACGCCAGGCTTCGCCAATCGTCCGGCTGAAAGCGTCATTATTTTTAACCGGCCCCCAGGCTTTATTGAGAAATTCATACAAACTCTCAACATTGAAGATATCTTTTTCTACAGCGTCGTCCAAATCGGCAATACAATAGGAGATATCATCCGCGGCTTCCATTATATAGGTGAGCGGAAAGCGGTGGTGCTCTTTCATATTGGTGGCAGCACGCAGCTCGGTAATATAATCCTGTTCAGAGAGATAAAAACCCGGTTTCTTCATCAGGACGCTAAATTCGGCGGGTTTTTCACCCTGCCACCAGGCGGGGGCCGTATATTTCAGGATGCAGGCAACCTGAGAATAGCTGAGATTGAGTTGCAGCAGCGTATGCACCATGCGAATGGCCTGGGCGTTGCCTTCAAAATGGCAGAGATCCTGGCGGATGGTGGCGTTGAGCTGATCAAAAGCCTGACGCTGCGCCTCCCCTTCCACACCGGCCACCAGCGGATCGACCAGTTCGGCAGGCAGATTTTCTTCAAACCAGTCGTTGATCGCCGCCTCGCCAAAATGGCCAAACGGCGGATTGCCGACGTCGTGCAGCAGACACGCCATCTCTATCAGGCTTTCAAACGCCCCCTCTAACTCATCCAGACCATACTGCGCCAGCCCGCCCTGCATCTTCAGCGTCTGCAGGATCTCTTTGGTGATGTAGCGGCCGGTCTGCTGGACTTCCAGCGAGTGCGTCAAGCGGGAGCGGACGGCAGCGTTGCGCTCCAGCGGGAACACCTGGGTTTTCTGCTGCAGGCGACGGATAGCGGCGGAGTTGATAATCCGCCCGCGGTCGCTCTCAAAATGGCGGGTAATGTAATATTCGCCTTCCGGATCTTTTCGACTGGTATAAGGGCGCGAGAAGCTGATCTTCTTCCTGAAATTGATCGCCGACATGGATTACCCCTTATTTTTTCGTGAATTAATCCCCTGAATGCCATGCTAAACTATGCCCTAATTTTTCATTTTTTACATTAGCGGGACTCACTATGAAAGCAGGCATTATTGGCGCGATGGAGCAGGAAGTCACACTGCTGCGCGACAAAATTGAAAACCGTCAAACGCTGTCGCTGGCGGGTTGTGAAATTTATACCGGCACCCTGCAGGGCGTTGAGGTGGCACTGCTGAAATCGGGCATTGGTAAAACCTCTGCCGCACTGGGTACCACGCTGCTGCTGCAACTCTGCAAGCCTGACGTCGTGATCAACACCGGCTCTGCGGGTGGATTAGCGCCGTCGCTCAGCGTGGGCGATATCGTGGTCTCTGAAGAAGTGCGTTATCACGATGCGGACGTCACGGCCTTTGGCTACGAGCCGGGTCAGATGGCGGGGTGTCCGGCCGCGTTCGTGGCAGACAGCACCCTCATCGCCGCAGCGGAAGCCTGCATTAAACAGCTTGATCTGAATGCTGTGCGCGGCCTGGTGGTCAGCGGAGATGCCTTTATCAACGGCGCCGAACCGCTGGCGCGCATTCGCAGTCAGTTCCCGCAGGCGATTGCGGTTGAGATGGAGGCGACCGCCATCGGTCACGTCTGCCATCAGTTCCAGGTGCCATTTGTGGTGGTGCGGGCCATCTCTGACGTGGCCGACAAAGCGTCGCACCTCAGTTTTGATGAGTTCCTCAGCGTGGCAGCAAAGCAATCTTCACTGATGGTGGAGAACCTGCTGGCGCAGCTGGCGCGTGGCTAAAACCCTGCTCTTCTGCTGGCTGCTGCTGTTGAGCGGCAGCCTGCTGGCTTCCCCACCTCGCGTTATTACCCTTGCTCCCCATCTCACCGAACTCGCCTTTGCCGCCGGAATCACCCCGATTGCGGTCAGCGCCTGGTCCGACTTTCCGCCACAGGCAAAACAGATTGAACAGGTTGCCGACTGGCAGGGCATCAGAACAGAACGGATCCTGCAGCTTAAACCCGATCTGGTTCTGGCCTGGCGGGGCGGCAATCCGCAGCGGCAGATCGCCCAGTTACAGCAGCTCGGTGTACCGGTTAAGTGGATCGATCCGCGGACGCTGGATGAGATGATCGCGGCGCTGGCCGATCTGGGTCACTGGAGCCCCAGGCCGGAGCAGGCGGCCCGCGCGGCCCGGCAGTTACATCAGCAGGCGGCGGCGCTGCGCCAGCGTTATACTCACCTGGCTGCGGTTCCGCTTTTTTTGCAGTTTGGCCAGCAGCCGCTGTTCACCGCCGCCAGAGAGACGATGCAGAATGAGATGGTTACCCTCTGCGGGGGCAGGAATATCTTTGCTGACAGCCGCGTCAGCTGGCCGCAGGTGAGCCGCGAGCAGGTTCTGATGCGCCATCCTCAGGCGATAGTAACGGGCGGCGATGCGCAGCAGGCGGAGAATATCCGGACATTCTGGCAGCCGCAGCTCAGGGTGCCGGTAATCGCCATCAACGAGGACTGGCTTAGCCGCCCTGGCCCGCGACTACTGCTGGCGGCGCAGCGACTCTGTGCGGCCCTGCATCCCGATCGATAAATCAGCGAATTGATTAAAGCCGCCGCACTTTTTGCCGTTAATCAATAACAGAGACGGGCGAGCCACGTATGCTCGCCCTCCTTTTAGCGCCCCGGCGCCTTTTAAACACCAGGAACTTCATATGACCAGAGCACTGCTGCTGGCCATAGGGCTGACGATCGCCGGATCTGCCTGTGCGGGATCGATCACTGGCTCTATAGGCGCCAGGCTTGTCATCTATTCACGCTGTGAAATTAACACGGCACGTGGTCAGCCCGCACCGCAGGTTGACTGTGGCAGACAGGCCAGTGCGCAGCCGCGCATTACAGAGAGCCAGAGCCGGACAGAGGGAAGTCAGAAGCAGGGAATCCGTCTGGTAACGGTAGAGTGGTAAACGAGGCCGTCAGCGTGACGGCCTGCATCATCAGATACTGAAAGAGGAGCCACAGCCACAGGTGGTTTTCGCATTCGGGTTGGTCACGATGAAGCGCGAACCTTCCAGCCCTTCGGTGTAATCCACCGATCCCCCCACCAGATACTGCAGGCTCATCGGGTCAACCACCAGCGAGACGCCCTGCTTTTCAATCGTCATGTCGCCATCGTTCAGCTGGTCATCAAAGGTGAAGCCATACTGGAAACCACTGCAACCGCCACCGGTGATATAGACACGCAGTTTCAGCGCCGGGTTCTCTTCATCGGCAATGAGGTTCTTGACCTTGTTGGCTGCGGCGTCGGTAAACTGCAACGGCAGTGCTACTACTTCATCACTCATGTTTTACTCCGCTAAACGTCCAGGTCAGAAAACGACCTTAATTACGCTATTATCAGTCAGCACCTCAGCGCAATCAAGCTCTGCCCTTCGCACTCTGTGCCGCTTTCCCCTCTGTAAGGGGCGCTGCGGGTGAAACCACCTTTCGCAGGCTGCCCCTCTTCCGTAGAATGGCACCCTATTTTTCTGAACCGCTGGAGCCGAAAATGAGTAAGTCCGAACAACTGTTTGCCGAGGCACAACGCCTGATCCCGGGTGGCGTAAACTCGCCAGTACGCGCATTTACCGGTGTGGGCGGCGTTCCGCTGTTTATCGATCACGCTGACGGAGCCTGTCTCTATGACGCCGATGGCAAAGCCTATATCGATTATGTCGGCTCATGGGGCCCGATGGTACTGGGTCACAACAATGCGGCGATCCGCGATGCGGTGATCGAAGCGGCCGGGCGTGGCCTGAGCTTTGGCGCACCGACCGGCATGGAAGTGACCATGGCGCAGCTGGTGTGCGATCTGGTGCCGAGCATGGAGATGGTGCGGATGGTGAACTCCGGCACCGAAGCGACCATGAGCGCTATCCGTCTGGCGCGTGGCTTTACTGGCCGCGACAAAATCATCAAGTTTGAAGGCTGCTATCACGGCCACGCCGATCATCTGCTGGTGAAAGCGGGTTCCGGTGCACTGACCCTCGGTCAGCCAAACTCGCCGGGTGTCCCGGCCGATTTCGCCAAACATACCCTGACCTGCACCTTTAACGACCTCGACTCGGTGCGCAGCGCGTTTGAGCAATACCCTGAGGCGATTGCCGCCATTATCGTTGAGCCGGTCGCGGGCAACATGAACTGCATTCCGCCACACCCTGAGTTTCTGCCGGGCCTGCGCGCCCTGTGCGACGAGTTTGGTGCGCTGCTGATTATTGACGAAGTGATGACCGGTTTCCGCGTTGCGCTGGGCGGCGCGCAGGCTCACTACAATGTCCGTCCCGATCTTACCTGCCTGGGTAAAATCATCGGTGGAGGTATGCCGGTGGGCGCATTCGGTGGCCGTCGCGAAGTGATGGCGGCGCTGGCCCCGACCGGTCCGGTTTATCAGGCGGGTACGCTCTCCGGTAACCCGATCGCGATGGCGGCGGGCTACGCCTGTCTGACTCAGCTTGCACAGCCGGGCACCCATGAGAAACTGGATGCGCTGACCCGTCAGCTGGCTGAAGGTCTGCGTGACGCGGCGAAAGAGCAGAATATCCCGCTGGTGGTGAACCACGTTGGCGGCATGTTCGGCTTTTTCTTCACCGACGCTGACAGCGTGACCTGTTACGCGGACGTGACCCGTTGTGATGTGGATCGCTTCAAAACCTTCTTCCACCTGATGCTGGAGGAAGGCGTTTACTTTGCTCCATCGGCTTATGAAGCGGGCTTTATGTCGCTGGCACACAGCGAAGTGGATATTCAGCACACCATCGATGCCGCGCGTCGTTGTTTCGCGAAGCTGTAACAGGCTGCAGTAGAGATGCAGATCGGCAGTAGCATCCGATCCAGGATCTCACAGCAACACGAAACTCAATGCGCAGGGAACACAGGCAGAGGAGGAAAGCGTCCCGCGCCAGGGATGGCGCGGGCCGAGCGTGTCAGGGATGACGGCTTTTGCGTCTTTCCGATCTGACAGTGTTCCCTGCGCAGGCTCGCTCTGACAGCGAGTCGGACCAGATTTTGTCAATACTCTCAGACCGGCGGCGGCGCCGGTCTTATTAACCTGAACGCCGCAACAGCCAGATAAAGTAAGGCGCGCCTAAAAACGTCGCCATCAGCCCGGCTGGGATCTGATCCGGAAAGGCCAGCATCCGCCCGCACCAGTCCGCCAGCACCATTAACCCCGCTCCCAGCAATCCTGACAGCACCATCTGCGGCAGAGCCCGCCGGAAGCCCAGCATCCGCGCCATATGCGGAGCCATCAGCCCGACAAAGCTCAGCGGACCGATAGTCAGCGTCGCGCTGGCGGTCAGCGCGGCCGCCAGCAGCAGCAGACTCAGCCGCACCGGTGTTAATGCGATGCCGGCCGAGCGCGCGGTGACACTGCCCAGCGGCAGCAGGGTCAGCCAGCGACTGGCGAGCGGCGCCAGCGCGACCAGCACCAGCGCGCAGAGCGCGCTCTGCATCGCCTGACGGCCGCTGATGTTATAGGTCGAGCCGGAGATCCAGCTCAGCAGGTCGCCCATGCGCGGATCGCCACTGGCCAGCAGCAGCATCAGCAGCGTGACAAAGGCGCTGTTCAGCGCCATACCTGCCAGCAGCATCCGCTCCGGCGAGAATCCCCCCCGGCTGGCGACCAGCATAATCATCAGCAGCGTCAGCGCCGCCCCCAGCGCACCGGCAGGCAGCAGCCACGCCAGTGCATCTCCCGGCACGAGAAACATCATGACGACCACACCACAGGCGGCACCGGAACTGATGCCCAGCACTTCCGGGCTGGCCATCGGATTGCCGGTCAGCCGCTGGATCAGGCTGCCCGCCACGCCCAGCATCAGGCCGGTCACCAGCGCAGCCAGCACCCGCGGCGCACGCCACGGCAGCAGTGAATGTAGCATCTCACCCGCTGACCAGCTCCAGCCCTGCGCATCCCGTCCCCCGGCCAGGCCGACCCAGGCCAGCAGGGCCAGCACGGCGATGCCGATCAGCGCCCAGCGCAGCAGGTTCTGCCGCTCGGCGGGCACGTTGTCACCCTGATTCAGGGCGGGCGGCACGGAGCCGGTTCGCAGACGCGGCAGCAGCCACAGCAGGATGGGCACGCCCAGCAGCGCGGTGGCAGTGCCGGTCGGAATATCACGCCAGTGCGTGCTGAGCCACAGCACGCCGCTGTCCGCCAGCCAGAGCAGCAGCGCGCCCGTCAGGGGAGCCAGCACCATCCGGGTGATCAGACGTCTTCCCCCCAGTAGCTTCGCCAGCAGAGGAGCGAACAGCCCGATAAAACCGATGACCCCGGCCACATTCACCAGCTGGGCACTGAGCAGGATGGCCAGCGCAAGGCCGCCAATGCGCGCCACAGAGAGCGCGAGGCCCAGATTCTTCGCCACACTATCATCCAGCCCCATCAGCGTCAGCGGACGCAGCAGCGCCAGGGCCAGCACAAAGGCCAGCAGCAGGCGCGGCCAGAGTTGCTGCACATTGTCCCAGCTCATCTGATTCAGTGCGCCGGTGCTCCACAGAAACATGTTCTGCAGCTGATCGTGATTGAAGATAGCGAAGATTTGATTGACCGAGCCGCTGTAGAGGCTCAGCACCAGGCCGGCCAGAATCAGCGTGACCGGCGACAGACGCTTGCCCCAGGCCACACCCAGCACCAGCGCCCCCACCAGCACCGCGCCGCTGAGCGCGGCAAACTGCTGGGTCAGCGCGCCGCCGGGCAGATGCCAGAGCGTCGCTACGGTGATCCCAAGCTGCGCCCCGGACGAGACGCCCAGCGTGGTCGGCTCCGCCAGCGGATTGCGCAGGATCTGCTGAAACAGCAGACCGGCCAGCCCCAGTCCGGCACCGACCAGCAGCGCCAGTACGGTGCGCGGCAGCAGGCTGTAGTGAAACACCATCTGCGACAGGTTATCGACAGCCGGTGACCAGAGCGCCTGCGCCCAGTCGGCGGGCGGCAGGGCCTGTTGCAGATTGACCAGCGTCAGGCTGAGCGCCAGCAGAAACAGCAGGCTAAGCAGCAGGAGAGGAAACAGGGCATGGCGCATCATTGCGTCTCCAGCGCGCGTTCCAGCACGCGAACAAAGTGCAGCGCCGAGAGCGTCGCACCGTAATACCAGACCGCCGGAACGCGCTGAAAACGTCCGGCGCGCACAAACGGCAGCGACTGCCACAGCGGACTGCGCATCAGCTGTGCCATATCGGCATCGTTGTCGTGATCGAAGCAGATTGCCTGCACATCCCCGGCCTGCGCCAGCTGTTCGATGCCAACCACCGCGCTGCCCCAGAAGTTGGTTTCGCCCTGCCAGCCATTTTTCAGGCCCAGCAGCGTCATCACTTCCAGAAACAGACTGTTTTTGCCGAAGGTGATGGCATGACGGCTGTCGAGCAGCGACATCAGCAGGAGGGTGCGTCCGGCATAGGGTGCCAGACGCTGACGCGCTGCCGCCAGCTGAGCGTCGACCTCGCGCAGATGCTGCTCCGCCCGCTCGCTGACCCCAAGCCGCGCAGCCAGCTGGCGCAGCGATGCCCGGGCGGCGGTCAGGGGTTTGCCGTCGCCGCTTTGCAGGTCAAAGCCCATGATCGGCGCGATGCGCATCAGTTTTTCTTTCGAAGGGCCGTAGCCGTTGGAGCAGAGGATCAGCGACGGCTGCATCTGCACCATCAGCTCAAGATTGGGTTCCGTGCGCAGACCGACATCCGTCACGCCCGCCGGCAGCGGCGGCTCTCCGACCCAGATGTTGTAATTATGCAGATCGGCCACGCCGTAAGGTGTGATACCCAGCGCCATCAGCAATTCGGTGGGTAACCACTCCAGCGCGATAATCCGGCCAGGGTTCGGCGTCGCGGCACGCAGGGGAAGCGCACAAAAGAGTGGCGAGGCCGCCAGTGCCAGCATCAGGCGGCGGCGAGAAAGATCGGGCATCATCCTTTCCTTAACAGACAAAACTGACCGGTGCGCCACCCTGCGGGTGCGGTAAAATCCCCATCGGGATGCCATAAATCGCACCCAGCACCTCAGCCTGCATAATGGCCTCTGCGTCACCTTCGGCAATCATTGTTCCCTGACGCAGCGCCACCAGATGATCGCAATAGCGTGCTGCCATATTGATATCATGCAGCACCGCAATCACGGTCAAGCCGCGCTGCTCACTGAGATTTTTGATCAGCGCCAGCACCTCAACCTGATGAGCAATATCCAGCGCCGAGGTGGGTTCATCGAGCAGCAGGCAGCGGCTGTTCTGCGCCACCATCATGGCCAGCCAGGCGCGCTGGCGTTCACCGCCCGACAGGCTGTCCACCAGCCGACCGGCAAAGGGTTTAAGCCCCACCAGCGTAATCGCATCCTCCACCCGGTCGCGATCTTCCTGACCAAAGCGGCCCAGCGCGCCGTGCCAGGGATAGCGGCCAATCGCCACCAGCTCACGAACCGTCATGCCTTCGGCTGCCGGTAACTGCTGCGGCAGATAGGCGACCTGACGGGCAAAGGCTTTACTGTTCCAGCGCCCGACCGGCTGCTGATTCAGACGAACCTCGCCGTGGCTGGCACCATGATGACGACCCAGCATTTTCAACAGCGTCGACTTACCTGAACCGTTGTGACCAATCAGCGCAGTCATTTTGCCTGGTGGAAAAGTCAGTGAAAGTGGCTGGAGGAGGGTTCGGCCCGGGACCTCAAAGCTGGCGTTATCCAGCGTAAAGGTGGCCTCTTCTGCGTGCGGATACGGCATGATAATCCCTGTGAACGGGCGCCGCAGCGCCCGGTTAAATCAGAATCTGAAGGTGGCGGTACCGACAATCTGGCGCTCTGCACCCCAGTAGCAGGCGTATTCACGGTAGCAACTGGCGACATACTCGCGGTTGAACAGGTTGTTGACGTTAACGCCCACTGACGAGCCTGGCAATCCGAAACGGCCCAGATCATATTTCAGCGCCGCATCCACCGTGGTGTAACCGGCAACCTTAAAGTTCTGGTTCTGCTCAGAGCCGCTGCTGTAAAGCCCCTGACTTTCGCCCACATACCGTACCCCAGCACCGATCGTCACGCCTGACAGCGCGGTTTCGTGGAAGGTGTAGTCGCTCCAGAGTGAGGCCATATGTTTCGGCACCTGCACCGGCGTTTTGCCTTTCAGCAGCGTGTCTTCGGTATATTCCGCATCGGTGTAGGTATATGAGGCGGTCAGGTTGACGTTGGCATTCAGCGCCGCTTTGGCTTCCAGCTCAACGCCGCGCGAACGGATTTCACCGCTCTGTACGCTGAAAAGAACATTACCGGGTTCGGCTGTCAGGTTTTTGGTTTTGGTCAGCTGATAAACCGCCGCCGTCACCACGACCGGACGATCTTTCGGCACATATTTCACGCCCGCTTCATACTGCTTAGCGCGCGCCGGATCGAAAGGCTGACCGTCCGACGTTGTGCCTGCCGTTGGTATGAACGATTCGCTGTAGCTGAAATAAGGCGCGATCCCGTTATCAAATACGTAATTAAGGCCACCACGCCAGGTAAACGCCTGATCATGATTTTTAACCTCCGTATCCCCATTACGATTCAGCGCTGATGTCATTGCATAATCGTAACGGCCACCCAGGGTCAGTACCCAGCGATTCCACTCCATCTGATCCTGCGTATACAGGCCAGTCTGCTCCTGTTTATTCAGGTACTGATAAGGGAATGGGGTGCCGATATTCGCATCATTACCGTACTGCGGATTAATGGCATTCAGTGGCGCAGCGCTACCAAAAGCTGCATCAATGTCATTGCGCGTCCGCTGATAATCCACACCCAGCAGCAGCGTATGATCCACCAGGCCGGTGGCAAATTTCGCCTGCGCCTGCGTATCCACGGCAAACTGATTCAGCTTCTCGCTGGAGGCTGCTGACCCACGGGTGATCTCCTGCGTCGCGGCGTTGAAACCATTGCCATAAATACTGCGGTAGTCGGTACGCAGATCGGCATAGCGCAGGTTCTGACGCAGCGTCCAGGTGTCGTCGACGCTGTGCTCGGCGCTGTAGCCCACCATTTTGGTGGTGCGGGAGATCTTGTTGCTCTGCTCGCCTTCATCGAAGTTGGTCGGCAGCTTATATTCACGGCCATCCGCGCGGGTGATCGGCACGATCGTGCCCTGCCGCGGCAGCCAGCCATAATAGCCGGTTTCCGGCTCGTTCTGGAAATAGGTCAGCAGGTCAACGCGGGTCCGCTCATCGGGACGCCAGCTGAATGCAGGCGCGATGGTGTAGCGCTTCTCTTTGTTCATCGCCTGCTGCGCATCCTGACTGCGCGCCTGCCCGGTCAGACGGTAGCTGTATACACCGTCATCATCCAGCGCGCCGCCAAAATCAAAGCCGGTTGAGAAGAGATTGTCGTTACCCATCTGGAACTGGACTTCACGCAGGGTCTCCTGCGTCGGACGCTTACTCACCAGCGCGACCACGCCGCCAGGGTTACTTTTGCCGTAGAGCACCGACACCGGACCGCGCAGCAGCTCGGCGCGCTCCAGGAAGTAAGGGTCGAGAGCAAACTCCGAGTAGTTATCCCCCTGCAGTTTCAGGCCATCCAGATACTGGTTGGTGTTGGTTTCGCTGAAGCCGCGGATCGACAACGCATCAATCACGTCTGAGCTGCCCCGGTTGCCGGTCAGCACGCCAGGCGTGTAGTTAAACGCTCCTTTGACGCTGGTCACGTTGCGCATCTCCATCTCTTCGCGGGTCACCACGGAGACGGACTGCGGATTTTTTTCGATTGGGGTATCGGTTTTGGTGCCGGTGGCGCTGCGCTTCGCGGCGATCGTTGGCGCCGGGCCCCAGGGGCTTTCGGCTTCAACCCCACTGCCGCCTTCTGCCGAGACGACCATCGTCTCCGTCTGCGCGGCATACAGCGAGGTGCTCAGGCTGAGTGAAATCATGACGCCCAGAAGCGGTCGGGAAAATGTTTTTTTGGTGTTGTCGGCAAAACGCGTTCGCGCATTCATAAAAGTGTCTCTTAAAATAGGCTCAGGCGAGCGAATCGAAACGATAATGATTATTATAACGGATTAGATAATATGCGAACTGCAGCGGGCACTGCAAGAACAAATCCCAGCGTTGACGCCGTTTGCGGGGCGATTGAAGAGTAATAAAAGACCACAAAAAAAGGGCGCCGAAGCGCCCTTTTTAACCCATCTGGCCGATTTATTTGCCAAACATATCTTTTATCCACCCTGCTACGCCGTCGCTCTCTTTCTGCTCCTGCGGTTGCTGGGTCGGCTGCTGCTGTTGCTGCTGTTGCTGCTGATCGAACAGCTGTTGCTGCTGCTGAACCTGCTGCTGCTGTTGCTGACACAGCGCATTCGGATCCAGCGCCCAGACCGGCAGCGCGCGCCAGGTACTGCTGCCCGTGCCGCAGACAAAGTTACCGGCAGAGTCGATGTTCATCAGCGAGACATCTTCCGGCGGCGTCAGCTGCAGCGGCATCGGCGCCTGATTATCGAGGTAGCGACGGTAGATCTGCATCGCACCGCTGGCACCGTAGAGTTTGGTCGGCTGGTTGTTGTCGCGTCCCACCCAGGTGATCGCCACTTCTTTGCCATCAATACCGGCAAACCAGCTGTCGATCAGATCGTTGGTGGTCCCGGTTTTCCCAGCCAGATGCGCATTCGGGAAACGCGCGCCCAGCGCACGGGCGGTGCCATGATCGGCGACCTGCTGCAGGGTATAGAGCGTCAGATAGGCGGCCTGAGCCGGTTCCACGCGCTGCGCCTGCGGATAGCTCTGATAGAGCACGCTGCCATCTTCGGCGATCACCGACCGCACCGCCGACAGCTCAGCGCGGTTACCGCCGCTGGCAATCGACTGGAACGCCTGCGCCACTTCAACCGGCGTCAGGTTCAGTGCACCCAGCAGCATGGCAGGCACCGGATTGAGCTGATCCTTCGCCACGCCCAGCTTCGTCCAGGTGTCCACCACCGCATCCAGCCCCAGCGTCATACCGAGGTTCACCGTCGGCACGTTCATGGAGTTGGTGAGCGCATCCACCAGCATCACTTTGCCGCTGAAGCGACGATCGTCGTTCATCGGTTTCCAGAGGCTGCCGTTGGGCTGCTTCAGCGCAATCGGCTCATCGGCGATCCAGCTGTTGAGACGGTAGCTGTTAGGCTGACTCAGCGCGGTCAGATAGGTCGCCGGCTTCGCCAGTGAGCCAATCGAACGGCGCGCCTGCAGCGCACGGTTGTAACCGGCGTACTGCGGATCGGCACCGCCGACCATGGCGCGCACTTCGCCACTGAAGCGGTCAACCACCACCATCGCCGTTTCCAGATCCTTCAGGCCGCGCTGTTTTTTCAGCGTCGGAATCCCGTCAACCACCGCTTTTTCCGCCGCATCCTGCGACACAGGGTCCAGCGTGGTGAAGATTTTCACCCCGGAGAGATCTTTGATCTTATCGCCCAGTTTCGCCTGCAGTTCGTTACGCACCATCTGCATAAAGGCAGGCTGTGGCGTGATCACGCCCCCTTTCGGCTGCACGCCCAGCGGACGCGCCGACAGCATGTCATACAGCTCCTGGTCGATCACCTTCTGCTGCTGCAGCAGGCGCAGCACCAGGTTGCGTCGCTCCAGCGCCAGTTTCGGGTTGCGCCATGGGTTGTAGAGCGAGGCACCTTTTACCATGCCGACCAGCATCGCCTGCTGATCCAGACTCAGCTCATCGACCGGACGGCCAAAGTAGTAGAGGCTCGCCAGCGGGAAACCGCGGATCTGATCGCTGCCCGCCTGGCCGAGATAGACCTCGTTCAGGTAGAGCTCCAGGATGCGGTCTTTGCTGTAGCGCGCATCCATGATCACCGCCATATAGGCTTCACGCGCTTTTCGCCACAGCGAACGCTCGTTGGTGAGGAACAGGTTCTTCACCAGCTGCTGCGTCAGCGTACTGCCGCCCTGCACCGCTTTGCCGGCGGTGATGTTCGCCAGGAAGGCACGGCCAATTGAGTAAGGGCTGATGCCGTCATGCTCATAGAAATGGCGATCTTCGGTGGCAATCAGCGTATCGACCAGCAGATCCGGGAATCCGGCGCGGGGCACGAAGAGTCGCTGTTCGCCATTTGGCGACTGCAGCATGGTGATCAGCCGGGGATCGAGGCGGAAGAAGCCAAAATCGCGACCGGTTTCGAGGTTTTTAATCTCGCTCAGCTCATCCTTGCTGAAGCTCATGCGTGCATGGATCTGCCCCTCTTTACTGTCGGGGAAATCAAACGGACGACGCAGCAACTCAATCGTGTTGCCCTTCACCGAGAACTCGCCGGGACGGGTAATGCGCGACACTTCGCGATACTGGGTGCCTTCCAACAGGGCGACCATTTCACTTTTGTTGTAGGCCATGCCCGGTTCCAGGCTGACCATGCGGCCATAGACGGTGGCGGGCAGTTGCCACACTTTACCGTCGATACGGCTGCGAATTTCCGAGTCGAGGTAGATGCCCCACGCGGCCATAACCACCACAAACACCAGGAACAGTTTAATTATCCATCCCAGCCAACGGCGTTTGCCGCGCGGCGGTTTTCCACCTTTACCTTTACGTGGCACCGGCGCTTCCTCCTCGTCATCATTAAAATCGTCCTGGTCGATATCCTGATCGATATCCCTGCGTCGTCCCCGCCCCGCACTGCTGCGCGGCGGCAACGCTTTACCTTTGCGCCCTATTGGTTCGCGATCGTTCCCAGACATTACTTTTCTTCTCCAGGCAGTGCTTACGGCAGCGCCGCTACTCTAACTGCTTTCTCGCATAACGCATGGCAGAACCCTCTGAATTCGATCCAGTGGACTCAACCCTGCGGGGACATTTTTTTGGTTCGCCTTGTTGGCAAGGCGGTAGCCGGATCGTCGGGCCAGAGGTGTTTCGGATAACGTCCCTTCATCTCTTTCCTGACCTCCGGCCAGGCACCGCGCCAGAACGCCGCCAGATCGCGGGTGATCTGCAACGGCCGCTGGGCGGGCGATAACAGCTCCAGCACCAGCGGAATGCGTCCTTCCGCTACGGTGGGGTTCTGCGCTTCACCAAACATCTCCTGAATCCGTACCGCCAGCGCGGGCGGCTTCTCCGCATCGTAGCGAATCGGCAGCCGGCTTCCGGTCGGCACAGTGTAATGAGTTGGCAGCGCACTATCCAGCCGCTGACGTTGTGACCATGTGAGTAAATGTAAGAGTGCGGAGGTCAGGTTTACCGCCTGCAGGCTGCGGAGATCGCGCACTGTGGTCATCTGCGGCAGCAGCCACTCCGGCAGACGTTCAAGCAGTGCCGCATCATCGACGACAGGCCAGCCCTCTTCCGGCAGCCACTGCGCCGCACACTGGATACGCACCCGTAGCTGCTCTGCCTCTGGCGTCCAGCCGAGCACGGACAGCCCCTTTTCCGCAATCCAGCGCAGCATCGCCGCGTGCAGCACCGCCGGTTCCGGCTTTGCCATCGGCTGCGTCCGGAGTATCAGTGCGCCAATCTGCTCACGCTTCAGGGCGCGCAGCGTGCCCTTCTCTTCATCCCACTCAACCTCGGTGCGGCGCTCAACCAGGGCGGGCCGCTGCTGGCATAGCGCCTCAATGTCGACCGGCAGAGCCAGCAGCATCCGGGCATCCGGCGCGGCGCTGCTCTGTAACAGGGCAGGCGCGATCAGCCATTCATGACGCGTCAGGCCATCCTGCTCATCCAGCCTGGCCCCCAGCCCGTTGGCGAGCTGATAGCGGCCGCTCTGGTCGCGTCGCCGCGCCAGCCGATCGCCAAACCCCACCGCCAGCAAGCCAGCGAAACGATCCTCATCGACCCGTCCGCCTCGCACCTTCAGTCGCTGCTGCCACTGCTGCGCCCGCCGCTGCCACTGAGCCTGAGGCCGGTGCAGTGCATCGCGCAGATCGGCGCTGCCGCTGCGGGGTGGCTCTTCCAGAATCGCCACCAGCAGTGCGGCGCTGGCGACCGCATCCGCCTCGTCGCCCGCCGCACAGAGCATCGCCGCCAGGCGCGGATCGCTGCCCAGCTGTGCCATGCGCCGCCCCAGGGTATTCAGCAGGCCATGGTCATCCAGTGCCCCCAGACGGGTTAACTGCTGCCGGGCCGTCGCCAGGTTTTTCGCCGGTGGCTGATCCAGCCACTGCAGCTGTTGCGGCTGGGTGCAGCCCCACTGCAGCAGATCCAGCCACAGCGAGGAGAGATCGCTGTTCATGATCTCCGGCTCGCTCTGCGCGGCCGCGCGGGCGGCCTGCTCCTGCGGCAGTAAATGCAGGCAGATCCCCGGCATCAGACGCCCGGCGCGGCCCGCACGCTGGATCATAGACGCCTGGCTGATGCGCTGGGTCTGCAGACGCGTCACGCCACTGCGGGCATCGAACAGGGCGCTGCGTTCCAGTGCGCTGTCGACCACCAGCCGGATCCCCTCAATGGTCAGACTGGTTTCGGCAATATTGGTGGCGAGCACCACTTTGCGGCGTCCGGCCGCGGCGGGCTGGATTGCCCGGCGCTGTGCCGCCAGCGGCAGCGCACCGTAGAGCGGCGTCAGATCCACGTCGTCGCTGATGCGCGCTTCCAGTTCACGCTTCACCCGTTCGATCTCCGCCACGCCCGGCAGAAACAGCAGCAGCGAACCGCTCTCCTCCCGCAGCAGCTGGGCAACTTCACGCGCTACCGCCTCTTCGAAACGCACCGTCTGGTTCAGCGACGCATAACGCCGCTCCACCGGAAAGCTGCGTCCTTCTGAGACGATCAAAGGGGCGTCGGGCAGCAGCGCCGCCAGCCGGGCATTGTCCAGCGTGGCGGACATCAGCAGGATTCGGAGGTCGTCGCGCAGCCCCTGCTGCACATCAAGCAGCATCGCCAGCGCCAGATCGGCCTGCAGGCTGCGCTCGTGAAACTCATCCAGGATCACCAGCGACACGCCCTCCAGCATCGGGTCGTGCTGAAGCATGCGCGTCAGCATGCCTTCGGTCACCACTTCCAGTCGCGTCTCTGGTCCGACGCAGCTTTCGCCGCGCATACGGAATCCTACCGTCGCCCCCGGCTGCTCGCCGAGCTGCTCCGCCAGCCGTTGCGCTACGTTGCGCGCCGCCAGCCGCCGTGGCTCCAGCATGATGATTCGCCCCGGCAGCGCCGCCTGCTGTAACAGCTGCAGCGGCAGCCAGGTCGATTTGCCTGCCCCCGTCGGTGCGGCCAGCAGGATTTGAGGGGCGTGGTTCAGTGCCGCCAGAATGTCAGGCAGCACCGCGCTGACCGGTAAATCGCTCACAGCAAACTCCGCTTCTGCCTGTGCTAAGATGGCGCGCATTGTAGCATCCATCCGTGATATTTGCCGGAGAGCGCCATGGCGACACAACGCTTATTTTTTGCCATCAGCCTGCCTGACGCGATGCAGCAACAGCTGGTGCGCTGGCGGGCCGACACCTTCCCTGCGGAGGCGGGCCAGCCGGTGGCCGCCGCCAGTCTGCACCTGACGCTGGCGTTTCTCGGCGAGGTCGCGCCGGAGACCTCCCAGCGCCTGCAGACGCTGGCATCGCGCATTGATCAGCCCGGCTTCGATCTCGAGCTGGATGATGCCGGACACTGGCCCCGCCCCGGCGTGGTCTGGCTCGGCTGCCAGCGCGCCCCACGCGGTCTGTTACAGCTCGCCAGCCTGCTGCGGGCCCAGGCCGCCCGGCACGGCTGCCACCAGAGCCCACAGCCGTTTCATCCGCACATTACGCTGTTACGCCAGGCGACACAGCCCGTGGCGCTGCCGCCGCGCGGCTTTCACTGGCGTTTTCATGTCCCGGCGTTTTCGCTGTTTGCCTCGGAGTACAGCCGGGGCCGTACCCGTTATCGCACCCTGGCCAGCTGGCCGTTACGCTCTCAGGATCCCCATGCACTTCTCTCCTCCTCTTAAGCCCGCCCGCCTGATCGCCCGCTACAAGCGCTTCCTGGCCGATGTCGTGACGCCCGAGGGCGAGCAGCTGACGATTCACTGCGCCAACACCGGCGCCATGACCGGCTGCGCCACCCCAGGCGATCGGGTCTGGTACTCCACCTCCGGCAGCCTGACGCGCAAATACCCGCACAGCTGGGAGCTGACCGAGACGCAGGCGGGAGAGTGGATCTGCGTCAATACGCTGCGCGCGAATCAACTGGTAGCCGAAGCGCTGGACCAGAACCGGATAGCGGAACTGACCGGTTATGCCCAGCGTCAGGCGGAAGTCAGATATGGCAGTGAAAAAAGCAGAATTGATTTCCTGCTCAGAGCAGAGGGTCGACGCAACTGCTATATTGAGGTGAAATCCGTAACCCTTTTACATGAAGGTAAAGGTTATTTTCCGGATGCGGTGACGATTCGAGGACAGAAACACCTGCGTGAACTGGCGACGGTTGCGGCAGAGGGTCATCGGGCCGTTTTGTTGTTTGCCGTTCTGCACTCGGGGATTGAGGACGTTTCCCCGGCACGCCACATTGATGCGGCGTATGCAGAGCAACTGGCTCAGGCGCAGCGAGAGGGTGTAGAGGTTTTCGCGTATCAGGCAGACTTATCCGCGGCGGGAATAGTTCTTAAAACGCCGGTTAACGTAACCTTGTAATATCTTTTGCAATTTTATGTGGTAAGAATGCTCAGAATCGGAGACCAACTACGCTGTTCCTCACAGGCTTGTCAAGGTGTGTTCACGAAGAATTGCCAACCCTGACTGCTTCTGTTATTTATAGCGGCCTGTTTTTTTCCCCAATGGGGGATCGATGTACCCCGCAGATGTCAAATGCAGGCTGGCAGCAACGCCCCTGCGAGACGCAAGTCGAAGGGTATAGTGCGTGTTATCCAGGAGAAGCAACATGCAAGAAGGTCAAAACCGTAAAACATCGTCCCTGAGTATTCTCGCTATCGCCGGCGTCGAACCTTACCAGGTGAAACCGGGCGAAGAGTATATGAACGACGCGCAGCTGACCCATTTTCGCAAGATTCTGGAAGCCTGGCGTAATCAATTGCGGGACGAAGTCGATCGTACCGTATCGCACATGCAGGATGAAGCTGCTAACTTCCCGGACCCGGTAGACCGTGCCGCGCAGGAAGAGGAGTTCAGCCTGGAGCTGCGTAACCGCGATCGCGAACGTAAACTGATTAAAAAGATCGAGAAGACGCTGAAGAAAGTGGAAGATGACGACTTCGGCTATTGCGATTCCTGTGGCGTAGAGATCGGTATCCGCCGTCTCGAAGCGCGTCCTACCGCCGATCTCTGCATCGACTGTAAGACCTTAGCAGAAATTCGTGAGAAACAAATGGCCGGCTGATGCCGCGTCCAGCCTGTTGCCACGCAGCGGTACATCTGTTGTCCTGTCCGCTGCGTGGTCACTTCTGAAACCTATGTCATCCTCCTGTATCGGTCGCTTCGCCCCCTCTCCTTCTGGTGAACTCCATTTCGGCTCGCTGATTGCTGCGCTGGGCAGTTACCTGAGCGCGCGTGCGCAGAACGGGCTCTGGCGGGTGCGGATTGAAGATATCGACCCGCCACGCGAAGTGCCGGGGGCTGCAGATCGTATCCTGCATCAGCTGGCGCACTATGGATTGGAGTGGGATGGTGAGGTGCTGTGGCAGTCGCAGCGTCATGAAGCCTACCGGGAGGCGCTGGCCTGGCTGCAGCAGCATCGTCAGAGCTATTTCTGCACCTGCCCGCGGCGCCGCATTCAGGAGATTGGCGGTTTCTATGATGGCTACTGCCGCGATCGGCATCGCGGGCCGGAGAATGCTGCGCTGCGTTTACGTCAGCATGCCCCGGTTTTTGCCTTTGAGGATCGGCTGCGCGGTCACGTTGAGGCGGACAGGGGGCTGGCAGAGGAAGATTTTATTATTCACCGGCGCGACGGGCTGTTTGCCTATAACCTGGCGGTGGTGGTTGACGATCACTTTCAGGGGATTACCGAAGTGGTGCGCGGCGCCGATCTTATTGAGCCGACCGTGCGGCAGATTGCGCTTTATCAGCAGTTCGGCTGGACGGTGCCCGCCTGGCTGCACCTGCCGCTGGCGCTTAATCACGACGGTAATAAGCTGTCGAAGCAGAATCATGCGCCGTCGCTGCCGGATGGCGACGCCCGGCCGCTGTTAGTGGCGGCGTTGCGCTTTCTCGGACAGCCTGTTTCACCCGGCTGGCAGGACTTAACGCAGGACAAACTGCTGTCTGATGCGGTGTCGCAGTGGAATATCGCTTTGATGCCGCAGGAGAACGCCCTGAAACCGGATGCATAGACAACAGCATTCTCAAACGGTTCTCAACAGGCTATGATTAGCCGCTGATTTTACCTACACCCTTTTTATGCCACTGTCGAGGTGTCCCATTTTTACCCGAGTAGCTAATTTTTGCCGGAAAGTCCTGAAGCGTGATGAAGAGGAAGCCCCAGCAGAGGTTGAACCAGAGCGTCTTATGACCATCATCCCTCGTGAAAGCCATACCATCTCACGTAAAGACATCAGCGAAAATGCCCTCAAAGTGCTCTATCGCCTCAATAAAGCCGGTTATGAAGCCTATCTGGTAGGCGGTGGCGTGCGCGATTTGCTACTGGGGCAAAAACCGAAAGATTTCGACGTGACGACCAACGCCACACCTGAGCAGATGCGCAAGCTGTTCCGCAACTGCCGTCTGGTCGGTCGCCGTTTCCGTCTGGCACACGTGATGTTTGGCCCGGAAGTGATCGAAGTTGCCACCTTCCGTGGACATCATCAGGCGGAAGAGATGGCTGAGGATCGCAACAGTTCGCAGCGTGCCCAGAGCGGCATGCTGCTGCGCGACAACATTTTCGGTTCGATTGAAGATGATGCTCAGCGCCGCGATCTCACCATCAACAGCCTCTACTACAGCGTGGCGGATTTCACCGTGCGTGACTACGTGGGCGGCATCAGCGATCTGGAACAGGGCATCATCCGCCTGATTGGCGATCCGGAAACCCGTTACCGCGAAGACCCGGTCCGTATGCTGCGCGTGGCGCGCTTTGCTGCGAAGCTTAATATGCGCATTGCGCCGGAAACGGCAGAGCCGATCCCGCGTCTGGCCTCGCTGCTGCGTGATATTCCACCGGCTCGCCTGTTTGAAGAGTCGCTGAAGCTGCTTCAGGCGGGCTACGGCTACAGCACCTATCTGAAGCTCTGTGAATATCAGCTGTTCCAGCCGCTGTTCCCGACGCTGGCGCGCAACTTCACGGAAAACAGCGACAGCCACATGGAGCGCATGCTGGCGCAGGTGCTGAAAAACACCGATAACCGCATTCAGAATGATATGCGCGTGAATCCGGCGTTTCTGTTTGCCGCGATGTTCTGGTATCCGCAGCTGGAAGCGGCAGAGCGCATTGCGCAGGAGAGTGGCCTGACCTACTTTGAAGCCTTTGCGATGGCGATGAATGATACGCTGGATGAAGCCTGCCGTGCGCTGGCGATTCCGAAGCGCATCACCTCGCTGATCCGCGATATCTGGCTGCTGCAGCTACGCATGTCGCGCCGTCACGGCAAACGCGCCTGGAAACTGATGGAGCATCCGAAATTCCGCGCCGCTTACGATCTGCTGGCGCTGCGGGCGGAAGTGGAAAATAACCCGGAACTGCTGCGTCTGAGCCAGTGGTGGGGCGAATTCCAGGTCGCCGCGCCGCCGCAGCAGAAAAACATGCTGAACAACCTCGGCGACGATCCGGTGCCGCGCCATAAATCGCGTCGTCCGCGCCGCCGTTCTTCCGCGCCGCGTCGTGACAACCAGAACGCCTCATGACCCGGGTTTACCTGGCATTAGGCAGTAATCTGGCCGACCCGCTGCATCAGGTTGATGCAGCGCTTCGTGCCCTGGATGCGTTGCCGCAGACGCAGCGCATTGCCACCTCGCCCTTCTACCGCACGCCGCCCTATGGCCCGCCTGATCAGCCCGACTTCCTGAATGCCGCCGTGGCGCTGGAGACCGATCTCAGCGCAGAAGCGCTGCTGGACCACACCCAGCGGATTGAGCAGGAGCATGGCCGGGTGCGAAAGGCGGAGCGCTGGGGACCGCGCACGCTGGATATCGATCTGATGCTGTTTGGCGAGGCGGTAATCAACAGCGAACGCCTGACGGTGCCGCACTATGACCTGCTGAATCGGGCGTTTATGCTGGTGCCGCTGCTGGCGATTGCGCCGGATGTTCGCCTGCCGGATGGCCGCGCGCTCAGCACGATTCTGACCACGCTCGACAGCCGCAGCATCACCCTGTGGCCGCGCTGAGCAGACAAACACAACTCTCTGATTCCGCTCTCTGACGCTATCCAGTAAACTGCGCCCATCAGAATCCCTGAGTTGAGAGCGCCATGAAACCCACCACGATTTCACATCTGCGTCAGGCGAAAGCCAGCGGTAAAAAATTCGCGACGCTGACCGCCTACGATTTCAGTTTTGCCCGCCTGTTTGCCGATGAAGGCATTCAGGTGCTGCTGGTTGGCGATTCGTTAGGTATGACGATTCAGGGGCATGACTCAACGCTGCCGGTGACGGTCAGCGACATCGCCTATCACACCGCCGCCGTGCGCCGTGGCGCGCCGCAGGCGCTGCTGCTCGCTGACCTGCCCTTCATGAGCTATGCCACGCCGGCACAGACCTTTGACAACGCTGCGCAGCTGATGCGCGCCGGAGCCAACATGGTCAAACTGGAAGGCGGCAGCTGGCTGGCTGAAACCGTCCGGATGCTGACCGAGCGGGCGGTGCCGGTGTGTGGTCACCTGGGGCTGACGCCGCAGTCGGTCAATATCTTTGGCGGTTATAAAGTCCAGGGGCGTGATGAAGCGGGAGCCGAGCAGCTGCTGGCCGACGCGCTGGCGCTGGAAGCCGCGGGTGCACAGCTGATGGTGCTGGAGTGCGTGCCGGTCTCGCTGGCCCGGCGGATCACCGCCGCCCTCACTATTCCGGTGATCGGCATTGGTGCCGGTAACGTCACCGATGGACAGATTCTGGTGATGCATGACGCCCTGGGCGTGACCGGCGGCCACATCCCTAAATTTGCCAAAAATTTCCTGGCGGAGAGCGGCGATGTTCGCGCGGCGATTCGCCACTATATCGCTGAAGTTGAAGCCGGCACCTACCCGGCGGCCGAGCACAGTTTCCAGTAATTCGGGAGAGTCACCGTGTTGATCATTGAAACGCTGCTGATGCTGCGCCAGGAAGTCCGTCGCTGGCGTCAGCAGGGTAAACGTATTGCGCTGGTGCCGACCATGGGCAACCTGCATGAAGGGCATCTGACGCTGGTGGATGAGGCGCGGGCGCGCGGCGACATCGTGATTGTGTCGATCTTCGTGAATCCGATGCAGTTTGACCGGGCAGACGACCTGGCCCGTTATCCGCGCACGCTGCAGGAAGATTGCGAAAAGCTGAACCGCCATCAGGTGGATGTCGTCTTTGCCCCCTCGCCGGCTGAAGTCTATCCGCAGGGCGCGCAGAATCAGACCTTTGTTGAGGTGCCGGTGCTCTCCTCTCTGCTTGAGGGCGCGACCCGTCCGGGCCATTTTCGCGGCGTGGCGACCATCGTCAGTAAACTCTTTAATCTGGTGCAGCCCGACATTGCCTGTTTCGGTGAAAAGGATTTTCAGCAGCTGGCTATCATTCGTAAGATGGTGGCCGATATGGGCTTCGACATTGAAATTGTCGGCGTGCCTACCGTACGGGCTGCGGATGGTCTGGCGCTGAGTTCGCGCAACGGCTACCTGACGGCCGATGAGCGTCAGCTGGCCCCGGTGCTGAGCCAGGTGATGCGTCAGATGGCCACGCGGCTGGAAAACGGCGAGCGCCATGTTGAAGAGATTATCGAGGCGGCCAGTGAGGCGCTGGTCGCGCAGGGATTGCGTCCTGATGGCCTGGCGATCTGCGATGCGGAAACGCTGCAGCCGCTGACAGTGGACAGCCAGCGCGCTGTCGTGCTGATGGCCGCCTGGCTGGGCAATGCCCGCCTGATTGACAACCAAACCGTTGACCTGACGCTGTAAGCTCACCCGCTACAGATTACTTTATTTCTCTGACAAGGTTTCTGGCTATGATTCGCACTGTTCTGCAAGGCAAATTACACCGCGTGAAAGTGACGCAGGCGGACCTCAATTACGAAGGTTCCTGCGCAATCGATCAGGATTTCCTGGATGCTTCCGGCATTCTGCAATATGAAGCGATCGATATTTATAACGTCACCAACGGTCAGCGTTTTTCCACCTATGCTATCGCGGCTGAGCGTGGTTCAAAAATCATTTCGGTAAATGGTGCGGCCGCCCGCTGCGCCTGCCAGGGCGATATTTTAATTATCTGCTCCTATGTGCAGGTTGAAGATGCGGAAGCGCGTCAGTGGCAGCCTAAGGTCGCCTATTTTGAGGGTGACAACCAGATGAAGCGTCTGGCAAAAGCGCTGCCGGTACAGATCGCCTGATAAAAAAAGGGCCGCCCGTGATACGGCCGGCCCTTTTTCTTTGCGATTATTTCCGTTAAACCGGTTTGGCCGCCAGCGGCTTCGACGGTTTTTTCATCGTAAAGAGGAAATTAAACCAGCCACGCTTTCTCATCAGACAGAGCGTCCAGGGTAGCGCCAGCGCCACCAGGAAAGCTGAAATAAACTTCAGATCGTTAACCCAGGCGGACGGGCTTTCAAATTTCACAATCTTACTGAAGAACTGAATCGCCAGATAATGCGACAGATAGAAGACGATAGAATTGACGCCGATATAATAAACCAGTTCAGACTTCAGCTTCAGCGCAATCCAGACAAAGAACGGAACTGACAGCAGTGCCAGCGGTGAGAGTAATGCCTGCGAATGACGATCCAGCACAAAAATATTCAGGCAGGAGAGCAGCGCAAAACTGGCCACCGAAATGAGCAGGGTCGGACCGTGCTGCACTTTCTCCGCGATATCCACCTGCTTTCTCACCACGTAATCGCCCAGATAGAAGAAAACAAACAGATAAAGGGATTTATTAATGTGGCTGTTATCGAAACTGGCAAACACGCCGTCCGGGTCAATGGCTGGCAATGCCCAGCTCAGCGCCATACAGATGCCGAACACCAGCAGGAACGGCAGATGGCGGGCAAAGATAATCACAATAAAGAAGATAAACAGCGAATGCAGGAACCAGGTCATATCGCCGCCGCCGGTCAGGTGAGAGAGAATAATATTCATCGGCGATTGCGGCGTATTGGCCATTGAGCTGAACAGAATTTTCAGCCCGCCATAAACTGCCACCCAGACCACGAACGGATAGAGAATACTGCGCACCTTGTTATTAAAAAAAGGACCCAGGCCTTTTCTTAATCCGGCATCGACAAATAAGCCCGACACAAAAAACATCAGCCCCAGCCTTACCGGTGCCAGCATCTCATTTAGCAGGCTGCTGAAGGCGGTAAAATGACCGGCATTGTTATGGACAGCGATAGTACTGTGCAAAAAAATGATTGCGAGAATACTCAATCCCCGCAGATTGTCGATCCACGTTATACGATTCATCTTTTCCTGCCTTTGATTAAAAACTGGCCCTGAATGTGCGACCATTCTTCTTATTACAGACACTCCATTCCCGCCCTTTCGTCCCTGAGCAGAGGAATAACCTTATTCGGCGGTATTCTGATCACTCGCGCTGAAATAAACAACAGTCGGGGCTTAAGGCTAATCTTAAAAAAAATTTAACAGTGGAGAATCATTAAGATAGAAACCGGTTCCACTTTAATATCAGATAATGCTTAGGGTTATTTTTTATCAGGAGGGCGAAAAAGGCGGCTATTTTCCGCAATCGCGTGAAAAAAGAGAGGCGGAGCAGAAGAAAGGATCGTTTTTTAAGGCCAGTGACAACCGGAAAAGGCGGCGATTTTTTATCCAGCAATAAAAAAGCCACGCGCGTTTCGCTGCGTGGCTTCGGTAAAGGTTTCGTCAGGTGCGTAATCCGCGTCCGCGCTGAATCAGCGCATAGACCAGCCCGTAAAAGACCAGAATAAACGCGATCAATACCGAAAGCGTAAAGGCCAGCGGCACGTCATTAATGCCCAGGAAGCCATAGCGGAAACCGCTGATCATATAGACGATAGGGTTCAGCTTCGAAACGGCCTGCCAGAATGGCGGCAGCAGACTCAGCGAATAGAACACGCCACCCAGATAGGTCAGCGGCGTCAGCACAAAGGTCGGGATCAGGCTGATATCGTCAAAGGTCCGGGCAAACACGGCGTTCAGCAGACCGGCCAGTGAAAACAGAATCGCGGTCAGCAGCAGCGTCACCGCCACCATCGTCCAGGAGTGAACGTGAAACGGCACGAAGAAGAGCGAAATGGCCGTGACCAGAACCCCGACGCAGACACCACGCGCCACGCCGCCGCCGACATACCCCGCAATAATGATGTGGGTCGGCACCGGCGCGACCAGCAGCTCTTCAATGTTGCGCTGGAATTTGGCACTGAAGAATGAGGATGCGACGTTAGCATAGGCGTTGGTAATTACCGCCATCATGATCAATCCCGGCACGATAAACTGCATATAGCTGAAGCCGTGCATCTCACCAATGCGTGACCCGATCAGGTTACCGAAGATGATGAAATAGAGCGTCATGGTGATCACCGGCGGCACCAGCGTCTGGATCCAGATGCGGGCAAAACGGTTAATCTCTTTGGCCCAGATACTTTTCAGCGCCACCCAGTACAAATGTGTCATGCTTTTGCTCCTGTTTTTCCCTGCGTCGTCAGGCCAACGAACAGCTCTTCCAGACGGTTCGCTTTATTTCGCATACTCAGTACCTGCACCCCCTGCGCACTCAGCTGGCTGAAGACGCTGTTCAGCCCCTGCTCACGCAGCACTTCCACCTCCAGCGTGGAGGTATCCGTCAGGCGATACTGGAATCCTTCCAGCGCGGGCAGCGGACTGCGCGGCGCCAGATCGAGGATAAAGGTTTCTGATTTCAGCTTGGACAGCAGCCCTTTCATCGAGGTGTTTTCCACCAGCTCACCGCTCTGGATGATGCCGATGTTGCGGCACAACATCTCCGCCTCTTCCAGATAGTGGGTGGTGAGAATGATGGTGGTGCCTTTGGCATTCAGATCTTTCAGGAACCCCCACATTGAGCGCCGCAGTTCGATATCGACCCCCGCCGTCGGCTCATCCAGAATCAGCAGTTTGGGCTCATGCATCAGCGCGCGGGCGATCATCAGACGGCGTTTCATCCCGCCGGAGAGCATGCGCGCCCGTTCACTGCGTTTTCCCCACAGATCGAGCTGTTTCAGGTACTTCTCCGCCCGCTGATTGGCCTCACGCCGTCCGACGCCGTAGTAACCCGCCTGGTTAACGACGATCTGCATCACCGTCTCAAACGGGTTAAAGTTAAACTCCTGTGGCACCAGGCCGAGCTGGCGCTTGGCATTCACCACATCTTTTTGCAGGTCGTAGCCAAACACCCGCACGCTGCCGCCGGATTTATTGACCAGCGAACTGATAATCCCGATGGTGGTGGATTTACCGGCACCGTTTGGCCCCAGCAGCGCATAAAAGTCACCCGCTTCAACGTTAAGATCGATGCCCTTCAGCGCCTGTACGCCGCCGGGATAGGTCTTGGTCAGCTGAGAAAGTTCCAGTGCATATGTCATTCTGCATCCATACCCTGTTTTGGTGGCATCGTAATGCCGTTTAAATTTAGTCAGCCCTGGCATATAGTACGCGCGCGCACCTTGCGCAGTAACCGGTCGCTCAACGCCATGACAGACATTAACACCCTGATCAGTAACAACCGCGAATGGTCAAAATTACTGATTGAAGAAGATCCCGGCTTTTTTGAGCGGCTCGCCCAGGCACAAAAACCGCGCTTCCTGTGGATCGGCTGCTCAGACAGTCGTGTTCCTGCCGAACGCCTGACCGGACTTGAACCGGGCGAACTCTTTGTTCACCGCAACGTCGCCAATCTGGTGATCCACACCGATCTGAACTGTCTGTCCGTGGTGCAGTACGCTATTGAAGTGCTGGAAGTTGAACACGTCATCGTGTGCGGCCACTACGGCTGCGGCGGCGTGCAGGCCGCGATGGATAACCCGGAGCTGGGGTTGATCGACAACTGGCTGCTGCACATCCGCGACCTCTGGTACAAGCATAGCGTGTTGCTGGGGGAACTCCCGCCGGATAAGCGCCTGGACAAACTGTGTGAAATCAACGTGATTGAACAGGTCTATAACCTGGGACACTCGACCGTAGTGCAATCTGCCTGGAAACGCGGGCAGAAAGTCTCACTGCACGGCTGGGTTTACGGCATTCAGGACGGCTGCCTGCGTAACCTTGATGTCACGGCAGACAGCCGGGAGATCCTGGAACAGCGCTACCGCAACGGCATCGCCAGTCTGCAGATGAAGGTCGAAGCCTGAACCGATCGCGGCGCAAAACGCGACATAGCCTACACCAGTCGGAGGGTGCAGGCCTTGGAAGAATGTGCGGTTATGCGCTGTCAGGATTCCAGCGGCACCACTTTGCCGATGTAAGGCAGATGGCGATAGTGCTGGGCGTAGTCGATACCAAAGCCCACCACAAATTCATCGGGAATGGCGAAGCCGACATACTCAACGTTAACCTCGACTTCGCGGCGTTCAGGCTTATCCAGCAGGGTGCAGATCGCCAGTGATTTTGGCTGACGCAGCTGCAGGATCTCCCGCACTTTGCTCAGGGTGTTGCCGGAATCAATGATATCTTCGACGATCAGCACATCCTTGCCGCGAATGTCCTCGTCCAGATCTTTCAGGATTTTCACATCACGTGAGCTGGACATGCCGCTGCCGTAACTGGAGGCGGTCATAAAATCGACTTCATGCGGCACCTCAATGGCGCGACACAGGTCAGCCATGAACATGAATGAGCCGCGCAGCAGCCCCACCAGCACCATATCGCTGCCGCTGTCGCGGTAGTGATCGGTAATCTCTTTGCCCAGTTCAGCGATGCGCGTGGCGATTGCCTGTTCAGGGATCATCACTTCAACAGTGTGTTTCATTGCGTTCAGCCCGGTTACGTCAGAAAAGCCCCGAAGTCTATCACAGACGCCGCCGCGTCGGCTGCGCCGCAGCGCAGGCAAACGATTACGTCGCGAAAATTGTTCACAGTCGTCTGCGGCTGGCTCAAATGCGCATTACCTTAGAACATTACGGCATTTACCAGCATGATTCGCTGCATGGTAGCCTTTATCCAACATATCGTTACCCTACTCGCGCCGCAGGCCGGAGATCACAATGACTTCACCTTCAAGCAAGAAAACGCATATCGGCGACAGGCCGCTGCACCCTGAAACGCAGATGCTGAACTATGGCTACGATCCCCGCCTGTCAGAAGGCGCGGTGAAGCCGCCGGTCTTTCTGACCTCCACCTTTGTCTTCGACAGCGCCGAAGAGGGACGCGATTTCTTCGATTACGTCTCCGGCCGGCGCGAGCCGCCAGAGGGCAAATCGGGCGGGCTGGTCTACTCCCGCTTTAACCACCCTAACAGCGAAATCGTGGAAGATCGGCTGGCCGTCTATGAGCAGGCGGAGAGCTGCTCACTCTTCTCCTCCGGCATGGCCGCTATCGCCACCACCCTGCTGACCTTTGCCCGTCCCGGCGAGGTGATCCTGCACTCCCAGCCGCTGTATGGCGGCACCGAAACCCTGCTCAGCAAGACGCTGCACAATCTGGAGATTGGCGCGGTCGGCTTCAGCGACGGCAATGATGAGGCCAGAGTACGTGAGGCGGCACAGCAGGCGATGGCGCAGGGCCGCGTGGCGATCATCCTGATTGAAACCCCGGCGAATCCCACCAACAGCCTGGTCAACATTCGTCTGATGGCGCGTATCGCTGATGAGATTGACCAGCAGCAGGGCTCCCGACCCATTATCGCCTGTGACAACACGCTGCTCGGCCCGCTGTTCCAGCAGCCGCTGACCCTGGGCGCGGATCTCTCGCTCTACTCGCTGACTAAATATGTGGGGGGGCATTCAGACCTGATTGCGGGGGCGGCGATGGGCAGCAAAGCACTGATGGCAAAAGTGCGCGCCCTGCGCAGCGCCATCGGTACCCAGCTGGACCCGCACTCAAGCTGGATGCTCAGCCGATCGCTGGAAACGCTGTCGCTGCGCATGGAGAAAGCCTTTCACAATGCCGAAGCCGTGGCGGCGTTTCTGCGCGATCACCCGAAAGTGGCGAAGCTGCACTGGCTGCCCTATCTCGACGCGGAGAGCGCCGAGGGCAAAACGTATCGCGAGCAGTGCAGCGGCGCAGGTTCGACCTTCTCGTTTGATATCGTCGGCGATCAGCCCGCTGCGTTCCGTTTTCTCAATGCGCTGTCGCTGTTTAAACAGGCGGTGAGCCTGGGCGGCACCGAGTCGCTGGCCAGCCATCCTGGCAGCACCACCCACTCCGGCGTGCCGCAGGCGGTGCGTCAGCGTATTGGTATCACTGACGCCACGGTACGGCTGTCGATTGGCATCGAGAACGCCGGTGACCTGATTGAAGACATCAGGCTGGCGCTGGATCAGGCGTAATCAGCTTACGGTAAAGCCCAGCATCATGCCGGTATCTTCATGCTCCAGCAGATGACAATGGGCCATATAAGCGTGTTCGGCGGCGGCGACATAGTTGAAGCGCACCAGCACTTCACTGCGCCAGCCGTCGACATTGACCATATCTTTCCAGCCCTGCCTATGGGGTGCCGGCGGTTTGCCATTCTCGGAGAGAATGCGGAACTGCGTGCCGTGAATATGAAACGGATGCAGCATCGCATCGCCTTCGCCGGAGATCGTCCACTTCTCATAGTCGCCCAACTTCACCGCAAACGACGGTTTCGTCATATCAAACGCCTGACCGTTGATTTTATTGCCGTTTCGGAAATCATAACCCGCTGGCTGCGCCATACCCGCCATACCGTGCATGCTGTGATCCATCGGCGCGGCGGATGAGCCGTGCGCCTGCGCCATCGCCGGATGGTCGCCCGTCTCCCCGGCTTTTCCCTGCCTCTGCGGCATCGCGTGATGCCCGCCTTTGCCCATCGCTTTCTCGCCATAGCGCTGCATCAGCGCCTGCATCCCCTGCTGGTCCAGCTGCGGGTCCATCATCAGCTGCAGCCAGCGGGTGTGCAGCCCCGCTGTCGCGGGCAGAGCGGGCAGCGTCGCCAGCCGATCCGGCAGCGTGGCACTGGCCATCACCCGCAGCGGCAGGATCTGCACCAGCGGCAGCGGTTGATCGAATGGCGGCAGCGTCATCCCCATCTGATCGGTAGGCAGCGTCACCAGATCAAAGGCTTTGCCATCGGAGGTGTCGATCATCACCTCAAAGCGCTCGCCCGGCAGGATTGGCAGCGCGTCGACGCTGACCGGCTCCGCCAGCAGACCGCCGTCGCTGGCGATCACATAGAGAGGACGTTTATCACTGGCGGCAACGTGCAGCGACCGGGCATTACAGCCGTTGAGCAGGCGCAGACGCAGCCAGCCGCGCGGCACCGCATGCTGCGGATAGTGCGCCCCGTTAGTCAGCATCATGTCACCAAACCAGCCTACCGCCGCGCGCATCACGTCGAGCTGATAGTCGATATGGCGGCCATCCTGAGTCAGCTGCTTATCCTGAAAAATCAGCGGCACATCATCCACGCCCCACTGCACAGGCAGCCGCAGTGTGCCGCTCTCTTTATCTTCCAGCAGGATCAGGCCCGCCAGCCCCTGCGCCACCTGATGCCCGGTTTTGCCGTGCAGATGAGGGTGATACCAGCAGGTTGCGGCGGGCTGATCGGGCGTGAAGGAGACCTGACGCGAGCCGCCGGGGGCTATCGCCGCCTGGGGTCCGCCATCCACCGCGCCAGGGATTTCCAGCCCGTGCCAGTGCAGCGTGGTCGCTTCGCTGAGCCGGTTATGAATGTTCACCGTCACCGGCTGGCCGCGCTGCAGCCGCAGTACCGGCCCCAGCAGGCTGCCGTTGTAGCCCCAGGTCGGCACCGCTTTGCCGTTCCACTGCGTGCTCCCCTGCATGGCGGTAAGGCTGTATGTGCCTCTGGCGTCGGGTTCCAGCAAAGAGGGAATCGGCAGCAGCGGACGGGGTGCCGCCATCAGCGAACGGCTCCAGAGCGGTAACGCTCCGGCTGCACTCAGTGCGGCGGTGAGTTTCAGGAAGTGGCGACGTTGCATGGTGAGCATCCTTGTGGCATCAGAGCGCACAGCCTAAACCCTGACCTTATGGGAAGGTCAAGCGCTACCCGTGATAATCTGACGAAAAAAGGCGGCGCAGCGGCTCACCACGGCAAATTAATCGAAAACCTGAGAGCAACTGTGCTAACGTCATTAACAATATCCATTGAAGAGAACGACTATGAAGCAAAGCATCAAGATCCTGCTGCTGACGGGACTCCTTGGCTTCTCCTCCACCAGTTTTGCCCTGAGTGAATCCGAAGCGGAAGATCTGGCGGATCTCACGGCGGTTTTCGTCTATCTGAAAAATGATTGTGGCTATCAGGATCTTCCGGACGCGCAGATTCGCAAAGCGCTGGTCTTTTTTGCTCAGCAGAACCGCTGGGATTTAAGCAACTACAGCAACTACAACATGAAAGCGCTGGGCGAAGAGAGCTATCGCGACCTCAGCGGCATCGCCATCACCAACGACAAAAAGTGCAAGTCTCTGGCCCGCGATTCACTGAGCCTGCTGGCTTACGTCAGGTAACGCCCCCGCCCTCTGCTGCCGGACATTTGACCGTGCAACCACGGTCAGTGTTAGCTATGATGTGCCGCCCATCTTCATGGCGACATCAGAGGAGAGCACCATGGCCCACAATGAAACGTGGCATGAAACCCTTCATGCCGGTTTTGGCCAGTATTTTACGGTAGACAAAGAGCTGTACCGTGAAAAGACTGCGCATCAGGATTTAATCATTTTCGAAAATGCCGCGATGGGTCGCGTCATGGCGCTGGACGGTGTGGTTCAGACGACCGAGCGTGACGAATTTATCTATCATGAAATGATGACTCACGTTCCCCTGCTGGCGCATGGCGCCGCGAAGAGCGTGCTGATCATTGGCGGTGGTGACGGTGCGATGCTGCGTGAAGTGTCGCGTCATTCTCAGATCGAAAAGATTACCATGGTGGAGATCGATGCGGGCGTCGTGACCTTTTGCCGCCAGTACCTGCCGAACCACAGCGCAGGCGCCTACGACGATCCGCGCTTTACGCTGGTGATCGATGACGGGGTAAACTTCGTCAATCAGACGCAGGAAAAATTCGATGTGATCATCTCCGACTGTACCGATCCGATTGGTCCGGGCGAGAGTCTGTTCACCTCTGAATTTTATGCCGGCTGCAAAGCGGCCCTTAATGAAAATGGCATCTTTGTGGCACAGAATGGCGTCTGCTTCCTGCAGCAGGATGAGGCGGTGAACAGCCATCGCAAGCTGGGTCACTACTTTGCGGATGTCAGCTTCTATCAGGCGGCGATCCCGACCTACTACGGCGGCATCATGACGTTTGCCTGGGCGAGCGACAATCCGGCGCTGCGCCAACTGGATACCGCCACGCTACAGGCGCGTTTCGAGGCCGCTGGCCTGGCCTGCCGTTACTACACGCCAGCCATCCATACCGGCAGCTTTGCCCTGCCACAATATTTGTTGAATGCGCTGTCTGCCGCGTGCTGACAGCACATTTCTAAGGGGGTGAATGAAATTGCAAAAGCTAAAACTACATGGCTTCAACAACCTGACGAAAAGCCTGAGTTTTTGTATTTACGATATCTGCTATGCGAATACTGAAGCTGAACGCGATGGGTACATCGCCTATATCGATGAACAATATAACGCGAATCGCCTGACGGAGATCCTGACCGAGACCTGCTCCATCATCGGTGCCAACGTGCTGAACATCGCGCGTCAGGATTATGAGCCGCAGGGAGCCAGCGTCACGATTCTGGTCAGCGAAGAGCCGATCGATCCAAAAGATATCGATAACTCAGAACATCCGGGTCCCCTGCCCAACTCGGTGGTGGCCCATCTGGATAAGAGCCATATCTGCGTGCACACCTACCCGGAGAGCCACCCTGAAGGCGGACTCTGCACATTCCGCGCGGATATTGAAGTCTCAACCTGTGGCGTGATCTCACCGCTGAAAGCGCTGAACTACCTGATCCACCAGCTGGAGTCAGACATCGTCACCGTCGATTACCGGGTGCGCGGCTTTACCCGTGACGTGAAAGGGATGAAGCACTTTATCGACCACGAGATTAATTCGATTCAGAACTTCATGTCTGAGGATATGAAGGCGATGTATGACATGGTGGATGTGAACGTCTATCAGGAAAACATCTTCCACACCAAGATGTTGCTGAAAGAGTTTGAGCTGAAGCACTACCTGTTTAACACCCGTCCGGAAGATCTCAGCCCGCAGGAGCACAAACGCATCACCGACCTGCTGTGGAAAGAGATGCGTGAGATCTACTACGGCAGAAACATCCCTTCTGTTGGTCTGAAGACGCTGTAACACTCAGGCGCGCAGCGTTACCGGCGGTAACCTGCGCGTGCTATCTCTCAGGCCGTCAGCGCGAGCGCAATGCCGCGCTCGCGGAGCGTGCGGCAGACCGCGTCCTCTAAACCGCTGTCCGTCACCACATCGGTCAGCTCATCCAGCGGTGCCGCGCAGAACAGCGACCAGGAACCATATTTGCTGCTGTCCGCCAGCAGAACCCGGCGAGCCGCATTGGCTAGCAGGTCATGTTTCAGCCCCGCTTTCTCCTCGGTCGGCGTGGTGATGCCGCGCTCCAGGCTCCAGGAGTTACAGCTGACGAAGGCGATATCGGGATTGATGCTGCGCAGCAACCGGCGTCCATGTTCTCCCACGCAGGACTGACTGGAGTCATCAATCCGCCCGCCGATAATCGTCACTTCAATCTGCTTAAATTCTGACAGAAACAGCGCAATGTGCAGATCGGCCGTGATCACCCGCAGCGGCAGATGTGTCAGCTGACGCGCCAGTTCCAGCATGGTGGTGCCGGCATCCAGCACGATGGCATCGCCTGCCCGGACAAAGCTGGCGGCGCACTCCGCAATGGCCTGCTTCTCCGCCAGGTGACGCTGCATCTTCTCCAGGGTGGTCGGCTGGGCGGGAATAAACCGATTCAGAGTGACACCACCGTGACTGCGGCTGATCACGCCCTCTTTATCCAGCTTGATCAAATCACGGCGAATTGTGGCGGGTGAGGCGGAGATCGCACTGACCAGTTGCTCAACAGTCACCAGATTATGGCTTTTCAGATAATCCATAATCTGGTCAAGACGGCTCTGTCCCTTCATATTTCCCTATGCGAGCTGCATCGCGAGTTTGATGGAGATCGCCATGCTCTCAGACTTCGCTTTACCTGTCCAGGCGATATCAAAAGCGGTGCCGTGGTCCGCAGAGGTGCGGATAAACGGCAGGCCGGCGGTAATGTTGACACCGTCATAGAAGCCCAGCAGCTTCAGCGGGATATGCCCCTGATCGTGGTACATCGCGACCACCATGTCATAGTGCCCCTCCTGGCATTGCAGGAACACCGTGTCCGGCGGGCACGGCCCGGCGACATCAATCCCCTGCGCTTTCATCGCCTGAATGGCAGGTGCAACGGTGGTGATCTCCTCATCGCCAAACAGCCCGTTCTCTCCGGCATGGGGATTGACGCCCGCCACGGCGATGCGCGGAGCCTGATAACCGACGCGCCGCAGGAAAGTGTCCGCCATACCAATGACCGTTTTAATGCGCGACTGGTTCAGCGTGTCGAGGAACTTACGCAGGGCAATGTGGGTGGTGACGTGAATCACCTTCAGCTTATCGGTGTAGAGCACCATGGCGTAATCCCGGGTGTCGGTGAGGTGGGCCAGCAGCTCCGTGTGCCCCGGGTAGAGATGGCCGGCCGCATGCATCGCCTCTTTGTTCAGCGGCGCGGTGGCAATCGCCTGCACGTCGCCCGCCAGCGCCAGCGCCGTGGCACGTTTCACACAGCGCCACGCCAGATCGCCCGCCTCTTTCTGCACCACGCCGGGTTTCAGCGCGTCGGGGTCAGCCAGCGGCTCGTCAATCACGTTGATGATGCCGGGAGCAAAGCGTGCATCCTGCACCCGGTCAAGGACCCGCAGCTCGGCCTGGGGCGTAATGTTCATCGCCAGAATACGGCGCAGCGTACTGGCGCAGCCAATCACCACGGCAGGAATGCCATTCAGCTCACCTTCAGAGAGCGATTTAATGATGATTTCCGGGCTGATGCCCGCCGGGTCGCCCATGGTGATCGCAATAATTTTACTCACTCGACTTCTCCTCAATAAAATCAATGGCTGCTACCAGGGTGTTTTCATCACCAAAGCCACCCGCTTTGGTCATCACCGGCAGAGTAAATTCACTGTTAAGCAGAACCCCGTGCGGCACACAGCCCGCCACCAGACCCTGAATGGTAAAGCCGCTGGCACCCAGTGCCCCGGCGACGGCCATCGCCACATCCCCTCCCGACAGATAGAGCGCATGCGGCTGCGCACTCAGGCAGAGCCGGTAAGTGATCTCGCCGAGAAACTGGCAGATCGCCTCCCCCAGTTGCTGGCGCGTCATACTGAAGTGCTGACAGAGCTGCGCAATCTCGTGCCGCTGCGCCTCGTGCTGGCAGGTGGTGATCACCGTATGGCGACCGGCCCGCAGTGCCGCAGCCGCCTCGTCGATCCAGCGATCCCGATCGGGCCAGGCGGGCTGCCGGAACAGCTGCCGGATATCGATATCCACTCTTGCTGCGTCACGCCGACTGATCAGCGTGGCAACCTGCTGCTGCCCGCTCTCGCTCATCGATCCCACCACCGCCAGCACCGGCCGGGGCGTTCGCACCCGGAGCGCGGCGCCCAGCGCATCGCTTAATCCGGCGGCACCGACCAGCAGCGGCGTCTCGCGCAGCCGCGCAGCCGCGGCGATCAGTCGTGCCAGGTCCGCCCCGGTTTCGGCATCCACCACGACGATGCCGTGCGCCGCCGCCAGCACCGCATCAAGCCGGTCGCTGCGCAGCGTGGCAAGATCGAGCACGCTGCCGGCGATCTGCATCTGTTCGAGAACGCTGGCGCTGGCGATCGGGGTTTTCGGATCGCTGGCAAATTCGGTGTCCGTGAGCAGACGCTGATGGACCCGGACGTGACCTCCGCACGTGGTGCGGCCCAGTCGTGGCACCGCCGGTGCAACCAGCGCCAGCGTTTTCGCACTGGCCTTCAGTGCCGCCACCGTTTCAGCGCCGATATTGCCGCGCAGCGTGGAGTCGATCTTTTTGAACAGCCAGCCGTGCTGAAACTGCACCGCGAAGTGCCGCACCGCCTGCGTGACGCGCTCTGCCGCCTGGGTGGCGCTGATCGCCCGACTCTCCGTGCTGACGACCAGCACATCTGCCGTCTCTGGCAACGCGCCCCGGGTGTCGAACAGCACCTGAACGCCTGCGCCGGCCTGCGCCAGTCCGCTTCCCGCATCGTTGGCACCGGTAAAGTCATCGGCGATGACCAGTACCGGCGTTTTCCATAAAGATGAGCCCATCCTCACTCCTGTCAGGCAATTGCCGCTGCCATTGATTATATTCAATCATAATTGATTATATGTGAGCAACTTCAAATTAATCGAAATCGATATGCCCTATAAAATGAGCCATACAGAGTGACTGACCTCGCATTTAGATGAGCAAAGTTAATCATCTGCTCAGACGCGATCGATATAAGGGTATGAAATGAACATTAACAGCACGGTGATCAGCGGCTATCAGGCGTTAAACGACATGCGCTATCTGCTGGAGGGGGTTTCATCCGCGGTAGTGGTAACTGACCGGAACATTGAAGCGATTCCGGCTGTGCAGGCGCTGCTGGGGCAATTCCGGGAGCAGATCCCCCACATCAGCGTGGTGAACAGTGTTCCCCCCGAGCCGAGCCAGCATGATGTGGCCGCCCTTCTTGCCGCACTCACGTCGCGCAGGGCTGACATGGTGATCGGTATCGGCGGTGGCAGCGTGCTGGATGTGGCAAAGCTGCTGTCGGTGCTGTGCGTGGATGCGGCCCCGTCGCTGGAAGCCCTGCTGGCGGGGGAGAAACCGCAGCACCGCACCCGCTCCATGCTGATTCCGACCACCGCGGGTACCGGCTCAGAAGCCACGCCCAATGCGATTCTGGCGATCCCGGAGAAGGAGAACAAAGTCGGCATTATTTCCCCGATCATGCTGCCCGATGTCGTCGCGCTGGTGCCGGAACTCACCACCAGCATGCCCGCACACATCGCCTCCTCAACCGGTATTGATGCCCTCTGCCACCTGATCGAGTGCTTTACCGCCTGCGTCGCCAATCCGGTCAGCGATAACTATGCGCTGATCGGGATGAAGAAGCTGTTCGCCAATCTCGAAACCACCCTGCGGGAGCCGGAGAATCTGCAGGCACGACTGGAGATGTTGTGGGCCTCTTATTATGGCGGCGCGTCGATTGCCCATGCCGGCACGCATCTGGTGCACGCCCTCTCCTACCCGCTCGGCGGCAAATATCATCTGCCGCACGGCGTGGCGAATGCCATTCTGCTGGCCCCCTGCATGCGCTTTGTCCGTCCGGCGGCGGTGAGTAAATTCGCTCAGGCCTATGACCTGCTGCCCGATGCTGACCGCCGTTTAAGTGATGAAGCGAAATCCCATGCGCTGGTCGACTACTTCACCGCACTGGTGGCGCGTCTGCAGCTGCCTGCCAGTCTGGAAGCGCTGGGCATCGGCCCGGATCACCTGCCCTATCTGGTGGAAGCCGCGCTCGACGTGCAGCGCCTGATTAAAAATGTCCCGATGGCGGTCACCGCTGACGATGTGCGCGCGGTCTATCTGACCCTGTTTCCTTCCTGCCAGGCGTAATGAGGATTGTCATGAATAAGAAAATAAGCGGCGTACTGACCGCCATCGTCACCACCTTCGATCGTGACGGCGCTTTTGATCCGGTGAGACAGCGTGAGCAGGTCAGACGACAGCTCCGGGCCGGTAACGGCATCTTCTGCGGCGGCACCAACGGCGAATTCTTTGTGCTGAACGAGCAGGAAAAGCTCGCCGTCACCGCCACCTGCGTGGATGAAGTCAGCGGCCGCGCGGCGGTGGTGGCGCACATCGGCGAAATCTCGACGCGTGAAACGATCCGGCTCGGCACACAGATCGCCCGCCTGGGCGTGGATGCCGTCTCCGCGATCACCCCCTGGTTTGTGCCGCTGAAACAGCAGGAGCTGATCGATCACTACCGGCGCGTGGCTGACGCGCTGACGGTGCCGCTGTTCCTCTACAACATCCCGGCGCGCACCGGCAATACGCTGCAGCCGGAGACGGTGCGCACGCTGGCCGCCCATCCCAACATCATCGGCATCAAAGATTCGGCGGGCAGTTATGACAGCCTGCGCGGCTTCATGCAGGCCACCGCCGACTGTGACGGTTTTGATGTGCTGAATGGCCCCGACTCGCTGATCCATCAGGGTTTTGTTGAGGGCTGCTCCGCCGCCATTTCCGGGCTGGCCAACGTGGCCCCGGAGGCGATTAACGCTATCTGGGCGCGCTTCGCTGCCGGCGATATTGCCGGTTCGCAGCAGGCTCAGGAGAACGTCACCGGTCTGCGCACGGCGCTTTACAGCATCGGTTTCTCACCGGCCGCCGTGAAAAAAGCGGTCAGCCTGATGGGCTTCGAGGTGGGTGAAAGCCGCTATGCGGTGCAGTTCAGCGCCGAAGAGCAGCAGCAGATCCGTCAGATCGTCACCCACTACCTGCAATAAACGCCATCGCCTTTGTCTCCTACCGGTCAGATGAGAACGAACCTGATGGTCGCCATCTGCCAGCACAATCGAGGTTATGATGAACGCATTTTCAACTGAGAGCACCTTACTGATCGTAGGCATGGTGGTCGCCTATATCCTGTTCACCACCTGGCTGACCTGGCGGCTGCGCAGTAAAAGCAGCGGTGACTTTATGGAAGGCTCCCGCGCCATGCCCGCCTTTATCGTCGGCATCATGCTGATGTCGGAATATATCGGGGCAAAATCCACGATCGGCACTGCGCAGGCCGCCTTTGAAAATGGCTTCGCCGCTTCCTGGTCAGTGATCGGCGCGGCGATTGGCTTCCCGCTGTTTGGTCTGATCCTGGTGAAGCGCATCTACAACACCGGTAAGATCACCATCTCCGGGGCGATCGCCGAAAAATATGGCAGTTCGACCAAAAACATCATTTCGCTGATCATGATCTATGCGCTGCTGCTGGTGAACGTCGGCAACTACATCAGCGGCGCGGCGGCGATCTCTACCGTGCTGAAGATCGACCTGACCCAGGCGGCCTTTATTACCGCGGTGGTGAGTACCTTCTACTTCGCGTTTGGCGGCATGAAAGGAGTGGCCTGGGTGACGCTGCTGCACAGCGCCATTAAGTACATCGGGATCCTGATTATCCTCTACGTGGCGCTGAAGATGACCGGCGGCGTGGCCCCGATGATCGAGAAAATGCCCGCCTTCTACTGGACGTGGGATGGTCACGTCGGGGCCAGTACCATCGTGGCCTGGCTGATCGGAACCGTGGGCTCGATCTTCTGCACCCAGTTCGTGATCCAGGCGATCTCCTCAACCAAAGATGTCAAATCCGCTAAGCGTGCCACGTGGGTCGCCTTCTTCTTCTGCCTGCCTATCGGCCTGGCGATGGCACTGATCGGCGTGGCGGCGAAGTTTGCCCATCCCGACATCAAGAGCCTCTATGCCCTGCCGGTGTTTTTGCAGGATATGTCCCCCTGGCTGGCGGGCATCGTGACGACCTCGCTGGTGGCATCGATTTTCGTCAGCGTCGGCACCGTGGCGCTGGCGATCGCCTCGCTGGTAGTGAAAGATTTTTATGTCCCTTACCGTCACCCTACGCCAGAGCGCGAGTTCAAAGTGACGCGCTGGTTCTCGATTGCCATCGGCTTCTTTCCGCTGCTGTTTGTGCTGTTCTTCCCGGAAGTGCTGAAGCTCTCCTTCTTTACCCGCGCGATTCGCCTGTCGATCACCGTCGTGGCGATCATGGCGTTCTATCTGCCGTGGTTTAAGAGCACACGCGGCGCTAACGCCGGTCTGATTGGTTCCTGTCTGGTCACCTCCGTCTGGTTCCTGATGGGGAATCCGTTTGGCATCGATAATATGTATGTGGCGCTGGCCACGCCGGCGATCATTATGGTGATTGATCGCTGCATCCCGTCACGCCAGTCTCAGCCTCAACCGCAACGCAATGCACAAAAGAGTGGAGCCTAATATGACTCAGGAAACCGTCACCGCCGAACGTACCGGTCAGCTTGCGCCGCATCCGCAGGATAGCGCGCAGCAGGTTGCGATGCTGCCCTCCTCCTGCCCGCAAAACCATGCGGCTAACCTGCTGCCGCTGCCGGATGGCGATCTGCTCTGCGTCTGGTTTGGCGGCACCCAGGAGGGGATCGCCGATATCTCTGTCTGGTGTTCACGGCTGCAGAAAGGCAGCGATCGCTGGAGTGATGCGCAGAAACTCTCTGAGGATCCGACGCGGTCCGAGCAGAATCCGGTGCTGTTCCTCGATCCCGATCAGGTCCTGTGGCTGCTCTGGACGGCGCAGAAGTCCGGTAATCAGGACACCGCCATCGTGCGCTATCGTCAGTCTCACGATCTGGGCCGGAGCTGGGGCGCGATCGACACCCTGCTGGATAAGCCTGGCACCTTTATTCGTCAGCCGATCGTGGTGCTGCCGAATGGTAACTGGCTGCTGCCGGTCTTTTACTGCCTGACGCCGCCCGGTGAAAAATGGGTGGGTAACTATGATGTCAGCGCCGTGAAGATCTCGGAGGATAAAGGCCGGAGCTGGCGCGATGTCAGCGTGCCTGACAGCACCGGCTGCGTCCATATGAACGTCACCCTGCTGGAGGATGGCTCGCTGCTGGCGCTCTACCGCAGTCGCTGGGCCGATCACATCTACCAGAGCCGCTCGTTTGATCAGGGTGAGAGCTGGAGTGCACCCGAAGCGCTGTCGCTGCCAAATAACAACTCCTCTATTCAGGTCACGACGCTGCGCAACGGTCATCTGGCGCTGGTGTTTAACGCCATGAGTGCTGAAGGTGCCAGCGAACGTCGCCTGTCGCTCTATGACGAAATTGAAGATGATGAAGAGGACGGTGAGGTGGCGGTGGCCGCCGAAGCGGTGGTACACAGCGGCCGTACCGCCTTCTGGGGTGCGCCCCGTGCGCCCATGACACTGGCGATCTCAACCGATGGCGGCAAAAGCTGGCCGCTGCAGCGCAATCTGGACGAAGGCGATGGCTACTGTATGACCAATAACTCGCAGCAGAAGTTAAACCGTGAGTTCTCCTATCCCAGCATCAAAGAGGGTCTGCATGGCGAACTGCATATCGCCTATACCTGGTATCGTCAGGCGATCAAATATGTGCGGATTGAGGAGTCATGGGTGCAGGGAGGTGACGCGTGAATGAACGGATGGCGCTGGTGACCGGTGCCAGCTCCGGCATCGGTCAGGCGATTTGTGACCGCTTACTGAGTGACGGCTGGCAGGTGATCGGCCTGAGCCGTTCGGCGGTCAGCCGCACAGAACCGGGCTGGCAGAGCAATCAGATCGATATCAGTGACAGCGCTGCCCTGCAGGCGCTGCTGGAACAACTGCCTGTGCCGCAGGCGGTGATCCATGCCGCGGGGATGATGCAGGCCGCGCCGCTGGGGGAACTGGATTTGGCGGCCAGCGCCCGTCTGTGGCAGCTGCACGTGGCCGCTGCGGAACAGCTGGCGAACCATTTTGCGCCGCGGATGGCGGCAGGCGGGAGAGTGCTGCTGCTGGGGAGCCGTACGTCAGGCGGTGCCGCAGGCCGCAGTCAGTACGTGGCGACCAAATCAGCGATGATCGGCATGGTGCGCAGCTGGGCGGCAGAACTGGCTCCGCGTGGCATTACCGCCAATATCGTGTCCCCCGGTGCGACCGAAACACCGATGCTGCACCAGCCGGGCCGCGCCAGTTCACCGCCGCGCCTGCCGCCGATAGGCCGCTATATTCAGCCGCAGGAAGTGGCCGATCTGGTGGCGTTCCTGGTCTCTCCCTCAGCAGCGGCAATCACCGGCCAGCAACTGGTGATCTGCGGTGGCGCCTCGCTGAGCTAACCTGCCCCGGCCGCCGGGCGGTTTCACATCCCGGCCAGACGTGAAGCGCCACCTGTCCGGCATTTAGCGCCGGACGGGATTGCCATACTGGTTCACAAACTGGCGGTACGCGGCGATGACCAGCAGAAAATCTTCAATGCCGCAGAATGAGAGGCTCTCTTCGTCGTAGTAGTTCATCCCCTCCTCCATGCCGTCATCTTCCAGCGCCAGCAGGTTAGCGCGAATCATCACCTCCTCCTCATCCACCAGGATGGTGTATTCGCTGCCGATGCGCTGCCACTGTCGCACACTGCCCTTGACGTCTTCGATAGCGGCTTCGACTTCATCCAGCAGACCCGGATCGTTTTTCACCTCTTCGTTGAACCAGTGGCCGACCGCTTCATGATCCATCGACATGCGGACCTTAATCTGTCCGGTCACATCGCGTAAAAATTCATATTCCATCGCCCGTTCCTCTCAACGTCGTCGCGTCACTCAATGAGTGTCACGGCTGGCTTTGCAGCATAATGTGACACGTCGCGCATTATTACAGGCTGTCAGGCGAAATCCAGCTTTTGATCGTGCCGGTGACCGGCGCGAAGACGAAAAAAAGGGGCGAATCATCGCCCCTTATGCATGCTTACAAGGTGAAGGATCAGACTGCGGTCTGGAAAATCACGCCTTCCGCTTTGTCGGTGTACTGCGCCAGCTGGTCGAAGTTGAGATAGCGATAGGTGTCGCTGGCCGTTTTATCGACCTGCGCCATAAATTGCTGATACTCATCAGGCGTGGGCAGCCGGCCCAGCAGTGACGCAACGGCAGCCAGCTCGGCAGACGCCAGATAGACGTTTGCGCCGGTACCCAGACGGTTCGGGAAGTTACGGGTCGAGGTGGAAACCACTGTCGAACCGTCTGCCACACGTGCCTGGTTACCCATGCAGAGTGAACAGCCCGGGATCTCGATACGCGCACCGCTTTTACCGAAGACGCTGTAGTAGCCCTCTTCGGTCAGCTGTGCGGCATCCATCTTGGTTGGCGGTGCCACCCACAGACGGGTTGGCAGCTGACCTTTGTGGCTGTCCAGCAGCTTACCGGCAGCACGGAAGTGACCGATGTTGGTCATGCACGAGCCGATAAACACTTCGTCGATCTTCTCGCCCTGAACGTCCGAGAGCAGACGGGCATCGTCTGGATCGTTAGGGGCACAGAGGATCGGCTCTTTGATATCAGCCAGATCGATCTCGATCACGGCGGCGTATTCCGCATCCGCATCGGCTTCCAGCAGCTGAGGATCGGCCAGCCATTTCTCCATGCTCTCCACGCGACGCTCCAGCGTACGACGATCGCCGTAACCTTCTGCGATCATCCACTTCAGCAGCACGATATTGGAGTTGAGATATTCGATGATTGGCGCTTTATCCAGCTTGATGGTACAGCCCGCCGCAGAACGCTCTGCTGACGCATCGGACAGCTCAAACGCCTGCTCAACTTTCAGATCCGGCAGACCTTCAATCTCCAGGATGCGACCAGAGAAGATGTTTTTCTTACCTTTCTTCTCAACGGTCAGCAGGCCCTGTTTGATGGCATAAAGCGGAATGGCGTGAACCAGATCGCGCAGCGTAATACCGGGTTCCATCTTGCCTTTGAAGCGCACCAGGACCGATTCCGGCATGTCGAGCGGCATGACGCCCGTTGCCGCGGCAAACGCCACCAGGCCCGAACCGGCCGGGAAAGAGATACCGATAGGGAAACGGGTATGGGAGTCACCGCCGGTTCCTACGGTATCCGGCAGCAGCATACGGTTCAGCCAGCTGTGAATAATGCCGTCACCCGGACGCAGTGAGACACCGCCACGGTTCATGATGAAATCTGGCAGCGTGTGGTGCGTGTTCACATCGACCGGCTTAGGATAGGCGGCGGTGTGGCAGAAGGACTGCATCACCAGATCGGTCGAGAAGCCCAGGCAAGCCAGATCTTTCAGCTCGTCACGGGTCATCGGACCGGTGGTATCCTGCGATCCCACGGAGGTCATCTTCGGTTCGCAATACGCGCCCGGACGCACACCGGTTACGCCACAGGCGCGGCCGACCATTTTCTGCGCCAGTGAGAAGCCACGGGTGCTCTCCGCAACATCTTTCGCCTGACGGAATACGGTGCTGTGCGGCAGACCCAGCGACTCGCGCGCTTTGGTGGTCAGGCCACGGCCGATGATCAGCGGAATACGGCCACCGGCGCGCACTTCGTCAATCAGCACTTCGGTTTTCAGTTCGAAGCTGGCCAGCAGGTCATTGGTTTCGTGTTTACGCACTTCACCTTTGTAGGGGTAGATGTCGATCACATCGCCCATGTTCAGGTCGTTGACGTCCACTTCAATCGGCAGTGCGCCCGCATCTTCCATGGTGTTGAAGAAGATAGGCGCAATTTTGCTGCCCAGCACCACGCCGCCGCCTTTTTTGTTTGGCACGTTCGGGATGTCGTCGCCCATGAACCACAGCACCGAGTTGGTGGCGGATTTACGGGATGAGCCGGTTCCGACCACGTCACCGACGTAAGCCAGCGGATAGCCTTTGGCCTGCAGCGCTGCGATCTGTTTGATCGGGCCGATATTGCCCGGCTCATCCGGCTCAATGCCTTCGCGGGCATTTTTCAGCATCGCCAGAGCGTGCAGCGGGATGTCAGGACGTGACCAGGCATCCGGGGCCGGAGAGAGGTCGTCGGTGTTGGTTTCGCCCGTTACCTTGAATACCGTGACCGTGATCTTTTCGGCCAGCTCAGGACGTGACAGATACCATTCCGCATCGGCCCAGGATTGCATGACCTGCTTCGCGTATTCATTGCCCGCTTTGGCTTTCTCTTCGACATCATAGAAGTTGTCGAACATCAGCAGGGTGTGTGAAAGGGCTTTGGCCGCGATGGGGGCCAGTCGGCTGTCGTCCAGCGCCTCGATCAACGGATGAATGTTATAACCGCCCTGCATGGTACCGAGCAGTTCGACCGCTTTTTCAGGAGAGATCAGAGGAGAGGTTGCTTCGCCTTTGGCAACAGCCGCCAGGAAACCGGCTTTGACATACGCCGCTTCATCGACGCCAGGTGGGACTCGGTTGACCAGTAAATCGGTCAGAAATTCTTCTTCACCCGCAGGTGGATTTTTCAGCAGTTCAACCAGCGCGGCCATCTGGGAAGCCTCTAAAGGCTTAGGAACAATTCCCTGGGCAGCACGCTCGGCAACGTGCTTACGGTATTCTTCTAGCACGACGTTATCCTCGCTCTCATTATGTAGGGCTTTCCGACCACCTTGCTCACTTATGGAGAACAACCTTCCCTTTTCTTGTCCAGGTTGAGGTGCCCGGTTTCGCGGAGGGCAGAATAGCAGGATTTCGTCTGTTTGTTAATCTGTTTACAAAAATACAACATAATCGACTACGCCCATTCTGCCTGTCCGGTTCGCCGTCTGCGCGGGCTGACTGTGCGTAAACGGACGGTCCCGAGCGTACCGCATGCCGGGGAAAATAGCCCTGGAAAATGTCTGGTTTATCGCGGTTTAAGAGAAGTATCAGGGCAGAATCGATAACGGGCAGGAATAGAAAGGTGCGGTTTGCAGGACTGGCCAACGATGCCACCGGCCAGACACAGCGGCGCAGAAGAGGCCTTAATGGCCTCTTCTGCCTGCTATCAGTTTTTCAGATTTTCCGGGAAGTCAGCGGGCAGCTGATCGGGCGGGCAGTCGATCACGCTTTCGTTATTTTCGCCCACATCGCGGATCACGGTCAGCGTCGCGAACTCGTCAATGACTTCGGTTGGGTAAGCCGGACCTGCTTCGCGGAAGGCAGCCATCTCTTCCAGATGGTCATTCTGGAAACAGACGGTTTTTTCCGGATTATTCATTACCCAGCGCGGGAAGAAGATGGTGCCGTGGAAGATTTTATCCGCCAGGTTGACGGCCAGGCTGACATCGGTGCCGGTAGGTTCAGTCCAGGAAACTTTATAGACATCCTGCGCCAGACGGACGACATAGACATGCTGGTTTTTAACCCAGCGATTACCCACCATGCCGCTGTGGATGCGATAGTCGATAGTGCTGGCATTTTTGATGTAGAGCTCGTAATTCCAGCCGTTGTCGTAGGTGTAAACCAGGTGTTTGCCAACGATGCCTGACAGATCATGTTTATCAAAAGTGCTCATGGTCAATTCCTCATTTATTTGCCTTGAGGAGATTATTACGCGTTACAGATGAGATGAATAACGCTATTTTTAGCACTGAATAATCCAATTTTTCGATGAGTTGCCATGTATAAGACGACACTGGAACAGTGGGCGCTGCTCGACGCGGTGGTGAATGAAGGAAGCTTTGCGCTGGCCGCAGAAAAGCATCATCGCAGCCAGTCTTCACTGAGCTATCAGCTTAGCCTGCTTCAGCAGCGGCTGGGTCTGACACTGCTGCAACAGGAGGGGCGTCGCGCCGTCCTCACTGCCGAGGGACATCAGCTACTGGCTCAGGTTCGTCCATTGCTGGAGGGATTCAGCGCGCTTGAAGCTAAGGCGCATGCGCTGCAGCGGGGTGAACGTTCGCGCATCGATCTGATGGTGGACGCGACGCTGCCTAAACCTCTGCTGTTTGATGTGCTGCAGACCTTTCAGCAGCACTACCCCCATGTCCGCATCTGGTTCAGCGAAATTGTTCGCAGCGAAACGCCGGAAAGGCTGGCTGAGCAGCAGGCTGACCTCTGGCTGGTTGCGCAATATGGCGATGCCCCTGTTGCCGGCGAGAGCCTGATGAGCGTCGATTTCGTGGCCGTTGCCCATCGTGATCATCCGCTGCACACTGAACCTGCCCCGCTGAGTGCCACCACGCTGGCTCGCTGGCCCTGCATCACCATCCTGGATCGGCAGCAACAGCAGCAATCCGAGGTCAGTGGCGATCAGGCGGAGAACTGGTCCTTCACGACGCTCTCCGCCGCGATTGAAGCAGTCCAGCATCAGCTGGGCTATGGCTGGTTACCGGAACAGAATATCGCCGGGCTGCTAAAGAGCGGTGAACTGCGCCCCCTGCCGCTGTTGCAGGGCCGCCGACGCAGCAGTTCGCTGGTGATGTATATCAATGAAGAGAGGCTGCCCGGCAACAATGCCATTGCTGAACTGGCGCAGATGTTTGTGGAGCGGGTGGCGCAGGAGAAGCGCATAGCTGAGCGCTGAGGAGGCTGAGTTTGTTTCCGTTGACGCGGGGAACATGCAAAAAAACGTATTCCAAAGATGAAGCTGCGGTTTATCCCCCTAAAGCGTGGAACACCAGCGCAGAACGCTATCTATAGCATAACGATGGCTTCAGTTGCTGGCCGGACGCTTACGAACTCATTAATAGCAGGAAGGTTAGCAACTACCATTGCGCAGCGTAGCTCGTTCCTTGTTGCGGTCAGAGGTGGTCTGATTGGTAATGCCCTGCTTATTGGTGGCATGACAGAGAGATGTATCTATACCTCTGAAAAGCTGCAAAAGAGCAATCCTGAAGTCTATAACGCATTACGCGTGAGGAACTATGATTTACTCTACTTCCTACCTGAGCCAGCTCTGAACCCGTTCTTAGAAGCTCTCTATGTGAAGCGAACGCAAGGGCAACCGGCTTTTGAACGGATCATTGAAATGGTAGAGAAGGAGGTAAACGCTAATGCGAGATAATGAGTCTACCAAGCTGAGCTTAGGTAAACGCATCATGTATAGCCTTATAGAGGTGTCAGGTGCGATCATAGGCGGGTTACTGCTACTTCTGTGCTGCTACTGGTTCTTTCACTATGAAACCTGGCATGAGCGGCTGATGGCGATTGGTCTGTCTATCGGGGTTGTCTATCTGATAGGTAAGGTCTTACCTGAACGGCCAAATCAGTAAGTCCCTCATGGGGCTATACTCAGTTTTATCAGCTCAGACTTCATCTGAAAGTTACCCGTTATTTATACAGGTATTTATCAGAGTGCATTTGGATTGCATTCTTCTCAGCCCAGAGGCTTTTTCCATCAGGTAATATTTCCATAAGCGTCCGGCCAGGGCACATTTTCCCCTGATGAGTTCGCTGATTATTAAGTGAGCCAGCCAGTCATCAAGATCAAATTTTAATGTGTCGGGTTCACCATACCGCTTTTGCGGAACGTCACCTTCCTGCAATATCGACATGTGGAAGCGCATCGCAGATGCCGTTCGTCTGTAGTGACATCGCTTTGGTCTTCGTATAATCCAGGCCAAAAAAAGCCTCCATATTGGAGGCTTTTTCGTCAGCAGCGGAAACTTACTTCTTCTTCGCTTTCGCGTTAGGCAGATCGGTGATGCTGCCTTCGAAGATTTCTGCTGCCAGACCGACTGACTCATGCAGGGTCGGGTGAGCATGGATGGTCAGCGCGATATCTTCCGCATCACAACCCATCTCAATCGCCAGACCGATTTCGCCTAACAGCTCGCCGCCGTTAGTGCCGACAATCGCGCCACCGATAACACGGTGCGTCTCTTTGTCGAAAATCAGTTTGGTCATACCGTCTGCACAATCTGAAGCGATAGCACGGCCAGAGGCAGCCCACGGGAAGGTGGAGGTCTCGTAGCTGATGCCCTTCTCTTTCGCTTCTTTCTCGGTCAGACCAACCCAGGCAACTTCTGGCTCAGTATAGGCAATGGATGGGATCACTTTCGGGTCGAAGTAGTGCTTCAGACCGGAGATCACTTCCGCCGCAACGTGGCCTTCGTGCACGCCTTTGTGCGCCAGCATTGGCTGACCGACGATGTCGCCGATAGCATAGATGTGTGGCACGTTGGTACGCATCTGCTTGTCGACACGGATAAAGCCGCGATCGTCCACTTCCACGCCCGCTTTACCGGCATCCAGACCTTTACCGTTCGGCACACGACCGATAGCCACCAGCACGGCGTCATAACGCTGCGCTTCACCCGGTGCCTTTTTGCCTTCCATTGAAACGTAAATGCCATCGTCTTTTGCTTCAACGGCGGTCACTTTGGTTTCCAGCATCAGGTTGAACTTCTTGCTGATTTTCTTGGTAAAGACTTTGACGACATCTTTATCCGCAGCCGGGATAACCTGGTCAAACATCTCAACCACATCGATCTCTGAACCCAGCGCATGATACACCGTCGCCATTTCCAGACCGATGATACCGCCGCCCATAACCAGCAGACGCTTCGGCACTTCTTTCAGTTCCAGCGCATCGGTTGAATCCCAGACGCGGGGATCGTCATGAGGAATGAAAGGCAGTTCGATTGGGCGTGAACCCGCAGCGATGATGGCGTTATCGAAGTTGATGGTGGTCGCGCCGCCTTCACCTTCCACCACCAGGGTGTTAGCACCGGTGAATTTGCCGAGGCCATTAACCACTTTGACTTTACGACCTTTTGCCATTCCTGACAGGCCGCCAGTCAACTGGTTAATCACCTTCTCTTTCCAGCTGCGAATCTTGTTGATATCAGTAGAGGGCTGACCAAACACAATGCCATGCTCTTCAAGGGCTTTCGCCTCTTCGATCACTTTGGCAACGTGCAGCAGCGCTTTAGAGGGGATACAACCGACGTTCAGACACACACCACCAAGGGTGCTGTAACGCTCTACCAGTACGGTTTCCAGACCTAAATCCGCACAACGGAAGGCTGCAGAGTAACCTGCAGGACCTGCCCCAAGTACCACGACCTGGGTTTTAATCTCTGTACTCATCATGACCTCTTATTTGATATCCGGCGGGTCAGACGTTCTTATAATGCCCTTGTTCCACCGGGACTTTCACCGCAAGAGTTTACAGAATTGTTAACAAACTGCCAACCGTGACGCGACGAAACGTTAAAGGAAGGCCGGCATCCGCCGGCCTTCTTCACATTTACATAACTAAACGACGTATGTCAGAGAGCATATTGCCAATAATGGTGATGAATCTTGCACCATCAGCTCCGTCGATCACGCGGTGGTCGAAGGAGAGAGAGATTGGCATCATCAGACGCGGCGCAAACTCTTTACCGTTCCACACCGGCTCCATCGCCGATTTAGAGACACCCAGGATAGCCACTTCCGGCGCGTTAACAATCGGCGCGAAGTGCGTGGTTCCCAGGCCGCCCAGGCTGGAGATGGTGAAGCATCCGCCCTGCATATCGCCCGCGGTCAGCTTACCGTCACGCGCTTTCTTCGACACCGCCATCAGCTCACGCGACAGCTCGGTAATGCCCTTTTTGTTCACGTCTTTGAAGACCGGAACCACCAGGCCATTTGGCGTATCGACCGCCACACCGATGTTGATATATTTCTTCAGCGTCAGCTTCTGCGCATCTTCGGAAAGCGAGCTGTTGAAGCGTGGCATCTGCTCAAGCGCGGCAGCGACAGCTTTCATGATGAACACCACCGGGGTGTACTTCACATCCAGCTTACGCTTCTCTGCTTCGGCATTCTGCTGCTTACGGAACGCTTCCAGATCGGTGATATCGGTTTTGTCGAAATGCGTAACGTGCGGGATCATCACCCAGTTACGGCTCAGGTTCGCACCCGAAATTTTCTGGATACGACCCAGTTCGACTTCTTCGACTTCACCGAACTTGCTGAAGTCCACTTTCGGCCATGGCAGCATGCCTGGCAGGCCGCCACCGCTTGCCGCAGCCGGTGCCGCCTCAGCGCGTTTCACCGCCTCTTTCACGTAAGTCTGCACGTCTTCTTTCAGAATGCGACCTTTACGGCCGGTGCCTTTGACTTTCGCCAGGTTCACACCGAACTCACGCGCCAGGCGACGGATCACCGGGGTAGCGTGAACGTACGCATCGTTCTCGGCAAACTCACCTTTGCTGTCCGCTTTGGCTGCCGGAGCAGGCGCCGCAGATTTAGCTTCAGGTTTCGCAGCCGGGGCCGGTGCGGCTTCCTGCTTCGCTGCCGCCGGGGCCGGTGCGGCACCTTCGACTTCAAACACCATGAGCAGTGATCCGGTGCTGACTTTGTCGCCGGTCGCCACTTTCAGCTCTTTGACGGTACCCGCGAATGGCGCAGGCACTTCCATTGACGCTTTATCGCCTTCCACCACGATCAGTGACTGCTCAGCGTCAACTTTGTCGCCCACTTTCACGAGGATCTCGGTGACTTCGACTTCATCACCGCCGATGTCCGGGACGTTAACCTCTTTTGCGCCTGCCGCTGCGGCGGGTGCCGATGCCGCTTCTTCTTTCAGTTCTGGCTTCGCGTCAGCGGCCGGTGCAGCCCCTTCCGCTTCAAAGACCATGATGGCAGAACCGGTGCTGACTTTATCGCCGGTCGCAATGGTGATCTCTTTAACCACACCCGCGAACGGAGCCGGCACTTCCATTGACGCTTTATCACCTTCCACCACAATCAGTGACTGTTCGGCTTCAACTTTATCGCCAACCTTCACCAGAATCTCAGTGACTTCAACTTCGTCACCGCCTATATCCGGCACACCCACTTCTTTGCTGGCGGTGGCGGCTGCCGCGGCGGGTGCAGGTGCTGCGTCCGCTTTCTTCTCTTCGGTGGCGGCAGGTGCCGCTTCTGCGGCCCCTTCTGCGTCAAACACCATGATCAGCGAGCCGGTTTCTACTTTGTCACCGGTGGCGATTTTGATCTCTTTCACTACGCCAGCCTGCGGGGAAGGCACTTCCATTGAGGCTTTGTCGCCTTCCACGGTGATCAGCGACTGCTCGGCTTCCACCTTGTCGCCAACTTTCACCAGAATCTCGGTGACTTCAACTTCGTCAGACCCGATATCCGGTACCTTAATTTCGATAGCCATTACTCTCTTACCTCTTAAGCCAGACGCGGGTTAACTTTATCGGCATCGATGTTGAATTTGGTAATGGCTTCCGCCACCACTTTCTTCTCGATCTCGCCGCGTTTAGCCAGCTCACCCAGCGCAGCAACCACCACATAAGATGCATCAACTTCAAAGTGATGACGCAGATTCTCACGGCTGTCAGATCGACCAAAGCCATCGGTACCCAGCACGCGGTAATCGCTGGCTGGAACATAGCTGCGAACCTGTTCAGCGAACAGTTTCATGTAGTCGGTTGAGGCAACCGCTGGCGCGTCATTCATCACCTGAGCGATGTAAGGCACGCGTGCTTCTTCTGTCGGATGCAGCATGTTCCAGCGCTCACAATCCTGGCCATCACGCGCCAGTTCGGTGAACGAGGTGACGCTGTAGACATCAGAGCCGATACCGTAATCTTTCGCCAGGATCTGTGCCGCTTCACGTACGTGACGCAGGATAGAACCTGAGCCCAGCAGCTGCACTTTGCCTTTGCTGCCTTCTACCGTTTCCAGCTTGTAGATACCCTTACGGATACCCTCTTCCGCACCCTGCGGCATGGCTGGCATATGGTAGTTTTCGTTCAGCGTGGTGATGTAGTAGTAGATATTCTCCTGCGCTTCGCCATACATACGCACCAGACCATCATGCATGATGACAGCCACTTCATAGGCGTAAGACGGGTCGTAAGAGATACAGTTCGGGATGGTCAGCGACTGAATATGGCTGTGGCCATCTTCATGCTGCAGGCCTTCGCCGTTCAGCGTGGTACGACCGGAGGTTCCGCCGACCAGGAAGCCGCGCGCCTGCTGGTCACCCGCCAGCCACATCAGATCGCCGATACGCTGGAAGCCGAACATCGAATAATAGATGTAGAACGGAATCATCGGCAGGTTGTTGGTGCTGTAAGAGGTCGCCGCCGCCAGCCAGGATGAACCTGCGCCCAGCTCGTTGATCCCTTCCTGCAGAATCTGGCCTTTCTCATCTTCTTTGTAGTAAGCAACCTGCTCACGGTCCTGCGGAGTGTACTGCTGGCCGTTCGGGCTGTAGATACCAATCTGACGGAACAGACCTTCCATACCGAAGGTACGCGCTTCATCCGCGAGGATCGGAACCAGACGATCTTTGATCGACTTGTTCTTCAGCATCACGTTCAGGGCACGAACGAAGGCGATGGTGGTGGAGATCTCTTTGTTCTGCTCTTCCAGCAGCGCACCGAACTCTTCCAGCGCTGGCATTTCCAGCTTCTCGGTGAACTTCGGCTGACGCGTCGGCAGGTAGCCACCCAGCTTCTCACGCTGACCGTGCAGGTAAGTGTGTTCTTCTGAGCCTTTTTCGAAGGTCACGTACGGCAGATCTTCGATTTTATCGTCAGCAACCGGCACGTTGAAGCGATCACGGATATAGCGCACGCCATCCATGTTCATCTTCTTCACCTGGTGAGCAATGTTTTTGCCTTCCGCGGTGTCGCCCATACCATAACCTTTGATGGTATGCGCCAGGATCAGCACCGGCTTGCCTTTGGTGTCCTGCGCTTTTTTCAGTGCCGCGTAGATTTTCTTCGGATCGTGGCCGCCACGATTCAGTGCCCAGATTTCATCATCGGACATGTCTTTAACCAGCGCGGCGGTTTCCGGATATTTACCAAAGAAGTGCTCACGCACATAGGCGCCATCACGGGATTTAAAGGTCTGGTAGTCGCCGTCGACGGTTTCGTTCATCAGCTGAATCAGCTTGCCGCTGGTATCTTTGCGCAGCAGCTCATCCCAGCGACCGCCCCAGATGACTTTGATCACTTCCCAGCCAGCACCGGCAAAGATGCCTTCCAGCTCGTTGATGATCTTGCCATTACCGGTGACCGGGCCATCCAGACGCTGCAGGTTGCAGTTGATGATGAAGACCAGGTTATCCAGTTTTTCACGGGTCGCGATGGTGATCGCACCTTTGGATTCTGGCTCATCCATCTCACCATCACCCAGGAAGGCGTAGACGGTCTGAGCAGAGGTATCTTTCAGGCCACGGTGTTCCAGATATTTCAGGAACTTCGCCTGATAGATCGCTGACAATGGACCCAGACCCATAGAAACGGTCGGGAACTGCCAGAACTCCGGCATTAATTTCGGGTGCGGATAAGAAGAGAGACCTTTACCGTCAACTTCCTGACGGAAGTTGTTCATCTGCTCTTCGGTCAGGCGACCTTCAAGGAACGCACGGGCATAGATGCCCGGAGAGATGTGGCCCTGGAAATAGACCAGATCGCCGCCATCTTTGTCATTACGCGCGCGGAAGAAGTGGTTGAAGCACACTTCATAAATGGTCGCAGAAGACTGGAAGGAGGACATATGGCCGCCGAGTTCCAGATCTTTCTTCGATGCGCGCAGCACCGACATGATGGCGTTCCAGCGGATAGCGGAACGGATACGACGTTCAAGAGAGGTGTTGCCCGGATAGTCGGGTTCATCTTCAACGGCAATAGAGTTGATGTAGTTGCTGATAGCAGACGAACCTGCAGCAACGTTCACGCCGCCTTTGCGGGCTGCACCCAGTACCTGATCGATCAGATACTGTGCACGTTCAACACCTTCTTCACGGATGACCGATTCGATCGCCTGTAGCCAGTCACGAGTTTCAATCGGATCCACGTCATTGTGTAAACGTTCTGACATGGGTGTGTTCCTTATCTGTGTCTAATACGTTGAATAATCGGGAGCCTGTCAAAGCACAAGCAGGCAGGCTCGTCGCACATGTCCGTACGATCTTTGTCGCACGTTATTCCTTACGTTGCTGTAAACGACGCAGGGAGCGTTCTCGACGGCTCTGCTCCCGACTTCTGTCCAGCAAGATTTCCTCTATGAACGCCAGGTGACGGTGTGAAGCCTCGCGCGCTTTTTCTGGCTCACGGGCCACAATCGCCTCAAAGATTCTGGCGCGGTGACCGCTCACTTTTGCCAGCATTTCCCGGCGAGAGTAGAGCAATTCGAAATTCTGACGGACGTTTTGTTCCAGCATAGGGCCCATTGAGCGTAGCAAATGCAAAAGCACCACATTATGGGCCGCTTCTGTGACAGCGATCTGATACTGCATCACGGCGTCCGCTTCGGCGTCTAAATCGCCGCTGTCCTGCGCCTGCTGGATGTGCACATGGCAGTCGCGAATGCGCAGCAGATCTTCTTCTGTGCCGCGCAGCGCGGCGTAATAGGCGGCGATGCCCTCTAAGGCATGACGCGTTTCCAGCAGGTCAAACTGTGATTCCGGATGGTCTGCGAGAAGCTCAACGAGTGGATCACTCAGGCTTTGCCAGAGATGCTCCTGTACGAATGTTCCGCCGCCCTGACGGCGCAGCAACAATCCTTTCGCTTCTAAGCGCTGGATCGCTTCGCGGAGAGACGGACGTGAGACATCGAATTGTTTGGCGAGTTCGCGCTCAGGGAGCAGCTTCTCTCCCGGACGCAGTGTCCCTTCCATAATCAGGGATTCGAGCTGTTGCTCAATAGCATCTGAGAGCTTGGGTTGGCGAATCTTACTGTAAGCCATCATCCCTTCTTATTAAGCCAGTCGTCCGGAGTAAATTGGTAATACCAATTGTACAGAGGTGGCGGTAAAGTAACAAAGTATTCACCTTGTGTCTATATGGTGTCTGTGACATTCCCCTGCCACTGAAGCCCGCCCTGACGCTAACTTGCGGTTAAAAAAATGAAAAATTCGCGTTGGGCTGAATGTTAAATAAATTCACTTTTACCAAACCTTACACCTGCTTAGCCCCGAAGCGCAGCGGCATCCATAAGTGAAAGCTATTCGTCATGAACCGCATTTCATGGCAGAAATTTCTCTGGCCTGACGTGACCGGGACGGCGTTTTTTCAGTCAACTCTCAGCACGAAAGGCGAAAGCAGGTGCAAAGCGATTCGCTTATCACTATTCTTGTCGCCAGGGTAGCGCATGGCAGCACTCAGCACGCCAGATACCGTAAAATAATCAATACGTTAATGTAACTACTTCCTTACAGCGAACCGCGCTGGGAACGAAGAATAAAAACATCACGAGGTTTGTATGGAACAACAGCAAGGCGAGGCGCTGAAACGTGGTCTTAAGAACCGCCATATTCAGCTCATCGCGCTGGGTGGAGCAGTAGGAACCGGCCTGTTTCTGGGCAGCGCATCGGTCATCGAATCCGCCGGTCCGGCCGTTATTCTGGGCTATGCCATTGCCGGTTTTATTGCCTTTTTAATCATGCGCCAGCTGGGCGAGATGGTCGTTGAGGAGCCGGTTGCCGGCAGCTTCAGCCACTTCGCCTATAAATACTGGGGCAACTTTGCCGGCTTCGCCTCGGGCTGGAACTACTGGGTACTTTACGTGCTGGTCGCCATGGCAGAGCTCACTGCCGTCGGCAAATATATTCAGTTCTGGTGGCCCGACTTTCCGACCTGGGCCTCGGCAGCCATCTTCTTCGTCATGATTAACGCCATCAACCTGACCAACGTGAAAGTCTTTGGTGAGATGGAGTTCTGGTTCGCCATTATTAAAGTGGTGGCGGTCATTGGCATGATCCTGTTCGGCGGCTGGCTGCTCTTCAGCGGCAACGGCGGTCCGCAGGCGACGGTGCGTAACCTCTGGGAACAGGGCGGCTTTTTCCCGCACGGCATTGGCGGTCTGGTGACGGTCATGGCGATCATCATGTTCTCATTCGGTGGGCTGGAGCTGGTGGGGATCACCGCCGCTGAAGCCGATAATCCGGAAGTCAGCATCCCGAAAGCGACCAACCAGGTGCTGTGGCGCATCCTGATTTTCTACATTGGTTCACTGGCGGTGCTGCTGTCACTGATGCCGTGGAGCCGTGTCACCTCTGAAGTCAGCCCGTTTGTCTTTATCTTCCACGAGCTGGGCGATGCCATGGTGGCGAATGCGCTGAACGTGGTGATCCTGACGGCCGCCCTGTCGGTCTACAACAGCTGCGTTTACTGCAACAGCCGTATGCTGTTTGGTCTGGCTCAGCAGGGCAACGCGCCCAAATCGCTGCTGAAAGTTGACCGTCGCGGCGTTCCGGTCTTAACCATTCTGGTTTCTGCGGTCGCCACGGCGCTCTGCGTGCTGATCAACTACCTGATGCCCGGTGAAGCGTTCGGCCTGCTGATGTCACTGGTGGTCTCTGCACTGGTCATCAACTGGGCGATGATCAGCCTGGCGCACCTTAAGTTCCGTCGTAAGAAAGACCAGCAGGGCGTGACCACCCGCTTCAAAGCACTGCTCTATCCGGCCGGTAACTGGATTTGCCTGATCTTCCTGGCGGCAATACTGGTGCTGATGGCAACCACGCCAGGCATGGCCATCTCTGTCTGGCTGATCCCGGTCTGGCTGGTGATTCTGGCGCTGGGTTACTTTATTAAGAACCAGACGCAGAAAGTCTGATCCCTTCTCTTATCCGGTGCGCCAGCTCAGGCGCACCGGCCACTTTCGTTCTGTTACTATTTTTATTGCTGACGGGTAGTGATAATTTTTTCCTGCTTCTCACCCACTAAAGGAAAAAATAACTATGCGTGAACTCGCACCTTCAGAAATTATGGCCGTCAGCGGATGTGGCCTGATTCAGGATATCACCACCGCCGTCGGCCAGCAGGCCGGTTCGCTTTTGGGCAGCGTGATGGGTTCCCTGATACCGATTCCCTTTCTCAACGGCGTGATCTCCTCGGTGGCCAGTACGCTTTTCAGCACCATTGGTGGCTGGATTGGCAGTCTGCTCGGTGGCCTGGTTGAAGGGCAGAATAACAGCGCAGCTTAACGATTCTCTGCCACCCTGCCCCGCTTAAAGTGATGTGAACGGGCCCGCGCCTGCGTGCCAGTTCACATTTTTTTGCGCCCGCCCGTTTTGTCCATCTCTGTGACTCAATACTGCCACGCCGTGAGTGACTTAAGCGCTGATAATCATTAGCTTCATGGTTTGCAGGAGAAGCACAATGAAGCCCGCGGCACTCACATTCAAAGAAAAACTGGGTTATGGCATGGGCGATGCCGGATGCAACATGATTGGCGGTGCCATCATGCTGTTCCTCAACTACTTCTATACCGACGTGTTCGGCCTGGCTCCGGCGCTGGTGGGCACGCTGCTGCTCTCGGTCAGGGTGCTGGATGCGGTCACCGACCCGATTATGGGTGCGATTGCCGATCGCACCCAGAGTCGCTGGGGCCGTTTTCGTCCCTGGCTGCTGTGGGTCTCCGTTCCCTACGTGCTGTTCAGCGTGCTGATGTTCACCACGCCAGACTGGACCTATCACAACAAGGTGATCTGGGCATTTGTCACCTACTTCCTGATGTCACTGACCTACACCGCCATTAATATTCCTTACTGTTCACTGGGCGGCGTGATTACCAGCGATCCCGGCGAGCGCGTCTCCTGCCAGTCCTACCGCTTTGTTATGGTCGGCATCGCCACGCTGACCCTCTCCCTGTCACTGCTGCCGATGGCGGAGTGGTTTGGCGGCGCGGATAAGGCGCGCGGCTATCAGATGGCGATGGCGGTGCTGGCCACCCTGGGCCTGGCGATGTTTCTCTTCTGCTTTGCTACGGTGCGTGAACGCATCCGCCCTGCCGTTCCCAGCAATGATGACCTGAAAAAAGATCTGCGTGACGTCTGGAAGAATGACCAGTGGGTCCGGATCCTGCTGCTCACCTTCTGCAACGTCTGTCCCGGCTTCATTCGCATGGCGGCGACCATGTACTACGTAACCTGGGTCATGGATCAGTCAACGCACTTCGCCACCTTGTTTATCAGCCTGGGGGTAATCGGCATGATGGTGGGCAGCACGCTGGCGAAAGTGCTCACCGACCGCTGGTGCAAACTCAAAGTCTTTTTCTGGACCAATATCGCGCTGGCCCTTTTTTCCAGCGGCTTTTACTGGATCGATCCGCACGCCACCCTGATGGTCGTGGTGGCTTATTTTGTGCTGAATATTCTGCATCAGATCCCCTCTCCCCTGCACTGGTCACTGATGGCCGATGTGGATGACTACGGCGAATGGAAAACCGGTAAACGCATTACCGGCATCAGCTTCTCCGGCAACCTCTTTTTCCTCAAGGTGGGTCTGGCTGTCGCGGGAGCGATGGTCGGTTTTCTGCTCTCAATGTATGGCTACAACGCGGGCGCAAAACAGCAGTCAGCCGAGGCGATTAACGGCATCATGCTGCTGTTTACCGTTATTCCGGGCGTCGGCTACCTGATCACCGCCGGCGTAGTACGGCTGATGAAGGTTGACCGCAAAATGATGCTCACCATCCAGCAGGATCTGGCGCTGCGTCGCAAAAACTTCCACGACTTACACACTGTTCATCTGCACAACCGTGCTGCCACGCCAACCGGAGATGTAAAATGAGCCCAACCTGGCCGAATCCTTTTATTGAGCAGCGCGCTGACCCGTTTATTCTGCGCCATGAACAGCACTACTATTTTGTCGCCTCAGTACCGGAATATGACCGGCTGGAGATTCGCCGCGCCACCACGCTGGCTGACCTGCGCAGCGCAGAACCGGTGGTGGTCTGGCACAAGCCGGAGAGCGGCCCCTTTAGCGAACTCATCTGGGCACCCGAGCTGCACTATATCGACGGGCTGTGGGTGATCTATTTCGCGGCGGCACCGACGCGCGACATTAAAGAGGGATTATTCCAGCATCGGATGTACGCACTGGTGTGCGAGGCCGGCGACCCGCTGCAGGGCGAATGGCAGCCCTGCCGGCGCGTCTTCAGCCAGCTTGACAGCTTTTCACTGGATGCCACCCACTTCGTGCATCAGGGTAAAAACTGGTATCTCTGGGCACAGAAAGATCCCGCCATTCCCGGTAACTCCAACCTCTATCTGGCGGAGCTGCTTAATCCCTGGACGCTGAAAGGCACGCCGGTAATGCTGAGCCGGCCTGAATATGAGTGGGAGTGTGCAGGATTTAGCGTGAATGAAGGACCGGCGGTCATTCGTCATGGTGACAGGCTGTTTGTTACCTACTCCGCCAGCGCCACCGATGAGAATTACTGCCTGGGCATGCTGTCGATTGCCGCAGAGGCGGACCCGCTCGACGTGACCGCATGGCAGAAATCGGCGCGGCCGGTGTTTGTTTCCAGCTGGGACAATCATCAGTATGGGCCGGGGCACAACAGTTTTACGCAGGATGAGTCGGGGCGGGACGTGCTGGTCTACCATGCACGAAACTACACGGAGATTGAGGGCGATCCGTTATGGGACCCGAACCGCCATACCCGACTGAAATATTTCAGCTGGCGCAGCGATGGCACGCCCGATTTTGGCGTGCCCCCTGCCGATCACACCAGCGTGCCATAAATCGTCAGCAGCGCTACCGCCACCACCAGCACCAGTGAGGTCCGTTTCGCCAACGCCACGGCAACCCGTGGCGTTTCAACTTTATCCGTGTGCGGATCGCGGGACAGCGAGAACTGCGCCAGGGTGGTCAGCACCTGATACTGAGAACGGTGACGATCGGTCAGTGAGACAAACCAGGCGGGCAGCGCCTTTTCACCGTGGCCCAGCAGAGCGTAAGCCACCCCCGCCAGCCGGACCGGTATCCAGTCGAGCAGATGCAGAATACCGTCGACCCCCGATTGCGCCCGCGCCATCGGTGTGCCGTGCTTTGCCAGCCAGCCCTGCCAGGCTCGCAGGAAGGCGTAACCCACCAGCAGCACCGGTCCCCAGGGGCCACCCACCACCAGCCAGAACATCGGTGCCAGATAGAAACGGAAGTTTATCCAGATCAGCGCATTCTGCAGCTCGCGCAGAAATTCGCGTTCGCTGCACTCCACCGGCACACCATGAATCAGCGTCAGCTCCGCCGCCATCGCCTGATGCGCCGCATCGTCGTCATGACTGGCCGCCTTCAGATAGTGATGGTAGTGCTGCCGCACTGAACCGGCCCCGATACAGAGCAGCCCGACCACAATCCAGAACAGCAATAGCACCACGCCAAACAGCACGCCTTTCAGCGTCACCAGCACCAGTGCCGTCAGCGCCATCGCCAGCACGGTCATCAGCAGCGTCCGCATCATGGAGAAGTGGCGGCGATGGCGAAAAATCGGCTCCAGCCGGTGTTCAAGCTGCCAGTGCTCGCCCAGTTTAAACAGGCGTTCCCAGCCCAGAACCAACAACAAGGTAAACAACGTCATACTGACCCCGCAAAAATCAGGATTTTTGCTGCGTTAACAGCTCTCTGTAGTACTCCCAGTCAAAAGCAGGACCAGGATCGGTTTTGCGCGCCGGAGCGATGTCGCTATGCCCGGTAATACGTGCAGGCGTGACCGGATAGTGCTGCAGCAGCAATTGCGTAACCTGCTGCAAAGCCCGATATTGCGCCCCGGTATAAGGCTCGCTGTCAGTTCCTTCCAGCTCGATGCCAATAGAGAAGTCATTGCAGTTTTCCCGGCCCTCAAACTGCGAAACCCCCGCATGCCAGGCGCGCTTATCAAAGGGGACATACTGCACAATCTCGCCGTCACGGCGAATCAGGCAGTGTGCCGCCACTTTCAGTGCCGCGATATCGGCAAAGTAGGGATGCGCATCCGGCGGAAGCGTGCCGGTGAACAGCTTATCGATCCACGGTCCGCCAAACTCTCCCGGCGGCAGGCTGATATTGTGAATCACCAGCAGCGACGGCGCCTCATTGTCAGGTCGTTCATTGCAATGTAATGAGGGCACCTGACGTACGCCGGTCAGCCAGCCCTGTTTAATTTTCATACCGGATTTCCTTGTTCTGCCTGGCTGAGAATAGCATGAATAATAAAGGATTCTTGCCCCTTAGTGTGTCGGCAGCGTGACATTATCTGATTCTTTGTTAAGGATACTAAACAAAATACAGTTTATGGCTGGCACCGCGTGGCAGTTCAGGCTATTGTGACCGCCTCAGACATCCCCTTTTCTGGAGTGTAAGCCTATGTCTTCTCGTGGTTATGATCCCGACAGCCGCCGTCAGGCGCTGATTAAACGCATTGAAAGTGACATCCCGGATGCCGTTGCGCTGGCGTTAAAGGAGGATCTCGGTGGGGAGATCGACGCCGACCGCGATATCACCGCACAGCTGTTACCGGCCGATACCCAGGCCCATGCGCAGGTCATCACCCGCGAAGCCGGTGTTTTCTGTGGTAAACGCTGGGTCGAAGAGGTGTTTATTCAGCTGGGCGCGCACGCCACCCTGAACTGGCACGTCAGTGATGGCGATCCGATCAAGGCTGACCAGCTGCTGTTTGAAATTGAAGGCCCGGCGCGCCTGCTGCTGACCGCCGAGCGGACGGCGCTCAATTTTGTGCAGACGCTCTCCGGCGTGGCGACCGAAGTCAGGCGCTATGTTGCGCTGCTGGCAGGCAGCCAGACCCAGCTGCTGGACACGCGCAAAACCCTGCCCGGCCTGCGGACGGCGCTTAAATATGCCGTGCTCTGCGGTGGCGGCAGCAATCACCGGCTCGGCCTCTCTGACGCCTATCTGATCAAAGAGAATCATATTATCGCCAGCGGGTCGATTGCTCAGGCGGTGGAAAGAGCGCAGTGGTTACAGCCAGATGTGCCGGTTGAAGTTGAGGTGGAATCGCTGGAGGAGTTACGCCAGGCGCTGGAGGCCGCCGCTGACATTGTCATGCTGGATAACTTCAGCCTGGAGGAGATGCGGGCCGCCGTCGAACTGAATCAGGGGCGGACGCTGCTGGAAGTTTCCGGCAACGTTACCGAAGCCACCCTGCCGCAGATTGCCCTGACCGGCGTGGACTACGTTTCGGTTGGCGCACTGACCAAACATGTCCGGGCGCTGGATCTCTCGATGCGTTTTCAGCAAAAGTAAACCGCAGCGGCACGGTCAGTGCCGCTGCCTCTGTCCGCGCATTCTGCTGACCCGCCCGCGCGGCCACACGTTTTGCGACCTCGCTTACAGCGCCATTGCTACTGCGCTGTAACGCCGCACATTCTTTCGGTGATCCTTTCCAGCCTGAAAACTCGCCACTGTTTTTCACCGCCCCCGCTTTTTACCCTGTCGACTTCTTAATCAGGAGACGATGGAATGAACTATCAACGTGGATTTACGCTGGTTGAACTGATGATTGTGGTCGGCATTGTGGCGATTCTGAGTGCCATCGGCCTGCCCGCCTATCAAAACTATCTGCAGCGCGCCGCGCTCACCGACATGCTGCAAACGATGGTGCCCTATAAAACCGCCGTCGAACTCTGTGCCATGGAGCGCGGCGGCCCGACGCAGTGTCAGGCCGGACAGGCTGGTATCCCTGCTGCGAAAGGATCGCGCTACGTTTCGGCACTGAGCGTCACTAACGGGGTGATTACACTGACCGGCCAGGAGAGTCTGAATGGCCTGAGCGTTGAAATGGTGCCGATTCATGATGCCACGGATGGCAGTATCAGCTGGCAGCGCAGCTGCACCAGCAGCAACAACAATCTGCGCGACAATTGCCTGGAACAGTTCCGCTTTGCGGATAAAGGGGCCAGCGATGAATCCGCCTGACGACGCAATCACGGCACTCTGCCAGCGCTATCGCGCGCTGATTTTGCAGCATGATGCCGATCGGTTACGCGTTGCCGTGGCGGAGAGCGTTCCGCCCGGCCTCTCTGAAGCGCTTCACTTTGCCAGTCAGTGTCAGATTGACATTGAATGCTGGCCGCAGGCCCGCCTGGATCAACGTCAGCACGCCGACACGGGGCGGGTCGCGCGCGAAGAGACACCCGCTGAATCGGCGATTGAAGCCGCCGAGCTGATTCTGCGTCAGGCGCTGGAACGTCGCGCCTCGGATGTGCATATCGAACCCGGCGCTGAGGGGATGCGGGTGCGGCTGCGCATTGACGGTGTCCTTCACCCGCTCTCTTCCCTGCCTGTAACCCAGCCTGCGGCGCTGCTGGCGCGCCTGAAAATCCTCGGCGGACTGGATATTGCCGAACGCCGGTTGCCCCAGGATGGTCAGTTCAGTCTGGCGATCGCCGGTCAGTCAGCCTCCTTTCGTCTGGCAACGTTACCCGTGTATGGCGGTGAAAAAGCAGTCATCCGGCTGTTGCAGAGTGAAAGCGCGGCGTTGTCACTGGATAAGCTCGGCCTCCCCCCTGCGCAGCTGCGCCTCTTCACGGCGGCGCTGGCCCAGCCGCAGGGGCTGATACTGGTCACCGGGCCGACCGGCAGCGGTAAGACATTTACCCTCTACAGTGGACTCAGCGCCCTGAACCGGCCGGAAAAAAACCTGTGTAGCGTGGAAGATCCGATTGAGATCCCGCTGTCCGGCATTAATCAGACGCAGATCCATAACCGCAAGGGGCTGGATTTTAACCGTGTGCTGCGGGCGTTACTGAGACAGGATCCGGACGTCATTATGGTCGGAGAGATCCGCGATGCCGAAACGGCAGAGATTGCAGTGAAGGCAGCGCAGACCGGCCATCTGGTGCTTTCAACTCTGCACACCAACTCCACCGCCGAGACGCTGACGCGGCTGCGGCAGATGGGCATCCCCGGTTATCTGCTGGGCCCGGCGCTGAAGCTGATCGTGGCTCAGCGCCTGGTCCGGCGCCTCTGCCCCCATTGCCGTCAGCCGGCCCAGGCGGTAGCGCACTACCCCACAGAAATCTGGCCCGGCACGCTGCAAACCTGGCGGGCGCCCGGTTGCGATCACTGTTTCTCCGGCTACTTTGGCCGGCTGGCGCTGTTTGAACTGCTGCCGATCAATGCCAGGCTACAGAATGCCATTGCTGCTGAGATGCCGCTGGAGAATCTGCTCACGCTGGCAAAACAGCAGGGATTGCGCACCCTGCTGGTTTCCGGTCTGGAAGCCGTAAGCCGGGGCGACACCTCGCTGGAAGAGATGCAGCGGGTCATCGGGCTGGACGATGGCTGATGCAGCGCTGTTCCGCTGGCAGGCGGTAGATAGCCAGGGGCAGTTGCGCAGTGGTCAGCTGCTGGCGGTTGATAGTGAAACCCTGCTGCGGGTGCTGGCGCAGCGCGACCTGCTGCCCGTGAGCTGGAAGCGGGAAAAGGGCTGGCGTCAGTCGGAATGGAAGTGGCAGCAGAAGAGCGATCTGATACGCCAGCTGGCAACCCTGCTCAAAGCCGGTCTGCCGCTGGCAGAGAGTCTGGCGTTGCTGGCAGAGGGGCATCCGCATGCAGGCTGGCGGGCATTGCTGCTCGCCCTGCATTATCGGGTGCTCAGCGGCACCCCTTTTTCTCAGGCATTACGTGAATGGCCACAGATTTTTCCGGCGCTCTATCCGGCACTGATGGAGGTGGGTGAACTGACCGGTCAGCTTGATGTCTGCTGCGATGAGCTGGCCCGTCAGCAGATCCGGCAACAGCAGTTAGGTCAGCAGGTGGTGAAAGCGTTGCGTTATCCGCTGTTCATCCTGCTGGTGGCCCTCGCTGTCACCTGCGGCATGCTGCTGTTTGTGCTGCCTGAGTTCGTTGCCGTCTATGACGCCTTTGACGCGCCCCTGCCCACCTTTACGGCAGCGGTGATGCAGCTATCAGCTCTGCTTCAGGCATGGGGAGGCGTCCTCGCTTTCGGCGTAACGCTGATACTGGCGATTGTGTTTCAGTTGCGACGACGCTCTGCGGAGTGGCAGCGCCGCGAACAGGCGCTTTTGCTGCGCCTCCCCCTGCTTGCCGGATTATGGCGGGGGATGCAGCTGACGCAGATCTACACCATCCTGACGCTGACGCAGCGTGCCGGGTTGACCCTGTTGCAGGGACTGGCCGCCGCAGAAGTGACGCTCTCTGCCCTGCTCTGGCGGGAGGCCATGGCCGCCCTCCAGCAGCACATTGCTCAGGGTCATCCCCTGCATCAGGCATTGATGCATCATTCGCTGTTCACGCCGTTATGTGGTCAGCTGATTCGGGTCGGCGAAGAGGCGGGAGCACTGGATGTGATGCTGGCGCGTCTGGCGGAGTGGCACGAGGCAGAGACCCGCAAACGTGCTGATACCCTGGCGGCGTCGCTGGAGCCGGTGATGATGGTGGTCATTGGCGCTATCGTCGGCTCGCTGGTAGTCGCGATGTATCTGCCCGTATTCGGTCTGGGTGATGCGATGCATTAAGGGGCGCCGGATGCGCCCCGGACGATTACCGGTTGAATACGCGGTTTTCCTGCTCATTGACCCGGATGAAGGTCGTGCGTTTGGTCAGCTCTTTCAGACGCTCAGCCCCGACGTAGGTGCAGGCGGACCGCAAACCTCCCAGAATATCCCGTGCAGTATCAGCCACCGGGCCACGTAATGGCAGCTTCACCGTTTTACCTTCGGCGGCCCGATACTGGGCGACACCGCCGACATGACGTTTCATTGCCGATTCAGAACTCATGCCGTAAAACAGCATGAAGCTTTCGCCATTTTCTTCGACGACCTGCCCTTCACACTCATCGTGTGCCGCCAGCATGCCTCCCAGCATCACAAAGTCCGCTCCACCACCAAAAGCTTTCGCAATATCGCCTGGCACTGAACAGCCGCCATCACTGACAATCTGTCCACTTAAGCCATGGGCTGCATCGGCACATTCAATGACGGCAGAAAGCTGCGGATAGCCCACGCCGGTTTTCACCCGGGTCGTGCAAACTGACCCCGGGCCGATGCCAACCTTAACGATATCCGCGCCCGACAGAATCAGCTCTTCAACCATTTCCCCTGTCACCACATTACCGGCACAGATGGTTTTCGCGGGAAACATCTCACGAGCGCGCTGCAGAAAATCAACAAAATGCTGCGAGTAACCGTTGGCCACGTCGATGCAGATAAACTGCAGATCGTCGGAGAGCGCCATAATGGCGACCAGCTTGTTCAGATCGTTTTCAGAGGTGCCGGTTGACACCATCACATGCTTCAGAACCGTGGCGGGGACGCGCTGAATAAACGCCCGCCACTCCTCCACGCTGTAGTGCTTGTGAACGGCGGTGAGAATAGCAAAACTGGCCAGCGCCTCAGCCATTAAAAAGGTGCCGACGGTATCCATGTTGGCCGCGATAATCGGGATGCCGCTCCAGCTCAGGCGGGAGTGGCGGAAGGTGAAGCTGCGTTCCAGCTCGACCTGCGAGCGGCTTTGCAGCGTGGAGCGTTTGGGCCGGATTAAGACATCTTTAAAGCCCAGTTTCAGATCTTCTTCAATACGCATAAACAGTGTCCTGGTAGGTGGCAACAACTCGCCGTTCGCGAAATAAGCACGGTTCCAGTGACGTTATATTACGCGCCTCTGGCGACGCGACAAGACTGCGAATTTCACTTTATTTACGCTACAATCCGTAAAATTTATTGCTGCTTTACTGGTGTGATCTGTCGCTCATTTTTGCGTTTTTTATTCAGATCATTACCCTGAACCTATGTCCATATGAGAAGCCAGGTGAGAAACATGCCCTATACCGTCGCGCTCACAGGAGGAATCGGCAGTGGTAAAAGCACCATAGCCGGAGCCTTTGCTGCGCTTGGTGTGGAAATTATTGATGCTGACCTGATCGCACGCGAAGTTGTCGAGCCGGGCACTCCCGCTCTGCAGGCCATTGAGGCGCGCTTCGGCGCATCGATCGTGACCGGACAGGGAACGCTTGACCGTGCCCGCCTGCGCGAAATTATTTTCCAGCAGCCCGAAGAGAAAAGCTGGTTAAACGCGCTGCTGCACCCGCTGATTAACGCCCGGACGCGACAGCTGATCGCCCAGGCGGCCTCACCTTATGTGCTCTGGGTGGTGCCACTACTGGTAGAAAATCAGTTACAGCACCAGGCTGATCGGGTGCTGGTCGTGGATGTTGATGAGGAGACGCAGTTAGCCCGTACCCGACAGCGCGATGGGCTCTCCCTTGAGCAGGCGCAACGTATTCTTTCCGCGCAGGCGACGCGCCAGCAGCGCCTCGCCTGTGCCGACGATATTATTGATAACAGTGGCGAGCCCGATGACGCCTTGCCACAGGTTGCCGGACTTCACCAGCGCTACCTCCGGCTGGCGGCAACGAAACAGGATTAATAACATGAGCACACCCGTTCTGTTTGAACACCCACTGAATGAAAAAATGCGGACCTGGCTACGGGTTGAGTTTTTAATTAATCAGTTAGACGAAACGACCCCGCTGGATAAAACCGTCAACGCACTGACCTTTTTCCGCCTCACCGGCGAGTTGCTCGACATTTTCGAGCGGGGCGATATTCGCACAGAGCTGCTGAAAGAGCTGGAGCGTCAGCAGCAGAAATTACGCGCCTGGGCGGATGTGCCGGGTGTCGATATGACGCGGGTTGATGCCCTGAGCGATAAACTCAAAAGTCAGTCAACCAGGTTGATGAATGCACCACGGATGGGGCAGCAACTCCGCGAGGATCGTCTCATTGCCCTGGTTCGCCAGCGTCTGAGCATTCCTGGCGGCTGCTGCAGTTTTGATTTGCCGGGTCTGCACATCTGGCTGCATCTGCCACAGGAAGTCCGCGATGCGCAGGTTGAAGCCTGGATGCAGACCCTGGAGCCACTCCATCATGCCCTGGCGATGGTGCTGGATTTGATCCGCCAGTCGGGTTCGTTCCATACGCAGACCAGCCTCAATGGCTTTTATCAGGATAATGCCGAGGATGCCGATCTGCTGCGACTGCAGCTGTCGCTGGACGATGCGCTCTATCCACAGGTGTCCGGCCACAAAAGCCGCTACGCCATTCGTTTTATGCCGCTGGACAGCGAGCGCGGCGAAGTGCCCGCCCGCCTTAACTTCCAGCTGGCCTGTTGTTAGAGGTAACTATGCAGCAAGAAGTCATGACCGTCTCCTGTCCGCAGTGCGGCAAAGAGGTGATCTGGGATGAACTCAGCCCGTTTCGGCCGTTTTGCAGTAAACGCTGTCAGCTTATCGATTTAGGGGAATGGGCTGCCGAAGAGAAACGCATTCCCAGCAGCGATGATATGAACGACAGTGAAAACTGGAGCGAAGAAGATCGCTGACAGAAGGATGGGGCGCACTGCCCCATCTGCTCAGAGCTCGCCGGCGACCAGACGCGCAATCAGTTGATGATTCGCGGCCGGAAATTCGTCGGCGACCAGCGCCTGCTGATCAACCCAACGCTGCGGCTGCCCCTCTTTACCCCACGGCTCTCCCTTCCAGCCTTCGACCAGAAAGAAATGCAGCGTCACGCGCAGATCGTCATAGGTGTGGTCGGCATGACCAATCGGGCGCGCATCGGTCACTTCAATACCGGTTTCTTCGTGAAGTTCTCTGACGAGCCCCTCTTCCGCGCTTTCGCCCGCTTCAATCTTACCGCCGGGAAACTCCCATTTGTTCGCCATGTAAGACGTTGACGCGCGCTGGGCAAGGAAAATTTGTTTACTGGCATTGCGAATGATGCCAACCGCAACCTGCAGGTGCTTCATGGAAACTGTCCGGTCGTAATGAGTGAGGGCTGATTTTAGAACATGCTATAGCGGAAGTTAACCGCTTTACGTCTGCTCTGGCGAGATGGGCCGCGGGCATAAAAAAAAAGGAGCCAGCGGCTCCTTTTTCATCAGCATTGCGTATCAGGCGATACGGCCATGACACTGCTTGTATTTCTTACCGGAACCACATGGGCAGGGATCGTTGCGGCCGACTTTACGTTCACCGCTCTGCTCTGCCGCCGGTTCTGCCAGCGCATCCTCTTCTACGTGGCTCAGCTGCTGCTGCTGCGCCAGACGTTCGGCTTCTTCACGACGCTGCTGCTCCATCGCTTCAACCTCTTCAGGCATACGCACCTGAACCTTGCTCAGGGTACTGATCACTTCATACTTCAGTGATTCCAGCATCGCAGCGAACATGGCGAAGGATTCGCGCTTGTACTCCTGCTTCGGATCTTTCTGCGCATAGCCACGCAGATGGATACCCTGACGCAGATAGTCCATCGCAGCCAGATGCTCTTTCCACAGCGAATCCAGCGTCTGGAGCATCACGCCTTTTTCGAAGTTACGCATCATCTCGGCACCGACGATCTCTTCTTTGGCAGCATAGCTCTCGGTCGCGTGGGTCATGATGCGCTCACGCAGCACTTCCTCGTGCAGATCCGGCTCTTTATCCAGCCATTCCGCAATCGGCAGGTTAAGATCGAAGTCGGCGCGCAGACGCTCTTCCAGCCCTGGCACGTCCCACATCTCCTCCAGTGACTGCGGCGGAATGTAGGTATCGATGGTCGCTTTGTAGACATCGTGGCGAATGCTGTTAATGGTTTCGCTCACATCAGAGACATCCAGCAGCTCATTACGCTGGCTGTAGATAGCGCGACGCTGATCGTTTGCCACATCATCATATTCCAGCAGCTGCTTACGAATATCGAAGTTACGGCTTTCAACTTTGCGCTGAGCATTGGCGATCGCTTTGGTCACCCATGGATGCTCAATCGCCTCGCCGGGCTTCATGCCTAGTTTACGCATCATATTCGACACGCGATCGGAGGCAAAAATACGCATCAGCGCATCTTCCATTGAGAGGTAGAAGCGTGAGGAACCGGCATCACCCTGACGACCTGCGCGACCACGCAGCTGGTTGTCGATACGGCGGGACTCGTGACGCTCGGTACCGACGATGTGCAAACCCCCTGATGCCAGAACCGCATCGTGACGAACCTTCCAGGCCGCTTTGATCTCTTCGATCTGCGCTTCGGTCGGATTCTCCAGCGCCGCCACATCGGCATGCCAGCTGCCGCCCAGCATAATGTCTGTACCACGACCCGCCATGTTAGTGGCGATCGTTACCGCACCCGGCTGACCCGCCTGCGCCACGATATCCGCTTCGCGGGCGTGGAACTTGGCGTTCAGAACGTTGTGTTTAATACCCGCACGGGTCAGTTCGTTAGAGACCACTTCCGATTTTTCAATCGAGATTGTCCCCACCAGCACCGGCTGACCGTTAGCAGTACGCTCACGGATATCTTCGATAATCGCATCGATCTTCTCTTTCTCGGTCATGTAGACCAGGTCAGCCAGATCTTTACGTACCATCGGACGGTTGGTCGGCACCACGATAGTGTCGAGTTTATAGATGGAGCTGAATTCGAACGCTTCTGTGTCTGCGGTACCGGTCATACCGGCCAGCTTCTCGTAGATACGGAAGTAGTTCTGGAAAGTGATAGAGGCCAGCGTCTGGTTCTCGTTCTGAATCTCTACACCTTCTTTTGCTTCAATCGCCTGATGCAGACCATCGGACCAGCGACGACCCTGCATGGTACGGCCGGTGTGTTCATCAACAATCACGACCTCGCCATCTTTGACGATATAGTCCACGTCGCGGGTAAAGAGCGCATGAGCACGCAGCGCCGCCGTAACGTGATGCATCAGCATGATGTTGGTCGGTGAATAGAGTGACTCACCCGCTTCCATAATGCCCTGGCTGACCAGCAGCTCTTCCACCTTAACCAGACCGCGCTCGGACATGTGAGCCTGACGCGCTTTCTCATCGACCCAGAAGTCACCTTCACCCTGATGGGTTTCGTTATCTTCCTTATCCTGACGAACCAGATGAGGGATGATTTTGTTCACTTTGGTGTAGAGGTCAGAACTGTCTTCTGCCGGACCGGAGATAATCAGCGGCGTACGCGCTTCATCGATCAGGATGGAGTCGACCTCATCCACCAGCGCGTAATGCAGTTTACGCTGTACGCGCTCTTCCGGGCTGAAAGCCATATTGTCGCGCAGGTAGTCGAAGCCATACTCGTTGTTGGTGCCGTAGGTAATGTCTGCAGCGTAGGCTTCGCGCTTCGCTACCGCAGGCAGGCCCGACATGTTGATACCAATGCTCAGGCCAAGAAACTCGAACAGTGGACGGTTGTTTTCCGCATCGCGCTGAGCCAGATAGTCGTTGACGGTCACCACGTGAACGCCTTTGCCGGAGAGGGCGTTCAGGTAGGCTGGCAGGGTCGCGGTCAGGGTTTTACCTTCACCGGTGCGCATCTCAGCGATGCAGCGGTCGTTCAGCACCATGCCGCCGATCAGCTGAACGTCGAAGTGACGCATGCCAAATACACGTTTACTGGCTTCACGCACCGTCGCAAAGGCTTCAGGAATCAGGCTCTCCAGCGATTCGCCTTTTTTCAGGCGCTCGCGGAACTCGTCCGTTTTGGCTTTCAGTTCATCATCAGAGAGCTTCTCGAAATCAGGCTCCATCTTGTTGATGACATCTACCACTTTGCGCATGCGGCGCAGCGTACGATCGTTGCTGCTGCCAAAAACCTTGGTCAATATTTTGCTTAACATAATCAATAGTTTCTCAATTCAGCCGGCGCTTGCCGGACTGCGAAATCTTAACAGAGTGAATAAAACCAAAAATATTAGCAGAACAATCGGGCAGGTCCGGCGCGAATGCCATGCACGCTGGCATGCCACTCAACCCATGAGCGGGTTACGGCGGTGAAAAGCGGGGGTGCCGTCATCAGCTGCGGGGCGGTATGCCGCGCAGAATGAGACGTCAGTAAGTTATGCAGTGAATCAATCAGCGCCAGCTTTTGTGCCGCCAGCGGTAAAATCTGTGGCTCCGCCTGGGCCTGTGGCGCCAGCGTGAACGAAAGATGACGGATAACCGTACGGATGGCGTGCTGATGCCAGTAATCCACGCTGAAGCTGGGACGGCGGGACGCTTCCTGAAGCCGTATCAGGTGGTCAAAACGTGCGGCACTGCCCAGAAAAAGGCTGCTGGCCGGAGATTCTGAAGAGGTGCTGAGTTCGGAGTTTTGCGCACAGGCTGGCAGGCCAAAGCTGGCCGCGACCATCCCTAACAGGAGATGGGGCCAGAAATAGCGTCTACCCAATTGTCGCCAGCGCTGAAGAATCCCGATCACACCCTTTCCATTGCGCATGCTCCTGCGCCTTTGTTTTCGTTCAACCGCCGCATGCTGCAACGGATTTCGGCCTGTAAAAGCGCCACAGATAGTATCATTAATGTGGGGCATCCACACCTGAGATTAAAGTGGCGGTGTGAGAAAAGGCGAGCGATTGTTCAGCAATTCAGCAGAACAGACAAGGCGTTACGAGAGAGGTCACACTATTGCGACGGATAAGATGGGGGCAATAAAAAACGGCTGGCGCCGCTGACCGGAGAGGGTGTCAGCATAACCAGCCATTTCGCGTTCCGGGGTAATTAAGCCAGAACCAGATTCGGTGCTTTGAATGCCAGCGGCAGTTCAGCTTCGTCTTCGAAGGTTGCCCATTCCCAGGCTTCCTGCTTAGCCAGAACCGCTTGCAGCAGCTTGTTGTTCAGTGCGTGGCCTGATTTGAATGCAGTAAATGCACCAATGATGTTGTGACCACACATAAACAGGTCGCCGATAGCGTCCAGCATTTTGTGACGGACAAACTCGTCTTCAAAACGCAGGCCTTCTTCATTCAGTACGCGGAAATCATCCAGACCTATCGCACAATCTAAGCTACCGCCCAGGCACAGGCCTTTAGACTGCAGATATTCGATTTCACGCATAAAGCCAAATGTACGCGCCCGGCTGATCTGACGAACAAAGGCATCAGCAGAGAAGTTCATCGCATAACGCTGTGAGCTGGAATCGATAGCCGGGTGTTTGAAGTCGATGGTGAAATCAAGCGAGAAACCGTTGTACGGTTTGATCTCGGCCCATTTATCACCCTCTTCCACACGCACGGTCTGCTTAACGCGCACGAATTTCTTCGCGCTGTTGAGCTGCTCGATACCCGCATCCATCAGCAGATAGATAAACGGTGCTGCGCTGCCATCCATGATCGGGATTTCCGGAGCATCGACTTCAACAATAATGTTATCGATACCCAGACCGGCCAGGGCGGCATTGAGGTGTTCGACCGTTGAAATACGCACGCCGTCATCATTCACCAGGCAGGTACTCAGCATGGTGTCGCGCACGTATTTTGCATCAGCCGGAAAATCTACCGGTGGATTCAAGTCGGTGCGACGATAGATGACCCCGGTGTTAGCCGACGCAGGGCGTAATGTCAGGGTGACTTTTTTGCCGGTATGCAAACCGACACCCGTCGCCTGAACAATACGTTTTAATGTCCTTTGTTTGATCATCGCATTATCTCGCAATATTACCTTTCCGACCGCCAGTATACTTTACCAGCGGGCAGACACTTTAGCACAAAGAGCGGAGAACCCCAATTATAGGGTTAATCCTAATCGGCCTGCTTGCGTAAAAAGGCCGGAATATCAAGATAGTCGGGCTCTTTGTTCGACTGCGCAGCCTGGTCGTTAACCACTTTGGCAGCGGGTTTCTGCTCCTGCGGCAGCGGTGACATACCGTGCTGCTGATAGCGGTGATCCATCACAGGCTGGCTGGCTGGCTTGTTAGTGACCAGCGTGATTTCCGGACGCTTGTCCATGCCGATACCGGTTGCCACCACGGTGACGCGCAGTTCGTCGTTCATTTCCGGATCCAGCGAGGTGCCGATAACCACGGTTGCGTTGTCAGAGGCGAAGGCGCGGATGGTGTTACCCACGGTTTCGAACTCATCCAGACGCAGATCGAAGCCTGCCGTAATGTTGACCAGCACGCCACGTGCACCAGACAGGTCGATATCTTCCAGCAGTGGGCTGGAGATCGCCATTTCAGCCGCTTCTTCCGCGCGATCTTCACCGCACGCAACGCCTGAACCCATCATCGCATAGCCCATTTCAGACATGACGGTACGCACGTCAGCAAAGTCGACGTTCATCAGGCCCGGACGGGTGATCAGCTCGGCAATACCCTGGACTGCACCTTTCAGCACGTCGTTGGCTGCGCCAAACGCATCCAGCAGGGAGATGCCGCGACCCAGCACTTTCAGCAGCTTGTCGTTAGGAATGGTGATCAGTGAATCGACATGCTTAGAGAGTTCAGCGATCCCCTGCTCGGCAAACGCCATGCGTTTTTTGCCTTCGAAGTTGAACGGCTTGGTGACCACGGCCACCGTCAGGATGCCTAAATCCTTTGCCACTTCAGCCACGACAGGCGCTGCACCGGTACCGGTACCGCCGCCCATGCCGGCTGCGATGAACACCATGTCTGCCCCTTCCAGCGCAGAACGCAGTGCTTCGCGATCTTCTTCTGCAGAGTTACGGCCCACTTCCGGATTCGCACCCGCACCCAGACCTTTGGTAATGTTGTTACCGATCTGGATCGTCTGGCCGACCGCTGTTTTACGCAGCGCCTGAGCGTCGGTATTCACAGCAAAGAATTCCACACCTTCGATACGCTCGCGTACCATGTGCTCTACGGCGTTACCGCCGCCGCCACCGACGCCGATGACTTTAATCACCGCGTCGTTGGTTAATTCCATAGGTTCAAACATGATTTCTCTCCGTTATGTGCCTGTCGCCTGGAGATCACTAAAGAAAACAGCATGATCTCCTTTCACAAAAATTAAAACTCTTTTTTTAACCAACTGTTAAAACGCTTGAACCAGTTACCTACTGAGACACGCTTTTCGGTCTCTGCATCACCGTTCATGTGCGACTCTTTGCCGTAGTGCAGCAGTCCCACCGCGGTCGAGTAGTACGATTCCTGCGCATAATCAGTCAGGCCAGTAATATTCAGCGGCTGTCCGATACGCACCTGCGTATGGAATACGCGTTGCGCACAGGCCGCCAGTCCTTCAATTTGCGCGGCGCCACCGGTCAGGACAATGCCTGCGGCTAAGTGGTGCTTCACGCCCTGCTGACGCAGTTGTTCCTGTAACTGCAGAATCTCGTCGTTGACCAGATTCAAAAGTTCGGTATAACGCGGCTCAATCACCTCTGCCAGCGTCTGACGCTGCAGGCTGCGCGGTGGACGTCCACCCACGCTTGGCACTTCAACGTTTTCATCTTTGCCGACAATCGATCCCAGCGCACAGCCATGGCGCACTTTAATCGCCTCCGCATCGGTTGGCGGTGTGCCAAACGCATAGGCGATATCGCTGGTGACAACGTTGCCCGCATACGGAATAACCTTAGTGTGCCGTAAAGCGCCGCCGGTATATACGGCAATGTCCATTGTACCGCCACCAATGTCGACAACACACACGCCCAGCTCACGTTCGTCTTCCGTTAAAACGGCAAAACTGGAGGCGAGACCGGCAAAAATCAGCTGATCGACTTTCAGCCCGCACCGCTCAACGGCTTTCACGATATTCTTCGCCATGTCATTGTGACAGGTGATCAGGTGCACTTTCGCCTGCATACGCACGCCGGAAAGGCCGACCGGGTTCTTAATCCCTTCCTGATAGTCGATGGCATATTCCTGAGGAATCACGTGCAGGATGCGATGCTCATCACGCACACGCACCGATTTGGCGGTATGCACGACGTTCTCCACATCATCCTGAGTCACTTCCTCTTCCGAAATCGGAACCATCCCGATTTCGTTCTGACAACTGATATGTTTGCCCGATAAAGCAAGGTAGACAGAGGAGATCTGGCAATCTGCCATCAGCTCAGCCTGGTCGATGGCACGCTGAACGCATTTCACCACCGACTCAAGGTCGTTTACGCCACCTTTATCCATACCGCGGGAGGGACAGCTGCCCACCCCAATAATGTTGACCATACCATCGGGCAGAATTTCCCCAACCAGGGCGGCGACCTTCGCAGTGCCGATTTCGAGTCCAACTACCAGTTTTCTGTCCGTTGCCTTGATCATTGTTGTTTAGCCTGTGCCTGGTTCTGTTGCTGATTACTGTCCTGTGGCTCCATCACAACCGGTGTCCAGCCAACAGAAGCGCCCGAGTCGTATCGCAAATCCACGTAGCTGATACGTTTGCTCTCGTTCTGACCTTGCTGTTCCAGCACCGGGTAGAGCTCAATAAAGCGATTCAGTCGTTTCATGGTGTCGCTGCGGCCCAGCTCGATACGAACATCATCGCTGATGACCAGCTGCCATGAACGCCGGGCCGTCATCGACGCCACCTTCAGAGTAAACTTCCGGGCTTTCAGCACATCATCCATGCTGTGATAGCCCGCCAGGACCTCTTTCTCACTCCCTTCAGGTCCATACAGCATTGGCAACGTCTCTTTACCAATGTGGCTGGCAGGCACACTGAAGGAAACCCCATCAGCATCCACCATATGCACATCGTTCCAGCGCGCCACTGGCGTGTACTCCACCAGATGAATCTTCAGCTCGTCCGGCCACTGTTTACGCACGCTGACCTGCTTGATCCACGGCAGCCGCTCGATCTGCTGCTGCAGGATGTCGACATTCTGCGACATAAAGGTGCCCGGTGGGCCAAGCGACAGGATCGCCTGGCGGATATCATCGTGCGTGGTGTAGTGCGTCTGCCCCGTTACCACCAGTCTGGATAACGGCAACCGGGACGCATCATTCATCCACTTCAGCACCACCAGCCCGCCGGAAATCATAATCCCGATGACAATCAGCAGGAAAACAATACCGAACAGTCGGGCTCCGTTACTGCGCCCGGTGCGAGTACGCTCCTGCGGTTCACGGTTTCGAACTCTCATCGCCGCCTGTGACATATCAGTCGGCCAGCTCCAGAATATGGGCAACCAGCTGCGGGAAATGCATACCCGCCTGTTTCGCCGCCATCGGAACCAGACTGTGGCTGGTCATGCCCGGTGAGGTGTTGGCTTCCAGCAGCTGAAAGTTCCCCTCTCCGTCGGTCATCACATCAACCCGTCCCCAGCCACGGCATCCCAGCGCACGCCAGGCTGCCAGCACCAGCTGCTGCAATTCTGCTTCCCGTTCGGCACTTAAATCGGCCGGACAAAGATACTGAGTATCGTCAGAAATGTATTTAGCTTCATAGTCATAGAACTCGCTGGCGCTCTTAATTTCAATGGCAGGCAGAATACGATCGCCCACAATCGCGACGGTATACTCCGCGCCGCTGAGAAACGCCTCGACCAGTACGTCATTGTCGTGCTTAAACGCCAGTTCCAGTGCAGCAGGCAGCGCGCTCAGATCGTTGACCCGGCTGATACCCACGCTGGAGCCTTCACAAGCTGGCTTAACAAACAGTGGCAGGCCAAGCGCCGCAATCGCCGCGTCGCTCTCGGCATCCAGCCCGGCAGCAAACTGCTGACGCGTCAGCCAGACAAAGCGCCCTGAAGGTAAGCCGCGCCCCTGCCACAGCAGTTTGGTGCGCAGCTTGTCCATGGTGACGGCTGAGGCCATCACGCCGCTGCCCGTGTAGGGCAGTTGCAGAAACTCCAGCACCGCCTGCAGCGAGCCATCTTCGCCACCCCGGCCATGCAGAGCGATAAAGGCTTTGGTAAAGCCCTGCTCTTTCAGCGTGAGAACCGAAACATCACGGGTATCGATGCCATGTGCATCAATGCCCATTTCCCGTAATCCGGCTAACACAGCCTGACCCGAGTTAAGCGACACCTCACGCTCTGCCGAGGTACCGCCCATTAATACGGCAACTTTATCCGCCATGACGATCCTCCGCTTTCTGCTCCGGCTGGAGCTTCGCGTCAGCCAGCTTGCGGGCAACCTTACCGACGTTACCGGCCCCCTGCACCAGAATCAGATCGTTGCCTGACAGCAGCGGTGCCAGCATCTCCGGCAGCGCGTCATGTTCCGGCACCAGAATCGGATCCACTTTGCCCCGATTGCGAATCGCACGGCAGAGCGAACGGCTGTCTGCGCCCGGAATGGCCGTCTCACCGGCAGAGTAGACATCCAGCATCAGCAGGACATCGACATGTGACAGCACGTTGGCGAAATCATCGAAGAGATCGCGGGTTCGGCTGAAACGGTGCGGCTGAAATACCATGACCAGTTTTTTGTCCGGCCAGCCTGCACGTGCCGCTTTGATCGTCGCCTCAACTTCAGTCGGGTGATGACCATAGTCATCCACCAGCATTGCGCTGCCCGGCTGCCCGTTTACCGGTTCGGTCGGGAACTCACCCAGCAGATCAAAGCGACGGCCCGTGCCCTGGAAGCTCTCCAGCGCAGCCAGAATGGCGTTGTCTTCAATGCCCTCTTCACTGGCGACGGCAACCGCAGCGGCCGCATTCAGCGCGTTGTGGCGGCCCGGTGCGTTTAGCGTAATCTGCAGCGGCGCTTTATCCTGACGGATCAGGGTGAAATGTCCCTGCGCACCACTCTGCTCATAATTCTCAATGCGCAGGTCAGCGTCATCACTGAAACCGTAGGTGGTAATGTGCCGTCCTACACGTGGGATCAGATCGCGGATCACCGCATCATCCACGCACATCACTGCGCGACCGTAAAACGGCAGGTTGTGCAGGAAGTTAATAAAGGTCTGCTTCAGGTTCTCAAAATCGCCCTGATAGGTGTCCATGTGGTCCGCTTCGATGTTGGTTACAATCGCCACCATCGGCTGCAGATGCAGGAACGACGCGTCACTCTCATCCGCTTCGGCAATCAGATAGCGGCTGTTGCCCAGACGGGCATGGGTGCCTGCTGCTTTAACCAGTCCGCCGTTTACAAAGGTTGGATCCAGCCCGGCTTCCGCATAAATGCTTGAGACCATTGCCGTGGTGGTGGTTTTGCCATGAGTGCCCGCAACGGCGATGCCGTGACGGAATCGCATCAGCTCCGCCAGCATCTCCGCGCGACGGATGACCGGAATGCGCTGTTCACGCGCCGCCACCAGTTCAGGGTTATCCTGCGAGACCGCGCTGGAAACCACCACCACGCTGGCATCGTTCACGTTTTCAGGGCGATGGTTAAAATAGATGGTCGCACCCAGCGCTATCAGGTTCTGCGTCACCGGGTTAGGGGCCAGATCTGAACCGCTGATATGGTAGCCTTCATTTGCTAACACTTCGGCAATACCGCCCATGCCAGCACCACCGATGCCGACAAAGTGGATGTGCCGGACGCGACGCATCTCGGGCACGATAGAACGCAGTTTTGCCAATTGTTGTGTATTCATCGCTCTCAATTACCTGCTCTTTCAGTTTGTACCCGGCCCGGGTACAGGTCAGACACGCTGACCGGAATGATTACTTTGCGGCGCGAGCCACTTCCTGTGCGACCCGATCGGTCGCATCGGGGATCGCCACCTGACGGGCCTGCTCAGCCATCGTCAACAGGGTTGCGCGATCCCAGTGGCGTAGCAGATCCGCTACGGCCTCCGCAGTAAACTGCGGCTGCTCAAAAATTCTGGCGGCGCCCGCTTTTTCCAGCGGCAGCGCGTTCCAGTACTGCTGGCGATCCTTGTGCTGAAACGGCACGAAAATCGCCGGTAAACCGGCGGCAGCGACTTCACTCACGGTTAATGCCCCGGAGCGGCAGACCACCACATCGGCCCAGGCATAGGCCGCCGCCATATCATCGATAAACTCGGTGACCCTGTGCTGCGTCTGACCCGCCTGCTGATAGGCTTTCTCCGTTTCGGGCAGCGCCCCTTTACCGGTCTGATGCCACAGGGTGATCTCATCACCCACCAGCGCCGCAATCTGCGGCAGCGTCTGGTTCAGTATCCGCGCGCCCTGACTGCCGCCAATCACCAGCACCCGGATCGGGCCCGACCGGTCGGCCAGGCGTTGTGCCGGCAGAGGCAGCGCCAGCACATCCGTACGCACCGGATTGCCCACTACATCGGCAGCAGGAAAAGCCCCCGGAAACGCCTGCAGCACTTTGGTGGCGATTTTCGCCAGCCATTTGTTGGTCAGTCCGGCAATTCCGTTCTGCTCATGCAGTACCACCGGAATGCCGCAACTCCAGGCGGCCAGGCCACCGGGACCGGAAACGTAGCCGCCCATGCCCAGCACAACATCGGGCTGCCAGGCTTTCATAATGCGGCGCGCCTGACGCCATGCATTGAAGATGCGCATGGGCGCCAGCAGCAGCGCTTTCAGGCCTTTACCGCGCAGTCCGCTGATGCGGATAAAGTCGATCTCAATGCCGTGCTTCGGCACCAGATCGGCCTCCATGCGGTCGGCGGTGCCTAACCAGCGAACCTGCCAGCCCTGTTCCATCAGATGATGGGCGACAGCCAGACCGGGAAAAACATGTCCGCCGGTTCCGCCTGCCATCACCATCAATCGCTTACCGCTCATCGACCACCTCGGGTAAACGCCTGCGCTTTCGCCAGGCGCGTTTCATAATCTATGCGTAATAAAAAGACGATGGCGGTCGACATAATGATCAGACTCGAACCACCGTAACTGATCAGCGGCAAGGTCAGGCCTTTAGTCGGTAACATACCGGCTGCAGCCCCGACGTTAACCAGCGCCTGGAAGCTGAACCAGACGCCAATTGAACAGGCTAAAAAGCCGGAAAAACGCTGATCCAGCTCCAGCGCGCGTCGGCCAATCGACATCGCACGAAAAGCGACGAAGAATACCATTAAAAGTGCCAATACCACACCGATGTAACCGAGTTCTTCCCCTATGATGGCGAAAATAAAGTCGGTGTGCGCCTCCGGCAGATATTCCAGCTTTTGCACGGAGTTACCGAGTCCCTGTCCCCAGAACTCACCGCGGCCAAAGGCCATCAGCGACTGGGTCAGCTGGTAGCCACTCCCAAACGGATCTTCCCAGGGATTCCAGAACGACGTCACGCGGCGCATACGGTAGGGTTCTGCAATGATAAGCAGGATCACCGCAAAGATACCGGAGCCGATAATCGCCATGAACTGCCACAGCTTGGCCCCCGCCAGGAAGAGCATCGCCAGCGTCGTAACAAACAGTACCACCACCGTTCCCAGGTCGGGCTGCGCCAGCAGTAACACCGCCAGCACGACCATGACGCCCATCGGTTTACAGAAGCCCCAGAAGTTATTACGCACCTCTTCCACTTTGCGCACCAGGTAACTGGCGAGATAGCAGAACAGGGAGAGCTTCGACAGCTCCGCAGGCTGGATACGCAACGGACCCAGCGCAATCCAGCGCGATGCACCGTTAACCGAGCTGCCGACCACCAGAACAATCAGCAGCATGACGATCGTGACCATCAGCATCACGTTGCTGTAGCGCTGCCAGAAATCCATCGGCACCCGCAGCGTGACCAGCGCCATGCCCAGCGCCAGCGCAATGTAGAAGGCGTCACGCTTGGCAAAGTAAAAGAGATCATCATTCAGACGCTGACCGACCGGCATAGAGGCCGAGGTCACCATCACAAAACCAATCACTGCCAGACCGAGCGTCAGCCATAACAGCGTGCGGTCATAGAGCACCAGTGAAGTGTCATCACTTTCACGCGCTCCCATGACCCAATCTTTCAGGCGTCCTGAGAAATAGTGAGCCAGTCCGGCGCCAGGAATACGCATCAGCTCAGCTCCTTCGCCAGCTGCGCAAACTGATCGCCGCGCTGCTCAAAGTTACGGAACTGGTCAAGGCTGGCACAGGCGGGCGACAGCAGAACCATATCGCCGGATTTAACCTGAGGCGCGATCTGCTCCATTGCCTGACGCATCGTCTCCGTGCGTACGGCGATCTCTGGACGCAGCGCCGCCAGCGCATCACCGTCGCGGCCAAAACAGTAGAGATGCACATTGTCACCCTGCAGCCAGGGGATCAACGGCGTAAAGTCGGCTGATTTGCCATCGCCGCCCATCAGCAGCCATAACGTGCCGTTCACCTGCAGACCATTCAGTGCCGCTTCGGTGCTGCCAACATTGGTGGCTTTAGAATCGTTAATCCAGCGCACGCCCTGATGCTCATGCACCAGCTGGAAGCGATGTGCCAGACCGTTAAAATGCGTTAAAGCGGCCAGGCTGGAGGCGCGTGGCAACCCTACGGCATCAGCCAGGGCCAGCGCCGCCAGTGCATTGGTGTAGTTGTGCTGGCCGGTCATTTTCATTTCAGCGGTGTTGAGCACCTTCTCACCCTTCACCCGCAGCCAGATACTGCCCTGCTGCTTGTTAAGGTGATAGTCACCGAAATCGATGCCAAAGCTGACACAACGGGTGTCCGCCCCGCGAACCGGCATCGTCAGGGCGTCATCGGCGTTAACGATGCAGGTCTGCGCGTTCTCGTAAACCCGCAGTTTGGCGGCACGATACTGCTGCATCCCCAGCGGATAGCGATCCATATGATCTTCACTGACGTTCAGCACGGTTGCCGCCGCGGCTTTCAGGCTGTGCGTAGTCTCAAGCTGAAAACTGGAGAGCTCCAGCACGTAGAGCTGCGCCGGAGACTGCAGCAGGCTCAGTGCGGGCAGGCCGATGTTGCCGCCTACGCCCACCTGCCAGCCTGCGGCTTTGGCCATCTCGCCCACCAGCGTCGTCACCGTGCTTTTGCCGTTGGAACCGGTAATCGCCACGACAGGCGCCTGCGCCTCGCGGCAAAACAGCTCGATGTCGCCGACGATTTCGATACCGGCATCTGCTGCTTCGCTGAGAAGCGGATGCGCCAGCGCGATGCCCGGACTGGCAACAATCAGATCGGAGGTCAGCAGCCAGTCGCCGTTAAGACCGCCCAGATGGCGTTCAACCTGCCCGGGCAATTTATCCAGCCCCGGCGGCGAGACACGGGTATCCATCACGCGAGGCGTTACGCCCTGCGCCAGAAAGAAATCAACACAGGAGAGCCCGGTCAGGCCCAGCCCGATGATGACGACTTTTCTACCCCGATAGTCAGCCATGATTAACGCACCTTCAGCGTGGCCAGGCCAATCAGCACCAGCATTAGCGAAATAATCCAGAAGCGCACAATCACGCGCGGTTCCGGCCAGCCTTTCAGTTCATAGTGGTGATGGATCGGCGCCATGCGGAAAATACGCTGACCACGCAGCTTGAACGATCCCACCTGCAGGATCACCGACAGCGTCTCAACCACAAACACGCCGCCCATGATCACCAGTAAAAATTCCTGACGCAGTAACACCGCGATGGTTCCCAGCGCGCCGCCCAGTGCCAGCGAGCCCACGTCCCCCATAAAGACCTGTGCCGGGTAGGTGTTGAACCACAGAAAGCCCAGCCCTGCCCCGACGATAGCGGTGCAGACAATCACCAGTTCACCGGCATGACGCAGGTAAGGGATGTGCAGATATTCTGCGAATTTCACGTTACCCGTTGCCCAGGCAACCAGCGCGAAGCCGGCCGCCACAAAGACGGTCGGCATAATAGCCAGACCATCCAGGCCATCGGTCAGGTTGACCGCATTACCCGTTCCGACAATCACAAAGTAGGCCAGCAGCACATAAAAGAGGCCGAGCTGCGGCATGATGTCTTTGAAAAATGGCACCACCAGCTGGGTCGCCGGCGTATCTTTGCCTGCCGCATACAGCGCGAACGCCACGCCCAGCGAAATCACCGACATCCAGAAATATTTCCAGCGGGCGATGAGTCCCTTCGTGTCTTTACGTACGACTTTGCGGTAATCGTCGACAAAGCCGATGATGCCAAAGCCGATTAACACCACCAGCACACACCAGACATACGGATTCGACGGATAGGCCCACATCAGCACCGAAATGGTGATGGAGGTCAGGATCATGATGCCGCCCATGGTCGGCGTGCCGCGCTTGCTGAAGTGAGACTCCGGGCCGTCGTTGCGGACAACCTGACCGATCTGTAACTTCTGCAGCCAGGCGATCAGGCGCGGTCCCATCCAGAGCGAGATAAATAACGCGGTCAGCAGGCTGACAATGGCGCGAAACGTCAGATAGGAAAAGACGTTAAAACCGGAATATAAAGCGACCAGATGCTCGGCCAGCCAAACTAACATGTTCCTTTCTCCTGTAAGCTCTGTACTACCTGCTCCATGGCGGCACTACGCGAACCTTTTATCAAGACAGTAATTTCTGAGTGTTCGGACAACATCTGGCGTAAACGTTCAGTCAGCGCCGTCTTATCGCTGAAATGTTCGCCAGCTTTGCTGCTTTCGCTGATGAAATGGCTGAATCTGCCGGTCGTCAGCACGCGATCAATGCCTGCGTCACGTGCCGCCTCGCCGACTTCGCGGTGACACTGTTCGGTCTCGTCGCCCAGCTCGGCCATATCCCCCGCCACCAGCACCCGATAGCCCGGCATCTCGGACAGAACCTGAACCGCTGCGGTCATTGAACCGACGTTAGCGTTGTAGCTGTCATCCAGCAGCAGCTGCTGCGCAGAGAGGCGCACCGGGAACAGACGGCCTGGCACCGACTGCAGGCTTTTCAGCCCCTGCTGAACGGCGCTCAGCGGCGCGTCCACTGACAGGGCCAGCGCCGTAGCGGCCAGGGCATTAGCGATGTTATGGCGACCCGGCAGCGGCAGAACGATCTCCACTTCGCCACGCGGAGTCACCATGACAAAATGGGTGCCGTCCTGAGCAATGCGGATATCGCGGGCGGAGAAGTCGCACCCTGCCGCCTGCGGTGCAAAGCGCCACACGGTTTTATCCTGCAGATTCGCCTGCCACTTTGGCCAGTCATTGCTCTCGGCATTCAGAATCGCAATGCCGTGCGGCGGTAAGCCCTGAAAAATTTCGCCTTTGGCTTTGGCAACGCCCGCCAGTGAACCAAAGCCTTCCAGATGTGCTGCCGCCAGGTTGTTAACCAGCGCACTCTCCGGCCGAACCAGATCGGTGGTATAGGCGATCTCGCCCTGATGATTCGCGCCCAGCTCGATCACCGCATACTGATGTTCAGGTGTCAGGCGCAGCAGCGTCATCGGGACGCCATAGTCGTTATTGAGATTACCGGCGGTATAGAGCGTTTCACCACACTGACGCAGAATCGCCGCGGTCATCTCTTTCACCGAGGTTTTCCCGGAAGAGCCGGTCAGCGCCACCACGCGGGCGGTCGACTGCTGGCGAACCCAGGCCCCCAGTCTGCCAAAGGCGAGACGGGTATCCTCAACGACCACCTGCGGTACAGCGACAGGTAAATGCTGACTGACCAGCAGCGCCTGTGCGCCATTCGCAATCGCATCGCCGACAAAGTCATGCGCATCAAAACGCTCACCCACCAGCGCGACAAACAGGCTGCCAGCCGTCACCTTGCGGGTATCTGTGGTGACCTCGTTCAGAGTGAGGTCGCTGCCGTAAAGCGTGCCGCCGGTGATCTGTGCCAGGGTCTGTAATGAAACCGGAATCATGCTGTGCCTCCCAGCAGAGCCGCGACCGTTGCACGGTCGGAGTAATCAAGCCGGTGTGTACCGATGATCTGATAATCTTCGTGGCCCTTGCCCGCGACCAGCACGATGTCGTCAGGCTGCGCCTGCATAATGGTGTTAGTCACCGCCTGCGCACGACCGGAGACCACGCGGGCGCGGCCCGGGTCCAGCAAACCGGTCAGAATATCGTTGACGATGGCCTGCGGATCTTCGCTACGCGGGTTGTCATCGGTAATCACCACCACATCGGCAAACTGCTCGGCAATCGCCCCCATTAACGGGCGTTTCCCTTTGTCACGATCGCCACCGCAGCCAAACAGGCACCACAGTTTTCCTGTGCAGTGCAGGCGTGCCGCTTCCAGCGCTTTTTCCAGCGCGTCTGGCGTGTGAGCGTAATCGACCACGACCGTAGGTTTACCTGCGGCACTGAACACTTCCATACGCCCGTTGACCGGCTGTAACCGGGGGGCGGCGTCGATCAGCGTCGCCAGCGGATAGTCGAGCGCCAGCAGGGTCGCCAGCGCCAGCATCAGATTGCTGACATTGAATGCGCCCATCAGCGGGCTGGCAATGTCGCCATTGCCCCAGCTGGAGCTGAAACGGATATGGGCGCCGTTGTCGTGGTACTCCACCGCGTCGGCTTTCAGCCAGCGGCCATGGCAACCCGGCTGGAGGTTATTCTCCATGGTGACTGCGACCGCATCCGGTAAGCGCGCGAGCCAGCGACGCCCCACTTCATCATCCGCGTTGAGGATCGCCTGACCGACCTGATGCTCAGAGAAGAGCAGCCATTTGGCGGACTCGTAGCTCTCCATGTCACCGTGATAGTCGAGGTGGTCGCGGCTGAGATTGGTGAAGACCGCAGCGGCAAACGGCAGCGCCGCGACGCGATGCTGAACCAGCCCGTGTGAAGAAACTTCCATGGCGGTCAGGGTCGCCCCTTTTTCAGCCAGATCGTGCAGCAGATGCTGTACGTCTACCGCAGAGCCGGTGGTATTTTCGGCGGCGGCCAGCTGGCCTACCAGGCCGTTGCCGACCGTGCCCATGACCGCGCTGGTTTCACCCAGCAGCATGGCCCACTGCGCCAGTAACTGCGTGGTGGTGGTTTTTCCGTTGGTGCCGGTCACGCCGATCAGCTTCTGTTTTTCACCTGGCTGCTGATAAAAGCGTCCGGCTAATGCCGAAAGACGCTGATGCAGCTGCGCCAGATAGATAACCGGCACGCCGTGCATCTCACGGATTTCACCGTCGGCGGCTTCGCCTTCGGCTTCCGCAACAACGGCAGCGACGCCCTGCGCAATCGCCTGCGGGATAAAGCGGCGTCCATCAACCTGATGGCCTGAAACAGCGACAAACAGATCGCCAGACGCCGCAAGGCGGCTGTCCAGGGTCATGTCACGCAGTGGGCGCGCCGGCGCGCCTGGCACCCAGGGGCCGAGTAAGTCGCGCAGGTTACGATCTGTCACTTGATTCCTCACTTCTGTTAGTCACCAGCTCGTTTCTGTCATTGGTCGGTAACGCATCCGGTTCGATGTTCATGGTGCGCAGTACGCCGCCCATGATGGCACCAAACACCGGAGCAGAAACCGCACCACCATAATATTTGCCGGCCTGGGGATCGTTGATCACCACCACCAGCGCGAACCGAGGATGACTGGCAGGTGCAACACCTGCGGTATAGGCGATGTATTTGTTGACGTAGCGACCATCCGGCCCGACTTTTTTCGCCGTACCGGTTTTTATCGCAATGCGATAGCCCTTGATGGCCGCTTTGACACCGCCGCCACCGGGCAGCGCCACGCTTTCCATCATATGCATCACGGTTTTCACCAGCGACTCATCGAAAACGCGCTCTCCCGCGACGGGCGGGTCGACTTTGGTAATCGACAGCGGGCGATTAATGCCATAGCTGCCAATGGTTGCGTAGACTCGCGCTAACTGTAACGGCGTTACCATTAGCCCGTAGCCGAAAGAGAAGGTGGCCCTCTCTATGTCAGACCACCGTTGTTTTTTAGGGTATAAGCCACTGCTTTCCCCGACCAGCCCCAAATTGGTCGGTTTGCCCAGTCCAAAACGCGAGTAAGTTTCTACCAGCGCTGAGGAGGGCATCGCTAACGCCAGACGTGAAACCCCGACGTTACTCGACTTCTGCAGAACCCCTGTCAGGGTCAATTCGTTGTAGCGCGCCACATCTTTGATCTCATGACCATTGACGCGGTACGGCACGGTATTCAGAACGCTGTTCTCTCTGACCACGCCGCGTTGCAGCGCCGTCATCACCACCATCGGCTTCACGGTTGAGCCAGGCTCGAAAATGTCGGTGATGGCGCGGTTGCGCATCAGATCTTTGGAGGTATTACTGAGATTGTTCGGGTTGTAAGCCGGGCTGTTAGCCATCGCCAGCACTTCACCGGTGTTCACATCCACCAGCACCGCCGTGCCCGACTCCGCTTTGTTGAACGCCACGGCGTTATTCAGTTCGCGGTAAACCAGCGCCTGCAGACGTTCATCAATGCTCAGGGTCAGGTTGTGGGCCGCCCGGCTGTCGACGGAAGAGATATCTTCGATGACCCGACCGTAACGGTCTTTACGCACCGTTCGTTCGCCCGGCGCACCGGTCAGCCACTTATCAAAGCTCTTCTCGATGCCTTCAATACCCTGTCCGTCGATATTGGTAAAACCAATCAGATGGGAGGTGACCTGCCCGGCAGGATAGTAGCGGCGCGACTCTTCGCGCAGATGAATACCGGGAAGTTTGAGTTTTTTAACGTACTCGCCGATAGCCGGATTGACCTGGCGCGCCAGATAGACGAAGCGGCCTTTCGGGTTGGCGTTAACACGCGCCGCCAGTTGATCCAGCGGAATCGAAAGCGCATCGGAGAGCGCCTTCCAGCGGCTGTCCAGTGTGACGCCGCCGCCAGCGTGGAGCTCTTTGGGATCGGCCCAGATGGCATTTACCGGGACACTGACGGCGAGCGGGCGTCCGGCTCGATCGCTGATCATCCCGCGCGACGTCGGCACCGCCTGCACGCGCAGCGAGCGAAGATCGCCCTCTTTGACCAGCTTGCCTGGATTGATCACCTGCAGCCAGGCAACGCGTGACAGCAGTCCACCCAGCGCCAGCAAAATACAGCCGCACAGCAACGCAAAACGCCAGCTTACAAAGCTGGCCTTATCTTCCGGTTTCTTTAACTTCAGCGTTCTGCCTGTACCGCTCATTCGCTATCTGAGGTCCTTATTTCTGCACCACGATATTTTCTTGTGAAGGATCAACGTGCTGCAGCTGCAGCTTCTCGGTGGCGATGCGTTCGACACGGCTGTGATCGCCCAGCGCATTCTCTTCCAGAATCAGGTTGCGCCATTCGATATCCAGCGCGTCGCGCTCCAGTACCAGCTGTTCACGCTGTGCGGTTAACAGTCGGGTTTTATGGGTGGTGGTGACCACCAGCACGGCAGAAACCACCACAGCGATCAGCAACAGCACCGGGATCTTGCCCTTTCGCAGCAGATCCCCGCCGATGACGGCGGGCAGACTGTGACGCTCATTACCGATCATGCGTCGGTTTTCTCCGCAATACGTAATACCGAACTGCGCGCGCGCGGGTTCTCAGAAACTTCGGCATCGCCCGGCGACATTTTGCCGAGTAATTTCAGTTCACGACCGCCCAGGGCACGCAGCTGATGTTCCGTCATTGGCAGCCCGGCTGGGACCTGCGGCCCGCGACTCTGATCGCGCATAAAGCGTTTCACCAGCCGATCTTCCAGCGAGTGGAAGCTGATCACCGAAAGGCGCCCTTGTGGTGCCAGCACCTCAACTGCCCCTTTCAGCGCAATATCGATCTCTTCCAGTTCACTGTTAATCCAGATACGGATCGCCTGGAAACTGCGCGTCGCCGGATGCTTGAACTTATCTTTAACCGGCGTGGCAACGGCGATCACCTCAGCCAGCTCCCGTGTCCGGGTCATCGGCGCTTCGCGATTGCGCTCAACAATGGCGCGGGCGATACGTTTAGCGAACCGCTCTTCACCGTAGGTTTTCAGAACGAAAGCGATGTCTGCCTCTTCCGCCTGCAGCAACCACTCGGCGGCGGAGTGACCGCGCGAAGGATCCATACGCATATCCAGCGGTCCGTCACGCATAAACGAGAAGCCGCGCTCTGCGTCATCCAGCTGCGGTGAGGAAACCCCCAGATCCAGCAGGATGCCGTCAATTTTTCCGACCAAATCTCGCTCAGAGACATACTCTGCCAGGGCGGAAAAAGGGCCATGAATAATAGAGAAGCGGGGATCTGTAATCTCAGCGGCAGCGGCGATAGCTTGAGGGTCGCGATCGATGGCGATCAGTTGTCCCTTCTCTCCCAGTTGCGAAAGAATCAGACGTGAATGACCACCACGACCAAACGTGCCGTCGATGTAGATACCGTCTTCCCTGATATTGAGGCCGTTAACCGCCTCATCCAACAGCACGGTGGTATGTTTGAAATTTTCCTGCATAGCTATAGCGACAAGTCCTGCAACCGCTCAGATAAAGGCTCCTGAGCTGACTGTTCTGCGTCAATATCGTCCCTGACCTGTTGATACCAGGTCTGTTCATCCCACAGCTCAAACTTGTTGAACTGTCCGACCAGCATCACTTCTTTGGTTAATTTTGCGTGCTGCCGAAGCGTATTCGCCAGCAGCAGGCGTCCTGCATTATCCATCTGACATTCACTGGCATGTCCCAGCAACAGACGCTGCACACGGCGCTCAAGTGGATTCATACTGGATAAGCGGGCGAGCTTTTTTTCAATGATTTCCCATTCGGGCAGGGTATAAAGCAACAGGCATGGCTGGTGGAGGTCGATGGTACAGACCATCTGCCCCTGAGATTCCCCGATCAGCAAATCGCGATATCGCGTGGGTACGGCAAGCCGCCCTTTACTGTCGAGATTGACTAACGTTGCTCCGCGGAACATGCCAGTCTCTCCCCCTGGTCACCCGTTTGCACCACTTTATCCCACTTTTTACCACGAAACGAGTTTAAGGATTCGATGAAATCCTTGTCAAGCCGGAGCGGCAGTTGAATATCACTATTTACAGAGCGCCGAATTAATGGCTGCCGACGCCCTGATCGAATAAAAAGAGAAAGAAAAAATTAAACCAATGAATACCTGAATAAAAAAAGCGGGCGCGGAAAAAACGATTAAAAATGAAACAGCATCACACGCTGAATATTTCTCGTGGTTTCTGAGACAGCGGCGGCATTTTAGGGGATTTCCGAAAGAAAGCCCAGCGGCTCAGGCCGGACAGGAAAGCGGCATTTGTTGAAGTTGTAAGCAGATAATAAAAATAACCCTTTCTGCTTTGTTAGAATTGATGAGCAGAATTTACGCTTTTTTACGTCGACCTGTTTATTTAATCAGTAATTCGGAAAAAATAAACGTGGTGGGCAGCGTAATACTGCCCTTCCCTCATTTAACTCTTCGGCTTAATTGTCCGCGACGATATAAATTACGGCGGATACGGGTTAAACCGGGTTTAGGTTTTCTTGGCTCATCCAGCGAGGCTAAAACTAATTCCAGTACCCGTTCGGCGACGTCACGATGGCGCTGTCCTACGGCCAGCACCGGGCACTCAAGAAAGTCCAGTAATTCGTGGTCGCCAAAGGTGGCAATCGCCAGCTCGGTAGGCAGCCGGCCGTCTCGTTTCAGCGTGACATCCATGACGCCCTGCAGCAGCCCGAAAGAGGTGGTAAAAAGCGCCTCTGGCATCGGATGCTCTTCAAGATAACGCTCAAACAGCGCGGCGGCAGCGGTGCGTTCGAAGCTGTTGCAGTAGATGTAATCTATCGGCCGCGGATCATCTTTCCACGCATCACGGAATCCCATCTCACGCAGGAAGCTCACTGACAGCTCAGGCAGGGCGCCGAGGAACAGCACGTTTTTGACCTCAAGCTGACGCAGTTCAGCCGCCAGCGTATGGGCATCGTCCTGGTCGGCGCCCACGACGCTGGTGAAATGTTCACGATCCAGCGCACGGTCTAACGCAATGATCGGCAGCGGATCGTTGACCCAGCGCTGATAAAAGGGATGCTCAGGCGGTAACGAGGTGGAGACGATGATCGCGTCGACCTGACGCTGTAGCAGATGCTCAATGCAGCGCATCTCGTTATCAGGCTGATCTTCTGAGCAGGCGATCAGCAGCTGATAGCCTCGCTGACGCGCCTGTCGTTCAAGATAGTTTGCAATACGGGTGTAACTGGTATTCTCCAGATCGGGAATCACCAGTCCAATAGAGCGCGTTCGCCCGGCGCGCAGCCCGGCGGCCACCGCATTGGGGTGATAATTATGTTCACGCACGACCGCCATCACTTTCTCAACGGTTTTGTCGCTGACACGATACTGCCGCGCTTTACCATTGATCACATAACTGGCCGTGGTGCGCGACACGCCTGCCAAACGCGCAATTTCATCCAGCTTCACGATAACCCCACCATCAAATCCGCTTTTACGGCAGAAATAGCCGCAGTTAAGCTATGGATAACTCATGGCTATCATCTAACAGCAGAAAAGTGCGCGGAGCAACCGCTTTTCTGAATGTAACCAGCCTGGCGCATAAAAAATAAAAAAACCCGGCATTTCGCCGGGTTAGGTGAGGTTCGATGGTGACGCAGCGTGATTAACGCATGATGCGATCGCCGCGTGATACGCCCACAATACCGGAGCGGGCCACTTCAACGATTTCGGCAACCTCACGTACGGAATTGAGAAACGCGTCCAGTTTGTCACTGGTACCTGCCAGCTGAACCGTGTACAGCGTAGGCGTTACATCAATAATCTGACCGCGGAAGATCTCAGCGTTGCGCTTCACCTCTTCACGGCCATAGCCACTCGCCTGGATCTTCACCAGCATGATCTCACGCTCAACGTAGGCACCCTGCCCCAGTTCGGTCACGCGCAGCACATCCACCAGCTTGTGCAGCTGCTTTTCGATCTGCTCCAGCACCTTCTGGTCGCCTACCGTCTGGATGGTCATCCGCGACAGGGTGGGATCGTCGGTAGGCGCAACGGTCAGGCTTTCGATGTTGTAGCCGCGCTGCGAAAAGAGACCGACGACACGGGATAATGCGCCAGATTCGTTCTCCAGCAGAACTGATAAAATGCGACGCATAGTTATGTCCTCTCCGTTTTGCTTAACCACATCTCATCCATGCTGCCGCCGCGAATCTGCATCGGGTAAACATGCTCGCTACCGTCCACGGCGACATCTACAAACACCAGACGCCCCTGTGCCAGTTTCTCCAGCGCCAGCGTCAGCTTCTCTTCCAGTTCAGCCGGATGCTCAATGGCAATCCCGACGTGGCCGTAGGCTTCAGCCAGACGCACGAAGTCAGGCAGTGATTCCATATAGGACTGCGAGTGGCGGCCGGAGTAGATCATATCCTGCCACTGTTTCACCATGCCCAGAACCCGGTTATTCAGGCTCAGTACCAGCACCGGCAGATTGTACTGCAGTGCGGTAGAGAGCTCCTGAATGTTCATCTGAATACTGCCATCGCCCGTCACGCAGATAACGGTTTCGTCCGGCAGCGCCATCTTGACACCCAGCGCAGCGGGCAGGCCAAAGCCCATCGTGCCCAGTCCCCCGGAGTTGATCCAGCGACGCGGTTTATCGAACGGATAATAGAGCGCAGCAAACATCTGATGCTGGCCCACATCGGACGTGACGTAGGCGTCGCCATGGGTCAGACGGCTGATGGTTTCAATGACGGCCTGCGGCTTGATCTTGTCGCTGGTCCGATCGAACTCCAGGCACTGACGACTGCGCCAGCCCTCAATCGCGCTCCACCACGCCTGCAGACTCTCAGAGCGCGGCTCGCTGTCGTTTTGCGCCAGCAGCTCCAGCATCTGCTGCAGCACCTGCTTCGCATCACCCACGATCGGGATATCCGCCGCTACCGTTTTGGAGATAGAGGTCGGGTCGATATCAATGTGCATGATGGTGGCGTTGGGGCAATACTTCGCCAGATTATTGGTGGTGCGGTCGTCAAAGCGAACGCCGATACCAAAAATCAGATCGGTGTTGTGCATCGTCATGTTGGCTTCATAGGTGCCGTGCATGCCGAGCATCCCGACGCACTGACGATGCGTGCCAGGAAACGCGCCCAGCCCCATCAGAGACGTGGTGACCGGAATGTTCAGGCTTTCGGCCAGCTGTAACAGTTCCGCTTCACAGCCCGCGGTGATGGCTCCGCCACCGGCATAAATCACCGGCTGTTTTGCGGCCAGCAGTGTCGTCAGCGCACGCTTGATCTGACCTTTATGGCCCTGGATGGTCGGATTGTAGGAGCGCATGCTGACAGCGTCCGGCCAGTGATAAGGGAGCTTATTGGCCGGGTTGAGAATATCTTTCGGCAGATCGATAACCACCGGTCCCGGACGTCCGCTGGCGGCGAGCCAGAACGCCTTTTTCAGCACGGTGGGGATCTCTTCGGTGCTTTTCACCAGAAAACTGTGCTTCACCACCGGCCGTGAAATGCCGACCATGTCGCACTCCTGAAAGGCATCATAGCCAATCAGCGAGGTAGGCACCTGGCCCGACAGAATCACCAGCGGAATAGAGTCCATATAGGCGGTGGCGATCCCGGTGATCGCATTGGTCGCTCCGGGGCCGGAAGTGACCAGCACGACCCCGACTTCACCCGTGGCGCGTGCGAGGCCGTCAGCCATATGCACCGCAGCCTGCTCATGGCGTACCAGAATGTGATCGATACCCCCGACGGTTTGCAGCGCATCATAGATATCTAATACCGCGCCACCCGGATAACCGAATACCTGCTTAACGCCCTGATCGATTAACGAACGGACGACCATTTCGGCTCCTGACAACATCTCCATCTTCTGCCTCCAGGCTTCAGGACCGGGCGCCATGAATAGGGCCTTTTGCACATATCGCGTCGCGCCGGTGCCTGCTCTGCCAATCAAAATCTTATGTTTATGCACGACAGCGGAAACCTGTGCCGCTGTCCGGTTACAGAGAAATCTGTCGAGTTCATTGTTCTGAGAGTAGGTCGATTACCATAACCGCACTTCAGCGGGCAGGCAAACCGCAAAGCCGTGTAAATTAAATGGCAGGGACGTAAAGGCTCTGCCCGATAAGAATTGGCTGCGCGGATTAAACTAATTACGCCGCAGAACCGCAGAGGAAAATGCTGACTAAGAAATTATTTTTAGCGTGATCTAAGAAATAACGAAAACTTATTGTGACCTGCCCCAGCCCACAATCGCCCCACCTTTTTATTTTCCGGGTTAATTAACCAGAAAATCGCTAAAGCGCATACGATTATGCTAAGCAGGCGGACATAAATTCTGCGTCACGCCTGAGAGGCGCAAAAATAAAAACATTAAATTTCAGATAGATAAAAGAATCCTTACGCTGCAACAGCGTACTTATCCTGCCTGACCGGCGCGGCACTCACTTCTGCGCTATTCATTACGCTGTCAGGCCGTAAAATAACAGACGATCTTCCTTTTACTCGCTGGAGAATAACCCTGCACAGAAGGTTGACATCCCTGAGTGATTGCAGTACCAATATAGGCAGCACAACAATTTATAAGGTTTGAATCCATGTTTCGTTTTGCTCGCCTTCTCGGTCTACTACTAAACGCATACAGCTTGCGCGGTAGACTTGTGGGCGGAATCAAACACTGATTCAAACCTGCTGAAAGTTAAAAACCCGCGCCTGTCGCGGGTTTTTTTATGCTCGTTGCCAGGCCAGAAAATGCATAAGGATGAATACGATGAGTCAGCAAGTCATTATTTTCGATACCACTCTGCGCGACGGTGAGCAGGCATTACAGGCCAGCCTGAGTGTGAAAGAAAAATTGCAGATTGCATTAGCGCTGGAGCGTATGGGCGTGGATGTCATGGAAGTGGGTTTCCCGGTCTCCTCACCTGGCGATTTTGAATCCGTGCAGACCATCGCGCGCACCATTAAAAACAGCCGGGTCTGCGGTCTGGCCCGCTGTGTGGAGAAGGATATTGATGCGGCATACGAATCACTGCGCGTTGCCGAAGCCTTCCGTATTCATACCTTTATCGCCACCTCACCGATGCATATCGCCACCAAACTGCGCAGCACGCTGCCCGAGGTGATTGAGCGCGCGGTTCACATGGTGAAACGTGCCCGTAACTATACTAATGACGTTGAATTCTCCTGCGAAGATGGCGGCCGCACCCCGATTGATGACCTGTGCCGGATGGTTGAAGCCGCAATTAATGCCGGTGCCAACACCATCAATATCCCGGACACCGTGGGTTACACCCTGCCAGGCGAATATGCTCACATCATCAGCCAGCTGATCAACCGCGTACCTAACATCGACAAAGCGATTCTCTCTGTCCATACCCACGATGACCTGGGTATGGCGACCGGTAACGCCCTGGCGGCTGTCCAGGCGGGTGCCCGTCAGGTTGAAGGCACGCTGAATGGTCTGGGTGAACGTGCCGGTAACTGTGCGCTGGAAGAGGTGATCATGGCGATCAAAACCCGCCAGCAGATCATGAATGTGCACACCAACATCAATCATCAGGAGATCTACCGCACCAGCCAGATGGTGAGCCAGATCTGCAATATGCCTATCCCGGCGAACAAGGCGGTGGTCGGCTCCAACGCCTTCGCCCACTCCTCCGGTATTCATCAGGATGGCGTGCTGAAGAATCGCGAAAACTATGAAATCCTGACGCCGGAGTCGATCGGCTTACACAAGATTCAGCTGAACCTGACCTCACGTTCTGGCCGCGCGGCGGTAAAACATCGCATGGAAGAGATGGGCTATGCAGAGCAGGATTACAATCTGGATGCCCTGTATGACGCCTTCCTGAAACTGGCTGACAAAAAAGGTCAGGTGTTCGACTACGACCTGGAAGCGCTGGCCTTCATCAATAAACAGAATGAAGAGCCGGAGCATTTTCAGCTGCATGAATTTAACGTTCAGACCGGTTCCGGCATCACCGCTACCGCCTCTGTCAAGCTGGGCTGCGGCGATGATGCCAAAGCGGATGCGGCCACCGGCAACGGCCCGGTTGACGCGGTCTATCAGGCCATTAACCGTATTACCCAGTTCGACGCGGAGCTGGTTAACTACAAACTGACCGCCAAAGGCCACGGCGAAAACGCGCTGGGTCAGGTCGACATTGTGGTGAGCTACAACGGCCGTAAGTTCCACGGCGTTGGTCTGGCGACCGATATCGTGGAATCGTCCGCCAAAGCGATGGTGAATGCGCTGAACAATATCTGGCGTGCCCGCCAGGTTGAACAGGAATTGCAACGCAAATTTAAAGATCAGAAGGAAACCGTATAACTATGTCCAGCTCTTCTCATATCGCAGTTTTACCCGGTGACGGCATTGGCCCGGAAGTGATGGCACAGGCAATGAAAGTACTGGACGCCATTCGTCAGCGCTTTGATATGCAGATTACCACTCAGGAATATGCGGTCGGCGGCATCGCTATCGATCAGCACGGCGAACCCCTGCCACCTGCGACCGTGGCGGGCTGCGAGCAGGCGGATGCGATCCTGTTTGGTTCGGTTGGCGGACCGAAGTGGGAACATTTGCCACCGGCCTCGCAGCCGGAACGCGGTGCCCTGCTGCCCCTGCGCAAACACTTCAGACTGTTCAGTAACCTGCGCCCGGCGGCACTCTACAGCGGTCTGGAAGCTTTCTGCCCGCTGCGCGCCGACATCGCGGCGAAAGGCTTCGATATCCTGTGCGTGCGTGAACTGACCGGCGGCATCTATTTTGGTCAGCCTAAAGGACGCGAAGGCAGCGGCCCGGAAGAGCGGGCATTCGATACGGAGGTTTACCACCGCTTCGAGATCGAGCGCATCGCCCGTATCGCGTTTGAGTCTGCGCGTAAACGCCGCAATAAAGTGACCTCAGTAGATAAAGCCAACGTCCTGCAGACCTCAGTCATGTGGCGTGAAATCGTCAACGAGGTCGCTAAAGAGTATCCGGACGTGCAGCTGAGCCACATCTATATCGACAATGCCACCATGCAGTTGATCAAAGATCCGTCACAGTTTGACGTGCTGCTCTGCTCGAACCTGTTCGGCGACATTCTCTCTGATGAGTGCGCCATGATCACCGGTTCGATGGGGATGCTGCCTTCCGCCAGCCTGAATGAAGCGGGCTTTGGCCTGTTTGAACCGGCAGGCGGCTCCGCACCGGATATCGCCGGACAGAATATTGCTAACCCGGTCGCGCAGATCCTGTCGCTGTCCCTGCTGTTACGCTACAGCCTGAATGCCGATGAGGCTGCCGACAGTATCGAACGCGCCATCAGTCGTGCGCTGGAACAGGGCTACCGCACTAAAGATTTAGCCGGTGATGGCCCAGCGGTCAGCACAGATGAGATGGGCAGCATCATTGCCCGCTTTATCGCCGAGGAAAAATAAAAAAATGAAAACCTTATACCAGAAGTTATTTGATGCACATGTCGTCCACGAAGCGCCGAACGAAACGCCATTACTCTATATCGATCGCCACCTGATCCATGAAGTCACCTCGCCACAGGCTTTTGATGGTCTGCGCGCGCATGGACGCAAGGTGCGTCAGCCGGGCAAAACCTTTGCCACCATGGATCACAACGTCTCTACTCAGACCAAAGACATCAATGCGTCGGGCGAGATGGCGCGGATTCAGATGCAGGAGCTGATGAAGAACTGTGCTGAATTTGGCGTACAGCTCTATGACCTGAACCACCCATATCAGGGAATTGTCCACGTTATCGGCCCTGAGCAGGGCATGACGCTGCCAGGCATGACCATCGTGTGCGGTGACTCACACACGGCGACGCACGGAGCCTTCGGCTCACTGGCCTTTGGTATCGGCACCTCCGAAGTAGAGCATGTGTTTGCCACCCAGACCCTGAAGCAGGGCCGGGCGAAAACCATGAAAATTGAGGTGCTGGGCCAGGCTTCAACCGGCATTACGGCAAAAGATATTGTCCTGGCGATCATCGGCAAAACCGGCAGCGCAGGCGGAACCGGCTATGTGGTTGAGTTCTGCGGTCCGGCCATTCAGGCGCTGAGCATGGAAGGTCGTATGACGCTGTGCAACATGGCAATTGAAATGGGCGCGAAAGCGGGCCTGGTGGCACCGGACGAGACCACCTTCAGCTACCTGAAAGGCCGCCAGTTCTCCCCACAGGGTGAGAAGTGGGAGCAGGCTGTAGAGTACTGGCGCACACTGAAGTCAGATGAAGGCGCGACCTATGATGCGGTGGTCACGCTGCATGCAGAAGAGATTGCGCCACAGGTCACCTGGGGCACCAACCCGGGTCAGGTGATCGCCGTTGATCAGGTGATCCCGAACCCGGCCTCATTCGCCGATCCGGTAGAGCGCGCCTCAGCGGAAAAAGCGCTGGCGTATATGAATCTGCAGCCGGGCATCCGACTGACCGATGTCGCGATTGATAAAGTCTTTATCGGCTCCTGTACCAACTCACGCATTGAGGATCTGCGTGCCGCTGCCGCTATCGCCAAAGGCCGCAAAGTTGCGCCGGGTGTGGTTGCGATGGTAGTGCCCGGTTCCGGTCCGGTAAAAGCACAGGCGGAAGCGGAAGGTCTGGATAAAATCTTCCTGGAAGCGGGCTTTGAGTGGCGTCTGCCAGGCTGCTCCATGTGTCTGGCGATGAACAATGACCGCCTCAACCCCGGCGAGCGTTGCGCGTCAACCAGCAACCGTAACTTTGAAGGTCGTCAGGGCCGCGGTGGACGAACCCATCTGGTCAGCCCGGCAATGGCCGCAGCGGCAGCCGTCACCGGCCACTTTGCCGACATCCGTGAACTGACGACAGGAGCATAAGTCATGGCGAATAAATTTACTCAGCACACCGGCATCGTCGCGCCGCTGGACGCCGCAAACGTCGATACCGACGCGATCATCCCTAAGCAGTTTTTGCAGAAAGTGACCCGCACCGGTTTTGGTCAGCACCTGTTCCATGACTGGCGCTTTGAAGATGACGCTGGCACGGTCCCTACCCCCAGCTTTGTGCTGAACAAGCCAGAGTTTAAAGGCACCAGCATTCTGCTGGCGCGCGAGAACTTTGGCTGTGGCTCCTCTCGTGAACATGCGCCCTGGGCGCTGACCGATTTCGGTTTTCACGTGGTGATTGCGCCAAGCTTCGCCGATATCTTCTACGGCAACAGCTTCAACAATCAGCTGCTGCCGGTGAAGTTAAGCGAAGAGGAAGTGGATGAGCTGTTCCGGCTGGTTGCGGCTCAGCCAGGCATCAGCTTTACGGTCGATCTGGAAGCGCAGACGGTGACCGCAGGCGATAAAGTCTACCCGTTTGAACTCGACAGCTTCCGTCGCCACTGCATGATCAACGGCCTCGACAGCATCGGTCTGACCCTGCAGCATGAAGCGTCAATTTCGCAGTATGAGCAGAATCAGCCGGCCTTCCTGCGCTGATTGCGTTAAGACAGGGCTAATCTGACAGCAACAATTAAGCTTAACGCGCAGGGAACACGGTCAGAGGAGGAAAGCGTCCCGCGCCAGGGACAAAAACGTCGGGAGCGTTTTTGAACAACGCAATGCGTTGGCCCGTTTACGGGCGCACCTCATGGATGAGGTGCGTAATCGCGCGGGCCGAGCGGCCAGGGATTGGCTTAAGCGCCTTTCCGATCTGACCGTGTTCCCTGAGCAGGCTCGCTATCACAGCGACCGGTCCAGATTCCTCAATCGTTAAAAAAAGGGCGACATCCTGTCGCCCTTCTTCTTTATACGTCGCGCACCCGCGCCGACATCACCAGCGCCACAATCGCCAGCCCGAATGCCAGCCAGTAGACCGCCTCATGTCCCAGCCGCTCACTCAGCGTACCCTGAATCACCCCGGCCAGAATCATGCCGGTTGAGATGGAGTTGGTGAACAGGGTGGTTGCGGCGCCAGGCCGTCCCGGCATCAGATCCTGGAACCACAACATCCCAATCCCGGCAATAATCCCGACAAACACCGCATTAAACAGCTGCAATACCATCAGTGACGTGCGGGAGTTAAACAGCACCAGCCCCAGATAAAACAGGACTCCGGCGGCCACCGCCACCAGCATTAACCGGCGCTTGCCCATGCGGCGGGCGTAATGCCCGGCCAGCAGCATCACCGGGATCTCCAGCCCGGCGGCCGTGCCCATCAGCAGACCCGCCAGCTTTTCCGGCAGGCCAAGCGTCGTACTGATATAGAGCGGCATATCAATGATATACATGGTATTGCAGGTCCACATCACCACCGAGGCGATAAACAGCAGGCGCACATCCCGATCGCGCCAGCCGCTTAACGGCAGACCGCCGCTTTGCAGCAGCGGCTGCGCACGGGGCACTGACGGCAGGGTAAACCAGACCAGCAGGATACAGATCAGAAACAGCGCGGCGGCCACCATAAACAGCGTGACAAAACCATAGTTCAGCGCCAGCGCAAATGAGAGCGGTGGCCCGATGACCCACGCCAGCGACAGCTGCGCGCGCATCACCGAACTGAACATGACCGCTTCACGCGCCGACTGATCGGCATATTCCCGTGCCAGCGCAAAGAGCTGAGGCATCGAGACGCTGGCGAGCGCCGACAGTAGCACACCCAGCGTAATCAGCGTCAGGTAGTGGCGACTGAAGGCAAACAGCAGCGCATTGACCAGCGCCATCAGGCAACAGAACAGAATGATATTACGGCGGTCCCCCACGCTGTCCGAACGCTTCGCCACCAGCATGCTCACCAGGATACCGGCCACCGCATTGATGGTAAAAAACAGTCCGACCCAGAAAGGGCGGGCCTGCACTTCGCGCGTCAGAAACAGGCTCAGCGTCGGTGCCTGCAATGCGCCCGCCACGCCCAGCATGAACGAGGCGACCATAAAGGCGAGGTAAACCGGATTGATGCGGCGCTGCCGCGTTAACAGCGATTTCATAGCGAAATCCCTTAGAGGCTAAACAGAGAGGAAAAAAGAAGGGTAGACCATACCGCGCACGATGAAAAAAGCCAGCAGAGATCCTCTGCTGGCGGTGTAAATGCACCCTACTCAGAAAAGCACTCCGCTGAACAGCGAAGTCAGGGTTGAACGCCATTCCAGACTGAATGCCTCCCGCTCTTCCCATAGCGCAAAGTTTGCTCTTAAAATGAGGCAGAAAAAACAGAGCGCTTTTCAGCAGGAGTTCCTCTTTTATGTCCTCGTCACGTCTGAAGCAGCAATTCATTCGCCTGTGGCAGAGCTGCCAGGGCCAGTCGCAGGCCATTACGCTCAGCGAACTGGCTGACCTGCTGCACTGCTCGCGCCGCCACATGCGCAATCTGCTCAACCGGATGCAGGCGGCAGGCTGGCTGGTCTGGCAGGCTGAAGCGGGACGCGGCAGGCGGTCACATCTGACGTTCTGCTATACCGGGCTGGCTTTACAGCAGCAGCGTGCCGAAGATCTGCTGGAGCAGGATCGCATCGATCAGTTGGTCCAGCTGGTGGGCGATAAGGATCAGGTGCGGCAGATGATCAGTGCGCATCTCGGCCGCAGTTTCCGGCAGGGCAAGCATATCCTGCGGGTGCTCTACTATCGTCCCCTGCTCAATCTGCTGCCTGGCTCGCCGCTGCGGCGCTCTGAAACGCACATCGCCCGGCAGATTTTTAATGGCCTGACGCGGATAAATGAGGAAAACGGGGAAATCGAGCCCGATATTGCGCATCACTGGCAGCAGACCTCCCCGCTTCACTGGCGCTTCTTTCTGCGTCCGGCTATTCGTTTTCATCACGGTCGGGAGCTGGAGATGGCGGATGTCATCGCCACCCTGGAGCGTCAGCGCCCTCATCCGCTCTTTTCCCACATTGCGGAGATCTCCTCACCCGCCCCCTGGACGCTGGATGTGCATCTGAGCCAGCCCGACGACGGCCTGCCCTGGCTGCTGGGCAGCGTCAGCGCGATGATCCTGCCGCGCGAGTGGCCGACGATTCAGGATTTTGCCCGCCAGCCAGTCGGCACCGGCCCCTACCGGGTGATCCGCAATCATGAGAGCCAGCTGAAGATTGAAGCCTTTGATGATTACTTCGGTTTTCGCGCCCTGATCGACGATGTCTCTATCTGGGTGCTGCCCGACATCAGCGATGAGCTGGTCTATGCCGGTGTGCGCCTGCAGGGGGACGCTGCGGATGAAATTCAGGAGGAGAGCCGCCTTGAGGAGGGCTGCTACTATCTGCTGTTTGACCAGCGTTCAGAGCAGGGCCGCAATGAGGCAGTCAGGCGCTGGGTCAGTTATCTCTTTAACCCTATCGCCCTGCTCAACCACGCGGGCGTCGGCTATCAGCGATACTGGTTTCCGGCTTATGGCCTGCTGCCGCGCTGGCACCACCGCCGGGACCTGACCCCGGTCGAAAAGCCGCCCGGCCTGACCCATCTGACGCTGACCTGGTACAGTCAGCACGTGGAGCATGAGGGCATCGCCAATGCGCTGCGTCCCCTGCTGGCCCAACAGGGCGTCACGCTGGAAACCCGTGAGATCAGTTATGAAAGCTGGTATCAGGGCGACGCGGAGAGTGATATCTGGCTCGGCAGCGTCAACTTTACCCTGCCGCTGAACTGGTCGCTGTTCGCCCAGCTGTATGAGATCCCGCTGCTGCATCACTGCCTGCCGATTGACTGGCACAGTGACGCGGCCCGCTGGCGCGAGAAAACGCTGCCGCTGGCCGAGTGGAGCAAACAGCTGGTTGAAGACGCGGGCCTGCATCCGCTGTTTCATCACTGGCTATTGCTGGAGGGCCAGCGCAGCATGCGTGGCGTGCGGATGAATACCCTGGGCTGGTTTGATTTTAAATCGGCCTGGTTTGCGCCGCCGGCACTGTGACGCTTTCGCCACGGCGCTGAAATGACTAGAATGTGACGTTCTCAACGGGGTGCCGCCTGCCACCAGCAAGCAGCTGAGAGAGACCCGTCGAACCTGATTCGGTTAATACCGACGTAGGGATTTGAGAGGCCGCTGTGCTCAGATCCTTTGCGACTCATCCCCTATTCTCCTGAAGGAGCGCAAAGTGTTAAACAAAGTTCTGCCGGTATTGCTGTTACTCTCCGCCCCCGTTCTGGCGGCTAAGCCGGTCCTCACGGTCTACACCTACGACTCCTTCTCTGCCGACTGGGGCCCTGGCCCGGCGGTAAAAAAAGCCTTTGAGGCGCAGTGCAACTGTGAGCTGAAATTCGTCACGCTGGAAGATGGCGTCTCGCTGCTGAACCGCGTGCGGATGGAAGGCAAAAACAGCAAAGCGGATCTGGTGCTGGGACTGGATAACAATCTGGTGCAGGCGGCGCAGAAAACCGGTCTGTTTGCTGAAAGTCAGGTCGACACCGCAAAACTTACCCTGCCTGGCGGCTGGCACGACACCACCTTTGTGCCGTTTGACTATGGCTACTTCGCCTTTGTCTATGACAAAACCCGGCTGAAAAACCCGCCCAGGAGCCTGAAAGAGCTGGTCGACAGCCCGGAAAAGTGGCGGGTAATCTACGAAGATCCCCGCACCAGTACCCCCGGCTTAGGCCTGCTGCTGTGGATGCAGAAGGTCTACGGCGACCAGGCTCCGCAGGCGTGGCAGAAGCTGGCGCAGAAAACCGTAACGGTGACCAAAGGCTGGAGTGAAGCCTATGGCCTGTTCCTGAAGGGCGAAGGCGATCTGGTGCTGAGTTACACCACCTCTCCGGCTTATCACATCATCGAAGAGAAAAAAGAGAACTACGCCGCCGCCCCGTTTGCCGAAGGACACTATCTGCAGGTGGAAGTGGCCGCACAGTTAGCCAGCAGCAAACAGCCTGCGCTGGCACAGCAGTTCATGCAGTTTATGGTCTCGCCTGCGTTCCAGCGCACCATTCCCACCGGCAACTGGATGTACCCGGTGATCGATACGCCGCTGCCTGCCGGTTTTGCCAGCCTGACGGTGCCGTCCACCGCCCTGCAGTTCTCGCCTGAAGAGGTGGCCACACAGCGTTCAGGCTGGATCAGCCAGTGGCAACGCGCCGTCAGCCGCTGATGCCGCGCTGGCTGATCCCCGGCTCGCTCGCCACGCTGCTGCTAACCGGCGTGGCGCTGCTGGCCTTTGGCGCACTCTGGATGGCCGCGCCAGGCCTGGAGTGGCGCAGCGTGCTGCAGGATGCGTATCTGCGGCACGTGATCGGCTTCTCTTTCGGTCAGGCGCTGCTCTCCGCCCTGCTCTCCCTGCTGCCTGCCGTGCCGCTGGCGCGTGCGCTCTATCGGCGCCGTTTTCCCGGCCGCCAGCTGCTGCTGCGTCTCTGTGCCATGACCCTGGTCCTGCCGGTACTGGTGGCGGTGTTTGGTCTGCTGACCGTCTATGGCCGCGTTGGCTGGCTGGCCCAGCTCTGTCAGCTGCTGGGCATCGGTTATCACTTCTCACCCTATGGTCTGCCGGGCATTTTGCTGGCGCACGTCTTCTTTAATCTGCCGCTGGCGACGCGTCTGATGCTGCAGGCGCTGGAGAGCATTCCGGCCGAGCAGCGTCAGCTCGCGGCGCAGCTCGACCTGCGCGGCTGGCACCATTTTCGCCTGCTGGAGTGGCCGTGGCTGCGGCGTCAGTTGCTGCCGACCGGTGCGCTGATCTTTATGCTCTGCTTTGCCAGCTTTGCCACCGTGCTGTCACTGGGGGGCGGGCCGCAGGCTACCACGCTCGAACTGGCGATTTTCCAGGCGCTGAGTTATGACTACGATCCGGGCCGTGCCGCGCTGCTGGCGCTGATTCAGCTCGGCTGCTGCCTGACGCTGGTGCTGCTCAGCCAGCGCTTCAGTAAGGCGATCCCCGCCGGCACCCGTCAGCTGAAGGGCTGGCGCGATCCGCAGGATTCGTGGGGCGCACAGCTCAGCGATGCGCTGCTTATCCTGCTGGCGCTGCTTCTGCTGCTGCCTCCGCTGGCGGCGGTAATTGTGGAGGGCCTGCATGGCGGAGTGCGCGGTGCGCTGGCTCAGCCTGCTCTCTGGCGGGCAACCCTGACCTCATTACGCATCGCCACCGGGGCCGGATTGATCTGCGTGGTACTGACCATGATGCAGCTCTGGAGCAGCCGCGAGCTGCGTCTGCGCCAGCATCCGGCGGCGGCCACGCTTATCGACACCAGTGGAATGCTGATTCTGGCGATGCCGGGCATTGTGCTCGCCACCGGCTTTTTCCTGCTGTTCAACGCCACCATCGGCCTGCCCGACTCCGCCGAAGGGCTGGTGATGTTTACCAATGCGCTGATCGCCATTCCCTATGCGCTGAAAGTGCTGGAAAACCCGATGCGCGACACCGCAGAGCGTTACGGCAGACTCTGCAATTCACTGGATATTCAGGGCTGGAACCGGCTGCGGCTGATCGAGTTGCGGGCGCTGAAACGTCCGCTGGCCCAGGCGCTGGCCTTTGCCTGCGTGCTGTCGATTGGTGATTTTGGCGTGGTGGCGCTGTTTGGCAGCGCCGACTTCCGCACGCTGCCGTTCTATCTCTATCAGCAGATAGGCGCCTATCGTGGCGCTGATGGTGCGGTCACCGCCCTGCTGCTGCTGCTGCTCTGCTTATTGCTGTTCACGCTAATGGAAAAATTACCGGGCCGCCATGCTGACTCTTGATAACCTTACCTATCTCTACCAGCATCTGCCGATGCGCTTCAGCTTCAGGGCCACACGCGGTGAACGCATCGCGATTCTCGGCCCCAGCGGCGCGGGTAAAAGCACCCTGCTGAGCCTGATTGCCGGTTTTCTGCCGGTGAATCAGGGCACCCTGCTGATTGACGGTCAGGAGCACACCCACACTGTCCCGGCCCGACGACCGGTCTCCATGCTGTTTCAGGAGAACAACCTGTTTCCGCACCTCAGCGTGCAGCAGAACATGGCGCTGGGGCTGCACCCGGGGCTACGACTCAGCGCGGAACAGCAGCGGCAGCTGACTGCGCTGGCTGAACAGGTGGGATTAGGCGATCTGCTGTCACGCCTGCCAGGCGAACTGTCGGGCGGCCAGCGCCAGCGCGTGGCGCTGGCCCGTTGCCTGCTGCGTGACCGTCCGGTGCTGCTGCTGGATGAGCCCTTTTCCGCGCTGGACCCCGCCCTGCGCGGCGAGATGCTTCAGCTGGTGCGTTCGGTGTGTGAGGCGCGCAGCATCACGCTGCTGATGGTGTCACACAGTCTGGAAGATGCGCAGCAGATCGCGCCGCGCAGCGTGGTGATTGTGGATGGCCGGGTTTACTGGGATGGCGAAACCCGACAGCTGCTGTCGGGCGACACGCGGGAGGCCGATGTACTCGGCATCCCGCGTCGTTAAGCGGCTCAGGCGATGAAAACCTGCCACAGCAGATGGCGGAAAACCGGCATCATCGGATGGAACTGGATCGCGACAAACGCCGCCACGGCGATCGCCAGCCCCAGCGGGCCAGCCCAGCGCAGGCGCTCCGGGGGCAGCCAGGCGGTGGCCCAGTCACGGCTTTTGCCACTGCGCCACCAGCGCCAGCCTAACCAGCCGCCAAGCCAGATCAGCAGCGCTGCGCCGAGTAACAGCCATTTAAAGCTGCCGCCCTGCGCCGCTTTTGGCACGTCAATCGCCACCCCGGCCAGAATGCCGGGCAGCAGATAGATCGGCGGCCAGAGAAGACAGCCAATGAGATTAGGCGGCAGAAATTTACGTACCGGCAGCTCCAGCATACCCGCCGCCAGCGGGATTAGCGGCCGCGTGGGGCCGACAAAACGTCCGACCAGGATGGTAAACATACTGTGCTGATGCAGGGCATGCTCGGTTTTATCCAGCAGGCCTTTGTACTTTTGCAGATACTTCCAGCGGTGCAGCGGTCCCTGGAATTTCCAGCCGATACCGTAGGAGACCCAGTCACCGATCAGGCAGCCCGCAAAGCCCGCCGCCCAGGCAGGATAAAGGCCAAGCTCGCCACTGCCGACCAGCGCGCCCAGGCTGGCCATCATCACCGTACCTGGCAGCAACAGCCCGACCAGCGCCAGCGACTCCAGAAACGTCACCAGCGCAACGGCAAACAGCGCCCACTCCAGGGACTGCGTAATCAGTTGTTGAATCCAGGCTTCCATAGTGGTCCTTAGTCAAAGCAGAAGGCTGGATTGTCCAGAGCCAGCCACACAGCGTCAAGGCAAGAATTGTAGGACAATGTTGACAAATCGTGGCGACAGGAACTGTATAAATATCCATGATATACTCAGGTTGTTTACTTATCCCTGAAACACGCCGTCCGGAGAACATCTGACTATGCCCCGCGCAGGTTTTCTGCTCACCCGCCACTGGCGCGACAGCCCGAATGGCACCGAAATTATCCTCTGGCTCGCCACCGATGCGGGCGCGCAGCGCGTGGTGCTGCCTGTGCAGGAGTCTGTCGCTTTTGTACCTGCGGAATATCAGGCGCAGATCAGCGAGCTGCAGAGAGAGGAACGCCAGCTGCGTATCCAGCCGCTGGCGCTGAAAGATTTTCGTCACCGTCCGGTGCTGGGCCTCTACTGCCAGCAGCATCGTCAGCTGCAGCGCATCGAAAAACGGCTGCGCGAACAGGGAATTCCGATCTACGAGGCGGATATCCGCCCGCCGGAACGCTATCTGATGGAGCGCTTTATTACCGCCCCCGTCTGGTTTGATGGCGAGCAGCAGGGCGACACGCTGGTCAATGCGCGGCTTAAGCCCCATCCCGACTATCGCCCGCCGCTGAAATGGGTCTCGCTGGATATTGAAACCACCCAGCATGGCGAGCTCTACTGCATCGGACTGGAGGGCTGCGGTCAGCGCCAGGTCTACATGCTCGGCCCGGCTAACGGCGATGCCAGCACGCTGGATTTCGACCTGATCTATCTCGACAGTCGGCCACAGCTGCTGGAAGCCCTGAACCAGTGGTTTGCAGAGCATGACCCGGATGTCCTGATTGGCTGGAACGTCGTGCAGTTTGACCTGCGGGTGCTGCAGAAGCATGCCGACCGCTACGGCATTCCGCTGCGTCTTGGCCGCCAGCAGACGGCGCTGGAGTGGCGGGAACATGGCTTCAAGCCGGGCGTTTTTTTCGCGCAGGCCAGCGGCCGCCTGATCATTGATGGCATCGACGCACTGAAGTCGGCGTTCTGGGATTTTCCGTCGTTCAGCCTGGAGTCGGTGTCGCAGCAGCTGCTGGGTGAAGGCAAAGCGATCGACAATCCCTGGCAGCGCATGGAGGAGATCAACTGGCGGTTTGCCAACGATAAACCGGCGCTGGCGCGCTACAACCTGAAAGATTGCGAACTGGTGACGCGCATCTTCCACAAAACGGCGATCATGCCGTTTCTGCTGGAGCGCGCGGCGGTCAATGGTCTGGCCGTGGACCGCCATGGCGGTTCGGTGGCGGCGTTCAGTCACCTCTATATTCCGCGCATGCACCGTGTCGGGTTTGTCGCGCCCAACATGGGTGAGGTGGCCCCGGAAGCGAGCCCGGGCGGTTATGTCATGGATTCGCGTCCCGGTCTCTACGACTCGGTGCTGGTGCTGGATTACAAAAGCCTCTATCCGTCGATTATCCGCACCTTCCTGATCGATCCGGTGGGCCTGGTGGAGGGTCTGGCCCATCCTGATGATGCGGATTCGGTTGCCGGTTTCCGGGAAGCGCGCTTCTCTCGCCACACTCACTGCCTGCCGGCGATGCTTGAACAGATCTGGCTGGGGCGCGAAGCGGCGAAAAAACAGAATAATCAGCCGCTGTCACAGGCACTGAAGATCATCATGAACGCCTTTTACGGTGTGCTGGGCACCAGCGCCTGCCGCTTCTTCGATCCGCGACTCGCCTCCTCAATTACCCTGCGCGGTCACGCCATCATGCAGCAGACCCGCGCGCTGATCGAAGCGGAAGGCTACGACGTCATCTATGGTGACACCGACTCCACCTTTGTCTGGCTGAAGTCGGCCCACGATGAGAAGCAGGCCGCTGCCATTGGTCATCAGCTGGTGCAGAAAGTGAATGCCTGGTGGCGCGATCACCTGCAGCAGACGCTGGGACTGACCAGCGCACTGGAACTGGAGTATGAAAACCACTTCTGCCGTTTTCTGATGCCGACCATTCGCGGCGCGGAACAGGGCAGCAAGAAACGCTACGCCGGACTGATTCGTGACGCCGACGGTGCGCGCATGGTCTTTAAGGGACTGGAGTCGGTGCGAACCGACTGGACGCCGCTGGCCAAAACATTTCAGCAGCAGCTCTACCACCGTATTTTCCACCGCGAGCCGTGGCAGGATTACATCCGGGAGACCGTGGCGCAGCTGCTGGCGGGCGAGCTGGACGATCAACTGATCTACAAAAAGCGCCTGCGGCGTCCGCTGAAGGAGTATGAACGAAATGTGCCCCCGCACGTGCGCGCCGCCCGGCTGGCTGATGAGCAGAATCGCAAACTGAACCGGCCACTGCAGTATCAGAACGGCGGCCGGATTCGTTACGTCATGGCTACGGCTGGCCCCGAACCGCTGGAGGCCCGCAGTACGCCGCTCGACTATGACCACTATGTGACGAAGCAGCTGCAGCCGGTGGCAGAGGGGATTCTGCCCTTTGTCGGAGGAGATTTTGCTACACTGATTACGGGGCAACTGGGGCTTTTTTGACAGGTGACGAATGCCCTGCCATCCAGTACCATAGCGCCCTTCCTGAAACTCACCGCTCTTATGCACGCTCCAGACCTTGTTGTCTGGCGGTAACGCTATTGCCTGAGATTCGGGAACACCTCTAAAAACGTTAAAATTCGAGCTAAAAATATATGGTTTTTACATTAGGTCAGCGCTGGATTAGTGATACGGAAAGTGAACTGGGACTGGGCACCGTGGTGGCGATCGATACCCGCATGATCACCCTGCTGTTTCCGGCCACGGGGGAAAACCGCCTCTACGCCCGCAACGATTCGCCGGTTACCCGCGTCATCTTTAACCCGGGTGATACCATCACCAGTCACGAAGGCTGGCAGATGCGCGTCGATGAAGTCCGCAACGAAAATGACCTGATGACCTATATCGGTACCCGACTGGATACTGAAGAAAGCGATGTGATCCTGCGTGAAGTGATGCTCGACAGCAAGCTGGTGTTCAGTAAGCCGCAGGATCGTCTGTTTGCCGGTCAGCTCGACCGTATGGACCGCTTTGCCCTGCGCTTCCGCGCACGCAAATACCAGAGTGAGCAATACCGTCTGCCGATCAGCGGGTTACGCGGCATGCGCACCAACCTGATCCCTCATCAGCTGCATATCGCACACGATGTGGGTCGTCGCCACGCGCCACGCGTACTGCTGGCCGATGAAGTGGGCCTGGGTAAAACCATTGAAGCCGGGATGATCATTCAGCAGCAGCTGCTGGCGGGTCGTGCCGAGCGGGTACTCATCGTGGTGCCTGAAACCTTACAGCATCAGTGGCTGGTCGAGATGCTGCGCCGCTTTAACCTGCGTTTCGCTCTGTTTGATGATGACCGCTACACCGAAGCGCAGCACGACAGCGATAACCCGTTTGAAACGGAACAGCTCATCATCTGTTCGCTCGACTTTGTTCGCCGTAACAAACAGCGCCTTGAACTGCTGGCCGATGCCGAATGGGATCTGCTGGTGGTGGATGAAGCGCACCACCTGGCCTGGTCCGAAGGCGAACCCAGCCGTGAATATCTGGTCATCGAAAAACTGGCTGAGAAAACGGCCGGGGTGCTGCTGCTGACGGCGACGCCGGAACAGCTCGGCATGGAGAGCCACTTTGCCCGTCTGCGCCTGCTCGATCCGGACCGTTTCCATGATTTTGCTGCCTTTGTTGAAGAGCAGCAGCATTTCCGTCCGATTGCTGATGCGGTAACAGCGCTGCTGGCTGACCAGGCGATTTCCCAGGAGGAGATGAACCGGATCAACGATCTGGTGGGCGAAGAGGATATCGAGCCGCTGCTGCAGGTCGCCAACAGCGATCGTGAGGGCAAGCTGGAGGCGCGTCAGGAGCTGATCGCCATGCTGATGGATCGCCACGGCACCAGCCGCGTCCTGTTCCGCAACACCCGTAACGGTGTAAAAGGTTTCCCGAAACGCGAACTGCATCAGATCCGTCTGCCACTGCCTGCGCAGTATCAGACGGCCATCAAAGTCTCCGGCATTATGGGCACGCGCAAAAGCGCCGAGGAGCGGGCGCGTGATCTGCTCTACCCGGAGCAGATTTATCAGGAGTTTGAAGGCGACAGCGGCACCTGGTGGAACTTCGATCCGCGTGTGGAATGGCTGATGGGCTATCTCACCAGCAACCGTAAAGAGAAAGTGCTGGTCATCTGCGCCAAAGCGGCCACGGCGCTGCAGCTGGAGCAGGTACTGCGCGAGCGCGAAGGCATCCGGGCGGCGGTGTTCCACGAAGGCCTGTCGATCATTGAGCGTGACCGGGCTGCCGCGTGGTTTGCCTCGGAAGAGAATGGCGCGCAGGTGCTGCTCTGCTCCGAAATCGGTTCTGAAGGCCGTAACTTCCAGTTTGCCAGCCGCCTGGTGATGTTCGACCTGCCCTTTAACCCGGATCTGCTGGAGCAGCGTATCGGCCGTCTGGACCGTATTGGTCAGGCGCACGATATTCAGATTCTGGTGCCGTGGCTGGAGCAGACTGCTCAGGCGGTGCTGCTGCGCTGGTATCATGAAGGTCTGGACGCGTTCGAGCACACCTGCCCGACCGGTCGTACCATCTACGACAGCGTGCATCAGCAGCTGATCGGCTATTTAGCCGCGCCGGAAAACAGTGAAGGCTTTGACAGCTTTATCGCGGAGTGCCGTAAACAGCACGAGGCGCTGAAATCGCAGCTGGAACAGGGCCGCGATCGTCTGCTGGAGCTGAACTCTAACGGCGGCGAATCGGCTCAGCTGCTGGCTAACGCCATCAGCGAGCAGGATAACGACACTGGTCTGGTGAACTTCGCGCTGAACCTGTTTGATATTGTCGGTATCAATCAGGAAGACCGCAGCGATAACCTGATTGTGCTGACCCCTTCCGACCACATGCTGGTGCCCGATTTCCCTGGCCTGCCGGAAGATGGCTGCACCATCACGTTCAACCGCGATCAGGCGCTCTCCCGCGAGGATACCCAGTTCATCACCTGGGAACATCCGCTGATCCGTAACGGCCTGGATCTGATCCTGTCGGGTGACACCGGCAGCTCCGCGCTGTCACTGCTGAAGAACAAAGCGCTGCCGGTGGGCACGCTGCTGGTTGAGCTGATCTATGTGGTGGAAGCGCAGGCACCGAAGCATCTGCAGCTGACCCGCTTCCTGCCACCGACGCCTGTCCGTCTGCTGCTCGATCGCAACGGCACCAACCTGGCCGGGAAAGTGGAGTTCGAAAGCTTTAACCGCCAGCTGAATGCGGTTAACCGCCATACCGCCAGCAAACTGGTCAATGCGGTGCAGCAGGATGTGCATGCGATCCTCACCCAGGGTGAAGAGAGCGTGGTCAGCGAGGCACGTGCGGTGATTGAAGCGGCGCGGGCCGAGGCGAATGAAAAGCTGGGCGCAGAGCTTTCCCGTCTCAACGCGCTGAAAGCGGTGAACCCGAACATCCGTGAAGATGAGATCGAGGCGCTGGAAAGCAACCGTGAACAGGTGCTGGAAAGCCTGGATCAGGCCAACTGGCGTCTCGACGCGCTGCGCCTGATTGTGGTGACTCACCAGTAAGCTCAGGGGCCTTCCGGCCCCTTATTTTTGGAAAGCCCTATGGAACCTTACAATCCACCGCGTGAACCCTGGCTGCACATCCTTTATCAGGATGCGCATATCATGGTGGTGAATAAACCCAGCGGTCTGCTCTCGGTACCCGGTCGGCTGGATGAGCACAAAGATAGCGTGATGACGCGGATACAGCGTGATTTTCCGCAGGCGGAATCGGTTCACCGGCTGGATATGGCGACCAGTGGTGTGATGGTCGTCGCCCTGACCAAGGCGGCTGAGCGTGAGCTGAAACGGCAGTTTCGCGAGCGGGAACCCGCCAAGACCTACGTGGCCTGCATCTGGGGTCATCCGGAGAAGGAGGAGGGAGTGGTTGATCTGCCGCTGATTTGCGACTGGCCCAATCGTCCGAAGCAGATGGTCTGCTTCGAGAACGGCAAAGCCGCGCAGACGGAGTATCAGGTGCTGGAATATCGTGCGGATAACAGTGCGCGCGTTTCGCTGAAGCCGATTACCGGCCGCTCGCACCAGCTGCGGGTGCATATGCTGGCCCTGGGCCATCCGATTCTGGGCGACAACTTCTATGCCCATCCGGACGCCAGGGCGATGGCACCGCGCCTGCTGCTGCACGCGGAGTCACTAACTATCACCCATCCGGCATTCGGTAATGCCATGACGTTTCGTCAGCCCGCCGATTTTTAAGGGGGGCGGTACGCCTGGCCGCCTCCTTCTGAGAGGCGGAGAGAGGCGCGATTACTTAAAGCCTTTTTCTTTGCGAATCAGATCGTACGCCGCCTGAATTTCCTGCGCCTTCTGCTTCGCCATCTCCATCATCTCTGGCGGCAGCCCCTTCGCCACCAGCTTGTCGGGATGATGCTCGCTCATCAGCTTGCGGTATGCGCGCTTGATGGTGGTGGCGTCATCGCTGCTCTTCACACCCAGCACGCTGCAGGCATCTTCCAGCGTTGGTCCACGTTGCGCCTGCTGAAAGCCACCATTGCCACTGCGCTGTCCGCCGCCGAACTGCTGGCCGCCTTCCATCATGCGCAGGAACTGATCGAACTGAACGCGTGAAATGCCCAGCTCCTCGGCGATGACATAGAGCACCTGCCGCTCATTGGGATGCAGGGAACCGTCGGCAAAGGCAGCCTGAATCTGAATTTCCAGGAACATGCGAATCAGATCGAACCGGCCAAAACAGGCGCTGCGCAGTTCCCGCAGTTTGCTGCGTAACGGGTAATCTGCCTGCTTGCCTTCGCGAAATGCGCGCTGGGCGGCGGTGCGCGAGTCACCGTGCAGCTGCATCCGCTCCATGAGCAGCGATGCAATCTGAATATCCGCTTCGGTAACGCGCCCTTTTGACTTGGTCAGATGGCCCATGACCTGAAAGGTGGTGCTGAAAAACAGCGTCTGTCGGGTCTGATTATTTGAGAAGTAAGCCTTGCCTTGCGCGCCGCGCACTTTGTCAAACATATGGCCAATGATCAAACCGATCACAATACCCCAGAAGCCTGCACCGGAAAGTAATCCCAGCGCCAGACCCACAACTTTTCCCCAGTAGCGCATAAACTCCTCAATTCGCCATGCTTGCGGCTGAAAATTGCATTATCATACCTGTCATTTATCTCAGCGCCTAACGGCAACGCTGACTGACCAGGATTAACACTGGCGCAACGCCGGGCAGTAAGTTAGTCTCTGACCCGATTGTCGGCATGATGCCAGTTTTCATGGAATTCTCGATACCGCGTATGAAAAAACATATACCTACCCTGCTGGCCACACTGATCGGCGCAGCCATTAGCCAGCAAGCCGTTGCCGACGATCTGATGTCGCAGTGTATGTTAGGCGTGCCGAGTTACAACCGCCCGCTGGTGAATGGCGATACCAATCAGCTGCCTGTCACCATTCACTCCGACGCTGCCAAAGGGAACTATCCCGATGATGCGGTCTTCACAGGCAATGTGAATATCGAGCAGGGCAACAGCCGTATGCAGGCCGATGAAGTTCAGCTTCATCAGCGTCAGCAGGAGGGCCAGACCACGCCGGTTCGTACCGTCGATGCCCTGGGTAATGTGCATTACGACGATAACCAGGTCATCCTGAAAGGTCCGAAAGCCTGGTCTAATCTGAACAGTAAAGATACCAACGTCTGGAACGGTCAGTACCAGATGGTGGATCGTCAGGGTCGCGGCACCGCCGATCAGATGAAACTGCGCGGTGATAACCGCTACACCATTCTGGAGAATGGCACCTTTACCTCCTGTCTGCCCGGCTCCAACAGCTGGAGCGTGGTCGGTTCCGAAGTGATTCAGGACCGTGAAGAGGAAGTGGCCGAGATCTGGAACGCCCGCTTTAAACTCGGTTCCGTTCCGGTGTTCTACAGTCCCTATCTGCAGTTACCGATTGGCGACCGTCGTCGCTCCGGCTTCCTGATCCCGAATGCCAAATATGGCAGCAACAACGGCTTTGAGTTCATCCTGCCCTACTACTGGAACATCGCGCCGCAGGCCGATGCCACCATTACGCCGCACTACATCAGCAAGCGCGGCATGAAGTTTGAGAATGAATTCCGTTATCTGACAGAGCTGGGCGCAGGTCTGATGGAGTTCGACTACCTCGGCTCAGACAAGCAGTACGACAAAGATAAAGCGCTGCGCGGCATCGCCGAAGATGACAGCTCCGATCGCTGGCTGTTCTACTGGCGTCATGCAGGCGTCTACGATCAGCACTGGCGCTTTAACGCGGACTACACCAAAGTCAGCGATAAGTACTACTTCAACGACCTCGACTCGAAGTACTACAGCTCGACCGACAACTACGCCACGCAGAAATTCAGTATTGGCTACGCGGACACCAACTGGGATGCCACGCTTTCCACCAAAGATTTCCAGGTGTTCGGCGACAACAGCAGCAACAACGTCTATCGCGCCATGCCGCAGCTGGACGTCAATCTCTATCAGAATGACATCGGTCCGTTTGATGGCCGGATCTATGCGCAGGCGGTGAAATTTACCAACGTCAGCGATCGCTATCCTGAAGCGACCCGTTTGCACGTTGAGCCAACGCTGAACCTGCCGCTGTCTAACGGCTGGGCCAGCCTGGATACCGAAGCGAAATTCCTGGCAACCCACTACCAGCAGACCAATGTTGATTACTACAACAACAACTTTGCGAATCGCAACGGCAAAAGTGGCGATCTGGATGAGTCGGTAAACCGCACCCTGCCGCAGTTTAAAGTCGATGGCCGTCTGGTCTTTGACCGCGATATGGACTCCGCGGCGGGCTACACCCAGACGCTGGAGCCGCGGGTGCAGTACCTCTATATCCCGTACCGCAATCAGAGCAACATCTATCCATACGACTCAACGTTGCTGCAGACCGACTACACCGGCCTGTTCCGCGACCGCACCTACAGCGGCCTGGATCGTATCGCCTCGGCTAACGAAGTGGCCACCGGTGTTACCACACGCATTTATGATGCCGATCTGGTTGAACGTTTTAACGTTTCTGTAGGTCAAATCTACTCGTTTACCCCTTCTCGTACTGGTGTGAATCAGACCAGTAAAGAAGATGATACCGGCAGCCTGATCTGGGCTGGCGATACATACTGGAAAATCAGCGATCGCTGGGGCGTCCGGGGTGGGTTGCAGTATGACACCAAACTCGACAACGTTTCCCAGGGCAATACCGTACTGGAATATCGTCGTGATGCCGATCGCATGGTGCAGCTGAGCTACCGTTACAGCAGCCCGGAATATGTCGCAACCGCGCTGAACGACAGCAGCCTGGTGACCAATCCTATCTTCAAAAATGGGATTTCACAGGTGGGCACCACGGCCAGCTGGCCGATTGCGGATGCATGGTCCGTGGTAGGCGCGTACTACTACGATACCCGCAACAGCCGTCCGGCTTCGCAGCTGGTAGGCCTGCAATACAGCTCATGCTGTTATGCCATTCGGGTCGGTTACGAACGCAAAATTAACGGTTGGGAAAACGACGACAGTAAATATGACAACCAAATCTCATTCAACATTGAGCTGCGTGGTCTGAGCTCCAACTATGGCTTAGGCACCAACGATATGCTGCGTCAGGGGATTATCCCTTACCAGCCCGCTTTCTGATGTTGTGATGTTTGACAGGCAATCCCGCAGTGCGGAACCAACAATGGATAAAGTATGAAGAACTGGAGAATGCTGATTCTTGGTGTGGCAATCAGTGCCAACACCGCGTTCGCAGCACCACAAGTCGTTGATAAAGTTGCCGCCGTGGTCAATAACGGCGTGGTTCTTGAGAGTGACGTGGACGGCATGATGGGCACGGTGAAATCTCAGGCCCGGCAGGCAGGTCAGCAGTTGCCAGATGATAAAACGCTGCGCCATCAGATTCTGGAACGCCAGATCATGGACAACATCATTCTGCAGATGGGTGAAAAAGCGGGGATCCAGATCAGCGATGAGCAGCTGGACCAGGCGATTAAGAACATCGCCGCACAGAACCGCATGACGCTGGATCAGCTGCGCAGTCGTCTGGCTTATGACGGCATGAACTATGGCGTCTATCGCTCACAGATCCGCAAAGAGATGATGATTGCCGAAGTCCGCAACAATGAAGTGCGTCGTCGCGTGACCATCCTGCCGCAGGAAGTGGATACGCTTTCAACCCAGATTGCCGCCCAGAACAGCCAGGGAACCGAGCTGAACATCAGCCACATTCTGCTGCCGCTGCCGGAAAACCCGACGCAACAGCAGGTCGATGAGCAGGAAACGCTGGCGAAACAGCTGGTTGGCGAACTGAAAAATGGTGCGGATTTCGGCAAGATGGCCGTGACCTACTCGGCCGACTCGCAGGCGCTGAAAGGCGGTAACATGGGCTGGGGTAAAATTGAAGAGTTACCGACCCTGTTTGCCCAGGCGCTGGCAACGGCGAAAAAAGGCGACATCGTCGGGCCGGTGCGTTCAGGTGTGGGCTTCCATATCCTGAAAGTGAACGACCTGCGTGGCGAAAGTAAGAACGTCTCGGTCACTGAGGTGCACGCCCGTCATATTCTGCTGAAACCATCGCCGATTCTCACTGACGATCAGGCCAGGGCGCAGCTGGAACAGATCGCGGCCGATATCCGCAGCGGAAAAACCACCTTTGCCGCCGCGGCCAAACAGTACTCTGACGACCCGGGATCGGCGAATCAGGGTGGCGATCTCGGCTGGACCTCTCCGGAAGTCTTTGATCCCGCCTTCCGCGATGCGCTGCTGCGTCTGCAGAAAGGCCAGACCAGCCAGCCGGTGCACTCCTCTTTCGGCTGGCATCTGATTCAGCTGCTGGATACCCGCCAGGTGGACAAAACCGACGTGGCCCAGAAAGAGCGCGCTTATCGCATGCTGTTTAACCGTAAATTTGCTGAAGAAGCGCAGACCTGGATGCAGGAACAGCGCGCCAGTGCTTATGTGAAGATTCTGGATGGCAATGCACAGTAACCAGCGTGTGGTGATCACTCCCGGCGAGCCCGCCGGGATTGGTCCCGATCTCACCGTTCAGCTGGCTCAGCACGCCTGGCCGGTTGAACTCGTCGTCTGCGCCTCCCCTGCCCTGTTGCAGCAGCGGGCAGCGCAGCTCGGTCTGCCGCTGACCCTGCGTCACTACCAGCCTGAGGCGGACCCCGTGCCGCAGCAGGCGGGGACGCTGACCATTCTGCCGATTGAGACGGCACAGCCGGTCACGCCAGGCGAACTCTGTGTCGCTAACGGTGATTATGTGCTGGCCACGCTGGCCCGCGCCTGTGACGGCTGTCTGCAGGGTGAATTTGCGGCGCTGATTACCGGTCCGGTGCACAAAGGCGTGATTAACGATGCCGGTATCGCCTTTACCGGCCATACCGAATTCTTCGCCGACCGCGCAGGCGGTCATCGCGTGGTAATGATGCTGGCAACCGAAGCGCTGCGTGTGGCACTGGCCACCACGCATCTGCCGCTGAAAGAGGTGCCTGCGGCGGTCACCCGCGAATGCCTGCATGAAGTGATCACCATTCTTCATCGTGATCTGCAGCAGAAGTTCGCCATTGCCGAGCCGCATATCTATGTCTGTGGTCTTAACCCCCACGCCGGTGAAGGCGGTCATATGGGACGGGAAGAGATCGAGACGATTACGCCGGCCCTCAATGAACTGCGTCAGCAGGGCATTAAACTGACCGGCCCGCTGCCTGCGGATACGCTGTTCCAGCCCAAATATCTGCAAAACGCCGATGCGGTGCTGGCGATGTATCACGACCAGGGCCTGCCGGTACTGAAGTTTCAGGGGTTTGGTCGCGCGGTAAATATTACCCTGGGCCTGCCCTTTATCCGGACCTCCGTTGACCACGGCACCGCGCTTGAACTCGCCGGGCTGGGTCAGGCGGAACCGGGCAGCTTTATCACGGCGCTTAACCTCGCCATCACTATGATCAAGAGCAGTAATGAATAATCGCGTCCATCAGGGGCACTACGCCCGTAAACGTTTCGGGCAGAACTTCCTGAACGATCAGTACATTATCGACAGCATTGTCTCCGCCATTCATCCCCAGCGCGATGAAGCACTGGTGGAGATTGGCCCTGGCCTCGGCGCCTTAACCGAGCCGGTGGGCGAACGCCTCGATAGCTTAACGGTGGTGGAGCTGGACCGCGATCTCGCGGCGCGTCTGCAAACGCATCCGTTCCTTGGCCCGAAACTGACCATCTTCCAGCAGGATGCCATGACCTTCGACTTTGCCGCGCTGGCACAGGAGAGAGGCCAGCCACTGCGGGTATTTGGTAACCTGCCTTACAATATTTCGACCCCGCTGATGTTCCACCTTTTCAGCTATACTGGTTCGATCAAAGATATGCACTTCATGCTGCAGAAAGAGGTAGTTAACCGTCTGGTTGCGGGCCCGGGCAGCAAAGCGTATGGTCGCCTGACGGTGATGGCGCAATATTACTGCCAGGTTATTCCGGTGCTGGAAGTGCCGCCACACGCCTTCACGCCGCCACCGAAAGTGGACTCGGCTGTCGTGCGTCTGGTGCCGTTTGCCGAGCCACCGCATCCGGTCAGCGACGTGCGTATCCTGAGCCGTATCACGACAGAAGCCTTTGGTCAGCGCCGTAAAACATTGCGCAACAGCCTGAACCACATGGTGGCGGCGGGTGCGCTGGAAGAGTTATCCATTGATCCTGGTCTGCGTGCTGAAAACGTCTCGGTCGCGCAATATTGTCAGCTGGCTAACTGGCTGGCGACGCATCAGGGAAAATCGCAGGAGTAAGTCATGAGTGAAACGGCCCGCGTCTCCGTTCATGTGCAAAGCCAGTACGTCGCCTCCCAGTCCTCGCCGGATGAGGATCGCTACGTCTTCGCCTATACCATTACGATACGCAATCTGGGCCGTTCCGCCGTGCAGCTGCTGGGGCGTTACTGGCTGATTACCAACGGTAACGGCCGCGAAACAGAAGTTCAGGGCGAAGGCGTGGTCGGTGAGCAGCCGCTTATCCCGCCGGGCAACGAATTCCAGTACACCAGTGGTGCTGTCATCGAAACGCCGATGGGCACCATGCAGGGACACTACGTGATGGTCGACGATCAGGGCGACACCTTTCACGTTGAAATCCCGGTGTTCCGCCTCGCCATCCAGACGCACATTCACTGATTTTCACGCCTTTTGCCCGATACGTCGGGCACATTCCCGATGGATAAAACGTTATGAGCACATACCTGATTGGCGACGTCCATGGTTGCTACGATGAATTACGTGCCTTGCTGCAGCAGGTCGATTTCAATCCCGAGCATGACACGCTGTGGCTGACCGGTGACCTGGTGGCGCGCGGTCCCGGCTCACTGGAGGTCCTGCGCTATGTGAAGTCACTGGGCGACGCCGTGCGCCTGGTGCTGGGCAACCACGATTTACATCTGCTGGCGGTCTATGCCGGAATCAGCCGTAACAAGCCTAAAGATCGCCTCACCACCCTGCTGGAAGCGGACGATGCTGATGAGCTGATCAACTGGCTGCGCCGGCAGCCGCTGCTGCAGGTGGATGAAGAGAAAAAGCTGGTCATGGGACACGCCGGTATCACGCCTCAGTGGGATATCGACACCGCGAAAAAATGTGCGCGGGAAGTGGAAGCGGTGCTCGCCAGCGACAGTTATCCGCTGTTCCTGGATGCGATGTATGGCGATATGCCAAATAACTGGAGCGAAGATCTGACCGGTCTGGCCCGACTGCGCTTCAGCACCAATGCCTTTACCCGTATGCGCTACTGCTTCCCCAATGGTCAGCTGGACATGATCTGCAAAGATGCCCCTGAATCGGCGCTGCCACCGCTGAAGCCCTGGTTCAACATCGACGGACCGGTCGCCCGGGACTACACCATCGTTTTCGGTCACTGGGCTTCACTGGAAGGCAAAGGCACGCCAGAGGGAATTATCGGCCTGGATACCGGCTGCTGCTGGGGCGGCGCGCTGACCCTGCTGCACTGGGAAGAGCAGCGCTATGTGGTTCAGCCCTCTAACCGCGAAAAAGCGCTCGACTCCAGCGAAAGTCTGGCGCCTCCGGCGCTATAACCCTGAGGCTGGCCTGGCGGCCAGCCTGCTGGTTTATGCGCCGATAATGCCGCCATCCTCCCTGGTGATCATGATCACCGACGAGCGCGGGCGCGGACTGTTATCAGGAAAATGTGAATCCCCCTCTTCGCCAGGGTGCTGCACGTTCACGAACAGCGTTCTGTAGTCAGGCGTGAAGGTAATGCCGGTCAGCTCGCATGATTTAGGGCCGACCATAAACCGGCGAATCTCGCCGCTGTCCGGGTCTCCTGCCAGCATCTGATTATTCCCCTGCCCCTGATAATCCTCTTTGTTGCTGTATTTGCCATCGGTAAGGATCCAGAGCCGCCCCTGCGCATCAAACCCCAGGCCATCCGGACTGTTAAAGGTGTTTTCAGCAGTGATGTTCGGTGTGCCACGATAGATGCCTTCGGGATGGGCAATCGGATTGCCGCATAACGCGTAGATGTCCCAGGCAAACGACGTGGCCGTGGCATCGCCCTTCTCATCCCAGCGGATAATCTGGCCATAGATATTTTTAGGGCGCGGGTTGGCGGCATTAACCGGCATCCCCTCATTGCCGCGCTTGTTGTTATTGGTCAGCGTACAGTAGGCGCGGCCATCATGCGGGTTAACGGCGATCCATTCTGGTCGATCCATCCGCGTGGCGTTAACCACATCGGCAGCAGCACGCGCATTGATCAGGACATCGGCCTGGCTATGAAATCCCTTCTCAGCAGTGAGTCCATTTTTCCCCCACTTCAGTGCCAGCCAGCGACCGCTGCCTTTCAGGGGTGTGCCCTGTTCATCGCTGTTAAACTGCGCCACATAGAGCGTGCCCCGATCGAGCAGTCCGTGATTCGCTTTCGCATCGTCCGGGTTAACCTTGTCGTCCGAGACATATTTATAAATGTACTCGCCACGCTCATCGTCGCCCATGTAGACCACCAGCTGGCCGGTTTTAGCAACCGTCACCGCAGCATTCTCATGCTTGAAACGCCCCAGCGCGGTTCGTTTGACCGGCACCGATTGGGGATCGAAGGGATCGATTTCGACTATCCAGCCGTGGCGGTTAAATTCGTTAGGATTTTTTGCGATATCGAAGCGGGGATCAAAATCGGACCAGTTTCGCTCCGGCTCGGCGGCGTTCAGGGTGTAGCGCTTCTGCTGGGCGGTCGGCGTAAAATTCGCGTCATGCGTGCCAAAGTAGGTGTCGTAGTTCTCTTCACAGGTCAGATAAGTGCCCCAGGGCGTTTTACCGTTGGCGCAGTTACCAAAGGTGCCGAGAACCTGCAGGCCCTGAGGATCGGCGGCGGTCTGCAGCGCTTTGTCGCCTGCGGCCGGACCGGAAAAACGCATCGGGGTATTGGCGGTAATGCGGCGGTTGTAATCTGAAGGACGGACAACCTGCCAGCGATTGCCTTCGCCGCGTTTAATCTCAACGACAGAAACGCCGTGCGCCGCCTGTGATTTCTTCACATCCTCCAGGCTGGTCGCTTTGCTGCCGCCATGGGCGAACAGCGTCGGCTCATTCACATACTCATTGTTGATTGCCATCACGCCACGATGCTCATCAATGGCGAAGAAGCTCATCCCATCATTGTTGTCACCGAACTGCTTTTCCTGATCCTCCGCGCTGTTGTTGCCATGCGGATCGAACTCAGCCGCGCCATTAACCAGCGGATCGCCCCAGGAGATCAGCACTTCAGCGCGATAGCCTGGCGCTACAACAATCTCATCCGCGGTCGAAGCGGCAATCGCCTGAAAGCCCAGCAGCGGGCTGCCGGCGGGTTTTTCCTGCGCCAGTGCGCCGGAGGAGAAAGTCAGGCCGCCGCTGAGAAAGCCGGTCAGCCCAAGTGCGCCGGAACCGGCAAGGAACTTACGTCGCTGCGAATCGGGCAGGCGGTCTGTGCTTAACGCGGAGAGTTCGATCTTCATCAGTGATTGCTTCCTTTGTGTCGGTCCCGGAAAAGAAGCAATGCTAATGAATAAAGATGACAGCCAGGTTACAGGCGGGTGGGCAAGGAATCAGCGACGGCGATCCAGGATCTCAAAGCAGTAGCTGTGGGAGTTATGCTCATCAGCGTCGTGGAACTCGCTGAACGTTGACTGCCACTCATCCGGCTCGTAATCCGGGAACTGCGTGTCGCCTTCTACTTCTGCATCGATGTGAGTCAGATAGAGACGATCGGCACGCTTCAGCATCTGCTCATAAACGCGTCCGCCACCGATCACCATGATCTCTTCGGCTTCACCGGCAGCCTGAAGCGCCTCATCCAGCGAAGTGACCCAGGTGACGCCTTCGGCGGTGCCGGGCTGGCTGCTGACCACGATATTCAGTCGGCCAGGCAGAGGGCGACCAATGGATTCAAAGGTCAGCCGGCCCATAATCACCGGTTTTTTCAGGGTGTTACGCTTGAACCACGCCAGATCTGCAGGCAGGTCCCACGGCATGGCGTTCTCCATTCCAATAATGCGATCTGCTGCTAATGCCGCGATAAGACTAATCATGTTAACTACTCACAGGAAAAAAATTGGCGCCATGATACGAGAAGGTGAAACTTTCGTCGATAGGGGGGAAGGTCTAATTGCGTAAAGCTTTTTATGATGTCGCGTTTCACTGCCTGCGCAGCGTTTTTCACCGCGAAATCGCGTCTGTTAGCCGCAGCTCGCCAGTAATCTGACGCCAGCTGGCACAAAACCGGGCGAATAAGAAAACGGCTCCCGCAGGAGCCGTCGGGGTTATCAGAAGTCGTAGCGCAGACGCACCAGATTCATATCACCCAGGTTATCGGTGCTGGAGGTAAAGACATGTTCGTAATCGACACGGAAACCGTAGTCGAGGAAGAGCGTCACACCCAGACCGTTGTCGATGCGCTGATAATCACGGCCGGTCGCATATTCAATGCGATCGCCCATAACATACGGCTGCACCGCTTTCAGGCCATACTGCGCCACCGGAATTTTATAACCGGCAAAGTATTCCACGCCCCATGCATCGCCAGCAAAGTAGTCATGCACATCTTTGCGTTTGGTGGTCATGAAGTTCTGATACCAGCCGCCGCCCGCTGACAGCGTCCAGTTGCCCGGGGTCCAGCTCAGCGCGGTGCCATAAATGTTCTGGTCGTAATCGCCGCTGTCGCCATTGTTCGGGTTACGCATCGCCGCGCGGGTGTAGTTCCACGCCGTGCCCCAGCTCAGATCGTCGGTAATGTGATAATCCACACCCAGCGAACCGCCGCCTTTGCGCTTGTAGCGCAGGCCGTTGCCTGGCAGGAACTCATTATCGTCGAACAGATAAGAGGCGTAGAGATCCAGATCGCCGAAGGTGTTTTTATACTTCAGCTGCTTACGCGAACGGTAAGAGCCATCGTAGTCGCCATTGATCCCGTTGCCTGGTGCCTGACCGATCATGTCGTAGTCCCAGATATCGGTCTTGGCCCCTACGGTATCGTAGTAAACGCTGTTCTGCTGACCAAAGGTCAGCTGGCCCCAGGTCTTGCTTTTCAGACCGGTGTAGAGCTGGCGGCGCGTGGTGTTATTCGCACCGTCGGCATAGTGACGATCCCAGCTGAATACCGCCGGAATATTCACGCCCAGCTCGTAGTAGCTGATCCAGCTGACGTCGTCGAACAGGTAGTAATCCGCGCCGAAACGGAAACGGGTGCCGCCATCGAATCCGTCACGCTTGTACGATTTGTCATCCACGCCGGTCTGGTGATTGACCTGAGCACGGATGCTGCCGCCAAAGGTAAAGTTGAGGCGGCTAAGCGGATCGCCAGCCTGTGGGTCCTGTTTTAACAGGGTGATTTCCGCCTGGCTGGCGAAAGGAAGAATAGCCATCAGTGCAGCCACTGCACTCAGAGAAAAAGTACGCATTTTCATTTTTATAGGTGTCCTTGCACGCTCCGGTGATGAGCGGCAGGCATATTACTGGCGAAAAATCCGGACAGGAAGTGTTTATCTTATAAATTTGTGCGAACGGGGCTGATTCGCACCTATAGCTAAAAAACTAAGTCAAATCAGTGACTTTAAGGCAAATCCTTTGCTTTACGCGAGCCTGATTTTCAGATTATCGCCAGGCAGGAGGCAAAAAAAACGGCTCCCGCACGAGCCCTTCAGGCAGCTGACAAATTCAAATTCTGGGGGGACCACAACGTATCAGCACAACGCGCAGGGAGCACGGACAGAGGAGGAAAGCGTCCCGCGCCATGGACGGCGCGGGCCGAGCGGCCAGGGACTGGCTTGAGCGATTTTCCGATCTGCCCGTGTTCCCTTCGCAGGCGCGATCTCACCGCTGATATGGCCAGAATTTAACCAAAAAAAACGGCTCCCGCAGGAGCCGATTTTCACACTATTTTGTCTTACATCGCCTTAATCTGCGCGTGCATCTCCTGAACGGAGATAACCTGCTCCGTCGGATCGGCATTCAGCGCCATCGCGGTGGCGAAACCGCCATTCAGCGTGGTGTCATAGTGCACTTTATACTGCAGGGCACTGCGGCGAATCAGCTTCGAATCTTCAATCGCCTGACGTCCTGCCGTGGTGTTGACGATATAGCTATATTCGCCATTCTTCAGACGGTCCTGAATGTGCGGACGACCTTCATGCACCTTGTTCACCAGACGTGGGTTAATTCCCGCCTCGCCCAGCACAACCGCCGTGCCGTGTGTCGCATCCAGCTCAAAACCAAACTTCTGCAGCTTGGCCGCCAGGTCGACGATACGTTTCTTGTCGCCTTCACGCACCGACAGCAGTGCACGGCCCGACTTCTTCATGTTGCTCTGTGCGCCCAGCATCGCTTTAGAGAAGGCCTCAGCAAAGGTGCGGCCCACGCCCATGACTTCACCGGTCGAACGCATTTCCGGTCCAAGAATCGGGTCAACGCCCTGGAACTTGTTGAATGGCAGTACGACCTCTTTCACGGAGTAGTAAGGCGGAATCACCTCTTCGGTAACGCCCTGCTCTGCCAGCGTTTTACCTGCCATCACGCGTGCGGCCACTTTCGCCAGCGGCACACCGGTCGCTTTCGAGACGAACGGCACGGTACGCGCGGCGCGCGGGTTAACTTCGATCAGGTAGACTTCGTTATCTTTGACCGCGAACTGGACGTTCATCAGGCCGCGGACGTTCAGCTCGAACGCCAGCTTCTCAACCTGCTGACGCATCACATTCTGAATCTCCTGATTCAGGGTGTAGGCCGGCAGTGAACAGGCGGAGTCACCGGAGTGAACGCCAGCCTGCTCGATATGTTCCATGATGCCGCCAATCAGCACCCGCTCACCATCGCAGATCGCATCCACATCGACTTCGACCGCATCATCCAGGAAGCGATCCAGCAGCACCGGCGCATCGTTAGAGACGGAGACCGCTGTCTGGAAGTAGCGCTTGAGGTCGGTTTCGTCGTAGACGATCTCCATGGCGCGGCCGCCCAGTACATAAGAAGGACGCACCACCAGCGGATAGCCCAGGCCAGCGGCTTTCTCAACGGCCTGCTCCAGCGTGGCGACCGTGGCATTGGCTGGCTGTTTCAGGCTCAGACGATCGACAGCCTGCTGGAAACGTTCACGGTCTTCAGCACGGTCAATAGAGTCCGGGCTGGTGCCGATAACCGGCACACCTGCCGCTTCCAGCGCACGCGCCAGCTTCAGCGGGGTCTGACCGCCATACTGCACGATCACGCCTTTAGGCTGCTCGATACGGACGATTTCCAGCACATCTTCCAGCGTCACCGGCTCAAAGTAGAGACGGTCGGAGGTGTCATAATCGGTCGACACCGTTTCCGGGTTACAGTTGACCATAATGGTCTGGTAACCATCTTCGCGCAGCGCCAGCGCGGCGTGAACGCAGCAGTAGTCGAACTCAATACCCTGACCGATACGGTTTGGCCCACCGCCCAGAATCATGATCTTATCGCGAGCCGTCGCCGGGTTGGCTTCGCACTCCTCTTCATAGGTGGAGTACATGTAAGCGGTATCGGTGGCGAACTCGGCGGCGCAGGTATCCACACGCTTATAGACCGGGTGCAGGTTAAACTGCTGACGCAGCTTGCGGATTTCGCTCTCAGCCACGCCTGCCAGCGCCGCCAGCCTGGCGTCGGCAAAGCCTTTACGCTTCAGCGCACGCAGGAAGGTCGCATCCAGGCTGTTTACCCCTTCACGGGCCACCTGGTCTTCCAGCCGGATCAGTTCTTCAATCTGCACCAGGAACCAGCGGTCAATGTTGGTGAGATTGAAGACGCCATCGACCGACATCCCGGCACGGAACGCGTCAGCGATATACCAGATACGGTCTGAACCGGCATCTTTCAGCTCGCGGCGGATGCGGGTCAGGGCTTCCGGGTCGTCCAGATGCACTTTCGGGTCGAAGCCGTGCACGCCCACTTCCAGGCCGCGCAGCGCTTTCTGTACGGACTCCTGGAATGTGCGGCCAATCGCCATCACCTCACCGACCGATTTCATCTGGGTGGTCAGGCGGTCGTTGGCACCGGCAAATTTTTCGAAGTTGAAGCGTGGAATTTTGGTGACCACATAGTCAATCGACGGCTCAAATGAGGCGGGCGTTAAACCACCGGTGATGTCATTCATCAGCTCATCGAGAGTAAAGCCGACCGCCAGCTTGGCCGCAACTTTCGCAATCGGGAAGCCGGTCGCTTTTGAAGCCAGCGCAGAGGAGCGAGAGACGCGCGGGTTCATCTCGATAACAATCAGGCGACCATCTTTCGGGTTCACCGAGAACTGGACGTTAGAGCCACCGGTTTCCACACCGATTTCACGCAGGACCGCCAGCGAGGCGTTACGCATGATCTGATACTCTTTATCCGTCAGCGTCTGAGCGGGGGCGACCGTGATGGAGTCACCGGTGTGAATTCCCATCGCATCGAAGTTTTCAATGGAGCAGACGATGATGCAGTTGTCGTTTTTATCGCGAACCACTTCCATCTCATACTCTTTCCAGCCAATCAGCGACTCATCAATCAGCAGCTCATTGGTCGGTGAAAGGTCGAGGCCCCGTTCACAAATCTCTTCAAACTCTTCGCGGTTATAGGCGATGCCGCCACCGGTGCCGCCCATGGTAAAGGAGGGACGGATGATGCAGGGGAAACCGACATCTTCCGCCACGGCCAGCGCTTCTTCCATGGTGTGTGCGATACCGGAACGGGCGGTGTCCAGCCCGATGCTTTTCATCGCGACGTCAAAGCGACGACGATCTTCTGCTTTATCAATGGCGTCTGCGGTCGCACCAATCATGGTCACGCCAAACTCTTCCAGCACGCCCTGACGCTCCAGCTCCAGTGCGCAGTTCAGCGCGGTCTGACCGCCCATGGTCGGCAGTACGGCATCCGGACGCTCTTTTTCGATGATTTTGCGCACCACTTCCCAGTGAATGGGTTCGATATAGGTGGCATCGGCCATCTCAGGGTCGGTCATGATGGTCGCCGGGTTAGAGTTCACCAGGATGACCCGGTAACCCTCTTCACGCAGCGCTTTACACGCCTGCGCACCGGAATAGTCAAATTCACAGGCCTGACCGATCACAATCGGACCGGCACCAAGAATCAGGATTGATTTTATGTCTGTACGTTTTGGCATGAATTAGCTCCTGATTACTTCGCTTGCAGACGGAAGGCGTCAATCAATTCAATAAAGTGGTCAAACAGTGGCGCAGCATCACCCGGTCCCGGGCTGGCTTCCGGGTGTCCCTGGAAGCTGAAGGCTGGCTTGTCAGTGCGGTGAATGCCCTGCACCGTTTTATCGAACAGCGAAATGTGGGTGACACGCAGGTTCGCGGGCAGATCGTTCTCATCGACGGCAAAACCGTGGTTCTGGGCGGTGATCATCACGCGATTATTGTCGAGATCCTTCACCGGATGGTTGCCGCCGTGGTGGCCAAGCTTCATCTTCACGGTCCGGGCTCCGCTGGCCAGCGCCAGCAGCTGATGACCCAGGCAGATACCGAACACCGGAATCTCGGTTTTCAGGAAGGCCTGAATCGCGCTGATGGCGTAGTCACATGGCTCCGGGTCACCCGGGCCGTTGGAGAGGAAAATGCCATCCGGATTCATCTTCAGCACCTCTTCCGCCGGTGTCTGAGCCGGTACAACGGTCAGACGGCAGCCGCGGTCAACCAGCATACGCAGAATGTTGCGCTTGGCACCGTAATCGTAAGCCACGACATGATAAGGCAGGGATTCCGCTGAGGATTGTTCCGGCAGGCCACTGCCCAGCGTCCAGCTGCCCTGCTGCCAGCTGTAGGTTTCCGTTGTGCAGACCTCTTTCGCCAGATCCATCCCTTTCAGCCCGGGGAACGCCTGGGCTTTCTGCAGCGCCAGCGCGGCATCCGGATTATCACCGGCGATAATGCAGCCATTCTGAGCGCCTTTCTCACGCAGCAGACGCGTCAGCTTGCGGGTATCGATATCGGCAATGGCCACAATGTTGTTGCGCTGCAGGTAAGCGGAGAGTCCCTCTTCGCTTCGGAAGTTGCTGGCAATCAACGGCAGATCGCGGATGACCAGGCCCTGAGCATGAATCTGGCTTGATTCTTCATCAGCGGCGTTGGCACCGACATTACCGATATGGGGATAAGTGAGAGTAACGATTTGGCGGGAATAGGAAGGATCAGTGAGGATTTCTTGATAACCGGTCATTGAGGTGTTGAAAACGACTTCCCCCACTGCCGACCCCGTTGCCCCGATGGCCCGACCGTGGAATTGGGTTCCGTCTTCCAGAACCAGGATTGCTGACTTAATCAAAACATCCTCCAGGGAATAAACAGTCATAATATCTGCATATTAATTCAAAATAGCCGCCTGAATCAATGCAAAAACCGCCTGAATTGTCGATTTTTGGCAAATTGCGCGCATTCTAATGATCACCCTGGGGCTTGTCTACCCTGAGGCCCGTTTTTTTCATCTTTATCTGACTTATGAGGCCAGAAACGGGCTTAAGCGGTAAAAACAGGAGAAAACCCGGCCGAATAATCGTTTGCCAGGCAGTAAAAATAAGAACGCGAGGCTGTCAGGCTGATTTTTTTGACCAAATGGTCAAAAATGGCATCTTAACGGAGCTAAAACGCACAGAAAGTGATAAAAACAGATAGTTTGATCTGCTTTTACATCATAGCGAGGATTTAAGACAAAATTAAGGGCAATAAAAATATTGCCCTTTTCCAATCAATTGGTTAACGATTGAAATAACCACATCACGATGGTTCACAACACGCACAACATCACAGATCCAGCACATCCCTCATATCAAACAGGCCTGCTTTCTTCTCTTTCAACCATAATGCCGACTTAACCGCACCTTTTGCGAAGGTCATACGGCTTGAGGCCTTGTGGGTTATCTCAACCCGTTCGCCAATATCCGCAAACATAGCCATATGCTCACCGACGATGTCCCCGGCGCGCACCGTGGCAAAACCGATAGTCTGAGGCTGACGTTCGCCGGTGTGTCCTTCGCGCGTATAGACCGCGTGCTCATCCAGTTTCCACTGCATCGCATCGGCAATCGCTTCACCCATCGCCAGTGCGGTGCCCGATGGCGCATCCACTTTGTGGCGATGGTGCGCTTCAGTAATCTCAATATCCGCATACTCCCCCATCACGCTGGCGGCTTTCTCCAGCAGCTTCAGCACCAGGTTAACGCCCACACTGAAGTTTGCGGCGAATACAATGGCGATATCTTCTGAGGCGGCGCGAATGGCTGCTTTGCCTGTGTCATCGAATCCTGTGGTGCCGATCACCATCGCTTTGCCGTGCTCACGGCAGATCGCCATATACTCCAGCGTGCCTTCCGGACGGGTAAAGTCGATCAGCACATCAAAGTCATCAATCACTGCACGTAAATCGTCAGCAATCAGGATGCCGTTTCTGCCGATGCCCGCTAACTCTCCGGCGTCGCTGCCGGTCAGCGATGAACCCGGACGGGCGAGCGCAGCACCCAGCTCCACGCCTTCAGCCTGCTGTGTCGCCTCAATCAGATTACGGCCCATACGGCCCGGCGCGCCCACAACGGCAATGCGGATATTCTTCATATTTATTCATTCCTAAAACAAAACTATGCATCCAAAGCGTCATCAGGTTAACGACGAGTTAACAGTCACGCCACTATTAATCAGGGATAATAAGAATTTTATGCCAGCCGCCTGCGATTATCAGTAAAAGCAATCGCCATGGCAAAAGGTGGGCTTTTCATCGGCCGATAAAAACAAAAAAGGCCGAACAGAGTCGGCCTTTTTATCAGGATTAACGTGCGGTTACTGCACGTTGCGCACCTCGACGCGCAGCTCTTTTGGCACTTCAAAGACGATGTTCTCTTCACGGCCAATCAGCTCGATCGCGGCTTCGCCGCCCAGCTCACGCAGTCGCTCAATCACCTGCTGCACCAGAATATCGGGCGCTGAGGCACCGGCGGTGACACCGATACAGGCCACACCTTTGACCCACTCTTCCTGAATATCATCAGCAGAGTCGATCAGCTTCGCCAGCTTACCGGCGCGCTGCGCCAGTTCAGCCAGACGGTTCGAGTTGGAGGAGTTCTTCGACCCCACCACCAGCACCACCTCGGCATCTTTCGCCAGGGTGCGAACCGCTTCCTGGCGGTTGGTCGTGGCATAGCAGATATCATCTTTACGCGGCCCGATAATCGCCGGGAAGCGCTGACGCAGAGCATCGATGATGTCTGACGTATCATCCACTGACAGCGTGGTCTGCGTCATGAAGCTCAGGTTGTTTTCATCCTTTACCGTCAGCCGGAAAACATCTTCCGGTGACTCGACGAGATACATCCCGCCATTGGGGTTGTTGTACTGCCCCATGGTGCCTTCCACTTCCGGATGACCCGCATGCCCGATCAGTATCGCCTCAACGCCTTTACGGCTGGCGCGCGCCACTTCCATATGCACTTTTGTCACCAGCGGACAGGTTGCATCAAACAGCATGGTCAGATTGCGCGCTTTGGCTTCTGCACGCACCGCCTGCGAAACACCGTGCGCGGAGAAGATCAGAATCGCGTTATCCGGCACTTCACTGATCTCTTCGATGAAGATCGCCCCGCGCTCACGCAGGCTGTTGACCACGTAACGGTTATGCACCACTTCGTGACGCACGTAGATAGGCGCGCCATACATCTCCAGCGCGCGCTCAACGATACTGATGGCGCGATCAACACCGGCGCAGAAACCGCGCGGATTAGCTAACAGGATTTGCATCGTTCGCCTCCAGTGCCGGATCGATCTCCAGCACCTCTACATCAAACTGAATACGATGACCTGCCAGCGGATGGTTAAAATCCACGGTGATCGAGTCACCGGAGACTTCACGGATCACGCCTGGCATTTCACTGCCGCCCATGCCACTGAACAGCATGATGGCCCCCACTTCCGGTTCACCGGCATCGATAAAGTCACGACGCGAGAAATACTGGATCAGGTCAGGGCTGACGCCACCAAATGCCTCTTCCGGCGCCAGAGTGAACTGTTTAGTTTCACCCGCTTTCAGCCCCAGCAGCGCCTCTTCCAGTGTCGCTGAGAGGCTGCCATCACCGAGACGGAACAGCGCAGGCTTACCGTTTGCACGGGTCGATTCCGCCGTCGAGCCATCTTCCAGCTTCAGCGTAAAATGCACCAACACCGCGCTGTCGCGCTGTACGGACTCAGTCATCACTTACCCTTTCTGTTTAGCCTGTTTGCCGTTCGGGCTGAAAAAGCCCTCCAGCACCACCAATGCGGCACCAATACAGATGCCGCAGTCAGCGATATTAAATGTAGCGAAGTGCCAGTTACCGACATAAAAATCGATAAAATCGACCACAAAGCCATGCCAGGAGCGATCAAATAAATTGCCTATCGCACCGCCGATAATCAGGGCATACGCGATGTTTGAAATCTTCTGGCTGGCCTGATTGCGATACATCATCAGCACCAGTGAAACCACGATCGCCAGCGCAATACCGGCAAAGAACCAGCGCTGCCAGCCGCCTTTGTCCGCCAGGAAACTGAACGCCGCGCCGTAGTTGTGCGCATAGAACAGGTTCAGATAGGGCATCAGCGGCTGCGTTTCATGCAGCATCATGTTGTTCATCACCCACTGTTTACTGGCGAAGTCGACAACGATGACCACCAGCACCAGCCACAGCCAGCGCAATCCGGTTGAGAGAATAGGTTTACGCATCAGGCAAATTCACGCTGTTCACCGTCACCGGCTACGTTAGTGTAACAACGACCACAGACCGCAGCGTGCTCCGGATTCTGGCCGACGTCGGTAGTGTAATGCCAGCAGCGCTGACATTTCTCGCCTTCCGCCTTGTGCAGCGCAATTTTCAGACCTTTCAGCAGTTCGCTCTGCTGCGCTTCATCGTTTGCCAGCGCATAATCGGCCACCTGGGCACCCGAGGTCAGCAGCACAAAGCGCAGCTCGTTGCCCAGCGCCTGCAGCTTAGCGGCCAGCTCCGCATCAGCATAGAGCGTCACGGTGGCTTCCAGTGCGCCACCGATACGTTTGTCGGCACGCGCCTGCTCGATGACCTTGTTGACTTCGCCACGCACTTTCAGCAGCTCAGCCCAGTAGGCATCGTTCAGGGCTTCATCTTCCGCCAGGCCAAACAGACCCTGATACCACTCTTCGGTGAAGACATACTGCGCGCGTTCGCCAGGCAGATAGCCCCAGATCTCATCCGCGGTAAAGGACATGATCGGCGCCATCCAGCGCACCAGCGCTTCAACGATGTGCCACAGCGCGGTCTGACAGCTACGACGCGCCAGGCTGTCGCCCTTCGCGGTGTACTGGCGATCTTTGATGATGTCGAGATAGAAGCTGCCCATCTCAACAGAACAGAACTGCATCAGGCGCTGGATCACTTCATGGAAATCGTAGTTCTCATAAGAGGCGACGATATCGGCCTGCGCCGCCTGCGCACGTCCCACGGCCCAGCGATCCACCACGACCATCTCTTCCGGTTTCACCAGGTCGGTGGCCGGATTGAAGCCGTTAAGGTTCGCCAGCAGGAAACGGGCGGTGTTACGGATACGGCGATAGGCATCGGCGGAACGCTTCAGGATCTCATCGGAGACCGCCATTTCACCCGAATAGTCGGTTGATGCCACCCACAGGCGCAGAATGTCAGCACCCAGCTTGTTCATCACATCCTGCGGCGACACGGTGTTGCCGATCGATTTCGACATTTTGCGGCCCTGACCATCCACGGTGAAACCGTGTGTCAGTACCTGACGATAAGGCGCTTTGCCTTTCATCGCGGTGCCGATCATCAGCGAGGACATAAACCAGCCGCGATGCTGATCGGACCCTTCCAGATAGAGGTCCGGCGCCTGTCCTTCGAATTCCGGACGGGCATCCACGACGGAATAGCTGGTTGACCCGGAGTCGAACCAGACATCCAGAGTATCCGGAACCTTGACGTAATGATCGGCGTCATCGCCCATCAGCTCGCGCGGATCGAGATCCCACCAGGCCTGAATACCATCCTGCTCAACACGCTGTGCCACTTTCTCCATCAGTGCCAGGGTATCCGGGTGCAGCTCTTCGCTCTCTTTATGAACGAACAGCGCCATCGGCACGCCCCAGGTACGCTGACGAGAGATACACCAGTCCGGACGGTTCGCCACCATCGATTCAATACGCGCCTGACCCCAGTCCGGGATCCACTGCACGCCTTTGATCTCTTTCAGCGACTGCGCACGCAGGCCTTTCTGATCCATGCTGATGAACCACTGTGGCGTGGCACGGAAGATGATAGGCGTTTTGTGACGCCAGCAGTGCGGATAGCTGTGCAGCAGTTTTTCAACGTGCAGCAGCGCCTGCTTCTCTTTCAGCAGCTCAACGATCATATCGTTGGCTTTAAAGACGTTAACCCCATCCAGCGTCGGGTAAGTGCCTGGCAGATACGCGCCATCTGGCCCGACCGGGTTAGCGGTTTCGATGCCATATTTCTGGCCGATCACATAGTCATCCGGGCCGTGGCCGGGTGCCGTATGGACCGCACCGGTACCGGCGTCCAGCGTGACGTGTTCGCCCAGCACCACTTTCGACTGAATCTGCTCAAGGAACGGATGCTGGAACAGCTGCAGCTCCAGCGCGGCACCTTTGCATTCGCCCAGCACCTGCCATTCGCTGACACCGGCACGCTTCATCACGCTTTCCACCAGCTCTTTTGCCAGGATCAGGGCACGGCCCTCGATCTGGATCAGCTGATAGTCAAATTCCGGATGTAGGGAGATGGCGCGGTTAGCGGGCAGCGTCCACGGGGTGGTGGTCCAGATAACCAGTGAAATCGGGCTGTTAACCGTGGTGACGCCGAACGCCTGACGCACCGCGTCGGCATCGACGGCGTTGAACATCACATCAATCGACGGTGAAGTCTTGTCGTAATATTCCACTTCCGCTTCGGCCAGGGCAGAACGGCAATCCAGGCACCAGTGCACCGGCTTCGCGCCCTTGTGCAGGTGACCGTTGCCGATGATTTTACCCAGCGCACGGATGATGTTGGCTTCCGTGTTGAAGTCCATGGTCAGGTAAGGACGATCCCAGTCGCCCAGAACGCCCAGACGGATAAAGTCCGCTTTCTGGCCTTCAACCTGTTCTGCCGCATATTTGCGGCACGCTTCGCGGAATTCTGCCGCCGTGACTTTCTCGCCCGGCTTGCCGATCATCTGCTCAACTTTATGCTCGATAGGCAGACCGTGACAGTCCCAGCCCGGCACATAGGGCGCGTCATAGCCCGCCATGCCTTTCGACTTAACGATAATGTCTTTCAGAATCTTGTTAACTGAGTGACCGATATGAATGCTGCCGTTCGCATAAGGAGGGCCATCATGCAGGATAAAGGTTTTTTTCCCCTTTTTGGCTTCGCGGATAACGCCATACAGGTTGTCGGCATACCAGCGTTGCAACATTCCCGGTTCGCGTTTGGCCAGATCGCCACGCATCGGGAATCCCGTTTCCGGCAAATTCAGGGTAGATTTATAGTCACTCATCAGATTCTCGATTCCGTTTTTCGCTCAGGTTAAAGCAGCCCAAAGAACTGCCGGGCCGTTACCACATCATTCGCAATTTGTTCTTTCAACGCCTCCAGTGAGGCAAAGCGCTGCTCGTTTCGTATTTTCTGTTTCAGCACCACATCAATGTGACGACCATAAAGATTGATATTGATGTCGAGCAGGTGAACTTCAAGCTGCTGGCGTAAACCTTTTACCGTCGGACGGGTGCCGATATTCGCCACGCCCGGCAGCGGCTCCGGCGTCAGCCCTTCCACTTCCACCGCATAGACCCCTTTCACCGGCGACACGCTGCGGCGTAAAGGCAGGTTGGCGGTGGGGAAGCCCAGCGTGCGTCCCAGTGCATCACCGTGCACGACGCGGCCGGAAATCGTGAAAGGATGGCCTAACAACGACTGCGCCAGCGCTAAATCATCGGCGGCCAGCGCCTGGCGCACGGCGGTGCTGCTGATGCGCTTTCCGCCCTCACAGAAGGTTTCGGTGCTGATAACCTCGAAGCCATACTCCACACCGGCTTTCTGCAATAACCGGAAATCCCCCTGGCGACCGGCGCCAAAGCGGAAATCATCGCCCACCGCAAGGTATCTGACGTCGAGCTTTTCAACCAGCAGGTCGCTGATAAAACGCTGGGCGGATAACGCCGCAAAGCGACGGTCAAACCGCACGCAGAGCACTTTATCGACGCCGGCTTCAGCCAGGTAGCGCAGTTTTTCACGCAGGCGCGTCAGGCGAGCCGGGGCTTTATCGCCAGCAAACAGCTCCAGCGGCTGTGGTTCAAAGACCATGACCACCACCGGCAGATTACGTTTGCGTCCCTCTTCACACAGCCGGGCCATCAGTGCCTGATGCCCGCGGTGTACGCCATCGAAATTACCAATGGTCAGAACGCAGCCGCGATGCTGCTCGTTAAGATTATGAATACCGCGGATAAACTTCATGGCTGACCCAAACCGGTGGAAATCGGCGGATTATACCCTTGAAACCGGTTCAGGTTAACCCGTCAGCACGCCTTTCATGCTTAACGCGCTGCATTTCCTGTTACAGAAGCACGTGTTGAGAATTTTGTCGCGAAATACTGTATTCAGGAAGGCGAAGCTGGTAGAATCTTGCGCCATCAAATACGTAACCGAGTGCTGCTCATAGAGCGACGCTTATTTGCACAAATCCATTGACAAAATCAGGTTGGAAGGGCATAGTCCTCGGCCTTTGATTTGTCTCTATAGAACACATTTGGGAGTTGGACCTTGGCTAATATCAAATCAGCTAAGAAACGCGCCGTAACATCTGAGAAACGCCGTAAGCATAACGCTAGCCGCCGCTCTATGATGCGTACCTTCGTTAAGAAAGTATACGCGGCGATCGCTTCAGGCGACAAAGCTGCTGCGCAGAACGCATTCAATGAAATGCAACCAATCGTGGACCGTCAGGCTGCTAAAGGTCTGATCCACAAAAACAAAGCTGCACGTTATAAAGCAAACCTGACTGCACAGATCAACAAACTGGCTTAATCGCCTGTTGTTTATCGCTTTGTTGAAAGAACCGGCGCTTACGCCGGTTTTTTTTCGCCTGTCATTTGCCGCACCGCCACTCCTCGTGAGGGTGATGCAGGGCAAAAAAAGGAGGCTTTCGCCTCCCCTCTCTTAACGCAGCCTGACCCGTAACAGGCTATATCCCAATACGGCGGAGAGCAGAGAACCGGTCAGAATCCCCAGCTTAGAGAACGTCACCAGCTGCTCATGGGCGGCATCAAAGGCCAGTGAACTGATAAATATCGACATCGTGAAGCCGATACCGCACAGCACGCCGATCGCCATGATATCGCGGATGGTGGTGCCGCCAGGCAATACCGCCAGCCGCAATCTGACGGCCAGCCAGCAGAAGAGCGTAATGCCCAGGGGTTTGCCGATTAACAGGCCAAAGATGATGCCTGCCGGTTCCGGTGACAGGATATCGCCCAGCGTAATACCGGCGAGTGAAATACCGGCATTGGCAAAGGCAAACAGCGGCAGAATCAGCCAGTTCACCCACGGCATCAGGCCGTGCGCCAGATGCTCTGCTGGCGAGTGCCCCTCTCTCTTCTCCAGCGGCACAAAGAAGCCCACGATAACGCCTGCCAGCGTTGCATGAACACCCGACTTAAGGACGGCGGTCCAGAGCACAATGCCCACCAGAATGTAGATCGAGATTTTGCGGACGTTGAAGTAATTCAGCAGGGCCAGCACCACAATCGCCGCTGCCGCCACGCCCAGAGAGAGCATCGACAGGCCGCTGGTATAGAACAGGGCGATAATCACAATCGCCCCCAGATCATCGATAATCGCCAGCGCCATCAGAAACACTTTCAGCGCAGCAGGAACCCGGCTGCCGAGCAGGGCCAGCACCCCCAGTGCAAACGCGATATCCGTTGCCGTGGGAATCGCCCAGCCGTTGCGGGCAATCTCATCACCGTGGTTGAAAGCCAGAAAGATCAGGGCGGGCAGCGCCATGCCTCCCAGGGCTGCGATAACCGGAAAGATTGCCTTCTCCCGGCTTGCGAGTTCACCGACCCTCAGCTCGCGCTTCACTTCCAGCCCAATCAGCAGGAAAAACAGCGCCATCAGCGCATCGTTTATCCATAACAGCAGATTTTTGCTGATATCCAGCGCACCAAAGCGGATCTGGACAGGCTCATTCAGTAACGCCTGATAGCCTTCGGCCGTCGCAGCGGTATTGGCGAGGATCATGGCCGCCACGGCTGCCAGGATTAATATCATGCCGTTACTGGCATCACTTTCAATGAAGCTCCTGAGGAGGTTTCTGAGTTTCCGAGGCTTATTCAACGTTTATCTTCCTGATCGGCGAGAGAAAGTGAATAAGTGTAACGACTCATATCGCCCGTTAACAGCAGCTTGTGCCCGGCGTTGTCGCTCGCATTGACCGGATCATTCGCAGGCCCGGCTACGCTGCGGGGCAGTCGGTGTGCAGCATCCCTGATCAGAGGCCAAAAAAAACGGAGCCCAGGGCTCCGTTTTATCTTTCCCGGTTTATCGGGTCAGGTCGTCAAAGAATTTTTTCACACCGTCGAAAAAGCTCTTGGAGCGCGGGCTATTGTGCTCGCCGCTCGGACCGCCAAAACTCTCTTCCAGTTCACGCAGCAGCGACTTCTGTTTCTCGTTCAGGCTGACCGGTGTTTCCACCACGACGCGACACAACAGGTCACCAACCGCACCACCGCGGACAGATTTCACGCCGCGTCCGCGCATGCGGAACAGCTTGCCGGTCTGGGTCTCTGACGGCACTTTCAGCTTCACGCGTCCATCCAGCGTCGGCACTTCAATCTCACCGCCCAGCGCCGCCATCGCAAAGTTAATCGGCACTTCGCAGTAGAGGTTATTCTCTTCACGTTCGAAAATCGGGTGTTTCTTCACCGAGACCTGAACATAGAGATCGCCCGCTGGCGCGCCCTGCTCGCCCGCTTCGCCTTCTCCGCTCAGACGGATACGATCGCCGGTGTCGACCCCGGCCGGGATTTTCACTGACAGCGTTTTCGACTTCTCAACGCGACCGTGACCGTGACAGGCGTTGCACGGATCTTTAATCACCGAGCCGCGACCGTGACAGGTCGGACAGGCCTGCTGAACGGTGAAGAAGCCCTGGCGCATCTGCACCTGGCCTGCACCGTGACAGGTCGAACAGGTTTGTGGCTGCGTGCCCGGTTTCGCGCCGCTGCCGTGGCAGACATCACACTCTTCCAGCGTTGGAATGCGGATCTCTTTGGTCACGCCGCGTACCGCTTCTTCCAGCGTCAGCTCCATGTTGTAGCGTAAATCGGCGCCGCGGGATGCGCGCTGACGGCGTCCACCACCAAAGATGTCACCGAATACGTCGCCAAAGATATCGCTGAAGTCTGCACCGCCGCCGCCAAAGCCGCCGCCGCCGAATCCACCGCCACCCATGCCGCCCTGTTCAAAGGCTGCATGACCATATTGATCGTAGGCCGCACGCTTCTGCGCATCGGTCAGGATTTCGTACGCTTCTTTAGCCTCTTTGAATTTGGCTTCGGCTTCTTTATCTCCGGGATTACGATCCGGGTGAAATTTCATTGCCAGGCGTTTGTACGCCTTTTTGATTTCACGCTCGTCCGCGGATTTGGCGACGCCTAAAATCTCGTAGTAATCACTCTTCGCCATGTTTATTTAGCCCTTAACATGATCGCACGGGCGTGGAGAGATCTCCGACGCCCGTGCTGGTTTCAACGGCTGTCAGGCCAGCCGTCGCGCCCGGTCAGGGGCAATTATTTCTTGTTGTCTTTTACTTCTTCGAATTCAGCATCGACAACGTCGTCATCTTTCTTCGCTGACGCATCACCGGCATCGGCTGCACCTGCCTGAGACTGCTGTGCGGCTTCCATCAGTTTGCCGGACACTTCCATCAGCGCCTGCATTTTGGCGTCGATTTCCGCTTTGTCTTCGCCTTTCAGCGCAGTTTCCAGCGCGGCCAGTGCGGCTTCGATTGGCGCTTTGTCGTCTGCTGACAGTTTATCGCCGGCTTCTTCCAGCTGCTTACGCGTGCTGTGGGCAATCTGATCGCCCTGGTTGCGCGTCTGTACCAGCTCTTCGAACTTACGGTCAGCTTCTGCGTTCGCTTCCGCATCACGCACCATTTTTTCGATCTCTTCGTCGTTCAGACCGGAAGAGGCTTTGATGGTGATTTTCTGCTCTTTACCGCTGTTCTTATCTTTCGCCGACACATGCAGGATACCATCCGCATCGATGTCGAAGGTGACTTCGATCTGCGGCATACCGCGAGGCGCAGCCTGGATACCGTCAAGGTTGAACTGGCCCAGTGACTTGTTGTCATTGGCGCGCTTACGCTCACCCTGCAGCACGTGAATGGTCACGGCTGACTGGTTATCTTCAGCAGTCGAGAAGACCTGGCTGTGCTTGGTCGGGATGGTGGTATTTTTGCTGATCAGCGACGTCATCACGCCACCCATGGTTTCGATACCCAGTGACAGCGGGGTTACGTCCAGCAGCAGCACGTCTTTCACGTCGCCACCCAGTACACCACCCTGAACCGCAGCACCGACAGCAACGGCTTCGTCCGGGTTCACATCTTTACGTGGCTCTTTACCAAAGAACTCGGTGACTTTCGCCTGAACCAGTGGCATACGGGTCTGACCACCGACCAGGATAACGTCGTTGATGTCAGAAACCGACAGACCCGCATCCTGCAGCGCAACTTTCAGTGGCGCGATTGAGCGTGCAACCAGATCTTCAACCAGTGACTCCAGCTTAGAACGGGTCACTTTGATGTTCAGGTGCTTAGGACCGGTCGCATCTGCAGTGATGTACGGCAGGTTAACGTCGGTCTGCTGAGCAGAAGAGAGCTCGATTTTCGCTTTCTCTGCGGCTTCTTTCAGACGCTGCATCGCCAGAGGATCGTTGTGCAGATCGATGCCCTGATCTTTCTTAAATTCAGCTACCAGATAGTTAATCAGACGGCTGTCGAAGTCTTCACCACCCAGGTGGGTATCACCGTTGGTTGCCAGAACTTCAAAGGTTTTTTCGCCATCAACTTCGTCGATCTCGATGATGGAGATATCGAAGGTACCGCCACCCAGGTCATACACGGCGATGGTGCGGTTACCCTGACCTTTGTCCAGGCCGTAGGCCAGTGCAGCAGCGGTTGGTTCGTTAATGATACGCTTAACTTCCAGACCCGCGATGCGGCCTGCATCTTTGGTCGCCTGGCGCTGTGCATCGTTAAAGTATGCCGGAACGGTGATCACCGCTTCGGTCACTGGCTCACCGAGGTAATCTTCGGCGGTCTTTTTCATTTTCTTCAGCACTTCAGCCGAAATCTGCGGCGGTGCCATTTTCTGGCCTTTCACTTCCAGCCAGGCGTCGCCGTTGTCAGCGCTGGCGATTTTGTACGGCATGATTTTAATATCACGCTGAACTTCTTCGTCCTGGAAGCGACGACCGATCAGACGCTTAATTGCGAACAGGGTATTCTGCGGGTTGGTCACTGCCTGACGTTTAGCCGGTTGACCGACCAGAATTTCGCCATCCTGTGTGTACGCAATAATTGAAGGCGTGGTGCGATCGCCCTCGGCATTTTCCAGCACGCGTGCTTTGGTGCCATCCATGATCGCAACACAAGAGTTGGTTGTACCCAGGTCAATACCAATAATCTTACCCATCTAAACATCTCCCACTTAAATTCGTTGCCAATTTGGGTTGTGAACCTTTTATGTGGGCGGGTTGTTTGCATTCAACCTGCCAGCACATGCTTTTTTTCCAACGTTCACAACGCTCGATGAGAAGTAAATGGGGCCGCTTCGATGCGCATCAAGGGTTAAACCAAAAAAAATTTTCACCTCTGGCCCGGTCGGGATCAAAGAACCCAGGCAGAACGCTGAATATGATGCGCCGCTCCGCTCGATGGAGTGAAGCGGAGCGCTTTTTATCATCAACGTTTACTGACCGCCGAGGAACTATGGCAAATTCAACACTGGCCAACCCTGCCCCGCTGGGATTAATGGGATTTGGCATGACAACGGTTTTACTCAACCTGCACAACGCGGGCCTGTTCACGATGGACGTCGCGATTCTGGCCATGGGGATTTTTTATGGTGGGATTGCGCAGGTGCTGGCAGGCCTGCTGGAGTTTAAAAAGAATAACACCTTTGGGCTGACGGCCTTTACCTCTTACGGGATGTTCTGGTTAAGCTTTGTGGCGATTCTGCTGCTGCCGGAAATGGGCCTCGCGAACGCCCCCGACGAACGTTTTCTGGGGGCCTGGCTGCTTCTGTGGGGCATCTTCACGCTGTTTATGTTTGTCGGCACGCTGAAAGGTGCGCGGATGCTGCAGTTTGTTTTCGCCACGCTCACGCTGCTGTTTCTGCTGCTGGCCGTAGCGCATCTGATGCATCTGCCTGCGCTGGTCACCACGGCAGGCTGGGTTGGCCTTCTCTGCGGCGCAAGCGCCTGCTATCTGGCCATGGGGGAAGTGCTAAACGAAACCTTTGGCCGTACCGTTCTGCCGATTGGCGAGAAGCCCCATCAATCATAATAAGACGCGGAGTCAGGCTCCGCGTCCTCTCACTACAGCGAATTAACCCCCTGATGCAGTTCTGGCTCGTGGCTGATATCACGCCGCAGCCAGATCCCCGTCACCAGTCCCACCAGCGCCAGTGCCATCACATACCAGCATGGGGCCATCACCGACACATTCATCAGCAGCGACACAAAAATCGGTGTCAGGCCGCCGAAAATCGCATAGGCGAGATTGTAGGAAAAGGAGATACCGGTAAAACGGACTTCCGCCGGAAAGGCACGCACCATCACGAACGGGACGGCGCCCACGGCACCCACGCTGAGGCCGGCCAGTCCATACAGCAGGAAGAGCTGCTGCGGATAGAGTGCAGTCAGATGATAAAACTGCCAGCAGCAGATCGCCAGCAGCAGGCTGCCGACACACAGCGTGCGGCTGGCACCGAAGCGATCGGCCGCCAGGCCGGCAATAATACAGCCGAAGCAGAGCATGACGGTGGCCAGGCTGTTGGCCTGCAGCGTCAGCGCAGGCGCAATGCCCAGCTGTTTTTGCAGCCACACCGGGGACATCAGGATCACCACCACGATGCAGGCGGAGAGCAGCCAGGTCAGCAGCATGGAAATGACGACCGATTTTTTATGTTCAGCCAGCACTGTTTTCAGCGGCAGCTTACTGGAGAGCGCTTTACGCTGCTGCATCTCCACAAACACCGGCGTCTCATGCAGCCAGCGGCGCAGCACCATCGCGCCCAGCCCGAACAGGCCGCCGAGGAAGAACGGGATGCGCCAGCCGCCATCATGAATTGCCTGGGGTGAGAGTGAGGTATTGATCAGCGTTGCCACCAGCGACCCCAGTAAAATTCCGATGGTCAGCCCGGCCGTCAGTGTGCCACAGGCGATACCGATGCGTTTATAGGGCACATGCTCAGCGACAAACACCCAGGCTCCCGGCACCTCGCCACCAATCGCCGCCCCCTGCAGCATCCGCATCAGCAGCATCAGTAACGGTGCGGCAACGCCGATGGTCTGCCAGGTGGGAAGCGCGCCCATCATCAATGTCGGCAGCGCCATCAGCATAATGCTCAGGCTGAACATCTTCTTACGCCCCACTTTATCGCCAAAGTGGGCCATCACGATGCCGCCCAGCGGACGTGCCAGATAGCCGGCGGCAAAAATGGCAAAGGTCTGCAACTGGCGCAGCCACTCGGGAATATCGGCGGGGAAAAAGAGTTCGCCAATCACGGTGGCGAAGAAGACAAAAATGATGAAGTCGTAAAATTCCAGCGCGCCGCCCAGTGCGGCCAGCGCCAGGGTTCTGTAATCCTTACCGGTCAGACGCTGCGTAGAGGTCAGGTTCATAATAGTCCAGAGGCAAAAGATCGGGTTGTAAAGATCTAATTACTATACCGTCAATCTTTTGCCACACCAGCCGGGCTATAGCTTATGCCTGAAATGGACAATATTTAGTTGTTTATCTCACGTATCGCGCTTTTAGGCCGAAATGCTGCTACCACGTCACGATGGGTTTCGACATACGGCCCTTCCAGCAGCTGTAAACAATAAGGTACAGAGGCAAAAATGCCGTGGACTTTGACGTTGCCCTGCTCATCTTTCAGCCCCTCCAGCGTCTCCCTGATCGACTTTGGCTGACCAGGCAGATTGAGGATCAGTGACTGCTTACGGATCACGCCGACCTGACGCGACAGAATCGCGGTCGGCACAAACTGCAGGCTGATCTGGCGCATCTGCTCACCGAATCCGGGCATCTCCCGATCGGCGACGGCTAAGGTGGCGTCGGGAGTGACGTCGCGCCGGGCCGGCCCGGTGCCGCCAGTGGTCAGCACCAGATGGCAAAAGCGTTCATCGACCAGCTCGCAAATCGCCTGCTCAATCATCGGCTGCTCGTCCGGCACCAGTCGGGACTCCATTTCGAACGGGCTGCTGATGGCCGTGCTGAGCCAGCTCTCCAGCGCGGGAATCCCCTGATCCTGATAGATGCCGTTCGCGGCGCGATCGGAAACCGAGATCAGGCCAATGCGTAATGTATTCATGGTTAGCTTCGCTGTGAATGACCGCGGTGCGGTGGAGTAAAAGGGGAATAGCCGAAAGGATAATACAAAGTGAAAGGGTCGGAAAAGGGAAAACCGTGACGGCCTGCGCCGTCACGATCGGAGGATTACAGCAGTTCTGCCAGCATCTTCTCAAGTTTGCCCTGATCAACGGCAAAGTTGCGGATGCCTTCTGCCAGCTTCGCCACCGCCATCGGATCCTGGTTGTGCTGCCACAGGAACTCAGACTCGGTCATGCGGGCCGGACGTGCTTTCACTTCACCGCTGTAGCTCAGTTTACGCTCCAGGGTTCCTTCGCTCTCGGCCAGCTCTTTCAGCAGCGCAGGCGAAATGGTCAGACGGTCACAGCCAGCCAGCTCGATGATTTCGCCGGTGTTACGGAAGCTGGCGCCCATCACGACGGTTTCATAGCCGTGCTGCTTGTAGTAGTTGTAGATTTCAGAAACAGAAACCACGCCGGGATCTTCGTGCGCCGCATACTCTTTTTTATCGGTGTTGGCTTTGTACCAGTCCAGAATACGACCCACAAACGGAGAGATCAGGAAAACGCCCGCTTCGGCGCAGGCACGCGCCTGAGCGAAAGAGAACAGCAGCGTCAGGTTACAGTTGATGCCCTCTTTTTCCAGCTGCTCCGCGGCGCGGATACCCTGCCAGGTTGAGGCCAGTTTGATCAGGATGCGGTCATTGCTGATACCGGCATCGTTGTAGAGTTTGATCAGACTACGGGCTTTATTGATGCTGCCTTCGGTGTCGTAAGAGAGACGCGCATCCACTTCGGTCGAAATACGGCCCGGGATCAGTTTGAGAATTTCCAGACCAATGTTTACGGCCAGCTTGTCAGAAACCAGCTGCAGCTGCTCATCTTTATCGCTGCTCTGCTCACGCGCCCAGCCGATCGCTTCATCGATCAGTTTACGGTATTCAGGGATTTGCGCGGCGTTAAGAATCAGAGAAGGGTTAGTCGTGGCATCCTGCGGCTGATACAGCTTCATGGCTGCGATATCACCGGTGTCGGCAACGACGGTGGTGAGCTGACGCAGGGAGGTAAGTTTGTCCGTCATGTTCTTTTCTCTTAGTTAACTGTCAGTGTGAAAAAAGGCTGTTGCGATAATATCACGCGCCAACGGTGGCGCAAGGTCAGGGAATGCCGTTTACGATAGCGCGAACAAATAGGTGTGATTCGTCATTCTTTGCGGCTTTTTTGCTACACTGCGGAGCCTGATAAGCCGCCAATATCCTGTTAAAGCAGGCATTAAACGAGGAAGCAACTATGTTGATGGTGATCTCCCCCGCCAAGACGCTGGATTATGACAGCCCGCTGGCGACAACCCGCTATACCCAGCCTGCGCTGTTAGAAAAGTCACAACAGCTGATTGAGATTGCGCGTGACCTGTCACCGGCCAGCATCGCCTCGTTAATGGGCATCAGCGACAAACTGGCGCACCTGAATGCCGAGCGGTTTAACAGCTGGCAGCCCGACTTCTCGCCGCAGAATGCCCGCCAGGCGATTCTGGCGTTTAAAGGCGATGTTTATACCGGTTTGCAGGCGGAGACGTTCAGCGATCAGGATTTCGATTTTGCCCAGCAGCACCTGCGCATGCTGTCTGGTCTGTATGGCGTGCTGCGTCCACTCGATCTCATGCAGCCTTACCGGCTGGAGATGGGCATTCGGCTGGCGAATCCGGCAGGTAAAGATCTCTATACCTTCTGGGGTGATCTCATCACCGAAACGCTGAACGCCGCGCTGGCGGAACAGGGCGACAACGTCCTGATCAACCTCGCCTCGGATGAATATTTCCGGGCGGTCAGACCGAAAGCGTTACAGGCGCAGATGATTAAGCCGGTGTTCCTGGATGAGAAAAATGGCAGCTACAAAGTCATCAGCTTCTACGCCAAAAAGGCGCGCGGCCTGATGAGTCGCTATGTGATTCAGGAGCGCCTGACAAAGCCGGAGCAGCTTAAGGCGTTTGATCTGGAAGGTTATCGTTTTGATGCAGCCAGCAGCAGCGAAAGCGAGCTGGTGTTCAAGCGCGCGGAGCAGTAGCCCCGCGCGTCTTCTCTTTCCCGCAGCCGGGAAAGATTATTTCAGCAGAAATGCCCGCAGCGCGGCAAAGTCCGCCTGCATCTGGTGTGACAGCAGCGGGAGTTCCGCACGCTCCGCCAGCTCCGGCGGCAGCGTCAGGGTCTGCTCAAGGATCGCTTCCACGCTTTCACGGAATTTGGCCGGATGAGCGGTGCCGAGGAACAGGCCATACTCGCCTTCCTGCAGCTGATCGCGCAGCAGACGCCAGGCGATGGCGGCGTGGGGCTCAGAAATGTAGCCAATCTCAGCCAGTTCACGCATGGCGGCACGGGTGGTTTCGTCAGAGACCGCACCGCAGGCCAGGTCGGTCAGCCGCCAGGTTTTACGGCGGAACAGCTCTTCCACACGCGGCCAGTTGTTCGGCTGGCTGACATCCATCGCATTCGACAGGGTCGCGACCGTCTGGTTAGGCTGCCACTCGCCGTTGCCGAGGAAGCGCGGCACCGTGTCATTGGCGTTAGTGGCGGCGATAAAGCGCTTGATCGGCAGCCCCAGTGATTTCGCCAGCAGACCCGCCGTTAAATCCCCGAAGTTGCCGCTTGGTACGGAAACCACCAGCTGATTGCGTTTTTCCTGCGGCAGCTGCGCCACCGCTTCAAAGTAGTAGCAGATCTGCGCCAGCAGGCGGCTGATGTTGATGGAGTTAGCTGAGTTCAGGCCAATCGTCTTTTTCAGCACTTCATCATCGAACGCCTGCTTGACCAGCGCCTGACAGGCATCGAAATCGCCGTCGATGGCGATAGTTTCGATGTTGCCGCCCAGCGTACAGAAGAGTTTCTCCTGCAGCGGGCTGATCTTGCCCTGTGGATAGAGGATCACCACACGCACATTCTCCATGCCGTAGAAGGCGTGGGCCACGGCCGCACCGGTATCACCGGAGGTCGCGGTCAGAATCGTGATCTGCTCGTCTGAACCGGAAACATAGGAGAGCATCTGCGCCATAAAACGGCCGCCGAAATCTTTAAACGCCAGCGTCGGGCCGTGGAACAGCTCCAGACAGGCCACATCTTCACTGACCGCTTTGACCGGTGCCGGAAACGCAAACGCGGCTTTAACACGCTCATGCAGCTGTTCGGCCGGGATCTCATCACCAATATAAGCCGACAGAATTTTGCTGCTGCGGCTGACAAAATCCATCTCCAGCATCGCGTCGATGTCTGTCAGTTCAAACTCCGGCAGTTCCAGCGGAAAGAACAGACCCTGCTGCGATCCCAGACCCTGTTTCACCGCCTGGGCGAAGCTGACCTGCTCGTTGTGATCCTTAAGATTGTAGAGTTTCATGCGTTATCCCAATTGTCGTGCGCCAGCCGTGTCGAGACGGCAGATATGGACGAAGCCTTCATCGTTCTGCAGATAGTGCTGGCTCAGCCAGTCAGCCATCCGCTGTGCCGTTTCCATCTGATTGCAAACGGCGAAAAGTGTCGGACCAGAGCCTGAGATACCGCACGCCAGTGCGCCGATATCTTTGGCCGCCTGTCGCGCCTCGGCGAAGCCCGGCAGCAGTCTGGTGCGATAAGGTTCAGCAATGACATCCTGCATAAGTTTAGCGGCCAGCAGCGGCTGACGCGTATGGCAGGCGTGAATGAAGCCCGCCAGCAGGCGGCCATGCTTGATGCACTCCTCTTTGCGGTACTGCGCCGGTAAAATCGCGCGCGCTTCGGCGGTCGAGACTTTAATGCCCGGATAGGCCATGACCCACAGCCAGTCATCAAAGCCGGGCACGGCCTGGCTGATAATCTCATTCTCCTGCAGCATCAGCTGAATGCCCCCAAGGAAGCAGGGCGCGACGTTATCGTAATGAACGCTGCCGGAGATGCGCCCTTCCAGCTCGCCCATCAGCGTCAGCAGGGTGCTGTCATCGAGGGGCTTACCGCAGAATTCATTCATCGCGACCAGACCGGCCACCACCGAGCAGGCGCTGGAGCCCAGCCCGGAGCCGATGGGCATGTTCTTCTCCAGCGTCATCGCCACCGGGATCTCTTTGCCCACCGCCTCGCAGAAGCGCTGCCAGCACTGATAAACGATGTTCTCTTTAGGATCGGCGGGCAGCTTACTGACAAAACGTCCGGCGTTGGTCAGTGAAAAGTGCTCTGCCGCCTCCACGGAGACGCAGTCACCCAGCAGGGAACCGTCCACCGGCGAAACCGCCGCGCCCAGCACATCGAAGCCGACGCTGACGTTACCAATCGAGGCCGGTGCGTAAATTTTTACCATTTTTAAACTCCCAACTTCCATGACAGCGTGCGCAGCAGGTCGGCAAAGACACCGGCCGCTGTCACATCATTTCCTGCACCGTACCCGCGCAGCACCATCGGGATCGGCTGATAGTAGCGGCTGTAAAATGCCAGCGCATTCTCGCCATTTTTCACCTTAAAGAGCGGATCGTTGCTGTCTACGGCGTCAATTCTGACTTTGCAGACGCCGCCCTCTTCGATCACGCCGACATAGCGCAACACTTTACCCGCATCACGCGCCTGCGCAACCCGCGCGGCAAAGGCGTTGTCCAGCTCAGGCAGGCGCTGCATAAACTGCTCAACGTCTGCAATGTCGGTCAGGCTGGCGGGCAGCAGCGGCTCAATCTCAATATCCGTCAGCTCCAGCTGATGACCCGCTTCGCGCGCCAGGATCAGCAGCTTACGCGCCACGTCTGTGCCGGCGAGATCGTCACGCGGATCGGGTTCGGTAAAGCCCATCTCCCGCGCCATCTGAGTCGCCTGAGACAGGGAGACGCCTTCATCCAGCTTGCCGAAGATAAAGGAGAGCGAGCCAGACAGGATGCCGGAGAAGCGCAGCAGCTCATCACCCGCGTTCATCAGGTTCTGCAGGTTTTCGATCACCGGCAGACCGGCACCGACGTTAGTATCATAAAGGAACTTGCGGCGCGATTTGGCCGCGGCGGCACGCATCTGCTGGTAGTAGTTCCAGGATGAGGTGTTAGCCTTTTTGTTCGGCGTCACCACGTGGAAACCTTCGCTGAGAAAATCGGCATACTGATCGGCGACCGCCTGGCTGGAGGTACAGTCCACAATCACCGGATTAAGCAGATGATACTCTTTGACCAGCCGGGTCAGGCGCGCCAGATTGAAAGGCTCTTTGGCTTCACTTAATGCCGCTTCCCAGTGGCTCAGATCGATGCCGTGAACATTCGTCAACAGCGCATGCGAGTTGGCGATGCCGCAGACCCGCAGGTCGATATGCTTCTGCTTCAGCCACGCCTGCTGGCGATGTAACTGATCCAGCAGCGCACCGCCGACGCCGCCGACGCCCACCACAAAGACTTCGATAACCTGATCGGTGGCGAACAGCATCTGATGCACCACGCGCACCCCGGTGATCACTTCATCGTTGTTAACCACGACGGAGATGGAACGTTCAGAGGAGCCCTGCGCAATCGCCACGATATTGATGTTGGCGCGCGCCAGCGCCGAGAAGAATTTAGCTGAGATGCCGCGCAGGGTGCGCATGCCATCGCCCACTACCGAGATCACCGCCAGATTTTCAATGATATCCAGCGGGTCCAGCAGGCCATCTTTCAGCTCCAGATAGAACTCCTCTTCCAGCACCTGACGCGCCCGCGCCAGTTCGCTCTGCGGCACGCAGAAACTGATGCTGTATTCAGACGAGGATTGGGTGATCAGCACCACGGAAATGCCGGTGCGCGACATCGCCGCAAACACCCTGGCCGCCATTCCGACCATCCCTTTCATGCCGGGACCGGAGACGTTAACCATCGCCATGTTATTCAGGTTGGTGATGCCTTTCACCGGATTTTCATCCTGCTCGCCTTCTGCCCCAATCAGGGTGCCGGGCGCCTGCGGATTGGCGGTGTTTTTGATCAGGCACGGGATCTGGAACTGCGCGATAGGCGCAATGGTGCGGGGATGCAGCACCTTGGCGCCGAAATAGGAGAGTTCCATCGCTTCCTGATAGGACATCGATTTCAGCAGGCGGGCATCCGGCACCTGACGCGGATCGCAGGTATACACGCCATCGACATCGGTCCAGATTTCACAGCAGTCGGCGCGCAGACAGGCTGCCAGCACGGCCGCCGAGTAGTCTGAGCCATTACGGCCCAGCACCACCAGCTCACCGCGCTCGTTGCCGGCGGTAAAGCCCGCCATCAGGATCATATTCTGCGGCGGGATCTGGCTGGCTTCGATGCGACGGGTCGATTCGGCGATGTCGACGGTGGACTCCAGGTAGTGACCGACAGCGAGCAGCTTCTCTACCGGATCGATCACGCTGACCTCATGACCGCGTGCCTGCAGCAGCGCTTCCATAATGGCAATCGAGAGCTTTTCACCGCGGCAGATGATCGCCGCGTTGACGCTGTCCGGGCACTGCCCCAGCAGGCTGATGCCGTGCAGCACCTGCTTCAGCTGCGCAAACTCCAGGTCCACGCGGGTTTTCAGCCGCTCATATTCAAAGCCAGGCTGTGACTCAGCGAGCCCCTGCAGCAGCTCGCTGAAGATGCGCTCAGCGTCGCTGATATTCGGCAAAGCGTCCTGACCACTGATGGTTTTTTCAATCATCGCCACCAGGTGGTTAGTGATCTTTGCTGGCGCAGAGAGCACGGTTGCAACCTGTCCTTGTTGCGCATTACTTTCCAGAATGTCAGCGACGCGAAGAAACCGTTCCGCATTCGCTACCGAGGTCCCGCCGAATTTCAGCACTCGCATGATATCAACTCTCCTGAATTTAAGCCGAAAAAAAAGCCCGCACTGGTTAGGTGCGGGCTTTTTTTCTGTTTTTCCTGTATGCGTCAGCCCGCACCGTTACCTGTGGTAATGGTGATGGTAATAATTGTGGTGTTCAGGCTGATTTTACGCATTGAGATTTTTTTCTGTCTGTCTTTGTCTGTCCGTCTGGCATCCAGAAGTAAAGCAAAGCGCACATTAAGTCAACCCGATTTGTCCGGCGGGCCCATTTCCCTGACTGCGCAGAGCCACCGGCGAAATCGTAAAACGCTCTTTGATCGTTTGCGATGCTGAACTTCTCTGCGATCTGTTACTGCAAAATAAGATTTTCGCCGAGGATTAATCTGCGAGTTTTTTTTCAATATCGTGCAGCAGACGATGCAGCATCGCCGTGTCGCGCTGTTCCAGCAGCCCCACCCGCTGATCGATCCAGTCAGAGAGTTTCTCATCATCACTCACCTCCAGCTGCGCCAGCAGCTGATGCAAACGCTGCCGCAGCGCCTGCAGCTGCTGCCCGTCTGCGGCGGCGGTGAGCGGAGCCTCAACCTGATTCAGCTTCGACAGCTGATAGCAGTAGACCATCACCGCCTGGCCGAGATTGAGTGATGGATAGTCATTCGCCATCGGGATGCCGGTCAGCAGATCGACCTGCTCCAGCTCCTCATTAGTCAGCCCGCTGTCTTCGCGACCAAATACCAGCGCCATACTCTTTACCCACTGACGCTTCTCCAGCAGCTGTGTTTCAACCTGCTCTGGCGTGGCGTAGTAGCGAAACTTTGCCCGGCTGCGCGCAGTGGTGGCGACGGAGAAGTCGATGTCTGCTAATGCGTCAGCCAGCGTTGCAAACGTCTGGACGTTATCGAGGATCTCACCCGCGCCATGCGCGACCCGGCGCGCGGCCGGGTCCTGCCAGGCGTCGCTGGCGACAATGCGCAGCTGGCTGAAGCCCATGGTTTTCATGGCGCGCGCCGCAGCGCCGATATTTTCTGGCCGCGCGGGCGAGACGAGAATCAGGGGGAAGAGCATATTTACTCCATTGGTCCATTTACATAACGCCATATTAACATGACTGTTCAGGATTCAGCGGGCGGAAGCGAATAAGAAAAGCGGTGATTAACATTGTTAAAACCGGTTAAAAAAAGCGGTCCGAATCTTTTTACCGGCGAAGCGGCCTTTATTAAAGAAACCACTATTAATACATTTAAGTTCAACAGGATAGAATGTGATTACCAGTGGGTTTCATTTTGGAACCGAAGCGTGAAAAATGTAATGAAAATGATGCTTTTTGTGAGCTAAACGGGCAATCTACGAGAAGTTTTTCACAAAAGTGTTAACGTGCTACAATTGCATTTGATATAAGTCAACGAAGCGTTGTTTTTATGCTTATCGGTTGTAGTTGGTGCTGTTAGGTTGCTGTTAATGCAGTTAGGATATGCGCCATTATCATTCTCGCCTGGGGCATGCAATTTTCATCCTGACTGGCTGAGCTAATACTGTTGTTGACGTTGATAGATGGCTTATCAAAATATGATTTCGTACAACGGTTCAGCGCGGCCCGCTGCTCTCGATGATGGAGAACGCCATACCGCTGTACGCCCTGTTTTCAATTTGTTGGCAAATTTTAGGTAGCTAAACATGCAGACCCCGCACATTCTTATCGTTGAAGACGAACTGGTCACGCGTAACACCCTCAAGAGCATCTTCGAGGCAGAAGGTTATGTGGTGTATGAGGCGACTGATGGTGCAGAAATGCATCAGGTGCTGACCGACAATGACGTTAACCTGGTGATCATGGACATCAACCTGCCGGGTAAAAACGGCCTGCTGCTGGCCCGTGAACTGCGCGAACAGGCCAATGTCGCCCTGATGTTCCTGACCGGCCGTGACAACGAAGTTGATAAAATTCTCGGTCTGGAAATTGGCGCTGACGACTACATCACCAAACCGTTCAATCCGCGTGAGCTGACGATTCGTGCCCGTAATCTGCTGTCGCGCACCATGAATCTCGCCATGCCGGGCGAAGAGCGCCGTCAGGTTGAGAGTTACAAATTCAATGGCTGGGAGCTGGATATCAACAGCCGCTCACTGATCAACCCGAACGGCGAGCACTATAAACTGCCACGCAGTGAGTTCCGCGCCATGCTGCACTTCTGCGAAAATCCGGGCAAGATTCAGACCCGTGCCGATCTGCTGAAAAAAATGACCGGCCGTGACCTTAAGCCGCACGACCGCACCGTGGATGTGACCATCCGTCGTATTCGTAAGCATTTCGAATCGACGCCGGACACGCCTGAAATCATCGCTACCATCCATGGCGAAGGTTACCGCTTCTGCGGCGACCTGCATGAGTAAGCTGCGGTAAGCCTGAAAAAAACGCCCCTGCGGGCGTTTTTTTTATGCTCAGTGCCACGGCATAATCGGCACGGCGCTGATCGCATTCTTCGGTGAACCATCGACGACTTTATCGGAGTAGGTCAGATAGACCAGGGCGTTACGCTTTTTATCGAAGAAGCGCACCACCTGCAGCTTTTTGAAGATCAGCGAGGTACGCTGGCGGAAGACCACCTCCCCCTCCGCTTTGCCCTGCGCGATTTTCTCACTCAGCTCCACTGGCCCAATCTGCTGGCACGAAATCGCCGCATCGGAGGTATCCTCAGCCAGCCCCAGCCCGCCTTTAATCCCACCGGTCTTCGCCCGGCTGATATAGCAGGTTACATTTTTAACATCCGGATCGTCGAAGGCTTCAACGACAATCTTGTGGTCAGGCCCGAATATCTTAAACACCGTGTCGACAGAGCCGATCTGTTCGGCGAGCAGCGGGCTGGAAAAGGTCAGTGCGGTCAGCGCAGCGAGGATAAGACGAGGTCTTGTCATGGGGTTACCATTGCAAATTGAATAGATGAACATGTAATGTACTGTCAATCGATATAATGACAAAACCAAAACGGGTTATGCCCGCACTGATTTAGCACAATCTTCCCCGGAAAACGGCCCACGTCTTTTGAGCAATGAGTGCTAATATTCTTCGATGCATTTAGCTGCACCACCAGAGTATGAGGATGTTTTATGGACCAAGCCGGTATCATTCGCGATTTGCTTGTCTGGCTGGAGAGCCATCTGGATCAACCCCTTTCACTGGACAACGTTGCCCAGAAAGCCGGTTACTCTAAATGGCACTTACAAAGGATGTTTAAAGACGTGACCGGACATGCGATCGGCGCCTATATCCGGGCGCGTCGCCTGTCTAAAGCGGCGGTGGCGCTGCGCCTGACCAGCCGTCCGATTCTGGACATCGCACTGCAGTATCGTTTTGATTCACAACAGACTTTTACCCGCGCCTTCAAGAAGCAGTTTGCGCAGACGCCGGCCTGGTATCGTCGCGCTTCCGACTGGAATTCCTTCGGTATTCGTCCCCCTATCCGTCTGGACAATGAGACGCAGCCGGAACCGACCTTCGTCACCCTGCCGGAAACGGTGCTGGTGGGTCAGACCCAGAACTACACCTGTATTCTGGAGCAGATTTCCAGCTACCGTGACGAGATGCGGATTCACTTCTGGAAGCAGTTCCTGCTGGAAACGGATACCGTGCCGCCGGTGCTGTATGGCCTGCATCAGGTGCGCGCCAGCCAGGAAAAAGATGACGAGCAGGAGATCCTCTACACCACGGCGGTGCCGGCTGACAGCGCGGGTAGCCTGCACTCCGGTCAGAACGTCATTCTGGAAGCGGGCGATTATGTGCAGTTCACCTACACCGGCCCGCGCGTCAATCTGCAGGAGTTCATTCTGCTGCTCTACGGCACCTGCATGCCGACACTGGGGCTGACCCGCCGTCAGGGGCAGGATATTGAACGCTTCTATACCCACGGCGGTAAAAAGCGTGCCGAGCCGCCGACAGAGATCCGTTGCGAATATCTGATTCCGATTCGCCGCCAGACCCCGGTCAGCTGATATTCAGGCTGCCGTCCTCACGACGGCGGCCTGCACACCTTCAGCGCTGCAGCTCGTCGAGAGCGGGCGCATCCAGATGAGAGATATCGCCCGCCATCTCCACAATCCACCCTTCGGCCAGCCAGGCGCTCTGCTGATAATCGACCCGCGAGAGCGAGCAGTTTCGCAGACGCAGCCGGCGTTCCGCCCAGGCAGGCAGACCGAGAATGGTGCTGACCAGCGATCCCAGCGCCATACCGTGACTCACCAGCAGCGGACGGCTCCCGGCCGGCAGGTCGAGACAGGCATTCAGCGCGGCGTGCATGCGCGCTGCCAGTTCGGACATGGACTCCCCTTCCGGGATGCGCCCGCCTTCGGTGCCGTTCACCAGCGTGGCACGCCACTGCTCTTCTGCGGCGGTTAAGCCATCCAGCGGACGCTTCTCCAGCACGCCCATATTGAGTTCCCGCAGGCGCGGATCGAGCGTCACCGTGCAACCACAGGCATCCGCGATAATCTCCGCGGTGCGGCGCGTACGGCCCAGATCGCTGGTGATAACGTGGGTAATACCCAGATGTTTCACGCGTTCACTCACCTGATGCGCCTGCTGTTCACCTTTTTCCGTCAGCGGACTGTCGGACTGCCCCTGAATGCGACGTTCCGCATTCCAAACCGTTTCACCGTGACGAACAAGATAGACCTGTAACATAGTAGTTTCCGTTATACTGCGACCAGAATCGCCTTAGAGCCTGTCTGTAGCCTGATGGGCCAGGCGCTTAACCATCTGAGGGTTCAATTAATTATGTACCATGTTGTCGCAGCCACCACCAATCCAGCGAAGATTCACGCGATTGCGCAGGCATTCAACGACGTTTTCGGCGAAGGATCCTGCCATATTGAAGGGGTCGGGGTCGATAGTGGTGTTGCCGCCCAGCCGCTGAGCCACCTCGAAACGCGAACGGGCGCACGTCAGCGCGTAATGAATGCCCGGCAGGTGCGGCCTGAAGCGACATTCTGGGTGGCGATTGAGGCGGGGATCGAAGAGGACAGCGCCTTTGCCTGTATCGTGATAGAGAATCAGAAGCAGCGTGGCGAATCGCGGTCAGCCAGCTTCACGCTGCCACCGGCGGTGCTGGCGGGTCTGCGCGAAGGGCGGGAACTGGGCGAAGAGATGGCGCGGTTAACCGGCATTGAAAATATCAAACATCAGGGCGGGGCTATCGGGGCGTTCACGCACGGCCTGCTCAGCCGCGCCAGCGTCTATCATCAGGCCCTGATTCTGGCGCTCTGCCCGTTTGTTCATCCGCTCTATCAGTCGTAATTACTCGCCGTCCAGATGCGCCTGCAGCCAGCGTTTCAGCTCCGGCGGCGCCTCTTTCAGACTGTTAGAGCCACGGGTGATGGTGGCGATACCTACGCCAAGTTCGTTTTTCAGCTCGCGCTGGCTCATCTCCCCCTTCATCAACTCTTCGATAATCCGCAGTCGTGTGCCAAACGCTTCCCGCTCATCCGCCGTCATCATCAGTTGCATCAGCGGCAGCGCGTGACCATCGGCAAAGGCCTGCTGCATCAGCCTGACAAAGCGCTGCCAGCTATCGTCGGCCGGAGGGGTTTCGGCTGAAGGGGAATGAGAATGGGTCATGAAGAGGCTTCCGTACTCGCTAAAGAGTACGGAAGCTTAGCACAGCTAGTAACGGCGATTCCACTCACCATCTGACAGGATTTTGTCAGGCTTGCCCATGAAGTGACGATAGTAGGCGTCATAGGCCAGCACGTTCTTCACGTAACCGCGCGTTTCAGAGAACGGAATAGTCTCGATAAACGCCACGGCGTCGAGATTACCTGCACTGGTTTTCAGCCAGCTTCGCACCCGTCCCGGACCGGCATTGTAAGCCGCAGAGGCGAAAATCCGGTTCTGGTCAAACTGCTGGTAGACATACTCCAGATACTGGGTACCAATCTGAATATTGGTTTCCGGATCGAGCAGCTGACTGCTGTTGCTGTAGCCGGAGATGTCATACATCTTCACGGTGTGCGCCGCGGTGGCAGGCATGATCTGCATCAGACCACTCGCCCCGACCGGCGAGCGCGCTTTCGGGTTCCAGGCACTCTCCTGACGCGAAATCGCCATCGCATAGCTTGGCGGGATCTGCTTCACCTGGGTGTTGCGCTCGTAAACGCTCTGCCACGCCAGCGGGAACCGCTCTTTCAGACTGTCCCACATTTTGGCCGTGATCGTGGCCTGCACGCTGAGATCCCACCAGTCCTGCTCATTGGCGTAGCGCGCCAGCATCTGCTGCTGCGTATGTGTGCGGCTGCCGATCAGATTGCTCCACTCGCTGCGCGCCAGGTTATCCAGCCCCCAGTACATCAGTTCACGGACGCGCGCCAGCTCGGGGCCCTGCACCGTAGCACTGTCAGGCTTGGGTGCTTCATCAATCTGCAGCGGATAATCCACTCCCAGACGCTGAGCGGCCACCATCGGATAGAAGCCACGCGCCTGCATCAGTTTACGCAGGATCTCTTCCGCTTCCTCTTTGCGATCTTTCTCAAACAGCAGGTCAGCCTGCCAGTACTGCCACTCATCTTTCTCTTTGGCCTCCACCGGCAGACGGGCGATCCAGGTGTTCAGGCCGCGCCGATCGTGCTGCGACAGCGCCAGCCGCACCCGGCGTTCTACCAGCGCGGTGGACTCACTGTTCATCACTACCGCATCGCGCCAGCGTGCCTGTTCAGCGGTCAGATCGCTGCCCATCATGCGCCAGACCACGATCTCTTTCAGCGCCTGCTCATCTTCCGGCCCCATTTTCTGCGCCCGGACCAGAATCGGGATCAGGCTGCGGGCGTTTTCCATATCCTGCCGCGCCACGCGGGTAAAGGCGTAAATCGTCGCCTGGCGGGTAAAGTCGGTAGGTCCGACGGCGCTGGCGAAGGTGCTGACCGTCAGCGGGTCCTGCTGCAGCGCCTGCACCGCGTCAGACATGGTCTGATAATCTGCCGGCAGGGTTTTCGCCAGATAGCTCACCAGGCTGTCGTTACCCGCCTTCATCGCCAGACGGATACGCTCCAGGATTGTGATCGGTGAAAGCTGACCCGATGAGTGCCAGACCGAGAAGAGCTTGTCGCAGTCGGCAGGCAGCGCAGTGCCGCGCAGCCAGATCTGCTTCGCGCCATCAAACGCGGCCTGCTGCTGACCTGTGGCCCATTTGGCGTAGTACCAGTTGCAGCGCGCCTGCACCGGTTTCGGTTCGGTCGGGCTGAAATTCAGCACGCCCTGCCAGTCCTGCCGGTAAGCCAGCACATTGATAAAGCGGGTGCTGAGCGAGCGCGCAGGCGGCAGCGTGGGATACTGGCGAATAAAATTCTGTACGGCCAGGGCGGTCTCCTGATCGAGATCCTGTGCCAGCAGGCGATATTGCAGATAAGGATAGAGCGGATAATCCTGAAGCGTGGGCAACAGCTGCTCCACGGTGGCCATCTGATTGCTGTCCCACGCCTGTTTAATTTGTTGATAACGTTGCCGTTGTTGATCAAGCGAATCGGCCCATGCGCTGCTGGCCGTACCGACCAGGCAGATCCCTATCATCCAGTTACGCCACTTCACCACGTAAATCTCCTCTGTTGCTGGGCGCCGGCGAGTTGCCAGGCAGTCTTCATGCTAACCAGGGCATCAGACTCTTGCCATGTTCTTCACAATATTTACGCACGCGGCGGTTAAACGCACCGTCATCGTTCAGCCTGCGCGCCGTCATTGTGCAAATAATCATCAGAAAAACTTATCACCTGTCGTTTTAAGACGTTGAATCATCAGCTTAAAAAAGTGGCACACCCTTTGCTCTGTTGAATTCCATCTTGTATACCAGCTGGAATCCTTCTTATGACTTCGACCACTGGCCTGACACTGCACGCCTGGCAACAACGCTACCAGCAGGCGCCACATCAGATTAGCGCACTGCTGAGCGCACACCTTGCCGCCCTGGATCCCCAGGATAATGCCTGGATCATGCTGGCGACCCCGGATCAGCTGGCGGCGCAGATTGAACCGCTGCTGGCTCACTATCAGCGCGATCCCGCATCGCTGCCTCTGTTCGGCGTGCCGTTCGCGGTCAAGGACAATATCGATGTGGCAGGCTGGCCCACCAGCGCCGCCTGCCCCGCCTTTACCTATACCGCCAGCGAGGACGCGGTAGCGGTAGCCAGACTGAAAGCGGCCGGGGCCGTGGTCATTGGTAAAACCAACCTCGATCAGTTTGCCACCGGTCTGGTCGGCACCCGCTCACCTTTTGGCGCGGTCAGTAACACCTTTGACCCCGATTATGTCAGCGGCGGCTCCAGCTCCGGCTCGGCCTCGGTGCTGGCGCGCGGACTGGTCGCCTTTTCCCTGGGCACCGATACCGCCGGTTCGGGCCGCGTCCCGGCCGGTTTCAACAATATCGTTGGCCTGAAGCCGACCAAAGGCTGGTTCTCTGCGCGCGGCGTCGTGCCCGCCTGCCGCCTCAATGACACGATTTCCGTGTTCGCCCTGACGGCAGAAGATGCCTGGAGCGTCGCCAGCGTGATCGGGGGCTACGATGCCGGGGACGCCTATTCGCGCGTGAATCCGCGCACTGCCCCCGCCAGCCTGCCGGTTCGCCCCCGCTTTGCCGTTCCTGACACGCCGGAGTTTTTCGATGATGCCGCCGCTGAAGCCGCCTGGGATCGGGCGCTGGAGGCCCTGCAGGCGAGTGGCGCGACGCTGCACCCCATCGACTTCACGCCGTTCCGGCAGCTGGCAGAGCAGCTCTACTACGGTGCCTGGGTTGCTGAGCGCACCGTGGCGGTAGGCGGGATGCTCGATCGCCCCACCGATATGGACCCGGTGGTGCATGAGATCGTCGCCAGCGGCCTGAAATACAGCGCCGTCGATGCCTACAAAGCGGAGTATCTGCGGGCCGGGCTGACGCGCCAGATTCAGCAGACCCTGGCGCAGTTCGACGCGCTGGTGGTGCCGACCTCACCCACCATTCATACCCTCGCAGAGATGAAGCAGGAGCCGATTCACTACAACTCACAGTTTGGCACCTACACCAACTTTACCAACCTCGCTGACCTCGCCGCGCTGGCGCTGCCTGCGCCGTTCCGCAATGACGATCTCCCGGCGGGTATCACGCTGATTGCGCCCGCCTGGCACGACCGGGCGCTGGCTGAATTTGGCATCCGCTGGCAGCGCCAGCTGGCGCTGCCGCTGGGGGCAACTGGCCTGCCCTGCCCGCCGCCCGTCGCTCTCCCCGTCTCCCCCGATCATGTCCGGCTGGCTGTGGTGGGGGCACACCTCACCGGCATGCCGCTGAATTTCCAGCTCACCGAGCGCAGGGCGGTATGGGTGGAAGAGACAAAGACCGCCCCTCACTACCGCCTGTTCGCCCTGCTGGACGGGGCGATTAAAAAGCCCGGCCTGATGCGGGACGAACAGGGTGCCGCCATCACCGTGGAGCTGTGGGACATCCCGCTGGCACGCTTCGGCGAATTTGTGGCGGAGATCCCCGCCCCGCTGGGTATCGGCAGCCTGACGCTGGCGGATGGGCGGATCGTGAAAGGCTTTATCTGCGAAGGCGCTGCGCTGAACAGCGCGCTGGAAATCACTGAATCGGGCGGCTGGCGTAACTGGCTGACCTCACAGGGGAGTCACTGATCATGTTCACCACCGTACTGATTGCCAACCGGGGCGAGATTGCCTGCCGCGCCATTCGCACCCTGAAGCGCCTGGGCGTCAAAAGTGTCGCGGTCTACTCTGACGCGGATCGCAATGCGCAGCACGTTAAGCAGGCGGACAGCGCGATCGCCCTCGGCGGCGACAAAGCCAGTGACTCCTACCTGCGCATCGACAAAATCCTGGCGGCGGCGCAGCAGAGCGGCGCACAGGCGATCTGGCCGGGCTACGGTTTTCTGTCGGAAAGCCAGGCCTTTGCCGAAGCCTGTGAGGCGGCGGGCATCGCCTTTGTCGGCCCGACCGCGCAGCAGATTGGCGAGTTCGGCCTGAAGCACCGCGCTCGTGAGCTGGCGGCCAGTGCAGGTGTACCGATGACGCCGGGCACTCCGCTGCTCGCCTCGCTGGAGGAGGCGATTCAGGCTGCCGACGAGATTGGCTACCCGGTGATGCTGAAAAGCACCGCGGGGGGTGGTGGCATTGGCCTGACGCGCTGCGCCGACGCTGACGCGCTCGCCAGCGCCTGGGAAAGCGTGCGCCGCCTTGGTGAGCAGTTCTTCAGTGATGCAGGCGTATTTCTGGAGCGCTGCATCGATCGCGCCCGCCATATTGAGGTGCAGATTTTTGGTGACGGTAACGGCACCGTCGTCGCACTGGGTGAACGCGACTGCTCCCTGCAGCGCCGCAATCAGAAGGTGGTGGAAGAGACACCCGCGCCCGGGCTTTCGCAGGAGACACGCGACGCCCTGCTCGCCTCGGCGGTGCGGCTGGGCGAACAGGTCAACTACCGCAGCGCAGGCACCGTGGAGTACATCTACGACGTCAGCCAGCAGGCGTTCTATTTCCTTGAAGTGAACACCCGCCTGCAGGTTGAACATCCGGTCACCGAATGCGTCACCGGGCTTGACCTGGTGGCGTGCATGCTGCAGGTGGCGGCGGGTGATCCGGTGGAGTGGTCACGCCTGCAGCAGCCGCTTCAGGGCGCGGCGATCGAAGTGCGGCTTTACGCGGAAGATCCCCTGAAAAACTTCCAGCCCAGCCCTGGCCTGTTAACCGCGGTCAGCTTTCCTGACGGCGTGCGTGTCGACAGCGGCGTCGAAACCGGCAGTGAAGTCTCCAGCTTTTATGACCCGATGATCGCCAAGCTGATTGTGCATGCCGACAACCGTGAAGCGGCGCTGGAAAAACTGCATCACGCGCTGGATGCGACCCAGCTGCACGGTATCGCCACCAACCTCGACTATCTGCGCCAGATTACCACCAGCGAGGCGTTTCGCAGCGGCAACGTCTGGACGCGCTATCTCGACAGCGTGGTGCCTGCCGCCACCGTGGTGGAGGTGCTGCAGCCCGGCACCTTCAGTTCGGTGCAGGACTACCCCGGCCGCCTCGGCTACTGGGACATCGGAGTGCCGCCTTCCGGCCCGATGGATGACTTCGCGTTCCGGCTGGCTAACCGCATCGTCGGAAACCATGAGGCGGCGGCGGGGCTGGAGTTCACCCTGCAGGGCCCCACCCTGCGCTTCCACTGCGACGCGATTGTGGCGCTGACCGGCGCAGAGTGTGACGCGCAGCTTGATGGTGAAGCGGTCAGTTACTGGCAGCCGCTGACGGTGAAAGCGGGACAGACGCTGACGATGGGACGCGCCCGCCAGGGCTGCCGCAGCTATCTGGCGGTGCGCAACGGCTTTGACGTGCCGGAATATCTGGGCAGCCGCAGCACCTTTTCGCTGGGCCAGTTTGGCGGTCACGCCGGACGCACCCTGCGCGTCGCCGACATGCTGCCAGTCTCACAGCCTGCGCGCGCCGCCTGCACCACACCGGCCCCGACTGGCGCGCCGCAGCCGCTTGATGCGTCGCTGATTCCGCACTACGGCACTGAATGGCGCATCGGTGTGCTCTATGGTCCGCACGGCGCACCGGACTTTTTCACCCAGGCCGCCATCGACGAGTTCTTTGCCAGCGACTGGCAGGTGCACTACAACTCTAACCGCCTCGGCGTGCGGCTGGTCGGCCCGAAACCGACCTGGACCCGCGCCAACGGCGGTGAGGCGGGCCTGCATCCCTCCAACGTTCACGACTGTGAATATGCCATCGGTGCGGTCAACTTCACCGGCGACTTCCCGGTGATCCTGACGCACGACGGCCCGAGCCTCGGCGGCTTTGTCTGTCCGGTAACCATCGCCAGAGCCGAGTTGTGGAAAGTGGGCCAGGTCAAACCCGGCGACACCATCCGCTTCCATCCAATCAGCGCGGAGGAGGCGCTGGCGCGGGAGAACGCGCAGCGTCATCTGATTGAGACACTGCGCCCGGAACATCCCCCGGCCTTTGCCGTGCCGTCGCTGGCCGAAACCGCTCACGGCTCCGCCACGATCCTCGCCGCCCTCGACGCCACCGACACCACCCCGAAAGTGGTCTATCGCCAGGCGGGCGACAAATATGTGCTGATTGAATATGGCGACAACGTGCTGGATCTGGCGCTGCGTCTGCGCGTGCACCTGCTGATGAATGCGCTGACGGCGCAGGCAGAACCCGGCGTCGAGGAGCTGTCGCCGGGCGTGCGCTCGCTGCAGGTACGCTACGACAGCCGCATCATTAATCAGTCCGCCCTGATGACGCTGTTGCTGGCGCTGGAGGCGACGCTGGGCGATGTCAGCACGCTGAAGGTGCCCTCCCGCGTGGTGTGGATGCCGATGGCCTTTGAGGACAGCGCCACGCTCGGTGCCGTCAGCCGTTATGAGGAGACGGTTCGCGCCAGCGCCCCCTGGCTGCCGAACAACGTGGACTTTATCCAGCGTATTAATGGCTTAAGCAGCCGGGAGGAGGTGCGCGCGACCCTGTTTGACGCCAGTTATCTGGTACTGGGGCTGGGTGACGTCTACCTCGGCGCGCCCTGCGCTGTGCCGGTCGATCCACGCCATCGTCTGCTGAGTTCCAAATACAGTCCGGCGCGCACCTTTACCGCCGAAGGCACCGTCGGCATCGGCGGCATGTACATGTGTATCTACGGTATGGACTCGCCTGGCGGCTATCAGCTGGTGGGCCGGACGCTGCCGATCTGGAACACCTTCCTGAAAAATCCGCAGTTCGCGCCCGACGCGCCGTGGCTGCTGCGCTTCTTCGATCAGGTGCGCTTTTATCCCGTCAGTGAAGAGGAGCTGACCCGGCTGCGCGAAGATTTTCGCGAAGGTCGTGGCAGCCTGCGCATCGAAGAGACGCAGTTCGATTTTGCCGCCCACCAGCAGTTCCTGACCGATCACGCCGCTGAGATCGCGGCGTTCCGCCAGCGCCAGGCCGCCGCTTTTGAGCAGGAGGTGCAGCTATGGGCGCAGGAAGAGCAGAGCGCGCCGCAGGCTGAGGAGGCGCTGGCCAGCGTCAGCGAGGAGCAGGAAAACGGCGTGGCGGTGCAGGCTGACCTCAACGGCAATATCTGGAAAGTGCTGGTGCAGCCGGGCGACGCGGTCAGCGCCGGTCAGACCCTGATCATCGTGGAAGCGATGAAGATGGAGCTGGCGATTGTCGCCCCGCAGGCCGGTCGGGTCACGCGTATCGCCTGCCAGGCGGGCCGCCCGGTCAGCCCGGGCGATAACCTGCTGTGGCTGGAATAAGGAGCAGCAATGACAAGGCAACCTCAATCCCCAAAAGCGCGCCCGGAGGCGCTGGCAGAGCGGGTCTATCAGGCGCTCAAGGCCGATATCTTCGCCTTTCGCCTGATGCCGGGTGACCGCTTCAGTGAAAGCGAAATCGCCGGACGGCTGGCGGTAAGCCGCACACCGGTGCGTCAGGCGCTGTTCCGGCTGGAGCGCGAAGGTTTTGTGGAAGTGTGGTTCCGCAGCGGCTGGCAGATCCGAAATTTCGATTTCGCCTGGTTTGAATCGCTCTATGACCTGCGCACCGTGCTGGAGTGCGAGGCGGTAAAACGCCTCTGCGCCCTGCCCGCCCCGCAGTGTGCGGCCCTGTTAGCGGAGCTGAACCAGTTCTGGTGTGAAGCAGAGGCGCTCACCGAAGGGCTGGTGGTTTCGCAGCACGATGAGGCGTTTCACATGACGCTGGTGGCAGCGGCGGGCAACCCGGAGATGGCCCGCATCCATGCCGAACTCACGGAGAAGATCCGCATTATCCGGCGGCTCGACTTCACCCGCGACGACCGTATCTGCGCGACCTATCAGGAACATGCAGAGATTTTACAGGCGATTTTTCAGCAACAGACCACCGACGCGCAACGCATGCTGACCGACCATATCGCCGTCAGCAAGGCGGAAGTCAGGAAGATCACGTTGCATCGCCTGCAGCAGGCCCGGCTCCAGACCATCGAATAACACAACAACCACTCAGGGGTTCAGATGATGAAAAGACGTTCGTTGATCAAAGCTTTTGCGCTCTCCGCCACCGTTGTCAGCATGGGATTTGCCTGGAGTGCGCAGGCGGCTGACACCATCAAAGTGGGGATCATGCATTCCCTCTCCGGCACCATGGCGATTTCTGAAACGCCGCTGAAAGATGTGGCGCTGATGACGATCGATGAGATCAATGCCAAAGGGGGCGTGCTGGGGAAAAAGCTGGAGCCGGTGGTGGTAGACCCCGCCTCTAACTGGCCGCTGTTTGCCGAGAAGGCGCGGCAGCTGCTGACGCAGGACAAAGCGGCGGTGGTGTTTGGCTGCTGGACCTCAGTGTCACGCAAATCGGTGCTGCCGGTATTTGAAGAGCTGAACGGCCTGCTCTTCTATCCGGTGCAGTATGAAGGCGAAGAGATGTCGCCTAACGTCTTCTACACCGGTGCGGCGCCAAACCAGCAGGCGATCCCGGCGGTGGAGTATCTGATGAGCGAAGATGGCGGCAGTGCTAAACGCTTCTTCCTGCTGGGCACCGACTACGTCTATCCACGCACCACCAACAAGATCCTGCGCGCCTTCCTGCACAGCAAAGGCGTGGCGGACAAGGATATCGAAGAGGTCTATACGCCGTTTGGTTACAGCGACTACCAGACCATCGTGTCGAATATCAAAAAGTTTGCGGCTGGCGGCAAAACTGCGGTGGTCTCGACCATCAACGGCGACTCCAACGTGCCGTTCTACAAAGAGCTGGCCAACCAGGGGATCAAAGCCACCGACATTCCGGTGGTCGCCTTCTCGGTGGGTGAAGAGGAGCTGCGCGGCATTGATACCAAACCGCTGGTCGGCCAGTTAGCCGCCTGGAACTACTTCGAATCGATCGACAACCCGACCAACGCGAAGTTTGTCGCGGACTACCGCGCCTACGCCAAAGCGCACAATCTGCCGAACGCCGCCACCGTGGTCACCAACGACCCGATGGAAGCGACCTATGTGGGCATCCATATGTGGGCCCAGGCGGTGGAAAAAGCGGGCACCACCGATGTCGACAAAGTGCGGGCCGCAATGGCCGGTCAGACCTTTAACGCCCCGGATGGCTTTACCCTGACCATGGACAAAACCAATCACCATCTGCACAAGCCGGTGATGATTGGCGAAGTGGAAGAGAACGGCCAGTTCAGCGTGGTGTGGCAGACCGACAAGCCGGTGCGCGCGCAGCCGTGGAGCCCGTACATTGCCGGTAACGACAAAAAGCCCGATTACCCGTTAAAAACCGCGCAGTAAGCGCGCGGCAGACAGGCAGCGTCAATCGCTGCGAAGCGGCAGCACGGCTGTGTAATCCGCCGTGCTGCCTCCCCCTGACGAGGCTCTCTTTATGACTCTATGCCGCTGCTTATTCAGCCTGCTGCTGCTGATGCCGCTGCTGGCCAGCGCCGGACCGGCGGCTGACTTTGCCGCCGCCAGCCGCAGCCAGCAGGCCACCCTGCTGCAGCAATGGGCCGCCGCGCCGGACAGCCAGCGCCTGCCGCTGCTGGAAGCGCTGCACGCCGAAACGGTCGTCATCGACCAGAACAAACAGCCCTTCAGCCAGCAGGGTACACAGCTGACACCGCTGGAGGGTGCGGCCCGGCCCGCCGGTAACCTGAAAAAACTTTTTATGAACAACCGGCTGCGCGTGCTGGTCAACAATGCGCTGGCCGCCCACCAGCTGGTGAGCAGTGATGCCGCGCTGCGCCTGCGTGCCGCGCAGCAGCTGCAGAATGGAGGGGTTGCCGACCAGCTGCCGCTGCTGACGCAGCGCCTCGCCGCCGAGCAGGATAGCCGGGTTCATGCCGCCTTAGCGTTGGCGCTGGCCAGCCTGCAACTGGCAGACAGCAATCCGATGGTGCGCCTGCGTGCGGTCAATCTGCTGGGCGAGTCCAGCGATCCCGACACCCAGGCCAGCCTGCAACGCCTGACTCAGCCCGCAAATGAACCGGATGCCACGGTACGGGCCGCGGCGGCGGACAGCCTGCAACAGATTCAGCAGCGGCTGCGGTGGGGCGATCTGCTGGGTCAGGCCTTCAGCGGCCTGTCGCTGGGATCGATCCTGCTGCTGGCCGCGCTGGGCCTGGCGATCACCTATGGTCTGCTCGGGGTGATCAATATGGCACACGGCGAAATGCTGATGCTCGGCGCGTACGCCACCTGGTGGGTACAGAGCCTGTTTCAGCAGTTTGCGCCGCACTACCTGGCCTGGTATCCGCTGCTGGCGCTGCCGGTCGCCTTCCTGGTCACCGCCGCCATTGGTATGGCGCTGGAGCGCACGGTGATCCGCCATCTTTATGGCCGCCCCCTGGAGACGCTGCTCGCCACCTGGGGGATCAGCCTGATGCTGATTCAGCTGGTGCGGGTGCTGTTCGGGGCGCAAAACCTGGAGGTGGCGAATCCATCGTGGCTGTCAGGAGGATTACAGGTGCTGCCTAATCTGGTGCTGCCGTGGAACCGCATCGCGGTGATCCTGTTCGTGGTATTTGTGCTGGCGCTCACCTGGCTGCTGCTGAACCGCACCCGCCTGGGCATGAACGTGCGCGCCGTGACGCAGAATCGCGCCATGGCGGAGTGCTGCGGCGTGCCGACCGGCCGCGTCGATATGCTGGCGTTCGGGCTCGGCTCCGGCATTGCCGGGCTGGGCGGCGTGGCGCTGTCGCAGCTGGGCAATGTCGGCCCGGAACTGGGTCAGGGCTATATCATCGACTCGTTTCTGGTGGTGGTGCTGGGTGGCGTCGGCCAGCTGGCGGGCACCGTGGTCGCCGCCTTCAGTCTGGGCATTCTGAACAAAGTGCTGGAGCCGCAGATTGGCGCGGTCCTGGGCAAGATCCTGATTCTGGTGCTCATCGTACTGTTCATTCAGAAACGTCCGCAGGGGCTGTTTGCGGTGAAAGGAAGGGTGACTGACTGATGACGCAACCTATCACGCTTCGCGTGGCGCGCACCGCGCCGCGCCTGACCCTTACCCTGGGCCTGGTCATCACCCTGGCGCTGCTGCTGATGCCGTTTCTGGCGCTGCTACCCGCCACACATCCGCTGGCTATCTCCACCTACACCCTGACGCTGGTCGGCAAAATCCTCTGCTATGCGGTGGTCGCCGTTGCGCTGGATCTGGTGTGGGGCTACGCTGGCCTGCTGTCGCTGGGCCACGGCCTCTTTTTTGCCCTGGGCGGCTACGCCATGGGCATGTACCTGATGCGCCAGGCGGCCGGGGAAGGCTTACCCGCCTTTATGTCCTTTCTCTCCTGGCGTGAGCTGCCCTGGTTCTGGGCCGGCACCGACTCCTTCGCGTGGGCGCTCTGTCTCAGCATGCTGGTGCCGGGCCTGCTGGCGCTGCTGTTTGGCTTCTTCGCCTTTCGCTCAAAAATCAAAGGCGTCTACTTTTCGATTATGACGCAGGCGCTGACCTACGCGGGCATGCTGCTCTTCTTCCGTAACGAAACCGGTTTTGGCGGCAACAATGGCTTTACCGGCTTCACCACCCTGCTCGGCTTTTCGGTCACGGCGACCCCGACCCGTATCGGACTGTTTGTCGCCACGGTGCTGCTGCTGCTGCTGAGCCTGACGATCGGCTTCGCCCTGGCGCGCAGCAAATTCGGCCGGGTGCTGACCGCCGTGCGGGATGCGGAGAACCGCCTGACCTTCTGCGGTTACGATCCGCGCGGCTTCAAGCTGTTTGTCTGGACGCTCTCCGCGGTGCTGTGCGGTCTGGCCGGGGCGCTCTATGTGCCGCAGGTCGGCATCATCAACCCTGGCGAGATGTCCCCTGCCAACTCGATCGAAGCGGCGATCTGGGTGGCGCTGGGCGGACGCGGCACACTGATTGGCCCGCTGCTGGGCGCAGCGATCGTTAACGGCGCGCGCAGCTTCTTCACCGTCGCCTTCCCGGAATACTGGCTCTTTTTCCTGGGCCTGATGTTTATCCTGGTCACGCTGTTTCTGCCACACGGCGTGATTGGCCTGCTGCGCCGGAGAAAAAAATGAGTGATGCCCTGTTTACCCAACCCCAGTTAGCGGATCGCCACCGGGTGCAGCGCGATCCGGTGCTGCAGCTCGATAAGATCAGCGTCTCCTTTGAGGGCTTCCGGGCGCTGACCGATCTCTCGCTGCAGATCGGCGTCGGTGAGCTGCGCTGCGTGATCGGCCCCAACGGCGCGGGCAAAACCACACTGATGGATGTGATCACCGGCAAAACCCGGCCGGATGCAGGCCGGGTGATCTACGATCAGGACAGCGATCTGACCCGTCTGTCACCGGTGGCGATCGCCCGCGCCGGGATTGGCCGTAAGTTCCAGAAACCCACGGTTTTTGAAGCGCTGACCGTGTTCGAGAATCTTGAGATCGCCCTCAGGGCCGACAAATCGGTGTGGGCCTGCCTGCGCGCCCGCCTCAACAGCGAGCAGCGGGACCGGATTGATGAGGTGCTGAAGCTGCTGCGGCTGGGCGGCGAGCGCCAGCGCCGGGCGGGCCTGCTGTCGCACGGTCAGAAGCAGTTTCTGGAGATTGGCATGCTGCTGGTGCAGGAACCGCATCTGCTGCTGCTGGATGAACCGGCGGCGGGCATGACCGATGCGGAAACGGCCTACACCGCTGAACTGTTTCGCAGCCTGGCGGGGAAACATTCGCTGATGGTGGTGGAGCACGACATGGGCTTTGTGGAGACCATCGCCGACCACGTTACGGTGCTGCATCAGGGACAGGTGCTGGCGGAGGGATCGCTGCGCGAGGTGCAGGCCAACGAGCAGGTTATCGACGTTTATCTGGGGCGCTGAGATGTTACAGGTTACTGAACTGAATCAATATTATGGCGGCAGTCACATCCTGCGCGGCCTCTCGTTTGAGGTCAGGATTGGCGAAATCACCTGCCTGCTGGGGCGCAACGGCGTGGGAAAAACCACGCTGCTGAAGTGCCTGATGGGCCTGATCCCGGCGAAGTCGGGGGAGATTCACTGGCAGCAGCAGCGGATGAATGGCCGCAAACCGCATCAGCGGGTGCAGGCTGGCATCGCCTATGTGCCGCAGGGGCGGGAAATTTTTCCGCGCCTGACGGTGGAGGAGAATCTGCTGATGGGCCTGTCACGCTTTCCGGCGGCAGAGGCACGGGCCGTCCCGGAGGAGATCTATCAGCTCTTCCCGGTGCTGCAGGCGATGAAGTCACGCCGGGGCGGCGACCTCTCTGGCGGCCAGCAGCAGCAGCTGGCGATCGGCCGGGCGCTGGCCTGTCGGCCGCAGCTGCTGATCCTGGATGAGCCGACCGAAGGGATCCAGCCATCGGTGATCAAAGAGATCGGCGCGGTGATCCGCCAGCTGGCGCAGCGAGGCGATATGGCGATCCTGCTGGTTGAGCAGTTTTATGACTTCGCGGCCGAACTGGCGGACAGCTATCTGGTGATGTCCCGCGGTGAAATTGTGCAGCGAGGCCGCGGCGACGCCATGGAGGCAGAAGGCGTGCGCGGCCTGGTGGCGATTTAACGCCCGGCTTACAGTAAGCCGGTCTCCACTGAGCGGTGGCGCGATTCCCCCGCGCGCCAGAGGTTTGCGGCCCTCACGGATTGCGGGTAAGATTGAGTGCCAGCCTGGCGGATGAGACGCAACTCATTCAAATCTGTGAGGTTTGTCGCGTATCGACGCCGATTCCGGCGTCCTTCCTCCGCACTGCAGGATAGGGAACAGAGAGATGACCATGGAAACCCGGCGCGATGAACGCATCCAGAAACTGACGCAGGCGCTCAAACGCACCGACAAACTCCATCTGAAAGATGCGGCCCGGCTGCTGGGCGTCTCTGAGATGACGGTTCGCCGCGATCTGACCGAGCCGGGTTCCAGCGTAGTGCTGCTGGGCGGTTATATCGTCAGCGATCCCAAAAGTCATGCCGGTCACTATTTTGTCAGCGACCAGCACGGGCAGAACGCCGCCAGAAAGCAGCGGCTGGCTCAGGTGGCCGCCAGCCTGGTCAGCGAGAACGACACGGTCTTTTTTGACTGTGGCACCACCCTGCCCTATATCATTGATGCCCTCCCCGACACGCTCTCTTTTACCGCCATCTGCTGCGCCATGAACACGTTTCTGGCTCTGAAAGAGAAACCGGCCTGTCACGTGATCCTGAGCGGCGGGGAGTTTCATGCCGACAATGCGCTCTTTACGCCGGTGGGTGTGCACACCCTTCTCGACGATCTCTGCCCGACGCTCGCCTTTATCTCTGCGGCCGGGATCGACAAAGATCAGGGCGCAACCTGCTACAACACCAACGAGCTGACGATGAAACATCACGCCATGCTGCGCGCCCGGCAGTCGGTGCTGGTGGCGGACAGCAGCAAATATGGCAAAGTGCTGCCCGCCCGCATCGGCGACCTGCAGCGCTTCGATCTGCTGGTCAGCGACAGTGCCCCCGATCAGGCCCTGCAGACCTGGCTGACGCAGCAGGCTATTCCCCTGCGTCTGCCCTGAGGCCGGAGGCCAGCCGGTCTCTGCCCGCCTTTTCATATGGCTCGCCGGTGAGCCGGACAAATCAGCGTCTTATGCCTGACCGCTCCCGGCCCGCGAATATTCGCCGCCCCCCGGCTGGGATTAAGGGGTGAAAAAGGCTAAACTTCGACATCATTCCAACGACCAACAGACCCAGAGGCTCAAACCAACGTGGCTCAATTCGTCTATAGCATGCATCGCGTCGGCAAAGTGGTTCCGCCGAAGCGACATATCCTGAAGAACATCTCGCTCAGCTTCTTCCCTGGCGCCAAAATCGGCGTACTCGGCCTGAATGGCGCGGGTAAATCGACCCTGCTGCGCATCATGGCCGGCATCGATAAAGATATTGAAGGGGAAGCGCGTCCGCAGCCAGGCATCAAGATTGGCTACCTGCCGCAGGAGCCGCAGCTCAACCCTGAACACACCGTGCGTGAGTCGATTGAAGAAGCGCTGTCGGAAGTGGTTGGCGCACTGAAACGCCTTGATGAAGTTTACGCACTCTACGCTGAAGAGGATGCTGATTTCGACAAGCTGGCCGCTGAACAGGGTCGTCTGGAAGAGATTATCCAGGCGCACGACGGCCACAACCTGAATACCCAGCTGGAACGTGCAGCCGATGCGCTGCGTCTGCCAGACTGGGATGCGAAAGTCGCGACCCTTTCCGGTGGTGAACGTCGCCGTGTTGCCCTCTGCCGCCTGCTGCTGGAAAAACCAGACATGCTGCTGCTGGACGAACCGACTAACCACCTGGATGCGGAATCTGTCGCCTGGCTGGAACGCTTCCTGCACGACTTCGAAGGCACGGTCGTCGCCATTACGCATGACCGTTACTTCCTGGATAACGTGGCAGGCTGGATCCTGGAGCTGGACCGTGGCGAAGGCATTCCATGGGAAGGCAACTACTCCTCCTGGCTGGAGCAGAAAGATGCGCGTCTGGCGCAGGAAGCCTCTTCTGAAGCTGCCCGTCGCAAGTCGATTGAGAAAGAGCTGGAGTGGGTTCGCAAAGGACCAAAAGGCCAGCAGTCTAAAGGCAAAGCCCGTCTGGCACGCTTTGAAGAGCTGAACAATACCGACTACCAGAAGCGTAACGAAACCAACGAACTGTTCATTCCGCCAGGTGCCCGTCTGGGTGACAAAGTGCTGGAAGTCAGCAACCTGCGTAAGTCCTATGGCGACCGTGTGCTGATTGACGATCTCTCCTTCTCCGTGCCGAAAGGCGCGATTGTCGGGATTATCGGTCCGAACGGCGCGGGTAAATCGACGCTGTTCCGCATGATGTCCGGTCAGGAACAGCCTGATTCCGGCAGCATCGTGCTGGGCGACACCGTCAAGCTGGCCGCCGTGGATCAGTTCCGCGACAGCATGGACAACTCGAAAACCGTGTGGGAAGAAGTTTCCGGCGGTCAGGATATTATGCGCATCGGTAACACCGAGATGCCAAGCCGCGCCTATGTCGGACGCTTTAACTTCAAAGGCGTCGATCAGGGCAAACGCGTGGGCGAACTCTCAGGCGGTGAGCGTGGTCGTCTGCACCTTGCGAAGCTGCTGCAGGTTGGCGGCAACATGCTGCTGCTCGATGAACCGACGAACGACCTGGATATCGAAACCCTGCGCGCACTGGAAAACGCCCTGCTGGAGTTCCCGGGCTGTGCCATGGTCATCTCGCATGACCGCTGGTTCCTGGACCGTATCGCCACCCATATTCTGGATTACCAGGATGAGGGCAAAATTGAATTCTTCGAAGGTAACTTTACCGAATACGAAGAGTACAAGAAGCGTACCCTCGGCGCAGATGCGCTGGAGCCGAAGCGCATCAAGTACAAGCGTATGACGAAGTAAAGGTATAAACGGGCGGCAGCGATGCCGCCTTTTTTTTGGCTCAGTCAGCGATAAAAATCCCTGAACACCGGGGATTGCAGCGCGAACTCGATAAAGCGAGCCAGCGCCGGAGAGTGCAGTTTGCGCCCCGGATAGACCAGCCAGAGTTCATTCCCTTCAATCTCCCATTCCGGCAGGACGGGCACCAGACGCGGGTCCGCCATCGCGCCATCGGTCAGAAAGTGCGGCAGCAGCGTGATACCGGCATCACCCAGCGCGCATTCACGCGCGTAGAGCAGATTATCGGTGAGGTGGCCTGGCGGCAGCAGCCAGCGATAGAACTCATCATCGCGCTGCAATACCCACTCATTCCAGGCGCGATGGGCAATACAGCGGTGCGCAGAGAGTTGCTGCGGATGAACCAGCGGCGGATGCTGATCGAGATAGCCCTGCGAGGCGACCAGCAGTCGCGGGCAGTTACCGATCCGGCGGCCAATCAGCGACGACTCGTGCGGCTGACCGGTGCGCAGCGCCACATCGAACCCCTCCTGCACCAGATCGCGCATCTCGTCGGAGATCGACACATCCAGCGTCACATCGGGGTAGAGGCGTAAAAATGCCGCGTTACAGCGTGCCAGCAGCGTCGCGCCAATCCCCGCCGGGCTGGTGATGCGCAGACGACCGCTGGGATTTTCACGCAGGCTGGCGATCGCCTGATCCGCGCGTTCACTCGCCTGCATCATCTCCTGACAATGCAGCAGATAGCGCTCACCGGCAAAGGTCAGATTGAGCTGGCGGGTTGTGCGGTTCAGCAACCGAATCCCTACCCGCTGCTCCAGCTGGCTGATGCGCTGACTGACGCTCGATTTGGGCAGCCCCGCCCGCTCTGCCGCGCCGGTAAAGCTGCCGCACTCCGCCACCAGCGCAAAGAGCGCCATATCCTGCCACTGCCGGAAGGCCATTGTTCACCTCAGACGAACACTCTATGAAAGATTGTCCATCTTATCACCGCTAAAACCAGGTTCTACACTTAAAGCCTGTTCCAGATCGTGACGCTAGTCTGCCACGGACAGCGCATCACCCGCCGGGCGGCCTCTTCACCGGCTGGCGTGCACTGCCCAGGGCCAGAATGGCAACTGACACTCTCCAGGCTTTGAGCCTGACTTAACAGGAAAATGCTATGTCTATTCGCGCTATCGCTATTAATCCGGAAAGTCCTGAAAACTTCACAGAAATCTTCCCTGAAACCCCGACGCCCGGTGAGTATGACCTGCGGGTCAGCGTCAAAGCCGCCTCGGTCAACCCGGTCGACACCAAAGTCCACAAAGGGGCGATCAAAAATGGCTTACAGGTGCCGCGTGTTCTCGGCTGGGATGCCAGCGGCGTCGTGCTGGAAGTCGGCAGCAAAGTCAGCAACTTTAAACCTGGCGATGAGGTCTTTTACGCTGGCGACCTGACCCGTCCTGGCAGTAACAGCACCGAGCAGCTGGTGGATGCGCGCATCACCGGCCACAAGCCCGAAAGCCTGGACTGGGCGCAGTCGGCGGCCATTCCCCTGACGGCGCTGACCGCCTGGGAAGGCCTGTTTGAGCGGCTGAACCTGGAGACGGCAACCGAGGATCAGACACTGCTGATCGTCGGCGGCGCTGGCGGTGTCGGATCGCTGGCGATCCCGCTGGCGAAGCTGCGCAGCAAGGTTCAGATCATCGCCACCGCCTCCCGCGAGGACTCCGCGCAGTGGTGCCGCGATCGGGGCGCCGACAAGGTGATCAACTATAAAGATATGATCGGTGAGCTGGAGAAAGAGGGCATTAAACAGGTGGACTACATCTTCTGCCTGAATGATACCGACGGTCACTGGGAGACGATGGCAAAACTGATCGCCCCGCAGGGCCATATCTGCACCATCGTGGAAAATGAGCATCCGCTGTCGATGGATCAGCTGAAGCTGAAGAGTGCCGCTCTGCACTTCGAGCTGATGTACACCCGCAGCATGTTTAAAACGCCCGATATGGCGCGCCAGGGCGAGATTCTGGATGCCGTTTCGGCACTGCTGGATGAAGGTAAACTGCAGACCACACTGAGCGAGACGCTGCACGGCTTAAGCGTTGAAACCTTAACCGCTGCCCATCAGCGTGTGCTGGAAGGTCATATGCGCGGCAAAGTGGTTATGGTCTATTAATCCGGCTGTTCTGCGGCGGCGGTGAAAAGCAACAGCCGCCGCGCTGAGGATGTATGCATAAATTAGCCCGGTGCAGACCGGGCTATGACAGATCTTACGGCTGAACGTTCTTCTCGCCCAGCACCCCTTTGACCAGTTCAATACAGCGCAGGAAACGGGTGTCGTAGTCATCTTCCTGGACATGGACGAAGTCGATGTTGTTTTCCCGCAGCATCGTGACCAGCATGGACTGAAACTCCCGCCGATCCACCGAGCTGCCCAGGCTGCGTAAGCCATCCGCCACCCAGGGCACGTTGTTCTCCAGCAGAATCACCAGATCAAAGCGATACTCATCGATCAGCGCCTGCACAAACGGATGCTCACGCCCTTCATACTTCAGACAGAACGCCTGAGTCGTCACGAAGTCAGTGTCGATAAACGCCACTTTATTGGCATATTTCACCGCGAAATCGATGTACTGCGCCTGTCCCAGCGCGATCTTGTCGTAATCAGAATATTGCAGCGCCATTTCGTCACCGCCCAGATGGGAAAAGACATAGTCGCGGCCATATTCCCAGGCACTGGTGGTGTTGAAGATGTTGGCGAGTTTGTTCACCAGCGTCGATTTACCGCTCGACTCGCCGCCGAGGATCGCCACGGTGCGCACAAAGAAGGGTTTAACTTCTGTCGGGATGTATTCCCAGAAGCGGAACGGATCCTGACGGATCTGCCCGCCGCTGATGCTCATAAAGGATCGGTTGGGATCGACCAGCACGGTCTGAATGCCCAGGTGCTGCTGATACATCTCCGCATCCGGCGCTTCGCTGGTGTAGATACAGTCCGCAGCAATGCCGTGCTCGCTGAGAAAAGCGCTGACGCCCTCACTCCAGACATCCCAGCCGTGCGGATAGGGTTCAATCCCCTCCTCGTTGAAGGCGTGAATGCGGATGTTTTTCTGGTACTTAAAGGTCTGCAGCAGCCAGCGCAGGCGATCGCTGACCGTCGGCTGCTGGGACATGGCGCTGTTCTCAAACAGCTCCCGATCGCGCGGCTCATCGTAGCCCATGATGATGTGCAGCTCATCCACCTGACTGCAGGCGCGCTGGATCAGATAGATATGGCCGGTGTGCAGCGGATAGAACTTACCGAATACCACGCCCACCCTTTTATCACGGCGCGGAAATTCCAGCCCCAGAAAGCGGTGCAGCGCTTCCAGCTTCTGCGCGCTGGGGCTTTTGATTTTGGCATTGAGCAACTGGCTCAGATAGCCTTTGGTCATGCCGCTGGCGTCAGCGACCTGTTGCAGCGTGTGCCCCTGCTGGCGAATGGCCGTTTTCAGATACTCAAACGACGACATGTCGTGCCTCCTGCATCAATGCGGTTAAGGTGGGTGCCGCCTGCCCGTGGTTTTTCCGGACAGGCGTCAGGCGCGTTACAGATCGTCCAGAATCGCCAGCGCATCGGCCAGCTTTTTCGCGCTGAAAACCTGCATCCCGGCAATCGGTTTTTTCGGCGCATTTCCTGCCGGAACGATGGCGCGTTTGAAGCCGTGCTTCGCCGCTTCCGAGATGCGCTCCTGACCGCTGGGCACCGGGCGGATTTCACCGGCCAGCCCCACTTCGCCGAAGATCACCAGATCCTGCGGCAGCGGACGATCGCGCAGGCTCGACACCATCGACAGCATCAGCGCCAGATCGGCGCTGGTTTCGGTGACTTTGACGCCGCCCACGACGTTGACGAACACATCCTGATCCGCCATCTGCAATCCGCCGTGACGGTGCAGCACCGCCAGCAGTATGGCCAGGCGGTTCTGCTCCAGCCCGACCGCGACGCGACGCGGGTTGCCCATCATTGAATGATCGACCAGCGCCTGAATCTCCACCAGCAGCGGTCGCGTTCCCTCCCAGAGCACCATAACCGAGCTGCCTGAGGTTATCTCTTCACCGCGCGACAGGAAGATCGCTGACGGGTTGCTGACTTCGCGCATGCCCTGTTCGGTCATGGCAAACACCCCCAGCTCATTGACCGCACCGAAGCGGTTTTTATGACTGCGCAGGGTGCGGAAGCGAGAGTCGGCATCGCCATCCAGCAGCACCGAACAGTCGATGCAGTGCTCCAGCACTTTCGGACCGGCCAGCGAGCCATCTTTCGTGACGTGTCCCACCATGATGATCGCCACGCCGCGCGTTTTGGCGAAGCGTGTCAGGTAGGCGGCAGTTTCCCGCACCTGGGCGACGCTGCCCGGTGAGGACTGGATCTCCGCCATGTGCATCACCTGGATCGAGTCGATCACCATCAGCTGCGGCTGCTCCTGCTCGGCGATCAGGCAGATCTGCTCAATGCTGGTTTCCGACAGCATGTTCACATTTTCGGTGGGCAATCCCAGACGATGGGCGCGCATCGCCACCTGTTGCAGGGACTCTTCACCGGTGACGTACAGGGTTTTCATCCCTTCCGACAACCGGCACATCACCTGCAACAGCAGCGTGGATTTACCTGCGCCGGGGCTGCCGCCAATCAGAATCGCACTGCCCGGGACCACGCCGCCGCCCAGCACCCGATCAAACTCTTTAAAGGTGGTGGAGAAGCGCGGGAGTGCCTCCAGGCTGATTTCCGACAGTTTCTGCACCCGGCTGGTGCCGGCGCTGCCGGCATAGCCGCTCAGGCGCTCGTTGCGCGCAGCCGCGGGTGAGGCGGCAATGCGCACCTCGGTGATGGTGTTCCAGGCGTGACAGGCGCTGCACTGCCCCTGCCAGCGTGGGTAATCTGCGCCGCATTCGTTACAGACAAATGCGCGTTTTGCCGCTTTGGCCAAATCAATTCCTCAGTTAACGCTCTTCGTGGATCAGGCTGCCGGTCAGGATGCAGAACACCCCCATGAGATCGGCATGGCGAATGGTGACCGCAGTCTGCTCATTCACCTTAGGTTTAGCATGGAACGCAATGCCCAGCGCGGAGGCTTTGATCATCAGCAGGTCATTGGCTCCGTCGCCAATCGCGACCGTCTGTTCCGGCGCGATATCAAAACGCTGCGCCAGCTTCTTCAGCGTATCGGCTTTATATTGTGCGTCGACAATCGGACCCACCACGTTGCCGGTCAGTTTGCCGTCGCGGATTTCCAGTTCGTTGGCGACTACGGCCGACAGATGCAGCTTATCGCGCAGGTATTCGGCGTAGTAGGTGAAGCCGCCGGAGGCGATAGCCACCTGCCAGCCCAGCGCCTGCAGCTTCTGCGTCAGGGTGGTTAAGCCCGGCATTAAAGGCAGCTCATCACGCACCTGTTTCAGAATATTGGCGTCAGCGCCCTGCAGGGTGGCAACGCGCTGACGCAGGCTGGCGCTGAAGTCGAGTTCACCGCGCATCGCGCGCTCTGTCACTTCTGCTACCTGCTCACCGCTGCCTGCCAGTTTAGCGATCTCGTCGATACATTCGATCTGAATCGCGGTGGAGTCCATATCCATCACCAGCAGACCGGGGGTCTTGAGGTAGGGGATTTTACCCAGCGGCGCCACGTCCAGCCCGGCATCGTGCGCCAGTTTAGTCGCAAACGGCGTCAGCGAGCCCGCCAGGCGGATCACCTGATACTCATCGACGTTCCAGGCGCTGACAATCACCATCGCTGCACCCAGCTGATGCTGATAATCGGTCAGCCGTTGCTTATCCAGCCCGCGGCCATACAGCAGCCAGCCGGTGCGGCCAGCGCGATAATCCAGCGGCATCACTTCATCACCGCTAAGAGAAAGGGGCAAACCCGGCCAGAAAGAGACATCGGCGGGAAGATCGCACCAGGTTAAACGATTTGGCATCAGAGCTCCTGTAGGGACAACAAAACCACGCAAGAGGCTACCCTGTCTGCGTCGCTTCTGGCAACATAATCTCCAGGCTTTCTGTTGTGACATGACCCGGATGAGTAATGGCTAAAACCGCGCTGAAATTTCGCTTACATCGTACCGTGATCGTTCTCATCTCGATGACGCTGCTGGTCGCCCTGATGCAGGGCGTCTCCTGGTTCAGTACCGGTCATCAGATGGCGCGTTCTGAACAGGTCGAAGAGCTGGCTCATACGCTGACCAGCCAGGTGGCGTTCAGCCTTAAGCCGTTGATGGACAACAGTGAAAACAACCGTAATCAGATAGAAGCGATTCTGAATCAGATGACGGCGAACAGCCGCATTCTGGATGCGTCGGTGTATGACGGCGACGGCAGCCTGGTGGCGCACAGCGGAGAAAACATCAACGTGCGCGACAGGCTCGCTCTCGACGGGCAGCGTGCAGGCAGCTATTTCAACCACCAGATTGTGCAGCCCCTGGCCGGAAACGATGGCCCGCTGGGCTTTCTGCGCGTGACGCTGGACACCCATGTGCTGGTCACCGACTCACATCAGGTCGACAACACCACCAATATTCTGCGTCTGATGATGCTGCTGGCGCTGGCCATCGGCATCATTCTCTCCCGTACCCTGCTGCGCCACCGCCGTACCCGCTGGCAGCAGTCACCGTTCCTGCTCACCGCCAGCACGCCGGTGCAGGAGGATCGGGATGAAGATGACCCGAAGAAAGAGTAATGTCCGGCTCAGCTGAGAGGATAAAACGAGAAAGGCCCGCTCTGCGGGCCTTTTTTATGGGAACGTTGCGGATTTGCGAGATAGCTTCCCTTAGCCGATCAGCAGCGCTTCCAGCTCAGCCAGCGATTTGACCTGCCAGGTCGGTTTGATATGTTCCGGCAGCGGCCGGGTGCCATGATCGAGCCAGCAGGTTTTCACCCCGGCATTCATGCCGCCGAGAATATCGGATTCCGGCGTATCCCCGACCATCAGCACCCGCTGACGATCCGGATTGCCCATCAGGTTAAGCGCATAATCAAAAATTTCCACCGCCGGTTTTGGCACGCCGACCTGCTCAGAGATCACCAGCGCCGAAAAGTAGTCGCGGAAACCGGTGCGCTCCAGCCGCGTCTGCTGCAGCGCGGTAAAGCCGTTGGTGATGATGCCCATCTTTACCCGACCGTGCAGCTGCTTCATCAGGCTCACCGCGCCTGGCAGCGGCGTGCAGATCTCGCCCATTGCGGTCAGGAAGCCGCTGTTGAGGATCTCCGGCGCGACGCTGAGCTTTTCGCTCCAGTGATTGAAACGCTGGGTCTGTAACTGCAACGCGGTAATCGTGCCGTTCTGATAATCGACCCAGAGCGGCTTGTTAACCGCCTGATAGTCGCTGTAATCCTGGTCGGAGAACTGCACGTCATAACCGGCGAACAGCCGCTGCAACCCGGCATAAGCATCGAAATGAAAAAGGGTATCGTCCGCATCAAACAGGATGCACTCCCACTGTTCTGACATTAAAGCTCCTTAGCACCGCTACAGCGTCAGCGCCATCATCAGGGCATCTTCACGCCCGCTGGCGGTGGGATAGTAGTTGGAACGACGGCTCACCTGGTTGAATCCCATCTGCTCATAAAGCGCAATAGCGGGCAGATTGGACGCCCGTACTTCCAGCCACAGCGTCAGCACATCGCGTTTTATTAACTCGTCGATCAGATGCTGCAACAGCTGACGGCCAAATCCCCGGCGCTGCCAGGCGGGATCGACCGCGATGTTAAACAGCGACGCTTCATCCAGCACCACCTGGGTAATGGCAAAGGCGGCCATTTTTCCTTCGGCATCCAGCCGTAAATTGAGGAAGCGCTCGCCCTGATTGCTGGCAAACGTCTGTTCACTCCAGGGAAACGCGTGACTGCGACGCTCGATGGCAAAGGCCTCGGCCCGATCGTCAGGGGTGAGTAAAGAGATGGCTGTCATGGTTACACATCTGTTGCCAGAGCGCGCGTCTGGCGACGCCGCTGCTGATCAGTTCATTGAAAGCGGCGCTGGTCAGTGCCACGCCATTAAAAGTCTGTGCACTCTCAACCCCAAGCAGCCAGCCGGCGCAGTTCAGCGTTTCCGGCAGCATCTGGAGTTGATCCGGCGTCACGGTCATCACCTGGTCGGGTTGAAGATTGAGCGTCTGCAGCACGTCGCGCATCAGCGGTTCATCCAGCCCGGGGGGCACGTCAGCGACAATGATTAACTGCGTGTCCGGCGCCAGTGTGACGGCAATTTCGCCCTGAAGCACGCGCGGGCGGCGCAGTTGATACTGCGTAATTCCCATTTGCTGTAAAAGCCAGTCGCGCCTGGACGTCATGGTGTTACCTGTTGGCTGCCTGAATGCGACGCTATGCTAGCAAACCCATCGAACATGCGCCAACAAACCACTATAATCCCCGCTCAGATCTTACAGGAGCTCTACATGTCTGCTTTTACCCCGGCCAGCGAAGTCATTCTGCGCCACAGTGATGAATTTACCGCCCGCCACGTTTTATTTGCTGGCGATTTGCAGGATGACCTGCCCGCTCAGCTGGAAACCGCCTCGTCGCGCGTGCACACCCAGCAATATCATCACTGGCAAAACCTGAGCCGCCGTATGGGCGAACAGGCGCGTTATGGACTGGTTGCGCAGGCGGAAGATGTGCAGGGCTGCGATACGCTGGTCTACTTCTGGACCAAAAACAAGCCGGAAGTGCAGTTCCAGCTGCAGAATCTGCTGTCGCTGCTGCCGGTGGGCTGCGACGTGTTCGTGGTCGGTGAAAACCGCAGCGGCGTGCGCAGTGCAGAAGGCATGCTGGAGTCCTGGGTAACGCTGGAGAAGATCGACAGCGCGCGCCGCTGTGGTCTCTATCACGGTCGCCTCGACGCACAGCCTGACTTTGATGCCGGCGCATTTGGTCATCAGTATCAGATGGATGACCTGACGATTCACACCCTACCAGGCGTCTTCAGCCGCGATGGTCTGGACAGCGGCAGTGCCCTGCTGCTCTCCACCTTTACGCCACACACCAAAGGAAAAGTGCTGGATATGGGCTGTGGCGCAGGCGTCATTGCCGCCTCACTGCACGCCCGTTCGCCTAAAGTACGCCTGTGGCTGTGTGACGTTCACGCAGCGGCGATTGAGGCGAGTAAGGCGACGCTGGCCGCCAACGGCATTGAGGGCGAGGTCTTCCCCAGCAACGTCTTCTCTGACGTCACCGGACGTTTCGACATGATTATCTCTAACCCGCCGTTCCATGAAGGCACGCAGACCAGCCTCGATGCGGCACAGGCGTTAATCCGTGGCGCGGTGAAGCATCTGAACACCGGCGGTGAACTGCGTATCGTTGCCAATGCCTTCCTGCCCTATCCACAGGCGCTGGATGAGGCGTTCGGCAGCCATGAAGTGATCGCACAGACTGGCCGCTTTAAGGTTTACCGTGCCGTCTATGGTCGCGGTGCGAAAACCCGTTAATCCTTTTTCCGCTGCTGACCGCGTTGCCGGGCTGAAAATGTTGCTTTTTAGAGCGATCGTTTCAGCCCGACGAAATAGTTGTTGACGCAAAGAGTAAAATCTCTAGAATGCGCCTCCGTGGTTGTAACATTCTCAGGGTGTTACGGGTATGCGAAGGTGGCGGAATTGGTAGACGCGCTAGCTTCAGGTGTTAGTGTCTTAACGGACGTGAGGGTTCAAGTCCCTCTCTTCGCACCAAAATCACATGTTTCATATCGCGAGCACTGCGCGAAGGTGGCGGAATTGGTAGACGCGCTAGCTTCAGGTGTTAGTGTCTTAACGGACGTGAGGGTTCAAGTCCCTCTCTTCGCACCATTGCGGTGATATGAAAAGACAACAAGATGCGAAGGTGGCGGAATTGGTAGACGCGCTAGCTTCAGGTGTTAGTGTCTTAACGGACGTGAGGGTTCAAGTCCCTCTCTTCGCACCAACGTTGTCATCCTCCTGCTTTATTCATGCTTTCTTCCTGTTCTGACCGTTTCTTTGCCGTTTCAGGCTCGCCTTCTGATTTTTACACCTTCTCTGTTACGTCAGCATGACGCCCCTGCACTGTTGCTAATTCAGATGAAAATTCACGGAAACCGCCGCCAGTCCGGTCGCTAATGCCAGGCAGGATGGCAGCAGCAGATAGTGACGCAGGCGCTGATGAAAGAGCATCACCACCGTCAGCAACAGCGCAACGATCATCACCATTCGCCACTGGCTGAATCCCGGCTCCCACAGGGCAAACAGCGGCAGCGCCATGCACGGCAGTAGAACCCCCCACGCACTATCCAGTTTTTTACCCAGTGCCCAGCTGATTCCCCACAGGCCGCAGGCCGCTACGATCGCTATCCCCATGACGCCAACCTCAAATGATAAGCATTCCCATTATCATATGACAGTTTTTCCCGTTCTGCAGCCTGTTTTTGGCTGGCCCGGCGCTGAAGATGACAGACCATCTGGAAAATGCTAGATTGCGGCCGATAACACCTTTAATAACAGCACTAGCAATATTTGCTCATTGTCCTGCAGACCCCTCCTTTCTGCTGGCTTGCGCTTTGGTATTTCAGGGTCGTCACGAGTATTTATAATGAAATTACAATCATATGAAGAACTGAAGCAGAGTAAATACCGGCTTTCAGTGATGCTTTTCCTGTTTTTAAATATCGCCGTTTCCCTCTTTTATCTGCTGCCAATAATGAGCACGGAAAAAAGTGAGACGACGCTGCCGGTTATGTGTGTCGCCGCCTTCAGCTCCCTCACGTTAATTGCCCATTTAATCTGGCCCAAAGTTAAACTCCCCCTGTTAAATCCTGTTGCGCTGCTATTAGGGATCTTCTGGGCCTGGCATATTAATTATCGTTTCCATCTGGTGTTCTATTTTGATGGTGGCTTTCTGATTATCAGCCTGATCAGCGTGTTATTTATCAGCGCCATCGCCCTGAGCGATTATCTGGTGGCTTTTTGTCTGCACGTCGCCCCGCCCGTTCTGACCGTATTGCTGCTCGACAATGGTCAGCATCTGCCGCTTATTCTGCTGACCATCTCCCTGCCGCTGATCGGTTTTTCATTGCAGCACCTGATGCGCCGCCGGGCCGACAACTTTACCCTGCGTCTGATGCATCAGCTTTACGAAGAGAAAGAGACCTTCAGCGACCTCAGCATGCTCGATCCGCTGACCGGGCTGTATAACCGCCGTGGTTTGAAGAACCGGCTCGACAATATCCTGGAAAACCACGCTGGCAGCCACTTTGTGCTGTTGCTGGATATCGATCACTTCAAGGCCTACAACGACAATTATGGTCATGCGATGGGCGATCAGGCGCTGGCGCGGGTCTCTGTGGCGATCCGTGATGCGGTGCGTTCGCGCGATGTCGTTACCCGCTATGGCGGTGAAGAGTTCCTGGTGCTGATGACCAACGTGAACAGCTCCATTGCGATGAAGCTGGCAGAGCGCATCCGTCAGTATGTGGTGGATTTAGAGATCCCCCATCTGTTCAATGAGACTGTGTCAACGCACGTCACTATCAGCGCGGGGATTGCGCCGATTTACGACAACGAGTTCGACCAGGCCGTCGCCAATGCTGACAGTGCCCTCTATGTCGCGAAGAACCAGGGCCGGAATACCATTCTCGCCTGGGAAGATTTACCCAGAGAGGCGCCTCACACCGCAGAAGAGCCCGTATAACCCGCTGATAACCGGCGTCTGCCCCTGTTGATCTGACCGATCTGTCGCGGTCATCGCCGGGCTGATTACTCCTCTCCTCCCCTGCTGTTTTTACCGCCAGCAACCGCACGCTTTTACGCCGCTTGTAGAGTTAATCAATAACGATTATCATTTGCTTTCTTATCTACACTTTTCGCGAGTCGTCATGGCAACCGCTTCAGCTCAGGAACAGCGTTTCAGCGCTCAGTCGATGATCTTCCGGCAGAATGACCGTCCACTGGCGGAAAGTCTGTATGAACGGCTGCAACAGCAGCGCAGCTATCTGCTGGATTCGACCAGGCTCAGCCAGTCAGCCCCGCGTGATGCGCAGACCCTTGCCGTCTGGTCACACGCTGACACCTTCGCCCCGCTTATCCGCCGCTACAGTGACTATCTCTATCGCGATCATCCCGATGCGGTGCGTGAAGCGAAACCCGTGCTCTCACTCTGGGCGCAGTGGTATTTCGGTCTGCTGATCCCGCCGCTGCTGATGGCCCTGCTGCAGGAGTCCCGCGCGCTCGACTGCTCGCCTGAACACATTCGTGTCGGTTTTCATGAGCATGGCCATCCGGCCACCTTCTGGATTGATGTGCAGGAGGATGAGGAGGCGCGTTATCTCAACCCGCTGCAGCGCATCGACCGCCTGATTCAGCAGCATCTCATCCCGGCCGTGAATGGCATTACGCAGCATGGTGACATCAACGCCCGCCTGATCTGGAACAACATGGGGTTCACCTTCCAGTGGTTCCTGGGCGAGCTGAAAAGCCAGATAGATGAGACGCTGGTTCTGCAGCTGGAACAGGCGCTGTTCTTTAACCACCGGCTGCTGGATGGCAGCGATAATCCCCTCTATCGCACCATGATCCCGCGTGACGGTGAACTGGTGCGGCGCAGCTGTTGCCAGCGCTATCGCATTCCCGATGTTCAGCAATGCGGCAACTGCACCCTGAGCAGCAGCTAAACAGACCCGATTCCCGCGAATTCTCCGTTTATCCCGTTTACAGGCACAGAGGCTTGTGGCAATTTTTACGCCTTCGATCAGCCTGGAGAGAAAGATGAGTCTGGAGTCTGTGCGCCAGTTCTTCGCCGAACACGCCCCTGAAATTGAAATTATTGAACTGGCAGAGAGCACCGCAACGGTCGGGATGGCCGCTCGCGCCCACGGCGTGACGCCAGGCGAAATAGCAAAAACCCTGTCGCTGAAAGTGAAAAACGAGGTGGTGCTGATCGTGACGCGAGGCGATGCCCGGCTGGACAATCGCAAGCTGAAAGCGGCGCTGGGCGCGAAAGCGCGCATGCTGAGCGTTGACGAGGTGATTAACTGGACCGGCCACCCGGTGGGCGGCGTCTGTCCTTTCGGTCTGGAAAATCCGCTGACCGTTTACTGTGATGTTTCACTGCGCAGTTTTGAAGAAGTCTTACCTGCCGCTGGCGCCATCCATAGCGCCGTCCGCATTTCGCCGCAGCAGATGGCTGAACTGACGAATGCCCGCTGGATTGATGTCTGCGAAGCGATTTGACCCTTTACCTCTGCTCAGCTAATCAGGCGTCTGAAAGCCTGCTCAAGGATCGATAACAGCAGCGTGTTATCGACGCGATGCAGGACATGCACCGAGGCGCCGCACTGCTCAGGCACACCGACAGAGAGCCGGAGCGGCTGCCGATAACGCCAGCTCTTGCCGCGCGTGGCACCGGGACGCAGCTCGATGTCGACCCGGTAATCGATCCCTGAGGCGACACGTTGATTCAGCAGCCAGGCGACCACCAGCGCATCGTGGATCCAGCATCCCGCCAGCTGACGGGTCTGCATCGAATAGTCGATCCACGGACGCAGCGTGTCGCGCACAAAGTCGGCCAGTGGATGATCGACGGCGGTCAGCCGGGTCAGATCCTGCTGGGTCAGCAGCGTCTGCGTGGTGACATCCATCGGCACCAGCGTTACCGCAGCACCACTGTGCAGCACCTGGTGCGCCGCTTCCGGGTCCAGGCCGAAGTTGGTGTCTTTGATATAGTCATCCAGCGCAAAGACGCCTCCCATGACCACAATCTCTGCCACCGATTCGGCCATCACGGGATAGCGCTGCATCGCCAGCGCCACGTTCGTCAGCGGGCCAATCGCCACCAGCGTAATCTCGCCCGGATTGTCGCAAATCAGCCTGCCGATAGCATCAGCCGCGTCAAATCCGTCCGCGCTGACATCGGCTGGCTGACGGACATCCTGCCAGAGATCGGCCAGCGCCAGCTGATTAACCCGGTTATCGAGCGTCTCGCGCCACGGCGCCGGATCTTCCTGCAGCGCCTGTGTCGCCCCCTGCACCACCGGAATGGAGAGTCCCAGTCGGGCAATAAGATCTTTCGCCACGCGCGCGCCCACCTCACTCGGCGTATTACCCGCCACGGTGGTGATTAATTCCAGCGACAGGCCGGGTGAGGCTAAGGCCAGCGCGATCGCCAGGCCATCATCGGTGTTGGCACCTGCAATCCCATTACCGGGATCGCAATCAATAATGATTCTTTTCATCTTCTTATTCGTTAACTCTGAGATTGCGGCGTGCAGCCGCAGGATTCACCGATTTCAAGATAGTGTGGAAACTCCTTTAACTGGGCTTCGCTCTGCCCCTCTTTCAGCATGTGGATCGCCGCACGCGCCATCTCGCGCAGTGGCTGACGCACGGTCGTTAATGTCGGAACATGAAACGATGACTGATTGGTGCCGTTGAAGCAGACCAGCGCGACATCCTGTGGCACCCGGATCTGATGCTCCGAAAAGGCCCGCACTGCGCCAATCGCCTGACCTTCGTTGCTGGTGAACAGCGCGCGGGGCACGCAGCCACGGGCGATCATCGTCTGCACCGCTTCATATCCCCCCTGTGGGGTGTAGCTGGCGGGAAACATCAGCGATTCATCAATCGGCAGGCCGCGCTCCTGCATGGCATCGCGCCAGCCCTGAATACGATCCTGCGCGTTAAGCATATCGACCGGACCGGTGATGATGCCGACCTGCTGATAGCCATGGCTCAGCAGATGTGCCGTGACCTGCCAGGCCGCCTGGCGCTCATTGACGCGCAGCATGTTCACGCCCGGCTGAGGTTCCACCCGTTCCAGCATCACCAGGGGCGTGCCGCTCGCTTTAATCAGGTCGATGTATGGATGGCGATCGACGCTGTTATAAAACAGGCCATCGACCTGCCGGTTGAGCAGCCCCTGAATAAGCTCCAGTTCGCGCCGGCGATCGTCACCGGCATCGCCCAGCAGCATGACATGACCGTGATTCATCGACTCCTGCAACAGCACGTGCGCCATGGAGGCGACAAACGGATTGCCGATGTTCGGCACGACCAGACCAAAGGTTTTGGTGTTGCCGGACGCCAGCGCCCGTGCAGCCGCATTGGGCCGGTAACCGGTCGCTTTAATCGCCTCCAGCACCCGCTGCCGGGTCGCCTCGGCGACCGGACGCGGCCCGTCGTTAATGACATAACTGACAACTGCCACTGAGGTGCCTGCCGCTTTCGCCACTTCACTGCGGGTCACTTTTCCCGTTAACGACTTAGGCACATCACTTTCCTCCCTAAAAAAACAGGCCGCTTTACACGGCCTGCTGCTTATTTCGTTTTGCCCTGTCAGATGGCGTCATCAGGCAGATTGAGATCCCGCCCTCGCGTCTCAGGCGCAACAAAGGTGGTAAAGAATCCGATCGCGGCCATCGCCGAGAAGTAGACCGCAATCGGCCACCAGTGTCCGGTATAAGAGAGCATAGCAGCCGCAATCAGCGGTGCCGTGCCGCCGGAGAAAATCGAACCCAGCTCCTTCGCCACCGCCATTTTGGTGTAGCGATGATGCACGCCGAACATCTCCACGCCCCAGGCGGCCTGCACACCAAAAATACCCAGCGACGCCAGCCCCATGCCCACCACAATCACCGGAATGACCAGCATGGGTTCACGCGTATCCAGCAGCGTAAAAGCGGGCCAGGCGTAGAGCATCAGCAGCAGACAGAAGACGCGATACACGATCCGGCGACCAAAACGGTCAGAGAGCCAGCCCGCAAAAGGGATGATCAGGAAACCCAGCAGCGACGCAAGGAACACCGCCGTGGTCGGGACCGATTTATCCACCAGCAGAACCTTCGCGACATAGCCGACGATAAAGCCCTGCGACAGATAAGAGGGGCCGTTTTCACCGATGCGCAGCCCCACCATCGTCCAGAAGGCGCGGGTGCGCTGGAAGAACGGCCGCGTATCCTTCACCGGCGGGGTCGCCAGCACACCGGCGCGCGCCGCTTCCATCTCCGCTTTTCTGCGCTCAAAAACCGGGGTTTCGCGCAGATGACGCCGGATCCACAATGCCACCAGCGCTATCAGCGCACTGCTGAGGAAAGGAATACGCCAGCCCCACGCCAGCAGGCTCTGCTGATCCATCTGCACCACCAGCAGCCAGACCAGCGACGCCAGCAGTGTGCCGCTGTTAGAGCCCAGCGCGATAACGGAAGCGACCAGCCCGCGACGCTCTGCGGGCGCATACTCGCCCAGCATGACCGTACCGCCAGAGAGCTCTGCACCCGCGCCGAACCCCTGCGTGAAGCGCAGCAGGACCAGACAGGCGGGTGCCCAGACGCCAATCGTGGCATAGCTGGGGATTAAGCCGATAAAGGTGGTGGAGGCCCCCATCAGAATGATGGTGGTGATCATGACCGCCTTTCGCCCTTTGCGGTCGCCGAGCCAGCCGAAGAAAAGTGCGCCGATAGGCCGGGCAACGAAGCCGACTGACCAGGTGGCAAAGCTGGAGAGCAGCGCCATGGCCGGTGTCGATTCGGGAAAGAAGACATCGCCGAAGATGATACCGGCAGCCAGACCATAGAGCGCAAAATCCGCGTACTCCATCGCCGTTCCGAGCCAGCATGAGAATGTGGCGCGCCAGAAATCTTTGCGGCCTGAGGGGGTGTTAAACCGCGCATCGGCGGCTGAAGTGGATGACAGTGATGCCTGCTGCTTAACGGAATTGTGTGCCGTCATAACCCTATCCCTGAATGCGTATGCAGATCGATAAACGCCCGTCCATGGGTCGATTCCCTGATAAAAGCGGAATTCCCCGGTGGCGACGTTCAGTTGACTAACCATGATGAAAGGTTAAAGGATTCCCTGGTGTTGGAATCATCTGCCTCGCCCGTTTTCGCCGATCTTTTTTAACCGGTCACTTAAACTGAGCGAATGTAACTTAACAATCGATGGAGCCGACTGTGCATCGAGCACCGTGAGCAATCACTGGGGACCTAGTGTATCTACGCGCGTAGATAAATCAAGCGATCCCGACGCAAAATGTTAGTCAGACTTCACTATCACAGTGCGTCATCATGGTTTTTTATCGCAAATTCAGCCAGTTAACAGCGCCTCACTTTGCACAAAAAAAAGTCATCACTCGCGTTAAGTCAGCACTTTCTCTAAACATTAAGCATGATAAACAGGCGGGGCTGCTTTCATCGGGCTCTGTTGTCGCACAGCTCTGTGACCGCAGGATGACACTCAGGCTCAGGCTGAAAAATCGCTGCGCGCGCAAATAATGCGTTACCCTGAAAAAAAGGCCAGGCAGAGAATGTATGACCATTATTCTGATGCGACACGGTAAACCCGATCATCAGGCCGCAGGCCGTCTGAGCGTGCAGGCGCTGGCAGACTGGTGCGAAGCCTACGATCGGTCACAGGTCAGTGACGGACCGCCCCCGCGCACTGTCCACATTGCCCGTCAGGCGGCGGTTGTTGTCTGCAGTCCCCTGCCCCGCGCGCAGTCCTCCCTGAGTCAGCTTGGTCTGCAGCCGCATGAGGTGAATGCTCTGTTCAGCGAAGTTGCCGTGCCGATGCTGCGCACCGGCGCGATGCAGCTGCCGATCCTCTGCTGGCTGGCGCTGCTGCGGCTGCTCTGGTTCTGCGGATATGCGGGTGATGCGGAGTCGCTGCCTCATGCGCGCCAGCGCGCCGCGGCGGCCGCAGAAAAGTTAATCGGGTACTCCGCTCAGGGCACCGTGCTGCTGCTGGGCCACGGCATCATGAACAAGATGATTGCCCGGGAATTACGTAAACGCGGCTGGCAGGCGGAGAAGCATGCCAGCAGCCGCCACTGGAGTTCCGCGATCTATCATCGCCCGTTTATCTGATCGAGCGAAAAATAGCCCAGCACTTCACACCCCGTTCCCACGCGCGGCGTGGCAATCACTTTACGCTGCGCCAGATCGATCACGCTCAGCGTGCCATCATCCTGATTGGCAATCAGCAGCTGCTTTTTGTCGGGGGTAAAACAGCCATCCATCGGCATGTTACCCACCGCGATGTCACCCAGCGGATTCAGTAAATCGTCAAACAGCGTGACCAGGGGTTCCTGATCCCCTATTGCCACCAGCTGTTCGCCATCGTCGCTGAAGCGCACCACCTGGCAGGGCTGCTGATGGCCCGGCAGCGTCAGGCGCTGACGGATACGATGGCTTTGCCGATCGATCACATAAAGCAGCGGCGCGTCAGCCGCGCTGGCCACCAGGTAAGGGTGTTTCGGTGAGGCCGCGATACCGGCAATCGGGCCAGGCAGCAGAATGGTGTCGATGACCCGTCCCTCCGCCTCACACAGATCCACCACCGTGATGGTGGCATCCTCTTCGTTATCGGTGAAGAGCTTGCGGCCGCTGGGTGAGAGCGTCAGGCGATGCGCATTGTGCGAAGGGATCGGGATAACTTTTTCGACCTTGTCACTCTGTGGATCGATCACCGCCACGGCGGCGCTCTCCTCACAGCAGAGGTAGACTTTACCGTCGCGCCCCAGCTGACCGCTGTGGGGTGCCCGCAGCGGCGAGAGATCGATAAACCCGCTGATCGTCCGACGCGCTAAATCAATGACCGCCACTTTATGACCCGGATGGGGATTGTCGCCATGCACGCCGTCGCCATAGACCGGCACATAGGCTTTACCCCTGGGGGCCAGCATCAGGAGTTCATGCGGGCGCGGTGGAAAGGCGTTCAGTTCCCGCTCAACCGCGAACGTCTCCGGATTAAGAAACAGGACGCGATTGCCCCGCTTATCGACCGCCAGCAAACCCCATGATTCACTCTGCATGTGCGCTCCTTTCTCAGTAAGTTCTTCTTAAGCGTAGACAATCCGCTTCAGGCTGTCTGATTCGGCGGATTGATGAGCCGGGCTTACGTCACACATTAAGCGCAATCACGCCCGCCCCCGCACTCCCGTAAGCACCACGGTCTCGCGATTCAGATATTCCTTAATAACGGCGCGTGCCGGGATGAAATAAATGATTAATTACGGCCATACCTTTATTTTTATTTCATGCCCGGCCTGATTCCGTTTTATCCTAAAGTCAAAAAAAGGCATAGCTAATCAGTAAATAATGTTTTATTAAAAAGGTGCAGTGCAATTCCAGATAGCCGTGAGGAAACTACCGCGCGCTCAGGCACTGCGTCGCCACCAGGGAAACCCTTTCAATAATTCCCGCACGCATCGGGGTTGCAGCCAGTCTGTAATGCCGCCTGTTTCCGCCATATGCGAACAGGCAGAGTCTGGACTATGACGGGAAAATAAAAATAACAGGTATATCATGACTGCACATCGCCAACGTCCAGCGCATAAAATCTGGCGCAACTGGAAAAGAATATCGTTCAGCAGCCAGATGTTATGGAATAAAAAACAGCAAAGACTCTGTCAGGCGCCGGAATATGATCCGGGTCAGGAAGATAATGTCGTTTTAATCGCTCAGCAGAAAGATCTGCCGGAGATTCCAAAGATTGTCTGGATGGTCTGGCATAATGAACAGCTGCCTGCCTCGATGGCGCTCAATATCAGCAAAATACGACGGGATAATCCCGATCACCAGGTTTATCTGGTGACACAGCGCACCCTGTCGCAATGGCTGCCCGACCTCCGCTTTATCTCGGCCGATCTGACGCTGGCGCATAAAAGTGAGATCATCCGGCTGGAACTGCTTCACCGTTACGGCGGCATCGGCATTGACTGCAGCACCCTGCTGTTCGAGGATCTCGCCTGGGTGCATCGCGTTCACGAGGCGCGGTCTCTGGATCTGATCGGCTACTACCGTGAGCAGTCAACGCTGAACCTGCTTGCGCCGGTCATTGAAAGCTGGTTTCTGGCCGCCCCGGCGCAGAACCCTTTTATCCGTGAATGGCTGAAACAGCTGGCGCCGGTTAAAAATGTCGGCATCCGCAACTATTTTCATGAGCTGCAGAAGCGCGATGACTTTCCGCTGCTTGTGCAGAATATGGATAATCCGTCCCGTCATCTGCTCTCACTGGCGCAGCAGGTGGCGATGCGTGAATACCGGCGGGCCAATCTCTATCTGCGTAAAGGTGAAGCCAGCGCCTGGTATTATCAGCGCCTGCACGCCGACAGCAGTAGCGCCTTTGCGCAGTCAGTGCTGTTTCAGCAGCGCCCCCAGACGCCGCCACCGATTATTAAGTTAACCGGCAATGAGCGGCTGCATCTCGACTTCAATCTGCGCATCGGCCTCTATAACCGCAGCAGCCTGATTGGGGAGATGATGCATACCCGTTCACCGGGACTGGCACTGCCCTCAGTGGTTAAAGCGGGCGCGTAACCAGTGTGTAAAGGTGGTGACCGCGCGCGGCACCTGTGCCGCCCAGGGTCGCACGATCCACAGGCGGGCGGCAAAAGCGCCGACCGGCTGCCACTCCGGCAACACCCGCTGTAACGATCCCGCTGACAGCGCCTCATGGGCGCTGAAGTCGGGCAGCATGGCAATGCCCAGACCCTGCAGGGCCGCATCGCGGATCGATTCACTGTTGTTGGTGGCAAAACTGCCCTGAATCTGCACCTGAACCGTTTCGCTCTCCCCCGGCGCGACAAACCGCCAGCGCGGTGACTCGACGCCGCGCGGGTAGTAAAGGCAGTTGTGCTGCGCCAGCGCCTGCGGACTCTCCGGCACGCCCTGCGCCCTGAGATAGGCTGGTGAGGCCACCAGCACGGTCTGCGTGTCGCACAGTGGCAGCGCCACGTGCGTTTCCGGCAGCGTGTCACAGTGGCGAATCGCCAGATCAAACCCCTCGCTGCTCAGCGAGACAAGGCGATCCGTCACATCCAGCTGCAGGCGTACCTGCGGATAGTCACGCAGAAACTCGCCGATAAGCGGCACCAGTTGCTGGCGGGCAAACGCCACGGGTGCGGTGATGCGCACCAGACCCCGCACCGGCCCGGCGGTATCCCGCACGCTGAAAAAACTCTGTTCGATGCGGGCAAAAGGCTCGCGCAGCTCCTCCACCAGCTTCTCACCGGCGGAGGTAAGCCGCACGCTGCGCGTGGTGCGCTGCACCAGCATCAGACCCGCTCTCTCCTCCAGCTCTTTGATCTTCTGGCTCATCGCCGCTTTGCTGACATCCAGCCGCGCTGCCGCGCGGGTGAAACTGCCCTGCTCTGCCAGTACCGTCAGCCAGTGCAGATGCTCCCACAGGGTGTCCGTCTTCATCTCTTTCATCAGCATTGTTCACAATAATGAATAATCATTTCAGGCTACGCGCTTTTTCCCGCCGGATAAAGCCGTCACCATAGGCCTCTTATTTCTTGGGAGAAACCGCTATGCCACTGCTGCAATTTGATGTTATTGAGGGTCGTTCAGAATCTGAGCTGCGTACATTACTGGATGCCGCGCACCGGGCCGTGCTGACCGCCTTTAACGTGCCGGAACGGGATCGCTATCAGATTGTTCATGAAAACAAACGCTATCAGATGGTGTTTCAGGACACCGGGCTGGGATTCAGCCGCAGCGATAATCTGGTGATGGTGCGGGTCTTTACCAGTCCGCGCAGCAGCGAACAGAAACAGCGGTTTATGGCAGAGCTGGCGCGCGAACTGCGTGAGCATTGCGGCGTGCAGGGCAACGATCTGATGATCAGCTTTATCACCAATGACAAAGGCGACTGGAGTTTTGCCGACGGCGAAGCGCAGTATCTGACCGGCAAACTCTGAAAAGCGGCCCGGACGCCTGCTCTGCTGACGGTGCGCGCCAGCCACCGTCACGTCTGCTGAACGCCCGGCAGGCACGACACAAAATCCCTCTGCGCTTCCTCGCACAAATCCGCCGGATATGTTGCAGCCCGATGACAGCCAATATAGATTGTCGAAAAACCATCCCCCGACGATGGCCGGTTGCGTGACGCCCCGCGCCCCCCCTGCAGAGAGAGGATTTCCCGTTGTCCGAATTTGTGTCAGTCGTGCTGTTTCTGGCTGCTATTGCTATCTATTCCTGTAAAGCCGGGCGTAACAGATTCTGGTTTATGCTTGTTCTTGTTCTGCTGGTGATATTTGTGGTGCTGAACGCCACCCTCTACGCCAGCAACTATTTCACCGGCGACGGCATTAACGATGCGGTGATCTATACCCTGACTAACAGCCTGACCGGCGCGGGCGTCAGTAAATATGTGGTGCCGGCCATCGGGCTGATCATCGTGCTGTTTCTGCTGTTCTGCCTGCTCTCCTGGGTGCTGCGGCGGCGTAAGCGTCCTCATCATCTGGGCTGGTCGCTACTGGCGGCCGCCTGCGCGATTGGCTCGGTGCAGACCACCCCCGCCTTTCGTCAGGTCGCGACGCTGATCGTGTCGCATACCCAGCTGGCCGATTCTGATTTCGACACCTTCTACAAAGTGCCGCGTAACCGCATTGAACAGCCGCGCCTCAACGTGGTTTATATCTATGGCGAGAGTTTAGAGCGCACCTATTTTGATCCAATTGCCTTCCCCGGCCTGGCACCTGAGCTGAGCCGTCAGAAAGAGCAGAGTATCGATTTCAGCCAGACCGAACAGCTGCCGGGCACCGATTACACGATCGCGGGCATGGTCGCCTCACAGTGCGGCATTCCGCTGTTTGCCCCGTTTGACGGCAATGCGTCGGCATCACTCTCCAGCTTCTATCCGCAAAATGTCTGTCTGGGCGACATCCTGAAAAACTCCGGCTATGAGAACTGGTTTATTCAGGGTGCCGATCTGCGTTTTGCCGGTAAGGATGTCTTCCTGAAATCGCACGGCTTCGATCCTGCCAACCTCTATGGTTCGCAGGAGCTGAAAAGCCGCGTCGCCGATCCCAGCTACCGTAATAACTGGGGCTATTATGACGACACGGTGCTCGACGAAGTCTTTGAGAAGTATCAGGCGCTCTCCCGGGCCGGTAAACCTTTTGCGCTGTTTACGCTGACCGTCGACACCCACCATCCTGACGGATTTATCTCGCGCAGCTGTCAGCGCCGAAGCTACAGCATTGAGGGAAAACCTAACCAGTCCTTCAGCGCGGTCGCCTGTTCACAGGAGCACGTCGCGCGGCTGATCGAACGCATCAAAGCGTCACCGTGGTTTAAAAATACCGTGATCGTGGTGAGTTCCGATCATCTGGCGATGAACAACACTGCACATCCCTGGCTGATCAAACAGCCGCGTCGCAATCTCTTTATGGTGATCCGCGGGGATAAACCGCAGGCGGAGCTGCTGGAGGCAAAGCGCAGCACGCTGGATAATGGCGCTACGCTGCTGGATATTCTCGGCGGCGATAATGCGATAGGTCTGGGCCGCAGCAGCCTCTCTTCGCTGTCGCTCTCAACGCAGTTTGACGATATGAAGAGCAAGGTCATGAGCTGGAAGCCCGATATCATTCAGCTCTGGAACTTCCCGAATAAGATGGAGAACTTCACCGTCGATCAGACGAAGAATACCTTCAGCTTCTCCGGGACCACTTTTAAGCTGCCGATTCTGTTCCGCATCAGCGACAAACACGTTGAGCCGATGCCGGAAGGGGAATATTCGGCACCGCTGCGCTATCAGCTGGCCGATTTCGCGGCAGCCGATAAATTCGTCTGGGTCGATCGCTGTTTTAAAATGGCGCGACTCTGGCAGCCGTCGCTGGCCCTCTCCGGCGACCTCTGTGTGGCGATGGGGCAAACCGGCGGCACACCGTCCGTTACCCACATCGACAAACCGCAATGGAAAGGCCGGGTGCAGTTCCCGGACGGGCCGATCAGCGATGCACGTTATCAGCAGAATCTGGCGCAGATCCGTATCGAAGATAACAATATCCGCTACAGCGCTGACAGCTTCCGGCTTGATATCCCCGGCGCGCCGCTGAGTGTGAAAAGCTTCAGCGGCATCTCACGCCCGGAGAGCTGGGGACGCTGGTCAAATGCCAATCTCGCGCCTGAGGTGCATATCGACTACGTCGAAGCCCTGCCCGCGAAGTTTGATCTGGTGATCACGGCGCGGGCTTACGGCGCGAATGTGCACCGGCCGATTCCGGTTCGCGTGGGCAATCAACAGCAGCTGCTGTCGCTGGGTGAAGCGATCTCGACCCATACCCTGCATTTTGATAACCCGGACGCCAGCCACCAGCTGGTGATCGCCCCGCCTGAACCTCAGCTGAGCAACACCGGCAATATCACGGGGCAGGACCCGCGCAAACTGGGCATTGGCATGGTCGAACTTAAAATCGTGCCCCAGCCTTAATCCCCTTTTTCTCTTCAGGCCTCTGCGTTTTTGCAGAGGCCTCTTACTTTGTCGCCACCGGGTCAGGACCTGCCGCGCAGCGCCTCCAGCTTCTCACGCTGCTGACCATCGGCGGTAAAATTCTCCTCCGCCAGCCAGCGCTGCAGCCCCCTTTTCACCTGCGGCCACTCGCGATCGATGATCGAAAACCAGCTGGTGTCGCGTGAGCGACCTTTGTAGACAATGGCCTGGCGGAAATCACCTTCATACTGAAAACCGAGGCGTGCCGCGGCTCTGCGAGAAGGCGCATTGCAGCTGTCGCATTTCCACTCATACCGGCGGTAACCCAGGGTTTCAAAGGCGTACTGCATCAGCAGGAAATGCGCCTCTGTTGCCATGCGCGTCTGCTTCAGACGGAGCGAAAAAGCGACATGACCGACTTCCATCACCCCATGTTCAGGCTGGATACGCATTAACGACAGGCTGCCCACCGCCTCTCCGGTGGCGAGGTCGATCACGGCGAAATGCAGCGGGTCGCGGCTGGCCTCCAGCTGCCGGAGATAATCCTGCCACGCCTGAAGATCATCGAACGGCCCCATAAACATATAGGTCCAGTCGCGCCCATCTTCCGCCAGCGCCCAGGCGTCAGACAGGGCCTCTCCATGCCGCGCGGCGCTGAAGGGCTCCAGCCGACACGACTGACCGGTGAAAACCTGATGTTGTGGCAGAGGACGCGGCTGCCAGTCTGGCAAAGGCTGGCCGACCGGCTGACCAAAGTGATTAGAGTATTGTGACATATCGCCTCCCGGCTGCAGATAATGTCAGCAGAGTGCCACGTTCCCGGCCGCTTAAAAAGCCTGCCCCTCAGGCAACATCCCGGATGCCTTGCCCGCAAACAGTCTGACGCGCCGGGCTGCTCTTCAGCAGGCCGGCGCAGCAATCGAGTGGCGAATCATCAGATGGGCATCGAAGCGCGGCACGGGGCCGGGGGCCTCGCCGCGGATGGCGGCGATCAGACGTCGTGCGGCTTCACGGCCCATTTCATAGACCGGTTGCGCAATGACCGTCAGCGGTGGCGTCACAATCTCACTCCACGGGAAATTGTCATACATCACAAAAGAGAGATCGGCCGGGATACGCAGCCCGCGCTGCGTCACTTCACGCAGCAGCCACATGGCCACCACGCTGTCAGACGCCACCAGCGCGGTGGGCGGCTGCGGACGCTGCCACAGCGCTGCGACGATACGGCTAATCGATGCCTCGTCCAGCGCGTTCACCTGCACCAGCGACGGATCAAACGGCACGCCTGCGTCAGCAAAGGCCTGCATCATGCCGCCCACGCGCTGGGCAACCGGCGTCAGGCCAAAATCGTCCGGCGTGCTGTAGTCAGTGGTCAGCGCCATGCTGGTGATATAGGCGATATGGCGATGCCCCGCGGCCAGCAACCGGGCCGTGACATCTGCGGCCACGTCGGTAAATTCACAGCAGACCGCGTCCACATCAAGACCGGTTACCGCGCGATCGAACAGCGTCAGCGCTCTGCCCTCTTCCTGCACCTGTATCAGATGCGCGTTCTGCTCCAGGGCTGAACAGCAGGGCGCAACGATAATGCCATCGACCCGCTTTTCCAGCATCACCCGCACCGCATCCTGCTCCGCCTGCAGCTTTTCATCACTGTTGCTCAGCAGCAGATGGTAACCCGCCGTGCGCGCCACGTCCGCCATGCCACGCAGGGCCAGACCAAAGTGAGGATTCTCAATATCGCCGACAATCACCCCGATAGTATTGGAGCGGCCGGTGTTCATACTGCGCGCCAGCGCATTGAGCCGGTAGCCCAGCGCGGAGGCGGCGCTGTTGACCCGCTCCTGCACCTCATCGCTGACCGCGCCATAGCCACCCAGCGCGCGCGCCGCCTGGGCTTTGGAAACATTTGCTGCGCGCGCCACATCTGCCACGGTTGGCGCTTTGGATCGTCTGTTCTGGCTGGTCATAATTATTTCGAATCACAGGTTGATGACAGGAATATTGACGCCGAAAAAAGGCTGTGCTTAAACTCATTGTAACTCCTTGAGACCGGTCTCACAATGTTTCTGTCTTAAGGTGCCACCTGCGTTGAGACCGGTCTCAATCATAATTACTGGCTCAACAGTCTCTGATGTTTAAACCTGCAAAAACGGATGAGCTATGAAATCGCAAATCACACTGGGCAAACTGCTCGGCACCGCACTCGCACTCTGTTCACTGTCGTTCTCTGTGCTGGCCGCCAGCGACAACAATCCCTATGGGCTGATCGAACCGGGTCAGCTTCGCATCGCCAGCGTCGGCGACTCAAAGCCTTACACCTTCACCGACGCCAGCGGTCAGTTCACCGGCTTCGACGTCGAATTTTTCAGAAATGTCGCCCACCGCATGGGCATCGATAAGGTCGATTTTATTGGTCAGGACTTCTCGGCCATCATGCCCGCGGTCGCCAACGGTCAGTACGATGCGGCGGTGGCGGCGATTGGCATCACCCCGGCGCGGGAAAAAACGGTCGATTTCTCCACCGGCTATCTGGCCGGATTCCTCACCGTCCTGACCCGCCATGACAGCGGCGTGAAAGATGTCGCCACGCTGGCCAAGCACCGGCTCGGCGTGGTTCAGGGCACGCTCCAGGAGAATTATGCCGTGGAGCACTTCCCGCAGACCGATCTGGTGCGCTTCCCGGATAACAACAGCGCGGTCTCTGCCCTCAACAACGGCACGCTCGACGCCGTCTTCCTCGACTATGAGGCGGCCAAAAGCTACGCCGAACGCTTTAAGCTGGTCTCTGCCGCCGATATCCCCTCTTTTGATGCACCGGCGGGCATTGCCATTGCCAAAGGTAAACCCGCCTTCAAGGCTGCGCTGGATAACGCCATCAAGGCTGCGATGCAGGATGGCACCTGGCAACGGCTCTATCAGAAGTGGTTCCCCGGATCGCCGATGCCAAAACAGTATCTGCCTGGCGGTCAGTAAAGAGGTGGACGTTTACGTCCTGAGTTAACCGGGGGATGCCCCGCTCTGCAAGGAGACGGCGATGGAGCTGCTCACGATTCTTTCCCGCACCTTCTTTGATTTTTCATCAATGAGGGAAGTACTGCCACAGATGCTGACCACCGGGCTGGTCAACACGGTGATTATCTCACTGTCGGCGACGCTGCTCGGCACGCTGTTTGGCCTGCTGCTGGCGCTGATGGGCATCTCGCCCTCGCGCTGGCTGCGGGTGCCTGCCCGGCTCTATACCGATCTGTTTCGCGGTCTGCCTTCCATTCTGACCATTCTGCTGATTGGTCAGGGTCTGGCGCGCTTCAGCTATCAGCTGTTCGGTCCGACACCCTATCCGCTGGGGATCTTCGCCCTCAGCCTGATCGCCAGCGCCTACATGGGCGAGATTTTTCGCGCCGGTATCCAGAGCGTGGAACGCGGCCAGCTGGAAGCGTGCCGTGCGCTGGGGATGAGCTATGGCCGGGCCATGCGACGGGTCATCATCCCACAGGGGATCCGTCGCGTGCTGCCCGCCATCGTTAACCAGTTCATTGCCATCATCAAGGATTCGTCGCTGGTCTATCTGCTCGGCCTGATGACGCAGCAGCGTGAGCTGTTTCGCGTGGGTCAGGATGCGGCGGTGCTGACCGGCAACCTGTCGCCCCTGATGCTGGCAGGACTCTTCTATCTGATGATCACGGTGCCGCTGACGCACATGGTCAACTATGTCGATGTGCGCTACCGCACCGGACGCCGTCGTCTGACGGCCCCGCAAAGCGGTCTGAAAGAGGTAGATGAGGTCAGACCGTCCGGCGGCGCCGTTCTGGTCACTCACCCCCGGATGGGAGGCAACCATGAATAATCTGAATGGCGCAAGCTGGCGCGGCGCCAGCCTGGAGCTGCGCAATCTGACCCTCGCCTATGGCCCGATTGAAGTGCTGCGTAAGGTCTCCCTGCAGGTGGCCCCCGGCACCACCACCTGCATTATCGGGCCATCGGGATCGGGTAAATCGACCCTGCTGCGCGGTATCAACCGGCTGCACGAACCGCAGTCGGGGGATGTTTTGCTGGCCGATCGCTCCGTGCTGCGCGACAAGCCTGATGCGCTGCGGCTGCGGATTGGCATGGTGTTTCAGCACTTCAATCTCTTCCCCGATCACACTGCGCTGGAGAACGTCGCCCTCGCCCCCTGGTGTGTCAAAGGCCTGCCCAAAGCGCAGGCGATGGCGATTGCGCGTCAGCGGCTGGAAGAGGTCGGTCTGGGTCAGCGCGCCGATCACCGGCCGCGCGATCTTTCCGGCGGCCAGCAGCAGCGGGTCGCGATAGCCCGGGCGCTGGCGATGGACCCGGAGGTGATGCTGTTCGACGAGGCCACCTCCGCGCTTGACCCCGAACTGGTGAAAGGAGTCCTGACGCTGATGGCGGATCTCTGTCGTCGCGGCATGACGATGGTGGTGGTGACACATGAAATGGGCTTTGCGCGCAAAGTGGCGGATCAGGTGGTGTTTATGGACGAAGGCGAGATTGTGGAAGCCGGGCCGCCAGACGCCATTTTTGACGCGCCGCAGTCGCCGCGCCTGCAACGTTTTCTCTCTGAAGTGCTGTAACTGAGCAAGGAACCTGACAATGGCGGTAAAAACTGAAATGAAGGTGGTGGTACTGGGCGGCGGCGTGCTGGGCGTTTCGACGGCGCTGGAGCTGACAAAACGCGGGGCGGCGGTGACGCTGGTGACCGAGGCGGAGGTCTGTTCCGGCGCGTCGGGACGTTCACTCTCCTGGCTCAATTCGGCGGGTGAGCGCTCCCGGCCCTATCATGCGCTGCGCATGGCGGGCATCGATCGCTATCGCACGCTGTTTGCGCAGCACCCTGACCTCGACTGGCTGCGTTTTGATGGCGGACTTTGCTGGTTCAGCAACGATGCGGCCGGGACGCAGGCGCGACACGCCTATGAGAAGGCGCACGGCTACGACTCTCAGCTCATGAGTGCCGATAACGTGGCGCTGGCGGATGCGACGGTCGATCCCGATGCGCTGCCGTCGCAGGCGATCTTTAATCCGGGTGAAGGCTGGGTCAGCCTGCCGCACCTGGTGGATTATCTGCTGAACCAGTTCCGCTCACGCGGCGGCGAAGTAATCGAGCACGCCGGTAAAGCCGCCGTGATCACCGATCAGGGCCGGGCCTGCGGCATCCGCAGTGACAAGGGGGAGATGCGGGCGGATGCGGTAGTGGTCGCCTGCGGCCCCTGGACCCCGGAGGTGGTCGCCCCGCTGGGCGTGACGATCCCCAATGGTTCGCCGGTCTCGATGCTGGTGATCACGGAACCGGCCGGGCATCAGCTGAAAGCGGTGCTCAACACCCCGCGCGCCGCCATCAGACCGAATCCCGGCAACCGCTACGCGCTGGATCATGACTGGTATGAGGCGGATATCCAGCCGCTGGCCGACGGCGATTACCATATTGATGAACATGTCGTGGCCACGCTGGCCGCGGAGGCGAGCCGGCTGTTACGCGGCGACGAGCCGCTCAGCGTGCAGAGCTGGAAGATTGGCCTGAAGCCGATTCCGGGCGATGGCGATCCGGTGCTGGGTGAACTGCAGAAGGTGCCGGGCTGTTATGTGGCCTTCACCCATTCGGGTGCCACGCTGGCGCTGATTGTCGGCGAGCTGCTGGCGGAGGAGATCGTGACCGGTGAGAAGCATCCGATGCTGGCCAGCTTTGGGGCTGAGCGCTTCGGCTGAAAAAAAGCCGGTCATCACGACCGGCTGATTATCTTAGCCACGGAAGAAGATATCACCCGATTTCCCCATGACGATTTTGCCGGTGTCATTGGTAATCAGGATGTAGTTGGCGTTGATGTAGGCCCAGTGGGTGTTCTCCTGCGGGGCCGGCAGATTGCGTTTCTGCCACTCAACGATGGTGTAGGTTTTATCCGTGTACTTCTCTGGCACCGTGTCACCGATGTTGTACTGTTTGTAATCGATGATGATGGTGCTGAGATCGTAATTCGGGCGCGCACTGTTGGCCGTTGACGGCGTGGTGGGCGTCGTCGGCGTAATGCCATCGTTAGACGGTGAGCTGGTCGGTGCCTGGCTCTGCGCGGCACCGTTGTCCGGCTGGGCGCTGCCTGCACCAGACTGCGGCTGGGCATCCGGGTTAGCGGGCTGGATCTGCGGCGGAGGCGGAACGCTGTCGGTTGCTTCGCCAGCCGCCTGAACAGCAGGGATCAGGCTCAGTGAGCCAACCAGTAATCCCATTGATAAAAGTACACGTTGAGTCCTGCGCATAATGATTTCCACGTTGAATTTTGACAGTCAGGCTAAATTTATCGCACTTCAGTTCCGGCGCGATGACGCTATGTGCCAGGCAACACAGCGCAATTCACTTTATGGCGCCCTGGCCAGCGGTAACGGATCGCTGTGCGACCACTTTATCCTGAGTTGCCAGATCGACCAACAGCGCAATGCCTAAATAGTTACTCCAGTTAAAACCGTTCTGCAGCACCACAATCGCGTTACCGTGACCTTTATCGTAGCCGATAAAACTCGCGTAGCCGCCGATGTAGCCCACCTGATAGGTGATCGGCTGCCCTTCTGTTGTCTCGGTGATCCAGGCGATATTCTGCGTCTGTGCGCCCTGCCGGTACCAGGCACGGTTCACCGCCGCAAACGCCCTGTCCCGTTCTGCATCACCGGTGGCCGTAAGGTGCGCGCGCAGATAGCGACTCAGATCGCGCGCGCTGCTGTAAAGGCTGGCCGCCGCCACCATGTTGCCGTGAAAATGCCAGTCAGGCGTCAGCGTCCCACGGCGGATAAATTTCGGCTGATCGCCGGCGTGGCCCAGCGCGCGCCACGGATAGCCCACCAGCGTTTCCGGCTCAAAACTGCTCTGATCCATCTTTAACGGGGCGAAGATAAGCCGGGACGCCAGCGTCTGGATATCCTGATGAAAGCGCTCGCGCAGAATGAAGCCCAGCAGCGCATAGCCGAGATTGGAGTAGCACGGCCTGCGAACCGCCGGAGCAGAGAAATCCGCCAGGTAACTCAGCACGCTATCGCTATCCAGATTGCCGTAGAAGTTCTCGCCCGTGCCGAGATAGCGGATGAACTGGTGCAGCATCGGCAGATCCATGTCCTGCCGCGGCAGACCGGAGGTATGCGTCACCAGCTGCAGCAGCGTGATGCGGCGTGCGTCACGACTCAGCGGCACGCCCGCGGGCAGCAGATCGGCCAGCGTGTCGCTCCAGTGCAGTTTATCCTGATCCACCAGCTGGATTATCACCTCGGCCGTCACGCCCTTACTCAGCGATCCCAGCGCAAACAGGGTGTCCGGGGTCACCGGATAGCGATGCACCCGGTCGGTGACGCCAAATGAATAGTAGTGCGTTGGCTCGTCATGATGGATGACGGCAATGCTGATGCCGGGAACCTGCTTCTGCTGCATGTAGTGCTGCACGATGTCATCGACATTTTCGTTGAAGGTGGCATGCGTCAGGTAGACACGATCGCTGACCGGGGCGGAGGTTTGCGACAGGGTGCCACAGCCGGTCAGCAGAACGATCGCCGCCGGGATCCCGCAGGGTCTGCCGATCCGCTGAGCGACCTGAGCCAGCCGTCTGAGGCAGAGCGCAGCGATCCGGCTGCCAGAAAATTCCTTTTTCATAAAGTAATCATTCAGTTAAGTAGAGTTATCGCGCAGCAGGCTGGCCGTAGCGCAAAAAGGTACCATAAAGTGCGGCGGGCTATCGCCTGCATAATGGGGTAAAAAGGGGGTTAAACGCAGGTTAACCCTGCTGATGCCGGACAGCGTTAGCTGTGTTGCTGCCCGCAAGGGTGTACACTGCTGCGGTTTTAAGGCTCAACGCCGCGCTGAAATTGAGATATGCCCGGGAGGCAACCGCATGAAAGAAGGCCCACTGACCGAAAAAGAGCTGCAATGGCTGGAAGATATGCTGGAAAAGTATGGCAGCGAAGCGTCGATTCTCGATGTCTCCGAACTCGATGGTCTGCTGACGGCGATCCTCTCCGGTCCCGTAACCGTGGAACCCAGCCAGTGGCTGGTGGCCCTGTGGGGTGGCGAGAAACAGATTCCGAAATGGAGCAACGAGCGCGAAATGACGCGCTTTATGTCGCTTTGCTTCCAGCATATGAATGACGTGGCAGACCGCTTAGCGGAATTCCCGGAGCAGTTCGAACCGCTGTTTGGCATCCGTGAGATGGAAGGACTGGAGTTTACCGTGGTGGAAGAGTGGTGCTTCGGCTATATGCGTGGCGTCGCACTGACCGACTGGTCGGCGCTGCCCGCGGATCTTCAGCCTGTGCTGGACGCTATCGCCCTGCATGGCACCGAAGAGAACCTCGAAAAGCTCGACGCCATGACACCGGAAGAGATGGAAGCCAGCATCGAAGCTATCCGCCCCGCTGCGCTGGCGCTGCACGATCACTGGATCTCGCAGCCCGAGGCGGTGCCGGTGCCGCAACAGCCGGTGACCGTCGATAAGCAGCCCGGCCGCAACGATCCCTGCCCGTGCGGCAGCGGCAAAAAATATAAGCAGTGCTGTCTGCATTGATCGCTGAAAGGGCTGAATACACAGCCCTTAATTAATAGTTGTAAGTCGCCTTGATATAACTTCTTATATAAATCAATTTCGCCTCTTGTATTTAGCGAATGTGCAAAATTTTTCCTTTACTTTTCGCAGCAGAAACATGAACTTAATATACCATCAGAAAGGAATACAGATTTTATTTAAGCCAGTAACATATTAGGGACGTAGCATGGCAATATTTATGAAGTTAAAGGACATTAGTAGGAAAAATAGGTTAGATCTGATTTTTCTTTTGACGTTTATGTCAGTCATCGGCTTTTCAGGACACCGTCAGGCAATAAGAGAAATCGTGGGTTCAATTGGCATAGTAGTCGTGATCTCATCTGTTATCTTTCTACCTCAGCGAGCGCTTGATATTTGTAATTTTTTTATATTTCAATACCAAGACCGCAAATTAAAAAAAATTGCAGGAATATTTACTCTTTCATCCTGGATTTCCTTCTCATTAGGCTACATGATACTTCCATTTGGCTTCTTGATTACAGGTCGTCTTTTCCTTTTGGCTTTCATTCTATTAACTATCATTGCTAGCATCCTGACATTTTATGATTTAGAGCAAAGTGGCAACATTCATATCCGAAAAGGTCGATTAGTACTTTGGTTTTTGTTACCTATATTTTTTATTTTTACAAACTCTCTGGCATCCAGCTACTTCACCCAAATAAGTGCGTTAGACATTTCGTCTGTTCCATACACAGAGTTTGCCTGGAAGTTTGTCTTTTCAATTATGACCCTTACATTGTTACTCCAACCAATAAGTTATGGGATATTCATTACCCAAACAGATAAAACTCAGGGGTATCAGAGCGCAACTTTACTTGCTTTATTACTGTCCGCCACATTTATGATGGTTGCGATTCCTCATTGGAGTTCAAACATTCTTGCGTCGGTTCTGGACCATGCTACTCGATTTGAATGGCGTGATGAAGTCATGTGTGGAACTTTGAAAATAAAAAGAAATGATGAGCATTATTTCGGTTTCAATAGCGATAAATATACTGTCTATTTCTCTAATGCTGACTACTGGGGATTTTACGAGCTAAAATGTGTCAGGGATCAATACAATAATGATACCTTCAGACTATACCCGGTATACATTAAAACACGTCGCCCTTGGTTTAATCACTAACACATTGATCTTTCATTTTGCAATTCGAAGATTACTACTGGCGTATTGTATTTTCAGCCTCATGCCTAAAATTTATTTATATGAAATAATCTTAAAAAGTTAGCAGATTTTTGTTTTTTATGTGCTATAGAATAATGTGATCAGGCTGCTCTGCTTCGCCAACATCTTTCTTTAAGTGGTGAGTATCGGCATCGATCAGGGGTCAACGGTTTATGCCTTTCAGGAGCTGAAGTTCTCAAAAGAATTTTCGATACAGGGCTTTACCCTGTTTGAAGCAGGCGCGCTGGTGGTGACATTGCTTTAGGGCTGGTTATCCGATCTGGCCTTCGCCTACCTGATTGGCGACAGCTTTGCCAAGCTGGGCCTGGGCATGATCGCAGACGGCACCCCGATCTTCGGCCTGACCGGCTGGGCAGGTACCTTTGCCGCACTGGATACCGCCGCTATCGCCTGTATCTGTCTGATGGCGATGGTCGCCGTGATGGAGGAGCGCAAGATTCGCCGCGAGAAGCGACTGCAGCGGCTGAAGATGGCGTAAAGATGTTATCGGGCCCGGCGGATGCCGGGCTTTTTTTGTGCCCAACCCGTCACAGGACTCTGCTTGGCTTTTGCTGACTCAATTCGCCGTTACGCTTAATGCCTGCAAACAGGCTGGAACAGGCATTTTATCCTCTCCTCTTCAATTTTATTTTCTTCCTGACAACATAATAACAGGTAATCGTTAATAACAGATTTGATACCAGCAACTCTGCGAGATTTAATGATGAAAAATCCCGTTCATCCGGAAAAAAAGATGAATAAGGCAGCGTTCGAAAAAGCACCCAAAAGAGAAATGTGAACAAAAAGATTTTCCCCAACCGACGCAACGTTGAGAAAGCCCACTCTTTAGCAAGATAACCTGGCCTTATCCTTCGCGTAACGCCGTTGAAGAAAGTGGTGAGCACACTCATAACAGGCACGCTGATCAGGGTATTAACTAAAATGCTGATGTAGTCCCTTAATGATTCCCAGACCTCCGGGTCAGGCTCACCCAGAATAAAACGGGTCAAAACCTGAGCGTTATGAAAATCAAATGATGCTGTTAAAGCGTTCACTCCCCCCTCATAGGGAACCGCTTTAGCGACAAGCAGCATAATTACAGTAAACAACGCTATCCTGATAAAAATATTAAAGGCACGCTTTGCCATGAGCAATGACCTTAATATTTTCATAAACCATTAGCTCCTTCATACAACAACCCTCTCTCTTTTGCATTCTCAAAGTTGCATTACGTAAGAGACCCTATGCACAAACTTTCCATGCAGAGCCATAAATAATTTCCCCCTGCTTTTTCTCTACCCTATTCTTTATCAACCAGGCGGAAGAGTGATTTTTTCTGTCGTTTTCTGATTTCAATGCCTGACACAACTGAGAGGCATGCCCCACCTCTGAGGTTGCCTGAAGCATCAACGTCCGGCATCAGGCAACTGATGAGAGCAGATAAAAACGCTCCCGTATTCAGAGGCTGATGCTTTCGCTGGTGTGCCACCTGCCGCATAGCTGTCCGTCGCCATCACAATGACCATCACACCCAATCAGCCTTCTCCCTGACCGTTCATCCCGTCTCTGTTATTCCAGAACCCGCTGTCAGGTGGTCAGCCAGCCCCCCGGGTTGTGGCCATGTTTTAATATTTACAGGGTCTGGTGCCTTTGCTTAGATGATAACTCCCAAAGGCGAATAACTGATTAAGCGGAACCTGAAGATGATGAAGGCGCTGACAGAACGGCAACTGACCATTATGCGACAGCTTATTTCTCATAACAGTTATGTGAGCCTGCGCGCTATTTCAGAAAAAACGGCCATCATGCCAAGAACGTTACGCCGCGACATTGCCGATATTAATGAAAAACTCGCAGACCAGGGGATCACACTGAGCGGTAAAAGTGGGAGAGGCATCACAATTAAATTTGCTGACGCCACATCCGAAATAGCGGCCCGACGGATTTTTTCTGCAGAGGTGGATGATTTCAGCAGTAACGTCAGGATGCTGAAAATAGCCTCCGATCTGTTAATGCTCTCACCCCGAAGTTCGTCAATCAGTGAGCTGGCCGATAAATATTTTATCAGCCGCGCATCAATAGTGAATGATTTAAAAACATTAGACACCTGGTTACATCAGTTTAATTTAACCTTATTAAAAAGTCGCACCGGCACCAGCATTAAAGGCAGTGACCAGAATATTCGCCTGGCGATGAAAGCGCTGGTCTTAAAATCGATCTACAACCGTCAGGACATGATGGAGAGCCGCCTGGATGAAAGCACACTGCAGGAGCTTTCAGAGAAGTTTGGTCAGCAGGCTGTCCATTTCACCCTGCAGCTCATCAATTTTATTGAACAGCAGCTGCACTATACGATAAGCGATCCTTACTACATTAATCTGTTCACCCACGTTCTGGTGCTGATTCACCGCAGCCACTCGCCGATGCACAGCCCGGACGCCCGCGCCGTGGTCATGAACCGGGTCAGCGATCCGCACGCCTGGCAGGTTTCACTGGCGGTCATAGAGCGCATCGAGACGGCTTACAACACGCTACTGGTCGCAGAGGAGGCGCACTCCATCTATCAGTATCTGGTGTCGTCCGGTAAAGCGGGCGGCGATGCCGATCTGCACGATGACGCGCTGATTTCAGAACGGGAAACCCGCTTTGCGGCGGCGCTGATCGACCGGGTGGCGCAGCGGATCAACATCGCCATCACCACCGATCCGAAGCTGCAGGCTTCGCTGACTTCACACATCAAGCCGATGCTGAACCGCCTCAGATATCACATCCGGATTAAAAATCCGCTGCTGCACGATATCCAGACCGAACTGGGCACCGTGTTCGCCGCCGTCAAAGCGGTGATCCGGGAGCTGACGCAGGAGTATCAGCTGGATGAAATCAGTGACGATGAGGTGGCCTATCTGACCGTGCATATTCAGGCGGCCATCGAAAACAGCATTAAGGTAAAGCGGGTGCTGCTGGTCTGCTCCAGCGGCCTGGGCACCTCGCAGCTGCTTTACGGGCGCATCCTGCGCGCCTTTCCTGACTGGCAGATTATCGACATTGTGCCCGGTAAAAACATCGCGGACTCCCTGAAGCGACAGGCGTGCGACGTGGTGATATCGACTATCCGGCTGGAACCGCTGGAAAAGCCGGTGGTGTATGTCTCCGCCCTCTTTTCGGCGAAAGATATCGCCAGGGTTACCGAATGTCTGGTCTCGAACTCAATTAATTAATGATGGAGAAATAAAATGACGACAGCCGTGGCGATTAATGAAGTGCTTAAAGAAGAGTGCATTATTCTCGATGTCGATTGCCAGACCAAAGAGCAGATTATTTCTCAGCTGACCGACCTGCTCTGCCAGACAGGAGCGGTCACGGATAAAGCCGCTTTTCTGAGAGATGTTTATCTGCGCGAGGAGTTAGGCTCAACCGGATTTGAAAATCATATTGCCATTCCGCACGGTAAATCTGCTGCCGTCGTTAAAACCCGGATTGCCGTCGGACGCCTGCGCCAGGATATTCCCTGGGAGACCATCGACGGCACCCGAGTACGGCTGGTGATCCTCTTCGCGGTTAAAGAGTCCGATAAAGATGTCGGCCATATAAAAATGCTCGCGAGAATATCCATTGCCCTCGGTGATGAAGAGGTGGTTGCACAATTACTGAATACAGAACATCGTGAAGAGATGTTTCATTTACTCCTGTCCCGCTCGGGAGCCTGAATAACAGGGAGATACTGACAAAATAAAACAGTAAGGAGGTTTTCAGACAGTCGCCATCCATCCGTCGTTAAAAAGATAAAAATAAAATCGTTTCCTTTTACCGGAGAACGTTTATGAACATTATTGCCATTACCGCCTGTCCTACAGGTGTTGCCCACACCTACCTTGCCGAAAGTAATTTAAAAAAAGCGGCGAAAAAACTGGGGCTGAATGTATTAGTGGAAACCCAGGGTGCCATAGAAAGCGAATATATTCTCAGCGACGACGATATTCATCAGGCTGACGTCGTGTTGATCGCCGCAGATAAAAAAGTTGAGATGGCACGCTTTCAGCATAAAAACGTGATTGAAGTGCCCGTCACTCGTGCGGCGAAAGATGCGGAAGGTCTGTTAAGCGCCATCGTGAATGGCGAGCTGGCACCGAAGCTGGTCGAATCTGCGTCACTGACCGGCGCTACTGAACCGGCTTCTGCGGTCAGAGAGGCGTCGGCTTCCCGCTCCTGGGCGTCGGAGATTTATGTCCACCTCATCACCGGTGTGAACCTGATGATCCCGTTTGTGGTAGCGGGCGGCATTCTGATCGCGCTGAGTTTTTCCTTCGGGATTACGGCGGCCACACCAGGGGACGCACATTTCAGCCCGATAGCGAAGATGCTCTCTGACATCGGTGGCGGCTCCGCCTTTGCCCTGATGCTGCCGATTCTTGCGCTGGGCATTAGCCAGTCGATTAGCGGTAAAGCGGGCATCGTGGCGGGGGCCGTGGGCGGGATGATGGCGATCCACACCGGCTCCGGCTTTCTCGGTGCGCTGATTGCTGGCTTCCTGGCGGGCTATATCACGCTGCTCATCAACAATCATATCCACCTGCCCAAAGCGGTCGCCGGGCTGAAGCCCATTTTAATCGTGCCGCTGCTGAGCGTGCTGCTGACCGGCGCACTGATGGTGCTGCTGATTGGTGAGCCGATCAAGATGCTGCTTGGCTGGCTGACCGCCTTCCTCAGTTCGCTGGGTAACACCAATGCGGCCATTCTGGGCCTGCTGTTCGGCATGATGGTGGCCTTTGACATGGGCGGCCCGCTGAACAAAACCGTCTGTATGTTTGCGATTGGCCTGATGTCGAGCGGCATTTATGGCCCGATTGCCGCCTGTATGGCGGCGGGCATGGTGCCGCCGCTGGGCATCGCGCTGGCGACCACCCTCTTCCGCCGCAAGTTTACTGAGCAGGAGCGGGAAACCGGCAAGGTAACCTATATCCTCGGCCTCTCCTTCATTACCGAAGGCGCGATCCCGTACGCGGTCGCCGATCCGCTGCGCGTCATCCCGGCGATTGTCGCGGGCTCCGGCTTAGCGGGTGCGCTGTCGATGATGCTGGGCTGCGCGTCCCGCGCTCCACATGGCGGCATCTTCGTCATCTTCATTCCTAACGTGATCAGCAACGTCATGGGTTATCTGTTTGCGATTGCCGCAGGCAGTCTGCTGACGGCGCTGATTCTGTTGTTCCTGAAAAAAGATATCTCTCTTCCTGCAAAACAAGGATAAAACCTATGCTTTACAACATGAAAGACCTGCTCAGCGTGGCCCGGCAGCATCAGTTTGGCGTGGGCGCGTTTAACATCGCCAGCGCTGAGTTTGGACGCGTGGCGGTTGAGACGGCCGAGCGACTGGATTCACCGCTGATTCTGGAGATCCACCCTGATGAGATGGCGTTTACCGGCCCGGAGTTCATCGGCTATCTGCGGACGCTGGCGATTCAGGCGCGGGTGCCGGTGGTGATCCATCTGGACCATGGCCGCACGCTGGAAGAGGTGATGAAAGCGATTTACGCCGGTTTTACCTCGGTGATGATGGATGCCTCCTCTCACCCTTTTGAGCAGAACATTGCGCTGACGAAGAAGATTGTGGAGATCGCCCACGCGGTGAATGTCTCCGTGGAAGCGGAGCTGGGCACCATCGGGGTGGCAGAAGGCAGCGGCGAAGGCGGCAGTAATGAGATTCTCTATACCGATCCGCAGCAGGCTGAGACCTTTGTGCGCGAGACCGGCACCGACACGCTGGCGGTCGCTATCGGCACTTCGCACGGTCTCTACCCCAAAGGGAAGCAGCCGAAGCTGGATATCGAGCGTCTGCAGCAGATCCGGAAGGTGGTGGATATCCCGCTGGTGCTGCATGGCGGTTCGGGGAATAAAGACAGCGAGGTGGCGGAGTCGATACGTTATGGCGTCGGTAAGATCAACATCTCCAGCGATATGAAGAAGGCGTTTTTCGTGGCGCTGGAGCAGGAGCTGAAACAGGGCGGACACGAACCCAATGCGCTGTTTGTAAAACCGATGCAGGCGGCGGGTGAAGTCGTCGCGGCGAAGATGGCGCTGTTCAGTTCAGTGGGGAAAGCGGCGCTGTACCGGTAAGGGTTTTGTGGTGGATGGCTGGGATGAGGTTTCGTTACTCTGCGGCTGAAACGTCAGCGGGCGGCGCTGAAAGAATAGCGCAGCGTTTATCCAGTAGCGACTCAACGGACGCCCGATTGCCCTTATCCCAGCCGCGCCGGGTGGTTAGCAGGATAAACCCTTTTTCTCCCGAGAACGTCGTCGGGATGAGCGCCACGCCAGACTCCGCCAGCTGTGGCGAGGAGAGATGGAAATGGCGTGCCACGGAGGAGACAGGATAGATCCCCATCGCCGTCGGCTGCATGACGCGACGGGCATAGTAGGTGTGATTCAGCAAACGATCGGGTAAGGGTCGCCAGTCATCATGAATAAAGGGGCGCTCGGCCTGAAGCTGACGATAAACATCCTCCCGCAGGCAGGTCAGATGAATATGCAGTTGATTCTGGCTGCGGCCATAAGCGGAATTGAGCGCCATGCCGAGCCGATCCTCAGGCACTGTAGCACCATAGGCCGCCATCAGACGATAACGCATTAACCAGGCGTAGCCGAAATAATCGGGACGTCCGGGCCGCGACAGCGCAATGCTCTCGATGCCTGACATCGCCACCGTGGGCACCAGAATAAAGTGCAGCCTGTGACGGGGATTCTGAATGATGCTGTAGCCCTGAGTGTTGTCCTGCGGTAGATAGATTTGCTGGCAGGGTGCCGGATCGTGACGGTAGTGGTAGTTATTCATGCAGAGGTCATGTGTGACCGTCCACAGCGCATCAGAGCGGGCGCATCCTGTGAGCAGCAGCGCGATGACCAGCGACAGAGGCCGGCATCGCCACAACAATTTTCCGTTCAGGCGTCTCAATTATTCAGAACCCTGGTCAGCTCAATCTCGTGGGTTATGGGATTAAAGTAAAGATAGAACAGATCCCCATCCAGCTGATCGGGCTTCGCCCATATTTCCTTCTCCCCCAGACTGCGTTTTTGCTTCACGTATCCCAGCTTTTCGAGATAAGCGTGGAGCGATGTAGTATCTGTAGCGCCTTATTCTTTTGGATAAGAAAATTCAGCGGTGACTAAATGCGATCCTGATTTATCAGACTGAACATTATAAGCGAAGTAGTAACGTTCTCCCGCTGTGAACTTAAAGCCGAATAGAGGCAGGCACTCACCTTTTGGAACATAAACAGGCTTTTCATCAAAAATCTTATGGAGGGAGTCGCTTTTTTCGCTGTTGATTTGAATGGCAGTGATCCTTTCTGGTGGTGCCAGTGGCGACACGACACAAACCTGATTATCTTTCAGAAATGCCGTCGCAGATTCACGCTCCACCATTCGATCGCCCGGCCCAGGGCATCCCGTTAAGAGAAATATAGCTCCCAGCCACATTCTGTTTTTTCATGTTTACCGCTCCTTCCCTGTTACGATTTTCTGATAAAGCAAAATGTTGCTACATGAGCCCAGTTCAAGGATGAAAATAAAGTTATTCGTGATAAAAACAGTGTGCTGGTTACCATGATGGTTTTACTCATCAGAAAAATCATCTCTTATTAACTCTCTTCTCGATCACTCTGACGATGATTTGATAACCGATGAGCGTTACCACTGTACAGATGACTAATAGCGCCACCCCTACAAAACCCTCAATATCACGTTGATTGAATAGCTTTGCTGACGCTGTCCAAAACTGCTGCTCTCCCTCTGTCGAGGGATCTGATGGCCTTGCAATAAGAAAAGTAATGACAAACAAGGAGACTGCAATAAGGATTCTAAACCCCGCCGGGACACGTTTTGCTTCCATTTAAAACCACCTCAATTGTTCCATAAGACATTAGCCCATTAGGTAATTTTACTTGTGGTGTATAGAGTAATGTTTGCTGAATCTCAATGAAATTAGTTTTGTGTCGCTTAGCGATCACCCAAAACTTCCCCTTTCTTAGGCTAAGGGGTAGGCTTAAATTTTGTTCAACATCGGTCAGTTTAAAATCGATGCGCGACGATGGCGCTAAAGGGACATTATGCTTCATCACTATCAGGCAAAGTCACTGGACAATATCTATCTTGAGGACATTCCCCACATAATCCACCCGGACTATGCGGCACGAGATCTAGCGGATACCACCCTGCCAAACCGGAACATCCAGGAATGGAATTTACCCCAGGGCTACAGCCATTTTGTCAGCCGGTATCATCAGTTTCACTGGCAACGCCCCTGGATGTCATACCGTGACACACTGGACGACATCAAATCCGGAAAAGTTGTCCTGCTGAAAACAAACATGAGCGGCAATGCCTTAGTGGGTGTACTGACCCCCTCCGGCAACCTTAGAAATGATCTGCCCTTGTTCCTTCACTCCCACCTCAGCTATCTCATATCAAAGCAACTAAAACGCCCGGTGTACTACGTTCACACGTCAGCGCCCGTGCAACATGCTCAAGCAGCAAAAACCATCAACAGCAAATCAGCGGGCAGGCTTTTGGCCGCGGGAGGCGTTTATAACGGCAACATAGATGGATTCAGGAAGACAGCAGAGCAACTCGGCGGGGATGCGCCAGCGGGTTACAATCAGGTAATGGATAACAAAGGCCTGCTGATTGCAGGTGCATCTCTTGCCGCCGGGCTGACAATGGGAAGAATGCGTTTTCCTGAAATAGAGGAACTTGAGCATTTTGGGGCCAGAGGAGCAGCCTCAGGAAGAGATTTTGATCCTGAAAAAGCTGGAGGGCCGATTGAAAACCTGACAACGGATGGCGTTAATATAACTCATGAAGGGATCGCAACCGTTGAGAAACATATATCTCGTTTCGACCACGACCCGGCAAATGACGTAATGATAGGCAGGCTGAAAAACATCGCAAAAGGAGAAATGCCTCCTGAGCAAGTGGATTTGAACTACTACACTCATGAATGTCGGGAATATCAGCGTTACTGTAACCTGGGATGGGAAGCAGGTGAACCAGACGGTGTTGCAGGTTATGATATGTGGAACAATGCCCATACGGCAACGCTGGAAGATTTTAAACTTAAAGACGGTGATTTATTCCACCCGGATGCACTGAAATGAAGATAACGAATACCGAATTTAATGTATTGAAAATCATGGCAGAAAAAGACATAGACTGGACATGGATGATACTGGATCGCACTCTTGCTACAAGGGGTATTCCAGGGTTTAGCAATGTCGCGAACATAGTAACCAACCTGATGAATGAGGGGATGGTCGATGCTGTTTATAACGAAAGTTCATCGAGACCACGTTACCGCGTATCAGAGCAAGGTCATCAGTTGTTGGGACAAATGACCAGAGATACAAGGCATTTCGATATCTCATGATTTTTCGTGGCACGTGGCTCCATGACCAAGGTAAAACACCGCCTTAACGCCTATTGATCCTTCAAACGGAAGGTGGTCTGTGCGCCAGCTAATCTTCCACATCATCATGCATAAGTTGACGATAATCTTCGAGGATGATCAGACAAGGAAGGTTCAATTCGATTAAGAAGCTTGCCACTGACGCGTTAACTTTGTATCAAAGCGGAATAATTTTTAAGCCAGTGATAAGTTTTTAAGTCAGGTATTGAAATGCTGGGCTTCAAGGATGAGAACATGGAGAACAGTAATGCTCTTTCACCAGCTCTGACATATAGCCACTCGATTTAGTGTGTGCCGCAATTTTTCGGTAGAGGCAGTGCATCAATTCTGGCTGCCCTACTGAAGCTTTGCATGCTGTGCACCCGAATTAATTCAGCCATCTTCTAGCGGTGCACGGGCTGGCGGTAAAGCTTCATTCAACACCTGTTAGCGGAGGTCGATGCAGCTCGATGTTCTTCAGCAGCAATGCCTTTTCCATTACACTGTCCGTCAAACATAGGGTAAAATTCTTCACGGCGGATATGCAGCATAATGGTCCATAGCAACCACGAATAGCGAATAGAACCAATCATCGATATCACATCGGACACATTATATAAATTTTTATTTTTTTTGGAGTTCATTACGAAAACAATGGACAATTTAGTTTTAATAAATCACTCCAAATAACATAAAGGCTCATTACATTTGAAAAATATTTAATTGGATAAAAACATAAGGATTTCAAATAAATGCTAAAGCAATTGAAATCACAAAGGAAATTATTAACGCAAAGCCGGAAAACGAATTATTAGGATTAAAACCGTGCACAATTCGTGCAAAGTAGATCGGAGTAGCAACGATAGCTATTGAAAATATTGCAACCGGATAAGAAATTATAGCTGTATAAAAATATTGTAAAACAATCATGACAAAACCAAATGCAGCCATTATCAAACCAAGAAAAATCGGATCATCTATAAGGGGAGGATTGAATCCAAACTGATAAGCTATAGTGTAATAAATCCTAGCCATCTCCCACACAAATTTTGATCCTGTAAAAAAATCAAAAGCCGCCATAACTAAAGGAGATATTATGAAAATAAAGAATTGATACTTAAATTCTGAAACTCCTTTATCTTCTGTATACCATTGCAATGTTACCCAAAGGAATATAAAAAATATTGATGCTATGGAGAGATAACCGTTCAGTATTTTATACTCTGAAAGAAAATGAGAAGAAAACAAAAAAGAAATTGTTATAACAATAGAAATAACAGCATATATTTTCTTTAGAACGATAGTGGCTTTTTTTACATCAAGATTTCTGATACGCTCATTCCATGTATCATAGTTATTCTCAATCTGATAAATAAAAGCATCAACTTTGGTGTTTTGCCTTGCCAGCTCCCCCGCTAAATAAATTGCCAATATGGATTGGATAAAAACCAAAAAAAACTTCATATATAACTCCTCAGCAGAAAAAATTATCGTCCAGAGAATCTGATTGATGAAATATTCTCACTTAATTTTCGAGATAAATAAGAAATCCTAGATTTTACCATAAGGCGGCACTCTTCAAAATGCTCAGCTTGATGAACATACGCAGCATGCCTTCCATTACTTTCTTCCTAGCTTACTAGTATTTAGCAACTGTATCGTGAGAGCAAAGTTTTTTCTCAACTAAAGCATTTTACGCCCTAGTCAAAACCTTGGCATTATGTTTCGTTTGAGTGCCATGGTTGATTACACTCAAAACAGTATTGATAGTTTTTCGCTCTTAACGTTTGATGAAAAAATGAGAGCTAAAGAAAGCCGGATCTTTACTTCGGCTAATTACTTGATTTTCCAAAACACGCTGTGAGCTTGATAAGATAGTGCAACAATATAAACGGTAAGCATTGAAAGCAGTGTTTTAATCTTTCATTTTCTCAGCGCTTCGCGGCGAAAGTCCAAAATGTTTTTTCAAATCGCAATTTTTACAGTTAGCAATAAATAATTCACTGTAATGGTTTAACCTATACATGCTGAGTTTAAGTGCCAATCTGGTAAATAAGCATCCCCTGCGGACTTCAACACTCCAAAGACGTATAAGTGAAAAGTACAACGCCAGAGTAGCTCGATGGGTCACTTTGCTGATTGAAACTGATTCGGCCCCCCTGAATTATATCGCTTTTAATATGATGGTTTTGATCATATTCGAATAAGTAATGCATTAAATCCAGAGACATCAATTAGTCAAGACTGCAGTTTCCATAAGATACCAACGTCTATAAGTGCTTGGTTTACTATGTAAGGATTCTTATGACCAACTAAGAGCTTGTATTCTTTTTTTGCAAGGCTTTATGGTACGGGCCGCAACGTCAGTTATAGGCATGATTTGGGGGCTAAAAATTTATCGAAGTGCCCCCCTATATTACCCTCAACTATGCTGTATTTCAGCGGATGTGCCCGGAAAAATTTAGACCAAAAAAAAAGCCTTTCGGCTTTAATTTTAGGATGTTACGGATTATCCCGAACCTTTTCGTATCTCTTGCTGGTGCGAAGGCCGGACTAGCAATAAATAGATAAAAACCTGTTTTACAACAAAAAATGAATACCTTAAATTCAAAACGACCACCAAAATGACCCCTACTGCTTTTTGCGATTACCCATAAAAACTTAAGAAATTCTTTATAAAACTCTAGCAGTAAAGATTTCTAAGAGGTATCTTATTGCTTTAGGTTGCATTGCAATGGTGCAAAATCACACATACTAACCTAAATAATAACTAAGGGTGACTTAAATGGGATTTGATACTTCAACAATAGTAATTGGCGCATGTTTGTTAGCAGCAATTCTCGCAGCGCCAGCATGGAAAATTTGTTCAAAAATCATCTTTAAAGGAGGTGTCAAAAACAAACTCAAAAATGTTGATATTGGAGGTGACTATACTGGTCGTGACAGTAAAAAGTAGGTAGCCTAAATGGGTGTTTTTAACCGCTTAAAGCATGTTTTTATTCGCGGGGACTATGTCGGTGGCGACCAAATAACTAACCTTCCGTCTCCTACACAACTAATCCTCCTTCAAGAGGAGTATGAGGAGGAGCTTAAAAGAAATCAAACTTGCTCTGATTTAATAGATGAATTAAATCACTATAATTCCAAGAAAAGCGAAATCAGAGAATTAGGAGAGAAACTTGCATCATCAGGCTACGCATTTTTAATCAAAGAAGGGCAAGAATTAAAAGAGTTAGTAGCCAAGATGATAATAAAACATCAACACTACAAATCTGCTCAAAAAATTATCGTTTACTTGCTTTCAGATGTTCATTCTATTTTTCAGTTCACCATTAAACCTCAAGTCTTATCCCAAATCACACAAGAGGAATTACTTAAAATAATACACATTGAAATAGAAGAAAAGTTAAGTGCAAAGCTTGGAGTTAATTCCTTAGAGATATATAATAGGCAACTTCGAGGTATGGTTTTCTTCTTAACAGGAAACTGTCATTTGGAGTGGGAGAAATGATATTATATAACAAGGCCTTTGATATTAATCACACAACTTTAAGAATGTACTACTGGTTAGCAAACACTAATGAAATTTTTATTTCAATCGATAAATTAAGAGTATATGACTTCATTATTGCTTTTCCATTTTACATATCTTACCTTTCGTTAAGTCGTGAGTTATTAAGTGAAAAATTAAAGTTCAAAAAACTTATAAACCCTTACAATAACTTTGATGCACGCTCATTATTTAATCAAATGGAAGGGGTTCAAAGAGCATCAATTTGCAGCTTAGCCTCAACAGACATATTAATAAAAGAAGACAGCGATAAATATAAAATAAATGTAGAGCTTTTTAAAGAAGTTAATCTGGATCATTTTAGCAGTATTAATATCGAGGCAATCGATTTTATCAAAAACCATCTTGAGCTTATGCCTTACTTTGGAAAAAATGGGCTTAAAGCCGCAAGTAAATTAATGAGCTTTAAATATGATATCTTATAACCCAACCTTGAACATAAAGACCCTCCGTGCTTTTAAAAATTCAGTGGAAGTTCTTTTTATGGAGTTCCATAATGGTTTGAATGTAATTCACGGTTCGAATGGTAGCGGTAAAACCTCAGTAATCCAGCTTCTCGCTTATGTTTTAGGCGCAACCGTCTATAATTGGAAAGAAGAGGCAGGAAGTTGTGACTATGTTATAGCTGAAATTTATGCTAACGAATCCACAATTACAATCGGCAGAGAAATAAAAGAAAGCTCAGCAAGTATGAATTTCTTTTTTGGAGATTATTCTGAAAGCCTAAAAAATGGTAAAGCGGGTTGGTTTAACTATCCTTACAGCATTTCCCCTTCAAGAGAAAGTTTTTCACAAAAATTATTTGAAATATTAAACATCCCTGAAGCCAAATCAGACGGCATAAATAATTTAACTATGCATCAAATATTGAGGCTCATATACAATAATCAATCCAGCCCAGCCACAAGCATATTTAATGATGAGCCATTTGATTCAGCCATCAAACGCGAGTTTGTGAGCAACTATCTACTGGGCCTTTATGATGATAACTTATACAGTAATAAATTAGAACTTATAAAAAAAGATAAAGAATTGACAAAAACTATTTCAGAGCTAAAAGGCTTATATCTATTAGTGGATGGTAGCGACACTGATTTTAGTTACTCAAATACTGAGGAGCATATTGAACAACTACAATTAAGAATTGATCTCTTAGTTAATGCCATCGAAGAAAAGAAAACCATTAATTTATCAATTAACTTTAAGGATGAAACTCAAGCAATAAGCCCAAATGAAATCGTCAAATTAAAAAAAGACTTACTTTTCCTTGAGGTTAGTCTAAATCAACTCAATTATAATATAAGTGACTCAACAAGTTTTATTGAAGAATTAAATCAAAAAATATTAGCAATTGAGGATTCAATTAAATTTGGGAAGGATTATAAATTTAAAGATTTTGATGCTTGCCCTTCATGCTTTTCATTATTAAAACCTGCCTCTGATGAAAGTAATTGTTTTTTATGCGGAACCCATAACGCAGCCAATTCAAAAGACATGAATTATGCGCGTATGAAAAATGAGATTTCTATTCAACTAAGAGAATCGAAAGGCATCCTAGAAAAACATGAAAAAGAGAAAGAAAAAACCATCCTTGAAATAAAAGAAACAAAAAAAACCTTGCGTAAAAAAATAAATAAAATCTCTATAGTAAGCAACTCTTTCAATTCAGAAAATGATAGCAAATTATATGATGCTTACAGAGAAGTAGGCGAACTAGAGGAAAAAATAAACGGCCTATCTCAACTTAGTAAAATTTACTTGCAAATAAACAAATTAAAGGAACTTCGAAACTCTTTACAGGACAGAGTCAATTACCTTGAGTCGGAAATTGATAAAAAAGAAGCGTTGCTATTGCTTAAGATGCCAAAAATTCAAGAAAAAATAACGGGATATATGGTTGATATACTTAAAAAGGATATTGAAAACATTGAAGATCCACACGATAAAGCAGAGTTCAGTAATATCGTTAGTATAGAATTTGATTTAGCCTCAAACAGAATTATCATCAATAACAAAGTTTCTTTTTCCGAAAGTTCGATGTACTACCTTAATAACGCCCTACATATCTCCTTACTTAAACTAAGCCTGACTGACAAAACTGTTAGATTACCTCGCTTATTAATACTAGATGGAATTGAAAATGGTGGGATGGAAGATGTTCGTTCTAAAGGCATACAAAGAACCATCAAAGAAATTTCAGATGAGTTTGAAGGAATTAGACATCAAATTATTGTCACTACAAAAGGTATTGACGCTGAAATAGATAACAGAAAATATAGAGTTGGTGAGAAATTCACCAACTCTAATAGAAGTTTAAAAATGTGATTTCAAAATTTTTACTGTATGTCGGCTGAGTTTAGGTCGCTTGAGAAATAGACATACTTAAAAAACCTATCAGTGATGATCAGCTAAATTATAAACATGTCAAGTCGCCATTTAGTTGGGGGCTTGATATCTCAGCGCGCAATGCTATCCCCGCCACGCCTGCCCGCTTTATGCACCGCTTTTCATGCAGGTGCATGATGCGTGCAGAGCCGCGGCCGTTATGGCCTGAATCGGAGAAAGCGGTACATGATTTTGCATGCAGATCCATGCACACTATGCATGCACAGCACTTTACAAAGCGGCTCGCCAGAAAAAAGGCTTCAGAAGGACAAACGAAAGACACAATAAAGCCGCTGGTCAGGCAGCGGCTGTGCGGCACTAATGAACCTGGCGGAATGCTGAGCCGTAACGGCCCAGCGTCTGACGTTCTTTTGCTGGTTCCGGTGGTGGCGCCGGTACCTTTTCCGGCTGTGGCGGTGCGGTGATCACCTTTGTAATGCTCTCATTCGTCTTGAAGGTGCAGGAACAGTCCAGATTAGTGCACTGGTGATACCGCTCTTTCACCTGCTCTGACATATAGCGGCTCGATTTGGTATGTGCCGCGCTTTTGCAGTAGGGACAGTGCATCATTTCTGGCTGCCCTCCTGAAGTTTTGCACGCTGCGCCCGGATTGATTCAGCCAGCTTCTGGCGCCGCATAGGATGGCGGTAAAGCTCCATATCAATGCCCGTAAGCGGCGGGCGATACAGACCAATATTCTCCAGCAGCGGAGCCTCATTTAGATTGCTGTCTGGCAGAGCAGCCGCCGCCCGCGTCAGCGCTTCGCCGACCAGATAAGCCACGTCATTAATACTATCCCGGTCGTCTCCGGCAAATGTCGGGGAAAGCTCTTCACGACGGAGTCGCAGCTTAATGGCCCACAGCAGCGACGGACTTACGTTACGCAGGGCTGACTGCCAGTGCGCATCCGCGAACCCGGTAAAAGCCTCCCGGTGCGATTCAACATACTCTTTACCACTGCCGCAGCATTTCAGCATCGCCTCCTGCTTATCCAGCGCCAGCTCTTTAAGCAGCCCGCCGAACTCATCGGCCAGTTCACGGCTGGCGATGCGCTGAGAATGTTCGGCGCGCAGCTCGTCGGTGAGATTGCCTCGCAGGTTGCGAAAGCTCGTGCGCCAGTTGCTCTCGGCTTCTTTCCCTGCCTTGATGGCCGCCTGCTGTTCTTTTTCACAGCGGGCGATATCGGCGCAGACGCCGTTATAGGCTTTCATCCTTTCGGTATGTTCAGCGCGGGCTTTCTCGAAGCGTTCCAGTGATGCAGGTTTCTGTTCAGGCATAGTCATGGTTGTCTCTCATCGTCTGTAAAGGATGAGGCCATTCTGTCGTGTACCACAGGACAGCGCATTTCATTGCTTTCCGCCTGTCGATGAACAAACAAGGGCATAACCTGTATGCGATAGCCCTTTAACTAATTATATTTCTTATAAAACTGTTCACTGGTATTCACTGAGATAAAAAAAGTAATAAATACAGTAAGAAAAAAGTGAACACTTTAAAATGAAGTATTCACTGAGTATTAACTAGTGTTCACTTTTCAGAAATCCAGCCTTTCTCTGGTAAGCCTCTGTTCATTGTTTTTACCTATTAATAATTAACGAATGATGACTTAAATTAATAGAAAGAGAACAGGATGCAACTCAATGCATTACACTGCACTGAATCGCATGAATGATTATTTTTTGCACTAAGAAGGGGTGTTGCCACACTTAAAAATATCAACAAAATAGGGAGTTACCTGAAGACACCACCGGAACCGGACAGCACCGGCCGGACTCATAATGAGGTAACACCATGCACGCAGTTTCATCCGTACCAGCCCCTGCCATTCCCGTAATCCGTGATGCCGTTTACCCACGCGACCGCTTTATGCGCCTGCCGGAAGTCATCAGCACCTGCGGCCTGTCACGCTCGACCATATACGATTTAATCAGCAGGGAGCAGTTCCCCTCACAGATTTCCCTCGGCGGTAAAAACGTCGCCTGGCTGGCGTCAGAGATTGACGGCTGGATGCAGGCCCGCATCGCACAGCGTGCCGGAGGTGCAGCATGATTTTGCTGAATTTTGGCACGAAAACCTGTCAGCTCACCCGCGAAGAGGCCGCCTTTGTCGCAGAAAACCTTACGGCAGCCGTCAGCTACAGACCAGCAACCGCACCGGCCTTTACCAGCGCAATGCTCGGTCACATCTCCGTTATGAGTAAAAAAGCGAAGCCTGTCATGTATTGCGCTAAGAAACAGAGCAGGATATTCCGATCAAATCCGCCGCAATCCGATCACGTCCTGACCGGTTGCTGAGGAAATCGCCCCGATGTTTAAAAAAAGGCTTTTCTCTGGCGAGCGGCCATTATACAGTTTTCGTGCTGCCGCAAAATCGGCAGCCGGGATTTGCAGCCCGTGTAACTCAATGGCGACACAGCACGCGCCAGGCGTGTTTTTTTGTGTCATTGCTCTGGCTTACCCATTTTTCAGGCTGTGGTTCTTGGACCGCAGCCGCTGTCAAATAATGGTGGCCCGGGCGGGGCAGCCTTCGGGCTGGCCGGTATCCATTGAGGCCGGTACTGCAAACCCCGTTCGGGCCACCACCCATGAGATTTGCAGCTCCGGTGGTGGCGTTAACCGCTACTCGATGGAGATTGTCCTCATGACAACGGCCCTTACTGCCGCTCACCCCGAATTCACCTTTATTTTTGCCGCCGTGCGTCGCACTGATGCCGCCGCCCGTCCCTGCATGCTGCGCACTGTAGCAGGCGATGAGCGCAGCGCCCGCGCCAGCCTCACCCGCGATTACGTCCTGTCCTTTGCCGGTCGTCTGCCGGTTAAGGCGGTGACGGCATGAACACCCTTTCTCAACACCTGCATAACCATGACACCTACCCCATTCCCCACGCTGACTATCTGCGCCTGCTGCACGCGCACACGGTCGGCGTGACAGTACTCGATATGTTCGACTCGGTGAACTGCATGAGCGCGCGCGGCTGCGTCCCAGACAGCGCGGCGCTTGCCTCGGTCGTCGCCCTGCTCACCGACCAGCTCGGTAAAGTCGTTGAAACCTGTGAATCCCGCATGTTAGCCACGGAGGCCCGCCATGATGACCGCTAATCACTCCTGCCTGCCCGTTGAGGTACGCACCGCCGTTTACCGCCGCGCGCTGGCGCAGGGCTATCTGAATGCCTGCAAAAACCTCGGCATTACCGTGTCAGCCACACTCGATGAGCTTCAGATGACCATCGCCCTTGAGCTGGAAAGCTTTTATGTGCGCCGTCACGGCCCAGATGCGGGCATGGAGATGGCCTGCACCATGCTGGGCGATATGGTTGAGCCGGACCTGCTGACCGCGCCGCCGCGGCTGACTCAGCTCGGCGTCACCATGATGGATGAACTTTTCCGAAGCCAGCTTGCGGCCGCCAGCCGCATCACGCTGCACTGAGGGAGAACATGCAGATGAAACATATCGTCTCTGACACCGTAAAGGCGGCCACCGGATTCTGGCCGCAGCTTCTGCCTGCCCTCGGCATCAGCGTGCTCGCCGGGGGGCGACACGGAGCCTGCCCTGCGTGCGGCGGTAAAGACCGCTTCCGCTTCGACAATCAGGACGGGCGCGGAACGTGGCTCTGTAACCAGTGCGGGGCCGGTGACGGCCTTAACCTGGTGGAAAAGGCGCTCAGTCTCAGCGCTAAAGAGGCCGCCATGAAGGTTGCCGGGATGCTCGGCACGCTGCCGGAGTCAGCCCCGGTTATGCATGATGAAACCGCAGACAAAAGCCGCACACAGGCAGACGCAGCCGCACGGGCGCAGGCGCTTATCACCGCCGCTGTCAGCCGCACGGACAACGCCTACCTTTCATCAAAAGGGCTGCACGATATACAGGCGCTCACACTTGCTGATGCGCTGCGCTGTGGTGGTATCACCTTTGCCGCCGGGGATGTGCTCATTCCCCTGACCGGTGAAAACGGCAAGGCCGTAAACGTGCAGCTCATCAGCGCCGCAGGCGACAAGCGCACCCTGCCCGGCGGGCAGGTGAAAGGCTCGTACTGGCTGGCAGGCGAGCCGGACGGCAAAACACTGTGGCTCACTGAAGGGTATGCCACCGGCCTGACCGTGCACCGGCTGACCGGCCAGGCGGTATACGTGGCGCTGAGCGCCAACAACCTGCCCTCACTGGCAAAGCGGCTGCATGAGTCATACCCAGGCGCGATGATGCTGATTGCCGCCGACCGCGATGACAGCGGCACCGGCCAGTTAAAAGCAGAGGAAGCGGCAAAAGCCTGTGGCGGGAAAACCGCACTGCCGCCGGTTACGGGTGACTGGAACGACGTGTGGCAGGTGCAGGGCGATATCGCCACGCAGGCGCAGCTCACCGCCTTTACGCAGCCGCAGCCACTCAGCCCGTTTGAGTCCGTCAGCGAGGCTGACCTGAAAGCCATGAGCGCCAGTCAGAAAGCCGAGCTACTGGTCGCCCATTACGGTGAGGCACTGGCCGTGCCGCCGGTCGGGGAGGAAATCTGCCGCTATGAGAACGGCGCATGGCAGGTGATGGAGGCGAAGACGCTGCGCCGGGAAATCGCCTCGCTTTTTCAGAAAGTACGCGCACCGTTCTCGGCCGCTGGTATTGGCAGCGTACTGGACACACTCAAGCTGATGGTGCCGCAGATGGGTGAACCGTCTCGCCGGCTGATTGGTTTCCGTAACGGTGTGTATGACACCACGACAGGCACATTCAGCCCGCACCGCCGCGAGCACTGGCTGCGCACCGTCAACAGCGTGGACTACACCGCCACGCGTCCGGGTGAGAACCTCGCAGACCACGCCCCGGCCTTCTGGCGCTGGTTAACGCGGGCAGCCGGACATAATCACGACAAGCAGGAGCGCATCCTCGCGGCATTATTTATGGTGCTGGCAAATCGCTATGACTGGCAGATGTTTCTCGAAGTCACCGGCCCCGGCGGCAGCGGTAAAAGCGTCATGGCCTCGATAGCCACTCTGCTGGCCGGAAAAGACAACACCACGTCCGCCACTATCGACACGCTGGAATCCTCACGCGAGCGCGCCAGCGTGGTGGGTTTTTCGCTCATTATCCTGCCTGACCAGGAAAAATGGAGCGGCGACGGCGCAGGCATCAAGGCTATTACCGGCGGCGACGCAGTAGCCATCGATCCAAAATACCGTGACGCCTATTCAACGCATATCCCGGCGGTCATTCTGGCGGTGAACAACAATCCGATGCGCTTTAACGACCGCAGCGGCGGCGTGTCACGCCGCCGGGTTATCCTGACGTTCCCCGAAGTGATACCGGCAAAAGAGCGCGATCCGCAGCTACTGGACAAAATCAGTACCGAGCTGGCCGTGATTGTCCGTCATCTGATGCAGCGCTTCACGTCACCCGATGAAGCGCGCGAGCTGTTGCAGGCACAGCAGTCATCCGGCGAAGCGCTGGAAGTTAAACGCCAGGCTGATCCGCTGGTCGATTTCTGTGGCTATCTGATGCCGCTGAGCACGCCGAACGGGATGTTCATCGGCAATGCCAATATTCGCCCGATAAACCCGAAGCGCTATCTTTATCATGCGTATTTGTCATTTATGGAATCGCGCGGGCATCAGCACCCGCTCAGCTTAACGGCTTTCGGGCAGGCGGTGCCGCAGACGCTGAAAGAGTATGAGCGAATCCTGTTAAAACGCAGGACAAATAACGGCGTCCAGACCAATCTCACGCTGCATGAGGACAGCGAGGCCGACTGGCTTCCCGCATGCAGTAAATAAACCCCCGCAGCAAACGAACCGGCTCAGGCCGGTTTTTTTACGTCCCGGTCTGTAGTGATCACTCTATATGAACACCTGTGTACACACAGCCCACAAACACCCTCCAGCTAAGCAACTGATTTTAAAAACTTATAATGCAAAGTGAACAGTATGAACACTTGTCATTAAAACTTTTTATTTTGCAAAGCGCTTTGCGAACTCATACGGGGTTACATGTGATCCACTGTTGCTATCTAGATAATCTGCCCACCATTGCACCATAAGACGACGCTCTTCAAGGTGCTCAGCTTTATGGATATACGCAGCTCGCACACCATTTCTTTCTTGATGGCTCATTTGCCTTTCAACCGCATCGTGTGACCAAAGCCCCGACTCAACTAAAGCGCTACACGACATGGCCCGGAACCCATGGCCGCATATTTCCGTTTTAGTGTCGTAACCCATTACTCGTAAAGCATTATTAATAGTGTTTTCGCTCATGGGTTTTGTCGGACGGTGATCACCTGGAAAGATAAGGTCTCTATTGCCGCTCAACTCTTTGATTTCTTCCAATAGCGCCAGAGCTTGCTGCGAAAGCGGAACAAGATGGACGGTACGCATCTTAGAGCCTCGATGAGAGTGTTTAACCCCTTCAATAACTTCACGCTCGGCAGGAATAGTCCAAAGTGCTTTTTTAAAATCAATTTCTCCCCACCGCGCAAACCGAAGTTCACTGGAGCGGATAAATACATACAGGCTGAGTTTCAGGGCCAATCTGGTAAGTAAGCGCCCCCTGCTGGCTTCAACACGTTGAAGAAATTCAGGCAGGCGTTCCAGTGATAAAGCAGGGCGATGAGTCGCTTTTCTAGTTGCGATTGCTCCAGCAAGGTCTTGAGCTGGGTTTCTTTCAATTAGGCCGCTCTGAACGGCATAACGCATTATACCCGTAACACGCTGCTGTAGACGCGAGGCCACATCCAACCGACCGCTTTGCTCAACTTCACGCAAAGGATGCAATAGATCCCGTGTCGTTAAGTCGGCAATGTTCCGCTTTCCGATGGCTGGAAGTATGTTGCGCTCCATATCCCGCCATACTCTCTCTGCATGGCCATCCGACCAGCGCTTGTTACTCGCATGCCAGTCGCGAGCCACCTTCTCAAAAGTGTTAAGCGCAGCCTGCTCTTGTTGTTTAATTTCTTCTTTTTTGGCATTGGGGCTGATGCCATCGGCAAGTAGAAGGCGGATTTCATCACGTTTTTCGCGCGCTTTAGCTAGCGTGATCAGAGGGTATGCGCCGAGTGCAGCTCTGCTCTCTTTGCCTTCATAGCGATATTTAAGATACCAGCGTTTGGATCCGCTTGGTTTGATAAGAAGGTATAGCCCATGGCCATCCGTGAGCTTGTATTCTTTTTCGCGAGGCTTTGCGGTACGGGCCGCAACGTCAGTTATAGGCATGATTTGGGGGTCAAAAGTTTATCGAAGCGAAGTGACCCCTATCTTGACCCCCAACTATGTTGGATGTCAACGGATGTGCCCGGACGGATTTGGACCAAAAAAAAAGCCTTTCGGCTTTAATTTCAGGGAATTATGGACTATCCCGGACGTTCTCGTATATCTCAATGGTGCCGAAGGCCGGACTCGAACCGGCACACCTTTCGATGGTTGATTTTGAATCAACTGCGTCTACCGATTTCGCCACTTCGGCACTGAAGGGATGCGGAAAACGTTGGGGATTATACCGTTACCCCCTGTTTCCGCAACCCTTATCCGCAGGCTAAGGTACAACTGCTGAAAAAACCATCTTTTCAGATTTCACGTTCATCAGATGACAGCCTTGCTGACGCCGACTACTCCCTCTCGCCCGCTCTGCAGCGGTTCCTCCAGACCTCATGGTTTCCAGGCGTAACCAAAGCGCTAACCCGAAACAGGCTTCACATCCGCTACCAGCGTCGGCAGATCCCAGGTGCCGCCCGCATGGATATAGCGGCACATCCCGGTTCCGCCGCCATAGCTTTTGCGGAAAGCCTGGCCATCCCAAACCCAGCTCTCCTGGTTCATGCAGTCCCCGATGCCCCGGCCTTTCTGCACACTGGTGATCTCGCCCTTGTCGTAATCCGATCCGGACACGGTTACCAGCACCGGCTGGCCTTTTAGCTGATTATCGATCACCCAGTAGCCATAGCCTTCGTTGTAAGCGGCTCGCCAGCAGAGCGCCGAAAGCAAGGCATGTGTCTCATCCAGTGGCGTAAGGGTGAGTCCGTCGGTTTCCGGATCGCTGTTTTCAGCAGGTGAGTACAGGCTGTCGCACGTGTCATCGTCATTGCGATTGACGGTTGAAAGCAGTCGGGTTTTCAGCGCGTCAATTTCCGCATCGGTCAGCAGACGGGGTTCGCCGCTGACGGTTTTTGCTGTCTGGATTACCGGTGCGGGTACAGCCTTAGCCACGCTGCTCTCCGGCTTATTGCCCTTTTTGGTGAGCGCGCCGGGCGTGCCGATCCGGCCCTGCACGTCATCCGCTTTCACCAGCACGGCATAGGCGCCTTCGCCGGAAAGCAGGAAAGGCTTTGTGCCACCTTTAAATTCAACTTTACCGTTGCCTTTGACGGCGCTGATGACCGCAGAAGTCTGACTGGCCGACATGCGCCAGTTGTCATCGGCCGCCACCAGATCGCCAGCTGATTTCCCGTCGATCCACAGCGTCAGCTTTTCCGCCGGTTCGCTGTCATCTTCGGTGTCGCCCAGCGTCACCTCTCCCACCGTCTCTGTTCCGGGTCCGGCGGCACGGGTGAGCAGGATGGAGCCGGACGGGTCTTCTTCTTTGCCATAACCCGCAATGCGGCAGGTCAGCGTATTATCACAGGCGACTTCCCAGTCTTTGTGCTCAAAGGTGGTGCCGCTCTGGCTGGCCTGAGCAGACAGGGAGAGCAACGCCAGAACGAACAGCATCGGTTTACAATTCACTTTATTCCCTCATGTTTTACGTCAGATATCAGGGTGGGTATCACTCTGTCACCGAGGGAACGTGGAAACCAGCAGCCATCGTTGATTTCTACCAGGCTTTGACGAAACGCCCTGCCATCCCAGACCCACTCTTCTTTAAACACGCAGCTGCCGGCACTGCTTGCCAGCGAAACATTGGTGATTACCCCCTTTTCCCAGGTCTGTGCGTCGGTGGTGACGGCCACCGGCTTCGCTTTGCGTTGCGGGTCGGTGACCCAGAAGCCGTATCCCTGGTTATAGGCTGCGCCCCAGCACTGGGTGGAGAGCAACGTGTGCGTTGCATCCAGTGGCGTGGCGGTAATATCGCCGCTGATAATATGGTCGTTGACGTCCTTCTCTCCGACTGCGGTCAGATAATCACATTCCTGATCCGGGGTTAACGCGGCAAGCAGCTGCGGCCTGAGCGCTGCCGCCTCTTCTTTTGTCAGAACAGAGGGCTGGGAGTGACTGATCTGTGCCGCCTGGATAACCGGAACAGCCACGGCTTTTGCGACGCTTTTTTCGGGCCTGTCGCCTTTTTTCACCCAGGCACCCGGCGTGTTGATGCGGCCCTGCACGTCATCCACTTTCAGCAGGGCTGCATAGGCGCCATCACCGGAAAGCTGAAGGGTCTCATTATCCCCTCTGAACTCCACCGTGCCGCGGCCTTTGATAGCCTGAATCAGCGTCAGCGTCTGCGCATCTGACAACCACCAGCGATGCGCTTTCTGCGTCGCGTCACCCACACGCTGGCCATTGATCCAGAGCGTAAGCGTTGTCACCGGCTGCTGATTTTCATCATCCTCCGGCAGCATAATTTCGCCAGAGGTGGCGGTATCCGCGCCCGCTGCACGCGTCAGCAACACGCCGCCCAGATTCTCTTCTGTGGTTTGCCCGCCGACACGGCAGGTTAAGGTGTTATCGCAGGCGACTGACCACGCCTTGTGATTAAAAGATACGCCGCTTTCCTGGGCGATAACCGGGGTGGCAAGCGCTGCCACTAGCATTACCCGCTTCTGAATAACCGTCACGCTGCTTCCTGTTCCCTGAATGTGAGGTGAGTGAAATGACAATCTGTTGCTAAGCAGAGGGCGTCCATTCGGATGAGCCCGACAACAGCGGCTATCATAATCTCTTTATGACCTTTTAACGCCTTTTTATCCCTGAAAGCGCGCCCTGCTCCTCCCGCCCTTTACGGTTTACATTTACCTGTGTTTGTTATCTGATCCTGTTACGTGAATTTTCGAGCTGCCTCGCAAAACAGGAACCTGCATGCGCTTTTACCAGGCCGATCCCCGCCTTGAAAACTACTGGCGCGGCGTTATTCTCTTTGGCAAAAATGTCGCCTCCTATAAGTTTGCCCTGGCCCACGCGCTCTATGATCTGAAGCAGCCAGACAGCGATCTGATTACGCTGGAGGCACTGGCCGTGCCCTTTACGCGTCATTTATGTGCTCACCTGCGGGATGCGCCAAAACAAATCACCAGCAAAAGCAGCGGGTTTCTGGAGGCGTGCAGGCAATTCAATGCGGGTGACATCACCGAAGATCAGCTGATTGCCATTACCGTGAAGCGCGGCTTTGCGAATGTCATTGATGCCTTTCATAACGTGAATTACGCGGAGATCGACAAACGTTTCTTTCTGGATGAACGGCGCAGCCATAAAGGCATCCGGCTGACGGATAACTTTTATCAGCTGACGGAAAATGAACAGTTTGCCAGTCTGGTCGCGGAAACAGAGGCCAGATGGCGGCTGGTTGAAGAAGCCTGGGCGATGAACGTTTCACATAACCTGATTGCGGTTGATTATGACGATAACGACAAGATGCTTTTCAGCCGTCAGAGTGGTCGCCGCGTCACCATTACCAGCTGTCGCAGCAGCCTGAATGGCTACCAGAAAGGCCGGTGCTTTTATTGCTTCCGGCCAATTGGCGTGACGGGCGGTGAGGAGAACCTGGCTGATGTCGATCACTTCCTGCCGCTGATGCTCAGCGAAGAGATCGGCAACCTCAACGGCGTCTGGAATCTGGTGCTGGCCTGCCAGACCTGTAATCGCGGTGCTCAGGGTAAGTTTGCACGTATTCCCTCAATCACGCTGCTGCAGCGCCTGAACGATCGAAACGAATACTTTATTAACAGCCACCTGCCACTGCGGGAAACGTTAATCCGCCAGACCGGCGAAACGCCCCAACAGCGGCACGGCTTTCTGCAGACAAACTGGAACAGGGCAAAATTTGCTCTGCTGCATGAGTGGCAGCCAGCGGCACAGGGAGACAGCCTGTTTTGAGCAATGAAGAGTATTACCAGGAGCACGCTCAGCGGTTTTTTCGCGATACAGCAAACGTGGATATGTCGGCACTTTACCGGCCTTTTATCAGGGAATTGCCGCCCGGCGCACGCATTCTGGATGCAGGCTGCGGTTCAGGGCGTGACGTCAAAGCCTTTAGTGATATGGGCTTTGTCGTCGAAGCCTTTGATGCTTCCGCCGAACTGGTCGCGCTGGCCCGCCAGTTTTCCGGGAACGCGGTGGTGCAGAAGCGTTTTCAGGAGGTTGATGCGGTTGAAACATACGACGGGATCTGGTGCTGCGCCTCCCTGCTGCATATCTCCGAGGCGGAGCTGCCTGGCGTCATGACCAGACTGGCCATCGCACTGAAACCAAACGGCGTCTGGTATCTTTCGTTCAAATATGGCCGCGGCGAGCGGGAAAAGGATGGCCGCAGATTTACAGATATGGATATGGCCGGGTTGCAGAAGCTGATTGATGGCGTTAATGCTCACGGCGCTCAGACGCTGGCAGAAAATAAGCCGCTGATGACAACAGAAGCGGGCTTCGGGAAGAACAGGTTCGCTCTTGAGACAGCATATCTCTGGCAGACCGGTGATTTACGTGCCGGCCGGGGCGATGAGATCTGGCTGAATGCAATTCTCAGGAAAACGTTAAGCTGACCTCTCTGCCTCTCAGGCGGGGTTCGCCCCCCACAAAAAAGCCAACCTTGCGGTTGGCTTCTTCGTGCATGCTCAGCATCGGGCATTGCCCTCAGCGCCTGTTGTCAGGGTTGGCGCCTCAGTGCGAATGGTCGTAATCACGATGATGCAGCTTGTTTTCAACCTTATCCTTCACTTCGCTGGCTTTCTCGCTCACCTTCTCCGTCAGGCTCTCTTTGTGGTCGCGGTTCTGCACGCCGGGTGAGGCCGTGCCAGCGGTTGCCGGTTTGCCTCGTGCCGCCGAACCCGGCAGTTCGCTATCCAGACCGCCACGGGCGTGGTCGATGTCCACTTCCTGACGACGCACCGTGTCATTAATGGTCTCGGTGCGGTCACTGCCATCGGTTCGCACCACCACTTCTTCTTTCACATGGGCCGTTTTGTTGATTACCGGCTGCTCATGGGTCTCCGCCACTTCGACGGTTTTCTCGGACCAGTCCACCTCTCCGGCCAGCGCGGGTTCATTTACCGAGCGGCGGAAGATGTCAGCGTGCTGCTCATGCAGCGAAATCTCTTCAGAAACGGTATCGGTCACCGTATAGCGGCGTACACGGGTAGAGCCTTCGCTGACCAGACGTTTACCCACTTCAATCTGCTCTTCGGCCAGACGCAGAATATCGGCCTCGCTCTCATCACCGGTCAGCGAGGTGCGTCGCGGCTCTACCTGACGGTCGTTGGTCTCACCGGCAAACTGCTTACCCGCCGTAGGGTTGACGCCCGGCGTGGTCGTGCCGTTATCCAGGCTGCTCTGCATACGTGACGGGACATCCACCGAGTCATGTGAATGGAGAATCGTCATGGCGCGAGCCAGCTTCTCCTCTTCGGTGCGCAGCGTCAGCACTACGCCGCCTTTATCCATCGCCCGGGTATAGACATCCGCCTGATCTTTATCGACGGTATGGCCAAACAGGCGCTGCCACAGGCTCGGATGGCGGACTGACTGCCCTTCCTGCTCTAAACGCTCTCCACTGATAAGACTGATGTCCCGATCGGAAAAGCCTGCTTTCACGAGATTTCTTTTCGCGGCCTCTGCCTGATTTGCAGAATCGAACAGTGTTACGATTTTTTCCTGTGCCATGATAGGTTCCTCTCTGTTAGCGGGTTTGATCGTCATCTCTCTCAACGTTCACCTGCTGCTCACGTCGGGTCACCACTTCCTGAAAAGGAACGTGTTCCTGCACTTTTCGGATGTGGATTTCCTCTTTAAGCACCAGTTTTCTGACGATTTGGATTTCTTCTTCAACTACCGGGACAATCAGTACACCGTCTTCTTCCCTGATATCGGGCATCGTCTCTACGGGTTGTGCTTTTGCTACATGCTCAACCTCAACCTTATCCCGGTTAAGCAGTGTACTGATGACCTCGTCATGCTCGGTTGTGGAACGGGTAACCCGGACATGTCCATCCACAATCTTTTGCTTCGTCAGGGCTATTTTCTCTTCAGCGAGTTTAAGCGCGACTTCTGCAGAGTTATTGTGTTCTGGCTGCCCAGCCATATTGATTCTCCCGCTAAGATTAAATATCTGCCACAACTGCCTGACACAGTGATTAAGCATGAACACTCTCGCTGATTTCGCAAGCCGGAATAATAAAATTTCCGGCGGATGAAATTTATATTCAGCCCCCTCGATTAACATCAATCAAAATAAACCCTCAGTTTTTACCGCTGCGCTAAAAATATAAAAACTTGTAAAAACAGTAACCTGAAAAGAACTGATTTCATGGATAAATAGTTACCCTTGGGTATATGGCATCAGGGTTTATGCCGATAAAAAGGCCACAAAAATTCGCGGCAACCAGGATTATTCCTGCCATGACTGGCGAGAATATTAAATAATGTTTCAGCGCCAGATCTTTATTTACACAGCTATCAGATTGCGCCGTGAAATAACCCAGACCGCGCTTTACTCCATTATTCATTGCCATGATTACAGAAGAGTCTTAAAGTAAAATTAAATAAAAAAGTTCAGGAACTTTCTGTGCCTTTGCCTCTCTTAGCAAAACTGAATACGCAGATACCGAGGTTGAGATGAAACAGGCACAACGCAGTGTGTGGGGATGGGGACTGGCCGCGCTTCTGGTCGCAGGCAGTGCATCAGCAGCAAGCTGGCAGGATCAGCTGAGCAGTGCAGCGTCGCAGCTCAGCCAGCAGAACAGCGGTAATACCACCAGCACCACGCAGCAGAATGGCGGGCTGTCGCTCTCCTCCATTACCAGCATGCTGGGCGGCGGCGATAAAGCGGTCAGCGCCAGTAGCATGACGAACGCGGCCGGCGTGATGCAGTACTGCGTCGAGCATAACGTGGTGAAAAACAATGTGCAGTCGGTAAAAGATCAGGTGCTGAGCAAGCTGGGCCTGACCACGCCCGCCGCGCAACAGCAGCAGACAGACTACACCCAGGGCCTGGCAGGCCTGCTGAACACCGGTAACGGTCAGCAGCTTAATCTGCAGAGTCTGAGCAACTCGCCAATGGGTGAGAAACTCAAAACCAAAGCCTGCGACGTGGTCCTGAAGCAGGGCAAAAACTTTATCTCCTGATCCCCTCTCTGCCTCCCTCTCCTCGCGGTTCAGCGGGGAGCGGGAAACTCCCCCGTGCTGTGATGCCTGACATTCCCTTAACCTGGGGTTGAGCGCTATAGTGTTGTTTTGGTTTCTACAGGACAGCACGCATGAAAGGCATCAACATCGCACTTTACTTCGACCCCGATCAGATCCAGGCCTGCGTCCACCAGCAGGACGGCAGCTATCTCAGCAAAAAATTCGAGTATGACGATGGCGTGATTGAAGAGATCTATCAGTGGCTGGATCAGTACGAACCCAACCGTACGCATATCTGTCTGATAGAAAACGAAACCGCCGAACTGCTGGCCGATGAGCTGGTCGACAGCGGCTATCGCGTTCACCAGGTCACCATGCACCAGCTGCTGAGCTGGTTCGCAGCCGAACCCCCTGCTTCCCCTGACGGCACGCCGATGCGCGCCATGCTGCGCTTCCTGGAGGAGGAGCATCCGCGCGAATATGAATCCCGCACGCCGCAGACCGAAGCGCTGATGGAGATGTTCGACGAGCTGGACGCGCTGGAGATGGTCGATGACGGCGACGACGAAGACGCCCTGCCGGGCGATCTGCTGCGCGCCATGAAGAAGCATAAAATCACCGCCAGCGCCGCGGCCCAGCGACTGCTGCCGGAAGTCAACGAACGCATCCGCGAACACCTGATGCAGTATCCCGAACTGATGACGCCTGAAATCCTGCAGGACTTCTTCCCCGAGTTGCTGGAAGCGCTGGAGCGCCCGAAACATTAATCAGGGGGATCTGACATGCTGGAGCTGATCAAAGCGGTAAGCCTGGGGCTGGTCGTGCTGCTGCCGCTGGCGAATCCGCTCACCACCGTGGCGCTATTTTTAGGGCTGGCGGGTGACATGAACTTCCAGGAGCGCAACCGTCAGGCACGCCAGGCGTCTCTCTACGTGTTCGCCATCATGCTGGTGGCGTGGTACGCGGGCAATGCGGTGCTGAACACCTTTGGCATCTCGATTCCCGGCCTGCGTATTGCGGGTGGACTCATTGTCGCCTTTATCGGTTTCCGGATGCTCTTTCCGGCGAAGCCTGCCAGCCATTCGGTGGAAGCAAAGCAGAAACTGGATGAGCTGGATGAGGCCAAAGAGCCGGTGAACATCGCCTTTGTGCCGCTGGCGATGCCGAGCACGGCCGGGCCGGGAACCATTGCGATGATTATTTCTTCCGCCTCGACGGTGAAAAGCGGTGTCGATTTTCCCGCCTGGGTGCTGAGCGTCGCGCCGGTGCTGACCTTCCTGCTGGTGAGTCTGATCCTGTGGGTCTCGCTGCGCAGCTCCGGAGCGATCATGAAGCTGGTCGGCAAAAGCGGCATTGAGGCGATCTCGCGCCTGATGGGATTTTTACTGGTCTGCATGGGCGTGCAGTTTGTGATTAACGGCGTGCTGGAAGTGGCGCGCACCTTTCACTGATCCGGGCGTTCCCCTCTCCTGACCGGCCGAGGGGAAGCCCTTCTTCGTTACTTCAGCGTTTTCCGCACCTCAGCCACCTGATCTTTACTCACGGCTGGCGCGCTGTTGCTCCAGCCCTGACGAATAAAGGTCGCCAGCTGTGCCACTTCATCATCACTCAGCCGTCCGGCAAAGCCAGGCATCGCCAGTTTTGACGGGGCCTTAGCGACAGAGGGTTGCTGCGCGCCTGCCAGGATCGTATGGATCAGACCGGTGGGGTCGCTGGCGTTGACGATCGTCGCCTGATCCAGTTCCGGGAAGACGCCCGGCGCGCCTTTGCCGGTCACGAAGTGACAGGCACCGCAGTTATCCAGATAGAGACGCTCACCTTCGCTGAGGTTTTTCGCCGCGGTAAGTTTTGCTTCCGTTGCCTGCTGCGCCTGCACGTTATAGGCCTGCAGGGGCGGATTGCCGCCCAGGAACTTCAGGTAAGCCGCGATAGCTTTGAGATCGGCATCGGTCATGTGTGAACTGCTGTGCTCAACCACCGAGGTCATCTCGCCGCCTACTGACGCTTTATCGTTACGCCCGGTCTGCAGATAATCCACGATCTCCTGCTGGCTCCAGTGCGGCAGGCCACGCAGCGACGGCACTGCCCAGTGGTTCAGGCTGCCACCTGCCAGGAATTGATCGTCACCGCTGTCGAGGGCTTTCTCGTTCATGCCCAGGCCGCGCGGCGTATGGCAGCTGCCGCAGTGACCCAGACTCTCCACGATATAGGCCCCGCGGTTGACCTCGGCTGACGCGCCACCAATCGGCCGGAACGGCTTATCGGACGTGAACGCCCAGTTCCAGAAACGCATGCCCCAGCGCTGGCTGAACGGGAAGCTCAGATCCGTTTCCGGTGGCTGCGCTGCGCTCGGCTGCACGCCCTTCATAAAGTAGACGTAGAGCGCGTGGATATCAGCATCGCTGATTCTGGCGTAATCGGGGTAAGGCATCGCCGGATAGAGACGGGAGCCGTCCGGCAGGATGCCTTTACGCACCGCGTCAGCAAACTGCTGCTCGCTGTAGTTACCGATGCCGTGTTGCTTATCGGGCGTGATATTGGTGGAGAAGATGGTGCCGAGGTTCGAGGTAATCGCCAGTCCGCCCGCATAGTCAGGCTTGCCCGGCAGCGAGTGGCACGCCATGCAGTCACCGAGGCGGGAGAGGTATTCACCCTGCTTAATCAGTTGTGCTTCATCTTCGGCGTGAACCGGCAGCGCAGAGAGGCTGCCCAGCAGCAGCGCGCTGCTGGCGAGAAAAGAGTTAAGTTTCAGCTTATTCATGCGCTTATGCCTGTACCAGTGGGCCGGGATTTTTCAGGTAGTGATCTTTGATCGCCTGTGCGGCCATCAGGGTAATCGCACCGATGGTGTCGGTCGGGTTCGCCTGGAAGTTCTGCGGGAAGGCGTTGCCGCCCGGCACAAAGACGTTATGCACGTCCCAGCTCTGCAGGTATTTGTTCAGCGCCGAGGTTTTCGGGTTATCGCCCATCACCGCCCCGCCCACGTTGTGGGTCGAGACATATTTGGTGATATCGAAATCCGCGCCCATCGGCAGGAAGCTCATGCTCATGCTGTCGGGGTTCAGCTCTTTAGCAATATTGCCGACGATCCCTTTCAGATGCTGCTGCAGCCTCAGCTCATTCTCCTTCCAGTTGAAGGTCATACGCAGCAGCGGCAGCCCGCGGTGATCGTTGTAGTTCGGATCGAGATCCAGATAGATATCGCGGTAGGACTGACAGGTAGTGGTGATACTGATCTTCATCGAATGACCGTACCACTCCTCCAGGCCTTCCTTGTAGCCCATGCCCCAGGAGGGCGTGCCTTTTGGCAGCGCGGTGCTGATGGGCGTGCCGGTCGCCTGTGAGCTGTGGATCTTCGCGCCGCCCAGGAAGCCCAGTCCGGGGCCATCGAAGTTGCCTGGCGAGATATCGTTAAACATCTGCCCGGTCGCGCCTGCGGTGGCGTAGGGGTTAAAGTTTTTATCTTTGAAGAACAGGGTCGCGCCGCCGTTCGACAGGAAGGCGTAGTTACGGCCGACCACGCCCTCTTCGGTTATCGGGTTGTAAGGCTTGCCGATGCCGGAGAGAAGCATCAGCCGCACGTTGTAGAGCTGGAAGCTGCTCAGCACGACGATTTTCGCCGGCTGGAAGCACTCATTGCCCTGCGCATCGATGTAGATCACCCCTTTGGCGGTTTTCTTATCATCGTTCAGCACCACCTTAATCACTTCCGCGTTCACTTCATAAGAGAAGTTCGGCATGCGCTTCAGCGCGTCCATCACCGCCGTCTGCGGCGACGCTTTGGAGTAGTTCAGGCAGGGATATTTGCTGCAGTAGCCGCAGTAGTTGCAGGGGGCGATCTGGTTGCCGTAGGGGTTTTTCCACGCCCGCGACACACAGGCCGACGGGTTCGGGAACGGGTGGTAACCGAGTTTTTGCGCCGCCTCTTTGAACATCACATTGTTCAGCGTGTCTTCCAGCGCGGGCAGCGGATAAGGTTCAGAACGTGGCCCTTCAAACGGATCGCCGCCCGGCAGAATTTTGCCGCGCAGATTGCCGGTGTTGCCCGACTGGCCGCAGATCAGCTCGAATTTGTAGTAGTAAGGCTCGATCTCTTCCCAGCTGAAGGGGAAGTCCATCACCCGCATATCTTCCTGCAGAATGCCGGGCTTGTACGCCTCGTCGACATAGGTTTTGAGCTTGATATCGGTCGGAGTGGGACGGATCAGTACCGCCGTCCAGTGCATCCCTGCGCCGCCGACGCCGGTGCCCGGCGCAAATGCGCCCCATTTACGGGTAGGCAGTGCGGTCTGGCTGCTGTTGTAGCGCACGGTGACCGCCACTTCCGCCGGGGTGGCGAACACTTTGTTGCGCACCGCATAGGCATATTCATCTGCCGGTTTCGGATAGGCGAACTCGTCATAATCGCGATCGCCGCCGCGCTCCAGGGCGCGCACCTCCAGTCCTGCCAGCGCCAGCTCAATACTCATCAGTGAGCCTGCCCAGCCGAGGCCGCAGACCACGACGTCGACTTCTTTTTTAGTAACCTGTGCCATGATAATCCTGTTTACCTGATGTGGAAGCGCCTCAGGCGCGTTCACCTTTGATGCTGACCGGGCCGAGCGGATAAGGCACGTTGTGCTGTTTCACCCACTCGGTGAAGCTGGCACGCGCGCCGGGGAAGCCGATGGCGATCCAGGCTTTCATCCCTTTATTGCCGCCATACATCGGGTCGGCCAGATAGCCATGTTTGGTATCGGAAAGCAGCTGGCTGAAGAAATGTGACGGTCTGAGATCGGCTTCGCCCAGCGCGGCAAAGTCGATCTGGTTTTTATTCACCTGCGTCAGCACCGCATCCTTCTCCTCCAGCGTCAGCGCAGCAAACGCTTTCTGATGAGTGTCATGGCACCACTGATTGAGCAGCTTTATGCCGGTCTGGTAGATCTGCTGGGGACGGAACGGGATCTGATAGCCCAGCGTCGCGGGAGCCTGGGTATTGAAAGGCCCCTGCAGGTAGATCTCACTGCCAAAGGCTTCGCTGTGCAGCTGCTGATCGATAAAGATCGGCACATTGGTTTCCAGCGCGCCCGGCGCTTTGCCTTTGCCGCCTGCCGGGATCAGACGATCGGTGGCCGCCAGGATGAACTGCCACTCGTCGGCACTGAAAAAGATCGGCCTGTAATCGGCTAACTCGGGGGCGGCCATCTCTGCCGCCTGTGCCGCCGTGATGCCCTTTAACACCAGCTCACTTAATGGCAGCGCCAGCAGTGAACCGAGCAAAAATTTACGCCTGGTGGTGGGTTTTTCTAAAAGCATATCCGCACGACTCTCATCTGCTGAATACCCCTCTTAATCGCTGATGACGCTGAAAGGCGATGCGCAGAGGGGTATTCCCCGCCGGTATTCACGCACACGGCACAGACGACGGCAGAACGGTTAAGGGCGGGTAGAATTATCTATCGGTGACAAAGAAAATATATCGGTTAAAGACCTGACAATCTTAGGGATATAAATGTGTCTGAATGTAAATTTAAAATTTACGCGCTGTCACAGCAGAAAACAGTTATCAGAGGGCACCCATTCAGCGGGCAGAAAAAAGCATAACCGGAAGGGGTAACGCCGGGAAAAAGCGATAAAAATCGGTTAATTAGCCATTACCCGGCAGCTATGTGGCGGGATATTTTCATATTGTCATTATCACGCTCATTGATCGTTAAAAAAGATTACGCTTCCCTGTTCGCTGTCTTTCCTGCACGCCACGCTTTAAACAGGCCGCTTTTTTCAGGTGGTCAGTTACAGATAACAGGCTTTTGCTTCGGTGAGCAGGAATAATATTTCCGGAGCGAAAAGAGTCTTAAAGAAATAATCACAATCCGCCATTATATTCGCCTTCCTGTCCACATGAACCTGACGCGAATATTTGTGCAAAGCTCAGAACAAACCGGCATTTTGAGATTATCGGGCGCCCGCTAGAGTAGAGCCATTACCGACTCAGGATAACCCTCTCTATGCGAAAAACGCTTTTGTCTCTGTTAACGGCGCTGACTCTGGTTCATTCCGCACACGCCGCCACTCCCGCCGATACCCTGGTGGTGGCCGTTCCGCTGGATGGCATCATCAGTTTTGACCCGGCGGAAAGTTTCGAAACGGTCAGCAACAGCAGCCTGCGCAATATCTACCAGATGCTGCTGGAGCCGGATCATCGCAATCCACAGCAGCTCTCGCCGCTGGCCGCGACCCGCTGGCAGGCGGGCAAAACACCGCACAGTCTGGTATTTGATCTTAATCCCCAGGCCCGCTTCGCCAGCGGTAATCCGCTGACCGCTGAGGATGTGGTGTTCTCCTTAACCCGCGCGGTGAAGCTGAATAAAGCGCCCTCTTTTATTCTGGGCGAGTTTGGCTGGACGCCAGAAAATATCGACCAGCAGTTCACGGTGATCAGCGACCACCAGCTTGAGCTGCGCTGGCCGGCGGAGATTGGCCGCGACCTGGCGCTGCGCCTGCTGACCGCGCCGGTCGCCTCGATTGTTGACAGCAGGCTGGTCCGGCAGCACGCCAGTAACAATGACTACGGCAACGGCTGGCTGAAGGTGCACTCGGCAGGCAGCGCCGCCTACGCCATCAGGCAGTTTGTGCCGCTGCAGGCGCTGGTTCTGGAGGCCAATCCCTACAGCACCCAAAAACCGCATCTGAAGCGCGTTCTGCTGAAAGGGGTGGCCGATCCGGGCAGCCGCCGGCTGCTGATCCAGCAGGGAGATGTGGATGTCGCCTATCAGCTCGGCCCGGACCAGATCGCCGCGCTGAAGAACACGGCGGGGGTGCGTGTCGAGGCCTTCCCGTCGAGCCTGGTTTACTACCTCGGCTTTAACACCCAAAGTCCGCAGCAACCGGCGCTGGGCAATCCGGCGCTGTGGCAGGCGGCGCGCTGGCTGGTGGACTATGAGAGCCTGGCGAACCAGCTGCTGAAGGGTCAGTACCGTATTCACCAGAGCTTCCTGCCGGACGGGTTTGACGGCACCCTGAATACCACGCCGTTCCACTACGATCTGAAAAAGGCACAGGAAATTCTGCAGAAAGGCGGCATTAAACCGGGCACGCATATCGCGCTGACGGTGGTCAACCAGCCGCCTTACATCGACGTGGCGCAGGCGCTGCAGGCGAGCTTCGCTAAAGCCGATGTGCAACTCGATCTTCAGCCGGTGGCGGAATCGGAGCTGTGGAGCAAAATGCGCAGCCGTGACTTCCAGGCGATCTTCTCTTACTGGGGCGCGGACTACATCGATCCCAACACCAACGCCAGCGCCTTTGCTTATAACGTACCCGGCGGCGGCAAAACCCTGGCCTGGCGCGTCGGCTGGACGATCCCTGAACTCAGCGCGCAGACCCGCGCCGCCGCCGGAGAGAGTGACGCCGCAAAACGTCGCAGCCTTTACACGGCCCTGCAGACCCGCGTCCAGCAGGATTCGCCGTTTGTTCTGCTGCTGCAGGGCGCAACCCAGGTCGCCGTGCGCAGCAACCTGAAGAGCCTGCAGCAGGGTATCGGCGTCAGCCTGCTCAATTTTGAAGAGGTGCAGAAGTAGAAAACCCGGCAGGGATGGCAGCCTGCCTGAAATGACGCCAGTAAAAGCGAGGCCGTTGCAGGACAGCGCAACGGCCTCGCTTTTGACGAATTGTTCTCCTCTTCCCTGCCCTTCGCTTGCTATCCTTCAGGCATAACCCGTTGCCCGAGAGAGGAAAATCATGACATCTCCGCTACTGATTGCCCGGACGCCTGACGTCGAACTCCATCTGTTACCGCAAATGGCGAACCGCCACGGCTTAATCACCGGCGCAACCGGCACCGGTAAAACCGTCACGCTGCAGAAGCTGGCCGAATCCTTCTCCGCCAGCGGCGTGCCGGTCTTTATGGCCGACGTGAAAGGCGATTTAACCGGCGTGGCGATGGCCGGTCAGTCCGGCGAAAAGCTTCAGGAGAGACTGGCGAAGATCGGCGTCACCGACTGGCAGCCGCAGAGCAATCCGGTGGTGCTGTGGGATATCTTCGGCGAGAAAGGCCATCCGGTGCGGGCAACCGTCTCCGATCTCGGCCCGCTGCTGCTGGCGCGCCTGCTGAACCTTAATGAGGTGCAGAGCGGCGTTCTGCAGATTATCTTCCGCATCGCCGATGACCAGGGCCTGCTGCTGCTGGACTTCAAAGATCTGCGCGCCATGACCCAGTACATCGGTGATAACGCGAAGAGCTTCCAGACCCAGTATGGCAATATCAACAGCGCCTCGATCGGCGCGATTCAGCGCGGTCTGCTGACGCTGGAGCAACAGGGTGCAGAGCACTTCTTTGGCGAACCGATGCTGGATATCGCCGACTGGATGCGTGTCGACAGCAACGGTAAAGGCGTCATCAACATTCTCTCCGCTGAAAAGCTCTACCAGATGCCGAAACTCTATGCCACCAGCCTGCTGTGGCTGCTGTCTGAGCTGTATGAGCGTCTGCCGGAAGCGGGCGATCTGGATAAGCCTAAGCTGGTCTTCTTCTTTGATGAGGCGCACCTGCTGTTTACCGACGCGCCGCCGGTGCTGCTGGAGAAGATCGAACAGGTGATGCGCCTGATCCGCTCCAAAGGGGTCGGCGTCTGGTTTGTTACCCAGAACCCGGCGGATATCCCGGATCGGGTGCTGGGCCAGCTCGGCAACCGCGTACAGCACGCCCTGCGCGCTTTCACCCCCAAAGATCAGAAGGCCGTGAAAACCGCCGCAGAGACGCTGCGCGCCAATCCGGCTTTTGACAGCGCAGAGGCCATTCAGGCGCTCGGCACCGGCGAAGCACTCATCTCCTTCCTGGATGCCAAAGGCAGTCCGTCGGTCGTCGAGCGCGCCATGGTGATTGCGCCCGGTTCACGCATGGGGCCGGTGACAGGCGATGAGCGCAACGGTCTGATCAACCATTCGCCGCTGTATGGCAAATATGACACGGAAATCGATCGGGAATCGGCTTATGAACGGCTGCAACAGGGCGTGCAGGCCGCCAGTGACAAGGCCAATGCGCCTGAAGCCAAAGGCAACACGGTGGCGGTCGATGACGGGATTCTGGGGGGATTAAAAGAGATCCTGTTTGGCAGCACCGGTCCGCGCGGCGGCAAGCGGGATGGTGTGGTGCAGACCATGGCAAAGAGCGCCGGGCGTCAGATTACTCACCAGATCATTCGCGGCGTGCTGGGCAGCCTGTTTGGCGGTCGGCGCCGCTAAAGGTGGGTGGCAGCCGGGCTGCCACCTTAACGCTACTGATGTTTCCAGTGGGTGGAGACCGGGTTGGTGACCGTGTTGTTTTCCTGCGTGTAGGTACCGTTCTGCTGGGCAATCGCTTCGCCGGTATCGACAATCGCGTTCTGGATAAACACGTTCTGCTTATCGCCGCGCACAAAGGTCAGCTGATGGAAGGCGGTCTTGTTACCCCAGTCGCTGGAGGGCAGCGAGATAAAGCGCACCGTGAAGGTCTCATCATCGAAACTGCCCTGCATCACGTAGACGCCGTAATGGTTTTCACCCTGCGAGATGATTTTATAGGTGCCGTTGTCGTAGTAATAAATTTCGGCATCGGGAAAGGGTTTTTTGTCGTACATTTTACGGTAATGCAGGACCTGCTTAATGGTGGGCTTGCCGAAGCTGACGGTCAGATTTTTTCCATCGGCAGAGGTGGTCAGCCCTTCTGCATGCGCGCCGATACCACTCATTAACATCAACAGACTGGCGGTTGCCGTTGCGATTGCTTTCACGTGAATTCTCCTGGTCTGGTTCCATGGATAGGGTGTGTCAACGTAAGGAGACTGCCTCCGGAATGTACACCGCCGTAACTGTTTATCAGAGTGGTAATTTTTAAGGTGATTAGTTTTTAGGAACAGTCTGGTCAGCGCCTCGCCCGTCCGGTTAAGACCGCATAAATCCGTGCCAGACTTAACTGCACTTTTCGACCGGGAGAGGAGAACGTTGACCTGTTAAGCAGGCAAACTGCTAAGATCAGGATATGGATAAACAACGCGAACTCAAACGGACCAAACGCCTGGCGCTCTCGCTGCTGCTGCTGGCCGCCCTCACCTTTATTTTCACACTGTTTCTGCCGCCCAGCTTTTACGTCAGCGGCATCAAAGCCATAGCGGAAGCCGCGATGGTCGGCGCACTGGCCGACTGGTTTGCGGTGGTGGCGCTGTTTCGCCGCGTGCCGGTGCCATTTATTGCCCGTCATACGGCCATTATCCCGCGCAACAAAGATCGCATCGGTGAGAATCTGGGGCGCTTTGTGCAGGAGAAGTTTCTGGATACCGATTCGCTGCTGAATCTGATCCGCCGCTACGATCCCTCCACCCTGCTGGCGCAGTGGCTCAATGCGCCAGGTAACGCCGACCGTGTGGGCCGCCATCTGCTGCAGGTGATGCGCGGCTTCCTGGATCTGACCGATGACACCCGCATCCAGACCTTTATGCGCCGTGCGGTGCATCGCGCTATCGACAAAGTCGATCTCAGCCAGACCAGCGCCCTGGTGCTGGAGAGCCTGACGAAGAACAATCGTCACCAGGCGCTGCTGGACGCGGCAATCGACCAGCTGCTGAAGCTGCTGCACAAACCCACCACCCGGGAATTTATCGCTAACCAGCTGGTGCGCTGGCTGAAGCGCGAGCATCCCATCAAGGCGAAAATGCTGCCGACCGAGTGGCTGGGCGAGCACAGCGCAGAACTGGTGGCGAACGCGGTGGATTCCCTGCTGGATGATGTGGCGCTGGATCAGGGCCATGAACTGCGGCTGGGCTTTAACCGGGCGGTTGAGAAGCTCATCGTGAAGCTGCAGAGCGACCCGGAAATGGCAGCCCGCGCCGACGAGATCAAAGGCTGGCTGAAAGAGGATGCCTCCTTTAACCGCTACATCGGCGAGCTCTGGAATGATATGCGCAGCTGGCTCAAGGCAGATTTCAGCAGCGAAGATTCACGCGTGCAGGCGAAAATAGGCGATGCGGCACGCTGGCTGGGCGAAACCCTGGCCGCCGACCCGGCGCTGCGCGACTCAATGAATCAGCACCTGGAGCAGGCCGCCCGCAGCGTCGCGCCGGAGTTTGCCCGCTTCCTGACGCGCCATATCAGCGACACGGTGAAAAGCTGGGATGCGCGGGATATGTCGCAGCAGATAGAGCTGAACATCGGTAAGGATCTGCAGTTTATCCGCATCAACGGGACGCTGGTGGGCGGCACCATCGGGCTGATCCTCTACCTGCTGTCGCAGCTTCCCGCCGTACTGCCGGTGGTGAAAAGCTGGCTGGGCTGACGTAACCAAATAACCTCGCCTCCCTGCGGGTTTTTTTGTCCTCTGCGTCAGGCAATAAAGGACGGTTATGGCTGCTCCAGCGCAGGCTGCGCGACCGCCATAAACGCTTTTACCCTCTCCCGATCCACATCGTTCCACCAGACGCCATCGACTTTGAGCGCACTGGCCACAATCACGGCCTGCGTGCGCGCCAGAATCTGGCAGACGTTGGCGGGCGTCACGCCCGATCCCACCAGCAGCGGTAAGGTGGTGGCAGCGCGGATCTCGTCGATTTCCTCCAGCGTGGCGCTGTCGCCGGTGCGTTGTCCGGTGGCGATAACCGCATCCGCTTCGAAGAAGTCGACATCGCGGGTCAGTTCCCGAATGGAGCGATCGGCCACTATCGCGTGGCTGCCGTGTTTAACATGGCTGTCGGCGAATACCCGGATATGTTCGGCCCGCAGCTGGCTACGGTAGCGCAGCGCTTTCGCGGCAGCCCCTTCAATAAAGCCTTCGTTGGCGATATAAGCATTCGCCCACTGATTGACGCGGATAAAATCCGCCCCGCCCGCCAGCGCGGTGGCAAAGGCAGGCAGCGCGGCATTCGCCAGCACGTTAATGCCCAGCGGCACGCCGAAACGCTCCCGCACTTTTTCCGTAATCACCGCCATCAGCGCCGGCGTTTCCGGGCCAATATCCTCAGGTTTTGAAAAAGGAATATCGCCATGATTTTCCACAATCAGGCCGTGAACCCCGCCAGCAATATAATTTTCCGCATCGCGTAATGCGCGATCAATTATCGCGCTGACAGGTTTGCCCCGATATTTTGGTGAGCCCGGGAAGGGGTCACAGTGAATGACGCCAATAACCGCTTTAGGGCGTGAAAATATCGCTTGTATTGCATCAATTTTTCCTGCTGATATAGCAACCATCGCTTCTTTATCCTGTTCGGGAAAACACTATGCGTGTTTATGTGGCTGGAAATATTACTGTCGATGAAACCTGGTCTGTTACCGACATTCCGGCTAAGGGCGCCTCTGTTCACGGTTATCAGCGATCGCAGGATATCGGCGGAAAAGGCGCGAATCAGGCGATAGTGTTATCCCGTTGCGGCATTGAAACCTGTTTAATTGCCGCGACCGGTCACGACAGCAAAGGAAAATGGATCCGTCAGCAGCTCATGAACGAGCCCGTGACGTTACTGCCCACGCAGCCCATGACCGCGTTGAGCGACACCTCGCTTATTCTGCACAGCGCCGATGGCGATAACGCCATTATTACCAGTACATCGGCGGCAGATGCGCTGGATATCACTACGCTTGGCCACCATCTGGCCAGCGCGCGTCCGGGCGATCTGCTGGTGCAGCAGGGCAATTTCTCGCCCGAAAAAACCCATGCGCTGTTCAGCCTGGCCAAATCCTGCGGCCTGATAACCGTATTTAACCCCTCACCCGTGCACGCCGCTTTTGCCTCATGCTGGTCGCTGGTCGATATCGCCGTGGTCAATCAGCACGAAGCGCAGCAGCTGCAGCCCCGCGCAGTGAAAACGTTAGTGACCACACTGGGCAGTGCGGGCGCCTGGCTGACGCAGGGCGACCAGCGAACGTTTTGTCCGGCGCAACCCGTTAATGCCGCCGATACCACCGGCGCAGGCGATACCTTTCTTGCCGTCATGCTGGCTTCCGCGATCCGGCGCGGGGGGGAAATCGATGCTTTAGCACTGACGCATGCCAGTCAGGCTGCGGCGCTGACTGTCAGCCGTCATGGGACACGTCAGGCCTTCCCCACCGCAGAGGAACTCGCCGCGCTGCTCCAGTCAGGCGGCGAGCCAGCGGTTATTTAAACATTGCGCGATAACTGTCCACGTTGGCCTTGGTCACCACCGTGGCCGGGACCAGAATGGTTTTCGACACGGTTTTGCCTGCGGTAATCGCGTTCAGGGCTTTTACCGCCTCTTCACCCATCTTTTTCGGATCCTGTTGCAGGACAGCCGTGACATAACCGCCATCAATCCCGCTGATGGCTTTGGACGTCAGATCCCAGCCAAAGACTTTGATCTCTTTCTGGCGGCCCTGGTTTTCCACCGCCGCAATCGCGCCCAGCAGTGCCGGCTCGCCGGTCGCGTAGATAGCGGTTAAATCCGGGTTGCCGGTGATCAGGTTTTCTGCCGCCGTCATCGCCGTATCCTGCACGTTCTGGCCATCAACCACATCCGCGACGGTGATGCCCGGATTGCTTTTGAGGGTTTCTTCAAACCCTTTCTGACGCTGGTTCTGCACGGCCGAATTCAGCGCGCCCACAATGCCCAGTCGCGCTTTGCCGCCCATATTCTTCGCCACGTAGTCGACAAAATAGTGACCAATAATTTTGCCGCCTTCCAGGTTATCCACGCCCACCTGTGCCGCCTGTGGGCCCGCCGGTAATACCGCATCAATCGCAATAACCGGTATTCTGGCGGCGGCCGCTTCTTTAATCGCTGGCATAATGCCGTTGACGTCAATCGCGTCCACCATAATGCCTTTCATACCCTGCTGAATATAGGTTTCAATGGCGTCGTTTTGAGACACTGGATTATCGTTGGCGTTAAAGATCACTAAATTTTTACCGCTGGCTTTCGCTGCTTCCTGGGCGCCATTATTCATCTGATTAAAAAACAGGGCCTGCTGATTGATCTGAACCAGCGCATAAGTGGGGGCGGCTTTTGCCAGTGAAAATAATGAACCCGCAGACAGTAAGCCGGTTGCCAGCGCAACAGCACGCAGTTTTCTGGTGTTAAATGCCATCATCTTAAAATTCCTCGTCGGGAATGAGCGATAACCAGTTGATCTCCGCATTAAAATGCAGAGGGAATAGTGTTGGCGGGCAAATATCGTCTGAATGGCTGCTTCAGCCAGAACCTGAATAATCGACTTTCTGCACACCGTCCATTATGGTGCACGTGTGAAAGGAATTAATCGGGTTTGGGAGTGACTCCCGGGCCGTGCGGTAAACTGCCTTTAACATTCGCTTCTGGCTAAATTTTGTCAAGCGATTATTTTATCGTCAGCGGGCATGGAAAAACTGTCTCCGCTGCGCGCAACTGTGTTACTGATAGCCGATTCCGGGCAAGATGGCAGGTGATATGAGTAAAAAACGGGTGCTGTTATCGGATGTGGCAGCGCTGGCCGGGCTCTCTAAAGCGACCGTATCCCGCTATATGAATCAAAGCATTATGCTGCCGCAGGAGACGATTGATCGCATTGAAGCGGCGATTCGTCAGCTGGATTATCGCGGTAACAGCCTGGCGCGTCGCCTGAGCAAGGGCGGCAGCGAAACCCTGGGGCTGGTGCTGCCCGATATTACCAATCCCTTCTTTGCCGAACTGGCAGATGCCGCCGAAGAAGCCGCCTCTGCCCATGGCTACAGCCTGGTACTCTGTATTACCCGCAACCATCCGGACAAAGAGAGTCAGTTTATCCGCTGGCTGGATACCTGCCAGGTGGATGGCCTGCTGTTTACCACCAACCATCCTGATAACGGTCTGTTACGCAAAGAGATTAACCGCCACCAGCGCATCGTGCTGCTGGATGAGGACATCCCTGGCAGCGTCGTGCCCAAAGTGTTTGCCGACAACGTTCAGGGTGGACGGATGGCTACCGAAAATCTGATTGCTGCGGGTCATCAGGATATCGCCTTTGTCGGCGGCCCGGCGGAACTGATGAGTGTACGCGAACGCTACCAGGGGTTCTGCACCGCAATGGAGCAGGCTGGCCTGCGTGTCCCGCCCGAATGGGTGATGTACGGCGAATACCAGCGTGAGTCCGGTAAACAGGCGCTGGAACAGCTGTTCAGCCGCGCAGAGCGCCCCACCGCCGTCTTTGCCGCCAGCGATTTTCTGGTACTGGGATTGATGGATGGCCTGCGCGCGCGTGGGCTTAACGCGCCCGACGCGCTGTCACTGGTGGGCTTTGATGACGCCACCTATGCTGATTTCACCCAGCCGCGTATATCCACCATCCGCCAGCCCGCACGTGAACTGGGCCGCACGGCCGTAGAGATCATGTTGCGTATCCTGAATGATGACCTCCCCGTCCCCGCCGAAACCCGTCTGCAGGTTGAATGGGTGGCGCGCGACTCGATACGGATCCGTTAACCACGATCCAGAATGGCGCAAAAGCGCACAATAGTGGCGCAAAAAGTGAGCGCCTTTATTTTGCCGGTTTCTGTTCAGTAAACCGGTTTACCTGAAGTCAAACGGCAAATGTTTTGCATTACAGTGAGTTAGATCCTAAGTACCACGCCGGGTCACAGACTGGCACGGAAGCTGCACTGTCTCACCCGGCAAACAAATATCGTGTAGCGTGTTGTTCTGTGTGTTGTGACAAAGGGTTTATCCTGCAGGTAAACCGGTTTACAAGGGTGTAAACCGTGCCGGATAGCCCCTTTTTACATGCAGAGTAACGGTCCCGTTAGTGGTGATGGGAGTAATCATATGCAGCAGGCACACACTGCCCTGACACGGGTAGAGATGGTGAATATTACCAAGACCTATGGCGCGATCCGGTCTCTGCAGGGCGTCAACCTGCAACTGGCTCCGGGTGAAGTGCTGGGTCTGGTGGGCGACAACGGCGCGGGAAAATCCACGCTGACCAAGGTGCTGTCAGGTGCGGTCGTCCCGACCAGCGGCACGATTCGTATTGATGGTGAAGAGCAGCATTTCTCTAACCCGGCGGATTCGCGCCGCTGCCATATTGAGATGGTGTATCAGGACCTGTCGCTGTGCGACACCGTCGATGTGGCAGGCAACCTGTTTATGGGACGTGAACCGATGAAGTCCATTTTCGGCATCCCGTTTCTGGACGAAGAAAAAATGCACACTGACGCGCGGGAAATGCTGAAAGGTCTGGGGATTTCTATCCCGGATACCCGGCTGCTGGTGCGCAACTTATCCGGCGGGCAGCGCCAGGCGATTGCCATTGCACGCGCTGCCGCCTTCGATCCCAAGGTACTGATTATGGATGAACCCACCGCCGCGCTGGCCGTCGCCGAAGTGGAGGCGGTGCTGGAGCTGATCCGCCGGGTGTCGGCACGGGGCGTGAGCGTCATCCTGATCACCCATCGCTTACAGGATCTTTTCCTGGTGTGCGATCGCATCATGGTGATGTACGAGGGCACCAATGTGGCGGAGCGCCGCGTGGCCGAAACGGATCTGACCGAGATCGTCAATTTGATCGTGGGTGAGAAGTTTGTCGCCCGCTCGGCCGCCGCGCACTGAGCGAGGTAACAGGATGACTATTATGAATCTGAGCAGTTCCCGTATGACACAGCACTCGCTGCCGCGTCGTCTGCTGCACAACCACTCTGGCGTGGTGAGCATCGCGCTGTTTTTCGTGTTCTGCTGCGTGGTGTTTTCCCTGATCACCGGCAACTTCCTCAGCAGTGCTAACTGGCTGAATATCATTCGCCAGAGCGCGCCGCTGCTGATTGTCGCCACGGCGATGACCCTGGTGATCACCACGGGCGGGATCGATCTTTCCGTAGGATCGACGCTGGCGCTGGTCGGCGCCCTCTCCGCTATCGCGCTGAATAACTGGGGCCTGCCCTGGCCGGTGGTGTTGCTGGGCGGCTTGCTGCTGGGCGCGCTGGTGGGGGCCATTAACGGCTTCTTTATCGCTTACGAAGGCATTCCGGCCTTTATCGTCACGCTGGCAACGCTGGCGGTGGTGCGCGGCGTGGCGCTGCTGATTACCCAGGGCTACTCCATTCCCATCCCTGCCGACAGCCCGTTCGCTTTAATGGGCCGCGCCTGGGTACTGGGCGTGCCGATGCCCGCGCTGATAGGCATCGTGGCGCTGATCGTTGGCCATATCGCACTGAATCATATGCGTTTTGGGCGCTATGTCACGGCGATTGGCGCGAATGCGGAAGGCGCGCGCCGGAGCGGTATTAACACCAAAGCCGTAACCATGAAGGTCTACATCCTCAGCGGTATGGCGGCGGCGCTGGCGGGCATGATCATCACCGCGCGTCTGGGCAGCGGCTCCTCCAACCAGGGCGAAGGCTTCGAGTTGCAGGTGATCGCGGCGGTGGTGCTGGGCAGTACCAGCCTGTTTGGCGGCTTCGGAACCGTTATCGGCACGCTGCTCGGCGCGCTGTCGATTGCCATCATCCAGAACGGCCTGATTCTGTCGCATATCTCCCCATTTTACACGCAGATCGCCACCGGTACGATTATTCTGCTGGCCATCTGGCTTAACACCCGCATTCTCAACCCGACGCGATCGGCGGCGAAAGGATAGCTGATGAAACACTCTATTTTTCGTCATCCCGATCCGCTGCCGCTGGGCAGCAACAGCGGCTATGTGATGACCGTTCTTGGCCCGCTGCCGGTGAGTGAGATGGGCGTGACGCTGATGCACGAGCATATTCTGCTGGATGCCTCCGGCAAGTGGGTACCGCCCTGCTGCTGTGGCGAGCGTCATCTGGCGGAAATGCCGGTCAGCATCGAAAACCTGGGCGAGCTGTCGCTTAATCCGCTGATCAGCCGCGATAACTGTCAGCTGTTTGATGTGGATCTGGCGATTGAAGAGCTGATGAAGTTCCGGGCACTGGGCGGCGAGACGGTGGTGGATCCCACCAATATCGGCATTGGCCGTGACCCGAAAGCGCTGCAGCGCATCGCGCGCCTGACCGGGCTGAACATCATCATGAGCACCGGACTGTATCTGGAGCCCTCACATCCCGACTGGGTCAAAACGATCAGCATCGAGGCACTCGCTGACAGGCTGATTTACGACCTGGGCGGCAGAGAGGAGAAACCCGAGGTACTGGCTGGCCTGATCGGCGAAATCGGTGTGTCCAGCCGCTTTACCCCTGACGAGGAGAAATCCCTGCGGGCGGCGGGCCGCGCCAGTGCCGCGACACGCGTGCCGGTTGAGGTGCATCTGCCCGGCTGGGAGCGCTTAGGCCATCGGGTGCTGGATATCCTGGAAGAAGAAGGCGCTGACCTGCGTCATGTGGTGCTGTGCCACATGAACCCCAGCTTTGCCGATAAGCGCTACCAGCGCGATCTGGCACAGCGCGGTGCCTTTCTGGAATATGACATGATCGGCATGAGCTATTACTACGCCGATGAGACCGCGCAGTCACCGTCCGATGAGGAGAATGCCCGCGCCATTCGCGAGCTGATCGATGACGGCTTTATCGAGCAGATTTTGCTGTCGCAGGACGTGTTCCTGAAAACCATGCTGACCCGCTACGGCGGTCACGGCTATGGCTACATCCTTAAACATTTTGTCCCGCGCCTGAAACGCCACGGCGTCAGCGGCGAACAACTTGAAACCTTACTGATTGCTAACCCACAGCGCGTTTTTGGTGGGTAAGGGAGAACCTGAATGCAGAAGAAAATTTTACTGGTCGGCGAGTCCTGGACCAGCACGTCTGTTCACGTCAAAGGCTTCGATCAGTTTGCCACCGCCACCTGGCATAATGGCGCCACCGACTTTATGGCGGCGCTGGCCGACAGCGATTATGCCATCACCTACATGCCCGCCCATGCTGCCGCCACCGAATTTCCTTTAACCCCGGACGGGCTTCAGCAGTGGGATGCGATCATTCTCTCCGACATCGGCGCCAATACGTTGCTGCTGCACCCGGATACCTGGCTGAAGAGCCAGCGCACGGCAAATCGCCTGACGCTGATCCACGACTATGTGGCGGCGGGCGGCGCGCTGATGATGATTGGCGGCTACTTCAGTTTTCAGGGTATCAATGGCGGCGCGCGCTATCGCAACACGGCGGTCGAGAAAGTCCTGCCGGTGCGCTGCCTGGCCTGGGATGACCGCATCGAAACGCCCGAGGGCGTTTATCCCTGCGTGACCGAATCTCACGCGCTGTTCGCCAGTATGCCAGACGACTGGCCATGGCTACTGGGCTATAACGAAGTGGAGATGCACCCGGAAGGAAAGCTGCTGGCGACTATCGCCGGCACGTCACATCCGCTGCTGGCGGTGCGCGAGTATCAGCAGGGTCGCTCACTGGTCTGGACCAGCGATATGTCTGCGCACTGGCTGCCGCAGGAATTTGCTCAGTGGCCGGGTTACCGCCAGCTGTGGATCAACTGCCTGGACTGGTTAACGGTGCGCGGATGATGAGCCAGAGCCAGACGCTGGCGCAGCAGCTGTTGCGCTTTGACACCATTAATCCCCCGGGCAACGAAGCGGCCTGCATGCACTTTCTGGCAGAGTGGCTGGCGGAACGGGGCTTTGAGGTCACCCTGTCCCCCTTCGGTGAAAATCGCCTGAACCTGATTGCCCGCCTTCCTGGCCGTCAGCCCGGCCCGCAGCTGGCGTTTACCGGCCATCTGGATACAGTCCCGCTCGGCAATGCTGACTGGCAGTTCGATCCGTTTGGTGAAATCGTGGATGACCGGCTTTACGGTCGCGGTTCGAGTGACATGAAGGCGGCTGTCGCGGCTTTTGCTGTGGCCTGCGTGACGCATCAGCAGGCGATTCAGCAGGGTTCCGGCGTCGTGCTGATGATCACCGGCGGGGAGGAGACGGGCTGTGACGGCGCGCGGGCGCTGATTGCTGATGCTGACCTGCCCGATGTCGGCGCATTGATTGTCGGCGAGCCCACCGCCAACTATCCGGTTATCGGCCACAAAGGCGCACTCTGGCTACGCTGTGAAACGCGCGGGAAAACGGCCCATGGCGCGATGCCGGAACTGGGCATTAATGCCATTTATCTGGCGGCGGAGGCTCTGGGCAGGATCCAGCACTTCTCGCCTGGCGCGCCACATCCGCTGATGAAGCAGCCGACCGTTAACGTCGGACGCATTTCAGGCGGCCTGAACATTAACTCTGTGCCCGATCGCACCCAATTTGATGTGGATATCCGCAGCGCACCCAATCTGCAGCACGCCACCATTCGACAGCAACTGACAACCTTACTGGGAGAGAGCGTAACGGTGACGACGCTGGTGGATCTGCCGGCCGTACTGAGCGAAGAGAATCAGGCCTGGATTCATTCTGTCTATCAGCATTGTCAGGCGTTACATGACGCTCCGCTGACGCCGCGCATTGTGCCCTACTTTACTGATGCGTCACTGTTGTTGCCCGCACTGGGTACGCCGCCCTGCATTATTCTCGGTCCCGGCGAGCCATCCATGGCTCACCAGACCGATGAATATTGCCTGCTGAGCCGGTTAGCGGAAGCGGAGCTGTTGTATGGTGCGTTGATTAACGACTGGATGAAATCATAGAGGGGTGCCTCAGACGGCCGGGCGAATAAAGGGGCGCACGGCGCCCGCCATAAAAAAGGCCGCCCTGAGAGGCGGCCTTTTTTCATTCACGGTGCTTAGCGCCGCTTAATCAGCATAAACATACTGATCGCAAAGAACGCGAAGCTTGGCAGGATCGCCCCCAGCACCGGCGGCAGTCCGTAAACCAGACTCAGCGGGCCGAAAATCTGATCCAGCACGTAGAACAGGAAGCCGAAGCTGATACCGGTCACGACCCGTACCCCCATCGACACGCTGCGCAGCGGACCGAAAATAAACGACAGCGCCATCAGCATCATCACCGCCACCGACAGCGGCTGGAAAATCTTGCTCCACATATTCAGCCGGTATCGTCCTGACTCCTGGCCGCTCTGCTTCAGATACTTACTGTAGTTATACAGACCGCGAATCGATAACGCATCCGGGTCGAGCGCCACCACGCCCAGCTTGTCGGGCGTCAGATTGGTTTTCCACTCGCCGCTCAGACTCTGTGAGCCGGTAATCTGCTTCGGATCGGTCAGGTTCGACTCATCGACCTGCGACAGTATCCAGCGCTTTTTGTCTTTATCCCAGGTCGCCGTCGCCGCATAACGCACGCTCTGTAAACGGCGCTGATCGGTAAAGTTATAGATGCTGACACCGTCAATCTCATTGTCGCCTTTAATGCGCTCAATAAAGATGAAGTTGTTGCCATCCTTTGCCCACAGACCATTCTGCGTCGACACCAGTGCGCCGCCGTAAAGCTGCTGCGCCCGGTAGTTACGCGCCATCTGCTCGCCTGACGGCGCCACAAATTCCCCGATCGCCATGGTCAGCAGCACCAGCGGAATCGCCGTTTTCATCACCGACAGCGCCACCTGCATGCGGGTAAAGCCCGCCGCCTGCATCACCACCAGCTCACTGCGCTGCGCCAGCGCGCCCAGTCCCAGCAGAGCACCCAGCAGGGCCGCCATCGGGAAGAAAATCTCAATATCTTTGGGCACGCTCAGCAGGGTGTAATAGCCGGCGCTCAGCGCGCTGTAGCTCCCCTGCCCGGTCTTACGCAGCTGATCGACGAACTTGATGATGCCGGAAAGCGACACCAGCATGAACAGCGTCAGCATTATCGTATTGAAAATCGTTTTACCGATATAACGGTCAAGAACGCGAAACATCAGACTGACCCTCCGCGTGTAAAGCGGGCGCGAACCCGACGCATCGGCACCGTATCCCACAGGTTAAGCACTATCGCCAGCAGCAGATAGCTGATATTCACCACCCACATCCACACACCCGGATCGAGGCGGCCTTTTGCTCCGCTCGACTTCAGCGAACTCTGCAGCAGGAAGAAGATCAGATAGAGCAGCATCGCGGGCAGCATCGACAGCACGCGTCCCTGACGGGGGTTCACCACGCTGAGCGGCACCACCATCAGCGCCATCACCAGCACCGCGAACACCAGCGTCAGACGCCAGTGCAGCTCGGCTTTAAACTCAGGCGTGTTGTTGCTGAACAGGCCGGTAAAGCTCGACTGCTCTGCATCATTCGGATCGAGCGTCGCCGCCTTATAGCCCACAATCGCCTGATAGTTGGTGAAGTCGGTAATGCGGAAGTCACGCAGCAGGGCCGTGCCCTCAAAGCGGGTGCCCTTATCCAGCGTTACCACCTGCGAACCATCTTTGCGCTGCTCCATATGGCCGCTGTCGGCCAGCACGACTGACGGACGCGCATTGCCTTTAGGCCGCAGCTGCGCCAGGAAAACGTTGCCAAACTGGTTGCCCTTTACATCCTCGACAAACAGCACGGCGCTGCCGTCGCTGGAGGTCTGGAACTGGCCAGCGGCCATCGCCGCGGCTCCCGGGTTCGCTTTGGCGTTCTGCGTCACCTCATCCTGATAGCGGGATGACCAGGGGCCGAGCCAGATAACGTTCACCGCCGCCACCAGCGAGGTAAAGAGCATCAATACCATCGCTGCTTTAACCAGCACGGCCTTACTCAGGCCGCAGGCGTGCATCACGGTAATTTCACTTTCCGTGTAAAGCCGTCCCAGCGTCATCAGGATCGCCAGAAACAGACTTAAGGGCAGTATAAGTTGTGCCATTTCAGGCACGCCGAGTCCTAACAGTGTCAGAACCAGGTTTGTCGGCACTTCGCCATCCACCGCGGCTCCCAGGATCCTGACTAACTTCTGGCAAAAGAAGATGAGTAGCAGGATAAACAGGATAGCCAGCTGGCTTTTGAGCGTTTCCCGAACCAGATATCTAATGATGATCACGCTTAGTACGCCTGTGAAAACTTGTCTTTTTGCAGGAAAATCGCTAGTTTCAACGCTTATCAGCCATTTTTCTTCATCAATGGCCGTCGTCGTAGCTAAAATTGTATGAAAAACGCGTCCGGGTGGTGAAAAAACAACATCTTGTCACCCTGATTCATTATGACCTCCAGCGGCAGAATGTCATGCTGCGACAATGAATAAATGGGTCATGAGCGCGCTACATTCTAGCGGCAGCAGCGGCCGTTGTCTTTAAGATTCAGGAGAGTGCATGGAGTTCAGTGTAAAAAGCGGAAGCCCGGAAAAACAACGCAGTGCCTGCATTGTCGTTGGCGTTTTCGAACCGCGTCGTCTGTCACCGATTGCCGAACAGCTGGATAAAATCAGTGACGGTTACATCAGTGCCCTGCTGCGCCGCGGCGAGCTGGAAGGAAAAGTGGGCCAGACACTGCTGCTGCATCATGTGCCAAATATCCTGTCTGAGCGTATTCTGCTGATTGGCTGCGGGAAAGAGCGTGAACTGGACGAACGCCAGTACAAGCAGGTCATTCAGAAAACCATCAATACGCTGAACGACACCGGCTCCATGGAGGCGGTCTGCTTCCTGACCGAGCTGCATGTCAAAGGACGCAATACCTACTGGAAAGTGCGTCAGGCGGTGGAAACCTCAAAAGAGGCGCTCTACAACTTTGATCAGCTGAAGAGCAACAAAGCCGAGCCACGTCGTCCGCTGCGCAAACTGGTGTTCAACGTGCCGACCCGTCGCGAGCTGACCAGCGGCGAGCGGGCGATCCAGCACGGGCTGGCGGTTGCCGCCGGTATGAAAGCGGCGAAAGATCTCGGCAACATGCCGCCTAACATCTGTAACGCCGCCTATCTGGCGTCACAGGCGCGCCAGCTGGCCGATGCCTTCAGCAAAAATGTGACTACCCGCGTGATCGGCGAACAGCAGATGAAAGAGCTGGGCATGAACGCCTATCTCGCCGTCGGCGCCGGCTCGCAGAATGAGTCGCTGATGTCGGTCATTGAATACAAAGGCAATCCGGACGCCGACGCGCGCCCGATTGTGCTGGTGGGTAAAGGGCTGACCTTTGACTCCGGCGGCATCTCCATCAAGCCTGCCGACAGCATGGATGAGATGAAGTATGACATGTGCGGCGCCGCCGCGGTCTATGGCGTCATGCGTATGGTGGCCGAGCTGAACCTGCCGCTGAACGTGGTCGGCGTGCTGGCGGGCTGTGAAAACATGCCGGATGGCCGTTCGATGCGTCCGGGAGATGTGCTGACCACCATGTCAGGCCAGACGGTCGAAGTGCTGAACACCGACGCCGAAGGCCGTCTGGTACTCTGTGATGCGCTGACTTACGTCGAGCGTTTCGACCCGGAAGTGGTGATCGACGTCGCGACGCTGACCGGTGCCTGCGTAATTGCGCTGGGCCATCACATCAGCGGCCTGCTGTCGAACCACAATCCGCTGGCGCATGAGCTGATCAGCGCGTCCGAGCAGTCCGGCGATCGCGCCTGGCGTCTGCCGATGGCGGATGAGTTCCAGGAGCAGCTGGAGTCCAACTTTGCCGATATGGGCAACATTGGAGGCCGTCCGGGCGGCGCGATCACCGCCGCCTGCTTCCTGGCGCGTTTCGCCCGCAAATATAACTGGGCGCACCTGGATATCGCCGGAACCGCCTGGCGCTCCGGCAAGGCCAAAGGCGCCACCGGTCGTCCGGTGCCGATGCTGTCACAGTTTCTGTTGAATCGGGCAGGATTGAACGGCGACGATTAAGCGCCCTCTTTTCTGACAGCAAGGGCGGATCTGATTCCGCCCTTGATCTTCTGATGAGCAAACCGATGAAAAACGCAACCTTCTACGTGCTGGAAACCGATGCCACCCAGGATGGCCTGAGCGCTGTTGAAGCGCTGGTGTGCAATCTGGCGGAAACACGCTGGCGGGCCGGAAAGCGGGTGCTGATTGCCTGCGAAGATGAACAGCAAGCCATTCGTCTCGACGAAGCGCTGTGGCAACGACCGGCCAATGCCTTCGTGCCGCACAACCTGGCGGGTGAAGGCCCGCGCTACGGTGCGCCGGTTGAGCTGGCCTGGCCACAGCGTCGCGGCAGTTCACCGCGCGACCTGCTGATTAGCCTGCTGCCCCACTTCGCAGATTTTGCTACTGCTTTCCATGAAGTGATAGACTTCGTTCCTTACGAAGACGCTCTCAAACAACTCGCGCGCGACCGCTACAAAGCGTATCGCAGCGTGGGTTTCCAATTGAATACGGCAGCGCCACCACAGCCGCAAACGACATAGCAGAAATGGAAAAGACATATAACCCGCAAGATATCGAGCAGCCGCTTTACGAGCACTGGGAAAAGCAGGGCTACTTCAAACCGAATGGCGACACCAGCCAGGAAAGCTTTTGCATCATGATCCCGCCGCCGAACGTCACCGGTAGCTTGCACATGGGTCACGCCTTCCAGCAAACCATCATGGACACCATGATCCGTTACCAGCGCATGCAGGGCAAAAACACCCTGTGGCAGGCGGGCACGGACCACGCGGGCATCGCCACGCAGATGGTGGTTGAGCGCAAGATTGCGGCTGAAGAGGGCAAAACGCGCCAGGATTATGGCCGCGATGCGTTCATCGAAAAAATCTGGGAGTGGAAAGCGGAATCCGGCGGCACCATTACCCGCCAGATGCGTCGTCTCGGTAACTCTGTTGACTGGGAGCGCGAGCGCTTCACGATGGACGAGGGCCTCTCCAACGCCGTTAAAGAGGTGTTTGTTCGCCTCTACAAAGAGAACCTGATCTACCGTGGCAAACGCCTGGTGAACTGGGACCCGAAACTGCGCACCGCGATCTCCGATCTGGAAGTGGAAAACCGCGAGAGCAAAGGCTCGATGTGGCATATCCGCTATCCGCTGGCGGATGGCGCTAAAACTGCCGACGGCAAAGATTACCTGGTCGTCGCCACCACCCGTCCGGAAACCCTGCTGGGCGACACCGGCGTGGCCGTGAACCCGGAAGATCCGCGCTATAAAGATCTGATCGGCAAATTCGTCATGCTGCCGCTGGTTGGCCGCCTGATCCCGATCGTCGGCGACGAACACGCAGACATGGAAAAAGGCACCGGCTGCGTCAAAATCACTCCGGCTCATGACTTCAACGACTACGAAGTCGGCCGCCGTCATCGCTTACCGATGATCAACATCCTGACCTTTGACGGCGATATCCGCGACCGCGCTCAGGTGTATGACACCAACGGCGAAGCCAGCGATGTCTGCTCCGACGACATCCCGGCCGCCTTCCAGGGCATGGAACGCTTTGCCGCGCGTAAAGCGATTGTCGCCGCGGTGGATGAACTGGGCCTGCTGGATGAGATCAAACCCCACGACCTGACCGTTCCTTACGGTGACCGTGGCGGCGTAGTGATTGAACCGATGCTGACCGACCAGTGGTATGTGCGTACCGCCCCGCTGGCGAAAGTGGCGGTTGAAGCCGTTGAGAATGGTGATATCCAGTTCGTGCCGAAGCAGTACGAAAACATGTACTTCTCCTGGATGCGCGATATTCAGGACTGGTGTATCTCCCGTCAGCTGTGGTGGGGTCACCGCATTCCGGCGTGGTATGACAACGACGGCAACGTCTACGTCGGCCGCACTGAAGACGAAGTGCGCGCGGAAAACAACCTGGCCGCCGATGTGGCGCTGCGTCAGGATGATGACGTGCTGGACACCTGGTTCTCCTCAGGCCTGTGGACCTTCTCTACCCTGGGCTGGCCGGAGAACACTGAAGCGCTGCGCACCTTCCATCCGACCAGCGTGCTGGTCAGCGGCTTCGACATTATCTTCTTCTGGATTGCCCGCATGATCATGCTGACCATGCACTTCATCAAAGATGAAAATGGCAAACCACAGGTGCCGTTTAAAACCGTCTACATGACCGGTCTGATCCGTGATGAAGAGGGTCAGAAGATGTCAAAATCCAAGGGCAACGTGATTGACCCGCTGGATATGGTTGATGGCATCTCGCTGGAAGCGCTGCTGGAAAAACGTACCGGCAACATGATGCAGCCGCAGCTGGCCGAGAAGATCCGCAAACGTACCGAGAAGCAGTTCCCGAACGGCATCGAGCCATCAGGCACCGATGCGCTGCGCTTTACGCTGGCGGCACTGGCCTCAACCGGTCGCGACATCAACTGGGACATGAAGCGCCTGGAAGGGTATCGCAACTTCTGTAACAAGCTGTGGAACGCCAGCCGCTTTGTGCTGATGAACACCGAAGAGCAGGATTGCGGACAGAATGGCGGCGAGATGACGCTGTCGCTGGCGGATCGCTGGATCCTGACCGAGTTCAACCACACGGTGAAAGCCTACCGTGAAGCGCTGGATACCTATCGCTTCGATATCGCGGCGAACATCCTGTATGACTTCACCTGGAACCAGTTCTGTGACTGGTATCTGGAGCTGACCAAGCCGGTCATGAACAGTGGCAGTGAAGCGGAGCTGCGTGGCACCCGCCACACGCTGGTTCACGTACTGGAAGCGCTGCTGCGCCTGGCGCACCCAATCATTCCGTTTATCACGGAAACTATCTGGCAGCGCGTGAAAGGCCTGAAAAACATCAGCGATGACACCATCATGCTGCAGCCGTTCCCGCAGTTTGATGCCGCGAAGGAAGATGCGGAAGCGAAAGCCGATATCGAATGGATGAAGCAGGCGATCGTTGCCGTGCGTAATATCCGTGCGGAGATGAACATTGCGCCGAGCAAGCCGCTGGATGTGCTGCTGCGTGACTGTTCACCGGCTGCCCAGCGCCGCGTTGAAGAGAACCGTAATTTCCTGTCACGCCTGGCGCGTCTGGAAAGCCTGACCATTCTGCCGGCAGGCGAGAAAGGTCCGGTCTCGGTCACTAAAATAGTGGAAGGCGCAGAGCTGCTGATCCCGATGGCGGATCTGGTCGACAAAACCGCTGAGCTGGAGCGTCTGGCAAAAGAGCTGGTTAAGCTGGATGTGGAAATCGAGAAGATCGAAACCAAGCTGGCGAACGAAGGCTTTGTTTCACGCGCGCCGGAAGCCGTGGTGGCGAAAGAGCGCGAACGCGTGGCAGACCTGCAACAATCAAAAGCAAAACTGATTGAACAGCAGGCGGTCATTGCGGCATTGTAAGCGTCTTAGCTGACAGCTTATTCATAAAGCCGGGCTTGCCCGGCTTTTTTATTGTTCTCGTACAAATCCGGAAGAGATGATGACGACCAGCGCCACTCCGCTTTTTGACCTCCAGGTGCGGCCGATTACTGCCGCCGATAATCCGCATATCGCTCATGTCATCCGCGTTGTTTCGGCGGAATTTGGCCTGACGGCTGACAAGGGCTATACCGTCTCCGATCCCCAGCTCGACCAGCTGTTTGAGCTCTATAGTGCCGATCAGAGCGCCTACTGGATTGTTGAGTATCAGGGCAAGGTGGTGGGCGGCGGAGGCGTGGCGCCTCTCGCCTGCAGTGCGCCAGACATCTGCGAACTGCAGAAAATGTACTTCCTGCCCGTGGTGCGCGGCCAGGGCCTGGCGCGCGAGCTGGCGCTGCGGGCGATGGATCATGCACGCAGCCACGGCTTCCGTCGCTGCTACCTTGAAACCACCGCCAGCCTCACCCGCGCCATCAGACTCTATGAGTCGCTGGGCTTTGCGCACATCGAAGGCGCGATGGGCTGCACCGGCCATGTGGATTGCGAAGTACGCATGCTGAAGACTTTATAAACCGCGCTCCACGTAACGCATATCGTTGATGGACTCGATTTTGAACTGCCCGTTATCGGTGTAGCGCAGCAGCGTCACGCTGGCATTCTTAAGCTGCTCGCGTAACGAAGTATCGCCCAGCGCCTGCAGCAGCGTGGTGATAGCCATACCGTGACTGACCACCAGCACATTGCCTCCGCCCTGCTGCTGCGCCTGCTTCGCGATAGCCGTAATACTCTTCACCATGCGCTTAGCTACCTGCTGATAGGTTTCGGCCTGGCCGGAGGATTTAACCCCTGGCAGCGATGGCGTGCCTGCGGCTTCCGCCTCATGAATCGCATCGATCATCCTGTCCATCTGAATTTTACCGGCGCTGAATGCCTCCAGCAGCGCCGTGTCGGAGGGATAACCCGCCTGAAGGGCGGCAGCGGTAATCAGATTTTTATCCAGATCGCCTTCATAAAGGCCAAATCCCACCTCGCGCAGCCCTTTCATCTCTTTCAGTACAGGCGGATTTTTCCAGTTCTTCATCACCAGCTGCGCGGTTTCCCTCGCCCGACCCGAATCGCTGGACCAGGCCGCGACGAAGGGCAACGGCTGTAAACCCCGTCCCAGTTGCTCTGCAACCGCGGCGCCGGAAGCGGTCAGCGGCGTATCGGCCCATCCCTGAGCGCGATGCACCGTGTTAAACATGGTCTTGCCATGCCGGGTCACATAGAGCATCACATCCGCGGCCCAGGCGGAGCCGGCAGTGCTGACGGAGATGAGGGCAATTAACATCAGGGTTTTCAGTTTCGTTTTCATTTTACTCTCCGGGTTAAAAAAGATTGAATTTATATTGAATGACCACTTCGGCGGATAAACTGCGGGAGCGCTGAACTTTTCCCTGACTATTCAGGCGCGGAGTCTCTTTACTGTTTTTATATGACCAGCCATAACCGGTCAGCGTAAATAGCGTCAGATTTTTAAAGGAGGGATGCTGATTACTGAACTGATTAATTAATGAAACCTCGCCAGTTCGTACAAGATTATTACGATAATGGAACTGACCATAATTAAGCTGTATTCCACTGCTGATCCCCTTTGTGATTTCATACTGACTCAGAGAGACCAGCGCCAGCTCTCTGTCACGCATATAATCTTTGCCCGCGGAGGTCAGTGAAGTGAAACGTCCCCGGGTATTTTTAGTCAGGGGTCGGGCATAATAGCCCACCGCCTGCTTTTTAGGGGCGGAGGTCCAGCCAGCAGCCAGCCTCTGCGTCCAGGCGCCCTGCTTCCAGATGGCCTCCCCGACATAGTGCCATGCCTGATGATCAAAGGTTCTTTTGCTGGCGGGCATACTTTTATACTTTTCCAGCGCCTGGCTGCCATAGATCTGCGAAGCCAGTGACCAGTGTGGCGAGAGGGAATAGCCTGCCTCAATGACATGACGGCGCTGATAGCGTTCGGCCTCACCAAACGCATAGGCCAGCGCGTGACCGCTATCTTTGTAGCTCAGCGCCGCGGTGTAAATGGCGTCGATTTTTTGCCTGGCCTGGGTTTGCAGCGCCAGCGTTTTACCCGAGTCGTGCCGTATGGCTTTGTTAACCATGGCAAGATCCAGCCGGGCATTCTGCCACGTCACTGCACCGCTGTAGCCGGCATAGCTGTTGCGCGACAGGCGATCCGTGGTCGTCAGCACACCGATATTTTTCAGCTCCTGCCAGCCCGCCTTCCCCTCGAACCGCAGCGCGCGGTTGCCGAGCTTCAGCTTAAAATAGCGCTGACTGAACTTGCTGAAGCCATGCGCATCCCGCTTTTCCATGTTCCCGCCGCTGTCATAGAGCAGACCGCGCGTGGAGAAGTAGTCGCTGGCGCCCAGGCGTACGGCGCGGGTGTAGGTCGCATCAAACCCGAGCAGGTCCCACTGATAACCGGAACGAAAATCGAACGTCGCGGCCTGGCCCCAGGCGTTGTGAACCGCTGTGGGCTGCGCTTCGTTCTCCTTGAGATACTTCCAGTGGTTGCGCAGTCTGAGATCGAGCGCAGCGTCACGCCATAATCCGGAGGAGGTCTGAATGCCGGACGCATTAACATTTCCCCAGCAAAGGGTCAAAAATAGCGAAACAAATAACAGAGAATAACGTTTTCCTTTCATTATGAAGTCCTTCACCTGGCGATATTAAAAATCCGTCACCCCATGACAATAAGGGTGACCTGGTGCCGTTAACCCATAAAAAAACCCGACCCACTGCCCTCTGTTAAAAAGGGCAGCGAGTCGGGTTTTGCTTAAAAAAATAACAATCCCGCACTGACTCCGGGACTATATTTATTTAAGGGCGGAAAGTCAGCGTAAAAAAGCCGTTATGTGATAGGTGGCACAAAATATCTTTGTCTGCCAGCGCGATTTAAAATAAAGCGTTACACAGCGCGTTATTTAAAACAGCGCCACGCAGGAAATATAAACGCGATCACCCAATCAGAAAAAGAGACACCCCGATCAGGGTGCTCTCAGGGATTCACCAGGCGGGTACGCCGCTGTGAAAACGCAGCTCCGTGTCCGGCTCGCTAATCAGCTTCGCCTCGACCCGGCCAATCGCCTGCACCCGTGGCGCGATATCTTTTGCCGCGATCTGCGCAGCCAGCGTCAGGTAATCCTGATAGTGGCGAGCCTCGGAGCGGAGAAGCGACAGATAGAACTTCGCCAGCTCGTCATCCAGCCAGGGAGCCAGACTGGCAAAACGTTCACAGGAGCGCGCCTCAATGTAAGCGCCGCAAATCAGCTTATCCACCAGCGTTTCCGGCTCATGGGTGATCACCTCACGCAGCAGGGATTTTGCGTAGCGGCTGGAGGTGATCTTCTGATAGACCAGGCCGCGTGACTGCATAATCTCCCACACCTGATAGAAGTGATGCAGCTCCTCTTTAATCAGTAGCACCATCTTTTCCACCAGCTCATCGGCCCAGGGCAGCGCATTGCGCACGATGATGCGTTTGGTCAGATTTTTATGGGCATTGATAAAGTCGCTGTCGCCATCTTCGCGGAAGATGAAGTCTTCATAGGGTTTCAGCCAGGCGAGAATCGCCTCGCCGCTCGGCTTGTCGGCCACATACTTACGGATTAACCATACCGCGGTCTGCGCGGCTTTCAGTTCGCACACCAGATGGTCGGTCAGCAGCAGGGTCAGGTTTTCCGGCTTGCGCGCCTCATCAATCCAGGCTTGCGGCGTACGGCAGTGCAGAAACTGACAGATCGGTTCGAGTAGCGGTGCGTAATTCATGATGTCAGAACAGAACAGGAGAAGGTAAGAGGCGGAGAGGGCTCCGCCCGGGCGACTTAGTGGCGAACACCATCATCATCTTCATCGTCGATAGCGTCGTCATCTTCCTCTTCGGCATCGGGATCTTCGAAATAGGTGCCCCAGCCGTCATAATCGACGTTGTATTTACCGACCAGGTTAACCAGCTGCTCAACCTGCACATCGATCAGTTCTGCTTTCAGCGCCGATTCGCTGAGGATGTCAACGCACATGACGGTCGTGCCATCTTCCAGCTCCAGCTCTTCCGGCTCGGTCACTTCATAACCCAGCTTAAAGGCGTCAACGGCCGCTTTTTCCAGCGAATCAAAATTATTGCATGAGAGATGGTGCTCGATGGTATAGAGCGCATCGGGATCGCTGCCATCCTCCAGCAGTTCTTCGATAATCTGCCGCGTCTCTTCACGCTGCTCTTCCAGCAATGCTTCATATGCCATAACGATGTTCCTCTCTGAGTTCGGCAATAAACCGCTATTTTCCCACACTGCCTGTCGCGCCACTACACAAAACGACAAGTTTATTGGCACCCGCTCTTGAAAATGCATATTCATACGGTTAGATTGAATTTTAATTCACTTTAATGATTACCGGAGTGTTGTATGAGTCAGCTGTATCAGCGCCATTTCCTCAGGCTTCTGGATTTTACCCCCGCCGAAATGGATCACCTGCTTACCCTTTCCGCTGAATTAAAGCAGGCGAAAAAAAGCGCCAGCGAAGTGCAGTACCTGAAAGGCAAAAACATCGCGCTCATCTTCGAAAAAGACTCGACCCGTACCCGATGCTCTTTCGAAGTTGCCGCTTACGATCAGGGTGCTAACGTCACTTATCTCGGCCCGAGTGGCAGCCAGATCGGCCATAAAGAGTCGATGCGCGACACGGCGCGGGTGCTGGGCCGGATGTACGATGGCATCCAGTATCGCGGTTACGGTCAGGCGCTGGTTGAAACGCTGGCGGAACATGCCGGTGTGCCGGTCTGGAATGGTCTGACAGACGAATTTCACCCGACCCAGCTGCTGGCCGACCTGCTGACCATGCAGGAGCACCTGCCGGGCAAAAAACTCAGCGACATGACGCTGGTCTATGTCGGTGACGCACGCAACAACATGGGCAACACCATGCTGGAAGCGGCGGCGCTGACCGGACTGGATCTGCGCCTGGTGGCCCCGGAAAGCTGCTGGCCCGAGGCGCAACTGGTGGCAGAGTGCCGTGAGGTCGCCCGTCAGACCGGCGGTACCATCACCCTCACCGACAATATTGCCGACGGCGTCAAAGGCGCAGACTTCATCTACACCGATGTCTGGGTGTCGATGGGTGAAGCCAAAGAGGTCTGGGCAGAGCGTATCGCCCTGCTGCGTGACTATCAGGTTAACCGGGCGATGCTCGATCTGACCGGCAATCCGCAGGTGAAATTCCTGCACTGCCTGCCCGCTTTCCATGACGATCAGACCACGCTGGGTCAGCAGATGGCGGAACAGTACGATCTGCCTAACGGTATGGAGGTGAGCAACGAGGTGTTTGAGTCGGCGCACAGCATTGTCTTCGACCAGGCCGAGAACCGGATGCACACCATCAAAGCGGTGATGGTGGCCACGCTGGGCCAGCGCTGATCGTCCGGTGGCAGGCGGGCTGACGCCACAGGTTGTCACCCGTTTGCCGCCCCGGCCCTCTCCGCAGCGCAAACGTTTTCCCTTGCTGCGCCACCGCGAACGGGTATAATGCGCCCCAATTTGCCGGAGGAAATATGCGACAGCACAGCGGACAATTTGACGCGCCATCACGCCTGACCGCAGGCGGTGCTGCTGTTTCTTTCGGTCATCGACCCGATCATAAAAAAGCCCCTTAAGCAGGGGCTTTTTTTTGTCCGCAATCCGGCCGCGCAGAGGAGAGAGTTATGGCTAACCCGCTATACCGCAAGCACATCATTTCAATTAACGACCTCAGTCGTGAAGAGCTGGAGCTGGCGCTGCACACCGCCGCTCAGCTGAAAGCCCATCCGCAGCCGGAACTGCTGAAGCACAAGGTGATTGCCAGCTGCTTCTTTGAGGCCTCTACCCGCACCCGCCTGTCGTTTGAAATCGCCATTCACCGTCTGGGTGCCTCAGCGGTGGGCTTTGCTGACGGCAGCAACACGTCACTGGGCAAAAAAGGCGAAACCCTGGCCGACACCATTTCCGTCATCGGCACCTATGTGGATGCGATTGTGATGCGTCATCCGCAGGAGGGCGCGGCGCGGCTGGCGACGGAGTTTTCCGGCGGCATCCCGATTCTGAACGCCGGTGATGGAGCCAACCAGCATCCGACCCAGACCCTGCTCGACCTCTTCACCATCCAGGAGACCCAGAGCCGCCTGAATAACCTGAACGTGGCGATGGTGGGGGATCTGAAATATGGCCGCACCGTGCACTCCCTGACCCAGGCGCTGGCGAAGTTTGATGGCAACCGCTTCTTCTTTATCGCGCCCGATGCGCTGGCGATGCCCGCCTATATCACCGACATGCTGGACGAGAAGAGTATCCCCTGGTCACGTCACGACAGCTTTGAAGAGGTCATGCCGCAGCTCGATATTCTTTACATGACGCGGGTGCAGAAAGAGCGGCTCGATCCGTCTGAATATGCCAACGTCAAAGCGCAGTTCATCCTCCGCGCCGCCGATCTCGCCACGGCGCGTGACAACATGAAAGTGCTGCACCCGCTGCCGCGCATCGACGAAATCACCACCGATGTCGACAGCACCCCTTACGCCTGGTATTTCCAGCAGGCGGGTAACGGCATCTATGCACGCCAGGCTCTGCTGGCACTGGTTTTAAACAGCGAACTCGCCCTGTAAGGAGATCTCATCATGACGCAGGACAACAAATTGCAGGTCGAAGCGATCAAACGTGGCACGGTCATCGACCACATTCCGGCACAGATCGGCTTTAAGCTGCTCTCTCTGTTCCGGCTGACCGAAACCGACCAGCGCATCACCATCGGCCTGAATCTGCCGTCGGGCGAGATGGGCCGCAAAGATCTGATCAAGATTGAAAACACCTTTCTCACCGACGATCAGATCAATCAGCTGGCGGTCTATGCGCCCGATGCCACGGTTAACCGCATCGACGACTATGAGGTGGTGGCCAAGATCGCCCCGACGCTGCCGGATCGCATCGAGCGGGTGCTGACCTGTCCCAACAGCAACTGCATCAGCCGCAGCGAGCCGGTCTTCTCCAGCTTTGCCGTGAAGCAGCGTGCCGACGATGTGCATCTGAAGTGCAAATATTGCGAAAAAGAGTTCGCCCGCCATGTGGTGCTGGGTCACTGGTAATCGCCCTGCCCGACCTTATAATGGGCAACCCCGGCGGCATCGCCGCCTGACGACATTAATCAAAGGAGCCATGATGTCCCGTGAAATCAGTACTGAGAAAGCCCCTGCCGCGATCGGTCCCTATGTTCAGGGTGTCGATCTGGGCAGCATGATCATCACCTCAGGTCAGATCCCGGTCGATCCGGTGACCGGCCAGGTGGCGGATGACATTGCCGCACAGGCGCGTCAGTCGCTGGAGAATGTGAAGGCGATTGTGGAAGCGGCGGGCCTGAAAGTGGGCGATATCGTGAAGACTACGGTGTTTGTGAAGGACCTGAATGATTTTGCCACGGTCAACGCCACCTACGAGGCGTTTTTCACCGAGCATGACGCACACTTCCCGGCGCGTTCCTGTGTCGAAGTGGCGCGTCTGCCAAAAGATGTGAAGATTGAAATTGAAGCGATCGCGGTCCGTCGCTGATTCGTTCGTCCGCCTCTCTCCGCCGCGCAGGCCGGAGAGAGGCGGTAACACGCTTAACGCTTAGCCGGTCGCCACAGCCACAGTACGGCTATCGCCAGTGCAAACAGTACGCCAAACCCGACGCCCGTTGCGACAGCAGGCGCACCCGCCTTGATCGCCAGCGTATAGAGCCCCAGCATCACCAGCATCGCGCTGTTCTCACCCAGATTCTGCACCGCAATCGCGTTGCCGGAACCGACGCTCTCTTTGCCCCGCGCCTGAAGCAGCGCATTCAGCGGCACCACAAAGAAACCGCCCAGCGCACCAATCAGCATCAGCAGGAGATAGGCGCTGACCAGCGAATGCTGCAGCGAGAAGACGACGACCATCACGCCAATCAGAACGCCCGCGGGCATGCAGCGGCGCACCGTCTCCAGCGTCACCAGCTTCGCCGCCGCCGCCGCTCCCAGCACAATTCCGATTGCCACCATCGCATTCAGGGTGGTGGGGGTGGTGTTGTCGCTGATGCCCAGCGCCACCGGCACCCACAGCACCAGCAGGAAACGCAATGTCACGCCAGCGCCCCAGAAGAGGCTGGTGCCGAGCAGCGAGAAGCGCGTTTCGGCATCACGCCACAGCAGCCCAACGGCATCGAAAAAGCGGCGCACCATGACGCCTGGCCGCCAGCTCTGGCCTGGCCGCGCCGCCTGCAGTTTCGGGATAAAGAGGTTCGCGGCGACCGCAATGCCGTAGGTGAGCGCGCAGATCCCCAGCGCCGCCAGCAGATGCCAGTCCGCCAGCATTCCGCCCGCCACCGAGCCGAGCAGAATAGCGGCGATGGTCGAGCCCTCCATCAGCCCGTTGGCTTTCACCAGCTTCTCGCCGTGGGTAATCTCACCCAGGATGCCATATTTGGCCGGGGAATAGGCGGCCGCCCCCGCGCCGACCAGGGTATAGCCGATGAACGGATTGAAGCCGAAGCAGATGGTCAGAGCCCCCAGCAGCTTCAGGCTGTTGGCAAGCATCATCACCCGCCCTTTTGCCATGCTGTCCGCCACCTGACCGACAAAAGGCGCCAGCAGAATGTAGGCCGCGACAAAGAGCATCTGCAGGATCGGCTGGCTCCAGTCGGGATAGAACTGGCTTTTCAGCAGCGCCAGCGTGGCAAACAGCAGCGCGTTATCGCCAAAGGCCGAAAAGAACTGGGCGACAATCACGGCGATCATGCCGCGTGACATCAGTGGTGCAGTGCGATCAGGGCTCATGTCTGCTCCTCTTCCGCCATCTTTTTCAGCGTCACATAGTCAGGTTTGCCACTGCCAAGCTGCGGCAGCTGTTTCACCACCCGGATGTCGCGCGGCAGCGCCAGATCCGGCGCGCCCAGCTCGCGTGCCGCTTTCTGCAGCGTGTCGCGCGCCAGTTCAGCGTCGGTGGTGAAGAGCACCAGCGCTTCGCCGCGCTGCCCATCGGGACGCAGTGAGGCGGCGTGCTGTTTGTCCGGCGACGCTTTCAGGGCGATCTGCTCAACGATCTCCAGCGACACCATCTCACCGGCAATCTTGGCAAAGCGTTTGGCACGGCCCTGAATCTGGCAGAAACCGCCTTCATCAAAGCTGACGATATCGCCGGTGTCATACCAGCCCGCCTCCCTATTGCCTTCACCATCGTCGGCGACCGGCGCTTCGAGTACGCCAGGGTTTTCGACGCGCAGATAGCCCTTCATCACGTTTGGCCCGCGCAGCTGCAGCCGTCCGCCGTTCTCGATGCCCGGCACCGACATCAGCCGTGAATCCATGCCCGGCAGAATCCGTCCGACGGTGTGCGCCTTCGTCGCCATCGGCACGTTGATGGCGACCACCGGCGCACACTCGGTGACGCCATAGCCTTCAAGGATGCGGATGCCGTACTTCTCCATATAGAGCTGGCGGGTGTTCTCCTGCAGCTTCTCGGCCCCCGCCACCACATAGCGCAGGCGGGCAAAATCGTACGGCGCGGCAAAGCGCGCATAGTTGCCCAGGAAGGTGGAGGTGCCAAACAGCACGGTGCAGTTGCGGTCATAGACCAGCTCCGGCACGATGCGATAGTGCAGCGGGCTGGGATAGAGAAAGACTTGCGCGCCGGTCATCAGCGGCGTAAACAGGCCGACGGTCAGGCCAAAGGCATGAAACAGCGGCAGCGCCGACATAAAGCGATCGCGCGGCGTGAAGTCCGCCACGGTGCGGATCTGTTCGACGTTCGCCAGCAGGCTTTTATGCGAATGCACCACCCCTTTGGGATTGCCCTCCGAGCCGGAGGTAAACAGCACCATCGCGGCATCTTCCGGCTGCTGCGGCAGCTGGGCGCGGCGTGGCATCAGCAGATGGGCGAGGATCCACAGCTTGTCCTTGCTGGTGACGGTATCTTTGAGATCTTCCAGGTAAATCCACTGCACATCGTCCAGCCCCTGCGGCAGATGCCACAGGTTGCCTTTCTCCAGGAACTGCCGTGAGGTGAAGACCGTTTTAATCTGCGCGGCGGTCAGCGCCGCCCGCATGCCGTTCACGCCTGCGGTGTAGTTAAGCATCGCCGGAACGCGACCACGCAGTGAGGCACCGAAAATCGCCGCGGCCGTCACGGTGGTATTGGGCAGCAGCAGCCCCACCACTTCACGCGGCTGACTGTAGCGCTCCAGAATCCGGCCCACGCCCAGCGACTTTTTCAGCAGTCCGTTGTAGCTGTCAGGTTTGAAACTGACATCTTCGATGCAGCGCTTAAACGCGCCGTAGCGGGTCCGGGCGGAGAGCAGCGCCTCAAACAGGGTTTCACGCGGACGCACCGCCATGCGCGCTTCCATCATGATATGGTGCAGATGCTCCCCGGCCAGCATACGCCGGTCGCGCGCCCGTTTCGCCTCCGGCATCGGAATGCGGGTGGCGGGCAGCACAGAGAGGGTGATGCGCGGGAACAGGCGGCGTTTGAACACGCCCGCCAGGCGACCAAACGGCGTGAACTCTGCGCCTTCAATCCGCATCGGCACCACGTTCGCACCCGAGCGGGCCGCGACAAAGCCCGCCCCGCTGTAGATCTTCATCAGCGAGCCGGTGACGGTAATCCGCCCTTCCGGGAAGATCACCACCGGACGGCCACTGTCGATCAGCCGCACCAGCTGCTTCAGCGCCATCGGCCGGGTCGGGTCCAGCGGCACAAAGTCGATAAACGGTCTGACCAGGCGCATAAACCAGCTTTCGCCGATGGTCGAGTAGATGGCGAAGACCGGTCTGACCGGCAAAAATAGCGCCAGCAATATGCCGTCGAGAAACGACATATGGTTCGGCGTGATCAATACCTTCTGTTTATGCAGTTCGGCGACGTCGCCACGCAGTTCGACCCGCCATAACAGGCGGAAGATGAGGCGCAAGACTGTGAAAACCATGCCGGCTCCTTAGCATCGGGGAAAAATAGGCCCTCACGATGCAGGATTTGAGGCAGTTCGACAACAGAATTATCGCCACACCGACACCGCATCAGGGTGCCTGCCAGCCACCGCCAAGGGCGGCAATCAGCGCCACACTGCTGACCCACTGCGTGCTCTGCAGCGTCAGCAAACTCTGCTGTGCACTCAGGCTGCTGTTCTCTGTGGTCGCCACATCCAGGTAGTTAATCATGCCCGCCTCATACTGCAGACGCGTCACCCGCGCCGAGGTCTGCGCCGCGTCGGTGGCACGCTGCTGCGCGGCAACCTCGCCCTGTAGCGTGTTCAGCTCTACCAGCTTATCTTCCACCTCCTGCATCGCGGCCAGCACCGTCTGACGATAGGTCGCGACGCTGACATCCCAGGCTGCCCGCGCCTGCTCGACCCTGGCAGAGGTCGCGCCCGCGTCAAACAGCGTGCCGCTCAGCTCTGGCCCCAGTGACCAGACGCGGTTTGGCAGCGAGAACAGCGAATGCAGCACCGAAGCGCTGACGCCCCCGCTGGCGCTCAGGGTCAGGTCGGGATAGTAACCAGCCACCGCTACCCCCACGGCGGCATTGGCGGCGGCCATATTGCGTTCGGCGTATGCGATGTCAGGACGGCGCTGCAACAGCTCGCCCGGCAGGGCTGCCGGAATCGCGGGCAGCGTGGCGGTCAGCGGCGCGGCGGTCAGCGTAAAGTCAGCGGGGGCTTTGCCGACCAGCAGCGCAATGGCGTGTTCCATCTGCGCGCGCTGCCACTGATAATCCTGCGCCGAGGCGCTGGCGCTCTCCAGTTGCAACTGCGCCTGAGCCAGAGTCGCACGCGATGCGGTGCCCGCCTGATACTGGCTGTTAATGACGTTCAGGTAGCGCTGATAGGCATCAACGCTCTGCTGATAGCACGCGATTTTCTGATCCATGATGCGCAGCTGGAAATAGTCCTGTGCCAGCTCAGACTGGGCGCTCAGGGTAATATTGGCCAGCTCTGCTGCGCTGGCCGAGGCGCTGGCGCGATCCTCCTCCAGCGTGCGCCGCAGTTTGCCCCACAGGTCCAGCTCCCAGCTGGCACTCAGCGCCGCCTGATGGCTGCTGCTGGTGGTGCGAACGCTACTGCCAGTGGCATGGCTGCCGCTGCGCGTCACGCTGCCGTCATAGCCCAGCGAAGGAAACAGTGCTGCGCGAGACTCCGCCGCCAGCGCCTGCGCCTGCCGGTACTGCGCGGCATAAGTCGCCACGTTCTGATTCGATACGCTCACCTGGCTCAGCAGCCCATCTAGCGTGGCGTCATGGTAGACCGACCACCATTTGCCTTTGCTTTGCGCATCCAGCGGCGTCGCCTGCTGCCAGCCCCGGGCCTCTTTATAGTGAACCGGCATCGCCACCGCCGGACGTTGATAGTCGGGACCCACGCTACAGCCAGCCAGCAGCAGCACAATAAACGGGATAAAAGGTTTCATGGTCAGGATTCCGCATGGCGCAGACGACGCCATTGACGTTGAGTGGCACGACCCAGACGATCGAGCCACAGATAAACAACCGGTGTGGTAAACAGCGTCAGCAGCTGGCTGAGCGCCAGTCCGCCCGCGATGGCGATCCCCAGTGGACTGCGCAGGTCGGCATCACCGCCGCTGCCCAGCGCCAGCGGCAACGCGCCGAAGAAGGCGGCCAGTGTCGTCATCATGATCGGACGGAAGCGCATCAGGCACGCCTGGGTAATCGCCTGCTGCGGCGACATACCCTGCCGCCGCTCCGCGTCGATGGCAAAATCGATCATCATGATGGCGTTCTTTTTCACAATGCCGATCAGCAGGATGATGCCAATCAGCGCGATCACCGTGAGCTGCGTGTTGGTCAGCAGCAGCAGTAACAGCGCGCCGACGCCCGCGGACGGCAGGGTTGAAAGAATGGTCAGCGGATGGATGTAGCTCTCGTAGAGCACGCCGAGCACGATATAGACCGCCGCCAGCGCCGCCAGAATCAGCCACGGCATGGTGGCGGTCAGCTGGGAAAAGGCAGCGGCGGTACCGGCAAAACCGGCGTGAATGGTTGACGGCAGGCCCAGCTTCGCCATCGCCTGTTTAATCAGCAACTGCGCCTGCTCCAGTGAGACGCCCTCATTGAGGTTGAATGCTACGGTACTGGTGGCGGACTGGCCCTGATGCGCCACCGACAGCGGCGCATTGCCGCCGCTGAAGCGGGCAAAGGCGGAGAGCGGCACGCGGTCACCGCTGTCGTTAATCACATAGAGTTGCTGCAGCGTCTCCGGATTGGCGGTGTCGCTATCCTGCAGCGACATCACCACGTGATACTGATTCAGGGTGTGGTAGAGCGTGGCGATCTGTCGCTGACTGAATGCATTGTTCAGCAGCGTATCGAGCGTTTTCACATTGACACCCAGCCGTGTGGCGCGGTCACGATCAATGGTCAGCTCCACCTCCTGACCGCCAGTCTGCGAGTCCGAGTCCACACTGTTGAGCTGGGGGATTGCCGCCAGCGCCGCCTGTACTTTCGGCGTCCAGACCCGCAGCAGATCAAGATCGTCCGCCTGCAGGCTGTACTGATAAGTCGCGTTAGCACTGCGTCCGCCAATGTGCAGATCCTGCGCCGCCATCAGGAACATCTGTGCCCCGGCGATGTGGCTGGTTTTGCGCGTCAGCCGGTTGGCCACTTCGCTGGCCGTGGCATCACGCTGGTCAAAGTCCTTCAGCCGCACAAAGAAGTTGGCGCTGTTTCGCGATCCAAACATCCCGCTGCCCATCGACGACATTACGCTCTCAACCGCCGGATCTTCCTGAATGATTTTGGTGAACATCAGCATTTTTGGCTTCATCGCCTGAAACGAAATGTTCTGATCGGCACGCAGCGCGCCCATCAGCAGCCCGGTGTCCTGATTCGGGAAAAAGCCCTTCTGCACTACGGTGAACAGGAAAACATTGAGCAGCACGGTCAGCAGCAGGCTGAGCATGGTCAGTTTCTGATGGCGCATCACCCAGGCCAGCCCGCGTCCGTAGGCGGCCAGCAGGCGGTTCAGCTGGTTTTCAATAAACTGATAAAGCGGATGCGGCCGCTGGCTGACGGGCGGCTTCGGTTTCAGCAGGCGCGCGCAGAGCATCGGCGTCAGGCTGAGCGAGACAAACAGCGAGATCAGCAGCGACACCGTGAGTGTGACAGCAAATTCGCGGAACAGCCGCCCGACAATGCTGCCCATCAGCAGAATCGGGATAAACACCGCGATCAGCGATACGGTCATCGACAGCACGGTAAAACTCACCTCCTGCGCCCCGCGCAGCGCCGCCCGCAACGGACTCAGCCCGCGCTCAATGTGACGGGTGATGTTCTCCAGCACCACAATCGCATCATCCACCACGAAGCCGGTGGCGATAATCAGCGCCATCAGCGACAGGTTATCCAGGCTGTATCCCAGCAGGTACATCACCGCACAGGTGCCGATCAGCGACACTGGCAGCGCCAGTGCCGGAATGATCACCGCCTGCAGATTGCGCAGGAAAATAAACACCACCGCGATGACCAGCAATACCGCGATCAGCAGCGTCTCTTCGGTGTCATACAGCGAGGCGCGCACGCCCGGTGAGCGGTCAACGACCACCTTCAGCTGGCTGTCAGCGGGCAGGCTCTTTTCCAGCAGCGGCAGCTGCGCTTTTATTGCGTCGATGGTTTCGAGCATGTTGGCGCCCGCCTGACGTTTAATGCCGATCATCACCGCAGGCGTGGCATTAAGAAATCCCGCCTGATAGCGATCTTCCACCGAGTCATAGACCGTGGCGACGTCACGCAGCCGCACCGCTTTGCCCTGCTGCCAGGTGATGATCAGATCACGGTAGCTGGCGGCCTTCTCCAGCTGGCCGTTGCTGTCCACCAGCCACGACTGGTCACTGCCCTGTAAGATCCCTTTGGGCAGATTGGTGGTGCTGTCGGCGACGGCGGCACGCACCGTCTCCAGCGAGATGCCGTAGTGGGTCAGCTTCAGCGGCTGCAGATCAATCCGCACCGCGGGTAAGGCGCTGCCCATCAGCGACACTTCGCCGACGCCCTGTACCTGCCCCATTGCCTGTTCGATTTTGCTCTCCGCCAGATCGTAAAGCTCGCCGGGCGTGCGGGTCGCAGAGGTCAGCGCCAGCATCACAATCGGCGCGTCTGAGGGGTTAGCTTTGCGATAAGTCGGCAGCGAGGCCATGGCGCTCGGCAGCAGGCTGCGCGCCGCGTTGATCGCCGCCTGCACGTCGCGCGCCGCGCCGTTGATATCGCGGTCCAGCTCAAACTGCAGGATGATGCTGCTGGAGCCCTGCGAGCTGCTGGAGGTCATCTCGCTAATACCGGCAATCTGCCCGAGTGAACGCTCCAGCGGGGTCGCGACGGTGGCCGCCATGGTCTCCGGGCTGGCCCCCGCCAGGCTGGCGCTGACCATGATAGTCGGGAAATCGACCTGCGGCAGCGGTGCCACCGGCAGCAGCCGGTAACCCAGCGCACCGAGCAGCAGGATCGCCAGCGTCAGCAGCAGCGTCGCCACCGGACGAAAGATAAATAGCCGTGTCAGGTTCATTGCCCGCTCCGCGCCTGCTGCTGACGGCGTTTCACCCAGGCGTTGCCGCGCTGCGCCAGCCCGTCAAACCAGAGGTAGATGACCGGCGTGGAGAAAAGCGTCAGCACCTGACTGACAATCAGCCCGCCGACAATCACCAGCCCCAGCGGCTGTCGCAGCTCGGCACCCGAGCCGGAGGCGAGCATCAGCGGCAGCGCGCCGAGCAGCGCCGCCATCGTCGTCATCAGAATCGGGCGGAAGCGCAGCAGGCAGGCCTGATGAATCGCCTCACGCGCGCTGAGGTGCTGCTGATGTTCCGCCTCCAGCGCGAAATCGATCATCATAATGGCGTTCTTTTTCACGATGCCGATCAGCAGGATGACGCCAATCAGCGCAATCAGGCTGAACTCCGTGCCCGCCAGCAACAGTGTCAGCAGCGCGCCCACCGCCGCCGACGGCAGCGTAGAGAGAATCGTGACCGGATGGATAAAGCTTTCGTAGAGGATGCCGAGCACCACATACATGGTGATCAGCGCCGCCAGGATCAGCCACAGCGTGTTGCCGGTGGCGCTCTGGAATGCCGACGTTTCGCCCTGGTAACGCAGCGTGGTGCTCTCCGGCAGCTGCAGCTGCTGCCACACGTCGGCGATTGCCCGCTGACCATCCTCCAGCGAGTAGCCTGGATTCAGGTTGAAGGAGATCATCACCGCCGGGAACTGATTCAGCCGCATGTGCATCAGTGATCCGGTACGCTGATGAATTGTGGCGATAGCGGTGAGTTTTACCATGCCGCTGCCGGACGTGGTGCTCTCCGTGGCTGAGGATGAGGATGTGGTGGTTGATGACGTCGTGCTGCTGGATGACGACGTGGAACTGCTGCTGGTGGACGGCTGCAGATAAACATCATCAAACGACGCCGGCCCTTGCTGGAAGGCCGGCGCCACTTCCAGCACTACCCGATACTGATTCGACTGGGTAAAAATGGTCGAAACCAGACGCTGACCAAAGGCGTTATAGAGCGCCGTGTCCACGTCCGATGCGGTAATGCCGAAGCGCGCCGCTTTGTCCCGGTTCAGCTCCACGTAAGAGACGCGCCCCTGATCCTGCAGGTTACTTACCACGCCATTAAACTCGGGCCGCTGCTGCAATGCCGCCACCAGTTTCGGCGATGCGCTGACCAGATTTTCACTGTCAGCGTCGTCCAGGGTGAACTGATACTGACTCGGCGAGACCTGGTCGTTGACGGTGAGATCCTGCGCGGGCTGCAGATAGAGCCGGATACCCGGCACGCTGGCGGTCGCCTGGTTCAGCTGGCTGATCACCTCGCTGGCGCTGAAATCGCGGGAGCCAAATGGCTTAAGGTTGATCTGCAACCGGCCGCTGTTGAGGCTGGTGTTGGTACCGTCGATACCGATGGTCGATGAGACACTCTCTACCGCCGGATTTTTCAGGATCAGTGCTGAGAGCGCCTGCTGCCGCTCAGCCATCGCGTTAAATGAGACATTCTGTGAGGCGACGGTGACGCCCTGAATCAGCCCGGTATCCTGGGTCGGGAAGAAACCCTTCGGCACCATCAGATAGAGCAGCGCCGTCAGCCCGAAGGTCGCCAGCGCCACCAGCAGCGTCAGTTTCTGGTGATTGAGCACCACGGTCAGCAGCCGGTCATAGCCGCGCACCAGCCGGTCGAACAGCGCGCCGCCCTTGCGGGCAAAGGTAGACTGCTGCTCTGGCGGAATGTGGCGCAGCAGATACGCGCACAGCATCGGGGTCAGCGTCAGCGACACCCCCATTGACACCAGGATCGCCACCGCCAGCGTAATCGCAAACTCCCGGAACAGCCGCCCGACCACATCGCCCATAAACAGCAGCGGGATCAGCACCGCAATCAGTGAAAAGGTCAGCGAGATGATGGTGAAGCCAATCTGCTGTGAGCCTTTCAGCGCCGCCTCCATCGGCGACTCGCCCTGCTCCAGCCTGCGCGAAATGTTCTCCACCACCACGATGGCGTCATCAATGACAAAACCGGTAGCAATGGTCAGCGCCATCAGCGACAGATTATTCAGGCTGAAGCCCGCCAGATACATCACGCCAAAGGTGCCGACCAGCGACAGCGGCACCGCCACGCTGGGGATCAGCGTGGCGGCCACGTTGCGCAGGAACAGGAAGGTCACCATCACCACCAGCGCAATCGACAGCATCAGCTCAAACTGTACGTCGCTGATTGAGGCGCGAATGGTCTGGGTGCGGTCAGAGAGAATCGTCATCTTCACCCCGTCCGGCAGCGCGGCCTGCAGTGCGGGGAGCTGTGCCTTGATGTTGTCCACCACCTGAATCACGTTCGCACCCGGCTGGCGCTGCACGCTGATGACAATCGCAGGCTGGTTGTTAGCCCATGCAGACTGGAAGCTGTTCTCTGGCCCCTGTTCGATATGGGCGATATCTTTCAGGCGCAGCGCCGCACCGTTCTCATAAGTGAGGATCAGGTTGGCGTACTCTTCGGCGGTACGCAGCTGATCGTTAGCGTCGATGGTGACCGAATGATATTTGCCATCAAAGCCGCCTTTAGAGCCATTGACGTTGCTGTTGCCGATCAGCGTATTCACCGCCTCCAGTGTCAGATGATGCGCCGCCAGCGCCTGCGGATTCATCTGCACCCGAATGGCGGGCTGATGACCGCCCGCCAGCGTCACCATTCCGACGCCGGAAATCTGCGACAGTTTCAGCGCCACCCGGGTATTCACCAGGTCCTGCACCTCAGTCAGCGGCAGCGTGCCGGAGCTGGCTGCCAGCGTCACCACCGCGCTGTCCGCCGGGTTAACCTTTTTGTAGGTCGGCGGATTGGGCAGATCGTCGGGCAGCAGGTTATTTGCCGCGTTGATGGCCGCCTGTACCTCCTGCTCGGCGACATCCAGCGACAGATCGAGGCTGAACTTCAGGGTAATGATCGACGAGCCGCTGGCGCTGGTGGAGCTCATCTGGCTCAGACCCGCCATCTGCCCTAACTGGCGCTCCAGCGGTGAGGTGACCGATGACGCCATCACATCCGGGCTGGCGCCCGGATAGAGCGTAGTGACCTGGATAGTCGGATAGTCGACCTGCGGCAGCGCCGAGGTCGACAGGAATTTATAGGCAAAGATGCCCGCAATCAGCACGCCGACCATCAGCAGAATGGTGGCGACCGGACGCAGAATAAACAGGCGAGACGGGTTCATTTTGACACAGCACCGGCAGCAGGCGTCTCATCGGCCAGCGTGACCTGACTGCCGCTGGTCAGACGATCGATCCCTTCAGTCACCAGCCGATCCCCCGGCGAGACGCCGCTGAGGATCGCCTGCTGGTCGTCGCCGAACGCGGGGCCGGTGGTGACCGCTTTGCGCGTGACGGTGTGATCCTGATTGATCACAAAGACAAAGCTGCCGTCGCTGCTCAACTGCAGCGCCTGCGCCGGGATCACCGTCGCGCCTTTGAGCATCCGGGTCTGTAGCCTGATATTCACAAACTGGTTAGCAAACAGCGCTTCATCCTGGTTGGCAAACACCGCTTTCAGCGCCACGGTGCCGGTAGCCGTGTCGATCTGATTACTGATGAACTTTACTTCGCCGCTGGCGAGCTGGTGCTGGTTGTCCTGATCGAACAGCGTGGCGGGCAGGCTCTGCCCCTGATGCAGCACGCTGACCAGCGCCGGGAGGTTGCTTTGTGGCACGCTGAAGGTGACGGCGGCGGGCTGCATCTGAGTGATGGTCACCAGACCGGTGCTGCTGGAGCTCTGCACCATGTTGCCGGGATCGACCTGACGCAGACCGACGCGCCCGCTAATCGGGGCGGTAATCCGGGCATATTCAATGCTCAGCCTGGCGCTGGCGATCTGTGCCTGATCGGCGGCGACCGCGCCGCGATACTGTCCGACGGTGGCGATCTGACTGTCGAGATCCTGGCGCGCCAGCGCATCCTGTGCCGCCAGTTTGCGGTAGCGCGCGAGCGTCAGCTCGGCGCTTTTCAGCAGCGCCTGGTTTTCGCTGAGTTCACCCTGATACTGGTTAAGCGTTGCCTGAAAGCTGCGCGGGTCGATCTGGGCCAGCAGCTGTCCGGCGCTGACCTTCTGCCCTTCGGTAAAGAAAATCTGCTCAAGCTGGCCATCAACGCGGCTGGTGACCGTCACGCTGGCGCTGGGGATCACCGTGCCCAGCGCATCCAGCCACACGGGCACATCGGCCGTACTGGCAACCCCGCTGTGGACCAGGGTTGCACCTCCCCCCATCGTGCCGTGCGCACCCGGTTTATTCCCGGAACCCGATAAGAGCAGACGCCAGAGAATGCCAGCCACTATCGTGGCCACCAGCAACAAAAGCAGCCACTTAAGCCCGGAAGTACGCGCCGGGCGAGAAAAGTGAGTCATCGTTAAACTCTTCAGCTAAGCAAAAAAGAAATCCCGGAATGTGCGGAATGCGGCATGGAGAAACGGCAGTGAAGCGTGAACTGCCCGATTTCAGGGGAGCTATTATCCGTGAAAGGTGACGCGCCTTTCCATTGGCAAACTGTCAGGGTTTCGTTAAGAACGATGAGGATTAGCAGGCGTTTTTACGCTCTCCCTGGCCGCATGCAGGCAAAAAAAAACCCACGCTTCTGCGTGGGTTGGTGTAATAACAGGGTCTCACCGCCGAAGCGGTGTTGTTTTCACACCCATCAATACCTCTGGGATCGCTATCGTCGCACTGATTTGCCCTGCGGTGACAGCGTGAAAACGCAACCGAATTCGGGGAAGTGCAACGAGGTGTGAAAATTAGCCACCCCGCGCTTACACTCTGATTTATCTAGGATTTATCTGAAGCGCCGGTGACCGGCTTGCTGTAGATTGCGTCCGGCGCGATGTTCATGTGCTTCAGCACCGGCCCCATGATGTTGCCGAACACCGGAGCGGCCACCGAGCCACCGAAGTGATCGCCCGCCGTCGGATGGTTAATCATCACCACCAGCGCCACTTCAGGATGACTGGCGGGCGCGAGACCGGCGGTGTAGTTGACGTAGCCGCCATCATATTTGCCGCTGGTGCCCATCTTTTCCGCCGTACCGGTTTTGGTTGCCAGCCGGTAGCCCGGCACCGCCGCCTTCACTCCGGTGCCGCCCGGCAGCACGTCGCTCTCCAGCATATGCACCACCTCTTTGACCGTTTCCGGATTCGCGACCTGCTTGCCCAGAACCGGCGGCGTCACGCGGGTGATCGACAGCGGACGGTAGACGCCATAGGAGCCGAGCGTGGCATATTCACGGGCAATCTGCAGCGGCGTGACGCGCAGACCATACCCGAACGAGAAGGTGGCGCGTTCGATATCGGCCCAGCGGGCGCGATGCAGCGGGAAGTAACCCACACTTTCGCCGGTCAGGCCTAAGCCGGTCGGTTTACCCAGTCCGAACGCATGATAGGTGTTGACCAGCGCTTCGGCGGGCATCGCCAGCGCCATATGCGAGACGCCGATGTCACTCGACTTCTGCAGGATGCCGGTCATGGTCAGGCGTGGCCAGTGGCCGACGTCGCGGATCAGGTGCCCGTTAACCCGATAAGGCGTGGTGTCGATCACCGAGTCGGGCCGCACCAGATGGCGCTCCAGCGCCTCCATGACCACTAGCGGCTTGACGGTCGACCCCGGTTCGTAGCTGTCGTTGATGGCCGAGTTACGCATCTGCGCCGGCGTGGCCCCTTCATAGTTGTTGGGGTTGAACGACGGATAGGAGGCCATCGCCAGAATCTCGCCGGTGTCGATCTTCACCAGCACGGCGGCGCCGGAATCCGCCTTGTTGAGCAGCACGCCGTCGCGCAGTTTGCTGTAGAGGGTGTACTGATCGTATTTGTCGATGCTGAGCTGCACCGTTGGCGGCTGCGTCGGCGGCTGATAGTTAATCATTGAGATAATGTTGCCCGCCGCATCCTGGCGATAGACCTCTTTGCCCGGCTCGCCCTGCAGCACCTTATCAAAGCCTTTTTCCAGCCCGTTCAGACCGACGTTATCGGCCCCGACGATGCCGATGAGCGGCGCAGAGGCTTCGCTCATCGGATAGAAGCGGCTGTCATCATAGACTTCGCTGATCCCCTTTAGCTTCAGCTCTTTAATATCTTTGGCGATCCCCAGTTCGATTTTGCGCCCCAGGTAGAGAAAGCGGCGTTTCGGGTTGGCGGTGATCTGCGCGGCCAGCACGTCGGGACGGGTGTTGAGCGCCGCGGCAAGATAGGCCCATTTGGCACTGCTAAAATCGGGGTTACTCTCCAGTACGCGCTGCGGATCGGCGATCACGTCGCGCGACGGCACGCTGAGCGCCAGGGCTTCGCCGTTACGATCCAGCAGGGTGCCGCGACTGGTAGGCAGCGTGACGGTTCGCAGCGATCGCTGATCCGCTTCGTGCTCCAGCATCGGCTGATTCAGGAACTGCAGGTCCGCGACGCGCGCCAGCAGCACCACCAGACAGGTCATCACACCCAGGCAGATCAGCCGGAATCGGAAAGGGTTAAAGGGGGCTTTTATCTGGTCTTTTCCCAGTAGTTTTTTAATCCGGGGCATGGCGTTCCGCTGCGCAAAATAAAGAAAAGGGGCTAAGCCAGCAGTTATAAAGAAAGCGCGGTCCGGATAACAGGAAAACTGTGTATCAGTTCGTTATCGGACACCGGTTGGCGGCAAAAAAAAACCTGCGCATCTGCGCAGGTTGGTGTAATCAAGAAAATCTATTGATGTTCACCCATCAATACCTCTGGGACTCTGACTGTAGCAAGGGCGATTGATCGGCTGCCATCACTCAAACGCAACAGTTACCGGCAAAATGTAACCAGCCATGAGATCTTTACGCTATTCTGCAATCCTGATGTTTTTTGATTTCCACCAGGCAACTCATGGCGTTTGGCCCCTGGGTCAGCGACGAGGTACCGATGTCGAGCGTAAGGACGTTAGGGTTCCCTGCGCGATCGTAAGGCTGCCACGCCTGGCCAAAGCCAGGATCAAACCAGGCGCCGGTGGCGATGATCACCACGCCCGGCGTGACCCCGTCGGTGATCCGCACACCCGCCAGCATCACCCCGCGAGCGTTGCTCACCTCGATCTCATCGCCCTCTGCCAGCCCGCGTGCCGCCGCATCCTGCGGATGCATGTAAAGCGTTTCGTGGCCGGCGGTTTTATTCCCCTGCACCGTATCGGTGGCGTCCAGCTGACTGTGCAGCCGGTCGGCAGGCTGAATGGAGATCATGTGCAGCGGATAGTCGCGGCTGACCGGCGATCCCAGCCACTCCTGCGGCTCACGCCACTCCGGATGCCCGGCGAAATCGTCCAGCTGATAATCCGCAATGGTCTGGCTGAACAGCTCGATTTTGCCGCTGGCCGTTTTAATCGGATTCGCCTGCGGATCGGCACGGAAATCCTCCATAAACTGATAAGGCTTGCCGCCTTCGGGAATTTCCACAAATCCGCGCTGCCAGAACTCATCAAATTCCGGAAAATCGATCCCTTTACGCTGATGTGCCGTGGCGCACTGCTGATAGAGATGCGCAATCCACTGCATCTCGCTGCGCCCTTCGGTGAAGGTGTCGCGGTAGCCCAGGCGCTCCGCCAGGTCAGCAAAGATATCGAAGTCGTTACGCGCCTGATGCTGCGGTTTAATCGCCTGATGCATTGCCAGCACAAAGCGGTCGCGTGACGAGCCGCCGATGTCGTTGCGCTCCAGCGTGGTGGTCGCGGGCAGGACGATGTCCGCCATCCGGGCGGCGGGCGTCCAGACGATATCCTGCACCACCACCGTATCGGGCCGCTGCCAGCCCGCCACCAGCCGGTTCAGCTGCTGATGATGATGGAAAGGATTGCCGCCCGCCCAGTGCACCATGTGAATGTCGGGATAGTGCAGCGTCTCGCCCTGAAAACGGTAAGGCTGACCGGGATTGAGCAGCATATCGCTGATCCGGGCCACCGGAATCGACAGCCCGGCGGGGTTAGGACCGGTGCTCATCATCGGGGCAGGCCCCTCCTGACGCGGGTTACCGACGCTGTTCATCGAGCCGTGACCAAATGAGAAACCGGCCCCCGGCAGACCCGGCTGACCGAGCATCGACGACAGCGCAATCATCATCCAGTAAGGCTGCTCGCCGCGATGGGCGCGCTGAACCGAATAGGAGCAGGTCATAAAGCTGCGCTTGCCGATCAGCTGCTGCGCCAACTGCACAATACGATCGGCCGGAATGCCGGTAATGCGGCTGGCCCAGCCGGCGGTTTTCGCCACGCCATCCGTTTCGCCCAGCAGATAGGCACGCAGCTGCGGCCAGCCGGTGCAGTGACTGGCGAGAAACGCCTCATCCACTGCGCCACGCTGGTTGATCTCATACCCCAGCGCCAGCATCAGTGCTACGTCGGTATTAGGGCGAATCGGAATCCACTCGGCGTTCACAAATTCCGGGCAGTCATCGCGCATCGGACTGATGTTAATCACCGGCGTGCCTCTGGCCGCCAGCTGCTGCAGCGCCGGTTTCAGGCTGTGCTGCCCCGCCCCGCCGGAGGCGACCTGAGCGTTTTTCAGCGCCAGTCCCCCGAACGCGACAAAAATCTCAGCATGTTCGACCACCTGCGGCCATTCGGTCACGCGGCCGGTCAGTGGCATATAGGTGCCAATCACATAGGGCAGGAAAAACTGCGCGGCTCCCCAGCTGTAGTTGCCCTGCTGATCGACACCGCCGCCGCCCTGAAAATAGAAGCGACGCACCAGGGTGCGGGCGTGGTTAACGCGACCGGCCGATGACCAGCCGTAGGAACCGTTGAAAATGCCTGAGGCTCCATAGCGCTCACGGACGCGGCGATTCTCTTCCGCCACCAGGTCCAGCGCGGTCTCCCAGTCAACGGCAACAAAGTCTTCGCGGCCACGCAGCGTGCGGTCGCTGTTTTCGCGTGACTTCAGCCACGAGCGCCGCACCATCGGCTGACGGATGCGTTTGTCGGAATAGACCAGTTCTGGAATGGTGTGGATCATCGGTGACGGATCGGCATCGGCGAAGAAAGGTTCGCAGCCCGTCAGGCGATCGTTTTCAGTGACGGCGGTAAAGGCGCCCCAGTGCGCCAGGTGTGGCACTTTGGTTTTCATCGTTGTTTTTCACGGTAGCCAGGGGGGACAGGGAGCATAACATGGGGCGGCCTCTCAGCAGAAGATGTGCCTGCGGGTCCGATTTTGCCCCTTTTTGCGACGACGCTGGCATTCTGTCGGGTTGATGTGTCTGCCCTTTTCCGTAACACTGATGCGATGTGTAAACGTTTTCCCCCGGACAGGTCAACGCATGGCTACCATAAAGGATGTTGCGCGACTGGCTGGCGTTTCTGTCGCCACAGTCTCCCGTGTAATCAATAATTCTCCCAAAGCCAGCGACAGCTCCCGACAGGCCGTAGGCCAGGCGATGGAGCAGCTTCAGTATCACCCGAATGCCAACGCACGCGCGCTGGCGCAGCAATCGACCGAAACGCTGGGTCTGATTGTGGGCGACGTCTCCGACCCCTTTTTTGGCGCCATGGTGAAAGCCGTGGATGAGGTCGCAGGCGACACCGGTAACTTTCTGCTGATTGGTAACGGTTACCATAATGAGCAAAAAGAGCGGCAGGCAATTGAACAGCTGATGCGCCACCGCTGTGCGGCGCTGGTGGTTCACGCCAAGAAAATTCCCGATGCGGAGCTGGAAGTGCTGATGAAGCAGGTGCCCGGTATGGTGCTGCTGAACCGGCTGATAAAAGGCTTTGAAAAGCGCTGTATTGCGCTCGACGACCGCTACGGCGCCTGGCTGGCGACCCGCCATCTCATCCAGCTTGGCCACCAGAATATCGCTTTTATCTGTTCGACCCACACCATCTCTGATGCCGAAGATCGCCTGCAGGGCTACTACGATGCGCTGAAGGAGCATGGCCTGCCCTGCAGCGATCGGCTGGTCACCTGGGGCGAACCGGATGAGGTGGGCGGTGAGCAGGCGATGACAGAACTGTTAGGGCGCGGCAGGAACTTTACCGCTGTCGCCTGCTACAACGACTCCATGGCGGCAGGCGCGCTGGCGGTGCTGAGCGACAACGGCGTGCGCGTGCCGGAAGAGATGTCGCTGATTGGCTTCGATGATGTGCTGGTGTCGCGCTATGTGCGTCCGCGCCTCACCACCGTGCGCTATCCGATTGTCACCATGGCGCAGCAGGCGGCTCAGCTGGCGCTGGCGCTGGCCAACGACCAGCCGCTGCCGGAAGTCACCCATATGTTCAGCCCGACGCTGGTGCGCCGCCATTCGGTAAGCGGCCCCGCCTGACGTCACGGCGGCGGGTCCGGCGCATCCGCGCTCCCCGCCGCTCCCCCGCGCCTGACGATAACCTACCCTCTCTTTTTATACCCGCCAGCACGATCCACTATGTAGAGCCTTCTTTGTTTCAGGTCAAAACCGCGCGCATTAATTTCCGGAAATCACTACATGTAGGGAATAGAATTCCCAGAACCCCAATATGTGGTTCATGGAGAGAGAAATGGCGACGGTGGTAATCAAACGTGATGGGTGCCGGACAGGCTTCGATGCGCAGCGTATTGAGCATGCGGTATTGGCGGCGGCACGGGCCGTAAAGGTCGATGACAGCGCCTGGTGCGCGCAGGTCGCTGAGCGCGTCGCGGCGCAGCTGGCCAATCGTCCGGAAGTGGATATCGGTGAGATTCAGTGCGCAGTCGAAGAGACGCTGATGGCGGGCCCCTGGCCGCAACTGGCTCGCGCCTATATTGAATACCGTCACGATCGCGATGTGGCCCGCGATCGGCAGAGCCAGTTGCATCACGCCATTCGCGGGCTGGTCGATCAGACCAACGCCGCGCTGCTGAATGAGAATGCCAACAAAGACAGCAAAGTGATCCCGACGCAGCGCGACCTGCTGGCCGGGATCGTGGCGAAGCACTATGCGCAGCAGCAGATCCTGCCGCGCGATGTGGTGCTGGCGCACGAGCGCGGCGAGATCCACTACCACGATCTCGACTACTCCCCCTTCTTCCCGATGTTCAACTGCATGCTGATCGATCTTAAAGGCATGCTGACCAACGGTTTCAAAATGGGCAATGCCGAGATCGAGCCGCCCAAATCGATCGCCACCGCCACCGCCGTGACGGCCCAGATCATCGCGCAGGTCGCCAGCCACATTTACGGCGGCACCACCATCAATCGCATCGATGAGGTACTGGCGCCGTTTGTTAAGCAGAGCTATGCCCGGCATCTGGCGATCGCGGAACAGTGGCAGATCCCGCAGGCAGAAGCGTATGCGCGCCAGCGCACCGACAAAGAGTGCTATGACGCCTTTCAGTCGCTGGAGTATGAGGTGAATACCCTGCACACCGCCAACGGACAGACCCCGTTTGTCACCTTTGGTTTTGGTCTGGGAACGGACTGGGCAGCCCGCCTGATCCAGCAGTCGATTCTGCGCAACCGCCTGGCCGGACTCGGTAAAAACCGTAAAACCGCCGTCTTTCCCAAACTGGTGTTCACCATTCGCGAAGGCGTTAACCGGCGTGCAGGCGACGTTAACTATGACATCAAACAGCTGGCACTGGAGTGTGCCAGCAAACGGATGTATCCCGACATCCTCAACTACGATCAGGTGGTGAAAGTCACCGGCTCGTTTAAAACCCCGATGGGCTGCCGCAGTTTTCTTGGCGTCTACGAAGAGAACGGCGAACAGATCCATGAGGGCCGCAACAATATCGGGGTGATCAGCCTCAATCTGCCGCGCATCGCGCTGGAAGCGGGCGGCGATGAAGCGCGCTTCTGGCAACTGCTGGATGCGCGTCTGCTGCTGGCGAAGCGGGCGCTGATGACGCGGGTGGCGCGACTGGAGAAAACCAAAGCGCGCGTGGCCCCCATCCTCTACATGGAAGGGGCCTGCGGTGTCCGGCTCAACGCCGATGATGAGGTGGGGCCGATTTTCCGCAATGGCCGCGCCTCCCTGTCGCTGGGCTACATCGGCCTGCATGAAACCCTGAATGCCCTCAGCGGCGGCCAGAAGCACCCCTATGATGACGCGGCGCTGCGCGCCAAAGGGGTGGAGATCATCGCCTATCTGCGCGCTGCCACCGATCGCTGGAAAGCCGAAACCCATTACGGCTTCAGCCTCTACAGCACGCCGAGTGAGAATCTCTGTGACCGCTTCTGCCGTCTGGACGCGGCGCAGTTTGGTCTGGTGGCGGGCGTGACGGACAAGGGCTACTACACCAACAGCTTCCATCTCGACGTTGAGAAGAAGGTGAATCCCTACGATAAAATCGACTTTGAAGCGCCCTATCCACCGCTGGCGAATGGCGGATTCATCTGTTACGGCGAATACCCGAACGTGCAGCACAACCTCAGGGCGCTGGAGGATGTCTGGGACTACAGCTACGACCGCGTGCCCTACTACGGCACCAACACCCCGATTGATGAGTGCTATGACTGCGGCTTCAACGGTGAGTTTACCTGTACCAGCCGCGGCTTTACCTGTCCGCAGTGCGGCAACCACGATCCGGCGCGCGTCTCCGTCACCCGGCGGGTCTGCGGCTATCTCGGCAGCCCGGATGCGCGGCCTTTTAACGCCGGAAAACAGCAGGAAGTGCAGCGCCGGGTGAAACATCTGGCAGAAGGACCGCTGGGATGATGCATATCCATCGCTACTACGATGTGGATATCGTGAATGGCCCCGGCACCCGCTGCACGCTGTTTGTCGCCGGTTGTGAACATCAGTGTCGCGGCTGCTACAACCAGAGTACCTGGCGAACCGACTCCGGCGTGCCTTTTACGCTGGCGATGGAGGAGCAGCTGCTGGCGGATTTGCAGGACACGCGCATTCCGCGTCAGGGATTGTCGCTGAGCGGCGGCGATCCGCTGCATCCGCACAACGTGCCGCACATTCGCCGTCTGGTGAAGCGGGTGCGCCAGAGCTGTCCCGGTAAAGATATCTGGCTCTGGACCGGTTACCGGATGCAGGAGCTGAATGCCGCGCAGCGCGCCGTGCTGATCTATCTCGACGTGCTGATTGATGGCCGTTTTGTCGAAGAGGAGAAGGATGCCTCGCTGCCCTGGCGCGGCAGCCGCAATCAGATCCTCTGGCAGTTACGCTGAGTGACGCGGGATGTCGCCCGACTCAATGATAGTGACGCTTTCGCCCGCCGGGGTGAACGCCTGCTGATGCAGACAGCGGGCCACGTCACGTGCGCTCACCGCCCGCCAGTGACCCGGCAGCAGAGAAAATAACGGGGCCATCAGGCGTTCCCCCGGACGCGTCTGCGCCCGCTCGCCCAGCAGTAACGAAGGCCGTACCAGCGTCAGGTGCGGCCAGCCCTGATGGCGCAATGCGTTTTCCATTTCGCCTTTCACGCGATTGTACAGGAAAGGTGAGTGACGGCTGGCACCGTGGGCGCTCACCACCAGCATCTGTTTTGCCCCCAGCCGCAGTCCGCTCAATCCGCTGTCCACCACCAGGGTGTAATCGACGTGAATAAACGCCGCTTTGCTGCCCGCCTGCCGGCGCGTGGTGCCCAGACAGCAGAACACCGTATCCAGCGAAGAGTGCAACGGCCCGAGTACATCGGTCAGATCGTCCTCCACCGGGTTGACGACCTTACGCAGGACAGGCAGCGGACGACGGGTTGGCGCGATGATCTCATCGACGCGCGGATCCTCAATCAGTAAGCGCAGCAGATGCGACCCGACTAAGCCGGTGGCTCCGGTCAGTAATACGCGATTCATCTCAGATTCATCCTTATTTCACTGCTGACAGCTTAAAAGATAGCTGATCTTAACGGTCTGGCTTGCGTTCTCGCCCATAGCGGCCAGGCTTAAATCCTGATCCGGAAAGCGCGCCTCGCGCTCCACTGCTTTAAGGAGGAAACAAAATGAGCAAGAAAGTTGCGGTTTTGATTACCGATGAATTTGAAGACTCAGAATTTACGTCACCTGCTGAGGTCTACAAACGCGCCGGGTTTGAGGTAGTGACTATTGAGAACCAGGCCGGAAATGTCGTAAAAGGCAAAAAAGGCGAAGCCGAAGTGACCATCGATCGCAGCATTGACGACGTCAGCCCGGCTGAGTTTGATGCGCTGCTGCTGCCAGGCGGTCACTCGCCGGATTCGCTGCGTGGCGATGACCGCTTTGTCGCCTTCACCAAAGAGTTCGTCGCCAGCGGCAAGCCTATCTTTGCTATCTGCCACGGACCCCAGCTGCTGATCAGCGCCAACGGCGTGCGTGGTCGCAAGATGACAACCGTAAAAGCCGTTGCCATCGACCTGATCAACGCCGGTGCCGACTTCCATGATAAGGAAGTGGTGGTTGACGGCGATAAGCTGGTGACCAGCCGCACCCCGGCCGATTTACCCGCCTTCAATCGCGAATCTCTGCGTATCCTCGAAGCGCTGTAAATCCGTTGCGCCCTTTTCGCTGAAAAGGGCGTTTCAGCTTTCCCGCCGCCAGCTGATCTTCTTACCAAATCCCAGCGCATTGTCGGTCATCTTCACCTCATCAAGCTGAATCTCCCACAGCGGTGCTGAGACTTTGCGCGACACCGGAAACCGTTTCTGATAGGCGGCTCTGGCGACCTTCTCCGTTTCCTCCTCCAGCCGCACAATCCGGCCACGATACTGCACCCCTTTTATCAGCAGCACGCTTCTGGGCTGGCCATTGACGGTGCCCGCGACCTGCGGATTCTTCAGCATCAACGCCCCGTGACGGGTGTCGGGCTCGGTCATAATCCAGAACACCATGCGCGCTTCATCGAAGACGTAGTAGCAGTTAGCGCACCAGAGTTGATCGTCGGCGGCAGAGCAGAGAGAAAGCACATGTTGCTTTCGGAGATAGCGAACCAGATGGGCGTGATCGGACAAGGTAAACTCCTGGCGATGCACCGGAGCGTGAAGCGCGCTACACTGCCCGGCACCTTTTTTTTGGGAAATGATTGCGAATGAGTCAGCAGTGGCAACTCTACATCGTCCGTACGGCGAAAGGGAGCCTGTACACCGGCATCACCACGGATGTGATGCGCCGGTTTGATCAGCACCAGACCGGACGCGGCGCCCGCGCGTTGCGCGGCAAAGGTCCACTGGCGCTGGTGTTTCACTGTGATGCAGGTGACCGTGCCAGCGCCTCCAGACTGGAGTATCAGGTCAAGCAGCTGACCCGTCAGCAGAAACTCCAGTTAGTGGCGGGTCAGCCGGTCAGCCTGGAGAGCTGGCTGGGTATTACAGCAGGCGATTAAAGGGCTCGGCGAAGTCGATCTCCCCGTCTGCGCCCTCAAACGCCGTCTCTGCCAGGCGATAGACCTGGAACGTCGCCTCGCTGTCCGGCCAGCGGCTGTGCAGGCCGACGCGGGCCGCCGGTTCAAAGCCAAAGCGGCTGAAGAATGCCGGATCGCCCAGCACGACCACCGCGCTGTAACCGAACTCGTTGAGGGTATCCAGTCCTTCATAAATCAGTTTGCTGGCAATGCCCTGCCCGCGCAGCGTCTCATCCACCGCCAGCGGGGCCAGCGCCACCCAGCCACGATCTTCACCTTTAACGCTGACCGGACTGAATGCAGCATAACCCAGCACCTGTCCCTCATCATCAGTGGCGACCACGCCTAAGGTTAACAGGCCATCTTCGCGCAGCGACTGCGTCAGTTCCGCCTCGGCGGGCGACGTGAAACAGCGTCTGAGCAGCGTGTCGATGCCTGCGGCATCCACGCCAATTTCGCTACGGATCAGCATAGGGCACCTGCGCGTGCCTGTCCGGCCTTCGCGTCCTGTTTCATCCCGGCGTCGACAAAGGCCGCCATCTGCTGAATTGCCGTGCGTAACGCGGTGGGCATAGCCTCGGGTTCAATAGCATCCATTACGTTCTTCACCTCAAGTCCCAGTTCAGTGTCCCCTTCAATCACCAGACGGCGTTGAAAGAAGAGCATGTCGGGATCTGCTTTACGTGCTGCCACCAGCAACAAATCATTGGCATTGCCCCGAAACCAGACATCCGCTTCGGACTGTTGCAATACCACCAGCCGGCCGTCCTGCAGCGTGGTAATCCATTGCAGATTGAGATCGGCAATCCCGATACCCAGCAGGCGACCTTCCAGAAAGTCTAACTCACCTTCAGATAAAGCATGACGAAATTGCCAGTTTAAGAGTTGTTGCAGAAGCCGCTTCTTGACCGGGAATGGGGTAAGCGCTGCGGGTAAGCCTAAGATTTCCGGAGCCTTTTTTACAAAATGGGCATGAATCCGCTTTAACACTTTTGTCCCTCCCTTCAGAAAATTTTACGTATATTGCCATATCCGTTTCGACACACCTCATCCGGGATCAATAAAAATCGCGCTCCCGGGAGGAAAAAAAGCCGCGCCGGTGGGGAGGAACGGAAAATTCACTGCCCCAAATCAATACGCCTCCCGGCGCAGATGCCTAGACTCGACGCCCATCTGCATGTTGAGAGGAACACCTATGGAACTGCTCTGCCCGGCAGGCAACCTGCCCGCAGTGCGCACCGCCGTCGAGAATGGCGCGGATGCGGTCTATGTGGGGCTGAAAGATGACACCAACGCCCGCCACTTCGCGGGCCTGAACTTCACCGACAAAAAGCTGGCCGAAGCGGCTCGCTATCTGCATCAGCATCGCCGCAAACTGCATGTGGCAATCAATACCTTCGCCCATCCGGACGGCATGGGACGCTGGCAGCGGGCCATTGATGTGGCGGCGCAGAACGGGGCCGACGCGCTGATCCTCGCCGATATCGCTACCCTGGAGTATGCGGCAACGCACTATCCCCAGGTGGAGCGCCATCTCTCCGTGCAGGCGTCAGCCACCAATCTGGAGGCGATTCGCTTTTATCATCGCCACTTTAACCTGCAGCGTGTGGTGCTGCCGCGGGTGCTCTCTCTGCATCAGGTAAAGCAGCTGGCGCGCAGCACGCCGGTGCCGCTGGAGGTGTTCGCGTTTGGCAGCCTGTGCATTATGGCGGAAGGCCGCTGCTACCTCTCCTCGTGGCTGACCGGTGAGTCGCCTAACAGCGCCGGCGCCTGTTCTCCGGCGAAATTTGTGCGCTGGCAGCAGACGCCGCAGGGCATGGAATCCCGCCTGAACGAAGTGCTGATCGATCGCTACGCGGCGGATGAAAGCGCGGGGTACCCGACCCTGTGCAAAGGACGGTACGAGGTCAGCGGCCAGCGTTATCACGTGCTGGAAGAGCCCACCAGCCTGAACACGCTGGAGCTGCTGCCGGAGCTGCTGCGGGCCGGGGTCGCCTCGGTCAAGATCGAGGGTCGCCAGCGCAGCCCCGCCTATGTTGCTGATGTCGCGCGCGTCTGGCGTCAGGCGATCGATCGCTGTCAGGCCCAGCCGGAACAGTTTGAGGTGGCGCCCAGGTGGATGCAGACGCTGGGCGATCTCTCTGAAGGTACACAAACCACGCTGGGTGCTTATCACCGTGAATGGCAATAAGGAGTCATGATGCAATATGCCATCGGGCCGGTGCTCTGGTACTGGTCAACCCCCACGCTGGAAGAGTTTTACCAGCAGGCTGCCCGCAGTAGCGCGGAGATTATTTACCTCGGCGAAGCGGTGTGCAGTAAACGCCGCGCGACGCCTTATGGCCGCTGGATGGAGATGGCCCGTGACGTCGCGGCCAGCGGCAAACAGGTGGTGCTGAGCACCCTGGCGCTGCTGCAGTCCCCCTCTGAACTGAAAGAGCTGCAGCGTTATGTCGAAAACGGCGAGTTCCTGATTGAAGCGAATGATATCGGCACGGTTAACATGGCCGCTGAGCGCCACCTGCCCTTTGTGGCAGGCCCGACGCTGAACGTCTACAACGCTGACACCCTGCAACTGCTGGTCAGGGAGGGAATGACGCGCTGGTGTATGCCGGTTGAGATGTCACGCGACTGGCTGCTGCAGCTGCTGGGACAGTGCGAAACGCGCGGTATCCGGCAGCAGTTTGAGGTGGAGGTAATGGGCTACGGTCATCTGCCGCTGGCGCTCTCGGCACGCTGCTTTACCGCCCGCTCGGAAAACCGCGCGAAGGATGATTGCGAAACCTGCTGCATCAACTATCCGACAGGCCGCCGCGTCAGCTCGCAGGAGGGGCAGCCGGTGTTCGTGCTCAACGGCATTCAGACCATGAGCGGCTACTGTTACAACCTGGGGAACGATCTGGCGGGGATGCGGGAGTGGGTCGACTGCGTCCGGCTCTCTCCGCAGGACAGCACCACGCTGGCAGAGATAGACCGTTTCCGGGCCAATGAGAATGGTCAGGCTCCGTTAATGGTCGCGAAAGGCTGCGATTGCAATGGTTACTGGCGCAAACTGGCGGGTATGACGCTGGCATCCTGAGTAAAAGCACATACCGGCTATATTCCTGCTGAGGTTAGCAGTTTTAATATAAGGAATGATGCGTAATACTAAATGATGCAGACTTTAATGCCTGCGCCATACAACGGGAGTAGTCATGTCTGATAAAAAACCTCTTCGCCTGTCCGTGCTGGATCTCGCGCCGATCCCTCAGGGTGCGACCGCGCGGGATGCGTTCCACAATTCGCTGGCGCTGGCGCGTCAGGCTGAAAAACTGGGCTACCAACGCTACTGGCTGGCTGAACATCACAACATGACGGGGATTGCCAGTGCTGCGACGTCGGTGCTGATCGGCTATCTGGCGGCCAATACCGAGACGCTGCAGCTGGGATCGGGCGGCATTATGCTGCCTAACCATGCGCCGCTGGTGATTGCCGAGCAGTTTGGCACACTGGCTTCTCTCTATCCCGGCCGTATCGATCTCGGCCTGGGTCGTGCGCCCGGCTCTGACCAGCGCACGATGATGGCGCTGCGTCGTCATCAGGCCAGCATGCACGCCGACACCTTTCCTGAAGATGTGGCTGAACTGATTAACTGGTTTGATGCGGAAGCGGATGCACAGCCGCCGGTACAACCGGTCCCGGGCCTCGGCCTGAAGATCCCGGTCTGGCTGCTCGGCTCCAGCCTCTACAGTGCGCAACTGTCAGCCCGGATGGGTCTGCCGTTTGCCTTTGCCTCACATTTTGCGCCGGATCAGCTGTTCCAGGCGCTGCACGTCTACCGCGAAAACTTCCAGCCCTCGGCGCGACTCGACAAGCCGTATGCCATGGTCTGCATCAACGTGGTCGCCGCTGACAGCGAGCGTGAGGCACGCTTCCTGTTTACCTCGCAGCAGCAGCAGTTTATCAACCTGCGCCGCGGCAAACCGGGCCCGTTACCGGCGCCGGTTGAGAACATGGATAACCTCTGGTCACCGTCAGAGCAGTATGGGGTTCAGCAGGCGCTCAGCATGTCGCTGGTCGGCGATGGGGATAAGGTGCGTCACGGGCTGGCGTCACTGATGCGTGAAACTCAGGCGGATGAGATCATGGTCAACGGCCAGATTTTTGACTCCGCGGCGCGCCTGCGCTCCTTCGCCATTGCGATGGAGGCCGCCAAAAGCCTCTAGTCAGTTTTGCGGTGGGGGCGCAGTTTCCGCGCTCACCGCCAGCTGACGACTGTCCCTGGCCGGGGACTGCCCGTAGAGGCGGCGATACTCCCGGCTGAACTGTGACGCACTCTGATACCCTACCCGATAGCCTGCCGTCCCGGCATCCAGCTTTTCCACCATCATCAGCCGTCGCGCCTCATTCAGCCGCAGCTGTTTCTGATACTGCATCGGCGTCATTGCCGTGACCGCTTTGAAGTGATGATGCAGCGAAGAGATGCTCATGCCGACACTGCTGGCGAGCTGGTCAATCTTCAGCGGCTGATGAAAATTCTCCCGCAGCCAGCGGGCCGCCTGCGCCACCCGGTTACCCGGCCGCTCAGCCAGCGCCATATTCAGAATGCGCGACCCTTCCGGTCCGGTCAGCAGCCGGTAGAAAATCTCCTGCTCGATCAGCGGGGCGAGCGCCGGGATATCCTCAGGATGGTCAAGCAGCCGCACCAGCCGCGTTACCGCCTCCACCAGCCACGGCGACATCTTATGCACGGTAATGCCGCGTTCGTTGCGGGCCGTGGCGGGTGACAGCGTCGGGGGAAACTGGTCGAGGTAGCGCATCAGCCGGGATTCATTGATGGCGATGCCAATCCCCAGGTTAGGTTTTTCCGGCGTGGCGACCGTGACGCAGGCGCGCACCGGCATATCCAGCGTCACCAGCAGCAGATCGCCCGGGCCATAATGCAGCACCTCATCACCGATGTGCAGCGCCTTGCTGCCCTGTGCGACCAGCGCGAAACTGGCCCATTGGGCAAAGTGCACGGGCTTCGTTGGTGCGGAGCTGCGACCAAAGAACAGGTAGTCAATAGCACTCGCGTGCCGTCCATCCTCCGGCGCATGCCGCGCAATCAACCGGGCCAGCGCCTGCCACGTATCATTCTCTGTCACCGGGTCATCTCCCTTCATCATCTCAGCCGATATTACCTGAGCCGGTGCGCCATGCCTGTGTCGCAGCGACACTTTTGCAGGATCGGGCAAAAAGCTTGCAGGATTGCGCTACCCGGATGGGTCAGCGGCGCGCATAGTCTGTCAACGCAATCATTACGGCGGAGATCAGGATAATGAAGGCACTACAGAATAAAATCGCGCTGGTAACGGGAGCATCAAAAGGCATTGGTGCTGCTATCGCCATCGCCTTTGCGACGGCGGGCGCACGGGTAATCGTCAATTATCAACAGGACGAGGTGGGTGCGGCTGACGTGGTCAGCGACATTCTTGCCCTGGGCAGTGACGCGGTGGCGGTGCAGGCGGATATCTCTGTGCAGCAGGACGTGGAACGGCTGTTTGCAACCACCGTCGCCTGTTTCGGCGCGCCAGACATCGTGGTGAATAGCGCGGGCCGCTTTCATCACGGCGCTTTTGAGGCGCTGACCCAGGAGGAGATGCAGCAGCAGATCAACGTTAACCTGCTTGGCACGCTGCGGGTCTGTCAGCAGGCGATTCATCACTTTCCTGCCCACGGCGGCATCCTTATCAACCTCAGCGCCCTGAGCAGCCAGAACAGCACGCCGGGTTCCGTGCTCTGGGCGGCGACCAAGGGCGCGGTAGATACCCTGACACAGGGGCTGGCACGCGAACTGGGTGCCAGAAACATTCGGGTTAACGCCCTGGCACCGGGAATGATTCTGACAGAGGGATTGCTGGCGGCGAAGAGGATGAGCCCGCAGCTTAAAGCGCAACTGCTGGCCGCCACGCCGCTGGGGCGCTTTGGTCTGCCGGAAGATGTGGCACAGGTGGCGCTGTTTCTGGCCTCGGAGGAGTCCGCCTGGGTCAGCGGCGAGCGCGTCATCATCAGCGGCGGAGCCTGATCGGCATAAAAAAAGGGAAGCCAGTGGCTTCCCTTTTTGTTACGACATGAGGTCGTTATGCGTCACGACGACGTGGTGCGGCTGCGCCATCTTCACGACGTGGACCACGGCCGCCTTCGCGGTTAAAGCTGCGACCGCCTTCACGACCACCGTCACGGCGCTCAGAAGAGAAGCGACGACCACCTTCACGGTTGCCAGCGCCTGGGCCATTGCGACGATCGCCACCGGCCGGACGACGGTCACCACGACCTTCGTTTGGCTGAGCATCACCCAGTAACTGCATATTCATCGGCTTGTTCAGAATACGTGTACGGGTGAAGTGCTGCAGCACGTCGCCTGGCATGCCTTTCGGCAGCTCGATAGTCGAGTGGTTACCGAACAGCTTGATGTTACCGATGTAACGGCTGCTGATGTCGCCTTCGTTAGCGATCGCGCCAACGATGTGACGAACTTCAACACCATCATCGCGACCCACTTCGATGCGGTAGAGCTGCATCTCGCCAACGTCACGACGTTCGCGACGTGGACGGTCGCCATCGCGGCTGTCACGTGGACCACGCGCTTCGCGGCTGTCACGACGGCCATCACGATCGTCACGATCGCGGTATTCACGACGTGGCGGACGTGGCGCTTCCGGTGGCAGAATCAGAGGACGTTCGCCCTGTGCCATCTTCAGCAGTGCCGCGGCCAGCGTTTCCAGATCCAGTTCGTCTTCTGGCTGCATTTTAGTCAGCAGAGCACGGTACTGATCCAGATCGCTGCTTTCCAGCTGCTGCTGAACTTTCGCGGCAAACTTCGCCAGACGACGCTGACCCAGCAGTTCTGCGTTTGGCAGTTCAACTTCCGGAATAGTCAGCTTCATTGTACGTTCGATGTTGCGCAGCAGACGACGCTCGCGGTTCTCGACGAACAGCAGCGCGCGGCCAGCACGACCGGCACGACCGGTACGGCCGATACGGTGAACGTAAGATTCTGCATCCATCGGGATGTCGTAGTTAACAACCAGGCTGATACGCTCAACGTCCAGGCCACGGGCCGCAACGTCAGTCGCAATCAGGATGTCGAGACGACCATCTTTCAGGCGCTCCAGCGTCTGCTCACGCAGTGCCTGGTTCATGTCACCGTTCAGCGCGGCGCTGTTGTAGCCACTGCGCTCCAGCGCTTCTGCAACTTCCAGGGTCGCGTTTTTGGTACGTACGAAGATAATCGCCGCATCAAAATCTTCCGCTTCCAGGAAGCGAACCAGTGCGTCAGTTTTACGACCGTAAGCGGTCCAGTAGCTCTGGCTGATGTCAGGACGCGTGGTCAGGCTTGACTGAATACGCACTTCCTGTGGATCTTTCATGAAGCGTTTCGTGATGCGACGAATCGCTTCTGGCATGGTGGCAGAGAACAGAGCGGTCTGATGACCTTCCGGGATCTGCGCCATGATGGTTTCAACGTCTTCGATGAAGCCCATACGCAGCATTTCGTCCGCTTCGTCCAGCACCAGGCCGCGCAGGTTAGAAAGGTCTAACGTGCCGCGTTTCAGGTGGTCCAGCAGACGGCCAGGCGTACCCACAACAACCTGTGGTCCCTGACGCAGTGCACGCAGCTGCACGTCATAACGCTGGCCGCCGTACAGGGCAACCACGTTCAGGCCACGCATGTGTTTAGAGAATTCGGTGACAGCTTCAGCAACCTGAACCGCCAGCTCGCGGGTCGGTGCCAGCACCAGGATCTGAGGTGCTTTTACAGAAGGGTCAATGTTGTTTAACAGCGGCAGAGAGAACGCCGCAGTTTTACCACTCCCGGTCTGCGCCATACCTAACACGTCACGGCCCGCCAGCAGGTGAGGAATACACTCAGCCTGGATTGGGGAAGGCTTTACGTAGCCCATGCCATTCAGTGATTCAAGGATGTCGGCGTTCAGGCCAAGGTCAGCAAAAGTGGTTTGAATATCAGTCATGTAGTACACGTGCCTCTTAGATTGCGGCGGCCAGTCTACATAACTCGTCGTGAAAACTTTCAGTCATTTTCATCAAAAAGTGTGAACCGGCTCAAATTAGAAGTTTTGACGAACAGAAAAGCCCTCATCCCTGAAGATGATGACTTTACAGGTGTTACGGGCAAATTTAGTTCGTCAGCTATTGCTGGTCAGATTCTGATAAATCGTCTTGTGCCTGGCCGAGTTGCGCCAGTTCCAACAATGCGTATCGGTGTTCAACAAAGTTATTGACGTTGTTGGCCACCGCCAGTTTGAACAACGCTTTCGCGTCGTCCTTCTCCCCCAGACTTAGGTAGTACTTACCTAAATAGAAGTTGGTTTCACTGAGATGTTCAGCGAGCGAGGTGTTATCCGTTGCGTCCGCCTTGAGACTTTCCATCAACGTTTTCTCGTTGATATCTCCAAGGTAGAACTCGACAATATTCCATCCCCATTGGTCTCTGACCGCTTTGTCATGACGCTGTTGAAGCGCGACTTTTGCCTTGTCGGCATCCATCTCACGTTCAGCCAGATAGAGCCACAGACTGCGGAAAGGATCGTTAGGATCGTCTTGATAAAACGCCAGCAGATCATCTTGCGCTAACTTGTATCGACCGCCGTAATAGAGGGCGATACCACGGTTTAAATGCGCATAGTTGTAAGTTGGATCAAGCTCAAGTACAGAATCGAACGCTTCATAGGCGGCATCAAAGTTGCCCGCCTGCGTTAAATATATGCCTAAGTAGTTAAACACTTCAGGCATATCTGGTCTTATAGACAGCGCTTGCGAAAAATCGTTCCGCGCTAATGCCCGCAGACCTAAACTATCATACAACACTCCGCGCTCATATAACAGCTGTGCGCGTTCATCATCGGTGAGAGCGCGACTGGCAAGTATTTGTTCCATGCGCGCCAGTATCACTTCCTGCTGCAGTGTGGGCTGTAACGGCACTGCAAGAACTTCGTTCTTACGCCAATTGGAGTTGCTGCATCCTGCCAGCGTTAAAGCTGTCGCAACAAAACACCAGCGCAGAAAAGGCTTCATTTCCCACTCCCGAATACAAACATTGGGATAACCATCCTGTCATCCGCCTGCTGTGCACAAGGATTCCCGCCCTCGCGATGACACAAACGCCCCTCTCTGCCAGGCAAAGAGGGGCAAATCAGCAACGACTTATTCAGCGGCAGGTGTGGTCACCGCTGCAGCTTCTTCAGCCTGCGGCTTAGATTCTGTCGCTTCTTTGATGCTCAGACGTACGCGGCCCTGGCGATCAACTTCCATCACCTTCACCGGCACTTCCTGACCCATCTGCAGATAGTCAGTCACTTTCTCAACGCGCTTATCGGCGATTTGCGAAATGTGAACCAGACCTTCTTTACCACCGCCGATGGCGACGAAGGCACCGAAGTCAACGATACGGGTCACTTTACCACTGTAAATGCGGCCCACCTCGATCTCTGCGGTAATCTCTTCGATACGACGGATCGCTTCTTTCGCTTTCAGACCATCGGTCGCAGCGATTTTCACGGTGCCGTCATCTTCGATTTCGATCGTTGTGCCAGTCTCTTCGGTCAGTGCACGGATCACTGAGCCGCCTTTACCAATCACATCTTTGATCTTGTCAGAGCTGATCTTGATGGTGTAAATGCGCGGTGCGAATTCAGAAATCTCAGTACGTGGCGTGCTGATAGCCTGTTCCATAACGCCCAGGATGTGCAGACGCGCACCCTTAGCCTGGTTCAGCGCTTCCTGCATGATTTCACGCGTGATGCCTTCGATTTTGATGTCCATCTGCAGCGCGGTGATACCTTCACGGCTACCGGCCACTTTGAAGTCCATGTCGCCCAGGTGATCTTCGTCGCCCAGGATGTCAGACAGAACAACAAACTTCTCATCTTCTTTCACCAGACCCATTGCAATACCTGCAACAGCGGCTTTGATTGGCACACCCGCATCCATCAGCGCCAGTGAGGCACCGCAGACAGAAGCCATTGAAGAGGAGCCATTAGATTCGGTGATTTCAGACACCACACGCACGGTGTAAGGGAAATCTTCCGCTTTCGGCATAACCGCTAACACACCGCGTTTCGCCAGACGGCCGTGACCAATTTCACGACGCTTCGGCGAACCGACCATGCCGGTTTCACCGACAGAGTACGGAGGGAAGTTGTAGTGGAACAGGAAGCTGTCAGTGCGCTCGCCCATCAGCTCATCCAGGTTCTGCGCATCGCGGGTGGTACCCAGCGTTGCTGTTACCAGCGCCTGCGTTTCACCACGGGTGAACAGGGATGAACCGTGAGTTCGTGGCAGCACGCCAGTACGCACGTCCAGACCACGGATCATATCCTTTTCGCGGCCATCGATACGCGGCTCGCCGTTCAGGATACGGGTACGAACAACGTTCTTTTCCAGGCTATGGACGATGTCGCTGATTTCAGCGCTATCCAGCGTCTCATCTTCAGCCAGCAGCGCCGCAATGGTTTCGTCTTTGATGACGCCAACCTGCGTGTAACGCTCCTGCTTGTCGGTGATGCGGTAAGCATCGCTGATGCGCGCTTCTGCCAGTGCAGCAACGCGTGAAATCAGTGGGGTGTTGGCGGCTTCTGGCTGCCAGTCCCAGCGTGGTTTGCCCGCTTCAGCAACCAGCGCGTTGATGTTTTCAATAACCACCTGCTGCTGATCGTGGCCAAAGACCACAGCGCCCAGCATCTGCTCTTCTGACAGGATCTCAGCTTCAGATTCCACCATCAGAACGGCATTCTGCGTACCGGCAACCACCAGGTCCAGACGAGACTGTTTCAGCTCATCCGCTGTCGGGTTCAGAACGTATTGATCGTTGATGTAACCAACACGCGCAGAACCGATTGGGCCATTGAACGGCAGACCCGAGAGTGACAGCGCGGCAGAAGCACCGATCATAGCAACGATGTCAGGATGAACCTGTGGGTTTACAGAAACCACGGTCGCAATGACCTGAACTTCGTTAACGAAACCTTCCGGGAACAGCGGACGAATCGGGCGGTCAATCAGACGCGCAATCAGCGTTTCGCCTTCGCTTGGGCGGCCTTCACGACGGAAGAAGCTGCCTGGGATACGACCAGCAGCGTAGGTACGCTCCTGATAGTTCACGGTCAGTGGGAAGAAGTCCTGACCGGGTTTAGTTTTTTTCTGGCCGACGACAGTGACGAACACTGCGGTATCGTCCATGCTCACCATAACAGCAGCAGTCGCCTGGCGCGCCATCATGCCGGTTTCCAGCGTGACGGTATGTTGACCATATTGGAATTTGCGTACGATCGGATTCAGCAAAATCAAAGTCCTTAACTTCGGGGCAAGGCTATCTGTAGCCCGCCATTGATTACCAATCTCCAGCTGCATCCTCGCGACTAATGACAACCCTCGACCGCCCCTGCGGTAAAGCCTCTCATTAGCCGCGCGAAATTCTGCAAACTAAAGATCACACTAAGCAACAATACATCAGTTTGGCCCGGATTGCTGCCGATTGCTCAAAAAAAGGGGCCATAAAGGCCCCCTTTTCATGAAACTCGCACAAATCTGATCGTCTGCTGCACGCCGCGTTAATCGCTGCATGACGCCCTGACGACCCGATTTTTCAGACTTAGCGACGCAGACCGAGGCTTTCGATCAGGCTGCTGTAGCGCGCAACGTCTTTACGCTTCAGGTAGTCCAGCAGCTTACGACGCTGAGATACCATGCGCAGCAGACCGCGACGGCTGTGGTGGTCTTTTTTGTGCTCAGAGAAGTGACCCTGCAGATGGGTGATCTGCGCGGTCAGCAGGGCAACCTGAACTTCAGTTGAACCGCTGTCGTTAGCACCACGGCCATATTTAGCAACGATCTCTGCTTTAGCTTCTACGCTTAGAGACATAATAAACTCCGGTATAAAATGAATGTATGGGTGCCGATCTCTAATTCAGCATCCCGCTTTTAAAGCCGCGCTATTCTACTCTGCGCCCGATAGCAACGCAAATGCCCCATCAGCGAAAAGTGAAGGCGCGACTTAATCCTGATACTCCACCACTAAGCGACGGGGTGCCAGACGGCCATCGTCGGCAATTTCAGCCATCCCGATGAACTTACGCGCCTCACCTTCGGATACCCTGACCAGCCCCTGCGCGGGCGCCTGACTGGCCTGAACCGGCTGACCCTGGCGGAAAAATGCAGCCACTGCAGGCGGGATGTTCACTTCCGGGAAATCGGACGCAGGACTGTCCATTGGCAACAGCAGCGGATCGAGCTGCGTTTCCAGAGGAATGCCGGCTTCTGTCGCTTCCGCCAGCAGGGTGTTGAGCTGTTCCAGCGTCACCATCCTTTCATACGGATAACGGGCAACCTGAACGCGACGCAGCATGATGACATGCGCTCCGCATCCCAGCTTCTCACCGAGATCGTCGATGATGCTGCGGATATAGGTGCCTTTCGAGCAGTGAATTTCCAGCTCCAGCTCGTTATCCTGCCAGCGAATAAACTGCAGTTCGTAGACCGTGATTGGACGCGGTTCACGCGCAATCTCAATGCCCTGACGCGCATATTCATACAGGGGACGTCCCTGATGCTTCAGCGCCGAAAACATTGAAGGCACCTGCAGGGTCTCACCGCGGAAGCTCTCCAGCGCGCTGTCGAGGTCGGCCTGACTGAAGGTGACCGGACGTGTCTGAACGAGGTTGCCATCGGCATCTGACGTGTCGGTCCGCTCACCCAGCCGCGCAATCACGCGGTAGCGCTTGTCGGAATCCAGCAGATACTGTGAAAACTTGGTCGCTTCACCCAGGCAGATCGGCAGCATGCCGGTTGCCAGCGGGTCAAGCGCGCCGGTATGGCCTGCACGGTTAGCGTTAAAGATACGCTTCACCTTCTGCAGGACATCGTTCGACGAGACGCCTTGAGGCTTATCCAGCAGCAACACGCCATGGACGTCGCGGCCGCGACGACGCGGACGACTCATTACGCCTCCTCGTCATCGCCGGTGGCGTCAGAGCCACGGCGCTCGGCATCGTTTTTCACGACGCTTGTGACGAGATTGGACATGCGCATCCCTTCAACCAGGGAGTTGTCGTAGAAGAACGTCAGCTCCGGCACAATACGCAGACGCATCGCTTTACCCAGCAGAATGCGGATGTAGCCTGACGCTTCTTTCAGCGCTTTCAGACCCTGTTTTACCGCGTCCTCATCCTGGTCATTCAGGAAAGTGACGAACACTTTTGCGTAGGCGAGATCGCGTGACACTTCAACGCCTGATACGGTGACCATCATGCCCAGACGCGGATCTTTGATCTCACGCTGCAGGATCATCGCAATCTCTTTTTGCAGCTCTTGTGATACGCGCTGCGGGCGACCAAATTCTTTCGCCATCATTATTTCTCCCAAATAATTCGGGAGGCCAGAGGCCTCCCAAATTGCAACACATCAGCAGTCGATTACTCGATGGTGCGTTTAATTTCGATGATTTCAAACACTTCGATCATATCGCCAACGCGAACGTCGTTGTAGTTCTTCACGCCGATACCGCACTCCATGCCGTTACGCACTTCGTTAACGTCATCTTTAAAGCGACGCAGGGATTCCAGCTCGCCTTCGTAAATCACCACGTTATCACGCAGGACACGGATTGGGTTGTGACGCTTGATGTTACCTTCCGTCACCATACAACCGGCAATCGCGCCAAACTTCGGTGATTTGAACACGTCGCGGACCGCAGCCAGACCGATAATCTGCTGTTTGTACTCTGGTGCCAGCATGCCGCTCATCGCCGCTTTTACTTCGTCAATCAGGTTATAGATGACGGAGTAGTAGCGCAGATCCAGGCTTTCTGCGTCAATGACGCGACGCGCAGAGGCATCGGCACGCACGTTGAAGCCCAGGATGATGGCGTTAGAAGCAGCCGCCAGGGTCGCATCGGTCTCGGTGATCCCGCCCACGCCTGAACCGACAATCTTCACCTTCACTTCGTCGGTAGAGAGTTTCTGCAGGGAGTCGGAGATCGCTTCCACAGAACCCTGAACGTCCGCTTTCAGTACGATGTTCAGTTCAGACACTTCGCCTTCGGTCATGTTGGCAAACATGTTCTCAAGCTTAGATTTCTGCTGGCGAGCCAGTTTAACTTCACGGAATTTGCCCTGACGATAGAGCGCCACTTCACGTGCTTTCTTCTCGTCACGTACCACAGTCGCTTCATCACCCGCAGCCGGCACGCCAGAGAGGCCCAGAATCTCAACCGGGATAGACGGACCCGCTTCCATGACTTCACGACCCAGTTCATCGCGCATTGCACGAACACGGCCATATTCGAAGCCACACAGGACGATGTCGCCTTTGTTCAGCGTACCTTCACGAACCAGCACGGTTGCAACCGGACCACGACCTTTGTCGAGGAACGATTCGATAACCACGCCGCTCGCCATACCGGCACGGATAGCCGTCAGCTCCAGGACTTCCGCCTGCAGCAGGATAGCGTTAAGCAGGTCATCAATGCCGGTACCCGCTTTCGCAGAGACATTAACGAACATGTTTTCGCCGCCCCACTCTTCCGGAATGATTCCGTACTGGGTCAGTTCGTTTTTAACGCGATCCGGATCCGCTTCTGGCTTATCGCACTTGTTCACCGCAACCACAACCGGCACTTTGGCCGCTTTGGCGTGCTGAATAGCTTCGATGGTCTGAGGCATCACGCCATCGTCTGCGGCAACGACCAGGATAACGATATCGGTCGCCTGCGCACCACGTGCACGCATCGCGGTAAACGCGGCGTGGCCCGGGGTGTCCAGGAAGGTGATCATACCGTTGTCGGTTTCAACGTGGTAAGCACCGATGTGCTGAGTAATGCCGCCCGCTTCGCCAGAGGCGATTTTGGTCGAGCGGATATAGTCCAGCAGTGAGGTTTTACCGTGGTCAACGTGACCCATGATGGTAACCACCGGCGCGCGAGCTTCCTGCGCGGCATCGGTGTCACGATCGTCCATTACCGCCTCTTCCAGCTCGTTTTCACGACGCAGGGTCACTTTGTGGCCCATCTCTTCTGCGACGAGCTGTGCGGTTTCCTGGTCGATGACCTGGTTAATGGTCGCCATCGCGCCCATCTTCATCATCGCTTTAATGACCAGAGAACCTTTCACCGCCATTTTGTTCGCCAGTTCGGCTACGGTGATGGTTTCGCCAATCACAACATCGCGGTTCACGGCCTGAGCGGGTTTGTTGAAGCCCTGCTGCAGTGCGCTTGGTTTACGATGTTTGCCACCTTTACCGCCACGAACCTGTGCACGCGCTTCTTCGCGGTCAGTTTTCGCTTCGGAATGTTTGTTGCCTTTTTTCGCCGGACGCGTTGCTTTCGCCGTGGTACGCGCACGCGCACGGCCAGCTTCTACCTGACGGTCGTTTTCATCTTCCGCCTGACGGGCATGGGTTGAAGTGGTGACGTGATAGTCGCCTTTATCCTCTTCTTCCGGCTTTTCCCACTCGGCTGATTTCTCTTCAGCCAGACGGCGGGCTTCTTCGGCTACGAGGCGGGCCGCCTCTTCGAGCTTACGGCGAGCTTCTTCTTCCGCTTTACGCTTCAGTTCAGCTGCTTCAGCTTCGCGACGGGCTTTGTCAGACTGCGCAGCCCTGGTCACTTCGTCGGTAGGTTGATTTGTCACTTTGTCATTTTCCGCTGCTGCACGTTTGGCCTTCTCAGCGGCTTCGCGCCTGGCTTTATCTTCGGCTTCACGTTGCGCTTTCTGTTCAGCTTCGCGACGGGCTTTCTCTTCAGCCTCGCGTTGCGCCTGCTCTTCCGCTTCACGCTGCGCCTCGGCTTCAGCTTCTGCCTGAGCTTGCTCAGCCTCTGCATCACCCTTCACATAGGTACGCTTTTTGCGGACTTCAATTTGCACCGATTTACTTTTACCCCCGGTGCCTGGAATATTCAAGGTGCTGCGCGTTTTACGCTGCAGCGTCAGCTTAGCTGAACCGACCTGACCGTGTTCACGGTTCAGATGAGATAGTAAGGTTTCTTTCTCTTGCTGGGTCACGGCGTCATTTTCAGACTTAGGGATCCCCGCATCAGCAAATTGCTGTACCAGGCGATCGACCGGAGTCTGAATTTCTGCGGCCAGCGATTTTACGGTTACATCTGTCATGCTGTTCCTTCCTGTTATTACGCGTCATCGCCGAACCAGCAGATATTACGTGCGGCCATAATCAGCGCGCCGGCTTGTTCATCAGACAGGCCTTCAATATCCGTCAGATCGTCAACACCTTGCTCAGCGAGATCTTCCAGCGTGCAAACGCCTTTCGACGCCAGGCGGAACGCCAGCGCACGATCGAGACCTTCAAGGTTCAGCAGGTCCTCAGCAGGATCCTGATTACCAAGGCTCTCTTCTTTCGCCAGTGCCAGGGTGGTTAACGCATTTTTTGCTCGTTCACGCAGGGCTTCAATGGTCTCTTCGTCGAGGCCGTCGACTTCCAGCAGCTCGTTGATAGGCACATAGGCCAGCTCTTCCAGCGAGGAGAAGCCCTCTTCCACCAGTACGGTGGCGAACTCTTCGTCGATGTCGAGATGTTTCGTGAACATATCGATCGCTGCATGCGCTTCAGCCTGATGCTTAGCCTGCAGATCATCGACGGTCATCACGTTCAGCTCCCAGCCACTCAGCTGTGATGCCAGACGCACGTTTTGGCCGTTACGGCCGATCGCCTGAGCCAGATTGCCAGCTTCAACGGCGATATCCATGGTGTGGTTATCTTCATCAACCACGATTGACGCCACATCGGCCGGGGCCATGGCGTTGATAACAAACTGCGCCGGGTTATCGTCCCAGAGCACGATATCGATACGCTCGCCGCCCAGTTCGCTGGAAACAGCCTGAACACGCGCGCCGCGCATGCCCACACAGGCACCCACCGGATCGATACGTTTGTCGTTGGTTTTGACTGCAATTTTCGCACGCGAACCCGGATCGCGGGCAGCGGCTTTAATTTCAATCAGTTCTTCGCCAATTTCTGGCACCTCAATGCGGAACAGTTCGATCAGCATTTCCGGTTTGGAACGTGTTACGAACAGCTGCGCGCCACGCGCTTCCGGGCGAACGGAGTAGAGCACGCCACGGATACGGTCGCCTGGACGAAAGTTTTCACGCGGCAGCATGTCTTCGCGCAGAATGACCGCTTCAGCATTGTTGCCTAAGTCGAGGGAGATGTTGTCGCGGTTAACTTTCTTCACCACGCCCGTGATAATTTCGCCTTCCTGCTCACGGAACTGATCAACCACCATTGCGCGCTCAGCTTCGCGCACTTTCTGCACGATGACCTGCTTAGCGGTCTGGGTGGTGATACGGTCAAAGGTGACCGATTCAATCTGATCTTCGACATAATCGCCCAGATTGAATGCTTCATCTTCGAAGCGGGCCGCATCCAGCGTGATCTCGCGCGTCGGCTGAGTCACCTCTTCTACGATTTCCCAGCGGCGGAAAGTATCGAAGTCGCCACTGCGGCGATCAATGCTGACGCGTACCTCAATTTCCTGCTCGTACTTTTTCTTGGTCGCAGTCGCCAGCGCGCTCTCCAGCGCTTCGAAGATTTTCTCACGCGGCAGGGCTTTTTCGTTAGAAACGGCTTCTACAACAGCTAAGATCTCTTTGTTCATCCTGGTTAGCCTCAATCCGGACTTTTAAAAGTGGGGGACCAGGTTCGCTTTCTGAATATTACTCAGCGCGAACACTACATCGTTACCCTCAACATGCACCGTGATCATCTCGCCATCAACTGACTTGATGATTCCCTGCCATTTACGGCGGTTCTGAACGGCCATACGCAGCACCAGAGTCACTTCCTCACCCATAAAGCGGGTGTAGTGTTCTGCGGTAAACAGAGGACGATCGAGTCCCGGTGAAGAGACTTCAAGGTTGTAAGGAACGGTAATGGGATCTTCTACATCCATTACGGCGCTTACCTGGTGGCTGACATCGGCGCAATCATCGACATTGATGCCATCTTCACTATCAATATAGATGCGCAGAATAGATGTGCGACTACGAACGAATTCAATACCAACCAGTTCGTAACCCAGCGCTTCTACCGGAGCCGATACCAACTCTGTCAATTTTTGCTCTAATGTGGACAAGCCCACCCCCAAGACATAAAAAAAGGGCCTATAGCCCAGTATTACGATTCGCTAATAACAAAAAACCCCGAATATTCGGGGCTTTTAGTCACTGGACCCTGTCTGCCGCAATGCGGCCCGGACTCCATCCAAAGAATTTTCTTTCAAAAATCAGCCGTGAATGCGTCCGTCGATGCACACAGTATATTTGAAAAATAACTCAAAGGGAAAGTGGTTGCGGGGGCCGGATTTGAACCGACGACCTTCGGGTTATGAGCCCGACGAGCTACCAGGCTGCTCCACCCCGCGTCCGAAAACGTGGCGAATATTACGCCAGACCTGCATAAAATGCAAGTGATACTACGATTTGGTACCGAGGACGGGACTTGAACCCGTAAGCCCAATCGGGCACTACCACCTCAAGGTAGCGTGTCTACCAATTCCACCACCACGGCACTACACTGACCACAACGATGCGTTGTGTTGACGACCTTACTTAGGAATATCGCTGCCCGGTGTAACCGGTTGAGCTGGCTTTTCAGTCTGTTGAGAAGACTGCGCCGGCGCAGAAAGATTTTCCCACTCGCTTCCTTTCGAGGCTTTATTGCTGTTCAGATTACCCAGAACCAGGCTGATGATGAAGAACAGAGCCGCTAAGATGCCAGTTGTGCGCGTCAGGAAGTTACCTGAACCCGAAGAACCAAACACCGTACCGGATGCGCCTGCACCGAATGAGGCTCCCATATCAGCGCCTTTGCCTTGCTGCAGCATGATCATACCTACGAGGGCGATCGCTACAATAAGGAAAACAACTAAAAGAGCTTCGTACATATTCAACCTGTTCCTTGCACGATAATCGTACAGTTAAAGCTTCAGCCAGTATTGATGGGGAGTCTCGTCATCACCCATCAGAAGCGGGTGTGAATACTAACCAAAGGCGCATAGCTCTGCAAGTGCAATTTTCACCACCTAAACTGATTGCAGAAAAAAGCGCCATCCCGGTGATTTTACAGGCAGTTCCGCCTGCTGCGAACTGCCTGCAGGCGTTTTAAACCGCCTTGACCTGGTCGGCGATCAGATTAGCCAGCTCTGTTACCTTCGCCTCATCCTCGCCCTCAACCATCACCCGAATCAACGGCTCAGTGCCTGACTTACGCAGTAAGACGCGTCCGCGCCCCGCCAGGGCTTTTTCCGCCTCTGCCGTTGCGGCTTTGACCGCCTCGCTTTGCAGCGGATCGTGCTCACCGGCAAAGCGGACGTTAACCAGCACCTGTGGCAGCATCTTCATGCCGCTGCAGAGGTCGTGCAGGCTCATGTGATTACGCACCATCGCAGTAAGCACTTGCAAACTTGCAACGATACCGTCGCCGGTGGTGGTTTTATCCAGCAGGATAACGTGACCGGAGTTCTCCGCGCCGAGACGCCAGCCCTTCTCCTGCATCTTCTCCAGCACATAGCGGTCGCCCACTTTGGCGCGGGTAAACGGGATGCCGAGCTGCTTCAGCGCCAGCTCCAGGCCCATATTACTCATCAGGGTGCCCACCACGCCACCGCGCAACTGACCCTGACGCAGGGCTTCACGCGCGATGATATAGAGGATCTGGTCACCGTCGACTTTGTCACCCAGATGGTCAATCATCATGATGCGATCGCCGTCGCCATCATAGGCCAGGCCGATATCCGCCTTCTCTGCCAGAACACGCTGCTGCAGCAGTTTGAGGTCGGTCGCCCCACACTCTTTGTTGATGTTCATGCCGTCCGGCTGAACACCGATGGCAATCACGGTCGCCCCCAGCTCACGCAGCACGTTCGGTGCGATGTGGTAGGTGGCCCCGTTGGCACAGTCGACCACAATTTTCAGGCCATTCAAATTCAGTTCGCTGGGGAAAGTGCCCTTACAGAATTCGATGTAACGTCCCGCGGCATCGACGATGCGGCTGGCACGGCCTAACTGCGCAGACTCTACGCAGGTAATCGGCTTCTCCATCTCCAGCTCAATCGCTTCCTCGACATCATCCGGCAGCTTTGTCCCTTCGGAAGAGAAGAACTTAATGCCGTTGTCATCAAACGGGTTGTGCGAGGCAGAGATCACAATGCCCGCCTCGGCGCGGAAGGTGCGGGTCAGGTAGGCGATGGCCGGGGTCGGCATCGGGCCGGTAAAGGCCGCCGTCAGGCCCGCCGCGGCGAGCCCCGCTTCCAGCGCTGATTCCAGCATGTAGCCTGAGATACGCGTATCTTTTCCGATGATGATCTTCTTTGAACCGTGGCGCGCCAGCACTTTCCCGGCGGCCCAGCCCAGCTTCAGGACGAAATCGGGGGTAATAGGGGCTTCACCGACTTTGCCGCGAATGCCATCTGTACCGAAATATTTGCGATTACTCATGTTTATCCTTTTGCTCTTCGGGTCGCTTCGACCACGCGCATTGCTTCAGCCGTCTCTTTCACATCATGCACGCGAATAATCTGCGCGCCCTGCATGGCTGCAATCACCGCGCAACTCAGGCTGCCGGTTAAACGCTGTGACGGGCCGACATTTAACAGCTGGCCAATCATTGATTTACGGGACATTCCCACCAGCAGCGGCAGACCGAAGTGGTGAAAATCGCCCAGATGGGCCAGCAGTTCATAATTGTGGCTGAGATTCTTACCGAAACCGAAGCCCGGGTCGAGTATCAGCCGTTCTTTTTTGATACCCGCCGCTTCACAGCGCGCAATCTGCTGAGCGAAGTAAGTGTCCACTTCGCTTAAAATATTGTCGTAAGCGGGAGCCTGCTGCATGGTTCGGGGTTCGCCCTGCATATGCATCAGACAGACGGGCAGGTCGGTCGCCGCGGCCGCCTCCAGCGCGCCGGGTTCAGAGAGCGAACGCACGTCATTAATGATGTGAGCACCCACTCGCGCGGCTTCGCGGATAACCTCTGCTTTAGAGGTGTCCACGGAAATCCACACTTCGAACCGCTGGGCAATGGCATCAATGACGGGGATGACACGCTCCAGCTCCTCTTCCACACTCACCTCATCCGCGCCCGGACGGGTGGATTCCCCGCCGACATCGATGATGGTGGCTCCTGCGTTGACCATCTCATTGGTATGGGTCAGTGCATCGACCAGCGCGTTATGTTTACCCCCGTCAGAAAAAGAGTCCGGCGTGACATTCAGAATGCCCATCACATGAGGAAAAGATAAATCGAGATGGGAATCACGGGCGAACAACTTCATGGCGGAAACTCCTTACGGGTCACTATCCGGATGTAAAAAACCCCGGACCAGCCGGGGTTTTGTCTGACGAGATAACGTCTTATTTATTGTACTGCTCTGACATGGTGTTGCCTGGGTTTGGCGTACGCGGTTCATCGACCGGACGCGGCGCCTTCGGCGTACCGTTGCTGTCTGAGTTGCTGCCGGGATCTTCCCAGCCCGCTGGCGGACGCACTTCACGGCGCGCCATCAGGTCGTCGATCTGCGGTGCGTCGATGGTTTCATACTTCATCAGCGCGTCTTTCATTGCGTGAAGGATGTCCATGTTTTCACCCAGGATGCGACGGGCACGCTGGTAGTTGCTGTCGATCAGGTGCTTCACTTCCTGGTCGATGATACGGGCCGTTTCATCAGACATGTGTTTCGCTTTGGCAACAGAACGGCCAAGGAACACTTCACCCTCTTCTTCTGCATAGAGCAGCGGACCCAGTTTGTCCGAGAAGCCCCACTGCGTGACCATGTTGCGTGCCAGGTTGGTCGCGACTTTAATGTCGTTCGACGCACCGGTAGAAACATGTTCTGCACCGTAGATGATCTCTTCTGCCAGACGACCGCCGTACAGGGTCGAGATCTGGCTTTCCAGTTTCTGACGGCTGGCGCTGATCGCGTCGCCTTCAGGCAGGAAGAAGGTCACACCCAGCGCACGGCCGCGTGGAATAATCGTCACTTTGTGCACCGGATCGTGCTCTGGCACCAGGCGACCGATGATCGCGTGGCCCGCTTCGTGATAAGCCGTCGACTCTTTCTGAGATTCGGTCATGACCATAGAGCGACGTTCCGCACCCATCATGATCTTGTCTTTGGCTTTTTCGAACTCAACCATCGACACCACACGCTTGTTGGAACGGGCTGCAAACAGTGCGGCTTCGTTGACCAGGTTGGCAAGGTCAGCACCGGAGAAGCCAGGCGTACCACGCGCAATGATGGCGGCATCGATGTCGGTTGCCAGCGGCACACGACGCATATGCACTTTCAGAATCTGCTCACGACCACGGACATCAGGCAGACCCACCACGACCTGGCGGTCAAAACGACCCGGACGCAGCAGCGCCGGGTCCAGTACGTCAGGACGGTTTGTCGCGGCGATAACGATGATACCTTCGTTACCTTCGAAACCATCCATCTCCACCAGCATCTGGTTCAGCGTCTGTTCACGTTCATCATGACCCCCGCCTAAACCGGCACCACGCTGACGACCGACGGCGTCGATCTCATCGATAAAGATGATGCAGGGCGCGGCTTTTTTGGCCTGTTCGAACATGTCGCGCACGCGGGATGCACCGACACCGACAAACATTTCCACAAAGTCAGAACCGGAGATGGTAAAGAAAGGCACCTTCGCTTCACCGGCAATCGCTTTTGCCAGCAGGGTTTTACCGGTTCCCGGTGGCCCCACCATCAGCACGCCTTTAGGAATTTTACCGCCCAGCTTCTGGAAACGGCTCGGCTCACGCAGGTACTCAACCAGCTCACCCACTTCTTCTTTCGCTTCGTCACAACCGGCTACGTCAGCAAAAGTGGTTTTAATCTGGTCTTCCGTCAGCATGCGGGCTTTGCTTTTGCCGAAGGACATCGCGCCCTTACCGCCGCCGCCCTGCATCTGACGCATAAAGAAGATCCACACACCGATCAGCAGCAGCATCGGGAACCACGAAATGAAGATGGAAGCCAGCAGGCTCGGCTCTTCCGGCGGTTCGCCAACCACTTTGACGTTTTTGGTCAAGAGGTTATCGAGCAACTTAGGATCGTTGACAGGAATGTAGGTGGTGTATTTATTGCTGTCTTTTTTAATAACGTTAATTTCACGCCCGTTAATACGTGCCTCGCGGACCTGATCCTGGTTCACTTCCGACAGGAAGGTTGAATAATCAACCCGACGGCCATTCGACTCGCTGGGCCCAAAGCTCTGGAATACTGACATCAGCACGACCGCGATGACTAACCAGAGAATCAGGTTTTTCGCCATGTCACTCAAGGGATTAACCTCATATTACAACGGTGTTAACAGATAGCGTAGGGTACTATAGATCCTGCATACATGGAATCGCAGCTCAGCTGCGGACAACTCCAGCAATTTGGTTATAGTTTGCGCCCAGTCGCCACAATGTACACTTCACGTGAACGTGACCGTGAAGCGTCCGGCTTACGAATTTTCACTTTCGTAAACAGGGAGCGAATTTCCCGCAGGTATTCATCGAAGCCATCTCCCTGAAACACTTTCACTACAAAACTTCCGCCGGGTGCCAGGATATCCCGACACATCTCCAGCGCCAGCTCGACCAAATACATCGACCGGGGAATATCTACGGCAGGTGTACCACTCATATTCGGCGCCATATCGGACATGACAACCTGAACTTTCTCTTCGCCAACGCGCTCAAGCAGCGCATTGATCACCGATTCTTCACGAAAATCGCCCTGAAGGAAATCGACACCGACTATCGGATCCATTGGCAGGATATCACAGGCAATGATGCGCCCTTTGTTCCCGATTTGCTGTACAACATACTGCGACCAGCCACCGGGTGCAGCACCCAGATCTACCACGGTCATACCGGGTTTGAAAAGCTTGTCACCCTGTTGTATTTCATCAAGTTTAAACCAGGCACGCGAACGCAACCCTTTTTTCTGCGCCTGAAGTACATATTTATCGCTAAAGTGTTCCTGAAGCCAGCGGCTCGAGCTGGCCGAACGCTTTTTACCCGTCATAATATTTCCAGTTAAATCGTCATCGTAGCGATAAACCTGCACGCAGTGGGTTGCGCCGATTTGGTGATATACCCGAGATGGCGGTAGAATGAACCGTTTTCAATCCCTGAGTAAGTAAAAAACTACGATGAATCTAAGTACCAAACAAAAACAGCACCTCAAGGGCCTCGCCCATCCGCTCAAGCCGGTCGTTATGCTGGGTGGCAATGGCCTGACTGAAGGCGTGCTGGCCGAGATCGAGCAGGCTCTGTCGCATCACGAACTGATCAAGGTGAAAATCGCCTCGGAAGATCGTGAAACGAAACAGCTGATCGTTGACGCTATCGTGCGTGAGACCGGTGCCAGCAACGTACAGGTGATCGGCAAAACGCTGGTGCTGTATCGCCCCTCTAAGGAGAGCAAAATTTCTCTGCCACGCTAAGTGGGCAAAGAAAGTGCCATGCTCCCACCTCAGATAAAAGGCCGCATTGCGGCCTTTTTCCTTTCTTTACATTGTGCTTTAGCGCTTTTCAAAGCGTAGCAACACTTTAAAGGTATTCCACCTTCAGGATCTCATACTCAACGTCGCCGCCTGGGGTTTTAATGATGGCGACATCATCCGCCTCTTTACCCACCAGGCCACGCGCCATTGGCGAATTGACAGAAATCAGATTTTGCTTAAAGTCCGCTTCGTCATCGCCGACGATGCGATAAGTCGCCTCTTCGTCGGTTTCGATATTCAGTACGGTTACCGTTGCGCCAAAGATTACGCGTCCGGTTTTAGGCATCTGCGTTACGTCGATAACCTGCGCATTAGAGAGTTTGGCTTCAATCTCCTGAATGCGGCCTTCGCAGAACCCCTGCTCTTCACGCGCAGCGTGATATTCCGCGTTCTCTTTTAAATCGCCATGTTCGCGTGCTTCAGCGATAGAGGCGATAATGCGCGGGCGCTTCACGGTTTTCAGCTCGTTCAGCTCTTCGCGCAATCTTTCAGCGCCTCTCAACGTCATCGGAATCTGATTCATTTAAGCTCCTCGCCATCTTTCCTGTTTAACGGTGTCATCCTGACTGGTGACTGCAGAAAAAAGCGTTCTGCGGCGCATTAGCCCGTTTTTTGCAAATAAAAGAATCCTGACCCGGAGATGCTTCCAGGCCAGAAAAGAGTTTTGCAATTTGATACGTATTTTACCCCAGAGTTCCCTGCGGGTCATCGTTTACTTTGCACCACCCAGCGACGTAGTATTGACGCCCTCACCTGCCAGTTACCGCGAGATTATGCGATTTTCACGACTTGTTACCGGATTAAGCTGCGCATTTATGCTGCAGGCACACGCAGCGCCAGTTGATGAATACATGCAGTACCTGCCAGACGGCGCCAATCTGGCGCTGATGGTGCAGAAAGTGGGCGCATCAACCCCGATCATCGATTACCACGGCAAACAGATGGCCCTGCCCGCCAGTACCATGAAAGTGGTGACGGCGCTCGCGGCGTTGCTGGAACTGGGCGGCGATTACCGTTTTCAGACCACCTTTGAGACCCGAGGCTCTATCGTGGATGGCACGCTGAACGGCGATTTAGTCGCCCGTTTCGCCGGTGATCCCACCTTAAGCCGCCAGGATCTGCGCAATATGGTGGCGGCGATAAAGAAGCAGGGCATTAACCATATCAAAGGCAACCTGGTGATTGATACCTCCGTGTTTGCCAGTCACGACATGGCTCCGGGCTGGCCGTGGAACGATATGACCCAGTGCTTCAGCGCCCCGCCAGGGGCCGCCATTGTGGATAAGAACTGCTTCTCGGTGTCGCTCTACAGCGCCAGTTCGCCGGGCGAAAACGCGTTTGTCCGCATCGCCTCCTACTATCCGGCACACATGTACAGTCAGGTTCGCACTCTGGGCCGCAACAGCGGCGAAGGGCAATATTGCGAACTGGATGTGGTACCGGGTGAACTGAACCGTTATACCCTGACCGGCTGTATGCGTCAGCGTGCAGAGCCGTTGCCGCTGGCCTTTGCCGTGCAGGATGGCGCGGCCTGGGCGGGCGAGATCCTCAAGGCGGAACTGCGCGCGTCAGAGATCGACTACAGTGGCCATCTGGTTCGTCAGACACAGGTCACCGAGCCGGGCACCGTGCTCGCCTCCACCCAGTCTGCGCCGCTGCATACCCTGCTGCACACCATGCTGAAGAAGTCAGACAACATGATTGCTGATACGGTGTTCCGCACCATCGGCCACCACTACTTCAATGTGCCTGGCACGTTCCGCGCCGGTCAGGATGCCGTGCGCCGCATCCTGAAAGCCAAAGCCAACATCGATATGGGCAACAGCATTCAGGTGGATGGTTCCGGTCTGTCGCGCCATGACCTGATCTCGCCGCAGACCATGATGCAGGTTTTGCAATTCATTGCGAAGAATGACAATACGCTGGATTACATTTCGATGCTGCCGCTGGCGGGTTATGACGGTACGCTGCAGTATCGCGGCGGGCTGCATGAAGCGGGACTGGATGGCAAAGTCTCGGCGAAAACCGGTTCCCTGCAGGGGGTCTATAACCTGGCGGGCTTTATCACCACCTCCAGCGGTGCGCGGGTTGCCTTTGTGCAGTTCCTCTCCGGCTATGCGGTTCCGCCGGAAGATCAGCGTACCCGCCGTATTCCGCTGGTGCGTTTTGAGAGCCGGCTCTACCGCGATATCAATCAGAACAACTGATCCGCGCGTAACAAAAAACGCAGCGGGTCATCGACCTGCTGCGTTTTAATCGTCTCCTCCCGACCCGGTTATCACTGCATCAATCAGAAGCGGGTGTTCACACTCATGTACCAGGTGCGGCCCGACTCATTGAAGGTATTGGCCCCTGCCCCATAGAGGTAAGCGCCGGTTCGCGTATTACCCGTGGTCTGTGCATTGCCCTCACGAAAATGACGCTTGTCAAACAGGTTATCGACGCCTGCGGTGACGCTGACAGAGGCGTTAATGTCATAGGTGCCACTCATGCCGACCACCGAATAGGGGCTGACCTGATCGGTTGCACTGCCGGTGACGGCGTTACCTTTATAGTCATACTTCTTCGGGACCTGCTTGCCATACCAGGTCAGGGTGGTCTGCAGGGAGAGATCCGCCATCGCCTGCCAGCTCAGCGTAGAGTTGAGCGTATATTCCGGAATCACTGACAGGCGGTCCCCGGTCTCTTTGTTCTTACTCTGCAGCATGTAAGTGAAGTTATTGTTCCACGTCACGCTGTCGGAGAAGGGAACGTTGATCGTGCCTTCCACGCCTTCGACCAGGGCTTTCGGCACGTTTTCCCATTTGTAGATGTCCGTTTTGCCGTTAGAGGCGGTGCCGGTCGGCACCCTGCCCGCGTCGATCTTGTTGCGGTAGTCGTTACGGAACCAGGTCAGTCCGGCCTGATAGCCGTCACGCTTCCACTCCAGCCCAATCTCCTTGTTGATGCTGTTTTCTGCTTTCAGATCATCATTCCCCATCAGGTAGCAGGCACCGGCACTGGCGGCGCAGCCCTGGCCGTTGCTGTAGAGCAGATAGTTGGGGTTGGTCTGATAGAGGCTCGGCGCTTTATAAGCACGGGCGATACCCATTTTCAGGGTCAGCTCATCGCCCAGCCCCTGAGACAGGTTGAGCGACGGACTCCAGTTATCGCCCACGATCGAGTGATGATCAAAACGCACTCCCGGCGTCAGCATCGTGCTGTCGGTCAGCTCAATGTTGTCTTCGGCAAACAGCGAGAAAATCTCCGCCTGAGAATAGGGAGAGCGGCCGGTGGTGGCGATCCCCGGAATGGAACCGTAACTGGCAGCCTGCGTGGTTGACGACGGATCTTTCATCCGCTGCTGATTCCACTCGGTGCCCAGGGTCGCCGTCTGATTCACCAGCCACTCAAACGGCACGCTGATCTCACTGTGCAGCAGCAGATCATCCAGCTGGATGGTGTTGAAATGGCTGTCGGAGAAGATGCCCTCCGTCCCACCCGCCAGCCCTTCGTTCAGCCGGGAGTTGCGGGTATTCTCATACTGCGCATACGTATTGGTACTGACGCCATTGTCCCAGGCACCGGTCCACCTGACAGAGACGTTCTGCCGATAGAGCCGGTTAGTCTCATCACCATATTTACTTTTCACCAGGTCACTGGTGTTGGTGTTCTGCGTATCCCCGGCGTAGAGGTTGCCCTGACGGCTGAAACCGGCTCCCACTTCCAGCGCCTGCATCGGCGCAAAGGCCCAGCGCAGCAGACCATGAATGTCTTTGTTGACCGCGCCTTCCCGGCCCGCCGGATACGATCCGGCATAGCTTCCGGTACGGGCGGCGGCGTGCCCTTCATTGATGTCATACGCATCTGCCTGCGTTTTTGCCAGCCCGCCATAGAGGCGGAAGCTGACATCATCCCCCAGCGGCCCCTCAAGGCTGAAGTTAGTGCGTCGGGAGGCCCCCTCATCCTTATGCTCCGGCACGTTGTAGTAGGCGCTCCACGAGCCGTGCCACTGATGATCCATCTCTTTTCGGGTAATGATGTTGACCACGCCGCCCGCCGCCCCGTTACCGTAACGGGCCGCTGCCGGGCCGCGGATCACCTCAATGTGATCGATGATCTCTGGCGGCACCCAGTTGCTGTCGCCGCGCGTGTCACGCTCGCCACGCCAGCCCAGCCGGACGGCATTACGGCTGGTCACCGGCAGACCATCAATCAGGATCAGGGTATTTTCCGGGCCCATGCCGCGGATATCGATCTGACGATTGTTGCCGCGCTGACCGCTGGTGGAGTTACCGGTCAGATTGACGCCCGGCATGGTACGGATGATTTCGGCGACATCGCGCGCCGGCGGATGCTTTTTGATTTCGTCGGCGGTAATGGTCGAGACACCCGGCGCCTGCAGCGTCTGCTCGGCGGCGGTCACCATCATGGTGCTGTCGTTAAGGCTGTCTGACGCGGTGTTGTTAAGCGCCGGATCGCTGCTGCTGGCCGCCACGGCACCGGCAGAGATGAGAGAGGCGGTGAAACCCAGTTCAATCATAATGGCCAGTGAAAGCCGCGATAACTTTTTCATTTTTCAGTTCCTGGACGACCAGCAGGGATGCCACTGCCAGTGCGCCGGTAAAAAGGTAATGTCCCTGATCCCCTTCCTGCCCGGCTGATTTCAGCACCGCGAGACACCCCGCTGAAAGCCGGTGCGGCAGAGAAAATGCACACACGCCCTGACGAGCGGAAACACCCTATTGCAAATGCAAATAATTATCAATATTATTATTTATATCATTTATGGCACAGATTTCGTCTGTTCGAACGATGGCGCGTATGACCTGGTTAAACGAAGAAACCGGCAGTGAACGCTGGTGGCAACAGCAGCAGCAGCGGGGGATTCCGCTGATTGAACCGGGTGACGCGGGCACCTGTCAGGTCACCTTTTTCTGGCGCGATCCGCAGGGCGACACACAGAGATCGGACACCCGCCGCGTCTGGATCAACATTACCGGCGTGACCGATCATCATCATGCCGCCGCCCCTGTTTCACTCTCTCCGTTGCCCCACACCGATGTCTGGTGGTGGCAAACCACCCTGCCCGCTGACTGGCGTGGCAGCTACTTTCTCATCCCGGATGCGCAGGCCGAGCCGTTTACCGGCCAGAGCAATGTGCAGGCGTTACGGCAATGGTGGGGGCAGAAATTTCCGCAGGCGCAAAACGATCCGCTCAATCCGCTGCGAGGCTGGGCGGGCGGACGCGGCATGTCACACTCGCCGCTGCACCTGCCTCATGCGCCCGACCAGCAGGTCTGGCGGGCGGTCGATGAAGGCCGCGCCGCCACGATACCGCTGCAACACTTTCTGTGGCGCAGCAAACGGCTGGGAAACCAGCGTCAGATCTGGATCTGTGTGACCGGCGAGGCCGATGCTGGCCCGCGTCCGCTGGCACTGCTGCTGGATGGACAGTTCTGGGCGCACAGCATGCCGGTTGCCGGTCCGCTTCAGCAGCTCACCGCGGCAGGCGAACTGCCCCCGGCGGTCTATGTCATGATCGACATCATCGATCGCGAACAACGCACGCGCGAGCTGACCTGCAACCCTGACTTCTGGCTGGCCGTTCAGCATGAGCTGCTGCCGCAGGTTGCGCACCAGACGCCCTGCCGTATCGACAGCGACCGCACGCTGGTGATCGGCCAGAGTTTTGGCGGCCTCGCTGCCGCTTACGCCACGCTGACCTGGCCCGACACCTTTGCCGGTGCCGTCAGCCTTTCCGGCTCTTTCTGGTGGCCCGGGCGCGACGATCCCAGCGGCTGGCTGCCGCAGCAGTTACAGCAGGGCCTGCTGCAGGCACCGCCACGGCGCTTTTATCTGGAAGCGGGTCGGCGCGAGCGGCTGATTCTGGCCGCAAATCAGCAGTTTCAGCGCGATCTGACCGATGCCGGACATCAGGTCAGCTATCACCCGGTGGAAGGCGGTCACGATGCACTCTGCTGGCGCGGCGGGCTGCTGACCGGCCTGAAAACCCTGTGGCCATCATCCTCATTCGCTTAACGTCCGCCGCCTGCCCGCCACTGCAGGGTGCCACGGGCAGAATCGGGGCGTCAGCGCGCTCCGCGATGGTGGTCAGGAGACTGATATGCAACAACCACACCCTTTTGACGACCCGCAGCAGGCGTGTCTGGTACTGAAGAACGATCGGCAGCAATACAGCTTATGGCCCACCTTTTGTGCGATCCCGGCCGGGTGGCAGCCGGTATGGGGCCCCGCGCCACAGGCACACTGCCTGACGTGGCTGAATGAACACTGGCACGATATCCGCCCCGTCACCGCAGAAGCCAGTCGGAGCGATCATGTCTGAACTCTCCATGACACCACAGAAAACGCTGCCGCTGGTAGCTGCCCAGCCCGGTATCTGGATCGCTGACCAGCTCTCGCCCTATAGCAATGCCTACGCCGTGGCACATTTTGTGGAACTGCGGGGCGCACTGGACAGCGCGCTGCTCTCCCGCGCTATCGTGGCGGGCATGCAGGAGGCGGACACCCTGAACATGGCCTTTGGCGAGCGGGACGGCGAACCGCTGCAGTGGCCTGTCGCGCAGCATTTCCGCTTACCCGAGGTGATCGATCTGCGCGCCGCCGCCGATCCGCACGCCGCCGCGCGGGCGCGGATGCAGGAGGATTTGTCGGGCGATCTGCGGGTGCTGAGCGGTTCGCCGCTCTGCCACCACAGCCTGCTGCGACTGGGTGAGGAGCAGTGGTACTGGTATCAGCGCTACCATCATCTGGTGGTGGATGGTTTCAGCTTTACCGCCCTGACCCGCCGTATCGCCGATCTCTACAGCGCCTGGCAGCGCGGCGACACGCCGCCGCCGACGCCGTTTGTGCCGTTCAGCGAGGTGGTTGAGGAGTATCAGCGCTATCAGCAATCGGCAGCCTGGCAGCGCGACCGCCAGTTCTGGCTGGAGAAAGGCGCAGCGTTACCTGCCCCCGCCTCCCTCTCCCCGCTGCCGCTGGCCGGTCAGAGCGCCAGCACGGATCTGCGGCGTCACAGCATCACGGTGGATCGAAGCGCCTTTCAGAAGCTGCTTGAGCACACCGGGCAGCAGAACCTCAGCGCGGCAGATACGGCCGTGGCGCTGGTGGCGCTGTGGCTGGCGCGTCTGACCGGTCAGAACGATTTTGCCGCCGGTTTCATCTTTATGCGCCGCATCGGCTCGGCGGCGCTCTGCGCCACCGGTCCGGTGATCAACGTGCTGCCTCTGGCAGTGCATTACGATCCGGCTCAGCCGCTGGCAGCTCTGGCGGCCCGGCTGGCGGGTGAAGTCAGAAAAATGCGTCGTCATCAGCGCTATGACGCAGAGCAGGTGCAGCGCGATCTGGGTCGTCACGGCGACAGCGATCCGCTTTACGGGCCGGTGATTAACCTGAAGATGTTCGACTACCAGCTCGATTTCGCTGGTACAGCGGGCATCACCCATCAGCTGGCGTCCGGCCCGGTTCGCGATCTGGAGATGGCTATCTATCTGAACGATCAGGGCGATCTGACGCTGGCGCTGCTGGCAAACGCGCAGCGCTACAGTGACGCCCTGGTGCAGCAGCATGCGCGCCGTTTTGATCGGCTGCTCTCCCAGCTCGCCAGCCAGCCCGCGCGTGCCTGTGGCGAGCTGGATATGCTGATGCCGGACGAGCACCGGCAGCTGGCGGCGATCAATCAGACCGCCGTGACGCTTCCCCCGGCCACGCTGAGCAGCCTGCTGCTGCAGCAGGCTGAACGAACGCCGCAGGCACCGGCGCTGATCGATGCGTCGCATCAGCTCAGCTATCAGCAGATGCAGCAGCAGGTCGCCGCGCTGGGACAGCAGCTGATCGCCCGGGGTGTGGCGCGGGGAGATATTGTCGCCGTGGCGCTGCCGCGCTCCGTGTTTTTATCGCTGGCGCTGCAGGCGATCGTCAGCGTGGGGGCCACCTGGCTGCCGCTCGACACCGGGTATCCCGACGACCGATTAAAGATGATGCTGGCAGACGCCACGCCAAAAGCGCTGATCACCCGCCGTGAACTGGCTGACCGGCTGGCGGCGCTCTCGCCGGTCACACCGCTGTTTTACGACACGCTGTTAACCCCCGCTGAGGCGATGCCGTCGCAGGCGCCCTCCCCGCAGGATGGCGCGTACCTCATCTACACCTCCGGCTCAACCGGGCGGCCAAAGGGCGTGCTGGTCAGTCACGCCGCGATCGTCAACCGCCTGCTATGGATGCAGGATCGCTATCCGCTGGGTCAGGATGATGTGGTATTACAGAAGACGCCGGGCAGCTTTGATGTCTCCGTCTGGGAGTTCTTCTGGCCCCTGATCGCCGGTGCGCAGCTGGTGATGGCGCCGCCCGATGCGCACCGCGACCCGGAGGCGCTGAGGCAGCTGTTTGCCCGCTACCGCGTGACCACCACCCACTTTGTTCCGTCGATGCTGGCCGCCTTTGTCGCTGGGCTGCAGGAGGCGGCGGCGGCAGCCTGCTGTGCCACCCTGCGTCGGGTCTTCTGCAGCGGTGAAGCACTGCCCGCCGCGCTGTCGCGTCAGTGGCAGACGCTGACCGGGGTGCCGCTGCATAACCTCTATGGCCCGACCGAAGCGGCGGTGGATGTCAGCTACTATCCGGCCTCCGGCGCAGAGCTGGCCGCCGTTGAAGGCGCCAGCGTACCGATTGGCTTCCCGGTCTGGAACACCGGCCTGCGGATCCTGGATGCCCGTCTGCAGCCGGTGCCGCCGGGCATTGCCGGCGATCTCTGGCTGACCGGCGTCCAGCTGGCGCACGGCTATCTGGATCGTCCCGACCTCACGGCCAGCCGCTTTGTGGCCGATCCCTGGGGTGACGGCACCCGGATGTACCGCACCGGCGACGTGGCACGCTGGCTGCCGGATGGCGCAGTGGAGTATCTGGGCCGCAGTGACGATCAGCTTAAAATTCGCGGACAGCGCATTGAGCTGAATGAGATCGATCTGGCGATGACCGCCCTGCCGGGCATTGAGCAGGCGGTGACGCACGCGGCCGTGCTGGGCGGCGGCGATCAGCAGGGTGATGCCCGACAGCTGGTCGGTTATGTCGTCGCCAATGAGACGATTGACGCGGACGTCCTGCGCCAGCGGCTGGCCACCCGGCTGCCCGCACACATGGTACCGGTGGCGATTGTTCAGCTGGCGAGCCTGCCGCTCAGCAGCAACGGCAAGCTCGATCGTAAAGCCCTGCCGCTGCCACAGACCCAGGCCAGAATCGCCGGGCGCGCGCCCTGCCCCGGACTGGAAAGCACGCTGGCTCAGGCGTTTGCTTCGCTGCTGGAGCGCGAGTCGGTCAGCGCACAGGATGACTTTTTCTTGCTGGGAGGGCATTCGCTGCTGGCGATGCGTCTGGCGGCGCAGCTGCGCCGGACGCTGGATCAGTCGGTGTCGGTGGGGCAGATTATGGTGGCCCCTACGGTGGAACAGCTGGCGGCCCTGCTCAGCGGCCCCTCTGCCGGGGCGGCCCGCGCCGGGTTTGAGACGGTATTGCCGCTGCGGCGCGGCACAGGCCCGACGCTTTTCTGTTTCCATCCCGCCTCCGGTTTTGCCTGGCAGTTCAGCGCATTAACGCGTTATCTGGACCCGCGCTGGTCGCTGCTGGGCATTCAGTCACCCGACCTCACCAGCCCGCTCAGCCAGGCGCAGCATCTTGATGCGGTGTGTGATGCCCATCTGGCGACGGTACGACAGCAGCAGCCTCAGGGGCCTTACTATTTCCTTGGCTACTCGCTGGGCGGCACGCTGGCACAGGGGATTGCCGCGCGGCTGGAAGCGGAAGGCGAAACCGTTGCCTTCCTCGGGCTGCTCGACACCTGGCCGCCGGAAACGCAAAACTGGGATGCACGGCGCGGCGAGAACGTGCTGGATCCGGCGGTGCTGGAGGAGGTTAACCGCGAGCGCGAGCAGTTTATCGCGACGCAGCGTCAGCAGGCGGGTGAAGGTATGGAGGCGCTGTTCACCACCATTGAGCGCAATTACGCCCGTTCCGTGCGGCTGCTGGCCACGGCGCGCAGTGCCCGTTTCAGCGGACAGGCGACGCTGTTTCTGGCGCAACAGACGCAGCAGCCCGGTCAGGATGCACGTCGCGCCTGGGCACCTTACCTCGGCGGTCTGACGATCTGGCCGCTGGACTGTGCCCATGTAGAGATCGTCTCACCCCGCCTGTTTGAACAGATTGGTCCCCGCCTGCAGCAGATACTGGCGTCGCTGAATCCGTAGCCGCCTTCTCCTGCGGAGAGGGTGCCGGTCAGCCTCTTCCGCACGGCACAATCATCGGGGTGCCGGCTACCGGATCGCGGATAATGACGCAGCGCAGGCCGTAGATCGCTTCAATCAGCGCTGGCGTCACAATCTCCGCCGGTTTCCCTTCAGCGATGATTTTTCCGTCACGCATCGCAATCAGGTGGCTGGCGTAACGGCACGCCTGATTAAGATCGTGCAGCACCACCACCAGCGTGCGGCCATGCTGCTGATTGAGGTCCTGCATCAGCTCCAGCAGCTCAATCTGATGCGTAATATCCAGCCAGGTGGTGGGTTCATCGAGCAGCAGTAAGGAAGTTTCCTGCGCCAGCACCATCGCGATCCAGACCCGCTGCCGCTGACCGCCAGAGAGCGTATCCACCGGCTGGGCGGCCAGATCGGCCACCCCGGTGGCCTGCATCGCCTGCTGCACCGCCGCCTCATCTTCCTGTCGCCAGCGTCCGAACAGCGTCTGGTGCGGATAACGTCCGCGTGCCACCAGTTCACTGACGCTGATGCCCGCGGGCGCACTGGAACTTTGCGGCAGCAGCCCCAGCCGCCGCGCCACCTCTTTGGTGGCATACCGGGCGATCGTCTGACCATCCAGCAGCACTTCGCCCTGCAGCGGCGTCACCAGCCGGCTCAGGGTGCGCAGCAGCGTCGATTTTCCGCAGGCGTTAGGCCCGATGATGACGGTCAGTTCACCGTCGGGGATCGCGACCGAGAGATGCTCCGCCACGATCTTTTTGTCGTAACCCAGCGTCAGCGCCCTACCCTGCAAACGTGTTTTCTCTCTCACTGGCGTCGCGCCTCCCGTATCAGCAGAGCAATCAGATAGAGTCCGCCCAGGCTGACGGTGATGACACCGACCGGCAGCTGATAAGGCAGGAAAAGATGCTGTGCGGCGTAGTCTGCGGCGATTAACAGCAGCGCACCGCACAGCGCAGCCAGCGGCAGTGCGCCTTTGACTCCCCCGCAAAGACGCCGTGCAATCTGCGGCGCCAGCAGCGCAATAAAAGAGAGAGGCCCGGCCAGCGCGGTTGAGGCCGCGGTCAGGATCACGCCTGTCAGCATCAGCATGACGCGGCTGCGTTCCACCGGAACCCCTAAGGCGCAGGCGGTGTCATCGCCCATCTCCAGCAGACGCATGCGCCGGGCCAGCATTCCCGTCGCCAGCAGCGCCAGCAGCAGCACAACCGTCACGGGAAGCGTCTTCGCCCAGGTGATGCCGTTAAGTGAACCGGCGCTCCAGAGCCCGGCGCTCAGTGCCGCCTCCAGGGAGGCGCTGATAATCAGCCAGCTGTTGAGCGCCATCAGCAGCGCCCGCACGCTGATGCCGACGATAATCAGACGAAAGGTCTCCACGCCGTTGCGCCAGCTGAACAGCCAGACCACCGCCGCCGTAAGCAGCCCGCCTGCCAGTGCCGCCAGCGTCAGGCCCGCCATGTTTTGCTGAAACAGCACCAGCGCGACCAGCACCCCGCTGTATGCCCCGGTGTTGAAACCGAGAATATCGGGGCTGCCCAGCGGGTTACGCAGCAGTGACTGAAAAATCGCGCCACTGACGCCCAGCGCGGCCCCCAGCAGCAGCGCCATCGTGACGCGCGGCAGCCGCCACTCCAGCACAATCAGCTGAACATTGCGCGCCGCCTCCCCGCTGAAGAGCGTCCACAACTGCTGCGCCGAGAGGGAGGGGGTGCCGCGTGTCAGCCCCATAAACGCCAGGATGCCGCAGGCCACCAGCAGTAAAAGCGCATTGATTATGATGCGTTTCATTACAGCCCTCTTCCCGGCCGGCGGCGAACCAGCACAATCAGCATCGGCGCACCGAGAATGGCGGTCACAATCGACACGCGCAGCTCGCCCGGCACCAGCAGCCGTCCCAGGATGTCGGCGGCCAGCAGCAGGCAGGGGGTCATCACAAGGGTTCCCGGCAGCAGCCAGCGATGGTCGTTGCCCAGCAGCCAGCGTGCCAGGTGTGGCGTCATTAAGCCGACAAAGGCGATGGGGCCGACGGCGGCCGTCGCCGCGCCGCTCAGCAGCGCAATCGCCAGCAGGCCCGTCAGCTGCGTTCGCACCACGCGGGTGCCCAGTGCGGTCGCCATATCACCGCCCATGCTCAGGCTGTTCAGTGAACGTGCCAGCAACAGTGCCAGCACGCTGCCGACAGCGACGGCCGGCAAGGTGGCGCGCAGAATCGCGAAACTGCGGATATCCAGCGAGCCGCTGTGCCAGAAACGCAGGTGATCGTAGATATCAGGGTTGAGCAGCGACAGCCCGGACGTTAATCCCTCCAGCACCGCACCCAGCGCTACCCCCGCCAGGGTCAGGCGCACCGGACTGACCCGACCGCCGCCCACGGCGCCGGTCAGCGCCACCAGCAGAGAGGCCAGCAGTGCACCGGCAAAGGCGAAGCCCAGCCAGTCAGATGGGGAGTCTGCGCCGGTCAGGGCGATCCCCAGTACGACCGCAAAACCCGCACCGGCGTTAACCCCCAGAATGCCGGGATCGGCCAGAGGATTTCGCGTCAGGCTCTGCATCAGCGCCCCCGCCAGCCCCAGGCTGCATCCGGCCAGCACCCCCGCCAGGGTGCGCGGCAGCCGGGCGTCACGCACGATGACACAATCAACGCGGGTGCAGTCGGTGAACAGGGCCTGAGTGACCTCATGGAGGGGAATGGATTTGGCGCCCAGCATCAGACTGAGCGCGAAAAGTAGCAACAGCAGCATCCCTGAACCTGCTATTGCGCGACATTGACGCATAACGTTTAAGCCTTCACCAGAAGAGTCACAGAGAAACCCATGCGATTAAGCGACCGATAAGCCTCATCATTTCTGCAGGTTATCCCGTCTCTCAGACGCCGCGACCGTTAACAAACAGCGTCTCCAGCCGCGTCAGCAGATTGCTGGCGCTGTAGTAGTCGAGGCGGAAGCTATCCAGCCCCAGTGCATAGACCGCCCTGCTTTTTACTGCCGGGGTCTGCGCCAGGAAAGGGTTGCTCATCACCTGTGCAGTGGTGTTATCGTCGGCGGCAAACAGCAGGTAAGTCTGACCATTCAGGCCCGCCGCCAGATTTTCACCTGACAGCTGAAGAATATCTTTGCGCGTTCCCATACTGTGCCCGGCCTGAAGGCTGGCGGGCGGCGTCGCCAGCGTGAAGCCCAGCTGCTGCAGTAACCGGGCCTGCGCTGACGCTGCCGTCCACAGGTTCACGGCCCGCCCGTCGCCGTTCCAGACCATCGCGGAAACCGGCTGTGGCGGCAGCGTCAGCTTAGCCTTCAGCGCCTTTTCGCGGGCCTCAAAGGCGTTTATCCGTGCGGCCGCTTCCGCCTCATGCCCCGTCGCCTTGCCCAGCAGCGTCACCAGCTGCTGCCAGCTTTTATCGTCATAATTGACCACCAGCACCGGCGCAATCGCCGCAAGCTGCTCGACCAGCCTGATGGCTGAATCGTTGCCGGTGGCGCTGACCACAATCAGATCCGGCGCTTCTGCAGCAATCGCTTCTGCACGGGGTTCGCCAATGTAGAGACGCTTCACGCCACGCTGTTTCGCCACCGCGCCCCACTGCCGGAAATAGCCCTGCTCATCCGCCAGGCGACTGCCGGGGGCGGTGGCCCCGCTGGCGACCACCGGCGCATTAATGGCCAGCAGCGACCCGGTCAGAGTCACGCTGGTTGAGACGATGCGGGTCGGTGCCTGCGTCAGGGTAAGATCGCCACTGGCCCCGGTAACGGTGCGCGGCCAGCCCGTCCCGGCCACCGCGCTGACACTGAGCAGGCTGCTCAGAAAAAACAGCACGATTGCCCTGCTAACCCTCTGTTTGTTCATACGTTCTTTTCCACACTCGTTCAGATAAGGTCGGCGGCTGTTTATGCTGATCTGACCCGGAGCAGCAGCCGAAGCGCCGCATATGGATTGACAGATCCGGCCAATCCACGTAGCTTAACGCCTAATAATACAAATGATAATCATTATTAGTTATCTTATCATTTCCGGGTGAAAAGTATGGCCGAATCACGCGCATTTGAACATCCCCTGTTGCACGATTTTGCGGCACTCTGCCAGGGTTTCCTGTTTACCTCGCCCTGGCAAAGCCTCACCACACAGGGCTGCTTTACGACGCTGACCACGCCAGTCAGACAGGGTGAACAGCTGACAGGGGATTTTCAGCAGCAGCTTCAGCACCACTTTACCTCGGCCAGAAAGCAGGGCATTGCGCACCCCATCGTGGCAGGTGCCATCCCCTTTGACGTGGCGCAGCCCGCCGCGCTGTTTATCCCGGAATCCTGGCAGCGCTTTAACCGTGACGATCTGATCGCCCGGGCCTCACTGGCAGACGCCGATCTGCCCGTGATTCGCCGCCGCACGGCGTTGCCGGATCAGGCGCGCTTTACCGACATGGTGGCGCAGGCCGTTGCCGCCACGCGCCGGGGCGACCTGGAGAAAGTGGTGCTGTCGCGGCTGATGGAGATCGTGGCTGAACAGCCGGTTGATACGGCTGCTCTGATGCAGCGCATCGTGGTGCAGAATCCCGGCAGCTATCACTTTCATCTGCCCCTGCCCGGCGGCGGCGCGCTGGTGGGAGCCAGCCCGGAACTACTGATTCGAAAACAGGGTCGCCTGTTCAGCTCCTGTCCCCTGGCCGGCTCGGCCGCACGCAGCCACGATCCGCAACGCGATCGGGCCTCCGGCGACAGCCTGATGCAGTCGGCGAAGGATCGACATGAACATCAGCTGGTGACAGATGCGATGCGCGCCACCCTGCAGCCGCGCAGCCGTTTGCTGTCGGTGCCTGAAACACCCTCTCTGCTGACCACGGCCACCCTCTGGCATCTCGCCACGCAGATCCGTGGCGAAGTGCTGGACGAGCACGAAAATGCACTCTCCCTCGCCTGCCTGCTGCATCCGACGCCGGCGCTCAGCGGCTTTCCGCATCAGCGTGCGCAGGCCCTGATCCAGCACCTTGAGCCGTTTGAGCGTCAGCTGTTTGGCGGCATCGTCGGCTGGTGTGACGACCGGGGCAATGGCGAATGGGTCGTCACCATTCGCTGCGGCACGGTGAAGGGATCGCGGGTACGGCTGTTTGCCGGTGCGGGCATCGTGACGGACTCACAACCTGAAGCAGAGTGGCGTGAAACCGGCGTCAAACTCGACACCCTGCTTCGCGCTTTTGGATTGCAATAAAGGAACCTGCATGACGATCTCCTACAGCCGCTGGCCGGACGACCTGGCCGCCCGTTACCGTGAAAAAGGCTACTGGCTCGACCTGCCGATGACCGACATACTGGATCGCCACCGCGACAACGATAGTGTGGCGGTGATTGAGGATGACAGGCGGTTGACCTACCGCCAGCTGGCGGCACTGAGTGACAACCTGGCGGCAGCGTTACAGCGGCGTGGCCTGAAACGGGGTGACACGGCGCTGGTGCAGCTGGGCAACGTGGCAGAATTTTACCTCACGCTGTTTGCCCTGTTTAAACTCGGTGTTGCGCCGGTGAATGCCCTGTTCAGCCATCAGCGCACCGAACTGACCGCCTACGCCAGCCAGATTTCGCCCCGCCTGGTGATTGCTGACCGCACGCATCCGCTGTTTGCCGATGACGCTTTTATTGCGCAGCTCCGCCACGATCACCCTTTACTGCAACAGGTGATCCTGCGCCATGCCTCACTGCCGGAACAGAGCCTTGAAGCACTGCTGGCCGAACCGGCCGGTGCATTTATGGCCACGCCGACCGCGGGCGACGAGGTAGCCTTTTTCCAGCTCTCTGGCGGCAGTACCGGCACGCCAAAACTGATTCCGCGCACCCATAACGACTACTACTACAGCATCCGTGAAAGTGACGCGATCTGTGGCGTCACCGCCGACACCCGTTATCTCATCGCCCTGCCCGCCGCCCACAACTTCCCGCTGAGTTCGCCGGGCGCGCTGGGCGTCTTTTACGCGGGGGGACAGGTTATTTTGGCCGCCGATCCCAGCGCGACAGCCTGCTTTCCACTGATTGAGAAACATCAGGTGACCGATACCGGCCTGGTTCCGCCTGCCGCCAGCCTCTGGCTGCTGGCACTTCAGGAATCGAACAGCAAGGCGGCACTGGCCTCCCTGCAGCGCATGCAGGTGGGGGGCGCTAAGCTGGGCGAAACGCTGGCTGCACGCATACAGCATGAGATCGGCTGCACCCTGCAGCAGGTTTTTGGCATGGCCGAAGGACTGGTGAACTACACCCGGCTGGATGATGATCCGCAGACCATCCTCACCACACAGGGACGCCCGATCTCCCCGGATGATGAGGTCTGGGTTGCCGACGAGCAGGGTCATCCTCTGCCCGTGGGGGCCACCGGTCGTCTGATGACACGCGGCCCCTACACCTTTCGCGGCTACTACAACAGTCCGGAACACAACGCCGCCAGTTTCGATGAACGGGGCTTTTACTGTTCCGGTGACCTGGTTGAGATCACCCCTGACGGCAACCTTATCGTGCAGGGTCGGGAGAAAGATCAGATCAACCGGGGTGGCGAGAAGATCGCCGCGGAAGAGATCGAAAACCTGCTGCAGCAACACGCCGATGTGATCCACGCGGCACTGGTCTCCATGAGCGATCCGCTGCTGGGTGAAAAAAGCTGCGCGTTTATCGTCACCCGTCAGCCGGTAAAACCGGCGGCGCTGCGGCGCCACCTGCGTGAACTGGGCGTCGCAGAATTTAAGCTCCCCGACCGCATTACCTGCGTAGATGCCCTGCCACTGACCCCGGTCGGCAAGGTCGATAAAAAACGTCTGCGCCAGCATCTTGCCGATCAACACGCGTAAGCCTGATCTGTCCGGAGAATTTTTATGACTATTCCACAACTGACCTCCTATCCACTGCCCGCCGCCACCGAGTTGCCGAATAATCGGGTGAAATGGGCGCTGGAGCCGGGCCGGGCCGCCCTGCTCATCCATGATATGCAGCGCTATTTTCTCAGCTTCTGGGGAGAGAACAGCCCGATGATTGAGCAGGTCGTCGGCAATATTGCCCGCCTGCGTCGCTACTGCAAAGCGCAGGGTATTCCGGTGTTTTACACCGCCCAGCCGACGGCGCAGAGCGATGCGGATCGCGCCCTGCTCAACGATATGTGGGGACCGGGCCTGAATAAGCATCCCGACCAGCAGAGGATCGTGGCGGCGCTGGCCCCCGACGAGGACGACCAGGTGCTGACTAAGTGGCGCTACAGCGCCTTTCATCGCTCCCCGCTGGAGGCGATCCTGAAGGAGATGGGCCGCGATCAGCTGATTATCACGGGCGTCTATGCCCATATCGGCTGCCTGACCACCGCCACGGATGCCTTTATGCGTGATATCCAGCCGTTTATGGTGGCCGATGCGCTGGCTGATTTCAGCCGCGAGGAGCATATGATGGCGCTGACTTACACCGCCGGCCGCAGCGGAAAAGTGGTGATGACGGCTGATATGATGCCGGTCCCTCTCAGCAAAGCGGATCTGCGCGCGCTCGTCCTGCCGCTGCTGGAGGATGATGAGGTGCCGGAGGATGATGAAAACCTGATCGATTATGGTCTGGATTCGGTGCGCGTCATGGCGCTGGCGGCACGCTGGCGTCAGGTTCACCGGGATATCGACTTTGTTACGCTGGCGAAAAATCCGAGCATCGATGGCTGGTGGGCGTTGCTGTCGCGGGAGCTCACTCAATGAGCCACACCTTCGACTTGAGCGGTCGCGTTGTCTGGGTAACCGGAGCCGGTCAGGGCATTGGTTATCAGAGTGCGCTGGCCTTTCATCGGGCAGGCGCGCGGGTGGAAGCCTTTGACCTGCAGTTTGCACGGCAGGATTATCCGTTTCGCTGTCATCGCCTGGATGTGGCCGATCCGGATCAGGTAGAAACGATCTGTCAGCGCGTGCTGGCAACGCAACCGCGAATCGATGTGCTGGTCAACGCGGCGGGCATTTTGCGCGTCGGCGCCACCGATGCGCTCTCCTTCGCTGACTGGCAGGCGTGCCTGAACGTCAACGCGGGCGGCGCCTTTAACCTGTTTCAGCAGACGCTGCCGCGCTTTCGCCAGCAGCGCGCCGGGGCCATCGTCACCGTGGCGTCTAACGCGGCGCACGCGCCGCGAATTGGCATGTCGGCCTACGGCGCATCGAAAGCGGCACTGCGCAGCCTCTGTCTGACCGTGGGGCTGGAAATGGCCCCTTTTGGCGTTCGCTGTAACATCGTTTCACCCGGCTCCACCGACACCGCGATGCAGCGCAGCCTGTGGCAGACTCCCGGTGGCGAGCAGGAAATGATCGCTGGTTTTCCGGATCAGTTTAAGCTGGGGATCCCGCTGGGCAAGATCGCACAGCCGCAGGAAATTGCGGCCACCGTGCTGTTTCTCGCATCAGACCTGGCCAGCCATGTGACCCTGCAGGATATCGTGGTCGACGGCGGCGCAACCCTGGGAGCCTGAAAATGTCTGCGATCTGGAAACGATCCTTCGATCTTCCCGCTCTGAATGCACTGGGCGAGCAGTCGCTGGTCGCCCATCTCGGGATCGTCTTTACCGTGATAGGCGAGGATTACCTGGAAGCGACGATGCCGGTGGATGCGCGCACGCACCAGCCGTTCGGCCTGCTGCATGGCGGGGCCTCCGTGGTGCTGGCGGAGTCGATGGGCTCAATGGCCGGGTATATGGCGGTGGAAGAAGGCAGCAGCGTGGTGGGTGTCGAAGTCAATGCCAGCCATCTGCGTGCGGTGTCAGCCGGGACAGTGCGGGGGATCTGTCGCCCTCTGCATCTGGGCAGACGCAGTCAGAGCTGGCAGATCGAGATCCGTAATGGCCGGGATCAGTTGTGCTGCAGTGCGCGACTTAGCGTGGCGGTGATGAGCAGCTGAAAAAAAGCCCCCCTTTCGGTCGGAAAGAGGGGCTTTGCCGGTCAGCCTGTGGCTGCGTCGTGGTTAGCGCTGATAGATAATTTCGACGCCTTCGTCGTCTTCATCATCCCAGTCGTCATCCCACTCTTCATCTTCCACTTCTGTCGCATTTTCAAGGGTTTCTTTGTGGTAATCGTCCCACATGAACTCCACTTTCTCCGGCTGCTTCTCTTCAAGCTCGGCTTCTTTCGGGTTGGCGTTGATGAAGCTCATCACATCCCAGCAGAGTTCGTTGACGCCGGTACGGCTGGCGGCAGAGATCAGGTAATACTTATCTTCCCAGCCCAGCGCCTCAGCGACCGCTTTGGCACGTGCCTGCGCTTCTTCTTCACCGATCAGGTCCACTTTGTTGAAGACCAGCCAGCGTGGTTTGTTGAACAGCTTCTCGCTGTACTTTTCCAGTTCGCCAAGAATGATGCGGGCATTTTCAACCGGATCGCTTTCATCAATCGGATCGATGTCGATCAGGTGCAGCAACACGCGGCAGCGCTCCAGGTGCTTCAGGAAGCGGATCCCGAGACCGGCACCCTCAGCGGCGCCTTCAATCAGGCCCGGAATATCGGCCACGACAAAGCTCTGCTCGCTGTCCATACGTACCACGCCCAGGCTTGGCACCAGGGTGGTAAACGGATAGTCCGCCACTTTTGGCTTGGCGGCCGACACGGCGCGAATAAAGGTGGATTTACCGGCATTCGGTAAGCCCAGCATGCCGACGTCCGCCAGCAGCATCAGCTCAAGCTGCAGGTCGCGCTTCTCACCCGGGGTTCCCATGGTTTTCTGGCGCGGGCTGCGGTTTACTGACGATTTAAAACGGGTGTTGCCCAGGCCATGCCAGCCGCCTTTGCCGACCATCAGTTTCTGGCCGTGACGCGTCATGTCGCCTAAGGTCTCGCCGGTTCCCTGGTCGATAACCCGGGTGCCGACCGGGACTTTGATTTCGATATCTTTACCGCGTTTACCGGTACAGTCGCGGCTCTGGCCATTCTGCCCGCGTTCAGCGCGGAACGATTTCTCGAAACGATAATCGATAAGGGTATTGAGGTTTTCATCGGCGATCAGATAAACGTCGCCGCCGTCACCGCCATCACCCCCGTCAGGGCCGCCCTTCGGGATATATTTTTCGCGGCGGAAGCTGACGCATCCATTACCGCCATCACCCGCGACGACCAGAATTGTCGCTTCATCAACAAACTTCATTTTCAATCTCCGTCACACAATCGCCTGCAGCACTCTGCAGACGGGTCCGCCAGGGTCTTCTGCGCTGACCAGCGGCGGATAAATCAGGACTGGCTGTCGCCAGTATGTACATAAAGTGTACAGCAAACTTCAGTGAGGCGTCGCTTTTACCGCGACAGAGCGCAGAATGTAAAAAGCCCCGCAGGAGCTGCGGGGCCTTTAATTCGTGCGTTCAGACGTTAAACGTCTGCGTCACGACAACCTTACTCAGCAACGATGCTGATATATTTACGGTTGTTCGGACCTTTAACTTCGAATTTTACTTTGCCGTCTGCGGTAGCGAACAGGGTGTGGTCACGACCACAACCTACGTTGCTGCCTGCGTGGAATTTGGTGCCACGCTGACGAACGATGATGCTACCTGCCAGAACAGATTCACCACCAAAACGCTTAACACCCAGACGTTTTGCATTGGAGTCACGACCATTTCGAGTCGAACCACCAGCCTTTTTATGTGCCATTTGTCAGATCTCCTCTTACGCCGTGATACCAGTGATTTTCACATCAGTGAACCACTGGCGATGGCCAGCCTGCTTACGGTAGTGCTTACGACGACGAAACTTAACGATCTTAATTTTCTCGCCACGACCGTGAGCAACAACTTCTGCCTTAATCATACCGCCTGAAACCAGTGGCGCGCCGATTTTCACGTCTTCGCCATTAGCAATCATCAGAACCTGGTCAAACTCGATGGTTTCACCGGTTGCGATGTCCAGCTTTTCCAGGCGAACGGTCTGACCTTCGCTTACTCGGTGTTGTTTACCACCACTTTGGAAAACCGCGTACATATAAAACTCCGCTTCTGCGCTTGCCTTTTAGTTCATCAGGCGGCGCGCTAAATATTCACAATAGGGCGCGAATTCTACGCAAAACTCCAGAAGAAGACAAGAGCACTTTGCACACTCTTGCAGAAAAAAAACACAGGCTGAACGCAACCGTTTCTCAGGCTGAAAATTCAAGTACAATCAGTAACAGATTACCTGAACGCTGGCTGGGTAAAAGCACTTACCATGGCAGAGATAACGAGTCATAGCTGAAAAGACGAATGAACTTAGAACAGATCAACGAATTAACCGCACAGGATATGGCTGCCGTTAACCAGACCATCCTCGACCAGCTGAATTCAGATGTCTCGCTCATCAACCAGTTGGGCTACTACATCATCAGTGGTGGGGGTAAGCGTATCCGTCCCATGATTGCCGTGCTCTCCGCACGCGCCATGGGCTACAAGGGTGATCTGCACGTGACCAATGCGGCGCTGATCGAATTTATCCACACCGCCACGCTGCTGCATGACGATGTCGTGGATGAATCCGATATGCGTCGTGGCAAAGCGACCGCGAACGCGGCGTTTGGCAATGCGGCAAGCGTGCTGGTCGGGGATTTTATTTACACCCGCGCCTTCCAGATGATGACCAGCATGGGGTCGCTGCGTATCCTGGCGCTGATGTCAGAAGCGGTCAACGTGATAGCCGAGGGCGAAGTCCTGCAGCTGATGAACGTGAACGATCCTGACATCACCGAAGAGAGCTACATGCGCGTGATTTACAGCAAGACCGCGCGCCTGTTTGAAGCCGCGTCGCAGGCTTCTGCGATCCTGGCTGACGCCACGCCGGAAGAGGAGAAAGCGCTGCAGGATTATGGACGCTATCTGGGCACGGCTTTCCAGTTAATCGACGATTTACTGGATTACAGTGCGGACGGAGAGACGCTGGGTAAAAACACCGGCGACGACCTGAGCGAAGGAAAACCGACGCTGCCGCTGCTGCATGCAATGCAGAACGGCTCACCTGAGCAGGCGAAGATGATCCGCGAAGCCATTGAGCAGGGTAATGGCCGCCATCTGCTGGAACCGGTACTGGAAGCGATGCACCAGTGTGGTTCGCTGGAGTGGACCCGCACCCGCGCCGAACAGGAAGCGGACAAGGCGATTGCCGCTCTGCGCATTCTGCCTGAATCACCCTGGCGCAGTGCGCTGGAGTCGCTGGCGCATATGTCAGTTCAGCGCGATTTCTGATTCCCTACGGAGCCTCCCTGGCTCCGTTTCTCCTCCCCGCTCTCACTTCTTTATGTTCGCTCATTGCTGTTGCATGCCTTTTGCGGGCTGTCACACAGACCCGACGCTGACGCCAAATATTACTGGAAATTAATGGAAACTATTTGCTATAAAAAACGCTTACTTTCCAGATAACAGTAAAAAGGTAAGCCAACGTCCCGGTGGACGACACAAAGACAAGGAGAACGGGTTATGCAAAAAAGGATGGAAGACTGGCACCCGGCTGACATTATCGCAGCCCTGCACAAACGCGGTACGACGCTGGCCGCACTGTCACGCTCGGCCGGCCTCAGCTCATCAACGCTCGCGAATGCGCTGACGCGCCCGTGGCCAAAAGGCGAATGGCTGATCGCTGAGGCGATCGAGGTGCATCCCAGCGAGATCTGGCCCAGCCGCTACTACGATCCTGACACGCACCGCCTGCTGGATCGCAAAAAACGTATCCGGATCCCCGCCGATCTTTCCGGCACGCCCTGAGATCGACAGGCGAAAAAAAACCAGCCCCGCAAAGGGCTGGTTCTTTCAGCGCATACCTGAGATTACTCTTCGCTGACGCGCTCGATATTCGCACCCATCGCTTTCAGCTTATCTTCGATATGCTCATAGCCACGATCGATGTGATAAATGCGATCGACGAATGTCGTGCCTTCCGCGATACAGCCAGCCAGAACCAGGCTGGCAGAAGCGCGCAAATCGGTCGCCATCACCTGCGCACCGGACAGGGTTTGCACCCCGTGACAGATCGCGGTGTTGCTCTCGATCTCCGCATGGCCGCCCATACGAATCAGCTCCGGGATGTGCATGAAACGGTTTTCGAAAATGGTTTCGGTAATTACGCCGGTGCCTTCCGCCACCATATTCAGCAGGGTGAACTGCGCCTGCATATCGGTCGGGAAACCCGGGTGTGGCGCGGTGCGCACATTGACCGCTTTAGGGCGTTTGCCGTGCATATCGAGACTGATCCAGTCTTCGCCGGTTTCGATATCGGCACCGGCGTCACGCAGCTTAGAGAGAACCGCATCCATCGTATCGGGCTGAGCCTTGTGGCACATCACTTTGCCGCCTGAAATGGCGGCTGCCACCAGGAAGGTGCCGGCTTCGATGCGGTCCGGCAGAACGCGGTAAACACCGCCGCCCAGACGCTCGACGCCTTCGATGGTGATCTTGTCAGTGCCTGCGCCGCTAATGCGGGCACCCAGCGTGTTAAGGAAGTTGGCGGTATCGACAATTTCCGGCTCCCGCGCCGCATTCTCAATCACGGTGGTGCCGGTCGCCAGGGTTGCCGCACTCATGATAGTGACGGTTGCGCCGACGCTGATCTTGTCCATGACAATCAGCGCGCCCTTCAGGCGACCGTTGACGGACGCCTTGACGTAGCCCTCTTCCAGCTTAATCTCGGCACCCAGCTGTTCCAGACCGGTGATATGCAGGTCAACCGGACGCGCACCAATCGCGCAGCCGCCCGGCAGCGAAACCTGACCCTGACCAAAACGCGCCACCAGCGGGCCCAGCGCCCAGATGGAGGCACGCATGGTTTTCACCAGATCGTAAGGCGCACAAAATACATCGACCGCGCTGGCATCGACATGCACAGAACCGTTGCGCTCCACCTTCGCACCCAGCTGGCTCAGCAGCTTCATGGTGGTATCAATGTCGCGCAGCTTTGGCACATTCTGGATCTCTACCGGCTCTTCAGCCAGCAGGGCAGCAAACAGAATAGGTAGCGCGGCGTTCTTCGCCCCGGAAATGGTTACTTCACCACTTAAGCGGGTGGGGCCTTGCACACGAAATTTGTCCATTAACACGGCTCTCAATTAACTAGCTAAAGATGGGACTCGCTTACCACGAGTGCACCACGCTGAGGGATCAGAAACCGTTGAGTTTACGGTCGCGCGCCCATTCAGCGGGAGTATAGGTTTTGATAGAGACAGCATGAATGCGGTTGTCCGCGATGTATTCCATCAGCGGCGCGTAGACAGCCTGCTGTTTTTTCACGCGGCTCAGCTCGCCAAACAGTTCGCCTACGGCGATCACCTGAAAATGGCTGCCATCGTTGCTCATCACATGCACTTCGTCTAAAGGCAGCGCTGCCATCAGCACGGCCTGAATTTCACTGTTTTCCATTGTGCTTAACTTCACTTAATAATAATAAGGCTGACATAGTAGAGGAAAGCGGCTGACTCTTAAATACGCAAAAGCCCCTGTTGAAAACAGGGGCTTAGCATAACAAGCGGAAATCAGGCGCTTTTATCCGCAGAAACAATAATCTGTTGCAGATTGTAAAGCGTAATCAGCGACTGCAGTTTGTCGCTGATACCGGCAAAGCGCGGGGTGCTCCCCTGCGCCCGTGCGATTTCCCGCAGGTGCACCAGCAGAGCGAGGCCGGAAGAGTCAACCCGGTTCAGCGCCGCGACGTCGATCGTCTCGACGCCGCGAATCAGCGTTTCACGCTGCTGCCAGAGGCCCATCAGGGTGTCGCGATCCAGCTCGCCTTTCAGTAATAGCGTGCTGGCTTCGCGCTCCCAGCGTAACGATTCGTGCATTATTGTTGTTTATCCAGCGTGATTGGCTGTGACGCAGACGATTTGAGCTGCGCCGTCAGACCATCGATACCTTTGGTCCGTAACAGATCGCTCCACTCATTCTGTTTGGTGGTGATCATGCTGACGCCTTCGGCAATCATGTCATAAGCCTGCCAGTTGCCAGTCTGGCTGTTTTTACGCCACTGAAAGTCGAGGCGAACCGGCGGACGGCCATTAGGATCGATGATAGTGACGCGAATCGCCACAATTTTGGCGTCGCCCAGCGGCTGCTCAGGCTGGATCTGGTAGCTCTGGCCGTTGTAGAGGGCCAGTGCCTGACCATAAGCCTGGGCCAGATAGTCGCCAAAAGCGCTGAAGTAAGCTTCGCGCTGGGCCGGTGTTGAGTCACGATAGTAGCGACCCAGCACTAATGCGCCCGCATATTTGATCTGCACGTAAGGCAGCAGTTCCTGACGCACAATCTGACGCAGGTAGTTGGGGTCCTGCTTGATTTTTGGCTGCTCATTTTTCAGACGGCTGAAGGTCTTTTGCGCCGCTTCGTTCATCAGCTTGTAGGGATTGCTCTGGTCGGCTGCCGTTGCCGTCAGCGGGACCGCAACCACCAGCATGGCAATCATCAGTAAACGTTTAAACATGGTATGCCCTCTTCTTTAAGGTTGAGCCGGTTCCGCAGGCGCGGCACTGCTGCCATCCTGCGCATCCTTGCCCTCATTTTTTTGTTTGTTGTCGCCGCTCTTGTAAAGGAACTGACCGATCAGATCTTCAAGCACCATCGCCGATTTGGTGTCGCGCAGCGTATCGCCATCTTTCAGCATCGCCGAACCGAGCTCAGGGTCGTCAAAGCCTAAGTTAAGCGCCAGGAACTGCTCACCCAGCAGACCCTGGGTGCGAATCGCCAGCGAACTGGTGTCTGAAATTTTATTCGCGTACTGATCGCTGATCTCCATCGTGACGCGCGGCAGCAGGGTCTTCGGTTCAAGCTCGATATCCGTCACCCGGCCAATCACTACGCCGCCGATTTTGACCGGCGAACTGGCTTTGAGGCCGCCAATATTGTCAAAGGTCGCGTAGAGTTTCCACGTCGGCTCCGTGCCCATTGACTTCAGGTCGGCGACGCGCAGACAGAGGAACAGCGCGGCAATCAGCGCCATAATCATAAAAATGCCAACCCAGATTTCGCTTTTTTTGCTTTGCATTGCATCAATTCCCAAACATCAGTGCTGTCAGCACAAAATCCAACCCGAGTACCGCCAGAGAGGCGTGTACGACGGTACGCGTTGTCGCGCGACTGATCCCTTCGGAAGTGGGAATCGCGTCATAGCCATTAAAAAGAGCAATCCAGGTCACCGTCACGGCAAAGACGGCACTTTTAATCAGGCAGTTCACCACGTCGGTGCGGAAATCGACCGCGTTCTGCATCGCCGACCAGAAGAAGCCGGGATCGATCCCCTTCCAGCTCACACCCACCAGCGCACCGCCCGCGATCCCGACCGCCGTGAAGATGAGTGCCAGCAGCGGCATGCTGATGAAGCCCGCCCAGAAACGGGGCGACACCACCCGGCGTAACGGATCGACCGCCATCATCTCCATACTGGAGAGCTGCTCGGTGGCTTTCATCAGGCCGATTTCCGCCGTCAGCGCCGAGCCCGCCCGGCCGGCAAACAGCAGTGCGGTCACCACCGGTCCCAGCTCTCGCAGCAGCGACAGGGCCACCAGCATACCCAGACTGGTTTCGGCGCCATAGGTGGTCAGCACCAGATAGCCCTGCAGCCCGAGAACCATGCCAATGAAGAGGCCCGATACCACAATAATCAGGAGCGACAGCACGCCAACGCTGTAGAGCTGTTTGATCAGTAGCGGCGTGTGTCTGCGAAACGCCGGTTTTCCTACCAGCGCGTGAAACAGCATTAATCCTGCGCGTCCAAAACTGGCGCACGTTTCAATTCCCTGACGACCAAACGACGCCAGCGCCTTCAAGACCATCTGTTTAGTTACTCCGTGAGCCGGTTAAATCAGCGAGATAATCGCCGGCAGGAAAACGGAATGGAACCGGACCATCCGCATCGCCATCAATAAACTGGCGCACGCGCGGGTCGTTATTCTCTCGCAGTTCCGGCGTGGTGCCGTGTGCGATAATTTTTTGTCCGGCCACAATATAGGCATAGTCCGCAATGCTCAGTACTTCCGGTACGTCATGCGAGACCACGATGCAGGTCAGGCCCAGCGCATGGTTCAGTTCATCAATGAGTTTGACCAGCACGCCCATGGTAATCGGATCCTGACCCACGAAGGGCTCATCAAACATGATGAGTTCCGGCTCCAGCGCAATAGCGCGCGCCAGGGCCACACGTCGCGCCATGCCGCCTGAGAGCTCTGCAGGCTTCAGCTGGGCCGCGCCCCGCAGGCCCACCGCTTCCAGCTTCATCAGCACCGTGCTGTGCAGCAGCGGCTCAGGCAGTCGCGTATGTTCACGCAGCGGCCACGCAACGTTTTCATAAACCGTTAAGTCTGTAAACAGCGCACCCGACTGGAACAGCATGCTCATCTTTTTACGCGCTTCATACAGTCTGGCGCGCGATAATGACGGAATGTTTTCGCCACGGAAAAAAATCTCGCCGCGGGTCGGCTGAAGTTGCCCCCCAATCAAGCGTAGCAGAGTGGTTTTTCCGATCCCCGATGGCCCCATAATCGCGGTCACTTTGCCTTTCGGCACGGTCAGCGAGATGTCATCAAAGATGGTGCGATCTCCGCGCGAAAAACTCACGCCACGAACCTCAACCAGATTCGTTTGCTGCTGGGTCATTATTACCTCTTGTAAGGATCGGGCGTAAACATGGGGTACGATGGTAGCCTGTTCGGTCCTGATTCACGATAGCTTTACAGAAACTTACCGCTAAGATTTGGCGAAAATGGTCATTAAATTTACTTTTGCCCCTGAGGCGGTCAAAATCAGCGCCTGTCTCGCCAAACAGAATTTTAAACCGGCCGGGAACGCATTGCCGGCCTGAGTTTTTACGCAAGGATTTTTCATGTTCGTAGCTTCTGCACTGTTGATTATCGGTTTGCTTTTACTGGCTTATGGTGCCGATCGTCTGGTGTTTAGCGCCTCAATATTATGCCGCTCTCTGGGCATTCCGCCGCTGATTATCGGCATGACCGTGGTCAGCATCGGCACCTCGCTGCCGGAGATGATCCTCTCCTTTTCGGCAGCGCAGCATGGCCAGATGGATCTCGCTGTGGGCACCGCCCTCGGCTCGAATATTACGAACATTTTACTGATTCTGGGTGCCGCTGCGCTTATGCACCCGCTGAGTGTGCATTCTAATCTGATTCGCCGCGAACTACCGCTGATGTTGCTGGTCACCCTGCTCAGCGGTTTTATGCTGTTTGACAATCAGCTTAGTCGACTGGATGGAATTGGCCTGATCGCGATTGCCGCGATTTATCTTCTGGTGGTGATTCGCATCGCGCGCAAGGCCGAACGGGACAATAACGACACCCTGACCCGCGAGCAGCTGGCCGAGCTGCCCCGTGAAGAGAGCGGCAACACGGTGGCCTTTCTCTGGCTCGCCGTTGCGCTGATCATCCTGCCGATGTCGACACGCATGGTGATCGACAACGCCACGGCCTTTGCCGACTACTTTGGCGTCAGTGAGCTGGTGATGGGCCTGACGCTGATTGCCGTGGGCACCAGCCTGCCTGAGCTGGCAACGGTCATCGCCGGTGCACTGAAAGGCGAAGATGATATCGCGATCGGTAATCTGGTCGGCGCCAACATTTATAATATTGCCATCGTGCTTGGCCTGCCGGCGCTGATCCACCCCGGCAGCATTGACTATCACGCTTTCGCCCGTGACTACTGGGTGATGCTCGGCGTGAGTGCGCTCTTTGCCCTGCTCTGCCTGCTACGGCGTCGCCGTGTTGGCCGGACGGCAGGCCTGATTTTACTCTGTGGTTTCTTCGTCTGGGTGACGCTGCTGTGGATGCAGCCGGCGTTCATGGACGGCTAACAAGGACAGACTCACTATGTCACATCAGCAACCAACAGCATTCGACTTCCAGCAGGTGGGAAAAACCGTCCTGCGCATTGAGCGTGAAGGGCTGGAACAGCTCGATCAATATATCAATGAGGATTTTGCCCGGGCCTGCGCCCTGATCTATGCCTGCCAGGGTAAGGTGGTGGTGATGGGCATGGGGAAGTCAGGTCACGTCGGCAAGAAAATGGCGGCGACCTTTGCCAGCACCGGCACGCCCGCCTTTTTTGTGCATCCGGGCGAAGCCAGCCACGGCGATCTGGGCATGGTGAGCAAAAATGATGTGGTCATCGCTATCTCTAACAGCGGGGAGTCGAACGAGATTCTCGCCCTGATTCCGGTGCTGAAGCGCCAGCACATTACGCTGATCTGCATGACCGGACGGCCTGACAGCGCGATGGGACGGGCTGCCGACGTGCATCTCTGCGTCCACGTTCCTCAGGAAGCCTGCCCGCTGGGCCTGGCCCCGACCAGCAGTACCACCGCCACGCTGGTGATGGGTGATGCTCTGGCGGTTTCGCTGCTGGAAGCGCGGGGATTTACAGCGGAGGATTTCGCCCTCTCCCACCCCGGCGGTGCGCTGGGCCGCAAACTGCTGCTGCATGTGGCCGATATCATGCACAGTGGCGATGCGCTGCCGCACGTCACGCGTGACGCCTCACTGCGCGATGCACTGCTGGAGATTACCCGCAAAAATCTCGGTCTGACGGTGGTCGTCGACGACCTGATGAAAATCGAAGGGATTTTTACTGATGGTGACCTGCGCCGCATCTTTGATATGGGCATCGATTTTCAGCGTGCCACCATCGGGGAAGTGATGACGCCAGGGGGCATCCGCGTCCGGCCGAATATGCTGGCGGTGGACGCCCTGAACCTGATGCAGACCAAAAACATCACGTCGATTCTGGTGGCCGATGACGACCATCTGCTCGGTGTGGTACATATGCATGACATGCTGCGCGCTGGCGTAGTCTGAACAGGAAGAGAAAATGCAACAGGCAACTCCCCCGATTGACACCTGCTACGGCCCGGTCAGTGCTGAAGTTATGGCGCGCGCCAGTCGCATTCGTCTGCTGATCTGTGACGTAGACGGCGTGATGTCCGACGGGGTGATCTACATGGGAAATAACGGCGAAGAGCTTAAGGCGTTCAACGTGCGGGATGGCTATGGCGTGCGCTGCCTGCTGACCTCCGATGTGGAAGTGGCTATTATTACCGGCCGCAATGCCCGTCTGATGGAAGATCGCTGCAAAACGCTCGGCATCCGTCATCTTTATCAGGGACAATCGGATAAGCTTTTGGCCTATCGCGAACTTCTGGATAAACTGTCTCTTTCCGACGACCAGGTCGCCTATATCGGCGATGACCTGATCGACTGGCCGGTCATGGCGAAGGTGGGATTCAGCGTGGCGGTGGCGGATGCACATCCCATCCTGTTGCCGCGCGCAGACTATGTTACCCGTATCGCCGGTGGACGCGGTGCGGTTCGTGAAGTCTGCGATCTGATCTTAATAGCGCAGAACAAATTTGAGGATGCCAAAGGGCAATCAGTATGAGTAAAAGCAGGCGTTGGATAACGCTGATTCTGACCTTGATTGCACTGGTTTTGATCGGCTGGAATCTTACCAATAAGGATGACGATGGGATGCCCGTCGGGACAGACAGTCAGTCTCCGACCTACACCAGTGCGGATTCGCACACGGTGGTTTACAACCCGCAGGGCGCGCTGTCCTATAAACTGGTCTCAGACAAAGTGACCTATTTCTCGGATGACGAACTGAGCTGGTTCGAGCATCCGGTGATGACCACCTATGATGAGAACAAAATCCCGACCTGGACGTTACGCGCGGATAAGGCAAAGCTCACCAAAGATCGTATGCTTTATCTTTATGGCCATGTTGAGCTCAACACGCTGACGCAGGATTCTCAGCTGGAGCGGATCAAAACAGATAACGCGCAGATCAATCTGGTGACCCAGGACGTTACCTCGGATGACCAGGTGACATTGTATGGCCGCAGCTTTAACTCCACCGGCATGAAAATGCGCGGCAATTTACGGACAAAAAACGCCGAGTTAATCGAGAAGGTCAAAACCTCTTATGAAATTCAAAATGAACAAAAATAGCCTGAAGCTTTTACTGGCCAGCGTGCTGCTGGCGACCAGCGTTCCGGCGCTGGCCCTGACCGGTGACTCGGACAAACCCGTTAATATTGACTCGCAGAATCAGGCGCTGGATTTACAGGGCAATGTCGCGACCTTTACCGGCAACGTCATTGTGACGCAGGGCACCATCAAAATTACGGCAGATAAAGTCGTGGTCACCCGTCCGGGCGGCGACAGTAAGAAAACCATCGTCGATGCCTACGGTAATCCTGCCACCTTCTATCAGATGCAGGACAGCGGCAAACCGGTTCAGGGCCATGCCGCAAAACTGCATTACGAACTGGCTAACGATTTCGTTGAACTGACCGGCAATGCGTTTATTGAGCAGCAGGACAGCAACATCAAAGGCGATCGCATTACCTACCTGGTGAAAGAGCAGAAGATGCAGGCTTTCAGCCAGGGCCAGAACAAGCGCGTCACCACCGTACTGGTGCCGTCGCAACTTCAGGATAAAGCGTCGTCCAACAGCGAGAAGAAGAGTAACTGATAGCTATGGCCACATTAATCGCAGAAAACCTGGCGAAGGCCTACAAAGGCCGTCGCGTGGTAGAAGATGTCAGTCTGCAGGTGAAATCCGGCGAGATTGTCGGCCTGCTGGGCCCGAACGGTGCCGGTAAAACCACCACGTTTTACATGGTGGTCGGCATCGTGCCGCGTGACGCGGGCCGTATCGTGATTGACGATGAAGATATCAGCATCCTGCCGCTGCATGCGCGTGCGCGTCGGGGTATCGGCTATCTGCCGCAGGAGGCTTCCATTTTCCGTCGCCTCAGCGTTTACGATAACCTGATGGCGGTGCTGCAGATCCGTGACGATCTGACCGAAGAGCAACGCCAGGATCGCGCCCGCGAGCTGATGGAAGAGTTCCACATTGAGCACCTGCGCGACAGCATGGGCCAGGCCCTCTCCGGCGGCGAACGCCGCCGTGTTGAGATCGCGCGTGCGCTGGCCGCCAATCCGAAGTTCATTCTGCTGGATGAGCCTTTTGCCGGTGTTGACCCTATCTCCGTTATCGACATTAAGAAGATCATTGAGCATCTGCGTGACAGCGGCCTCGGCGTGCTGATTACCGACCATAACGTGCGTGAAACGTTAGCGGTTTGTGAGCGGGCTTATATCGTCAGCCAGGGCCACCTGATCGCGCACGGCACACCCAATGAAATTCTTGCGGATGAGCAGGTTAAGCGGGTTTATTTGGGTGAAGAGTTCAGACTCTGATAAGGTGTCGTTAAGACCGCTATTTACCTGGGAACTATCATCCTGTCTATGAAGCAAGCCTTACAACTCAGGTTCAGCCAACAGCTGGCAATGACTCCCCAACTGCAGCAGGCGATTCGTCTGCTGCAGCTCTCTACGCTTGAACTCCAGCAGGAGCTACAGCTGGCGCTGGAAAGTAATCCCCTGCTTGAGCAGACGGACCCGCACGACGAGATCGACTCCCGGGACGCTGCAGAAGCGGAGGCGCTGGATACCCGCGAAGCGCTTGAGCAAAAAGAGATGCCCGATGAACTGCCGCTGGATGCCACCTGGGATGAGATCTACACCGCTGGCACACCTTCCGGCACCGGAACGGACTATCAGGATGATGAGCTACCGGTTTACCAGGGTGAAACGACGCAGTCTCTGCAGGATTATCTGATGTGGCAGGTCGGCCTGACGCCGTTCAGTGATACCGATCGCGCGATTGCGACCTCTATCGTCGATGCTATCGATGACACCGGATATCTCACCGTTTCGCTTGAGGAGATCCTCGACAGTATCGGCAATGACGAGCTGGAGGTGGATGAAGTTGAAGCGGTGCTGAAACGCATCCAGCGCTTTGACCCGATTGGCGTGGGTGCGCGCGATCTGCGCGACTGCCTGCTGGTTCAGCTGTCACAATATGCACCCGACACGCCCATGCTGACCGAAGCACGTCTGATTGTCAGTGAGCATCTCGACCTGCTGGCCAACCACGACTTCCGTAGCCTGATGCGGGTAACGCGCCTCAAAGAAGAGGTGCTGAAAGAGGCGATGCTGCTGATTCAGTCGCTGGACCCGCGTCCCGGCCAGTCGATTAACACCGGCGAACCGGAATATGTAATTCCCGATGTGCTGGTGCGCAAGGTCGGCAGCCGCTGGACGGTTGAACTCAACGCCGACAGCCTGCCCCGCCTGAAGATCAATCAGCACTATGCGGCGATGGGCGGCACCACGCGTAACGACAGCGACACGCAGTTTATTCGCAGCAACCTGCAGGAAGCACGCTGGCTGATTAAGAGTCTGGAAAGCCGCAATGATACACTGCTGAAAGTGACGCGCTGTATCGTTGAGCAGCAGCAGGCGTTTTTCGAGCAGGGGGAAGAGTTTATGCGCCCGATGGTCCTGGCTGATATTGCTCAGGCCGTTGAGATGCACGAATCAACTATCTCCCGCGTGACCACGCAGAAGTATCTGCACAGTCCGCGCGGTATTTTTGAACTGAAGTACTTTTTCTCCAGCCACGTCAACACGGAAGGGGGCGGCGAAGCCTCCTCTACGGCGATTCGTGCGTTGGTGAAAAAATTAATTTCGGCGGAAAATCCAGCCAAACCCTTGAGCGACAGTAAACTGACCTCCATGTTGTCCGATCAGGGGATCATGGTGGCACGGCGTACCGTCGCAAAATATCGTGAGTCTTTATCCATCCCGCCATCGAACCAGCGTAAACAGCTGGTTTGACAGAAATGAGAAGGAAGACCTATGCAGCTGAACCTGACCGGGCAACACGTTGAAATTACGCCACCACTGCGTGAATTCGTCAGTGCTAAATTTGCCAAACTGGAACACTATTTTGAGCACATCAATCAGGTCTATATTGTCCTGAAAGTTGAGAAAGTCATGCAGGTGGCTGACGCAACACTCCACGTTAACGGTGGCGAGCTGCACGCCACGTCGGAAGCGGAAGATATGTACGCGGCGATTGATGGGCTGATCGACAAGCTCGCCCGTCAGCTGACTAAACATAAAGATAAACTGAAAAAACACTAACCTTCATGCTGGCTACGCGCGCCTGGCGCACTGAGCCGACAGGATGGGGCGGATAATCCGCCCCGTTTTGTCATCTGGCAGGCGTCATTTCCGTCACGTCAGAAGACGCCGGCGGTGAATGGCCTGGTGAACCCGCAAGTGAAACGATAATGAACAACGATCTTACACTGGAATTGAGCACGGTGCTTTCGCCTGACTGCACACGCAGTGGCGTACACTGCCAGAGCAAAAAACGTGCGCTGGAAATCATCAGCGAACTGGCCGCTAAGCAGCTCAACCTGCCGCACCAGACGCTTTTCGAAGCGATCCTGACGCGTGAGCGTATGGGCAGTACCGGTATCGGCAACGGGATAGCGATCCCGCACGGCAAGCTGGAAGAGGATACGCTGCGCGCGGTCGGGGTCTTTATCAGCCTCGAACAGCCGATTGCGTTTGATGCCGTCGATAACCAGCCGGTCGATCTGCTGTTTGCCTTACTGGTTCCGGCTGACCAGTGCAAAACACACCTGCACACCCTTTCACTGGTGGCAAAGCGTCTGGCCGATAAAACGGTCTGCCGCCGGCTGCGCGCTGCGCAGAGTGATGAAGAGCTTTATGCCATTATTACGGAAAACCAGACAGAGCTGTAACGCGTCTTTACCGGCCGGGTGCCGGTTTTAAAACGGGAGAGAAGGTCATGGTGCTGATGATCGTTAGCGGTCGTTCAGGCTCGGGGAAGTCAGTGGCACTCCGTGCGCTGGAGGATATGGGGTTCTACTGTGTTGATAACCTGCCGGTGGTGCTGCTGCCGGAGTTAGCGAACTCACTGGCAGAGCGGAATATTTCGGCGGCGGTCAGCATCGACGTGCGCAATATGCCTGAATCCCCCGAAATTTTTGAAACCGCACTGAATAATCTGCCCGACTCCTTTTCACCTCAGCTGCTGTTTCTCGACGCCGACCGCAACACGCTGATTCGCCGCTACAGCGATACGCGTCGTCTGCACCCCCTCTCCAGCAAAAATCTGTCGCTGGAGAGCGCCATTGATGAAGAGAGCGATCTGCTGGAGCCGCTGCGTTCGCGCGCCGATCTGATCATTGATACGTCAGAGATGTCGGTGCATGAACTGGCCGAGATGCTGCGCACCCGCCTGCTGGGCAAGCGTGAACGTGAGCTGACCATGGTATTTGAATCCTTTGGTTTCAAACATGGCATCCCTATCGACGCGGACTACGTGTTTGACGTGCGCTTTCTGCCCAATCCCCACTGGGATCCGAAACTGCGCCCGATGACCGGCCTCGATCGCCCGGTCGCGGCCTTCCTCGACCGCCACACGGAAGTGCATAATTTTATCTACCAGACACGCAGCTATCTTGAACTCTGGCTGCCGATGCTGGAGACCAACAACCGTAGCTATCTTACCGTGGCGATTGGCTGTACCGGCGGTAAACACCGCTCAGTCTATATCGCCGAGCAGCTGGCGGACTATTTCCGCTCGCGCGGTAAGAATGTACAGTCACGCCATCGCACGCTGGAAAAGCGCAAATCATGACCGTCAGACAAACTGTAGAAATCAAAAATAAGCTGGGCATGCATGCCCGTCCGGCGATGAAGTTGTTTGAGCTGGTGCAGAGCTTCGATGCCGAAGTGTTACTGCGCAACGAGGCAGGCACCGAAGCCGAGGCCAGCAGCGTGATCGCCCTGCTGATGCTCGACTCGGCAAAAGGGGGACACATTGAGATTGAAGCCAGCGGGCCGGAAGAGGTCCCGGCGCTGGCTGCGGTCATTGAGTTGTTTGAAGCGGGCTTTGATGAAGAATAAGGTCAGTTAAGCTGATTACGCTGTAAAAAGCCCTCTCCGCCCAGCTGACGCATCTGGCGCAGTATCCACTGCTGCCGCGACCTGACATAGCCTGAAGGCGCGGCGGCACGGTAACGAATTGGATTCGGCAGGACCGCCGCCAGCAAAGCAGCATCGGCCGCAGTGAGCCGGCTGGCAGGTTTGTGGAAATAGTGCTGTGAGGCGGCCTCCACACCAAAGATGCCCGGCCCGAACTCCGCGATATTGAGATAGACGGTCAGAATACGCCGCTTCGTCCAGACCGTCTCAATCCCCACCGTCAGACCCGCTTCCAGCCCCTTACGGATCCAGCTGCGACCATCCCAGAGAAAGAGATTCTTCGCGGTCTGTTGTGACAGCGTGGACGCTCCGCGCATCCGGCTGTCATTGTTATCCAGCACCGATTCAATCGCCGCCACATCAAAGCCCCAGTGCGTGGGAAACTTTTGATCTTCAGAAGCGATAACGGCCAGCCCCATCCACGGCGAGATCTCATCATGTCCGACCCAGTCTGAGTGCGCCACATAACTGAAATCACCGCGCAACCACGCCCCCACCTGTCGCTCCACCATCACTGCAGAGAAGGGCACCGGTAAAAACGAAAAGAGTAAAATGCCGGCCAGCCACACGCCCAGCCAGACCAGCAGGAGACGGCCGGCAATCCGTCTGATACGCCGTCCGGCGCTTCCTTTATGCTTGTTCATGCAATCTTCCCATACCTGTTTCAGACGTTAATCAATTACTCATGTAATCACTGCCAGAAAAATCGCCTTTTTGCGATTTTCGGTGAAAATGAACGGTGCGTTTCCAGACTTCATGCACCTATTTTGCATCAACATGCGGCAACAGATCGAAATAGTTCAAGGACTTCCGAAAAAAGGAATCGGTTCCATTCATTGCCACTGCTTAGCATCTTTCCAGATAAACACTTAATAATAGGTAATAACCGCCGGTTTAAATCATTCATCACCCTTAACTGTTATTTTTTTCTGTTGTCGCAATGGTTCAACTCTTAACCAGAACTATTCTTATAACGTCTAAATAAACAGCAGCGGCCAGCGTAAATCCTGTCATAAATGACCCGGTTTTCGATCCCTGCCCCGCAACCCGGCAGACGCAGAAAAGTACAAAGGTTGAGATTCATTTCTGCCATTCCGAATCGTTTTGGATGATTCGGTTCATTTCAGGCTGCTGGCTTGCAATATCAGCGCGTTACACTGACTGTCAGGGCAAATGAACCTGCCGGTTCGCTTTTACGCTGTCCGGTCTTCGCGACACGGCGCAGCCGCGTTAAAAGTACACGAAAACCGGCAAATCTGGTTAAAATAGCAGCAACGCAACGCGGAAATTGATTCCTTGCTTGACTGTGTTGCCAAATTAATGTTTTCTGTGTTTAAACGCTGCTCAACATCACACATTTTAATGAATCTTGTCACATGAGAAGATGAATTTGCTAAGGTGATGACAGTGTTAACCAATACCCCGCGGCTGCATTAATTATTCAAATCATAGCGGCCGCAACATTTTCCCTGGTGTTGGCGCAGTATTCGCGCACCCCGGCCTCGGCTGGGGTCATTTTTTTCTGCCGTTTCACTTCTCCTGTCCGGCAACCCAGTCGCGCAGAACCTGCACATCGTGTCGCCACTCATGTTTCAGCTCTTCAATCCATTCAACCACGTTGTCCCACCACGCCGGCAGCTCCGGACTCTGGATCTGTTTCGCCAGCATCTGTAAACGCTGCAGCCCGACGGACCCGGCCGCGCCTTTGATTTTGTGCCCCTCTTCCGCAATTCCTTTCTGGTCGCGCGCCATCAGATTCGATTCCAGTACCGCAAGATAGTCCGGCATCATCTTCTCAAACATCGTCAGGCTCTGCGTAATCAGCCCCGGACCTACCAGCTCGATATACTGTTCGAGCATGGCGACATCCAGCAGCATCCGGGTTTTGTCATCGCTGACGGCGGCCGTTTCATCGTCCGTTTCTGCCTGATAGTCCCAGTACTTTTTGATCATTGCGGTCAGGGCAGGCACGGCCAGCGGTTTACTGAGCACATCATCCATCCCGGCGTCGAAATACTCTTTTTTATCTTTCAGCACGTTGGCCGTGAGCGCCACCAGCGGAGGCAGATGCGCGCCCTGATACTGCTGGCGAATCGCACGGGAGACATCCAGCCCGGTCATATCGGGCAGCTGAATATCCAGCAGCACCAGATCGAACTCCAGCGGGTCAAACATCGCCAGAGCCTCGCTGCCGGTCATGGCGACCTCCACGCTGCATCCCAGCTTCTCCAGAACGGAGCGCGCCACAATCACATTCAGTTCAATATCCTCAACCAGCAGCACATGCAGCGCAGGCAGAGGCAGGCTGTCGTCGACGCCTTCGTCAATCACTTCTTCTGCGATGCGTGGTGCTTTAATTTCGACGGTGAAGCATGAGCCCTGGCCGGGCGCACTCTGTACGCGGATATCTCCCCCCATCGCCTGGGCCAGTCGACGTGAAACCGCCAGCCCGATGCCGGTTCCGGTCGCCGGTTTCCCGCCATGCTGATCTTTAACCTGATAGTACATCGCAAAAATCTTGTCCTGCTCCTCCTGGCGGATACCCATGCCGGAGTCCTGCACCTCAAAGCGCAGTGTTTCATCCTGCTCATACGCGACGCGCACCACGATCTCGCCCTGCTGGGTGAACTTCACGGCGTTACCAATCAGGTTCCAGAGAATCTGACGCAGACGCGTTCCGTCGGTGGAGATCATGTGAGGCAGCGGCAGTTGCGGCGCGAGCACAAACTTCAGCCCTTTTGGCTGCGCCAGCAGGCCGGAGAGATTCTCTAAATCGGCAAGGAAACCGGTGAAGTCGAGCGGCTGATTATCCAGCTGAACTTTACGACGCTCGATTTTGTCCACCTCAATCACATCGTTGAAGATGTTGCCCAGCGTAATGGCCGAGACGTGGATGGTTTTCAGGTATTTCAGCTGTTCCTGATTCAGATCGGTATCCAGCAGGATGCGGCTCAGGCCGACAATGCCATTAAGCGGCGTACGCAGCTCGTGGCTGATGGTGGAGATAAAGGTGGTCTTTTCCCGGCTGGCGTTCTCTAACGCGTCCTGATAGCGCTTACGCTCGGTGATATCGCGGCCAAAGCCCATCAGCCCGCTGCGTTTGCCGACACGATCGTAATAGGGCACCTTGCGGATCTCAAAACAGGCTTTGCGCCCGTCAGGATATTGCAGCCACTGCTCATAGGTCAGGGAGACGTTATGGCGGAACACTTTTTCGTCCGTTTCCAGCACCTTGGTCGCGGCTTCATCATCGTAGATATCGCGCGGCGTCAGGCCAATCAGCTGCTTTTCGCTTTTGCCGGTCAGCAGCTCCATGGCGCGATTGCAGCCGGAGAACTGCTTGTCGATATTGCGATAGAACACCAGGTCAGGTGACGCATCCAGGAAGGAGCGCAGGAAGGATGATTGCTGCTCCAGCTCAATCTGAGCCTGTTCGCGGCGGGTGACCTCTTCGCGCAGCTTGTCCATCACCTGTTCGCGCGCCAGCTCCGCTTTTTTACGATCGCTGATCTCCTGATTCAGCTGGGTGATGGTTTCCTTCATCTGCTGATTGAGTTCCAGGTCGCGGGTGCGCATCTCTTCCAGCTTATCCACCAGCCTTGCCAGCCGCTGCCGCGACTCCTCAAGCTGATCGACCACCACCGACAGAAAATAGACGGCCCAGGGCGTAATCAGCAGCCCAAAGAAAACCGAGCGCACCACATCGATACTCTCGACGTGCCCCCGCAATACCATCGTGACCGCCATCTGGACAATCATCGCCAGCACCACCAGCGCAGAGGCCAGCAGCAGCGAGAACCTGACCAGGCCAAGTTTGACCATTAAATCGACATAGTACTGCGCCAGCAGACGAATCTGTTTCATAACGACTCCCTGGAAAAGAAACAGCCCCATGATAGCGCAGTTAGCCTGCGGACGTCGCAGCACGTCACGCGAAGATGAGGGATTGAATGCGCTTTTATGGTGCATCCGGCCTGCCGTTCGGCGACGTTTGGCACAAACCGGTTAAATCCCTTGACTGATTGTGCCAAATGAATAATCTGTAAGGCCGCCTGTGAATCGCAGATTTCACCCGACGGCCTTTTTTCAATATCCTGGCAGCGTCCTGTTGCGCAGGCTCTCTCCTTTATATGAATACTCATTCAACTTTAGTGCTGTTTTAAGCATTCCCTGCCTGATTAATTTTTCTTATAACCAACCGCTGTTTCATTCAAATAGGCCGACATAAGAAAAACAGATACATGCTATGTATCAGGGGTGCCGGACAGCATTTAATGCTGCCAGACACCCTGTCACCAGCATGGTGCAGAGATATGACGCCTGCACTACAGTGAGTCAGTTCACATTTATCGGCCGATCACCAGGTGGCAGAGTGAGACATTTTAAACCATAAAAATCAATACTTTCATATATTTATACAAGAAAAGCGCCTGATAAGCCCGCCTGGCCGCCCTATTTGACCTGATTACGCTTTCCCGATAAGTTGGAAATCCGCTGAAAGCTTTCCTGACGGGCCATTGTCTCGGCATATCTATGCAACAAGAAGACTCCCGCGTGGTTTAAGTCATCTCCTTTACGAGACCGGAAATCGAAGAGCAGCTCAATATAGGACGTTTTACGGATGTCTGGAGAGAAATGCTCAGGGCTATGACGCGCGCTCGACAGAGCATGGCGATGAAAATGAAGCTGCGCCTCAGTTGCGCCCAGACCCTGAAACAGTGCAGGTAATGTCAAAGCAGTTTAAGGAGACCCTCAATGTCCACTAAAAAACCTCAATCCTATGGCTTGTATGATCCGACAGCAGGCAGTGACAGCTGTGGTGTAGGTTTCATTACGCGTAAGGACGGCGAGCAGACCCATGAGATTCTGCAGATGGCGCACAGCGCCCTGTGCACAGTGCCGCATCGCGGCGGTATGTCAGCAGAAGGTGTCGGCGATGGCGCAGGCGTCAACGTTGACCTTTCACTGCATTTCTTCCGCAAGATTACCGGCCAGCCACTGGAAGCGGGTCGCTTTGGCGTCGGCAACTTCTTTGTGCCGAAAGATGCTGAGCTGCGCGCGAATGCCGAACGTCTGGTGGATGAGACCCTCAGCAGTTTCGGCCTGCCGGTGATCATGAAGCGCGACATGCCGCTCGACAGCAGCGTGACGCGTCCGGCTGCCATTCAGTTTCAGTTACCGATTCTGCAGTGGATCTTCACTGCGCCTCAGGACGTGGCCGATCAGAACGACTTCGAACAACGTATCTACCGCGCCCTGTTAACTATCGAAGCACGCGCCTTTACCGAAAGCGAATTTGGCGGGCTCTATCCGCTGTCGCTGTCGTCGCGCACGCAGGTATTTAAAGCGCGCCTGAACTCCAATGAAGTGATTCCTTACTTCAAAGATCTGACCGATCCCGATCATCAGGTGCGCGGGCTCTTTTTCCACACCCGTTTCTCGACCAACACCGATCCGCATACCACTATGGCGCAGCCATTCCGCCTGATGGCGCACAACGGCGAGCTGAACACGGATCGGAAAAACCGCATCGCCGAATCGGCCCTGGCACTGGCGCGCGGCAAAAAGATCGTGCGGCCTAAAGGGCAGTCCGACAGTTCGCGTCTGGATCAGAGTATCCACAGCCGTCTGATGGAAGATAATCTCGATCTGATCACCGCCGTGGTTTCCATGATGCCGCCCGCCTGGGAAAATGACAGCTCGCTGTCAACCGAGGTACGCGACATGCTGGAGTATTTCTCTCTGTATGAAGAGAAGAACGACGGCCCTGCCGCCTTAATCTTTGGCAATGGCGAAGTGATTGGCGCACGCCTTGACCGTCTGGGCCTGCGCCCGCTGCGCTCAGTCGAAACCGCAGACTATATCGGTGCGATGTCCGAAGCGGGCCAGATCGCCTTTCCTCCTGAAAGCGTCCTGCGTCGTGGCCGTATCGAAGCGGGCGGCATGCTCTACTTCGATCACCGTGAAAAACGCAGCTACACCACGCTGCAGGCGCTGGAAAAACTGGCCGCAGAGAAAGATTACTCCGCCCTGCTGCGTGAAGCGCGCGTCGGGCTGGACGATCTGCCGGAAATCCCGGCTGAGCAACAGGGTTCACCGCTGCGCTATCGCGGCGATCTGAAAACCTATCAGCGCTTTGTCGCCTACTACTACAACCAGGAAAGCTTCAAGTTCATGATGGACCCGATGCTCAATACCGGCGCAGAGAAGATCTCCGCAATGGGTTACGGCAACGCCATCAACGGCTTATCCGATCATGAAGGCGGCATGGCGCACTACTTCTCTCAGCGCTTTGCTCAGGTGACCAACCCGCCGCTGGACTCTATCCGCGAAGTGGACGGCATGACGCTGCGTGTGGCGCTGGGGGCGAAACCGCACCTGGGCCGCAGCAAAGGCCGTCAGATTGTGGTGCCGACACCAATTCTCAGCCATCTCGATATGCTGCGTTTGCGTGAGCAGACCGTTGCCCCTTACGCCCGCTTCGAGATGCTCTATGAGCCGGTCATCGGCAAAGATCTGCTGAGCACGACCGCCAACGCGAACGCCCTGGAAAAAGCGATTGATGACCTGGCGCAGCAGGTGGTGGATTTTGCCCGGACGCAGGGCGGCATCGCCGTTCTGACCGACCGCCACATCTCCTCGAAGCACGCCGCGATCCCGATGCTGCTGGTGGTTTCCGCCATCAACCAGCGTCTGGTGCAGGAAGGTCTGCGCCTTGATGTGTCACTGGTGGTGGAAAGCGGCCAGAGCATCTCCTCGCACCACATTGCCGCGACGCTGGGCTTCGGCGCATCAGCAATCTATCCGCTGGGCGTACAGATGCGCGCAGAGGAGAAATTTGGCGAGGGTGAAGAAGGCAATAAAGCCTTTAAGCGCTATGCCAAAGCCGCGGAAAAAGCCCTGATGAAAACCATGGGCAAAGTGGGACTCTGTACCGTAGAAAGCTACAGTAGCGGCGAGTTTTTTGAACCTAACTTCCTCAACACCGATGACCCGGTGCTGAAAAAGTACTTCCCGAATATCAAAACGCCGGTGGGTGGCGCAGGCTTCGCGGCTATCGCGCAGATGGCCGTTGACTGGCATCAGAGCGCACTGAAGATTCAGGGTGAGTCGGACGTACCGTTGCTGGGTCTGTTTAAAGAGCGCGCAGAGGGTGCCGGTCACTCCTACGGCACGATTGCCGTACGCACCTTTATCGATATGACCGAAGAGCCGATCCGCTTTGCTGATAAAGCGCGCGAAGAGGATAACTTTATCCGTCTGATGACGCTGGCAAAACTGGATAACGCTTTTGGCATTAAGCCAGAAACCTTTAAAGACAGCAGCTTCGAGCGTATTCCGGATGAGGTGATCAACAACTTCGCGATCACGGCCGACTATCGTCAGTTCTCCAGCCTGATGTATGAGGAGCGTAAGCGTCGCCCGGCGGCCCTGCGTGACATCCTGACATTCCCGGCCGATCTGACCCATATCGACAGCGAAGCGGAGTTCCGCCGCAAACTGGGACGCTACTCACTGACCAACAACGGCTTTGCCATTCGTGGTCTGGTGTGTGAAGCGGTGGATGGCAGCCTGAATCACTTTATGCTGCGTCTGACCGATGCGATCGAAGGCCTGAAGCCAGAGAACGAGCGCCTGCAGAATCTCTCTAACGCCCTGAAGTTCCGCTTCGGCGACGATATCGAGAGCAGCGAGGTGGTGACCGGCGGTCTGAAAATAACCGCTTACGGTAAAGCGGCAGACTACCTGTCACGTATTTTCACCACTCTGCCCTCCCTGACACTGAGCGACGTGCAGCCGGCGTGCGAAATCACCCGCACCTTTGCCTCCGGCGCGATGAGTCACGGTGCGCTGGTCGCCCCCGCGCATGAAGCGGTGGCGCACGGCACCAACATGGTCGGCGGCATGAGTAACTGCGGTGAAGGCGGCGAGCACTACTCCCGTCACGGCACAATCCGTGCCTCACGCATCAAGCAGCTGGCGTCCGGCCGTTTTGGCGTCTGGGCCGCCTATCTGGCGGACCCGATGCTGGAAGAGCTGGAAATCAAGATTGGTCAGGGTGCGAAGCCTGGCGAAGGCGGCCAGCTACCGGCGGCGAAAGTCACGGTTGAGATTGCGGCAGCACGTGGCGGTACGCCAGGCGTCGAGCTGGTCTCGCCGCCGCCGCATCACGACACCTACTCCATCGAAGATCTGGCGCAGCTGATCCATGACTGTAAAGCCGCGCGGGTGCGCGTGATTGTCAAACTGGTCTCCTCAGAAGGGATCGGCACCATCGCGGTCGGCGTGGCCAAAGCGGGCGCAGACGTCATTAACGTGGCGGGTAACACCGGCGGTACCGGCGCTGCGTCGGTAACCAGCCTGAAATACACCGGACGCGTGGCGGAAATCGGCATCGCTGAAGTTCATCAGGCGCTCTGCGCCAACGGCCTGCGTGAGAAAGTGCAGCTGCGCTGCTCGGGCGCGCAGCAGACCGGCAGCGACGTGGTGAAATCTGCGCTGCTGGGCGGCGACAGCTTCGAATTCGGTACCACTGCGCTGATGATGCTGAAGTGCGTGATGGCGAAAAACTGTAACGTCAAATGCCCGGCGGGCCTGACGACCAACGCCGAAGCCTTTGATGGCGATCCGCGTCAGCTGGCGCAGTATTTCCTCAACGTCGCCCATGAAGTGCGTGAGATCCTGGCGCGTATGGGCCTGCGTTCCCTGCGTGAAGCGCGCGGCCGGGCTGACCTGCTGCACCTGATGGATCACCCACTGGAAGTGGGCAAGCTCGACTTACGCGCCATGCTCACCGTGGTGCCAGAGCTGAAGATTGAGAAACCGGTCTATCTGGAGAAAGATTTTGAGCTGGATGATGGCTGGGTTGAGCAGCTGAAATCAGCGCTGGTCGATCAGGGCAATACCGACGTCGCACTGGGCAACGGCATCGTGCTGAACAACCGCAACAAAAGTGTGGGGGGCCAGCTGGCGATCGACATTGAACGCATGCTGAACCATCAGCTGAGTGCGGCGCAGCTGCAGGCGATGCCTGCGGTTCTGAGCGATGACCGCGGTCGCCATTATCTGGCCCCTGCGACCGTAAAAATTTCAACTACCGGTTCAGCCGGTCAGTCATTTGGCGCCTTCTGCAACGATGGCATGCAGCTGACCCACTACGGCACCTGTAACGACGGCGTCGGCAAGGGACAGTGTGGCGGTGAGCTGTTTATCATGTCGCCGGGCGGCGGCGCGCAGGATGGCGATGGTAACGTGCTGATCGGTAACTTTGCGCTGTTTGGCGCGACCGGTGGACGCCTGTTCGTGCAGGGCCAGGCCGGTGACCGCTTCGCGGTGCGTAACTCCGGTGCCACAGCCGTGGTCGAAGGCGTAGGGGATTTCTGCTGCGAATATATGACCAATGGTGCCATCCTCAACCTGGGCACCTTCGGTAAAGGCTTTGGTAACGGCATGAGCGGCGGCTTCGCCTATCAGTATGACCCGTATGGAACACTCGCCAGCCATGCAGCCGGTGATTCAGTACGCTTCGGCTCGATTGCCGATCAGGATGAGATGGCGCAGGTGCATAAGCAGGCCGTGCTGACCATGCTGAACTGGCATCTGGAGGCCACAAACTCACCGCGTGCCGCCTGGCTGCTGGAGAACTGGGAAACGGAGTGTCACCACTTTGTGTATGTGATGCCGCGCTCGCTGCTGCTCTATCAGGATGGCGGTGAGATCCTGAAAGCCAGAAGCCGTAAAGATCTGCTCGAAGAGCTGTCGACCGCGCTGGCCGGCCATCAGGTTGCGAAGTTCAAAGCGGCCTGGCGTCAGGGCAAGACCATTGCTGACGGTGCGGTACCCGCCTACGGCGCGACCGATACGCTGGAGATGTTTGTTCTGCTTAACAACTACACCGTTCTGAGCTTTGCTCAGCAGCTGGCCCTGAGTAAATTACCGAAAGGGACACCGGTTGAAGATCCGGCGGTAGAAAAAGCCGTGCGTAATCTGCTGATGACGGAGGACTTTTCGCTGATCAGCAAACTGCAGCGCCATGCCCGTTCCGCCATCGAAGCGTATAACGATGACGAACTGGCCAGTCTGATTGGTTCCAAACGCATGTCAGATTACAAAGCGGCGCTGACGCAGCGCAACATCCGCTCCATGGACAGCCTGGCCACCTATGGCTGGATCATGTATCAGGATGCCTGTAACCGGGAAGTGCTGGGCCATCTGCCTGATTTTGAAGAGCTGTTTGCACGTGCGGCCTTGCCTGAAATCGCCGCGGCGGTGGGCAAACTCTCCTGACAGTCACACTGTTCAGGCTGAACTGAATGTTATTCATTGATCATTGCCCGGAGTCGTCGTTGTACCGGACAGATGCAGAACCGCTCTCCCCAGCCGCACACCGCGGTGCGGGAAAGCGGAACCGCTTAAACCGGCCAGCGTTACTGATGACGGGGAAGAACGGGATTGAGTAAAAGTACCCATGAAAATTCCTTATATTCCAGAAGATGCACCTTTTAATGGCGATCAGAAATACTGGCTGGCTGGCTTTCTCGCGGGTCTTCACTCCCGTCTGCTGGTATTAGAAGACAAGCAGCAACCCGCTGCGGGCACAGGCGCAGCCGCGACCACGCAACTGCACATTCTCTACGGCTCACAGACCGGCAATGCCGAAGCGCTGGCGCAGACCGCCGCGAAATCGGCGCGTGCTAAAGGGCTGGTGCCGGTGGTTCAGGCGCTGGGCGATGTCGACCTCGACGTCTTTGCCACCATGCGCCATGTGCTGATCGTCACCTCAACCTACGGCGAAGGCGAGATGCCGGATAACGCGCAGCTCTTCTGGGATGCGATCTCTGCCAGTACCGCACCGCGCCTGGAGCAGATGCATTTTGCCGTGCTGGCAATCGGTGATACCGGCTATGACGGCTTCTGTCAGGCGGGCAAGTTCATCGATATGCGCCTTGAGCAGCTGGGAGCAAAACGCGTGGTGGATCGCATCGACTGCGATATCGACTATGAAGAGCCATCCAGCGAGTGGCTGAACAGCTCCATGCCTCAGTTTGCGGCCAGCGCAGGCAGCAGCGGCACCGTGCTGGAGAGCGCGCCTGAAGCACCGGTCATCCCGGGCAGCAACAAATCGAACCCTTACGCCGCGGCGCTGATCACCAACAAGCGCCTCTCTGGCGAGCAGTCTGCCAAAGATATCCGACATTTTGAGTTTGACCTGACCGACAGCGGCCTGAAGTATGAAGCGGGTGATGCGCTCGGCGTCATTCCGGTCAACGAGCCATCGCTGGTCAGCCTGCTGCTGACCCAGCTTAATGCCGACTACGAGACGCCAGTGCCCGGCTTTGACCGCAGCCTCGGCGACCTGCTGACCTACCAGTTTGAGATCTCTGAACCGTCGCGCAAGCTCATCGAATGGGTCGGGCAGAACACCACCAACCAGGAGCTGCGTCATGTGTTACAGCACGACGACAAAGATGCGCTGGGTGTCTGGCTGTGGGGCAAAGATAGCCTTGACCTGCTGCAGCTTGACCTGACGCGCACGCTGGCGGTGCCTGAGTTTGTTGCCCTGCTGCGTCCGCTGCAGCATCGCGCTTACTCAATTTCATCCAGCTCTAAAGCCCATCCGAATCAGGTGCACCTGACCGTTGCCTCGGTGCGTTATCACAGCGGCGGCCGTAATCGTGGTGGCGTCTGCTCAACCTACCTGGCTGAGCGCGTACGTCGTGGCGAAAAGCCAGCCATCTTTATTTCGCCGAACAAAGCGTTCCGCGTCCCAGCCAATAACAGCGCTCCGCTGATCATGGTGGGACCTGGCACCGGCATCGCGCCCTTCCGGGCTTTCCTGCAGGAGCGTCAGGCAACCGGCGCGCAGGGCAAAAACTGGCTGTTCTTCGGCGATCAGCATCAGGAACATGACTTTATCTATCAGGATGAACTGCTCGCCTGGCGGGATAATGGCTTGCTGACGCGGCTTGACCTGGCGTTCTCACGCGATCAGGAGAAGAAGATCTACGTGCAGAGCCGGATGCTGGAGCAGGGTGCAGAACTCTATGCCTGGCTGCAGGAAGGCGCTTACTTCTATGTCTGTGGCGATGCATCGCGCATGGCGAAGGATGTGGATAATGCGCTGTATGAAGTGGTTCGCCAGTTCGGTGGCCTCTCCAGCGAGCGCGCAGCGGACTATATTGACCAGCTGAAGAAAGAGAAGCGTTACCTGCGCGACGTCTATTGATAGCGAAGGTGTGATAAAAAATCCGGTTTGCGCAGGCAGCCGGATTTTTTTATGGCTGACAGGCAAAAAAATACCCGCCGGAGAGGCGGGTATCTGTTTTAAGAATGCTGCGGTTATTTCACGACGCGCAGTGAAGGTCGTCCGCCCCGCGGCGGTGGATCGTCATCAGGCGGTGTCTCATTATCGCTGGCATCGTCGGGACGATCGCCATCAATCACGGACATCATGGTCTCTTCCTGACCTTCTGACGCCTCCTGAATATCCAGCTCGTAAGCCGGTTCCGGTTCAAACATCGTTCCGGCACCGTTTTCCCGGGCATAGATTGCCAGAATTGCCGCCATCGGCACGTTAACCTGACGAGGAACACCCCCAAAGCGGGCGTTAAACGACACCTGGTCATTCGCCAGATCAAGGTTGCCGACAGCACGGGGCGCGATGTTCAGGACAATCTGACCATCACGCGCGTACTCCAGCGGCACCTGTACACCTGGCTGATTGATGTCGACCACCAGATGCGGCGTCAGCTGGTTGTCGAGCAACCAGTCATAGAAAGCGCGCAGCAGATAGGGACGACGTGCAGTAAGTTGCGACATTTCCATACGTTAAGCCCGTGCTTGCAGGCGCATTTCACGTTCAGCTTCAGTTAATGAAGCGAGGAAAGAGTCACGCTCAAATACGCGGTTCATGTAACCTTTCAGCTCTTTTGAACCAGAGCCGATCAAATCGATGCCCATTGAAGGCAGACGCCATAACAGCGGTGCCAGGTAGCAATCCACCAGGCTGAACTCTTCGCTCATGAAGTAAGGCGTGCGGCCAAACAGCGGCGCGATCGCCAGCAGCTCTTCACGCAGCTGTTTGCGTGCGGCTTCGGCTTCCTGACCACTGCTGTTCTCAACCTTCCTCATCAGGCTGTACCAGTCCTGCTCGATGCGGTGCATCATCAGGCGGCTGTCACCACGGGCAACCGGATAAACCGGCATCAGTGGCGGATGCGGGAAGCGCTCATCTAAATATTCCATGATGATGCGGGATTCATACAGCGTCAGCTCACGATCTACCAGTGTCGGTACCGTGCGATACGGATTGAGGTCAATCAGATCCTGCGGCAGGTTATCCATTTCGACCTGCTCGATCTCTACGCTGACACCCTTCTCCGCCAGAACGATACGTACCTGATGGCTGAAAATGTCAGTAGGACCAGAAAACAGCGTCATTACCGAACGTTTGTTGGCAGCGACAGCCATGAAAACCTCCAAGTTTGTTCACAAAAAGATACTGCGAATAGCCAACCACACGGCGACTCACTTGCTTGTCGAACTCGCACGCAACCTGGTCAGCTGCGCCGTAAAACTGACGCCCCGACAGCGGGAAGGCGCATAACGCACCGGCCTGCGGGCGCAAAGTGACACAGAGTTTACCAGATTTTAGGCTGCTTGTGGGCGTGGAATGAATCTTTGCAGGTAAATTGAGCGCGGGCTTACGGTTTTCACCGTTATCAGACGGGAAGGCAGAAAATAAAAAACCCGCCGAAGCGGGTTTTTTGAGCCAATTGCCGCAGCCGGAGCTGCAAACAATTAACGCTTGGAGAACTGAGGACGACGACGTGCTTTACGCAGGCCGACTTTCTTACGTTCAACCTGACGCGCGTCACGCGTTACGAAGCCAGCTTTACGCAGCTCGCCACGCAGTGATTCGTCGTATTCCATCAGAGCGCGGGTGATACCGTGACGGATCGCACCAGCCTGACCAGAAATACCGCCACCTTTAACAGTGACGTACAGATCGAATTTACCAACCAGATCCAGCAGTTCCAGCGGCTGACGAACGACCATGCGGGCAGTTTCGCGACCGAAGTACTGTTCCAGAGAACGTTGGTTAATTACGATGTTACCGCTACCCGGCTTAATGAATACGCGAGCGGTAGAGCTTTTGCGGCGACCAGTGCCGTAGTTTTGAGTTTCAGCCATTGCCTTTAATCCCGATTAAATGTCAAGAACTTGCGGTTGCTGTGCCGCATGGGTGTGCTCGTTGCCTGCGTAAACTTTCAGCTTACGGTACATAGCACGACCCAGCGGGCCCTTCGGCAGCATGCCTTTAACCGCGATCTCAATCACACGCTCAGGACGGCGAGCAATCATCTCTTCAAAGGTCGCCTGTTTGATACCACCGATGTGGCCGGTGTGGTGATAGTAGATCTTGTCAGTACGCTTGTTGCCGGTAACAGCAATTTTTTCTGCGTTCAGAACGATGATGTAATCACCCGTATCAACGTGCGGAGTGTATTCCGCTTTATGCTTACCACGCAGACGGCGCGCCAGTTCAGTCGCCAGGCGACCCAAAGTTTTGCCCGTTGCGTCAACTACAAACCAGTCACGTTGGACGGTTTCTGGTTTAGCTGTAAAAGTTTTCATCGAAAAGCTTACCCAAATTAAGTTACACGTTGGTGAAATCCCAAACGCTTAAGTAAACGAATGAGGCTCACACGACCATTTTGACCAGCAAGCCACCCCTTCGGATAGAGTTACTGGAACACAGAGGATTTGGGAAAAAAATCCTTTGCTGTAACGTGGGGTCGCAAGATTATAGAGAAGTCGATTGCAAAAATCGAACCCTATTTCGGTATTTATCCTGATTATTCTCACGGCAGATGCGGCAGGCGCAGATACTCTTCGCTCTGCATCTCCTGAAGCCGCGATAAACAGCGCTGGTATTCAAACTTCAGCCGCGTCCCCTGATAGATCTCGGTCAGCGAGGTTTCTGCGGCCACGACCAGCTTCACGTGACGCTCATAAAATTCGTCAACCAGGGCCAGGAAACGGCGCGCCTGATCTTCGGTTTTGTAGATCATTACCGGCACGTCATAGAGCAGCACGCTGTGAAAACGGCGGGAAAGCGCGATGTAGTCATGCTGGCTGCGCCCTTCCCCGCAAAGCGTCGTGAAGTTGATGGCCAGCACGCCGTCGCTGACGCCCAGCGTCGGCATCTGGCGATGGTTGATTTCCAGCACCGGTGAGTCCTCCGGCTGGCTGCCCGACAGCGCCTTAAACATGCGCGCCATCTCCGTGTGGGTGGCCTCGTTGAGCGGATAGTTCCACAGATGCGCCGAGGTCAGTGTCCGCAGCCGGTAGTCGATGCCGGCATCCACATTCATCACATCACAGTGCCGTTTTATCTGCTCAATAGCCGGCAGAAAACGCGCGCGCTGCAGGCCATTGCGGTAGAGGTCATCCGGCGGAATGTTCGAGGTTGCCACCAGGGCGATGCCGCGCTCAAACAGCGCTTCCATCAGCGTGCCCAGCAGCATCGCGTCGGTGATATCGGAGACAAAAAATTCATCGAAACAGAGGATGTCAGTTTCCGCTTTGAATTTGTCCGCGATAATCAGCAGCGGGTCGCTCTGCCCCTGCAGTTGCGTCAGTTCTTCATGCACCCGCAGCATGAAACGGTGGAAGTGCAGGCGCAGTTTGCGTTCGCCAGGAATAGACTGAAAAAAGAGATCCATGACCCAGGTTTTGCCGCGCCCGACGCCGCCCCACATGTAGAGTCCGCGAACAGGCTGGGGCGTCGCATTTTTCTCTTTACCGATCAATTTCGACAGGCGACCCAGCAGGCCGGATGAGGCGGGCGCGGCAGCCTGTTGCCGGGCAACCAGCGCCTGCTGCAGGGCGTCTAAACGGGTAATCGCTTCACGTTGTACGTCATCGGGCCTGAATTCGCCCTGCGACAGCGCCTGCTCATAACGTGCAAGCGGAGATGAGGTTTGCATTGTTGTTTCAAAGTCCCTGAATAGTGTCTGATTCATACCACGGTTGCTGAAAAAAAGGCCGTTCTACACTAAGCCATGCTGCTCCGGAGTTCCACATCCATAAGATTAACGGGTATAGTGACTATTATTGAAATGGTGCAACGCCCTACGGAACAATGGAAAAAACACGGGAGTCATTATGACCTGGGAATACGGGCTAATTGGTTTAGTGGTAGGTATTATTGTCGGCGCAGTCGCCATGCGTTTCGGCAACAAAAAGCTGCGTGAGCAGCGCAGCATGCAGTATGAACTAGAAAAATCGAAGGCCGAGCTGGCCGATTACCGCGAAGAGCTGACTAACCACTTCGCACAGAGCGCCGAGCTGCTGGACAACATGGCGCGTGACTATCGTCAGCTTTATCAGCATATGGCGAAAGGCTCTAACGATCTGCTGCCGAATCTGCCGGGTCAGCAGAATCCTTTTGCCTATCAGCTGACTGAAGCAGAAGCTGACAACGACCAGGTGCCGGTGCAGATGCCGCGCGACTACTCTGAAGGCGCATCCGGTTTACTGCGTGGCGAGCGCCCTGCCCGCGACTAATCTTTTTGGGGCGCAGCCTGTCTGCGCCCGCTGTTTTTGCGAACCCTGACCACAAACGACTGTCACACTCATTAAATCCTCCCACTTTGCAGCGAGAGCGTTGTAGCAATGAAAAAACAAGCACGCCTGTTTAGCGCATTAGCCTTGAGTATCGGGATGAGCCTTGCCGCCGCGCCAGACGCGATGGCAACGCTGCCAGCACAAATTGCGGGCCAGCCGCTGCCGAGTTTGGCACCGATGCTGGAAAAAGTGTTGCCTGCCGTGGTCAGCGTTCACGTGGAAGGCACCGATTCCGGCGAACAGGCTCAGGATATCCCTGAGCCTCTGAAACGTTTTTTCGGTCAGATGCCTGGCGGGAATAATCAGCCACAGCCGTTTGAAGGGTTGGGCTCGGGCGTGATCATTGATGCCGCGAAAGGCTACGTGCTGACCAACAATCATGTGGTGAACGGTGCCGACAAGATCAACGTGCAGCTTGGCGACGGCAGTGAATATGAAGCCAAACTGATCGGTCATGATGAGCAGACCGATATCGCCCTGATTCAGATCCAGGGCGCGAAAAACCTCACGCAGATTAAAGTGGCGGACTCCGACCAGCTGAAAGTGGGTGATTTTGCGGTCGCAATCGGGAACCCGTTTGGTCTGGGCCAGACGGCGACCTCCGGTATCATCTCTGCGCTGGGCCGCAGCGGCCTTAACCTGGAGGGGCTGGAAAACTTTATTCAGACCGATGCCGCAATTAACCGCGGTAACTCCGGCGGTGCGCTGGTCAACCTGAACGGCGAGCTGATTGGGATCAACACCGCCATTCTGGCCTCCAGCGGCGGCAATATCGGCATCGGCTTTGCTATCCCGAGCGATATGGCGATGAACCTCGCGCAGCAGCTGATCAAATTTGGCGAAGTGAAGCGCGGTCAGCTGGGTATTAAAGGCACCGAAATGACGGCTGATATGGCGAAGGCATTCAATGTCGACGCGCAGCGCGGCGCCTTCGTTTCGGAAGTGTTACCGCAGTCTGCCGCACAGAAGGCGGGCATCAAGTCTGGCGACATCATTACCTCAATCAACGACAAGCCGATTACCAGCTTCGCTGAGTTGCGGGTAAAGGTAGGCACGACCCCACCAGGCGAACAGGTTAAGCTTGGCCTGCTGCGCGAAGGCAAACCGGTGACGGTCACCGTTACGCTGGAGCAGAGCGCTCAGACCACCGCCAGCGCCCAGCTGATGTCTCCGGCCCTGCAGGGTGCCACCCTGAGTGATGGACAGACCAAAACCGGCGACAAAGGCGTGAAGGTCGACACCATCGAAAAAGGGACACCGGCTGAACAGGTTGGCCTGCAGAAAGATGATGTGATCATCGGCGTAAACCGCAACCGGGTTCAGAACCTGGCTGAGATGCGCAAGATACTGGAAGGCAAACCGCCGGTTCTGGCACTGAACGTGGTGCGCGGCGATGAAAGTATCTATCTGTTGTTGAGATAAACCTCGCATTATGGCGGACACAAGCGCGTGTGTGTCCGCCGCTCTCATGTTATTCTGCCCAGCGATCTCCCCTGGCGTGATTTAACACCATGTTTCTTAAACTTTTGCGTGCCGTAGTGCTGGGCCTGATTGTGGCGGGTATTCTACTCGCAGCACTGCCTGCACTGCGTATGGGCAGCGACGCCCTCTATAACCACGACGATATCAACGACGAAACGCCCTTCAGCTTCAATCAGGGGGTGCGCCGCGCCGTGCCTGCCGTTGTAAACGTTTATAACCGGAGCGCCCACGGCAACAACAACCGGGGCATTACCACCCTGGGCTCGGGGGTGATTATGAATGCCAAAGGCTACATCCTGACCAACAAGCACGTCATCAATAATGCCGATCAGATTATTGTGGCATTGCAGGATGGCCGCTTCTTTGAGGCCACGCTGGTCGGTTCCGACGGCATGACCGATCTGGCCGTGCTGAAGATCACCGCCTCCGGCCTGCCTGTCATCCCGATCAATCCCAATCGCCAGGCGCATATCGGTGATGTCGTGATGGCGATAGGCAACCCCTATAACCTGGGGCAGACGGTGACGCAGGGCATTATCAGCGCTACGGGCCGGGTTGGACTGAGTTCATCAGGCCGCCAGAACTTCCTGCAGACCGATGCGTCGATCAATCAGGGTAACTCCGGTGGCGCGCTGATTAACTCGCTTGGCGAACTGATGGGCATCAACACCCTGACCTTTGATAAAAGTAACGATGGCGAAACGCCGGAAGGCATTGGTTTTGCCATCCCCACCGTTTTAGCCTCGAAGATCATGGATAAGCTGATTCGTGATGGTCGGGTGATCCGCGGCTATATCGGTATTACCGGTCGTGAGCTGCCGCCGCTGCATGGACAGGGCAGCAATCTGGATCGGGTTCAGGGCATTATCGTCAGCGTGGTGACGCCGGATGGACCGGCGGACAAGGCCGGGATTCAGGCCAACGATGTACTGCTCAGCGTAAACGGTAAGCCAGCCATCTCGGCGCAGGAGACCATGGATCAGGTGGCAGAGATTCGTCCCGGTTCCGTGATTGATGTGCAGGTGCTGCGCAACGATCAGAAACTGACGCTGCCGGTCACCATTCAGGAATTTCCTGATAACAGTGGTTAGCTGAAACGGGTGCCCGGTCAGGGGTGGCCCGGCTGATCGCAAAGAAGGCCGCCATCCCTGGCGGTCGGCCTCGCCATCCTGGCTCGGACGCTTTGCTCTTCATCCGCGCCACCCCTTCCCCTCTGCTCCGTCATCGTCTGTGAGTCACGGACTAGCAGCGATCAACCGGAAAGGCGATCACCTCACTCAGTGACTCTGCTTTTAACGCCAGCATAATCAGCCGATCGATACCCAGCGCGACCCCGGAACAGGCGGGCATACCGTGCGCCAGCGCATCCAGCAGATAAGTATCAATAGGATGGACCGGCAGACCGCGCGCCGCACGGCGACGGTTATCCTGCTCAAACCGCTGACGCTGCTCGCGGCTGTCGGTCAGCTCACGGAAACCGTTCGCCAGCTCAATGCCTTTGTAATAGACCTCAAAACGTTCAGCTACGCGGTGATCTTCGGTGCTGATCTCCGCCAGTGCCGCCTGACTGGCCGGGAAATGATAAACAAAGCAGGGTTTGTCCTGGCCAATCTTCGGCTCCACGCCCAGCATAAACAGCAGCATCAGCAGCGTATCGCGATCCTCTTCTGCACGCGCCAGCTCGCCTTCGCCCAGCTTCTCTGCCGCTTCACGTAGCTGCGCTTTATCTGCCGACAGCGGGTCCAGATCCAGGTGGCGGATAAATGCCTGCTGATAGGAGAGCGACTCTGCGCTGTCACACTCCAGCACCTGCTGCAGCAGATCGTCCACCTCGTTCATCAGGCGGTACATGTCGTAGTGCGGCCGGTACCACTCCAGCATGGTGAATTCCGGATTATGATGACGTCCCGCCTCTTCATTGCGGAAACTGCGCCCCATCTGATAGATCGGACCACTGCCTGCTGCCAGCAGGCGTTTCATATGATATTCCGGGCTGGTCATCAGCCAGAGATCGCGCCCCTGCGACGCACCAGGCCCGACAAAACGCGTCTGGAAAGGCACCAGATGGATATCGGTAATAGTGGCCTGACTCATCGCCGGCGTATCCACTTCCAGTACGCCACGATCGGCAAAGAAACGACGCACTTCCGCTAAAATCGCGGCGCGTTTTAACAAATTGGCGATGGATGCGCTTGGTTGCCAGCTTGCCGTTTCGCTCATGGTGATGACTCCTGATACAAATAAGGGGTGGAAGTCTACCTGCAATGCCTGCGGCAAACAATCTCATGCCGGCAATGCCAAAAACAGCGCTTCGGCTTCTATACTTAAGCAGTTAAATCACAAAGGAATCCCGCTATGTCTCTATGGAAAACCCTTGTCGCCAGCCTCAGCGCTTTTCTCTCCGTTGCCTGTAGCACCACGCCACCTAAAAACGTCACGGTTGTTGAGAACTTTGACAGCCAGCGCTATCTCGGTCAGTGGTATGAGATTGCCCGCCTCAATCATCCGTTTGAACGCGGTCTGGAGCAGGTCACGGCTAACTACAGCCCGCGTGAAGATGGTGGCCTGAAAGTGATCAATCGTGGCTATAACGTGAAAAAACAGCGCTGGCAGGAGAGCGTCGGTAAGGCCTACTTCACTGGTGAGCCGCAGCGCGCCGCCCTGAAAGTCTCGTTCTTTGGCCCCTTCTACGGCGGCTACAACGTTATCGCCCTGGATCCCGACTACCGCTATGCTCTGGTGTGTGGCCCGAATCGCCACTACCTGTGGATACTGTCGCGCATACCGCAGCTGGAGCCGGGCGTCAAAGAGAAGCTGGTTGATCAGGCGCGCCGTGATGGCTTCCCGGTTGATGAGTTAATCTGGGTGAAACAGAAATAGTGCAGAGGGAATAAGCCGGTACAAAACCGTTTTCGTACCGGCTGTAATAACAGGTTACTTCGTGCTGTTCTGAATCGCCTGGCCACCCGCTTCGACGTCTTCACCCACGCCACGCGTAGTGTTGCAAGCCGTCAGCAGTGAAGAGAGCACCAGTACAGAGAAGATCGCGGCAATACTTTTCTTTAACATGACAATGTCCTTTTTGATGGATGTAAAGTACAGCGCTTTAAGCATAGCCGGATTTCCGGCGGATGCTGCCGCGGAACTTTAAAAAGGAGAAGCCGTTAAGGTCATTTTGCCGCACGCGAAATGGCACCACCTAAGTGGGAGACATCTTCGCCAAAACCGTGGAATGTGTTGCAGGCACTTAATGCAGAGGAGACCAGCAACGCGAATGCGATTAATTTTGCCAGCTTTTTCATTTTTTCTCTCAGACAAGAAAAAGGCGCATCCGGAGATGCGCCTGCGAATCTTACTTCACGCGTGACACGTATTCGCCAGAGCGGGTGTCAACTTTCACCACTTCGCCTTCCTGAACGAACAGTGGCACTTTTACAACCGCGCCGGTAGAGAGCTTGGCAGGTTTACCGCCGGTACCGGCAGTGTCACCTTTCAGGCCTGGATCGGTTTCCACGATTTCAGCTTCGATAAAGTTCGGCGGCTGAACGGCGATAGGACGACCGTTCCACAGCGTAACGATACATTCTGCGTTGTCCTGCAGCCATTTCGCTGCTTCGCCCACAGTCTTCTCTTCAACCGGGAACTGCTCAAAGCTTTCCTGGTGCATGAAGTGGTAGAACTCACCGTCGTTGTACAGGTAGCTCAGGTTGGTATCCATTACGTCTGCGCCTTCGGCGGAGTCGGTGGATTTGAAAGTTTTCTCAACGCGAGAACCCGTCAGCAGGCGACGCATTTTAACGCGTGCGAATGCCTGACCTTTACCCGGTTTAACGAACTCACTGGATTCGATGGCATACGGCTCGCCTTCGAACATGATTTTAAGACCGGGACGGAAATCGTTGCTAGAATAAGTCGCCATGAAGGCCCTCTACGAAAATTGATACTGGTACTAAGCCAAAAAAATGGCACACATTGTAACCCTAAAAATACCTTCCAGAGAAGATTGGTTGCAGCAACTTGCTGATGTTGTCACTGAACCTGATGAATTACTGCGTATTTTAGCCCTGGAACAGCATCCTGAGCTGGCCGCTGGCGCGGATGCGCGGCGGCTTTTCGCCCTGCGCGTTCCGCATGCCTTCATCAGCCGGATGAAAAAAGGCGATGCGCACGACCCGTTGCTGCTTCAGGTTCTGACTCAGCGTCAGGAATTCATCGATACGCCTGGTTATAGCACCGATCCGCTCGATGAACAAAGTAACGCGGTGCCCGGACTGCTGCATAAATACCGCAACCGGGCGTTATTGCTGGTCAAAGGCGGCTGTGCGGTCAACTGCCGCTACTGCTTCCGCCGTCACTTCCCCTATCAGGATAATCCCGGTAATAAGCGAAGCTGGCAGGCGGCGCTGGACTATATCGCCGATCATCCGGAACTGGACGAGATTATCTTCTCCGGCGGCGATCCATTAATGGCGAAAGATCATGAACTCGCGTGGCTGATTGCCGCGCTGGAAAAGATCCCGCACCTGAAGCGGTTGCGCATCCACAGTCGTTTACCGGTGGTGATTCCGGCACGCATTACCGATCAGCTCTGTGAGATGCTTCGCGCGACCCGCCTGCAGGTGGTGATGGTGACGCACATCAACCATGCGCAGGAGATTGATGATGCGCTGCGTGAGGCGATGAGCAGCCTGAAGCGGGCCGGTGTCACCCTGCTGAATCAGAGCGTGCTGCTGCGGGGCGTGAACGATAATGCGCAGACGCTGGCCACCCTGAGCAATGCCCTGTTTGATGCGGGCATTCTGCCCTACTATCTGCATGTGCTGGATAAGGTGCAGGGTGCCGCACATTTCTTTGTGTCTGACGATGAGGCGCGCCAGCTGGTGCGGGCGTTACTGTCACAGGTTTCCGGCTATCTGGTGCCGAAACTGGCGCGGGAAATTGGCGGAGAGCCGAGTAAAACGCCGCTGGATTTACAGCTGCGTCAGGAATAAAAACGGCCAGCACAAGGCTGGCCGCTGAGATTCGCTGTACTACCTATGCCACATTATGGGCACTTGTAGACCTGACCGGTCATTTTGCTGTCCAGAGGCGCGAACGCAGACAGCAGATTCTGCGTCGGGCTGGTGGCACCATAAATCACGTTGCCGCCCATCTCCGCGGCGCGATTGCGCAGATCATTGGCTGCACCGCGCAGTGCGCTGGTTTCGCCGCCTGCACCGCTCAGCCAGTTGCTCTGTGAGCCGGTTAGGTTGCCCAGAAGCTGGCAGGAACTGGCAGGCTGCTGATCGGTAAACGTCACGCGCTCGCCTGCTGAAGAGAGTTGCGTAGAGCTGCTGCAGCCCGCCAGCAATAACACGCCAGCCGTCAGTCCGGGCAAGAGGTTAATCCGCATTGTAATCCCCATTTATTATCATCAGAGTCGGGTGGCAGCGTAGCAGAAAAAAAGCACTTTTTTCTGCACATTCATTGCCTTAATCCCGTTATATCCCCTCAATATTTCATGTTACATCTCGGCGACGCTGCCTGCCTGAAGAATGAACTGAACATCAGTGAATTCAGCCGGACAACTGCAGACAGCGTGCAGACAACGGGAAATATCAGGAGGAAAGACGTACGATTGCGCCACTACTTATACTATTTTCCTGCCCAAAAGAAAAACCCCCGGCCGTTTCCGGTCGGGGGTTCTTTTGTGACTCAGGCAGTCAACGGCAATTACATCATGCCGCCCATACCGCCCATGCCACCCATACCGCCAGCGCCTGCGCCTAAATCAGGTGCGTCGCCTTTTGGCAGGTCAGTGACCATGCACTCGGTAGTGATCATCAGACCCGCAACAGAGGCCGCGTACTGCAGTGCAGAACGGGTCACTTTGGTTGGGTCCAGGATACCGAAGTCGATCATGTTGCCGTACTCTTCAGTCTGCGCGTTGTAACCGTAGTTACCGTCGCCCGCTTTCACGTTGTTCGCCACAACAGAAGGCTCTTCACCGGCGTTAGAGACGATCTGACGCAGTGGTGCTTCCATCGCGCGCAGCGCAACTTTGATACCGACGTTCTGGTCTTCGTTCTGACCACGCAGCTCTGACAGCTGTGCTGCAACGCGAACCAGCGCCACACCACCACCTGCAACCACGCCTTCTTCGACAGCAGCACGGGTTGCGTGCAGTGCATCTTCAACGCGCGCTTTCTTCTCTTTCATTTCAACTTCAGTGGCTGCGCCCACTTTCAGAACGGCTACGCCGCCTGCCAGTTTCGCGACGCGCTCCTGCAGTTTTTCTTTGTCGTAGTCAGAGGTCGCTTCTTCGATCTGCTGACGAATCTGGGTAACACGGCCCTGAATGGTGTTCTCTTCACCCACACCGTCGATGATGGTGGTGGTGTCTTTGTTGATCACAACACGTTTTGCCTGACCCAGATCTTCCAGCGCAGCTTTTTCCAGCTCCATACCGATCTCTTCAGAGATGACGGTACCGCCGGTCAGGATAGCGATATCCTGCAGCATGGCTTTACGACGGTCGCCGAAGCCTGGTGCTTTAACCGCAGCCACTTTAACGATGCCGCGCATGGTGTTGACCACCAGCGTTGCCAGGGCTTCACCTTCAACATCTTCCGCGATGATCAGCAGAGGTTTACCGGCTTTCGCAACGGCTTCCAGCACGGGCAGCATTTCACGGATGTTAGAGATTTTCTTGTCAGCCAGCAGGATGAACGGCGATTCCAGTTCAACCGCACCGGTTTCTGGCTTGTTGATGAAGTACGGTGACAGGTAGCCGCGATCAAACTGCATACCTTCAACCACATCCAGCTCGTCCTGCAGGCCGGTGCCTTCTTCAACGGTGATCACGCCTTCTTTACCCACTTTCTCCATCGCCTGAGCAATCAGCTGGCCCACGGTTTCATCGGAGTTAGCAGAGATAGTACCTACCTGCGCAATCGCTTTAGAGTCTGAGCAAGGTACAGACAGCGCTTTCAGTTTCTCAACGGCAGACACAACGGCCTGGTCGATACCGCGCTTCAGGTCCATCGGGTTCATACCCGCGGCGACGGCTTTCAGACCTTCGGTGATGATAGCCTGCGCCAGTACGGTCGCGGTGGTGGTGCCGTCGCCTGCAGCGTCGTTCGCTTTAGAGGCCACTTCTTTCACCATCTGCGCGCCCATGTTTTCGAACTTGTCTTCCAGTTCGATTTCACGCGCAACGGACACGCCATCTTTAGTGATGGTCGGTGCACCAAAAGATTTATCCAGAACCACGTTACGGCCTTTCGGGCCCAGGGTAACTTTTACTGCATCTGCCAGTACGTTCACGCCACGCAGCATTTTTACGCGAGCGTCATTACCGAATTTTACGTCTTTAGCTGCCATTTCAATTGTCCCTTAAATTCGTTTCGTTCAGTGAGTTACGCGAAAAAATTACGCTTCGACAATCGCCAGAATGTCGCTTTCAGAGATGATCAGCACTTCTTCGTTGTCGATCTTTTCGGTTTTAGCGCCGTAACCTTCGTTGAAGATCACCACGTCGCCAACCTTCACGTCCAGCGGCTTAACGTCGCCACTCTCAAGGATGCGGCCATTGCCGACAGCCAGAACTTCACCACGGGTGGATTTACCGGCTGCAGAACCGGTCAGCACGATGCCGCCAGCTGATTTAGCTTCAACTTCTTTACGCTTGACGATGACGCGATCGTGCAATGGACGAATTTTCATGTGATAGCTCTCCTTTGAGAAGTCCAATCATTCAGTTTTGGGGTTGAACACCGGGCTGCATGGCTTCCGGCCTCGTGACCTGTGAGATAGGGCCATCCCCACCCGCTTTCAAGGGGGCGAACAACAAATTTTTTCTATGGAAGCCATAAGTGATGTTTTTTTAAACAGACGACAGCACAAATAAAAAACGCAACCCGGAGGTTGCGCTTTCAGTGGTGACAATGACGGTTAACGATCCTGGTGATCGTCGTGATGCTCAAGGCGATCGCTGTTTTTACGCTCAAACTCGCCGTCCATCGTGTAGCCGCTGTCCGGTCCGGCTCCCGGCCCGCGCCAGACGCGCAGATGGGGCATCAGCTTCAGCGTCAGATGCTTCTGAACCGGGGGCAGCAGCAGCAGCAGGCCCAGCAGATCGGTAAAGAAGCCCGGCAGCAGCAGCAGGAAACCGGCGATGATCAGCGAGACGCTTTTGATCATCTCCGTGGCCGGGCTTTCGTTACGCGCCAGCTTCTCCTGCATCAGCATGAAGTTTTTCATGCCCTGATTTTTTACCAGCGAAACCCCGATGCAGGAGGTGAACACCACCAGCAGCATGGTCAGCAGCACGCCCATGACGTGTGCGACCTGGATGAACAGTGAAATCTCAATCCAGGCCAGAACAAAAAAGACTAATAACGGTATCCAGCGCACCGTACTCTCCTGTAAGTAGAGGCTGAACGGCAGCGTGCCGGTCAGCAGAAAGCGTTCATCCTGAGGAGGATAAGAAAAGAGATGGGCACCCGTGCCGCCCTTTTCAACCGATCCTGTCAAATTTATCCTGCGGGGTTAATTTTGTAACCAACTTCACATATCGTTAACCCGGCAGCAGCATTAGCGATCTGCATGCGTGCTTTTCCCGGGCATCAGAATATGATCGCACACGCCTCTATGAAGACGGATAATATGTCGGCACGGGCACACCACGACAAAATAAACACATCCTTTGTGATGGTTAGCGGCAACAACAAGAAGGTTATCATGGCGAACAACATTCGTATCGAAGAAGACCTGTTAGGTATGCGCGAAGTTCCGGCGGATGCCTATTATGGCGTTCATACTCTGCGTGCGATTGAAAATTTTTATATCAGCAACAGCAAAATCAGTGACATACCTGAATTTGTCCGCGGTATGGTGATGGTAAAAAAAGCAGCAGCGATGGCTAACAAAGAGCTGCAGACTATCCCGCGTAACATTGCCGATACCATCATTCAGGCCTGCGACGAAGTGCTGAACAAGGGCCGCTGTATGGATCAGTTCCCCGTGGATGTCTATCAGGGCGGCGCCGGGACCTCGGTCAACATGAACACCAATGAGGTGCTGGCAAACATCGGTCTTGAGCTGATGGGCCACCAGAAAGGGGAATACCAGTATCTCAACCCCAACGACCATGTAAACAAGTGCCAGTCCACCAACGACGCCTACCCGACCGGTTTCCGTATCGCGGTTTACAGTTCGCTGCTGAAACTGCTTGATGGCATCAGCCAGTTGTCTGAAGGCTTCCAGCGCAAAGCCGATGAATTCCAGACCATCCTGAAAATGGGCCGAACCCAGTTGCAGGATGCGGTGCCGATGACCCTGGGGCAGGAGTTTCACGCCTTCAGCGTACTGCTGAACGAAGAGACCAAAAGCATTCTGCGTACCGCCGAACTGCTGCTGGAAGTCAACCTTGGCGCGACCGCCATCGGTACCCGTCTTAACACGCCGGATGGCTATCAGCATCTGGCCGTGCAGCGTCTGGCGGAAGTCAGCAACCTGCCGGTCATTCCGGCGGAAGATCTGATTGAAGCGACCTCCGACTGCGGCGCCTATGTGATGGTTCACTCTTCGCTGAAACGCCTGGCGGTGAAGCTCTCTAAAATCTGTAACGACCTGCGCCTGCTCTCCTCGGGTCCGCGCGCCGGCCTGAATGAAATCAACCTGCCTGAGCTGCAGGCGGGCTCCTCCATCATGCCGGCCAAAGTGAACCCGGTGGTACCGGAAGTGGTTAACCAGGTCTGCTTCAAGGTGATTGGCAACGACACCACCGTGACCATGGCTTCTGAAGCGGGTCAGCTGCAGCTTAACGTCATGGAGCCGGTGATTGGCCAGGCGCTGTTTGAGTCGATCAGCATCCTGACCAACGCCTGCTACAACCTGCTGGAGAAGTGCGTCAACGGCATCACCGCCAACCGCGCGGTGTGCGAGGCCTACGTCTTCAACTCAATTGGCATCGTGACCTACCTCAACCCCTACATCGGCCACCACAACGGCGACATCGTCGGCAAAATCTGTGCCGAAACCGGGAAAAGTGTGCGTGAGGTGGTGCTGGAGCGCGGCCTGCTGACGGAGAGTGAGCTGGACGATATCTTCTCGGTGCAGAACCTGATGTATCCGGTTTATAAAGCAAAACGCTACACCGATGAAAACGAGCAGTAGGGTTTAACCCACGCGGGTTAACCAAAGGCACACCGCGATCAACATGGTGTGCCTTTTTTTTTGGTACACAGCATTCCCGGAGTTCACCGGTTAACTTTGCAGGAGTGATTCATGTTTGTGGTTGAGCTGCTTGTCGTCCTGATGGCGATCTGGCTGGGCGCACGTCTTGGCGGCATTGGTATCGGATTCGCCGGCGGGATGGGGGTACTGATCCTGACGCTGGGCTTTGGCATGGCACCCGGCGCTATCCCGTTCGACGTGATAGAGATCATCATGGCGGTGATTGCCGCCATCGCGGCGATGCAGGTGGCGGGCGGCATGGACTATCTGGTGAGCCTGGCGGAACGCCTGCTGCGCCGACATCCGCGCCACGTCACGCTGCTGGCCCCGCTGGTAACCTACCTGATGACGCTGCTGGCAGGCACCGGCCACACCGCTTTCTCGACGCTGCCGGTGATCGCGGAAGTGGCCAAAGAGCAGGGCGTGCGCCCTTCCCGTCCGCTGTCGATTGCGGTGGTGGCGTCGCAGATCGCGATTACCGCCTCTCCCATCTCCGCCGCCGTGGTCTTTTTTGCCACGCTGCTGGAACCGCGCGGCGTCAGCTACATCACGCTGCTGGCGATTGCGATCCCCGCCACGATGGTGGGCCTCTTCCTGGCCGCGCTGGTCACTAACTTCCTCGGCAAAGAGCTTAAAGATGATGAGGTTTATCAGGCGCGTCTCGCCAAAGAGGAAGTTACCCTGCGGGGTGCCAGCGTCTACCAGCCGAAGCCGGGGGCGAAACGCTCGGTGCTGCTGTTTCTGACGGGTATTATTGCCGTGGTGCTCTATGCCACCGCCACCAGCGCCAGCGTCGGGCTGATCGCCGATCCGCCGCTGCCACGTAACGAAGCGATTGTGGTGTTTATGCTGACCATCGCGACGCTGATTAGCCTGACCTGCAAACTCGACACCAGCGAAATCCTCAGCGCCAGCACCTTTAAGTCCGGCATGAGTGCCTGTATCTGTGTGATGGGTGTCGCCTGGCTGGGCGACACCTTTGTCAAAGCGCATCTGGCAGAGATTCAGACGCTGGCGGGCGACACGCTGAAAACCTATCCGTGGATGCTGGCGCTGGTGCTCTTCTTTGCCTCCATGCTGCTCTACTCACAGGCGGCGACCACCAAGGCACTGATGCCGGCCGCCCTGCTGCTGGGCGTCACCCCGCTCACCGCGATTGCTTCCTTTGCGGCGGTATCGGCACTGTTTGTGCTGCCCACTTACCCCACACTGCTGGCCGCCGTTGAGATGGACGATACCGGCTCCACCCGGATTGGTAAGTTTGTGTTCAACCACGCCTTTATCATTCCCGGCGTTATCGCTATCGCGCTGTCGGTGCTTTCCGGCTTCATCTTTGGCGGACTGCTCTTGTAGCGGTGCCATCGTGTTATGAAGGGAGCGTGCTATCATCGGCGCTCTTTTCATCACACAGGAGTCACAGGATGAATGCCGTCGTTATCCTCTGTACTGCCCCCGATCAGGCCACGGCGCAACAGCTTGCGACCCTGGCGCTGGAAGCCAGGCTGGCGGCCTGCGTTACCCTGCTGCCCGGCGCGACCTCCTGCTATCTCTGGCGGGGCCGGATTGAGCAGAGCAGTGAAGTGCAGATGCTGCTGAAGTGCGACAGCGATCATCAGCAGGCGCTGTGCGATCTGCTCAAAGCCGCGCACCCTTACGACGTGCCCGAACTGCTGGCACTGCCGGTTCAACATGGAGACAGTGAATACTTGTCATGGCTGCACGCATCTCTCGCTTAATAACGCTTCTGCTGGCGCTGTTTATCTGTCTGCAGGCGCACGCTTCCCTCTTTTCCAGTCCGGCGACCGGCCGCTTTGTTCCCGTCGACCAGGCCTTTACGTTTGATTTCGACCAGCAGGGCGCGCAACTCAACCTGCACTGGAAAGTGAAGTCAGGCTATTACCTCTATCGCCAGCAGATTCACATCACACCACAGAATGCGATCCTCGCGCCGCTGACGCTGCCTGCCGGCGAGCCGCATGAAGATGAATTTTTCGGCAAGAGTGAGATCTATCCGCAGGATCTGACGCTGCCGGTAACGCTGCAACAGGCAGGCCCGGGTGCTACGCTCAGCGTGACTTATCAGGGCTGTGCGGCTGCCGGCTTCTGCTACCCGCCGGAGACGCGATCCGTGCCGCTGAATGCGGTAGCCGCAGACAGCCCGCCAGCGTCCGCCAGCCCTAAGGCTGAGGTTCAGCCCGCCTCCGCCAGCCCGCTGCCCTTTTCGCCACTATGGGCGTTGCTGATCGGCATCGGCGTCGCCTTTACGCCCTGCGTGCTGCCGATGTACCCGCTGATCGCCGGCATTATCCTGGGCGGCCAGCGCCATTATTCGCTGGGACGCCTGTTTGCCCTGGCGATGGTCTACGTGCAGGGGATGGCGCTGACCTACACGCTGCTGGGCGTGGTGGTCGCCGCAGCCGGTCTGCGTTTCCAGGCCGCCCTGCAGCATCCCTGGGTGCTCATCACGCTCTCGCTGCTGTTTATCGTGCTGGCTCTCTCCATGTTTGGCCTGTTTACCCTGCAACTGCCCGCCAGCCTGCAAACCCGCCTGACCCTGTGGAGCAATCGCCAGCGGGGCGGATCGCTGCCCGGCGTCTTTCTGATGGGAGCGCTGGCGGGATTGATCTGCTCGCCCTGCACTACGGCTCCGCTCAGCGCCATTCTGCTCTACATCGCGCAGAGCGGAAATCTGTGGGCCGGTGCCGGCACGCTGTGGCTCTATGCTGTCGGGATGGGATTACCGCTGATCGCCGTGACCCTGTTTGGTAACCGCCTGCTGCCGAAGAGCGGCCCGTGGATGCAGACCGTCAAGGAGGGCTTCGGGTTTGTCATCCTGGCGCTGCCGGTGTTCCTGCTGGAGCGCATCGTGGGCGAGGCCTGGGGATGGCGGCTCTGGAGTCTGCTTGGCGTGGCGTTCTTTGGCTGGGCGTTCAGCCTCAGCCTGCGCGCCAGCAGCGGAAAGTGGCGCGTCGTGCAGATTGTCATGCTGGCCGCTGCGCTGATCAGTGCGCGACCCTTGCAGGACTGGGCCTTTGGCGATTCGGCCACGCAGCAGGCGGTAACCCCTCTGCCGTTCCAGACCCTTCAGACGCCGCAGCAGCTCGACAGTGCGCTGCAGCAGGCCCGCGGTCGCATCACGATGGTCGATCTCTATGCTGACTGGTGCGTCGCCTGTAAAGAGTTTGAAAAATATACCTTCAGTGACCGCGCCGTGCGCGATAGCCTGCGTCGGGTGCAGCTAATGCAGGCCAACGTTACCGACAACAACGCCCGCGACAACGCACTGTTACAGCATCTTCAGGTGCTGGGCTTACCCACAATTCTGTTCTTTGATGCGCAGGGCCGCGAAATCCCCGGTTCGCGTATCACCGGGTTTCTGGATGCCGCTGACTTCCGCGCGCATTTGCAGAAACTTACCCCGTAAACAACACTGGAGTCAGGTCATTGCCCGGTAAAACAGCCGGGCCTGCATACCAGAGGAGAGTCACTTGCAGCGTGAACAGATACTCGAGCATGCATTGAATGTGCTTGAACAGAACGGCCTCGCCGCCACCCTCTCATTGGAAAACCTGGCGGGTTCCGGATTACCTTCAGAGCAGCTCCGGCTGTTCTGGCCCGACCGCGACGCCCTGCTCTACGATGCGCTGCGCTATCACGGGCAGCAGATTGAAACCTGGCGTCGCCAGATCCTGCTGGATGCGTCGCTGTCGGCAGATCAGAAGCTGATGGCACGCTATGAAGTCCTGAGTGAACAGGTCAGCAAAGGGCGTTTTCCGGGCTGCCTGTTTATCGCCGCCTGCAGCTTCTACCCGCAGCCCGATCAGCCCATTCACCAGCTGGCCGAGCAGCAGAAACGCGGCTCCTGGCAGTTTACCCATGAGATTCTGGTGGAACAGGGCCTGGATAACCCCAGCATGGTCGCCGACCAGATGGAGCTGATTCTTGAGGGCTGCCTGAGCAAGCTGCTGGTGAAGCGCAACGTGCAGGATGTCGCCACCGCTCAGCGCCTGGCGGAAGATGTTTACAACATCGCGCTGTGCCGCAAAAACGGGGCGCTGGCCTGAGGTTTTACCCCTTTTGACTGAAAAGCAGGCAATCAGTCACGTTTTCCGGGGTTTTTTAGTGAAAGCCGTTGACGGCCTGCGGCCTTTACGGTTTAATGCGCCCCGTTGCCCGAATAGCTCAGTCGGTAGAGCAGGGGATTGAAAATCCCCGTGTCCCTGGTTCGATTCCGGGTTCGGGCACCAAAATTAAAGAACCCAGCCTATGGCTGGGTTTTTGCTTTTCAGAGCGAACCCGTTATCGAACGTTCGATACACGCGCCACATCCTGTGGCACGCCCTTCGGGTCGTGCTGGCGCACGATTCAAAAATGCTCCCGGCATTTTTGTCCGGGTTCGGGCACCATATTTAAAGAACCCGCCTCTGGCGGGTTTTTGCTTTTATGCAGCAGCGCAACGGCACGGCCATTAAGCGGCACGCATCCAGTCGCAGAGATGACCCAGCATCGCCATACAGCGTTCAAGCTGCGCCACCGCGACAAATTCATCCGCTTTATGTCCCTGCGCCATACTGCCCGGCCCGCAAATCAGCGTGGCGATCCCCACCTCATTAAATAACCCCCCTTCCGTGCCAAAGGCCACGGTAGAGAAGGCCTCGCTGCCGCTCCAGTCAGCCAGCCAGCGGGCGAAGTCGCTCTGTGGATCGGTTAACAGACCGGGATAGGCTCCCAGCGGCTCAAAAGCAATATCGCTCTCTGGTGCCTTCTCCCGCATAGCGGGCAGCAGCTGATGACGCGCAAAGGCCGCAATATCCTCCAGCACCGCCCCGGCATCGGCCGTGGGCAGCGTGCGCAACTCAAAATCGAACTGACAATCCTGCGGCACAATATTCAGCGCCGCACCCCCCTGAATCGTGCCGACCTGCAGCGTGCTGAACGGTGGATCGAACCGCGCATCCTGCGTCTGCTGCAGCGCCGTACCGACGCGGGTGATGTGGTTAATCAGCTTTGCCGCCTGCTCAATAGCGTTGACGCCGGAAGGCGCATAAGCGGAGTGGCAGGCGTGGCCTCGCACCTGACAGCGCATCGCCACCTTCCCCTTATGACCATAAACCGGCTGCATATTCGTCGGTTCGCCGATAATGCAGAGCGCCGGTCTCTCCGGCGACGCCCGCAGGTGCGCCACCAGCGAACGCACGCCCAGGCAGCCCACCTCTTCGTCATAGGAAAACGCCAGATGGAGCGGCATACGCAGCGGCTGCGCTAAGAAGCGATCCAGCGACACGAGCACGCAGGCGATAAACCCTTTCATATCGGCGCTGCCGCGGCCATAGCAGCGTCCGTCGCGCTCCGTCAGCGCAAAGGGGGGAACCGTCCAGCGCTGACCCTCGACCGGCACCACGTCGGTGTGACCCGACAGCAGCACGCCGCCGTCGCCCGCCGGTCCCAGTCGTGCATACAGGTTAGCTTTCGTTCCACTCTCGTTATAAAAAAGCTCAGCAGCAATGCCGCGCTGTGCCAGGGCATCACGGATAAAGGCGATCAGCGCCAGGTTCGATTCGCGGCTGGTGGTATCGAAGGCGAGCAGGGCCGAGAGCGTCTCGCGCAGTGCACTATTCATCGCCTGGCACGCCGTAGGCCGGAGCCTCGCGCGGGTCGAGCGCGCGCGTCACGTAGGCCTCCATCTGCGGTTCGTAGGCGAGCCACAGGCGTGACAGCTCGCCGACCGGATCCTCATCGGCCCAGTCCACCCGCAGATCCACCAGTGGCCAGGTGTAGTCATCCACCACCTTCACGGCGGCAGAGTGTACCGGCCCCGCCTCGCCGCCTCGCGCAATCCCCGCCTGCAGCGCGGCGATCAGCCGGCTGGTCAGCTCGCCGGAGGAGGCGTGAAAGGCCGCAATCATCGCGTCGATCACCGCGCCGTCGGCCAGCATATTGCCCGCCGCCACGCAGTTTTCTCCCTGCGCGACCTTCCAGATGCCCAGGGTTTCGCTGCCGCTGAAGTGGGCCACCTCACCGCCGGAATCGATCACCGTGACCTGACGATACTCACTGAAGCGATCCTCCGCCAGGGTCAGCCTCAGCGCCTCCTGCGCTGAGGCACCCGCTTCCAGCTGCGCCAGAATCTGCTGTCCCAGTGCGGGCAGCGTAATATTCTGGCTGGAGACCGCTCCCGTCCCCGCCTGCAGCCAGGGGCAGCGTGCCCCGACCGCAATGCTGGAGGAGCTGATGGCGACGCCCAGCTGCCCGCTCTCTTCGCAGCGCGCACTTATTGAAAGGGTCATTGCGCCTCCTGGCCGTGCCAGTTATCCGGGATCACCGCAATCACGTCGATCTCCATCAGCCACTGCGGCTGCGCCAGCGCCGAAACCACCAGCCCGGTCGAGATCGGGAAAACGCCCTTCAGCCATTTGCCGACTTCCAGATAGACCGGCTCGCGGAAGCGCGGATCGGTGATATAGGTGGTGGTTTTCACAATATGCGACAGGTCGCTGCCCGCCTCTTCCAGCAGCTGCTTCACGTTCTTCATCGCCTGTGCCGCCTGCACGCCAGGCTCCCCCAGCCCGACCAGATTACCGTCGAAGTCGGTGCCGACCTGGCCGCGCACATAAACGGTGTTGCCTGCACGCACGGCCTGACAGAGATCGTTGTCGAGCGCCTGGTTGGGATAGGTCTCTTTGGTGTTGAACATGCGGATACGGGTATGGGTTGGCATCATTGCTCTCCTGCTCGGTTTATAAGGACGACGCGGTCGGGTAGTGCTGGTACTGGCGCTGAATCGCAATCTGGTCAGCGATATATTTTGCGTCGTGCCACACGCCCCAGATAAAGGTAGAGCCGCGGCGGGAGAGCCAGGGCAGGCCGAGAAAGTAGACGCCTGGCTCGGTGGATACGCCACGATGGTGCTGCGGTTTTCCTTTCTCATCGAAAGCGTCGACCGCCAGCCAGCTGTAATCCGCCACATAGCCGGTCGCCCAGATGAGGCTGGTCACGCCCGCGCGGGCAAGGTCGAGTTCGCTGAGCGGATGAGTCACACAGTGGGGATCGGGCATAAAGTGACGCGCCTCCGGCTCTTCCGGCAGATCGAGTCCGTTGCGGGCAATCCAGGCATCCGCCGCATCCAGCAGCGCCAGATAGCTGGCGTCGCCGCGCGCGATGTTCTGCGCAAGGTCGGGCTGAAAGCGCACCGTGTCGCCGTCGAACGCCTGCGTCATGCCCACCAGATTCACCCCCTGGTGCGCCAGGGCGCGGAAATCCACCGTATGGCCGCCGCGCGCCCCGCTTACCGCGATAGTGACGTGCTCTTTGCCCGGCTGGCTGGCCGCCGCATCCCACATGCCCAGTACACCGAGCCACCAGCAGAAGTCGCGCTGACGATAGGCGCGCGGCGGACGATCGTGCGGACCCACGGAGAGATAGACGGTTTTTCCGGCGCGCTGCAGCTCATCGGCGATCTGCACGCCGGAAGAGCCCGCCCCGATGACCAGCACGCCCCCCTCCGGCAGCTGCTGCGGATTGCGATAGTCCGCCGAGTGAAGCTGTGTCAGACGGTCGCTCTCCGGCGCGACTGGCGGAATGACCGGCTTCTGAAAGGGACCGGTGGCCGCGACGATGCGCTGCGCTTCAATGACGCCCTCCGAGGTGCGCACGGTAAAGCCTGCGCGCCCGCTGTTGCGTGCCACGTGCAGCACCTCGACGCCGGTGCGGATCGGCGCGCGAAACTTCTCTGCATAGGCGACGAAGTAGTCCGCCACCTTCTCTTTGGCGACGAAGCTGTCGGGTTCGCATCCCGGAAAGGCCATACCGGGAAAACGGTCATGCCAGGCGGGACCGTTGGCCACCAGCGAATCCCAGCGTCCGCTGCGCCAGGCCTCGGCGATGCGGTTTTTCTCCAGCACCAGATGCGGAACGTCGAGGCGGCTCAGGTGTTCGCTCATGGCGACACCCGCCTGCCCGGCGCCAATCACCAGGGTATCAATTTCTGTTTTCATCTCTGTCATTTCCGCGTCCTTCAACCAGCCGCCGGCTGATATATTCACCATAGGAGAGGTTTCCAAGACTATTTGAGCCGACAGAGCGGGTAAAATATTATAAAGCTAACACCTGCATAGGAATTTATTAGGCTGCGCGCCAGGCGCATTATTAGCGCGCCGCAACCGGAAAAAGTTCGGCGCGACGACAATACTCCATAAATAATTGCGCCGGTCGGGTTGGCTCATTATTTTGCAGGTAAGCCATAATGAGCGTCGAGTCCGCCATCTCATCTTCTATTTCAAGATGAATTAATTGCTGCCCGTCATAGGTCATATCAGAACAGGGACGCGTCACCAGCACGGAAAAACCCAATCCCTGACCCACCATGCAGCGCACCATCTCAATCGACGGCGAGCTGTAGGCGACGTCGGGATGGTAGCCCTTCTCTTTAAAGATGCGGATAAAGTAATTTTTGCTCGGAATTGCATCCAGCAGGATCATCGGCTCGCGACTCAGTTGCTGCAGCGTCACCGTCGCCTGACTCGCCAGCGGATGCGCGGCGGGCAGCAGCGCATAGGGGCGATGCGGCGCGTTCAGCGGCTCTTTTTTGATGGAGTGGTCAAGATCGAGATCGTAGAGAAACGCCAGATCGAAACGGCCGCGATGCAGCCCGTGCATCAGCTCATGCTGCTCGCCGTCATAGAGTTCAATGGTGATATCGGGATAGATTTTTTTAAACCCGGCAATGAGTCTGGGCAGATAGAGCGGCGCGGCCGACTCAAAGCAGCCGACGGCGATGGTGCCGGAAACCAGCTGATGCTCGGCGCGTGAGTTCTGTTCAAACTCATAGGAGAGGCGCAGCAGATCGCGCGCCTTCTCGTAGAAACGGCGACCGCCCGGCGTCAGAGAGACGCCCTGAGCGTGGTGGCGGATAAACAGCTGCTGGTCAAAGGTATCTTCGAGGTTTTTGATGGCAATGGAGATAGAGGGCTGCGCGATATGCAGCTGGCGTGACGCTTCGGCGATGCTCTCGGTTTCGACCACCGTGACGAAGTACTTAAGCTGTTTCAGCGTGAATCGCATCATAAATTATCTCTGTTAGCGCGCTCGGCTGGCGCACTTTCTGGCAGGTTCTCTTCTGCTGCAAGGGTCATGCCACTCCTGCGCCCCGTAAACGGGCAGCGCCCCCGAACGCGACGCGGATTGCTTCATTCGCTTTGTGACTGATATTTCATGGCCGGAAGCGATTTTATTTTGTCACCCATACGTCTTAATTTTTTTATTGCCTCATTTTGGCTCAGGGCTGCTCTTTTTCAGAGCAGGCCGAGGAGACAATTGAATTTCCCGTATGGAAAAGATTCCCTGTTTAAATTAATCAGCGCCATGTATGTTTCGCGCCCTCTTTTTTTACTGGATAGTTTTTTTAAAGTCTGAAGGCAGCAATTTACTAATTGCCTGAAATTAGCCGCAGCCGCCATAGTGTCAATCAATCGACAGCGGCGAATTTTTATTTCTGAAATTCGCGTTATTTAAGCGAGTGACATGCCTCATGACTTTTAACTGGAACTATATGTTCAGCCTGTTCAGCGACGCCGAATTCTGGCTGGCGAGCTGGACCGTCATAAAACTGAGTTTACTCACCTGGGGCATCAGTATCGTCGTGGGATTTGTGCTCGCGCTGGCAAAGCAGTCGAACCGCCTGGTGTTCAGCCTGCCGGCTCGCGGCTATATCTGGCTGTTCCGCAGCCTGCCGCTGCTGGTGCTGCTGATTTTTGTCTACAACCTGCCGCAGGCCGCACCGGGCACCTCCGCCCTGCTCAGCGATCCCTTCTGGGCGGGCCTGATTGCCATGGTGCTCAGCGAAAGTGCCTACATCGCTGAAATTCATCGCGGCGGGCTGCTCTCTATTCCAAAAGGCCAGAGTGAGGCCGCCCGCGCTCTGGGGCTGCGCTTCGCCGGTATCCAGTGGCGCATCATCATTCCGCAGGCGGTGCGCGTCGCCCTGCCCGCGCTGGCAAACGAATATATCGCCATCGTGAAGCTCAGCTCGCTGGTGTCGGTGATCTCCCTGACCGAGATCCTGATGGTCGGCCAGCGCCTCTATTCGCAGAACTTCCTGGTCATGGAAACCATGGCGGCGGTCGCCTGCTACTACGTGCTGATTGTCACGGTGTTCGATTTCCTGCTGAAACAGCTGGAGCGCTATCTCGACGTTACCCAGCGCCGCCCGGCTGGCAAGGTGGATGACGCGCTCTATGCCCTGGCGCAGCGTCGCGCAGCCACCCCGCTCGCCCGTCCGGTGGCGCAGAGCAGCGGCCCGGCGCTGCAGGCATCACGGCTGCATAAAGCCTATAACAACGTTGAGGTGCTGGGGGCGGTCAGCCTGCAAATTCAGCCGGGTGAAGTAGTGTCGGTCATCGGACCCTCCGGCTCCGGCAAAACCACGCTGATCCGCCTGCTGAACGGGCTGGAGCAGATCGATAATGGCGAAATCCGCATTAACGGCCAGCCCTTTATCCATCTCAGCCAGCAGGGCGAGCAGAAGCCGCGCTTCATCGAGCATGCCGAGCACCGCCTCAGCATCGGCATGGTGTTCCAGAGCTTTAACCTGTTCCCGCATCTCAGCGTCCTCGACAACCTGATGCTGGCCCCGCGCTATCACCGGCTGGCCTCGCGCGATGAACTCAAACAGCACGCCTGCGAGCTGCTGCACAAAGTAGGCATGCTGGATCACGCATGGAAATATCCGCACCAGCTCTCCGGCGGCCAGCAGCAGCGCGTGGCTATCGCCCGCGCCCTGATGATGCGCCCGCAGATCATGCTGTTTGATGAGCCGACCTCCGCGCTCGATCCGGAAAAGGTCAATGAGGTGTTGCAGGTGATCGAAACCCTGGCGCACGAAGGCATCACGATGGTGATCGTGACCCACGAGATGAACTTCGCCTTTAAGGTCTCTGACCGCATCGTATTTATGGAAAAAGGGCGTGTGGTCTGTGATGACGCGCCTCAGGCAATGCGCAGCGGAGAGCATCCGCGCGTGGAAGCCTTTCTGAAGGATGTTTCTCTGGCTTAACCCATTTATCCGCACGAGGGGAAAATCATGATCGAGCAGTGGCAGGTAGAGCAGTATCACCAGCAGGGTTTTCTGGTGGTGGAGAATGTCCTCAGCGCCGACGACATCGCCGCGCTGCAGCAGGACTTTGATGGCTGGGTGGAAGAGAGCCGCACTCACCAGGCGGCCTGGGGCGAGACGCTGGATGGCCGCGCGCGTTTCGATCTGGAAGAGGATCACCGCGCCGACCATCCGTCGCTGCGCCGCGTCAGCTCGCCAACGGAGATTTCCGCCGCCTATCGCCACGCCGCGCTTCAGTCGCGTATGGCGCAGATCGCCGGTCAGCTCACCGGCAGTCAGGGCGCGCGCTTTCACCACAGCAAGATCAACTCCAAGCTGCCGCACACCGCGACCAAAGTGGAGTGGCATCAGGATTTTCTCTTTACGCCGCACAGCAACGACGACATCGTCACCGCGCTGCTGATGGTGAGTGAAGTGACGCCGGAAAATGGCCCGCTGAACGTGGTGCCGGGCAGCCACAAAGGCCCGCTCTACTCTCACTGGCAAAACGGCCGTTTCACCGGCGCGGTCGATAAAAGCGTGGTCGGGGCGGCGTGTTCGCAGCCTGCGGCCTGTTTTGGCCCGCCCGGTTCGGTCTGCTTTATGCATACCCGCCTGCTGCACGCCTCCAGCCCGAACGAGACCGAGCTGCCGCGCACGCTGTTTATCGCCGTCTACGCGGCGGAAGATGCGCTGCCCTTTGGCGAAAACCCGCTGCCAAGCCGGGATGCCGGCACCCTGGTCGCAGGCGAAGAGAGCGGCATGGTGCGCAGTACCGTTAATGAGTTCCGTCTGCCGCAGAAACCGAGCGGCGCATCCTTTTTTGTCCAGCAGGCCGGAACCGATCCTGCCCGCGCGTAACCGCCACCACGGAGGCTTTATGAAATCTGTTGCCCTGACTTTTTTAGCCGCCAGCATCGCGCTGGGGTCGTTTAGCGCGTCGGCGTTCCAGCAGCCGGGAAAAATTATCGCCGGCTCTGACATGACCTTCTTCCCTTATGAGTACATTGAGAACAATAAACCGGCGGGCTTCGACATCGAGTTTCTCGACGGGCTGGCAAAAGTGATGGGCCGACAGGCGGTTAACCTCGACACCCGCTTCCCCAACCTGATTACCGGTCTGCAGGGTAACCGTTTCGATATCACCAACTCCTCAATGTATATCACCGCCGAGCGTCTGAAGGTGATCGATATGATCCCCTATCTCAAGAGCGGTGAGGCGATCCTGTCGCTGAAAGGGGCCGCCTACCAGCCGAAAACGCCGGAAGAATTTTGTGGTCACAAAATTGGCTCAATGGGTGCCACCTCCTGGCTGCAGCAGCTGCACAAGCTCTCAGCCGACTACTGCGTAAAAAATGGCAAGCCGCCGATCGCCATCAGCGAATACACCACCGATCCGCAGACCACCCAGGCGATGCTTTCGCATGCGGTTGAAGCGCAGATCACCGATGCCGCCGTCGCACGCGGCGTGGTGCAGAAGCTGGGCAACCGCGTGCAGATCTCGTCGGAAACGCTGATCTACCCGGTGCTTAACGGATTCGGCGTGAAGAAAGGCAATGATGAGGTGAAGCAGGCGCTGATCGACGGGCTGGAGAAGTACAGCAAAACCCCGGAGTACGCCGCTCTGCTGAAGAAATATAACTTTGAGGCACCCAGCGCAGAGGATATTAAAACCCTGATGCCGACGCCGTAATCCCGATGCGGGCGTCAGCGAACCGACGCCTGCCTTCCTTTCTCACCCCCATCAGGAGAGATTTATGGCGCTCTCATTTGAAGAACAGACCCGCATCGATCTTGCTGCGACCTTTCGCATTATTGCGCATCTCGGCATGCACGAGGCGGTCGCAAACCACTTCAGCGCGGCGGTCTCTGCGGATGGCCGGCAGTTTCTGCTTAACCCGAAGTGGAAGCACTTTTCCCGCATCCGCGCCAGCGATCTGCTGCTGCTCAACGCCGATGACCCCGCCTGCGCGCAGCGCGACGACGTGGACGCCACCGCCTGGTCGATTCACGGTCAGATCCATCAGCGGCTGCCGGAGGCGCGCGTGGTGCTGCATCTCCACCCTATTTACACCACCAGCGTCGCCTGCCTGGCTGAGCCGCATATCCCGCCGGTCGACCAGAACACCGCCCGCTACTTTAACCGTGTGGCGATCGACATCCTGTACGGCGGCATGGCGGACACGGCCGAGGAAGGCGCACGGCTGGCGGGTCTGCTGGCGGGCAAGCGCCGTCTGCTGATGGGTAACCACGGCGTGATGGTCACGTCGGCACACATCGGCGAAGCCTTTGACGATATCTGGACGCTGGAGCGCGCCTGTCAGATCCTCGTGACCGCCTGGTCTACCGGCCAGCCGCTGAAGATCCTCAGCGACGCAGTGGCGGAGAAGACGGCGCGTGCCTGGGAAGGGATACCCGACTTTTCACGCCAGCATTTCGAGGAGATGAAAGCGCTGATGGTCGCCGCCGACCCCTCGCTGCTCGACTAGCCTGTCAGCGGCTCACGCGCACGCCACCCAGACCGCGCCCGCCTCTGCCGATTTCACGCACTGCGCGACCCAGCGCACGCCGGTTAACCCGGCATGCACATCGGGATACCAGAAATCCTGCAGGAAAGCGGTGTCGCGGCGATCGGTGGCGTCCATCGCCAGCGCGAAGCGGCGATAGAGATTTGACCAGGCCTCAAACAGCCCCTCCGGATGCCCGCCGCCGATGCGATCCTCTTCCAGCGCGCGCGGGGTGAGATAGCCCATGCCACGCTCCAGAATCCGCACCGGCTCGCCCTGCACTTCATAGCGCAGCTGGTTGGGCTGCTCATCCCACCACTCCAGGCTGGCTTTCGCGCCAACGACGCGAATCTTCTGCCCGTGCATGGAACCGGCATTGACCGCCGAGGCCCAGAGCGTGCCGACCGCGCCGTTGTCATACTCCATCATCACAAAAGCGTTATCCTCCAGCGGCGCGCGCGAGGCAACAAAGCTCTGGCGCGCACAGAGCAGCCGCGTCATCTTCAGCTGCGGCAGCATGGTTTCGGCGATAAACAGCGGATGCGTGGCCAGATCGCCTAATACATAGCTCGGCCCGACAAAACGCGGGTCTACCCGCCAGCGGGTACTTTCACTCTGCAGCTCCACCGCCTCATTATGGAAACCGTGAGCAAACTGCATGTTCACAATGCGAATCTCGCCCAGCGCCCCTGCCGCGATCATCTCTCTGGCCTGATGGATCAGCTGATGTCCGGCGTAGCCGTAGGTGACGCCAACAATCTTCTGCTTCTCCCGGCTGAGCTGCTCCAGCTCATCGGCCTCATCGACCGTAAAACAGAGCGGCTTCTCACACACCACATGCAGTCCGGCATTCAGCGCTGCCCGACAGATGGCAAAGTGGGTGTTGTTTGGCGTGGCGATGGACACCGCTTCAATCCCCTCTTCCCGCGCAGCCTCGCCGGCGAAGAGGCTGGCGTAATCGGGATAGCAGCGATCGGGCGCCACGCCCAGCGCCTGACCAAACTCGCGTCCGCGCCCGGCATCAATATCAAAGGCGCCCGCCAGCAGCGTGAAGTTACCGTCACGCTGCGCCGCCGAACGGTGGATGTAGCCGATCTGGCTGGTGCCGCCGCCGCCGATCATCCCCCAGCGCAGTGAGCGATTAGCCGCTTTTTTTCCGTTAATCATGCTGTTGCCCTCAGAATCCTGTTGATCGGAGATAGTCCAGGCTGGCTTTCACATCGCGCAGGCTGGTGTCGGCATGGCGTGGGTCACGCTCCTGTTCAATGGTGATCCAGCCGCGGTAATGGCGTTCCGTCAGCAGCGCATGCACGGCCGGATAGTCGATTGCGCCCTGGCCCAGCGGGCACATGACGCCCTCCGCGCAGGCGGTGAAGAAGTCGACTCCGCGCGTGATGGCGTCCTGCCAGACCCGCAGATTCACATCTTTAAAATGGAGATAGTCGATGCGCGTCCAGTACTTTTGCAGCGCCGCCACCGGGTCCATCCCGGCGTAACAGAGATGGCCGGTATCCAGGCACAGCCCCGCGACCTGATGCGGAATATCCCTGACCAGCTGCGCCAGCTCGTCGGCGAATTCGATGCAGCCACCCGCGTGCGGATGGATCACCGGCCACACGCCATACTCCCGCCAGGCAATGTCGCTCAGAATGGTGATGTGCTGCATCATGCGCTGCCACGCATCTGCGGAGAGCCGGGGGGCCTTCTCTGACTGACCGGCATATTTCGCCCGTTCCGGATTGCCGAAGTCGATAATCACCAGATAGGGCGCGCTGGCTCCCGGGGTTTTCGCTGCTGTCGGGACACGGGCGAGCGTGCGGCAGAGGTTGTGGGTCAGCGTCACCAGCGTGGGGAAATGGGCCTCACTGACCAGATCGTCAAAGATCGTGCCCGCTACCAGCGAAAGCTGATGCGCATCAAGCTGCCGGGTCAGCTCAGCCGGATCGGTGGGCAGGTAGCCCCACGGCCCCAGTTCGATGGCCGGATAGCCCGCCTGCGCGGCCTCGGTCAGGACTTTCTGCCAGGGTGGCAGCCAGGGATTGGCGGGATCGTCCACGCCCCAGCTACAGGGCGCATTAGCAATGTGAAAGGTCATCGTGTCTGCCTCTGCAGTAAGAACTGCCGGCAGTATCAAACAAACGTTTCATCTCAGACAACGATGAAAGTTTCATTTTTTGATAGATATCGCTTTTAAAAATTGCATTAAATGATAATTTTCTATCATTAAAAAGCTAACACCTTCTTTCTACAGGTTTTCCCGTGTCACGATCTCAAAGGGCACGGTAATCTGCGCAAAGTGATCCCGCGGCTCCATCCGCCCGTTCAGACAGGCCGAGACCACCGCTTCGGCCATCGCCTCAATACGGTGACGCAGCATCAGCGTGATGGTGCCGTCAATCAGCGCCAGCTCGTCGCCAGGCAGCGGGCCGTGGCACACCAGGTCGATCTGCGTGCGTCCGCTCTCCCGCAGCGCCTGCACCACGCCCTCAATGCCACCGCAGGGGGCATAAATCATGACCAGATCATCATGACTCTCCAGCAGCGCCCGGGTGGCCTGGTAGCCCCCCTCTGCCGTCTCGTGTGTTTTCAGCGGCTCCAGCACGCGCTGGCTGATGCCCGACTCCCGCAGGGAGGAGCGAAAACTGATTTCGCTGCTCTCCTGACAGGTAAAGCGATGGTCGCCGATCAGCACGCCGACGCACCCAGGCCGGCGCAGCAGGTGGCGGGCCATCCAGGCGGCAGTGCGCCCCGCCTTCTGGCTGTCGATGCCGATAAAGCCTGCATGTTCACAGGCGGAGAAGTCGGAGAACAGGGCGTAAACCCGCACGCCAAGCCGCGAAACATCCTGAATCGCGTGACGAATCAGCGGATGATCCAGCGCCACCAGCGCGATCACGTCGCAGCACTGCGCCAGCTGCCGCACTGAACGGGCAACCGCCTCCACGTCATGAATATCATGCCAGCAGAAGACCGGTTCACTGCCCGCAGGCTGCTGCTGCTCCGCCTGCTGTTTCAGCGCCTCGCCCAGCTGCTGATAGAGCGAATAGCGCGCGGGCAGCAGTATAAAGCCAAAGCGTAACGCCTGCGCGGCGGGCGACGCGATATGCTGGCTGTGGGCCTGTGTCAGCTGATAGCCCAGCGATCTGGCGGCCGCCATCACCTTCTGCTCTGTGGCGCTGCGCACCGGTGCGCGACGGTTCAGCACCCGATCCACCGTGGCTACCCCCACGCCCGCCGCCTGTGCAACGGCGGTCATCGTCACTTTTGGCATCCTGTTTCTCCCTCTTCACGCTCTGTTGTGGTGACTGACGATAATACTCTATCCCGGCACGCCCTTTTTCTCTCATTTATTTGATAGAAAATCTCACGCAAAGTTGATCGCTTTCGCAAAAATGAAACATCCGTTTCTTTCTGCGTTCTCTTTAAAACAGTCATTTGCTAAAACCGGTGAAAGGCTTGTGCGAAAGCGGCGCGCAGACAGGCGTCCTCTTCACTCAGGAACCGTTCCTTCAACCTTGCCGGAGCAGAGAGATGAAAATCGCTTTTGATGTGGATGTGATTAAAGAGCTGGGCATCACCCGTATGGTTCATCAGGTCGCCGACTGGGGATATCAATATATCGAACAGTCGCCGCATCCGCAGATCAACCCGTTTTATAAACATCCCAAAGCCAGCCGCGAAATCATCACCGAATATAAAAATGCGCTGCGTGCGACCGGCCTGGCGATCTCCTCGTTTATCGTCGTCTATCGCTGGTCCGGCCCGGATGAGCTGCGTCGTCAGGCGGCGGTGAAGAACTGGAAGCGGATGATTGAGATCGCGGTTGAGATGGGAGTACCGGTGATCAATACCGAACTCTCCGGCACGCCAAACGAGCCGGAAATCTGCGAAGAGATGTTCTATCGCTCGATGGAGGAGCTGCTGCCGATCCTCGAACGTGAAGGGATACGCGTCGAAATTCAGGCGCATCCGTGGGATTTCTGCGAAGAGAACAACGAAACCGTGGATATCGTGAAGTCGTTCCGCAGCGATAACGTGAAGTATATCTACAGTGCGCCGCACACCTTCTTCTATGACAAAGGCAAAGGCGATGTGAAACCGATGCTGGAGTACGCCGGAGACGATCTCTCCCATATGCTGATTGCCGACACCATGAACCACACCCGCCACTGCCGCTACATCGTCAATCCGCCAGGCGTCGACGCCACTATTCATCAGCACGTCGGCGTTGGTGAAGGTGAGGTCGATTTCGACACCCTCTTTCAGACCCTGCGCGACACCGGCTTTGCCACACGCCGTTACAAAGTTGGCGGAGAGCCGATCATCGCGGCCTCGCTGTTTGGCTACCCGGAAAAGATGTCAGTTCAGGCCATTGAAACCCGCGAACGGATTGAGCGCGAACTGCTCTGATCCCCGCAGCCATGCAGCCCGGCAGTGATCCTCCGGGGCGATAACCGCCCCGCTTTTCCTTTTTCCACCTTCCCGGCCTCCCTGACATCAACGGGTTGCCGCGCGTCCTCACGCAGCCAGCAGAGTTAAACCGCCTTTTCAGCACCTGCTACACTCCAGACAAACATCACACCACGAGGCGAACGTTTATTATGTCGGAAAATGCATATCAGCCTGCAACAGTCTGGAACTGGGATCCTGAAGCCAAAGGCAACGGCGCGAAAACTAATCGTCCGTTCGCGGGTCCTACCCATGAAAAAGCGCTGCCGGTCGGTAAACACCCTTTACAGCTCTACTCACTCGGCACGCCGAACGGTCAGAAAGTGACAATTCTGCTGGAAGAGCTGCTGGCGCTGAATGTTAACGACGCAGAATATGATGCCTGGCTGATCCGTATTGGCGACGGGGATCAGTTCTCCAGCGGGTTTGTGGACGTGAATCCGAACTCAAAAATCCCGGCGCTGAGCGATCACTCCGTCACCCCGCCGCTGCGGGTGTTCGAGTCGGGCAATATCCTGCTCTATCTGGCGGAAAAGTATGGCTACTTCCTGCCAAAAGATATCGCCGGCCGCACTGAAACCCTGAACTGGCTCTTCTGGCTGCAGGGCTCTGCGCCTTACCTCGGTGGCGGTTTTGGTCATTTCTATCACTATGCGCCGGAAAAAATTGAGTACGCCATCAACCGCTTCACGCTGGAAGCGAAGCGTCAGCTCGACGTGCTGGACCGCCAGCTGGCGGATCATCGCTATCTGGCCGGTGAGGATTACACCATCGCTGACATCGCCACCTGGCCGTGGTACGGCAACATGGTGCTGAATGATCAGTATGGCGCAGCGGACTTCCTGGATGTGCAGTCCTATAAAAATGTGGTGCGCTGGGCGAAAGAGATCGCGCAGCGTCCCGCCGTTATTCGTGGCCGCAAGGTCAATCGTGTCATGGGCGACCCGGCCGATCAGCTGCATGAGCGTCATGATGCCGCTGACTTCGATACCCAGACCCAGGATAAAAAAGCGTAAGGAGCTAACCTGTGAGTGCATACGTCGTATTTATTCGTGATAACACCCTGAACCAGGACGAAATGAACACCTATTCTGAGAAAGCGGGCCAGGCACGCGGCGATCATCCGATCAATCCGCTCGCCTTTTATGGCGCGCTGGAAACGCTGGAAGGTCCGGAAGCGGAAGGCGTGGTGATTCTGGAATTCCCGACCCGCGAAGCGGCGCACGCCTGGTATGACAGCCCGGAATATCAGGCTGCCAAAGCGCACCGTCTGAAAGGGGCGAACTATCGCGTGGTGCTGGTGCAGGGCATCGACAAATAACACGCAGGGCGGCAGCGATGCCGCCTTTTTTACGCCTCCACCTGCTGCAGCGTCTGCTGCAGAAACGCCACGAACGCCGTCACGCGTGCCGGAAGCTGACGCTGCGCCTGCCAGACCGCAAAAATGTCGCCATCGGGTGCCTGCCATTCAGGCAACACCGGCACCAGATCCCCCGCCGCGAGGCTGTGCTGCGCATCCCACCAGGAACGCAGCAGAATGCCATGCCCATCCATCGCCAGCCGCATCGCCACTTCGCCATCGTTGGTCATCAGGCTGCCGCGCACCTTCTGGCTGATGCTCTGCTCACCGCGGGTCAGTCGCCACAGGGTAAAATCGCTGTCGTGCTGACGCAGTAGAATGCAGTTATGTTCCGCCAGCTCGCTGACCGTCGCAGGCAGGCCGTGCCGGGCAGCATAAGCGGGCGAACAGCAGAGAATACGCGGATTGGTTCGCAGCTTACGCGCCACCAGCCGCGAGTCGGGCGGCTCACCGACGCGAATATCGATATCGATGTGCGCATCGAGAAAATTCAGCGGCTGGCTGCTGAGGTGCAGAGACAGCGCAAGCTGCGGATGCAGCGCGGCAAAGGCGGAGACGCACGGCGCAATATGGCGACGGCCAAACCCGAATGAAGCGTTGATATTCAGCGAGCCGCGCAGCTGAGCGGTTTCACCGCTGACCGCCTCTTCCAGCGCCACCAGCTGATCGAGCAGCGGGCGGGCACCAGCCAGATAACGGTGGCCTTCCGGCGTCAGCTCCAGCCGTCGCGTGGTGCGGCGCAGCAGCTGCACGCCCAGACGCTGCTCCAGCTGGCTCAGGCGTTTGCTGACGGCCGCCAGCGACAGGCCCAGCTCACGTGCCGCTGCGGTCAGGCTCTCCAGCCCGGCCAGGCGAACAAAGAAGGCCAGGTCATCGGTGGAGGTGCGGGATTCTCTACTTTTATTCAACACTGGTTTGCGTTTCAGACTCATTATTTCCCCGGAAGCGACAGTTATACTGCGGTCACAATTCGAACATCAACCGGAAAGGTGCCCTGTGACTGAGAAAATCCATCGTATTGCCGTGATCCCCGGCGACGGTATCGGTAAAGAAGTGATGCCGGAAGGCGTCCGCGTGATGAATGCCGCCGCCGAAAAATTTAACATTCCGCTGCGCTGGGAGTGGTTTGATTACGCCAGCGCTGAGTACTGGCAGCAGCACGGCAAAATGCTGCCTGACGACTGGTTCCCGCAGCTGAAAACCTTCGATGCCATCTACTTTGGCGCCGTCGGCTGGCCGGAGGTGGTACCTGACCACGTCTCCCTGTGGGGGTCGCTGTTACAGTTCCGCCGCGAGTTCGACCAGTACGTCAACCTGCGTCCGGTACGCCTGATGCCCGGTGTCAAAGCGCCGCTGGCCAATCGCCAGCCGGGCGATATCGACTTCTATGTGGTGCGCGAAAACACCGAGGGCGAGTACTCCAGCGTGGGGGGCACCATGTTCCCCGGCACCGATCGGGAAGTGGTGATTCAGGAGACGGTGATGACGCGCACCGGCGTCGATCGCATTCTGAAGTTTGCCTATCAGCTGGCGCAGAGCCGGCCGAAGAAACATCTGACCTCGGCCACCAAATCCAACGGCATCGCCATCACCATGCCTTACTGGGACAGCCGCGTCGACGCGATGTCCGGCCAGTTCCCGGAGGTTCGCGTCGATAAGTATCACATCGATATTCTCACCGCCAACTTCGTGCTGCACCCGGACTGGTTCGATGTGGTCGTCGCCAGCAACCTGTTTGGCGATATCCTCTCTGACCTTGGCCCGGCCTGTACCGGCACCATTGGCATTGCCCCCTCCGCCAACATCAACCCGGAGGGTCTCTTTCCCAGCCTGTTTGAGCCGGTTCACGGCTCCGCGCCCGACATCGCCGGTAAAGGCATTGCCAATCCCATCGGCCAGATCTGGTGTGGTGCGATGATGCTGGAGCATCTCGGCTACAAGGCGGCAGGCGAAGCGGTTCTGGACGCCATTGAACGCACGCTGGCGGCGGGTGAGCACCTGACGCGTGACCTCGGTGGCTGCGCCAGTACTGTAGAGCTGGGAGCGGCCATCGCCGCCGCACTGTAAGTGAATCACGCTGCCGCCCGCCCCCGGCGGCAGCCTCACACCACCGCGCCACTTATTCCGGTAGCCGGACGACCATCGCCGGATGCCACCCTGCGGGTAAGGGATCCGGCCGCACGATGTTCAGGTTATGCAGGTGCAGGTTCTCTACGCCGCGCGCAAACAGCCCTGGCAGCCCGCCGGGATAGGGCTCAACCCCAAATGCTTCACCGGATGCCGGGTCAACCCGGTAGGCGTTATCCAGGCCCATGCCGGTCGGGGCGTCCGGGTTGCAGGGCGGCCGTATGTCGTAGTGACCCTGGGGCAATGACGCCACCGCCTGCTGCATCTGAAGCTGGCTGATAACCACATCGCGTATCCAGCCCGGTTCTGCCGCATGCAGGTTAATCGCCCCCTCGGCCACGCCGGTTATGGTACTGAACTGCACCTGCTCCACGACGCCGGGTGTGATGGCGGGATCGCGGCGGCGTACCGAAATATGCAGCGGATCGGCTTTGCCCCAGTGACAGGGAGGCGCGTGGTGACAGGCAAACGTCAGATTGCTGAACAGCAGACGCCGCATGGCGCCGCCGTCGCGCGACAGAATGCCAATCCCCCGGTTCGAATCAAAAATAGTGCAGCCGGTTACCGTGACATCTTCCACATCGTCCCAGGTTTCGGTGCCAATCTTCAGGGCGCAGCTGTAGCTGCGCAGCAGGCAGTTGGCGATCATAATCTGCCGCGCCGGCCGCCGCAGCGCGGCGGGTTTATGGGTGGTTTTGATACAGATGGCATCGTCGGCGGCGCTGAAATAGCTGTTGCTGACAAACACCGCTTCGCAGCTGTCGATATCCAGCGCATCGGTGTTGGGCATCGTCATGGCGTTGTCGATGGTGAGATGATCGATATGCACATGGCGGCAGCTCACCAGATGGACCGTCCACATCGGTGCCTGCACCAGCGTAAAGCCGGTCAGCGTCACCTGCTCACAATCTTCAAACACAATCAGGCGTGGCCGGTCAGCGTGCGGCAGGCGATAGCCCTGTGCATCACGCTCAGCGGCAAACCAGGCGTCACCCTCACCATCAATGCGGCCGGTGCCGCTGAGGGTGATATTGCGCTGGCCCAGCGCGTAGAGCAGCACGTTGTGGGATTTCTCCGCGCAGCTCAGCGCCTGCACCGCCTGATAGTCAGCCAGCTGCTGGCTGGCGATCAGCACCGCACCCGCGTCGAGATGCAGCTCAATGTCTGAGGGCAGATTCAGGCAGCCGCTGCGATAGCGTCCGGCAGGCAGTGTCAGACGGCCGCCGCCCGCCGCCGCAATCTGGTCAAGGGCGCGCTGCAGCACCGCGGTGTCCGGGGTTTCGCCGTCGGCGGCAGGATGAAAATCAGCAAGGGAAAGGTGCATGGTGCGTCTCCCGCAGGTTTGAGGAGGAAAAATTGCAGCATGAAACGGCGCAGCAAACCTTTGTCTGGCCGCCAGTTCGCCGTTTCGTGCGGGCTGTCACAGATTACTTCACGGCCCCTTCCGTCACGCCGCTGATAAATTTGCGCTGGAAAATCAGGAACACCAGGATCAGCGGCATGATCACAATCATCGCCCCCGCCATCAGCACCGGAATGTCGATGGTATTTTTATTCTGGAAAAACATCATGCCAATCGGCAGCGTCCGCAGCTCATCTTTGTTCACCAGAATCAGCGGGATCAGGAACTCATTCCAGGTCCAGATAAACAGCAGCAGCCCCAGCGTGGAGAGGGTTGGCCAGATAGCGGGTACCAGAATGCCCCACAGGATTTTGACCCGCGACGCGCCGTCCATCACCGCTGCCTCCACCAGCTCTTTCGGCACCTGCTGAAAGGCGCTGGCGATCATCAGCGTGGTAAAGGGCAGCGACAGGGCAATCTGCGGCAGGATCAGCGCCAGATAGGTGTTGGTCAGCCCCATCCAGCGCAGCTCGTGATAGAGCGGAATGATAAAGGCCTCACTCGGCAGCACCATCCCCAGCGCCAGCATCGCGGCTATCACCTTTTTGCCGGGGATCTTCAGCCAGGCAAAGCCAAATCCGGCCAGAATGCCCAGCAGCACGCTGAACAGCACCACCGGGATCACCACCAGCACAGAGTTAAGGAAGTAGACGTTGAAGTGTCCCTGCTGCCACGCGGTCAGGTAATTTTTAAAATTCAGCGACGCGGGCAGCGTAAAGACGCCCTGAAACAGCTCCATCTGGGTTTTGAATGAGGTCATCAGCGCCATCAGAAACGGCAGAATCGTCATCAGCGCCACGATCCAGATCAGCGCGCGTGAAATGACCGGCGTGCTTCGCATCAGTAACGCTCCCTTAAGGCCAGATGGATCAGGTAGTTAATCCCCAGAACAATGATCATGCTGAACACCGCCACTGACGAGGCATAGCCAAAGTAGTGCAGATCAAAGCCCTGCTTATACATAAAGATGTTGGTGACCATGGTGGAGGTGCCCGGCCCGCCCTGGGTCATGACATAGACCAGATCGAAGGCTTTGAGGCTGGCGATCACCGTCAGCAGCAGGGCAATCCGCAGCTCGGGTCGCAGACCCGGCAGCGTGATGCGCATAAACTTCTGACGGCGCGACGACCCATCCAGGTCGGCCGCCTCCAGCAGGGAGGGGTCCATACGCTGCAGGCCCGCCATAAACAGCACCAGACAGAAGCCGAAGAAGTACCAGGTGGCGACCAGACCGACCGCGGGCAGCGCCCAGGTAAAATCACCCAGCCACGACAGGGCCAGCTGCGGCAGGCCGACGGCGCGCAGTATCTGATCGATCGGGCCAAACGCCGGGTTATAGAGCCAGCGCCACACGACCCCCAGCACGGCCATCGGCATGATGTAGGGCAGGAAAAAGAGAATGCGCAAGACGCTGCGTTCCTTGTTGTTGCGCGTCTCATAGAGAAAACTGCACAGCAGCAGGCCAACGCCGATAGGCAACAGGGTATAGAACAGCATCAGGATGGCGTTATTGCCCAGCGCAATCCAGAACACCGGATCGCTGAACATCCGCATATAGTTACTGATGCCGCTGAACACCGGCAGTGAGGTGCCGTCCCATTCGGTAAAACTGATGCCCAGCGAGGCCAGCAGCGGAAAGAGCAGAAATACCGCATAGACCAGCACCGCAGGCAGCACATAAAGAAAATTACGCCAGCCGCTTAAATTCAACATAACCCTACTCGTGACTCAGAACAGTGCTCAGGCCCGGCGCTTCGCCGGGCCTCCGGCTTAGTGTTTCAGGGTTTTCAGGTAACGCTGATAGTTGTTATCAAAGTTGACCACCATCTGATCGGCGGTCTGACGGCCCGCCAGCAGCAGCTGGGCATTCTGATTCAGCTCGGCATTCATGGTCGGGGTCGCCCAGTCTACGTAATGACCTAAACCGTCATACTCATTGAGCGTCAGCCAGACCTGATACGCCTCGGCCAGCAGCGGATTGTCTGCTGGCATGGTGGCCGCTTTGTTGGTGCTGGCGGGCAGGAAACCGACCTTCAGCCAGCGGTTCGCCATGGCATCAGAGACCATATAGTTGATGAACTTCGCCGCCCCCTCCTGCTGATCTTTGCCTTTGGCGGTGCTGGTGATGGAGAACGCCAGATCGGTGCCCCCCACCATCAGCGGCTGCTTCACACCTTCACCGGCAGGCATCGCCGCGAAGTGAATATCTTTGTTGTCTTTGAACTGGCCGAGATACCAGGTGCCACTGACCAGAAACGCCGCCTGACCGTTCTGGAACAGGGTGGCGGCATCGTCATGGCCAATGCCCTGGAAGCCGGGGAAGAAGTAGCCTTTATCGGTCCAGCTCTTCATCATGGTGGCGGCGTTGACCAGCTTGCTGTCCCTGAAGGTGCCGCCCACATCGTAAATCAGGTTATCCAGCGTCTTACGGTCACGGCTCTCGATCTGGGCCTGCCACAGGGTGCTGAGCAGCTGCTGGCCCATGTTGCCGTCCAGCAGCCCCAGCATCATCGGCGCGGTGCCCTGCGATTTGAGTTTCGCCATGGCGCTTTCCAGCTCTGCCAGCGTTTTCGGCACCGGAATGCCCGCTTTATCCAGCAGCGCTTTGTTGTAATAGAGCCCGACCATCTCCCCCAGGCTGGCGATGCCGTAGAGTTTGCCGCTGCCAAATTCACCGCTGTCTGACCAGCGGTTACGTTTCAGAATCGAGTCCGGAAAACGGGTCGTCCAGCCATAGCTGGCTGCGTAGCTGTCGAGCGGCAGCAGCAGCTTATCTTTAACCAGCGAGCCCATATCCCCGCCGCCCTGGTTGACCTGCGCAATCTGCGGGCCGTCACCGGCGGTCAGCGCCAGCTTAAGCGGGATGCGGGTATCTTCAAAGGAGTGCACCGAGCGGTTGATAACAATGCCGGGATTCTGCTGAGAGAACTCTTTGATCCCCTCATCCACCGCGGCGGTCTGCTGCGGATAGTTGTAGATATCCCACTCATTAAGGGTCACGGCGGCGTGGGCGGCCTGCGAGACGCTGCCTGCCAGCAGGCCCGCTGCCAGCAGCCGACCCACATTGCGAATTCGGAACGAACGAACGGAGGAAACAGACATTATGCTCACCTTCTTCAGACCAGAATCGGCATCCCTGCATCTCACCGCCTGACATCCTGCAGGCTGAAGCCGCACACAAACGCACTGATTCATACTTACTTTAATAAAAAAATAAAGTCAAACAACCTGCCGCGGGAATTGCAACGCTGTGAGCGCGCGCAAATAAACAGCAACCTGGCGTGAATATCAGCACATCACGCTGGTCTGACGCCTGTTAACCGCGGCGGCAGCGTGCCCCGCGCGCTTTTCACAGCAGGAGATCGCCAGGCTATAATGACAAAATAACACCCTGATAAACCATACGAAAATCCTATCACGCTCACACTTTTCTCTTTTTACCGGCGCTGAATCTGCCGCCAGCCGCCGTCCTGCGGGCGTGCTGGCGATCACAGTTGTGCATCATGACGCCACGAAAGATTGCTTAACCGTCAGCGTTAGTGCGATAAGGGAATTATTCTATCTTGAAAACTAAGTCCACATTCATTAACGTAACTTTATCCTGTGGATCTGTTTACTCCCTGACCGTTTCACTCACTCATGAGAATTCACCATGGCGAATCAAGGTGTCATTCGTCCGGCCACACCGGCGGACTTCCCGGCGCTCTACCGTATCTGCCTGGAAACAGCGGATGCCGGTGGCGATGCCCGCGCGCTCTACTCCGATCCCGACTATCCCGGCCAGCGTTTTGCCGTGCCCTACGCGCGGTTTGCGCCTGACTTCGCCTTTGTGCTGGAGCGTGACGGTGAGGTGCAGGGTTACGTTGTGGCCGTGCCTGACACCCGCGCGTTTGAGGCTCAGCTCGACGCCGAATGGTGGCCGCAGCTGCAGGAGAAATATCGCGACCGCAGCGCCAGCGCCCCGCTCGACAGTAAAGTGCTCGACGCCATCCGTCAGCCCGACCAGGCCGCGGAGACGCTGGTGACCCGCTGGCCCGCGCATCTGCATATCAACCTGCTGCCTGCCGCCCAGAAAGGGGGCTGGGGTCGCCGGATGATTGAGCATGAGCTGGCGGCGCTGCGGGCCGCCGGGGTCAGCGGTGTCCATCTTGGCGTCAGCCTGCAGAACGAGCAGGTGTGCGCCTTCTATACGCGTATGGGGTTCACCCCTATCCTGCGCAGTAATGCCATCTACATGGGCCAGTTACTCTGAGTGAGGTAGCCGATGACCAGCCTGCGCTTGCAGAATGTGAAGAAGTCGTATGAGCACGTCAATGTCATTCATGGCATCGATCTGACGATCAACAGCGGCGAATTTGTGGTGTTTGTCGGCCCTTCCGGCTGCGGCAAATCGACGCTGTTACGGATGATCGCCGGGCTGGAGGAGATCAGCAGCGGTCAGCTGCTGATTGAGGGGCAGGATATGACGCAGCAGCCCGCCACCGAGCGCGGCATCGCGATGGTGTTTCAGTCCTATGCGCTCTACCCCAACATGACGGTGCGCGGCAATCTGGCCTATCCGCTGGAGGTCATGAAAAAGTCTAAAGCGGAGATCAACCAGGCTATTGCGCAGACGGCAGCACGGCTGCACCTGACGGAACTGCTCGACCGCCTGCCGCGTGCGCTTTCTGGTGGACAGCGGCAGCGCGTGGCGATTGGCCGCGCCATCATTCGCCATCCGCGTATTTTCCTGTTCGATGAACCGCTCTCCAACCTGGATGCCGAACTGCGTCTGCAGATGCGGATCGAGATCGCCCGCCTGCACGCTTCACTCGGTAACACCATGATTTATGTCACCCACGATCAGCTGGAGGCGATGACTCTGGCTGACCGCATCGTGGTGCTGCGTCAGGGCCGGATTGAGCAGGTCGGCGCACCGCTGACGCTCTATCACGACCCGGATAATCTGTTTGTCGCCGGGTTTATCGGATCGCCGAAGATGAACTTTCTGCGCGCCGAGATCAGCGCGACGGGCGAAGGTGAAGTGCAGCTGCGGGTGCCGGAGCTGAAGATTGAGGGGCTGGTCATGCCCCTTGCGGCTGCCTGCCGCGAGGGCCAGACCGTCACACTGGGCATCCGTCCCGAGCATTTCCAGCCTGCCGCGCAGACGCCGGACGCCCTGCGTTTTCACGGCGAGCTGGCCTATGGCGAGATGCTGGGTCACACCAACTATCTCTACCTGGATATCGGACGTGAACAGATGCTGGTGGTGGAAGAGCGTGAGGCCACCCCGCGCGATCTCGGTGCGCAGGTGGAACTGGGCATCTCTGCCGCGCACTGCCTGCTGTTTGATGAGCAGGGTCTGCGCCTGCGCTAGGAGAAGCACGGAAACAAAAACGGGCGCTTAGCGCCCGTTTTTATTCGAGTGTTAACTCAGGTGACCGGCTCTTCGTCAGCCTGGGCTGCCAGCAGATCGAGCAAGCGGTTAACGGCAAATCCCGCCGCGCCCAGCGCCCACATCCGGTTCGATTCCGTCAGAAACTGCAGCGGCGTCATCTGTGGCGTCAGTTTCAGCCGGTAGGCCTGAAAACTCTGGGTGATGTGATCGAGCAGAATGCGTGACGCCATGTGCGGCTCCATCGCCAGATAGACCACATCCGGATCGTAGGCCACCGACAGGTTCGCCAGCGAAATGCCCAGTTCACGTCCCGCCTCTTCCAGCGCCGCCAGCACCTCTGGCGTGGGCCGCTGCTCCAGCGCCTGCAGCGTCACGCCCTCCGCATCCTGCTCCGCCACCCGCTGCAGAATGGCGCGCGAGGAGGCGACATCTTCCAGCAGGCGCAGCGAACCGTCGCCCACCAGCCCGTTACCAATCTCGCCCGCCTTGCCGTGACGACCGCGATAGAGCTGACGATTAAGGATGATCCCCGCGCCAATCCCTTTGCCGTAGGTGGCGATCACCGCCGACTGCGCATTGCCGAGCTGACCAAACACCAGCGCGGCCATGGCCATGGCGTTGGCGTCGTTTTCGATAAAGACCGGCAGCGAGAAGCGCTCTTCAAGCAGGCGCGCAATCGGAACGTTATCCCAGCCCAGCACCTTGGAGCGGATGCAATAGCCGTTTTCAGCATCGACCAGCCCCGACAGCGCCAGACCAATGGCCCCCACCCGCTTCTCCTCCACGCCGCGCAGAAATTTCGCCAGCGCATCGCCAAGCTGGCGCGGCGTCAGCGTGCCTTTTGGCATCTGCTGTTCACCCAGCAGATTGCCGCTGAGATCGGTCATGACGATCAGGTTGCGTTCCGCATTGAGCTGAATCCCAATCACGCTGGCGCGGTCGGGGTTGAGCCCCAGCAGGGTTTTTGGCCGTCCCATCGACACGCGACGCAGCCCCAGCTCCTGCACAATCTCCTGCGTCAGCAGGCGGTTGGTTGCCTGTGAGACGGTCGACATGCTCAGTCCGCTGCGAACTTTCAGATCTGACTGGCTGATTGGCGCATTTTCGACAATCAACCGCAGAATGCGCGCGGTTACGTTGGGAGCGGTCATAGATTCCTCGGGTTATCGGGCTGAGGCAGCTCAGCCCGCTTGAGATCGGTAATCGGCAGGCGTCAGCTGCTGCGCCAGGGTCAGCGCCCCGCTCAGGGCATCGCCCTGCGGCACCACCAGCCGGGCCTGAATATCTTCTTCCAGCCAGCGCTGAATCGGTGCGGCCACGCCGCCCATCAGCGCCACCGGCCCGCTGCTCACGGCGATCAGGCGTCGCACCATCAGGCCGATATCGGCGGCGGTCTGTTGCAGCAGCTCCCGAGCGTGGCTGTCACCCGCGTCGGCGGCTGCAAAAATCTGTGGCACCACGCGGGCCCAGTCAGCAGGCACCGCCGTGCGCGTCCAGAGCAGCATGGTTTCCGGGCTGTCGCCGAACTGCGCCATCAGCTGGCGGGTCAGGGAGCCGTGCGGAATGATCGACTCATGCGCCAGCAGTGCCAGACGCAGCGCACGACGGCCCAGCTCCGCCCCCGATCCCTGATCGGAGAGGGCAAAGCCCCAGCCGCCAAGCAGCGTAAAGCGTTCGCCATCCCAGGCGGCGCCCTGACTGCCGGTGCCGATGATAAAGACCGCCCCAGGCTCGCCACCGTGCGCGCCCGCGCAGGCGATCTCCACATCGCTGACCACCTGCAACGCCGCGCAGGCGGGCTGCCAGCTGGCGAGGCGCGCCTGCACTGAGGCAACGTTAGCGCCGGCCAGCCCCGCCACAAGCGCGGTCTGTGCCAGCGCCTCTGCGGTGAGTCCCGCCTGGATAAATACCTGTTCAGTCAGCTGCCCGACACAGGTCAGGGCAGCATCATAATCTGACCAGACATTGGCGGGTCCACCGGTGCTTTCTGCCAGCAGGCGGCCCTGCCGATCGGTTAAGCGCGCGCGACACTGCGTTCCGCCGCCATCGATGCCAAGAAGATAGTGTGGTTGCACGCGCTTCCTTCCCTGATTAAGGGTTATAGCCATAATGAGCGAACGATAGGATAAAAAAACTTAAATCGCAATAACAAATAAATATGGTAAAAACATCATGACTATTTTTCCTTAATTTACATAAATATAACAAAAACCCATCCCGCAAAACGTGCAGCGCGATGTTGACATTACTTTTTCTGCCGTAATAAGTTGGTGGTCAGATTATCAGCAGCCGCGCCCGACCGCTGGCGGGCTTTGCATCATCCGATCTCAGGAGCAGGGGTTTACCATGAAAGTAGGCATTATCGGTCTCGGCTTTCGTCTGTCCCACGTCATGAAAGAGTTCAGCAAGGCTGACGACAGCTTTTCCGTCGTGGGCTATTACGATCCGGCCCCCGCCGGATTGCCGAATCTGCACAGCTTTGGTATTGCGCCCGGCCAGGCTTTTTCGTCTGTGGACGCATTGCTGGCTCACGGCGGAATGGATGTGGTGCTGGTGGGTTCACCCAACTTTCTGCATCTGGAGCATGTGGGTCAGGCGCTGGCGGCAGGCTATACCGTCTTTACCGAAAAGCCGGTGGTAATTAATGAGGAGCAGACCATGGCGATGGCAAAGCTGGTGCGTCAGTATGGCGAGGCGCGCATTCTGGTCGGGCTGGTGCTGCGCTATTCACCGCTTTATCACGATCTGCTGGCTGCGCGCGATGCGGGCCAGCTGGGCGAAATCACCTCGATTGAGGCAACCGAACACATCAAGCCTTATCACGGTGCCTTCTTCCAGCGCGACTGGCGACGGCTGGAGAAGTATGCCGGTCCCTATATTCTGGAGAAGTGCTGCCACGACATCGATCTCTATCAGGGCCTGCTGCAGCGGCGTCCGACTCACGTCGCCAGCTTTGGTGGCCGGAAATCCTTTACCCCGGCTCACGCCCCGCAGGGGGCGATCACCCCTGAGTCGGAGCTCTATCACGTCAAACCCAGCGGCTGGTCCAGCACAGATGCGGTCTTCGACAGCGATGCTGACATTGTCGACTACCAGACCGCGCTGATTGAGTATGAGGGGGGAGCCACCCTCGCCTTCCACGCCAACCTGAACGTGCCGGATGAGTTCCGCCGTTTCTGCGTCATGGGCACTGACGGCATGGCGGAAGGCGACTTTGTGCGTAACTACTTCCGGGTGCACAACGCCCGCAGCGGTGAGAAAGAGGTCGATACCGCCTACAGCGGCAACGCTTATGATGGCCATTACGGCGCGGATGCGCTGATGGCTGAAGAAATCGTCAAACATATTAAACAGGGAACACCGCTGAAAGTCTCAGTGGTGGACGCGCTGGAAGCGGGCCTTACCGCCATCAAAATCGATGAGGCACGCAAAACCCGCAGCGTAGTGGACATGCGTGAAAGCTGGCTGACATTTGACGCCAACCTGGGAAAATCCGGGGCCTGACGGCCCCAGCCTCAGGGGCGGCCTCCCCCGCCGTCCCCGGCTTGTTACTGGCACTCTGACTGGTACTCTGCTGAACTGGCCTTCGGGCCAGTTACTTCTCAGGTGACGGGCATTATTTACCTTCAGGCCTGTCGCCTTATGTCAGCAACAGACGCAAGAAAACGCCTTTAAATGGCCTCTTCCGGTATGAGAATAATCGACAGGGTGTTGCTCACGCAGGCTGCAGAGCAACGATTGAACCCATGTTGACGCGCGGTAGTCGCTGCTGCCTGCTGGTCAGGCGTTTTGCGTGGCCTATTTCCGATCTTCTTTAGATGAAATCATCCAGGCTAACCCGTAAAGAACCAGTCCAGCGAGAAAAACGAGCAAGGGGGCGAGTACGCGCATAATCCCTTCATTCGCAAAGATGGCAATGAACATGCCCGGCACTACGGCGCTGATCACAACCGCCCCTGATAACTCAGAAATGACTTTTCTGATGACTCTAAAGATTCTCGATTGCACTCAGAAATTGCTCCGTTTTCAGAGGGGTTTTATCAAGCGTAAAAAGATTAACTACCCTCAGCAACCGATATGGCGGGCGACTTTGCGGAAGACGCAGGCTCCCTGAAGCCTGCGCGGGATGTGCCTGCAGCGACCTTCCTGAAACGGGAAGCGGCTGCCGGATGTGAAGCGAAGGGAGCATATGTCTGTAGCAAAGCATAGCGGGCCACGGATGGCCCGCGCTGAGCCTGCCAGGGAGGGCGTTTTTGCGTCTTTGCGGAGGACATATGCTCCCTGAAGCCTGCGCTCAATTTATCAGCGATAACCTTCCTGACATCACAAGCGCATACAGCTGCCCTGGGTCAGACCGCATCCCCCTCATTCTCCAGCTTCTGCCGCCGCCGCAGATGCGGAAACAACTTCATCCACAGGGCCACCACCACCAGCGTACCGATCCCGCCAATCGCCGCCGCCGGGGCTGCGCCCATCCATGCTGCCAGCATCCCCGACTCAAACTCACCCAGCTGATTCGACGTATTGATGAAAATGGCGTTCACCGCATTCACCCGCCCGCGCATCGCATCCGGCGTATCCAGCTGCACCAGCGCACCGCGAATCACCATACTGACCATATCGAAACCGCCCAGCGCACACAGCGCGAGCAGCGACAGCCACAGCTGCGTCGAGAGCGCGAACACCAGCGTGGCAACACCAAAGCCCGCCACCGAACCAAACATAATCATCCCGACGTGCTTATCCAGCTTATGCCGGCTCAGCCAGATGCCGACCAGCAGCGCCCCCACAGAGGGCGCGCCCCGCAGCATCCCCAATCCCCACGGCCCGGTATGCAGAATATCTTTGGCAAAAATGGGCAGCAGCGCGGTCGCGCCACCCAGCAGGACGGCAAAGAGATCGAGCGAAATCACGCCCAGCACATCTTTGCGTTCGCGGATAAAGTGAATCCCGGCAAACAGATTCTTCATGTTCATCGGCAGGCGCGGCTGCAACGGGCGCTCATAGCGCAGCAGACTCACCAGCGTCAGCGAAATCAGATAGAACAGCGCAGACACGCCATACACCACATGCGGTCCCGCGACATAAAGCAGCCCGCCCAGCGTCGGTCCGACGATAACCGCCGCCTCGCCGCCCACCGAGTTCATCGCCATCGCCCGCGCCAGAATCGCGGGTGGAACCAGCGACGGCAGCATTGAGGACATCGAAGGCCACTCCAGCGCTTTCGCCACCGCAATCATAAATACCAGACCCCAGAGCGTAACCCGATCGGCGGTAGAAAATAAGGTAAGCACCACTAATGCCAGCAGCGCAGCAAATTCCACCAGCTGACCGAACAGCACGATACGCCGCCGGTCATACTGATCCGCCAGATGCCCTGCAGGCAGCGCCAGCAACACCGACGGCAGAAACTGCATTAAGCCAATCATCCCTAACGCCATCGCGCTGTCGGTCAGCGCATAGATCTGCCAGCTGATTGCCACCGAAAACATCTGAAAACCAAACGATGAACAGGTTCGTGCCAGCCAGAAGGCGACGAATGCCCGATGTCGCCACAGCGGCTCTTCCGCTGCCGATGCCATAAATCCCATGTCTTATCCCAAATTTGATGAGCCGTCCCGCGTCGTTGCGCGGTGTTATTTGTGCGGTCGATGAGGAACGTCAGATAACAGAGCGGATGAAGTATAATCGCGATGGTTTCCCCTCTGCTGCTCCCGGCGATAAATCGCCTTCCTGTCCATGCCGGGCCTGAAAAATCTCTCCTGATTATTACCAGCCTATTGGTCCCGACTATTGAATATATTCCACGTCATCATCAGACGCCAAAGGAATTATTGCTTCTGTGCCGAAGCGTTTATTTACGCTCCGCGACAATAAAAGGATGATTTGGATTAAGCAGATGATCTATATTTATTCACGCGTTTGGAAAATGCGACCGTTTATATGATTGATTATCAATAAATCCTTTTTTATTGCACGCCAAAGAGATAATGAAAAACAGTTTATATAACCCTTATGTTACTGAACCTATCCATCACGTTACGCGTAATGTCACGGGCATTTGCTATAGCGTGCCATATCTTCAGCAAAATCAGGACAGCCGCAATATACTTAATACAAACAACATTATTTCATTACACAATCAAATCGCTACTGAAGCAGCATTAATGATTGTCCCGGTAGAAGACTTTCGGCTGCAGGGAATGATTGCGGTTCCGGATGCTTATTCTCATTTACAGGATGGGCGAATCAGAATTGGTATTAATTATACCAGTTTAGCCGCACACCACGCCTCACTGCTTGAATTAACAGAGAAATTTGATTTCTGGCTTTATGATTTTGCTCCGCCCGGTGCAGACTGGCGACTGCTGGAATCCTTTCCTTTTTCCGGGATTGTTTTAACCGAAGCGTTCTTTAATGACAATTATGAAAAGTTTACCTTTCCTTTTTTCATGGCGACATTCCGTGAGAAAGGGGCCGAGGTGATCGTGCGAAGTCATACGCCGCCTTTAAGCGCTGAACAGTTTGCTGAGATAAATATTAGCGGCTGGCAACAGCAACGCTCGGACGGCGACCTGATTAGCTGCTGAACCACAAATCCTGCCCTCCGGCGTTAAGGGCACACGGCGGTGCGCTTAACGTCCATTAATCCCCCATAAAATGTCGCATTACTTCATTTGTTAAGCGCTTTGAGCTAAAAAAATCAAACCTTGATCTAATTTTGCTATAACATTTAACACAAAGGGAGCGTCTGTCTTAGCGGAAGAGATTCTCAAGAACACCCTTAATCATTTGTACTTGATAACTGGAAACAGCCTATCTGGTTGTTTTCGTATGTTTTATGGCAACAAAACGAGGTCGATATCATGGGGAAAAACTCCTCATCGTTTAGCGTAATTCGTTTCCTGACGATACTGTTCGCAGTACTGACGGGCGCGTTTATGCTGATTGGCGGTGGCTGGTTAGCCGCTATTGGTGGTTCCTGGTATTACGTTTTCGGCGGTGTGGTTATGCTCATCACCGCTTATCTGCTTTCCCGCCGTAAAAGCACCGCGCTGGTTCTCTATGCGCTGCTGCTGATCGGCACCCTGATCTGGGGCGTGTGGGAAGTCGGGACGGACTTCTGGGCGCTGGCGCCACGCACCGATGTGCTGGTGATTTTTGGTGTCTGGCTGATCCTGCCGTTTGTCTATCGCAGCGTTAACGCCGGTAGCAAAGCAGCACTGGGTACCATGGCTGTGGCGCTGATTGCCAGTGCGGCCGTGCTGGCCTACGCGGTATTCAACGATCCGCAGGTCATTAACGGTTCTGTGCCGGAAACCGCTGACAATGCGCAGCAGGCTGCACCGCTGAGCAACATCCCGGATGCTGACTGGCCCGCTTATGCGCGCGATCAGCAGGGAACCCGTTTCTCGCCGCTGAAGCAGATTAACCACGAGAACGTGAAAGAGTTGCAGGTTGCCTGGCAGTTCCAGACCGGCGACATGAAAACCCCTAACGATCCGGGCGAAATCACCGACGAAGTGACCCCGATTAAAATCCGCGACACCCTTTACCTCTGTTCGCCACACCAGATCCTGTTTGCGCTGGATGCGGCTACAGGTAAACAGAAGTGGAAGTTTGATCCGGCCATGAAGGTGAATCCGACCTTCCAGCACGTGACCTGCCGTGGCGTCTCCTACCACGAAGTGCCGGCAGCCGCTGATGCAGTAAACAGCCAGCCTGCGCTCTGCTCACGTCGTATCTATTTACCGGTTAACGATGGTCGTCTGTTTGCACTGGACGCCGAAACCGGCGAACGCTGCCCGACATTTGGCGTTAATGGCGAGCTGGATCTGCAGCACAAGCAGCCTGTCACCACGCCGGGTCAGTATGAGCCGACCTCACCGCCGATCATTACCAACACCACCATCATCATGGCGGGTGCAGTCACCGATAACTACTCAACCCGCGAGCCTTCCGGCGTGATTCGTGGCTTTGATGTGAATACCGGTAAACTGCTGTGGGTATTTGATCCGGGTGCAAAAGATCCGAATGCCATTCCGGCTGATGAACACACCTTTACCCTGAATTCACCGAACTCATGGGCACCGGCGGTTTACGATCCGAAACTGGATACCGTTTATCTGCCAATGGGCGTGAGCACACCGGACATCTGGGGCGGTAACCGCACACCAGAGCAGGAGCGTTACGCGAGCAGCGTGCTGGCGCTGAACGCCACCACCGGTAAGCTGGTCTGGTCTTATCAGACGGTGCATCACGACCTGTGGGATATGGATCTGCCGTCGCAGCCGACCCTGGCTGACATCACCGATAAAGATGGCAATACCGTCCCGGTGATCTACGCGCCGGCTAAAACCGGTAATATCTTCGTCCTGGATCGCCGTACCGGCAAGCCAGTGGTTCCGGCGCCAGAAACGCCAGTGCCACAGGGTGCTGCGAAAGGTGACCACGTTGCCGCTACGCAGCCCTACTCTGAGCTGACCTTCCGTCCGAAACAGAACCTCACGGACAAGGATATGTGGGGCGCGACGATGTTTGACCAGCTGGTGTGCCGCGTTATCTTCAAGCGTCTGCGCTATGAAGGTCCGTTCACGCCGCCATCTGAGCAGGGTACGCTGGTGTTCCCGGGCAACCTGGGTATGTTCGAATGGGGCGGTATCGCGGTCGATCCACATCGTCAGATTGCGATTGCTAACCCGATGGCGCTGCCGTTTGTCTCGAAACTGGTTCCGCGCGGTCCGGGTAACCCGATTGAGCCGCCGAAAGGTGCAGAGGGTGGTTCAGGGACTGAAACCGGTATTCAGCCGCAGTATGGCGTGCCGTTTGGCGTCGAACTGAATCCGTTCCTCTCTCCGTTTGGTCTGCCATGCAAACAGCCAGCCTGGGGTTACATCTCCGCGGTGGATCTGAAGACCAACGACGTCGTGTGGAAACAGCGTATCGGTACCGTTCGTGACAGCTCACCGGTTCCGCTGCCGTTCAAAATGGGTATGCCGATGCTGGGTGGTCCAATCACCACCGCAGGTAAGGTATTCTTCATTGGTGCGACCGCCGATAACTACCTGCGCGCGTTCAGCACCGACACCGGCGAGCTGCTGTGGCAGGCACGTCTGCCAGCAGGCGGCCAGGCGACCCCGATGACCTATGAAGTGAATGGCAAGCAGTACGTTGTCATCGCAGCAGGCGGTCACGGTTCGTTTGGTACCAAGCTGGGCGACTATGTGATTGCCTACGCGCTGCCAGACCAGAAGTAATTCCTGCTTCGGTCAGTAACAAAAGGCGGACTCCGGTCCGCCTTTTTTGATCGCGTTACTTTTTCATTTCGCGCCAGTTGAGCCATGCGCAGAAGAGCATCACCGCGCAGGTCGCCAGAAATACCGGCCGCATCCCGAACGTCCCGCCGACCACTCCACCGAACAGCGGACCGCTGACCTGACCCACATATTGTGCCGAAGTGGAATAACCGAGCATCCGTCCGACCTGTGAGCCCGGTACGTTATGACGGATAATCGCCGTGATGCATGGCATCAGGCCGCCCAGCGCCATCCCCATCAGAAAGCGCAGCAGCACCAGCTGCCAGGCCGCCGTGATAAACGCCTGCGGGATCAGCAGCACGCCGCTCAGCAGTAATCCCCCTGTCAGAACCCGCCAGTGTCCGACGCGATCGGCCAGGCGACCGAGCCGCGGTGCTGCCAGCACCGTGCCCAGCGCGGCGGCGGACATCACGATTCCGGCCATCAGGGTGATCTGATGTTCACCCTGAACAAACTCGCCGACGTAGAGCGTAATAATCGGTTCAATCGACATGCTGGCAAAAATCAGCAACATGCCGGAAAGCCACATCAGCCGCACCAGGCGGTGATTGACCGGCGGCTCTGCCGGCATCGGTGAAGGACGATCGCGGGCGGTGACGCTGGCTCGCGGCTGCTCTCTGAGTAAAAAGGTGGTGGCGAGGAAGGCGAGAAAAATCACCGCGCCGGTCAGCCAGAAGGTGTGCCGGATGCCAATCAGCGGCGGCAGCAGGCCACCCAGCAGCGGCCCGACCACGTTGCCGGCCATAATGCCGGAGGAGAGGACGCCCAGCGCCCAGCCTGTCTGCGCTTTGGGCGTCTGCGCCGCCACCAGAATGGTCGACCCCGACGCGTAGCCACCCAGCAGCCCCGCCAGCAGACGCAGCGCCACCAGCTGCCACGGCGCCGTCGCCATGCCAATCAGCGACATCGCAATCGCCATGCCGAGGCTGGCCCGAATCAGCATCAGCTTGCGACCGTAACGATCAGCCAGCCGGCCCCACAGCGGTGCCGTCAGCGCGGCACTGAAAAAGGTCGCCCCATAGGCCAGGCCGGACCAGCGCGCAATGGCGGCGGGCTGCTCAACGCCAAGCTGCTGAACATAGAGCGGCAGAAAAGGCAGCAGCAGCGTCATCGCCACGATAGTGGTAAAAGATCCGACGACGCAGACCGCTAAATTACGTTTCCAGTGGTGAAACACTGCCGTTTCGGGTGAGTGTTGCATAGCCATATCCCTTGATTGATCAGGGATACAGGCTAACCAGGGCGGCGGGTTAACAACAGTCACGCCGCGATAGTTACTCTGTGGCGATGATTGTTGTCAGCAGGCAACAATCAGCCTGTGCTCAGCGCCGCAACCAGCGCATCGCTCAGCAGCGTGACGGGCGACGCCGTTTCCGGGGTGTCGTGCAGCAGCAGATAGCTTTGCAGACGGTCCATCTGCCACTCCGGCAACAGCTGCTGAATATCACCCCGCCCGACCGCCTCCTGCGCCATGTAGGCGGGCAGATAGGCGATACCGCTGCCGGCCAGGGCCGCATTCAGCAGCGCCATGCTGTTATTGGCGCGAAAGCGACTGCGTACATCCAGCGCCAGCCGCTGCTTATCGCGGCGGAACGGCAGCGCAGCGGTGTGGGCCGGGCCATGAAACAGCAGAAGGTCGTGACGCGGCAGCATCCCGGGGTGAGTGATGGCCGGTCGCTGTGCCAGATAAGCAGGCGCGGCATAGAGCCCCCAGTCGATATCACTCAGCAGCCGGAAGTTGCCCTGACGCGGTGCCCGGGATCGAATCACAATCGCCAGATCATCCTGATCGTCCAGCCGATCCTGGCTGCGATCGGTGAGATCGAGATCAACGTTGATATGCAGATGGCGGCGCAGAAAGCGATTAACGACAGGCACTACGCACTGACAGCCGAACGTGACGGGCGCCTGCAGCCTGACATGACCGGCGGCCTGCTGATGCAGCTGCTGAACGAACGCCTCGGCGCGCTGCGCTTCCGCCAGCATCCGGACACAATAGGGGTAGTACGCCTGCCCCAGCTCGGTCAGCGCCAGCCGCCGGGTGGTGCGCTGCAGCAGCCGGATACCGAGCCTGAGTTCCAGCCGGGCGATCTCCCGGCTGACATGCGATTTGGACCAGCCCAGTGCGCGGGCGGCCTCGCTGAAACTCTGTAACTCCACTACCCGTGCGAATACCAGCATGGCGGTTAAATTCGCGCCATTTTCCATGTTTCCCGACTCCGACAGTAAGGGGATGCAGGCAACAAACTAGCATGTTCAGGCGGGGGGACTGTGGCGAGGAGGCAAAAAAAACAGGGTGATAACAGGCGAAACGAGCGCAAAGCGCGGAGTGACCTTTCCGTCTGCCTGCCGTGACGGAAAGGCCTTGTCAGGCATCAGCTGGCCATCGCCAGCGGGAACAGCAGTCGATCCGGCTCGACGCGACGCTGGCGGCGCAACTGGCCCGGCGTCACCATAAAGTAATTTTTGAAGGTCCGGGTGTAGGCCTGCTGGGTATCAAAGCCGTAGTTCATCGCCACCTGCAGAATCGCTTCGTTGCTGCTCAGCAGCGTGAGCGCCGACTCCGTCAGGCGACGCTGACGGATATATTCTGCCAGGGAAAAGCCGGTGTGCTGGCGAAACAGGCGTTGCAGATGCCAGCGCGAATAGCCTGAGCGGCGCGCCACCTCATCCAGATGCAGATCGTGTCCTAAGTTGTTCTCTATCCAGTCCAGCAGACTCCGAATAAACTCGCGCTGATTCATGGTTCCTCCTGTTCAAGCTGATGTGCAGTGGAACCACTCTACCCGCTAAAATTTATCCCTTAATTAGCAGAAAATTAGCGCAGAATTAGCAAGGGTTGAAACGGAGGTGAGAGGGTGCGGCCAGCGGGGGCTTTGAGAAAAAATCTGTCGTGAGATTACTGTTAGAAAAGAGAGGCATTTAAAACTCATTTAGTCAGCAGCTTTTATTACATTCCTGTTTTATTAATTTTTTATATCAAAACAGGAGCCGAAGCCCCTGCACATCTAATCTCTACACTTAAGTTTTTTTACAGCTGCCAGATGCACTGAAAAACCTTGAGCACAAAAAAATAGTCAGTTTAACAAACGTAGTCAGTGTAGCGATTGTAACGACCATTTTTGATGCATTTTCTGGCATAGCATACCAGCCTTCATACGAAACGCCTGCGCCACTCAAAAACATTGCGCCCACTAATATGCTAACCAATATAGATAGATAGCGTACTATTTTTTGCATAAAACCCTCAGCCATCATTTATCATGAAGACTAATTTCACCAGGTGCATTGACCACCAATACTGTTACCAGCATTGTAGTTTCCAGAATTATTAAAACACGAACCAATACCACCACCAATCGCACTTGCCACAGCTGAGCCCGGACCACCTACTGAACCACTAATCATCCCACCGAGGATGCCATTGAGACAGCCCACCATTTCAGGATGTGCAGCCACAACCTGAATTACGCCATTACTTGGACCAAACAGATTACCGGATTGACTGGACTTATTACCATGCTGACTGGCATAAGCTGATGCCCCAGCATAGGCAGGGTCGTATGCACCGCTTGCACCAGTAACCAAAAGCAAATGACTATTTTCTAAGATCTTCATTTAACAAACTCCTTCTGTTTTTTATTAATGGCAAACCCTGTTGCCAGAAATTTATATCAATTAAATATTCCATGTGCAAAGAGTTATTACCCTTATTAAAATTTATAAAATAAATTTCCTTATCAAAGAGATGGGTGAAAAAAGATGTCATTTCTTGTTATTTCTCCCCAGATCATCCTGATAAAATATTAACATTTATCTTTTTATGTGACATAAGGCACAATTAATTTTCAGAGTTAATTTCTATTGCATAATTTTAACATCTATCTACTCAGAAATAACCTTACTAACATAGAGCCCGTATCTGATAAAAATCATTTCTATCCTAAATTAGTCATACAACAGTTAAATAGCATTATTCACGTCTGAAAAGGGTAGTATTGACCTAATGATAAAAGCGTCAAAATTTTCGTCCTCAGGCCAGTGGTTTTACTCTCGTTTACTATGAAAAATGCGGATAGAGTTCTGATGAAGCACTGCAGATGCAGCCAGCGCGGCGAAAGCGGGAAGTGTGAAGGCGGATAATTCTGGCCTAACAATTGATGAGTAAACTCTCTCCCATCTTTGCAGAGGAGATCAGCCATGCGCGTGTTACTGGTTGAAGATGATGAAATGATCGGCGCAAACCTGCAGCAGGCACTGGAGGGCGCGGGCTGGTCGGTGGACTGGGTGCGCGATGGCGTCTTTGCCCACAATGCCTGGAGCGAAGGCGGCTACAGCTGCGTGCTGCTCGATCTCGGCTTACCCCGCGATGACGGGTTACAGGTGCTGCGCCGGGCGCGCGGGCGCGGCGACTCCACGCCCGTGCTGATTCTGACTGCCCGCGACACGGTGGCGCAGCGCATTCAGGGGCTCGACAGCGGCGCTGACGACTACCTGCTTAAACCGTTCGACCTCCAGGAAGTGATGGCCCGGATGCGCGCCATTACCCGACGCCGCCACGGCGCGGCAGATTCGGTGCTGGGCAGCGGGGATGTTCAGCTGGATATGATGACCCGCGAAGTGCTCTATAAGGGGCAGCGCGAGCAGCTGACCGCGCGCGAGTATGCCCTGCTCTACGCCCTGCTGGAGCGGCCCGGTGCCATTCTGTCGCGCGAGCAGCTGGAAAACCGCATCTATGGCTGGGGCGATGAAGTCAGCAGCAATGCGGTGGATGTCCTGATTCACGGCATGCGCCGCAAGCTGGATAACGATGTGATCCGCAACGTGCGTGGCCTGGGCTGGCGGGTTCCGGCCATATGAAACCTTTCACCTTTATGCGCTCGCTGCGTAATAAACTGCTCTCTACGCTGCTGATTATTCATCTGCTGATGATTGGCGGTGTCACCTGGTATTTCTTCAGCTGCTACGGCGATATGGTCGGCACCATGAAGGACGATCAGCTGGCAAAAATCGCGGACGCCTGGTCCACCAATAAGCAGATGCCCGCCCTGATGCCGATGCTGATTGCGCCGGATAAAGCGAAAAGCGCGTTTGTGGTTCAGCTGTGGGACGATCGCGGACAGCTGCGTGCCAGCTCCTGGCCGGAGCTGGCGGCCCCGTTACAGAACCAGCGGGGTTACCGCGACGTGCATGTCGGCCAGTGCCGCGACTGTGAATGGCGGATCTACACCCGGCCCGGTTTGCCCGGCAGCGCGATCAAAACCATTCAGGTCATGCACAACCTCAGCTACATGAAGTCCACGATGGTCAAGCGGGCGCTGGCGGCGATTATCCCGATGATCCTGATGATGCCGCTGTCGCTGCTGGTGATCTGGCTGGTGGTACGCAAGATCACCCGCGATCTGCAGGTGGCTTCGCGTCAGATCGCGGCGCAGGAGACCCATCATCCGCACAACGTCTCACCGGAGGGGCTGCCGGATGAGATCCTGCCGCTGGTGGCTGCCTATAATTCGTTGCTGAGTAAACTGCGCGAGGCCTGGTCCTCTCAGCGTCAGTTCCTGGAGGACGCCGCCCATGAACTGCGCACCCCGGTAACGGCGGTGACCTTACAGCTGGAGAATCTGCGCCAGCATATCCAGCCGGGCGAAGCGAGCCGGCAGTTCAGCCAGCTGGAAGCGGGCGTCACGCGCACCCGTCATCTGGTCACACAGCTACTCAATGTGTCGCGCCAGGATGACCAGAGTGTGGTCGCCAGCGTCGAGCATATTGACCTGGAAGATCTGCTCAAGGAGAGCATTGAGCAGCTGATGGTGGTGGCAGACAAGCGCGGCATCGATATCGGCTTTAACGGCTCTGCCCAGTATCGTCTGCAGGCCAGTCGTTCTGAGCTGCGCAGCCTGTTTGACAACCTGATTGGTAACGCCATGTTGCACACGCCGGAAGGGAGTCTGGTCGATGTGCTGCTGCATCGGGTCGCGGGCAAAACGGTGGTCGATATTGTCGATAACGGGCCAGGCATGCCGGAATCCTTTATCGAGCGCGCATTTGATCGTTTTACCCGCTCGCCTGACGTGAAAGCCCAGGGCAGCGGGCTGGGATTATCCATCGTGCGTAACGTCGCTCAGAAACATCAGATTCACGTCGCCCTTTCCAACTGTCTGACCCCACAGGGTGCGATCTGTGGTTTACAGGTTCGCGTCACTTTTCCCTGATCCCGCCTTTTTGATCACGAACCAGACAACGTAAACGGTTGCCTGGTTCCGTTCGATCATGGTCTTAATTGTGAAGTGCATCACATTTTAGCTGAATTGTAATGCAACACTTTTTGACAAACGTGAGCAAAATCTATTTTCTATCGATCTGTTACAGGCACGCTACGCGGGCTGAACAACCGGCTGTTTTTTGCTGACATCCTCATTCCCTCCAGGGACCGATTTCTCTCTGACTGCGTCTGCTGTGCGGCGGTCAAAAGCATGTGGCTGATGATAATGAAATATAAAACGTTGATAGCAGGTGCCGTGCTGGCATGTTCACTGAGTGGTGCTGCGCAGGCCGCAGAAAGCGATCCGCAGTATCTCTCTGACTGGTGGCATCAGAGCGTTAACGTGGTAGGCAGCTACCACACCCGTTTCGGACCGCAGTTCAATAACGACGTCTATCTGGAATATGAAGCGTTTGCGAAAAAAGAGTGGTTCGACTTTTACGGCTATCTCGACGTACCTAATTTCTTCGGCGTCGGCAACAGCAACGCCAACGGCGTATTCGACCACGGTTCCCCGATGTTCATGGAAATTGAGCCGCGCTTCTCGATCGACAAGCTGACCGGCACCAGCCTGGCATTTGGTCCGTTCAAAGAGTGGTATTTTGCTAACAACTACATCTACGATATGGGCCGCAACAGCGATAACCGCCAGAACACCTGGTATATGGGTCTCGGCACCGATATCGATACGCACAGCGATGTCGGCCTGTCGCTGAACGTCTATGCCAAATATCAGTGGGAAAACTACGGTGCGGCGAACGAGAACAGCTGGGATGGCTATCGCTTCAAGGTGAAATACTTCGTCCCGATCACGACGCTGTGGGGCGGTAATCTGGGCTATGTCGGCTTCACTAACTTCGACTGGGGTTCCGATCTGCGCGATAAAGGCGGCGCATCACGCACCAGCAACTCCATCGCCTCCAGCCACATTCTGTCACTGGGCTACGATCACTGGCACATCTCTGCGGTGGCGCGTTACTTCCACAACGGCGGCCAGTGGGCAGATGGTCAGGAGCTGAACTTCGGCAACGGTCCGTTTGAAGTCAAATCGACCGGCTGGGGTTACTACCTGGTGGCGGGTTACAACTTCTGATGTAAAGCGGCGGCGCTTTATCGCGTCGCCGCCTTGTGTTTCTGCTGGTATGGCGTCGCATCCTGTGACGTCCGTCAGCCGCTTAATCCTGCGACTTCTCCACATTGATGCGCCACGGAATGTTGAACTTATCGATAAACATGGCGAAGCCGTTCGACCAGAAAGTCTCCTGCCACTCCGTTGTCACCTTGCCGCCTGCCGACAGTTTTTCAAACCACGCTTTACCCTCTTCGACATCGGTGGTGGAAAGGCTGACCGCATAACCGGCATGTTCCGACGCCGGTGGCTGATCGGTGTTACCGTCGCTGAGCATCAGCTCGCCGTCGCCAATACGCAGTTGCGCATGCATGATCTTCTCGGGTGGCTGCGGCGCTGCGGACTGATCGCCAACCTGCTCTCCCTGATCCGGCATATCGCCAAACTTCATTTTCGCGAGCAACTCGCCCCCGGTCGCCTGCAGGTAAAAGTCGATAGCCTCTTCACAACGGCCATAGAGAAACAGATAAGGACTGACTTGCATCTTCACCTCTATATTGTCGGTTGGATTTTTACAGTACCTTAAGAGTGTAGACGATCGACTTTACTCGCTGATTTTACTGGCAATAACGGCGAAACAGCTGCGCCATATAGCTGCTCATGGGCGTCAGCGCGGTCTCCTTACGCTGAATCAGATAAAAAATCGCTTTCGGCAGGGGTTCGTCAAGCGTCAGCGCCACCAGCGACCGTCCCAGAACCGGATCGTCAATCACATCGGCTGACAGAATGCTGATGAAATCGCTTTGCGCCACCAGGCTGGTACAGGCCATAAAGGTTTCACAGGTCACCACGATTTTGGGTGCCATGCCGCGCTCGCCAAAGAGGTCGTGCAACAGGCGGTAATAGCTGCCTTTCGGCGTCGGCATGGTCCAGTCCGCCTGCTGCAACGCCGCCAGTGAACGGGCTTTTTCCAGCGGATGGCCTTTGCGAACCACCACCTTATATTCCCGCTCCATCACCCGCTCATACATCAGCTCCTGATCGAGATGACTCTGGTCATAAGTATTGATGGTGAAATCGAGCGTTCCCTGACGCAGCTCATGCACCATCGACACCAGCTGGCCTTCGACGATGCGCACCTTGACCAGCGGATATTCCCGATGAAACTGGTTGATCACCTGCGGCATAACGGTACGCGCCACGCTGCTGCCGATGCCGATATTCACCTGCCCCCCGCCCCGCCCCAGCCGCTGCTGGATATCCTCTTCGGCGACCCGCAGCTCCGCCAGCACCAGGCTGGCATGACGGAAAAAGTTATCACCGATATCCGTTAACACCACGCCCTGCTGGCGGCGGATAAACAGCTTTGCCCCCAGCTCACGCTCCAGTTCCTGAATCGCTTTGGTCAGCGCCGGTTGCGACAGCCCCGAAACACGGCTTGCCGCACGGATACTGCCCTGCCGCGCCACGTCAACAAACGCACGCAGTTGATGAAGCTTGAGATTAGCGGACATAACTTTTGTGATAACCGGTGTTTATCAGTCACAAGATATTCGCATCTTATGCCCGGCAATTCCATTGTGTAGATTCGAAGCAGTGCATAAAAAACCAACAACGAGGACAGAGCCGATGAAAACCCTTTCCGACCACGTCAGTGCAAGGCTGCCGCAGCTTCAGCAGTGGCGTCGTGACTTCCATCACTACGCCGAATCGGGCTGGCTGGAGTTTCGCACCGCCACGCTGGTCGCTGAAGAGCTGCATCAGCTCGGTTATCAGCTAAAGCTGGGGCGTGAGGTGATCGACGCAGAGGCGCGGATGGGCCTGCCCGACGCCGCCGTGCTGAAACAGCAGGAGGCGCGGGCGTTACAACAGGGCGCGCTGCCGCAGTGGATCAGCCACTTTTCCGGCGGATTCTGCGGCATCGTGGCGACGCTGGAAACCGGCCGTCCCGGCCCGGTGATGGGCTTCCGCGTGGACATGGACGCACTGGATCTCAATGAGAGCCAGGCCAGCGATCATCTGCCGCATCGGGAAGGGTTCGCCTCCTGCAATGCGGGCATGATGCACGCCTGCGGTCATGATGGCCATACCACCATCGGGCTGGGGCTTGCCTCAGTGCTGATGGCGATGAAAGAGCGGCTCAGCGGCACCATCAAACTGATTTTTCAGCCTGCTGAAGAGGGTGTACGCGGCGCGAAAGCGATGGTAGCGGCGGGCGTGGTCGATGATGTGGATCGCTTCACGGCGATTCACATTGGCACCGGCGTGCCGGCGGGCGAAGTGGTGTGCGGCAGCGACAGCTTTCTCGCCACCACCAAGCTGGATGTTCACTTCACCGGCGTCGGTGCCCATGCGGGTGGCCGCCCGGAAGAGGGACGCAATGCCCTGCTGGCGGCGGCTCAGGCGACGCTGGCCCTGCATGGCCTGGCCCAGCACAGCGGCGGCGTGGCGCGGGTGAATGTCGGCGTGCTGCAGGCCGGAACCGGCCGCAACGTGGTCGCCGATTGCGCCCTGCTGAAGGTCGAAACCCGCGGCATCACCAATCAGGTTAACGACGATATTTATCAGCAGGCGCTGCGGGTAATTGCCGGTGCGGCGGCGATGTATGGTGTTGAGCAGCAGGTGACGCTGATGGGTGCGGCGCGCAGCTGCACCCCGACGCAGCCGTGGGTCGACTTCATCCACCAGCAGGCAGACGCGCTCGGTATATTTGATTCCGTGGTCGATCGCAAAGCGCAGGCGGCAGGATCAGAAGATGCGACCTATATGATGGAGCGGGTCAGGCAGCGTGGCGGCCAGGCCTCATACGTCATTTTCGGCTGTGACCTGGCGGCGGGCCACCATAATGCCCGATTCGACTTTGATGAGCAGGTCATGCCGGACGCCATCACGCTGCTGGCGACGCTGGCGCTCAATCAGGCGCAGTATGGTGAAACACGATGATGGAAGCCTTTATTGCCGACTATATCGACCGCCATCAGCACCGTTTCAGCACGCTCAGCGACGCCATCTGGGATACGCCGGAAACCCGCTTTGCCGAAACCCGCTCCTCGGCCCTGCTGGCCGACGCGCTGGCCGAAACCGGGTTCATCGTGGAGCGCGGCGTGGGCGGCATTGACACCGCCTTTATCGCCAGCGCCGGCAGCGGCAAACCGGTGATCGCCATCCTCGGGGAGTTTGATGCGCTGGCCGGTCTCAGCCAGCAGGCCGGATGCGCCCGGCCAGAACCGCTGGAGGTGAACGGCAACGGACACGGCTGCGGCCACAACCTGCTCGGCACCGCCGGCGTGGCGGCGGCCTGTGCGGTTAAAGCCTGGATGGAGCAGCATCACGCTGGCGGAACCGTGCGTTTTTATGGCTGCCCTGGCGAAGAAGGGGGATCGGGTAAGACCTTTATGGTGCGTGAGGGCCTGTTTGACGATGTGGATGCCGCCGTGACCTGGCATCCGGAAGGTTTCAGCGGCATGTTCAATTTGCGCACGCTCGCCAATATTCAGGCCGCGTTCAGCTTCAAAGGGATCGCGGCTCATGCCGCTAACTCTCCCCATCTGGGCCGCAGCGCACTGGATGCCGTCACGCTGATGAATACCGGGGCCAACTTTCTGCGCGAGCACATCGAACAGGAGGCACGTCTGCACTACGCCATCACCAACAGCGGCGGCGTCTCGCCAAATGTGGTGCAGGCCGATGCGGAGGTGCTCTACCTGATCCGCGCGCCGGCGTTGCCACAGGCGCAGGCGATCTATCAGCGGGTAATCAATATTGCCCGGGGTGCCGCCCTGATGACGGACACGACCCTGACCGTGCGTTTTGACAAAGCCTGCTCTGACTATGTGCCTAATCGCGCGCTGGAAGCGGTCATGGAGCGCTATTTGCATCACTTTGGTTTGCCCGACTACAGCGACGAAGAGCGCGCGTTCGCGGCTGAACTGCGTGCCACTCTGACCGATGACGATCTGCGTAATGCCCGCCTGAACGCCGCCCGTATCGGTGGCGAAACCGGTCACGCCTGGGCTGAGCAGCTGGGTGAGAGGCTGTTTATGGATCAGGTCGCGCCCTATGCCGTCACCCGCGACCTGCTCTATGGCTCCACCGATGTCGGCGATGTCAGCTGGGTCACGCCGACGGCACAGTGTTTTGCGCCCTGCTTTACCTTCGGCACGCCGCTGCACACCTGGCAACTGGTGGCGCAGGGCCGCACCACGATCGCGCATAAGGGCATGTTGCTTGCGGGCAAAGTGATGGCGGCGACGGTGACCACGCTGCTGCAGGATGAGCAGGCGCTGGCGGAGTGCCAGGCCGAATTTCAGAAGGCTCGCGCCGGGCAGCCCTATCACTGCCCGATCCCTGCGGGGATCACACCCACAAAACTGGCCGGATGAGCCAGCGGCCGCGTCGCTGACGCGGACCAGAATAAAAATAGTGCAAACACTTCCCTGATTCTGCGGGGCCGGAACTGAACTCACCGCCTGTCGCCTGTCGCGACCGGCGTCAGCCCGCGCCGCCATCGATAAGGGGGTCACAAGACGACAAGAAGAGAACCCATACCATGGAAGCAACCTCCGAGAACCGTAGTCCTGGCCGGCTCTTCAGCTGGATCGAACGCGCAGGCAATAAAGTGCCTAACCCGTTTTTACTGTTTGTCTATCTGATTGTGGTGCTGATGGTCGCAACCGCCATTATCAGTGCGCTGGATCTGGCGGTGAAGAACCCCGGTAATGGCGAAATCGTCCGGGTCAACAACCTGCTGAGCGTCGCGGGTCTGCAGTGGATCCTGCCCAACATCATCAAAAACTTCAGCAGCTTTACCCCGCTGGGGTCGATTCTGGCGCTGGTCATTGGTGCCGGGCTGGCGGAAAAGGTCGGCCTGCTGCAGTCGCTGATGGTTAAGATGGCGTCACGCGTCAGCCGCCGTTACGCCAGCTACATGGTGCTGTTTATCGCCTTTTTCAGCCATATCTCCTCGGACGCGGCGCTGGTGGTGATGCCGCCGCTGGGTGCGCTGATCTTTCTGGCGGTGGGCCGTCATCCGGTCGCGGGCCTGCTGGCCGCCATCGCCGGTGTCGCCTCGGGTTTTACCGCTAACCTGCTGATCGTCACCACCGATGTACTGCTTTCAGGTATCAGCACCGAAGCCGCTAAAGCGGTCAGCGATACGGTGCATGTCAGCGTCATCGATAACTGGTTCTTTATGGCCACCTCGGTGATTGTGCTGACGATTGTGGGTGCGTTACTGACCGACAAATTTGTTGAGCCGCGCCTGCCGCAGTGGCAGGGCAACGGCGAAAAGCTGGCGGGGCTGACGCCGCTGGAGAACCGCGGCCTGCGTGCCGCCGGGATCGCCGCGCTGCTGTTTATCGCCGTGATGGCGCTGCTGGTTGTGCCGGAACATGCGCCGCTGCGCAATCCCGCCAGCGGTGCCATTATCCCCTCGCCTTTTATTCAGGGTATTGTGCCGATCATCATTCTGTTCTTCTTTGTGGTGGCGATTGCCTACGGTGTCGCCACCCGGCAGATCCGTCGTCCGGATGATATCCCGCAGCTGCTGGTCGATCCGATGAAAGGCATGGCGGGTTTTATCGTGATGGTCTTTCCGCTGTCGCAGTTCGTGGCGTTCTTTAACTGGAGCAACATGGGCAAATTCATGGCGATAGGACTGACCGACGTGCTGGAGAGCGCAGGCGTCAGCGGCGCGCCCGCATTTCTCGGCCTGATGTTTCTGTCGGCGTTTCTCTGCATGTTTATCGCCAGCGGCTCAGCCATCTGGTCGATTCTGGCGCCGGTGTTCGTGCCGATGTTTATGCTACTCGGCTTCCATCCCGCCTTTGCCCAGATGATTTTCCGCATCGCTGACTCGGCGGTGCTGCCGCTGGCACCGATGTCGCCCTTTCTGCCGCTGTTCCTCGCCTTTTTGCAGCGATACCAGAAGGATGCACAGCTCGGCACCTACTATGTGCTGATCTTCCCCTATCCGCTGGTGTTCTTTATCAGCTGGATCGCCCTGCTGGTCGCCTGGTACTGGCTGGGGCTGCCGATTGGGCCTGGCGTCTGGCCGCAACTGCCTTAAGGCGATGTGCCACGGATGGCAAAACCTGCAACGTATGTTGCTAAATCGTCAGCAACGCCCCTCTCGGCAACGGCAGATGAATTGATTATTCTGCTATTTCTTCGCCTGCTAACGGTTGACGTTCTGAATAACCGCCTGCGGGTGTTTCCCACACTGCCTGAGGTTGACGCTGATATGACCACTCACTCCACCCGCATGCCGCCGATGCACGCGTCATCGGCGGCCCGCAACAGCGTAGCCGGGCGCATTGATGCGCTGCCCGCGTCCGCTGGCTTATGGCGCTTTATCACCCTGCTGGCGCTGGGCGGCTTTTTTGAACTTTATGACCTGTTTGAAACCGGCTATATCAGCACCGGCCTGCTGGCGGCAGGCGTCTTTCACACCGGTGAGGCGGGCGTGCTCGGCTTCTCCGATCAGGCTGCGTTTGCGTCAGCCACCTTTCTCGGCCTCTTTTTCGGTGCCAGCCTGCTGGCCCCCTACGCTGACCGATTTGGCCGCCGCCTGACCTTTATGTGTGCGCTGCTCTGGTATGGGCTCTTTTCCCTGCTGATGGCCTTTCAGCAGAGCGCGGAGATGATCATTCTGTTCCGCTTTCTGGTGGGAATCGGGCTGGGCGTCGAGCTGGTGACCATTGATACCTATCTGTCGGAATGGGTGCCGAGCCACCTGCGCAGCCGCGCCTTTGCTTATGCCTTTTTCGTGCAGTTTTTATCGGTGCCTGCCGTCGCGCTGATGTCGTGGTGGCTGGTGCCGCAGACCGTGTTCGGTCTGGAAGGCTGGCGCTGGGTCGTGATCGCAGGCGCACTCTGTTCACTGGTGATCTGGCTGGTGCGCAGAAATCTGCCGGAATCGGCACGCTGGCTGGCGCAGCAGGGGCGCTATCAGGCGGCGCATGAGGTGTTATCGGCGATGGAGCAGCGCTGCGGCATTCCGGCCGGGCCTGCTATCCTGCCCGATGACGCGGCTGCACAGCTGCCCAAACGCGGGCGCTTTCGTGAAATCTGGGCTCCCGCTTATCGCCAGCGCACCCTGATGCTGGTGGTGATGAACTTTTTCCAGGCGATCGGCTTTTTTGGCTTTGGTAACTGGCTGCCTGCGCTGCTGTCAGGCCGCGGTGCCACGGTGACACACAGTCTGCTCTATGCCTTCTTTATCACGCTGGCCTATCCGCTGGGATCGCTGATCTGCAGCCGCTATGCCGACAAGCTGGAGAATAAGTGGCAGATTGTACTGTCATCGCTGATGACGGTGGTATTCGGCACGCTGTTCGCCTTTCAGACGCAGCCGGTGCTGCTGATCCTCTGCGGCTTCCTGATTACCTGGTCCAACGCCTGGCTGACTTTCAGCTTCCACGCCTATCAGACCGAGATTTTCCCGACCCACATCCGGGCGCGGGCAGTCGGCTTCTGCTACTCCTTCAGCCGCCTCTCTACGGTATTCAGCAGTATTTTAATCGGGGTGATCCTGCAATACGCCGGCACGCCGGGCGTGATTACGTTCATCGTGCTGAGCATGCTGATGGTGATGCTGTCGGTAGGGATTTACGGGCCGAAAACCCGCGGGATCGATCTGGAGAATATTTAAAAGAAAAGGCCGTCATCCTGATGATGACGGCCTTTTTACGGGTTATTTGCCTTCCAGCACCCGGATGTCTGCACTGCCCAGACGATCCTTCTCATCTTTACGCAGCGACGCGACCTGTTTCGCGGTCACCGGCTCTGACGCCTTATTGCCCCAGCTGTTACGCACGAAGTTCACCACATCGGCAACCTGCTGGTCGTTCAGCCGCCAGCCAAATGCCGGCATGGTAATGGTCGATGGCGCACCGTTCACACCAGGCAGTTGCCCGCCCACCAGCACGATGTGAATCAGCGAGGTCGGATCGTCCGCCAGTACCACCGGGTTGCCGCGCAGCGCCGGATAAAAACGCTTATAGCCGCTGCCATCGGTTTTATGGCATGCCGCACAGCTGTCGACATAGGCCGCCGCGCCGGTCTGGCTGTCATCGCCGCGCCAGAGCGCTTTGGCGGTGGCATCATCCACGCTGAAGGCCGCCTGATGCGGGTCTTTCGCGCCCAGTGACTTCAGATAGCGCGCAATCGCGGTGATATCGGCTTCGCTCAGGTGCTGCAGGCTGTGTTCCACCACATCGGTCATCCCACCAAACGCGGCAGTCTGATCGTTACGGCCATAACGCAGGAACTGACGCAGGTCATCTTCGCTCCAGCGCCCCAGCCCATCGCGGTTATCGCCACGCAGGTTGCTGGCCGTCCAGCCGTCAATCGGCGCGCTGCTGCCCGCCAGATAGTCGTTGCCTTCGGCGTTGGTCAGCACCTTCTCCTGCATGGTGAAACTGCGCGGCGTGTGACAGGCACCGCAGTGGCCCAGCCCCTCAACCAGATAGCGACCGCGCGCCAGCACCGGATCTTCCTGAGCGGCAGGCTGGAACGCTTTCACATCGGGCGCAAAAATTCCGCGCCAGATCGCCAGCGGCCAGCGCATCGACAGCGGCCACGGAATGTCGCTGTCGCGATTTGGCTGCTTCACCGCCGTCACGCCATGCATGAAATAGGCGTAAAGCGCCTTCATATCCTCATCGCTGACGACCGCGTAAGAGGGATAAGGCATGGCGGGATAGAGGGTATCGCCATTTTTCGCCACACCATGACGCACCGCTTTCTGGAAGTCGTCGTAGCTGTACTCACCAATACCGGTCGTGCGATCGGGAGTGATGTTGGTGGAGTAGATGGTGCCAATCGGGGTGGCCATCGGCAGACCACCGGCAAAGGTCGCGCCGCCTTTGCTGGTGTGACAGGCCACACAGTCACCGGCGCGCGCCAGATACTCTCCCCGCTTAACCAGATTGTCCTGGCTCTCATCCGCCAGCGCGGCAAAGGTCAGGGTGCCCAGAATCAGGGCCAGAATGCCATTTTTCATCGCCATGTTCCTTATGCCTGCACCAGTGGACCGGGGTTCTTCAGGTAGTTTTCGCGAATCGCTTTAGCTGACCAGTAGGTCAGCGCCGCCACCATGCCGGTCGGGTTATAGCCCAGTCCCTGCGGGAAGGCAGAGGCACCTGGTACAAACACATTCGGCACGTCCCAGCTTTGCAGATAGCGGTTAACCGCACTGGTTTTCGGATCGTCGCCCATGATCGCACCGCCACTGATGTGGGTGGTCTGATAAACCCTGGAGTCAAAATGGGTGCCCGGCTTTTTCGCGCCGCCCAGAATCATCTTCGGATTCATCGCCTCCGCGATATTGCGCATTTTTCCGACCATAAACTGCGCCATTTTGATGTCGTTCTCCTGCCAGTCAAAGGTCATGCGCAGCAGTGGCTGCCCATAAACATCTTTGTAGTTGGGATCGAGATCGAGATAGTTAGCGCGGTAGGACTGATGCGCGCCGTGCGCATCCATCGACAGGTGATGGGTGTAAGTATCCGCCACCGCCGCTTTCCATTTACTGCCCCAGTCTGGCGTACCGGCAGGCACTGGCATGCCGGAGATCGGCTTGGTTCCCGCCTGGTTGACCCAGAATGGCGATCCGCCCACAAAGCCCAGCGGTCCGTGGTCGAAGTTATCGGCGTTGAAATCATCAACCGCAACGCCCGCGCCACCTGCGCCGATAAACGGGTTAGTGGTGGTGTTTTTATCAAACAGCGCCTTCAGGGTAGAGAGGTTCTGATAGGCGAAGTTACGGCCGACGGTGCCTTCGTTGGTAATCGGGTTGTAAGGCTTGCCGATGCCTGACAGCAGCATCAGATGCACATTGTGGAACTGGAAGGCGGAGAGGATCACCAGGTCAGCGGGCTGCACCTGTTCGCGCCCCTGCCCGTCCACATAGGTCACGCCGGTTGCGCGCGTTTTGTCATCGCTGAGATTGACCCGCAGGACATACGAGTTGTTACGCAGTTCAAACTTTGGCTCCTGGCGCAGTGCTGGCAGGATGTTCACGTTAGGTGACGCTTTGGAATACATGTAGCAGGCGTAGCCGCTGCAGTATCCGCAGAAGTTACACGGCCCCATCTGCGCGCCATAGGTGTTGGTATAGGGCCCGGAGGTGTTGGCGGAAGGCAGATCGTAAGGATGATAGCCGACCGACTCCGCCGCCTGCGCAAACAGCTGCGCCGAGTAGGTACGCTTCTGTGCGGGCAGCGGGAAGTTATCTGAACGATCGGGCGCAAACGGGTTACCGCCTTTATCTTTGCCGACCACCTTGCCCTTGATACTCCAGGCGCTGCCTGAGGTGCCAAAGACTTTTTCCGCCTTGTCGAAGAACGGCTCCAGCTCATCGTAGCTGACGCCAAAATCCTGAATCGTCATGCCTTCCGGGATGAAATTCTTGCCGTAACGCTCTTCATAATGGCTGCGCATCCGCAGTTCAATCGGATCCACGCGGAAGTGGACGCCTGACCAGTGCAGGCCCGCGCCGCCGGTGCCGGTGCCGGGCAGGAATGCCGCCAGCTGACGATAAGGCACCGCCGTCTGCGAAGCATCATGACGGATGGTCACGGTGCTTTTAGAGAGATCCTGGAACAGCTTTTTGCGGATGTTATAGGTCAGCTCATCAATGGACTGCGGATAAGAGCCGTCCGGATAGGTGTCGCGATGCGGCCCACGCTCCAGCGCCAGCACATTCAGGCCCGCTTCGGTCAGCTCTTTCGCCATGATGGCACCGGCCCAGCCGAAGCCAACAATCACCGCATCCACTTTTTTCATTTCGTTTGCCATGCTTAACTTCTCTCCCCGCGAATCGATACTGACGGGAACGGATAACGTTCACCGCGCTCTACCCAGTCCATAAAGTCGGCGCGTGCGCCAGGGAAGTTGATCAGCTTCCAGCCGACCATTCCCTGATTTCCGCCGTGGACAGGATCGCTGAAGAAGCCTTCGCGTGTGTTCTGCAGCAGAAAGGCAAAGAAGGTTTTAGCGGGCAACTGGCTGAATTCGGCGCTGCCACTCTCCATCGCCTGCAATAGCGCATCCTGCTGCTCCGCGCTGAGCTGAGCGAACACCTTACCGTGCTGCTGTTTGCTGTAGTGGTCGGCATCGGCCAGACCGAGACGGTAGATCTGCTGCGGCACCAGCGGCAGCTGATAGCCCAGCTCTTTCGGCAGATCGGGATTAAACGGCCCCTGCATATACCAGTTCGATCCGGTGGCATAGGGTGTATTCATCTGGCGGTCAATGAACTCCGGCACGCCCGCTTCCACTGCGCCAGGCCCGCGTTCATCGCTGGGGATCAGGCGCGCCACGGCGGCGGTGATAAAGGCATACTCTTCGGCGGTAAACCAGGAGGGCTGATAATCACGCGCCTTCTGCGGTGCAGCCGGCGTTTCCGCCGCCTGTGCGGTCAGCGGCAGGGAGAGAGCACCCATCGCTGTGGACCCTACCGCCATTGCAGGCGCCAGGGTGATTGTCTTCAGCAAAAAATCCCTGCGTGAATGACCCTTTTTTTGTTCTGACATGACATTGCCTCATTCCCGCGCTGGATGGCGGTATGAAAAAAATAGGTGGTTGCGTTGTAGTGGTTTTTATCAGCAGATACCGGCCCTGATGCCGGTTTGTTACCGGTAACAAGCCGCCATATTGTAACACTGCTATTCACAAAGATTTAGTTCCGCGAAACAAAACCGCACAATTTCATTAACATTCATCCCTGCCCTGTCATGAGCAGAAACAACAGACTACAGACAGCAAGCAACCAAAACGTTATAAAAGACCATACACAACAGCGGAGTGCCTATGTTTAAGTCTTTTTTTCCGCGGCCAGCGCTGTTTTTCAGCTCAGCGGCCGTCTGGAGTTTAGTCGCTATTTTTGCCTGGTTTGGTTTTGCTGAGCAGTTGCCCGGCATGTGGCCCATGTTCGAAACCGCTATCAAAGCGCCCCTGCCGACGACCGCAGCGCGTTTTATCGCGGCGAGTCAGATCTGGTTCTATCTCTATTACTGGATAATGGTCGCCATTTTTGCCGTGGCGTGGCGGGTGATCGACTCTCATCCGTGGCAACGCTGGTCAGTCTGGGGATCGGCACTGATCATCTTTGTCACCTGGTTTGGTGTCCAGGTCGGGGTCGCCATCAACGCCTGGTATGGCCCGTTTTACGATCTGATCCAGAAAGCGCTGACAAAAGCGGGATCGGTGCAGATTGCTGAGTTTTACCACCAGGTTGTGGCTTTTCTCGGCATCGCATTAATCGCGGTGGTGATTGGCGTACTCAATTCGTTCTTTATCAGCCACTGGGTTTTCCGCTGGCGTACCGCCATGAATAACTATTACATGCACAACTGGCAGCGGCTGCGCCATGTTGAAGGTGCCGCACAGCGTGTTCAGGAAGACACCATGCGCTTTGCGACCACGCTGGAAAACTGGGGCGTCAGTTTTATTCAGGCGATCATGACGCTGGTGGCATTTTTGCCGGTACTGGTGGCGCTCTCCCATCACGTTAAAGATATTCCGTTCCTCGGTAATATCCCTTACGCGCTGGTGATTGCCGCGGTGCTCTGGTCGGTGTTTGGTACAGGTTTACTGGCGCTGGTCGGGATTAAACTGCCTGGGCTGGAGTTCCGCAACCAGCGGGTCGAAGCCGCCTACCGTAAAGAGCTGGTCTACGGCGAAGACAATGCCGATCGCGCCGGGCCCCAGACGGTGCAGGAGCTGTTCAGTCGGGTGCGGGTTAACTACTTCCGTCTCTACTTTCACTATCTCTACTTCAACATCACCCGCATTCTCTATCTGCAGGTCGATAACGTGTTTGGTCTGTTCCTGCTGTTTCCCTCGATTGTGGCGGGCACCATCACGCTGGGCTTACTCAACCAGATCACCAACGTGTTTGATCAGGTGCGCGGCTCGTTCCAGTATCTGATCGCCTCCTGGTCGACGCTGATTGAACTGATGTCCATCTACAAACGTCTGCGCAGCTTCGAGCAGATTCTGGATGATGTGCCGCACGACGAGATGATGCGCGAAGCGTCAGAGGATGTGTAGCGCACAGGCGCTTTATTGAGGCGAAAAAGCCACCCGTGAGGGTGGCTTTTCCAGTGACACAGCGCGGCGGTAAAACTGTTTACCTCCCCCGCGCAGAGCGCGTTCCTTACAGAGTAATGCGCATCACGCTATCAGGATTCGCTGGCGGCGCCTTGCGCGAGCCTGGCTGCTTCACGCTGACATAAAGCACGTTGCCATCCGCTGAGAGCGCCAGACTGTTCGGCAGGGCCGGCGTTTTTACAGTACGTTTAACCTGATAGGTGCGGGCGTCGATGATGCTGACCTCGCCCGCTTTGCGATGGGTGACATAGAGCTCATCGCGATCCGGATTGAACAGCACCGCCAGCGATTCCGGAACGGCAATCCGCTGTATGACCTGCTGACTACGCAGATCAACCACCAGCACCTGAGCCTGCTTTGAATCACTCAGGAAGGCACGCTGACCGCGCGTATCCAGTGCAATGTTCAGGAAGAAGTGCGCTTTATCGCCATCAATCTTCTGTTTTTTCTCAACGGCATTGGTGCGGGCGTTAATGGTCACCAGCTCGCCATCCGCATTGGTGACGTACACCTTCTGCGCGGCTGAATCCACTGCCAGGCCTGTGCCCATTTTGCCGGTGTTCGGGATCGTGCTGATCAGTTTCAGCGAACTGCCATCCACGACCCAGACCACGCTCTGCGGCCCCAGCCCGGTGATATAGACGCGGTTAGTTTTTACATCCACGGCCACCTGACGCGGCTGCAACGGACGCACGGTTTCGCTGCGCTTGCGGCCATCCAGCACGCGCGTGTTGAGGACGTTGCCACTGCTGGCATCAATCGCGGTCACTGAACCGTCAAGCGTATTTCCGATATAGAGCACGTTCGTTTGCGGGTTGAGCGCCGCGCCAAACGATTTCAGCGGCGTGGCGATCGACTTCTGCACCGCCAGCGTCGCGGGATCGAGACGAAACACGGTGCCGCCCTCGCCGCTGCTGTTTTGTGCTGTCGCCACGAACAGCGCCTTCTCCTTCGGGCTGACGGCCAGTTCATAGACCCCTTTGCCCACCGCCTGATTCAGATCTTCTGCCTGCACGGCCAGCCATCCTGACGCAGAAAACAGGGCCGTAGCCAGTAACAGCGGACGCAGCGTCCGGCGCGTATTGGTATTCGCTTTCATAACTTCTCCAGAGTGAATTCACCGCAGACGCAGTGAAATGAAAGCCCGACATTGCAACCAGAAACAGCTGACCAGCAGCCAGAGACAATCTTGTTTTTGAGAATAATAATTATTTCGGAAGGAAAGGGACAGGATTATTCGCGCAGAAACGCCGCCAGGACGCCCGGAGGCGTCCTGTCAGCATGGGAGGGCAGAGAGATTATTTCAGCAGTTCAGCGGTCATGTGCACGCCGTTGTTGGTGTAAGCTTCAGTGATTTTATATGAAGCACCAGCTTCCTGAGCCTGCGCAGCAATTTTCGCTTCAGCACCGTCCAGTGTAGAGTCGATGGCGGTCACAGATTGCGCGAAGCTGGCGAATGGCAGAACAGAAAGCGCGATAACAGCTGCAAAAGTTTTGATAGATTTCATGGTCAATTCCTCGGTTGATTTTTATCAGGTAAGGCGTGCTGCCTTGTTGATAGAAATAATAGTCCGGAAGTTGATCAGGGAAAAGCAGAGGGTTTTGCTTATCTCTTTCAGAAAAACTGAACATAAAAAGCACGCATCGTGCAGTTATCGCTCAAAAGGTTAATCACCCACCCATAAAAGTAAAGGCAGCATAATCCGCTGCCTGCAAAAGATTAACCGTGGTGCCGGACCCGGCTGAAGATGGTCAGTGCAGCCAGCAGCATCAGTACCCCGCTGGCAACAAATACGCCGCCAGCGCCGCGCAGATCGAACATCCAACCGCCCGCCGCCGCGCCGACAGTTATCGCCAGCTGAATCGTGGCGACCAGCAGACCACCGCCCGATTCTGCATCATCCGGCACCGCGCGCGAAATCCAGGTTGACCAGCCGGTTGGCATCGAACCAAACGCCATGCCCCAGATCGCCACGCCCGCTCCCACTATCCAGCTGACCCCGCCAAAAGTCACCAGCAGCAGCGCGGTCAGGCTCATCAGCAGCGCCATCCCGCTCAGCGTCAGCGACACGCTGCGGGTCACCAGAAAACCGGCCAGCGAGGTGCCAAAGAAGTTCGCCACACCAAAGGCCAGCAGCGCCAGCGACAGCTGATTAAGGTTGAACTGCGCCACACCTTCCAGGAAAGGGCGCAGATAGGTAAAGAAGGCGAAGTGGCCGGTGAACATCATGATCACGGCCAGCATGCCCCAGCGCATCACGCCGATCCGCAGCAGGGTCAGTACGCCGCCGCTGCGGGCTTTGTTCTCTGCCGGCATGGCGGGCAGGGTAAAGAACTGCCACAGCAGCGCCACCGCGCCCAGCCCGGCGGTCAGCATAAAGATGTTGCGCCAGCCCACCAGGCCACCGAGGTAGCTGCCAAGCGGCGTGGCGATAATCGTCGCCAGCGAGATCCCGCTGAAGACGATGGAGAGCGCCCGCGGCACCTGATCGACGGGAACCAGACGCATGGTGATGGCGGTTGAGAGCGTCCAGAAGCCACCTATCGCCATCCCCAGCAACACGCGCGCCAGCAATATCACCGTCAGATCGCCGGCAAACGCCACCATCAGCGCCGAGGCGATCAGCAGCAGTGAGAACACCAGCATCACGATGCGGCGGTCGATACGCCGCGTGACGCTGCCGGTCACCAGGCTGGTAAACAGCGCCACCAGGGCGGTAATGGTGACGGTCTGTCCCGCCTGCCCTTCTGAAACGCCGAGGCTGTGCGCCATGGGCGTCAGCAGACTCACGGGTAAAAATTCGGCGGTAATCAGGCTGAACACCCCAAACGCCATAGCAAAAACTGCGCCCCACGCGGGGTGGGTCGGCGAGGAAACCTCATCAGCCACTTCGGTTGTCAGACTCATGCTGCTTCTCCGGAAGATAAAAAAGTGTGAGAGAGCATAGAGGGAGGCGTCAGGACGATCTATGATGCTTACACCTTCATTTTTGATAATTCGTCTGGAATCGCATGAGCCACTATGGAGACCTGACCAGCGAGCTGTTGATGGGGATGCGCCTTTATGGCGTCAACTATCAGCGTATCGCCGTAAGCGCACCGTTCGGGCTGCGCTTCGATCACGCACCGGGCCGGGCGCAGTTTCACTTTGTCGGCCGCGGCTCACTGCTGGTGCGCAGCGCCTCCGGTGAGGTGTTTCCGCTTCACAGCGGCGATGCGCTGCTGGTGCCGCACGGTAAACCGCACAGCCTGATCTCCGGCGAGGAGGTGGCGTGTCTGTGTGTGAAAAATATGACGAGCAAGCCGATCTGCGACAGCGTCTGCGCCATCGCCGCTCCGGAGGATGCCGGTGAGGATGAGCACAGCGTGCTGCTGTTCAGCGCCTGTATGGCATTTGAACTGGGCGGCATGCAGCCGCTGATCAATACCATGCCGGATGTGATGCTGGTGAGTACCCTGCTGTCGCAGTATCCGGAGATTCAGCCGATCCTGGCGGCGATGGAACGGGAGTCGCGCACCCGGCAGGCGGGATTTGCCGGTATTCTGTCGCGTCTGGCCGATGTGGTTGCCGCGCTGATTGTGCGCGGCTGGGTGGAGAACGGCTGCGGCCAGCAGAGCGGGCTGGTGCAGGCGATGCGCGATCCGCGGCTGAGTCAGGCGATTGCCGCCATGCATCGGGAGCCGGGCGAAAACTGGACGGTCGCGCGGCTGGCCAGCGTGGCGGGCTGTTCGCGTTCGGTGTTTGCCGGCCGTTTTCTCAACGCCACCGGCATGACGCCGTTACGTTATCTGACCGAACTGCGGATGCGGCTGGCGGTGCAGCGGATTGTGAACAATGGCGAAGCGGTGGAAGCCGTGGCTTACCATCTCGGCTACGGCTCGATTGCAGCGTTCAGCCGCGCCTTTAAACGCATCGTCGGTCAGTCGCCAGGCGCGCTGCGGGCCGGACGCGAAGGCACGCAGGCGCAGGTGCTGACCGCCTCATCTGCCGCTTAGCGGAATACGCTGATCGCCTCCACCAGACGGTTTGCCTGATGGGTCATGCGGCCCGACGCCTCGGCGCTTTCCGATACGCGCGCGGCGTTCTGATGGGTAATGTCATCAAGATCTTCCACCGCTGAACTCACCTCACTGAGTGCGGTGGCCTGCTCGGCGGTGGCGGCACTGATCTGGGCAATCAGTGCCGTGACATTCTGCACCTGCGACACGATATCCTGCATGGTCCGGCCTGCCGCGCTGGCGTGTTCATTGCCCGATTTGACCCGGCCAACGCTGGTTTCGACCAGCATTTTTATCTCACTGGCCGCTTTGGCGCTGCGCTGCGCCAGACTGCGCACCTCGCCCGCTACCACCGCAAAGCCTTTACCCTGTTCACCGGCCCGTGCCGCTTCCACGGCCGCGTTCAGCGCCAGGATGTTGGTCTGGAAGGCAATACCGTCGATCACGCTGGTAATATTGGCGATTCGCTTCGAGCTGTCGGCGATTTCACCCATCATCTCCATCATCTCGCTCATCACCTCACCGCCTTTGCTCGCCGCACTGCTGGTGTCGGCAGAGAGGGTATTCACCTCATGCGCGGTTTCCGTATTGCTCTTCACCGTCGCGGTCATTTCGTTCATGGTGGCCGCCGTCTGCTGCACGTTGGCGGCCGCCTGCTCGGTGCGACGACTCAGTTCGTTATTGCTGCGGGCGATAGCGTCGCTGGCGCTTAAGACGTTGATCGCCTGGCCGCTGACATCATCCACCAGCCAGCGGAACATCAGGCCGAGCTGACCGATGGCACGCAGCGTTACGCCCACCTCATCCACGCGATCCATCTGCTCAACCTGATGGCTGGCTCCGGTCGCCACGCGCAGGGCCTGCTGACACATCCGCTCGATCGGGCGGGAGATCTGCTGCTCCAGCCAGAGGCTGCTGAGTGTCAGCAGAGCGGCCATACCGGCAGCAAAACCGGCCAGGGCCGCCGGTGTCATACCCAGCGCCCAGGTACCCGCCACCGACAGAGGCAGCAGCGCCAGCAGGGTGCTGCGGATCCGCCAGCGCAGGGGCAGCGTCTGCAGCAATGAGGCGGGACGGCCCCAGCCGCTGCGCACCAGCAGGCCTTTGTGAAAACGTCGCCCTCTGGCGCGGCCTTCACGAAAATCCTGATAGAGCGCTTCGCTCTGACGCACCTCTTCCGGGGTGGGTTTAGTGCGCACTGACATATAACCCTGCACTTTGCCGTCGCGCACCACCGGAATGGCATTGGCCCGCACCCAGTAGTGATCGCCATTTTTGCGTCGGTTCTTGACCAGCGCGGTCCAGGGCTCGCCCTGCTTCAGCGTCGCCCACATATCAGCAAAGGCTTCCGGCGGCATGTCGGGATGGCGCACCATATTGTGTGGCTGGCCGTTGATCTCGTCGGCGGTGAATCCGCTCGCTTCGATGAAGGCGTCGTTGGCGTAGGTGATGTGGCTGTTGAGATCGGTGGTGGACATCAGTGTCGCATGATCGTCGAACAGATATTCACGCTGAGAGACAGGCTGGTTGTTACGCATCAAAAATCCTTGAAGACCCGACCTTCTGCCCGTGACAGCATAACTGTCAGCGGGAAAACGGCAGGCTGAGAGATAACGATTACCTTTTTTTATGTTTTCGGCATGCTTCTGTACTCTCTTTAACGATTCCATTAAATTTCTGCCGCGAAAAAAGCCACTTTGCAGCGGCTTTCACATTTTTGGGCGATTATTCATCCGTTAGCCGGATTTCAGAATTCCGGCAGTCCGTCAGCTGAGGTCAACATTTCGGGTGCCGAACCACCAGGTCAGCAGAAACCCGCCGGTCCAGGCGACCATCAATCCGGCCAGATAGACCGCCATCCCGGCGAAGATCCCCTGTCCGGACGTCATCAGCGGCAGCGTGACCAGACCGGAAGGTCCGAATACCGTATTCATCCCCACCGGTAATCCCAGCCACGCCACCAGTCCGATAAAGAAACCGCCCAGCGCTCCGCCCCCACAGGCGGTGATGAAGGGCTTAAGGCGCGGCAGGGTGACGCCGTAGATCAGAGGTTCACCGACACCCAGCAGGCCCGGCACAATGGCACCTTTGATCTGCGCCCGCAGCAGCGCCCCTTTTTCCGCTTTGCACCACAGCGCCAGTGCTGCACCGACCTGCCCGGCCCCCGCCATTGCCAGAATGGGAAACAGGGAGTTAAAGCCCTGGCTTTCCATCAGCGCAAAGTAGACCGGAATAAAGCCCTGATGGATGCCGAACATCACCGCAATCAGGAACAGCCCGGCCAGCAGAGCACAGCCAAAGGGATTATTGTTGAGATGGATGAACAGCCAGGACATCCCTCTGAACAGTTCACCGCCCAGCGGCATGATGAGCAGATAGGTGATGGCGCCAGTGATCACCAGCGTGAACAGCGAAGTGAGGATCATATCGAGGTTATCGGGAATGATGCGGCGCAGCTGTATCTCAATCCATGCCCCGATAATCGTCGCCATCAGCACCCCGATAATGTTGCCGCGCGGATCGATGCTGAGGCCAAAGAAGCTCTCCATGCCGCTGTAGTAACCCGTGGTGGCAGTGGGCACATAGCCAAGCACAAACAGCGAAGCGATGATGGCACCGTTGACGCCGCTGCCGCCAAAGGCTTTCTGCGCGTTGTAGCCAATCAGGATGCTGAGAAAGGTGAACAGCCCTTTGCCGAACACTTTCATGTACGCCACGGTGTGCAGCAGCCAGGGCGCATGGTCGCCGGGCGCATTAAGGTGGAGGCTTTGCTCAATCAGCGTGGCGAAGCCGAGCAGCAGGCCCGCGCCGATAAAGCCCGGAATCAGCGGGGTAAAAATGGTGGCAAAACGCGACAGAAACTGGTGAACGCCGTGGGTCTGTTTCGCCCTGAGCTGCTGCTTCTGCTCCGCCGCCCGCTGCGCCAGATCCGCCGTCTGCTGGCGGGGAGGTGGCGAGATATCCTCCTGTGACAGCAGGCGCTGCATCCCTTCCGCGGCGGTCTGCGCTTTCCCCGGACCGAGGACAATCTGAAGCTGCGCCTCGCTGTCGATGACGCCCAGCACGCCCGGCAGGCTTTTCAGGCATGCCAGATCGGCCTGCCCGGCCTGATTGAGCGTCAGCCGCAGCCGCGTCATGCAGTGGCCGCAGGCTGCGATATTGTGCGCCCCGCCGACCGCCTGCAGGATATCGCGCAGCAGTGCTACGGTGATGCTGGCCATCAGCGTGCTCCCGCTGCCTGCAGAGCCTGGCGGATAAAGCCCTGATGCTGGCTGAGCAGCGCTTTTGCCCCATCGGCGTCCAGTCCGGCCAGCACCATCAGGATGGCCGTTTTGCAGTGTCCGCCGCAGGCGGTGAGCGCGGCGCGGGCCGTGGCGTCATCACAATCCGTGGCCTGCATGACGATGTTGACCTGGCGCTGCACCAGCTTCTGATTCGTGGCTTCCACATCCACCATGAGATTGCCGTAGACCTTTCCGCTGCGGATCATCGCGCCGGTGGTAAGCATGTTGAGCACCAGTTTCTGCGCCGTGCCCGCTTTCATGCGGGAAGAGCCGGTGACAATCTCCGGGCCGACCACCGGGGTGAGCGCAATCGCGGCAACCTGTGCCATGGCGCTGTCCGGATTACAGGTGAGCGCCACGGTGGTCGCGCCAAGTTCGTTCGCGTAAGCCAGCGCACCCAGCACGTAGGGTGTGCGACCGCTGGCGGCGATACCGACCAGGATATCGTGGCGGCTGAAGCGGATATCTTTCAGATCCTGCGCGCCCTGCTCCCGGTTATCTTCGGCGTTTTCAACCGCCTGCAGGATGGCGGTATGGCCACCGGCGATCAGGCCGATAACCTGTTCGCGGGGGGTGCCAAAGGTGGGCGGGCATTCGCTGGCGTCCAGAATACCGAGCCGTCCGGAGGTGCCTGCGCCGCAGTAGATCAGTCGTCCACCGGCCCGGAAGGCGGCGCAGATGGCGTCAACGGCGGCAGCGATCTGCGGCAGGATAGCCTCAACCGCCAGCGCGACCTTTTTATCTTCATCATTAATGACGCGCAGCATCGCTTCGGTGGAGAGTTCGTCAATGTTCTGGCTGGCCGGGTTGCGGCCTTCGGTAATCATCTGGCTGAGGTCGAGTTTCATGGCGGGCTCCGCAAAAGGAATAAATTATTCAAATTGGAAAACATTATAAAGAATGATTAATTCGCTGGGGGAGATCTTTTTTCACTGGATGTGAGTGGCGTCGTTGTCAAACCGGAGCCGGTCAGAAAAGGTTCACCTGATCGTAAAGACGCATTCGTCATCCATGACGCTCGGCCCACGCCGTCCCTGGCGTGGGACGCTTTACTCGTCAGGTGAACATTTTCTTCCCTCAGACTGTTTTACTGCTGTTTGAAAAGAAGTTTTAGCCGGACATCTGCCCTATCGACCCGGTATGAACTAAGCCACACAAAAAAAAGGCTCAACTTTCGTTGAGCCCTTTCTGCGTGAACGAGAACGATCAGCCTGCGGTCTGCGTCCGCAGCTGCAGCTCGTACGCCTTCGCCTGTTCTGCATCGAACTGATTTTCCCAGCGGGAAATCACCAGCACCGCCAGCGCGTTACCGACCACGTTCAGTGCGGTACGCGCCATGTCCATGATGCGGTCAACACCAGCGATAAACGCCAGGCCTTCCAGCGGAATGCCGACGCTGCCCAGGGTGGCCAGCAGCACCACGAACGACACGCCCGGCACGCCGGCGATCCCTTTCGAGGTCACCATCAGCGTCAGCACCAGCACAATCTCGTCGGTCAGTGACAGGTCAATGCCATAGAGCTGCGCGATAAAGATTGCCGCAATGCTCTGATAGAGCGTTGAACCATCGAGATTAAATGAGTAGCCGGTCGGCACCACAAAGCTGGTGATCGCTTTCGGCGCGCCGTAGGCTTCCATCTTCTCCATGATGCGTGGCAGCACGGTTTCCGAACTGGAGGTGGAGTAAGAGAGGATCAGCTCATCTTTCAGGATACGCATCAGGGTGGTGATCCGCAGCTTGCAGAGACGCGCCACGCCGCCCAGTACCACGAAGGCGAAGAAGAGAATCGCCACGTAAACCAGCAGTACCAGCTTGGCCAGCGGCCAGAGCGAGGCAAAGCCGAAGTTGGCAATCGTCACCGCAATCAGCGCAAACACCCCTACCGGCGCATAGCGCATGATCATGTTCGTGACTTTAAACATCGTTTCAGAGATGCCACGGAACAGGTTCACCAGCGGATCACGCTGTTCTGACGGCAGAGACGAGAGGCCTAAGCCAAACAGCACCGAGAAAAAGATAATCGGCAGCATGTCGCCCTTCACCATTGAGGCGAAGATGTTCTGCGGGATCAGCGACAGAATGGTGGCAACCAGGCTGTGCGGACCGCCCTGCACCTCTGCCGTTGTCGCTTCATATTTAGAGATGTCCACCGTTGCCAGCGTTGACATATCGATGCCGGTGCCGGGTTGAAATACGTTGGCCAGCGTAATACCGACCACAATGGCAAGGGTGGTGATCACTTCAAAGTAGAGAATCGTTTTGACGCCGATGCGTCCCAGCTTCTTTGCATCACCGACGCCGGCAATGCCGACCACCAGGGATGAAATCACAATCGGTACCACAATCATCTTGATGAGATGAATGAAGATATCGCCTGCCGGACTGAGAATGTTGGTGACTAACCATTCACGATTGTCTGGCTGATTATGCAACACAGCGCCCACAATGATACCAAGCACAAGGGCTGTCAGAATCTGCCAGGCCAGGCTGATTTTAAAACCTTTCATAACGTGTCATTTCCTCAGTCAAAACCCGTTTTTTCTCTGCTGCGAAGGTGCAGAAGACGATACACACAGGGAGTGAGCAAAAAGCCCGGTAAATTAGAGGGTGTCTTGAAACAGCGCCTCGTATGAAAATCTGACGATTCCCATACCCATTTTCAGACGCGGTCTGAGTTGATACCTGCAGAACAGGGGCGAGATAAGTACCATTTTCACTGTGGTAAATGCAACCCCTGGCGGATCCGATTAAAAGTTCACCACCTGAGTAGCATAAAGTGCTGCTGACGCTGAAAAACCCTAACCTGCTGTTATGAAAAGTATTACTTCGATGAATTTACGCATAGCTATGCAGGAGCGGTTAAAAAGGCTCCCGGCGCGTTTGCTTGCTTTTTATTCAGGGTGAGTGTCAAAAGGTCATGCCTGTCGCCCTTATCCCCGTCGGCTTATCCAGCAGAAATATCGGGATAGCCTCCCGCTCAGGCGGCGAAGAAATATCCCGTGATCTGTGGCGCAAAAAAGAAACAAAGGCTCAGGGCAGGCTTCAATTAACTATTGATTGACATATCATTAACATCTTCAAGGAGATCCGCCATGAGCCAAAACCACAAACATCCTGTTCCAGAGAACATTGCAGCGAATGCCCTGATCACAGCAGAACAGTATCAGGCGATGTATCAGCACTCTGTCGACGACCCGGACAGTTTCTGGGGCGAACAGGGCAAAATCCTTGACTGGATTAAGCCCTACAGCACCGTGAAAAACTGCTCGTTTGCACCGGGTAACATCAGCATTCGCTGGTACGAAGATGGCACGCTGAACCTGGCGGCAAACTGCCTTGACCGTCATCTCGCCACGCGCGGCGACCACCCGGCCATTATCTGGGAAGGCGACGACGCCAGCGAGAGTAAAACCCTGACCTTCCGCCAGCTGCATGCAGAAGTCTGTCGCTTCGCCAACGTGCTGGAGCTGCTGGAGGTGAAAAAAGGCGATGTGGTGGCGATCTATATGCCGATGGTGCCGGAAGCGGCTGTGGCGATGCTGGCCTGTGCGCGTATCGGGGCCGTTCACTCGGTGATCTTTGGCGGCTTCTCACCGGAGGCGGTGGCGGGCCGTATCGTCGACTCCAGTGCCTCGCTGGTGATCACCGCGGATGAAGGGATCCGTGCCGGCCGCAGCATCCCGCTGAAAAAAAATGTCGATGACGCATTAAAAAATCCTGCCGTCACCAGCGTGAAGAACGTGGTGGTCTTCCGGCGCACCGGTAAAGAGGTGGGCTGGGTGGAAGGCCGCGATCGGTGGTGGCATGACCTGATGCAGAACGCCAGCACCAACCACTCCCCAGCCGAAGTGGGTGCAGAAGATCCGCTGTTTATCCTCTATACCTCCGGCTCCACCGGCAAACCCAAAGGGGTACTGCACACCACGGGCGGCTATCTGGTCTATGCGGCGACCACCTTTAAGTTTGTCTTTGATTACCATCAGGATGATATCTACTGGTGCACCGCCGATGTCGGCTGGGTCACCGGTCACAGCTATCTGGTCTATGGCCCGCTGGCCTGTGGCGCAACCACGCTGATGTTTGAAGGGGTGCCGAACTGGCCCACACCGAGCCGCATGGCGGAAGTGGTCGATAAACATAAAGTGACCCTGCTCTACACCGCGCCCACGGCTATCCGTGCACTGATGGCGGAAGGCGATAAGGCGATAGCGAACACTGACCGCAGCACGCTGCGCATCATGGGTTCGGTCGGCGAGCCGATCAACCCGGAAGCCTGGGAGTGGTACTATCAGAAAATCGGCAACAGCCGCTGCCCGATTGTGGACACCTGGTGGCAGACCGAAACCGGCGGCTTCATGATCACCCCGCTGCCGGGTGCAACCGAGCTGAAAGCCGGTTCCGCCACCCGGCCTTTCTTCGGGGTGCAGCCCGCACTGGTAGACAACGAAGGTCAGCCTCAGGAAGGTGCCTGTGAAGGCAACCTGGTGATCACGGAATCCTGGCCCGGACAGGCGCGAACGCTCTTTGGCGATCATGACCGTTTCGAGCAGACCTATTTCTCCACCTTTAAAAATGCCTACTTTAGTGGTGACGGGGCCCGTCGCGATGAGGATGGCTACTACTGGATCACCGGCCGCGTTGATGACGTACTCAATGTCTCCGGTCACCGGCTCGGCACCGCCGAAATTGAGTCCGCGCTGGTGTCGCACCCGAAAATTGCCGAAGCCGCGGTGGTGGGCATTCCGCACAGCATCAAAGGCCAGGCGATTTATGCCTATATCACGCTGAATCACGGCGAGGAGCCGTCACCGGAGCTTTACACCGAAGTCCGCCAGTGGGTACGCAAAGAGATCGGCCCGATAGCCACGCCGGATGTGCTGCACTGGACGGACTCTCTGCCGAAAACCCGCTCCGGCAAAATCATGCGCCGTATTCTGCGCAAAATTGCCACCGGCGACACCAGCAATCTGGGTGACACCTCCACGCTCGCCGATCCTGGCGTCGTAGAAAAACTGCTTGAGGAGAAACAGTCCATCAACATGCCTTAAGCGCACGCTGTCCGGCGGGAAGATCGCTTCCCGCCACCCCCGCCCCACGCAGTCTGTTTCGGTAGTCACAAATATTATAACCAGCTGAATCCGCGTCCTGACGCGAGGTTCTCCCCTGCAAGACCTCTGGAGAAAATGTGATGAATGACGCCCTTTCGAGTCAGGATGCAATCAATCAACAGATTGAACGTAATCCCCGTTTTCATGAGCTAGTCCGTAAACGCCAGGCGTTCGCGACGCTGCTGTCGCTGATTATGCTGGTGCTCTATGTCGGTTTTATTCTGCTGATTGCGTTCGCGCCCGGCTGGCTCGGTACGCCGCTGCACGCCGGGACCAACGTGACCCGCGGTATCCCGATTGGTGTCGGACTGATTGTGGTCTCCTTTCTGCTGACCGGCGTCTATGTCTGGCGCGCCAACGGGGAGTTTGACCGTTTAACCAAAGCAATCCTCAGCGAGGTGAAATCATGACCCGACTCACCTTATGGCTGCTGGCCCTGATGCTGCCCTTCTCCGCGCTGGCCGCCGATGCGATAACCGGTGCCGTGCAGCGTCAGGCAACCAACTATCAGGCGATCATCATGTTTATGATTTTCGTCGGGGCCACGCTGGGGATTACTTACTGGGCCTCCAGACGAACCCGTTCACGCAATGACTACTACACCGCGGGCGGCAATATCACCGGCTTCCAGAATGGTCTGGCGATGGCGGGAGACTTTATGTCCGCGGCGTCGTTCCTTGGGATATCGGCGCTGGTTTACACCTCCGGTTATGACGGGCTGATCTACTCGCTCGGCTTCCTGGTCGGCTGGCCGATGATTCTGTTTTTAATCGCCGAACGGCTGCGCAACCTGGGTCGCTATACCTTTGCGGATGTCGCCTCCTATCGTCTTAAGCAGATGCCGATCCGCATCCTCTCCGCCTGCGGTTCGCTGGTGGTGGTGGCGCTCTACCTGATTGCACAGATGGTGGGGGCCGGGAAGCTGATCCAGCTGCTGTTTGGTCTTAACTACCATGTGGCGGTGATTCTGGTCGGCATTCTGATGGTGATGTATGTGCTGTTTGGCGGCATGCTCGCCACCACCTGGGTGCAGATCATCAAAGCGGTGCTGCTGCTGTTTGGCGCGACCTTTATGGCGGTAATGGTCATGAAGGCGACCGGTTTCAGCTTTAATACGCTCTTCACCGAAGCGATGGCGGTCCATCCTAAGGGCGCCGCGATTATGCAGCCTGGCGGACTGGTCAAAGATCCCATTTCGGCGCTGTCACTGGGCTTAGGGCTGATGTTTGGTACGGCTGGCCTGCCACACATTCTGATGCGCTTCTTCACCGTGGCCGATGCCAAAGAGGCGCGGAAAAGCGTCTTCTGGGCCACCGGCTTCATGGGTTACTTCTACTTCCTGACCTTCATTATCGGCTTTGGGGCCATTCTGCTGGTCGGCGCGAATCCGGCGTTTAAAGATGCGGCGGGTGCGCTGATAGGCGGTAATAACATGGCGGCGGTGCACCTGGCGAATGCGGTGGGCGGCAGCACCTTCCTCGGCTTTATCTCTGCGGTCGCTTTTGCCACGATTCTGGCGGTGGTGGCGGGCTTAACCCTGGCAGGCGCGTCGGCGGTGTCGCACGATCTCTATGCCAGCGTTTACCGTAAAGGTCAGGCCAGCGAAAAGGATGAACTGCGGGTCTCTAAAATCACCGTGCTGGCGCTGGGCGTGGTGGCGATTGCGCTGGGAATTCTGTTTGAGAAGCAGAACATCGCCTTTATGGTCGGGCTGGCCTTCTCCATTGCAGCCAGCTGTAATTTCCCGATCATCCTGCTGTCGATGTACTGGTCAAAACTCACCACGCGCGGCGCAATGGTGGGCGGCTGGCTCGGTCTGCTGACCGCGGTGATCCTGATGATCCTCGGCCCGACGGTGTGGGTGCAGGTGCTGGGCAACGCCACACCGATCTTCCCGTATGAGTATCCGGCGCTGTTCTCGATGATCGTGGCCTTTGTGGGCATCTGGCTCTTCTCGATTACCGACCATTCGCCGCAGGGTGCAGAAGAGCGTTCGCGCTTCCGGGCGCAGTTCATTCGCTCGCAGACCGGCACCGGTATTGAACAGGGTAAAGCGCACTGATCGTCCTCTGAAACGGGCAGAAACAGACCATAAAAAAAGGGCGGCTCAATCAGCCGCCCTTTTCTTTCATGTCGCGTATCAGAAACGCAGTGAAGCGCCGACATAAGGACCATCGACCAGCACGTTATCTTTGCGTCCATCTTTGTTGTTCAGCTCGATGTACTGATAACCCACGCGCAGGTTAAGCAGTGAGACCGGCGTGAAGCTCAGGCCGCCCGCCGCTTCCTGGTAGCTGTCCAGCTGATCGGTGAAAGACTCCGGCGCATAGTAATATTCGCCATACAGGCCCCACATGCTGTTCAGGCTGTAGTGTGCGGCACCACCCAGCGCCACCGCAAATCCATCTTTTCCATCTTCAGGATGGGTGAAGATCGCTTTTGCGGTCGGCGCCAGACGCAGCGGCCCGAAATCGACGTTGTAACCCAGACCGGCACCGTAGGTGCTGCCGTCATGGTCGCTACGCAGCCAGTTACCCTTCAGAAACAGCCCCGGCGTGGTGGTGCCCAGACCCAGATTCAGGTTGGTGTTGTGTTCACTGACATCAACACTGCCTTCGATTGCCTGAGCGGCACCGCTCAGTAAAACCAGCCCGAGGGCGCTCCCGGTAACAAGTTGCTTAAACATGATTCCACTCCATGAAAGGACAATTAATTCGGCCGCAAGGTTAACAGCCTGAAAAACGGAGACAACATTATCCGGAAAACTTTACGTAAAAATACGTGTCGCGGTCAGGAGAGTCGCCTGCGCAGAGCAGTGTAGACTATATCGTCCACATCAGGTGTCCAATCAGCGGAGCCAGAACCACGGTCACCACGCCAGAAAGCATCATCACCAGGCTGGCGACAACGCCCTCCTGCTGCCCAAGCTGATAAGCACGTGCCGTTCCGGCGCCGTGCGATGCTGCGCCCAGTCCCGCGCCTTTCGCTACGCCCTGCTTAATGGCAATGCGCAGAAACAGGACGTCACCCACCGCCATGCCAAACACGCCGGTGATCACCACAAACAGCGCCACCAGATCGGGCTGTCCGCCAATCGGCCCCGCGGCGGCCAGCGCAAAGGGGGTGGTGATGGAGCGAACGGCAAGGCTGCGCTGAATCGACTCCGGTAACGTCAGCAACCGCGCCAGCCAGACGGAACTGCAGACGGCCACCAGCGTGGCGGTCACGACGCCCGCGCTCAGCGACAGCCAGTGACGCTTAATAATCGCCACGTTCTCATACACCGGCACGGCGAAGGCCAGCGTGGCGGGCCCCAGCAGCCACAGCAGCCAGTGGTTTTCAGCGATGTAATCCTGCCAGCTGATGTGCGTCAGCAGCAGCAGCGCCACCAGCACCAGCGGCGTCATGACCAGTGGCATCAGCAGCAGCGTCCGCCAGCGCCGGTAGAGCCGTTTATTCAGCGCATAGACCAGCAGGGTCACCGCCACACAGAGCAGGCTGAGCAGAATATCACGCATGGGGGCCCTGCTTACGCGCGGCGCGGGCGACTTCATACTGATAAAGCCGATCCACGACCCAGGCGGTAGAAGCCAGCACCAGCAGGGTACTGACGCCGATCACCACGCAGATGCGCCAGCCGTCGACCCGCAGCAGATCGCCATAGTTGACCACCGCAACCACGGCCGGAATGAAGAACAGCAGCATCTCGGCCAGCAGCCAGCGTGACCCCGCTTTCACCCAGTTGAGCGGCACGACGCGCGTCACGATCAATGCCAGCAGCAGCAGCATGCCGACGATGTTGGCAGGCAACGGCAGATGCAGCCACGTCACCAGCCGGTCGCAGGCGATAAACAGACCGATATAGAACCCCAGCTGCAGCGGCAGACTCAGCCATTGCGCTGCGCGGTGACTGCGTGGTGTGAGTGCTAACGCCATACCCTTCTCTCCCGATTAAATTCACCGCACCAGTATAAATCGGCGACAGAAGGTGAAAAAAATGAATTAAAATTATCGTAATCATGCCTGAAAGGAATAGTTATGGATGTCCGCGCCCTGCGTTACTTTACTGAAGTGGTTCGTCAGCAGAGCTTTACCCGAGCGGCACAGAAGCTGTTTGTGACGCAGCCGACCATCAGCAAAATGCTGCGCCAGCTGGAGGAGGAGCTCGGCTGTACGCTGCTACTGCGTGATGGCCGTCGCCTGCATCTTACCGACAGCGGACAGGCGGTCTATCAGCGCGGGCTGGCGATCCTGCAGGAGTTTCATCAGCTGGAAGCGGAGATCGGTGACATCAACGAGCTGAAAACCGGTGAGCTGCGGCTCGGCATTCCACCGATGGTCGGGATGCAGATAGCCGGATCGATCTCCGCGTTTCGCCGCCGTTATCCGGGTGTGGCGCTGAAAATTTCGGAGTTTGGCGGGCTGACCGTCCAGCAGGCGGTACTGGCGGGCACTCTGGACATCGCCCTGACCGCCCTGCCGGTTGACGCCGGGCTGCCGCTGAACACCCTGCCCCTGATGCACCATCCGCTCTGCGTGCTGCTGCCCCGGCATCCGGCGTGGCTTGGCCGCCAGCAGATTGGACTGGCTGAACTGGCGCAGCATCCGCTGCTGATTTTCAACGAGGAGTTTTCGCTGAACCGTCAGCTGATGCAGGCATTTCAGCGGCTCAGTCTGACGCCGACCATAGCGGTGCGCAGCGGCCAGTGGGACTTTCTGGCGGCGATGGTGCAGGCGGAAATGGGGCTGGCGATTCTGCCGGAGCCGATCTGTCAGCGGCTGGATAAGCACTCTTTATTGTGGCTGCCGCTGGAGTCGGAGCTGAAATGGAGTCTGGGTCTGATCTGGCGGGAAGGCAGTTATCTGTCGCGCAGTGCGCAGGCGTGGATAGCGTGCTGTCGCGAGCACTGGCCGGATCAGCCGCCGCGTCTGTCGGTGTAGCAGGCGGGCGCGCCGCGTTATCGCAGACGCGCCCGTTACGGATTACTCCTCTTTTTCGATCAGCAGCGCTTCCAGCAGGTCCAGGTCGTGCAGTAATTTCTGCATCGTCTCATTGGAGATCTGCTGAGTGGCGCGCAGATGATAGACCTCGGCGCGTTCGGCGCGCAGCCCGGTCAGGCGGAAGCGACGCTCCAGGTTTTCAGCGAACAGCGCATGTTCGAGGTCGTTCTTCCCTTCGGCGCGACGACGTAAGTTGCCGATCACCCGCAGGCTCACCTCTTTCAGCAGCTCCGGATCGATATTCTCTTCCGACTCCTTCTCCAGCCGCTCTTCCATTTTGTGCAGGCTCTCAATCGCGGCTCCGGCCATGACGGCACGGGCGTTCTGCAGTTCGCGGCGATGCGCACCCTTGTCGATGGTATCGATGCCGCGCAGCAGAATCGGCAGGATCACTACGCCCACCAGCAGCGAGAACAGAATCACCCCGGTCGCAATAAACACCAGCTCATAGCGCGCCGGGAAGGGTTCGCCATTGCTCAGGAACAGGGGAATAGAGAGCACACCCGCCAGGGTAATCGCACCGCGGACACCGGCAAAAGAGGCGATCAGCAGTTCGCGCAGCGAATAGTTGGAGAACTCCAGCGGCTTCTTCTTCAGCAGGCGTTTGCTGAAGCGCTGCATAATCCACAGCCAGCCGAAACGCACCAGCATCAGCGCCAGATAGACCAGCGCGATATCAGCGAACAGCATCCAGAGTTCGACGTTAGGATCGACCTGCGCCTGGTCAACCGAGGTCTGCAGAATGTCCGGTAACTGCAGGCCAAGCATCAGGAAGACCATGCCGTTAAAGACAAACTCCAGCATCTGCCAGACGCTGTTAGCGCGCAGACGCATCGCCAGCGGAGCCTGACGAATAATGCCGGAGCGGGTGATGGTCATACCGGCCGCCACGGCGGCCAGGATGCCTGACACACCCAGATGTTCGGCAATCAGGTAAGAGGCGAACGGCAGCAGCAGCAGCAGAACGGTCTGGGTCGCCGGGTCGTCACCGCTCCAGCGGCTGAGCAGGCGCAGCGATTTCCCGTAGAGCCAGCAGACCGCTACACCCGCCACCAGACCACCGACGGCGACTTTCAGGAATTCGATGCTCGCGCCGCCCCAGGTAAAGACCATGGTGCCCATGGCGACAGCCACGGCAAACTTCAGCGACACCAGGCCCGACGCGTCGTTCATTAGTGCTTCACCCTGCACGATCGACATAATCTTTTTAGGGATGCGGCCTTCGCCGACGATGCCGGAGAGCGCCACGGCGTCGGTGGGCGACAGCACCGCCGCCAGTGCAAAAGCGGGGATCAGCGGAATACCTGGCACCATCCAGTAGATGAGATAGCCGATACCAATTACGGTAATCAGCACCAGCGCCAGCGCTAAGCCGATAATTTCACGACCGTGATGCAGGAACTCACTGATCGGCGTCTTCCAGCCATCCGCGAACAGCAGCGGCGGGATGAACAGCACCAGAAACAGTTCCGGGTCAAAGTCGACATGCAGACCAAACGTCGGCCAGGCCAGCAGCGCACCTGCGGCGATCTGGACAAGGGGTAACGGGATCTGAAAAGGGAGAATGCGGGCCGCGACGCCGGAGAGCGACACGACCAGCGTCATGATGAGAATAGTAAAAAAGATTTCCATGCTTTCCTTAGGCGTCGTTTCTTTCAGTCATTGGTTAAGCGATAAAGTGTAAAACAAACGGCGATGAAGGGTGTCAGCTACGCGTGCGACGAGGAGGAAAAAAGTGAAAAATTCCGGACGCGTTGTTACACGTCCGGTTCAGCAGTCAGATCGCCCAGCCTCCGGCATAAAACGCCACCAGCGCAACGGCAATCACGACGGTGCCGACGTTGAGCCTGCGCCACTCGCCCGCGAAGAGACGGCCCACTACCAGGCTGGCAAACCCAATCATGATGCCGGTCACGATGTTGCAGGTGAGCACGATGATCACCGCCGTTAACAGACCCGACATCGCATCGACAAAATCAGCGAAGTCGATTTTTGCCACGTTGCTCAGCATCAGCAGACCCACATACATCAGGGCAGGTGCCGTGGCGTATGCCGGTACCAGGTAAGCCAGCGGCGACATAAACAGAATGGCCAGGAACAGCAGGCCGACCACAATGGCGGTCAGACCCGTTTTACCGCCCGCCGCCGTTCCCGCCGCCGACTCGATATAGACTGCCGCCGGCGACGCGCCGACCAGACCGGCGAACAGGCTGCTGACAGAGTCCGAGGTCAGGGCACGGCCGCCATTGATGATCTGCCCCTGCTTATCCAGCAGATTGGCTTGCCCGGCCACGGCGCGAATGGTGCCGGTGGCATCAAAGACCGCCGTCATGACCAGTGCCAGCACGCTCGGCAGCACCACCGGCTGCAGGGCACCCATGATATCGAGGCTGAACAGCAGCGACTGTCCCTGCGCATCACGCAGGTCAGGCAGCGCAAACAGCCCGTGATACGTCACCGCCGGGTCAAAGATCAGGCCCAGCAGTGAAATAGCGATAATCGTCAGCAGGATGCCGCCCGGCACCCGGCGCTTCTCCAGCCCGATAATCGCCGCCAGACCCAGCAGCGTCATCATCACCGGAAAGGTGGTGAAGTGGCCCAGGGCGACCGGCAGGCCGGGAGCCGGATTTTTAACGACCAGGCCCACGCCATCCGCCGCAATCAGCAGCAGAAACAGACCAATTCCGACGCCAGTGCCATGCGCCACCCCCATCGGCAGATTGCGCAGGATCCACGCACGGATACCGGTGACGGAGATCAGCGTAAAGAGCAGGCCCATCAGGAACACCGCGCCCAGCGCGACCGGCACGCTGATGTGCTGACCCAGCACCAGGCTGAATGCGGTAAAGGCAGTTAACGAGATCGCGCAGCCAATCGCCATCGGCAGGTTGGCCCATAAGCCCATCAGGATAGAACCAAAGCTGGCGACCAGACAGGTGGCGACAAAGACGGCCGTCGGGGAGAAACCGGCTTTGCCCAGCATCCCCGGCACGACGATTACGGAGTAAACCATCGCCAGAAAGGTGGTGAGTCCGGCCAGAATTTCCTGACGCACGCTGCTGCCTCGCGCCGAGATCGAGAACCAGGCGTCCAGTTTTCCACTGGCCGGGCGTGATTCAGTTGACATAATTGAGCCTCAAAAATTTTTGTTGTGTGGATCGCTCTGCGGCCATCGCTGTCCCTGGAATAAGCGGGTAGACGGTAACCCTGACCGGGCGGACCCGGCAGGCAAACGTTTACCTTGCCGCAGAGTGTGGGTCGCTAAAGGCGGCCGGATAAAAAGGCAGGCGATTATCCGGCGTTTGGCGGCACAGTTTCAACTGTCAGAGGGAGATTGTTCAGCATAAAGATCCGCGGTTCGGGGCGGAAAAGCGTGCAGCCGGGGCCAGTGCAACGCGCTGACGCATTGAAGTTAAAGCGGTTTCTGACGGACGGGGCACCGGCATAGCCGTGAAGAGACACGGCTCGCCGGGCGAAAAAGAGGATCAGCCTGGCAGCGAAAGCTCGCCGCCCTGAGCGATCGCGCGCTGCCAGGCGGCGCGCTGCTGTACGGTCTCTAACCATTTCCGGGTGGCGGGCATCTGATCCAGCCCGGCGCGCTGCGCCAGTGCCAGCAGCGGAAAGCTCATCTGGACATCGGCTATGGAGAAGCGCTCACCGGCAAACCAGGGGTTAGCTGCCAGATGCTGTTCAATCATCTTCATGTGCGGCTTTAGCTGTTTATCCAGATACGCCTTCTGCACCCCTTTTCCGAATGCCGCCCCGACCGGACGCAGCAGCCACGGCACCGGGGCTTTGCCCATCTGCCCGAAGATCAGCTTCATCACCAGCAGCGGCATCAGCGATCCCTCGGCGTAGTGCAGCCAGTAGCGGCACTGCAGACGTGACGACTCATCACTGATTTTCAGCCGGAAGGTGTGATCGTAGTTCTCTTCCAGGTATTCCAGGATGGCTCCCGACTCGGCCACAACCCGGTTGCCGTCGGTAATCACCGGCGATTTCCCCAGCGGATGCACCTTTTTCAGCGCCTCCGGGGCCAGCATCGTCGGTTCGCGTTGATAGCGTTTAATCTGGTACGGCACTTCCAGCTCTTCCAGCAGCCACAATACGCGTTGCGAGCGCGATTGCTCAAGATGGTGAACGGTGATCATCATGATTCCCTGTGTTTTGACCTCTCCTCAGTATAGACGTCACTCCACATCCGGATGTTTATCATCCTGTTCCGGGTCCAGCAGCACCGCACCCGACCCCTGCTCGCCCAGCCGGTCGCCGGGATTACGCAGCGGGCAGTCGCGCATCGACAGGCAGCCGCAGCCGATACATCCATCCAGATCGTTGCGCAGGCGGGTCAGGGTTTCGATGCGCTTATCCAGCTCTTCGCGCCAGTGCCGGGTCAGCGCATCCCATTCCGGTGTCGACATCCGTTTGTCAGCCGGGATGTGATCGAGACTGTCGCTGACCGTCGCCAGCGGAATACCGATGCGCTGAGCAATCTTGATAATCGCCACGCGTCGCAGCACGTCACGACTGTATCGCCGCTGATTGCCGCTGTTACGCGTACTGAAAATCAGCCCTTTGCTTTCATAAAAGTGCAGTGCCGACACCGCCACACCACTACGGCGCGCCACCTCACCCGGTGTTAACACCGGTTTTGGATAGTTGCGTTCTTTTTTCATCAGGCCCTTTACCTCAAGTTAACTTGAGGAATTATACTCCTTCTCTATCAAAACGACGAAACTCCCTATATCACTTATTAAGCACCAGAAGGATGAGGCCATGATGCAAGAAGAGATCATTCATTCCCTGACGCACTGGATTGACCAGAACCTCGACAAGTGTCTGTCGATCGATGAAGTTGCCGCTAAATCGGGTTATTCAAAATGGCACCTGCAGCGTATGTTCCGTACCGTGACGAAACAGACGCTGGGTGGCTATATTCGTGAGCGTCGCCTGACACTGGCAGCAGAAGCGCTGTCGCAGACACAGCGCCCGGTTTTTGATATCGCAATGCAATATGGCTACGACTCGCAGCAGACCTTCTCCCGCGTGTTTCGCCGTCAGTTTTCGCAGACGCCAACTGCCTACCGGCATACCATGCGACGTCAGGCGATTCAGCGCCCTCGCCTGCTGAGCTTTGGCTGCAACGACGGCATTGGCAGCTATACCCAGCGCACCACCGGTGAGTGCTGTCCGGTTCGCTGACCGGCAGATGCGCCTGCAACAGGCGCATCTGACTGAATTTCCCGCATTTCCTTCCCTGCCGTTCATTTTTCCCCCGATCCAGCTGCCATACCAGAGTCAAATTTTGTTCAAAATTTAAAATCGGGTGATATAATGTGACCCAAGTCACACTTTGAACCTGGTTTGACGGCGAAAAAGCCCCTCCTGACACGCTTTTCTGCCGCCGGTGATGTCCGCGAATTGTCAGGAATCCTTACTGATATTGAGGTCCACCGATGGCCACGTTAACCGCCAGTTTTCTCGTTATGCGCTGGGAGTTGCTGAGCGCAGTTCTGATGTTTTTTGCCAGTACCCTGAAAACCCGACTGCGTCAGGATAGCCGTCATGTGATGGCATTTATGTGTGGCGGGATTGGTTTAGGTGTGACCTGCTGGTTTGTGACGGGGCTGATGGGCATTACCCTGAGCATGGAAAACGTGCATAACTTCCTGGAAATCTCAAAGCATGCGTTTATTGATGTGATGAGCCAGGCACCTGCTGACTGGCCGATGCCCTGATCGATCGCGATAATCCCCAATCGACAGGCATAAAAAACCCCGCTGCGCGGGGTTTTTTATATTGCTGTGTGTTTAAATTTTCTTCAACATGGCAGGGATGTTCACATCCTGCACTGTAACGCCCGGGCTCTGCGTTCCGCGGCGGTCCTGAATCCACATATCTCCCATCATCTGATTTAAACCGCGATCCAGTCCGGTGACCAGTCCTGCACCCGGGGTGAAGGTCAGTTCGCCAAAGTAGATCCGCTCGTCATGGATATACCAGTCCACGCGCACATAATCGAAATCACTGGCCAGCTTCTTGCTCAGTTCGAGCGCATGTTCCAGTGACGGCATGATCGGTGAGACATCCAGCCCGGTGTCACGAATCTTGTGATACGCCTCCTGGAGGTTGTTCACGTAGAAATTCATCGACAGCAGCGGCTGGCAGCGGTTGTAGATCACCTGCAGCACATATTCAAACCGGCCATCACGCTTGTTGAACATATGGAACTTGTAATCGATCGGCGCGCTTTTGCCATCACCAATGTACTTCTCCACCAGAATACGTGGCTTGATGTAGCGATAGTGAATCTCACGCGCTTCGTTGGCGAAGTCGGTCTTCAGCCAGCGATAGCAGTCATGAATGATCTGCTGCTTGCGCAGGGCATCCGGCTCTTCCAGCAGAATCTCTACCATGTTGGAGGCGTGGTTCGGTTTGATCACCGTCCCCTTCCAGCAGGGTAAGCTGTTCAGCGTGGTCGGGTCAGTGGTTTCGTGTACCAGCGGGATCAGGTACTCATCACCGATTTTCTCAGCAATGAATTCGCGCACCGAGTACTTATCTGACAGGCGACCGTAGTTCTGGTAATCGCCGAAGATAAACTTACGGTACAGCACCTTCTCGTTGAACACTTTTGGCTGACGCAGATTGGGCAGTTTTCTGAACTTGTGGAAGTAGTAGATGCGATCCTGATAAGCCCAGGGCATCTTCTTAATAAAATACTGCACACTTCTTCTGAGTTCTTCTTTCAACTTGAGCATATCTGACCTCATTTGTAGGTTTTGTAGTTGAGTGAGGAAACCTGAATCTTTTGAATGACGCCGTTTTTAAAGAAGTAATTCATTACGGTCAGGGACAAAAGTTCTGAAAGGAAAACGCTCCACGCGGCCCCCATGATGCCGTGACCCTGGATCAACCACCAGGAGAGCGGCAAACTGATGACCATCAGACAGACGATTTTCCTCAGCAGGTAATTGAATCCTCCCTCTTTAACCATGTAGCGATAGGCTACGGTCCCCATTGCCGAAAAGCTGGTGGCTATCGACAGCAACGTAATGAGACTTCCTGACTGTGTGTATTCCGGCCCGTACAACGCGATGATGATCCGCTCGCCGAAGAGCGAGATGATCAGCAGCATCAGCAGTGAAACCGCCATAACATAACCATTGAGCCGGGCGGCAAGCTTAATGGCGACCTCGCCGCGCTCCCTGAAAATTTCAGTGAAGCAGGAGGTGATGAGCGCCACCGGGATAAAAATCCAGGAGGCGGAAATGGTATTCGCCGCCGCAAACAGGCCGAGGTCGCGCGCCGGCGCGGTGCCTGCCAGAAACATCTGCGCCGCTTTCACCTGCACAGAGATGAAGATGCTGGAGATGGCCAGTGGTAGACCGGCATACATCAGATAACGCACATAGGTGGTACGCTTTTCGCGCGGCGGCATCTGGTCCTGATGATCCTGATAGAAGTTGTGACGCTTAATCAGGTAAGGCACCAGGGTCACCGACACAATGGAGAGCGTCAGCCAGAGCGGATTGAGGCGCAGCCAGGCGATGGTAAAGCTGATGCCGAAACTCAGCAGCATGCCTGTCGCATTGGCAACGGTATTCAGGCGCGAGGCCAGCCGCGCATTGTTGTAGACGCTGAACGTGTCCTGGGTGACAAAAACGGACGCCACAAATGAGGCCAGTGCAAATGCCAGAAAATTTTCCTGCATGTTGTACCAGACCCAGATTAAGACTGGCACCGAAGTGACCAGTAACAACACCATCCGCAGCGTCCGGGCGATGCTCATCAGACGCAGGCCTTTTGAGGCATTTTTGCTGACACGCTTAAACAGAATGGTTTCGGTGCCAAAGATGGCAACGGTTTGCACCATTGCAAATAGTGAGGTTGAAAACGCCATCTGGCCAAACACCGTTGGGCCAAAGGATTTTGCCACGTAAGACGTCACAAAAATGACGCCAAATACGGAGATGATCTTTTCAGACATCATCCAGGCGGCATTAGACATTACGCTCAATTTCATCGACTCTTCCTTAGTATTACTCAACTACAACCGCTTCGGTACAACATCCCTGTAACGAATTAATAAGCGCGCAGTAGGCCTGGCGAAAATGTAAGACTTCAGACTAAGCTGGTCCGAAAATTGAGAAGTTGATCATAATCCGGAGAGTGAATTCAGGATAATTCTTATTATATCTGGCGCGAATCACTTCAAATGGAAACGATTTCAGGCTGAAAATAACCCAACCTTAAACGGCCACAACCCCCCTATTATTCGGGTCGGTCAGGCTAAATATCCGGTTTACGTTTAATTTTTCCGTATTCGGGATGCGATGAATTTATAACAAAAATCCGCCTCCAGGAAGGCGCGGCCTGCGGATAAGAATAAAATAAGATTTATCCCATGATGATATTTATTCTAAATATCTTAATTTAGGCTTCGCTATTCCATTGGCGCACTTTAATACTGCATTAATAGAATCTTACAGTGCCAGAAATTATTAAAGTCATTCTCATCCATTAATCGATAAGAAAGGTAAGAGCATTTATGAGAAAGTCACGATACAGCGAAGATCAAATCACAAATGCCATTAAAGCTTCTGAATCGGGCGTGAAAGTCAGAGAGATTTGTGAAGAGTTAGGCATCTCTGAAGCCACGTTCTACAGCTGGAAGAAGAAGTTTTCTGGGTTGTCTTCGGAAGAAGGCAGAAAAATCAAGGAGCTGGAAGAAAAACTGCAGAATGCGACGCGTGAGCTGCAGACCCTCAACTCGGATAAAGAGATGCTGCAGAGCGTGCTTAAGCACTTCTTTACCACGAATGAAAAGCGTCAGGCTGTAGACTTTCTGCAGACCACGTTTGACATCGGCACCCGCCGCAGCTGCCGCCTGCTGGATATCAGCCGCAGCGTTTACCATTATCCGTCAGGCACGGAGAACCGATAACCCCCATGCTACCGCGCTTACCAGACTTAACGCTGAGATTTGTTCTTACCAGAAGAGATGAAGATCATTTAACAGGACAATTGCGGCACCCCTTTCCGCTCCATTTATAACTAATGAATGGCTTCACGGCTAAGCTTCTTTTTTTGCGGTAAAATTGATTCACAACAGCAAAAGTCTCGCATTCTACGCCGATTCTTCCCCTCCCAATCTCGTTTTAGCGGGATTGGGCCTCCTCTTTTTTTGTTAAGTGCTGCTAAACCCCACTACCAAAGCGTCTGGATAACATTAAGACGCTTTAAACTTAGAACGAAAAATAATCACACTTCTTTTAAGTTAATCCTGGCCCTAACCCAAACTTTTTGCGGTTACGCTTTAATTCCTTTGCGTGCCTTTTCCGCAATAGTTTCTCCAGGATTAATCCGGCATAAATAGTTTATTGCTCCTTATCACTAACGTTATGTGGCTATCTTTTCACTCTCTTCATTGCGCATCATTGATGCCACAGATTAATCTTTAATTAAAAACGCAGCGGCGGAATTTTCTTACTCATTGAATGTGGAATGAAGTTAATAGTGGTTTTTAGCGGGCATAACTCAGGGTCACAATCCAATAAAATGCGGCAGAGAAAAGCGTAACGTCCATAATGCTGCGCTTTTTTTCCTGATTTATGGGCGCTATCTGTGCAGGAAATTGCATCCCGGCGGTAAACGATCCGCCTTCAGCGGGTGAAAAGTGCCGTTTTTTTGCTGACCGGGGGTGGATGGCAGGGGTTAACCCGACGAGATTTTCCCCCTTCGCATCGCATGAAATCGATTTCGCGGCAAAAATCTGTCGGACAGAGTGCAAATCGGGATAGGGTTTTGTCTTAAAAAGCCGGGCAAAGCGGGCTTCGCACGGCCAGTTTATTCCAGAGATCGGTGTGGGTTATCCGCTGAGGGCAACCACCCGCGGCTGTGGTTTGATACGCATTGCCCACAGCACGCCAGCCATCAGACAGGCAATGCCGATAACGGTGAGCAGAGGTGGCCAGCGTTGATGCCAGAGAAAAGTCCATAACAGACCGAACAGGATCTCAAAAACAATCAGCGGCCCCATCAGTACCGTGGGCAGACGCTGGCTGGCGGCGTTCCAGCACAGGCTGCCGAGCCAGGAGCAGAGCAGGCCAATCGCCAGCATCAGAGAGATAAACACTGACGGATGTGGCCCGAACGGCAGCGGGAAGTCAGGCTGTTGCCAGGCGATCTGAACGCTGACCAGCGCATACAGGGTCAGCGCCATCGGCAGCGTCACCAGCCCCTGCGCCGTCGCCCAGGTCGAGGGTCGCAGTGCGGGATGAGTGCGCAGCCAGCGGGCATTGCGCAGCGGATACCAGGTCCAGCAGACCACCGCCAGCAGTGCCAGCACGATGCCGGTCAGGTAACGACTAAGATCCAGCGTTGCGCCCTGGCTCCGCAACTCCGCCGCATTGACGCAGAGCAACCCGGCCGCCATCATCACCAGCGCCGGAAAGAGCCGCCGCCAGGGCAGACGTCCTTCAAGATGGCCGTAACAGAGATTGGCGGTAACGGCGATCACCACCGGCAGTGTGCCGATAATCATGGTGGAGACCGGCGCGCCGGTGCGCTGAATAGCATTGGCCAGAAACGCATAATAGAAGAGGTTACCCACCAGCGAGAGTTTCACTGCCTCGCGCCAGTCGGCCCGCCCCAGCTGGCGCAGTCGGCGGCGATCGTGCCAGGCCAGCGGCAGCGCAATCAGCCCGAACGCCACATAACGTCCCGCCGACTGCAGTGCACCAGGGTAGTCAGGCACCAGCAGCGGCCCGACAAAGATCAGCCCCCACATCAGCCCCGCGGTAACGGCAAACATAACACCAGCAAACATGACTTTTTCCCGTATAGCTTTTTTTCACAGTGTGGCGGGAGTGAAGGAGGAAGGCTTGTAGCAGATTGCGGTTGTGTCAGGGCTGGCGCACCTGTTTCTGATAGCGGCCAGGCGTAATGCCATAGCGGTTAGCAAAGGCGCGGGTCAGATGAGCCTGATCGGTTAACCCGACGGCCGCTGCGACACTGGCAGCGGCTTCGCCCTGTGCCAGTCGCTGTTTGGCATCATAGAGGCGGAAAGCCATCAGCATCTGATGCGGCGTGACGTGATAGTGCTGGCGGAAAGCGCGTAAGAAGTGCCACGGCGACAGCGAGGCCAGCGCCGCCAGCTCCTCCAGCCGCACCGGTTCCGCCAGATTTGCCCGCAGAAAATCACGCACCTGATCAAAGCGATGCCCTCCCTCGGGCCTGCCCGGTGACGACATCCGCGCCAGCGGGCGAATCTGCAACAGCAGTTCGGAAAGCAGACTCTGGCGCGCCAGTCCGGACTCCGCCTGCCAGAGTGCGGCCAGCGTGCGGGAGAGCGGCTGCGCGATGCGCGGATCGGTCAGCAGCGCCTCGTTAAACCACCAGCCGCGATCGCCGGTCAGTTCATCCATCAGCTGCGGCTGAATGTAGATCATCTGATAGCGCCAGCCCTCGTCACAGGCTGACTCACCGGTATGCAGCTCATCCGGATTCATGGTCACCAGCGAGTTCACCGGCGCGGTATATTCGGTGCCGCGATAGCGAAAACGCTGCGCACCCGCCTCAATCGTGCCAATGCCAAAGGCTTCATGGGTATGGGGTTCAAAAGCGTAGCGGGAGATGTGAGCCTGATAGAGTTCCACACCGGGCAACGCGGCCGGTTGCTGAAACTGTGCGCGGTCTTTTTCACAGGGAAAAACAGCCGGAACACCTTCCACTTCTCTCTCCTTATTTATCCGATGTCGGATTAGCATGCCTGCGACCGGGGGGAAAATGCAAAAGATTGCTATCCGCCGCGCCGCAGGTAACACTGTTTTTTTCTCATTCTGAGGGAGTCAGCATGGCACAGCGAGTCGTCATCGTCATTGATATGCAGAACGGCGTGTTCAGCACACCACGTTTCGATAAAGCAGGCCGGGTTGACCGGATCAACCGGCTGACCGATCGCGCCGATATCATCCTCTTTATTCAGCATCGTGAAGGCACGATGTGCGAGGGCGACCCCAGCTTTGATCTGCTGCCGGAACTGGTTCAGCCTGCGGGCGCGCATTACGTGACGAAAACGGCCTGCGACAGCTTCTGGCAGACAGAGCTGGCCGCGCTGTTAAAGCGTCTGGAGGTGGAGGCGTTTGTGGTGTGCGGCTGTGCGACCGACTACTGTCTGGATACCACAATTAAAGCAGGGGCCAGTGCGGGCTATGCGATTACCGTGGCGGCGGATGCGCACACCACCGCCGATCGCCGCTGGGTCGGGGCCGAAGCGCTGATTAATCAGCACAACGAGGTGTGGGCCTCGCTGCTGATCCCTGGCAACGTGCCGCGCGTGCTGAGCACGGATGCCGTGCTGGCGGAATGGTCATAGCCCCGGCCGGCCGGGGCCGCGCATAAAAAAAGCCCGCATAGCGGGCTTTTTAAACGCGTCAGGCCAGATGAATCAGAACGGAATATCGTCGTCAAAATCCATTGGCGGTTCGTTGTTGTTGCTGGTAGGCGCACTCTGCGGCTGCTGCGGACGGGACTGCGCGCCGCCGCTGAACTGATTGTTGTTGCCCTGCGGCTGCTGCGGCTGGCCCCAGCCATTGTTGTTGCCACCACCCTGCGCGCCTGCAGCGGCATTACCGCCCTGCTGACGGCCGCCCAGCATCTGCATGGTGCCGCCGACGTTAACCACGACTTCGGTGGTGTAACGTTCCTGGCCACCCTGATCCTGCCATTTACGGGTGCGCAGCTGACCTTCGATGTAAACCTGAGAGCCTTTGCGCAGATATTCACCCGCGACTTCAGCCAGTTTTCCAAAAAGCACCACACGGTGCCACTCGGTGATCTCTTTGTTTTCACCGGTCTGCTTATCACGCCAGCTCTCCGACGTAGCCAGCGTAATGTTGGCAACAGCGCCACCATTTGGCATATAACGTACTTCCGGATCCTGACCCAGATTCCCGACAAGAATCACTTTGTTAACGCCACGACTGGCCATGTTGCTGTCTCCCGATGAGTTAATGCATTCAGTCTAATCCATCAATTCTAACACGTCCTGCTCACTGTTTCCCACTTTCGAGCCGCGTTCCGGTTTTAATCCTTCGCACGTCCGGACCACAGAGTACTGGATATTTATTCAGTCTATTTTTTGTGCCATAATGACACGTTTATTCTGGCCGTGTCGGCAAGGCGCGGTGAGTGCTGCTAATCCGGGAAAGGTGAATGGATAAGATCGAAGTTCGTGGTGCCCGCACCCATAATTTGAAAAACATTAACCTGACCATCCCACGCGACAAACTCATTGTGGTGACCGGCCTGTCAGGCTCCGGTAAATCCTCACTGGCGTTTGATACGCTGTATGCGGAAGGTCAGCGCCGCTATGTGGAGTCGCTCTCTGCGTATGCGCGCCAGTTTCTTTCGTTAATGGAGAAGCCGGACGTCGATCATATCGAAGGTCTGTCGCCCGCCATCTCTATTGAACAGAAATCCACCTCGCATAACCCGCGCTCGACGGTGGGAACCATCACCGAGATCCACGACTACCTGCGTCTGCTGTTTGCCCGCGTGGGCGAACCGCGCTGCCCGGACCACAACGTACCGCTGGCGGCGCAGACCGTGAGCCAGATGGTCGATCAGGTTCTGGCTCAGCCGGAAGGCCGCCGTCTGATGCTGCTGGCACCGGTGGTGAAAGACCGCAAGGGTGAGCACACCAAAACGCTGGAAAATCTGGCGACGCAGGGCTACATCCGCGCGCGTATCGACGGCGAAGTGTGCGACCTGTCAGATCCGCCGAAACTGGAGCTGCAGAAGAAACACACCATCGAAGTGGTGATTGACCGCTTTAAAGTGCGTGACGATCTGGCGACGCGCCTGGCCGAGTCCTTTGAGACAACCCTGGAGCTCTCAGGCGGCACGGCGATCGTGGCGGACATGGATGACAGCGAGGCCGAAGAGCTGCTCTTCTCCGCGAACTTCGCCTGCCCGATTTGTGGTTACAGCATGAGTGAGCTGGAGCCGCGCCTGTTCTCCTTTAACAACCCGGCAGGCGCCTGTCCGACCTGCGATGGCCTGGGCGTACAGCAATATTTCGATCCGGATCGCGTGGTGCAGAACCCTGAGCTCTCTCTGGCCGGTGGCGCAATCCGTGGTTGGGACCGCCGCAACTTTTACTATTTCCAGATGCTGCGTTCGCTGGCGGACCACCTCAGTTTTGATATTGAAGCGCCGTTCGGCAGCCTGCCCGACAACGTGCAGAAAGTGATCCTGTACGGCTCTGGCAAAGAGAGCATCGAATTTAAGTACATCAACGACCGTGGCGACACCTCGGTTCGCCGTCATCCGTTTGAAGGCGTGCTCAATAACATGGAGCGCCGCTACAAAGAGACCGAATCCTCAGCGGTGCGCGAAGAGCTGGCGAAGTTCATCAGCAACCGCGCCTGTGCGAGCTGTGAAGGCACCCGTCTGCGTCGCGAAGCGCGCCATGTCTTTGTCGAAGATACGACGCTGCCGACCATCTCTGAGATGAGCATCGGTCACGCGATGTCCTTCTTTGAAAATCTGAAGCTAAGCGGCCAGCGTGCGCAGATCGCCGAAAAGGTGCTGAAAGAGATTAGCGATCGCCTGAGCTTCCTGGTGAACGTCGGCCTGAACTACCTGTCGATGTCACGTTCCGCTGAAACCCTTTCCGGTGGTGAGGCGCAGCGTATCCGTCTGGCGAGCCAGATCGGTGCCGGTCTGGTGGGCGTCATGTATGTGCTGGACGAGCCGTCAATCGGCCTGCATCAGCGCGATAACGAGCGTCTGCTCGGCACCCTGATCCACCTGCGCGATCTCGGTAACACCGTGATTGTGGTTGAGCACGATGAAGATGCGATTCGTGCCGCCGACCACGTGATCGACATTGGTCCGGGTGCAGGCGTGCATGGCGGCCAGGTGGTAGCAGAAGGCACCGTGGATGAGATCATGGCGCAGGAAGCGTCCCTGACTGGCCAGTTCCTGAGCGGCAAGCGTGAAATCGCCGTGCCGGAGGCGCGGGTGAAGGGCGATCCGTCGAAGGTGCTGAAGATTACCGGCGCGCGCGGCAATAACCTCAAGGATGTCACGCTGACGCTGCCGGTGGGTCTGTTCACCTGCATTACCGGTGTCTCCGGCTCCGGTAAGTCGACCCTGATTAACGATACGCTGTTCCCGATTGCGCAGCGGGCGCTGAACGGTGCCACCATCGCAGAGCCAGCCCCTTACCGCGACGTGGCGGGACTGGAGCACTTCGACAAAGTCATCGACATTGACCAGAGTCCGATTGGCCGCACGCCGCGCTCCAACCCGGCGACCTACACCGGCATCTTCACCCCGGTGCGTGAACTCTTTGCTGGCGTGCCGGAAGCGCGGTCACGCGGTTACACGCCGGGTCGTTTCAGCTTTAACGTGCGCGGCGGACGCTGTGAAGCCTGTCAGGGCGATGGCGTGCTGAAAGTCGAAATGCACTTCCTGCCGGACATCTATGTGCCGTGCGATCAGTGCAAAGGCAAACGCTATAACCGTGAAACGCTGGAAGTGAAGTACAAAGGCAAGAGCATTCACGAAGTGCTGGAGATGACCATCGAAGAGGCGCGTGAGTTCTTTGATGCGGTTCCGGCGCTGGCGCGTAAGTTGCAGACGCTGATGGATGTGGGTCTCTCCTACATTCGTCTCGGCCAGTCCGCCACCACCCTCTCCGGTGGTGAAGCTCAGCGCGTGAAGCTGGCGCGTGAACTGTCGAAGCGTGGCACCGGTCAGACGCTCTACATTCTTGATGAGCCGACCACCGGCCTGCACTTTGCCGATATTCAGCAGCTGCTGGAAGTCCTGCATCAGCTGCGCGACCAGGGCAACACCATCGTGGTGATTGAGCACAACCTCGACGTGGTGAAAACCGCTGACTGGATTGTCGACCTTGGCCCGGAAGGCGGCAGCGGCGGCGGCGAAATCCTGATTGCCGGCACGCCGGAGACCGTAGCGGAGTGTGAGAAATCGCATACCGCGCGCTTCCTGAAGCCCCTGTTACAGAAGTAATGATGCCAGGCCCGCCCCGTGCGGGCCTGCTTATTTCTGCTGCCGGTTCAGCCAGAAAAATGCAGAATCAGGCAAGATTCAGACATGTATAGGCATATACGCCTTTCCCCACGCTGACTATCCTTAAGCGGTTCCTCTTTGGCACGCCCCTGGCGTCGCCCTGTTTTTTGCAGCACCACTGCGCTGCTGCACTTCATCAGAAAACACTCACGACACATCGAAACTGGAGACACCATGAATATTACGCATGCGTATGCTGCTCAGGATGCAAAATCCAAACTGGCACCGTTCGATTATAAGCCGCGTGAGCTGCGCGCCCATGACGTTCAGCTTGAGGTGCTGTTCTGTGGCGTCTGCCACTCAGACCTGCATCAGGCCCGCAATGAGTGGAAAAACACGATTTTCCCTGTGGTTCCGGGGCATGAAATTGTGGGTCGCGTCACCGCGGTGGGCCCACAGACCCAGAAATATAAAGTCGGCGATCTGGTTGGCGTAGGCTGCATGGTGGATTCGTGCCGCAGCTGCCCGAGCTGTCAGCAGGGGCTGGAGCAATATTGTGAAAACGGTTTTGTCGGCACCTACAACGGTGAAGACCGCGAGACCGGTGCGATCACCTACGGCGGCTACTCAACGGCGATGGTTGTGGATGAGAGCTTTGTGCTGCGCATTCCGGAAAACCTGGATCTGGCGGGCGTCGCGCCGCTGCTGTGTGCCGGTATCACGACCTACTCGCCGCTGCGCCACTGGAATGTCGGCCCCGGCAAAAAAGTCGGTATCGTAGGCCTGGGTGGCCTGGGGCACATGGGCGTAAAAATTGCTCACGCAATGGGGGCGCATGTGGTGCTGTTCACCACCTCGCCGTCCAAAATCGAGGATGGCAAACGCCTGGGCGCCGATGAGGTGGTGATCTCCAAAGATCCAGAGCAGATGGCGCAGCACGCCAACAGCTTCGACTTTATCCTGAACACCGTTGCCGCTCAGCACGACCTTAACCCCTTCATCACCCTGCTGAAGCTGGATGGCAATATGACGCTGGTCGGCGCACCTGAGCACGATCACCCGGCTCCGCAGGTGTTTAACCTGATCTTCAAACGTCGCAGCATCGCCGGTTCACTGATTGGCGGTATCGCTGAAACGCAGGAGATGCTCGATTTCTGTGGCGAGCACGGCATCACCTCGGACATCGAACTGATCGCGATGGATCAGATCAACGAAGCCTATGAGCGCATGCTGAAAAGCGATGTGAAATATCGCTTTGTTATCGACATCAACACCCTGCGCGAGCAGTCGGCTGCCTGATCGGGTCGCCTGCACCCTCCTGCTCAGGCAGGGGGGTGTTAAAGCGCGGCCTGGCGCGCGGCGTCAACCTGCTGGAAGGAGGCATCGACCAGATAGTAGATCTGCGAATCCTTCAGCGACCCATCCAGGAACAGCGTGCTCCAGTGTGATTTATTCAGATGCTCGCTTGGAATGATGTCGCTATGCTCTTCGCGCAGCAGCTCTGCCAGCGCAGGCGTCGATTTCAGCGAAACCGCAGGCCGCCCTTTTACCTCATGTACCATCGCAAACAGCACGCCGTTGCTTTTAATCTGCGTGGCCTTCCAGTCACTGTGGACGCTCTGCTCTGCGCCCGGCTTGCTCATGCAATAGGTCAGTAAGTCTGAGTGATTCATCACGATTCCCCTTGTAAAGTGGCGACAATCCGCCTGGCACCGCCCTCAATGCGATGCTCGCCCAGCCAGATACCCTGCCAGGTCCCCAGAACCAGACGTCCCCGCTGAACCGGCAGCAAGAGCGACACGCCCAGGGTCGAGGATTTAATGTGCGCCGGCATGTCATCACGTCCTTCGTAGTCGTGCTGATAAGGCGCATTCTCCGGCACGTGCCGCAGGAAATGCTGCTCCATATCGCTGCGCACCGTCGGATCGCAATTTTCATTTAAGGTTAATGACGCCGACGTATGCTGCAACAGCAGATGCAGCAGACCGGTTTTGATATCACGCAATCCGGAGAGCGAGTCGGTGATCTCATCGGTGATGAGATGAAAGCCGCGCGGCTTCGCGCTCAGCGTAATAGTCTGTTGATGCCACATAGCTTATTCCTGAAACGGTTGCCCCGTTTAAGTGTGCAGCATGTCGCCGAAAGGTAAACCCTGAGCCATAAAAAAACCGCCAGCGCGAGGCGGGCGGTTTGTTCACAGCAAACGTGCCGTTACATCACCGCAGCAAAGGCTTCCGCCACCTGATGCACATTTTTGCTGTTCAGACCGGCCACACACATGCGGCCACTGCCCACCAGGTAGATGCCGAACTCATTGCGCAGGCGGTCAACCTGCTGCACGCTCAGGCCGGTGTAGCTGAACATGCCGCGCTGCTTCAGCAGGTAGTCAAAATTTTTGCCCGGCAGTGCCGTGCTCAGCACCCCGACCAGTGACTCACGCATCGCGAGAATGCGCAGACGCATCGTCTCCACTTCATCCAGCCAGCTCGCTTTCAGCGCGTCGTCGTTGAGGACGCGGGCCACGACCTGCGCACCGAAATTCGGCGGACTGGAGTAGTTGCGGCGAACGGTCGCTTTCAGCTGGCCCAGCACGCGCGCTGACTCTTCGGCGCTGTCACAGACGACAGAGAGCCCGCCTACGCGCTCGCCATAGAGCGAGAAGATTTTGGAGAAAGAGTTGCTGACCAGTGCCGGCAGGCCGGCTGCCGCGACGGCGCGCAGCGCATAAGCATCCTGCTGCATGCCTTCACCAAAGCCCTGATAGGCGATATCCAGGAAAGGAATCAGCTGCTGTGCTTTCAGCACCTCAATGGTCTCATCCCATTGCGCATTGGTCAGGTCAGCGCCGGTCGGGTTATGGCAGCAGGGATGCAGTAACACGATGCTCTGCGCTGGCAGCGTTTTCAGGGTATGGATAAAGGCATCAAAACGCACTCCGTGAGTTTCGGCGTCATACCAGGGGTAGCTCTTCACCTCAAAACCTGCGCCATTAAAAATCGCGATATGGTTTTCCCAGGTGGGATCGCTGACCCAGACGGCCGACTGCGGGAAGTAACGCTTAAGGAAGTCTGCCCCGACTTTCAGCGCACCCGATCCCCCCAGGGTCTGAATCGAGGCGATACGACCCGCCTGCAGCACCGGATGGTCGGCACCAAACAGCAGCGGCGCGATCGCGTTGCGGTAGCTGTTCAGGCCTTCCATGGGCAGATAGAGCGATGCCTGCTTTGGCTCGGCATTGAGCTGCTCTTCAGCAGCCGCTACGGCCTTCAGCTGCGGGATAATGTTCTGCTCGTCGTAGTAAAGCCCGATGCTCAGGTTAACTTTGTGTTCGCGCGGATCTTGTTTAAAGGCTTCCATCAACGACAGAATCGGATCGCCCGCATAGGCATCAACGTTTTGAAACACGGTGTAGGTCTCCATGATTGGTCCAGAGGTAAAGAGGGCTAAACCCGATAGCGTCCCGGACGGTGGTTCATTGCAATAATCAGATTGAGGATCACGGCTCCTGCAATGGAGGCCAGCAGGATGGGACCACTGACCACAAACAGGGACGCCAGCACGACGCAGGTGTCGACCGCCATCTGCAGCTTACCCGCGCGGATCCCAACGCGATCCTGCAGCCACAGCGCCAGAATATTGATGCCGCCCAGGCTCGCCTTATGACGAAACAACACTATAAACCCGATCCCCATGATGACGTTACCGAACAGTGTCGCATAGAACGGATTGAGATCGGAAAAGTGAACGAACAGCGGGTGCAGCTGCGTAAAAAGCGACACCAGCCCGACGGCACAGAAGGTTTTCAGGGTAAATTCCCAGCCCATGCGTTTTACCGCCAGCCAGTAAAAAGGCAGGTTGATCAGGAAAAATGCGCTGCCAAAGGAGAGCGGAGAGAGGTAGCTCAGCAGAAAGGCGATACCGGCAGTGCCGCCCGTCAGGGCACCCGCCTGTTTCAGCATAATGACGCCGAACGAAACCATCAGGGTGCCCAGCACCATCGCCAGCGCATCTTCAATACGCGAATGCGGGACGCGGGAGGGTTCTGCGATGTTATCCATGGGGGTTGTCTCAGTGCAAATGATGCGGTTGCAATGCAAAAAACGCACCATTGCCGCAGCGTCATTCGGCTGCTGGCCGGAGGCTGGTGATATCCCGTTGATATCTAAGGCGCTTTATAACAGGATTTCGTGCATACCTTCCGGTTAAAACCGTCACTCCATGCGCAAAATCCCGTTACGATGCGTATTCTTTGCGTTTATGGTCGCCAGTCTGCACCAAAAACGCACAACACGCACCTTTTTAGCGCGTTTTGTTCGCAGGCAGCATCATCAGGCCATTCTCTTTCATGCGCCCCAGTACCACGGAGGTTTTGACGTGGGACACGCTCTGATGGCCCGCCACTAACTGGCTGATAAGCGCACTGAGGGAGTTAAGATCGGCCACCGCCACTTTAAGCAGATAGTCAGCATCACCGGTGGTTTTGTAGGCGTCGACAATCGCCTCTTCCTGCTCCACCATGCGGTGAAAGCTCTCCACATATTCGGTGGTGTGGTTGATTAAGCGTACCTCTATCAGCCCCACCATCCCCAGCCCGATGGCATCGGGCGAGAGCCGGGCGTGATAGCCCAGAATCAGATTGGCCTGTTCCAGATTGATGCGGCGGCGGGAACATTGCGAGGCGGAGAGGCCAACCAGGTCGCTGAGTTCCTGGTTAGTAAGACGGCCGTTAGCTTGTAATAAAGTCAGGATTTTCAGGTCGTAATCGTCTACGTGAGTCATTCCGTTTCCACAGCGTGAGAGGCGTCGCTTTGTTACAGATAACTCGATAACCGGAGAGGTTGTCCAACACTATTTTCTGATGATGGGAGCTGTCATGCACAGATCGTGCATGACAGCACAAAGCGCAGATTATTCGTCGTCGTATTGCGGGCCGGCGTAGTTGTCGAAGCGTGACCACTGACCGTTGAACGTCAGCCGCACCGTACCGATTGGACCGTTACGCTGTTTACCCAGGATGATCTCGGCGATCCCTTTGAGATCGCTGTTCTCGTGATAGACCTCGTCACGATAGATGAACATGATCAAATCCGCATCCTGCTCGATCGATCCCGATTCACGCAGATCCGAGTTAACCGGACGCTTATCGGCACGCTGCTCCAGTGAGCGGTTAAGCTGCGACAGCGCAACCACCGGCACATTAAGCTCTTTGGCCAGCGCCTTGAGCGAGCGGGAGATCTCCGCAATCTCCAGCGTTCGGTTGTCCGACAGCGACGGCACGCGCATCAGCTGCAGGTAGTCGATCATGATCAGGCTCAATCCGCCGTTTTCACGGTAGATACGCCGGGCGCGCGAACGCACTTCAGTGGGGGTCAGGCCGGAAGAGTCATCGATGTACATATTCTTCTTCTCCAGCAGGATACCCATGGTGCCGGAGATACGGGCCCAGTCCTCATCATCGAGCTGGCCGGTTCGGATGCGGGTCTGGTCGACGCGGGAAAGCGAGGCCAGCATACGCATCATGATTTGCTCGCTGGGCATCTCCAGACTGAAAATCAGCACTGGCTTATCCTGCAGCATCGCGGCGTTTTCGCACAGGTTCATCGCAAAAGTGGTTTTACCCATCGAAGGACGGGCGGCGACGATGATCAGGTCTGAACCCTGCAGGCCAGCGGTCTTTTTATTCAGATCCTGATAGCCGGTGTCGACGCCGGTGACGCCATCGTGCGGGGTCTGATAGAGCGACTCAATACGGGAGACGGTCGATTCCAGAATCTGCTCGATGTTTTTCGGCCCGGCATCTTTATCTGCGCGCGCTTCGGCAATCTTGAAGACGTTCGATTCCGCAAAGTCGAGCAGCTCTTCGCTGTTCCGCCCCTGCGGATCATAACCGGCATCGGCGATCTCGTTGGCAACGGAGATCATCTCGCGTACGACCGCACGTTCGCGCACGATATCGGCATAGGCGCCGATGTTCGCTGCACTCGGGGTGTTTTTCGCCAGCTCAGCCAGGTAGGCGAACCCCCCCGCCATCTCCAGTTCGCCACGGGTTTCCAGTGACTCGGAGAGCGTAATCAGGTCAATGGGCTTGCTGTTTTCCAGCAACCGCTGCATCTCTGAAAAAATCAGCCGGTGCGAGCGGTTGAAAAAATCATTCGCGACGACACGCTCAGAGACGTTATCCCAGCGCTCGTTATCCAGCATTAACCCACCGAGCACCGACTGCTCCGCTTCCAGCGAATGCGGGGGCATTTTCACGCCAGCCAGCTGGCGATCCTGCGTTTCGTTCGATTTGTTGGTGGGTTTATTTCCTGCCATAGTGAATGCATTACCGATCTTCTGTGGGGACGCGCAAGTATACCTTAGTTGGGGTGCGTGCCTCACCCTCATGATGAAACAATCACAGGAGTCAGAATGGCAAAGCGTATTCAGTTCAGCGCGCACGGCGGACCGGAAGTGTTAACGTGGACGGATTTTGACCCGGCTGACCCGGCTGAACATGAAGTGCAGGTGGAACACCGCGCGATCGGGATTAATTACATCGACACCTATGTGCGCAGCGGCCTCTATCCTGTGGCGGCGTTTCCTTCGGGGCTGGGTACGGAAGCCACAGGCGTGGTGTCGCGGGTGGGCCGCGGCGTCACCCTGTTTAAACCCGGCGATCGCGTGGTCTACTGCCTGGCGTCAATGGGGGCCTACAGCGAAGTCCATAACGTGGCCGAAGATCGCCTGATGCATCTCCCGGAGGCGATCAGCTTTGAACAGGGTGCCGCCAGCTATCTGAAAGGGCTGACCACGCAGTATCTGCTGCGGCAGACCTATAAAATCAGCGCCGGCGAGACCTTCCTGTTTCATGCCGCCGCAGGCGGCGTCGGTTTAATCGCCTGTCAGTGGGCAAAAGCACTGGGCGCACACCTGATTGGCACGGTCGGCTCTGCGGAAAAGGCAACCATCGCCAGAAACGCCGGGGCCTGGGCGACCATCAACTATCGCGAAGAGAATATTGCCGCGCGCGTCAGTGAGCTGACCGACGGGAAAAAAGTGGGTGTGGTGTATGACTCTGTCGGCAAAGATACCTGGGAAGCGTCGCTGGATTCCCTGCGCCGTCACGGGCTGATGGTCAGTTTCGGTAACGCGTCCGGGCCGGTAACCGGCATCGACCTCGGCATTCTGAACAAGAAAGGCTCGCTGTTTGTTACCCGCCCTTCGCTGTTTGGCTACATCACCAACCGCCAGGAGCTGGAAACGGCCAGCGCCGAACTCTTCTCGCTGCTGGCAAGCGGCGCAATCAGGGTGGAGGTACCGGAGCAGCAGAAGTTTGCGCTGAAAGAGGCCAGCAAAGCACATCAGATTCTGGAGAGCCGCGCCACGCAGGGTTCCTGCCTGCTGATCCCCTGACCGGACAAACAAAAAGGGCTTCCCGCAGGAAGCCCTTCTCTTTTTTATTTTTTGTTCGCGCTGGTGTAGGGACAGCGGCGATGAATTCCTGTCGCGTCGATGGCACATCGCGTTGACAAAAGCCATCCTGCCAGAAAACATAAGTAAAAAATATGTTTAATTGCAGATTGCGGCTTTGCAATCTCTGACTCTGTGATCGCTCCCGCAATTATCGCCAGCTTTTCCGGTCTAACCTGTTGATCTTACGTCTTAGCTTACGTCGTGCCCGCGCTTCGCTGTCGCCAAAGAAGGCGCGATGCAGCCAGACCGCGATCACGGCCAGCACCAGCCACGGTAACACTTTGATAACAAGTGCAAACAGCCCGCCGACAAACATCACCAGGGTGGCGACCACCAGTGCTGCCAGCACGCCCAGCAGCGACACGCCGGTCAGCAACAGCATCAGGAAAAACCCCAATACAAATAAAATTTCCACGTCAGGACTCCTTTATCCACTTTCATACCAGGACAGTTACAAAAAGCGTGCCAACAGGTAACCCATTGAATAGTCGTGGTTTACGGGAAGGGAGTGTGAGATAACCTGGTGAAAAAGACCAGATGATGGCGTAAAAAAAACCAGCCCGAAGGCTGGTTTTCTGCGACGTGAGCGGATCAGGCTTCCTGTGGAATCTTATCCGCCACCAGCGCCAGCGCCGCTTCCAGAACGCGGACATCCGCCCCCGGCTTATGCGCATTTTCACTCAGATGGCGTCGCCACTGGCGTGCGCCCGGAATACCCTGGAAGAGTCCCAGCATATGGCGCGTGACGTGGCCCAGATAGGTGCCCTTCGCCAGTTCCGCTTCAATATAGGGATACATGGCGCGTACCACCTCAACCGGGTTAGCCGCCGGATGCTGACGCCCGAACAGCTGCTGGTCGACCTGCGCCAGAATGCCGGGGTTCTGATAGGCTTCACGGCCCATCATCACGCCGTCAAGGTGCTCCAGATGTGCCTGTGCCTCTTCCAGCGTTTTCACGCCGCCATTGAGCGCAATCGTCAGATGCGGGAAATCGCGCTTCAGCTGGTAGACGCGGGGATAATCCAGCGGGGGGATTTCGCGGTTCTCTTTGGGGCTGAGGCCGGAGAGCCAGGCTTTGCGCGCATGGATGATAAATGTCTCGCACTCGCCACGGCCCGCCACCGTGCCGATAAAGTCGGTCAGGAAGGCATAGCTGTCCAGCTCATCAATCCCGATACGGGTTTTCACCGTGACCGGAATCGACACCACGTCGCGCATCGCTTTCACGGCATCTGCGACCAGAGTGGCTTCGGCCATCAGGCAGGCACCGAAACGGCCATTCTGCACCCGATCAGAGGGACAGCCGACGTTCAGGTTGATCTCATCGTAGCCGCGCTGCTCCGCCAGCTTCGCGCACTGTGCCAGCGCCGCCGGATCGCTTCCGCCCAGCTGCAACGCAACCGGGTGTTCAGCGTCACTGTAAGCCAGATAATCCCCTTTGCCATGGATGATCGCGCCGGTCGTCACCATTTCGGTGTAGAGCAGGGTGTCGCCGGTCAGCTGACGATGAAAATAGCGACAGTGCCGATCGGTCCAGTCGAGCATAGGGGCGATGGAGAAGCGTTGCGAAGAAAAAGTAGCCATGTAGCGCAGACAATCCGGTAATTAAGGGTGATGGAATTCTGTGCAAGGATAACACAAGGGCGGGCGATAGTGCATCGCCCGCCCCCGGAGAGCCGGGATAATCCGCTTAGAAGTTAAAGCCCAGCTGCATCATCGCGCCCCAGGTATTGTTAGCACCGACGGAGCCAGCCAGATCCAGATGGACAGCTTTGTTAAACGGCGACAAGCCAAAACCTGCTGTGGCCACATTTTCGTCGTTAGACCGCATATCCGCCCGATAACCCGCGCGCAGCTGCAGCCAGTCAAGTACACGGTACTCCGCACCCACTGCCGCATACTGGCTGTTATCCTGAGTTTTGAAGCGTTTCGTTTCCGTGAGATCCACATCGCCGGTCACGGTAAACGGACCTTTATCCCAGGACAGACCGGTGGTGACCAGCGGGCGAATCTGGTAGGTGTCGCGGAACCCGTTAACCTCCCGGGTCTGCAGATCGCGTGAAACCAGGTTCTGTCCGGTCACACCCAGCGTCCAGTTTTCAGCAAAGGTGGTCGCCAGACCGGCATCAACGTTAAAGCCGGTGTCGGTGCTGCGATACTGACTGTTGTTGATGTCATTTTTGTCGTAGTTATAGATGCTGGCAGTGTAGTTATAGAGCCAGGTTTTCTGCACTTTTGGCGTCACGCCCACCGACACCGGCTGACCGGCGACAGTGAACTCATGCGCCACCGCCACACCATAATCGGTAACCAGCGCCGCTAAGCCGTTCGCACTGGAGCGAAGGTTATTCTGATCGCCCGGAACGGGCAGAATCGTACCGTTAGCAACCCCGCGCAGGTAGTTGATATCACCCTGTACCACGTTAGCCCGGACGTGTGCCGTACCGTAGGCTTTGGCGATAAAGGCGAAAGGCAGCGTTTCATTGGGGATTGTCACGGCGACGGCCGCACCCGCCCTGCCGTCCGCTTTGTTACCGCGCAAATCGCTGAGCTTGTCAGCGACATCGCCGGAGGCAGCACGCAGTTCAGGATAACCACGCAGATAATCGGCAAACGTCAGGTTACCAATCACACCGCGGTAACGATCCACGGTGTCGGTAATATCATCGACTTTATCGATCAGCTTATCTTTGTCCGTTACCTGAATGCCTGCTGAAGGAATAATAATGCTGACATTATCGTCAGATTTAGCACGCGTCATTAATGCCGGGTTCGCCAGCACTGCAGAGCCATAAACAGAAGATGCCACGCCGGTGCCGCCCATGGCGTCATTACGTGCATCATACCAGGTCCCTGCCGCCATGGCGGAAGAAGAAAGGAAAAGCGCGGTCGCTGCAGCGGAACAGATCAGCGCTGAGCGTTGAGCGGATTTTTTCACCATTTGCCTGCCATCACCTGAGAAAGTGTCGTTGATACATTCAACAACTGAATAGTTTGTCAGCCCTATTGTGAACCCTGGCTAACGCGTTATTGCTGTGAATTCAAAGGAAACAGTGTCTTAATTCAAAGGATTGGACGTTTTACGACCAGAATTAGCGTGTAATTATTAAAAACGGACCGGCTAATTTCAAATAATGTCAGACTTTTATTAAGTCTTTCTGAACATTACTTCTTAACTCAGTGAGATGCAAAGCAAAAGGACAAAAAATTCTGCTCCGGTTGATTTACAGGTGGATCGGTTTTTTCGTCAGATTTGAGATAGAGAGGAGCGAAAATTCCACAGGCGCTGTTTTTTCAGGCTAATTGTGCTGTTTTAACAGACAGAAACGCGCTTCAGCACCCCGACAGGTTATGTGATAAAATAACATCACTTATTCAGCGGAGAATTTTCATGACTACCATGACGTCGCAGCAAATTTTGATTCAGGCCGAAAAAATGTGCCTGCAACGTGGTGTGCGTCTGACTTCGCAGCGCGCTGAAGTGTTGCGTCTGATGGCGGAACAGCCGGGCTCAATCAGTGCCTACGACCTGCTGGATCAGCTCCGGATCAGCGAACCTCAGGCCAAACCTCCCACGGTTTATCGTGCGCTCGACTTCCTGCTGGAGCAGGGTTTTGTGCATCGGGTGGAGTCCAACAACAGCTATGTGATGTGTCACCATTTCGAGGCGCCGGCTCATACGTCGGTCATGCTGGTCTGTGACCGCTGCGCCGCCGTCACCGAGAAGCAGGCGCAGGGCGTGGAAAAGATTATCGCCACACTGGCGGGTGAAGCGCAGTTTGCCCTGCGTCACAGCGTGATCGAAGCCCATGGCTTATGCGAAAACTGCGCGGAAGCAGACGCCTGCACGCAGCACGAAAACTGCGGACATGACCATCAGGATGAGGGTAAAAAGCGCGGACGACGGGGATAAGCGGCGGAACAATCACTATCGGACGAAAGACGTTCTGCCTGCTCAGGCCGTAAACCAGCTATGCTGACGCCAGTGCCTGCGCCAGATGAGCCACAGTGAGAGGCCGCGCAGTGCGAGGAAAACCGTTACCGCCAGCCACAAACCGTGATTGCCCAGCACCGGCACGCTCAGCAGCGTCAGAAAATAGCCTGCGGCTGCCACCACCATGCTGTTACGCATCTCACGCCCGCGCGTTGCGCCGATAAACATCCCATCCAGCAGATAACACCAGACGCCGATCAGCGGCATGATCACCTGCCAGACCAGATAGCGGTCGGCCGCCTGCTGTACTGTCTGCAGAGAGGTCAGCAGCATCACGATTTGCGGGCCGGTAAAGGCATAAACCAGCGAGAAGAAGAGCGCCACCGCCGCCGCCTGTCGGCAGGCAGAGTGCCAGACGCGCAGCAGTTTGCTGCCATCTTTTGCGCCATGCGCTTCGCCTGCAAACGCTTCGACGGCATAGGCAAAACCATCGAGCGCGTAGGCGGTAAAGGTAATGAACATCAGTAATACGGCATTCACCGCGACCACCTCCGGCCCCAGCCTGGCGCCCAGCACGGTCAGCGAGGCGAAACAGAGCTGCAGCATAAGAGAGCGCAGCATAATATCCCGGTTGAGGCGCAGCAGCCGGGCGCTGTCACCGCGCCAGCTCTGTTTCAGCAGGCTGAACGGAATGCCGCGCAGCTTCAGAACCCGCCAGACCATCATGCCGCCGACGCCCAGCGTGATATATTCCGCCAGTGCCGTGGCGGTGGCTGCCCCCGCAACGCCCCAGTGCAGCCCCATGACCAGCCAGAGGTCGAGCACGATATTCACCAGGTTCCCCACCACCAGCAGGATCACCGGCGCACGCGCATACTGCACGCCCAGCAGCCAGCCCAGAATCACCAGGTTCGCCAGCGTGGCAGGCGCACTGAGCCAGCGGATCTGAATAAACAGTCCGGCCTGTGCCAGTACCAGAGGATCGCCGCCAACCAGATGGGTGGCCAGCTGAATAATGGGGTAACGCAGCGCGACAAACAGGAGACCCGCCAGCAACGCCATGATCAGCGGCTGGATCAGGGCGCGTGCCAGCGCCGCTTTGTCGCCTGCCCCGAAGGCCTGTGCCGCCAGGCCCGTGGTGCTCATGCGAAGGAAAAGCAGCAGCATAAAGAGGAAGCTGGTGACGGTCGTCCCGACCGCGACCCCGCCAAGATAGACGGGGCTGTCGAGATGACCAATCACTGCCGTATCGACCACGCCCAGCAAGGGAACGGTGATATTTGACAGGATCATGGGCAGCGCGAGCCGCCAGAGATTTTTATCGGTTGCCGTGATAAAGCGCATTCGCCATTCCGTGCTCAGTGTCGCTGCGCAGAGGCGGCAGCGACAAAATCAGGGCAGACAGAATAGCACCAGAAAAGGCGAATGCACGCAGGCGTCAGAATCAGAGCCATTCGCCGTTGCGTACGACACCCACCGCCAGACCTTCCACGGTCAGCGACTGGGCACGCGTATCGACAACAATCGGGTCGAAGTCGCTGTTTTCAGGCAGCAGATGCACGATAGCACCCTGCTTTTTCCAGCGTTTCACCGTCACTTCATCGTCAATGCGGGCCACCACGACCTGGCCATTGCGCACATCCTGCGTTTTATGCACCGCGAGCAGGTCGCCGTCCATAATCCCGATATCTTTCATCGACATTCCGCTGACGCGCAGCAGGAAATCCGCCGAAGGTTTGAACAGGCCCGGATCGACTTTGTAATGCGTCTCGATATGTTCCTGCGCCATGATGGGCTCACCGGCAGCAACCCGGCCAATCAGCGGTATGCCTTCTGAGGCTTCTTCTTCCATTAACAGACGGATGCCGCGCGATGCGCCGGAGACAATCTCAATGACGCCTTTGCGCGCCAGCGCTTTCAGATGCTCTTCTGCCGCGTTTGGCGAACGGAAACCCAGCTGCGCGGCAATCTCGGCACGCGTAGGCGGCATGCCTGTTGAAGTAATATGGTCGCGAATCAGGTCATAGACCTGCTGCTGCCTGCTGGTTAATGCTTTCATCCCGCCCCCTGGTTGTTTATACAGTCGCTGTGAGTATATACAGGTATTGGCGAAATGAAAACCGATTGTCAGGGAAAACGCGGCCTGAGCCGCGTTATGGAAGGTTTATCGCAAATGTGTCCAGAGCAGCGCGATCCAGACAAACAGGGCCAGTAAGATAGCCAGCAGTACCGCTGCCGAACCCATATCTTTTGCCCGGCCCGCGAGCGGATGATGCTCCTGACCGATGCGATCGACCACCGCTTCAATGGCGCTATTGAGGATTTCGACGATGACCACCAGCACCACCGACCCAATCATAAGGATGCGCGAGATCACATCAACGTCCAGCCAGCACGCGATAATGATCGCCGCCAGCGCAGCCAGGGCTTCCTGACGAAACGCCGCTTCATGTTGCCACGCGGCACGCAGCCCCTGCCAGGAGTAACCGGCGGCTTTTACTATTCTGATAAGTCCGGTGGCATTATTTGCCATGTGTGGGAACCCTTTTATCGGATTGACGTCAATGTCTGGGCTGCGTGCATTTGGCACCACCACAGATCTTCGCTGCACTTTCTGGTATGCTTGCGGCGCTTTGCTAACAAGAGGCTTCATGTTGTCTATGTCAGGTTGGCGTAAACTTTATTATAAATTGCTTAATTTACCACTCTCGTTTCTGGTAAAGAGTAAGGCCATTCCGGCCGATCCCGTGTCTGAACATGGTCTGGATCCGACCCGACCTATTATGTATGTTTTGCCTTACGATTCGAAGGCTGACTTACTGACTTTGCGCGCGCAGTGTCTGCGGCATCATCTGCCCGATCCGCTCTCTCCACTGGAGATTGATGGTTCCCTGCTGCCTCGCCACGTCTTTATCCACGATGGCCCGCGCGTCTTCCCCTATTTTGTACCCAGCGTGGAATCGGTGAAAATTTTCCACGATTACCTGGACCTGCATCGCAATAATCCCACGCTGGATATTCAGATGCTGCCCGTCACCGTGATGTTTGGTCGCGCACCGGGACGTGAAGTTCAGGGCGAAGCCACACCACACCTGCGGGTACTGAACGGCGTGCAGAAGTTCTTTGCGGTCATCTGGCATGGGCGCGACAGCTTTGTTCGCTTCTCGCCGACCGTATCGCTGCGGCGTATGGCCACGGAACATGGGACAGATAAGTCGATCGCGCAGAAGCTGGCCCGCGTCGCGCGTATCCATTTTGCCCGTCAGCGGCTGGCTGCGATTGGCCCGCGTTTACCGGCCCGTCAGGATCTGTTTAATCGCCTGCTGCAATCCAAAGCGATTGAAAAAGCCGTAGAAGATGAGGCGCGCAGCAAAAAAATCTCCCATGAGAAAGCGCAGCAGAATGCCGTCGAGATGATGGAAGAGATTGCGGCGAACTTCTCCTATGAAGCAATTCGCGTTACTGACCGGGTGATGGGCTGGCTCTGGAGCCGTCTCTATCAGGGCATCAACGTCAATGGCGGCGAAAAAGTGCGCCAGCTGGCGCAGGATGGTCACGAGATTGTCTATGTGCCCTGCCACCGCAGCCACATGGATTATCTGCTGCTCTCCTACGTGCTCTATCACCAAGGCCTGGTGCCGCCGCACATCGCAGCAGGCATCAACCTCAACTTCTGGCCAGCCGGTCCGATCTTCCGTCGTCTGGGTGCCTTCTTTATCCGTCGCACCTTTAAAGGCAACAAGCTGTACGCCACGGTATTCCGCGAATACCTCGGTGAGCTGTTCACCCGGGGTTACTCGGTTGAGTACTTTGTCGAAGGTGGCCGTTCACGCACGGGCCGTCTGCTGGACCCGAAAACCGGCACGTTAGCCATGACGCTGCAGGCGATGCTGCGCGGCGGCAATCGTCCTATCACGCTGGTGCCGATATACATCGGATATGAGCATGTGATGGAAGTGGGTACTTACGCCAAAGAGCTGCGCGGCGCGGCAAAAGAGAAAGAGGGCTTCATGCAGATGGTGCGTGGCCTGCGTAAGCTGCGCAATCTCGGTCAGGGCTACGTTAACTTTGGCGAACCGCTGCCGCTGGTTAACTATCTCAACAAGCGCGTGCCGGAATGGCGTGACTCGATCGATCCGATTGAGCCACAGCGTCCCGGCTGGCTGACCCCGACCGTGAACGATATTGCGGCTCGCGTGATGGTGCGGATCAATGAAGCCGGCGCGGCTAACGCCATGAACCTCTGTGTTACGGCCCTGCTTGCCTCACGTCAGCGCTCACTTACCCGCGAACAGTTGATTGAACAGCTGGAGTGCTATACCCAGTTGCTGCGCAATGTGCCTTACTCGCCGAATGCGACCCTGCCCGATCTCTCTGCGGAAGCCCTGCTGGATCACGCCCTAGGCATGAACAAGTTTGAGAGTGAAAAGGACAGCATTGGCGACATCATCATTCTGCCGCGTGAGCAGGCGGTGCTGATGACCTATTACCGCAACAACATTCATCACATGCTGGTGATGCCGTCGCTGATTGCCGCCATTGTTCAGCAACACCAGACGCTGAGCGAAGCGGAACTGCTGCGTCAGGTCAGCCTGATCTATCCGATGCTGAAGAGCGAACTCTTCCTGCGCTGGGAGACGGATGAGCTGCCGCAACTGCTGACTGAACTGAGTCAGGAGCTGGCGCGTCAGGGTCTGATTACGCTTGAGGCCGGAGAACTGCGCTTTACCGCGGCGCGCTATCGCACGCTGCAACTGCTGGCCGCCGGTGTGCGTGAAACGCTGCAGCGTTATGCCATTACCTTCTCGATTCTCAGCGCCAAGCCGACGATTAACCGCGGCACGCTGGAGAAAGAGAGCCGGACGCTGGCACAACGTCTCTCCGTGCTGCACGGTATCAACGCTCCGGAGTTCTTCGACAAAGCGGTCTTTACCTCACTGGTACTGACGCTGCGTGATGAAGGCTATATCAGTGACAGCGGAGATGCGGATGTGGCACAGACCCAGGCCACCTGGCACATCCTGGCTGACCTGGTGACCAGCGATGTCCGGATGACCATTGAAACGGCTGTCGCGCACGACTGATACCCGCGTAAAGCAAAAAAGGCGACCTTAGGGTCGCCTTTTTTACAGGTCTGTTCCGATTCGCTGTGAGAGGGTGCCAGCTCAGGGAACACGGTCAGATCGGAAAGACGCAAAAGCCGTCATCCATGACCCGCTCGGCCCGCGCCGTCCTGGCGCGGGACGCTTTCCTCTTCTGACCGTGTTCCCTGCGTGCTGAAATTATTCATTGCTGCCGGATTCACCCGGCATCAGGCTTGGTGACCTCCCGAATCGCCTTACTGCGTCTGAAACTCTCAGTCAGAACAGCTGAGTGAACGGCGGCGTATTCATTAAAATGCCGAGGAACAGCACCATCCCGACATAGTTGTTATTGAGGAAAGCCTGGAAACAGGGCTGACGTTCGCGCCCGGCTATCAGCTTCTGCTGATAAACAAACAGGGCGGCAGCCAGCAGGAGTGTCCAGTAGAAGGCGCTGTTCAGGTGCAGCATCGTCCCCACCCACGCCATCAGCAGCAGGGTCGCCAGTTGCAGCAGACCAATAATCAGCTTGTCGAAGCGACCAAATAAAATGGCGGTCGACTTCACCCCAATCTTCAGGTCATCGTCCCTGTCCACCATCGCATACTGCGTATCGTAAGCAACCGTCCAGCAGATGTTGGCAATGAATACCAGCCAGCAGACCAGAGGTAAGGACTCACTAACTGCACACCAGGCCATAGGGATTGCCCAGCCAAATGCGGCCCCCAGTACGACCTGCGGCAGATGGGTATATCGCTTCATAAAGGGATAGACCCAGGCCAGCGCCAGCCCCACCACGGAAAGCATGATGGTCATCAGGTTCATGGTCAGCACCAGCGCAAAAGCCACCAGCCCCAGAATCACAAACAGCAGCTTCGCTTCTCTGGCACTCACCGCGCCGCTGGCCAGCGGCCGATGTCGGGTGCGCTCAACGTGACCATCCACTTTGCGATCGGCATAGTCATTGATGACACAACCCGCCGCCCGCATCACAAAGACCCCGGCCACAAACACCACCAGCACCGGTAACGGCGGCATCGCCATGTCAGCCAGCCAGAGTGCCCAGAGCGTGGGCCACAGCAGCAGCAGCGTGCCGATCGGTTTATCGATGCGCATCAGGCGGCTGTAGTCCCGCCATTTATTCAAACTTAAGCTCTTTTCCACCACAAAATCCTCAGACCAGATCGCGATAGAGCGGCGATGCCGGTAAAAACAGTTCAGTCAGCAGCAGCGGCTTGCCGGAGAGGCGCAGACGCGACCGCCGCCCCCACAATGCATCAATCTGTCCGGGTTCAATAAAATCGCGGGTCAGCGTCGAAGAGGAGAAAAGATAGCGGCCCAGAGGACGGGTACCCAGCTGCTGCAGCATCGCCTCAGGCCCGTTGAGGGTGCTTTCCGGCACCAGGGTGCGGCCCGCCAGCCAGGGCTGATCGTCGCCGAACAGCAGCACTTCACGCAGCCAGAAGCGTTCATCATCCGGCAACAGGGCGCGTTCCTCGCCCAATTCGCTGGCGTCGATAAAGCCTTCGCGCAATGGCTGAACCGTCACCCGCTGACAATGCTGTTCAAAACGGCGCGTCATTGAATCCTCTTCCATCAGCCAGTCGAGCAACGGCGGCGCAAGGGCTGCCTGCGATGGAGAAAGCCAGTTGAGCGCACCTAATAAGCTGAGCGCGTCTTGAGACATAGCACCACTCCCGGTAATTTTGAGGTCGGTAGTTTAGCGCAGAGACGCGATGCGAACACCTGCCGTCGCACCAGACGGCAGGTGAATTATTCGCGTTTCAGCCGGTTGCTGTTTGCCAGCCACAGCGTAATGACCAGCATCAGTATCGCCGCCGAGTAGCAGAGCGTATCGAAGGGATTTTTGTGATCGACAATAATCAGGCGGATGATCGCCGTAATGCCGATGTAGACAAAATAGCGCAGCGGAAAGTGATAGCCGGACTGAAAGTACTTCACAATCAGGGCAATAAATTCGAAGTAGAGGAAATAGATCACGATTCCCTCAATCAGCAGATAGGAAGAGGCCTGCTCGCCGGTATTAAACAGCACGTTTGCCAGATGGATCGTCTCTTTGCCTAAAAAGACGATCAGGATGATCGCCAGACTCAGCAGGCCCACATTCAGCACCCATTGCAGTGCTGTTGCAAGGTGGCGGGCCAAAGGATTTTTGTCACTCATGTTGCGCCTTAAAATGGAGTTATCAGCGCGCATCATCATGCGCGAGTGTGATGTAAATCACAATAACTCCTCAGGCTTCGACATCCACACAGAGCGCATCATAGCGCCAGTATTCACAGTCGCAGTCGATCACCGCTTTTTGCTGATTGCGGTTGATGCGGGTGATCAGCAGGCCGGGGCTGCCGGTCGCCACATTCAGCGCAGGTGCGGCAACGTCCGGCAGCGGGCCGGGCAGAATGGTAAAGCGCGCGCCACCGTAACGAATACCGTAGCGCTGGTCATAGAGGTCGGTCAGGGAGCGCGTCAGGTCTTCCTCCAGCAGGCCAGGGAAAAAGTGCGGATTCAGGTAGTGTTCCACATAGAGTACCGCGCGCCCATCAATGCGCCGCAGACGGCGGATGCAGTAGACCACCGAGCCGGGGGCCAGACCCAGTGCTGTCGCCACAGCGTCCTGCGCGGCTACCTCGCCAGCCGCAATAACCTCCGTCGTCGCCCGCCGCCCCTGCTCCGTCGCCATCGCATGAAAGTGGCTGTGGTGCAGCGGGTTGTAGACCAGCCGCGGCGGCGCGATAAACCAGCCCCGACGCAGCTCGCGGTAGATCATCCCCTGCGCTTCCAGCTTGCCCAGCGCTTCACGCAGCGTGATCCGCGTGGTGCTGAAAGCCTCGCTTAAGGCGCGTTCCGCCGGCAACCGCCCGCTCTGAAACTCGCCATCCCGGATACGGCTCAGCAGTGCACTGGCGATCGCCTCCGCCGTTTTGAGTGCGATTGACTCCACAACAGTAGCCTCATTCTGGTGCGACTCCGCACTATAACTGTTCAGGTTAACGCGCCTGTGACGGGCGGATGACCCGGGTCTGCTGCCTTTCTTCCCCCGTATCGCGCGGTTCTGTCATAAATCGTTCATATACAGGGGCTACATTGGCTCGATTCTTGCTGGACTAGACCAGTCAGGCCCCTCAACTTACACCCGGAGCAACTGAGATGAAAGCGTTTATCGCCTCTGTAGTAGCCAGTGCTGTAGTGCTCACCCTGCCCGTCGCGCAGGCCGCCGATAACGACCTCGCCGCGCTGGAAAAAGCGGCGCGCAGTGAAGGCCAGGTCAACAGCGTCGGGATGCCGGACAGCTGGGCCAACTGGAAGGAGACCTGGAGCGATCTCAACAGCAAATATGGCCTTAAGCACAGCGACACCGATATGTCATCGGCGCAGGAGCTGGCGAAATTTGATGCGGAGAAAGATAACGCCAGCGCTGACATCGGCGATGTCGGCGCGGCCTTTGGCCCCATCGCCGTGGCGAAAGGGCTGACGCAGCCATATAAACCGACCCACTGGGATCAGATCCCGGCCTGGGCCAAAGATAAAGAGGGTCACTGGGCGCTGGCCTATACCGGCACCATTGCTTTCCTGATCGACAAGCAGCAGGTTAAGGATATCCCCCACAGCTGGGCCGATCTGAAAAAAGGTAAGTATGTGGTTACTATCGGTGATGTCGGCGTGGCAGCTCAGGCAGCCAACGGTGTGCTGGCGGCAAACTACGCATTAGGCGGCGACGAGAAGAACCTGAAACCGGCGCTGGCATTCTTTGCTGACCTGGCAAAACAGGGGCGTCTTGGCGTGACCGATCCGGTGATCGCCAACATCGAAAAAGGGGAAGTGCAGATGGCGGTGGTGTGGGACTTTAACGCCCTTAACTACCGTGACCAGATTGATAAAAGCCGCTACGAAGTGGTGATCCCCTCTGACGGTTCTGTGACTTCCGGTTACACCACCCTCATCAACAAATATGCGAAACATCCTGCCGCGGCAAAACTGACGCGCGAATATATCTTCTCAGACCAGGGCCAGATCAACCTGGCGAAGGGCTATGCCCGTCCGATTCGTGCCGAGCATCTGACGCTGCCTGCGGATGTTCAGGCTCGTCTGCTGCCGCAGTCAGAGTACAAAAATGCCCGCCCGGTTAAAGATCAGGCCGCCTGGGATAAATCGTCAAAAATGCTGCCGCGCCTGTGGCAGGAAAACGTCATCATCAACATGCAGCAGTAACCTGCGGCGGGGAGAGGAAATGAAGACTATCCTGGTGGTGCTGGATGGGCTGAGCAATCAGGTCGCACAACATGCAATGGGTTATCTGCATGCCGAATGTTCGCAGGGCAACGGCTTTTACTACCGTCTGACCTGTGAACTGCCCTCACTGTCGCGGCCACTTTATGAGTGCATTCTGACCGGCGTCCCGCCGGTCAGAAGCGGCATTATTCACAATGGCGTCAGCCGATTAAGTCGCGAGCGCAGCATCTTTCACTTTGCCCGTGCGGCAGGCCTGACCACCGCGGCGGCAGCCTACCACTGGGTGAGTGAACTTTATAACCGCACCCCGTTTGTTCCGGCGCGCGATCGTCATACGGACGCACCGGAACTGCCGATTCAGTATGGTCATTTTTACTCTGACGACAGCTATCCCGATTCGCATCTGTTTGAAGACGCAGAGAGCCTGCGGCTGCGTCACGATCCCGACTTCCTGCTGATCCACCCGATGAACATCGACGACGCCGGTCATAAATCGGGACTCTCCTCACCGCAGTACCGCAACCGGGCGCGCATCGCCGACGGCCTGCTGTCGCAGTGGATGCCGCTGTGGCTGGCCGAGGGCTATCAGGTGATGGTGACCGCCGATCACGGTATGAATGACGATCGCTCCCATGGCGGCATTCTGCCTGAGGAGACTACGGTGCCGCTGTTTGTCTTTGGCCGGGCCTTCTCGCTGCAGCCTGACCTGGCACCGCAGCAGACCGATCTGTGCGGCACCCTGTGCGAACTGCTTGAGGTGCCGCATGACAAACCGGTCTGCCGCGGGCTGCTGGCGGAGCCACAGAGATGAGGAAAAGAGGCTTTGCCCTGCTGCTGCTGCTGCCGTTTGCCCTGTTCTGGGTCGCCTTTCAGCTGGCACCGCTGCTGTGGATCGCCATCAACAGCTTCTGGAGTGAGATGAACAGCCAGTGGGGCTGGGATAACTATCACGACATCCTGACCTCGCCCTTTTATCAGCAGGCGTTTCGTTTTTCGCTCGATATTTCGCTCTGGTCAAGCGTCTATGGATTAGTGATTGCGCTGGTTACCGGCTACTCCCTGCATCAGCTCAGCGGCGGGCGACTGCAGCGCTTCCTGCTCTCCTTTACCAACATGACCAGCAATTTTGCCGGTGTCCCGCTCGCCTTCGCCTTTGTGATCCTGCTGGGGCTGAACGGCTGTCTGACGCTGCTGCTGCGTCACTACGGGCTGATTGAGAGCTTCCGGCTCTTTTCGCGCAACGGCATGGTGCTGGTCTACACCTGGTTCCAGATCCCGCTGGGCGTGCTGCTGCTCTACCCGGCGTTCGACGGGCTGAAGAAAGAGTGGCAGGAGTCAGCGGCTCTGCTGGGGGCCAGCCGCTGGCACTACGGGTGGCACATCGCCCTGCCGATTCTGTTTCCGGCGCTGCTTGGCACCTTTGTCATTCTGCTGGCGAACGCGCTGGGGGCGTACGCCACCATTTATGCCCTGACTACCGGAAACTTTAACGTGGTGCCGGTGCGCATCGCCGCGCTGGTCTCCGGGGATATCTCGCTGGACCCCAACACCGGCAGCGCGCTGGCGATGCTGCTGGTGGCGATTATGGCGCTGATCACCCTGGTGCAGCAGTATCTGGTGCGCCGCAGCTATCTCAACGCGAAACAGCCCTGAAGGAGCCGTCATGTCATCTGCTGAGCGCCTGTATCACCGGATAATGGTGGGGGTACTTTTTCTCCTGCTGGCCCTGCCGCTGGCGGCCACGCTGCTCTACGCGATCGCCTCTGACTGGAGTAATACCATTCTGCCGCAGGGCTATAGCCTGAAGTGGTTCATCCAGCTCTGGAGTGATCCGCGTTTTCTGACGGCGCTGGGCCATTCCCTTCTAATTTGTTTTGGTGCGCTGCTCTTCTCGCTTCTGCTGGTGCTGCCTGCCATGTTTGTAATCGCTTACTACTATCCACGGCTGGATGCGGTGATGAACATTCTGATCCTGATGCCCTTCGCCGTGCCGCCGGTGGTCTCGTCAGTGGGTTTGCTGCAGCTCTACTCTTCCTACCCGCTGATGCTGACCGGCACACCGTGGATACTGATTGGCTGTTATTTCACCATCGCGCTGCCCTTTATCTATCGGGCGCTGGCGAACAATATGCAGGCCATCAACCTGAAAGAGCTGATCGACGCCGCGCAGCTGCTGGGTGCCAGCACCTGGCAGGCGGCACTCTGGGTGGTGCTGCCCAACCTGCGCAAAGGGATGCTGATTGCGGTTCTGCTCTCCTTCTCCTTTCTGATTGGCGAATTTGTCTTTGCTAACCTGCTGGTCGGCAACCGCTATGAAACCCTGCAGGTCTATCTCTACAACATGCGCAACGGCAGCGGTCACTTCACCAGCGCGCTGGTGATCTCCTATTTCTTTGTGGTGCTGCTGGTCACCTGGCTGGCTAACGCCCTGAATCCCGAACGAGGCTGAGTATGAGTTATCTTGAGGTCAGATCGCTGAATAAACGCTACGGGCCCACCCCCATTTTCGAGGAGATCGATTTCAGCGCGGCAGAAGGTGAGTTTGTTACCCTGCTCGGCCCCAGCGGCTGCGGTAAATCGACGCTGCTGCGCTGCCTGGCCGGTTTAACCGGCGTCGACAGCGGCGAAATCCGGCTGGCGGGTCACGATATTGTGCCGCTGGCGCCGCAGAAGCGCGCCATCGGTATGGTGTTCCAGAGCTACGCACTCTTTCCCAACATGACGGTAGAGAAAAACGTCGCGTTTGGCCTGAAGATGCAGAAGCTGCCCGACGCAGAGATCCGCCAGCGGGTGCCGGAGGTGCTGGAGCTGGTGGAACTCAGCGACTATGCGCGCCGTTATCCGCATCAGCTGTCGGGCGGGCAGTGTCAGCGCGTGGCTCTGGCGCGTTCGCTGGTGACGCGTCCGCGTCTGCTGCTGCTGGATGAGCCGCTATCGGCGCTGGATGCGCGAATCCGTCGCCATCTGCGCGATCAAATCCGCCGCATCCAGCGCGAGCTGAACCTCACGACCCTTTTCGTCACCCACGATCAGGAGGAGGCGCTGACGCTCTCCGATCGTATAGTGCTGATGAACCGGGGTAAAATCGTGCAGAACGGCGATGCCGAAGCGCTCTACACCCAGCCGGCTGACCTCTTCGCCGCCGGGTTTATCGGTAACTACAACCTGCTCAGCGCTGAGCAGGCGACGCGGCTGACCGGCCAGCCTTTTCACAGCCAGGTGGCGATTCGTCCGGAATCGATGCAGTTCACGGCGCAGGGCCAGGGCATTCCTGCGGTCATCCTCAGCCACAGCCTGCTGGGCAACGTCATCCGCTACCGTATCCGGGCGCAGGATGTGGAACTTTCGGTGGATGTGCTTAACCGATCGGCGGCGGATTTGCATCCCGCTGGCAGTCAGATTGGTCTACAATTAGCGATGTCGACTTTGCGCCAGGTGGCTTAAAACACAGGAAAAAATCAGGCAAAGCACGGCAATCCCTTTCCACAGATTGCTCTCTCCGTCAGGCTGGCAGTCTGTGCTTTAAGCCTGACTCTGGAGGAGCAACCCCCCGTGTTAACTCTGCTTAATTTACTCTCCGCCGTGGCCCTGCTGGTCTGGGGCACGCATATCGTCCGCACCGGCATCATGCGGGTTTACGGCGCCGATCTGCGCCGCGTCCTCAGCCGCAGCATAGAAAAGAAACCGATGGCCTTTCTGGCAGGCATTGGTGTGACCACGCTGGTGCAGAGCAGCAATGCCACCACCCTGCTGGTCACCTCCTTTGTGGCGCAGAATCTGGTCAGCCTCACCCCCGCGCTGGTGGTGATCCTGGGGGCGGATGTCGGCACCGCGATCATGGCCCGTATCCTGACGTTTGATCTCTCCTGGCTCTCGCCGCTGTTTATCTTTTTTGGCGTGGTCTTCTTTCTCAGCCGTAAGCAGACCCGAGCCGGACAGCTAGGCCGGGCCAGTATCGGACTGGGTCTGATCCTGCTGGCACTGCAGCTGATTGTTGAAGCCGCCCGCCCGATTACCCAGGCCGCCGGGGTCCAGGTGCTCTTCTCCAGCCTGACCGGCGATGTGATGCTCGATGCCCTGCTGGGCGCGGTCTTCGCCATTATCAGTTACTCCAGCCTGGCTGCGGTGCTGATCACCGCCACGCTGACCGCCACCGGGGTGATCTCTTTCAAGGTGGCGCTCTGTCTGGTGATTGGTGCCAACCTGGGCAGCGGCCTGCTGGCCCTGATCAACGCCAGCGGCTCCAATGCGGCGGGCAAGCGCGTGGCGCTCGGCAGCCTGCTGTTTAAGCTGATCGGCTGCGTGGTGATCCTGCCCTTTGTCGATATCGTGGCGACATGGCTGGATAAGCTGCCGGTGAACGATGAAGAGCTGGTGATCTTCTTCCACGTCTTCTACAACCTGGTTCGCTGCGTGGCGATGGTGCCCTTTGCTGACCTGATGGCGCGCCTCTGCCGTCGTCTCATCGCCGACGATGTGGACACCGCTCTGCAGCTGAAACCGAAGCATCTGGACCGCAGCGCGCTGGATACCCCGGCGCTCGCCCTGGTGAATGCCGCCCGCGAGGCGCTGCGCATGGGCGACGTGCTGGAGCAGATGCTGGAGGCGTTTAATAAGGTGATGCATGGGGAATCGCGCGAGGAGCGCACGGTGCGGCGGCTGGATGATGATGTCGATGTGCTCTACACCGCCATCAAACTCTATCTGGCGCGGATGCCGAAAGAGGATCTGCCGGAAGAGGATTCGCGACGCTGGGGGGAAATCATTGAGATGTCGCTCAATCTGGAGCAGGCCGGCGACATCATTGAACGGATGAGCGGCGATGTGGCGGATAAGTCGCTGGCGGCGGGCCGCGCCTTCTCAGCCGAGGGGCTGAAAGAGCTGGAAGGCCTGCAGGAGCTGCTGATTAGCAACCTCAGAATGAGTCTGTCGGTGTTTCTGTCGCACGATGTCACCAGTGCTAAACGGCTGCGCCGCGCGAAACATCGTTTCCGCCTGATGATTCGCCGCTACTCGCACGCGCACGTTGACCGCCTGCATCAGCAGAACGTGCAGAGTATTGAGACCAGTTCGCTGCACCTCGGTTTGCTCGGTGACATGAAGCGTCTCAACTCACTGTTCTGCAGTGTCGCCTATACCGTGCTGGAACAGCCCGACGATGAGCGTGATTATGAATAAGCGCGCAGAGGAGAGAAACCTCTGCACGCCATCGGTGTTACGGCTTCTTAATCGGCTTTCCGGACCAGTAGCCCGCCAGCAGTGAACCTGACAGGTTGTGCCACACCGAGAACAGCGCGCCCGGCAGGGCGGCCAGCGGCGAGAAGTAGAGCTTGCCCAGCGTCGCCGCCAGACCGGAGTTCTGCATCCCGACCTCCAGCGCCAGCGTGCGGCAGGTTGACTCATCAAAGCCAAACAGCTTGCCTCCCCAGTAACCGCCCAGCAGGCCAATGGCGTTATACAGGATCACGGCGGCGATCACCATCAGGCCCACCGATCCGATAAAGCTCTGACTGCCCGCCACGACTGCGCTGATGATCAGCAGAATACAGATCATTGAAAACGCAGGCAGCCAGGGCTCGACCCGGCGAACCACGCTGTTCATGCTGTGATGAATGATCAGCCCGAGGCTGATCGGGATCACCACGATTTTCACAATGCTCAGCAGCATTCCCACCACGTCCACCTGAATATGGGTGTCCACATAAAAGCGGGTCAGCAGCGGCGTGGCGAATACGCCCACCAGCGCCGAGACGGAGGAGATCGTGACCGACAGCGCCACATCCCCCTTCGCCAGATAGATCATCACGTTGCTGGCAGTGCCGCTGGCGACGCTGCCGACCAGAATCATCCCCGCAGCGAGATCGGGCGGCATATGGAACAGTTTTGCCAGCGCCCAGGCGGCTAACGGCATCACCAGATAGTGCAGAAAGGTACCGGCAATCACGGGCGCGGGGCGGGTCAGCACCCGTTTAAAATCGTCAATATTGAGCGTCACCCCCATGCCAAACATGATCAGCATCAGCAGATACGTGACCCACGGCCCGATGCCAAGAAACGTTCCGGGCGAGTAATACGCGGCGACAGATAACAGCACGGCCCAGAGCGGGAACAGGCGGGTTAAAGTGGCGAGCATGGCCAGACTTCCTTATAAGAGTGTTGTGTTTTATGCAGAGTTGCCCCTGAAGCACGCCATACAGGAACGACTGCTGACGCGGGCGGGATCATAACATTTCGTTATCACGACGTAAGGCGAAGATGCGGCGGGGCGGGAAAATGCGGATCGACTGCTGCCGATCCGCTGCAAATCGACGAAATTACGCTGCTTTATCCTCTAAACTGCGGAAGATCACACCACCCACCACACCACCGATAACCGGCATCAGCCAGAACATCCACAGTTGTGAGAGTGCCCAGTCCCCCTGGAACAGGGCCACTGCCGTGCTGCGAGCCGGGTTGACCGAGGTGTTGGTCACCGGAATCGTCACCAGATGAATCAGGGTTAACGCCAGGCCAATCGCAATCGGCGCAAAGCCTTTCGGCGCGCGTTCGCTGGTGGCCCCCATGATGACGATCAGGAAGATGGCGGTCATCACGACTTCGCTGATCATGCCCGCCTGCAGGCTGAAGCCGCCCGGCGAATGCGCGCCGTAACCGTTCGCCGCGAAGCCGCTGGCGGCGGCACTGAACTCGCCTCTGCCGCTGGCGATCAGCCAGAGCACCGCACCAGCCGCAATGCCACCCGCCAGCTGCGCGAGGATGTAAGGGATAGCCTGCGCCGCGGGAAAACGTCCGCCTGCCACCAGGCCCAGGGTGACCGCCGGGTTAAAATGACCGCCTGAAATGTGTCCGACCGCATAGGCCATGACCAGCACGCTCAACCCGAACGCCAGCGCCACGCCCAGAAAGCCAATGCCCAGCTGCGGAAACGCGGCAGACAGCACGGCACTCCCGCAACCGCCCGCCACCAGCACAAAGGTGCCCAGCGCTTCTGCGATTAACCTTTTCATGATATTTCCTGTGATTGGGTGAATGGATTATGCGGCGGGATTATAAAACTGCGCAGGCTGATAGCAACGCAAGTACATGAAATGGCAAGATAAAAGGGTTACCATTTGGCAACAGGGAATAATAACCCTTTGTAAAAAGGGGATTTATCCGGGATGAGATAACGCGGGGGAAAACCGGCCAGGGTGACCCGGCCGGACGCTTTCTCAGGCCGCGCTGAGGCGGCCTGAGAAAACAGAGAGGCTTACTCGAACAGATTGCGGTGCAGCGTACGCACCACGCTTTCTGCATCGTTGCCCGGCACCAGGAAGCAGAGGTTGTAGCTGCTGGCACCGTAGCAAATCATGCGCAGGTTGAACGGGTCGAGCACACCAAACACCTCTTTGCCAACGCCGCAGGCTTTAGAGAGCTGGTTGCCGATAATCGCCACCAGCGCCAGATCTTCTTCTACTTCTACCCGGCAGAGCGACGAGAGTTCCGTCAGCAGCGCCTGGGTCAGCAGGCTGGCACTGGTAGAGGTGGAGCCGGTGGTATCGAGCGTCAGCGCCACGCTCACTTCCGAGGTGGTTATCAGATCGACCGAGACGTTGTGGCGCGCCAGAATGTTGAACAGTTCGGCGAGGAAACCAAACGTATGCAGCATGTTCAGGCTGTGCAGCGTTAACAGCGTCTGCTTGCGGCGCAACGCCAGCGCCCGGAACAGCGGCGGGTTGCGGGTTTCGTTGCAGACGCGGGTTCCTCCCGCGGCCGGATCCTTGCTGGAGCCAACAAAGACCGGGATACCGCGGCGTACGGCGGGCAGCAGCGTGGCCGGATGCAGGACTTTCGCGCCAAACGTCGCCATTTCAGCGGCTTCTTCAAAGGTGATTTCATCAATACGCTTCGCGGTCGGCACCACGCGCGGATCGGTGGTGTAGATACCCGGCACATCGGTCCAGATATCCACGCGCGCCGCGTGAAGGGCTTCGCCGAGCAGCGCTGCGGTGTAATCACTGCCGCCACGGCCTAACGTGGTGGTGCGTCCTTCACTTTCACTGCCGATGAAGCCCTGGGTCACAACCAGCGCCTGCGCGATGCGCGGCTGCAGCTGCTCCGTCGCCTGCGTTGCCAGCACGTCGACGTCCGGTACAGCCCGGCCAAAGCGATCGTCGGTGCGCAGCACTCTGCGAACGTCAAACCACTCCGCATTGACCTGGCGTTCACGCAGAATTTCAACAAACAGCAGGGAGGACATCAGCTCGCCGTGACTGACCAGTTCATCGGTCAGGGCACTTGAGGTGGCCAGCGAAGCGGCTTCGGAGAGCATACTGATATTGTCGATCATCCGATCGATTTCATCGCGGATCACATCCGGACGCTGCAGACGATCCACAATGGCATACTGGATACGGCGGATATCATCGAGCAGAACGGCACGCTGGGCAGCGGGCTGGCCTTCAGCCAGTGAAACCAGCAGATTGGTGATGCCCGCCGAGGCGGAAAGCACCACCAGACGGGTGCTGGCATCCTGCAGCACCACATCAGCGCTGCGATTCATCGCTTCAAAATCAGCGACGCTGGTGCCGCCAAATTTTGCCACAATCAGTGTTTGAGACATGTAGTAGAACCTCGTGTCAGGTTATCTTGTTCCCGCCATTGAGAAAGGGGTCGGGAAACATTCTTTCAGCCAGGCACAAGGAAAGAGCAGAAACGGGCAGACCAGATCGGGTAGACGAGTCACCCAGAAGCGCCCCACCTTGCGAAACGTCGACTGCACGTTTCTGGTGACAACCCAGAGGATTCAGCCCCTGTAGCCGACAGGCAACACACCGCGTGCTGACCCACCTCGGCGTCGCTCCCCATCATGTGTTTTCGCCGGATACGGTTCCTCCAACACACTGCCTGGGCGACGCGCCTCTTCTGGCTTGCGCACAGGTGCGCAAGTAGGCGCATACATTTAGCCTTTTCTGGCCCTGCTGTCAATGTCAGCATGGCTGGCACGCCGCATCAGAAAACAAATCTGCCTGCGCCACAGCGGCTAGAGTGCTGGGTGGGTTCAGCCCGGCGCGCCCTTTTTTCTGCGAAGCTTAATGGGTTCAGCCGTTGCATTCATTCCTGATTCGGCACAACGTTTTGTACGGCCTTTCGCGTCACACTCGGTCGGACGTTGTCACTGCCCTCTCCGGCTGTTCGCGCCAGTGAATGCTGGCGACAGGATGCGGGCTTTCCGCTCCCCAGCCCGGAGCGCGCTGACAAAATTTTTCCTTTCAGTTACAACTGTGGTCATACTGAAACGCTAAACGGGGTCGATGTGACCCGATGGGATGACGGTTCTTTTTATCAACAAGAGTGTTGCCATGAAAAATATCAATCCGACACAAACCGCAGCCTGGAAAGCGCTGCAACAGCATTTTGAGCAGATGAAATCGGTGGAAATTGCCGATCTGTTTGCTGAGGATGCCGATCGTTTTGCCAAATTCTCTGCCACCTTTGATGATCAGATGCTGGTGGATTTCTCCAAAAACCGCATCACCCAGGAAACCCTCGATAAGTTACAGGCGCTGGCCAGAGAGACCGATCTCAGCGGTGCCATTAAGTCTATGTTCTCGGGTGAGAAGATTAACCGGACCGAAGATCGTGCGGTGCTGCACGTCGCGCTGCGTAACCGCAGCAACACCCCGATTCTGGTGGATGGCAAAGATGTGATGCCGGAAGTGAACGCGGTGCTGGATAAGATGAAAGGCTTCTCCGAACGTATCATCAGCGGCAAGTGGAAAGGCTATACCGGTAAAGCGATTACGGACGTGGTAAACATCGGTATCGGCGGCTCCGACCTCGGCCCGTTCATGGTGACTGAGGCGCTGCGCCCGTATAAAAACCACCTGAACATGCACTTTGTTTCTAACGTTGACGGCACCCACATCGCCGAAACGCTGAAAGATCTCAGCCCGGAAACCACCCTGTTCCTGGTCGCATCGAAGACCTTTACCACGCAGGAAACCATGACCAACGCCCACAGTGCGCGTGACTGGTTCCTGAAAACGGCTGGCGATCAGCAGCACGTGGCGAAACACTTTGCGGCGCTCTCCACCAACGCCAAAGCGGTGGGCGAGTTTGGCATCGACACCAACAACATGTTTGAATTCTGGGACTGGGTCGGCGGTCGCTATTCGCTCTGGTCTGCCATCGGCCTGTCGATCATTCTATCTATCGGTTTCGATAACTTCGAGCAGCTGCTGAGCGGCGCACACGCCATGGATCAGCACTTCGCCTCGACGCCTGCTGAACAGAACCTGCCGGTGCTGCTGGCGCTGATTGGTATCTGGTACAACAACTTCTTTGGTGCCGAAACCGAAGCGATCCTGCCTTATGACCAGTACATGCACCGCTTTGCGGCCTATTTCCAGCAGGGAAATATGGAGTCAAACGGCAAGTATGTGGATCGCGACGGTCACCCGGTGGACTACCAGACCGGTCCTATTATCTGGGGCGAACCGGGCACCAACGGTCAGCATGCGTTCTATCAGCTGATCCATCAGGGAACCAAGCTGGTACCGTGCGACTTTATTGCCCCCGCCATCAGCCATAACGCCCTCGCCGACCACCATCCGAAGCTGCTTTCCAACTTCTTTGCGCAGACCGAAGCGCTGGCCTTTGGTAAGTCACGCGACGTGGTGGAGAAAGAGTTTACGGATGCCGGTAAATCCGCAGAGTCCGTGGCCCATATCGTGCCGTTCAAAGTCTTTGAAGGTAACCGCCCGACCAACTCTATCCTGCTGCGTGAGATTACCCCGTTCAGCCTGGGTGCGCTGATTGCCCTGTATGAACATAAAATCTTCACTCAGGGCGCCATCCTGAATATCTTCACCTTCGATCAGTGGGGTGTGGAATTAGGGAAGCAACTGGCGAACCGCATTCTGCCGGAACTGGAAAATGATGAACAGATTACCAGTCATGACAGTTCCACTAATGCCTTAATTAATCGCTACAAGTCCTGGCGTTAATCGGCTTTAAATTAATCAGGCGGCACATTTGCCGCCTTTTTTTGTCTCTGTTTACGCCCTGTCTGGCGCTTTATGGATATACAGACCGTCACTGGCGCGGGAAAATTCCGAAAGTCACCTAAGACAATTCTGAACATTGCCGGAGCATACCCGCCAATACCCAGTATAAAATGGACCTGAAAAGTGTCATTACCCTGGGTTAACCCTTGATTCATAATCCTATTTAATTTTAGCAATCCTAAGTAAATTCTGATTATTCTTATTCCGTACCAGATATTAATAAAAGAGAACATTACGCTTTGCAATTCTTTAACCCGCAGCGAAATATCTGGCATCAGGCCGAAATATTCCGATATAAAAGGCGGTTATCTCCAATCTGACTGATTAAATCACGCCATCACCTCCTTCGCCGCCCTGGTTTTTATAGCGCTGAACTCTGATATTTTGTTGCCCTATAATGAACGCGCCCGCAATGGGACTGCCTGTCGCTCTGGTCATAGCTTGTCTGTATAGCCAGGGTCGTCAGGCGGAGATCCTTCATTCACTCAATGCAGGAAACGTTGTTATGAAAAAAACTATGGTTGCCGGTGCAGCCCTGATCCTCGTTGCCGCCTCATCCAGCGCCTTTGCCGCGCCGGAAGAAGCGGGTTCCGCAGCTGGCGCGCAGGCGGGAGCAATCTCGTCCGGCACGTCGACCGCTGTCGGTATCGGTGCGCTGGGCGCGCTGGTCGGGATCGGGATCGCCGCTTCTGGCGGTGGTGACGGTGCAAATACCGGTACAACAACCACAACCACGACGAGTACAACTCGTTGATGGAAACCCGAAACGCGTCTGATTGCTGACCGGTGACTTACGGGCAACGCTGACGTTTCAGCGACGCCACACAGTCCGCCGTTTTGCCGCCAGACGTAACGGGCAGAGCACCTTTAAACATAACCACACGTCTGTGTGGTTATTTTTACTTTGGCATGACTTATCAGGGACACACAGTGCGCCAACTTCCTCTGCTGCTCGCTTGCCTGCTGCTGCAGGCCTGTACACAAACGCAAAAAGGTCTTGAACAGACCCTGCTGCTCGCGGTTAACGGTCCTGACGACGTCACCGTAACCGATCAACAGGTCAACAATCTGCCCTACGCCAGTCTCTATGCCCGGCTGAATGAGGGACCGCGTATTTTCGTGGTGCTGGGCTATAACGAGAATGGTCAGCAGAAATGGGTGACTCAGGATCAGGCGATGCTGGTCACACAGCATGGGCGCCTGGTAAAAACCCTGGGCTTACCGGATAACCTGCTGAGCGTCAGCAATCTGCAGCAGGACCCGCTGGCTGCCGCCCTTCACCTCAGCAATGGCGCAGGCTGGACCCGCATCGTGCAGTGGACCGAACAGGGCAAGGTTCGCGGCGCGACCGTGCGTTCTACCTTTGCGCGCGGCACCGATGAAGTCCTGACCCTCGCGGGCAACCGCATTCCCTGCCGCGTCTGGCATGAGCAGGTGAGCATCGACAGCAGTAACCGCACGTGGGAAAACACCTTCTGGATCGATAACAGCAGCGGCGATGTGGTGCAGGCCCATCAGATGCTGGCGGCAGATGCCTTCCCTGTAGACACCACTATTCTGAAGCCGGCGAAATCATGAAAAAAATAACATTTTTGCTGGCCGGGCTGAGCCTGCTCAGCAGCGCAGGCGCACAGGCGACGGCGCAGGTGATTGTCCACGCACCGCATAATGGCGGTCAGGCTGAACTGAGCCAGATTGCCGATATCGCCCAACTGGTGACGCTTCCTCCGCTGCAGGCGAACACGGACTGGCGTCATACTTTTATTGCCGAGCGCGGTGCCAGCGCCGTGGCACAGCAGCACTATCAGCAGACGCTGGGTGAACTGCGCGCGTGGCGTGCCGACAGCAGTGGCGACCGGGCGGCGGCCATTGATGAGGTGATCCGCCAGCTGAGTGCGATCAGGGTAACAGGCCGCCAGTTTACCTCGCTCGACCCGGACTGGATCCGTCTGCATCCGGCAGACAACCGTCGTCTGGAAGGCAGCTATGACCTCTGGCTGCAAACCCCGTCCGATTCCGTGCTGCTGCTCGGCGCGCTGAGTGGGGCAGGCAAAGTGAGCTGGCAACCGGGAAAATCCGTACGTGACTATCTCGAGGGGCATTCGTTACTTTCCGGGGCAGAACGCAATTTTGTTACGGTGATTGACCCGTCGGGTGCCACGCAGCAGGTGCCGGTAGCGTACTGGAATCATCGCCATGTGGAAGTGGAGCCAGGCAGCATTATCTGGCTCGGCTTTTCATCGTGGAGCCTGCCAGGCGCCTATGAAGATCTCAACGATCGCCTCCTCTCCGTACTGACTCACCGGATACCAGACTGATGAAAAAACGTTATCTCTTCAGCCTGCTGGCTGTTTCCGTGGCGGCAGCCTGTCAGGCGCAGGCTGACACCTGGCCTGCGCCGGTGGGACCTTCACAATCTGATTTTGGCGGCGTGGGCCTGATGCAGGTGCCGACCGCGCGCATGGCCAGAGAGGGGGAGTTCAGCCTCAATGCCCGCGACAACGATCAGTATCGCTACTACTCCGCATCGCTGCAGCTCTTCCCGTGGCTGGAGACGACCGTGCGTTACACCGACGTGCGTACCCGCCAGTACAGTGCGGTCTCTGAATTCAGCGGCACGCAGAGCTATAAAGATAAAGCCTTCGACCTGAAACTGCGTCTGTGGCAGGAAGGATTCTGGCTGCCGGAAGTGGCGGTCGGCACCCGCGATCTCGGCGGCACGGGCCTGTTCGACAGCGAATATCTGGTGGCGACCAAGGCCTGGGGGCCGTTCGACTTTACGTTCGGTCTCGGCTGGGGCTATCTCGGCAACAGCGGCACGGTGAAGAACCCCTTCTGTTCCTACAGCGACAGCTACTGTCAGCGTCCACGGGTCGGCGAAGCGGGTTCCATCAACGGCTCGCAGATGTTCCACGGTCCGACGGCGCTGTTTGGCGGTATTGAGTATCAGACCCCCTGGCAGCCGCTGCGCCTTAAAATGGAGTATGAGGGTAACGACTATCAGAATGACTTTGCTGGCCGTCTGGAGCAGCGCAGCAAGCTGAACGTCGGGGCGATTTACCGTGTGACCGACTGGGCGGATATCAACGCCAGCTACGAACGCGGCAACACCTTTATGTTTGGTGTTACCCTGCGCACGAACTTTAACGATCTGCGCCAGGCGCACATCGACAGCGAGAAGCCCGCCTACAATCCGCAGCCGCAGCCGCGTCTGCTGGAGCCGACCGTGGTGGGGAATCAGCTTACCGACCTGAAATATAACGCCGGTCTCGATGGCCCGCGTATTCAGACACAGGGGCATACGCTCTATGTCTCCGGTGAGCAGACCAAATATCGCGATACCCGCGAAGGCGTCGATCGCGCTAACCGCATCATCATGAATCATCTGCCGGACGGCATCGACACCATCAATGTCACCGAGTCGCGCTTTAATATGCCGCAGGTCACCACGGAAACGCAGGTCGCCAGCCTGCGTAACGATCTGCAAGGCTATCCGCTGGGCCATGAGCAGCCGCTGCAGCAGACGCGCAAAGATCCGGTCGATCCGGGCACTACTGAGCAGGGGATGTTTATCCGCAAAGATCGCCTGAATTACAGCCTGTCACCGGTGCTGAATCAGTCGGTGGGCGGCCCGGAGAGTTTCTACATGTATCAGGTCGGCGTGATGGGTAACGTCGATTACTGGCTGACCGACCACCTGCTGGTGGGGGGCAGTCTGTTTGGCAACCTCGCCAACAACTACGATAAGTTCAACTATAACGGCGCACCGGCCGACTCATCGCTGCCGCGCGTACGTACCCACATCCGCGACTACGTCGAGAATAACGTCTACGTTAACGATCTGCAGGCCAACTATATGGGCCACCTTGGTAACGGCTTCTATGGTCAGGTCTACGGCGGTTATCTGGAGACGATGTATGGCGGCGTGGGCGGCGAGGTGCTCTATCGTCCGGTCGATGCGAACTGGGCGGTGGGCGTCGATGCCAACTACGTCCGGCAGCGTGACTGGGATAACATGATGCAGTTCAACCGCTATAAAGCCTCAACCGGCAACCTGACCGGCTACTGGCGTCCGTGGTTTATGCAGGATGTGCTGGTGAAAGCCAGCGTCGGTCAGTATCTGGCGAAAGATAAAGGCGTGACGGTTGATGTGTCCAAGCGCTTTGACAGCGGCGTGATGGTGGGGGTGTATGCCACGAAAACCAACGTCTCCTCGGAAGAGTATGGCGAGGGTGATTTCACCAAAGGCTTCTATATCTCTGTGCCGATGGATCTGTTCACCGTGACGCCAACACGCGGTCGCGCGCAGGTTAACTGGGTGCCGCTGACGCGGGATGGCGGTCAGATGCTGGGTCGTAAGTACCAGCTGTATGATCTGACCTCCGATCGCGACGCGCGCTTTAACTAAGCAGAGGCGGCCTCGTTCAGACGGCGGCCGGACGTAAAGCGATGGGAGCATACGCCTGAAGCAAAGCATAGCGGGCCAGGGATGGCCCGCGCTGAGCCTGCCATGGATGGCGTTAAGGCGACTTTGCGCAAGGCGTATGCTCCCTGAGCCTGCTCTGCGGTAAGCGGGTGCACGCACAGGGAACCCGGTCAGTTCGGAAAGGCGCTAATGCCAATCCCTGGCCGCTCGGCCCGCGCCGTCCCTGCCGCGGGACGCTTTCCTCTTCTGACCGGGTTCCCTGCGCATTGAGCTTATTCATTGCAGTAAGATTCGCCCGGATTTAAATTTCCAGCTGTCTGAAGCGGTCTCCCGGCCGCTTTTTTACTCCTCGTCATAGCCTAGATGCGGTGCCAGCCAGCGTTCCACTTCGCTGACCGACATGCCTTTGCGGGCCGCATAATCCTCCACCTGGTCACGCTGGATCTGCGCCACGGCGAAATATCGACTGTCAGGATGGCTGAAGTACCAGCCAGCGACGGCGGCGCCCGGCCACATGGCATAGGATTCGGTGAGCGTCATGCCGATCTGTTCTTCCACCCCCAGCAGCGTCCAGATGGCCGCTTTTTCGGTGTGATCCGGGCAGGCCGGATAGCCTGGCGCCGGTCGTATCCCCTGATAACGCTCGCGAATCAGCTCGTCATTGCTGAGATTTTCATTGGGGGCGAAGCCCCAGATCACCTTACGCACCCGCTCATGCAGATATTCGGCAAACGCCTCCGCCAGACGGTCCGCCAGCGCCTTCACCATAATCTTGTTGTAGTCGTCATGCTGCAGGTCATACGCCGCCGCCAGCGCATCCTCTTCCAGCCCGCCGGTCACCGCGAAAGCGCCAAGATAATCCGCTTTTCCCGTTGATTTGGGTGCCACGAAATCGGCCAGGCAGTAGTTTGCAAAGTCGGTTTTCTCTGTCTGCTGACGTAAGTGATGACTCACACACAAAACTTCATCGCGCCGCTCATCGCTATAGAGATGGATATCGTCACCGACCCGGTTAGCCGGGAAAATACCGACCATGCCCCGCGGTGTCAGCAGCGACTGCTCACTTAATCTGTCGAGCATCGCACTGGCATCGGCAAACAGACGCTGTGCCTCTTCACCCACCACCTCATCTTCCAGAATGCGGGGATATTTGCCCGCCAGCGACCAGGTCATAAAGAACGGCGTCCAGTCGATATAGTGGCGCAGTGTGTCGATACTGGCCTCTACCTGACTGACGCCGGGGCGATGCGGCACCGGTGGCGTGTAGTTTTCCCACGCGATCAGGCTGGCGTTATCGCGCGCGGCATGCAGCGACACCGGCGGCGTGCGCGGTTTTTTGCGTGCGTGCTGGATGCGCACGGTTTCATACTCCCGTCGGGTCCGGGCAATAAAATCGGCTTTCAGCGTGTCGGAGAGCAGCGATGACACCACGCCGACGGTGCGTGAAGCGTTCTGCACGTAAACCGTCGGACCGCTGTAGTGCTGCTCGATTTTGACGGCGGTATGCGCCTTTGAGGTAGTCGCGCCGCCTATCAGCAGCGGCAGCGTAAAGCCCTGACGCTCCATCTCCTTCGCCATGTTAACCATCTCATCCAGCGACGGCGTGATCAGGCCCGATAAGCCGATAATATCCGCATCGACTTCCCGCGCGGTTTTCAGGATCTTCTCCCCTGGCACCATCACGCCCAGGTCGATAATTTCGTAGTTATTGCACTGCAGCACCACGCCAACAATATTCTTGCCGATGTCATGCACATCCCCTTTCACCGTGGCCAGCACGATTTTGCCGTTGCTGCGCCCGGCCTCTTTACTGGCCTCGATAAAGGGTTCCAGATACGCTACCGCCTGTTTCATGACGCGTGCCGATTTCACCACCTGCGGCAGGAACATTTTGCCTTCGCCGAACAGGTCGCCGACCACATTCATGCCCGCCATCAGCGGCCCTTCGATAACCTCTATCGGGCGGGACACCTGCTGGCGCGCCTCTTCGGTATCCTGCTCAATAAACTCCGTTATTCCTTTAACCAGCGAATATTCCATTCGCTTAGCTACCGCCCAGCCGCGCCACTCCGCCAGCTGTTTCTCCTGCGCGCCGTCACTTTTGCCGCCACGGTACGTTTCCGCCAGCGCCAGCAGCCGCTCGGTGCCCTCTTCGCGCCGGTTGAGGATCACATCTTCGACGGCATCGCGCAGTTCAGCGGGCAAGTCGTCATAGATAGCCAGCTGGCCGGCGTTCACGATCCCCATCCCCATGCCGTTGCGGATGGCGTGATAGAGGAACACGGCGTGGATCGCTTCGCGAACCGGTTCGTTGCCGCGAAAGGAAAATGAGACGTTGGAGACGCCGCCCGAGATCATCGCATGGGGCAGTTCACGCCGGATATCTTCGCACGCCCCGATAAAGTCCATCGCGTAGTTGTTGTGCTCCTCTATGCCGGTCGCCACGGCAAAGATATTGGGGTCAAAGATGATATCTTCCGGCGGGAAACCGACTTCCTGTGTGAGGATCTGATAAGCCCGGCGGCAGATCGCGATCTTACGGGCGCGGGTATCCGCCTGCCCCACTTCATCAAAGGCCATCACCACCATGGCAGCGCCGTAGCGCCGCACCTGACGGGCATGATGGATAAAGGCCGCCTCGCCCTCCTTCATCGAAATCGAGTTAACGATTCCTTTACCCTGAATGCACTGTAACCCTTTTTCAATCACTGCCCATTTCGAAGAGTCGATCATCACCGGCACGCGGGCGATATCGGGTTCGCCCGCAATCAGATTCAGAAAACGCACCATCGCCGCTTCGGCGTCGAGCATCCCTTCATCCATGTTGATGTCGATAATCTGCGCGCCGCTCTGCACCTGCTGCAACGCGACGTCCAGCGCCTCGTGATATTTCTCTTCTTTAATCAGTCTCTTAAATTTTGCCGAGCCGGTGACGTTGGTGCGCTCCCCGACGTTCACAAACAGTGATTCGGCGCTGATGTTAAGCGGCTCCAGACCGGAGAGACGACAGGCCACCGGAATAGCCGGTGGCTTCCGCGGTGTGACGCCTTCAACAGCGGCGGCCATGGCGGCAATATGCTGCGGCGTCGTACCACAGCAGCCGCCAATAATATTCAGGAAGCCGGCACGGGCCCATTCCCCCATCTGCCGGGCCATCACTTCCGCATCGAGATCATATTCGCCAAACGCATTGGGCAGACCCGCGTTGGGGTGCGCGCTGACGTAGCCCTCAGCGATGCGCGACAGCTCCGCCACATACTGACGCAGCTCATCCGGGCCGAGCGCACAGTTCAGGCCAAAAGAGAGGGGTTCTGCATGACGCAGAGCGTTATAAAAGGCTTCGGTGGTCTGGCCGGAGAGTGTTCGCCCGGAGGCATCGGTAATCGTCCCGGAGATCATCAGCGGCAGCGTCACGCCCAGCGCCTCCATCTCGCTCTGCACCGCATAGACCGCGGCTTTCGCATTCAGCGTGTCGAACACCGTCTCAATCATGATGAGGTCAACACCGCCCTCCACCAGCGCGCGGGTCGACTCCCGGTACGCATCCACCAGCTGACTGAAGGTGACGTTGCGAAAGGCGGGATCGTTTACATCGGGCGAGATAGAGCAGGTGCGGTTAGTCGGGCCCAGCACGCCCGCCACAAAGCGCGGGCGATCCGGCGTTTTCGCCGTCCACGCATCGGCGCAGGATCGTGCCAGCCGGGCCGCTTCACGGTTGATTTCTGCCGAGAGGCTTTCCATGCGGTAATCTGCCATCGCAATCGACGTGGCATTGAAGGTGTTGGTTTCGAGGATGTCAGCGCCTGCGGCCAGATAGGCGTCGTGGATCTCGCGGATCACCGCCGGCTGACTCAGCACCAGCAGATCGTTGTTGCCTTTAAGATCGCAGGGCCACTCGGCGAAGCGGCTGCCGCGAAAATCCGCCTCCTCCAGCCGGTAGCGCTGGATCAGGGTGCCCATGGCACCGTCCAGCACCATAATGCGTTGTGCGAGCTGCTGATATAACGCGTCGATTTTCGTGCTCACCGTTGCCCCACTCACGTCAGTCTGCTGGCGAAAAAGCCTGTTTTTCATTCTGGCACAAGCTTAACTGGCGACAAAGTCACCTTATGCGGGACGGATAACGATCGCGGGCTGAGAGGTCTGACCAGAAAAGCAGCGTTTGCAAACGTCACGATTAAAACGAAAATGATTTCCACAATGCAAAAGAGGAGTTTCCCATGGCAACGCCGGTTCCCGCTAAGCGCGGCAAAAAACCCCGTAGCACACCTGTCGCCGCACCAGCGGGCGGTCAGGTCCAGTCGCTGACGCGCGGCCTGACCCTGCTGGAGCTGATTGCCGATTCACACGGCAGCGTGGCGCTGACCGAACTGGCCCAGCAGGCGGGCCTGCCAAACTCCACCACCCATCGCCTGCTCAGCACCATGCAGCAGCAGGGTTTTGTCCGTCAGGTGGGCGACCTGGGTCTGTGGACTATCGGCGCACACGCCTTTGTGGTCGGCAGCAGTTTTCTGCAAAGCCGTAACCTGCTGGCGCTGGTGCACCCGGTGCTGCGCAGGCTGATGGAGCAGTCTGGCGAGACGGTCAATCTGGCGGTGCTGGATCTCAGCGATCATCAGGCCGTGATCATCGATCAGGTGCAGTGCACGCAGCTGATGCGGATGTCCGCGCCGATTGGCGGCAAGCTGCCGATGCACGCCTCCGGTGCCGGCAAAGCGTTCCTGGCACATCTGGGCGATGAGCAGGTCACGGCGCTGTTGCATCAGAAGGGCTTGCACTACTACACCGCAAAGACGCTGATGTCGCCGCAGAGCCTGAAGGAGAATCTGGCACAGGTGCGCAAAGCGGGCTTTTCCTTTGACGATGAGGAGCATGCGCTGGGTCTGCGCTGTGTCGCCGCCCCCATCTATGACGAACATGGCGACGCCTTTGCGGCGCTCTCCATCTCCGGCCCGATTGCCCGCATGACGGATGACCGCATTACTGAACTCGGCGCGCTGGTCATCCGCGAGGCGCGACAGGTTACGCTGGCGTACAGCGGTCGTTAACGGTTTCTGCCGCGTAGCAGACGCTGAAACGCTGCGTCTGCCGCCAGGCAATTACCTCTTCCACATGGCCCTGAGCGATGCGCTGCTGCTGAGCGCGCCACCAGCCGGGGTCAAAAAGCTCCGGATGCAGTTGCAGCAGCAAGGCGCCGGTCGCGGCTTCGCTGCATAACGCATAGCGGAAAGTCTCCGGAAACACATCGTCCGGCCCGACGCTGTACCAGGGCTCTGCGCTGAGTTCATCTTCCTCATAACGCGCGCGCGGCACCTCCCGGAAGTTCAGTTCGAGCATCGGGCGGATCTCATCGTAGTCATAAAAAATGACCCGGCCATGGCGGGTGATGCCGAAGTTTTTAAACAGCATATCGCCGGGAAAGATATTGGCGGCCGCCAGCTGCCGGATGGCGTTGCCATACTCCTCGATTGCATGATGCCGCTCTGCCGCGCTGGCCTGCGCCAGATAGAGATTAAGCGGCTGCATCCGTCGCTCCAGCCACAGATGACGAATGATCAGACGGTCGCCCCGGATCTCCACTTTTTCTGCCGCACAGGCGTTCAGCTCAGCCAGCAGCGCCGGTGAGAAGCGCGCCAGCGGCAGCGCAAACTGCTCAAACTCCTGCGTATCGGCCATACGTCCCACGCGATCATGCTCTTTGACCTGCTGATAACAGGCGCGCACCTGCGCTTCCGTCACCTCTTTCTGTGGCGCGAAGCGATCCTTAATGACCTTAAACACCCGATCAAACCCCGGCAGCGTGAAAACCAGCATCACCATGCCGCGCACACCAGGCGCGATCTCAAAGGCCGCATCACTCTCTGCCAGCGCCTGAAGATATTCACGGTAGCTTTCCGTTTTGCCATGTTTCTGGCAGCCAATCGCCCTGTACCGTTCCGCCAGGGTTTTGCCTGGCAGAATCGGTTGCAGCCAGGCGACCAGCGCAGCAGGCACCGAGGCATAGACCATGAAACAGGCGCGGGCGAACCCAAAGACAATGCTGGCGTCATTCACATCGGTGAGACAGGTGTCTATCCAGAGTTCGCCGGCGTCAGTGCGCTGAATCGGCAGCAGACAGGGAGCGATGCCGTCCGGCAGATGCAGGCGCGCCACCAGCCACGCGGTTTTGTTGCGATAAAAAAGCTCACTGCTGACCTCAAGCCAGCCCTGATCCAGACCGGCAAAGTGCGACGTCAGGTGACGGACAATCCAGCTGACATCCCGGGCGCGGTGCTGCCACGGCAGGGTCAGCGGTAAATCGGCCAGAGCCTGATCCACCACGGCCCGCCAGCCTCTGTCCGGCAGATAACGTCGCGACAGGGGCCGCAAAGGGGTGACCGGCGTAGCCTGGGATTGAGAGCTGAAGATAAACAGGCGCTCCGGCTGCAGATCGGCATGACCATGTAACCGGCAGTAGACGGAGTTAAAAAAGCTTTCGGCAATCTCATGCCGCGGGTAGCCGGGAAGCAGGCTCTGATAGTGTTCCTTGATCCGCAGCCAGAATGCCTGATCCCAGTCTGCCGCGCCGTTCAGCACCCGCAGCTGGTCAGCAACCAGAGAGACATGATGGTCGTAGAGGTGGATACGAGCCTTCATGGCGTACTGCACCGCCTGCCACTCCGCCTCTTCAAACCGCTGCTGCGCCCCGGCGGTGATATCCAGAAAGCGGCCATACTGCGCATCTGAACCCTGCAGAATCGTGTGGGCGATTAAAGATTCACGTGGCGGCATAATCAGCTCCGGCAAAGGCCCGCCCGCAGCGTGCGGGCGGGGGATCCGTCAGGAAAGCGCGTCAGAACTGATGCTCTTCGGTCGAACCGGTCAGCGCCGTGACCGACGATTTACCGCCCTGAATGGTATTGGTGACCTGATCGAAATAGCCGGTGCCCACCTCCTGCTGATGCGACGAGAAGCTGTAACCGCGATCGCGCGCCGCAAACTCAGGTTGCTGAACCTTTTCAACATAGTGACGCATCCCTTCGCCCTGAGCATAGGCATGGGCCAGATCAAACATGTTGAACCACATGCTGTGGATGCCTGCCAGCGTGATGAACTGGAAGCGATAACCCATGTCGCTGAGCGACTGCTGAAACGTCGCGATGGTGCTGTCGTCGAGATTTTTCTTCCAGTTGAACGACGGCGAACAGTTGTAGGCCAGCAGTTTGCCGGGAAAGCGCGCATGGATAGCGTCGGCAAAGCGCTGCGCCATCGCCAGGTCCGGCGTCGAGGTTTCACACCACAGGATGTCAGCATAGGGTGCATAGGCCAGACCGCGACTGATCGCCTGTTCTATCCCCGCATGGGTGCGAAAGAACCCTTCTGCCGTCCGGTCGCCCCGGATAAAGGGACGGTCATATTCATCGCAGTCTGAAGTGATCAGGTCAGCGGCATCGGCATCGGTGCGGGCCAGCAGCAGGGTGGGCACCCCCATCACATCGGCGGCCAGCCGGGCTGCCACCAGTTTCTGAATCGCCTCCTGGGTCGGCACCAGCACCTTACCGCCCATATGGCCGCATTTTTTCACCGCAGCCAGCTGATCCTCGAAGTGAACCGCCGCGGCACCCGCCTGAATCATCGCCTTCATCAGTTCGAATGCGTTCAGCACGCCGCCAAAACCCGCTTCCGCATCGGCAACAATCGGCAGGAAGAAATCGGTGTACCGGCTGTCACCCGCTTCGATACCCGCGGACCACTGAATCTGATCGGCACGCTGAAAGGTCTGATTGATGCGCGTCACGACCTCCGGCACTGAGTTGACCGGATAGAGCGACTGGTCGGGATACATCTGCCCGGCAACGTTGGCATCTGCCGCCACCTGCCAGCCAGAGAGATAGATCGCTTCAATGCCCGCTTTCGCCTGCTGGAGGGCCTGACCGCCGCTCAGCGCGCCCAGACTGTTGATGTAGCCCTTCTTTGCCTTGCCGTTCAGCAGTGCCCAGAGTTTCTCTGCACCGCGCTCCGCCAGCGTACAGGCGGGTTGTAATGAGCCGCGCAGATTAACCACCTCTGCTGCGCTGTACGGGCGGGTAATCCCCTGCCAGCGTGCGGTCTGCCAATCCTGTTCAAGTTGCTCGATTTGTTGAGTGCGTGTCATGGCAATAGCTCCTCTGTTCAGGGGATCAGGCGGTAGCCTGGCAGGGTAAGAAAGGAAACCAGTTCGCGTTCGGTGGTGATCTGCGCCATCAGCTGCGCCGCGTCGTGGTAGCGACCGCCGCTGAAACGGGATTCACCCAGCGTGTTTTGCAGCAGATGCAGCTCTTCGTTCAGCCAGCGCAGAAACAGTTCAGCGGTGACCGGCTGGCCGCTGTCCAGGATTTGCTGGTGGCGAATCCACTGCCAGATCGAGGTGCGCGCAATCTCCGCCGTAGCGGCATCCTCCATCAGTCCATCAATCGGCACACAGCCGTTACCGCTAATCCAGGCCTCAAGGTATTGCAGCGCGACGCGGATGTTGGCACGCATACCCGCCTCGGTGCGTTGCCCTTCACAGGGCGCAAGTAACTGCTCTGCCGTGATCGGGGCGTCCGCTTCACGCATGACATGCAGCTGATTAGGCCGATCGCCGAGAGCGGCATTGAAGACGGCCATCGCACTCTCTGCCAGGCCAGGATGCGCTATCCAGGTGCCGTCGTGCCCATTGCCCGCCTCACGCTGCTTATCTTCTGTTACGCGTTGCAATACCCAGGCATTGCGCGCCGGATCTTTGTGGGGAATGAGGGCCGACATGCCCCCCATCGCAAATGCCCCCCGGCGATGACAGGTTTTAATCAGCAGTCGCGAATAGGCATCCAGGAATGGCTGCGACATGGTCACCGACTGGCGATCCGGCAATATCCGATCCGGATGCTGTTGCAGGGTTTTAATATAGCTGAAGATGTAATCCCAGCGACCGCAGTTCAGGCCGACGATGTGATCGCGCAGATTCCACAGGATCTCATCCATCTGGAAGACCGCAGGCAGGGTCTCGATCAGCACCGTCGCTTTGATCGTACCGCGCGGCAGATCGAACTGATCCTCGCTGAAACGAAAGATCTCACGCCACCAGGCGACCTCCTGCCAGCTTTCGGTTTTCGGCAGATAGAAGTAAGGGCCGCTGCCTTTCGCCAGTAAAGCGCGAACGTTGTGGAAAAAGTAGAGAGCGAAATCGAACAGGCCGCCCGGAATCGCCTTACCCTGCCAGCTGACATGTTTTTCTGACAGATGCAGACCGCGCACCCGGCACATCAGCACCGCCGGATGGGCGTTTAACTGATAGATTTTTCCCTTGTCGCTGGTGTAACTCAGCGTTCCCTGCACCGCCTCGCGCAGCGTGAGCTGACCGTCAATCAGTTTCGACCACGCCGGGGAAAGCGAATCCTCAAAGTCAGCCATAAAGACGTTCACGTCAGCATTCAGCGCGTTGATCACCATCTTCCGATCGGGTGGACCGGTGATCTCCACCCGGCGATCCGCTAAATCGGCCGGAATGGATCGAATATGCCATTCACTTTCTCTTATGGAAGCGGTTTCCATATCGAAGTCTGGCAGCGTGCCCTGGTCATAGCGTTGTTGTCGCCGCTGGCGGTCGAGTAACAGTGCTTCGCGTTGCGGCGCAAAGCGTGTCACCAGAGTTTCTAAAAACGAGATGGCTTCAGGGGTAAACAGGCTCTCTGCTCCCTGGTTCAGGGGCTGGCTGAAGGTCAGGGTATGGCTGATCACGGAATCTGTCATGCTGGCGCTCTCCTGTATTCAAAAGATCGAATGCAGCGGATCCACTCGCTGTTTGTTTTGTGAGCTACAGATCCAGAGCATAAGCATTTATTTTCTTAAATCAAAAACTATTTCCATTTTTGAATTTAAACGTCGATATCTCTTTGTTTCAGAACGGATTAAAGTTTCATCTTTTAAAGGAATGCTTTTCATCTGGCTTTTTACAGGCGAAAAAAAACCGTGCTGCCATCGGCTAACACGGTTCAGTTGAAGATTAAGCGGGACTATTCCAGCGTCGGATTCATGTGACGCAGATCGAACGGCGTGATCTGATAGACGTAGTAGTTGAGCCAGTTTGAAAACAGCAGATTACCGTGGCTGCGCCAGGTGGCGCGCGGTGGCAGCGCCGGATTATTCTGCGGGAAATAGTTATACGGAATCTCCGGTTTCACGCCCGCTTCATAATCGCGATGATACTCACCGGCCAGGGTCAGGGCATCATACTCCGGGTGACCGGTAACAAAGACCAGTCGCTTGTCCCTGCTCGCCATCAGATACGCACCGGTTTGTTCCGATTCAGCAAACAGCTCAAGATCGGTGTAATCCGTGATCAGCTGGGTAGGAAAATCAGCATAGCGTGAGTGCGGAGCCAGGAAATTATCATCAAAACCCCGGGTCAGTAACGCGTGCGGATGCAGTATCTGATGCTCATAGACGCCAGACAGTTTGTTCTGTCGGGTTTGTTTCGGAATACCATACAGAATATTCAGCGCAGCCTGCACCGCCCAGCAGACAAACAGGGTTGAGGTAACATGCTCATTTGCCCAGTGCAGCACGCGCTGAATCTGTGGCCAGTAAGCGACATCGTTAAAATCAACCAGTCCGAGCGGCGCACCTGTCACGATTAAGCCATCGTAGTTGTCGTGCTGAATATCTTCGAAATTGCAGTAGAAGTTGTTGAGGTGCTCGCTGGGGGTGTTGCGCGACTCACGGCTGTCGATACGCAGCAGCTGAATATCGATCTGTAAGGGTGAGTTGGACAGCAGACGCAGAAACTGATTCTCCGTTTCGATCTTCTTCGGCATCAGATTCAGTACCAGCACTTTAAGCGGACGGATCTCCTGAACACTGGCGCGCGATGATGTCATAACAAAGACATTTTCATCACGCAAAAAATTTACTGCCGGTAATTCGTCGGGAACCCTGATTGGCATAACCTGCTCACCTCATACAACCGTATAAACGTTTAGACATCTGGATGCCCAACATTAGCCTGATTGGGGTGAGTTGTCGAGGTTTCATGCAGAAAATGAAAATGTTTCAGCTTAAATTGGCAAACAGCAGACGTAAAAAAGCCCCGCACGTCAGTGCGGGGCTTCTTCACTTGTATAATGCCTGGCAGTTCCCTACTCTCGCATGGGGAGGCCCCACACTACCATCGGCGCTACGGCGTTTCACTTCTGAGTTCGGCATGGGGTCAGGTGGGACCACCGCGCTAAAGCCGCCAGGCAAATTCTTTGTGCTCTGTCCTGTGTCTTCTGTGCTGATGCTGCGTTGGCCGCCCTCCCGCTGCTCAGTCACATACGTCAGTATGCTCCTTCACATCGCTCGGTTGCCGCCTTGCCTCAGCGCAGAATCCTTCGGACTTTACTCCGCAGGACACAACTGTTATCCGGTAACAAAGCTGAAAATCTGTCTCTCAAAAAACGCCTCTGGCGTTGTAAGGTTAAGCCTCACGGGTCATTAGTACCGGTTAGCTCAACGCATCGCTGCGCTTACACACCCGGCCTATCAACGTCGTCGTCTTCAACGTCCCTTCAGGACCCTCAAGGGGTCAGGGAGAACTCATCTCGGGGCAAGTTTCGTGCTTAGATGCTTTCAGCACTTATCTTTTCCGCACTTAGCTACCGGGCAGTGCCATTGGCATGACAACCCGAACACCAGTGGTGCGTTCACTCCGGTCCTCTCGTACTAGGAGCAACCCCCCTCAATTCTCCAGCGCCCACGGCAGATAGGGACCGAACTGTCTCACGACGTTCTAAACCCAGCTCGCGTACCACTTTAAACGGCGAACAGCCGTACCCTTGGGACCTACTTCAGCCCCAGGATGTGATGAGCCGACATCGAGGTGCCAAACACCGCCGTCGATATGAACTCTTGGGCGGTATCAGCCTGTTATCCCCGGAGTACCTTTTATCCGTTGAGCGATGGCCCTTCCATTCAGAACCACCGGATCACTATGACCTGCTTTCGCACCTGCTCGAGCCGTCACTCTCGCAGTCAAGCCAGCTTATGCCATTGCACTAACCTCACGATGTCCGACCGTGATTAGCTGACCTTCGTGCTCCTCCGTTACTCTTTGGGAGGAGACCGCCCCAGTCAAACTACCCACCAGACACTGTCCGCACCCCGGATCACGGGGCCACGTTAGAACATCAAACATTAAAGGGTGGTATTTCAAGGATGGCTCCACGCAGACTGGCGTCCGCGCTTCAAAGCCTCCCACCTATCCTACACATCAAGGCTCAATGTTCAGTGTCAAGCTGTAGTAAAGGTTCACGGGGTCTTTCCGTCTTGCCGCGGGTACACTGCATCTTCACAGCGAGTTCAATTTCACTGAGTCTCGGGTGGAGACAGCCTGGCCATCATTACGCCATTCGTGCAGGTCGGAACTTACCCGACAAGGAATTTCGCTACCTTAGGACCGTTATAGTTACGGCCGCCGTTTACCGGGGCTTCGATCAAGAGCTTCTCCTTGCGGATAACCCCATCAATTAACCTTCCGGCACCGGGCAGGCGTCACACCGTATACGTCCACTTTCGTGTTTGCACAGTGCTGTGTTTTTAATAAACAGTTGCAGCCAGCTGGTATCTTCGACTGGCTTCAGCTCCGGGAGCAAGTCCCTTCACCTACGCGCCAGCGTGCCTTCTCCCGAAGTTACGGCACCATTTTGCCTAGTTCCTTCACCCGAGTTCTCTCAAGCGCCTTGGTATTCTCTACCTGACCACCTGTGTCGGTTTGGGGTACGATTCTGTGTTACCTGATGCTTAGAGGCTTTTCCTGGAAGCAGGGCATTTATCACTTCAGCACCGTAGTGCCTCGTCGTCACGCCTCAGCGTTAAAAGAGTCCGGATTTACCTGGACCCTCCGCCTACACGCTTAAACCGGGACAACCGTCGCCCGGCTGATATAGCCTTCTCCGTCCCCCCTTCGCAGTAACACCGAGTACAGGAATATTAACCTGTTTCCCATCGACTACGCCTTTCGGCCTCGCCTTAGGGGTCGACTCACCCTGCTCCGATTAACGTTGAACAGGAACCCTTGGTCTTCCGGCGAGCGGGCTTTTCACCCGCTTTATCGTTACTTATGTCAGCATTCGCACTTCTGATACCTCCAGCATGCCTCACAGCACACCTTCGACGGCTTACAGAACGCTCCCCTACCCAACAACACATAGTGTCGCTGCCGCAGCTTCGGTGCATGGTTTAGCCCCGTTACATCTTCCGCGCAGGCCGACTCGACCAGTGAGCTATTACGCTTTCTTTAAATGATGGCTGCTTCTAAGCCAACATCCTGGCTGTCTGTGCCTTCCCACATCGTTTCCCACTTAACCATGACTTTGGGACCTTAGCTGGCGGTCTGGGTTGTTTCCCTCTTCACGACGGACGTTAGCACCCGCCGTGTGTCTCCCGTGATAACATTCTCCGGTATTCGCAGTTTGCATCGGGTTGGTAAGCCGGGATGGCCCCCTAGCCGAAACAGTGCTCTACCCCCGGAGATGAGTTCACGAGGCGCTACCTAAATAGCTTTCGGGGAGAACCAGCTATCTCCCGGTTTGATTGGCCTTTCACCCCCAGCCACAGGTCATCCGCTAATTTTTCAACATTAGTCGGTTCGGTCCTCCAGTTAGTGTTACCCAACCTTCAACCTGCCCATGGCTAGATCACCGGGTTTCGGGTCTATACCCTGCAACTTAACGCCCAGTTAAGACTCGGTTTCCCTGCGGCTCCCCTATACGGTTAACCTTGCTACAGAATATAAGTCGCTGACCCATTATACAAAAGGTACGCAGTCACACCACAAGGGTGCTCCCACTGCTTGTACGTACACGGTTTCAGGTTCTGTTTCACTCCCCTCGCCGGGGTTCTTTTCGCCTTTCCCTCACGGTACTGGTTCACTATCGGTCAGTCAGGAGTATTTAGCCTTGGAGGATGGTCCCCCCATATTCAGACAGGATACCACGTGTCCCGCCTTACTCATCGAGCTCACAGCGTGTGTGCTTTTGTGTACGGGAGTATCACCCTGTACCCTGCGACTTTCCAGACGCTTCCACTAACACACATGCTGATTCAGGCTCTGGGCTGCTCCCCGTTCGCTCGCCGCTACTGGGGGAATCTCGGTTGATTTCTTTTCCTCGGGGTACTTAGATGTTTCAGTTCCCCCGGTTCGCCTTGCAGCACTATGTATTCATGCTGCAATGATGCACTGAGTGCACCGGGTTTCCCCATTCGGACATCGACGGCTGTAGCGGTTCATATCACCTTACCGTCGCTTTACGCAGATTAGCACGTCCTTCATCGCCTCTGACTGCCAGGGCATCCACCGTGTACGCTTAGTCGCTTAACCTCACAACCCACAGGCGTTTTTCAACGCTGCAGACTGTAAGCATTTGAGAGACTCGGACATGTCGCCATTTCATTCTTATTACGGAGAATGAACGCGTCATGTCGTTTCAATTTTCAGCTTGTTCCGGATTGTTAAAGAGCAATATCTTAAACATGACTCGTAAGTCATCTTTAAGATATGTGGGCAACATCTTTCACCTGTCACCGAGCATGGCGTCCCCTAGGGGATTCGAACCCCTGTTACCGCCGTGAAAGGGCGGTGTCCTGGGCCTCTAGACGAAGGGGACATTTAAGTCTGTCTTCGCAAGACGCTTTGCTCATTACTTTTTTATCAGACAATCTGTGTGAGCACTGCGCGGGAAGGTATCTTCAGGTAAGGAGGTGATCCAACCGCAGGTTCCCCTACGGTTACCTTGTTACGACTTCACCCCAGTCATGAATCACAAAGTGGTAAGCGCCCTCCCGAAGGTTAAGCTACCTACTTCTTTTGCAACCCACTCCCATGGTGTGACGGGCGGTGTGTACAAGGCCCGGGAACGTATTCACCGTGGCATTCTGATCCACGATTACTAGCGATTCCGACTTCACGGAGTCGAGTTGCAGACTCCGATCCGGACTACGACGCACTTTGTGAGGTCCGCTTGCTCTCGCGAGGTCGCTTCTCTTTGTATGCGCCATTGTAGCACGTGTGTAGCCCTACTCGTAAGGGCCATGATGACTTGACGTCATCCCCACCTTCCTCCGGTTTATCACCGGCAGTCTCCTTTGAGTTCCCGACCGAATCGCTGGCAACAAAGGATAAGGGTTGCGCTCGTTGCGGGACTTAACCCAACATTTCACAACACGAGCTGACGACAGCCATGCAGCACCTGTCTCAGAGTTCCCGAAGGCACCAAAGCATCTCTGCTAAGTTCTCTGGATGTCAAGAGTAGGTAAGGTTCTTCGCGTTGCATCGAATTAAACCACATGCTCCACCGCTTGTGCGGGCCCCCGTCAATTCATTTGAGTTTTAACCTTGCGGCCGTACTCCCCAGGCGGTCGACTTAACGCGTTAGCTCCGGAAGCCACTCCTCAAGGGAACAACCTCCAAGTCGACATCGTTTACGGCGTGGACTACCAGGGTATCTAATCCTGTTTGCTCCCCACGCTTTCGCACCTGAGCGTCAGTCTTCGTCCAGGGGGCCGCCTTCGCCACCGGTATTCCTCCAGATCTCTACGCATTTCACCGCTACACCTGGAATTCTACCCCCCTCTACGAGACTCAAGCCTGCCAGTTTCAAATGCAGTTCCCAGGTTAAGCCCGGGGATTTCACATCTGACTTAACAGACCGCCTGCGTGCGCTTTACGCCCAGTAATTCCGATTAACGCTTGCACCCTCCGTATTACCGCGGCTGCTGGCACGGAGTTAGCCGGTGCTTCTTCTGCGGGTAACGTCAATCGGTGAGGTTATTAACCTCACCGCCTTCCTCCCCGCTGAAAGTACTTTACAACCCGAAGGCCTTCTTCATACACGCGGCATGGCTGCATCAGGCTTGCGCCCATTGTGCAATATTCCCCACTGCTGCCTCCCGTAGGAGTCTGGACCGTGTCTCAGTTCCAGTGTGGCTGGTCATCCTCTCAGACCAGCTAGGGATCGTCGCCTAGGTGGGCCATTACCCCGCCTACTAGCTAATCCCATCTGGGTTCATCCGATAGTGAGAGGCCCGAAGGTCCCCCTCTTTGGTCTTGCGACGTTATGCGGTATTAGCCACCGTTTCCAGTGGTTATCCCCCTCTATCGGGCAGATCCCCAGACATTACTCACCCGTCCGCCACTCGTCACCCAAGAGCAAGCTCTCTGTGCTACCGTCCGACTTGCATGTGTTAGGCCTGCCGCCAGCGTTCAATCTGAGCCATGATCAAACTCTTCAATTTAAAGTTTGATTTGCTGAAACGGGTTCAGCGGTGCTCATCTGTAAAACGTCATAATGAATTTCATTATGTGTTCACTCGTGAGGCTTTGATATTTTTGTGCGTCCGAGGACGCTGATATCAATCCTGCGAGTGCCCACACAGATTGTCTGATAAATTGTTAAAGAGCAGTGCGAACAGTGCGTTAGCGCCCTGTCGCGAGGTGGCGTATATTACGCTTTCCTCCTTCAGAGTCAACCTCTTTTTCAGAAGTTTTTTCTCCGGCGGCTCAGTCTCCTGAACCTCTCAACACCGCATTCCGTAAGCCGTTGTGCCGTGTCGATGGAGGCGCATTATAGGGAGTTGTCAGACAGGCGCAACCCATAAATTGCAGAAAAAAGCGCGTTCGCTGCATTCCACAGCAAAAGTCGCTGTTATACGCAGTTACACACAGCGTTATCCACATTCGCAAGGCCTAGCAAATTTAGGCGAGCATCACGCAAACGTTTTCGCTACAATGCCGGGCAATATGACGGACTCCCCTTTTAGGGGCGTTACCTGAGGTTTTTGATCTTTCCTTCTTATATAGAAGAGAAAACCGCTGTAAAACCTGATGTAACGCTCTTCTATACGCGAAACAAAGCCAAGGGATAAACCACCATGCAACAACCTCGTCCTGTACGCCGCGCCTTGCTCAGTGTCTCTGACAAAGCCGGCATCCTCGAATTTGCTCAGGCGCTCTCCAGTCGCGGTGTCGAACTACTCTCCACAGGTGGAACCGCTCGCCTGCTGGCGGATGCGGGTCTGGCTGTCACAGAAGTCTCTGATTACACCGGTTTCCCGGAAATGATGGATGGACGCGTCAAAACCCTGCATCCGAAAGTGCATGGCGGCATTCTGGGTCGTCGCGGCCAGGATGATGCCATCATGGCGCAGCATGACATCAGCCCTATCGACATGGTGGTCGTTAATCTCTATCCCTTTGCCCAGACCGTTGCCCGTGAAGGATGCTCACTGGAAGACGCAGTAGAAAACATTGATATCGGCGGCCCGACCATGGTGCGCTCTGCCGCCAAGAACCACAAAGATGTGGCCATCGTGGTCAGCAGCGGCGACTACGACGCCATCATTGCTGAAATGGATGCCCACCAGAACGGCCTGACGCTCGACACCCGTTTCGATCTGGCGATCAAAGCGTTTGAACACACCGCCGCTTACGACGGTATGATCGCAAACTACTTTGGTAGTCTGGTGCCCGCCTATCACGGTGAACGCAATCAGCCTGCAGGTCGCTTCCCGCGTACCCTGAATCTGAACTTCATCAAGAAGCAGGATATGCGTTACGGCGAAAACAGCCACCAGCAGGCGGCCTTCTATATAGAAGAGCAGGTTGCTGAAGCCTCGGTTGCCACCGCGCAACAGGTTCAGGGCAAAGCGCTCTCCTATAACAATATCGCTGACACGGATGCTGCACTCGAGTGTGTCAAAGAGTTCAGTGACCCCGCCTGCGTCATTGTTAAACATGCTAACCCCTGTGGCGTTGCGACCGGCGACGACCTGCTGTCAGCCTATGACCGTGCTTACCAGACCGACCCTACCTCTGCGTTCGGGGGCATCATCGCCTTTAACCGCGAGCTGGATGAAGCGACAGCACAGGCCATTATCAGCCGCCAGTTCGTTGAGGTGATCATCGCGCCAGCCGTTTCCGAGGCCGCGCTGAAGATTACCGCCACGAAACAGAATGTCCGTGTCCTGATCTGCGGCCAGTGGCAAAACCGCACGGCAGCGCTGGATTTCAAACGCGTCAACGGTGGCCTGCTGGTTCAGGATCGCGATCTCGGTATGGTCGATGCCAGCCAGCTGCGCGTGGTCAGCAAGCGTCAGCCATCGGAGCAGGAGCTGCGTGATGCCCTCTTCTGCTGGAAGGTCGCGAAGTTTGTTAAATCCAACGCCATTGTCTATGCGCGTGACGGGATGACGATCGGGATTGGTGCCGGCCAGATGAGCCGCGTCTACTCCGCTAAAATTGCCGGTATTAAAGCGGGCGATGAAGGACTGGAAGTGAAAGGTTCTGCCATGGCGTCAGATGCGTTCTTCCCCTTCCGCGACGGTATTGATGCGGCCGCTGCGGTGGGCGTGAGCTGTGTGATTCAGCCTGGCGGATCTATCCGCGATGAAGAGGTGATTGCGGCGGCGGATGAGCACGGCATTGCCATGATCTTTACCGATATGCGCCACTTCCGTCATTAATCGTTCCGGAGAGTAACAGATGAAAATTTTAGTGATTGGTAATGGCGGACGTGAACACGCGCTGGCCTGGAAAGCGGCACAGTCGCCGCTGGCAGAAACCGTCTTTGTTGCGCCAGGTAACGCCGGTACGGCATTAGAGCCTGCGCTGCAGAATGTCGCAATCAGTGCGACCGATATCCCTGCCCTGCTGGATTTTGCCCAGCGCGAGAAGATCGATCTGACCATTGTCGGACCGGAAGCACCGCTGGTCATTGGCGTGGTGGATGCATTCCGTCAGGCTGGGCTGACCATTTTTGGCCCGACTCAGGCTGCCGCACAGCTGGAAGGCTCAAAAGCATTTACCAAAGATTTTCTGGCGCGCCATCAGATCCCCAGCGCGGCATACCAGAACTTTACCGAGGTCGAGCCGGCTCTCGCGTATCTGCGTGAAAAAGGCGCGCCTATCGTTATTAAAGCTGACGGCCTGGCCGCCGGTAAAGGCGTCATTGTGGCGATGACGCTGCAGGAAGCTGAAGAGGCCGTTCAGGATATGCTGGCCGGTAATGCCTTTGGCGACGCCGGGCACCGCATTGTGATCGAAGAGTTTCTGGATGGCGAAGAAGCCAGCTTTATTGTAATGGTCGACGGCGAGCATGTGCTGCCAATGGCCACCAGCCAGGATCATAAACGCGTAGGCGATGGCGATACCGGTCCGAACACCGGTGGAATGGGCGCCTACTCCCCGGCGCCGGTCGTCACCGATGAGATCCACCAGCGCGTCATGGATCAGGTTATCTGGCCGACGGTGCGCGGCATGGCTGCTGAAGGCAACGTTTACACCGGTTTTCTCTACGCCGGTCTGATGATCGATCGCACCGGGCAGCCGAAAGTGATCGAATTCAACTGCCGCTTCGGCGATCCGGAAACCCAGCCGATCATGCTGCGCCTGCAGTCGGATCTGGTCGATCTTTGCCTGGCCGCCTGTGAGGGTAAACTGGATCAGAAAACGTCCCAGTGGGATCCGCGTCCTGCGCTCGGTGTGGTACTGGCGGCGGGCGGTTATCCGGGTGACTACAGTCAGGGTGATCAGATCCACGGTCTGCCACTGGAAGAGGTTGCGGACGGCAAGGTCTTTCACGCCGGAACCCGGCTGGAAGAGGATCGGGTGCTGACCAGCGGTGGCCGCGTGCTGTGCGTTACCGCACTGGGTGAGGATGTCGCTGCGGCACAGAAGCGGGCTTATGCGCTGACACAGCCCATCTCGTGGCAGGGCAGCTTCTGCCGCCGCGATATTGGCTATCGCGCCATTAATCGCAAATAAGTTCAGGGGGCACCGGGTGCCCCCTTTTTATTTTTACATATCATCTTCTGTCGGCTGCTGCGCGCACTCATCCTGCTGACTGATCCGCAACAGCTGAATGCCTTCCGGCGCGTCCAGCCATGATACCATCAGCGGTGCCGGGGCGCTGCGCTGCTGCTGTGTCAGTATCCGCAGGGCATCAGCATCAAAAGCGGGCCTGACCTGCTTCCCTTCACAACTCTCCAGCAGATTGTTGCCCAGCCAGTGTCCCTGCCTCAGGAATACCCGACCGCTTAACAGCGCATCACTAAGATTACGCATCCGCTGAGCGTCAAACTTATAGAGTTCCACCGCATCAGCACTCACGGCTTCACGCCGGTCTGACAGCTGACGCTGCATAAAGTTGAGGCCGCCCGCCTGGTCAAAGCGCAGGGTGACATCATCAGGCTGCTTCCCTTTTACCTGGCGCTGAACGCTGATCAGCGCCTCTTCCAGCCAGACATAATCGGTCACCTCGCCCTCACCGCCACTGAACGGCGTGTAGATCGTACGAATATGGACAGACTGGTGATCGCTGTTTTTACGCCAGATGCGCACAACACCACGATCGGCAAGATAGCCACTGGCAGAAAAGGGGGGAATATCCGGAACAGAGCTGCAGCTAAACAGAAACAGGGAGAGAAACAGAACAGCTAAACGCTGAAACAGCGGGATCATGATGGCTGGCCTCTTAAACAAAAGGGGCGAAACGCCCCCTGTTTTAAAGCTTAACCGCAGTGCGACGTCTTACTTAACGGCGTCTTTCAGCGCTTTACCAGACACGAATGCCGGTACGTTTGCTGCAGCGATTTTGATCTCTTTGCCAGTCTGCGGGTTACGACCGGTACGCTCAGCGCGGTGGTTCACTTTAAAAGTACCAAAACCAACCAGTTGTACAGCATCACCATCTTTCAGAGACTCAGTGATCGCAGCCAGAGTAGATTCCAGCGCTGCCTTAGCCTGGGTTTTAGACAGGTCAGCTTTTTCTGCGATCACATCAATCAGTTGAGTCTTGTTCATAAGTTATCCTTAAAGTGTATTTATCGCTTGCTAAGCAACGAGTGCGAGGGAAAAGCCATATTCTGGCACTCTTCTGCCTGCACGCACCGATAGCCACAATTTTCAGCCCCCCAAATGTAGACCAGAGAGGGGGCCAATGTGAAGCCTCCAGGCGCGCTAATTCGGGCCTGAAGTCACGTTTTATCGCCTTACTGCTGGAAATTTATACCGATGTTACTTATTCCCGCTTCACGCAGGTCAGATCGCAGACCTTTAATCAATTCAAGGTCGCGCTCTTCACACTCCGCCAGCAGGCGGAAAATCTCCCACTGGAGGTCCCACTCATCGATGATAGCCGGGTTTTCACGCAGCTCCTCATCGGTCATTTCGCGTCCAGCCTGTGTCATTTCCAGCATGGCAACCGTCGTAATGGATGTCCTGCTGACTTCAATCGCATGCTCCAGCGTTTCACCACTCAGCTGGGCATGTAACACTTCGCTCAGGGCCACGCAGGCATCGATAGCCGGATAGACGCCATAGACCTCAAACGCATCGCCATCGGGAATGGCAGCCTCGAGCTTTTCCAGCTGGCTGTCGAAGTTAATCTTCGCATCTTTGACCGTCAGGTTTTCCCAGATCAGATCAAGGATGCGGCGATAGAGTGCCGGATCGGCAAATTCAGTCTGCTCGCAGAATGCGCGATAGTTGGGGTACATACGCTCGCACAGGCAGGCCATAAACGTCAGATGCTGCCAGCTTTCCAGCTTCGCCAGACGCAGATGAACGGGATTTTGTAACATAAAGGTGGCTCTTATTCGTTTCGCTGGCCGCAGTGTAACTGCAAAAGCGCAGCACAAACAGTGTTAAAGCGCGTTTTGCCAGCGCTGGAAAGCGGAACGGTTCGACGCCACTGCATCGGCCCAGCGGGTGGGTTCCGGCAAACGGTAACCGCGCGTACAGTTTTCGACCCACTGCAGCGCAGTATCCAGGCTGACACGGTGGCCGGTGGCGACGAACAGTGGGTTGCAGCGTTGCTTGCTGCGCCATACCCAGCCAATCTGCTCACCTTTGTCGATCAGCGGCTGGCGGCTGCCCGGTTGCGCATCCAGATCGGCAAAACGACCACACAGCCGGCTTTTCGCGACCCCGATAGTAGGCACATCCACCAGCAGACCAAAATGCGAGGCAACGCCGAGCCGTCTGGGATGCGAAATTCCGTGTCCATCCACAAACAGCAGGTCCGGCTTCTGCTCCAGCATCTCCCAGGCGGCCATCAGGGCCGGATATTCCCGGAAGGAGAGAAAGCCCGGGATATAGGGCATCGTCGTCTCAATACGCGCGATGCGATGCTCCACCAGCCGAAGCGATGGGTACTCCAGGATTACCATCGCTGCGCGTGTGATCGTGCCTTCCTGCTCAAAACCTACGTCGGCCCCGCCGATATAGCGAGGCGGTAACACATCAAAATCATCGTCACGCACCACGTCAGCGGCGCGTTGTAACTGCTCAGCGCGAAGTGCGGCAATATCCATGATTACTCCTGATGCCAGGGACGTGATAAACGATGCACAGCATCAACAAAGACACCGGCATTTTCCGGTGGCACATCCAGATGAATGCCGTGCCCCAGATTAAAGACATGGCCGGTGCCGGAACCAAAGCGCTCCAGAATACCGGCCACTTCCTGCTCAATACGCTCAGGTGCCGCATAGAGCATAGAGGGGTCCATATTGCCCTGCAGCGCAACTTTATCGCCCACGCGACGGCGCGCATCGTCAATGTCGGTGGTCCAGTCGAGACCCAGCGCATCACAGCCGGTGGCGGCCATCGCTTCCAGCCACTGTCCACCGCCTTTGGTGAACAGGGTCACCGGCACGCGGCGGCCATCATTTTCACGCAGCAGGCCATCAACAATTTTGTGCATGTAGTGAAGGGAGAATTCGCGGTAGTCACGGCCGGTCAGCACGCCGCCCCAGGTATCGAAGACCATCACCGACTGGGCACCTGCGCGAATCTGCGCATTGAGATAGAGAATGACGCTGTCAGCCAGCTTATCCAGCATCGCATGCAGCGTAGCAGGCTCGGCATACATCATCTTTTTGATTCGGGTAAACGCTTTGCTGCTGCCGCCTTCCACCATGTAGGTGGCCAGCGTCCATGGACTGCCGGAGAAGCCGATCAGCGGCACCTCGCCATTGAGATTGCGGCGGATGGTGCGAACCGCATTCATCACATAGCCCAGCTCCATCTCCGGATCGGGCACCGGCAAGCGATCAACGTCAGCGCGGCAGGTTACAGGGTTTGAGAAACGCGGGCCTTCGCCAGTTTCAAAATAGAGTCCCAGTCCCATCGCATCCGGAATTGTCAGGATGTCACTGAAGAGGATGGCGGCATCCAGCGGAAAACGACGCAGCGGCTGCAGGGTGACTTCACAGGCCAGCTCGGCGTTTTTACACAGCGACATAAAATCACCCGCCTGGGCGCGTGTCGCTTTGTACTCCGGCAAATAGCGCCCGGCTTGTCGCATCATCCATACCGGCGTGACATCCACCGGCTGACGTAACAGGGCACGCAAATAACGATCGTTCTTCAGTTCACTCATCTCAACACTCTCTCAATAACAGGCGTGTAGTGTAGCACTTTCACACTTCAGCGCGGCACAGGGCGACGGTATCTTCAATCAGGCGGCGTGCCACGGTGCCGGGTGGAGGCAGCAGGGGAAGGTCATCAAAACGGAACCAGGCCGCATCCAGCAGCTCTTTGCCATCATGCTGCAGATCGCCGCTGTCATACTCCGCCATGAAGGCGGTCATCAGGGATTGCGGAAAGGGCCACGGCTGAGAGGTCACATAGCGCACGTTTTTGACGCGGATGTTGCTCTCCTCCATCACTTCGCGGGCAACGGCCTGCTCCAGCGTCTCACCGACCTCCACAAAGCCGGCCAGCACGGTATAGACCTTGTTGCGATGGCGGGCATGATTTGCCAGCAGGATTTCATCACCACGACGGATGGCCACGATAATGCAGGGGGCGATTTGCGGATAGTAACGCTCACGGCAATGACTGCACAGGCAGGCAAATTCATGCCTGCTGTGATGCATTTCATGGCCGCAGTAGCCGCACCAGCGATGAGAGCGGTAAAACTCCGCCAGCTGCACACCCCGCCCCGCCAGTTGAAACAGTCCGACATCCTGATCGATCAACTGCCGCACGGAGAACATATCGGCAGAGCGTGACGCACAAATCAGCCAGACATGTTCGCCCTGCCACTCTCCGATAAGGCGTGCTTTACTGCCAGTCAGACCAAAATTTTCGGCGTTTCCGTGGGGTAAATCACCTTGTGGCAACCAAAGTTTCTGTTCATGGCTGACAATCCACCATCCAGCGTCTACGCTTGAGATTTCGCATTGCATTTATTTCGTCATCCTTAGCGTCAAATCGTACGCTGAAGCCCTGATGTTAAGTGTGTTGATAAACAACTATAACTCACATGGAGTCAGATATGCTTAACCAGTTAAACGTCCTGGCTGAACGCGTAGGTGGCAGTAATGAGCTGGTCGATTCCTGGCTCGAAGCCCGTCGCCAGCTGCTGGTGACCTATTATCATCTGGTCGGCCTGAAGCCCAACAAAGAAGCCCTGACCCGTCTCGATGAGCAGGCGCTGGACAACTTCTGTCACAGCCTGGTCGATTATCTTTCGGCCGGTCACTTCAGTATCTATGAACGTGTTATCAGTGAAATGAACGGTGACAGCCCGATGATTGCGGCTGCGCAGATCTATCCGCCACTGGAAGCCAACACCGAGCGGCTGATGCAGCTCTATGATGGTCACCTGCAACAGGCGATAGACGATGAAAACTGCATGACTTTCCAGCAGGCGCTTTCAGAAGTGGGCGAAGTGCTGGAGTCGCGCTTCACGCTGGAAGATAAGCTAATCCAGCTGGCATGGGATAATCAGCTGGCTACCCCGCCGGTTGCCAATGACAGCCAGATTGCCCGTCCCGCTTAACCGGTATCACCACCAAAAGGGTTGAGATTATCCACTCGCCCTTTTATGCTGAAGAGGTTCCGAGGCCACTACGCCGACGAACCTTTTTTGTTTTTTGCTGTGAAAAACACGATTTTTACGCCCGATCTGCCGGTCAGATTGGTGCGTAGAAAGCGCTTCTTGTCGGAGTGCCCAGCCGGGCTGAGACCGTTAATTCGGGATCCGCGGAACCTGATCAGGTTAGAACCTGCGAAGGGAACAAGAGTAAATTTTTACGGTAGGCCAGCACTCTTATGCTGCCGATACCGCTACTCCTTCCGAACTCCGGACAAGCATCGTTCCCCCTGAACAGGAAGATTGCTATGTCTGACCCAAAAATGACCCGTCGTGAACAACGTGCCCAGGCGCAGGAATTTATCGATTCGCTGCAAAGCGGCAGTGCATTTCCCCAGTCCCGTCGCATCTGGATAACCGGCAGCCGTGACGATATTCGCGTTCCGATGCGCGAGATCACGCTAAGCCCGACCCACACCGGTGGCAGCAAAGCCCAGCCGACCTATGAGCCAAACGAAGCGGTGCCGGTTTACGACACGGCAGGTGCCTATGGCGATCCCGCGGCACAGATCGATGTTCATCGCGGCCTGGAAAAACTGCGCGCCCGCTGGATAGCGGAACGCGATGACAGCGAATACCTGCCACAAAACAGTTCCGGCTACACCCAGCAACGGCTGGCTGATGAGGGGCTGGACCATCTGCGCTTCGATCACTTACCGACGCCGCGCCGGGCCTGTGCAGGCCGCCGCGTCACCCAGCTGCATTATGCCCGCCAGGGGATCATCACCCCGGAAATGGAGTTTATTGCGCTGCGGGAAAATATGGGCCGTGAACGGATTCGCAGTGAAGTGCTGCTGCAACAGCATCCGGGCCACAGTTTTGGCGCGCATCTGCCAGCCAGTATCACACCGGAGTTTGTGCGGCAGGAGGTGGCAGCCGGACGGGCCATCATCCCTGCCAATATCAATCACCCGGAATCGGAGCCGATGATCATCGGCCGCAACTTTCTGGTTAAGGTGAATGCCAATATCGGTAACTCGGCGGTCACCTCCTCCATCGAAGAGGAAGTGGAAAAACTGGTCTGGTCGACGCGCTGGGGGGCCGATACGGTGATGGATCTCTCTACCGGCCGCTATATTCATGAAACGCGCGAGTGGATTCTGCGGAACAGTCCGGTTCCTATCGGCACAGTGCCGATCTATCAGGCGCTGGAAAAAGTGAACGGCGTGGCCGAGGCGCTGAACTGGGACGTTTTCCGCGACACGCTGCTTGAGCAGGCGGAACAGGGGGTGGATTACTTCACGATACACGCTGGCGTCCTGCTGCGTTATGTCCCGATGACGGCGAAGCGGCTGACCGGGATCGTGTCGCGCGGCGGATCGATCATGGCGAAATGGTGCCTGTCGCATCATCAGGAGAACTTCCTTTATCAGCATTTCCGGGAGATTTGTGAAATCTGCGCCGCTTACGATGTATCGCTGTCGCTGGGCGATGGTCTGCGGCCGGGTTCGATTCAGGATGCGAACGATGAGGCGCAGTTCGCTGAGCTGCGTACCCTGGGCGAACTGACCCGTATTGCCTGGGAATATGATGTACAGGTGATGATTGAAGGGCCGGGCCATGTGCCGATGCATATGATCCGCCGCAACATGACCGAACAGCTCGACCTGTGCGATGAGGCCCCCTTCTACACCCTCGGCCCGCTGACCACCGACATCGCACCGGGCTATGACCACTTTACCTCCGGAATCGGGGCCGCCATGATTGGCTGGTTTGGCTGCGCCATGCTCTGTTACGTCACACCTAAAGAGCATCTGGGGCTGCCGAACAAAGAGGATGTCAAACAGGGGCTGATCACCTACAAAATCGCGGCACATGCTGCCGACCTGGCTAAAGGCCATCCCGCTGCGCAGATCCGCGATAACGCCATGTCCAAAGCGCGCTTTGAATTCCGCTGGGAAGATCAGTTCAACCTGGCCCTGGACCCTCACACCGCCCGCGCCATGCATGATGAAACCCTGCCGCAGGAGTCAGGCAAAGTGGCCCATTTCTGTTCAATGTGCGGCCCTAAATTCTGCTCAATGAAGATTTCTCAGGAGGTACGCGAGTTTGCGGCACGCCAGGATAGCCGCGCTGAACCGGTGGAAGTGGGCATGGCCCGGATGTCAGAGCATTTCCGCAGCCGCGGGGGGGAGCTTTATCACTCTGCCGATGTTATTGAGGAGGAGTAATCATGTCTGCCTTTCCTGCTACCGCCCCGCGCCTGGGGCTCTATCCGGTGGTTGACAGCCCCGCCTGGATTGAACGCCTGCTGACGGCGGGCGTGCGCACGTTGCAGCTGCGCATAAAAGATCAGCCTGATGAGATTGCCGAACCCGCGATTGCTCAGGCGATAGCGCTGGGCAAACGCTACGATGCGCGCCTGTTTATCAATGATTACTGGGAGCTGGCGATCAGACATGACGCCTATGGTGTGCATCTGGGTCAGGAAGATCTGGATGTTGCCGATCTCGCCCGGATTCGCCAGGCAGGATTACGGCTCGGGATCTCCACCCATGATGATACCGAGCTGGATCGCGCCCTGGCGATCCAGCCCTCTTACATTGCGCTGGGACATATCTTTCCGACGCAGACCAAAGCGATGCCTTCTGCTCCTCAGGGCGTGGAACAACTGAAGCGACATCTGGCACGCCTGACGCACATCCCCACCGTGGCGATTGGCGGTATCTCGATTGCCCGGGCACCGGAAGTCCTGGCAACCGGCGTGGGCAGCATTGCTGTGGTGAGTGCGATTACCCGGGCAGATGACTGGCGTGAAGCCACGCGCACCCTGCTGGCGCTGGCAGAGCCTCACGGATAGCGATTTCCGGAACCTGTCCCGCATCCTGGCGGCAAATGCGGTAACGTCCACCACTTTCCGGGAAAGCGGCGCGCAGAAGCAGAGGCTGAGGGTGGCACCTCCTGAACCGGTACTTTAACGTGGCCGTCGTCAGGTGAAGGTTATCTGACCAGGGCCGGTTCCCTCCTCTTGCCGGCCCTGCTTCCTCTTCGGTTTAAGCGACATCGGGAGCGGAAGCAGGCGTCTCATGCTGACAGGAGAGCATGGCGCGTTCCACGGCCGCACCCAGCCGTGCCAGCGCCTGTTCCGTCTGATCGGTGATGGGCAGCGCAAAGTTCAGACGCAGACAGTTGCGATATTTCCCCGATGCTGAAAAGAGTGAGCCGACGGCAATCTGGATTTTTGACTCGCGCAGTTCGCGGTTAAGCCGGACGGCGTCAAACGCTTCAGGAAGTTCTATCCACATCATAAAACCGCCCTGAGGACGAGAGACGCAGATACCGCAGGGAAAGTAGTGGCGCACCCAGCAGCTGAAAGTTTCATAGTTGCGGTGATAGATCTGCCGCATCCGGCGCAGATGAGGCTGATAATGGCCCTGGCGGATAAACTCGGAAACGGCATGCTGAGGCTGCGTAGCCGTAGAGCCTGTGACGATATATTTCATGTGCAGCACGCGGTCGCGATAACGGCCAGGTGCCACCCAGCCAACCCGCAGACCTGGCGCCAGCGTTTTTGAAAAGGAGCTGCAGAGCAGAACCCGGCCATCCATATCGAGCGCCTTAATGGCAGGCGGACGGGGATATTCCCAGGCTAACTCTCCATAAACGTCATCTTCGATGATTGCCGCATCAAAACGCTGCGCCAGCGCCAGTAACGCCCGTTTGCGCGCCTCAGGCATGATAAAGCCGAGCGGATTATTGCAGTTCGGAACAACGATGACCGCTTTAATGGGCCACTGGTCAAAAGCCAGTTCCAGCGCCTCAAGACTGATGCCGGTTAGCGCATCGGTCGGAATCTCAATGGCCCGGATGCCAAAGCCGCGCAGGGTTTGCATGATACCGTGAAAAGAGGGTGACTCGACGGCGATGATATCGCCCGGTTCACAGACCGCCCGCACGGCTACCGATAAGGCTTCATGGCAGCCGGTCGTGATAACAATATCATCGGCGGTAAGCTGACAGCCGCTATCGATCGCCAGCCGGGCAACCTGTTTCCGCAGCGCGAGGACGCCATAGAGGGTGTCATAATTCAGCAGACCAGCCTCCTGCTTCTGAGCCTGACGGCTGAAGGCTTTCCACAGCGGCTTCAGGGTCGGCTGGGTCAGATCGGGCATGCCGCTGCCCAGTTGCAGTACGTCATCTTCCAGCCGGCTGTTGAGCAGCTCCAGCACCGCGTCCCACTGCGTCACCTCAACAGGCCGCTGCACGGGACGGGTCAGCGCAGGTACCGGCGGCGTGGCTTTGTGCGACGCCACAAAATAGCCGGAGCGCGACTGCGGGATAATCATCTGCTTCTCTTCCAGCAGGCGATAAGCCTGCTGCACCGTGCTGATACTCACCCCATGTTCCGCACTCAGGCTGCGCACAGAGGGCAGACGCTCCCCGCTGCGAAACAAGCCCTGTTCGATACGCTGTGCCAGCAACGTGGCCAGATGTTCATAGCGGGTCATTGTATCCTCTCCTGCCAGCGTGATGATGATAGACCAGTACAGTCAGGCTCCTTATTTACCATTCAGATCGCGATCTCTTCAATCTGTATGTTAATAAAAGGTGATTTTTGAGTCTGTATCATACAGGTGTATCTCCGGAAAATAGTGCTCAGGTCAATCATTGAGGAAACTATCATGGGATATGATGAAAATCGCGCCGCTAAACCTTTTGCCGTTACGCCTTACCTTCTGCTCCGTTATCTGTGGCGCAGCTTCAGACGCTGGCAGCTGCGGCGCGAAACGCGCGCTATTCTGTCGAGACTGAGTGACAGTCAGCTGAAAGATATCGGCATCGGCCGCAATGACTGGAATGGCTGAATCAGAGACAAAAAAAAACCCTGCCGAAGCAGGGTTTTTATCAGGCGAAGGACGATTAATCGTCTTTGCTGCCGCCGAGGCCGGCGTTCAGCAGTTCAGCCAGGCTGGCTGAGGCTTCATCCGCAGTCACCTGCGGAGCAGCCGGAACTTCACCCGCCGCTTTACGGCGCATACGATCCTGATGGTATGCATAACCGGTACCGGCCGGGATCAGACGACCCACGATGACGTTCTCTTTCAGGCCGCGCAGTTCATCACGCTTGCCTGCTACTGCTGCTTCGGTCAGGACACGGGTCGTTTCCTGGAACGATGCGGCAGAGATGAACGATTCGGTTGCCAGTGACGCTTTGGTAATACCCAGCAGGTCACGTACGAAGGTTGCGCCAACTTTTCCGTTCGCTTCCAGATCACGGTTAGAGATCTTGATGCGAGAGAATTCAGCCTGCTCACCTTCCAGGAAGTCGGTGCTTCCTGCGCTCACGATGGTCGCTTTACGCAGCATCTGACGAACGATGACTTCGATGTGCTTATCGTTAATCTTAACGCCCTGCAGACGATAAACTTCCTGCACTTCGTTAGTGATGTAACGGGTCACCGCATGCACGCCACGCAAGCGCAGGATGTCATGTGGAGACTCTGGGCCATCGGAAACCACGTCACCGCGCTCAACACGTTCACCTTCGAACACGTTCAGCTGACGCCATTTCGGAATCATCTCTTCGTATGGCTCACTGCCATCCAGCGGCGTGATGACCAGACGACGTTTACCTTTGGTCTCTTTACCGAAGGAGATGATACCGCTGATCTCAGCCAGGATAGCCGGCTCTTTCGGACGACGCGCTTCGAACAGGTCAGCAACGCGTGGCAGACCACCGGTAATATCCTTGGTACCGCCAGATTCCTGCGGAACACGCGCCAGCGTGTCACCGGCACTGATCTTAACGCCATCTTCCAGCTGAACAATCGCTTTACCCGGCAGGAAGTACTGAGCAGGCATATCAGTGCCTGGGATCAGAACGTCGTTGCCGCTGGCATCAACAATTTTCAGCGCAGGACGCAGATCTTTACCGCCTGACGTACGTTCAGCACTGTCCAGCACCACCAGCGAAGAAAGACCGGTCAGATCATCTGTCTGACGGGTAATGGTCTGGCCGTCAATCATGTCGGTGAAGCGAATGAAACCGCCCACTTCGGTGATAACTGGCATGGTATGCGGATCCCAGTTTGCTACGGTTTCGCCCGCTGCAACCTGCTCACCATCACCTTTCGCCATGGTAGAACCGTAAGGAACTTTATAGCTCTCTTTGGTACGACCAAATTCATCGATCATTTTCAGTTCGACGTTACGCGAGGTGATCACCAGCTTACCTGCCGAGTTCGTTACCGACTTGGCGTTGGTCAGCTTGATGGTACCTTTGTTCTTCACCTGAATGCTGGATTCAGCAGCCGCACGTGATGCCGCACCACCGATGTGGAACGTACGCATCGTCAGCTGTGTACCTGGCTCACCGATGGACTGTGCCGCGATAACACCGATCGCTTCACCTTTGTTGATGATGTGACCACGTGCCAGGTCGCGACCGTAGCAATGCGCACACACACCAAAGTCGGTTTCACAACCTACGACCGAACGCACTTTCAGGCTGTCGACTGAGTTCAGTTCCAGCACGTCACACCAGTGCTCATCGAGCAGCGTGTTACGTGGAACCAGAATGTCAGCCGAGCCCGGCTTCAGAACGTCTTCCGCGGTCACACGACCCAGAACGCGTTCGCGCAGTGGCTCTTTCACGTCGCCACCTTCGATGACCGGGGTCATCATGATGCCTTCGTGCGTTCCACAGTCATCTTCGGTCACAACCAGATCCTGGGCAACGTCAACCAGACGACGCGTCAGATAACCGGAGTTCGCGGTTTTCAGTGCGGTATCCGCAAGACCTTTACGCGCACCGTGGGTTGAGATGAAGTACTGGAGTACGTTCAGACCTTCACGGAAGTTCGCGGTAATCGGCGTCTCGATGATGGAGCCATCTGGCTTCGCCATCAGACCACGCATACCGGCCAGCTGACGAATCTGTGCAGCAGAACCACGCGCACCGGAGTCGGCCATCATAAAGATGCTGTTAAAGGAAACCTGTTTCTCTTCTTCGCCGTCACGGTTAATCACGGTTTCAGTAGAGAGGTTTTCCATCATCGCCTTGGCAACACGTTCGTTGGCTGCGGCCCAGATATCGATGACTTTGTTATAACGTTCACCCGCGGTAACCAGACCAGACTGGAACTGTTCCTGGATCTCAGCCACTTCCGCTTCCGCTTCGGTGATGATTTCCACTTTCTTCTCTGGAATAACCATGTCGTCGATACCGACTGACGCGCCTGAACGGGCTGCGTAGGCGAAACCGGTGTACATGGTCTGGTCAGCAAAGATAACGGTCGGCTTCAGCCCCAGAATGCGGTAACAGGTGTTCAGCATTTTGGAGATCGCTTTTTTACCCAGCGCCTGGTTGACGATGGAGTAAGGCAGACCTTTCGGCACGATCATCCACAGAATCGCACGGCCAATCGTGGTGTCGATCAGGCTGGTTTTCGCAACCCACTCATCCTGCTCATTTTTCTCGTGTTCGGTGATACGCACCTTAACGCGAGCGTGCAGTGAGGCCAGGCCAGCGCGATAAATACGCTCAGCTTCTTTCGGGCCAGTCAGTACCATGCCTTCGCCTTTGGCGTTAACACAGTCACGGGTCATGTAGTACAGACCCAGTACAACGTCCTGAGAAGGAACGATGATTGGCTCGCCGTTCGCAGGTGACAGGATGTTGTTGGTAGACATCATCAGCGCACGCGCTTCCAGCTGGGCTTCCAGCGTCAGCGGAACGTGAACAGCCATCTGGTCACCATCGAAGTCGGCGTTATATGCCGCACAAACCAGCGGGTGCAGCTGGATAGCTTTACCTTCGATCAGAACCGGTTCAAAAGCCTGAATACCCAGACGGTGCAGCGTAGGCGCACGGTTCAGCAGAACCGGATGCTCACGGATCACTTCGTCGAGGATATCCCAGACAACCGCTTCTTCGCGCTCAACCATTTTCTTCGCGGCTTTGATGGTGGTGGCCAGGCCACGCAGTTCCAGCTTGCCGTAAATAAACGGTTTGAACAGTTCGAGTGCCATTTTCTTCGGCAGACCGCACTGATGCAGACGCAGGTATGGACCCACGGTGATAACCGAACGACCGGAGTAGTCGACACGTTTACCCAGCAGGTTCTGACGGAAACGACCCTGCTTACCTTTGATCATGTCAGCCAGCGATTTCAGCGGACGCTTGTTGGAACCGGTGATCGCACGACCGCGACGACCGTTATCCAGCAGTGCATCGACTGCTTCCTGCAGCATACGCTTTTCGTTGCGCACGATGATATCTGGCGCAGCCAGATCCAGCAGGCGCTTCAGACGGTTGTTACGGTTGATCACGCGACGATAAAGATCGTTCAGATCTGACGTAGCAAAACGTCCGCCATCCAGCGGAACCAGCGGACGCAGATCCGGTGGCAGAACAGGCAGCACGGTCAGGATCATCCACTCTGGCTTGTTACCAGACTGAACGAACGCTTCCAGCAGCTTGATACGCTTGGTCAGCTTTTTACGCTTGGTTTCAGAGTTGGTTTCGTTCAGCTCTTCACGCAGCTGCTCGCACTCCTGGTCCAGATCCATGTTTTTCAACAGGGCCTGGATCGCTTCGGCGCCCATTTTGGCGTCGAACTCGTCACCGAACTCTTCCAGTGCGTCAAGGTACTGCTCTTCAGTCAGGATCTGACGCTTCTCGAGGTTGGTCATGCCACCTTCGATTACCACGTAAGATTCAAAGTAGAGCACGCGCTCGATGTCACGCAGTGGCATATCCAGCAGCAAGCCGATACGCGATGGCAGTGACTTCAGGAACCAGATGTGCGCAGTCGGCGACGCCAGTTCGATGTGGCCCATACGCTCACGGCGTACTTTAGTCTGGGTCACTTCAACGCCGCACTTCTCACAAATCACACCACGGTGTTTCAGACGCTTGTACTTACCGCACAGGCACTCATAGTCTTTTACCGGCCCGAAGATACGGGCACAGAACAGACCATCGCGCTCTGGCTTAAAAGTACGGTAGTTAATGGTTTCTGGCTTTTTCACTTCACCAAAAGACCAGGAACGGATCATGTCTGGCGAAGCCAGCGCAATTTTGATCGCATCAAACTCTTCGGTCTTAGTTTGCGCTTTCAGAAACTTAAGTAAGTCTTTCACGGATTAGCTCCCGTCGGAGTGAGACTCAGGGGGCGTCCAACCGAAATTGAACGCCCCGTAACCAGTACAATTGCGAGCGCTTAAACCCTGCGCTTTCAGGCGGCGGCGAACCACAGCCTGAAATGGGGGTTACTCGTCTTCCAGCTCGATGTTGATACCCAGCGAGCGAATCTCTTTCAACAGTACGTTGAAGGATTCCGGCATGCCCGGTTCCATCTGATGGTTGCCGTCAACGATGTTTTTATACATCTTGGTACGGCCGTTGACGTCATCAGACTTAACGGTAAGCATTTCCTGCAGGGTATACGCGGCACCGTATGCTTCCAGTGCCCATACTTCCATCTCACCAAAGCGCTGACCACCGAACTGCGCCTTACCACCCAGCGGCTGCTGAGTAACCAGGCTGTAGGAACCGGTAGAACGTGCATGCATCTTGTCATCAACCAGGTGGTTAAGTTTCAGCATGTACATGTAGCCAACGGTTACCTGACGTTCGAACTGTTCACCGGTGCGGCCGTCAAACAGGGTAATCTGACCGGAAGAAGGCAGACCGCCGAGCTGTAACAGCTCTTTGATTTCGCTCTCTTTCGCGCCATCAAACACCGGCGTTGCGATTGGCATACCTTTTTTCAGGTTCTCTGCCAGGCGCAGCACTTCGTCGTCGGAGAAGGTGTTCAGGTCAACTTTCTGACGCAGATCGCTTCCCAGGTCATAGGCACGCTGGATGAATTCGCGCAGTTTCGCGACTTCTTCCTGCTTCTTCAGCATGGCGTTGATTTTCTCACCAATGCCCTTCGCTGCCATCCCCAGGTGTGTCTCAAGGATCTGACCGATGTTCATACGCGATGGTACGCCCAGCGGGTTCAGTACGATGTCGACCGGCGTACCGTTCTCATCGTAAGGCATGTCTTCGATTGGGTTGATCTTAGAGATAACACCTTTGTTACCGTGACGACCTGCCATCTTATCACCAGGCTGGATCTGACGTTTAACGGCCAGATAAACCTTAACGATTTTCAGCACGCCCGGTGCCAGATCGTCGCCCTGGGTGATCTTACGGCGCTTGCCTTCGAGTTTTTTCTCAAACTCGTGCTTCAGTTCGTCGTACTGCTCTGCCAGCTGCTCCAGCTGATTTTGTCTGGCTTCATCAGTCAGACCCAGCTCCAGCCAGCGCTCGCGCGGCAGCTTGTCCAGCTTGTCAGCTTCAACGCCACCTGCGATCAGGACGCTCTGGATACGGCTGAACAGGCCCGCTTCCAGGATCTGCAGCTCTTCAGACAGGTCTTTCTTAGCCTGCTTCAGCTGCATCTCTTCGATTTCGAGCGCACGTTTGTCTTTTTCCACGCCATCGCGGGTAAAGACCTGAACGTCGATCACGGTACCTGACACGCCATTCGGCACGCGCAGTGATGAATCTTTTACGTCAGAGGCTTTTTCACCGAAGATCGCACGCAGCAGCTTCTCTTCTGGCGTCAGCTGGGTTTCACCTTTCGGGGTAACCTTACCAACCAGAATGTCACCACCGGTCACTTCAGCACCGATGTAGACGATGCCTGACTCATCCAGTTTAGAGAGTGCAGCTTCACCCACGTTCGGGATATCAGCGGTAATCTCTTCCGGCCCCAGTTTGGTGTCACGCGACACGCAAGCCAGTTCCTGGATGTGGATGGTGGTAAAGCGATCTTCCTGAACCACGCGCTCGGAGACCAGGATGGAGTCTTCGAAGTTGTAACCGTTCCACGGCATGAACGCGACACGCATGTTCTGGCCCAGCGCGAGTTCACCCAGATCGGTGGACGGGCCATCTGCCAGCACGTCACCGCGCTCAACCGGCTCACCCAGAGAGACACATGGCATCTGGTTGATGCAGGTGTTCTGGTTTGAACGGGTATATTTGGTCAGGTTATAGATGTCGATACCGGCTTCGCCCGCGTACATCTCATCTTCGTTAACTTTGATAACGATACGTGATGCATCAACATATTGAACGGTACCACCACGTTTGGCGACGGCAGTAACACCGGAGTCAACGGCAACAGCACGTTCCATACCGGTACCAACCAGCGGCTTATCTGCACGCAGAGTCGGAACGGCCTGACGTTGCATGTTCGCACCCATCAGAGCACGGTTGGCGTCATCGTGTTCCAGGAACGGGATCAGGGATGCACCGACAGAAACCACCTGCTGGGTGGAAACGTCCATGTAGTCAACCTGATCGCGGCTGAACAGACTCGATTCGCCTTTGCTACGGCAGGTGACCAGGTCATCAACAAACGCGCCGTTTTCATCGAGCGGGGCGTTCGCCTGAGCGATAACGTAGTTACCCTCTTCAATAGCAGAGAGGTAGTGGATCTCGTCAGAAACCAGACCGTCGATAACACGACGATAAGGCGTCTCAAGGAAACCATACTCATTGGTCTGTGCATAAACAGACAAGGAGTTGATCAGACCAATGTTCGGACCTTCAGGGGTTTCGATTGGGCAGACACGACCGTAGTGCGTTGGGTGTACGTCACGCACTTCGAAGCCGGCACGCTCACGCGTCAAACCACCCGGGCCAAGTGCAGAGATACGACGTTTGTGCGTAATCTCTGACAGCGGGTTGTTCTGATCCATAAACTGTGAAAGCTGGCTTGAACCGAAGAACTCTTTCACCGCAGCCGAAATCGGCTTCGCGTTGATCATGTCCTGTGGCATCAGCGTATCGAGGTCGCCCAGAGAGAGACGCTCTTTAACCGCACGCTCAACACGCACCAGGCCGACACGGAACTGGTTCTCAGCCATTTCACCGACTGAACGAATACGACGGTTGCCGAGGTGGTCGATATCGTCCACTTCGCCTTTACCGTTACGGATGTCGATCAGTTTTTTCATCACTTCGATGATGTCTTCTTTGCTCAGGATACCTGAACCTTCGATTTCATCACGCAGCAGTGAACGGTTGAACTTCATGCGGCCGACGGCAGAGAGATCGTAACGATCTTCAGAGAAGAACAGGTTCTCGAACAGGTTCTCTGCAGCTTCACGCGTTGGCGGCTCACCAGGACGCATCATGCGGTAGATCTCAACCAGTGCGCTCAGGCGATCGCTGGTTGGGTCAACACGCAGGGTCTCAGACATATATGGACCGTGGTCCAGATCGTTGGTGAACAGCGTTTCGATGCGCTTGTGACCCGACTGGCTCAGTTTGGCCAGCAGATCCAGTGACAGCTCCATGTTCGCTGCAACAATCAGCTCACCGGTGCTCTCATCGATGTAGTCTTTAGCAACCACTTTGCCCGCGATATATTCAACCGGAACTTCGATGTGCTGAATGCCATCTTTTTCCAGCTGACGAATATGACGCGCAGTAATGCGGCGACCTTTTTCGACGTAGACGGTGCCGTTCGCTTCGATATCGAAGGTCGCGGTTTCACCGCGCAGGCGCTCAGGCACCAGCTCCATCTGCAGCTTGTTGTCGCGAATTTCAAACACCACTTTCTCGAAGAAGAGATCGAGGATCTGAGGTGTTGTGAACTGCAACGCACGCAGGATGATAGTGGCCGGCAGCTTACGACGACGGTCAATACGGACAAACAGGTTATCTTTCGGGTCAAACTCAAAGTCGAGCCATGAACCGCGGTAAGGGATGATACGTGCGTTATAAAGCACTTTACCCGAAGAGTGGGTTTTACCCTTATCGCTATCAAAGAACACGCCAGGACTACGGTGCAGCTGAGAAACGATAACGCGCTCGGTACCGTTAATAACAAAGGTACCGTTGTCGGTCATGAGCGGAATTTCGCCCATGTAGACTTCTTGTTCTTTAATGTCTTTTACGGTGCCTTCTGGCGCTTCGCGCTCATAGATCACCAGACGCAGTTTCACGCGCAGCGGTGCCGAATAGGTCACGCCACGGATCTGACACTCTTTCACGTCAAAGACAGGTTCGCCCAGGCGATAGCTAACATACTGCAACTCAGAGTTGCCGCTGTAGCTCGCAATAGGGAATACAGAGCGGAATGCAGCTTCCAGCCCGTACTGACCTTCTGGATCTTGCTCGATAAACTTCTGGAACGAGTCGAGCTGGATGGAAAGGAGATAAGGTATGTCCAGTACTTGTGGACGTTTACCAAAATCCTTACGAATACGTTTTTTCTCGGTATAGGAGTAAACCATAGGGTTCCTCAGCTAGCTGACAAGTCGACCCACGCTGTCCGTCCTGACAGGACAGTTCATGCAACACGATTTTGTTTGATTCACTGGCTGCGCGGCAGCAGTGCAATACCTCTTTCTATCACGCTTAAATCATTTCATCGCTTTTGTGAAGGCAGGGAACCCGCACAGGAAAGCGGTATATTAAGTCGTCGATAGAGAAAGATATTGAAGAGTAGCAATGGACAAACAGTGTGAAACCCCATTGAGACCCTGTAGCGCAAAAAGGCTGGTGACCAAAAAGTCACCAGCCATCAGTCTGAAACTACTCAGACTGCAACCCGAAGGTTGTCTTACTTAACTTCAACTTCAGCGCCAGCTTCTTTCAGAGCAGCTTCAAGTGCAGCTGCGTCATCTTTGCTGATGCCTTCTTTGATTACGCCAGTTGCTTCAACCAGGTCTTTGGCTTCTTTCAGGCCCAGACCAGTTGCAGTACGTACGGCTTTGATAACTGCTACTTTGTTCGCGCCAACAGCTTTCAGTACGACGTCGAATTCAGTTTTTTCTTCAACAGCTTCAGCCGGGCCCGCAGCAACAGCTACAGCAGCAGCAGCAGAAACGCCGAATTTTTCTTCCATAGCAGAAACCAGCTCAACAACTTCCATTACGGACATCGCTGCAACAGCTTCCAGAATTTGGTCTTTAGTGATAGACATGACAATTGTTCCTAAGAATCAGAAAAAGTTTATACGTAAGCAGGTACGAAGAAAAGAAAAGGGCCTTAAGCCGCTTCTTTTGCATCGCGTACAGCAGCCAGAGTGCGGACCAGTTTGCCGGCAGCGGCTTCTTTCATGGTCGACATCAGACGTGCCAGTGCTTCTTCGTAGGTCGGCAGAGTTGCCAGACGGTCAATATTGGCCGCCGTGATCAGCTCACCTTCAAAGGCTGCAGCTTTGACCTCAAATTTTGCATTCGCTTTCGCGAAATCTTTGAACAGACGAGCAGCAGCGCCCGGGTGTTCCATAGAATATGCAATCAGGGTCGGACCAACAAACGTGTCTTTCAGGCACTCAAACTGAGTACCTTCAACGACGCGGCGCAGCAGGGTGTTACGAACAACACGCATGTAAACGCCAGCTTCACGACCTGCTTTACGCAGTTCGGTCATTTTATCAACGGTAACGCCACGGGAATCCGCAACAACCGCTGAAAGCGCACCTTTGGCTACTTCGCTGACTTCAGCAACAATTGCTTGTTTGTCTTGAAGATTTAATGCCATTAGCTTTTGCTCCTGGATTTGACCGGGAAAGGATTTCCCCGGAACTCACTTCACTTACTCACCCAAAAGGGGAAATAAGCGCTCGAACACGGTGAGCAGAATCCAGCTAAGAAAAAATTCTTTTGGTTCTGTCACCGTCTACGCAGGGTATTAAGCGGACTATCCGGAGATAGACAGCTCCTGCGGTCTTGGACGGAGGCCAGGATAAGGCCTGGCTCCAACCTAAATTCTGTGTGACGCAGCAGAATCAGAGGGAAAGGCGTTAAACGCCACTGTCGCATCTGACTCTCTGGTGTCCTGTTCTGCTAATAACAGAACAACGGGCGTAAGATTCTAGGTGAATTTTTCGCCCGTTTCAAGCAGCAATTAGTTTGCTGTTGCGTTCAGACCAGCCTGGTCAACGGCAACGCCGGCGCCCATGGTGGTTGAAAGGCTGACTTTCTTGATGTACACGCCTTTCGCCTGAGATGGTTTCGCTTTTTTCAGCGCAACCAGCAGAGATTCCAGGTTTTCTTTCAGTTTGTCAGCGTCAAAGTCCACTTTACCGATGGTAGTGTGGATGATGCCGTTTTTGTCGTTACGATAACGAACCTGACCTGCTTTAGCGTTCTTAACCGCTTCAGCAACGTTAGGGGTTACAGTACCGACTTTCGGGTTTGGCATCAGGCCGCGTGGACCCAGAATCTGGCCCAGCTGGCCAACAACGCGCATTGCATCCGGAGAAGCAATAACAACGTCAAAATTCATTTCGCCTTTCTTGATCTGCTCAGCCAGGTCTTCCATACCAACCAGCTCTGCGCCAGCAGCTTTTGCCGCTTCAGCGTTTGCCCCCTGGGTGAAGACAGCAACACGTACTGAACGACCAGTACCGTGTGGCAGAACGGTCGCGCCGCGTACGTTCTGATCAGATTTACGTGCATCGATGCCGAGGTTGACAGCAACGTCAACGCTTTCAACGAACTTGGCAGTCGCCAGTTCTTTCAGCAGAGCAACAGCTTCAGCAATGTCATACTGCTTGGTCGCGTCAACTTTGTCGCGAATTACGGTCATGCGCTTGGTCAGCTTAGCCATTTCTTAGTCCTCTACTACCAGGCCCATGGAACGAGCAGTACCTTCGATTGAGCGAGTCATCGCTTCAACGTCAGAACCAGTCATGTCCGCAGCTTTGGTTTCTGCGATTTCACGTACCTGAGCACGGGTCACTTTACCGACTTTATCTTTGTTCGGCTTACCAGAACCAGACTTGATGCCCGCTGCTTTTTTCAGCAGTACGGCAGCCGGAGGGGTTTTGGTGATAAAGGTAAATGAACGGTCGCTGTATACAGTGATAACAACAGGAGTCGGCAGACCTTTTTCCAGAGATTCGGTCTTCGCGTTGAACGCTTTGCAGAATTCCATGATGTTAACACCCTGCTGACCCAGAGCTGGACCAACCGGTGGACTTGGGTTCGCCATACCAGCTGCAACCTGCAGCTTGACGTAGGCTTGGACTTTCTTAGCCATGATATTTCCTCAATTGGGTTATAGCGCCTTTAAAAGGCTCCCCGTGATAACGATTTATACGCCGTTGCCAGCGCATAAAAACAAAAGGCGCGAAATTGTAGTTAAATTTCGCGCCTGCTGCAACAGCTAAATTGTGAGCGGAAAGAGGTTAACCTTTCTCCACCTGACCGAAGTCGAGTTCAACCGGTGTTGCACGTCCGAAGATGGAGACAGAAACCGTCAGGCGGCTCTTCTCGTAATCCACATCCTCAACCACACCGTTAAAGTCAGCAAACGGACCGTCGTTAACGCGAACCATTTCGCCTGGTTCAAACAGCGTTTTCGGACGAGGCTTGTCGCCGACCTGCTGCAGACGGTTCATGATCGCATCAACTTCTTTATCGCTGATAGGTGCCGGACGGTCAGATGTGCCGCCGATGAAACCCATCACGCGCGGGACGCTGCGCACCAGGTGCCAGCTGGCGTCATTCATCACCATCTGAACCAGTACATATCCCGGGAAAAACTTGCGCTCGCTCTTACGACGCTGGCCACCACGAATTTCAACGACTTCTTCAGTCGGAACCATGACGTCGCCAAACAGCTCTTCCATGTTGTGCAATTTGATATGCTCGCGCAGCGACTGTGCTACGCGGCCTTCAAAACCGGAAAACGCCTGTACGACGTACCAGCGTTTCTTTGGAGCTTCAGACATCTCAGAACCTCAGGCCAGTGATAAACGATACCAGACGGACCAGAATACCATCCAGCCCCCACAAAATCAGTGACATCACGGCGGTAACCGCGGCAACGATTAACGTGGTGTGCAGCGTTTCCTGGCGGGTTGGCCAGATAACCTTACGCATTTCTGTTCTTGCTTCACGAGCAAAAGCCACGGTCGCTTTGCCTTTGGTCGTTAAAAGCGCAATGCCGCCAGCCGCTGCGATCAGTACAACTACGGCTAACGCACGCAGTGGCAGTGACACATCACGATAGAGGTAGTTACCTACAATCGCTGCAAGCAGCAGTAATACGACTACTACCCACTTTACCGCTTCCAGGCCACGCCCGCTCCCTTGAGCTTCGGTATTCGCACTCATAAACCAACCTGCCACAATAATTCAGAAACTATTCTGCCCCGCAGTGCGAGGCGTCCAAACCGAATGAGCTTTTGGGGCGTAACTCGGTATCCAACGCCGCATGACAGAGCCTGTCTCAGCAATGATTATGATCGAAAATCACTGATGAGCCAGGTTCTATGAAACAGCGTGCAAAAAGGGCATCAAATGATGCCCTTTCCGTGTGCATTGCGTCAAACGTTATCGGTAATTATGCGATAACTTTAGCAACAACACCCGCGCCAACGGTACGGCCGCCTTCGCGGATTGCGAAGCGCAGACCTTCGTCCATTGCGATTGGGTGGATCAGGGTAACAACCATTTTGATGTTGTCGCCTGGCATTACCATTTCAACGCCTTCTGGCAGCTCTACTGAACCGGTCACGTCAGTGGTACGGAAGTAGAACTGTGGACGGTAGCCCTTGAAGAACGGAGTATGGCGGCCACCTTCGTCTTTAGACAGAACGTAAACTTCTGACTCGAACTGGGTGTGTGGCTTGATGGTGCCTGGCTTAGCCAGAACCTGACCACGCTGGATGTCTTCACGCTTGATACCGCGCAGCAGAACACCACAGTTTTCGCCTGCCTGACCCTGGTCCAGCAGCTTACGGAACATCTCAACACCGGTACAGGTTGATTTCGCAGTATCTTTGATACCTACGATTTCAACTTCGTCGCCGACCTTAACGATGCCGCGCTCAACACGACCGGTAACAACGGTACCACGGCCAGAGATTGAGAATACGTCTTCGATTGGCAGCAGGAACGGCATGTCGATCGCACGAACCGGATCCGGGATGTAGTTGTCCAGGTGCTCAGCCAGCTCGATGATTTTCGCTTCCCACTCAGCTTCGCCTTCCAGCGCTTTCAGAGCAGAACCACGAACGATTGGAGTGTCGTCGCCTGGGAAGTCGTACTGTGACAGCAGGTCACGTACTTCCATCTCAACCAGTTCCAGCAGCTCTTCATCATCAACCATGTCACACTTGTTCAGGAACACGATAATGTAAGGAACGCCAACCTGACGACCCAGCAGGATGTGCTCACGGGTCTGTGGCATCGGGCCATCAGTCGCAGCAACAACCAGGATCGCGCCGTCCATCTGCGCAGCACCGGTGATCATGTTTTTCACATAGTCGGCGTGGCCTGGGCAGTCAACGTGAGCGTAGTGACGTGAAGCAGTCTCATACTCAACGTGTGCGGTGTTGATGGTAATACCGCGGGCTTTTTCTTCAGGGGTGCTGTCGATCTGGTCGAATGCACGCGCCTGGCCGCCGTTGGTTTTAGCCAGTACGGTAGTGATTGCTGCAGTCAGGGTGGTTTTACCGTGGTCAACGTGACCGATGGTGCCCACGTTTACGTGCAGTTTGTTACGTTGAAATTGCTCTTTAGCCATCGCTAGTCCCTCTAAGACACGGATATATCAATGATATCATCACATTAACCAGGCAATGCCTGACTGCAAGGAAGTTACAGAGAAAATCAGGAGGGAGATTAAAGGAAGTGGTGCTGATACCCAGAGTCGAACTGGGGACCTCACCCTTACCAAGGGTGCGCTCTACCAACTGAGCCATATCAGCACATCTGGAGCGGGCAGCGGGAATCGAACCCGCATCATCAGCTTGGAAGGCTGAGGTAATAGCCATTATACGATGCCCGCATCCTGGAACTCGGCTACCTGTTCTTTCTGTAGCTTGCAGATAACAGAGAATGCCTCTGCTACCTACTGTCCGTCAGCGAAGCTGACCGACGTTGACTTCGCTAACGCTCAGTCTGAATTCAGGGTGAGAAGTGACTCACCTGACAGATAAACAGGCCGTTTATCTGAACCCAACCGCGAGGTCGGGATGGTGGTGGGAGAAGGATTCGAACCTTCGAAGTCTGTGACGGCAGATTTACAGTCTGCTCCCTTTGGCCGCTCGGGAATCCCACCTACTTGATTGGTGCCGGCTACCGGAATCGAACTGGTGACCTACTGATTACAAGTCAGTTGCTCTACCAACTGAGCTAAGCCGGCATCAAGTGACGCGCATTCTAGGAAGGTCGGCGTTCGGATGCAACTAAAAAATCGCATATTTTTTTCTATCGCTTACTATTTGTGCAAATCATCGCAATTTAGTGGTTTTCTGCGGAATATTTGTCCAGTCTGGCCCTTTTTTCTCGACTTTACTCTGGCTTCACTCCCCCCCTGCCCCTCTTTTTACAATGCCTGCCCCCAGCGTTCTTACGCCGGTTATTTCGCTTATTCCTGAAAAAAGATCCTGCCCATGCGCTGACTGACGCTTTTTTCGTCACGTCAGGATGATTTTGGGTTAGAGGCTAAGCTCACAGGCCGATATTTCCATGAAGGCAATATCCCTTTTCTATAACAGCACCCGGCAGAAGGGTCCGGATGGTGTGCTTATTGAGGGGATATCGCATTCGCTTCCTTACAGGCCTTAATGCGTGGCACTGCCACCGGGACAGGTAACAAGGGTGTTACGCACTATGGGTGGGAAGAAGCCTGTAACGGCTTTACAGGCTCATTGTCTGTTATAAAGTCGTTAATGGCTTGGGTAATGGCGCGTTTTGTGGCTATACCGACGAAAGCGAGATCACAGTTATCTTTTTACTTCTGTTAAAAGCCATACTGGTGATACCCTCCAGCCCATTGTTCTCACTGATAAACCAGCGATTCGTGATTCAAATCACCTGCGTTGTCCTGCTTATCGGATAACACGCCGGTGATAGCAATGAATTTGCGGTCAGATGCATGCTTATGGATAAAACGACTCCCCTGACAACGCCCTACTTAGAATTCACTCGTGAGCAGTGGGCGGCATTACGTGATTCCGTTCCTATGACGCTATCAGAGGAAGAGATTGCGCAGCTGAAAGGCATCAACGAGGACCTCTCTCTGGAAGAGGTGGCAGAGATTTACCTGCCTCTTTCGCGCCTGCTTAATTTCTATATCAGTTCAAATGTGCGCAGGCAGGCTGTACTGGAGCAGTTTCTGGGCACCAACGGGCAGAAGATCCCTTACATCATCAGTATTGCGGGTAGCGTTGCCGTCGGTAAAAGCACGACAGCACGTGTATTGCAGGCATTGCTCAGCCGCTGGCCTGAACATCGCAAGGTGGAATTAATCACCACGGATGGCTTCCTGCATCCTAATGCCGTGCTCAAAGAGCGTGGCTTAATGAAGAAGAAAGGATTCCCGCAATCCTACGATATGCACCGGCTGGTCAATTTCGTCTCAGATTTAAAGTCAGGTGCCAGTCAGGTTACCGCTCCGGTCTATTCGCATCTGATTTACGACGTTATCCCTGATGGCGACAAAGTCATACAGCAGCCGGATATTGTGATTCTTGAGGGGCTCAACGTCTTACAGAGCGGTATGGACTATCCCCATGACCCCCATCACGTCTTTGTTTCTGACTTCGTCGATTTCTCAATCTATGTCGATGCAGAAGAAGATCTTCTGCAAAGCTGGTACATCAATCGCTTCCTGAAATTCCGCCAGGGTGCCTTTACCGACCCCGACTCCTACTTCCATCACTATGCCCAGCTCTCCGAGGCGGAAGCCGTTGAGATAGCGGGTAACCTGTGGAAAGAGATTAACTGGCTTAATCTGCAGGAAAATATTCTGCCGACACGAGAGAGAGCCAGCCTGATTATGACGAAAAGCGGCGATCACGCTGTTGATAAAGTCCGTCTGCGTAAATAACGCCAGTGATAAAAAAGCCTGCATTCATGCAGGCTTTTTTTATTCAGACAGGACGTAACGATATCTCTCCGCCAACCCATGCCTTTATTTCGCCATCCTGTTCCAGTAACAGCCCCCCCTGGCTGTCAACACCGCGCGCAATACCGTGCACTTCGCGTTCACCGATGAGCAACTTAACAGGCCGGTTGATGAAGTTGTCCAGCGCGGCCCAGCGTGCCACAAAGGGCGCTAATCCCTCCTGCTCAAAGAGTGGCAGTGCCTCGCGCAGACGATTGATCAGACGAGCTGCCAGCTCATTGCGATTCACCGTGACTCCGGCTTCCTGCAGGTTAATCCAGCCCTGATTAATCTGGGAGGCATCAGCGGTTCGCATTGCCAGATTAATACCTGCACCGATCACAATCTGCGCAGCATCGCCCGTTTTCCCGGTCAGTTCAACCAGGATACCCGCCAGTTTGCGATCGTTGAGATAGATGTCATTCGGCCATTTTACCCTGACCTCATCTGCACCCAGTGAGCGTAATGTCTCCGCCATGATGATACCAATGACCAGGCTGAGGCCCATCGCCGCTGCGGGGCCCTGTTCCAGGCGCCAGTACATCGACATATAGAGGTTAGCGCCAAATGGAGAGAACCACTGACGGCCCCGGCGACCCCGCCCCGCCTGCTGATATTCAGCAATACAGGCAGCACCAGATGGCATGTCATGCATGCGCTCCAGCAGGTACTGATTCGTTGAGTCAATCACCGGTATCACCGAGACATTGCCCTGCTCAACCTGCGCGAGAATCGCCTGCTCATCCAGTAGCTGGATTGGCGCAGGCAGACTGTAGCCTTTACCGGTGACGGTATAGACATCAAGTCCCCAGCTTTTCAGTGTCTGGATATGCTTGTTGATGGCAGCCCGGCTCATTCCCAGCGTCTCGCCCAGCTGCTCGCCAGAGTGAAACTCACCGTCAGACAAAATATCGACCAGCTTTAACGGGACATTGTGGTCTTTCATGCGATCACCTCGACGGCATTGCATTCACCCTGTGCCTGAATAAACCGGACTTCAGGCTCAAGCCAGACATCAAACTTCTCCCCTACCCGGGCGCGTACCGCTCTGGCCAGCGCCACGATGTCGGCAGGCAGGGCATTGTCAGCATTGATCAGCACCAGAGCCTGCTGCTGATGAACGGCTGCGCCCCCGATGCGATAGCCTTTAAGCTGGCACTGATCGATCAGCCAGCCCGCTGCCAGCTTCGTTTCTCCCTCTGGCATCAGATAGTGCGGCATGGCGGGGAACCGGGCCAGCAGAGCGCTGCACTGCGCCTGCGTCACCACCGGATTTTTAAAAAAGCTGCCGACATTTCCGGTGACTTTCGGATCCGGTAACTTACTCTGACGCATCTGACACACAGCGTGATAGACATCCCAGGCACTGGCGATGGCCGGATTCAGTGTTTTCAGATCGCCATAGGTCAGGACAGGCTGCCATTGCTTAGGCAGGCATAGCCCGACGGCGACGATGACATAGCCTGACTGATAGCGGTGTTTGAAAATGCTGTCGCGATAGCCAAACTCACAGGCTTCACGATCCAGACGTTCTGTTTCGCCACTGTGCAGATTAAGCACATCCACATATTCGCAGACATCTTTTAACTCCACGCCGTAAGCACCAATATTCTGAATCGGTGCCGAGCCGGTCATGCCCGGGATCAGCGCCAGATTTTCCAGTCCGGCGATCCCTTTTTCCAGGGTACTTTTGACCAGCTCATGCCAGTTCTCACCGGCTCCGACATGCAGTTTCCAGCTCTCATATTCATCCTGAATGGTGATGCCTTTAATGCGGTTCAGTACCACGGTTCCGGCAAAATCATCCAGAAAGAGGACATTGCTGCCTTCACCGAGCACAAGGAAAGGCGTTTGATCCTGCTGGCTGGCCTGCCATGCAGCCAGAATGGCGGCAGGCGTCTCAGCGACGATGCGTTTTTGTGTGTGTACTTCAAGCCCAAGTGTATTGTCGGCTTTTAAGGAGGGATGCTGGCTGGACATTTGACGGCCTTAACTGAGTTATCTGGCCGTAGTTTACCGTATCGGAGATGTGTTCTCAGGCAGTTTTCGGGGTCCGAAGGCGGTTTTTCACGATCGGCAGACGTAAAAAAGCCCCGCACGTCAGTGCGGGGCTTCTTCACTTGTATAATGCCTGGCAGTTCCCTACTCTCGCATGGGGAGGCCCCACACTACCATCGGCGCTACGGCGTTTCACTTCTGAGTTCGGCATGGGGTCAGGTGGGACCACCGCGCTAAAGCCGCCAGGCAAATTCTTTGTGCTCTGTCCTGTGTCTTCTGTGCTGATGCTGCGTTGGCCGCCCTCCCGCTGCTCAGTCACATACGTCAGTATGCTCCTTCACATCGCTCGGTTGCCGCCTTGCCTCAGCGCAGAATCCTTCGGACTTTACTCCGCAGGACACAACTGTTATCCGGTAACAAAGCTGAAAATCGCGTCTCTCAAAAACGCCTCTGGCGTTGTAAGGTTAAGCCTCACGGGTCATTAGTACCGGTTAGCTCAACGCATCGCTGCGCTTACACACCCGGCCTATCAACGTCGTCGTCTTCAACGTCCCTTCAGGACCCTCAAGGGGTCAGGGAGAACTCATCTCGGGGCAAGTTTCGTGCTTAGATGCTTTCAGCACTTATCTTTTCCGCACTTAGCTACCGGGCAGTGCCATTGGCATGACAACCCGAACACCAGTGGTGCGTTCACTCCGGTCCTCTCGTACTAGGAGCAACCCCCCTCAATTCTCCAGCGCCCACGGCAGATAGGGACCGAACTGTCTCACGACGTTCTAAACCCAGCTCGCGTACCACTTTAAACGGCGAACAGCCGTACCCTTGGGACCTACTTCAGCCCCAGGATGTGATGAGCCGACATCGAGGTGCCAAACACCGCCGTCGATATGAACTCTTGGGCGGTATCAGCCTGTTATCCCCGGAGTACCTTTTATCCGTTGAGCGATGGCCCTTCCATTCAGAACCACCGGATCACTATGACCTGCTTTCGCACCTGCTCGAGCCGTCACTCTCGCAGTCAAGCCAGCTTATGCCATTGCACTAACCTCACGATGTCCGACCGTGATTAGCTGACCTTCGTGCTCCTCCGTTACTCTTTGGGAGGAGACCGCCCCAGTCAAACTACCCACCAGACACTGTCCGCACCCCGGATCACGGGGCCACGTTAGAACATCAAACATTAAAGGGTGGTATTTCAAGGATGGCTCCACGCAGACTGGCGTCCGCGCTTCAAAGCCTCCCACCTATCCTACACATCAAGGCTCAATGTTCAGTGTCAAGCTGTAGTAAAGGTTCACGGGGTCTTTCCGTCTTGCCGCGGGTACACTGCATCTTCACAGCGAGTTCAATTTCACTGAGTCTCGGGTGGAGACAGCCTGGCCATCATTACGCCATTCGTGCAGGTCGGAACTTACCCGACAAGGAATTTCGCTACCTTAGGACCGTTATAGTTACGGCCGCCGTTTACCGGGGCTTCGATCAAGAGCTTCTCCTTACGGATAACCCCATCAATTAACCTTCCGGCACCGGGCAGGCGTCACACCGTATACGTCCACTTTCGTGTTTGCACAGTGCTGTGTTTTTAATAAACAGTTGCAGCCAGCTGGTATCTTCGACTGGCTTCGGCTCCGGGAGCAAGTCCCTTCACCTACGCGCCAGCGTGCCTTCTCCCGAAGTTACGGCACCATTTTGCCTAGTTCCTTCACCCGAGTTCTCTCAAGCGCCTTGGTATTCTCTACCTGACCACCTGTGTCGGTTTGGGGTACGATTCTGTGTTACCTGATGCTTAGAGGCTTTTCCTGGAAGCAGGGCATTTATCACTTCAGCACCGTAGTGCCTCGTCGTCACGCCTCAGCGTTAAAAGAGTCCGGATTTACCTGGACCCTCCGCCTACACGCTTAAACCGGGACAACCGTCGCCCGGCTGATATAGCCTTCTCCGTCCCCCCTTCGCAGTAACACCGAGTACAGGAATATTAACCTGTTTCCCATCGACTACGCCTTTCGGCCTCGCCTTAGGGGTCGACTCACCCTGCTCCGATTAACGTTGAACAGGAACCCTTGGTCTTCCGGCGAGCGGGCTTTTCACCCGCTTTATCGTTACTTATGTCAGCATTCGCACTTCTGATACCTCCAGCATGCCTCACAGCACACCTTCGACGGCTTACAGAACGCTCCCCTACCCAACAACACATAGTGTCGCTGCCGCAGCTTCGGTGCATGGTTTAGCCCCGTTACATCTTCCGCGCAGGCCGACTCGACCAGTGAGCTATTACGCTTTCTTTAAATGATGGCTGCTTCTAAGCCAACATCCTGGCTGTCTGTGCCTTCCCACATCGTTTCCCACTTAACCATGACTTTGGGACCTTAGCTGGCGGTCTGGGTTGTTTCCCTCTTCACGACGGACGTTAGCACCCGCCGTGTGTCTCCCGTGATAACATTCTCCGGTATTCGCAGTTTGCATCGGGTTGGTAAGCCGGGATGGCCCCCTAGCCGAAACAGTGCTCTACCCCCGGAGATGAGTTCACGAGGCGCTACCTAAATAGCTTTCGGGGAGAACCAGCTATCTCCCGGTTTGATTGGCCTTTCACCCCCAGCCACAGGTCATCCGCTAATTTTTCAACATTAGTCGGTTCGGTCCTCCAGTTAGTGTTACCCAACCTTCAACCTGCCCATGGCTAGATCACCGGGTTTCGGGTCTATACCCTGCAACTTAACGCCCAGTTAAGACTCGGTTTCCCTGCGGCTCCCCTATACGGTTAACCTTGCTACAGAATATAAGTCGCTGACCCATTATACAAAAGGTACGCAGTCACACCACAAGGGTGCTCCCACTGCTTGTACGTACACGGTTTCAGGTTCTGTTTCACTCCCCTCGCCGGGGTTCTTTTCGCCTTTCCCTCACGGTACTGGTTCACTATCGGTCAGTCAGGAGTATTTAGCCTTGGAGGATGGTCCCCCCATATTCAGACAGGATACCACGTGTCCCGCCTTACTCATCGAGCTCACAGCGTGTGTGCTTTTGTGTACGGGAGTATCACCCTGTACCCTGCGACTTTCCAGACGCTTCCACTAACACACATGCTGATTCAGGCTCTGGGCTGCTCCCCGTTCGCTCGCCGCTACTGGGGGAATCTCGGTTGATTTCTTTTCCTCGGGGTACTTAGATGTTTCAGTTCCCCCGGTTCGCCTTGCAGCACTATGTATTCATGCTGCAATGATGCACTGAGTGCACCGGGTTTCCCCATTCGGACATCGACGGCTGTAGCGGTTCATATCACCTTACCGTCGCTTTACGCAGATTAGCACGTCCTTCATCGCCTCTGACTGCCAGGGCATCCACCGTGTACGCTTAGTCGCTTAACCTCACAACCCACAGGCGTTTTTCAACGCTGCAGACTGTAAGCATTTGAGAGACTCGAACATGTCGTCATTTCATTCTTATTACGGAGAATGAACGCGCCATGTCGTTTCAATTTTCAGCTTGTTCCGGATTGTTAAAGAGCATAATACGTCACAGCACACCGTCGCCGGTACGCTCTGAGGTATTTCAGAAAAAACAGCAGGTATGGTGGAGCTAAGCGGGATCGAACCGCTGACCTCCTGCGTGCAAGGCAGGCGCTCTCCCAGCTGAGCTATAGCCCCATACAGTTACTGCAGAGACCACTACTACCACTCAACCGAGTACACTTCGTGAGAAATGCAATTCGTGCTCAGGCAAGGCATGTCTTCGCGAAGCATAGTGAACTATGCGAGCCGGAGACATAACGCAGCGTGAGTGCGAATTTGGTAGGCCTGAGTGGACTTGAACCACCGACCTCACCCTTATCAGGGGTGCGCTCTAACCACCTGAGCTACAAGCCTGTAGAGGTTTTTTCTGCTCGTGACTTTTTATCAGACAATCTGTGTGAGCACTTCGCGGGAAGGTATCTTCAGGTAAGGAGGTGATCCAACCGCAGGTTCCCCTACGGTTACCTTGTTACGACTTCACCCCAGTCATGAATCACAAAGTGGTAAGCGCCCTCCCGAAGGTTAAGCTACCTACTTCTTTTGCAACCCACTCCCATGGTGTGACGGGCGGTGTGTACAAGGCCCGGGAACGTATTCACCGTGGCATTCTGATCCACGATTACTAGCGATTCCGACTTCACGGAGTCGAGTTGCAGACTCCGATCCGGACTACGACGCACTTTGTGAGGTCCGCTTGCTCTCGCGAGGTCGCTTCTCTTTGTATGCGCCATTGTAGCACGTGTGTAGCCCTACTCGTAAGGGCCATGATGACTTGACGTCATCCCCACCTTCCTCCGGTTTATCACCGGCAGTCTCCTTTGAGTTCCCGACCGAATCGCTGGCAACAAAGGATAAGGGTTGCGCTCGTTGCGGGACTTAACCCAACATTTCACAACACGAGCTGACGACAGCCATGCAGCACCTGTCTCAGAGTTCCCGAAGGCACCAAAGCATCTCTGCTAAGTTCTCTGGATGTCAAGAGTAGGTAAGGTTCTTCGCGTTGCATCGAATTAAACCACATGCTCCACCGCTTGTGCGGGCCCCCGTCAATTCATTTGAGTTTTAACCTTGCGGCCGTACTCCCCAGGCGGTCGACTTAACGCGTTAGCTCCGGAAGCCACTCCTCAAGGGAACAACCTCCAAGTCGACATCGTTTACGGCGTGGACTACCAGGGTATCTAATCCTGTTTGCTCCCCACGCTTTCGCACCTGAGCGTCAGTCTTCGTCCAGGGGGCCGCCTTCGCCACCGGTATTCCTCCAGATCTCTACGCATTTCACCGCTACACCTGGAATTCTACCCCCCTCTACGAGACTCAAGCCTGCCAGTTTCAAATGCAGTTCCCAGGTTAAGCCCGGGGATTTCACATCTGACTTAACAGACCGCCTGCGTGCGCTTTACGCCCAGTAATTCCGATTAACGCTTGCACCCTCCGTATTACCGCGGCTGCTGGCACGGAGTTAGCCGGTGCTTCTTCTGCGGGTAACGTCAATCGGTGAGGTTATTAACCTCACCGCCTTCCTCCCCGCTGAAAGTACTTTACAACCCGAAGGCCTTCTTCATACACGCGGCATGGCTGCATCAGGCTTGCGCCCATTGTGCAATATTCCCCACTGCTGCCTCCCGTAGGAGTCTGGACCGTGTCTCAGTTCCAGTGTGGCTGGTCATCCTCTCAGACCAGCTAGGGATCGTCGCCTAGGTGGGCCATTACCCCGCCTACTAGCTAATCCCATCTGGGTTCATCCGATAGTGAGAGGCCCGAAGGTCCCCCTCTTTGGTCTTGCGACGTTATGCGGTATTAGCCACCGTTTCCAGTGGTTATCCCCCTCTATCGGGCAGATCCCCAGACATTACTCACCCGTCCGCCACTCGTCACCCAAGAGCAAGCTCTCTGTGCTACCGTCCGACTTGCATGTGTTAGGCCTGCCGCCAGCGTTCAATCTGAGCCATGATCAAACTCTTCAATTTAAAGTTTGATTTGCTGAAACGGGTTCAGCGGTGCTCATCTGTAAAACGTCATAATGAATTTCATTATGTGTTCACTCGTGAGGCTTTGATATTTTTGTGCGTCCGGGGACGCTGATATCAATCCTGCGAGTGCCCACACAGATTGTCTGATAAATTGTTAAAGAGCAGTGCGAACAGTGCGTTAGCGTCCTGTCGCGAGGTGGCGTATATTACGCTTTCCTCCTTCAGAGTCAACCTCTTTTTCAGAAGTTTTTCTCCGGCGGCTCAGTCTCCTGAACCTTCAACCCGTTTCCCGTTGCCGGTGTGCCGTGTCGATGGAGGCGCATTATAGGGAGTTCGCGCGGCCTGACAAGCGTTTATTGCGAAAAGATTACTGTTCGAAGTAATTTTCACCAAATCGCGCTATTTCGCTACGATTTGCCTGGTAACTGTGCAAATTCATGGGCAAAACGGCTCACCTGTTGCCAGTCCGTGTATTCCACTTCTTTCGTTGCATCGGTTTCACCGCCGGTCATACGCATAATCAGCTGAATCATCACACGGTCAAACCAGCGATAGCGGGGATAATAGAGCGCCCCTGCGAATACGGCACAGCAGTCAGGCTGCCATGGAGACTGCAATAAGAACTTCCGGGTATAGGCATTCGTTTCAGGAGAACGCTTCTCAGGTTTGCGTGCCGTGAGGTTTACCGAAAAGAAACCGCTGGTACGCTGCTGCAGCGCAGGGAGATGTTGCTTAACGAAGGTCTCGACGACCGGCTGAAAATGGCCATAGCGGATCGAGGCGCCAATCAGTACGCGATCATACAGTGTCCAGTCAGGCACAGCGGCATCCTGGATGTTCAGCACATCACACGGCTGCTGCTGCCGGATGGTCTCCGCAAGAGCGGAAGCAATCTTCTGCGTTTGCCCGTCGCGGGTGGAATAGAGAATCAGCGCTTTCATGTCAGCATCCTTATTAATTATTCACGCCAGAAAGTAGGCGTGAACAGCACCAGCAAGGTGAAAACCTCGAGACGCCCGAACAACATGGTAGAGATAAGTATCCATTTCGCCACATCATTCATAGACGTGAAGTTGTCTGCCACGACGCCTAAGCCCGGCCCGAGGTTATTCAGCGTGGCGGCAACGGCAGCAAAAGCGGAGAAGTCATCGACGCCCGTGGCGATGATCGCCAGCATGCTCACCAGGAACACCAGCGCATAGGCCGAGAAGAATCCCCAGACGGCTTCCAGAATACGCTCCGGCAGCGCACGATTGCCCAGCTTAATGGTGTACACCGCATTCGGGTGAACCAGACGCTTAAGCTCGCGGTTACCCTGTTTGCACAACAGCAGAATGCGGATCACCTTCAGGCCTCCCCCGGTTGAACCGGCACAGCCACCAATGAAAGCTGAGCACAACAGCAGAACCGGCAGGAATAGCGGCCAGCGAGCGATACTGTCGGTCGTGAAACCCGCCGTCGTCGCCATGGACACCACCTGGAAAAAGGCCTGGTTCAGGGTCTGCCAGCCGCTGGCATAGACATTGTGGAACCAGAGCACCACCGTACAGATCAGAACCAGCGTCAGCTGAACGCCGATAAACATGCGGAACTCCGGGTCCCGCCAGTACACGCGCAGGTTACGTCCGCTTAGCATGGAAAAGTGCAGGCCGTAGTTACAGCCGGAGATCAGCAGGAACACCGCCACGATAGTATTGATGGTGCTGCTGTTAAAGTAGCCGATGCTGGCATCATGAGTTGAGAAGCCGCCAATGGCGATGGTCGAAAAGCTGTGGCCGATAGCATCGAACGCCGGCATGCCCGCCAGCCAGAGTGCCAGCGCACAGGCTACGGTCAGCAGAACATAGATCAGCCAGAGTGTCTTGGCCGTCTCGGCGATGCGCGGGCGCATTTTATTGTCTTTCAGGGGTCCCGGCATTTCAGCGCGATAGAGCTGCATGCCCCCGACGCCCAGAATCGGCAGGATGGCTACTGCTAACACGATGATCCCCATCCCGCCCAGCCACTGCAGCATCTGCCGGTAGAAGAGGATTGCCTTAGGCAGCGAGTCCAGCCCCACCAGCGTGGTGGCTCCGGTGGTTGTCAGGCCCGAGAAAGATTCAAAGAACGCATCCGTGACGGAAAGATGCGGCTGCTCCGCAAAGATAAAGGGCATGGCCCCTACGCTGCCCAGCACCGTCCAGAACAGAACGACGATCAGGAACCCTTCGCGGGGTTTGAGTTCGGTTTTCTTTTTACGGTTCGGCCACCACAGCAGCGAGCCGATCACCAGCGCCATCATAAATGTCTGGCTGAACGCCCGTCCCGCGCCGTCGCGATAAATTAATGCGACGAGGCCGGGCAGAATCATTGTCACTGAAAAAAGAATTACCAGCAGACCGACGATGCGGGTAATGGCGCGAAAGTGCATTCAGCCGTTCCTTTAAATAAGAGAGATGAACATCATGGTGTGAGCGGGATCAGCGACAACGCGCCCCGGCTAAAGTCTGACAGATTTTTTTTGAACCCCTCTATCTGTCCATAAGGCAATGCCAGCGTCAGCGCAATACGATCCTGATAGTGGCTGTCGGTCACCTTACCTTCAAAACGCTGCACCAGCCGTTCGATATCGCTGTGCTGCGCATAGTCGCATTGCAGCGTGAAAACCATCATCGGCACTTTGCGCTCTCGCGGTAACTGCTTCAGTCCCTGCTGGACGCCACCGCCATATGCCTTCACCAGGCCACCGGTGCCCAGCATGATGCCGCCGTAATAACGCACCACCACAGCGGTCACCTCGCCAATACCGGCACCCATCAGCTGCGCCAGCATCGGTTTCCCGGCGGTGCCCGACGGCTCACCATCATCCGAAAAACCAAGCTGCTGAGAGTCATCCGGCGCGCCCGCCACCCAGGCCCAGCAGTGATGCCGGGCAGCAGGATGCTCGCTTTTCACCTGCTGGACAAAGGCGCGCGCGGCCTCTGTCCCCTCGGTGTGCGCCAGCAGCGTAATAAAGCGACTCTTTTTGATGGTTTCCTCGCTGATGCTCACGGCCAGCGCGGGAATATCAAAAGCGTCCATCAGGCCAGATGCAAATCGCGGGTCATGTTTTCAACGCGGTTTGGATGGATCACCACGTTATCTTCGATGCGAATGCCGCCATAAGGCCGAAGCGCATCAATCGCCTGCCAGTTAAAGTGCTGACTGAAACGGCCCTGACGCAGCGGCGCCAGTAACGAGTCAATAATATAGAAGCCCGGCTCGATGGTTAAGACCATGCCGGGTTGCAGCACGCGGGTGCAGCGAAGGTAAGGATACTGCGCAGGCGCGGCGAGATGGGTGCCCTGCTCATCCTGCATAAACCCGGCAACGTCATGCACCTGCAAGCCCAGCGGATGCCCCAGACCGTGTGGCATAAATGGCCCGGTCAGATCTTCAGCCACCAGCGCCTCTTCGCTGATTCCCTGCACCAGCTCAAACTTCAGCAACATCTTCGCAATACGCTGGTGCATCTGAAGATGATAATCGGTGTAGCGCACACCCGGTTTCAGCGTGGCGATTAAAGCCAGCTCCTCGGCGTTCATCGCCTCCACCATTCTGGCATAGAGCGAGCTGCTCTGCGCCGCATAGCTGCGGGTCAGATCGGCGGCATAGCCCAGATATTCGGCCCCCGCATCAATCAGGAAGCTGTGACGTTTCGCCGGTGGCTGATGATCCAGGCGGGTGTAGTGCAGCACCGCCGCGTGTTCATTCAGCGCAATGATATTGCCGTACGGCACATCGGTATCACGATGGCCGGTCGCGGTCAGGTAAGCCTGATTGATGTCAAATTCGCTCAGGCCCGCAGAGAACGCCTCTTTGGCCGCGCGATGCCCCGCAACCGCCAGCTTCTGCGCCTGACGCAGACAGGCCAGTTCATAGTCGGTTTTGATGCTGCGATGGTAGTGCAGAAAGTCGATGACCGCTTTAGGGTTGATGTTGTCTGAGGAGATTCCGAGCTGCGCCGCGCGTGCATTAACCGGCCCGATATAGGCGACATTATCACGCTGTGCAGGGAGCAGCTGCGCAATCTCATCGGCGTTTTTCAGGCCGATAACCTCGACATCTCCGGTCCAGAAACTGTCCGGCAGCGGTTCAACGTTATGCCAGTAATCCACCGGAGAGTAGAACCACAGTTTCGGTTTGTTCACGCCATCGATCCAGAGCCAGCAGTTAGGCACCTGCGTGACCGGCACCCAGGCTTTGAACTGCGGATTCACCTTAAACGGATAGGTGTGGTCATCCAGAAACACCGTCAGCAACTCACCGGAATGGATCAGCATCGCATCCAGTTTATTGCGTGCCAGCACCTGCTGCGCCCGTTGCTGCAACGTGGCGATGTGCGCGTGATACAAGGTCTTCAGTGAATCCATAGCCGTCTCTCCCGTGTCGCGAAATGGCCGCAGTTTAGCATACCCCTTGCTCAGATGCCGAAGCCGGCGTGGCTGTGATCTTGTTAGCAAATAAGCAAAGAGCGGTTTGCAAAAAATTAACATCACTCCCACACTCACGATCATCTGGTATGACCAGATCACCTTTCGCGGTTTCAGGAGACGCACATGCTCTACCAAGGCGCTAACCTTACCCTTCACTGGCTGGACGATGGCATCGCCGAGCTGGTTTTTGATGCCACAGGCTCAGTCAACAAGCTCGATACGCAAACGGTCGCCAGTCTGGGCGAGGCCATTGCGGTCCTGGAACAGCAGCCAGCACTGCGCGGCCTGCTGCTGAGCTCCGCTAAACCCGCCTTTATCGTGGGTGCGGACATTACCGAGTTCCTTTCCCTGTTTGATGCTCCCACCGAAAAGCTGAGCCAGTGGCTGAGTTACGCCAACAGCATCTTCAACCGTCTGGAAGATTTGCCCGTGCCCACCCTGGCAGCCATTGATGGTTATGCGCTGGGTGGCGGATGTGAGTGCGTCCTGGCGACCGACCTGCGCATCGCCACTGCGGATGCCCGCATCGGCCTGCCGGAAACCAGACTCGGCATCATGCCAGGCTTTGGCGGCAGCGTAAGGTTGCCCCGCCTGCTGGGAGCCGACAGCGCGCTGGAAATTATTGCCGCCGGTAAAGATGTGGATGGCAATGCCGCGCTGAAACTGGGCCTGGTCGATGCGGTGGTTGCCCGTGACAAACTGCGCGAAGCGGGCATCACCATGCTCAGAGCGGCCGCCGAAGAGGGCAGCTGGCAGGCGCGCCGTGCGCCTAAACTGGCCCCGCTGAAGCTCAGTCCGATCGAGGCGGCGATGAGTTTTACCATTGCGAAGGGCATGGTGATGCAGACCGCAGGAAAACATTACCCCGCTCCGCTGATGGCGGTAAAAACCATTGAGGCCGCGGCCAGTCTCGGTCGTGATGATGCGCTGAAGCTTGAAACGGCTGCATTTGTGCCGCTGGCGCAGTCTGACGAAGCGCGCGCTCTGGTCGGCATCTTCCTCAACGATCAGTACGTTAAAGGGCTGGCAAAAAAACGCGCCAGCGAAAGCGGCGCACCTGCTCAGGCGGCAGTGCTGGGCGCAGGGATCATGGGCGGTGGCATCAGCTACCAGTCTGCCTGGAAAGGCGTGCCGGTCAGAATGAAAGATATCAATCCACAGGCGCTGACGCTGGGGATGAATGAAGCCAGCAAGCTGCTTAACACCCAGCTGGCGCGCGGAAAAATTGACGGTAACAGGCTGGCCAGTGTCATCGCCACCATCCAGCCCACGCTGGATTACGCCGGTTTTGAACTGGCTGACGTGGTGGTGGAAGCGGTGGTCGAGAATCCGCAGATCAAGGCTAAAGTGCTGGCTGAAACAGAGCGGCACCTGCGTGACGATGCCGTTCTGGCCTCGAATACTTCGACCATTCCTATCAGCCAGCTGGCGCAGGCGTTGCAGCGCCCGGAAAACTTCTGTGGCATGCACTTCTTTAACCCGGTGCCGCGTATGCCGCTGGTCGAAGTGATCCGGGGCGAGAAAACCAGTGAAGCGACCCTCGGCAAAGTGGTGGCCTGGGCCAGCAAAATGGGTAAAACCCCTATCGTGGTCAACGACTGCCCCGGCTTCTTTGTTAACCGGGTGCTGTTCCCCTACTTCGCCGCTTTCAGCCTGCTCCTTCGCGATGGCGCAGATTTCCGCCAGATAGATAAGGTCATGGAAAAACAGTTTGGCTGGCCGATGGGGCCGTCATGGCTGCTGGATGTCGTGGGCATCGATACGGCGCACCACGCGCAAAGCGTGATGGCTGACGGGTTCCCGGACCGCATGAAGCATGACTATCGCGACGCGATCGATCTGCTGTTTGAGGCTGGTCGCTTTGGTCAGAAAAATGGCAAAGGCTTCTGGCGCTGGGAAGAAGACAAAAAGGGCAAGCCAAAAAAAGTGGCCGATGCCGATGTCGATACGCTGCTGCAGCAGGCCTGTCAGCCCGCGCGAATCTTCAGCGATGAAGAGATTCTGAACCGCATGATGCTGCCGATGCTGAACGAAGTGGTGCGCTGCCTGGAAGAGAAGATTATCGCCTCACCGGCTGAAGCCGATATGGCGCTGGTGTATGGCCTCGGCTTCCCGCCTTTCCGTGGCGGGGCTTTCCGCTATCTCGATACTCTGGGCAACAGCAACGTGGTGGATCAGGCCCGGCGTTATAGCGGCCTCGGTGGCCTGTATGCCCTGCCTGCACTGCTGCTGCAGAAAGCCCATCAGCATGAAAGCTGGTATCCCGCCGCCAAACCGATTGATGAAGCCGCGCTGAAAAGCGCCTGAGGGCAAGAAGATGGAAAATGTGGTGATTATTGATGCCGTGCGCACGCCAATGGGCCGGTCAAAAGGCGGCGCCTTCCGTCATGTGCGCGCCGAAGATCTCTCTGCGCATCTGATGCGTGAACTGCTGAGCCGCAACCCGACGGTGAACCCGGCAGAGCTGGATGACATTCTCTGGGGCTGCGTGCAGCAGACGCTGGAGCAGGGATTTAATATCGCACGTAACGCTGCCCTGCTGGCCGAAATTCCCCACACGGTGCCAGCCAGCACCGTCAACCGGCTGTGTGGCTCTTCCATGCAGGCGCTGCACGATGCCGCCCGCGCCATTATGGTCGGTGATGCCCGGAGCTGTCTGATCGGTGGCGTGGAGCATATGGGGCATGTGCCGATGAACCACGGCGTCGACTTTCATCCCGGGCTTAGCCGGACGGTTGCCAAAGCCGCAGGGATGATGGGCCTGACGGCAGAAATGCTGGCGCGAATGCATCATATCAGCCGTGAGCAGCAGGATGCGTTTGCCCTGCGTTCGCACCAACGGGCCTGGCAGGCCACCCGGCGCGGCGACTTTGCGACAGAGATTGTCGCCACCTATGGTCATGACAGCGACGGCATCCTCAAACGTTATGATTTCGATGAAGTGATCCGTGAAGAGACCAGCGCCGAAGGCCTGGCAGCGCTGAAACCGGCTTTCGATCCGGTGAATGGCACCGTGACGGCGGGCTCCTCGTCAGCGTTGTCAGATGGCGCAGCCGCCATGCTGGTGATGAGCGAATCACGCGCCCGCGAGCTGGGACTGACGCCGCGCGCCCGCATCCGCAGCATGGCCGTGGTGGGCTGCGATCCTTCAATCATGGGCTATGGGCCGGTTCCGGCCAGTAAGCTGGCGTTAAAACGGGCGGGACTGAGCGTCAGCGATATCGACGTCTTTGAGCTGAACGAAGCCTTTGCTGCGCAGACACTGCCGTGCATCAAAGATTTAGGGTTGCTGGAGCAGCTGGATGAAAAGGTCAATCTGAATGGTGGCGCGATTGCGTTAGGCCATCCGCTGGGCTGTTCCGGCGCGCGTATCAGTACCACGCTGCTGAACATTATGGAACGACGCGATGCCAGCCTGGGTCTTGCCACCATGTGTATCGGGCTGGGCCAGGGGATCGCAACCGTATTCGAGCGTCTGTAATACGTTGCGTTTTTTTTGTCAGATTTACCCGCCGTTACCGGCGGGTTTTTTCTGTCTGCTGCCGGCGATCAGATAAAGGCAAACGCATCGCCATACATCTGTGACTCGACTGCGCCACGCTCGGCACAGAAACGGTCGCGGGCAATCTTCGCCATCTCAAAGCGTCCGGCGATGTAGATTTCATGTTCGCTCAGCGTGCTGAAATCCTGCATCACCGCGGTCAGTACCGTACCGGAACGTCCCTGCCAGCCCGCTTCAGGCTGTTCAACAACCGGGATCACTTTCAGGTTCGGGTGCTTCACCGCCAGCGCATTCAGCTCGTCCAGATCGTACAGATGCTTAAGCTCACGTCCGCCCCAGTAAATGGCGATATCGCGCTCCGGCTGTTCCGCCAGCGCGGTGAGCAGAATTGAACGGGCGTAGGAGAAGCCGGTGCCACCTGCAATCAGGATCAGCGGCTTACTGCTCTCTTCGCGCAGCCAGGCGTCACCGTGCGGCATATCGACGGTGATCTGACGATCGTTGCGGATCCGATCCATCACCGCCATCGCATAGAGGTTGAGATCGGACGCGCCGATATGCAGCTCAATAATATCTTTTTCCATCGGCGTTGAGGCCAGTGAGAACGGACGCTTATCACGCTCATCCATCACGACCATCAGATACTGCCCCGCGCGAAAACTGAATTCCGCTTCAGGGATCAGGCGAACGCGATAGACCGTGTCGGTAATCGCCTCAACCGAAGTTACTTTACAGCTTAACGTTGTCATGCGTTCCCTCTGTCGGGTCGTCTTTATGGTTGTGCTCGCCATCAACGCTGTGGCGGCTGATCAAGAATACCTAGCTCATCCCAGATAGCATCAATGCGCGCCGTGACCGCAGGATCTTTAACAATGGGCGTACCCCATTCACGCTGCGTTTCACCCGGCCACTTATTGGTTGCATCAAGCCCCATCTTCGACCCCAGCCCGGAAACCGGCGAGGCGAAATCGAGATAGTCGATAGGGGTATTTTCGACTAATACCGTATCACGGGCCGGATCCATTCGCGTGGTGATCGCCCAGATCACGTCATTCCAGTCGCGCGCATTAACATCATCGTCACACACAATAACAAATTTGGTGTACATGAACTGCCGCAAAAATGACCAGACGCCAAACATGACACGTTTGGCATGCCCTGCGTACTGCTTTTTAATCGTCACAACCGCCAGCCGGTAGGAGCAACCTTCAGGCGGCAGGTAGAAGTCCACGATCTCCGGAAACTGCTTAATCAGAATCGGTACCAGAACTTCATTCAGCGCCACGCCCAGTACGGCGGGTTCATCCGGCGGACGCCCGGTATAGGTGGAGTGATAGATCGGCTGACGACGCTGCGTGATATGCGTCACGGTAAATACCGGGAAGCTATCCACTTCATTGTAGTAGCCGGTGTGGTCGCCGTAGGGGCCTTCTGGCGCCATATCGCCCGCTTCGATATAGCCTTCCAGCACGATTTCCGCACTGGCCGGCACTTCGAGATCGTTCGACAGGCACTTCACCACTTCCGTTTTGTTGCCGCGCAGCAGACCGGCAAACGCATATTCTGACAGCGTGTCAGGCACCGGCGTCACCGCGCCGAGGATGGTGGCAGGATCGGCGCCCAGCGCGACCGAAACCGGAAAACGTTCACCCGGATGCGCTTTCGTCCACTCCTGAAAATCAAGCGCGCCGCCACGGTGCGACAGCCAGCGCATGATCAGACGATTTTTACCGATCACCTGCTGACGGTAAATACCGAGATTCTGACGCTCTTTGTGGGGGCCACGCGTGACGGTCAGTCCCCAGGTAATCAGCGGTGCGGCATCGCCTGGCCAGCACTTCATGACCGGAATACGCGTCAGATCGACCTCATCACCGCTGAACACCTCTTCCTGACAGGGCGCATTACGCAGCCGTTTGGTCGGCATGTTCAGCACCTGCTTAAACTGCGGCATTTTATCGAACAGGTCGCGGAAGCCTTTTGGCGGCTCAGGCTCTTTCAGGAAGGCCAGCAGCTTACCCACTTCACGCAGGGCGCTCACCTCCTCCTGCCCCATGCCCATGGCCACGCGCTTAGGCGTGCCGAACAGGTTGCACAGCACCGGCATATCGTACCCTTTCGGGTTTTCAAACAGCAGGGCGGGGCCACCGGCACGCAGCGTGCGATCGGCAATCTCCGTCATTTCCAGTTCGGGATCGATGGACTGGGTAATGCGCTTTAGCTCACCGCGCTGTTCAAGCAGCGCGAGGAAGTCTCTCAAATCGTGGTATTTCATGCGGCTTTAACATTCCGGCCAGAGTGAATCGGCCATTATAGGTCTGATTACGCGGAGTTGCTGAGGTTTATACCGCAGCCTCATACGCACTGAAAGGGAACCAGCGGCTGCAGTGCGCGGGTATCGTGCATTCCCTGAATCGGGTCGCCGTGGCGAAACAGCTTAAAGTCCTCGTTTCGCACGCTGTGATAGCGCAGCTGGTTGTCATGCAGGTGCAGAAAACTGCCTTCACGCAGGGCAATCACCGACTCCGTCGGATTGACCGCGCAGAACTCCGCCAGACGCTCATCGCGGGTTTCGCCCATATGGCCGCTGACGCTGGCATCAAGATAGTGGGGATTGATCTGCACCGGGAAGAGTCCCAGCGCGGGCAGCACCACACTGCTGCGCACCGGCATATCGTTGGTGGTGCGGATGGAGGGCGTCGCCACATTGCAGCCCGCGCTCCAGCCGAGATAAGGCACCTGTCGCTCACGTACCGCACGCTGGATCGGGACGATGAGATCCTGCTCATGCAGCATCTGGTTCAGAAACCAGGTGTTGCCGCCGCTGACCAGAATCAGTTCTGCCTGTGCAATCGCCTCAGCCGGTGAGGCAAAGGATTGAACCAGCCTGACCGGGATGCCCAGAGAGGCCGTGAGTTCGGCGGCGCGCTGCTGCTGATCGCCCCGGATTATCGCGTAGGGGATCAGGACCGCCGAGCGGATAGCGCGTCGGGCGATCATCGCGTGCAGCTGCGGCTGCGCATAACCCAGCAGCGGCGCATCGTCCGCCAGCCTGCCATTGCTCAACAGAAAGAGTTCCATCAGACGTTCCTTTTGCAGGGTGAAGGTTATCGAGTCTGATACAGAGCCCTGATGCACGTCAATTTCCCGTTACCGTTTCTGCCTGCCTCCGGCCTGCTAAGAAAAGTCTCAATTTATTTTCTCTGCGGGCCGCTTTACCCTGCCCCTGCGCTATAACTCTGGCAACAGGTTTGCTATTCTTAGCGTCCATTCAATGGGAGCCGTTATGGAAGCCTGGTACTTACTCTATTGCAAACGTGGACAGCTATTGCGCGCGAAGGAGCATCTCGAGCGGCAGGAGGTGCATTGCCTCAGCCCGATGATCGCTCTGGAAAAGATCGTGCGCGGTAAACGCACCACGGTGAGTGAGCCGCTGTTCCCTAACTACCTGTTTATCGAATTCGATCCTGAAGAGATTCACACCACCACCATCAGCAGCACCCGCGGTGTCAGTCACTTTGTCCGCTTCGGCTCCACCCCGGCAACCGTGCCGTCGGCGGTCATCGAAGCGCTGGAAACCGACGTCCCGCAAATCCTGCTCGATCCTGAAACGCCACAGAGCGGCGATGAGGTTGTCATCACCGAAGGAACGTTTGAAGGGCTGCGCGCCATTTTTGCCGAGCCGGATGGTGAAACACGCTCGATCCTGTTGCTGAATCTCCTCAATAAGCAGGTGATGCGCAGCGTCGATAACAAGCAGTTCCGCAAGCTTTAAGCCAGTCTGAACAGCGTCCGCGCATTATGATCGATGCGGGCCGCCAGTGCCTCCGCACTCTCACCTCGCCATGTCGCCACCTGACTGACAATATGCGGTAAAAAGCAGGGTTCGTTGCGGCGCGAAGGCGGACGCGGACGCATGTCGCGCGGCAACAGGTAGGGCGCATCCGTTTCCAGCAGCAGGCGTTCGGCCGGGATCAGCGGCAGCAGCTCACGCAGTTCCAGACCCCGACGCTCATCGCAGACCCAGCCCGTAATGCCCACAGATAACCCCATTTCCAGACAGGCTTCCAGTTCGTCGCGCGTGCCGGTAAAGCAGTGGATCACCGCACCCGGCAGTTTTGGCAGCCAGGGGGCAAGCACCGCAGCGAAACGCGCATGGGCTTCACGGCAGTGCAGGAACACCGGCATATTGAGTTCTGCGGCCAGCGCCAGCTGTGCGTCAAATGCATACTCCTGCTGCTCATGGGCCGAGAGGTTGCGATTAAAATCGAGTCCGCACTCACCAATGGCGACCACTTCCGGTTTTTCCGCCAGCCGGCGCAGGGTGCTGGCGATCTCCAGCGACCATTCGCTGGCATGATGAGGGTGAACGCCCGCGGTAGACCAGCAAAAGCCGGGCTGGCCTTCAGCCAGTCGCTGAGCCTGCTGGCTCTCCAGCGCGTTGGTGCCGGTGATAAGCATGCCGGTGACGCCCGCATCACGCGCGCGTTTAACCACCTTTTGCCGGTCGGAGGCGAATTGCGTGCTGGTCAGGTTTACACCGATATCAAACATAATTTTTCCCACAGTTTGTAAAAAAAAAACCGCCCGGAGGGGCGGTCTGGATGGCTCGCTTCCCGCCTGTGCGGGTCATACGGTCAGCGTCAGGCGTCGGTATGTTTATCCTCATCCTGTGACCAGCGGCCTTTACCCACATAGTAACGGGAAAAGAATACGCCGACTTCAAACAGGCAGTACATCGGAATAGCGAGCAAAGTTTGGGAAAAAACGTCCGGAGGTGTGAGCAGCATCCCGACTACGAAAGCGCCCACCAGAATATAGGGACGTTTCTTTTTCAGATCTTCCGGGCTGGTGATACCGGTCCAGCAGAGCAACACGATCGCCACCGGCACCTCAAACGCCACCCCAAAGGCCATGAAGAGCGTCATGACGAAATCGAGGTATTTGGCGATATCCGTTGCGACCGTCACGCCGATGGGCGCGGTCTTGGTGAAAAAGCCAAATGCCAGCGGGAAAACGACGAAGTAAGCAAAGGCCACACCGAAGTAGAACAGGAAGGTGCTGGAGAAGAGCAGCGGCATCACCAGCCTGCGCTCATGCCGGTAGAGCGCCGGGGCGACAAATGCCCAGACCTGATAGAGGATCACCGGCACCGCGAGAAACACTGACACGATGATGGTCAGCTTTATCGGGGTAAAGAACGGCGAGGCGACATCGGTTGCAATCATGCTGGAGCCCACCGGCATCTGACTGATCAGCGGTGATGCGACCAGCTGGTAGATGTCGTTGGCGAAATAGACCAGTACCAGGAAAATGACCAGTACGGCGATGATGCAGTTCAGTAATCGCTTACGCAGCTCAATCAGATGGCTGATGAGCGGTTGGGTATCTTCAACGGCCATTATCGTTCATCACCTGCAGAAGAGGAGGTCGCGGAAGGACGCGCAGACTCTGATGACCTGGCGGCGTCGCCAGCGGGTGCCTGTGCCGGTGCGCTGGCCACAGCAGCAGGCGCAGCAGAGGATGGCGCAGCCGGAGCGGATGGCGCAGCAGAGGGTCTCTGTGCGGCCGCGGCCGGTGCGGGTTGCACCGCGGCCTCGGCACCCGCTACCGCAGACGGTGCCTGTGCCGGTGCGCTGGCCTGATGCTCTGCTGAGGCTGGCGTCGCGGCGGTTTCCATCGCAGCAGGCTCAGGGGCATACCGGTGCTGTGCTGAGTGGATGGTGTTCGCTTCGTCTTCCTCTTTTTCAATGTCGATGCTCTGACTGACCGAGCGCTTCATTGAATCTGCCGTTTTACGCAGCTCTTCCATCGACTCCTTCAGCTCAGGTGAGAGCGTGCCACGGCCCGCCTCTTCCACCTTTTTCAGGCTCTCCTGCAACTCCTGCAGTTTGAGCTCCTGCGCCAGTTCATGTTGTACATTGGCTGCCAGCGAACGAATCGCCCTGATCCAGCCGACCACGGTTTTCACCGCAACCGGTAATCGTTGCGGGCCGAGTACAATCAGCCCGATAACGAACACCAATACCAGTTCACTAAAACCAATATCGAACACGGTTTACACCTGCTTGTCGTTCTTGGCTTCTTCTTTGTTAGCCGAAGTTTGCTGTTTGTCCGCCAGCGTTTTGGCAGCGAAGTCAGCGTCCTGCTCTTTCGGTTGATCCTTTTTGTCGTCCTCATCACTCATGGCCTTTTTGAAGCCACGAATCGAAGAACCTAAATCCGAACCCAGATTACGTAATTTATTGGTACCGAACAGAAGTACAACAATCACGGCAATGATTAACAGTTGCCAGATACTGATACCGCCCATGAGATAGCCTCTAATATTCTGTGAAAACGATAAGGTAATGCAGGACAGAGTGCCCTTTTTAGCCGGGCTTTAGCCAGCGACATTACCTTTTTTTAAACAGACGTGACAATCAGTTTGTCTTACGCCAGCCGATCAGCCACGAAACGATTCCTGCCGCCATCAGAACCGCCGGAAAGAGATCCCAGTCCGGTCGGGTGAGCAGAACTGCCGTTCCGCTTAGCAGCAGTGTGGCACCGACGCCAAACAGATAACGCGCCTGATGATGACGGACGCGCTGCGCATTGAGATCGCCCACTAATTTATCGACGCTGTGCCGTAAAAGCTTGTGCTGGCGCATGCTGTCGTAAAAGAGTTCTGGCAGCTCCGGGAGCTTTTCAGCCCAGAACGGCGCTTTCTCTTTGACCGCACGGATAATGGCGGGGATACCCACCTGATCCTTGATCCACTCTTCCAGGAACGGTTTGGCCGTTTTCCACAGGTCGAGCTGTGGGTAGAGCTGACGGCCAATGCCTTCCACATAAAGCAGCGTTTTTTGCAGCAGCACCAGCTGCGGCTGCACTTCCATATTAAAGCGACGCGCGGTGTTGAACAGGTTCAGCAGCACATGCCCGAACGAGATCTCAGCCAGCGGCTTTTCAAAAATCGGCTCACAGACCGTGCGAATCGCAAACTCGAAATCTTCGACGTTGGTATCGGGTGGTACCCAGCCGGAATCAACGTGCAGCTCGGCAACCTTGCGATAGTCACGGTTGAAGAACGCGATAAAGTTTTCCGCCAGATAACGCTTATCTTCTTTGTTCAGCGACCCCACGATGCCGCAGTCGATACCGATATATTGCGGATCTTCCGGGTGTTCATAGCTGACAAAAATATTGCCCGGATGCATATCTGCGTGGAAGAAGCTGTCGCGGAAGACCTGGGTAAAGAAGACCTGGACACCGCGTTCGGCCAGCAGCTTCATGTTCACGCCATGGCGCTCCAGCGTCGCAACGTCGGAAATCGGGATACCGTAAATGCGCTCCATCACCATCATGGTTTCGCTGCAATAGTCGGAATAGACTTCCGGCACATAGAGCATACGGCTCTCTTCAAAATTGCGGCGTAACTGAATGGCGTTGGCGGCTTCGCGTAACAGGTTCAGCTCATCAAGCAGGGTTTTCTCATAATCGCGCACCACTTCGACCGGACGCAGACGACGGCCATCCGGCAGCAGACGCGGAACCCAGCGCGCCAGGCGATAGATCAGCTTCATATCCGCTTTGATCACCGGCAAAATGTCGGGGCGGATCACTTTGATCACCACTTTTTTGCCGTTAGATTTCAGCGTGGCGGTGTGAACCTGCGCAATCGACGCAGACGCCAGCGGCTTAATGTCAAAATCATCAAACCAGGTCTCAATGGGTGCACCCATCGAGGCTTCAATCTGTGCTTTCGCTTTGACGCCATCAAAGGGCGCCACACGGTCCTGCAGTATCGCCAGCTGATCGGCGATCAGCGGCGGGAAGAGATCCCGGCGCGTTGACAGCATCTGACCAAACTTGATCCAGACCGGCCCCAGCTGCTCCATCGCCATACGCATACGCGCACCGGTCGGTTCATGCTGGTGCAGATTGGGGATCCAGAAAATTGAGCGACGCCACAGGCGGAACAGGAAAGTGAGACGTGTCTGCGGGATCAGTTCATCAAGGCCATAGGTCAGAAACACCTTCATGATCAGATATAAGCGGCGGATCTCTCCTAAACTCATTTTGCCTCCAGCTGCGCCAGACGCGCATCAAGCGCCTCAAGCGAACGTTCCATCGCGTCGACCTCCTCAGAAAACCAGGCCAGTTCCAGTGAGCCAGGCGCAACACGCCACTCTTCGGTCATGGCCTGTCCAAGATATCCCTGACGACGCGCTGCTTCACCTTTGAAAAAGCGGAAAGCCTGCTGTGCCCGCTGACTGATGCCCTGCGCGGCGATGTCGCCCACCCAGGGAGCCAGATATTCCGCCGGATCCAGCTCAGCCAGATCCATCAGCGCCGAGAACTGCTGGACCACCTGCAGATCGCCCTCTACCTGCAGTTCACCGCTGCGAATCAGCGGCGTCAGCTGCTGGCGATCGCGCAGCTTTGGCAGACTTTTCAGCGAGGTGATCACCGTGCAGTCGCTGCGGTCCTGCCAGTCAGCTAACACATCCAGCTGCTGTTCACTGAACACCAGCACCAGGGGAGACGAGAACTCATTCAGGCGCAGTGTCAGGACTTTGCCATTCAGACGTTGCCGCGCCGGCTTAAGGCCACGATCGCGGTACAGAATACGGTTCAGCGCCGTCTCCATGCCCGCCGTAATCAAAGGAGTCAGGTTCATCACCATCTCACTCAGAACTTAAATCCACGATGCAGCGCCACGATGCCGCCAGTCATGTTGGAGTAAGTGGTATTTTCAAAGCCAACATCGTTCATCATCGCCTTCAGGGTCTCCTGATCGGGATGCATACGGATCGATTCGGCAAGATAGCGGTAGCTCTCAGCATCCTGCGCCACCAGCTGGCCGATACGCGGCAGAATGTGGAACGAATAGGCGTCATACGCTTTGCTCAGCGGGTCCAGCACCGGCTTAGAGAACTCCAGCACCAGCAGGCGTCCGCCCGGCTTAAGCACCCGGAACATGGAGGCCAGCGCCTTCTCTTTTTCCGTGACGTTGCGCAGACCAAAGGAGATGGTGATGCAGTCGAAGTAGTTATCAGGGAAAGGCAGAGCTTCTGCGTTGGCCTGCACGTAACTGACGTTGCCCACCACACCCTGATTGCGCAGCTTTTCGCGGCCCATCTTCAGCATGGAACTGTTGATATCCGCCAGTACCACCTGACCGGTGTCACCCACCAGACGAGAGAATTTTGCCGTCAGATCGCCGGTGCCTCCCGCCAGATCCAACACACGCTGACCGCGGCGAACACCGCTGCTGTCGATGGTAAAGCGCTTCCAGATACGATGGACGCCAAAGGACATCAAATCGTTCATCAGGTCATATTTTGCCGCTACGGAGTGAAACACATCCGCGACTTTGTCAGCTTTTTCGCTTTTGGCGACCGTCTGAAAGCCAAAATGGGTGGTTTCCTGCTGTGATTCATCTGCCATCGGTTTTACCTGCTCCACAAACAATACTTTCCGAAGTGTATCAGAGTCACGGAAGTCAGGCACGCTGCGCCCATACTATTCGTGGAGGCGTCTCACACGCCTGTCACTGTCATCCGCATCCTCATCATCCCTGTCGTCATCTGCCATCCGGTTTTCCGGCATAGCCCGTTCGGCCAGCTGAGGATTGATCGGCCGTTTGATTTCAACGCCCAGCGCACGGAACCCTTCCGTCTGCGCAATCAGGTTACCGCGCCCCTCTGCCAGCTTTTTCATCGCCTCGCGATAGCTGTTCTGCGCTTTGTCCAGACTGTGACCAATACCGCTCATGTCATCCACAAACAGCCGCATCTTGTCATAGAGGCGTGCGGCCCGATCGGCAATACGCTGTGCATTGCGGCTCTGGTGCTCATAGCGCCACAGATTATTGATGGTCCGTAACGCCACCAGCAGCGTGGTGGGGCTGACCAGCATGATATTCTGCTGCAGTGCCTCGCTAATCAGCTCAGGCTGGCGGTCGATCGCCAGTAAAAAGGCCGGTTCAACCGGAATGAACATCAACACATAATCCAGCGAGCGTAAACCGGGCAATTGTTGATAATCTTTTCGTCCCAGCAGGCGGATATGGGCCCGCATGGCGCTGACATGTTCCTGAATCGCCTGTTCACGTTCGATCTCATCATCCGCATTGAAGTAGCGCTCATAGGCCACCAGCGTCATCTTGGCGTCCACCACCACATCTTTGCCCTGCGGCAGCCGCACAATCACATCCGGCTGCATCCTGCCCTGCTGTTCAGACTGAATGCTGACCTGCGTTTCATATTCATAGCCTTCACGCAGCCCGGAGGCTTCCAGCACCCGGCTCAGGACCACTTCCCCCCAGTTACCCTGGATTTTATTGTCGCCCTTCAGGGCTTTGGTCAGGTTGAGCGCCTCCTGCGCCATCTGCGCATTCAGCTGCTGAAGCTGACGGATTTCGTGGGTCAGGGTGTGACGTTCACGCGCCTCTGCGCCAAAGCTTTCATGCACCTGACGACGAAAGCCATCCAGCTGTTCACGTAACGGGCCAATCAGGCTATCCAGGCTTTGACGGTTCTGCTCATCGACGCGACGGCCGCTGCTTTCGAAAATGCGGTTGGCGAGGTTTTCAAACTGGGCGCTGAGACGCTGCTCGCTGTTGGTCAGCAGGCGCTGCTTCTCCTCGGCGGCAAAACGGGTCTCTTCCAGACGGATGGTCACCTCACGCAGCTCCGCTTCCTGCGCGCTGTTGACCTCCAGCTGATTGCGCAGCTCGCGATTGAGCTGCTCACTTTCATTGCGCCAGTAGTCGAGCTGCTGCAGCCGCTCCGTGGCTCCGCTCAGGGCACCGTGCAGCTGACGCAGCTCCTGTTCCCGCTCCCGGATTTGCTGCTGAAGCTGTTCAGTCTGCTGCTGCTGACGCTGCTGTGCCTCCTGCTGCAGACGGCGCTCAGTCTGGAAACTGGCGGCCTGGTGCCCGGCACGAAGCTGTGCCAGCATCCAGCCGATCCCGACCCCGGCAAGCGCCAGACAGATGCTGATGATGATGTGCTGATCCATGATTTCCCCGCGACTTACGCTGCTGAGGAAAAAGGTAGAGTCGCACTGTATGAATGTCCAGATAAATTTATTCGCGCTCAGCAACTTAGAGCGCGGTCACCGTCACCCTTCCCGCCTGCCACTCCTCAATCAGAAAAAAGGGCATCGGCAACAGCCACTCACCCTGCTTAACCTGCGCCAGATAGTGCCAGGTGGTTTCGCCCGCGGTGATCGCCACGCGCTGTCTGCTGCCGTCGGCCGCACTGGCTTTCCCGGTCATACTGGCAAAGCCGGCATTGCTGCCCACGTGGAACTGCGGCGTCTGCCAGCGCACCGGCGCATGGGCAGGCCACGGCCGGGCCTGATGAAAGTGAAACAGTTCATCGTGATTCAGCACGCTTTCACGTACTGTCGGCCACAACGCCACTTTGAGGAAATATTGATCGGTGAAGCGTTCGCTCCCCCGGTAGTGCGCAATAAAATCACGCATCGCCTGCTCCACGTTGTGAAAGACGCCATGACAGCCGCCCCACATCCCCGCCAGCAGCAGTTCGGTGTGGGAAAAGTAGTCACGCATATGGTGGAACCAGTAAGGTGAAGCCAGCCAGGCGCTGACCGCCGCCGCTTCGCGCTCTGAGAGCAGCGAGTCGGCATCGCGGACGATAAAGCGCTTCACGCCAGGATCGTCCATCACCAGAAAACGCCACAGGGTGGGAAACAGGGTTTTCTCATGCGACATATCGACCCGTTGCACATGCGGCTGGTCCAGTCGCTGCCAGACATGCTGCGGCACGCTGTCGTCAAGGTAGATGCGGCAGACCCAGCCGGGATAGAGTTCAGGTACGACTTCGACGTTTTTAATCAGGGTTTCGCAGTAGCGCGGCTGGTCACCAAACAGGCTGAAGGCAATGACATTCTGGTGCGGCTGTGTGAGATCGGCAGGCTCGGGCTGGGGAGCGGGAAACGCCACACGCTGCCCCTGACTGAAACGCGCATCGGACTGCATCAGCGACGCCAGACCATAGCGCGCCACCTCATCCGGCTTATTCAGCCAGCCACAGACTTCGGTCAGGCCATCCAGCCAGGTTTCAGAGGCGGTGCTGCGCACCGCGGGCGGGGAGTGCGCAATCTTCTGATAGATTTTATAGGACTTCTGGTACTGACCCAGACGCAGCAGACAGAGTGCATAGTCGCTCAGCACCTGCATCTGCTGAGGCAGATAGCGCAGTGCCTCTTCGCAGCACTGGGCGGCCTGTGCATAGTCACCCTGCTGCATGGCGGCACGGAAGCGTTCGGCACCGCGTTCCAGCCGGGCATTAAGGGCGGCAGGATCGGCTTTGAATGCCGGTCGTCGGACAGGAAGTGTATTGCGCATAAGCCTTCTCAGGTTTCACTGAAATGACGCGCCTTATACAGCAGCAGGCCCGATAGGGGCCCGCGGCCTGACGCGGCCTACAGCAAGCGACGCGCCGCTTCGACCACAATCTTCACTGCGTCGCTTTCTGTCTGTTTCATGGTGACCGCATCAGGGATCTCTTTCTGCGTACGGTTCACAATGACGCCTGCCACCATACCGGCGCGGAGGCCCTGGCTGGCGCACATGGTTAACAGTGTAGCGGATTCCATCTCATAGTTGAGGACACCCATCTCCTGCCACTCTTTCATCGATCCCTTGAAACGGCTGACGACGCGGCCTGAGACGGTGTCGTAGCGCTCCTGGCCCGGATAGAAGGTGTCAGAGGAGGCGGTAATGCCGATATGAGTTATGGCGCCACAGGCTTCTGCAGCCGCCACCAGCGCAGTGGTACAGCCGAAGTCAGCCACCGCCGGGAACTCCATCGGCGCGAAATGCAGGCTGGCGCCATCCAGGCGTACGGAGGCGGTCGTGACCAGCACATCGCCGACGTTGATATGTGGCTGAATGGCACCCGTGGTGCCGACGCGCAGGAAGGTGCGCACGCCAAGCTGAGCCAGCTCTTCTACCGCAATAGAGGTCGAAGGGCCGCCGATGCCGGTTGAGCAGACAACCACCGGCTTGCCATCCAGTTTTGCCAGCCAGGAGGTAAATTCACGGTGTGAGGCGAGATGCGTGGCATCCTCCATCAGTCCGGCAATTTTCTTCACGCGCTCCGGGTCGCCCGGCACAATCGCCAGGGTGGCGCCCTGCAGATCGGCTTTCGTCAGGCCAAGATGGAAAACGTCAGACTGTGTCATTTGCAGACTCCTGTTAAGGGATGATAGCGCGCCACTCTACGCCAGCACGCCCGATAAATATGTGACAGCATTCACTTAAGAAAATGAAAGTTACATTTACCGGAAGAAAAAATGCGACATTAATCACACATTAACATCTTCTTCGCCCGGATAACGTCCGGCGGGGCTGTGTCGGGGTCAGGGCAATGTTAAAGAGGTGGATGCGTTTGTTCGCTGCTGATTCTGTTACCCGACACCTGGCACGCTCGCTTTCGGGCCAGGCTATAGTTACGTGATTGCGCCAATGCTTGCACGGAGAGAATAATGAAACCCAGTGATACTTTGCCACAAAAACCGGCGACGGGCGGCTTTGCGCCAGCCGTGCAACCCACCGCCGACACCACCATTATTACCGATAGTCCGGCCATTCACGCAGGTGAGACTTCCGTGCCAAGTCAGGGCGAAAACATGCCGGCCTATTTTGCAAAACCGCAGTCAGCGGAAGGTCCTTTACCCGTCGTGCTGGTGGTGCAGGAGATCTTTGGTGTGCACGAACACATCCGGGATATCTGCCGCCGTCTGGCGCTGGAAGGCTATCTGGCGATTGCACCGGAGCTCTATTTCCGCGAGGGCGATCCCTCTGAGTATCATGATATCCCGACGCTGTTCAGCGAGCTGGTCAGTAAAGTGCCGGATACTCAGGTGCTGGCTGACCTGGACCATGCCGCCAACTGGGCCGCACGCAACGGCGGCGATATCCGCCGCATGGGCATTACCGGTTTCTGCTGGGGTGGCCGCATCAGCTGGCTCTACGCCGCGCACAATCCGCAGTTGCGCGCCGCCGTGGCCTGGTATGGACGGCTGACCGGCGACCGCACTCTGAAGCAGCAGAAGCACCCGATTGATATTGCCGTCGCGCTCAACGCGCCGGTTTTAGGACTCTATGGCGGACAGGACGAGAGCATCCCGCTGGAGAGCGTCGAGCAGATGCGACAGGCGCTGCATGCCGCCAATGCCACCGCCGAGATCATCGTCTATCCCGAAGCGGGTCATGCGTTTAATGCAGACTACCGCCCGAGCTACCATGCGGAATCGGCTCAGGATGGCTGGCAGCGGATGCTGACCTGGTTCAGACAATATGGTGTGACCTCGCAGTAATTGAAAAAGGGGCGCATCTGCGCCCCTTTTTTTGCCACCCGGACCCGCTCCCCTACGCCGTCTCACCACGCAGTTTCTTCGCCGCCGTCACCATATTGGCCAGCGCCTGACGTGTTTCCGTCCAGCCGCGCGTTTTCAGGCCGCAGTCCGGGTTTACCCACAGACGCGCTGCCGGAATCCGTTTTGCGGCCTTCTGCAGCAGGGCTTCTATCCACTCAACGCTGGGAACGTTAGGCGAGTGAATGTCATAGACGCCGGGGCCGATTTCATTCGGATAGTCGAAATGCTCAAACGATTCCAGCAGCTCCATATCGGAGCGCGAGGTTTCAATGGTGATGACATCGGCATCCAGCGCCGCAATGGCATCCATGATGTCGTTGAACTCGCAGTAACACATATGGGTGTGAATCTGGGTGTCATCCTGCGCCACGGCCGCGGTAAGCCGGAACGCCTCTACCGCCCAGGTCAGGTAGGCGGCCCACTCCGACTGATGCAAAGGCAGGCCTTCACGCAGAGCCGGTTCATCTATCTGAATAATCCCGATTCCCGCCTTCTCCAGATCTTTCACTTCATCACGCAGCGCCAGCGCGATCTGCTTTGCGAGGGTTTCCCGTGACACATCTTCACGCGGGAACGACCAGCAGAGGATAGTAACCGGGCCGGTCAGCATCCCTTTAACCGGCTTGTCGGTCAGCGACTGCGCATAGCTGGCCCACTCCACGGTGATCGCCGCCGGCCGGCTGATATCCCCGATGATGACCGGCGGTTTGACACAGCGGGAACCGTAGCTCTGCACCCAGCCGTTCTGGGTGAAGACAAATCCCTCCAGATGCTCGCCGAAATACTCCACCATGTCGTTGCGTTCCGCTTCACCGTGAACCAGCACATCCAGCCCCAGCCGCTCCTGTTCGGTAATGGCCTGCCTGATATGTGCCGCGATGCCAGTACGGTAGTGGCTGCTGTCGAGACGGCCCTGCTTAAAGTCGAGGCGCAGGCCACGGATCTCGGTGGTCTGGGGAAAAGAGCCGATGGTGGTGGTGGGCCAGGCCGGCAGTCTGAAACGCTGACGCTGCAGGGCAGCCCGCTCAGAATAGGCGCGCTGGCGCTGACTGAGCTGTGGCGTGATGGCCTGCAGACGCTGGCCCACTGCGGCATTGTGCACGCGGCGCGAGTGCGCACGGGCGCGCACCGGGGCACTCCATGCCTCCAGCGACGCCGCATCGTTCTGGTTCAGTGCGTGAGTGAGCAGCGAAAGTTCAGCACACTTCTGCAGGGCGAAAGCGAACCAGCTTTTGACCTCATCATCCAGACGGGTTTCCACGCTGAGATCGATCGGGCTGTGCAGCAGCGAGCAGGAGGAGCCGATCCAGACCTGTTCCCGCTGTGCAATCACCGGTTGCAGACGGCTGAACCAGCGGCTGAGATCGGCGCGCCAGACGTTACGCCCGTTGATCACCCCGAGTGACAGCAGCCAGCTGGCGGGCAGTTGCTGATTCAGCTGCTGGAGGTCATCGTGGCCATGAACCAGATCGACATGCAGGCCCTGCACCGGCAGTGCGCGAATCACCTCAATATTCTGTCCGATGCTGTCAAAGTAGGTGGTCAGCAGCAGTCTGCTGTGACCCTGCAGCGCGTCATACGCCGGTTTGAAGGCGTCGCGCCACGCCTGCGGCAGTTCCAGGGCCAGGGCCGGTTCATCAATCTGCACCCATTCGATGCCCCGTCTGGCCAGTTCTGCCAGCACCTGCTGGTAGACGGGCAGAATCGCCTCCAGCAGCGACAGGCGCTCGAACGGCTCACCTTTCACTTTGCCCAGCCACAGATAGGTTACCGGCCCCAGCAGCACCGGCTTGATGTTGTGACCCAGCGCCAGCGCCTCATCGACCTCGTCCAGCAGCTGAGTCCAGGTCAGTTTAAACCGCTGTCCCCGGGTAAATTCCGGCACCATGTAGTGATAGTTGGTGTTAAACCATTTGGTCATCTCTGCCGCGGCGGCGGGTTCCCCGCTGGGGGCTCGACCGCGACCCAGGCGGAACAGGGTGTCCAGGTCAACGCTGCCCTCCGGGTTCTGATGGCGTGCGGGCACGTTGCCCAGCATCAGGCTGGTGGTCAGCACATGATCGTACCAGGCAAAATCGCCGACCGGCAGCAGATCGACACCCGCCGCTTTCTGCTGTTGCCAGTGGCGGGCGCGCAGTTCACGGCCCACCGCCAGTAAGTCCTGCTGCGAAATATCACCCGCCCAGTACTGCTCCAGTGCTTTTTTCAGTTCCCGGCGCAGGCCAATACGGGGAAAGCCGAGGGTGTGGTTCAGGATAGTCATGTGCTGTTCTCCAGATAATCTTTCACTCTGGCTTTTACAGGCAGCCAGAGAGGTTTAGCCGTCCAGATGTTTACACTGCTATAATCTGCGGGTACTGTATGTGGCTCAAGCGCAATATGTTCATTTTCGATGTGAAGGACCCTCATGATCGAACTCAAGCACCTGCGGACGCTTCAGGCTCTGCGCAATACGGGATCGCTGGCGGCGGCGGCGGCCCAGCTTCACCAGACGCAATCGGCGCTCTCTCATCAGTTCAGCGACCTGGAGCAGCGGCTGGGATTCCGCCTGTTCGTGCGTAAAAGTCAGCCGCTGCGGTTTACGCCGCAGGGCGATATTCTGCTGCAGCTGGCAGAGCAGGTGTTGCCGCAGATCCAGCACGCCCTGCAGGCGTGCCATGAGCCGCATCAGACCACGCTGCGGGTGGCGATCGAGTGTCATAGCTGTATTCAGTGGCTGACCCCCGCGCTGGATAAATTCCGTCAGAGCTGGCCGCAGGTGGTGATGGATTTCAAATCGGGCGTGACCTTTGATCCTCAGCCCGCTCTGCAGCAGGGTGAGCTGGATGTGGTGCTGACCTCCGATATTCTGGCGCGCTCCGGCCTGTTCTACTCCCCGATGTTTGATTATGAAGTGCGGCTGGTGCTGGCAACGGATCATCCGCTGGCACAGGTGGAGCAGATTGCCCCGGAAGATCTGGCCGATGAGGTGTTGATGATCTATCCGGTGCAGCGTCAGCGTCTGGATATCTGGCGTCACTTCCTGCAGCCTGCTGGCGTCAGCCCGGCGCTGAAAAGCGTCGATAACACCCTGCTGATGATTCAAATGGTTTCCGCGCGCATGGGTATCGCGGCGCTGCCGCACTGGGTGGTGGAGAGTTTTGAGAAGCAGGGTCTGGTCGTGACCCGCACGCTGGGTGAGGGGCTCTGGAGTCGTCTTTACGCCGCCGTGCGCGAAGGTGAACAGCGGCAGCCGGTGCTGGAAGCCTTTATCCGTTTCGCCCGTCAGCACGCCTGTGAGCATCTGCCGTTTGTGCGTGATGCTGCGCTGCCCGGTGCGGTATTGCAGCGGTAACCGGTCGGGCACAAACCTGCGCGAACGCTGGCAAAATCCCCTATAATGCGCAGCCTGTCGACTGACCATGAGAAGATCTCACCATGACTAATAACGATATTCTGCGCAGCGTGCGCTACATGCTTAATCTGAGCGATGCCGGAATGGTGAAGATTTTTGCGCTGGCGGAATGTGAGGTACCCGAGACGGATGTTCAGGCGTGGCTGAAAAAAGATGACGACGCCGCGTTCCGTCCCTGCCCTGATGTGCTGATGGGTTATTTTCTGAATGGCCTGATTTTTTACCGTCGTGGTAAAAGCGAAGAGGCGCCTGCCCCGTCAATCGAGCGCAAAATGAATAACAATATTTTCATGAAGAAACTGCGTATCGCGTTCGATCTGAAAACGACCGACATTCCTGACGTGCTGAAGCGCGCAAACTTTACCGTGTCGCAGGCGGAAGTAGGGGCGATTTTCCGCAAGCCTGACCATAAGAACTACCGCGAGTGTGGCGATCAGATTCTGCGTAACTTCCTGAAAGGGCTGGCGATGATCCAGCGTCCGAAGATTGATAAGCCGGCTTAATCTCTGATCGCTTCTGACCCCTGCGTGGTCAGAGGTGGCGCATCTGATCGCAAAGAAAGCCTGCATCCATGCAGCGCGGCCTCGCCATCCCTGGCTCGGACGCTTTGCTCCTCAGCTGCGCCACCCCTTCTCTCCCGCTTCATCAGGGCTTTGACAAGAGCAGCACCGGGCCAGCCATGCGGCGGACGCTTTACTTCTCAGCCCGCCATTCCCTCCTTCATGCTCGCACTGAGCCACGCATTTAACAGCGATGAGGCTGTTGCGCCTCCAGGCTTTACTACCCTGCATCACTCCTTCATGCTCGCGCTGAGCCACGCATTTAACAGCGATGAGGCTGTCACGCCTCATGGGCTGGCGCGTCAGAAGAGCGAAGCGTCCGGGCCAGGGATGGCCCGGCCGATCCACAGGGAGGTGAGATTCCTTCGCGATCGGACGCGCCAGCCCGGGAGGCCTCACCTGACCCACAGCCACTGATTAGGTGCGATTCTCCTTTAAGATCGGCTGCTACGCCCCACCACCCAGCGCTTATGCACCCACAGCGAGGCGAGGATCACCAGCGCACCCGCAATAAAGCTCGGCCAGTGCGGTTTCTCCTGCCAGATTGCCAGATTCACCAGCAGCCCGGCGGGAACGTGCATGTTATTCATAATGCCCAGCGTGCCGGCATCGACCTGCGTTGCACCGTAGTTCCACATAAAATAGCCCAGACCGGAAGCCGCAACGCCCAGCCAGACCAGAATGCCCCACTGCAGTGAGGTGGTCGGCAACTTCTGCGGATTACCCCAGGCGCACCACGCGATCACGGCAATCACGACCGCACCCAGATAGAACCAGGAGAAGGCGGTGTGCTGCGGCATCGGACGGGTCTCCTGCAGACGCTTATACCCAACCATTCCCGCCGCAAAACAGATGTTTGCCAGCTGCACTAACAGCAGCCCGAACCAGAAATGATCGCTGACTTTGTCATAACGGATAATCGCCGCACCGGCCACCGCCAGCAGCGCACTGAACACATAACCGATGCGCAGCGGACGACGGCTGATCAGATCGTAAATCAGCGTCACGTACAGCGGCGTCATCACCGTAAACAGCAGAAATTCTGAAACGCTCAGATAGAGATAGGCTTCAAAACTCAGCAGATACATCACCCCGAGCTGCAGCATCCCCACCAGCATATAAAGCAGCAGCGTTGAAGGGCGGTAGCCGCGCCAGCGCAGGAAAGGCAGGAAGACCAGCGCAGCCAGCGCCAGACGCATCAGCACGGAAAACCAGCTGTCCACCTGCCCGGCAAGGTATTCGCCAATCAGACTGAACGAAAAGGCCCACAGAATAGTGGTAATAATTAATAAGAACACGGTCATGACCCTGAAATTAACAGGCCGCCAGTGTAAACAATGTGCTGCCATCAGGCTGTGAAATCTGGTTGACATGTGACTATAAAACATTCGATCAGAATCTTTAAGCAGCGGACCGTTTACACAGACTGACATAACTGTCGACAGAACCGCTTTTCCGCCAGACAAAATGCGCGAAATGATCCATCAGGTGAACACTTTCGCTCTCAACTGTAATAAAACTGTAACAAATGTGTCATTCATCACAGTAACGCTGCGCAACTAACACTATTCTTTGCGCGAAATGGAACATCGGATGGCCATTTTCTCCTCTTTTCCTGCTTCAACCTGCCGGGAATTCAAAAACCATAATGTGCCCTGGAGGGCCTCACTGATGCTGAGCATTTTTAAACCTGCGCCACGCCAGCCACAGGTGGCAGAGGATCGTGTCGATCCCCTCTACCGTCGTCTGCGCTGGCAAATTTTCATCGGGATCTTCTTCGGTTATGCCGCCTACTATCTGGTCAGAAAAAACTTTGCGCTCGCGATGCCCTATCTGGTCGAGCAGGGTTTTTCGCGGGGCGATTTAGGGTTTGCCCTGTCGGGCATCTCCATCGCCTACGGCTTTTCAAAATTCATCATGGGATCGGTGTCGGACCGCTCAAACCCGCGCGTCTTCCTGCCGGCTGGCCTGATTCTGGCCGCGGCGGTGATGCTGATCATGGGATTTGTGCCCTGGGCGACCTCCAGCATCATGGTGATGTTTGTACTGCTGTTTATCTGCGGCTGGTTTCAGGGGATGGGCTGGCCGCCGTGCGGACGCACCATGGTTCACTGGTGGTCACAGAAGGAGCGCGGCCGGATCGTCTCGGTCTGGAACTGCGCCCATAATGTGGGCGGCGGTATTCCCCCGCTGCTGTTTCTGCTGGGCATGGCGTGGTTTAACGACTGGAAAGCGGCGCTCTACATGCCCGCTTTTGGCGCGATTGCCATTGCGATTCTGGCCTTTGCGCTGATGCGCGATACCCCGCAATCCTGTGGCCTGCCGCCGATTGAAGCGTATAAAAACGACTATCCGCCCGACTACGATGCCAGCCATGAAGAGGAGCTGACGGCAAAGCAGATCTTCATGAAGTACGTGCTGCCGAACAAGCTGCTGTGGTACATCGCGCTGGCCAACGTGTTTGTCTATCTGCTGCGCTACGGCATCCTCGACTGGTCTCCGACCTATCTCAAAGAGGTGAAACACTTCACACTGGATAAATCCTCCTGGGCCTACTTCCTGTATGAATATGCGGGGATACCAGGGACACTGCTCTGCGGCTGGATGTCGGATAAGGTGTTCCGCGGCAATCGGGGGGCGACCGGGGTGTTCTTTATGACGCTGGTCACCGTCGCAACCGTCATCTACTGGCTCAATCCGGCGGGTAACCCCGGCGTCGATATGGCCTGTATGATCGTGATTGGCTTCCTGATCTACGGTCCGGTGATGCTGATTGGTCTGCACGCGCTGGAGCTGGCCCCGAAAAAAGCGGCAGGAACGGCAGCGGGCTTTACCGGCCTGTTCGGCTACCTGGGAGGCTCGGTGGCCGCCAGCGCCATTGTCGGTTACACCGTCGACTACTTCGGCTGGGATGGCGGCTTCCTGGTGATGATCGCAGGCTGCGTGCTCGCCGTTATTCTGCTGCTCCTGACCATGGTCAGCGAACACAGACACAAACAGAAAATCGCCTGACGGCATAAAAAAAGGGCCGGATAACCGGCCCTTTTCATTCATTTACTTATGCGAGGTAGAGTGCGCGCAGCGTCTGCGGCACCGCATCATCCGCATTTGATCCAATCACTTCCAGCGCCGGCAGGGTATCTTTCAGCCGCTGATGAGCGTTCTGCATGATACAGCCCTTGCCCGCCATGCTCAGCATCTCCACATCGTTCATGCCGTCGCCAAAGGCGATACAGCTTTGCAGCGAATGACCCAGCTGCTTCGCCACGGCTTCCAGCGCATGCCCCTTCGACACGCCGCCCGCCATGACCTCCAGACAGGTGGGTAATGAGAAGCTGACGTTAACGCGGTCACCCCAGCGCGCTTCAATGGCCTGCTCCATCGGGATCAGATGTTCAGGGTTTTCGCAGGTGAAGAAGACTTTGCTGATGTTATCGGTTGGCAGCAGACCTGGCTCATAGACCTGATAATTGAATACCGACTCGCGGAAGTAATCCTGTTCCGCCGGACTTGAGCGGCTGACAAACCACTCATCATCCCGGTAGACGTGAGTCAGGATTTCGTTGTGGTGATATTGCAGGCCAAACAGATCGCTGGCGATGTCGGCATCCAGATTGTGACTGAAGACCAGTTCGCCCGCCGCGTTGTGAACGCGCGCGCCGTTTGAAGTGATCATATAAGCCGGAATCGCCAGGCTGTCGCGCATCTGTCCGACATCGATATGATGACGGCCGGTCGCGAAAACGAAGTGAATATCTCTGGCGACCAGCTGCTGCAGCGTTTCGCGTGCAAATGGGGTCAGGCGATGTTCGGGAGAAAGCAGCGTGCCATCCAGGTCGGATGCAACGATGTGGTACATGAAAACCTCGGGTATCGGAGTCTGCCGGCTTTCGCCGGTCGGATAAATAACGTCAGTGATGCGCTGAAAAGAAGTCGACCACTGCATTGAGCGCTTCGGCACGCATCGCGTCTTTTTCAAACAGGATCTCATGACGCGCGCCGTTGATCACCCGCGGCGTGTTGCCCTCACACGGATGACCCGCCGCAGCCATCGCGGCACAAAACAGGTCCTGTGAACGGTTATCGACCACCCGATCCTCGCTGGCCTGTAACAGCAGCAGCGGCGTGGTGATCTTATCCACCTGGCTGATGATGTTGCGACCGGCATGGATGCCTTCGCGCACCCAGTGATAGGTCGGCCCGCCAACGCGAATCGCCGGATCATCAGCATAAAAGCGCAGGTTACGCCGGTAACGCTCAGCACTGTGCGTCAGCCGGTTGATGCCAAACGGATGCGCGCGCCAGCGTCCGGTGCCGAGCGCATAGCCATCGCGCACCGCCGGGCGTTTCTCCGCCCAGTCGAGTATCCGGTGGGTCAGGAAGGCGGGCAACGGCAGCGCAATACCAAACATCGGGGCCACCAGGGCAACCGCATGAAAAGCCTGCGGCTGCCGCGCCAGAAACAGCGTTAATATTGCGCCCCCCATCGAGTGAGCCAGCGCATAACGCTGCTGATAGTGACCGCTGACGATCTCTTTCAGATAGAGGGTTTCGAGATCGTCGACATAGTGGGTAAATTCCACCACGTGGCCGCGGTGTGAGTCCTCCAGCAGACGATCGGAGCGCCCCTGGCCGCGATGATCGAGGATCACCACATCGAAGCCACAGTGAAACAGATCGTAGGCCAGCTCGGGGTATTTGATGTAACTCTCGATGCGGCCGGGCACAATCAGGATGACACGCGTGTGTTTCGGTGACGTGAACCGGACGTAACGCAATGTCAGATTGCCGACGCCGGTAAACTCACGCTCTTCACGGCTGTGCCAGAAGTCGAGCAGCGGACCGGTTGCAAAGGCAGCAAAGGCTTTTTCGCGTCGCAGCCAGCTGGCTTTGTGTGGATTCATTCGCCCTCCTGATGACCGGATAAAGAGTCCCTGTTGCCGTACGCAGGCCGTAGCGCCGCGCTTATTTCTGGCGTATTGTGTCACACTTCCGCCCCTAAAGAGAGCGCAACCCATGACCATCGAATGGTGGCTGACCTATCTGCTCACCACCACAATTCTCAGCCTGTCGCCCGGCTCCGGCGCGATTAACACCATGAGTACCGGCATCAGCCACGGCTATCGCGGCACGGTGGCCTCCATCTCCGGCCTGCAGGTCGGGCTGGCGCTGCATATCGTGCTGGTAGGCATCGGGCTGGGCGCGCTGTTTTCCCAGTCGCTGCTCGCCTTTGAGATTCTGAAATGGGCCGGTGCGGCCTATCTGGTCTGGCTGGGTATTCAGCAGTGGCGCTCAGCGGGCGGTATTGACCTGGACGCGGTCGCTAAAGCGATGCCGCGCCGTCGCCTGTTCAAACGTGCCGTGCTGGTGAACCTGACCAACCCCAAAAGCATCGTCTTTCTGGCGGCGCTCTTCCCGCAATTTATTCAGCCGCATCAGCCGCTCTTTATGCAGTATCTGGTGCTGGGCGTGACGACCGTAGTGGTCGATATCATCGTGATGATTGGCTACGCCACGCTGGCGACCCGCATTGCGGGCTGGATTAAAGGGCCAAAACAGATGAAGCTCATGAACCGTATTTTCGGCGGACTGTTTATGGCGGTCGGCGCCCTGCTGGCCAGCGCCAGGAAGATCGCCTGATCCTGACGCGCCGGCCCGCCAGGGCCGGCGCGATCGCTTCTCTCTCATCACACCGCCGGCACGGCACGCAGCACGATGATGCCCGGCACTGACCGCATATATTCCCTGAACGGCGCATCGACAACCCGGCGGTTTTCAGCCCGCGAGGAGGCGTTCCTGAACCACAACCGGCCATCGTGCCGGACGGCAATCCCCACATGTGAGACATCCAGCCCCGCCGCGGGCGTGTAAACCCCGACGTAATCGCCATTCTGAATCTGGTCAAGCAGCCGGGGCGTAAGGGCGCGGGCCGGAATGTAAGTGATCGGACGCGGCATCACACCCAGACCCGGCACTTTTTCTGTTCCGCTGGCCTGACGATTGAGTTTCTTCATCACCGTCACCGCCGCCGGGCTCAGTGTGCGGGTGACGTCATCGGCAATCGGCGGGCTGTCAGCAGCCCAGTCGGAAAAAAAGTGGCGCCGTTTCAGGTAGCTGACCTCGCCATCCCGATAACGGATGCGGATAAGGCTGGCTTCAAAGCTGGGGCGATCGTGGCTTTGGCTCAGCGCCTGCACATAATCCAGCAGCGTAAAGCAGTCTACCCCGTAGAGGTTGATCACCAGCGCTTCGGGCGTCGCAGGCGAGCCGATCAGCGTATGGGCCTGATAAGGTGTCCCGAGAAAAGCCGCAGAGATCCGGCTAATCCTGTCACCCTGCGGCAGGCCGGGCGCAGGAAGCTGCGCCAGCATCGACGTCACCTTATCCGTCCGGATCGGCTGCGATGCCGGATAACGGGTCGCCGCCGGTGACGCGCAGGCGCTGATGCCCGCACTCATTAACAGCAGCAGCAGCGCTTTCATTCTCATCATCCTGTTCCTGCAAAAATATGCCCGGTTACCGACCTTACCAGAGGTGATGCCTCGGTAGATTAACACCGGGTGACGATTGAGTGACGGTTAAGGTAACGGGATAAACGGTGAAGCAGAGTGTGATCGCTGTCACATGAGGGAGAGACGACGGGAGGTGAGAGCCATGCCGGACGCGCCTCGTGCACGCCGGCATCCGCGATGCTTAGCGGGAGATAATCAGATGGATGCCGAAACCGGCAAAGAGCACCCCTGCCATACCATCCACCCATTTTGCCAGGCGCTGATATTTCGCACGCATCCACGGCAGGGCAAAGATTGCCGCCACCAGCGCAAACCAGGCAAAAGTTTCCGCAATGATCAGCAGGAACAGCCCCCAGCGCTCCGTCGCGCCGACATCATCCCCGACAAACAGCGAGAAGACGCTGCCGAAGTAGATAATCGCTTTGGGGTTTGAGAGATTCGTCAGCAGCCCTTTGAGAAAGCTCATGCCGCGTTTTGGCAGCTCCACCACCGGCTCATCCTGCTGTGGCTGTTTGTGGCGCTGACGTGCCGAGCCCATCAGCTGCCAGCCCATCCACAACAGATAGAGTCCGCCACCGACCATGATGATCTGATGCAGCCAGGCCATTTTCTCCAGAATCAGATGCAGCCCCATCAGCGCCACTCCCGCCCAGACAACGATACCGAGCGTAATGCCCAGCACGCCCATCATTGCCTCTTTGCGTGAGCGGCTGGCAGCCGTCTGTGAGACGAAAAAGAAATCCGGGCCGGGGCTCATCAGCGCCACCAGGTGTACCAGCGCCACAGTGGCAAATAACATCAGCATAATCAGTGTCCTTTACTCTTCATCGAGATGCTCTTTGATCATCACCAGGAAAGGTTTGCCAAAGCGCTCCAGTTTGCGGTGACCCACGCCATTGACGCTGAGCATCTCTGACGCGCTGACCGGCATCTGTTCTGCCATTTCAATCAGTGTGGCGTCATTGAACACCACGTAAGGCGGAATATTCTCTTCATCGGCGATCGCTTTTCGCAGCTTACGCAGCTTGGCAAAGAGCTTGCGATCGTAGTTGCCACCGTGAAACTTCGCCGGACTGCTGCTCTTCGTCTTCGCGGTAATCAGGCGTGGCACCGCCAGCATCAGGGGGACTTCACCGCGCAGCACCGGGCGGGCAGCTTCGGTCAGCTGCAGCGCCGAATGCATGGCAATGTTCTGCGTGACCAGCCCCAGATGGATCAACTGACGCAACACGCTGACCCAGTGCTCGTGACTCTGATCTTTGCCAAGTCCGTAGACCGGCAGTTTGTCATGGCCCTGTTCCCGGATACGCTGATTGTTGGAGCCGCGCAGCACCTCCACGATATAGCCCATGCCGAAACGCTGTCCCACGCGGTAGATGCCGGAGAGCGCCTTCTGCGCCTCGACCAGACCATCATACCGTTTAGGCGGATCGAGACAGATATCGCAGTTATCGCACGGCTGCTGGCGCCCCTCACCAAAGTAGTTGAGCAGCACGAGGCGGCGGCAGGTCTGCGCTTCCGCAAACGCGCCCATGGCGTTAAGCTTGTGGCGTTCAATATCCTGCAGCGGCCCCGGCACTTTCTCTTCCAGACACTTACGCAGCCAGGCCATATCTGCCGGGTCGTAAAGCATCATCGCCTCGGCGGGCAGACCATCACGGCCGGCACGGCCGGTTTCCTGGTAGTAGGATTCGATGTTACGCGGGATATCAAAGTGAACCACAAACCGGACGTTGGGCTTGTTGATGCCCATCCCAAAGGCCACCGTCGCCACCACGATTTGCAGATCGTCACGCTGAAACGCTTCCTGCACTCTGGCGCGCTGTTCGCTGTCGATACCGGCATGATAGGCCCCGACGCTCAGCCCACGGCTCTGCAGGCGCGCGGCGGTGTCTTCCACCTTCGCCCGGCTGTTGCAGTAGATAATGCCGCACTTGCCGCGCTGATCCTGCACGTAGCGCAGTAGCTGATCGGTGGGCTTAAATTTTTCCACCAGGGTGTAGCGGATATTGGGACGGTCGAAGCTGCTGATCTGGATCAGCGGGTCCTGCATGTGCAGCAGGTTAACGATGTCGTTACGGGTGGTTTCATCGGCGGTCGCGGTCAGCGCCATCACCGGCACCTCCGGGAAGCGTTCACGCAACCGGCCCAGCGCGCCATATTCCGGACGGAAATCGTGCCCCCACTGCGAGATACAGTGCGCCTCATCCACCGCCAGCATCACGGGCTGCCAGTGCGCCAGATTGTCGAGGAAGTTATCCATCATCAGGCGTTCGGGGGCGATGTAGAGCAGCTTCACCCGACCGGTGCGGCAGTCAACCATCACCGTCTGCTGCTGTTCGCGCGTCATGGTGGAGTTGAGACACGCCGCGGCCACGCCGTTTGCCAGCAGCTGATCGACCTGATCTTTCATCAGTGAGATCAGCGGCGAGACCACCAGCGTCAGGCCTTCGCGCACCAGCGCCGGGATCTGATAGCAGAGCGATTTACCGCCGCCGGTGGGCATGACCACCAGACAATCGCGCCCGCTCAGCGCCTGATTGATGATCGTCTGCTGACCGGGACGAAACTGCTGGTAGCCGAAGGTATCCTGCAATACCTGCTGCGCCAGCGCTTCCTGATTGAGAACTGCCGAGGTTGCCACGCGATTCCTGTCGTACGTTAGGGATTAGAACAAGTCGTTGAGCGTTACACCCACACCCAGACGCGTCTGGCGATGGTTGTAATCGATCAGTGATTCACCGTAGCCGCTGAACACCTGCGTATAGAAGCGGACATGCTCACTGATTGGGTAGCTCCAGGCCATCGTCGCACCGCCATAACCGCTGTTCCAGTTATAGTTGCCTTCAACGCTGAAGATACTGTCGCCCAGCTTATAGCCCAGGCGGGTGCGGTAGTAACCCATATATTTGGTGATATCGGGGTTGTCGTCATTATTTGCCCCGTCCGGGATGCGATACCAGGGTTTGATCTCCGCCAGGAAGTTCCCGTTCTCCGCCATCAGCCGCGCATAAACGCGGTTCCAGCTGCGCGAAGTGGGATCGCTGCGTCCGTTAGACTCATGATTAAGACCCAGTTCGACATCCCGCAGTGTCCAGCCACCCAGCGAATAATCCGTGGCCCAGCCAAGGAAAATCTGTGGCTCATAATTGGTCTCACGGAAGGGCGAGGATTCACCGCGATTCGACAGCTGCCACCAGGAGCGCTGGGTGTAAGAGGCGGCCAGCACCGAGTTATCGCCCAGAATACCGCGCCACAGCGGAAACGCCAGGCTGAGCTGGAATTTCACTTCATCTTTGCGGGCATTTTCTCCCCAGTTATAGGAGGAGATCGCCTCTTTATTCAGGTCGCTGGTGTAGGTGTAGAGCAGATAGTTGTTCTCGTAAGGATAGAGAACAAACGGATTATCATGCTTCTCCAGCAGGTTAGCAATGATGCTGCCCTGAACCTGTGGCGCGTCATGAACCTCTTTGATCTGAGCTTCATCTGCCTGCGCCAGCGCAGGAATTATCAACATTGCCGCCAGCAAGGCGCGATGCTTACGCATAAAATTCTCCGGTGAGCGCTGCGTATCAAAACAACTGAAAGGGTGTCGTAAAAAGCAGGCCATTCTACACGCAAATGGCAGTGAGCAAGAGTGCTGATTTCTTAAACTGGAAACCCCCTCGCAGGCGGCATAGAATACACAACTCATTCAGATTGCGCGCCCCTCTGGCCCGATTTTTTCAGGACACATCATCATGTCATCACCCGTGCTGACACCGCAGGACGCTCGCCAGCTGGTCGGCGAAATTTTCGTTTATCACATGCCCTTCAATCAGGCGCTGGGTCTGGAACTGATGCGCCTGGAGGCGGACTACGCCGAAATCAGCTTTGCCAACAAAACCATGCTGGTGGGCAACCAGGCACAACAGATCCTGCACGGCGGGGTGATCGCGTCGGTTCTGGATGTGGCGGCTGGCATGGTCTGCGTCAGTAACGCGCTGACCCGTCAGGAGAGCATCAGCGAAGCCGAGCTTCGCCAGCGCCTCTCCCGCATGGGCACCATCGATATGCGCGTTGACTATCTGCGCCCCGGACGCGGCGAGCGCTTTACCGCCACCAGCAGCCTGCTGCGTGCCGGTAACAAAGTCGCCGTGGCGCGCGTCGAGCTGCACAACCAACAGGGCGACTATATCGCCACGGCAACCGCCACCTATCTTATCGGCTAAGCACGCCATCTGGATCTCATATGGATACGCAACAAACCCGCCAGGGCGTGGGTTTCGCCCTGGGGGCTTACTTTATCTGGGGCATCGCGCCGGCTTACTTCAAACTGGTGAAGCAGGTTCCGGCCACGGAAATCATGACGCACCGGGTTATCTGGTCTGCGCTGTTTATGCTGCTGCTGATTACGCTGAGCCGCAGCTGGCCCGTCGTACGCAGCGTGTTCTCTCAGCCAGCAAAAGTGCTGATGCTGGCGCTGACCGCGCTGACCATTGGCGGCAACTGGCTGCTGTTTATCTGGGCGGTCAATAATCAGCATATGCTGGAAGCCAGTCTGGGTTACTTTATTAATCCGCTGATCAATGTGGTGTTCGGTATGCTGTTTCTGCGCGAGCGTTTCCGTCGTCTCCAGTGGCTGGCGGTGCTGCTGGCCACCCTCGGCGTGCTGGTGCAGCTGTGGCAGTTCGGTTCGCTGCCGGTGATTGCGCTGGGGCTGGCGCTGAGCTTCGCCCTGTATGGTCTGGTGCGTAAAAAGATTCAGGTCGATGCTCAGAGCGGCATGCTGATTGAGACCCTGTGGCTGTTCCCCCTGGCGGCCATCTATCTGTTCGGCTTTGCCGACAGCCCTACCAGCCATCTCTCCGCTAACCCGCTGAGCCTCAACCTCAGGCTGGTCGCGGCAGGGATTATCACCACCATTCCGCTGATGCTGTTTGCGGCGGCCTGCAGCCGGCTGCGTCTCTCCACGGTTGGCTTCTTTCAGTATCTCGGTCCGACCCTGATGTTTATCCTGGCGGTCGTTTTCTACGGGGAAACCATCACGCCAGACAAGATGGTCACCTTTGGCTTCATCTGGCTGGCGCTGCTGGTGTTTGTCTGCGATGCGGTGGCGTTTTCATTCCGCACCCGTGCGCGCGTAGCGTGAAATAAAACGCGCCATCGCCGGACCGGTCAGCAGGATGGTGAACAGACGCAGCGTCTGTAACGCCATCACAAAAGCCATGTTGACCTGGGTGCCCGCGGCAATAATCGCCACCGTGTCCAGCCCGCCCGGACTGGTGGCGAGATAGGCGGTCATCAGATCGATATCCAGCATCTGCGTCAGCATCCACGCCAGCCCGCCACACAACAGCATCAGCCCGAAGATGGAGGCGAGCATCTGCGGCAGCGTGCGCAGCGCCAGCAGGAAAATCGGACGGGTGAACCGGAGCCCGACACTCCAGCCGATCAGCGCGTAGGCCAGAGCCAGCAGCCACTCCGGCACCTGGAGTACCGCAACACCGCTGCCGTTCAGTGCTGCCCCCGCCAGCGCGGGCAGCAACAGCGCCCCCGACGGGATGCGCAGCCGGGTGCCCAGCCACGCGCCCGCCAGCATCACCGCCAGCGTGATGACAAAGCCGCGATTCAGGGCGGGAAACCAGAGCAGCGAGACGCTGTGTGCCTCATCCCCCAGACCGATACGTGCCACCAGCGCCGCCGCCGAGGCGACAAACAGCACCCGCAGATACTGCATGAACGCCACCAGCCGCACGTCGGCCCCAAAGTCGCCCGCCATCGCCACCATGGCGGATGCGCCACCCGGTGACGATCCCCAGGCACCGGTCGGGCCAGGCAGCTGACTGAAACGCACCAGCAGAAAGCCCGATACGCCGCTGGCCGCCAGGGTCAGCAGCAGCACCGCCAGCACCACCGGCCACTCCTGAATCAGCGGCGTCAGAATCGACAGCGACAGGCTCTGCGCAATCATGCAGCCCAGTACCGCCTGCGCCAGCAGGAACAACCGCCTGTCGATGCGCAGCGTTGCGCCTGATAATCCCATTACCACGCCGACCGCCATCGGGCCCAGCAGCAGCGCCGCGGGCACCTGAAAGTGGTGCAGCAGCGTCCCCAGCAGGACCGACACCAGCAGCAGCAGCGCCCACTGCACGCGTAAGGATAAAGCGTCCATAAAAGTTAATTATTTGTAAAAACAAGGGGGACAGAGTACGCAGAAATGGCGACGGGAGCCAGCAGAACGGGCCATCGACGATGGCCCGGAACGTTTTACAGCCAGTTTTTACGTTTGAAGTAGAGATAAGGTGCCAGGCCCGCCAGGATCATCAGGCCAATCGCCGCCGGATAGCCAAAGCTCCACTTCAGCTCCGGCATAAACTCGAAGTTCATCCCGTAGCTGGATGCCACCAGCGTCGGCGGCAGGAAGACGACGGAGACCACCGAGAAGATCTTGATGATGCGGTTCTGCTCGATGTTGATAAAGCCCATCGCGGCCTGCATCAGGAAGTTGACCTTCTGGAACAGTGATTCGTTGTGCGGCAGCAGCGACTCGATATCGCGCAGGATTTCACGCGCCTGCTCCAGCTGATTGCCCGGCAGACGCGCTTTGCGCACCAGGAAGTTCAGGGCGCGCTGGGTATCCATCAGGCAGAGACGCACTTTCCAGCCGATATCTTCCAGCTCTGCCAGGCGTGACAGCGCCTGATCGTACTCTTCGCCCTGCTGGCCTTCCATAATCACCCGGCTGAGTTTCTCCAGCGCGCTGTAGATGTTCTCGATCTCATCCGCCAGCTGTTCGATTTTGGTTTCGAACAGGTCGAGCAGCAGCTCAAACGCGTTGCCGTCGATCAGGGTCTGGTTTCGGGCGCGCATGCGGTAGAGACGGAAAGCGGGCAGTTCGCGTTCGCGCAGGGTATAGAGGCGGCCTTCACGGATGGTGAACGCCACGGTGGAGTTACCGGCGTGGTCGTCCGCATCTTCATAAAAGAAGAAGGAGTGGATGTGCAGACCATCTTCATCTTCGAAGAAGCGCGCCGACGCCTCGATATCTTCCAGCTCAGGTCGGGTTGCCAGGCTCTGGCCCAGCTCACACTGCACCCGGTCACGCTCGCCCTCTTCCGGCTCGATCAGATCGACCCAGACGGAGGTGGTCAGCTTGTCGTTTTCGTCTTCCAGCTCCAGTCGCGTCAGGCGGCTGTGGTCCAGTTTAAATGCGCTCAGCATAGCAATACTCCCCATTGCAGACTAAATGGGACAAGGCAATCCGCCGTTCCTCAACACAGAACGGGCGGCCTGAACACGGAAACAGAGTTTCAAAGGTAAATCAGTGCTGACTCGTGCGACGGGATCAAAAAGGGAGGTCGCTGATAACCGCTAAGGCTACCCGCGTAAAGAGGTAGCCTTAGATGTTATGCCTGGTATCCAGGTCATTGAGCCAGCATCGACTGGGCGTGTCCAAGGCGTTGTCCTCTCATGATAATAGTGGGCGCATGTTACGCTGAGACGAAAAAGCCGTCAACCGCACGCTAAAGCGTTTCCAGCTTCGCGTAAGCCGCCACCAGCCACTTGATTCCCTGCCCCTGAAACGCCACCTGCAGGCGGCTGTGCTCGCCGCTGCCTTCCAGGTTAATGATGGTGCCTTCACCAAATTTGGCGTGATGAACACGCTGGCCCAGCGAGAATCCGCTGTCATTTTTGGTCACCGGTGCCCCCATCCGCTGATGGCTGACCGGACGACTGACACTGGCGCGCAGCCGCACTTCTTCAATGCACGTTTCGGGCAGCTCACCGATAAAACGGGAAGGACGGTGATACACTTCCTTACCATAGAGTCGGCGGGTTTCAGCGTAGGTCAGCGTCAGCTTGAGCATCGCACGGGTGACGCCGACATAAGCGAGACGACGCTCCTCTTCCAGCCGGCCCCCCTCATCCAGCGACATCTGGCTCGGGAACATCCCCTCTTCCATGCCGACGATGAAGACCTGGCTGAACTCCAGCCCTTTTGCCGAGTGCAGCGTCATCAGCTGAACCGCATCCTGCCATTTGTCTGCCTGACCTTCGCCCGCTTCCAGCGCCGCATGAGATAAAAACGCCTGCAGCGGCATCAGATCTTCATCTTCGTCCTGATAGCTGAACTGGCGGGTTGCCGTCACCAGCTCCTCAAGGTTCTCGATTCGCGCCTGACCCTTTTCACCTTTCTCCTGCTCATACATCAGCCACAGACCGGAGTCTTTAATCACCCGATCGGTCTGAACATGGAGCGGTAATTCGGCGGTTTCGGTCGCCAGGGAATCGACCAGCTCACAGAAGCGTTGCAGCGCCGAGGCAGCCCGGCCAGCCAGCGCGCGGGTTTGCAGCAGTTCGCGCGTCGCCTGCCACAGGGTCATCTGACGTTCGCGGGCGGTCTGACGCACCACGTCGAGCGTCCGATCGCCCACGCCGCGCGTCGGGGTATTGACCACACGCTCAAACGCCGCGTCGTCATTGCGGTTCGCGATCAGACGCAGATAGGAGAGCGCATCTTTGATCTCCTGACGTTCAAAGAAGCGCATGCCGCCATAAATCCGGTAGGGCATGCTGCTCTGCAGCAGTGCCTCTTCCAGCACGCGCGACTGGGCGTTGCTGCGGTAGAGAATGGCGCAGTCATTGAGCGCCCCGCCGTTCTCCATCCAGACCTTGATGCGGTTAACCACGAAGCGCGCTTCATCCAGCTCATTGAAGGCGCAGTAGATAGAGATCGGTTCCCCATCGCTGCCGTCGGTCCAGAGCTCTTTACCCAGCCGGCCATTGTTATTGGCGATCAGGGCGTTGGCGGCTTTCAGGATGTTATTGGTTGAGCGATAGTTCTGCTCCAGACGGATGGTTTCCGCGCCGGGGAAATCCTGCAGGAAGCGCTGAATATTTTCGACCTGCGCGCCCCGCCAGCCGTAGATCGACTGGTCATCGTCACCCACGATGATCACCCGGCCGCTGTCACCCGCCAGCATCCGAATCCAGGCATACTGAATGTTGTTGGTATCCTGGAACTCATCCACCAGCACGTTGGTGAAGCGTTCGCGGTAGTGATTCAGAATATGCGGCTTGTTGAGCCATAACTCATGCGCGCGCAGCAGCAGCTCGGCAAAGTCCACCAGACCGGCGCGGTCGCACGCTTCCTGATAGGCCTGATAGATGCGCAGCCAGGTCTGCTCGATCGGATTGCCGTAGCTTTCGATATGCTTTGGCCGCAGGCCTTCATCTTTTTTGCCGTTGATGTACCACATGCCCTGGCGCGCAGGCCACTGCTTCTCATCCAGGTTCATCGATTTAATCAGGCGCTTAAGCAGGCGCAGCTGATCTTCACTGTCGAGGATCTGAAAGTCCTGTGGCAGACCGGCGTCAAGATGATGAGCACGCAGCAGGCGATGCGCCAGACCGTGGAAGGTCCCGATCCACATCCCGCCCTGGCTGGTGCCAATCAGCTGCTCAATACGGTGACGCATCTCCGCCGCCGCTTTGTTGGTAAAGGTCACCGCCATAATGGAATAGGGTGAACAGTTCTCTACCGACATCAGCCAGGCGATGCGATGCACCAGCACCCGCGTTTTGCCACTGCCCGCGCCTGCCAGCACCAGCAGGTTACTGCGCGGGGCCGCTACGGCCTCACGCTGATTGTCATTTAACCCATCGAGCAGTTCAGAAACGTCCATAAGCACCGGTTACCAAAGAGAAAACGCCGTCATCGCGCGCGGTAGTGCGCCTGCCACAGACAAGGCTGGCGGCAAAGCTGAAAGCGGCAACGACTGGATAAATTTACAGCCATTATAGCAGTGAGGTGAGTGATGCCAACCGCGAAATTTCGACATGCGGCAACAGGCGCGCGTCCGGGATATGCATCAGGTTGCCCTGCCGCAGGTTAATCCAGCACGCCTGCAGCCCGCCGCGCAGCGAACCCGCCACGTCAGTGGTGAGATCGTCGCCCACATGCAGAATATGGTGGGGGGCGATAGCAAGACGCTGCGCCGCCAGCTGATACATATCCTGCCACGGCTTGGCGCGCCCGTCGGGCCCGGCGCGCAGAGTGAACTGAAAATAGCCGGCAATACCCATTTTTTCCGGGCTGGCGTTGCCGTTGGTGATCGCCACCAGCGGCACCTTCTCCGCCAGCGCTTTCAGCGTCTGATGGGTTTCCTCCGGCATCACAACCTGACTCCTCCACTGGTGGAAGACAGCCATCACCTCTGCCGCGCCCGCCGTGGCTTCCGCCGCAGAGAGGCCGATATTCAGCATCGCCAGCTCAACCGAACGGCGGCGCCACTCCGAAACGTCGTGAAAGATGTCGGGCTCGCGCTGCAACAGCTCATCACGCAGTTGCTGATAATCCTGCTGCGTAAAGTCGCGCAGCGCCGGATGAAAAGCCTGTAACGCGGCATGAGACTCCAGCGTGGTGCGGCGGATCACCGGGTAGTTATCGTAAAGCGTGTCATCAAGGTCGAAAGTCATGGCTTTGATGGCCGACAGCGGACGATAAAACTTCATTCGTTCTTTCCTCGTTTGGCGCGGGGATGCGCGGCGTCATACACCGAAGCCAGATGCTGGAAGTCGAGATGGGTATAGATCTGGGTCGTCGACAGGTTCGCATGCCCCAGCAACTCCTGCACGGCACGCAGATCGCCGCTGGATTCCAGCAGATGCGTTGCAAAGGAGTGACGCAGCTTATGTGGATGGATATGACTGGCGACGCCCTGGCGAATACCCCATTCGGCGAAGCGCTTCTGCACGCTGCGCGGCGAGATGCGGTTGCCGCGCGTTGAAAGAAAGAGCGCATCATCCTGACAGCCGAAGGTCTCACGCAGCGGCAGCCACTGTTCGATCCAGGTCACCGCCGTGCGGCCAATCGGCACCCGGCGCTCTTTACTGCCTTTACCTACCACCCACACCTCACCGGAATCGAGGTCGACGTGGCGGCAATCCATATTGACCAGTTCAGAGAGACGCAACCCGCCGCCATACATCACCTCCAGCATCGCCCGGTCGCGAACGGCCAGCGGATCGCTGAGATCGATCTCCAGCAGCTGATTCACTTCGTCAACGTCGATATTCTTCGGCAGATGGCGCGCTTTACGCGGCGTCATCACCCCTTTGGCGGGGTTAGCAGCGAGCATACCCTGACTGACCTGCCAGTCCAGGAAACTGCGCAGGGCGGAGAGACGCAGCGCAAGGCTGCTGGCCGAGAGTCCGGCGCGGCGGCTGCGCGCCGCCATACTGCGCACCTGGGCGGGCTCCAGCGCGGCCCAGCTGCTGAGCTTCATCTCATCCGCAATCGCAACCAGCGCAGCGAGCTGGCGCGCATAGCTGCTCTGGGTCAGCGGACTTAACTGGCGTTCCACTTTCAGGAAGCGCAGAAATCCGTCAACGGCCTCCTGCAGCGCGCTGCTCATGCGCGTTCAACCCAGCGCGACAGCAGACCTGGCATCATCTGTGACAGGTGCTGCAACAGCAGCGTTCCCATGCCTGACTGATAGTGCTGGCTGTCGCGGCTGCTGAAAATCAGCACGCCGAGGTCGCCCGCTTCGCCCATCAGCGACATCGCCACCGAGCCGATCGCTTTAGCCTGCGGCAGCAGCAGCAGCAGTTCCGGGCCGTTGATGTTGCCGAGATAGTGGTGCTGATGACCGAAACGCTGAATACGCAGCGGTTCGAAGGCCTGACGCGACAGGCTCAGCTGGAAGAAATCGGAGGGGGCACCCAGCAGCCATTTATCGCTGAACAGCCGCACGTTGGCGCCCGCCAGCCCCAGCTCTCGCGCCCAGCGATGCAGACGGTTGAGCATATCCTGCAGGGAGTCAGCCGCGGCCAGATGGCTCTCCAGCGACAGCAGACGATCAAACAGCTCATGGTTGGCGCTGGCCTGCTCCATCAGCAGCGTGATCTCCTCTTCCAGCCGCTGGATGTGGTTGCGCTGACGCGCCATATGCCACTCAACCAGCGAGACGCTGCCGCGAACCGGATGCGGCACGGCCATCTGTTCCACTTCGCGGGCGTTACGGATAAAGAAATCGGGATTCTGCCGCAGATAATCACTGACGGCCTGATCGTCCAGCAGAACCGAACTGTCAGCCTGCTCTTCGATATTTTTCATAGATGAATAAACCCATCGTAGACGTGTGTCGCAGGACCGGTCATGTAGAGCGGCTGTCCGGCCCCTTTCCAGGTGATATGCAGGGTTCCGCCGGGCAGATCGACACGCACTTTGGGTGCCAGAATGCCCTGCTGGATGCCGCATGCCACGGCAGCACAGGCGCCGCTGCCGCACGCCTGCGTTTCTCCCGCGCCGCGTTCGTAGACGCGCAGGCGGATGTGTTCGGGATTGACGATCTCCATGAAACCCACATTGACCCGCTCCGGGAAGCGCTCATGGCTTTCCAGAATCGGGCCCAGCAGTTCAACCTGTGCGGTTTTCACACTTTCAACCTGAATCACGCAGTGCGGATTGCCCATCGACACCGCGCCCAGCATCACCGTCTGTTCGGCCACGCGCAGCAGATAGAGGTTTTCCGCTTTGTTGGCACGGAACGGCACCTGCTGCGGCTCAAAGTTCGGTTCGCCCATGTTCACGCGCACCTGATCGTCCGGCGTCACGGTTAACACCATGCGGCCATTCTGGGTACTGACCCGGATATCGCTTTTGTTGGTCAGCCCTTTCAGCTGCACAAAGCGGGCAAAGCAGCGTGCGCCGTTACCGCACTGAGCCACTTCGCTGCCGTCGGCGTTGAAAATGCGGTAGTGGAAATCGAGATCGGGATCGTAGGGCGGTTCAACAATCAGCAGCTGATCGAAGCCGATCCCCAGATGACGATCGGCCAGCCGGCGGATCAATTCCGGCGAAAAGAAGACGTTTTGCGTCACCGCATCCACAACCATAAAATCGTTGCCGAGACCGTGCATTTTGGAGAACTGCATTTTTTGCTCCGCCGGGTAAGCCATCAGATTAGTTCGCTTTTACGCCTGAATTGCCGGTTACCAGCCCGCCCACATCGGCTTTAGAGGCGTCCGCTTTCTGGCGTTCGGTCGGCGCTTGTTGTTTCTTCGGCTGATCCTTCGGCGGGAAGTAAAGCGGCCCTTTCAGACCACAACCTGCAAGGCTGATTACTGCCAGTGTCATGGCAAACAGGCTTATCACTTTCTTCATTCTTTATGCTCTTCATGTCCTTTACCTGGATGCTTATCATCGCAGTTGAAGGTGGAAAAGCAACAGGAAATCCCCGCAAATAGCGTGAACCTGATAAGCGGTCAGGAAGCGCGCGGCCACCTGCTGAACGCAGGCAGCCGGTCGGCATCAGTGCACCTGATAGCGAGGCTGATAGTCGCTGTTGTCGTTGTCAGGCTGGCTGGTGCAGAGCTGGGTCAGCGTCTGACTGCGGAACGGTATCACCTGAAAACGCTCGCCGGTGTTCACTATCTGGTAGAACTGCGGCAGGTTAAAGTTGATGAAGCTCGACCCGTAGGTAAAGCGATCGTGCGAGGAGGAGTAGAACCGGCTGACGTCGCGCACCAGCTCCTCTTTGCTGCCTTCGCAGTGATGATAAACCTCAACCCGGTTGGACTCATCCAGGATGTAGATGTTGAAGCCCTGGTCGTCCGTCGTGTTCTCGAAAAAGAACTGAATAATGCCTTCGCTGGCATAGCCGTTGACCACCGGCGGCAGCGGCGTCTGGTTGGTTTCGACTTTGATCGACAGCCCGTGCAGCTTGTTATTGGAGATCGCGCCATAAAACTCCACCGCGTTTTCCAGCTTCTGCACGGAGACGCTCATGCGTTCAAAGAAGAGTCCCCAGGTCTGGCCAGCCATACGCAGCGCCTTGAAGCGGCCAGGCTCCTGACGCGTGCTGGAGAGGCGCAGCTCAATGCACTCGGACACCAGCTGCTGAACGCGCGTGCGAATCAGACCACGCAGATGCTGGCTGTAGCAGAAGACTTCTACCGTGTCTGGCGGTGCGGCATCCTGGTGCATCTTGCCCAGAATGGTTTTCAGTCCCTCGATCATCGCCTGTTCACCGCTGAAGTGCAGGGTTCGCACCTCATTCCATGAGTTACGGTAGAGCAGGTCAATGCTGCCAATCAGACACTGCTGCTGCTGACCAAAGCTGAAGACATCGAGTTTGCGGAAGTCAAAATGCACCACCTGATTGCGGAAGGCCGCCGTCGGATCGTGCTCAAGGTTCACGATAATCGCCAGGTGACGAATTTCGCACGGGCTGTAGAGCGCTTTGGGCGTCGGCGCAGGCAGGCGCAGCGGGAAGTGGCTGGAGACGTCGTTAACCAGCTCCTGCAGGCGCGCCAGATCGCAGGTGTCATTGCCTTTGATATGCAGCCGGGTTTTGCGGGTCAGCAGGCCATTGAACCACGCCCACGCCACCAGCTTGTTCAGATAGCGGTTATATTCCAGCGGCTGATGGCTGATGATCGAATCCATATCCGGCGCCTGATTATAGAGATACCAGCCGGAGCGGTTGGCACGGCCAGGCGGCACATGAATAAAGGTCAGGTTCGGCTCAGAGAGATCGGGTGAAATCTGCGGGTTCACCAGCGTCACTTTGCCCGGTAGCGCCTCAAAGGCGGCATACAATTTACGGGTCAGCACGCCGATATCCTGCGGGCTGGCGCTCACGCTTAAATTGTTACGGCGGGCAAAGCGGATCAGGTTGCGATAGCTCTGCATCATCGCATCCAGCAGTTCATTGTGGGCTTCACGCACGCGCTCGATTTTCCACCCGGCGCGGTTATCCAGGATACCGAGCTTCTCGTCGTTCCAGCCCCACTCTTTCACCAGCTGCGATAAAATTTCGCGACGCCAGCCGCTGCGCTGCGGATGGTCGTCCGTGCTGAGCTTTTCGCACACTTTGAGATAGAAACAGCGCCGCACCAGGTCGAGACGCGGCTGATCGTCGATGCTGGTCAGATAGTGCGTCACGCGCTCCAGCATCATGCAGTAAGGGTCCAGCCCGAAGCAGATGATTTCGCCATCGTGCAGACGCTGTTTAATGTCCATCGCCAGCAGCTGGGTGTTCGGGTATTCCCAGCTGTAGGCTTCCAGCAGCAGGGTCTTCAGCACCGCTTTATAGGGCGAATCGATGCTCTTATAGAGCTGCCACAGGCTGGCACCGAAATACTCTTCCGCCGACAGGGTGCCAAGGCCGCCCAGATCGAGCCACTCGTTAGGCGTCAGCACCCCTTTGGCGTAAAGCGACATCACGTAATCGTCGTAGTGATGCTCCTCTTCGCCCGGTACCATGTTCCACAGGAGGCGTTTACCCGCCATACGCACTGCGGTGCGGTAAAACTCATCCAGCAGGAGAATGTGTTGCGTTGAGCCGCAATCTTCACCGCCCAGACTGCCGCTTTCGTTGTGACGGAAGCGGTTCTCGTCGATCAGGAAGAAGCTCACTTCCACGCCCATCGAGACGCACCACTTCTGCAGCAGCGTGCATTTGCGCTGCAGATTCAGGCGCTCTTCATTATCCAGCCAGGATTGATGGCAGACCCAGATATCGAGATCCGAGACGCTGTTCTGCCCGACAGAGGAGGTGCTGCCCATGGAGTAGATCGCCGTGATCGGCATTTCGCCTTTCGGCGCATCGGCATGGCGCAGGTCGCTGTCACCGGTGAGATCGGCCAGTAGCTGACGCTGGTTTTCATCAGGCGTGAAAAAGCTGATGCCATGTGGAACGTTACCTTCAAGGTAACCCGGCATCTGCGGATGTTGATAATGTAATAAGGTTGGCAGCAGACTGTAGACGCGCTGAAAAGCGGGTCCCATGGCAGCCAGCGCACGATCAACGCGCAGCTGGTTGATTGCATCCAGTCTCTGTTTCAGTGTCTCAATGTAGAGGTACAAGACGTTTCGCCTGATTGTCCCAGTGTTTAAGCACCCTGTTTCCCCGCTCTGCCGCTTATAAAAGTAAAAAAGTGGGCAGATAATTGCTGGAAACGTGATCAATCTAACACCCGGCAGATTGACCGTAAAGAAAGTTGCGCTACTTAACAGTTTAGCACGTTCTTACCAGCTTCCCGCCTTTTCAGCACTGGTTCCCACGTGATGGCTTGATAAACCGGGCCTGAAACCGCTCACAGGCCGTTTTCAATCCGTTGAAACTGACAGTATTCACCCAGAGATGATAGGATATTCAGTGAACGATAAAAATGGTTAACAGCATGTTAGACAAAATTTTCAGAATTGCTACAAGACAAAGCCCGCTCGCATTATGGCAGGCACATTATGTACAGCAACGCCTGATGAGCGCCCATCCGGGACTGCGCGTTGAACTGGTGCCGATGGTCACCAAGGGTGACATTATTCTTGATACGCCGCTGGCGAAAGTCGGCGGTAAAGGGCTGTTTGTTAAAGAGCTGGAACTGGCGATGCTGGATGGCCGGGCCGATATGGCGGTGCACTCAATGAAAGATGTGCCGGTCGATTTCCCTGAAGGTCTGGGCCTCGTAACCATCTGCGAGCGCGACGATCCGCGCGATGCGTTCGTTTCTCATCATTATGACAGCCTGGACGCGCTGCCTCAGGGTGCTATTGTCGGCACCTCCAGCCTGCGTCGTCAGTGCCAGATTAGCGCTCGCCGCCCGGATCTGGTGATCCGCTCGCTGCGGGGCAATGTGGGCACCCGTCTGAGCAAACTGGATGCCGGTGAATATGACGCGATTATTCTCGCCGTTGCCGGGCTGAAACGTCTGGGGCTGGAAGATCGTATTCGTCAGGCCCTGCCTGCTGAAGTCTCCTTACCCGCCGTGGGCCAGGGCGCAGTCGGTATTGAATGCCGTCTGGATGACACCACCCTGATCGGCCTGCTGCAGGCGCTGAATCACGACGACACGGAAGTCTGTGTCAGAGCGGAACGCGCCATGAATACCCGTCTCGAAGGGGGGTGTCAGGTGCCTATCGGCAGTTTCGCCGTGCTGGAAGGCGATGAACTCTGGCTGCGCGGCATGGTCGGTGCACCGGATGGTCATGTAATGGTCAGCGGCGAGCGTCGTGGTCCGCGGAGTCAGGCCCGCGAGATGGGCATTTCCCTGGCCGACGAGCTGCTGGACGGTGGCGCCCGTGAGATTCTGCAGGACGTTTACCAGGGGCAGCCACCGGCATGACCATTCTGGTGACGCGCCCGGAACCCGCCGCGGCAGAGCTGGTGTCACGCCTGCATGCCCTTGGCAGGCAGGCGTGGAGCCTGCCGCTAATCGAGTTCGCACCGGGCGCGGACCTCCCCTTTCTGCCTCAGAAGCTCGCCGCCCTCCGCCCGGGCGACCTGGTTTTCATTCTTTCTCAGCAGGTTATTCACTACGCGCAGCACGCGATCAAAGCATGGCCCGGCGAGCTGGACTATTATGCAATTGGTCGCAGCACTGCGCTGGCGTTTCACACCGCCAGCGGCCGGCAGGTAACATGGCCCCATGCTCATGAAACCAGTGAAGAACTGATTCAGCTGAATACGCTGCAGCAGATTGCCGGTAAACGTGCGCTGATCCTGCGCGGCGACCCCGGACGCGAATTGCTGGCAGAGACATTAACCCGGCGTGGTGCTGAGGTGACGTTTGCTGCCTGTTACCAGCGCTGTCAGAAGCATTACGACGGACCGATCGAAGGCCGCCGCTGGCGCGATCGCGGCGTCTCGGTACTGGTGGTCACCAGCGGTGAAATGTTACAACAGCTCTTTTCGCTGTTCCCCGCAGTTGATCGCGAGGAATGGCTGCTCAACTGCCGACTGGTTGTCGTCAGTGAACGTTTGGCTACCCTGGCTGCAGGATTGGGTTGGCAGGATATTCAGGTAGCCGATGGTGCCGATAACGATGCGCTGCTGCGCGCGTTACGATGAACTTAACAATGGGATGTGCCACATATGACGGAACAAAAAGACTCCTCCGCCATGGTTGAAGAAACCACCCCAGCGGTCGACCGCTCTCTCTCCAGCAACGACACGCCTCCGCGCAATGCGAATAAAGGTGGCATGGCGCTGGGGGCAGTGGCGATCGTCATTGCGCTGGCGATGGGTGCAGGTTTATACCTTTACGGGAAACATCAGGCTGATTTACAGGCACAAACCAATCAGAAGCTGAGTGACCAGCTGAGTGCGCTGCAGCAGCAGGCCAGCAGCGACAAACAGCAGCTGACCCAGCAGCTGAGCGGCGCTGAAACCGCACTGCAGACGGCACAGGCCCAGCAGAACGCGTCAGCCAAAGAGCTGGAAACCCTGCGTGAAAAAATGGCCGTGATTTCCGGCAATGACGTGCGCAGCTGGTTGCTGGCCCAGGCCGATTATCTGGTGAAACTGGCTGGCCGCAAGCTCTGGAGCGATCAGGATGTCACGACCGCCGCTGCGCTGCTGAAAAGCGCCGATGCCAGCCTGGCCGACATGAACGATCCCAGCGTAATGAACGTGCGTCGCGCCCTGACCCAGGACATCAGCAACCTCTCCTCCGTCACGCAGGTCGATTATGACGGCGTGATCCTCAAGCTGAATCAGCTGTCGAACAACGTCGATAATCTGCGTCTGGCAGACAACGACAGCGATGATGCGCCGATGGACAGCGATGGCGGCGAACTGTCGGGTTCCGTGCGCGAGTGGCGTCAGAACCTGGTGAAGAGCTGGCACAACTTTATGGATGACTTTATTACCATCCGCCGCCGCGATAATACCGCCCAGCCGCTGCTGGCGCCGAATCAGGATGTCTATCTGCGGGAGAATATCCGCTCGCGTCTGCTGATCGCAGCGCAGGCTGTGCCGCGTCATCAGGATGAGATTTACAAACAATCTATCGATACCGTCTCCGCCTGGGTTCGTGCCTGGTATGACACTAACGATGCGGCAACGAAAGCCTTCCTTGCCCAGCTGGATGAGCTGAGCCAGCAGAACATCAATATGGATCTGCCTGACACGCTGGAAAGCCAGCCGTTGCTGGAACAGCTGATGCAGACCCGTGTGCGGAACCTGTTAGCTCAGCCCTCTGCCGCTGCCACTCAGCAGGGAGGCTAAGCATGCTTAAGGTATTTATCCTCTTTATCCTGCTGATTGCGGGCGTGGTACTGGGACCGATGATTGCCGGTCATCAGGGCTATGTGCTGATTCAGACTGATAACTGGAATATTGAGACCAGTGTCACCGGGCTGGTGATAATCCTTATTCTCAGCCTGCTGGTAATTCTGGCCGTGGAGTGGCTGCTGCGTCGCGTGCTGCGAACCGGCGCACGCACCCGTGGCTGGTTTACCGGGCGTAAACGCCGCCGCGCCCAGCGTCATACGCAGACTGCGCTGATGAAGCTGGCGGAAGGTGACCATCGTCAGGCGGAAAAACTGCTCTCTAAAGATGCCGATCACGCGGATGTGCCGGTAGCAAACTACCTGCTGGCTGCGGAAGCCGCGCAGCAGCGCGGTGATGAAGTGCGTGCCAATCAGCATCTTGAACGCGCGGCAGAGCTGTCCGAAAACAATACTATTCCGGTAGAAATTGCCCGCGCACGTATTCAGCTGGCGCGCAATGAAGATCACGCTGCACGTCACAGCATCGATCGTCTGCTGGAAGTGGCACCACGTCATCCTGAAGTGCTGCGTCTGGCTGAACAGGCCTATGTCCGTACCGGTGCCTGGAGTGCGCTGCTGGATATTCTGCCTGCGATGCAGAAAGCGCAGGTCGGCGACGACCTCCATCGCGACGCGTTGCAGCAGCAGGCCTGGCTGGGCCTGATGAATCAGGCGATGGCCGATCAGGGCAGTGACGGTCTGAAGCGCTGGTGGAATACGCTGAGCCGTAAGACCCGTCAGGATACCACGCTGCAGGTCGCCATGGCGGATCACCTGATTGAGTGTAACGATCATGACACCGCGCAGTCGATCGTGCTGGAAGGCCTCAAGCGTCATTATGACGATCGTCTGGTGCTGCTGATGCCCCGCATTAAAAGCGGCAATCCGGAAGCACTTGAGAAGGCGCTACGTCAGCAGATCAAACAGCATGGCGCAACGCCGCTGCTGCACAGCACGCTGGGGCAGTTGCTGATGCGTCATGGAGAGTGGCAGCAGGCAGCGGATGCTCTGCAGCAGGCGCTGGCACAGCGTCCTGACGCATTCGATTATGCGTGGCTGGCGGATGTGTATGATCGTCTGCATCGTCCGGAAGAGGCCGCGAAGATGCGCCGTGAAGGCTTACTGCTGACGCTGAAAAATAATCCTGGCGCCTGACAGGCGCAAAGCTAACTAAGCCGGGCTCGCCCGGCTTTTTTGTGCCCGCAATCTGCCGCTCCTTCTCCTCAGGCAAAAAAAAACACCTGCCAGTGGCAGGTGTAAGATCAGGTCGGTAAGACAACCGGGAGGTACCCGACTCAACGTGGTGTCTGGTAATCCTGTAAGGCTTTCGCGATACAGGCAGGCAGACAACAGGTACCTAAAATTGGCTCTGCATCATTCCCAGGTTTATGCAGCATCAGCAGACATAAGAGGTGGAATGAGCATCTACAGCAGGAGTATTGCACAAGCCGTGCCAGTCTGAAGATTTTTTTAAAAGATATTTAAAATCATTAGGTTATTGAAGATGCTGAGCGCTTCAGCGGAGCAGATGGCGGATAAGTGTCGGTATCCAGCGACAGCAGAGACTTTCTCTGTCTCTGAACGGAGACAGCGAGCCCGGACTCTTTATGAATCTATAAATAACAATGACTTATTTGTCGGCAATTCACGACGCTAGCGATCCTGCTTCAGCAACCTTCTCTGACAACTGACTCACTCAAAGCGGGTAATCTGGCATCAAACAATACGCTAACGAGCACGCCGGCTCTCACCACAGTGCGGGCTTCAGGGAGCATACGCCTTTCGCAAAGACGCAAAAGACGCCATCCATGGCAGGCTCAGCGCGGGCCATCCCTGGCCCGCTATGCTTTGCTACAGGCGTATGCTCCCTTCGCTTCACGTATGGCAGACGCATCAGATACTTACAAGGAAGCTTTGGACTAATGACAGATCTAAACCCGGATGCATCTAACCACAGCGCATAAGCTCAACGCGCAGGGAACACGGTCAGAAGAGGAAAGCGTCCCGCCGCCCGGATAAAAACGCCGGGAGCGTTTTTGAACAACGCAACGCGTTGGCCCGTTTACGGGCGCACCTCATGGATGAGGTGCGTAATCGCGTGGGCCGAGCGGCCATGGATGGCTTAAGCGACTTTCCGATCTGACCGTGTTACCTTCGCAGGCTCGAACTGACAGCAACATTGTTACACCGCACCCACCCGGTCCGGCCCATATCTCCCGCAGACATTCAAATCCACTTTTCTACAGACGAAAAAAAACCTGTCTTTTCAGACAGGTTTCTAAAAATGGTCGGCGAGAGAGGATTACACTGCTCTGCGAGCAGCGCCCTCCGGGCCGTTGCTGAAGCAACGTTGTCTCGCTACGCTCGGCTCAAACCTCCTTCGGAGGTTCTCATCCTCTTTTTTTCAGACGAAAAAAAACCTGTCTTTTCAGACAGGTTTCTAAAAATGGTCGGCGAGAGAGGATTCGAACCTCCGACCCACTGGTCCCAAACCAGTTGCGCTACCAAGCTGCGCTACTCGCCGATTTTTTTAACTGTTTTGCCTGGTGCGAAGAGAGGGACTTGAACCCTCACGTCCGTTAAGACACTAACACCTGAAGCTAGCGCGTCTACCAATTCCGCCACCTTCGCGTATCCCAGCAAAATCTGGGGTGGCTAATGGGACTCGAACCCACGACAACTGGAATCACAATCCAGGGCTCTACCAACTGAGCTATAGCCACCACTGTACTTAATGTTACAAGTCAAAGACCTGCAGCATGTAAATCTTTACTGCCAACCGCGGTAAATCAACCACCGAAGCTCATGCGCACAAACGATATGGCGCGCCCGACAGGATTCGAACCTGAGACCTCTGCCTCCGGAGGGCAGCGCTCTATCCAGCTGAGCTACGGGCGCGTAGCGCCGTTGCGGATGTGCATACTAGAGATAAGCGCCCATCGTGTCTAGTGCTTTTTAAATAAAAAGGCGCGTTTGATTACGCTTTGTGCATTTCGTCGACAAATAGTACATTTCCGTGCTCACCGTGCGTAAAAATGCGGCATTTATCAGCGATATCAGAGATCGCCGCGCCAGTGATAGCGCAAATATTTAAGCAGTTTTAACTGCCTGCGCAGGCGGCTCGGCTGCCGAATCAGACGGTAGAGCCACTCCAGCCCCAGCCGCTGCCAGATTTTGGGCGCGCGCTTCACATGGCCGGTGAAGACGTCGTAGGTTCCCCCTACCCCCATATAAAGCGCATCCGGCCAGTATGCGCGGCACGCCAGCATCAGCAGCTCCTGACGCGGCGACCCCAGCGCCACGGTCACCAGCTTTGCGCCGCTGGCGGCAATCCGGGCAAACAGGGCATCCTGATCCGCTGGCGCAAAATAGCCATCCTGCGCCCCGACAATATTCACATTCCACTGACGACGCAGCTTCGCGCAGGTCTCATCCAGCACCTGCTGGCGACCACCCACCAGAAACACCGGCATCCCTTCCCGCCCGGCGCGTTCCATCAGCGCCTCCCACAAATCTGCGCCCGCAATACGCTGCACTGACGCCTGCGGATACTTTTTACGGATCGAGCGCACAATGCTGATGCCATCGGCATAGGCATACTCCGCCTGCGCCAGCAGCGTGCGTAATCCCTCATCCCGCTCGGCGGTCAGGATCTTCTCCGCATTGATCGCCACCAGAATGCCGCTGCGTACGCTCTGCGGCGGCATCAGAAAGCTCACCGCCGACGACATATTTTCGAAGCCATACAGGTCAACGCCGCGGATCCGGTACTGCGGCGTATCCGTTAACTGTGTCATATCTTCCGTTAATCCCAGAGGTTAATCAGAGCGGGCTGTGTAGCACCCGTCCACTGCGGTCGCGAATTAAACCTGCGCGATCCAGTAACCAGAAAAGTAATTTAGCCAGGCCCAGACAGGCAGCAAAAATGATGCAGAAAAACACCACGCGTGAACCGAAGGCATCCAGCCCTTCGCGTGCCAGCACGATCATGTTAAAGACCGCACCAAAACAGAAGCTTTGCAGGATAGCACCGCTGTAGCGGTTGGCCTCACGGCAGCCACGCTGGTAGATCGCATCAAAGGCTTTAATAATCATCCCCACCGCCACGGCACCGATCGGAATCGCCCAGACGCCGCCCATGACCACCAGCGAGCCGATCAGCGTCGGGGAAATGGCCAGGCCCGAATGGTTATCCAGCACTTCCCAGGTGAAGTAGTTCGCGCTGTTCAGCACGGTCAGCGGCCGATCCGGCCACAGCCAGGTGGGAATAAACACGTAGAAATCGCGCCACAGCGGTGCCAGCCCCTGAAACTCTATTCTGGCGTAGTTATCCAGCAGCAGGGCCAGATTCTCCCACGGTGAGAACGTATCCCGCGTCAGATAAAGGAAGGTGTAAAACGCCTCATCGCCCATAACGTCCAGGTTATAGCGGCGCAGCGCCAGCCAGAACATTCCTGCGATAGCCATCACCCCTGCCGTTGCCAGCATCCAGAGGGTGATCCAGCCGCGCGTAATACCGATAAACAGGAATAGCGCAAACGCAATAATGATATTGGCGCGAGTCCCGCCCACCAGCGCGTAGGTCAGCAGGCCAAAGGCCACCGTCACCACCAGAAACAGCAGCCAGTTGCGACGCGTCGGACGCAGGAAATAGGGGATCAGCATCGCCGGAATAAAGAAATAGAAGAAGCGCTTCAGCGCCACGCCCGACACTTCGCTGGAAAAGATCTGGTTATAGGCCGTCAGGCGGAACAGCAGAAAACCGTTGTGAATAAAGAACACCGTAACGGTGCCCAGCGCCACCAGCGCCAGAATCACACAGGTCAGGTGGGTTTCGACCCGGTTCATCTGCAGCCAGGGCTTTGCAGGCGGTGCATTGGCCGGCTTCAGCCGCACCTTATAACTGACGTAATAGATGGCATAAAACGCCGTGGCCGAGAGCAGCGCCTCCAGCAGGTTTTCCACCGGCACCACCTCAACATGAAACCGGAACACCAGCAGGGAAGTCAGCGGAAAGCCGAAGTAGAAGGTCAGTAAAAACAGCAGCGTGAAAAAGAGGTGGAAGTTAAAACGGACACGCTTAAACTCCCGCCAGGTCAGGGTCAGAATGAAACCCAGCGACAGCAGATAGACCACCAGCAGGCCGCCAAACTGCATAAGACTCATGACTTTTCCCCTTCGCTGAGCTGTAACGCTGCCCGCCAGCCTGCCAGATAACCGGGAGCGAAAAAGGCGATCGCCGCTTTATCACAGGTCATAAGCTGGCGACGCGCCTCGGCGATAACAGCAGGCGACAGCGTATCTTCGCTGAACAGGACCGGCAACTGCTGCTCTGCCACATCGCGCCAGAATGGATTTTTGCGGGTCAGCACAAACGGCACGTTCGCCTGGATCAGCAGGCAGAGTGTGCCTACCCCCTGCTGACGTTCAAACATAAAATAGCCGACGTGGCAGCGCGCCAGCAGGGCCAGATAGGCTTCAAACGCCAGATTTTCACGTATCAGGTTCACCTGCCCCTGCGGGAACAGCGTATCCGCTGCGGCCTGAATCTGGCTGATATAAGCCTCATTGCCCGGCGGATAACCCAGCGGCACCTCAATACGCACCTGCTCACCAAACTGCGCGTGAATCGCTTTTAAACCTTCAATATGGCGGTTACTGGGATCGCCCGAGTTGCCCAGCAGCAGCGTGAACGGTTCCGTCGGTTCAGCCTGCACGGCGGCGGCAGGCATTCGGGTCGGGAAATAGAGCAGTGATCCCGGCACCCGGCGATGACGCTGCTGAAAGTGGTGCAGATCCCCACGGGTGGCAAAAACCTGTGCCACCCGTCCCTGAGCTAACCGGCGAATGTGATAGAACAGGCGGAATTTCAGGCTGCGTGAGTCTTCATAAAGATCGGCTCCCCAGACATGCCAGAACAGCTGTGAGCGGCGCAGCTTACCGCTAAGCAGTGCCAGCCAGATCCACGGGTTAAACTGGCCGTGACAGAAGAAACGCTGCTGACGATTTTTTGCCCGCTGCACTACCGCCTGCGCCAGCGCTTTCTTGCTGGCAAAGCACTCGATCCGTAACGCTGTGAAGGGGGCCAGACTCTCGGGCTGCCCGGTCACCACCATAAAATGGCGTGGCGAAGCCGCAGGCTGCTCAACGCTGAGAACGTCGTTGAAAAAACGCAGCACCGTGAGGTTGTGGTGGGGAATATCCGATCCCAGAACGTGAATTAAACTCATTTTTTCCGACAGTAAACAATAAAAGCGCCACAACACAGGGCAAAGTAAGCCATGTAGGTCAGCATATAGGCCTGTGCGGCCCCCGTTGCGCCATGTAACGGGATCAGCCAGCGTGAGAACAGGGTCAGTAACAGAAACTGGCTGATCTCAGTCAGAACATAAAAGCGCAGCGAGGCTTTGGCGATAACCAGATATCCGAAAACATAGGCGCCAACTTTAAAAACATCGCCACACAGTTGCCAGACAAAGAGATCGCGCATCCCGCGAAAGGCTTCGGAGAAAAGCAGGCTGATGGCGAAATCGCGCAGTACCCAGACAGCGAGGCTGGCGACGGCCACGGCTGGCAGCACAAAGCGCAGTGCCCGGCCAATCTCCCGCGCGATGTCGCGCTTGTCATCGAGCCGTGCCAGGGTCGGCAACAGCCAGACGCTGAAGGTGGCGGTAATAAACTGCAGATAGGCATCGGAAATGCTGGTCACGCCCTGCCACAGGCCGACCTGCGCCCAGCCCTGCTGCTCTGCCAGCAGGTTACGCATCAGCACCCAGGCCACCGGCAGGGTTACCGCCGTGATCAGCGCCATCAGGGTATATTTCGCCAGATTGCGCGCCAGCTCAGGATGCCATTGCGGACGCAGCCAGCTCAGCGGCAGCGGCGCGCGGCGTTTCAGCATCACCAGTGCCGGCAGCAGCAGCAGGGCCGGCACCAGCGCCAGGCCGGTCAGTGCGCCCTGATAGCCACCCAGCCACCAGCAGACCAGATAGCCCATGACCCCAATCAGGCTGCCAGCGATCAGCGCCAGCGCATTGCCGCGCGCGTCGCGATACCCCTTCAGCAGCGCCAGCGTAAAGTTGGCCCAGGCGATGCCGAGCTGAAGGAAAGCGACCACGCGGATAACGCCCTGATAGCGGTCATGACCAAACAGCGCCGTGCTGATCGGGGCCGCCGCCAGCAGAAACAGCAGCGCCAGCGCGCCGGAAAAGCCCAGCACCATGGCCGACGCCGTACCCACCAGCGCCCGTAGCTGGCCGGGCTGCTGCTGATACTGCGCCACATACGTGGTGACACCGTTGAAGATGCCCGCCCCGGCCAGTACACCCAGCACGGTAATCAGCTGACGAAAGTTCCCCGCCTGCCCCACACCTTCAGGACCGAAGCTGACCGCCAGCAGCTTTACCACCAGCAGACCAGACACAATTTTTACCAGCGTGGACGACGCGGTCCACACTGAGGCTCTGGCTAATGACATCAGGAAAAGAAGCTCAGCAGTGAGCTGATAACCGTGCTCTGATTATTATCTGACAGGTTATAAAACAGCGGCAGGCGCAGCAGGCGTTCGCTTTCCGCTGTGGTAAAGCGATCCTCCCCGACAAACTGCGAGAAACGCTCACCGGCAGGCGAACTGTGCAGCGGAATATAGTGGAACACCGTCAGTATCTCGGCTTCCTTCATCCAGTTAATCAGCGCCTGACGATCATCCTGATCGCGCAGCTTGATGTAGAACATATGGGCATTATGTTCGCAGCTGGCAGGGATCACGGGCAGGTCAATGCGTCCCTGTGCCGCCAGTGGCTGAAGCGCCTCATAATAACGCTGCCAGATACGTAAACGTTGCTGGTTAATGCGTTCAGCCGCTTCCAGCTGTGCCCAGAGGTAGGCCGCCTGCAGATCGGCCATCAGGAAGCTCGACCCCATATCGCGCCAGGTGTATTTATCGACCTGACCGCGGAAGAACTGGCTGCGGTTCGTGCCCTTTTCCCGCACGATTTCGGCGCGCTCGACCAGACTGGCGTCGTTAATCAGGGTTGCCCCCCCTTCGCCACCCGCCGTGTAGTTCTTGGTTTCATGAAAGCTGAAGCAGCCGATATGACCGATGGTACCCAGCGCACGGCCTTTGTAGCGTGACATCACACCCTGCGCCGCATCTTCGATGACAAACAGCTTATGTTTTGCCGCCAGCGCCATGATGGTGTCCATTTCACAGGCGACGCCTGCGTAGTGCACCGGGACAATGGCACGGGTTTTTTCTGTGATGGCCGCTTCAATCAGGGTCTCATCAATATTCATGGTGTCCGGGCGGACATCGACAAAGACAATACGCGCGCCGCGCAGCACAAAGGCATTGGCGGTAGAGACAAAGGTGTAGCTCGGCATAATCACTTCATCGCCAGGCTGCAGATCGATAAGCAGTGCCGCCATCTCCAGCGAAGCGGTGCAGGAGGGGGTCAGCAGCACTTTTTTACTGCCGAAACGCTGCTCCATCCACTGCTGGCAGCGGCGGGTAAAGCCGCCGTCGCCGCACAGCTTGCCGCTGCTCATCGCCGACTGCATATACTCAATTTCTGTGCCCACCACGGGCGGCGCATTAAATGGAATCATGACCTTTCCTGTAAAACCAGTAGGCGGTGCTGTCGAGCCGGGCACCGCTGCGTAAATAGAGGCGCATCGCCGTAAGATTGCTGAGCTGAGTCGCCACCCGAAGCTGCGCGAGCTGCCTGACCCGCGCCCAGTCCGCCGCCGCCAGCATCAGTCGCTGACCCAGCCCCTGTCCCTGTGCGTCGGGCAGGACGCCGAGCAGGCCGATGCGGGCATCGCCCTCCACCGCACGCAGCGAAACAAAGCCCTGCACTCCACCCGCGGCATCGCAGGCGACCAGGCACTGATCGTCAAACGCCCCGCGCACCGCATTTTCAATCCACTGCGCATAAAAGCGACCGCTGGCGTCCGGCGCATACCAGGGCGCACGAAAGCGGCTCTGACTGAAGAGCTGCGACGCGGCGTCACGCAGAGAGGGGATCTGTGCCTCACGCGCAATGCGAATGCCCGCCTGCCGTTCCGTCTGGTCAATCGCCAGCGTCAGATCGGCCTCACCCTCCACCAGCTGGAACTGATGCTGCTGCAGCGTATCGATCAGCGCCGTTTCACCCGCAGCGACTTTCATCTGCATCAGTGCACAGGGATGGCGCAGCGCCTGCTCCAGCGGGGTGTCGCCTTGCAGCTCCAGCCGCACCGTCTCAACACCGAAGAATGCGCTCTCCCAGCTGAGGGGATTAATATTGACGTGGACGGGCATGTAATAAATCCAGCAGGTATTGGCCGTAGCCGGTTTTCGTCAACGCGTCACCCGCGGCGCGCAGCTGTTCGTCACTCAGCCAGCCGTTACGCCAGGCAACCGCACATGTCAGTTATTTAAACGCTAAAACGCCTCATCGCCACACACCTTTGGTGTCGACAATCCATTGCTGCTGTACCTGAGCGGCATCGATGGCGCGGAAGGCGCGATGATCCACCAGCATCACCAGAATATCGGCCTGGGCCAGCGCCTGCTCGCCCGGGACCAGCTCAGCTTTGCCTGCCAGCGCGTCAGCGATCTGCGCAATGTGAGGCTCAACCACCCAGGTTGTGCCGCGGTGCCACTCCGCAATCTTCTGCGCCACGCCCACCGCCGGGCTTTCGCGCAGATCGTCAATATTGGGTTTAAAAGCCAGTCCGAAGCAGGCGATGGTGATATCGCTGGCGCGCTTGCCGGTCTGGGTCAGGCACTCCGCCAGCGCGGTTTTTACCTGGTCCAGCACCCACTGCGGCTTGGCATCATTGACCTCGCGCGCGGTGCGGATCAGACGGGCTAGTTCGGGATTCTGCGCCACGATGAACCAGGGATCGACGGCGATACAGTGTCCCCCGACGCCCGGCCCTGGCTGCAGAATGTTGACGCGCGGATGGCGATTCGCCAGCGCAATCAGCTCCCAGACGTTGATCCCCTGATCGGCGCAAATCAGCGACAGCTCATTGGCAAAGGCGATGTTCACATCGCGGAAGCTGTTCTCAGTCAGCTTGCACATCTCGGCGGTGCGGGCGTTGGTTTCCACACACTCGCCTTTCAGGAAAATGCGATACAGCTCGCTGGCGCGGGCGGAACAGGCGGGTGTCATGCCGCCGATGACCCTGTCATTATTGATCAGTTCGACCATCACCTGACCCGGCAGTACGCGCTCCGGGCAGTAGGCGACGAAGACATCGGGCGTCTCACCGTGCTGCGGAAAACGCAGATCGGGACGCGCCGCCGCCAGCCAGTCGGCCATCTGTTCCGTGCTGCCAACCGGCGACGTCGACTCCAGAATCACCAGGTCGCCCTTCTTCAGCACAGGAGCTATCGACTCTGCGGCGGCTTTCACAAAGCGCAGGTCGGGCTGATGGTCATCTTTGAACGGAGTCGGCACGGCAATAAGAAAGGCGTCCGCAGGCTCAGGCTGGGTGGTGGCACGCAGGTCGCCACGCGTGACGGCAGCATGTACCACCTGATCTAAATCGGGCTCCACGATGTGGATCGCGCCACGGTTGATGGTTTCTACGGCGCGCGCGTTGATATCCACGCCCACCACTTTTTTTCCCTTTGAGGCAAAAACGGCTGCCGTCGGCAGCCCAATGTATCCCAGTCCAATCACGGAGATGGTTTCAAAACTCATAATTCGGCTCGGTTATCTTTTAAGGCTTGTAAAATACGACCGCAGGCTTTGCCATCGCCATAAGGATTATGGGCATGACTCATCGCCTGCCAGGCCTCATCGTCGCTCAGCAGTTCGCTCACGCTGGCCACGATAGTGGCGACATCGGTTCCTACCAGTTTCACGGTGCCGGCATCGACCGCTTCCGGCCGCTCGGTAGTGTCGCGCATCACCAGCACCGGTTTACCCAGCGACGGCGCCTCTTCCTGGATACCGCCGGAGTCGGTGAGGATTAACCAGGCGCGGTTCATCAGCCAGACAAAAGGCAGATACTCCTGCGGTTCGATCAGAATAATATTTTCAATGCCGCTGAGTATCCGGTTAACCGGTTCGCTGACATTGGGATTGAGGTGCACCGGATAGACAATCTGCGCTTCCGGATGCTGGCGGGCAATCTGCGCCAGCGCGCTGCAGATCCGTTCAAACCCGCCGCCAAAGCTTTCACGACGATGACCGGTGACCAGCACCAGTTTCTTCTCCGGATCGAGAAACGGATAGCGCGCGGCCAGCTGCGCATTCAGATTGGTGTCATCCAGCACCCGATCACGTACCCACAGCAGTGCGTCAATAACCGTATTGCCGGTCACGATAATGCGTGAGTCGGCGAGATTTTCCTGCAGCAGATTCTGTCGCGAGCGCGAGGTCGGGGTGAAATGCAGGCGGGCGAGATGGCCGGTCAGCTTACGGTTGCCCTCTTCCGGCCACGGCGACGCGAGATCGCCGGTGCGCAGCCCGGCTTCCACATGGCCAACCGGAATCTGATGATAAAAGGCGGCCAGACTCGCCGCCAGCGTGGTGGTCGTGTCGCCGTGCACCAGCACGATGTCGGGCCGGAAGTCGAGCAGAACGGTTTTCATGCCCTCTAAGATGCGACAGGTGATCTCCGTCAGCCCCTGCTCAGGCCGCATGATGTTGAGATCGTAGTCCGGCTGCAGTCTGAACAGACGCAGCACCTGATCGAGCATTTCGCGATGCTGGGCGGTGACGCACAGCCGTGATTCAAACGCGGGATCCTGCGCCAGCGCCTGAACCAGCGGGGCCATTTTTATCGCTTCGGGGCGAGTACCAAATACGGTCAGAACTTTCACACTGTTTCTCTCAATCATGCGTGTCTGACATCAGACGCGGACGACGTGCCAGCGCCACGCCCGCGCCGGTTAATGCCCCAACGGCACCCCACATAATCATCATGAACAGACGTCGCGGGCTGTCACGTGATACCGGCTCTTCCGGCGTACGCAGATAACGGTAGGTCTGGAACTGGCTGTTCAGTCTGGGTCCGGTCTGCAGCGTGGCCAGCATCGCTCTGTTTTGATCATAGCTGATATCGAAGCTGGGACCGGTGGCACGCAGGGTTTCAAGCTGTCCCTGCAGCACGGGCTGGCCCAGCAGGAAGAGATCGCTGTCCGCCAGATTTTCACCCGCTTCGCGCGTCTGTTTCTCATTGATACCCTGCTGACTGGCGATCTTCAGCGCCTGCTCCAGACGGTGCTGCTGGCGCTGGAATACGGCGTTCGCCACATCTTCCTGACGTTTTACCTGCGCCTGCAACTGATCGGTGCGCGCCTGCCAGGCCCCTTTTAACTCATCATTCAGATGACGTGCGGCACGCTCGCTGGCGTAGGCAATATACTGACGCAGCAGGTTGTTGGCGTCGCCTGCGGTTTCCGCTTTGAGTCTGACGTTGTCCGGCAGGTTATGTGCCGCGTCCGCCGGGGTGAAGAGAATGTTGCCGATCATGTCGTCAAGCAGCGCGGCATCGTTGTGCGCGTTGCCGGTTTTACGACTCTTGTAGTAGTCGGTTTGCTGCCAGAACTCGCGACGCGTATCCCACGAGGCGAGCTGCATGACGAACTCCTGATAGACCTCATCCATCACCGTTGGCGAGGGCGCCGCCAGGGTTAACGCGTTGTTCCGCACATCCAGGTTGGTCAGAAACTGCTGCTGTGCATAGTAGGAGCCCAGCATATTCACCGTCGGACGATCGGTGATCGCCGTGGTGCTCCAGACCTGTTTCAGCAGCAGCGTCGCCAGCCAGGCGACCAGGGCAAACAGCAGGGCCAGCCCCACAATCCAGCGCTTGCCACGCCATAACCGGCAGCCTAAGCCGCGAAGATCCAGTTCGTTGTCCACAACGTCAGAAGGCATGGCAGAGATATCCTTTAATCAGCATCGGGTTCATTTATTTTTTGCTTCGCGATGATGGCTCAGACGGCGCTTGATGCGACGGATACGCCGCGCCACGCGCCATGCATGTTTCAGGCAGTAGCCATAAACCATGAACGCGCCCAGGAAAAGCAGCAGCATCACCCACTCAGGGATAAACGCCAGATACTCACCCAGCACCCCGATACCGGCGAGAATCGCGGCCGCGACGGTAATCAGCACAAAGGCCTGACGCGAGCTGAAGCCGGCGCGCATAATCAGATGGTGGATGTGCTGACGGTCAGCCGAGAACGGGCTCATGCCTTTGCGCAGACGGCGATACATGATCGCCACCATATCCATCAGGGGAATGGCGATGAGCCAGAGGGCGGTCACCGGCGTGATGGGGTGACTCAGACCCTGGGTGGTTTCCAGCAGAATCCAGATGATGGTGAAGCCGATCATGGTGCTGCCGGCGTCACCCATAAAGACTTTAAAGCGGCGGCCAAGAAAGCCCAGGTTGAGCAGAATATAGGGCAGCGTGGCGGCGATCATCGCAAAGCACCACATCGCCAGGCTGGTCTGCCCGTCGAAATAGAGGATGATGCCCATAGCGGCAAAGGTCACTGAGGAGAGGCCGCCCAGCAGACCGTCGATGCCATCCACCATATTAAAGGCGTTAATCGCGGCCCAGACGGCAAACAGCGTCAGCACATAGCCAAAGGGCCCCACGATCAGCTCGAACGGACCGACGATAAAGCCCAGACTCAGCAGATAGAGTTTAGCCCCCACCATCATGACGACCGCGACCAGCGCCTGAACCACCGCGCGGATTTTAACGCTGATATCAAAGCGATCGTCGAGCGCCCCGACCAGCACCAGCACACCGGCACAGCCCAGATAGAGCAGCGCGTGTGGCAGATAGTAGTTGGTAATCGCGAATGTGAAGCAGATCCCTGCGAACACGGAAATGCCGCCCACCAACGGAATCGCGCCATGATGGCGTTTACGTGAGTTAGGCTTATCAACTAAACCAATTTTTTTAGCTGCTTTTCGAGCAAAAAAGAGGAAAGCCAGTGAAAAGAGAAAAATTAAACCAAGCTCAGTACTCATAGTGAGTAAATTCACGTTAAACGCTCTCAGCTAACATCCCGCACAACAATACGCGAAAAAGCGCGTTTATCGCTGTGTCGGATTCCGAATTCTGCATCAAGAGACAGACGAACGGTCAAAAATTCGCCATCACTACCACAGTCATTATAAATGCTCCTGCCAGTGTTCAATCCTATAGCTCACAAATGAAAAACGCCACGTCGGGACGTGGCGTAAGGGCGATTTTCTGCGAATCTGGATTAAAAAAGCCGAATCAGTGGTCCGGCCTGGCCGTATCAGATTATGAACGCTTCATCATGTCGAAGAATTCATCGTTGGTTTTCGTCATCGCCAGTTTGTTGATGAGGAACTCCATTGCGTCGATTTCGCCCATCGGGTGAATGATCTTACGCAGGATCCACATCTTCTGCAGCTCTTCCTGAGAGGTAAGCAGCTCTTCTTTACGTGTACCGGAGCGGTTGTAGTCAATCGCCGGGAAGACACGTTTTTCAGCGATTTTACGGGCGAGATGCAGTTCCATGTTACCGGTACCTTTGAACTCTTCGTAAATCACTTCGTCCATCTTCGAACCGGTATCAACCAGCGCGGTGGCGATGATGGTCAGGCTGCCGCCCTCTTCCACGTTACGTGCAGCACCAAAGAAACGCTTTGGACGATGCAGGGCGTTGGCATCCACACCACCGGTCAGGACTTTACCTGACGCCGGCACCACGGTGTTATAAGCACGCGCCAGACGGGTGATGGAGTCGAGCAGGATGATGACATCTTTCTTGTGCTCAACCAGGCGCTTGGCTTTCTCGATGACCATTTCCGCAACCTGAACGTGGCGTGACGCCGGCTCATCGAAGGTTGAGGCAATGACTTCACCTTTGACCAGACGCTGCATCTCGGTCACTTCTTCCGGACGCTCATCGATCAGCAGTACCATCAGCACGCAGTCCGGGTAGTTATACGCCAGGCTCTGCGCGATGTTCTGCAGCAGCATGGTTTTACCGGCTTTCGGCGGTGCAACGATCAGACCACGCTGACCACGACCGATCGGTGACGCCAGATCCAGAACGCGGGCCGTTAAATCTTCCGTTGAACCATTACCCCGTTCCATACGCAGACGCTTGTTAGCGTGCAGCGGCGTAAGGTTTTCGAACAGAATCTTATTACGCGCGTTTTCCGGCTTGTCATAGTTAACTTCGTTAACTTTCAGCAGCGCAAAATAGCGTTCACCTTCTTTCGGTGGACGGATTTTGCCAGAGATGGTGTCACCAGTGCGGAGGTTGAAGCGGCGGATTTGGCTGGGGGAAACGTAGATATCATCAGGGCCGGCGAGGTAGGAGCTGTCTCCGGAACGGAGGAATCCAAATCCATCCTGAAGAATCTCCAGCACGCCATCACCGAAGATGTCTTCGCCGCTCTTCGCGTGCTGCTTCAGGATTGAAAAGATAATGTCCTGCTTGCGCATGCGAGCCTGATTTTCCAGCCCCATATTTTCGCCGAGAGTAATCAGCTCAGCAACCGGCGTATTCTTTAATTCGGTAAGATTCATAGTGATGGGTTCTTAAACTCGGGGTAATACTCGGAATGTTTGTCGTGAATGGTATGGCAACTAATCCATGCCGTTAATGGCTCTTTTCGGCTCTTCCCGACGATCATCGAATGGAATGGCGATCGGTATGCAGGGAGATGTCCGAATGTAATGCCAGAGTTGGAGCTAACCGTAAGATTGCTGAACCGTTCTATCTTTATAAGGTACAGGGCGAATGGGTTCAACAAGGGAAAACTTTAGATGCTAACTACAAGGTAAGTTCGTAATGCAGTGTGAGTAAATTAGCACGCCTGAAAGCGAACGTCCAGCAGCAGGAGATAAATTCACCACTGCCAGACATTCAGTCCTGCATTACGCCAGGTTGGCGTTCAGGAACTCTTTCAGCTGGCCTTTAGACAGCGCGCCCACTTTGGTCGCGGCGACTTCGCCATTTTTGAACAGCAGCAGCGTCGGGATACCACGAATGCCATACTTCGGTGCCGTGCCTGGGTTATCGTCAATATTCAGCTTAGCGATGGTCAGCTTGCCATCATACTCTTCTGCAACTTCATCAAGGATTGGCGCGATCATTTTGCAAGGACCACACCATTCAGCCCAGAAATCTACCAGTGTAACGCCGTCGGCTTTCAGCACGTCGGTGTCGAAACTGTCATCAGTCAGATGAACGATTTTATCGCTGCTCATGTTTTACTCCACAAGATTATGCCTGGCGAATTGGCGTAATATATACCAATGTTGGTTGACTTTATTTCATCGGATACGCTTTCGTAAAGCGATAGTAAGCTGATATTCTACCACACTATGAGCAAAACACACTTAACTGAACAGAAGTTTTCCGACTTCGCCCTGCACCCTAAAGTGGTTGAAGCCCTTGATAGTAAAGGCTTTCAATACTGCACGCCGATTCAGGCGTTAGCTCTGCCTTTTACGCTTTCAGGGCGTGATGTTGCAGGCCAGGCGCAAACCGGTACCGGCAAAACGATGGCGTTTCTGACGTCAACGTTTCATCATCTTCTCTCTTATCCTGCGGCGGAAGGTCGTCAGGTTAATCAGCCACGGGCACTTATTCTTGCGCCAACGCGTGAACTTGCTGTGCAGATTCATGCAGATGCCGAACCCCTTACCGCCTCAACCGGCCTGAAACTGGGTCTCGCCTATGGCGGAGACGGTTATGATAAACAGCTGAAAGTGCTGGAGCAGGGCGTAGATATTCTGGTGGCCACCACCGGTCGCCTGATCGACTACGCGAAGCAGAATCACGTTAACCTCGGTGCCATCCAGGTCATGGTGCTGGACGAAGCCGATCGCATGTTCGATCTCGGCTTTATTAAAGATATTCGCTGGCTGTTCCGCCGTATGCCGCCTGCCACGCAGCGCCTGAGCATGCTCTTCTCAGCAACGCTCTCTTATCGCGTTCGTGAACTGGCGTTCGAGCACATGAACAGCGCGGAATATGTTGAAGTGGAACCGGAACAGAAAACCGGCCATCGCATCCAGGAAGAGCTTTTCTATCCGTCTAACGAAGAGAAAATGCGCCTGCTGCAGACCCTGCTGGAAGAAGAGTGGCCGGATCGCGCCATTGTCTTCGCAAACACCAAGCACCGCTGTGAAGATATCTGGGGCCACCTGGCCGCTGATGGTCACCGCGTTGGCCTGCTGACCGGCGATGTGGCACAGAAGAAGCGCCTGCGCATTCTTGATGATTTCACCAAAGGGGACGTGGATATTCTGGTCGCGACTGACGTTGCTGCCCGTGGTCTGCACATCCCGGCGGTCACCCACGTCTTTAACTACGATCTGCCTGATGACTGTGAAGATTACGTTCACCGCATTGGCCGTACCGGTCGTGCAGGTGCCAGCGGTCACTCTATCAGCCTGGCCTGTGAAGAGTACGCGCTGAATCTGCCATCGATTGAAGAGTACATTGGCCACAGCATCCCGGTCAGCAAGTACAGCAGCGAAGCCCTGTTAACCGATTTACCGCCGCCTAAGCGTCTGCAGCGCAGCCGTTCCGGCAATGGCCCACGCCGTGGAGGCAATAACGCTAATCGTCGCGGTGCGCCACGCAACAACAACCGTAAACGTTCAGGTTAGGCCACCATGCTCAGCGCGTCGTCACTTTATGCAGCGATTGATTTAGGGTCTAACAGCTTTCATATGTTGGTGGTGCGCGAGGTCTCTGGCAGTATTCAGACCGTGGCAAAAATCAAGCGCAAGGTTCGCCTTGCCGCCGGTCTGGATGCCAGTAATCAGTTGTCAGCCGAAGCCATGGCGCGTGGCTGGCAATGCCTCCGGCTCTTCTCTGAGCAACTGCAGGATATTCCCCCCGATCAGATCCGCGTGGTGGCAACCGCCACGCTGCGTCTGGCCGCAAATGCGCAGACCTTCCTCGATACCGCCCAGCAGATTCTTGGCTGCACCATCAACGTCATCAGCGGTGAAGAAGAGGCGCGCCTGATTTATCAGGGCGTGGCTCACACCACGGGCGGCTCCGACCAGCGTCTGGTGGTCGATATCGGTGGCGGCAGTACCGAGCTGGCAACCGGCGATGGTTCGCACGCGTCGGTGTTGTTCAGTCTGTCGATGGGCTGTGTCACCTGGCTGGAGCGCTTCTTCAGCGATCGTCATCTGGCAAAAGAGAACTTTGACCAGGCGGAGCAGGCTGCCCGTGAGATGATCCAGCCTGTCGCCGCGCAGCTGCGTCAGCAGGGCTGGCAGGCCTGTGTCGGTGCGTCCGGCACGGTGCAGGCGCTGCAGGAGATTATGGTGGCGCAGGGCATGGATGAGCGCATCACGCTGAGCAAGCTGCAGCAGCTTAAGCAGCGCGCAATCCAGTGCGGCAAACTGGAAGAGCTTGAAATCGAAGGGCTGACGCTGGAACGGGCGCTGGTGTTTCCCAGCGGCCTGTCGATCCTGATCGCCATTTTCCAGACGCTCAGTATCGATAGCATGACCCTGGCGGGCGGCGCGCTGCGTGAAGGGCTGGTCTACGGCATGCTGCATCTGCCCGTCGACCGCGATATCCGCACCCGCACGCTTCACAACGTCCAGCGCCGGTTCAGCATTGATGTTGAACAGGCGGATCGTGTGCGTCAGCTGGCGGAGAGCTTCTTCCGTCAGGTTTCTACTTCATGGAAGCTGGATCAGCGCTGTCGTGAGCTGCTGCTCAGCGCCTGTGCGATCCACGAAATCGGCCTCAGCGTCGACTTCCGGCATGCGCCACAGCATGCGGCTTACCTGGTGCGTCATCTGGACCTGCCTGGCTTCACACCGGCACAGAAGAAGCTGCTGGCCTGCCTGCTGCAAAACCAGAGCGGCAGCATCGATCTGGCGCTGCTGACCCAGCAAAACGCCCTGCCGCCGCGTCTGGCGGAACGGATGTGCCGTCTGCTGCGGCTGGCGATTATTTTCTCGACCCGCCGCCGCGATGACACCCTGCCAGCGGTGCGACTCCAGGCGGACGATGATGCCCTGCATCTGACCCTGCCCGCTGGCTGGCTGGAAGCGCATCCGCTGCGCAGCGAGCTGCTGGAGCAGGAGAGCCACTATCAGTCCTATGTCCACTGGTTGTTAACCCTGTCGTAATACCTGCGTCTGAGGCGAATCGCCTTCGCCTCTCCGCCCGACGCGCTTACCCTTTTCTGGCTTTATCCAGCATCGCCCGCAGACCGGCAACCCGGCTCTGCCCGGTTTTCATCCGCTCCTCGGCACTGACCACTTTGCGCTCCGTCTCCCACTGCAGATCGTCCTGCGGCAGCTCCAGCAGAAAACGGCTCGGCTCCGGTCGCACCAGCTCACCATATTGCCGCCGTTCACGGCAGAGGGTAAAGGTCAGCTCTTTCTGTGCCCGCGTGATGCCGACGTAGGCCAGACGACGCTCCTCTTCGATATTGTTCTCATCAATGCTGCTCTGGTGCGGCAACAGCCCCTCCTCCATGCCCACCAGGAACACATAGGGGAACTCCAGCCCTTTGGAGGCGTGCAGCGTCATCAGCTGCACCTGATCCAGCTCTTCATCACTTTCACCGCGCTCCATCATGTCGCGCAGGGTAAAGCGCGTGACCACCTGGGCCAGCGTCATCGGCTCGTCGATATCGCTGCCCTCCAGCATTTCGGTCATCCACTGAAACAGCGTGTTGACGTTCTTCATCCGCATTTCTGCGGCTTTCGGACTGCCGGAGGTTTCGAACAGCCAGCTTTCGTAATCGATGCCGCGAATCAGATCGCGGACGGCGTTGACCGGCTCGCGTTCGGTCAGTTGGATGATCTCATTCAGCCAGTGAGTAAAGCGCTGCAGATGCTCCAGGCCACGTCCGTTGAGCGTCTGACCCAGCCCGACATCAAAACTGGCATGAAACAGGCTCTTGCTGCGCAGATTCGCCCATTCACCGAGCTTCTGCAGCGTCGCCGGACCAATCTCGCGACGCGGAGTGTTGACGATGCGCAGGAACGCGCTGTCATCCTCAGGGTTAGTCAGCACGCGCAGATAGGCGAGCAGATCTTTAATCTCCGGCCGTGAGAAGAACGAGGTGCCGCCAGAGATGCGATAGGGAATGCGGTTCTGCATCAGAAACTTTTCAAAGGTGCGTGACTGATGGTTACCCCGGTAGAGGATCGCGTAATCTTTGTACTGCGTTTTGTTGATAAAGTGATGCGCAATCAGTTCGCCGGTGACCCGCTCCGCTTCATGCTCTTCGCTGTTGGCAGTCACCACTTTGAGTTCGCTGCCCTGCCCCAGTTCGGAGAAGAGCCGCTTTTCAAAGACGTGCGGATTGTTGGCAATCAGGATGTTCGCCGCTTTCAGAATGCGCTGCGAGGAGCGGTAGTTCTGCTCCAGCTTCACCACCTCCAGCGCCGGAAAGTCCTGACTCAACAGCACCAGATTCTGAGGCCGCGCGCCGCGCCAGGAGTAGATCGACTGGTCATCATCACCCACCACCGTGAAGCGCGCCCGCGCGCCAACCAGCAGTTTAACCAGCTCATACTGGCTGGTGTTGGTATCCTGGTACTCATCCACCAGCAGATAGCGGATACGCTGCTGCCAGCGTTCGCGCACCTCCTGATTACGCTGCAGCAGCAGCGTCGGCAGCAGGATTAAATCGTCAAAATCGAGGACGTTGCACGATTTGAGATGCTGACTGTAGAGGCCATAGCAGTGGGCAAAAATATTCTCCTGCTGTGAACGCGCCTGCGCGGCCGCGCCCTGCGGATCGATCAGGTCATTTTTCCAGTTTGAGATGGTGGAGATGAGCTGCTGCAACAGCGTCTTATCCTCCTCCAGCCACTCTCTGGTCAGCTCTTTCAGCAGGGCGAGCTGATCCTGATCGTCGAACAGCGAGAAGTTAGACTTCATGCCCAGCGCCGCCGTTTCACGCTTGATGATCTCCAGGCCCAGCGTGTGGAAGGTGGAGATCAGCAGCCCGCGCGCCTCTTTGCGACCCAGCGTCTGCGCCACACGCTCTTTCATTTCGCGCGAGGCTTTATTGGTGAAGGTCACCGCAGCGATGTGTCGCGCCTGATAGCCGCACTCACGAATCAGATGGGCGATTTTATTGGTAATTACGCGGGTTTTGCCCGATCCCGCGCCCGCCAGTACCAGACAGGGACCGGTAACAAATTCGACGGCACGTTGTTGGCTGGGGTTTAAACGCATAGAAGAAATCGCCTGATTGAATCAAAAGAAAGGGGTTTATACTGGGCGGCAATTATACACAACCGAGATACCAACATGGCGAAAACCGCGGCGGCTTTACACATCCTGGTCAAAGAGGAAGCGCTGGCAAAAGAGATTCTGGCGAAACTGGCGAAGGGCGGCAATTTCCAGCAGCTGGCGAAGAAGCATTCGACCTGTCCTTCCGGCCGTAAGGGGGGCGATCTGGGCGAGTTCCGGCAGGGGCAGATGGTACCGGCCTTTGATAAAGCGGTCTTTACCTGCCCGCTGCTGACGCCTTACGGGCCGGTAAAGACCGGCTTTGGTTATCACATTATCAAAGTGCTCTACCGCAACTAGTTACTTCTTCTGCTTCATCTGCTGCAGAACGTTGCTGCACTGGTTGTCTTCGTTGTCGCTGGGGGAGATCAGTGCCAGCAGCGCCGCTGCCGGTCCCACGACCGCACCCAGCGCCACGGCAGCGGCCCCACGGGCCAGCAGTGGCCCCGCTTTCACGCCCGCATCCGGATTCTTAAAGGTGCCGCGCACGTAGAGCGGGGAGCGCAGCGTGACGATGCGCACACCTTTACTCTCCGGATTGATCGACAGATCCAGTCGCTCACTGGCGAAGTTGGCGTTCCCTGACACATTGATAATCGCGTTCTCGGTATCAAACACAAACAGGTTCGGCGTCGCCAGACCATTCTGCAGTCTGATATCGGTGGCCGCGCAGTTGATGCGCACCTGATCGTCGCCAAAGAGTTTGCCGACCACGTAGTTACCCACGTTGAGTCCGGCGATCTCCATCAGATTGCGGCTGATCAGCCCGTCATTCATCAACAGCTTCAGCTGACCGTTGCTGGTCGCCAGCAGGTCGGCGACCGAGTTGCCGGTGCCGGTAAAGCTGGCATCACCGTTGAGCTGACCCAGGCTGTTCTTCATCGCCTGCACATCCGGGAACAGCTGACGCAAACGCAGCTTGCGTGCATGCAGGTCAACCCGGCCACGCATCGGTGAGCGATCGCCCTCCAGCCGGATAGTGCTGTTGAGATTGCCGCCCGCGATACCAAAGCGCAGCGGGTCCAGCAGCAGATCGCCGTTTTTGAGCTGTAAGTGGGTATAGAGATCGCTTAGCGGCAGTGAGTTGCTGTGTTCGATACGTTTGCCGCTGAACTTCACGTCGGCATCCATGACATCCCAGCTTTTGGTTTCAAACCTGTCGTGCGGCAGCACACGGTCAGCAGGCTGATTCGATTTCTCACCGCGCCGGGCTTTGGCCTGGGCGGTCTTCTCACTCCCTTTGCCGGAGTTCACACCAATCAGCGGCCCCAGATCGGCCATGCGCAGTTGCTCAGAGGTGAGTTCCCCGGTGAGGGTGGGACGCGGTTTGCCCTGCGTGTAGATCAGCGAGCCATGAATATCGCTGTCGCCGATATGACCGTTAAATTTCTCATAGCGGTAGACCGCGCCCTTTTCCCAGCTGAATTTCGCGATCAGATGGCCGTCCGTTTCATAAGGCGGGGTATCAGGCAGCAGAACGCCGGTCAGGCCATAGAGGTTCGCCAGCGTATCGCCGGAGAAACGCAGACGCACATTCAGTCCGCCCAGGTTCATCGGGTCCTGCACGCCCCCGGTTACCTGAACCCGCGTGGTGCCGTTTCGCACATCGGCCTGCACCGGGAAAGGGGTGTTCTGGCTGCGCAGCGAGAGCATGCCGCCAATCCTGCCTTCACCGCTGAGCTTTTCATTTTTGTAGGTGCCACTGGCCTGCCAGCCAAAGACGAAGTCTCCCGCGCCCTTCTGCTGATCGTCACCGCCGGCAATCTGCGCATAGGGCACCGGTTTGCCCAGCGGATTCACCTGTACCGTGACATCGGCGCGGTTAACCGCATCGCGATAGCGGATTTGCCCCTGATCAAACAGGATATTATCCAGCCGGAAGGACCAGGCCGAAGGCGCGCTGTCCTTGTCATCCTTGTCACTACTGGCGAGATCGAACGTCCAGTTATTCTTTTTATCCGCCGTCTGAATCAGGCGCGCATCGGGTCGCTGCAGCTTAATCCACGGGATGAAAAGCTCTTTGTGCAGCAGCGACAGCGGTGCCAGCGTCGCGTCGGCCCGTTGCAGATGGACCATGGTGACATCAGGAATGCCGGGCGGGTTACCCAGCATGATATCTTCGGCGTGTATCTGCGGCCACGGCACCCAGCGCCGCCAGCCCGACTCGTCGCGATGGCGCACCCAGTCGATCCCCAGATCCCCGCGGATGGCAAAAGGACGATTGAGTTCGGTTGAGACTTTCTGATTGATGGTGGGCTTCAGGCGGTTCCAGTCAAATGTCGCGATCACCACAATAATCACCACAATCAACAACACCAGAATACCTGCAACCCAACTGACGATTTTCCCGGTACGCGACATGTCGCTTTCTCCTTGCTCTTTCACGGCCTGCGTTAAAGATAGTCGAGACGGCGGGCAACGGCATCAGGGAAGCTGGAGAGTCAGATGATTCAGTTCAGAAAATGGGACAGGCCGCGAAAAGTAGTAGCCCTGAGCCGCGATGGCCGGGGAACCCCTGACCTGCTGCCACTGCTCTTCCGTTTCCACGCCCTCGACAATCACGCCGTTGCAGTAGCGATTGATGAGCGCCAGCAGCATCGAAAAGAGGCTGCGCCCTTCATCAGAACTGCCCAGCAGAATAAACAGGTCGCGCGACAGCTTGATGTAGTCATATTTCAGTTCGGTCAGCGCGGAGAAATTGGCCATGCCAGAGCCAAAATCATCCAGCCACAGCGGGCCCAGTTCCGGGATCTTAGCGACTCTCTCCGCCTGTGGCAGCGCATGATGCTCTGTCAGCTCAAAGCGGATCCAGGGCAGGCGGGCGATCAGGCGACGAATGGCGGGCCGGTGCTGAATGGAGAGCAGCGAGGGGCCATCGATGTTGACCGACGCGACCACACCGTTGCGCTCGAAGAAGGCGGACCACTGCGTCAGCAGTTCCAGCTGCTCATAGATCACATTGAGGCGCTGGGCGATATCGAGCCCGGCAAACCAGGCCTCGGGTGACAGATTCCGTTCCGGCTGGGCAGGATGAGAAACGGCGGTCAGCAGTTCAATGGCGAGTAACCGACCGGTTACCCGATAGATAGGCTGGAACCGATAGCGCCGCTGGCACTGTTGCCAGAAGAGCGGGGTTTCCGTTTGATAATCAGGGTCAATTGAAGACGGCAGCCATTGACTAATACTCTCCATCACCATGGTATTTTCCTGGTTGATAATATGTCCCCAAAACGGGTGACGCAGCTGCGATTATCGTGAGTGTCTGTGGTAAAGAGATGAACGACCCGGCCACAAAAAGGGAAAGTCTATCAGCTGCGTCGCCCGCATAATCGGTAAAAAAAGCCGAAATTAGCGCCTCTTATCCGCCAGATTAGCCCTCTCCTGCACCTTAAGCTAAATCAAAACAGCGTTTTAAAAGCGTTGACGACTGCCATACCAGACGCGAGACTGAGTACTCTTTCACTACGGGTTGCAAACCATGACGCAGAAGAAAATTGCCATTATCGGCGAATGCATGATTGAGCTGTCGGAAAAGGGTGAGAACATTAAACGGGGTTTTGGCGGCGATACGCTGAACACGGCGGTTTATCTCGCCCGCCAGGTGGATGAGCAGCAGTTACGGGTCGATTACGTCACGGCTCTGGGGACGGATTCGTTCAGCGATCAGATGATAACCGCCTGGCAGCAGGAGAAGGTCAACACCGGCCTGATTCAGCGTCTCGATAATAAAATGCCAGGCCTGTATGTGATTGAAACCGATGCGGAGGGCGAGCGCACCTTCTGGTACTGGCGCAGCGACGCCGCGGCCCGCTACTGGCTCGACAGCCCGCAGTCAGAGGCGATCGCCGACCAGCTGGCGCACTATGACTATCTTTACCTCAGCGGCATCAGTCTGGCGATTCTGCCCGCTGCCAGCCGGGAAAAACTGATGCAGCTTCTGGCCCGCTGCCGGGCAGAGGGCGGCAGGGTGATTTTCGATAATAACTATCGCCCGCGTTTATGGGCCGATCGGGCCAGTGCGCAGAGCGCGTATCGCGCCATGCTCAGCTGTACCGATATCGCCTTTCTCACCCTGGATGATGAACATCTGCTGTGGGGCGAGCAGCCGCTGGAGGAGGTTATCGCGCGAACCCGCGAAGCAGGCGCCAGCGAAATTGTGATTAAGCGGGGTGCGGAGGCCTGCCTGGTCGCCACGGGTGATGCGCCGCTGATTGAGGTGCCTGCGGTCCGGCTGGCGAAGGAGAAGGTGGTGGATACGACGGCCGCGGGCGATTCGTTCAGCGCCGGATATCTGGCGCGCCGCCTGACCGGCGCATCGGCTGAAGCCGCCGCACAGCGCGGGCATCTGATCGCCAGCACGGTGATTCAGCATCGTGGCGCGATTATTCCGGCAGAGGCGATGCCTGACTGAACTGCATCTGATAAAGCCGGGCATAAGCGCCGTTCTGCTGCAGCAGCTGCTGATGCGAGCCGCGCTCAACAATCCGGCCCTCTTCGATAAGCAGGATCTCATCGGCTTTCTCAATGGTTGAGAGCCGGTGCGCAATAATCAGCGTGGTGCGGTTCTGCTGCAGCGTCTCCAGCGCAGACTGAATCGCCCGTTCTGAGCCGGTATCGAGGGCCGAGGTCGCTTCGTCGAGGATCAGAACGGGACTGTCGCGCAACAGGGCGCGGGCAATGGCAATGCGCTGGCGCTGTCCACCCGACAGCAGCACCCCATTCTCCCCAATCATCGTATCCAGCCCGTTCTCCATTTTATTGATGAATTCCATGGCATGAGCCATCTGCGCCGCCTGTTCGACCGCGGCGCGGCTGAAGAGATCACGACGGGCATAGGCGATATTGTTGGCGATGGTGTCATTGAACAGATGAACATGCTGAGAGACCAGCGCCATCTGCTCGCGCAGCGAGGCCAGGGTGTAGTCACGCAGATCGTGCCCATCCAGCAAAATTTCGCCGCTGTCGATATCGTAAAAACGCGTGAGCAGGCTGGCGAGGGTCGATTTACCTGAGCCGGAACGGCCTACCAGGGCGACCGTTTTCCCGGCCGGGATATCAATATTGATTGCGTTCAGGGCGGGCGTTTCCGAACCGGGATAGGTGAAGCTGACGTTGCGGAACGCGATATGACCGGCGGCGCGTCCGATAACGCGGGTGCCCTCATCTTTTTCCTGCTCAGTATCCAGAATCGCAAACAGTGTCTGGCAGGCGGCCATGCCGCGCTGGAACTGCGCATTGACGCTGGTCAGGGACTTTAACGGACGCATCAGCATCAGCATGGCGGAAAAGACCGCGCTGAGGGTGCCCGCCGTCAGCGTCGTCATTACCGACGGAAAACTGGCCGCATAGAGCACAAAAGCCAGTGCGAAAGAGGCGATTAACTGGATAAGCGGATCGGACAACGCGGTGGCCGACACCATTTTCATCCCCTGGCGACGCATCCTGTTGCTGACCTGCCCAAACCGCTCTGTCTCCACCCGCTGACCGCCGAACATCAGCACCTCTTTATACCCTTTCAGCATCTGCTCAGCATGGGAGGTGACCTGCCCCATGGTGTCCTGCATGTTCCTGCTGATGCGGCGAAAGCGCCGGGAGACGAGGCGGATCGCCAGCGACACCACGGGCGCAAGTACCAGCAGGATCAGGGAAAGCTGCCAGCTGTAGTAAAACATCATGACAAACAGGCCAAGGATAGAGGCACCTTCACGCACCACCGTGACCAGCGAGCCGGAAGAGGCGGAGGCGACCTGCTCGCAATCGTAGCTGATGCGGGAGAGCAGCGTGCCGGTTGATTGCTGATCAAAGAACGCCACCGGCATCCCCATCATATGGCTGAAGAGACGACGGCGCAGGCTCATCACCACTTTACCGGAGACCCAGGAGATACAGTAACCGGAGATATAGCCGCTGACGCCGCGGATCAGGATCAGCCCGATAATCACCAGCGGCATCCACAGCAGCATCCCCGCATGCCGCCTGCCCATCACATCGTCCAGCAGGCTTTTCAGCAATGTCAGCATAAACGGGTCTATGGCGGCGTTGACGATGAGGGCTATCCCGGCGACCACCAGGCCCAGCCTGAAGGGTGAAATGGTGGGCCACAGTCGCGTAAACGTCTGTCTGGCAGAGAGTGTGGGTTCAGACATGGCATGCATCTTACCGTTGTGTAGGAACGGATGATGATATGTTAAACCGTATCAACCAACCGGAAACTGCCCTGTCGCCATGAATCATAAACAGTCTCAAATGAGACTGGTACTTCTCCCCTGCCTCCAGGCCCGGATCACGCGGGGATAAAATCATTATCGCCTCTTAAGCGCCCGCAGTGTGATATCCGGTAAATTTCGGCTAATAAAGCGGGCCATGCCACTCATTTCCCTTACGCTGAAAAATTGTGGTTAATCGCACAGGCGACCCGGCCACCCCCTTCAATCAGACTTATAATTTATTGAATAAAATTAGCCAGTTATAACCACCCGGGCGCCACCAGGCATAGTCCGAATCTGCCCGATTCGGCCCTTTTCGGATGGACGTTCGCCGTAAAAAAGACCATCTTTTAATCAACAACAGCAGGACGCTGTGCTCTCCGGCCGTGAACAAAACAACTAAAATATTCTCCGCATCAGGACCTATTTATGCACACAGAAATCATTAATATCTGGCCACACGGTGATGCGCCAGGTGCCAGCGATTCGCGGGCACAGCCGCAGATCGTCGATATGGCAAAAGAGTATGAGCCTTACGATCGCGCCGCCACCGGTGTACGTTGCCCGGAGATGGCGATCTGGCATCCGGTCGAATCCAACGGGATCACCCTGCTGGTCGCGCCAGGCGGAGGTTATCAGCGTGTGATGATCGACCGTGAAGGCAGCGCCCTGGCGACCTTCTTCACCTCAATGGGCTATACCCTGGCGGTCATGACCTACCGCCTGCCCTATGATGGTCATCATGAAGGCCCCGATGCGCCGCTGGCCGATGCACAGCGCGCCGTGCGTGTGCTGCGTGAACGGGCGCAGCGCGGCCTGAATGGAAAGTACATTGTGATGATGGGCTTTTCGGCGGGTGGCCACGTCGCGGCCAGCCTGGGCACACGCTTCGCGGAAAAACTCTATCCGGTGCAGGATGGCGCAGAAAACTTCTCACCTCGCCCGGATGCGATGATCCTGGTCTATCCGCTGATCAGCATGCGTGATGGCATTGCCCATGAAGGCGCCCGAACCCGCCTGCTGGGTGCCTGGCCCGATCAGAAAACGATTGAGGCCTACTCCCTGGAAACCCGGGTTCACCCACTGGTGCCGCCAACGCTGTTGATCCACGCCGCCGACGACGAAGCCGTTTCGGTGAATCACAGCATGGCGTTTTTCAGTGCGTTGCGGGAGCATAAGGTCCCGGCAGAGGTGCATTTCTATCAAAAAGGCGGGCACGGATTCGGTATCCGCGGTGTGGCAGATTTGCCCCTCGCCAGCTGGCCGATGTTAGTGACCGAGTGGCTCAGGGCAAAGACCTGATCTTAAGCCGCAGGCGGCACGTCTTTGACGTTGCTGTCCGGCGGCGTGGCTTCATTGCTGGCCGCCGGTGCCGCTGACGGTGCCATCACTTTGTCCCAGCTGTTTTGCAGGCTTTTCACGTTGGTTTCCGCTTCGCCTTCCGGCTGGATCAGAACCATCATCAGTTCCTGGGTCAGCTGCTGGCGCAGCTCCTGGTTTAACTGCTCGCGGGTCAGACCCGCCAGGAAGGCCTGCCGCAGCTTCTGATACTGCTCAGGCGCAATATCGACCACGGCGTTCTGCTGGGAGCGCAGCCGCTGGCTCATCAGCACATCGGTGTCGGTGCGGGCATAGGTGGTGAACAGCTTATTCAGCTCCAGCAGCTTCTGCGCCATCAGCGCATCAAACTCCTCCTGCGGTAAGCCTTTATCGCGCACGTTAGCCAGCTCGCGAGCCACCAGATTCATATTCTGCGCCAGACTGTCGTTGCGTCCATCCAGATTGATCGAGCACTGCGCACGCTGATAGAGCACGCGGCAGTCAAATCCCACCTGTATGCCCTGCGCTTTGCTGTCACTGAGCGCGCGCTGAACGTGCCAGAACAGCGCTTCACGGGCCAGATCGCCCTGCCAGTAACGCTGCAGATTCTGCGAGTCACGAATCGGCTGCCACGGCGTATCCCACACCAGTGAGAGGCGATCCTGCGTCATGTTGCTGCTGACCAGATTCACCGGCTCGTGCGGCAGCGGGGAGAGGGTGGGCAGTGGCGCAGGTGTTTCGCGTTTGCCGGTCAGTGCCGAGAAGGTTTTGTTGATCTGCTCAGAGAGGTTGCGGCTGTCGACATTGCCGACCACGTAGAGCGTCATCGCATCCGGGGTGTACCACTGATGATAAAAGTCGTTGAGCTGGGTTAAATCAACCGGGGCGCGTGGCTGCGCCGCAGGATCGTGCGCCAGCAGCGCCGAGCCTTTCAGGCGGTAGCGCCACCAGACATCCTGCGTATCTTTCGGCCAGGTGGCGACCGGATCGGAGGCCGTCAGCGCGGTGCTCACCACCTGTTCGGTAATCGCCATATTGCCCGCCGTGGCCGCCAGCCAGTTCAGCGCTTCTTTCAGCAGCTCAGGGCGGTTGTTCGGCAGGCTCAGATTATATTGGGTGGAATCATAAGAGGCGATGACGGGCGGCAGGGGGCGCTGAGGATCCATCGCCTGCTGCCATAGCGCGCGCTGCTGCTGGGTGTCGAGCGCGGTGTTGTGCACCATGGCCAGACGCGACAGCAGATGGCTGAAGCCGGTCTGTTGCGCACTCTCCACCAGTGAGCCGGTGTTGACCACCAGCCGCAGTTCGATGCGGTCACTGGGGCGTTGCGGTGTGGCCAGTAACTGCCAGTTAAATCCGTTATCCAGCTTGCCTTCCTGCCAGGCCGGATCCGGTTGCAGCGTTTCTGCCTGGAGACCATAGCTGCTTGCTGCCAGCACTAATCCACCAACCAAAAGCCGAATTCTGGTGCCCTGCATGTGAACCCCTACTCAAATAATTCAAATATCGTTATCACTGGCGCGACGTGCCGCTGTTATTAACGAATCGGCTGGCGCCGAATCGCGCTGTTATCCAACAACAACGTGTTTGACCACAGGAAGTTCAGGATGTCGCGCAACGAAGTGAAAAACGTCAAAAAAAACAAGTGGGGTTTATTATGCAAATGCCCGCTGTCAGGGCAAGCGACAGCGGGCATTTGAGGGGATTTAAGTGAAATTCAATGATTAAACTGAAGATTCGGACGCTTTGTTCTCTTTATTCCGGCCGGCGAGCGTGTCATTGAGCTGTTTGTGATCCAGCTGGTCTACCCATTTCGCCACCACCACGGTCGCCACACCGTTTCCGATCAGGTTAGTCAGCGCACGCGCTTCGGACATAAAGCGGTCGATACCCAGAATCAGCGCCAGACCCGCCACCGGCAGATGGCCGACCGCCGAGAGCGTCGCCGCCAGCACGATAAATCCACTGCCGGTCACCCCTGCCGCGCCCTTCGAGGAGAGCAGCAGTACCACCAGCAGCGTGATCTGATGGAAAATATCCATGTGGGCATTGGTCGCCTGGGCAATAAACACCGCCGCCATGGTCAGATAAATCGAGGTGCCGTCGAGGTTAAAGGAGTAACCGGTGGGGATCACCAGCCCGACCACAGACTTCTTACAGCCCAGCTTCTCCATCTTATCCAGCATGCGCGGCAGCGCTGACTCGGACGAGGAGGTGCCCAGCACAATCAGCAGCTCCTCTTTGATATAGGCGATGAACTTAAAGATGCTGAATCCGGCAAACAGACGCGCAATCAGCCCCAGCACAATCACCACAAACAGCACACAGGTGATATAGAAGCAGACGATCAGCTGGCCGAGCTGCACCAGTGACCCCACGCCATATTTACCGATCGTGAACGCCATCGCGCCGAAGGCGCCTATCGGTGCCAGACGCATGATCATGTTGATGATGCCGAAAATGACTTTCGAGAAGCTCTCAATCACGTTGAAGATCAGCGTGCCGGTGTTACCCAGACGATGCAGGGCAAAACCAAACAGAATGGCAAACAGCAGCACCTGCAGGATGTTGCCGCTGGCAAAGGCGCCAATCACGCTGTTAGGGATGACATCCAGCAGGAAGGCGACGATGCCCTGCTGTTCCGCCTGCTGCGCATAGACCGCCACCGCTTTGGCATCCAGGGTGGCGGGATCAACGTTCATTCCCGCACCTGGCTGCACCACGTTAACCACGATCAGACCAATGATCAGCGCGATGGTACTGACAATTTCAAAATAGAGCAGCGCGACAGCGCCGGTGCGCCCGACGGCTTTCATGCTTTCCATACCGGCGATGCCGGTCACCACGGTACAGAAGATGACCGGGGCGATAATCATCTTGATTAACTTAACAAAGCCATCGCCCAGCGGCTTCATCTGGGTCCCCAGTTCCGGGTAAAAATGGCCTAACAAAACGCCGATGCCAATCGCCATCAGCACCTGGAAATAAAGGCTTTTAAAAAGTGAGGTTTTCATAAACAGGTGTCCACTAACGCCGTGAGGTGATGTTGTCGGATTCGTTATTGTGACTGGCGGGCAACAGAGGTGGCGCCTGACAGTAACCCGAAAATAACACTGTGTTTACGTGATTAATACAGGGCGACAAACCCCCAGGAAATGTCAGGATCGTAATTCTGAACTGAAACGCTTCAGCAAGGGGTTTTGTAACTAAAATTCTCGCAAAATCAATGAATCAGGCAATTATTGCGGCAGTGAGGAGTTTCCTATCCAGGCCTGATTGAATCGGGTCAGAGGCAGCGCTTCCGCGTAGAGGTAGCCCTGCCCGATGTGAATGCCGCGCGCCAGCAGCCAGTCACGCTGCTCCGCGGTTTCCACGCCCTCGGCAATCACCTCAAGGTGGATAATCTCGGCGATAGCCGCCACGATGCAGACCATGGTGTCGTCATCCGGCAGCGCCGCCACAAAGCTGCGATCCATCTTCAGCTTATTGACCGGCAACGCTTTCAGCTGATGCAGATAGTTGAGATTGGAGTAGCCCATGCCGAAATCATCCAGCGCCACCGCCACCCCGGCCTGCTGCAACAGTCGCAGCATCGCTATCGCCTGTTCTGCATCATCCAGATGCGCCGTTTCGGTCACTTCCAGCACAAAAGTGCCAGGGGCGATGCGGTGACGGGTCAGCAGAGACTGCAGATGGGAGACCACGCCCGTATCGCGCAACTGTACCGCCGAGATATTCACGCTCAGCGGCAGCATCATGCCCTGCCGCTGCCAGCCAGCCAGAATGCGGCACGCCTCTTCAAACACCCAGCGTCCCACTGCACTAATCACGCCTATCTCCTCGGCGCTGGCGATAAACTCTTCCGTCAGGCCGTAACTGCCATCCGGCTGGCGCATACGCAGCAGCGCTTCCGCGCCCGCCAGTGCCCCGGTGCGCATATCGACCTGCGGTTGCAGGTAGAGAGCAAACTGCTCATCGTGCAGACCCTGCAGAATGTCATGCTCCTGGGTCAGGCGTTTCTGTGCGCGCTCGGTCAGCGCGGCGTCAAAGAAGAGGATCTGATTTTTGCCCTGATGACGGGCCGACATCATCGCCGAGATCGCCCTGTCCAGCAGTTCACTGGCGCTCAGCGGCTGATCGTCGCGCAGCGCCAGACCAATGCTGACGTTAGGGCGCAGCTGCAGCTGGTGCAGGCTGACCGGCTGATTAAGGCGAATCATCAGATTGCGCGCCAGACGCAGGGCGCGGAACGGATTACTGGCGCGCTTCATCAGCAGGACAAAATCGCTGACGCCGGTCTGCGCCAGCAGGGTGTGGTCATCCAGCGTATGGCGGATCTTCTCCACCAGCGTCAGCATAAGCGTGTCGCGCTGCTCATCGCTGAGTATGCCGTTGGCTTCCTGCAGGGTTTCAATGCGGATCACCATCAGACCCAGCGACCGGTCAGGATTGCACATGAACTGTTCGACCAGCGCCAGGAACAGGGTGCGGTTGGGCAGGTCGGTGACCGGGAAGTGGGTGGTCAGCCGGCTCATCTCATCATGAATCGACTCCAGCACCTGCTGATTGCGGTTGTAGCTGCGCACCAGCATGCCGATTTCGTCATCGTGATGACTGTGCGGCAGGGAGAGTTTATGGGTCAGAATCGCCTGCGGCGGCAGCTCCTGCAGCTCGCGCGAGAGATGACGCAGGGGATGGACGACCAGCCGGTTGATGCACCAGCTGATCGCCACGGAGAGGATCAGCGCCAGCAGCAGATAGGTGATAATCATGGTCGAGAGCGTGCTGAGGATAAACTGGTAGACGCGCGTTGAGTTCGCCTGCAGCACCAGATAAGCCAGCGGTTTTGGCATTCTGGTATTTTCTATCGAGTAGAGCGGCAGCGTAATCTGCACCGGCAGCTCAAACAGGCGGGCCACCAGACGCGGCACCGGTTTTTCTGTCTCAAAGTCAGCATGCAGCGCCTGAAATGCATTGGGCAGCACCACATCGGCGCGCGACAGGATACCGGCCGGTTTCAGAGAGTGAAGAATGTGTTCGGCCCGGGGGATATCGGCCCGCAGCACCGCTTCCGACAGCGGCTGACGAACGGTGTGGGCGATATTCTCCATCTGCTGGGCGTAGTCAATCCTGCGCTGCTGCACAAAATGAAACAGTTGGATGACGATAAAAATACTGATGGTGATAACCGCAACCAGCGAAACCGTCGCCATCTGCTTTATCGTAAGTGACCGGCTTACGCGCAAAAAATTCTCTCCTGACGATGAAAAAAGCCCAGATAGCAGACAGTACAATGCCAGCCAGTATATCCCATAAACTGACTTTTTTACCGTCTGAAAAGTCCGGCTTTTTCCCGGTCAGGATTATTTAAAATCCGCGTAAGGGGTCAGCGGCTGTGGCGGCATATCCAGGTCCCCTTCCCAGCCACCGGCAGCATAGCGCACATAAAGCAGACCGTGACTCGGGGTGTAATCCTTCGCCTGCTGGATATCCACACCGGCACCGATAAACCAGTTCGACGTCAGCCGTCGCTCAATCACTGCCTGCAGCGTATAGCCGGTACCGCCGCCGGAACTGCTGGCAGAAGAGGGGTTACTGGCAAGGGTATAGCCCGGATTAACCGGATAGCGCTGCTGGGCATGGGTTTGCGAATGGGACCAGGAGACAGAGCCGCCCAGATCAAACGACCAGTTCTCTGTCCGCTGCCGCCAGGTGACCGGCACGGAAAAAGAGAGGTACTGCTGCGGGCTGTAGTAGCCGCCCTGGCCGAAGGTGTAATCGCTGAGATCCTTCTGATAGTGCCAGAGCATGCTGTTCAGCCCGACGGTCGCCCGGCGGTTGTCGCTGTTGATGAGCTTATAGTAATAGCCGCCCATCAGGCGCTCGCGGCTGTTATCGGCGACATTTTTGCCGGTGATCTGATGCACACTGATGTCGCCCCAGACGCCATGCGCACCGCCCTGATCGTAACTCAGCCCGATGCTGCCGCCGGTGGCCACCACGCCGCCCCAGCTTTTGCCGCCGCTGGCTGCGGGATCGCGCGTCCCGGCATAGGAGAGCAGCGAACTGGCGATCGGCCTGCGTGATGCCGTCAGTGTGACGCCGAGCTGTTTCACATCAGTTTTCCAGCTCAGGCCGCCGGTCCAGTTCGTGACTTCAAAACCCAGCGGCGTGGTACCGAGGTCAGCCGACCAGGTCGCGTTATGCCAGCCCGCGGCCAGCGCCGTCCCGCTATCGCGCTGGCGGTTGTCACGATTACAGCCGCCAGAATTGGCATCGTCGCAGCTGCCAAACAGGGCGTCGATGCTGCCGTTCCGGGTAGTAAAGGTGCCTGCGGAGACATCGACCCGATCAAGACGGAAAAAGCCCCGGCCATCGGCAAACGGATGTTCCGCCTGCAGCATGGTGGTGTGCGCCGTAAAATCGGAGATGCCGCCGGTGCCGCTGTTGCGTGAATAGTCCTGCTGCACCGTGAGCGTGGTCTGCTGCTGACGGTAGAGATCGGCCGTGTCGCTGCGCAGGCTGCGCTTCAGCCAGTCATCCTGGGGATCGTTGCGGGTTGCGCGGCTGATATTGCCACTGCTCGCGATGCCGCTGGCCGTCATCGCCTGACGATAGTCTGCCAGTGCCTGTTCAGGCTGCTGCTGCGCCCCTTCCAGCCGTGCTGCATCACGATAGACCAGCGCTTTATCCTGCGAAGGGGGCAGCGAGGCGGCACGCTGTTTCAGATCGGTCAACAGCGCCGCGGCCCGCGTGGTTTCACCCACCGCCTGCCACGCCAGCGCCGCGCGGCGATCCGCATTCAGCGTGCTCTGCTGCGGCGGCAGCGTCTCCAGCGACTGACGGGCTTCGCCGTTGCGCTGCAGCGCCACCAGCGCCTCAATCCGTCCCAGCGCCGCATCGCGGTTGTCCGCCTGGCGTGACAGTACCTGCTGATACCCCTGCAGCGCCTGCTGCGCGTCCCCCCGCGCCAGCGCCCAGTCGGCCAGGGTCAGATCGCGGCGGCTGGAATCCGGCTGCTGCCGAAGCAGCGCGATTGCGGCAGGCTCATCGCCCGCCTCGCGCAGGGCATCGGCCTCGGCAAAGCGCTGATCCTGCGTCAGGCGCTCAGCCAGCTGGCGCATATCGCTGCTCCATTGTGCTTCCGGCAGACGATGCAGCGTGGCGCTGGCCTCAGCGGCGTTATCGTTGCCCGAGAACCAGAGGGCGGCGGCGTAGAGCGCGGTGCTATCCTGCGGGTGCTGCTGCGCCACGCCGCGCATCACCGCCTCCGCCTGCTGCGCACGACCGCTGTTACGCAGCGCACCCGCCAGCCGGTAGCTGAGCCAGACGTTATCCGGCGTCAGCGCCAGTGCCTGGCGATAGCGATCGGTGGCCTGGGGCCAGCGCCCCTGCTGCGCCAGTGCATCGGCCTCCGCGCGCAGGCTGTCGCTGCGCAGCGTGCGAATCGTGTCGGCCAGAGCGCGCTGCTGGTCGGCGGGCAGCGTATCGATAAATGCCATCTCGCGGGCGGGCGACACCGTCCGGTAAAATCCTGCCAGCCGCCGCACCGCGGTGATATTGGTGCCATCCAGCCGGCGCGCTTTTTGCCAGAACCGTTCAGCGCCGGGCGCATCGTTGCGCGCCATCGCCACATCACCCAGACCAATCAGGGCGTAGCTGTCGCTGCTGTCATAGGTTTGCGCCGCGCGGTAGGCCTTTTCAGCCCCGTCGATATCGTGCTGCGCCAGCGCTTTATCACCCTGCTCAATCGCCAGCCAGTAACGACTGGTCTGCAGCAGCGACTGCCATTTGCCTATCAGCGTGCTCTGCTGACCCGCCTGAATCGCGCGCTCCAGCCAGCGAATGGCCACCTCACGATGGCCCGCGCGGGCCTGAATCTGCCCCATTGCGCCCATCAGTTCGGCATCCCCGGGATTGCTCTTCAGCGCCCGTTCGAGGGCGCGCATGGCGCTGTCAGCGTTACCGGCATCGACCCGCGCCAGCGCCTGCATCCGGTCACGATAGGCGGGATCGGCCAGCTGACTCTGCTGCTTCGATAACGCGTCCACACCCTGCTGATGAGGCTCACCGTCGGTAAATACCGCCAGATAGGCTTTCAGCTGCGCCACGCTGCTGTCGCTGACCGGCTGGTCAGTGATCTGCTGCAGCCAGAGGTCAGCGGCGGCCTCACGCCCGCCGCCGCGCTCCGCCAGCCGCTTCAGCTGTGTAATTGCCTGCTCCGGCTGCTGACGCGCAAAGGCCATGCGGGCGATCTGTAATCCGACCCCGACGTTGCCAGGATAGCGCTGCTCCAGCACCTGAAGCTGTTGCCAGGCCAGATCTTCCTGGCCGGGAAGGCGCGCCACCAGCCGCCAGTACTCCAGGGCAATGTTAGAATCGGGGAAGACGCCGTTAAACAGGGCATCGTAGGCGCTTTTCGCCTCCGCCAGTCGTCCTGAGGTGGCAAGCAGCCGCGCCTGCTGCAGTTGCTGCCGTCCGTCAGACGACATCATGCGCAGGCCGGCGGCAGATTCCCGCGCCGCAGCGGAGTCGGGCGCCAGCCGGTTGAGCTGATCCAGCAGGGTCTGTGCGGTGGTGAGATCGCCCTGATGCAGCGCCAGTCGCAGACGCGCCGCCAGCACCTGGGGATTCTCCGGGTCAATCTTCTCCAGCCGGTAGAGCGACTGCTGCACCAGCTCATACTTGTTGGTCGATTCGCCGATGCGCACCTGAGTCAGCAGCCAGTCAACCGGTGAAACCTGCGGACCGGCGACAGGCGCAGCCTGCCCCGGCAGCGCACCCAGCAGGCCGATCAGCACACCTGCCCGCAGCAGAAGCGACTTATTCATCTTCATCATCAAGCAGACGGCGGCGCGAGATAAGACGCATCAGACGCCAGACCAGCATGGCAAACAGCACCACGACACCCACCGAGCAGAGCGCCAGCCAGAAAGGATGGGTAGCCAGCGCGGCCCAGAGCCGCTCCCACCAGGGGAGGTGGCCCACATAGTAGGTCTCGCCGACACGCAGACTGTTCACACCCGACTCACGGACAATTGCCGTAGAGCCTGAGATGGCCGCACGCTTGCCGCTGTCAGCCAGCGCCTCATCGAGCAGCTGCCAGCTGCGCGGACTGCCATCGGCGAGCAGCGCAACCACACTGCGCTGATCGTAGAACGGCGACTGGAAACCAATCACGGTGGCCAGCGGACCCCGGGAGCCGATGGCGGTGGTGCTTTCTGCGCTGCGTTCCGCCTCGCTGAGAGTCTGAGCCGGCAGAGATGCCCGTCGCGCCGGGGTTTTCAGCCAGCTGGCGGTGGCGTCAACCAGCGCGCTGATCCGGCGGTCGTCCTGAAGATCTTTGGGGATGTCGCCGATCAGCAGCAGATCCGCGTCCTGCTTCTGCGCCGTGCGCCAGTCGTCGGTAAGCTGCACGCGCAGCGCCGGATACCCGGTCTGCGCGCCGATATTGCCCAGCGCATTCAGCAGGGTAGCGACCTGCTGCGCATCCGGATCCGGCTGAACCAGCACCAGCGTCTGGGAGAGATCGGCGTAGCGGCTGAACGGGAAGCCGGCATTCGCCCAGGTCTGCAGCGACGGCATTTCGATGTAGTGGCGATAACCGGAGAAGTCGATGCTGGAGTTGTCGTCCACCACCACATGATTACTCACCGGGGTGACGGTTTCGCAGCGTCCGTCCGCCGTGCCGCCCATAAAGGTGGTGGCATAGTCGAAATCGAAACGCAGCTGATTCATCACGCCCAGACGGAGCGCCGGGATTTTCAGCTCATGACTCTTGTCTGTCGTTCCCTGCAGCAGGGGAAGGTGCAGCAGCTGCTGTCCGGCCGTGTTTTTCGGCTGCAGCGGGTAGTCCTGAATGAACTGATTGTTCAGGTTGACCGCCAGCCTGGAGCCGTCCGGCTGGGTGGGCGAGGTGTAACGATAGTTCAGATCCATATCGATACCGCGCGCCCGCACCAGGAAGAGATCGGGTGGCAGATTCAGCGTCAGGCTGATCGGATTAGGCTGCAGACCGTCAGACTGCAACTGATTTTCATATTGCGTCAGCTCGGCAAAGGTCGTGCGGCGATCGGTGCGTACCCAGTTTGGCGCATCATAAGGCTGGCGCGGGGCCAGCAGCGTGACGCGGTCAATGGTGGAGGTATCGCCCCGCAGCAGTAACTCGCCCTGCGCAATGCCCTGCACGGCCGTCAGCAGGTCGTCGTCGTTGCGGCCCAGAATCAGCAGCATTTTCTCATAGGGATTGTCAGGCTGACTGACGATCTCTACGGTCGGTTTGCTCACCGGCGGCAAATCTTTCAGGAATGCCGGGCGCGCATCGTTGGTGGCAAACACCACCGCGTGCTGTTGCTGCGGCAGCTGATTGTAGAGGACCGGGAAGCGCTGGCCGCGCCAGGCGGCTTTGCTGCCAAACCAGGAGGCGAGGATGGCGGCAGCCCGCTGCTGCGCGACATCGGGCTGGGCGGCAAACACCATCGGCAGGGTCAGCGGCCGCGTGTCGCGCGCATCAAAGAAAGGCTCCGGGAAGTGTGACAGGTCATTTTTCAGCGGCAGCTTTTGCAGCGTCAGATCCAGGCTGCTGGCTTTACCGATATCGAGCCAGATGGTGCTGTTGGCCGGGTTTTCACAGATGTTGGCGTAGTGACCGACCAGCTCAAAGCGGACGCGGTTAAAATCGGCGATAAACCGGGGGTCCAGCGGCAGCTGCGTCTGATTCTCTTTGCCGATCTGCTCCGGCGTCAGGGTAATCAGGCTCACCAGCTCATCGTTGAGATAGATCTTCAGCTGCGACAGGGTCGGCAGCAGCGCAGGCGATGGCCGATAGCTGAGGTTCAGCATAGCACTCGTGACGACTTCGTCGCTGCGCACCCCAAACTCAATCTGCCCGGTGGTGCGCGTTCCGCGCAGCGTCATGCTGCCTGGCGGCGGTGCCAGCTTAGCAAAGCTCAGCTGGCTGTTTCGCAGCGGCGCAGCCGACGGCTGCGGCACGGCCTGCTGCGCCGTCTCTCCGGCCGCGCTGACCGGTGCATTTTCCTCTGCTGCAGCGCAGCTTAATGTTGCGGAACCCAGCAACAGCGCAGCGACCCACCTGTTTATTCTCGTTGTCGTCATATCATCAACTCAATGCAGATTTTTTGAGGCGGGCACGCGTCCGATGCCTTGCGGCAACAGCGAAGCCAGCCAGCTTACCCCAGCGGTAAGCAGGTTAAACAACCGACGTAACTGCGGCGGACCATATTCCGCCAGGCGCAGATAACCTTTGAAGCCGAGGATCATGATATCGGTGAGGCTCTGCACCGGTTTATCTTCCGGGAAACCGTCCTGCCACAACGCCCAGGTATCGGCACGGGCGAAGGTACACTGGATAAAATCGATGTGCTGCCGGGTGGTCAGGGACTCAAGGCGAACGCCCGCCCGACGGCCAAAGACGCGCTGCACCGTGCAGGGGAAGCTGAACTCCTGCTGACCGCGACGCAGCAGCAGCCAGACCTTTTCATCCTCCCGCAACGCATCCGGCTCGCGCAGCTCCAGACCCACCCCGCCATCGGAGTAGTCCCGCAGCGTACAGGGCAGCATGTGGCCGTTTTCGCGCGCAATGGCGGCAGGCATCGCAATCTCCACGCGATGGGCCTCACGGATCTGCCGGGCTTCAACCGAGACCGCTACCGCGCCCCCCAGAATCACCATGTTGTAGATGACCCACACCAAACTGACCCAAACCGTTAACACCTCGTTGGCCGGGCCGTGCTGCATGCGCCAGAACGCCATCCCTACCCCCGCCAGGTTAAGCAACACCAGCAGCATATAAGGCCGGGTGATGACCCAGTCCAGATGCCGCTTCTCCACCAGCCCGCCTTTGGCGGTGACGTTAAACTTGCCTTTGTGGGGATTGATCAGCGCAACGGTCGTGGGCAGGGCGATATACCACGCCAGCACCGTTTCGTAGACTTCACTCCAGAACGAGTGCCGCCAGCGCCCCTGAATACGCGAGTTGGTCAGGCTGGTGTGCAGCATGTGGGGCAGCACATAGACCGCGATCGCCAGCGCGGGCGCGTAGATGATGTAGGCGTGGCAGAGCAGAAACGCCAGCGGAGCCAGCAGGAAGATCAGCCGCGGAATGCCGGAGAGAAAGTGCAGCATGGCGTTGGCATAACAGAGTCGCTGCACCCACTTAAGCCCTTTACCGAACAGAGGGTTATCCAGACGGAAGATCTGCACCATGCCACGTGCCCAGCGGATTCGCTGTCCGATATGCGCCGACAGGCTCTCGGTCGCCAGTCCGGCGGCCTGAGGAATACGGATATAGGCCGAGGTGTAACCCAGCCGGTGCAGGCGCAGCGAGGTATGCGCATCTTCCGTTACGGTTTCGACCGCGATGCCGCCAATCTCCTCCAGCGCGGTGCGGCGCAGAATGGCGCAGGAGCCGCAGAAGAAGGTCGCATCCCAGGTATCGTTGCCATCCTGAACCAGGCCGTAAAAGAGTGATCCCTCATTCGGCGTGCGGCGAAAACGGCCCAGATTGCGCTCAAACGGATCGGGCGAAAAGAAGTGGTGCGGCGTCTGCAGCATGGCCAGCCGGGGATCTTTGATAAACCAGCCCATGGTCATCTGCAAAAAGGCGCGCGTCGGCACATGGTCGCAGTCAAAGATCGACACGAAGTCGCTGCGGCAGTGCTTTTTCAGCGCATGGTTGATGTTGCCCGCTTTGGCGTGTTCATTCGAGGGACGCACCACATAGTTAACGCCAATGCTGGCGGCGAACGCGCGAAATTCGGGCCGGTTGCCATCGTCCAGCAGATAGATGTTAAGCCGATCTTTCGGCCAGTCGATACCCAGCGCGGCGTAAAGCGTCGGCCTGACCACACTGAGCGGTTCGTTATAGGTCGGAACCAGCAGATCCACCGACGGCCACAGCGCACGATCGGCAGGCATCGAAACCGGCTGACGGTTGAGCGGCCATAGCGTCTGGAAATAGCCCAGCACCAGCACCACCCAGGCATAGGTTTCGGCGGCGATCAGCAGCAGACCCAGCACCAGGCTGAGCGGGTCATCCCAGTTGAGTGTCGAGGTGTAACGCCACCAGAGATAGCGGCAGGATACGGTCAGCGACAGGACGATCAGCATCATGGTCGGTAAGCGACCCGGCACGCGCCGCACCACCATCGCCAGACTCCAGAGCAGCAGCACAAAGATAAACTGCGTCAGCAGGTCAAAGGGCTGGCTGATACAGAGCAGCGCCAGTACCGACGCGATCACGCCCATTCCGGCCAGGAGAGCGTAACGCAGCAGGGGCGGCAGTCTCTTCAGCCGTTTTTCCGCCCGCGCGCCCAGCCCCTGCGCCTCTGCCTGCCTGCCACGCCTGTCGAGCCAGCGATAGACCCGCTGCCGCCAGCCAGCCAGCGTGGCGAAGCCGTTCACGCGGCGGCGGCCATCACCCGGCAGGATAAACACCAGCCAGAGCGTCTGGATCAGATAGCGCACAGGATCAAGCGGCTGCGGGCGTTCGGGCGAAATATGCGGATAGAGGCGGCGGCGCTGCTGAATAATCTGCTGCCAGCCCGGTGCCTCCAGGCGCAACAGCGTCACCGCCAGCCCGCACCAGAAGAGATGCAGCGCGCTGGCGAAGCGGGATGCTCCGTTGTTCCGGGCGGTGCTGTAGCGACGCTGCAACGCCAGCCAGGCGGGTCGGGTCAGCAGCCAGCGCAGCGGGTTCATACGCGATCGCCTTTCAGATGAAGCAGCAGCCAGTTCGCCAGGGTGGTGAGCTCTTCGCTGACCAGCGCGTGGGGCCGGTATTCTCCGACCGGCTGCTTCATCATCAGCGCTTCTGACAGCGCTTCATCCCGGTGGATCAGCAGCGGGATCAGCGGATTCAGCGACGCCATCCAGAGCTGATGCAGATCCTGCTGCAGGCGGCTGTTGGCGTTGAACTGGTTGATCAGAAAACGGGTCGCCGCAGGAAAGCGTTGCTGACTCAGGCGCAAATGGCAGTTTGCATCGGGCGTAATGACGCCGAGCAGGCCATCCAGCTGCGCATAGAGCGCCGCATGCCACGGCGCGCTTTCGGCGGGCAGATCAAAAATTATCCAGCCGTAGCGCGCCCGCAGTGCCGGTAGCGCCGCCAGCAGCGGGGCAGCAATCGTGCTGTCCTGAACCGCAGCGGAGGCGGAAGCGGAGAGCAGGCCATAGGGGAGCAAATCCGGCCCCTGCGGATAGCGCCGGGCGCTCTGCAGCCAGTCGCCGCCGTCACACAGCGCCTGCATCCAGCCCTGCTCCGCCTGCACCGGCAGATTAAAATGCATGCCGAGCTGGCTGACCGGCGAGCCGTCAATCAGCAGAACCTGTTCACCCAGTGCCGACAGCGCCCAGCCGAGGCCCGCGCAGAGAGAGGAGGTGCCGACACCGCCACGGATGCCCTGAAGTGCCATCAGCGCCATCAGCGATGCGGCTCCGGCTGTGCGGCAACGGTTTCGGTTAATAATGGCCAGCGCGATACGATCTCTGCCAGCCGTTCTTCGCGGGCAATATCGATATACCGGAACGCGTGCAGAGAAAAGGCGTCACGCAGTGCGCTGATATCATCCTGAGGTCCACCCTCAACGGCGACCGGCGTATAAACATTCGGGTTTGTCATTATTTTTCGCCACGAACAAACAGTGTCGGATTGAGGACAGTGGCCTCTTCGCCTTTTTTCTGAAAAGGGATTTCCAGAATAAGGACGCTATCAGAAAAGCGTAATTGGCCTGTCGCAGTAATTTTTAATTCGTCAGGTTACAACCTGTGCTGACTATAATAAACTAGCCTGGGCTGGAACAATATCGAATTCATTATGAAAAATTCTTTTTCACTGGGGCTGCGACAGGTTCAGCCTGAAGTCATAACGTTGCAAAATCCCGGTTTTTATTGGGTCACCTGCGCACGCCAGCAGGATATGCGTGCCTTTATTCGACAGGTTATTTCCCAGCAGCATGCCGTAACGCTCATCAGCGCCGGGCTGCCGCCCCGCGAGCTGCTGACGCCCGACCTGACGGGCGGCCCCGACCGTATCCCGCTCTTTTCTCTGCCGGCAAATAAAAAAAGTCTGCTGCAGCTGGAAAGGGATTTATCCCGCACGCTCAGTCATAAAAGTGGGCTGGTGATCTTCAGCAGCAGTACGGCGCAATGGGATAAATTAAACGAAGCGGAGTTGCGTGACTGGATAACACGCATGCGCAGAATGTTGCGCAAACGAAATATTACACTTCTCATCGTCACCACCGGTATTACTCTTTTTAATCAGACCAGCTCGCTTCAGCGTTATTATCGTCATATAGACGGACTGGCTTATTTAACCGTTGAGCAGGATAGCTGGCTGTATCAAATAAGCTGGTGGTATACCGGCGAAAGACTGTTTGCCGATCGCACGCTTCGTCTGGGCTATGAAGATGCGCATTTCTTTGCGTTAAAAGAAACGCAGGAACCGCTGAGCCTGAATGATGAGCAACACTATCTGGCCGATAAAAGCGTGCTTGAAGGCGCGCCGCCGCTTTCCCGCCAGTGGCAGCTGTTTGATGATAATCAGCAGGTCTGGTTACAGGCGCAGCAGGCCCATGCGGCCACCGTGATCTTCAGCCTGAATCACAGTGAACAGATCGGTGAACTGGCAAAAATGGTGCACAGCCTGCGCCGCGCGCGCGGCAACGGGCTGAAAATTGTGGTGCGTGAGATGGGCGTCAGCCTGCGTTACAGCGATGAGCGCCTGCTGCAGGCCTGCGGCGTGAACACCATTGTGCCCACCACGGCAGCGATGTCGCGCTTTCTCACCATGCTCGAAGGGATTCAGGGGCAGCGGTTCAGTCGTCGCGTGCCCGCCAGCCTGGATGCGCTGATCGCCTCCCTGCAGCCGCTGCATGAAAAGGGCTATCTGCGCCTGGATGCGTTCTGTGAGGCGGTCAGCCAGTTAATCAGCAACACCCTGCTGCCGGAAAATGACAAAGGCCTGCTGGTCGCCCTGCGCCCGGTGCCGCAGCTCACCCCTCAGCAGGTTCTGACGCTTTGCAAACCGCGCCGCTTTGGCGATCTGGTCACGGTGCTGGAGGATCGGGTGATTCTGTTCCTCTCCTCCTGCCGCTACAACGACCTGGATAAAGCGCTGAAATTTATCTTTTCACTGCCGCACGATGAGCTGTTTGCCAACCGGATTATCTGGTTTGAGGACAACCAGATCCTCGCCGAGATCGGCAACATTAAAAAAATGACGCCGATGGCGCTGCAGGTGCTGACGCCGGTTTCCGATTCGGTGCGCCCTGCGGAGACCTCGCCAGTGGCTGCGCCGGAGCGCCCGGTTCCGCAGCCCATTACATTACTGCCGGAGAGAGAGTCCTGATGAACCTGATGGATTGGGTGCAGATTGCGCTGCTGCTGCTGTTCATTTTGCTGATCGCCAGACCCGTGTGGCAGCAGTGGCTGCCGCGCCGCTGGAACGGTCTGCTGAATCGCCTGTTACCTGCACGTGCGCTGAAGTCTGAGGGGCACTGGCAGCGTCAATCTTCAAAAACGGATGCCAACATTAATGAAAAATGATCAACCCGCTGCGGCCCACGCTTCCCGTTTGTGGTCCTGCTGGCGCGGCCTGGGCGGCTGGAATTTCTATTTCTTAGTGAAGTTTGCCCTGCTGTGGTACGGCTATCTTAATTTTCACGCCCTGAGCAATCTGGTGTTTCTCGCCTGGCTCCTCTTCCCGCTGCCGTCGCTGCGCCTGCATCGCCTCCGTCACTGGATCTCCCTCCCCATCGGGATCGGGCTGTTCTGGCATGACACCTGGCTGCCCGGGCTCAGCAGCCTGCTCAGCCAGGGCGACCAGCTGGCGGGCTTCTCCGCCGCTTACCTGCTCGATCTGGCTGACCGCTTTATTAACTGGCAGATGTTAGGTGCGCTGTTTGTGCTGCTGGTGATCTACCTGTTTATTTCGCCCTGGATCCGCATCACCGTGCTGGTGTCGCTGATGATGATCTGGCTCAACGTGCTGACTATCGCCGGCCCGGCGATGTCGCTGCTGCCCACGCGCGCCGCCACGCCGCAGGTGGTTCTGAATCAGACGCCCGCCGCCGCCAGCCAGCCCGCAGCGGCACCGGAGGGGCTCGATCAGTCGGCTGCCCCCACCAGCGCCAGCCTGACCGCCTGGCTCAGCCGCTTTTATGAGAGTGAACGCAAGCGCGTCACCCACTTCCCTGACAGTCTGCCAGCCGATTCGCAGCCGTTCGACATTCTGGTGATCAATATCTGTTCGCTCGCCTGGTCTGATATGGACGCGTCCCAGCTGCGTAATCACCCGCTGTGGCAGCACTTCGACATCATGCTGACCAACTTCAACTCGGCCACCAGCTACAGCGGCCCGGCGGGGATTCGCCTGCTGCGTGCCAGCTGCGGTCAGACCTCGCACAGTGACCTTTATAAGCCCACCGATTCACGCTGCTATCTGTTCGATAATCTGGCGAAACTGGGCTTTAAAGAGCAGCTGATGATGGATCATACCGGTGTGTTCGGTAACTATCTCAAGGAGTTACGCGAGTCAGGCGATATTCAGGCTCCGCTGATGTCCCAGGCGGGTATTGCGCCGGAACTGACCTCGTTCGACGGCTCGCCGGTGCTTAACGATGCCCAGGTGATGCAGCGCTGGCTGGATGATCGCAGCAAGAGCAGCGATGCCCGCAGCGCCACCTTCTACAATCTGATCCCGCTGCACGACGGCACGCGCGACCTGGGCAGCACGAAAACGGCCCCGTGGAAGCCGCGCGCTCAGCTGCTGTTTGACCAGATCGACGCCTTCCTGACGCAGCTGGAGAAATCGGGCCGCCGGGTGATGGTTCTGGTGGTGCCGGAGCATGGTGCCGCGCTGCAGGGCGATAAAATGCAGATGTCCGGCCTGCGCGATATCCCCAGCCCCGATATCACGCACGTGCCGGTGGGAATTAAGTTTGTCGGCATGAAGGCACCGCATCAGGGACAGCCCCTGAATATCGATGCACCAACCAGCCTGCTGGCTGTCTCAGAGCTTGTCTCGCGCGTGGTCGATGGTCAGGTGTTTAATGCGCCGAATGTGAACATGTCGGTGCTGACGGACAAGCTGCCTCAGACGCCTGTCGTATCGGAGAATGATGGTGCGGTGGTGATGATGTATCAGGGCAAACCCTGGATCCGGCTTAACGGCGGCGACTGGGTAGCCTACCCGCAGTAGCGCAGCGATGAAGGGGGTTCAGGCGCGTCGGCGCGCCTGAACCGGAGTGAACCCACTGCTATCCGCAACAGGGCGCTGAGCAATCAGCGCTTCTCCTGAAAGGCCTGCCAGGTCAGTAACTGCAGGCTGGCCGAAAAGTAGTTCTGATCCGCCGCCAGCGTATCGCTCAGATAGCCCGTCTCATTCAGCGTCAGGTCACGAACTGCCAGCAGACCGCCCTCAAGATGGTAAGGGGCCGGGGTATTCGCCAGCACGTCAAACCAGGCTGGCGTCAGCATCCGGCTGTAACCCTGCCAGACGCGCTGAAACGGCACCAGCGCCAGACTGTGCGGGTCATACCACCAGATGTTCAGCGGCACGCGAATGGCGTCGTAGCTGAAGCGGCTGGAATAGCCGACGGCCGGGGCAACCGTACCGTCAGCATTCAGCGCCACCCAGTCCAGCGGCAGGCCGGTTTTCCCAAAGCTCAGCTTACCCAGCAGATCGAAACCGTCATTGATCAGCTTATCCCAGACCTGGAGATGGCTGCGCTCGCCAAACTCATGCCAGGCCTGAAACAGGAAGTAGGAGGGATTCAGCACCACAAAGCTGCCTTTGTTAAAGCCCTGCGCCCCTGGCAACAGCACGGTGTGTCCGCCAAAATTCGCCACATCCAGCCGGATGATGGCACGCTGGATACGGTCAGAGGCCTGCTGATAGCTCTCTGCCTGCCACTTCTGCGCGGCACGCTGCAGCGCCCAGGCGAGCAACACATCACCATCCGAGGCGTTGTTTTTGTCGGCAACCGGATTGTCACTGCCCGGCACATAGCGCCAGTAGAACAGCTCGGTCTGCGGATTACGCAGCTGGGTGCGCGTCCACTGCCACAGCCGATCAAAAGTGGCGCGGTCATCGTTAGCGACCGCCAGCAACATGCCATACCCCTGACCTTCGGTGTGACTGACATTGTTATTGGCGGTGTCGATGATCCGCCCTTCAGGGGTAACAAAACGGCTTTTAAAAGTGTCCCAGCCGCTGGCACTGGCCTGCGCGCTGCAGGCCAGCAGTAACACTGAGCAGATCCAGCCCAGCCAGAATGGCTTACGTTTCATAGTTGATCCTATTGATATCGATAGTACAGCGTACTGCCTTCACTGCGTTCGGCCGTCACCGGCACCCGGTTGCTGCCGCCCTGCCCCTGCAGCCAGCCCGAAAAAAGACCGGCCAGCACCGCACCAAACGCCGACTGCCACTCAGCCGGTGAAAGGATGTTATCGCCTGCCGGTATAGCGTGACAGGTAATCCGCAGCGCCGCCTCTTCCGGCTGAAGCTGCACAAACCCCCAGTTAAAGCGCGCCAGCTGCAGATTACACTCGCGCTCCAGATCCTGCACGGTGCGTGCCGCTGGCACCGGATAGCGGGTCGCCAGCGACTCCCCCATGCGGTAGAGGAAGGCTTCCGCCTCCTGCTGACCGGCGTTGGCGATCATCCCCTCAATCAGCACGCTGACCAGGTCAAACCAGCCCGGCTGCCAGGGATGCGAACCGCCCGAATGTTCACTCATTACTTCTCTCCGAACAGATAGCGGACATAGAGCTGCGCGCTGCTTTCGTTGTAGTCACCAAAGGTGTCATAGCCCAGCTGGCCGCCAATCGTCACATCTTTATTGAGTTTATAGTCAGCCCCCGCGTGCAGGTTGTAGCCGACGCCGTTTTTACTGCCACCCGAGTAGTACGCCTCTTTCACGCTGCCACCGGCGGCAAGCGCCTCCAGCTGCGACTGCAGCCGGGCATCGGCCGGGAAGTACGCACTCTTATCCTGGCTGTAACTCTGATAACCGGCGGAACCGCCGATGTTTACTTTCAGATCGTTAAACCGGCGAGAGAACTCCACCGGGAAAGAGACCGCCGCATAGTTCTGCGGGCTGAAGTAGCCGCCCTGCCCGTAGCTGAAATAGCTGAGGTTTTTCGAGAAGTCCATCCACGACAGGCTCATCCCCACTTTCAGCTCGCGGTCGTCGCTGTGGAACGGACGAACATAAGCGCCTGCCGTCGCCTGCAGACTGTTGTTGCTGGCAACATTTTCGCCCAGATAGCTGTAAGCGCCTGCCCCGGCATAGAAGCCCGCATCGCCATTGTCATAGCTTAACAGGGCGTTAGCCCCGTTCTTCGTGACGCGGCCCCAGCGTTTACCACTGGCCTTATCCTCTGCGCCCACATATGAGAGCAGGCTGTCGGTAATGGCGCGGCGCTCGCCGGTCAGGATCAGCGTCAGGAAGTCGGTCAGCTTCGGTGACCACTGAACGCCGCCCACCAGGGTACTGAGATCCTGCCCCAGCGGCGTACTGCCGAGATCGACCTTGTAACGGTCGCCCTTCAGCGCCAGATTCAGCTCCACGCCCGACGCTGTTTGCGAATCGGTGGTGGCGTTCGGCAGATCATTGACCGTGGCACCGCCTGCGGCGACCACATTGCCCTGGCTCAGCGCATTGGTGCCGAAACGACGCCACGCATCGGCCGCGCCGCTGCCCGCCGTGAGCGAGACCGGCGTGGCGGTAAAGTCAAAGCGCGCCTTTTCAAACGGCACGGTAGAGAACGTCAGCGGCGCTTTGGCTTCGGTGAGTTTGCTCAGACCTGACTCGCCATCACGCCCGCGCACCTGCACCATACCCTGACTCCAGGTGCCGGTTTTCTCCTGCAGCGAATCCATCATGGTGTCGATCTCGTGCAGCGTCTGCGCCTGTCGGGACGCGGTTTCGCTGCCCGCAGCCGGTTCGCCCTGTGCCGTCACCCCGGCAGGCGCTGCCTGCCACGGCAGCACGGTGCCGTAGCTGGACGCGGTGCGTCCTACCGGCGAAGTGTGGCGATTGATAAAGGGGTTATCCGCCAGCGCCAGCCCGCCTATCGTCGGCACGCTGCCTGGCTGCGCGCCCTGCAGGCCGATCAGCTGACCACGCGCGGAACGCAGATAGCCCATCGCCTGCGTATGGTCGCCGTTGGCTTCCGCGACGCGCGCCAGCAGCAGCAGGCGATCGGCCGACGGCGCGGTGCGGTTAAGGCCACGACTCAGCGCACTGGCGCGCTGCACATCGTTCTGCGCCAGCGCCACGTTGATGGCCCCGACACGGGCATCCTGAGTCGGAGTATCCTGGGTCATCAGGTAGTCATACACCACACCGGCATCCCGGTTCATCTTACCGTCCTGGTAAAGACGGGCCATCGCGAACATCAGATCGCGGTTCTGTGGATCCTGCTGCAGGGCACCAATCAGCTTGTCATAGGCCACCGCATACTGCCGCTGCTGCCGCAGGCGATCCACTTCATTAATCAGATAGCCGTTGCGAATGCCGGCCAGCTGGGTCGGGGTACTGCGCGCCTGCAGCTCAGGGTTGCTGAGGAAGCGCTGTGCCTCGCTGCCGAGGCCCGCCTGATTCAGCACCGCCATCTGCGCCGCATAGTCGCCCGCATTCCCCTGCACGCCGCGCTGCAGGTTCGCCCGCACCAGCGAGACGGCGCTGGGGAGATCGCCCGCCTGCGCCAGCTTCTGCGCCAGATTACCGGCATCAACCGGATTCGCGGGCGGATTGACCGTGAGCGCTTTCAGGGTATTGGCGGCGGCGGCCGTGGCCCCCTGCGCCAGATAGCGATCGGCGGTGCTCATCTGCAGGTTGAAATTGACCCGCTGCGCCAGTTCACGCATCGCTGCGGTCTGTGCGCTGGCGGGAATGCGTGACAGCAAGGTGCTGGCCTGCTGCCAGCCGCCGCTTTCGCTGGCGTTGAGTGCGCCGGCATAGAGCTCGCTGCTGCTGGCACCGCTGCGCATGACCGGCTGCATCACGTTAGCGGCCAGCAGCGTATCCCCCTGCTGGCGGTAGAGCCGGGCCAGATCGAGCCGCAGCCACCCCTCCGTGGGATAGCGCTGAATAGCCTGTTGCAGCGTCGCCATCGCCGCGGCGCTGTTACCGGCGGCCAGCTGACGCTTCGCCTGCTGGCGCAGCGCATCGGCTTCATTCGCCCGCGGTGCGACGCTCTGGCGTACGCTCTCCGGCAGGGAGCCCAGCAGACTGCCAGCTTCAGCCGTGCGATTCTGCTGGCGCAGCACGTAGAACAGCCCCTCTTTGGCGCTGCGGTTATCCGCATCGCTTTGCAGGATTTCGCGGTAGATCTGCTCTGCCTGAACGGGCTGATTCGTGCGGCGCAGCACGTCGGCGCGGAACAGCCTGACGGCCAGCCCTTTTTCGCCCTGCGCCTGCATCAGTGGCTCGCTTAATGTCAGCGCCTGTGCGCTGTCGCCGTTTTTCAGCGCCTGCTGCGCGCTGGCCAGCTGCGCATAGAAGCGGGCATCGTCGGCCTGCTGCTGACGCGACGCACTCTGATCGCCGCCAAGCTGCGCCGCCCGCTGCAGATAATCGGCCGCTTCCTGATAACGTCCGTCACGCTGAGCCACGTAGCCCATGCCCGCCAGCGCATCCGCATCCTGAGGATTGGCACCCAGCACTTTTTCAAAGCTGGCCTGCGCCCCGCCGACATCCCCGCTGTTGAGCGCGCTGAAGCCCGCCCCTTTTTCTGCGCCACCCACATTCTTACGGTAGTAGTCCATGACCGCAGTGTCCTGCGGATGACGCTGCTGCCAGGTCTGATAACGCGCCGCATCGGCGGGCTGCGGGCCGAGCCACAGCAGCGCCTGACGCAGTGAACGGTCAGCATCCTGATTGCCGCTCGCCAGCGCGCTCAGCACTTCAATGCCTTCACGGCGGGTCGACTCCTGATAAGTCAGCGCTTTCCCCAGCGCCAGCTGCGCACCCGTGTCCTGCGGATGCTGCGCCGCAAACTGCCGCAGGGCCTCGACGGCCTGCGGCAGCAGCGTACGGTCGCCGGCCATGGTGAGATAATATTCCGCCGCCACGCTGGCGGGCGGCTCATTGCCGCTGAAGGTGTTGCGCCAGGTCTGTAACGCCGCCGGAATATTACCGCTGCGCGCCTGCTGACGCGCCAGCGAAAGCTGCGCCTGCGGAATGGTCTGCATCTGGCGCGCATTATCCAGCTCGCTCAGATGGGGATCGCCAGGGGCAACCTGACTCAGGCGGGCGCGATACTGCGCCGCCGCCGCCGTGTCGCCGCCCTGCTGGGAATAGAGCGCCAGCAGGTAGAGCGCCTGGGTGTTGCCGGGTTCCACCATCAGCACCTTCTGCAGCGAAGCCTTCGCCAGATCGTCATGCGCCTTCTGGTGCCAGTAAGAAGCCTGGTCGAACAGCGCCTGCAACGCCGGGTTGCTGCTTTCCGCCGCCAGCAGCGGCGAAGAGAGGATCAGCGTGCTGCCCAGCAGCAGCGCATGGCGGATTCCGGCACTTATCAGAGTCGTTTTCATTCTTTTTATCCTTACTTCCTGCCGGAATCACGGTCCTGCTTTGGATGCAGACGCCGCCAGGCATGGCGCTTCAGCATCACCCAGGCCGCACTGCCCACCAGCGCAGAGACCAGCAGCGCCGCCAGTGCCAGCAGCACCGAGTGCTGGTTGGCGTACCACACCACCATCATGTACCAGGGCATCTCGCCGCTGGGGAACTGTGCGCCGACGCGGAAACTGCGAATGCCGTTTTCATCGGTAATGATCGCGGTATCGCCGCGCACGGCGGCGTTGATCTGCGCCGAACTTAAATCGTTGTGCAGTCGCAGCAGCTGGTCGTCGCTGGTTGCGACCGTCATCACCACCAGTCGATCGGGGTTCCACGGCGAGCGATAGCTGAGGAAGCCGCGCCACGCCTCGTTGGAGGAGAAGTAGCGATCGGCATCCAGCTGCTGCCGACTCCAGTCGCCGGTCAGCCAGCCGCGTAATTGTTCCAGCGTATCCGGCTCTTTCACGCCAAAGGTGTTGCCGCTGGCGTCGTACGGTGACGCCGCCAGCATCGCCTGATTAAAGGCGCTGTTGCCGGTGGTGCTGACCGCCAGCAGATCGCTCTGCTGTAAACGTGCCAGATGGGTGCCACCAGCGGGCAGACCAAACATGACCTGATTCTGCGTCAGCGCCACGCCGGTGGCATTCCCGGCGCGCGCCGCCAGATCCAGCAGCGTCGACAGCTCGGCGTTGCTGGGGGTTTCCGGCAGCAGCAGCGTGGTCTGACCGAAGTCGGCCAGACGCGAGAACGGGAATGATGCCCCGACAAAGTAAGAGAGGTTCGGCAGCATACTGAAGTGGCGGGTATGGCTCAGATCGATCCACGAGTCCTCTTCAATCCGGCTCTTGATGTTGTTATTCAGCAGCACGCCGCAGGGCGCGTCGGCGCGCGGTTTAATATTGAAGTAGAGCGCCAGCTGGTTATCGCCGTAGATCAGATAGGGTTCGAGATTAAGCCGATACTGCTCCTGCCGCGCATCCCCGCCTAAACGGTGCCAGGCGTTCTCCAGCAGACCGACTTTGTTCACCGTCAGGTTGCGCAGGAAGGTGCCGTTAAGCATGACGTTAAGGAACGAATTCTCCTCATCAATCCAGGTTTCCGACGGGAAGCGATAGTGCAGATTGACCGGCACCGTGTCGCCATCCCACAGGAAAAGGTCAGGCGCGGCGCGGAAGTTCACGCGCAGGGCGTCGTGCCAGATGCCGCTGCTGGTCAGGCTCTGATCTTTGCGCAGCAGTTCGCTCAGGCGCACCGGGCGGTCCGTGTTGATCCAGCGCGGGGCATCGTAAGGCTTACGGCTGTCAGGGAGCGGCGAAGAGACCGGCAGCTGGCTCTCATCGGTCGCCAGGGGCTGCGTCAGCCGGTTTGCCGCCTGACGCAGCTGATCCGCGTTGTTGCCACTGACCAGCAGCAGTTTGTAGACCGGATTGATGGGGTTATCCACCAGCTGCAGCATCGGTCCGTTGCTGGCCGGGAAGGTCAGCGTGCCGATGCGCTCACCGGGATGACCAAACAGGATGCCGTTGCTCTCCGGCAGCTCACCGCGCACCACCGGGAAACGAATCCCGCGATAATCACTCTGGATGCCGAGCCAGGATGCCACCAGCGCCGCCGCACTCACCGCATCGGGAGAGAGGTTGCTGGCGAAGCCGATGGTCACGGTGGCGGCGGTCATCCGCTGAGGATCGAGGAACGGTCGCGGGAAATTGCGCAGGCGGGTGCCGATATTCAGCTGCTGCCCCTCAAGGTGCAGGGAGGTCTGCGGCAGGATGGTGACCTGATACTGCTGTGCGCTCTCTTTCTCACACAGCAACTTGTCCGCATCGTTGATTTTAAAACTCAGGTTGTTTTCAGAGACCACCATCGCCGCCGGGATCTCCAGCTCATAGTCGCTGACATCGCTGTCGGTCGCGCCCAGCGGCAGTGTGCCGAGCGGCTGACCGTTCAGCATCAGCTGCAGCGACGTATTCCGCGCTGCCAGTGCGGCTGAGACGCGCAGCGACAGATTGAGCCGCGCATTGGTAATCACCTCATCGCTGGGCAGGGTAAAGGTAATGCCTGACTGCAACTGGCCGCCGGTCAGCGTGATGCCGCGTGTCTGGCCCATCTGCGCCACGGAGAGGGTGCTGCTGATCGGCTGATTGATCGCCGCCATGACCGGTAACGGCGCGTCTGCCGCCGGTGCTGTCGCCTGGCCTGGCGCATAGGGCAGCGCGCTGGCGGCCGCTTCCAGCGCCGGGTCCGCACTGCTCAGCCCCTGCGGCAACGGCACCGCTGACAGCGCACTGCTGTCCTGCGTGACGGCTCCGCTGTGCGCCGTCGGGGTCGCAGCATCGCCCGTCGCGGCAGGATTCTGCGGAGCGGCTGTCGCCTCAGCGGCAGGAACCGCTGCGGCTGGCGCCTCACCTGACGTGTCACCGGGTGAGGCGGATGGTGGTGCCGCAGAGGGAACCGCTCCGCTGGCGGGGGCCGCACTGTTCACCGGTGCGGCAGAGGGCGCATCGCTGGCGGATGGCTGGGCCGCGCCGGTCGCTGGTGCCACAGAGGGCGCGGCTGATGGCGTTTCGCTGGCCGGAACCTGCGCGGAATCAGTTCCCGGCGTGGCAGACGCTGCGCTGTTCCCGGCTGCCGCAGCTGGCACGGCTGACGGCGTTTCGCGGGCCGGAGCCTGCGCGGAATCGGTTCCCGGCGCGGCTGACGCTGCGCTGTTCCCGGCTGGCGCAGCTGGCGCGGCTGACGGCGTCTCGCTGGCCGGAGCCTGCGCCGAATCGGTTCCCGGCGTGGCAGAGGCTGCGCTGTTCCCGGCTGCCGCAGCTGGCGCGGCTGACGGCGTCTCGCTGGCCGGAACCTGCGCGGAATCGGTTCCCGGCGCGGCTGACGGCGTACCCTCTGTGACAGACGGTGTGACCGGAGCCGCCCCGGGCGGCGTCGGGGCTGAACTGTTTACCGGCGCCGCGCCGCTATTGTCCACCGCCGCTGGCGTTTCCGCACCGGCAGGCGTCAGCCACAATGCCGCCGTCAGTGAACTGGCCAGCAATGTCTGCGTCAGGATCTTCATGCCGCGCCATCCTCTTTCGCCGCCGCGGCAACCGGGTCGACATTTTTACGTTTATCGTGGCGGCCCTTCCAGGTCAGCCAGAACAGCTCAAACACGGTACGGATAATGGTGCCCAGCGAGATCAATGGGTTGTCCTGTTTATACTCCGGCTGAATCCACGCATCGGCACGCGCCAGCACCACGCGCACCAGTTCGCGACGGCGCGCCAGCGGCATCGCTTCAAAGCGCAGACGAATGCTCTCCGCATCGCCGGAAATCTTCGTGACCGGAAGCGTAATCGCGCCTGACTTCAGCAGCAGATCGATCTCTTCGATTTCATCAGATTCGTGACGCCCGTCGGGCGCGTCGAGTTGCGCGCCCCCCATGGAGAGGTTACTGGTCAGCGTGCGCGATGAAATGCCGCTGGCGTAGTGAATAATCGTCGGGATCTGCACCTCAATACGGATGGTTTTACGCACCTGTTTGGTTTCGCGCGCCACGGCAATTGCGGCCATCAGAATGATCAGACTGAAAATCGCCCAGCCGACGTTCAGGGCAATCACGTAGGGATCGACGCCAAAGTAGTCATGCATCACCGCCCGCACCACGCCAGCCACAATGCCGATGCTCAGCAGCAGCGCCACGATCACGTGCGGACGCACAATATGGAAGTCGAAGAAGCCCTGATCCAGCACGCCGCCTTTATCGGTCACGTTAAATTTGCCATGTTTAGGCGACAGCAGGGTCAGGATGGTCGGGATCACCAGGTGGAAGCACATCACCGTCTCATAAATCTCGCCCCAGAAGGTGTAGCGGAAACGGCCATTCATGCGGGAGTTCACGTAGAGTGACATCACCAGATGCGGCAGCACGTAGGCGAAAATCAGCGACGCCGAGGAGTGAATAATGTTGAGGTTAAACAGCAGGTAAGCCAGCGGCGCGGTCAGGAAGGCGACGCGCGGCAGACCAAACTGAAAATGCAGCATGGCGTTGAGATAGCAGAGACGCTGCTGCCACTTCAGACCCCGGCCAAACAGCGGGTTATCGACGCGGAAAATCTGCGTCATGCCGCGCGCCCAGCGGGTACGCTGAATGATGTGCAGCCCCAGACGTTCCGTGGCCAGACCGGCCGCCAGCGGGATCGACAGAAAGGCCGAACCCCAGCCCAGCCGCTGCATTTTCAGGGCGGTATGCGCATCTTCCGTCACGGTTTCAACGGCAAAGCCGCCAATCTCTTCCAGCGCGGAACGGCGGATCACCGCACAGGAGCCGCAGAAGAAGGTGGCGTTCCAGTTGTCGTTGCCCTGCTGCACCGGGCCATAAAACAGTGACCCTTCGTTTGGCATGCTGCGCGCGGCGCGCAGGTTACGCTCGAAGGGATCGGGTGAGTAGAAGTAGTGCGGTGTCTGAAGCAGCGCCAGTTTTGGGTCGTTCAGAAAGGGGCCAACCGTCGCCTGCAGGAAGGTGCGGGTTGCGACGTGGTCGCAGTCGAAAATGCAGATCAGCTCACCTTTGGTGATTTTCATAGCATGGTTAAGGTTACCGGCCTTGGCGTGTCTGTTGTCGTCGCGGGTGATATAGCCCACCCCCACGTCGGCCGCGAAGCGGGCAAATTCGCTGCGCTTGCCATCATCCAGCAGGTAGACCCTGAGTTTGTCGCGCGGGTAATCAATACACTGCGCCGCCAGCACGGTGTCGCGCACCACTTCCAGGCTTTCATTGTAGGAGGGGATATAAATATCCACCGTCGGCCACAACCGGGTATCGTCCGGCATCGGAACGATGGTGCGTTTTAAAGGCCAGGTGGTTTGCAGGAAGCCCAGAATTAAAATCAGCCAGACGTAAAGCTCCGCCAGATATAAGCCAATCCCTAAGATAGCCTCGACTTCGGAATTAAAATGCAGCGTCTCTGTCGTCCGCCACCAGATATAACGGCTGGACATTAATGCCGAGAGGATCACCATCACCACGGTAATTTTGCGGCTCTTGCTGAAACCCAATAAAAACATCATGCCGATGCTGATCAGACCAAAAATATACTGTTTCTGGCTGTCCATCGGCGTAGTGATGATCACCGCCGCAACAGGTGCAAGCACCAGCAGCAGCAGGTAAAACCCGATTTTACTCATGATTCACCCTGAGAAGCGCTGTGTAAATCAGCTGTCTGGCGAAACCAGCCGGTTAAAAATGGTGAGTACGGATAGGTGCCTGAACTTCGCCATTGCCTACGGTGATATTGAGAATGCTGCTGACGCGTTTCGCGATCAGTTCAATATCAAATGCCGCGGCGGAAGCAGGGCTGAAATCGTAAACAGACTGCTGAGACGCGTTGGCTTCGCCAACACTTTCATCACGGTGAACCACGCCCAGTAAATTATCCCCCAGTCGCTGCTGCATAAAGGCCGTCACATCACGATTAATATTGCGGCGGTTATCGCACTGGTTCAGGATAAAATAGTGTCCCTGCTTATTATTAAGCGGTTTACCGATCATCCGGTTCTCTTCTATCTGCGGTAATAACGAGACCGATGCGGTATCTGCTAACATCACCACTAAATGCATATCGGCCAGCGCCGTCATGGCTTTAAGGGCCGGACCGGGGCCGGGCGGAAAATCAGCCACAATCACCAGGCCGGGATAATTGAGCACCGTGTCGAGACCGCGCTGAATAAAGTGGGGATCTTTCATCAGGTTCTCTTCGAACCGTTCGCGCTGCGGCTCTGTGACGTCGCCATAAGGCAGAACAAAAATATTGCCGCCGGTGGTGAGAATCGACTGACTCCAGTCCGCCTGCTCTTCTGAACGCGCCACAAATCCGCGGCCGTCGTGGAGCGGCACGCCAAAATGCAGACGTAATGCGTTCTGCACATCAAAATCGATGGCCAGAACTTTGCTACCGGATCGCGCCAGGCTCCAGGCCAGATTCGCCGCCAGCGTGGTTTTGCCCACGCCCCCCTTCGGCGAGCACACACAAACTAACGGCATAGCGCAATCTTCTCCAGTAACGGTTTCAGTAAGGTTTCTTTCGGCAGGCTGACTTCGCGTGAGCGGAACAGCGCGCCAAACCGTCCCGGCTCAGCATGAGGCGCGGACGGTGCCACTGCGGGCTGAAGTCCGGCCACGCTGGCGGGCCGGACCGGCGCGGCGACAGGTTCCGCGACGATGGCTTTTTGTGGCGGCGGGGGTGGCGGAAATAAGGACGACGGGCCCCGCTCAGACGCTGGCGTGGCCGCAGGGACGCTGCTGCCTGCCAGGCTGTCGAGAATCGAACTGCGGGCCGCCGCCGGTTGCGCACTGAGCGCGGCGTAACGGGGCTGTGCCTCTGCCGGCGATGCAGAGAGCGTTGCGGGCCGCGGTGGCTCTGGCGGAGGTGCCGTAAACTCATCACCGCGCAGCGGCTGCGGTTGTGGCAGGTCTATTCGCTGACCGCCACCGAACGGCGTGTGATGCTCCTCCTTCGCCAGCTGACGAAGCAGTGCCCATTTACTCTGTTCCGCCGGTTCCTGCGTCTGGCCAGACATATCTTTAAAGGCGATGTCGAGCGTTTGTGTTTTTTCTTTAAAACGCTGCAAATCATCATAATTCTTCATTTGAGGTGGCCTGCCACAAGGGGGGAATTTTCCTGGAATATACCACATCCTTTTATTCGCAGTCAGGAAAACCTGATTATAAAAAAAGCATATTTAATTAACTATTTTAATCATACAGAATCGCTAATCTTCAAAAGACGCCTCCCACAGCCAACCGGCACTTAAAATTAATAAATTAAACTTAAGTTAAACTGGCTATTCCTGTCTGAATAATGTTTCAGCAGAGAGGGCTCAGACATTTCCTGGTACAGCCAGCCGCACTAATATAACGATGGCACCGCTGAGGGAAGATGCAGCGCTGCTGGCGAATAACAGCGACGGGCTGTGATAAGGGAGGGAGAAAATAAAGCGGGTGGACCGATCGTCAGGCCATAACTCTGCCGGTTCAGTCTGAAGAGGGCTGAGCCCGTGCGATATCAGGAAACGCAGGCCCCGGACGGGGCCTGCCGATCCTTAACTGACCTTTTCTGCCACACCGACCGGCTGATTCTCATCCTGATCCACCGCAAAACAGGCAATCTCCTGTCCGCCGTAATTTTTCAGCTTCGGTTGCAGCTGCACACAGGTGCCAAAACGACGGTGACAGCGCGCATTAAAGGCGCAGCCCGGCGGCGGATTGAGCGGGCTGGGCAGCTCGCCGGTCAGCTTAATCCGCTCACGCCGATCGTCAGGATTGAGTCGCGGCGTCGCGGAGAGCAGCGCCTGGGTGTAAGGGTGACGCGGATTACTGAAAATCGCCTCTTTGCTGCCCTTCTCAACGCAACGGCCGAGGTACATCACCATCACCTCATCGGCGATGTGCTCCACCACCGACAGATCGTGCGAGATAAAGACGTAGGAGAGCCCCATCTCCTGCTGCAGATCCATCATCAGGTTAAGCACCTGGGCGCGCACCGAGACGTCGAGGGCCGAAACCGGCTCATCGGCGATCAGGACGTCCGGATCGAGCATCAGCCCGCGCGCAATCGCAATACGCTGACGCTGTCCGCCAGAGAACATATGCGGATAGCGATCGTAGTGCTCGGTTTTCAGGCCGACTTTCGCCATCATCTCCAGCGTCTTCTCACGGCGTTCCGCTTTAGTCAGCTGAGTATTGATCACCAGCGGCTCTTCCAGAATCTGACTCACCTTTTTACGCGGGTTGAGCGAGCCATAGGGGTTCTGGAACACGATCTGGATTTTCTGACGGCGCAGCTTCTGCGCCTGGGGATCGTGTTTCAGCAGATCCTGACCGTGCCAGTAGAGCTGCCCTTCGGTCGGGGTTTCAATCATCGTCAGCAGACGGCCAAGGGTGGATTTACCACAGCCTGACTCGCCCACGACCGCCAGGGTTTTGCCCCGCTCCAGATTAAAGGAGACGCCATCCAGCGCCTTAACCAGACGCTCCTGACCAAACAGACCCTTTTTCACCGGGTAGTGCTTCTTCAGATCAATCGCCTGCAACAGGAACTGATCTCTGGTTGTTTCATGACTCATACGTTGGTCTCCCGGCATCGTCCAGCGGATAGTGACACTTGGACTGGCGTCCTGGAATGGTGCGCAATTCAGGTTCCACCTGACGACAATGATCGGTCGCATAGGGGCAGCGTGGGTTAAGCAGACAGCCCGTCGGGCGGTCATATTTGCCCGGCACCACGCCAGGCAGCGAGGCCAGACGCGCTTTATCCGCCGCAAACTCCGGCAGCGCGCGCAGCAGCGCCTGCGTGTAAGGATGACGCGGCGCTTTAAAGATATCGCTCGCTTTACCGCTCTCCACCACCTGACCGGCATACATCACGATGATGTGGTGCGCAGCTTCCGCCACTAACGCCAGATCGTGTGTAATCAGGATCAGCGCCATGTTCTCCTGACGCTGTAACTCCAGCAGCAGTTCGATGATCTGAGCCTGAATGGTCACGTCGAGCGCCGTGGTCGGCTCATCCGCAATCAGCAGCTTAGGCCGGCAGGCGATCGCCATCGCGATCATCACACGCTGGCTCATACCGCCCGACAGCTGGTGAGGATAGACATCAAGCCGCGACGCGGGATCGGGAATTCCCACCTGGGTCAGCAGGTCGATTGCCCGCTGACGCCGGGTGCGTTTATTGCCGCCCTGATGCACCTTGATCGCTTCCATAATCTGGAAACCCACGGTGTAGCAGGGGTTAAGGCTGGTCATCGGGTCCTGAAAGATCATCGCCACTTCTGCGCCAACCAGCTGACGGCGCTCTTTTTCGGAGATGCGCTTCAGATCGCGCTGGTTAAACTCCAGCTTTTCCGCCATCACTTTGCCGGGGAAATCGATCAGCCCCATGATCGCCAGTGAACTCACCGACTTGCCGGAGCCGGACTCGCCGACAATGCCGACCACCTGGCCCTGCTCAACCTGATAACTGATGCGGTCAACCGCACGAAACGGTGCTTTGTCGTCGCCGAAATGCACCGACAGTTTGTCTACATTTAATAACGCCATCTCGGTGCCTCTTTACTGCTTGAGTTTCGGGTCGAGTGCATCACGCAAACCATCGCCCATCAGGTTAAATGCCAGCACGGTAAGCAGGATGACCAATCCAGGGAAGGTCACCACCCACCAGGCACTTTGCGCATACTGCAGCACGTCGGAGAGCATGGTGCCCCACTCCGGCGTTGGCGGTTGCGCACCCATACCGAGAAAGCCCAACGCCGCCATATCCAGGATGGCGTTGGAGAAGCCTAATGACGCCTGCACGATCAGCGGGGCAAGGCAGTTAGGCAGAATATTGACGAACATCTGACGCAGCATACCGGCACCGGCCACGCCGGAGGCGGTGACATAGTCGCGGTTCACCTCCACCAGCACCGCCGCACGGGTGAGACGGATATAGTGCGGCAGGGCGACAAAGGTCAGCGCGATAGAGGCGTTGACGATCGAGGGGCCAAAGATGGCGACCAGCACCAGCGCCAGCAGCAGACTGGGCAGCGCCAGCATGATATCAACGACACGCATGATGATGACGTCGACCAGGCCGCCGAGATAACCGGCCAGCAGGCCGAATATCACGCCGAAAATCAGCGACAGCACCACCACCAGGCAGCCCACCAGCAGCGACAGGCGCGCGCCGTACATCAGGCGCGACAGCACATCGCGGCCCACATCATCGGTGCCCAGAATAAAGTTCCAGCTGCCCCCGTCCTGCCAGACCGGCGGATGCAGCAGCGCATCGCGGAACTGCTCAGCTGGCGCATGCGGAGCCAGCACATCGGCAAAAATGGCGCACAGCAACACGATGATGATGTACACCAGGCCAATTACCGCGCCTTTGTTACGTTTAAAGTAGTGCCAGAATTCCTGAAACGGGGTCATCGGCTTGGGTGCAACGGTAACGCTGCCGGGATCAACAACAGACATGATGCCCCCTTATTTCTTGTGACGTATGCGCGGGTTCACCACGCCATACAGCAGATCAACCAGCAGGTTGACCAGGATAATCAGTACTGCCGTCAGCAGCACACCGCCCTGCACCACCGGATAATCGCGGCGCTGCAACGCTTCAATCAGCCAGCGACCCAGACCCGGCCACGAGAAGATGGTTTCGGTCAGAATCGCCCCGGCCAGCAGCGTGCCGACCTGCAGACCGATGACCGTGACCACCGGCAGCATGGCGTTGCGCAGCGCATGCACCACGATCACCCGCATCCGCGTCAGGCCTTTGGCGCGCGCCGTACGGATGTAATCTTCACCCAGCACTTCCAGCATCGCCGAGCGCGTCATACGCACAATCACCGCCAGCGGAATGGTGCCCAGCACGATGGCTGGCAAAATCATGTGCATGACCGCGTCATGGAAGTCGCCCGGCTCACCCCAGAAGAAGGTGTCGATCAGCATAAAGCCGGTCAGCGGCATGCTGTCATCCAGGAAGACGGTGTCGCCGACCCGCCCGGAAACCGGCGTCAGGTTGAGCTGCACCGAGACCAGCATGATCAGCATGATGCCCCACCAGAAGATCGGCATGGAGTAGCCGGTCAGGGAGATGCCCACGGCGGTGTGATCGAAAATGGAGCCACGCTTCACGGCGGCCAGGACCCCAACCGGGATGCCCACCGCAACGGCAAATATCATGGCGCAGATGCCGAGTTCCAGCGTCGCTTTGAAGCGCGGAACAAACTCATCCCAGACCGGGATGCGGCTCTTGAGTGAAACGCCCAGGTCGCCATGCAGTACGCCGTTGATGTAGTTCAGATACTGTTTCCACAGCGGCTGATCCAGACCCAGCAGCGTCATTAACTGTGCATGACGTTCAGGAGAAATCCCGCGTTCGCCCGCCATGATCAGCACCGGATCGCCGGGGATCATGTGAACAAAAGCGAAAGTGAGTAATGTAATACCGATGAACGTTGGGATGACAAGGCCCAGACGTCGGAGTATGAACTGCAGCATAATCCGGGTTCTCTCTTCTCCGCGCGACCGTCGCCGCGAGGGTTGTTATTGCTTACATCTGACGATCGGGTAGGTCCGACCGCGACGCAGTCAGACTGCGCCTCTACCGTTTCCAGTAAAACAGGGAGAAAAAGCCGGGGCGACGCAGGGCCGCCCCGGAAAAGGCGACAATTATTCCTGAATGTCTACCTGAGCAAAGTAGTGTCCGCCCAGCGGATCGACTTTGTACCCGGTGACTTTCTTGCTGACCGGTTCGTATACCGTAGAGTGTGCGATCATCAGCGCCGGTGCCTGGTCATGCATCACAACCTGTGCCTGTTTGTAGTACTCGATACGCTTCGCCTGGTCGGCGGTGGCGCGCGCAGGCTGGATCTGATCCTCAAAGGATTTATCACACCAGCGCGAGTAGTTAGAGCCATCTTTCGCGGCTGAACAGCTGAACAGGGTCGCCAGGAAGTTGTCCGGATCTCCGTTGTCACCGGTCCAGCCCATCATGACGGTCTGATGCTCACCCGCTTTGGCGCGTTTCAGGTATTCGCCCCACTCGTAGGTGACGATTTTGGCTTTCACGCCAATCTTCGCCCAGTCGCTCTGGATCATTTCCGCCATGCGGCGTGCGTTAGGGTTGTAAGGACGCTGAACCGGCATCGCCCAGAGGTCGATGGAGAAGCCGTCGGCCATGCCCGCTTCTTTCAGCAGCGCTTTGGCTTTCTCAGGATCGTAGGCGTAGTCTTTGACCGCGTCGTTGTAGCCCCACATCGTTGGCGGGATCAGGTTTTTAGCCGGCTGGCCTGCACCCTGATAAACCGCGTCGATAATGGCCTTTTTGTTGACGGCCATGGTCAGTGCCTGACGCACTTTCAGGTTATCCAGCGGTTTTTTCTCAACATTGTAAGAGAGATAGCCGACGTTCAGGCCAGCCTGCTCATACAGGTTGATATTTTTGTCCTGCTTCATGCGTGCGATGTCAGCCGGGTTCGGATAAGGCATGACCTGGCATTCACCCTTCTGCAGTTTGGCGTAGCGCACTGACGCATCCGGGGTGATGGAGAAGACTAAGCGGTCGATTTTTGGCTTTTCGCCCCAGTAGTTCGGGTTCGCTTTGTAGAGGATGCGCGAATCTTTCTGGTATTGCAGCAGCTGGAACGGACCGGTTCCGACCGGGTTCAGGTCGACGTTTTGCGGCGTGCCGGCTTTCAGCATGTTGTCCGCATACTCTTTGGACAGGATTGAGGCGAAGTCCATGCCGAGGTCGGCGAGGAACGGCGATTCAGGGCGGGTCAGCACGAAGCGTACGGTGTTGTCGTCCACCTTCTCGATTTTGCTGATCAGCTTCGGCATATCCATGCCTTCGAAATATTCATAGCTGCCGCCGGAGACGCCGTGATAGGCGTTGTTTTTATCCAGCTGGCGCTCAAAGGTGAACACCACATCATCCGCGTTGAAGTCACGCGTAGGTTTGAAATCTTTGGTCGTCTGCCACTTCACACCCTTACGCAGGTGGAAGGTGTAGGTTTTGCCATCGTCGCTGACGTCCCACTTCTCTGCCAGCGCCGGATGCAGTTCGGTCGTGCCGACAGTGAACTCAACCAGTCGGTTGTAGATCTGACGTGAGCTGGCATCGTAGGTGGTGCCCGAAGTGAATAACTGCGGGTTAAAGCCTTCCGGAGAACCTTCAGAACAGTAGACCAGGGTTTTTGCCTGAACACCGGCGGCGACAGTCATAGCAATCAGGCTCAGACCGACCTTCAGCATCCCGGATTTAGCCAGGGAGTTGATCATGCTTTTGCTCCATTGTGATGTGATGTTGTGTGTATTGCCTGACCTCTGGTTTTTTTATGCGGTTCAGGCGTACCACCGAACAGGTGGTTAAATCGCGCTACGTTTTTTTTGTTTTTCCGAAGCGGGTTGGGCATTCAGAAAATTCCGTAACTGCGGCTTATTGACGCATCAATTTGTCAACAGTTGCAAAGAACGTCAATACAAGGGTTACTTATTTACACAGAGTGTGAGGAATAGCATGCAACGGTAATAAATACCGTTTCCGCACAAAAGCCATACAATGCACAGTGCTGCAGCACCGATATCCGTGCATTGTGCTGGATGCCAGCTTTATCGCTAGTGATTCTCACCGCTAAAAAACTTAAAACTTTTACCGGCAAATGTTGAATAACTGAACGATTCACCGTGCGTTATGACGTTCATCCAGCGGAATATGCTGGTTTTGATGTATAAGAAATCAGCATGTTGCTGCTTTCGGTCATAAGAAGAACGTGTCGCGAATTATGGTGGCATCTCTGATGTGGCAAGGCCTGCGAGCAGGAAAACGGCGATAATAACGGCTGGCAAGCATCTGGCGCGGCGAATGCCTTTTTCTGGAACTTTCTGGAAGAGGGCAGATAAAACGTACAGCAGTGAAGGACGGGGTGAGCCGGTTCGCTGTGAGAGCGCGTCTGGTTCGTGGGAGAGATTGGGCTTGCTAAGGATTTATCTGCAGCGGCCTTCGTGAAAAAGAATGCGACTGCCGGACGTGAAGCGAAGGGAGCATACGCCTGTAGCAAAGCATAGCGGGCCAGGGATGGCCCGCGCTGAGCCCGCCAGGGATGGCGGGTTTTGCGTCTTTGCGAAAGGCGTATGCTCCCTGAAGCCGACTCAGCATCAGCCGCCACCTTTCTGAAACGGGATGCGGCTACCGGGAATACGTTTCCTGAAGCCCGCTCAAAAATCACTCTTTGCCTTTCAACAGACGAAAAAAAACCTGTCTTTTCAGACAGGTTTCTTAAAGATGGTCGGCGAGAGAGGATTCGAACCTCCGACCCACTGGTCCCAAACCAGTTGCGCTACCAAGCTGCGCTACTCGCCGATGGGGGCGCATGTTACTGCTACCCCGGATTAGCGTCAACCGCTTTTTAAGCTTTTGCCGCCGATCGCCTGGAAAGCATGCGGTTACCGGAAATCAGCTGCCTGCCCTCCCCTTTCGTACACCATTACAGCGATTTAGCCTGACTTTTCGCCGGTGCCTGGCACCAGTTATTGGCCGGGTTAATGCCGCCATCTGGCGAGGTATACCCCAGACAACCCAGGATGGTATCGAACAGCTCAACGTGACGATGGGTTCGCCCCACACGCTGCTGCGCCTGCAGACGCTCAAAATTACTGCGGTTCTGGCTGTCTTCCAGATACTTATCAGACGCCCAGACCATCATCGGCACGCGGAACTGCTCAGGCGGCGCCATCTCACGCGGCGTGCCGTGCAGATGCATATTCTCGCTGATCGACTCCCCGTGGTCGGCGGCATAGAAGACAATCGCTTTCTTATCACGCAGCTGATCCAGCACGCTGTCCAGCATGCTATCCACATAAAGCACCGAGTTATCGTAAGCGTTGATCAACTGCGCTTTGCTGCAGGTCTCATCCACCCCCATACACTCCGGCTGATACTTCGCGAAGCTGCGCGGGTAACGCTGTGAATAGAGATAATGCGACCCTTTGGTATGCAGGATCACCAGATGCTTGCCCTTCGGGAAACGATCCAGCGACGCCTTCATCTCAGGCACCAGCAGCATATCATCCACGGCTTTGCCCTGATTGCGCTTCTCGGAACCGATCTGCTCACGGAAGGCAAAGTTATTGGCATTAACGTTGTCGTAGAACCAGACTTCGCTTTGCATCGCAAACAGCTCAGAGGTGAAGCCCAGCTCTTTCATCACCGCAAACACATTCTGCTCTTTCAGCGTACGGCCCGGATTATTCATCGTGCCGCCTTCGCGCACGAACATGCAGCGCAGCGACAGCTTGGTTGCGGTATCACAGGATTCACCCCGGAACGCGACCAGATTTTTCTCTTTCGACAGTTTAGGCGTGGTGTCACGCTCATAACCCAGCATACCCATGTGATCCCAGCGCGTGGTCTCACCAATCACAAACACCACATAGGTATCATCCAGCCCGGCAGGCGCGACGTAGGTAAACTTCTTCGCCGGATCCAGCAGCTCCTCGCTTTGCAGCGACTCATCCATGCGGGTCCAGGCAAACAGTCCGACCGCTGCCAGCCAGTTGGAAGGAAGATAAGAGTGCGCGACCACGCCGCCGTAGCTCGGCAGATCGATGTTCGTGATCTCTTCATTATGCTTCTGCAGCTTGTCGAAATAACGGATTGGCAGCCAGACCAGCGCCACGCAGAGCAGCATAATCAGGGTCGGTTTCAGACGCTGTCCCGGCGTACGCAACTGCTCATTCAGCGTCATGCTCAGCCGGTTGCGCCAGATCATCAGCAACGGTAACGCACTGACCAGCACCATCCACAGAACGAAGTGGTAGCCGATCACCTCTTTAGAGAGATCGGTGTCGGTGGTCATCACCGACGCCACAATGCCGTAGCCAATCACCACGTTGAAAAACGCCATGTAATAGGCGGCGGCAACAGAAATCAGCACAATCAGCGTGGCGAGCACGCGATAAAACCACTTGCCTCCCAGCGACAGCAGGCGCATCAGGAAGAATGTCAGCAGCACGATCGCCACAACCTCGGTGACCGCCGTCAGCCAGTTCGTGACTGTGGATTGCTTCAGAAAACCGTCAAAACGACGATAGAAAATCGGTAAATTCAGCAAGATACCGAGATAGAGCGCCAGCAATAGCGATAACTTTTGCTGCGTTAGCGTTTTAATGTAATTCATGAAAAAGGGGGTTTCTCCGGTGTGAAGCGCCTGACAAATCTTTAATGTGACTGCCGAATCGCGGCAGAGTTCGCTGAATAAGCGGGCCGGACAAGATGAAGGAAAATTCTGAACGGGTTTATGGGCTATAACGCGAGGTGGCCCAGTAAAACATGGCTGCGTTTGATAGACCAGAAAATAATCTTTGTCGACCTGATTAGCACATTTTTTGTACAAGACAGATCGTGGCGGGCAAACAGAGGGTGACAGAGTGGAATCGGGGATGAAAAAAAGAGGGGCCTGAGAGACTCAGGCCCGCTGTTCGCTTAGCGAATAATATTCAGCGTCACGTCAATGTTGTTGCGGGTCGCGTTTGAGTAAGGACAAACGATATGCGCCGCATCAACCAGCTTCTGCGCTTCTGCTTCATCCATGCCTGGCAGATGGATGTTCAGGGTCGCTTCGATACCAAAGCCGTTGGGAATAGGACCGATACCAACTTCACCTTCGATCCAGGCATCTTTTGGCATGGCGATCTTGTCACGGCCCGCCACAAACTTCATCGCACCGATGAAGCAGGCAGAGTAGCCCGCAGCAAACAGCTGCTCAGGGTTAGTCGCTTCGCCGCCTGCACCGCCCATCTCTTTCGGGACACCCAGTTTCACGTCCAGTACACCGTCAGAAGAGGTTGCACGACCATCACGACCACCGGTTGCTTTGGCTTTGGCGCGGTAAACCACTTGTTCTAAAGACATGTCATTTCTCCGTTACGCTATTTAATCGCCCGCTACTTATCTGTGCGGTATCAGGCGATGAGGTTTAACGGGTGCCACGCACCCGTCAGCAATTTTTATCGGGACTGGTTCAGGTTATCCCGCAGCCCATCCAGCTCTGTTTTCAGCGCCAGCAGGGTCTCATCGTCACAGGCTGTGGCGCATTTCACCGCTTCAGGAATAGAGGCGGCTTTAATGCGCAGCGCCTCGCCCGCTTCGGTGAGCGTTACAGCAACCTGACGCTCGTCCTGACGGGTACGCTGCCGGTTAATCAGACCTGCGCTCTCCAGTCGTTTCAGCAGGGGCGTCAGGGTGGCGGAGTCTAAAAAGAGCTGCTCGCCGATTTCTGAGACGGTGACATCATCTTTCTGCCACAGCACCAGCATCACCAGATACTGTGGATAGGTGATGTCGAGCTGGCTCAGCAACTGGCGATAGACTTTATTCATCGCCAGGTTGGCAGAGTAAAGCGCAAAGCAGAGCTGCTGATCGACCAACAGTGGCATCGGTTTCACTTTTTTGTCATCTTGATCACTGTTCATGGTGTTTAATATAGGTAGCGCACTAGATAATTGCAAGCAAACTTTTATCAGGGGAACAGGCATGCAGAATTCACTGGAAGAACAGGCGCGTCGTTTCGCCACCGAGGCGCATGCCCGGGCCGGTCAGCGCCGCAAATATACCGACGAGCCTTACATCGTTCATCCGGCGGCGGTCGTGGAGCTGGTGCGCAGCGTCAGCCATGACGATGCCCTGCTGGCGGCCGCCTGGCTGCACGACACCGTGGAAGATACACCGACCACGCCGGGCGATATAGAAGCCCACTTCGGCGCGCGCGTGGCCAGCCTGGTAGAAATGCTGACCGACAGCGCGCCTGCCACGGCTAAAAATCGGGCAGCCCGTAAACTGGCGCACTTTCGCCATACTGCCAGCGCCAGTCCTGAGGCGCAAACCATAAAACTGGCCGATATCATCGACAATACCCGCGCGATTGTGCGCTTCGATCCTGACTTTGCCCGCGTCTATCTGGTGGAAAAGCAGATACAGATTACGCTGCTGAAACAGGGCGATGCACAGTTATGGCAGCAGGCTTCCACCATTATAGAGAGTGGGATCGCACAGCTGCGGGAATCACCCTACAACGTTCCGGAAAGCTGGTTCGTGAAGCAGGCGGCCAAATACAGCGAATTACGCGCATAAAAAACCCGCCAGCGGCGGGTTCTTTTCTGAAGCAAACTTAGTCGAGCAACTGCCGTCCCAGATAGGGATTGGCATGTAATAACTTCATCAGTTTCTGTGCCGTCGCAGAAGGACGGGTGCGCCGGGCTTCCCAGCTTTTCACGGAAGAAACGCTCACGCCCATCACTTTAGCAAACTCATCAACCTGCATACCGGTCATTTCGCGCAGGCGCTGTGGCTCTGGCTGAGCGGGTTGCTGACGCTGAATCAGTAAGTCGGCGGCGCGATCATCACGTGTCAAAACAATCTGCTCAAGGCTGCTGAGCAATTCAAACATCGGGTCTTTTAATTCCATAGAGAACTCCTTAAAACTCGCTATGAAGCACGTGAAAGTAGAGAGGTAAGAGCCCTCAACCTGGGGCTCTGAAACCGGGCCTGTTACAGGCTGGATCCCGCAAGGGTTTGTTTTTGTTATTTTTGAAACCACTACGGGACGCAGCCTGCTGTGCACTGCTTTAAAAGGTGTCAGTTCAATGCAACAAATGCCGGGAGACTAAGTATGGATAGAGACCTGACTATTTGCCGCGCAATTTCTCATTATTTTTTTCACTATCTTTTGCCGGAGTTGTTCCGACGCCTCTAAGACGCTGAGGCAACTGGTTTTTGTGCCCTCATAGCGGACAAAAAAATCAAATGCTGTTTGCTATTTATGCGGGTGCCGTCATGCTTTTCGCGGGCATCTTCTCAATTTTGTGAGGCGGTCTGCCTCTTCAGATAGTGAGTGCAAAATATACGCCAATGGTTTACTTACTGAACACTTATATTCACTGCCTTTATGAAATTAAGAATAGTCCTGGCAACCCCCTGTGCGCGGCCGCGCGGCGGCTCACAGCAGGTTGTGGATGAATCACCTATTCTGCACGGCCAGACATCACCGGATAAAACAGCAGACTCCCTGATGAAACGGTCTCTGCCTTCTGCCGGTGCAGCGCTCCGTCAATGCTGATGCGCCTGCGCGAAAGAAGTGCAGGCGCTATGGCACGCCGATGACGGCCAGACCGGGAGCTGAACTCTCTAAGGAAAAGCGATGCGTGAAACAGATTTCAATGTCGGCTATCCCTCTTATCGCGTACCGATGATGGGACGTAACGCCGTCGCCACCTCCCAGCCGCTGGCGGCGCAGGCCGGTCTTCGTATGCTGCAACAGGGAGGTAACGCCGTGGATGCGGCGGTCGCCACGGCCATGGCCTTAACCGTGCTGGAGCCGACCGGAAACGGCATCGGCAGCGATGCCTTTGCCATTGTCTGGGACGGCCACACGCTGCACGGGCTGAACGCGTCCGGTCGCGCCCCCGCCGCCTGGCATCCTGAACGCTTTGCCGCTTCAGACACCATGCCTGAAACCGGCTGGGAGTCCGTCACCGTGCCGGGGGCTGTCTCGGCCTGGGTCACCCTGGCTGAGCGCTTCGGCACATTGCCGCTGACCACCCTGGCGCAGCCAGCGATCGATTATGCGCGCGACGGTTTTCCGGTTTCACCGCTGATTGCTCAGCTCTGGCAGCGCGGCTATGACAAGCTGCGGGATCAGCCTGGCTTCAGCCGCTGCTTTGCGCCGCAGGGCCGCCCGCCGCGCGCGGGTGACATTTTCCGCAACCCGACGCAGGCCAGCACCCTGCAGGCGATCGCTGAGAGTCGGGGAGAGAGTTTTTATCGCGGCGAACTGGCGCAGAAGATGGCAGACTTTGCCCGCGAGCATGGCGCAGCCCTGACGCTGGAGGATTTGAAAAATCATCGCGCCGACTGGGTCACCCTGCTCTCCCATCCGTTTGCCGGCGGATCGGTTCAGGAGTTGCCGCCTAACGGTCAGGGCATCGCCACCCTGATTGCGCTCGGCATCCTGGAGGAGTGGGAGATTCATCGCTACGCGCCCGATTCTCCGCAGTGGCTGCATCTGTCGATTGAGGCGATGAAGCTGGCGCTGGTCGATCTGGAGCGCTATGTCACCGATGAAGATCACCTCGAATTTCCGGCTGACCGCCTGCTGAGCAGCGACTACCTCCGCCAGCGCGCCGCGCTGATTGACCCTGGCCAGGCGGGCGATTTTCGCTTTGGGTCGCCGCAGCAAAGCGGCACCGTTTATGTGGCCACCGGCGATGCCAGCGGCATGATGGTTTCATTTATTCAGTCTAACTACATGGGATTTGGCTCCGGGGTGGTGGTGCCTGACACGGGTATCAGCCTGCAGAACCGGGGTGCCGGGTTTTCACTCGACCCCTCTCATCCCAACCTTGTGGCGGGAGGTAAGCGCCCCTTCCATACCATCATTCCGGCCTTTGCGCGGGATGAGCAGGGCCAGCCGCTGATGGCGTTTGGCGTAATGGGCGGCCCGATGCAGGCGCAGGGGCATGTCCAGCTGGCGCTGCGCATCATGCTTCACCGGCAAAATCCTCAGGCGGCGATCGATGCGCCGCGCTGGCGCGTGGTGCAGGGACGCGAGGTGGTGTTTGAGTCAACGATCGATCGCAACACCCTGAGCACCCTGCGCCGCATGGGACATAACGTGGTGCTGGAAGATCCGCTGAGCAGTTACAATTTTGGCGGTGCGCAGGCAATCGTGCGCGATCCTCAGGGCTTCTACATTGCAGCCAGCGAGAGCCGCAAAGATGGTCAGGCGGTGGTGTTCTGAAGCGAGGTTCCGCCTCCTCAGCATCACAGAGGGCGTGCTGCCCGGCACGCCCTGACGCCCCGGCGCGGAGGTGCGACGGCGCGGGTTGCAGAAAGTCTCTGTTTCACGTGTGGTTTCACATTGTGCCGTGACCAGGGATTGTTCTATTCTTTAGGCCATTCTTACCTGGATATCAGACAGTATCACCGACAGGAGTTGAACCCATGGCTTCAGGACTTACCCGCATCCTGGCACGCAGCGGCATGATGATCGCTGGCGTGCTGATCGTGCTGCAACTCACCGCGTGCGGTGATAAAGAAGGCGAGCAGCGCAAAGCATTTATCGATTTCCTCCAGAATACCGTTATGCGCAGCGGCGAGCATCTGCCCAGCCTGAGCGAAAATCAGAAGCAGAGTTTTGGCAACTTCGCCAGCGACTACGCCATCCTGTATGGCTTCTCGCAGCAGGCGAATAAAGCCGTTGAGCAGGGGATGCGCCCGGTGGTCGATGAGCTGTCTGCCATTCGCGTGCCGCAGGATTACCTCAGCCGTCGTGACTCACTCCGCCAGGCCACCAGCGCCCTGGTGATCGTCACGCAGCAGGTTGAGAGCGCCAAAATGCAGGCGGACAGCAGCAAAGCGACCCTGAAGCAGCAGGATGATCTGAAAAAAGTCTACGACAGCGCCTACAACAAAGTGGTGACGGTGCCTGCCAATCAGCTGATCCCGCTGTTGCCTCAGCTCCAGGCGCTGAGTCAGGGCGCGGTCCAGGCCGGTGACTTCCTGCAATCGCAGGGAACCCGCGTCAGCTTCAATGATGGCGGTGTGCAGTTCCCGACCCAGGAGCAGGCTTCGCAATACAATGCGCTGATGAGCACCGTGTCAGCCAATGCGCAGGCTCTGCCTCAGGCTCAGGCCGCCGTTCAGGCGGGTCTGCAGTAACACTTTTTACGGGCAGGCACCGATCGCCTGCCCCTCTCCCTGCCCTTTTTTTCCCGCCTCTTCTGCCCCTGAATCCCCCGCTGACTAAAGTGTGATCTGGCGCATTTTCGACCAAAAATAGTTTGTGATCTCAGTCACATTTACATAACAAACCCTGCCATCACGAATGTGATATTCATCACAGATAAGCCGGTACGCCGGTCATAATTCAGGCAAAGTCACCGTGTCCGCCTCTGTATTTGTGATCAAAGTCACGCTAATAGCCCCCGTCCCCACCGTAAATGAGTGATGTGGATCACACTTATTCCGGGCCCTACGCAGTGCCAGATTCGCGTGATAGAGTCCGCGTGCATACAGTAATACCACCGGCTCTGGTCGGGGTGGCTAAACAAAAACAAACGCGCTCTCCTATTGCAGCGCGTCTCAATAAGGGGTGGGTTTATGTCCTCATCAGTCAAGGTCAAAGTACAGAGCTTTGGTCGCTTTCTGAGTAATATGGTGATGCCAAACATCGGGGCGTTTATCGCCTGGGGTATCATCACTGCACTGTTTATTCCAACCGGCTGGATCCCTAACGAAACGCTGGCCAAACTGGTCGGCCCGATGATCACCTACCTGCTGCCGCTGCTGATCGGTTTTACCGGCGGGCGTCTGGTGGGCGGCGATCGCGGCGGCGTGGTCGGTGCCATCACCACCATGGGTGTGATCGTGGGTGCCGATATGCCGATGTTCCTCGGCGCGATGATTGCCGGTCCGCTGGGTGGCTGGGCCATCCGCTCGTTTGACCGGGCGATCGACGGCAAAATCAAAAGCGGCTTCGAGATGCTGGTTAACAACTTCTCGGCCGGTATTATCGGGATGATCCTGGCGCTGCTGGCTTTCCTGGCCATCGGTCCGCTGGTGGAAGGTCTGTCTCACATTCTCGCCGCCGGCGTGAACCTGATGGTGCAGAACAACCTGCTGCCACTGACCTCCATCTTCGTTGAACCGGCGAAAATCCTGTTCCTGAACAACGCCATTAACCACGGCATCTTCTCGCCGCTCGGTATCCAGCAGGCGAGTGAAGCGGGCAAATCGATTTTCTTCCTGATCGAAGCCAACCCGGGTCCGGGTATGGGCGTGCTGATGGCCTACATGTTCTTTGGTCGCGGCAGTGCCAAACAGTCTGCGGGGGGTGCGGCGATTATCCACTTCCTGGGCGGCATCCATGAAATCTACTTCCCGTATGTGCTGATGGCCCCTCGCCTGCTGCTGGCGGTGATCCTGGGCGGGATGACCGGTGTCTTCACGCTGACCGTGCTGAACGGCGGCCTGGTCTCTCCGGCTTCACCCGGTTCTATCCTGGCGGTGCTGGCGATGACGCCAAAAGGTGCCTACTTCGCCAACATCGCGGCGATTGCTGCCGCCTTCGCTGTCTCCTTCGTGGTCTCTGCGATTCTGCTGAAAACCAGCAAAGTCAAAGAAGATGACGATATCGAAGCGGCAACCCAGCGCATGCATGAGATGAAAGCGCAGTCGAAAGGTCAGGGTGCCGCAGGTGGCGCTATCGCCAGCGATGCCATGAGCGTCGATCTGCATCACGTCCGTAAAATCATCGTCGCCTGTGATGCCGGTATGGGCTCCAGCGCCATGGGCGCAGGCGTGCTGCGTAAGAAAGTGCAGGACGCGGGTCTGAGCAATGTTTCGGTAACCAATACCGCCATCAACGCTCTGCCAGGCGATGTCGACCTGGTGATCACCCACCGCGACCTGACCGAACGCGCCATTCGCCAGGCTCCGCATGCACAGCATATATCGCTGAACAACTTCCTCGACAGCGCGCTCTACAGCACCCTGACCGAGCGTCTGGTGGCGGCAAACCGCAGCGACCTCCATCGTGAAACGGTCAACACCGCCCTGTCAGACAGTTACGATGAAGGCAACGCACACCTGTTTAAGCTGGGCGCGGATAACGTCTTCCTCGGCCTGAGCGCCAGCAACAAAGAGCAGGCCATCCGCTTTGCGGGTGAGCAGCTGGTGAAAGGCGGTTACGTTGAGCCTGAATATGTTGAGGCGATGCTGGCGCGTGAAAAACTGACGCCGACCTACCTCGGCGAGTCGATCGCGGTGCCGCACGGCACGGTTGAAGCCAAAGATCGCGTGCTGAAAACCGGCGTGGTGTTCTGCCAGTATCCGGCAGGCGTCCTGTTCGGCGAAGATGCGGACGATGTGGCGCGCCTGGTGATTGGTATTGCTGCCCGCAACAACGAGCACATTCAGGTCATCACCAGCCTGACCAATGCGCTGGATGATGACAGCGTGATTGAGAAGCTGGCGAACACCAGCAGCGTGCAGGAAGTGCTGGATCTGCTGTCAGGCAAACCGGCACTCGCGTAATTCAAGGCTGTTTTTCCCTGGGGCGGGTTTGCCCGCCCCATCGTCATTTGATATGGGTCAAAAATTATGAAAGCGTTACATTTCGGAGCAGGAAACATTGGTCGCGGCTTTATCGGCAAATTACTGGCTGATGCAGGTATCGAACTGGTTTTTGCTGATGTGAATCAGGCGGTGCTGGATGCACTGAACGCGCGTCATGAGTATCCCGTTCATGTGGTTGGCGAGCAGGCCAGAACAGAAACCGTTAAAGGCGTCAGTGCGGTAAACAGCACCAGTGATGAGATCGTCACCCTGATTGCGGAGGTAGATCTGGTCACCACCGCCGTGGGGCCGCAAATTCTGGAGCGTATCGCCGGTAGCGTAGCCAAAGGGCTGGCAAAACGCAGCGACAACGGTGATACCCGTCCGTTAAATATCATCGCCTGCGAGAACATGGTGCGCGGCACCAGCCAGCTGAAACAGCATGTGCTCAAGGCGCTGCCCGAACAGTATCATTCCTGGCTGGAGCAGCATGTTGGCTTCGTGGATTCTGCCGTTGACCGCATCGTGCCGCCAACCGAAGCGGGCAGCAGCGATCCGCTGGAGGTGACGGTTGAAACCTTCAGCGAGTGGATCGTGGATAAAACCCAGTTCAAAGGTGACCTGCCGGCCATTCCGGGCATGGAACTGACCGACAACCTGATGGCGTTTGTCGAGCGTAAGCTTTTCACCCTGAATACCGGCCACGCGATTACCGCCTACCTCGGCCAGATGGCGGGTCACCAGACCATTCGCGATGCCATTCTTGACGAAAAAATCCGGGCCGTGGTGAAAGGCGCGATGGAGGAGAGCGGCGCCGTGCTGATTAAGCGCTACGGTTTTGACGCAGAGAAACATGCGGCTTACATCCGCAAGATCCTCGGCCGTTTTGAAAACCCCTATCTGAAAGATGAGGTTGAGCGCGTCGGGCGTCAGCCACTGCGTAAACTCAGCGCGGGCGATCGCCTGATCAAGCCGACGCTGGGGACGCTGGAGTACGGGTTACCGCACGCCAGCCTGGTGCAGGGAATTGCCGCAGCGATGCACTATCACAGCGACCAGGACCCGCAGGCGCAGGAGCTGGCTGCACTGCTGGCAGAGAAAGGTCCACAGGCGACGCTGGCGGAGATCTCAGGGCTGGATGCTGACAGCGAGGTCGTGGCTTCGGTGGTGAGCGCCTGGCACGCTATGGCATAATGCGCGCGTGTTAGTGACGCAAGCCGGGCGCAGTTCGCCTGCGCCCAACGGCGGTATTGAACCCATGCAGGCAATAATGGAAGAGAAGCAAGCTTTTGAGAACCGGGTGCTTGAGCGCCTGAACGCCGGTCGTTCGGTGAGAAGCTTTCTGATCGCCGCCGTTGAGCTATTGGCGGAAGCCGTCAATCTGCTGGTGCTGCAGGTGTTCCGCAAAGATGACTATGCGGTCAAATATGCGGTAGAACCGCTGCTGCTGGGCGATGGGCCTTTAGGCGAACTCTCGGTTCGCCTGAAGCTGATCTACGGTCTGGGCGTCATCAGCCGGCACGAATATGAAGATGCTGAGCTGCTGCTGGCGCTCCGCGAAGAGCTGAATCACGACACCGGAGAGTATCGTTTTACCGACGATGAAATTCTGGGCCCTTTTGGCGAGCTGCACTGCGTGACCGCCTGGCCGCCCGCACCGGTGTTTCACACCGACGATGCAGAACTGCGCAGCATGCAGCAGCAGCGCTATCTGCAGATGGTGCGATCCACCATGGTTCTCTCCCTCACCGAGCTTATCGCCCGCATCAGTATGAAGCAGGCGTTTAAAAAGTCCGGCAGCTAATCCCGTCAGGCGCCCTTGCGGCGCCTTTTTTGCCTTAACCTGTCGGGAACCGGCGCCAGATTTGGTGTATCCTTGGCCTGTTTTCCTCAACGAGTTGTTGTCATGAAAGAGCAAGAAAAGAACGAAATCAAACGTCTCAGCGATCAGCTGGACGCACTGAACCGCAAAGAGCCGCAGTTACTGGAATCGGGTGATGCCGAGAAACTGGGCGCGCTGCTGAAAGAGAAAGAAACGCTGGTCACGGAAATTGAGCGTCTGCGCAATCAGCGGGTTGAAAAGCTGAGTGCTGAAGCGCAGAAGCTGCAAAAGATGGGCTTCAGCCGCGAAATTACCAAAAAAGAGCAGGCAAATCTGGGTGCGCTGAAGAAAAGCGTGCGCGGCCTGGTCGTGGTGCATCCAATGACCGCGCTGGGACGTGAAATGGGTCTGAAAGTGATGACCGGCTTCGCCAGAACCGCATTCTGAGCCCGCGATCAGGCGGCAGCCTGATCGACATCGGCCTGGTGTTCGCCGGCGGCGGCATAAACCTGCTCCGCCAGCGAATCCAGCAGTTCATAGCGACGGCGATACTCTGCCCGCTTCTTACTGGCGATCTCCTCCAGCGTTTTACGCGGCAGGCTCAGCGGCAGTCTGAACATCCCGTCCGGGCGAGCCTCGCCACTCAGCGACAGCCAGAACTCACTGTAGCTGGCAAAGAACTTATCCCCTTTGCTGTGACGATAACGCAGACTGCGGAAGACGTGCGTCTCATCGCCCACCGCCAGAATAGCTTCCACGCCGCACTGCTTCGCCACAATAAATACCGCTTCCATTAACAGGCGTTTCGGAAAGAGACCCTGCGCCGCTTTGGTCGCCTCGCGGATCACCTCATTATTGATATGTTTCCGCGGGCCCTGTAATCCGCCAATTAATAAGGTGCGCTGGTTATTCTCGTTCAGAATAGAAAAAGAGAGCGAGGCGATCACTTCGTCGTTATAACGCAATACCAGCGTCACTTCACCTTCACGGTCGAAATAACCCGAGCTGCAGGAGAGCAGGAATTTCTCGCCATTTTTACCGGTCAGCATCGCCAGCGGATTATCAGACGCGCTCTGCAGCAGCTGACGCAGCGCCGGATTCGCCAGATTATTCATCAGAGTGTAGTGATCGAGAATGGCCTGTGCGCGGGCCGCGATGCTCATCCCCGAGCGCAGATAGGGCCGGTGCAGCTTGGCTGGCAGCAGTCCCTGGGTGCTCATCAGCAGGGCGCGCTGTGGTAATTGCGACAGCGCATCCAGATAATGCAGCGTGGTCAGCGGCGATATTAATGTTCTTAACACAAATTTCAGCCGGAAGCGTTTACTCAGCCAGAGTTTATCCGGCACATATTTCCCACTGATTAACTGGAAAAAAAGCGAGGCAGTTGAATCGGTCGTGGATTCATGAGTAGTTATAATTGACATAATCAGCGACACACAAAGAGTTAAGCAACGATGTCACTGAAAATAACATGGCCAATATCAACGGCAGGTTAATATCGGACAACATTAAAGCGGATATTTTACGATTTCTGGTTCACTTTGAGACTGCATAAAATAGGGATAAAAAAAACCGGCAAAATAGAATTTACCGGTTTATCTTCATTATGTTTACGTTTGGTTAACTTACTGAGCAGCAGCGAAACGCGCAGCCGCTTCGTCCCAGTTAACGACGTTCCAGAACGCTTTGATGTAATCAGGACGTTTGTTCTGATACTTCAGGTAGTAAGCGTGTTCCCACACGTCCAGACCGATGATCGGGAAACCAGACACGCCGGCAACCGCTTCGCCCATCAGTGGGTTATCCTGGTTTGCGGTGGACACCACAGCCAGTTTGTCACCCTGCTTAACCAGCCATGCCCAGCCAGAACCGAAACGGGTGGCTGCCGCTTTCTCAAACTCTTCCTGGAATTTTTCTACGCTGCCGAAATCTTTCTCAATCGCGGCTTTCAGGTCGCCCTGCAGCGTGGTGCCGGTTTTCAGGCCTTTCCAGAACAGGCTGTGGTTAGCGTGACCACCTGCGTTATTGCGCAGAGGGCCTTTTTTGTCTGCTGGCAGCTGATCCAGTTTGGTGATCAGCTCGTCAACCGGCAGATTGGCAAATTCAGTGCCTTCCAGCGCCGCGTTAGCGTTGTTCACATAGGTCTGGTGATGTTTGGTGTGATGGATTTCCATCGTCTGCTTGTCGAAATGCGGTTCCAGTGCGTCGTATGCGTAAGGCAGGGATGGCAGTGAATAACTCATGTTCTTCCTCTCCATTTAGTGGGTGCAGCACGACGGATTCAGGACGTGCCGCGTAAGCAGTCGAATCATTATAGTTAAATTCATGTAGCGTAAAAGGGTAATCAATGCCCTATAAAACCTAAGGAATTGAGAAATCCGGCAATAGCAACCCGTTGTTTTTTCAAGATGCTGTGCCTCACCCTGCCTTTTTGACCCTCTCCGTCCGCCGGACCGGGATGCCGATTCCGCACGCAGAGCAGGCGGTCTGTCCGCCCGCCTGCCGCGTCAGCCCTGACCTGCGGACTACCTGCCCAGCTCGCGCAGTGCGCTGTCGAGTGCGCCGACCAGCCAGTCGATGTCACTCTCCTGGAATGCCAATGGCGGACGCAGTTTCAGCACATTCCCATAGGGGCCCGCGACCGAGGTCAGCACGCGATGTTCACGCAGCTTCTCGATTAAATCCAGCGCCAGGGTTTTATCCGGCGTTTTACTGTGACGATCGGTCACCAGCTCGAAGCCGATAAAGAGTCCGGCACCGCGCACATCCCCTACGCACTCATAACGATCCATCAGGGTTTTCAGCTCAGCCAGCAGCTTCGCGCCGACGACCCGGCTGTGTTCCTGCAGCCCCTCTTCGGTGATCACCTTCAGCACAGCCTGCGCCGCGGCCATGGCGACCGGATTGCCGCCAAAGGTGTTGAAGTAAGGAATCGAGTCGCTGAAGGCGGCCAGCACATCACTTTTTGCCAGCAGCCCGGAAACGGGGATGCCATTGCCCATTGGCTTGCCGGTGGTAATGAGATCGGGCACCACATCGTGGCGGCCAAAGCCCCAGAAGGCGTCGCCGGTGCGACCAAAGCCAGGCTGGACTTCATCGGCAATAAAGATACCGCCGTTGGCGTGCACCACATCGACCGCTTTTTTCAGGAAGCCGCGCGGATTGGGCAGTACACCGTCCGAGGAGAAAATCGAGTCCGCCAGGAAACCGGCAAATTTAATGCCGTGCGCCGCCATGTCATCAATCTGCTGCTGAATCTGGTCAGCGAACCAGTCGCCAAGGTCGGGCGCATCCACCCGGTAGGCATCCGGCGGCATCACCAGCCGTGTGGTGGGGGCCAGCGGCTGTCCGCTGCCCAGCGCCGGCGACGCACCGGAGGTCAGCTCACTGGTGCCGTGATAGGCCTCCTTGCTGACAATGATGCCGGTGCCGCCGCTGAAGGCGCGCGCGACGCGGATTGCCAGGTCATTCGCTTCCGAGCCGGTGCACATATACATCGCACGATCGATCGCCGCAGGTGTGGTCGCCAGCAGCGCTTCACTGTAATCGAGGATATTTTCATGCAGGTAACGGGTGTGGGTGTTCAGCATTTTCATCTGCTGCGTCACCGCCTCGATCACCGCCGGATGGCAGTGGCCGATGCTCGCCACGTTGTTATACACATCGAGATATTTATCACCTGCGGCATCCCACAGGTATTGCCCTTCACCCCGCACCAGATGAACCGGTTTGCGATAGAACAGACGATAGGATTCGCCAAGCACTTTGCTGCGTTTATCGGTCAGTTTACGCGTGTCGCTATCCAGCGCATCGGCATGTTCGGCACGAAAACTGTTGGTATCCATAATGGTGGAACGCGTGGCCATAATGACTCCCGTGACAAGGATGAAGGAGGAAGATCAGACCCCTCCATCATGCCTGCCTGAAAATAAAATGCAACCAAATACACAAATACAACAAAATACACATGACGCAGGGAGATCGCCGCGTTAAGCTGATGCCTGATTCAGACGGACTCCTGCGCCTCACTGGCGTATTATCCGTGCTCTTCGCGCTTAAAAAGGAAACCGCTATGCTGCAGGAAACGCGCCTTCATCGCATCCGCGCCCTGCTGACCCGACTCAATCAGGTCAGTACCGAGCGCATCATCAGGGAGCTGGGGGTCTCACGCGAAACCGCGCGCCGCGATATCATCGAGCTGGAAGCGCTGGGGCTGGCGCGCCGCGTCCATGGCGGACTGGTGGCGATAGAACCCTCGGCAGAGCCGCCGCTGACGGAACGTCGCAGTACGCAGACCCGGGAGAAGCGCGCGATCGCCCGCGCCGCCGCGCAGCTGCTGCAGCCCGGACAGACGCTGTTCCTTGATGCGGGCAGTACCACCACGCTGCTGGCAGAAGAGCTGCACGCCCTGTCCGGCCTGACGATCGTGACCAACAGCCTGCAGGCCGCGCTGGCGCTGAGCGCCGGAGAGGAAGACCAGCCTCTGAATAATCAGATTATTTTGCTGGGCGGGAATATGTCCGCCGGGGCGCAACAGACGCGCGGTGAGATCACCGTGGGCGAAATCATCCGCTACCGCGCCGATGTGGCGCTGCTGTCGCCGGTTGGCATTGAGGCCGATTGTGGTGCCAGCAGTTTTCATCCGCATGAAGCGGCCATCGCCCGGGCAATGGTTCAGCAATCCGCCGCCTGCTATCTGCTGGCCGATCACACCAAGCTGGGCGTGGTCAGCCGGACAATCTACGCGCCGCCGCAGGCGATCAGCCTGCTGATTACCGACAGCGGCGGGGATAACGGTGCCGAACTGGATGCGTTGCAGCAGGCGCTGCCCCGGTTGATCGTGGTCTAGCGAAGCGGCAACGGCAGGTAATTTAACGCAGCCGCTGCGGGTGGCTGTAGACCGTGGCCCGGCCCGGCTTGCTGAAGCCGACCAGCGTCAGGTTGCAGCGCTCAGCCACCTCAACCGCCAGACGGGTCGCGGCAGAGACGGCGAACAGGATCTCGACGCCGCACATGGCGGACTTCTGCACCATCTCATAGCTGGCGCGGCTGGAGACCAGCAGCGCCCCCGGCCCCCACGCGGCCTGGCTGCGATAGCCCAGCAGCTTATCGAGTGCCACATGGCGACCTACATCTTCACAGCCGCCGGCCAGCTGACCATCGGGCTGGATCCACGCCGCCGCATGGGTGCAGCCGGTTTTCTGTCCGACAGGCTGATACTCTTTCAGCTGTCCCAGCGCCCGATCGAGCTGATCCAGCGCAAAGGTCTGGGTAAAGGGTAGCGGCGACAGCGGCTTGCCGATCTGATCCAGCTGCTCAACGCCACACACGCCACAGCCGGTCCGGCCCGCCAGCGCACGACGCTGCGCTTTCAGCGCCATAAAGCGGCGGCTGGAAAGCTCAATCTGGACTTCAATACCGTGACAGCCCGGCACGATGTCCATACCGAAAATATCACCCGGCGCGTCGATGATGCCCTCTGACAGCGAAAAACCCAGCGCGAAGGCCTCCAGGTCTTTGGGGGTGGTCATCATCACCACGTGAGAGATGCCGTTATAGACCAGCGCCACCGGCACCTCATCCGCCAGCCAGTCAGGCTGAGCCGTCATCAGATCGGCACGCTGCCAGACCTGCGTTGTGCTGACGCCGGCCTGAATTGTTAAATCTTCGCCTGAGTCAGGCTGGATAGCTTTCAAAAAATAGGACCTGTTGTTAATAAATAATTGCCGGTGCGGCTGCACGGCGAGGGGCTGACATCGTCTGATTTTGCCTGCAGGCCCGGCACAGCGCAAATAAACAGCGGGGCAATTCATGCGGTTTCAGGTGTGCCAGAGGCACAGCCACGGCCGCGGGTGTGCAAAATGAGAAGGGAACCGCTCCGGCATTAACATCCGGGAGCAAATCATCCCCGCCATCCGCAGCTGACGCTAAAAATGGACTTGCAATGCCGCTCTCCCACCGCAGGTTTTTAACAAAATTTAGAAAAAGAATTACTAATCGCTAACCTGTTGACCCTGGTCAACTTACAGGCAATCAGGGCTGTTATTTTGCAGGGCTTCGCAATGGAGCCGGAAAAGAAGAACGATAACATGCAAATTAACAGACGGAGTTTTTTTAAGATCTGTGCGGGCGGACTGGCGGGAACCAGCGCGGCGTTGCTCGGTTTTGCCCCCACCACAGCCTTAGCCAGTGTCCGGGAGTTCAAGCTCATACGCGCCAGAGAGACACGGAATAACTGCACCTACTGTTCCGTCGGCTGCGGCATGCTGATCTACAGCCTGGGGGATGGCGCTAAAAATGCCAGCGCCTCGATTTACCATATTGAAGGTGACCCGGACCATCCGGTCAGTCGCGGATCGCTCTGCCCCAAAGGCGCGGGCGTGATCGACTTTATTCACAGCGAGCAGCGGCTGAAGTACCCGGAATACCGTGCACCGGGCTCTGACACATGGCAGCGCATCAGCTGGGAGGAGGCGTTTGATCGTATTGCCCGCCTGATGAAGCAGGATCGCGATGCCCACTTCCAGACCACCAACGCCGCAGGGGTCACGGTAAACCGCTGGCCAACCACCTCCATGTTCTGCTCCTCCGCCGCCAGTAATGAGACCGGCCTGCTCGACCAGAAGTTTGCCCGTTCGCTGGGGATTCTGGCGCTGGAGAACCAGGCGCGTCTCTGTCACGGCCCGACCGTGGCGGCACTGGCCCCCAGCTTTGGTCGCGGAGCCATGACCAACAACTGGAACGACATCAAAAATGCCAATGTGGTGATGATCATGGGCGGCAACCCGGCCGAAGCGCATCCGGTCGGCTTTAAATGGGTCATTGAAGCGAAAACCCGGAACAAGGCGCAGGTCATCGTGGTCGATCCGCGCTTTAACCGCTCTGCCGCCGTTGCCGATTTTTACGCGCCCGTGCGGGCGGGCAGCGACGTCGTGTTCCTGATGGGGGTGATTAACTATCTGCTGCAGCACAACCTGATCCAGCAGGAGTATGTTCGCGCCTTCACCAACGCGGCCCTGATCGTCAGTGACGGCTTCAGCTTCAGCGACGGTCTGTTCAGCGGCTACGATGCCGACACCCGTCAGTACGATCGCCAGAGCTGGCACTATGAGCTGGATGAAAACGGCCATGCACGACGGGATGAGAGCTTCACTCATCCACGCTGCGTGCTGAATCTGCTGAAAACCCATGCCAGCCGCTATACGCCGGAGATGGTGACGCGCCTGTGCGGCACATCGCAGGACGCCTTTATCGCGGTGTGCGAACAGCTCGCGTCGACCTGCGTGCCGAATCGCACCGCCACCATCCTCTATGCGCTGGGCTGGACCCACCATACTAACGGCTCGCAGATTATCCGCACGGCGGCAATGATCCAGCTGCTGCTGGGCAATATCGGTATGCCGGGTGGCGGCATCAATGCGCTGCGTGGTCACTCCAATGTACAGGGGTTTACCGATCTCGGCCTGCTGTCACAGAGTCTGCCGGGCTATCTGCCGCTGCCCTCCGAGAAGATGACCACACTGGCCAGCTGGCTGGAGAAGGCCACGCCGGTTGCGCCTCTGCCGGGGCAGGTCAACTACTGGCAGAACACCGACAAATTTTTTGTCAGCCTGATGAAGAGTTTCTACGGCGATAAGGCCACGGCGGAAAACCAGTGGGGCTACGACTGGCTGCCGAAATGGGACAAAAGTTACGACTGCATGGCGCAGGCGGAGATGATGGAGCAGGGCGCGCTGAATGGCTGTCTGATTCAGGGCTTTAACCTGCTGGCCGCCTTCCCGGACAAAAATAAGGCGGTGCGGGCCCTCTCCCGGCTGAAGTTTATGGTGGTGATCGATCCGCTCAGTACGGAAACCGCCAGCTTCTGGCAACATCACGGTGCGTTCAACGACGTCGACCCGGCGCAAATCCAGACCGAAGTGTTCCGTCTGCCCTCCTCCTGCTTCGCGGAAGAGTCGGGCTCGGTCGCAAACTCGTCACGCTGGCTGCAGTGGCACTGGGCTGCCGCCGAGCCGCCCGGAGAAGCGCTGCACGACGGAAAAATTCTCGGCAATCTGTTTATGCGGCTGCGCGAACTTTATCGTCTCGAAGGCGGAGCAAACCCTGAGCCGCTGATGGCCATGCGCTGGGACTACCGCGATCCGTTCAATCCTGAGCCGGAAGAGGTGGCGCAGGAGAGCAACGGCCAGGCGCTGGCCGATATTTATGACGCCAGTGGCAGGCTGCTGCTGAAAAAAGGGCAGCAGCTCAACAGCTTTTCAGAGCTGCGTAACGATGGCACCACCGCCAGCGCCTGCTGGATCTACAGCGGCAGCTGGACGCCGGACGGTAATCAGATGGCGCGGCGCGACAATGCCGATCCTTCCGGGCTGGGCGCGGTCTCCGGCTGGGCCTGGTCGTGGCCGGCCAACCGCCGCATTCTCTACAACCGCGCCTCTGCGGATGCGCAGGGTAAAGCCTGGGATCCGCAGCGCCGCCTGATTGAGTGGGACGGCGCACGCTGGCACGGCATCGATGTGCCGGACTATCCGGTCACGCTGCCACCTCAGCAGCAGGCCGGGCCGTTTATCATGCAGCCCGACGGCATGGGTCACCTGTTTGCGCTGGATAAAATGGCGGATGGCCCGTTCCCGGAACACTATGAGCCGATGGAGAGTCCCCTCGCCGACAACCCCCTGCATCCGCAGCAGCATCACAGCCCGGTCGTTCGTCTCTTCAGCAGTGACGTCGCACAGCTGGGCGAGGTCGCTGACTATCCCTGCGTCGCCACCACCTACTCCATCACTGAGCTGTTCCGCCACTGGACCAAGCACGCCCTGCTGAACGCCATTGCGCAGCCGGAGCAGTTTGTCGAAATCGGCACCGAACTGGCGGAGGAGAAAGGCATTCAGGCCGGTGACAGCGTCAGAGTCTCGTCACGCCGGGGTTATATCGAGGCCAAAGCGGTGGTCACCCGCCGTCTCCCGCGCCTGATGATTGACGGCAGGCCGGTGGATACCGTGGGTATTCCCTGTCACTGGGGCTTTGAGGGCACCACGCGTAAGGGCTTTCTCGCCAATACGCTGACGCCTTCCGTTGGCGACGCCAACTCGCAGACCCCGGAGTACAAGGGATTTTTAGTGAAAGTCGAAAAAGCGTAACGGTGGATGACCATGGCTTATCAATCACAAGATATTATCCGTCGCTCTGCGACCTGTGGCTTTACCCCGCCGCCGCAGGCGCGCGATCACCAGCGCGAAGTGGCGAAGCTTATTGACGTCACCACCTGTATTGGCTGCAAAGGCTGCCAGGTTGCCTGCTCCGAATGGAACGACATCCGCGATGAGGTCGGTCATAACATCGGGGTCTATGACAATCCCACCGATCTGAGCGCCAAATCCTGGACAGTGATGCGCTTTTCAGAAGTGGAAGAGAACGGCAGGCTCGCCTGGCTGATCCGCAAAGATGGCTGCATGCACTGCGCCGATCCCGGCTGCCTGAAGGCTTGTCCGTCAGCAGGCGCCATCATCCAGTACGCTAACGGCATCGTCGATTTTCAGTCTGAGCAGTGCATTGGCTGCGGCTACTGCATCGCGGGCTGTCCCTTCAACGTGCCCCGCATCAATAAAGAGGATAACCGCGCCTATAAATGCACCCTGTGCGTGGACCGCGTCAGCGTCGGCCAGGAACCCGCCTGTGTGAAGACCTGTCCGACCGGCGCCATTCATTTCGGCAGCAAAAGCGACATGCTGACGCTGGCGGAGGAGCGCGTAGCAGAGCTGAAGTCGCGCGGCTTTGCACAGGCGGGTCTCTACAACCCGGAAGGCGTGGGCGGCACCCACGTGATGTATGTGCTGCATCATGCTGACAAGCCCCAGCGCTATCACGGCCTGCCGGCGAATCCGGGCATCAGCCCGACCGTGACCTTCTGGAAGGGGATCTGGAAACCGCTGGCGGCGGTGGGTTTTGCCGCCACGTTCGCCGCATCCATTTTTCACTATGTCGGCGTCGGTCCGAATCGCGTCACCGACGCGCACGACAGTGACGACGATCAGCAAAGGGAGGATAAATAATGAACAAGTCCGATCGTCTGGTGCGCTACCGCGCACCGGAACGCATTAATCACTGGATCGTCGCAATCTGCTTTGTCATCACGGCCTTAAGCGGTCTGGGGTTTTTCTTTCCCTCCTTCAACTGGCTGATGCAGATATTCGGCACGCCACAACTGGCGCGTATTCTGCATCCTTTCACCGGTGTGGTGATGTTTGCCGCTTTTATGCTGATGTTTTTGCGCTACTGGAAAGAGAACCTGATCAATCGTGATGACCTCTGCTGGGCCAGAAATATTCACCGGATTGCACGCAATGAAGAGGTGGGTGATACCGGTAAATATAACTTTGGTCAGAAGTGTGTGTTCTGGGCTGCTATCATCAGCTTAGTCCTGCTGCTTGCCAGCGGCATTGTGATCTGGCGACCTTACTTTGCTGATGCCTTCGCCATTCCGCTGATTCGTCTGGCACTGGTGGTGCATTCGGTGTCAGCAGTGGTACTGATTATCGTCATCATGGTGCATGTTTATGCTGCACTGTGGGTCAAAGGCACACTGACCGCGATGGTTGAGGGCTGGGTCAGCGCCGACTGGGCCAGACATCACCATCCCCGCTGGTTTCGTGAGCAGCGTAAACTGCCAGAAAAACAGGATAAACGCCCCTGATGAGTATTCGCATAATCCCGCAAGATCAGCTGGAGAAAGGCGAAAAGAACACGGCGGAGAGGATTCCGCCGTTACTTTTTCCACGGCTGAAAAATTTATACAGCCGTCGTGCTGCGCGACTGCGCGACCTGGCGGCGAAAAATCCACTCGGCGACTATCTGCGCTTTGCGGCAACGATCGCCGAAGCGCAGGAGATTGTGCTGTATGACCACCCGCTGCATATCGATCTGCATGCCCGACTGACGCAGAGCGCCAGCGAGGGTAAGCCGCCGCTGAACATCCACACCCTGCCGCGCGATCCGCACTGGCAGCGGCTGCTGCACTCGCTGATTGCCGAACTGAAGCCGGAGATGAGCGGTCAGGCGCTGGCGGTGCTGGAGAATCTGGAAAAAGCCTCCGCCACCGAGCTGGAGACGCTGGCCAGTGCGCTGTTTACCGGCGATTATGCGCAGGTCAGCAGCGACAGAGCGCCCTTTATCTGGGCGGCGCTCTCGCTCTACTGGGCGCAGATGGCGGCCCTGATCCCGGGCAAAGCGCGGGCGGAGATGGGCGATCAGCGGCAGTTCTGTCCGGTGTGCGCCAGTATGCCGGTCGCCAGCGTGGTCCATATGGGCAGTGATGAAGGCGCGCGTTACCTGCACTGTAATCTGTGCGAAAGTGAATGGCATGTGGTACGCAGTAAATGTACCCAGTGCGAGCAGTCCCGCGATCTGCACTACTGGTCGCTCAACAGCGAGCTGGCGGCGGTGAAGGCAGAGAGCTGCGGCGACTGTGGCACCTACCTGAAGATGCTCTATCAGGAGAAAGATCCGGCCATCGAACCGGTGGCCGACGATCTGGCGTCGCTGATACTGGATGCCCGTATGGAGCAGGAAGGTTTTGCTCGCAGCAGTCTCAACCCCTTTATGTTTCCTGGCGAATAGGCGATGAATCCGGAGAACCCGATGAAACTGATTGGCAGCTATACCAGCCCGTTTGTGCGTAAGATTTCGATTATCATGCTGGAAAAAGGCATTACGTTTGAATTCGTCAACGCCTCGCCCTACAGCGATGACAGCCACGTACCGCACTACAATCCGCTGGGCAAAGTCCCGGCGCTGGTCGCTGACGATAAGCAAATCTGGTTCGACTCCAGCATCATCGCGGAATTTCTGGAACTGCGCGGGGCAGAGCCTGCCCTGCTGCCTGCTGATCCGCTTGCGTCGCTTAACATCCGTCAGCTGGAGAAGCTGGCGGATGGCATCTGCGATGCCGCGCTGGTGATCGTGCGCGAGCAGCTGCGGCCGGGGGATTTGCAGTCAGAGGAGGTGCTGGTGCGCAATCGGGAAAAGATTCAGCGCAGCCTCGACATGCTGGAAGCGAAAGCCGCAGAGGGAAAATGGCTCAACAACGGTCAGCTCAATCTGGCGGATATCGCCACCGGCTGTATGATTGGCTATCTCAATTTCCGCCGCGTGGTGCCTAACTGGTGTGTTGAGCGTCCGGCACTGGTGAAGCTGGCGGAAACGCTGTTTCAGCGTGAGAGCTTTGCAATGACGACGCCGCCTGCGGCGTGATGGGTGCTGTAGAGGGCAGGTGACAAAATCAAAAGGTGCGGTTGGGGGGCTAATGGTCTAATCCAGCTCCGAAGCGTGCCGTTCTGTCTGACGACGTCCTCAGGCCTGACAATCTGACGCAGGATGAACTGGCTGACTATCGCTGATAGCGGCCTGTTATTTTCCGGGATGTGTGAAGTATCCTCAGGATGCGAACTCCCTCTGTTTCGGCAACATAGATAATGATGAACGGAAAGCGCGGCACCACCAGTTTATATTGTTTTTCTGTGCCGACTTTTATTCCGGCCCGCGGGTTCTCGCTAAGCAGACTGGCCATACGGGTAAACTTATCGTCTGTTGCACTGGCTACCAGCAGGCCAGCCTCACGATACAGATAACGAAATATCGTCTCCCTGTCAGCCTGCGCCTGTTTTTCCCACTGAACGCCTGATATCACAATGTTCCCCGCGCGGCCTGCGCTTTCAGCTCTTCCATGCGGGCATTCATTTCATCGTTACTGATGAACTCATTTTCACCGGCATCATAACGGCTGAACGCCGCCGTGATTTGCTGTTCCAGCCATGCATCATGTTGGCCATCCTGATATTGCCGCTCTTCAGCAGCCAGCTCTTCCACTCGCTGACGCATAACCTCTGTCAGCGTCTTCTTCTGTCGCTCGGCTGCCTGCATGGCAAGTCGTTTAACGTCGTCATCAATCCTGAAGTGGATAGTACTCATAAGCTGCCTCTCGCGTGGTGTCATTTGTGGTGTCATCATGCCTGTCATCCTTTTCTCTGTCACCTTCATCTCACGCTTAAGCGATGCCGGAAATCGCCACGCTAATAGAACTAAATAACCGATTACGGGTGCTAAAGAGGATATGAGGAAGAGGATGCAAACGAAATGGTAAACGGAGAAACAATCCGTTTCGCAGAGACGCCTCGCAATCTATTACCTGGCTTTCAGCGCGTTTACAAAGCAGGCGGTGTATATTTGAACAGGAGAAAACTATAAAGGAAGATAATAACGAGAGATTTTTAGCGCGGGTTGAAGGTGGTGGAACACCAACAGCCCGCTGACCACAACTAACTGAACTGGAGTTAATTATGGCTGGAACAGATTCTACGTCAGAACCCGCTGTACCCCAAGCACGCAAAAGCATCGTCGGATATCGTCCCAATGGCGGCAGACCGAATCCATTACCTCAACTGACTATTAAAGGACGATGGCTGGAACAGTGGGGATTTATTATAGGCCATCCGGTCAGCATCATTGTCGGGCAGGGGCAGCTGATTATTCGCCTGGCTGAGGAGTGATTGGCAGGTAAAGAATACCGGCTCAATTGGGCCGGGATTATTGTGGATATGATGGGGGAGATTTGCGGGCTTTGCGTTCTTCTATCGTGGCAAAGAGCCCTATTCCTGATGCCAACGCTATGCCAATAATCAGACTCACAATAGACAGGTAGCTTAATGACCTGTTGGATAAATCAATGTCTCCGGATGTAATTAACTTCATGACTACGTTATTAATCAAGAAAACAAACGAAAAGAACAAAATCCATAATAAATCGTGCTTAACAGGATAACAGTAAAAGTGGGTCTGTCCGGTGCTTTTTTATTTTTCCATTAACTTTATCCTCAAACTTATTACTTATAATTTCTCCTCTGATGCCACCAAACAGGTTATTAACTTCTCCAGAGAAAGGAGTTAACTCTCCGGACTATCCTCCAGCCCAAACTCCTGATGCCGCCCCAACAATAGCGCTGACATCAGCCCATCAGTAAGCACTACGCCACCTGCCGCTATTCCCACGTTCAGCCAGACGCCACGCCCCCGAGAGCCTAAGCATAAAAAAGCGGCCGCTGAAACGGTCACGCTGACCGCCGGATTCAGGATGCAGACCAGAAAAAAAATAAAAAAGGGACGATTGCTCGTCCCTTTTTGCCTCAACCAGAGAGGATTACTGCAGCAGCGAGATATCCGCCACCTGCAGGAACAGCTCGCGCAGTTTTGACAGCAGCGTCAGGCGATTGATTCGCACCGCCTGATCGTCGGCGTTCACCATCACTTTATCGAAGAAGTTATCGACCGCGGTACGCAGCTGTGCCAGTTCGACCAGCGCATCCTGATAACGGCCTTCCGCGAAGTAAGGTTGCAGCTTGCTGCTCAGCGCGGTGACAAAGGTCGCCAGCTGAATCTCTTCATTCTCTTTCAGCAGCGACGCCTGCACGCTCTCATTCAGCGGTTCAGTCGCTTTTGCCAGAATATTTGAGACGCGTTTGTTTGCCGCTGCCAGTGCTGACGCCGCCTCCAGCGTACGGAAGTGCGACACCGCTTTCATACGTGCATCAAAGTCAGCCGGACGGGTCGGACGACGCGCCAGTACCGCCTGCAGCGTATCGATGCTGTGACCCTCTTCCTGATACCAGGCGCGGAAGCGACCCAGCATAAAGTCGATCACATCATCCACCACGCGGGCGTTGCTCAGCTTGCTGCCATACAGACGCACCGCTTCTTCCGTCAGGGTCTGCAGATCCAGCGGCAGGTTCTTCTCAACGATGATACGCAGCACGCCCAGCGCCGCACGACGCAGCGCGAACGGATCTTTGTCGCCTTTCGGATGCTGACCAATGCCGAAAATACCGGCCAGGGTATCCATCTTATCGGCAATCGCCAGCGCACAGGCAACCGGGCTGGACGGCAGATCGTCACCGGCAAAGCGCGGCTGATACTGCTCATTCAGCGCGACCGCCACATCTTCGGCTTCGCCGTCGTGACGCGCGTAGTGCATGCCCATCACGCCCTGGGTGTCGGTGAACTCAAAGACCATGTTGGTCATCAGGTCGCACTTCGACAGCAGGCCGGCACGGGTGGCGTGATTCACATCGGCGCCGATCTGGCCGGCGATCCAGCCCGCCAGCGCCTGAATGCGATCGGTTTTATCGCGCAGCGTGCCAAGCTCTTTCTGGAACAGCACGGTTTCCAGACGCGGCAGGTGATCTTCCAGACGCTTTTTACGGTCGGTATTAAAGAAGAACTCCGCATCGGCCAGGCGTGGACGCACCACTTTTTCGTTGCCCGCGATAATCTGGCGCGGATCGCTGGATTCGATGTTAGTAACGAAAATGAAGTTCGGCAGCAGATTGCCATCGTTGTCATACACCGGGAAATATTTCTGATCGCCCTTCATGGTGTAAACCAGCGCTTCGGCGGGCACCTTGAGGAATTTCTCTTCAAAGGTGGCAGTCAGCACCACTGGCCACTCCACCAGCGACGTGACCTCTTCCAGCAGGCTGTCGCTGATATCGGCATTGCCGCCTAAACGGCGCGCGGCCGCTTCAGCATCCGCTTTGATCATCGCCTTACGGGTCTGATAATCGGCGATCACTTTGCCACGCTTTTCCAGCGCGTCAGGATACTGATCGGCGCTCTCAAGGATGATGTCGTTTTCGCCCATGAAGCGGTGGCCGCGGATGTGACGTCCTGACTCAATGCCCAGAATGGTGCCAGGGACCAGCTCATCGCCCAGCAGCATCGTCACGGTGTGTACCGGACGGACAAACTGCACATCGCTGTCGCCCCAGCGCATCAGTTTTGGCACCGGCAGTTTGCCGAGCGCGTTAGCAATCATTGCTGGCAGCAGCGTCTGAGCCGCTTCGCCTTTCACCTGGGCGCGATAAACCAGCCATTCGCCTTTATCGGTAGCGAGACGTTCGGCCTGGTCGACGGTGATGCCGTTGCCGCGCGCCCAGCCTTCGGCCGCTTTGGTGGCGTTGCCGTCCGCGTCAAACGCCGCAGCGACGGCCGGTCCGCGCTTCTCCACTTCCCGATCGGGTTGTGCGGCGCTCAGGTTCGCCACTTTCAGCGCCAGGCGACGCGGTGCAGCAAACCAGCTGACCTCGCCGTGGCTCAGGTTCGCGGCATCCAGTTCCGCAGTAACCTGCGCAGCAAAGGCTTCCGCCAGGCTGCGCAGGGCTTTTGGTGGCAGCTCTTCGGTGCCGATCTCCACCAGGAAGGTTTGTTCAGTCATGGCTGCCTCTTACTTTTTGTTATTGCACATCGGGAAGCCCATCGCCTCGCGAGAGGCGTAGTAAGCTTCAGCCACGGCTTTGGTCAGAGTACGGATGCGCAGGATATAGCGCTGACGCTCCGTGACCGAAATCGCTTTGCGGGCATCCAGCAGGTTAAAGCTGTGCGCCGCTTTCAGAATGCGTTCGTAGGCGGGCAGTGGCAGCGGTTTTTCCAGCGCCAGCAGATGCTGCGCCTCTTTCTCATACTGCTCAAAGCAGGTAAAGAGGAAGTCGACGTCGGCGTATTCGAAGTTATAGGTGGATTGCTCCACTTCGTTCTGATGGAACACGTCGCCGTAGGTGGTTTTGCCCAGCGGACCGTCGCTCCACACCAGATCGTAAACGCTGTCGACGCCCTGGATATACATCGCCAGACGCTCCAGGCCGTAGGTGATCTCGCCGGTCACCGGCTTACACTCCAGGCCGCCAACCTGCTGGAAGTAGGTGAACTGCGTCACTTCCATGCCGTTGAGCCACACTTCCCAGCCGAGTCCCCAGGCACCCAGCGTCGGGTTTTCCCAGTTATCTTCGACGAAGCGAATGTCATGCACCGTCGGGTCCATACCCAGCTCTTTCAGTGAGCCAAGGTAGAGCTCCTGAATGTTATCCGGTGAAGGTTTGATGATTACCTGGAACTGGTAGTAGTGCTGTAAACGGTTCGGGTTTTCACCGTAGCGGCCATCGGTAGGACGGCGTGATGGCTGCACGTAGGCGGCGGCAATCGGCTCCGGGCCCAGTGCGCGCAGGCAGGTCATCGGGTGTGAAGTGCCAGCGCCCACTTCCATGTCCAGCGGTTGAACAATGGTGCAGCCCTGACGCGCCCAGTAATCCTGCAAGGTCAGGATCAGCCCCTGAAAGGTCTTGGTATCAAACTTTTGCATGTTAAGTGTGCACGCGCTTCGGTTGGATTAAAAAAAGAGGCCGACAGTATACCCTTTGACCGCGCGATGTGCAGCCGTAAATCCCGGACGATAGCGGCCCGTTTAAGGGGGATTCAGCACGCTGGTGTACAGAGGGGTCTGAATCCTGCTGGCGGCAGTTGTTGCACTGGTCGCATTTGGCTACCCTTTCCCGCACGGACGCTATGCGCAAGAGGACGCTATGCCGCAGAAGATTTACTGGATCGATAATTTACGCGCGGTTGCTTGCCTGATGGTGATCGTCATTCACACCACCACCTGGTACATCACCGGGCCGATGGCGGTAAAGGGGGTCGCCTGGGATGCCGCTAATCTGCTGAACTCGGCCTCACGCGTCTGCGTTCCGCTGTTCTTTATGATCTCCGGCTACCTCTTTTTCGGTGAGCGCAGCGCCCAGCCGCGCCATATGCTCCGGCTGGTTCTCTGCCTGCTGTTCTACAGCGCCGTGTCACTCGCCTATATCACCTGGCTGACCCCCATCAGCGAAGGGCGATCGATCCTGAAGATGCTGCAGAAGCCGGTGTTTTATCACCTCTGGTTCTTCTTTGCGCTGATCGGTATCTATCTGCTGTCGCCGCTGATTCAGGTGAAAACGGTGCAGGCGCGCTATGTGGCGCTGCTGGTGCTGGTGCTGGCGGTGCTGGCCAACCCGAATACGGTCAGCCAGTCGCTGGGCCCCTTTCATTTCCTGCCGGTAAATCTCTATGTCAGTGGCGACAGTATCTACTATCTGCTCTATGCGCTGCTGGGGCGGGCTATCGGTTCGATGGAGACCACCCGGCGCGGCCTGACACCGCTCGCCGCCGGGCTGTTTATCGCCTGTGTGGCGGGCATAACACTCGGCACCAAAAAGGCGCTGATCGTTAATGGCGCGTTTAACGATACCTGGTATCTCTACTGTGGACCGCTGGTGTTTATCGCCGCGATCAGCCTGCTGGTGGTGTTTAAAAACTGTCTCAACCAGCGCACCCTGCCCGGTTTTTCACTGATTGCACGCTATTCACTGCCGATCTACGGCTTTCACGCGCTGTTTATCCACTATCTGCGCACGCATCACTACGATGACATGTCACGCCCGTGGCTCGACCTGCCCTGGGTGTTCGGGCTGACGCTGGGCGGCAGCCTGCTGCTGGGCATGGCACTGAAACGCGTCGACACCCGTCACTTTGTCAGCTGATCGGCTTCGCGCTGACGGGCGCGTCGTAGCTGGCGCGCCGATGAAAATCCTGCCGCCAGCGCCGCTTTCTCGGCGGACTCTCCCTGCTGCTGCCGCTGACGCGCCACGCCCACCCGCAGCTGTTCGTGATACTCACGCACGCTGATCCCCAGATGCTGACGAAAGAGCCGCGCCAGATGGCGACTGCTGACGTGCGTGCGTGCGGCCAGTTCGGTCAGCGTCCAGCCATGCTCAGGATGGGCAATCATCAGATCCTGCGCCCGGTGAATGGCGGGATGGAGATGGTTGCGGTAACGCAGCCACGGCGAGAGCTGCGGATCATCACCGGCGCGCCGAAACCAGACCACCATTTCACGCGCCACCGCCAGCGCCGTGGGCGTGTCGCAGAGCTGATTAATCAGATGCAGCGCCAGGTCGATACCCGCCGTGATGCCCGCGCTGGTCCAGATGTTCCCGTGCCCGACAAAGATACGGTTCTCTTTGACCCGTGCGCGCGGGGCGGCCGCTTTCAGACGGGCAATCACATCATGATGCGTCGTGCATTCAACCTCATCCAGCAGCCCCGCCTGCGCGGCCAGCAGGGCACCTGAGCAGACGCAGATCAGCATACAGGTCTGCGCGCGCAGCGCAGCCTGCTGCCGGATCAGCCACTGGCGCGCCTCGGCGGCCTGCGGCGTGGCGAAGCAGTGCCGGGAGTCATAGACGCCCGGCACCACCAGCAGACTGTCGGCGGGAAGCTGTTCCGGCAGCGGTTCGATGCCGCCAATGGTCATGCCGGTGGAGCAGACAACCTCTGGCTGCGGGCCAATGTAGCGCAGCGTAAAATGATCGCCCGCCAGTTTCAGCGTCTCGGCCGGACCGGTCAGATCCAGCACCATGACGCCAGGCAGGGTTAAAAACCAGACGGTGTGACTCATGGGCCGCGCTACACCAGATCCCAGCCACGGGCGCGCCACAGCGCAGGCAGCTGCGCCATGTCATCGAAGCGCGTCACCAGCGGATGATCCAGTTCCGGGTTATGCGCGTCTGCGCAGTAGTAGTAGACCGGAATCCCGGCGGCGATCCCGGCACGGGCGCCCGCTTCGGAGTCATCCACCAGAATGCAGCGCTCAATCGGCACCTGCATCTGCTCCGCCGCGTGGTACATCAGTTCCGGATCGGGCTTCCAGTGCAGAATGTCATAGCCACTGTAGAGGTGCTCAGCAAACAGCGGCAGCATGCCGGTTAATCCCAGCGAGTGCTGCATCTTCTTTACCGTTCCGTTTGAGACCACGCACATCGGCACCCTGATCTGCTCCACCAGCGCTTTCGCACCGGCGATCGGCTGCAGCTGCTGGTCGAACAGTCGCGCCACTTCCGCGCGGTAGGCGGTTTCGACCTCCTCCATCGGCAGCGACACCTGATGCGCCTCACCCACATCACGAATGATGTCGTAAAGTTTGACGCCCTTATACTTTTCAAACATCTCCTGCAGCGACAGCGTCAGGCCATAGCGGGCAAAGGTATTCACGTAGGCCTGGGTGCAGAGCAGTTCACTGTCCACCAGCGTGCCATCGCAATCAAAAAAGACGCATTCTACTGACATCAGATTCTATCCTTCGATTCAGGTGTGGGTTCCCCACTTTACCGCACTCCGTACAGATTGCGAGACTGGCAATCGGTTGCGAAAAATCATTGTATTGCCCCGGTAAAATCGCCAGGATACGCGCCGATGATTTTTTCTTCTGGATGGATGGCATGAGCAAGCAAGGCGTTTTGCAGCGCATTTTCAGGCTGCAGGAACATGGCACCACGGTGCGTACCGAAGTGATCGCGGGTATCACCACCTTTCTGACGATGGTCTATATCGTCTTCGTCAATCCGCAGATCCTGGGCGTCGCGGGCATGGATACGCAGGCGGTGTTTGTCACCACCTGTCTGATTGCCGCCTTCGGCAGCATTCTGATGGGCCTGTTTGCCAATCTGCCGGTAGCGCTGGCACCCGCTATGGGACTGAACGCCTTTTTCGCTTTTGTGGTGGTCGGGGCGATGGGGTATTCCTGGCAGGTCGGCATGGGCGCCATTTTCTGGGGTGCGGTCGGCCTGCTGATCCTGACACTGCTGCGGGTCCGCTACTGGATGATTGCCAATATCCCGCTCAGCCTGCGCGTCGGCATTACCGCCGGTATCGGCCTGTTTATCGCCATGATGGGGCTGAAGAATGCGGGCATTATTGTGGCTAACCCCGATACTCTGGTGGCCGTAGGCAACCTGACCTCGCACAGCGTGCTGCTGGGCGCGCTGGGCTTCTTTATTATCGCTATTCTGGCGTCGCGTAATATTCACGCGGCGGTGCTGATCTCCATGGTGATCACCACGGCTATCGGCTGGATGCTGGGCGATGTGAAGTTTGTCGGCCTCTTCTCCGCGCCACCGTCGGTAACGTCGGTGGTCGGTCAGGTCGATATCAAAGGCGCATTCAACATCGGTATGGCCGGGGTGATCTTCTCCTTTATGCTGGTCAATCTGTTCGACTCCTCCGGCACGCTGATTGGCGTCACCGATAAAGCGGGCCTGACCGATGAAACCGGCACCTTCCCGCGCATGCAGCAGGCGCTGTATGTCGACAGCATCAGTTCAGTGAGTGGCGCGCTGGCGGGCACCTCCTCGGTGACCGCCTATATTGAGAGCTCCTCCGGGGTGGCGATTGGTGGCCGTACCGGCCTGATGGCGGTCGTCACCGGCCTGCTGTTCCTGCTGGTGACGTTCCTGTCACCGCTGGCGGCCATGGTGCCGGCCTACGCCGCGGCGGGCGCGCTGATTTACGTGGGTGTGCTGATGACGGCCAGCCTGTCGCGCGTGCGCTGGGATGACTTAACCGAAGCCGTTCCGGCATTTGTCACCGCCGCCATGATGCCGTTCAGCTTTTCTATCACCGAAGGCATTGCGCTGGGGTTTATCGCGTACTGCGTGATGAAGCTGGGCACCGGGCGCTGGCGTGAAATCAGTCCCTGCGTGGTGATTGTTGCCCTGCTGTTCGTACTGAAGATTGTCTTTATCGACGCGCACTGAGCGCAGTGACTGAGCGCCGCAACCCACCGGTTGCGGCGTTGTCACATCTCCGGATGCAGATTGCGCTCGCTGGGCAGGCTGGTCAGCCGCAGCGCATGCGGCCCGATATTGGGCTTGCCCATCTCCATTTCCCGTAATGCGCGCCACTGAAAGGCGTTATCCATCTCCCACAGATAGAGCCGCTGGGTCGCGGATGAGAGCGCACACGACCAGACCAGCACAGGCTCTGCATCGCAGACCACCTGAATATCGGGATAGAGCGACGACCGCAGCCGCCCTGCACCCGGCAGCAGACGCAGCGAATCCAGCCCCCGATCGCCCTCTCCCGTCAGCTTGAGAATGCTCTGGCGCAGCGTCCAGATCTGGGTCACCGCTTCCATCGCATCCTGCTGGGCATTGATCCAGGCAATTTCGCCGGAGGTCAGCCCCTGAATCAGCTGCTCCTGCGTCTGACGGCTCCGCGCATGCACAATCTCCATATCCAGACCGGCACGTCCGCCCTCTTCGGCCAGCAGCACCCCTACGGTATTACCCGCATAGGCGATGCTGAAATCGGGCAGATCGCGGTCGGCAAAGGCGGGCCGTCCGTTATCCTGAATGGTTAAGCGCGGCAGCTCATTGATGCCATAAATCCGCTGCATCAGCTGTGCCAGCAGGATACGCGCGGCAAGGAAGCGTCCACGGCGTTTTTCAGCAAACTGCTGTGCCGTGTCCCGGATTGCCTGGGGAATGTGCATCTCACTGGCCGGGAAACAGGGGTCACCCGTCCAGCGTACAAAATGACCAGCCATCTGTCGCTCCGTGAAAATGGTCAGATAATCATCAGAGGCATTGTAAGAATTTTCTTAACTTAATGCACCCGGCAACGCACGGATTGGGCTAAATTCGGAATAGGACGAACGGATTCACGGGGGCAAAGCGGACAGTATTATCACAGTTAAAAGAATTCACTGTTGCGAACTCTGGATGCGGAGTAAGAAGAGGAAGAACTATGTTGCTGGACGAGATGGTGAAGCGAGAGCGTAGCCTGCACGGTTCTCAGCGCCGCGAGCGGGCATGGCTTGAACAGATACTCCATCCTGCATTTTGTGAGATAACCCGTTCAGGAAGTTTTATCACCCGGGCGCAAACCATTGAAGCACTGATAAAAGAAGAGCCACAACCCGTCATGCTCAGCAGTGGCTTTCAGCTGGTGCGAACAAGCGAGGTGAGTCTGATACTGCACTACCGGAGTTGGGATGCTGACGGTCAAAGGGCCGCACTGCGTGCCTCGCACTGGGTGCGTGAGGGGCAAACCTGGCGTATGGTTTTTCATCAGGGAACACCTGCATCGGAACCGGATTTGATGCGTGAACCCTGACCTCATCATCCGTTCCCGGAAAGAGTTTTACACACGGTGACACCGCTGTCGTGCGGGTGTCATGATGCTGTCGGGTCCGGATCGTGTTGCTGCCGGGCTTTCTGTCGCACACTTTTCTTCCTGTCGATTCAACGGAGAACGCGAATGAGCAGCATCAACCGATTTAAAGCACTGCGCCTGGCCCGCGCCTGGTCACAGGAGCAACTGGCAGAGCTGGCCGGATTAAGCACCCGTACTGTACAGCGGATTGAAAATGGCGAGCGGCCGGGTCTGGAGACGCTGAGTGCGCTGGCTGCGGTCTTTGAGGTCAGCGTCAGTGATCTGACCGATCCGCAGAATGGCGAGAATCCGGCGCTGGATCAGCGGATCGTTGATGCGCGCAGCAGGATCGCGGAGGAAGCACGCTTTTATCGCTCCCTGATCACCGCGGTGGTCGTCTGCGCACTGCTTTTCGCGCTTAACGACGTGACGGCGCCTGGCAATCACTGGGCACGCTGGGTGGCGATTATCTGGGGGGCCTTACTGTTCATCCGCGCGATGCGGACCTTTGTTTTTCATGGGCTGGCGGACCGCTGGCAGCAAAAGCGCCTGCAGAAGATACTGCGCCGCTGAGGCGTTCACAGGGGAGTCTTTGATGATGGGCTGTGTGGTTCATGCGCGTCGCGATGCGGATCGCGACGCGGGTAGCATCAGGCGAAACGGCTTGCCTGCTCAAAGCTCAGACGTGGCAGGCGTGGATGGAGTTTTGATGCCTCACCATAGCCGAGGTTGATCAGCAGGTTAACCTGATACTGACCGTCCGGGAAGAAGGCGTCGTTCACTTTCGCCGGATCAAAACCGGACATCGGACCGGCATCCAGCCCCAGCGAACGGGCCGCCAGAATCAGATAACCCGCCTGCAGGCTGCTGTTACGGAAAGCCGTCTCTTTTGCCGCTTCCGGGCTGCCGGTAAACCAGCTGCGCGCATCAGCATGCGGGAACAGGGCGGGCAGCTGCTCATAGAACTCACGATCCCACGCCACAATCACCGTGACCGGTGCGCTCATGGTTTTGTCCAGATTGCCGGAAGAGAGGGCCGGTTTCAGCTTCTCTTTCCCCTCCGCCGAGGTCACAAAAACAAAACGCGCAGGCGAGCAGTTTGCCGACGTTGGCCCCAGAGCCGTCAAGGTATAGAGCTGTTCCAGCAGGGCATTATCGACCGGCTTATCCTGCCAGTAACTGTGGGTGCGGGCGTCGTTAAACAGCGTGTCCAGAGCGGTCTTATCGAGCGGTGTACTCATGCAACTCTCCTGTAGCAGGCGAAAAGGTTCGCCCGAATAGCTTCACGTATAGGGTTGGCTTGCGGCCTGACGCGGCTGGAGCGGGATCGCTCACGGCGGCACATCAGATCGGCGCCTCTACCGTTATACGATAATGGCGTGCCGCCGCAAAATAACATATCGGCAAGAATCACTGCAGAGAGGGGAATAACGGAGGAACGCGCGCGGCGGGAAAGCCAGCCTGACAGCCCACGCCGCCAGGCCAGAGGGACTATTTACCGATACAGAAGCTGGAGAAGATGCGTCCCAGCAGATCGTCAGAGGTGAACTCGCCGGTGATCTCGCTTAACGCCTGCTGAGCAAGGCGCAGCTCTTCAGCCAGCAGCTCACCCGCCCAGGCGCCGAGCAGCTGTGCTTTGCCCTGCTGCAGGTGGGTTGCCGCTAACTCCAGCGCCTGCAGATGACGGCGACGCGCCAGGAAGCCCCCTTCCATATTGCCGGAGAAGCCCATGCTCTGCTTCAGGTGATCCCGCAGCGCATCGACGCCCTCGCTGGTGCGTGCCGACAGACGAATCAGTGAGTGACCATTGACGTCCGTCAGACCGGGAGACTCACCGGTCACATCCGCTTTATTACGCACGACCGTGATCGGCAGTTGTGGCGGCAGACGCGAAACGAAATCGGGCCAGATGGCCGCCGCTTCGGTGGCATCGGTGGTGGTGGCGTCCACCATAAACAGCACGCGATCCGCCTGTTCAATCTCCTGCCAGGCGCGCTCAATCCCGATGCGCTCCACTTCATCGCTGGCCTCACGCAGACCGGCGGTGTCGATGATGTGCAGCGGCATGCCATCAATATGAATATGCTCGCGCAGCACGTCGCGGGTGGTGCCCGCAATGTCGGTCACGATGGCGGCTTCACGGCCCGCCAGCGCATTCAGCAGGCTCGATTTACCGGCATTTGGCCGGCCTGCAATCACCACCTTCATCCCTTCACGCAGCAGGCTGCCCTGACGCGCTTCGGCACGGACGGCATCCAGGTCACTGACCACCGTATTCAGCTGCGCTTCAATTCTGCCGTCAGAGAGGAAATCGATCTCCTCATCCGGGAAGTCGATCGCGGCTTCGACGTAGATGCGCAGATGCGTGAGTGCTTCCACAAGATGATTGACCCGGGTGGAGAACGCGCCCTGCAGCGAGTTCACGGCAGAACGAGCCGCCTGCTCAGAGCTGGCATCAATCAGGTCGGCAATCGCTTCGGCCTGCGCCAGATCGAGCTTGTCATTCAGGAACGCTCGTTCGGAAAACTCACCCGGCTGAGCAATCCGCACGCCTGGCAGGGCCACGATGCGCTTCAGCAGCAGGTCGAGGATCACCGGGCCACCGTGGCCCTGCAGCTCCAGCACATCTTCGCCGGTAAAGGAGTGGGGGCCAGGGAACCACAGCGCGATACCCTGATCCAGCACGCTGCCGTCGCTGTCGGTAAACGGCAGATAATCGGCGTAGCGCGGCTTAGGCAGTTTGCCCAGCAGCTGGCGGGCGACCTCTGCCGCCTGTGCGCCAGAGACGCGCAGAATGCCGACGCCGCCGCGTCCGGGCGGTGTTGCCTGGGCAACAATGGTATCGCTGTGGCTCATAAATTTTCTCTCGCTACAAAAAACACAGGCGGTCGCTTTGACCGCCTGAGAATAGACTATATAGGGCGGGATGGCTCCCGCGCTGGATCGCTTACGCTTTCTTCTTGTCGCGGCTATGCAGACCACGTTTTTCCAGGCCGCGATAAATCAGCTGCTGCTGGAGAATGGTGACCAGGTTGCTGACGATGTAGTACAGCACCAGACCTGACGGGAACCACAGGAAGAAGACGGTGAAGATCACCGGCATGTACGTCATGATCTTCTGCTGCATCGGATCGGTCACGGTGGTCGGTGACATCTTCTGAATGAAGAACATGGTGATGCCCATCAGAATCGGCAGGATGTAGTACGGGTCCTGCGCAGACAGGTCATGGATCCACAGAATGAATGGCGCATGACGCAGTTCAACCGAGCCTGACAGCATGTAGTAGAGCGCCAGGAAGATAGGCATCTGAATCACCAGCGGCAGACAGCCACCCAGCGGATTCACTTTCTCTGCTTTATACAGCGCCATCATTTCCTGGCTCTGCTTCTGCTTGTCATCACCCAGACGCTCACGCATCGCCTGAATTTTCGGCTGCAGCATGCGCATCTTCGCCATCGAGGTGTACTGCGCTTTAGTCAGCGGGTACATGATGCCGCGCACGATGAAGGTGATCACGATAATGGAGAAGCCCCAGTTACCGATGAAGCTGTGGATAAATTTCAGCAGCTTGAACAGCGGCTGAGAGATAAACCACAACCAGCCGTAATCCACGGTCAGATCAAGGTGCGGCGCAATAGCAGCCATCTTGTCCTGAATTTCCGGGCCGACCCACAGGGTTGCGCCCAGATTCTGCTGTGCGCCTGCCGCGATGGTCACCGGTGCAGATTTATAGCCAATCGCCGCCACGCCATTACCCAGGTTGCTGGTGTAAAGGGTGTTGGTGCCTTCGGTACGCGGAACCCATGCGGTTGCAAAGTACTGCTGCAGCATCGCCACCCAGCCATTACTGGTGGTGGTGTTCAGGTTCTCGTTATCCGCGATGGTGTCGAATTTGTACTTCTCATATTTCGACTCGCTGGTGGAGTACGCCGCGCCACGGAAGGTATGCAGTGCAAAGTTGTTGCTGCCGGTATCACGATGCTTAGGCAGATCGATAGTCTGCTTCAGCTGGCCAAACAGCGACACTTCCAGCGGCTGCTGGGTGGTGTTGTTGACATGATAGTCGACATTAACGGCATATTCGCCACGCCTGAAGATGAAGGTTTTGGTGTAAACCACGCCATTTTCAGCGGTATAGGTCATCGGCACACGCAGTTCAGCCTGGCCATCAGCCAGCTCGAAGTGATCCTGTGCCGTGGTGAACAGCGGACGCGCACCGTTGTTCGGGTTATCCGGACCATTACGGCCGGTTAAACCACTCTGCGCCTGATAAAGGAAGGCTGGCGTCGTTTCAAGCAGCTGGAACGGCTGGTCAGAACCCAGTTTGTCCGGGAAAGTCAGCAGCTGTGCCTGTTCTACATCACCGCCGCGGGTGTTGATATTTAATGACAGGACATCAGTCTTAACGGTGATCGTCTGGCCCTGACCGCTGGCCGGTACACCCTGACTGGCGGTATCACCCGCTACGCTGTTGGTGCCCTGTGTGGTCTGTGTCTGCTGTGGCTGCGGAGCGTGGTCCGTCTGCCAGGCTTGCCAGATCATAAAGGTCACGAACAGAAAAGCGATGAGAAAGAGATTGCGTTGCGAATCCATCGTTAATGTTCTCTGGTATCAAAGGTTTTTGGCGGCACAGGATCGTCACCACCCGGGTTCAAGGGGTGGCATTTTAATACGCGTTTTAATGTCAACCAACTGCCTTTTATCAGGCCGAACCTGCGTAACGCCTCAATTCCGTAATGAGAGCAGGTCGGGTGAAACCGACAGTGTGGTCCCAGTAATGGACTGATACCGCGTTGATAGACGCGTATCAGGACGATCAGGAGCCGCGCGCCAGGCGACAGTGACGACGCCATAATTTCTCCAACGCTTCCGCCAGCATACGGTTATCCAGATCGGCAACCCCCTTCTTCGCGACCACCACGAAGTCCATCGACGGCAGTTCATGTTGACGCAGACGAAAACTTTCGCGGGTCAATCGCTTGATCCGGTTGCGTTCGTGGGCGCGTTTCACATGTTTTTTAGCGACGGTAAGACCGATGCGGGGATGCCCCAGCGCGTTAAGGCGGCCGAGAATAGTGATTTGCGGCGTGCCAGCCCGTTGTGGCTGCTGGAAGACGAAAGTGAAATGAGTGGGAGTTAACAAGCGTAACTCCCTGGGAAATGCGAGCTTACCCATCAGGGCTAGCTTTATTACTTAGAAACGGTCAGACGAGAACGGCCTTTAGCACGACGACGTGCCAGAACCTGACGACCATTTTTTGTTGCCATACGAGCACGGAAACCGTGTGAACGGTTGCGCTTCAGTACGGACGGTTGAAAAGTGCGTTTCATGGCGGTTTCTACCTAAACTTGAAAATTTTCACTGGGTGACGCGTTTCGGGCCAGTAAATCGACCGACGCCTCAATGTGTCTTTAATAAAGAGGCGGGATTGTAATAATTGTACAGTCCCGAGTCAATTTACTTCGCGTGGCACGGTACCTGAAAACCCGCATACAGCCCGCTGAGTTCCAACATTTTGCTTTGGGGCGCAATGTCGGGTGGGGAATTATACGGGCTCCGCTCTAAAGCGCAAGGATCGTACGGGATCTTATTACGATCGGGGGGCGGGATCGTGGGGATAAAACGAGACATCGTCCGAAATTCTGACGCTTTTCGCCAGATCCCTGCGGGTTTTTCCGGCAACTGGCGTAAACTTCTTTGCGCGCCTCAGACCTGTGGATAAAAAGGATCAAAACTGTGTAGAAAGGGAAGATCTCTGTCTCGCTTTGCGCTATGATCCGCCCTTCCGCTGACGATCCTCCGCTGATTGCAGGCTGGAAAACCGCTGATAGCGGTCGCAGGCGCTTTCTTTCGTCTGTGTCAAAAAATGAACGTTTCTTAGAGTAACGCCTACTATTCTTATCGAATTTGTACGAGTGGAGTCCGCCGTGTCACTTACGCTTTGGCAACAGTGTCTTGCCCGTTTGCAGGATGAGCTTCCTGCCACCGAATTCAGCATGTGGATCCGTCCACTGCAGGCTGAGTTAAACGACAATACGCTTGCCTTGTATGCTCCAAATCACTTCGTACTCGACTGGGTCCGGGATAAATACCTCAATAGTATCAATGCGCTGCTGAATGAATTCTGTGGCCCGAACGTGCCCGCGCTGCGTTTTGAAGTCGGCACACGCCCGGTTCAGCAGCAGGCGGCAGCGGTCAGCCAGCCGGTCATGGCCAGCGTCAGCGCACCGGTAATGCCCGTGCAGAGCCATGTTCGTCCGGCACCGACGCAGATCGTGCGTCCCAGCTGGGACAATGTGCCGGCACCGGCCGACGTGACCTACCGCTCGAATGTGAATAACCGTCATAACTTCGACAACTTCGTCGAGGGTAAATCCAACCAGCTGGCGCGCGCGGCGGCACGTCAGGTGGCGGATAATCCCGGCGGCGCGTATAACCCGCTGTTTCTGTATGGCGGCACCGGTCTGGGTAAAACACACCTGCTGCATGCGGTAGGTAACGGCATCATTGCCCGTAAACCCAATGCAAAAGTGGTTTACATGCACTCCGAGCGTTTTGTGCAGGACATGGTTAAGGCCCTGCAGAACAATGCGATCGAAGAGTTCAAACGCTACTACCGTTCAGTGGATGCCCTGCTGATCGATGACATTCAGTTCTTTGCCAATAAAGAGCGATCGCAGGAAGAGTTCTTCCACACCTTTAATGCCTTATTAGAAGGCAATCAGCAGATCATCCTCACCTCGGATCGTTACCCCAAAGAGATCAACGGGGTGGAAGATCGTCTTAAATCCCGTTTCGGCTGGGGGTTAACGGTGGCGATCGAGCCGCCTGAGCTGGAAACGCGGGTGGCGATCCTGATGAAAAAAGCGGATGAGAATGACATCCGCCTGCCGGGTGAAGTCGCCTTTTTTATTGCCAAGCGTTTACGATCCAATGTGCGTGAGCTGGAAGGCGCGCTGAACCGCGTGATCGCCAACGCCAACTTTACCGGCCGGGCGATTACGATCGACTTCGTGCGTGAAGCGCTGCGCGATCTGCTGGCGCTGCAGGAAAAGCTGGTCACCATCGATAATATTCAGAAGACCGTGGCTGAGTACTACAAAATCAAGGTCGCCGATCTGCTTTCCAAGCGCCGTTCGCGTTCGGTTGCACGTCCGCGCCAGATGGCGATGGCGATGGCGAAAGAGTTGACGAACCATAGCCTGCCGGAAATCGGCGACGCTTTTGGGGGACGCGACCATACAACGGTGCTTCACGCCTGCCGCAAGATTGAGCAGCTGCGTGAAGAGAGCCACGATATCAAAGAAGATTTCTCTAATCTCATCAGAACATTATCTTCGTGACGCTATGAAATTTATTGTTGAACGTGAGCAGCTGCTGAAGCCGCTGCAACAAGTAAGTGGCCCGCTGGGCGGGCGTCCAACGCTGCCAATCCTCGGAAACCTGCTGCTGCAGGTAACAGAAGGTTCGCTGCTGCTGACCGGTACCGATCTGGAAATGGAGATGGTGGCACGCGTGGCGCTGACGCAGGCGCATGAGCCTGGCGCAACCACCGTTCCGGCGCGTAAATTCCTCGATATCTGTCGTGGCTTACCGGATGGCGCAGAGATCACGCTGGCGCTGGAAGGCGATCGCATGCTGGTGCGCTCAGGACGCAGCCGTTTTTCGCTGTCCACCCTGCCCGCCAGTGACTTCCCGAATCTTGACGACTGGCAGAGTGAAGTCGAATTCACCCTGCCGCAGGCGACGATGAAGCGGCTGATCGAAGCGACCCAGTTCTCCATGGCGCATCAGGATGTGCGTTACTACCTCAACGGCATGATGTTTGAAACCGAAGGGGAAGAACTGCGCACCGTGGCGACGGACGGTCACCGTCTGGCCGTCTGCTCAATGCCGGTTGGCCAGGCGCTGCCGAGTCATTCGGTGATTGTGCCGCGCAAAGGCGTGATTGAGCTGCTGCGTCTGCTGGATGGCGGCGAGACGCCGCTGCAGGTGCAGATTGGTGGCAGCAATATTCGTGCACACGTCGGCGACTACATCTTCACTTCTAAGCTGGTTGATGGTCGTTTCCCCGATTATCGCCGCGTGTTACCGAAGAATCCCGACAAAGTGCTGGAAGCGGGCTGTGACCTGCTTAAACAGGCGTTTGCCCGCGCGGCGATCCTCTCCAACGAGAAGTTCCGCGGGGTGCGCCTCTATATCACCGAAAACCAGCTGAAGATCACCGCCAATAACCCTGAACAGGAAGAGGCGGAAGAGATGCTGGATGTCAGCTATAACGGCACCGAACTGGAGATTGGCTTTAACGTCAGTTACGTGCTGGATGTGCTGAACGCGCTGAAGTGTGAGAACGTGCGTCTGCTGCTGACCGATTCGGTGTCGAGCGTGCAGATTGAGGATGTGGCGAGTCCTGCTGCGGCCTATGTCGTCATGCCCATGCGCTTGTAGGTGTTATATATCGGCCTGGCTTACTTGCCATTCTGATTTCGGGCAGTGCTCGCCCCTGGTCACATACTTCAGTATGCTCCCAGGGTCTGCGCGCTGGCCGGAACCAGACTGGCGGCGACGCCTGCGGCCTGGTGAATGGGATGTCGGGCAAACCTGCTTCGCCGTCGACGCCCTGGATTGTTAAAGGTAAATCCTGAATTTTTACAAGGCAAAACCCATTTTATCCCGATCATTGCCCCTCACGCTGGACTGATTCATGGCTTTAACCCGCCTTCTTATTAAAGATTTTCGTAATATCGAACAGGCTGACCTGCAACTGGCTCCCGGCTTTAATTTTCTGGTCGGCGTCAACGGCAGCGGCAAAACCAGCGTGTTAGAGGCGATCCATACGCTGGGGCATGGCCGGTCGTTTCGCAGCCTGCAGGCGGGGCGCGTCATCCGTCACGACGAAGCGGCCTTTGTGCTGCACGGACGGCTGGAGAGCAAAGAGCGGGAAATTTCGGTCGGACTGACCAAAAACCGGGCCGGTGACAGTAAAGTGCGCATTGATGGCAGCGACGGTCACAAAGTCGCCGAGCTGGCACAGCTGTTGCCGATGCAATTAATTACGCCCGAAGGCTTTAGTTTGCTCAATGGCGGCCCCAAATACCGCAGAGCCTATGTTGACTGGGGCTGCTTCCATAATACGCCTGGCTTTTTCAACGCCTGGAACAACCTGCGTCGCCTGCTTAAGCAGCGCAACGCCGCGCTGCGTCAGGTCACCCGCTACAGCCAGATCCGTCCCTGGGATCAGGAGCTGGTACCGCTGGCTGAACAGATCAGCCTGTGGCGGGCGGAATACAGTGCCGCCATTTCCGCCGAAATCACCGGCACCTGCAGCCAGTTTCTGCCGGAATTTGACCTGCGCTTCTCCTTCCAGCGCGGCTGGGACAAAGAGAGCGACTATGGCGAGCTGCTGGAGCGTAACTTTGAGCGCGATCGTGCACTGACCTACACCGCCAGCGGCCCCCATAAAGCGGATTTTCGAATCCGGGCTGAAGGGACGCCAGTGGAAGATTTACTCTCACGCGGGCAGCTCAAGCTGCTGATGTGTGCATTGCGTCTGGCACAGGGCGAGTTCCTGACAAGCCAGAGCGGACGCCGCTGTATTTACCTCATTGATGACTTTGCTTCTGAGCTGGATGAGAGCCGCCGACGCCTGCTGGCGGAACGGTTAAAAGCCACCCAGGCTCAGGTCTTTGTCAGCGCCATTTCGGCCGGACATGTAATCGACATGAGCGACGAAAAGGGCAAGATGTTCCGCGTGGAACAGGGTAAAATAGCGGTTCAACCTGAAGATTAAAATGAGCGAGAAACGTTGATGTCGAATTCTTATGACTCCTCCAGTATTAAAGTCCTGAAGGGGCTTGATGCGGTACGTAAACGCCCGGGCATGTATATCGGCGATACCGATGACGGTACCGGTCTGCATCACATGGTATTCGAGGTCGTGGATAACGCAATCGACGAAGCGCTCGCTGGTCACTGTAGTGACATTGTGGTCACCATCCATGCGGATAACTCCGTCTCGGTGCAGGATGATGGACGCGGCATTCCGACCGGTATTCACGAAGAAGAGGGCGTGTCCGCCGCTGAAGTGATCATGACCGTTCTGCATGCGGGCGGTAAGTTCGATGATAACTCCTACAAGGTCTCCGGCGGCCTGCACGGCGTGGGTGTCTCGGTCGTTAACGCCCTGTCACAGAAGCTGGAGCTGACCATTCGTCGCGAAGGCAAAGTGCATCAGCAGATTTACGTCCACGGCGTTCCCGAGTCGCCGCTGACCGTGACCGGTGATACCGATTTAACCGGTACCCGCGTCCGTTTCTGGCCGAGCTACGAAACCTTCACCAACGTCCGCGATTTTGAGTATGACATTCTGGCGAAACGCCTGCGTGAACTCTCCTTCCTGAACTCAGGCGTTTCGATCCGTCTGGAAGATAAGCGTGACGGCAAAACGGACCACTTCCACTACGAAGGTGGCATCAAGGCGTTTGTTGAATACCTGAACAAAAACAAAACCCCGATTCACCCGACCGTCTTCTACTTCTCAAACGAGAAAGATGGCATCGGTGTGGAAGTGGCGCTGCAGTGGAACGACGGTTTCCAGGAAAATATCTACTGCTTTACCAACAACATCCCGCAGCGTGACGGCGGTACGCACCTTGCCGGTTTCCGTGCGGCGATGACCCGTACCCTTAACGCCTACATGGATAAAGAGGGTTACAGCAAGAAAGCCAAAGTCAGCGCCACCGGTGACGATGCCCGTGAAGGCCTGATTGCCGTCGTGTCGGTGAAAGTACCGGACCCTAAATTCTCCTCACAGACCAAAGACAAACTGGTTTCGTCAGAGGTGAAATCGGCGGTTGAGCAGCAGATGAACGAACTGCTGGCGGAATACCTGCTGGAAAACCCGTCAGACGCCAAAATCGTGGTCGGTAAAATCATCGACGCCGCGCGCGCCCGTGAAGCGGCCCGTCGCGCCCGCGAGATGACCCGCCGTAAAGGCGCGCTGGATCTGGCTGGCCTGCCAGGCAAACTGGCGGATTGCCAGGAGCGCGACCCGGCGCTCTCTGAAATCTACCTGGTGGAGGGTGACTCCGCAGGCGGCTCGGCCAAACAGGGCCGTAACCGTAAAAACCAGGCGATCCTGCCGCTGAAAGGTAAGATCCTGAACGTTGAGAAAGCGCGTTTCGATAAGATGCTCGCCTCTCAGGAAGTGGCCACGCTGATCACCGCACTGGGCTGTGGCATTGGCCGCGATGAGTACAACCCGGACAAGCTGCGCTATCACAGCATCATCATCATGACCGATGCCGACGTCGATGGTTCACACATCCGTACCCTGCTGCTGACCTTCTTCTATCGTCAGATGCCGGAAATCATTGAGCGCGGCCACGTTTATATTGCCCAGCCGCCGCTCTACAAAGTGAAGAAAGGCAAGCAGGAGCAGTACATCAAAGATGACGAGGCGATGGATCAGTATCAGATCGCCATCGCGCTGGATGGTGCCACGCTGCACACCAACGCCAGCGCTCCGGCACTGGGCGGTGAGCCGCTGGAGACGCTGGTCTCTGACTTCAACAGCACGCAGAAGATGATCAAGCGTATGGAGCGCCGTTATCCGATGGCCATGCTGCGCGCGCTGATTTATCACGACACGCTGAGCGACCTGACCAATGAAGCGGAGGTCACGACCTGGCTGAACGGTCTGGTGAGCTATCTGACTGAACGCGAAGCGCACGGCAGCACCTATCTGGCCCAGGTTCGCGAAAACCGCGAGCTGAACCTCTTCGAGCCGATTCTGCGCGTTCGCACCCACGGTGTGGATACCGACTACCCGCTGGAAGCGGAGTTCATTCAGGGACCGGAATACCGCAAAATCTGCGATCTTGGCGGCAAACTGCGTGGCCTGCTGGAAGAGGATGCCTACATTGAACGTGGTGAGCGTCGTCAGCCGGTGGCCAGCTTCGAACAGGCGATTGAGTGGCTGGTTAAAGAGTCGCGTCGCGGCCTCTCTGTTCAGCGCTACAAAGGTCTGGGCGAGATGAACCCGGATCAGCTGTGGGAAACCACCATGGACCCGGACAGCCGTCGTATGCTGCGCGTCACCATCAAAGATGCCATTGGTGCTGACCAGCTGTTCACCACGCTGATGGGCGATGCGGTTGAACCGCGCCGCGCCTTCATCGAAGAGAATGCGCTGAAAGCAGCCAATATCGATATCTGATTGGTCGCAGACCGGATAGGCCATCACTCCGGTGATGGCCTTTTTTTTATGCCGCCGCGGCGAATGCCGCACCCGGTGCTGCGAGACCGATCACGTTTTCCCCCGCCCTGCTCCTTTACGCTTGCCTCTCTTTGCGCCTTCAGCGCGCACAACGTTAATACAGGGAGTTACCTTATGATTGTCTGCGACTGTCACGACTGGAACAGAGAACGTCACGCCTTTCATCCGGTTATCGATCAGGCGATACGCTGGATTACTGACACCGACTTCAGCCAGCTCGACACCGGTAAATATGCCATCCTGCCTGAGGATAAGATGTTCTGCCTGGTGCAGGAGATGATGACCGAACCGGCGAGCGCGCGTCGGGCAGAATCCCACTTCAGCTACATCGACATTCAGTTTCTGCTGGCCGGCAGCGAGAATATCGGCGTGGCCCGCGCCCACCCCGATCAGCGAGTGACCGAGGATTTTGCTCAGCAACGCGACGTGGTCTTTTATCAGAAGACGCTGAATGAGTCGGTGATTACACTGCTGCCCGGTATGTTCGCGATCTTTTTTCCGCACGATATTCATCGCCCCTGCTGCGCGCCGGGTGAACCCGCCATTATCCGAAAAGCCGTGATTAAAATTCACCGCGATCTGTTTACCGCCTGACGCTGACGGTCGGCCGGGGGTGCCCGCCTGCTATGAAACTGGTCAATACGCGCTGAATCGCGCTAGCATTGAACCAAACCCAGACGCAACGAGGACTCTATGGCTATTAAATTGATCGCTATCGACATGGATGGCACCCTGCTCAATCCGCAGCATGAGATCACGCCGGGGGTGAAATCTGCCCTTGATCGCGCCCGCCAGCAGGGGGTATCGATTGTGCTGACCACCGGCCGGCCGTTTGTGGGTATCCAGCGCTATCTGATGGAGCTGGATATGCAGACCCCCGGCCAGTACGCGATCAGTAACAACGGCGCGCTGGTTCATCAGGCTGAAGATGGTGAGTGCGTGGCGGAAGTGACGCTGACCTTTGACGACTACCTCTACATTGAGCAGCTGGCGCGTGAACTTGGCGTCCATTTCCAGGCGTTCGACAAATCCCATCTCTATACACCCAACAAAGATATCAGCGAATACACCATCCATGAGGCGAGCCTGACCGGGATTCCGGTGCGCTATCGTGCGGTGGAAGAGATGGACCGCGCGACGCGCTTTCCAAAACTGATGATGATCGACCGTCCGACCCTGCTCGACGCGGCGATTGCCCGCCTGCCAGAGCATGCTAAGCAGACCTACACCATCCTGAAGAGTGCGCCTTATTACCTCGAAATCCTCGATCGCCGGGTCAACAAAGGTCAGGGCGTCAGAATGCTGGCGGAGAAGCTCGGCCTGAAGCAGGAAGAGGTGATGGCGATAGGTGACCAGGAGAACGACCTGGCGATGATTGAGTATGCCGGCACAGGTGTCGCCATGGGCAATGCCATTGATTCGGTCAAGGCTATCGCTCAGTTCATCACGAAAACCAATATGGAAGATGGCGTCGCACATGCCATTGAAGAGTTAGTGCTGTAACCGCTCTGCGCTTTCCGGGCCGCGCCGGCCCGGAACCCGGTAAAAAAGCTGCAGCGCAAAACAGAATCGCGTAATTTGTCGGGCAACGCTTCCTGCACGGGTTTCACCATGTCAGAAAAACAGATCACCTTTGCTGCCCGTCAGCATCAGCTGACCAATATCAATGTCTGGACTGCCGACAGCCAGTGGCTGGCATTTGACGTGCGTCCTTCGGGCGCCTCCTTTACCAGCCAGACCATTGAGCGGGTCAATGTGATGACCGGTGAGGTGGAGGTGCTCTATCAGGCGCAGCACGGTGCTCATGTCGGCGTGGTGACGGTCAGCCCCGATATGCCGCCGCGCTACGTCTGCATTCATGGCCCGGAACATCCCGATGCCCGGTGGCAGTATGATTTCCATCACCGCCGCGGGGTGATCGTTCAGAACGCCACCGCTGTCAATCTGGATGCCTGCGACATCACGCCCCCCTTTACGCCTGGCGCGCTGCGGGGCGGGTCGCATGTGCATGTCTTCAGTCCCGACGGTTCACGTCTGAGCTTTACCTACAATGACCATGTCATGCATGAACGGGATACCCGGCTGGATCTGCGCAACGTCGGCATCGCGGTGCCGCTGCGCGCAGTCACGCCGGTTAAGCAGCATCCGCGGGAGTATGACGGCAGCTACTTTTGCCTGCTGGTGAGCGAGACGCATCCGGCACCGCAGCCGGGCAGCGACCAGATCAACCGTGCCTATGAAGAGTGCTGGATCGGTAACCGCGGCTATCAGAAACCGGACGGCCGCTGGCAGCGCTGGGCTATCGCGTTCATCGGCGACACGCTGACGGCGGAGGGCGAGAAGCGTCCTGAAGTGTTTGTTGTTGATCTGCCCGAAGACCTGGACGATTACGCCCGGGCCGGTGCCAGCCCGCTGGAGGGCAGCAGCCAGCAGTTGCCTGCGCCCCCGGCTGGCGTCAGGCAGCGCCGTCTGACGTACGGTCGTGGTCTGGCGCTGCAACCGCGCCACTGGCTGCGCAGTGCGCCCGATGGCAGCCAGATTGCGTTTCTGATGGCAGATGAGGGAGGGGTGATCCAGCTCTGGACGGTCTCTCCCAACGGCGGCGAACCGCGTCAGGTGACCCGTCTCGGCAGCAGCATTCAGTCCGCCTTCAGCTGGCATCCTGATGGCCAGGCCGTCGCCTTTATCTGTGATAACAGCGTGATGCGATGTGACGCTGAGAGCGGCGAGTGCCAGCGTCTGACGCGCAGAACGGATGACGCCCCCTCAGGCGATGCGGTTGTCTGGTCACCTGACGGCACGCAGATTGCGTATATGCGTGAGGTGGAGGGCTGGCGGCAGCTGTTTACGGTTGCGGCTGAGGGCGCAGAGGAGGCATAGGCTGCGCCTGCGCCAGGCTCTCCTGCGTGTGCGCCAGCTTTTCGCTCTGCAGAATGCGTTCCCGCGGGGAGTCGAGTGATTTATCTTTGTCGCTGCGGTAGTAGTCCCACGGCAGCAGCAGCGTATCCATCACGGCGGAGAAAGGAAGATCGATCAGCGCCAGCGGCTTCAGCGCCCAGCTGGTGTCCCCGTCGGTCAGCATATCCGCGCTGGCCCGGGTGCCTGGATAATAGCCCTGACTCGCACCTGTGTGTGACATCACGCTGGAACAACCGCTTGTCGCCATTGCGCAGCAAACCATTCCAGCCAGAGGTAAGGTCTTCATCAATTTCATTATCATCATCCCTTCAGCCCTGACATGCGCCGGGCTGAGTTGGCTTGCCAGACAACGTCAACACTCTGGGGCGAAGTCCGTTCGGGTCTGACAAAAGGTGTTCTGAGTGTATGTCATTTCCTGAGATTGGCGAAAAAAATTGCATTCTGCACGCTTGAAAATTCTCCTTTGGCACCCATTTTTAGTTTACGGACGCGCTCACCGTCGCCGAAAGGGACAGTGAGGTGCCGGATCCAGCCTGTCCAGTAGTGGAAGGTTGCCAAAACTTGCTGAAATTCAGGAGTCTTAATATGCGTAACTTTGATCTCACCCCACTTTATCGCTCAGCTATCGGTTTCGATCGCCTGTTTAACCTGCTCGAATCAAACCAGAATCAGAGCAACGGGGGTTATCCTCCCTATAACGTTGAACTGGTCGATGAAAATCACTACCGCATTACTATCGCGGTGGCCGGTTTCTCTCAGAGCGAGCTTGATATCACAGCGCACGACAATGTGCTGACTGTACGGGGTGCCCATCCGGAAGAGCAGGCCGAGCGTAAATACCTGTATCAGGGTATCGCCGAGCGTAACTTCGAGCGTAAATTCCAGCTTGCCGACCACATTGTGGTGCGCGACGCCCGTCTCGAAAATGGTCTGCTGAGTATCGATCTTGAACGTCTGGTACCGGAAGAAGCCAAACCACGCCGTATTGAGATTCTGAAGTAATCATGAAAAACGCCGCGTCAGCGGCGTTTTTTTTTGCCCTGTCACCCTACGGCTGCGTTCGCATCGCGAAACGCTGTCCCAGCACGCCGCCAAACACGTTGATCAGCAGGCCGGCAATAATCACCGAGGCGCCCAGCATCTGCTGCCCGGAAAGATGCTCATCCAGCACCAGCGCAGCAGTAATGATCCCGACCACCGGCACCAGCAGCGACAACGGGGCAACGCGCCAGGTTTCGTAGCGGCTGAGCAGATTTCCCCAGATGGCGTAGCCGACGATGGTGGCGACAAAGGCCAGATAGAAGAGCGCCAGTACCGTCTGCAGCCCGATGTGCAGCAGGCTGCTGACGATAGCCTCCTGCCCCTCAAACAGCAGCGAGCAGGCAAAGAAAGGAATGACCGGCACCAGCGCACTCCAGACCACCAGCGACATAATCGGCACGCTGCGATTCCGCATAATGATCTTGTTGGTAATGTTACCCAGCCCCCATGACAGGGCCGCCGACAGCGTCAGCATCATAGTCGTCAGCGTAATGCCGGCGCTGGTCTGTCCTTCCATGCCTGCCGTCGCCAGCAGAAACATCCCCAGCGTGGCGATGATAATCCCGGTGATGTGGTTCCAGCGCAGCTTCTCCGCCAGCAGCAGCGCCCCCAGCAGCAGGGTAAAGAACGCCTGCGCCTGCAGCACCAGGGAGGCCAGGCCTGCTGGCATACCGAGCTGAATCGCCAGGAAGAGAAACGCAAACTGACCAAAACTGATGGTCATACCGTAAACCACCAGCCAGCGCAGCGGGATCGGCGGACGGCGCACAAAGAAAATGGCAGGGAAGGCGACCAGCGTGAATCGCAGTCCGGCGAGCAGAAAAGGCGGCATCCCCTGCAGCCCCAGCTTGATCACCACAAAATTGACGCCCCACGCCACCACCACGCACAACGCTAACAGCATATCTTTTACCGACATCAGAAACTCCTTGAGCCGCCGTCAGGCGGTGATCGCAATCGGGGTTGCGATGTCAGCACAGCACGCTTCCCCCACGATGCGAAAATAGTCATCTACAGCCAGCGCGATCGATTTATCCAGCTCGCCCGCGTTAAACCATAACGTTCCGACCTGCTGCAGCCGGGTATCGACCCGCAGCGCCAGCCGGTCATCAAAACTGAATGGCGGCACCGCGCCCATCACACAGCCGGTCAGCGCCTGCGCCAGCTCCGGCGCGGCGAAAGAGGATTTCTTGCCGCCGATAGCGCGCGCCGCACTTTTAAAATTGATCCGGCAGTCGCCCGGCACAATCGCCAGCAGCGGACGCGGCGGCGCGCCGTCCGGCATGACGACCTCCAGCACCATCGCCTTAGCCGCCTGACCCAGTGCATTACCGCGTATCTGGCTGATCTGGTCGGTCTGCCCTATCGCCTCATGCTCCACGACGCGGTAGCTGGCCTGATGCTGATCCAGCAGCGCGGTGATTTTTTCAAACGTCGTCATATCCCTCTCCTTGTCTGGCCCGGACCGGATTAACTCCAGGCGATAGCGTGTTTCATTTTTTTATCGGTCAGCCCGAAAAAGAATCCCATGGTGATGCGGGTATCACCTTCAACCCGATCAATCTCATGATAAAAAGCGGGATTAAACAGATAGATATCGCCACTGCGTGGTGAAAATTCGCAGACTTCGCTGTGTTCAATCACCTCAGCGGGATAGCCCAGCTCACCGGCCGTTTTGAACCGCTCATCCTCCGGTGCCCATTTTTTGTTGTAGATCCGCAGCGCCCCGCCCGCGTTGCACTCCTGCAGGCAGACCACGCAGCTGAGCTGATGGAGAATCTGCGTCACCGCCAGCCCGGTTCCGGCGGCATCACGCACGATATTGTCGTTGTGTAACGGGTTCGCGACGCCATCGGCATGAAACCGCACGATAGAACCGGCATAGTCGCCGTGGCCCGGCTCCTGGGCGATGCGCAGGCTCTCCAGCCGCAGCGCATGCTGAACCCAGAGGTAGATCTGCTCACGCAGGGTGGTGAGTGAAGGGGGCAGCGCCGGCTGGATATCGCGCAGCTCGGTAAAATAGTTATCGGGCTCTGCGGTGTGACGCGCCAGATAGGGACCGAGCGTGGTCAGCGCGCCATTCGGATAGTGAGAAACACGGATCTTTTCCCGGCAGCGCTGCAGATCCGCCACCACCGCTTCCCGCACCTCCGGCGTCAGGAAATTACGCAGCACCAGCAGCGGCACACGCGCCGTGACGATGTCATCCAGCCAGGTCGACTCCACAAACATGCTGGGATTAATCACGCGGAACTGATTGAAAATAGCCATGTTTATCACTCCCTAAACGGAATTTCATAGAGTTCATGATTGTTCATTCGCCGCCAGCTGCCGGCGCTGCCTGGTATTGTCACGGGTTCAGAAGCGATCAGCGTGCAATCCTCCTGTTGCCGAAAATGCATCGTAAAATAGTCAGGCCAGGGGGTGTCGTGGGGATACCACTGCCACGCCCAGGCTTTGTCACGGGTGACGAAAATGGCATTGCCTGCGCTGCCGCCGGGTTCCACCTGCGCCATCTTTGCGCGCAGATAGTCGCGGGTGAAGTCGGCGGGCGTGGTCTGATCGACCAGGTAGCGCAGGTACTCTTCTGAATCGAAACGGGATTCCGCCAGGCCAAGCTGGCGGTGGATGGTCGGCAGAAAGCCGTTGTGCATCATGTACCACTGATGACCCGCGCTGTGGCGCGTCAGCGGATGAGAAAAGGCCAGCCCCTGATTTTTACTCAGCGTGGCGTGGCGCACATGCACAGCCAGAAACGGACTGCGCAGCCGATCCACATCGATGTCCGGCAGCGCTTCCGCAAACGCGCCTGTGCCGTGCAGGGTGCGGATCTCCCCCGCTTCCAGCCACAGGCAGCCCCAGCCGTTGGGATGGGATTTAATTGGGCCATCGTGTTCGGCTCCTTCGCCGCAGCTCATGGCGCGCGCCGCCTCCAGAATCTGAGCGCTGTCGAACCTGCCATGCGCCAGAATCATTCTGCACATACTTTGTCTCTCCCGGCGGTCACCGGCTGCGCGGCAATCACCTGCTGAAAAAGGGTCATAACGGGCTCCCGCGTCGGGGCGCTGAGGCTGAAGGTCGCCAGAATGCCGGCGTGACGGGTGAGATCGGCGTAGAGCGATGAGCGGGATGACACCTGCAACGCAGGCAACCGGAGGGGGGGTAACAGCGCCCCCTGCTGATGCTGTTCAATCCAGCGTTCCGCCGCCTGCAGCTGTGCGGGCTGGCGCAGGCGCAGCTGGCCGACAGCGCGTGACGTGCTCAGGGCAAAGGCAGGCAGGGTGCCTCCCGCCTCCAGCCGGAAAGTCACCTCAGCCCAGTTGATACCGGTCGCCTCCTCAACCAGCGTCGCCACCCCCATGCCAGAGAGCCGGAACCCCATCTCCAGAAAATGCGGCACGCCGTTAACCACAATGAAATCGATATGAAACGCGCCCTGACGATAGCCAAAGGTTTCGCAGCAGAAGGTCATGAGACTGCTGAACGCGGCGGGTAGCGCCGCTGCTGCCATCGCCACATGCCCCGACTCATAAAAGCTGACGCAGCCTTCGCTGTCCCGGTGCTGCTCAATCACCTTCTGGCAGCAGGTCAGCGCCCGGGGATGCCCCTGCGCGACCACACCCTGTAGCGAAAACTCCTCGCCGATCAGGGCGCTTTCCACGATAAAGCCGCTGAAGCCGCGCCCGCCATAGTTCATGGTCTGCACCAGCTGCTTCACCACGCTGCGCAGCTGATCGGCCCGCTCAATCAGCCAGATGCCCAGCCCGCCGCCGCCATCTACCGGTTTAACGACGCAGGGATAGATCAGCGCCTGCTCCGCATCCAGAATGCTGAGCGGCGAGGCAAAAAAGCGAAACTCCGGCTGCGGGAAGCGCGGCCAGGCTTTTTTTAGCGCCATGCGCTGCGCATATTTATCCAGCGGAATAAAGGCGGCGGGCGCGTCCGGCCCGGCCAGCATGTCGCGCAGTCGTCCGGCGCTGGCGTTGTAGGCTTCAAAGCCCGCCAGCACCACCAGCGGATGCGCCAGTAAACCGGCGTGCAGATAAGCCTGCATCACCTCCCACGGATTCTCAGGGCGGTCGAGGCGAATAATCAGATCAAAAGGCAGCGCCAGGCTTAGTGACTGGTAATCGACAAAATCGCCCATTTCCGCCAGCACGGTGAAATAGCCTTCGCGCTTTGCCACCGCGCAGTAAGGGTTCTGTCCATCGCGGGTGGCGCCAATTTGCAGAAAAATCTTTTTCATCGCCTCGCCTTACCGGGTTATCGCCCGGAGATGACTTCTGTCACCGTGTCATTGAGCACACCGTTACTGACCTGAATCACCGCTTTATGGGGATCGAAGCGCAGCACGCGCGACAGGGGATCGGGGCTTTTTCCCTCCAGCAGCGAGCTGACCGGCTTGCTCTGCCAGCAGTGGCGCATCTGTGTCAGCGTCATGCCGGAGAGGTGCGTTAACGCCCTGGCCAGCGCGACATCCTGACTGCGTTGCTCAAGCAGGTCGCGGATAGCAGCCTCCTCCAGCGCGATCTGCTGCCCGGTCAGCCAGTGACCGAGCTGCTGGCCCTGTCCCAGAAAGGGCGAGTAGATCATGCAGATCAGCTGCGCTTCGCTGAGGTCAAACGCCTGCACGGCGAACGCGGCTGCACGCTGCCGCTGCTGCCGGATCGCGGCGTCATCCTGATAGCGCGCCGCCATCTCGTCGATCAGCTGCGGGGGAAAATCCTTCTTCACCATCAGCCCCAGCGCAAAGCGCACATATTCCCGGATCCCCTCGGCGTAGCTGCGCTGCATGAGCGTTTCGGCTCGCAGTCCGCGCAGATGCGCCATCAGCGTCGGGTTACCGCAGTCGGACTCAGAAAAGCTGAACATCAGTTCATCAAACCGGAAGCCCATAAAGTCGCTGAGCAGTGCCCAGTGCGCACCCGCTTCATAGGCCGTGTCCTGATAGATATTGAAGAAGAGCGGATCGCGCGCCAGCTGGTGGGTGATGCGGTGCGCGGGGGTGAGCTGGCCGGCCCCGTAGATGTCGCTGAAGTAGCGCTCTGCGACGCCATCCAGCGTCTGCAGGAACCCGCTGAAGCCACGGCTTTTTTCCGCGACCGGCGCATCAAACAGTCGTGAGAGGTGCCGCGCCCAGGCCACATAGGCGGCCTGCTCCTGCGGCGAATCGCCGGTGATAATCATATCCACACCGCCGTTGTAGTCCGCCGCCAGGCCAAAGGAGTTGACCATGCTGAGATTGCAGGCGTTGCAGAAGGTGGAGCGCGCATCGGCGCGAAAGCGGTGGCCATTCATCAGCACATCGTTGCGGTTCTGCTCACGCACGCTGTCCGGCATCGGCAGATCGCGGGCGAAAGGGCGGATCAGCAGACCATCCACCACCAGACAGGTCACCCATTCATCGTCATGCATCGCCAGCGACTGATAAACGCGGTGAATATTATCCATGACGCTCTGGTTCATCGCCGCGTGACGGTTGGTGCTGACCCGCAGATGAAAGGTGGTGCCCTGCTGCTGCCAGATCAGCCCCTGAATGTAGCGCACGTAAGCCACCATGTAGCTGCTGTCTTTGCCGCCGCCATAGGCGAGCAGGACGCGGTTGTTCTCAGGCTGCTTATCGGGTAACGCCGCCAGCAGACGGGCCGAACAGCGCTGAGCCGACGCGATGATGGCCGGTGAGAGATACGCTTCCATTGCTTTCATCATGGCGGGCAGATTATTCATCTTTCACATTTTCCTTAGGTGAACGGCCTGCCGTTATGGCCACAGGCCCGACGGCAGCCGGGCGCTGTGCGCCGTTTAGCATCATGAATAATTAAGAGATGCAGCCTAAAGTACTTTGAATGTACTCTGTTGAATATGCACAGATCAGCGCGATATGGGGTGGAACAGATGACCGGGGTTATCGGGGAACAGGAGAGTCAGAGCAGCCGTTATCGCCAGATAGCAGAACAGATTAAACAGGCGATCCATGCCGGTTCACTGGCACCCGACAGCCGTCTGCCCTCGGTGCGCACCCTGGCGACACAGTACAATGTCAGCCTCACCACTGCCCTGAAAACCCTGCGTACGCTGGAAGATGAGCGCTACGCCGTCGCCCGCCCGAAGTCGGGCTTTTTTGTTGCCCCACAGCGGCCCGCTTCGCGTGCGTTACCCGCCGTCAGCGAACAGCCCCGCGCCATCGCCCCGCTGGATGAGCAGACCGAACTGCATCTGGCGATGCTCGGATCAGACTGCCGGGTGCGCCTCGATCTGGCGAACGGCGACAGTGCCCTCTATCCGATCAGGCGGATTGGCCTGCTGATGCGCCAGATGGGTTACAGCAAACCCGCCCTGCTCGGTAACACGGTGAAGGGCACCGGCTATGCGCCGCTGAAAACGGAGATTGCCCGGCGCGCGGTCGATTACGGCTGCAATATCAGCGCCGACGATATTCTGATCACCAACGGCTGTATTGAGGCGATCTCGCTGTCACTGCGCGCCACGACCCAGCCAGGCGATGTGGTGGCGGTGGAGTCCCCCTGCTATTTCGTCCTGCTGCAGATGCTGCATAACCTCAACTTACGGGTGATTGAAGTGGAAGCCGGGCCGGAAGGCTATGTGAATGTGGCAACCCTCACCCGTCTGTTTCAGCGCAAAGCGGTGCGGGTCTTTCTGACGCTGTGCAACGTCAACAATCCGCTGGGAAAAAGCATTCCCAACGAGCAGAAAGCCTATATTGCGCGCCAGGCCGATGAAAACGATGTGGTGATCATTGAGGATGATATTTTTGGCGATACCGCCTTTGGTGAGCGTCGCCCTTTCCCGATGCGCGCCTTCAGCCCCAACGCCATTCTCTGCAGCGGCTTCTCGAAAACCGTGGCACCCGGCATCCGCATCGGCTGGGTCCACAGCGTCAACTACATGCGTAAGATCGCCTCGCTGAAATATACCTCCACCATGGGCACCTCGGTGCTGTCGCAGGCGGCGGTGGCGGAACTGCTGCGCAGCGGCGGCTATGATGCTCACCTGCGCAAGCTGCGGCGCGAACTGGCGCGGCAAATCAGCGAAATGCGTCTGTCGGTGCTGCGGGAGTTTCCGGCCGGGACAACGGTCTCTGACCCGGAAGGAGGATATGTGCTGTGGGTCGCCATGCCGCCGCAGGCGCTGAACGTGCGCGAGCTGTTTCTCAAGGCGCGCAACGCGGGCATCGGGATTGCGCCAGGCCATATTTTTGCCACCGATCAGCGCTACGATCACTGTTTCCGGCTGAATGCCGGTTTTGGCTGGAATGCGGAAGTGGAACAGGCGATCCGACAGCTGGCGCAGTGGTGCCAGCTGTCGTTAACCGACGCGCAGGCTTAGCTGTCGCGCCAGGCGTTCTCCACCTCTTCCGCCAGAATCTGCACCGCACGCTCGATGTTCTCCGCATCCGGCACGTAGTTCATCCGCATACACTGGTGGGTGTGCGGCCACGCCTGCTCCAGCCCCGGGAAGAAGAAGTGGCCCGGCACCATCAGCACCCCGCGCGCTTTCAGCCGCTGATAGAGCGTTTCCGTGGTGATCGGCAGATCGCGGAACCAGAGCCAGAGGAAAATCGCCCCTTCCGGCTTGTGGATCAGGCAGCGCTCTTCTGACAGATGGCGGCGCAGGATCGCAATCGTCTGCGCAACCTTCTGCTGATAAAACGGCTTAATCACCTCTTCGGAGAGCCGCAGCAGATCGCCGCGACGAATCATCTCATTGGCGATGGCCGGGCCAATACTGCCGGGGGCCAGGCTGATGATGCCGTTCATGTTGCTCAGCGCAGAGATGGTCTTCTCGTCTGCGATAATAATGCCGCAGCGCGCGCCCGGCAGGCCAAGTTTCGACAGGCTCATGCAGAGAATAATGTTGGGATTCCACAGCGGACGCACTTCGCTGAAGATGATGCCGGGGAACGGCACGCCGTAGGCATTGTCGATCAGCAGCGGCACATCATGCTGCTGCGCCAGCGCATCCAGCTGGATCAGCTCCTCATCGGTGATCACGTTGCCGGTGGGGTTGGTCGGACGCGAGACGCAGATCAGCCCGACCTCATCATTCATCGGCAGATGCTCGAAATCGACATGATATTTAAACTGTCCCTCCGGCAGCAGCTCAATGTTCGGCTTCGCCGACACAAACAGCTCCTCTTCCAGACCGGCATCCGCATAGCCGAGGTACTCAGGCGCCAGCGGAAACAGCACCCGCTTTTTGCTGCCGTCGGCGCGGCGACCGGCAAACAGGTTAAACAGATAGAAGAAGGCGCTCTGACTGCCGTTGGTCAGCGCAATATTCTGCGCGGTAATCGGCCAGCCAAGCTGGTCGCGCAGCAGCCCGGCCAGCGACTCCAGCAGCGTCGCTTTGCCGCGCGGGCCGTCGTAATTGCACAGTGCTTCGCTGAGTTTGCCCTCCTCATGCATCTGCTGCAGCAGCTGCTGAAAGTAGTCGTTCATGGCCGGGATCTGCGCCGGATTACCGCCGCCAAGCATGATGGTGCCGGGCGTACGCAGGCCTGCGCCCATATCTTCCATCAGACGTGAAATGCCGGAATGTTGGGTAAATTTGTCGCCGAACTGAGAAAAGGACATAGCGGTTAAAAATTTGTGATTGCGAATCGGGGGTTCACCATAACGCCCGCCATCGGCGGGCGCAATGGAAAGGCGTGGCGATTATTTCAGCGCCTGAGGGTTAACGCAGTTTTTATCGACGTTTCCGCCGAGCGCGGCGATAAGATTCTCCACCGCATCCTGCATCATGCCGTAGCGGGTTTCGTGGGTGGCAGAACCGATGTGCGGCAGCGTCACCACGTTCGGCAGCGACAGCAGCGGAGAGTCGGCAGGAACCGGCTCCTGCTCAAACACATCCAGCCCGGCGGCGTGCAGTTTGCCCGCCTGCAGCGCGGCGATCAGCGCCTTCTCATCCACCACCGGCCCGCGACCGGCGTTGATCAGTACCGCATCCGGCTTCATCAGTTCCAGCTCGGCGGCCCCAATCAGATGGTGGGTTTCGTCAGTCAGCGGCAGGCTGATGCAGACAAAATCACTCTGCTGCAGCAGCTCTTTCAGTTCGCAGCGCTGCGCGCCAAAGCGCGACTGCGCCTCCTCATGCTCACGGCGGGCGTTGTAGAGGATTTTCATGCCGAAGCCAAAGTGGGCGCGCTGCGCCAGGGCCATCCCGATCCGTCCCATGCCGAGAATGCCCAGCGTTTTATGGTGTACGTCGATGCCGAACTGCGCCGGTCCGATGCTCTTCTGCCAGTGGCCCGCTTTGACCCAGGCATCCAGCTCCGGCACCCGACGCGCGGTGCTCAGCACCAGCGCCATCATGGTGTCAGCCACGGTTTCCGTCAATACGGTCGGGGTGTGCATCAGCACCACATGACGCGCATTCAGCGCCGCCACGTCAAAATTGTCATAGCCCACCGAGACGCTGGAGCAGACGCGCAGATTAGGCATGTTCGCCAGCAGCTCGCCATTCACTTTTCCGCCCGATCCCAGCAGGCCCTCGGCCTGGCGGAACGCCGCAGCGTGCTGCTGCTGGCTCTCTGGCGAAAGATTGCTCACTTCCGTCACGTCACACTGTTCAGCCAGGCGCGCATAGAGGTCGTCAGGCAGTTTTTTATAGAGAATTACAGCGGGTTTCATTCAGTGGCTCCCGATCAAACAAATAAGTAGCGGGCGGCTTGCGGGCCGCCCGGAGAAAACAGAGACTGACGTTTACGCCCGGGCCGCCTCCGTACAGGCCCGGCAAGGCCTGTGCGAACAGTGCAGGCATTGTGGACCTGCACCGGGCCAGCCCGCTTCAGCGTTTACGCTTTCAGGCCGGTTTTGCGCCCCGCAGCGGCGGCGCTTTGTTCTGCGCCGGTTTCACTATCAGCGTCAGCCACACCGACACCAGCAGAGCCGAACCCATAAAGATGTAGGAGGCTGCCGGGCTGCCGGTCGCCCCATTAAGATAGCCGACGATCCATGAACCGATAAATGACCCCAGTGCACCCATACTGTTGATCAGTGCCATTGCCCCGCCCGCGACGTTGCGTGGCAGCATCTCAGGAATAATGGCGAAGAACGGTCCGTAAGGGGCATACATCGCGGCACCGGCAATCACCAGCAGGGTGTAGGAGGCCCAGAAGTTGCTTGAGCCGACCAGGTAAGAGCCAAGGAACGCCAGCGCCCCCACCAGCAGCAGCGGCCAGACAAACAGTTTACGATTCTGGGTTTTGTCCGACGCCCAGGAGACCACGACCATCGCAATGGTCGCCGCCAGATAAGGCACCGCTGACAGCCAGCCCGCTTCAACCATGCCCATCTGTGTGCCGTTACGCAGAATCGACGGCAGCCACAGCACAAAGCCATACACACCGATGCTCCAGGCAAAATATTGCAGGCAGAGGATGATCACATTGCGGTTGCGGAACGCTTCACCGTAGTTACGCACCGCCTTGATCTTTTCCTGCTCTTTTTGCAGCTCAGCCTGCAGGGCCGCTTTCTCTGCATCGCTCATCCAGCGCGCCTGAGACGGCTTATCCTGCACCAGGAACCACCAGGCAATCGCCCAGATGACCGCCGGAATCCCTTCAATGATAAACATCTCACGCCAGCCGAAGGATTCGATCAGATAGCCCGACACCACCGACATCCAGAGCACCGTGACCGGGTTCCCCAGGATCAGGAAGGTATTGGCGCGCGAACGTTCCGATTTGGTAAACCAGTTGCTGATGTAAATCAGCATGGCCGGCATCACCGCCGCTTCCACCACGCCCAGCACAAAGCGAATCGCTGCCAGCATCGGAATGTTGCTGACCACACCGGTCAGCGATGCACAGCCACCCCACAGGATCAGACAGCCGAAAATCAGTTTCTTCACGCTGCGGCGTTCGGCATAGATTGCGCCCGGGATCTGGAAAAAGAAGTATCCCAGGAAGAACAGCGCGCCCAGCAGCGAGGACATGCCTTTGGTGATGCCGAGATCGTCATTAATCCCGGCGGCAGAGGCGAAGCTAAAGTTTGCACGATCGAGATACGCCAGGCTGTAGGTGATAAACACGATGGGCATGATGAACCACCAGCGTTTTGGCGCGATTGTCTGCTTTTTCATCGGGAACTCCTGTGTCTGTAGAGGGGCGCGTGAACTACTCGTCGCCCAGTTGCTGACGCGTCGGCAGACCTTCGCTGTCACCAATGACCTGAATCGCCATCGAACCAATTTTATTGCCGCGGCGAATCGCCTGCGGCAGCGTCTGACCTTCCAGCAGGGCGCTGATCACGCCGACGGCAAAACCGTCACCGGCCCCTACGGTGTCGACCACGTTGTCGACTTTTATCGCCGCAACCTGTCCCTGTTCACCCTGTGCAGTTTTATACCAGGCGCCGTCACAACCGGTTTTAATCACGACCGCTTTCACACCCTTATCGAGATAGAAATCCGCAATCGCTTCCGGCTGACGGTAGCCGGTCAGGATCAGCCCCTCTTTTTCGCCTGGCAGTACCCAGTCGGCATACTCCGCCAGCAGATTGAGCTGCTTACGCATCTCCTCTTCACTGCGCCACAGCACCGGCCGCAGATTGGGATCAAACGAAATGGTTTTCCCACGCGCACGCATCTCTTTGGCCGTGTGCTTCAGCAGTTCCAGTGAACTCTCCGAGAGCGCTGCCGCCACCCCGCTGAGGTGCAGATGGCGTGCCGAGCCAAAGTAGTCCGCGTCAAAATCGTCAACCGACAGATGGCTGGCCGCCGAGCCTTTACGAAAATACTCGACCAGCGGGTCAGAGCCATCATCGACTTTGGATTTCAGCTGGAAACCGGTGGGATAACGGTTATCGACCGTGACCCGGGCGTGGTCAATGCCCTCTTTTTTCAGCTGCTGGCAGATAAAACGACCAAAGGCGTCATCGCCAACCCGGCTGACCCAGCCCACTTTCAGGCCAAGACGCGCCAGGCCGGTCGCGACATTGAGTTCTGCGCCTGCTGCGCGTTTAACAAAGGTCTCTGCGGCGGCGAGATCGCCGGTTTCACGGGCGACAAACATCGCCATCGCTTCCCCGATGGTGACCACATCAAGCGGACCGGTGTGATATTGGGTGTGATGACTCATTTTTACTCCTTACACATTGCGCAGCAGCGACACATAGTGGCGCGTCACCGCAATCAGATCGTCGCCTTCCAGCGGAAATTCAATACCGCGCGGCACCGAGCCGGGCAGCTGTTGCAGCAGGTCACGCCAGCCAGCGTCCGCCTCATCCAGCGCAATTGCCCGGAAACTCTCCTGATGCGGAACGGCGGCTTTGACGTGCACATAGCCGACCTGCGCGGCCAGCTGCTGCGCGGCCTGGAAGGCGTTTTCGCCGGTCCAGCACCAGTTCCCCATGTCGAAGGTCATCGTGATCGGTAGCCCAGCTTCTCTGATCGCCGTGAAAAACGCGACGGAGGGTGCGAGTTTGCCCTGTTCGGTCTGATCGTTTTCCACCGTCAGTTCACACGGCAGTGCTGCCAGATGCGCCTGCAGCGTTTCACGGTGAAGTGCACCGGTGAAATGTCCCAGCGCGACTTTCAGCCGCTGCGCATTTAACTGGCGTGCTTCTTCAACGTAGTGGGTTATGCGCGGATTGATTTCGCCGCCGTCACAAAACAGCGTATCGGGCACCGAATAGCTGGCCTGAAGCTGATGCTGTGCCACCGCCTGCGCCATTGCGGGCAGATCGGCCAGCGCCGCGTCATCAAGCAGTTCGCGGCGGATTTCGACGCCATCAGCACCAGCCTGCTGAATGATCGGCAGCAGCGCAGTCTGGCCGCCCAGTGCGGCGATCTGCGCATGGCCATAAGCGGCGGTCACCACAATGATGTCAGGTTTCATGTTCTGCTCCATGGCAGGTTTTTGCGCGTAGCGGATACAAAAACCCTAAATGGAACCGGTTCCAAAGCAAAGCAGCAAACTGTGAAACTATGATCGTGCTCACGAAGCGAGCACGAAGAGAGGTCTGAGGCTTACAAACGCAGGATTGTACGCTAAGTGCATATCAGAGAGCTCCGATGAAGGAAAAAAGTGAGGATTTTTATCATGTTAAGAGGGATGCGGATAGCTATGAAGTCATCGTTACTGAAAAGCGTTAGCGGGATTAATGCAAAAACGGATCGGAAAAAACCAAAACCGTCATTTTATGATGCTGTTAAATTTAATTCCTTTATTTCCATCCTATTATTGCTCAGCGTCATTTATAGTCGGTAATAAGATAGCAAACGGAGGTTTTGCAGATGAAATGGATTTTAATAACACGATTACTTGCTTCAGGATTAACAACGGTTTCAGCCCAACCCGATCAGGACATAGAAAAGGAACTCTCCACTGCCACTCTATTTTCGATGGGCTTCAATGGATTTATTGCGAAGGAAATGCCACAACAACTGATATACGAAAAAGCTTTAAAAGATAACAACTCCGTAAAGATATTTGAAAGTGTGATGGAATCTGCAACCGCCACGCCTGAAGGTAAAGCCTGGGCGGCATGCGGTCTTTGGCAGAAAAAAGAGATAGACAAAATAAAAGTAAGAAAAGAATATAACGATCTGCCTGTAACGCTATTAACGGGTGATATCCTCAGGCAGGAATCCTTAGAATAGGTTATCGACAATATACGACTACACGGATGCAAATTAAGGAGATCGAAATGAGAAACATAGATAAGTCAGAAGCCGAACGCGTTGCTGGCGCCGTGAATATGAGTGATTCAGGCGAGCCAGAAAAAAACTTTATTATCTTCGGGGGAAGCCCGGATGAATGGTTTGATAATATAAAAGTTTTCTCGACGCCAGGCCCAGGCCCACTCAGCGTGTGTGCTGATAATTTAAATCTCTCCGGCCTGTCTTTGTAAGCCAGTAAGAAGCCTGTCCTGAGCAGGCTTCTTTCGTCCCTTTCGACAATACCTTAACGGCACACTCTCTGATTTGCCCGCTCAGCCCGAAGTAAGAACAAACCTGCACCTCAGGGAAGCGGCTGGCTGGAGCCGCGAACGATCAGCTCGCCGGAGAACACCTGTTCGGCAACCGGCAGGTCACTGCCATCAATACGGGCAATCAGTCGCTCCAGCGCACTGAAGCCAATCTGCCAGGTCGGCTGTTTCAGCGTGGTAATCCCGACACCAGCCAGCGCCGCCCACTCCAGCTCATCGAAACCGAGCAGGCCGATATCGCGGCCCCACTGCAGGTTGAGTCGCTGCAGCGATCGCGCCACCTGCAGCGTCAGCGCCCCGTTGGCGACCATTACCGCACAGCGTTTGCCCGCATGCTGCTGATGGAATGCCAGCAGCGCCGCGTCAAGCGCATCGGGCTGATGCAGCACCACTTCCACATTCTGATGCTCAACCTGCGGATGCGCCGCCAGCAGATGGCGGAACGCCTGCAGACGCTCGCGGCGCGTATTGACACTGCCCAGCGGCTCACTGAGAAACATCAATACCTCATAGCCATTGTCAACCAGATGGCGCGTAGCGGTTTCGGCGGCTTCGGCGTTGTTCAGGCCCACCACATCGCAGGGAAAATCGGGGATTTTGCGGTCAATCAGCACCATCGGCAGCAGGGACTGCTGCAGATGATTCAGCACCTCTTCGCGCATCCCGACCGCATTGACCACGATGCCTTCAACCTGATAACTGCTCAGCAGCTGGAGGTAGTGCTGCTCCAGATCCACTTCGTTGTTGGTATTACACATCAGCAGCGTAAAGCCCTGCTCACGACAGGCGGCTTCAATGCCACTCATGACATCGACGGAATAGGGGTTAGTGATATCGGCGATAATCAGCCCAATCAGGCGCGTACGCCCGCGTTTCAGACCGCGTGCCATCTGGCTCGGACGATAGCTGAGATCCGCTATCGCCTGTTCAATCCGCGCTTTCAGATCGGCGGAGAGCAGATGCAGTTCACCGTTCAGATAACGTGAAACGCTGGTTTTACCGGTCCGAGCCGCGTGAGCAACATCGCTGATGGTGGCGCGAGGCGGCCTGGTTTTCATGAGATATCCTGCAAAATTATAAATTCGGCAGAGACTAGCACAAGCGCAGCCCGGAGCAAAAAGCGCTACGCCGGTAATTGCAGCCAGGGCTGCCACAGGGTCTGTAACGTCTCCGGCGGCGCACCCTCGATCAGCCGGACAATCATCTCCGCCACCTGCTCTCCGGCCTGATGTGGCGTTGCCTGACGAATCGCGACAATGGGATGATCGAGAATCGCATCCCCCGGTAATCCCTCCCAGCCTGCCAGCAGGATGGCATCCTCACCCGCTGCGCGTCCGGCCTGATGCAGCGCCACAGCCGCGCCTTCCGCCAGCGCACCACAGTCGGTGATGATCACCTCCGGCATCGGCCCCTCTGCCAGCCACTGCCGGGTCTGCTGATAGCCGGCACGGCGCGTCGGTGCCACTGCCGCCATCGCATAAGGCGCGAGATCACCCAGCGCCGTCAGATAACCCTGACGCCGGTCGCGCGCACGGCTGCTGTTCTCCTCACTGCCAAGCCAGGCGATCCGCCGCCGTCCCTGTGCCAGCGACCACTCCACCGCCAGCTGCGAACCGGCAAGATGGTCAACATCAAACCAGGCATAGGTGGCGGGCAGATCGCTGCGGCCCAGCGTCAGAAAGCGAAAATCGGTCTGCAGCAGCGCATGAAGCCGACAGTCATCTGGCCGAGTGTGGCCGATAATCAGGGCATCGACAGCCCCGCTGCGCAACAGGCGGGTGAGCGCCGGAGGATTCTGCTGCTTATCTGTCAGCAGCAGCAGGTTAATATCATAACCGGCCAGGTGATGCTCCAGTGCCAGTAACATGTCACTGAAATCGCTGCCACTCAGAGGCGAAGCCCCCGGCGGACAGACCAGGCCCACCGCGTTAGCGCGACCGGTTTTCAGCCGTCTGGCTGCCGCATTAGGCCGGTAGCCGCGCCGTTGCGCCTCCGCTTCGATGCGTTTACGCGTCTCCTGAGCGACATCCTGGTAACCATTGAGAGCGCGGCTGACGGTGGTGACAGAGAGACCTAAAACCGCCGCGATGGCTTTAAGAGACATAGGGGAATTTCCACTGATCAATTTTTGATCAGGCTACCATAAAGCCTCTGCTGGCTCTATCCACAGAACGCTTTCTGGTGCTTTTAACGTAAGGCTTTCCAGAAAAAAGGGCGCCCCCGAGAGGGGGCGACCACGGTTAGCCCAGCGGGGTGAGTGTGATCTCAACGCGACGGTTTTGCGCTTTGCCGGCTTCGGTGCTGTTGGTGGCAACCGGGTTATCCGGGCCTGCACCCTGCGTACGCAGGCGATCGCTGGCCACGCCCTGCACGATCAGCGCGCTGGCAACACTTTCAGCACGCTGCTGAGAGAGACGCATATTCAGCGCACGGGTGCCGGTGCTGTCGGTGTAACCCACGACGTTTACCGCCGTTTTTGGATACTCTTTCAGCACCATTGCAACACCGGTCAGGGTGTTCGCGCCTGCGGGTTTCAGATTGCTGCTGCTGGAGTCGAAGGTGACATTGTTAGGCATGTTCAGGACGATGTTATCGCCATTACGGGTCACGCTGACGCCGGTGCCGCGCATCTTGTCACGCAGTTTCGCTTCCTGCACGTCCATGTAGTAGCCCACGCCACCGCCCAGTGCCGCACCGCTTGCGGCACCAATCAGAGCACCTTTACGGCGATCTTTCTTCGACGATGAAAGCACGCCGACACCGGCACCCACTAATGCGCCCAGGCCCGCGCCTACGCCTGACTTACCCGCCTGTGATTCACCGGTGTAAGGATTGGTGGTGCAGCCAGGCAGGGCCAGGCTGCCGCTCAGTAACAGGGTGATCGCGATTAATTTCTTCTGCATTTTTGTTCCCTTACAGTCGAGACACAGGGGAAAACCTTCCCCATAAGTGGCACGATTATGCCGCCTGTGGAACAGGGATGTATGAGGAAAAATCCTGATTTATGGAGAATCAGCGGGTAATGGCATCAGGATGGCAGAAACAGTTGCTCTGATGATCGTTTATCAGCCCGCAGGCCTGCATAAAGGAATAGCAGATTGTCGGGCCGATGAATTTAAAACCACGCTGCTTTAACGCCTTTGAGAGCGCAATGGCCTGCTCTGATGTGGTGGGGGCCAGGCTGTAGTTGGGATAATGGTGAACGATTTGCACGTTATCGACAAATTGCCAGACGAACTGGCTGAAATCCTCACCTTTCGCCTCCATTTCCAGGTAAGCGCGGGCATTCGCGATAATGGCGGCGATTTTGCCGGGATGGCGGATAATGCCGCTGTTCAGCAGCAACCGGTCGATCGCTGGCGCGTCCATCTGCGCAATCGCCTGCGGATCAAACTGGTGAAACGCCGCGCGATAATTTTCCCGCTTTTTCAGCACGGTGATCCAGGAGAGTCCCGCCTGCTGTCCTTCCAGACAGAGCATCTCAAACAGCGCACGCTTGTCTCTCTGCGCCACCCCCCATTCCCTGTCGTGATAAGCCAGATAGAGGGGATCCTGTGTTACCCAACCACATCGTTGCATCGCTTTGTTCCTTTTAACGAGAATATTTTAGCGGTCCGCTTGATCTTAAAATTAATCGGTTGATAGTTAAACGATCAGCGGTTAAATAACAGAGACAGCGCGAATTTTAATTACGACGCCGGATAATAACTTCAGCCCTGCCTGGAGAAGAGATGTCGCCGAAAAGCGGTTGGAAAGGTCTGAGAACCTGCTGTGCTGCATGGCTGTTAATCTTAATGGCACCGGCTTTTGCCCGGAGCGGCCTCTCTGCGCCGCCACACGCCGACTTTCTGCCGGACTACGACACGATACTGGCAGAGAAGATCGCGCTGACGCCCCTCACCTTCAGTGACGAAAATCGCGCCCTGTTTGAAGCCGCCATTAACTCTCCCACCGCCTCACCCATCGCGCTGCACAGTGAAACCGGCAGCGCAGGCACCACCCCGCTGGGAAAACGCTACCGGGCTGGCGTGGATATGCCTGTTGCGCCGTCGCTCACCACCGGGCCGGTGGCGCAGTATGCCGTCGATCCGCAACCTATAAACTGTCTGCAATGTGACTACAGCGATCAGCAGAGTCGCGAGCAGAGTGCCAGCGTCGGCTGGCGCATCGATTCGCAGCAGGGATGGATATCGCCCTGGGCGCAGCTCAGCTATCGCTATCTGCTGGCGGAGACGCCCCAGACTCCCCGCCGCGAGGCGACGAACGGCCCGGATCAGAGCGAGGGCATCGACCTGAGTATCGGGGCGCAGCTGCCGCTGAACGACAATCTGGCGGCTTTCGCCTCATTTTCACAAAACGAAGCGCTGAATAATCAGGAACAGCAACTTTACAGCTTCGGCTTCAGCGCCAGCTTCTGAGCGGGGCATAAAAAGAGAAAGGCGGTCGGGCGTTTAAAATATAATGAGCCTGCTAATCATTATACTGGTAACACTATGCGCAACGATCTCACTCTTATTGGCCGCGAAATCGCGGTTTTTCTGCTGGCAGCGCTGTTTCTTGCCCTCACCATCGTTCCTGTCTACATCGACGTCGCCTGGATGAACGACGCACTGCATGAGACCTCATTCACCGAAACCACTCAGGAAGTGATGCTGGCGACCATCGCCGCACTCTTTTTTATCGCGGCCCGACGCCGTCCCGATCAGCGCGGGGCGCTGACCCTGGTCGCCGGTTTTTACGCCTGTATGCTTATCCGTGAACTCGACTTCGTGTTTGATGCCATTCAGCACGGCAGCTGGGTCTGGTTTGCGCTGGCCATCACCGCAGGTTCACTGGCCGTCGCGCTGCGCACGCCGAAAAAAAGCGTGCATGCGCTGGCTGCCCTGGTGCAGCACCGCAGCTGGCCGGTCATGGCCTCCGGCTTTTTAGTGGTGCTGGTCTTCTCCCGGCTGTTTGGTGTGCATGTGCTGTGGCAGCACCTGATGCTGGGGGATTACAACCGGGTGGTGAAAAACATGGCCGAAGAGGGGACTGAGCTGCTGGGATACAGCCTGTGCTGGCTCGCCTCGGTTCGCTATGTATGGCAGACCCGCCCCGCCGCAGCTGCCCTTACCGTGCGCGCACCGGAATCTGCACCGGCCCGCCATGCCACGTCGCCGGTGACCTCGCACTGACCCGCACTCCTGCTTTTTAAGCGATCCCCTCCGTTAAAAAAGGTACAATAACCCCTTCTGCGCCGGCGACAGGTTCCCGGCGCAAGGTGTTCGTTAACCTCAGGTCTTTTCATGTCAGCTAAAATCTTAACTTCAACGCTCATTGGCCTGGATGCCTTCCGACAGGATCCGCTGACTGCCCTGCAGCAGGCGGAAAAGGGCACGCTGGCGGTGTTAGATAACTATGCGCCGGTGATGTATGCCATCACCCCGGCGCGTCTGGCCGAGCTGCTGGCGCTGGAAGCTGCCGCCCGGCAACCGAATGATGTGGCGCTGGATGACAGCCTGTATGACGATGCGCCCGCTGCGATCCACACACCGGCCGGGAAGTTCGCCATGTATCCGGGCTGGCAGCCGGATGCCGACTTTACGCGCCAGGCCGCGATCTGGGGCGTGGCGCTGGCTGAAGCCGTCACGCCGGGCGAGCTGGCGGCCTTTGTCGCCTACTGGCAGGCGGAAGGCCGGATGTTCCATCATGTCCAGTGGCAGCAGAAACTGGCGCGCAGCATCCAGATGAACCGCGCCGCAAATGGCGGGCAACCGAAGCGTGATATCACCCAGTTGCCCGATCCTGACCGTACCATTCCCGATGGTTTCCGAGGTGAATGATGAAAACGCCAAACGATCTCTTTAGCCGTCTGAAAAAAATGATGCCTGAAGGCACCCGCCCCAAATTTGCCAATGGCCAGGAGCTGCTGGCGTGGAATCAGGAGCAGGGTCGCCTGCGCTCAGAGGCGATAGTACGCGAGAACCGCGCCATGAAGATGCAGCGCGTGATGGGCCGTTCCGGCATTCGCGAACTGCATATCAACTGCTCGTTTGATAATTACCGGGTTGAGAATGAGGGCCAGCGTAAGGCGCTGGAGCTGGCACGGCAGTATGCTGCAGAATTTGACGGCAGCATCGCCAGCTTTGTCTTTTCAGGACGTCCCGGCACCGGTAAGAACCATCTGGCCGCGGCGATCGGCAATGACCTGATCCTGCGCGGCAAAAGCGTGCTGATCGTGACGGTCGCCGACCTGATGTCGAGCATGAAGGGCACCTTTAGCGGCAGCAGCGGCATTACCGAAGAGCGGCTGATTCAGGATCTGAGCAGTGTCGACCTGCTGGTGATCGATGAGATCGGTATGCAGAGCGAATCGCGCTATGAAAAAGTGATCATTAACCAGATCGTCGATCGCCGCTCCTCTTCCAAACGCCCGACCGGCATGTTATCGAACCTCGACCATGCCGGTATGAATGCCCTGCTGGGCGAGCGCGTGATGGATCGTATGCGGCTTGGCAACAGCCTGTGGGTGCGGTTTGACTGGGAAAGTTACCGCAGCCGGGTGCGCGGCGACGAATATTAATTCCACCGCGCTGATGTCTCTTTCCGCAGGTGCGGCTCTCCTTCCGGGGCCGCACCGCTGTCCTCTCGTTCTCTCCCTCTTATCCGAAACGCGCACCGTTTCGCTTACCCGCCCGCCTGCTGCCGAGGGTTATCCCTGATAGCGAGGTTGTGTGAAACAGCACACAAAAGTGTCAGATCAACGTTTCTCACGGGCTGATACACTGAAATCTGTCTCCTCTGTTGGGTGGATCCGTGATGAAAACAAACGGCAAAGGCCCTGCACTCCTGCGACTGAACAATCAGAAACGGGTAATGGCCCGGTTACGTAAACTGCGCGTCACGTCGCGTCAGGATCTGGCGGAGGCACTGGAACTCAGTAAGAACACCGTCTCGCTCATCATCGATGACCTGCTGGATCAGGGGCTGATTGAGGAGCTGGGACCGGTCAGCGTGGCGGCCGCCGGACGGCCTAAAATCGGCATCGCCCTGCGGCCGGAAAAGCTCAAGAGCGCGGGCATTATGGTGGAACGCAACGTCATCCACTGGCGGGTCTGCGACTACTTTTCGCAGGTGCTGGCGGAACAGACGCTGCGCACCGAGACCAGTAACCCGACCCGCCTGCTGGCGGAGCTGGCGATGCTCTGCCGGGAACTGACAGAGCGCTATCCCGATCTGCTTGGCTTCGGCCTTGGCTTTCCCGGCATCGTCGATCCCCGCCGGGGCTGGATGCATCTCTCCCTGCCGCTTGAATGGCAGGATGTTGACCTGCTGAGCACGCTGCGCAGACACGTTCGCCTGCCCATCCGCATCATGAACAATGTCAAAGCGGCGGCGCTGCTGGCCGTCGAGCAGCACGGACTCTCCGTGGAGAGCGGACATTTTTATCTGCGGATTGCCGAGGGCATCGGCGGCGCACTGATCCAGCATGGCGACGTCTTTACCGGGCACAGCTGGACCGCGGGTGAGGCGGGACATCTGATCGTTCAGCCCGGCGGGCCACGCTGCAGCTGTGGCCGGCGCGGCTGTCTGGAGACGCTGGTCAGCAAACCTGCCGTGAATCAGCTGCTGGCGCAGCATCAGCCTGGCCTGAGCTGGCAGAACCGCGACAGCGCGCCACGCGTGGTGGATACGGTGATGACCCAGGCGGGGGGCTATCTCGGTGCGGCGCTGAGTCAGATCATGCTGCTGCTGAACCCCGCCACCATCATCATTGATTGCCCGTGGAGCGCCAGCGAGCTTTTCTGCAAAGCGGTGCGTGACACGGCGCATGGCAACGCCTTCGCCTTTACCGCCACGCACACCCAGCTGCACTTCCCCGCGACCCGGATTGATCCGGCGAACGGGCTGGCGCTGGCGGTACTGGAGCAGAGTGAGCAGCGGGTGTGAGGCCGCAGAGACTCTTCCCTACAACACATTCTCCCCGTGATGCTGCCGGTATTCTTTCGGGGTGGTGTCGTAGCTTTTGCGGAAGACCGAGTAGAAATACTGCAACGAGGGGTAGCCGCACATCTGTGAGATCTCATTGATGTTAAGTGAGGAAGACGCGAGCAGTTCGCGCGCTTTTTCCAGCTTTTCGCGGTGGATCATTGCATGAATGGTGTCGCCGGTTTCATCACGGAAGCGTTTTTCCAGATTGGAGCGTGACAGCCCGACCGCATCCAGCACCTGCTCCACCTTGATCCCCTTGCAGGCATTAAAGCGGATGTAGTGCATCGCCTGAATCACCGCCGGGTCGCGCAGCGAGCGGAAGTCGGTCGAGCGGCGGGCGATCACTTTTACCGGCGGCACCAGAATGCGCTGAAGCGGCAGAGGCTGCTTATCCAGCAGCCGGTGCAGCAGCTTGGCCGCCTGATAGCCCATCTGCCGCGAGCCCTGCGCCACGGAAGAGAGCGCCACGCGCGACAGATAGCGGGTCAGCTCCTCATTATCAATCCCGATCACCGTAAGCTTCTCCGGCACCGGAATTTTCAGGTGTTCGCACGCCTGCAGCAGGTGCCGCGCCCGTGAGTCGGTGACGGCGATAATCCCGGTTTGCGGCGGCAGCGTCTGCAGCCAGTCGGCGAGCCGGTTCTGGGCGTGCTGCCAGTTGGCAGGCGCGGTTTCCATTCCCTGATAGACCACGCCCTGATAGCGTTCGCGCCCCACCAGCTGGCGAAACGCCTGTTCCCGCTCCTGCGCCCAGCGCTTGCCGCTGGAGGCCGGTAATCCATAAAAGGCAAAGCGATTGATCCCCTTCTCTTTCAGGTGCAGAAAGGCTTTCTCCACCAGCGCGGCGTTGTCGGTGGCGATATAGTGCACCGGCGGATAATCTTCCGGACGATGGTAGGAGCCTCCGACGCCCACTATCGGCACGGAGACATTCGACAGCAGGGTTTCGATGGAGCGATCGTCGTAATCGGCGATCACCCCATCTCCCAGCCATTCGCGGATGTTGTCGATGCGGCAGCGGAAATCTTCTTCGATGAAGATATCCCAGTCAGTCTGCGATGCCTGCAGATACTCCCCGACCCCCTCCACAACCTGGCGATCATACACTTTGTTGGCGTTAAACAGCAGGGTAATGCGATAGCGTTTGTCATGCATGGTGGCGCGTTCCCTTAAATGCTCAGCGCATTGCATAGCACGGCTGACAGGGGCAAAAAAATTGTTTGCGCCACAATGTGATCGTCCGCGCGATTACACCCGACGCCGCGTGGCCGTATCCATCCACACCGCCAGCAGCAGAATCGCCCCTTTGACGATGTACTGCCAGAAAGTCGGCACATCCATCATGCTCATGCCGTTATCCAGCGATGCCATGATAAAGGCGCCCATCACTGCCCCCGCCACGGAACCGACGCCCCCGGCCAGGCTGGTGCCGCCGATGACACAGGCGGCGATCGCGTCGAGTTCCGCGATATTACCCGCCGACGGCGAGCCTGCGCCCAGCCGCGAACTGAGGATCAGCCCGGCAATCGCCACCATCACGCCGTTGATGGCAAACACCGCCAGCTTGGTGCGCGCCACGTTAATGCCCGAAAGGCGCGCAGCATCGATATTGCCGCCGATGGCGTAGATACGACGGCCAAAGGCGGTGCGGGTAGCCATAAACATGCCCGCCAGCAACAGCATGACCAGCAGCAATACCGGCGTCGGCACGCCGCGATAGTCATTGAGTAACCAGATGGCCCCCAGCACCAGAATCGCGGTGATCGCCTGACGGCCCACCGTGCCGCTGGCCGCGCCCTGCGGCAGCCCGAGCTGCTGACGGCGCAGCCGCAGACGCCACTGCCACAGCATAAACAGCGCCAGACCGACAAAACCAAAGCCGAAACCGACGCCGTCCGGCAGATAGCTCTGACCAATCTGCGACATTCCCGGCGTAATCGGCGCCACCGTGGTGCCGTCGGTAATCCCGACCAGGATGCCGCGGAACGCCAGCATCCCCGCCAGTGTGACGATAAACGACGGCACTTTGCGGTAGGCCACCCACCAGCCATTCCAGGTGCCGAGCAGCAGCCCCATCACCAGCGTCACAACGATAGTCAGCGGCAGCGGCCAGCCAAGCCAGACGTCGAATATCGCCGCGGCTCCGCCGAGCAGGCCCATCATCGAACCCACCGACAGGTCGATCTCCGCCGAGATAATCACGAACACCATGCCGACGGCCAGGATGCCGGTGATGGCGGTCTGACGCAGCAGGTTAGAGACGTTACGCGCACTGAGCCATGCGCCATCGGTGGTCCAGGTAAAGAACAGCGCAATCACGACAATCGCGCCCAGCATTACCAGCACCTGCAGGTCTGGCAGCGTGAACCTGCCCGGTGACGGTTTGCCCGGCGTGCCGGAGAGGCGGCTTTGGGTACTTTCACTTTTAAGCATAATGTTCACTCCGCAGGGCAGCTTCCATCACCTGCTCCTGAGTCAGGTTATCGTTAACTAAATCGGCTTTGATCTGCCCTTCATGCATCACCAGCACCCGATCGCTCAGGCCCAGCACTTCCGGCAGCTCAGACGAAATCACAATGACGGCGATCCCCTGCTGAACCAGCGCATTGATCAGCAGATAGATCTCCTGACGCGCGCCCACATCGATGCCGCGCGTCGGCTCATCCAGAATCAGGATTTTCGGGTTCAGCAGCAGGCATTTCGCCAGAATGGCTTTCTGCTGATTGCCGCCGCTTAACCGGCCAATCGGCAGTTCTGACGAGGAGGTTTTGACCCGCAGCCGGCCGATCGCGTCGTTGATGGCCTGCTGCTCCTGCGCTTCATCCAGGGTCGAGAGCCGGTGACTGAACTGATCCAGCGCCGCCAGGGTAATATTTTTGCCCACCGCCATCAGCGGCACGATGCCATCCTTTTTGCGATCTTCCGGCACCATCGCGATGCCGTGCGCAATCGCGGCGCGGCAGTCGGTGATGCTGACCTGTTGACCATTGATCCAGATGTCGCCCTGCCAGCGGCCCGGCCAGACACCAAACAGACACTGCACCGTTTCGGTTCGGCCCGCGCCCACCAGCCCGGCGATGCCGAGGATTTCACCGCGTCGCAGCGTAAAAGAGACGTTGTTGACGCGGCGGATATGGCGGTTGACGGGATGCCAGGCGGTGAGGTTTTCCACCTTCAGCACCGGGTCGCCGATCTCATGCGGCGCATGCGGATAGAGCGCGGTCAGCTCGCGACCGACCATCATGGTGATGATGTCATCTTCGCTCATGCCCGCCGCCGGACGGGTAGCAATGTGCTGACCGTCGCGGATGACGCAGATGGTGTCGGAGATCGCCTTCACCTCATTCAGCTTGTGCGAAATGTAGATGCAGGCGATGCCGTGTTCACGCAGATTGCGGATGATACCGAGCAGCACCTCCGTCTCCTGCTCGGTCAGGGAGGAGGTCGGCTCATCCAGAATCAGCAGCCGGACCTGTTTGTTAAGGGCGCGGGCAATCTCCACCAGCTGCTGCTGGCCCAGACCTAACTCCCCCACGCGAGTGGCAGGAGAGACGTTGAGCCCGACCCGCGCCAGCAGCTGCTGGCAGCGCAGGGTCATGGTTTCATCATCCACCATGCCGAACCGGCTCAGTTCGGCACCGAGGAAGATGTTCTCCATCACCGTCAGTTGCCGCACCAGCGCCAGCTCCTGATGAATGATCACGATGCCTTTACGCTCGGTATCGCGAATCGTCTGTGCCTGAATTTCGTCGCCAGAGAAGTGGATCTGCCCCTCGAAATCGCCGTGCGGATAGAGTCCGCACAGGATTTTCATCAGGGTCGATTTGCCTGAACCATTCTCACCGCACAGCGACATCACTTCGCCCGCCTCCAGGTGCAGGCTGACATCATTCAGCGCTTTCACGGCACCGAAACGCTTGGTGATGTTTTTCATTTCCAGCAGCATCGACTGTTCTCCCTCACGCTTTGCGCGGTCAGAGTTCGCTCTGTTTGTGGAAACCGTCTTTCACCACGGTGCTTTCGATATTGTCTTTGTTAACCGGAATCGGCTTCAGCAGCCGCGACGGCACATCTTTCAGGCCGTTGTTCAGCGTGCTGTTGCTGGCGGGTGTTTTGCCATCGCCCAGCTCGACCGCGATTTTCGCCGCTTCGGTCGCCAGCTCGGTGATCGGCTTGTAAACGGTCATGGTCTGGGTGCCCGCTTTGATGCGCTTAATCGCCGCCAGATCGGCATCCTGGCCGGAGATGGCCACTTTCCCTGCCAGTCCCTGCGCGCTCAGCGCCTGAATCGCTCCCCCGGCGGTGGCATCGTTGGAGGCGACCACCGCATCGATATGGTTACCATTGGCGGTCAGGGCATTCTCCATAATCTTCAGCGCATTTTCCGGCAGCCAGGCATCGACCCACTGATCGCCAACAATTTTGATGCTGCCGTTATCGATATAGGGTTTTAACACTTTCATCTGTCCGGCGCGGAACAGGCGGGCGTTATTATCCACCGGCGATCCGCCCATTAAAAAATAGTTGCCCTTAGGCACCTGTTTCACAATGCTTTCGGCCTGCAGTTCACCCACTTTTTCATTATCGAAAGAGATATAAAAATCGATATCGGCATTATTTATCATGCGATCATAGGCCAGCACTTTAATGCCTTCCCGCTTCGCTTCTGCGACGACGTTACTCAGCACCTGACCGTTATAAGGAATAATGACCAGCACATCGACACCGCGGTTGATCATATTTTCAATCTGCGACATCTGGGTTTCTTCATTGCCGTTCGCAGACTGAACAAACACCTGAGCGCCCTGCGACTCGGCCTGTTTTACAAAGATATCGCGATCTTTCTGCCAGCGCTCCAGGCGCAAATCATCAATTGCCATGCCGATCTTCACTTCTTTCGCCAGGCTGGTCTGGCTGAACAGCGCCAGCGCCGCACAGGCAGCAAACAGTGCATGTTTCATCTTCATTGTGATCATCCTGTAGGTTGAGGCTATTTTCGTGTCAGGCCGATAAACCAGGCGGATGAATTGTTGCCCTTATTTCTGAACGACAGCAATTACTGATTTTTATCCGGCTATTACGTTTTTTGGTTTATTTGTTTTTTTTATGAGCGCGATCGGATTTTCATCCTTTTCGGAGAAACCATGCCGCGCGCGACGCTCCGCGTGGAATAGCCTTATTTTGCGAGCCAGCGCACAAATAATAATTATCTGAAACCCGGAGTGAAATATCGTAATTGAGCTGAGTCAGTCACCCATATCAAATATGGCTTCAACGCAGACCATTCGGGTACTGATGCTAAGGAGCAAACCATGCACGCTTATTTCGATCAGATCGATCGGGTTCGTTATGAAGGTCCCCAGTCGACGCATCCTCTCGCTTTCCGCCACTACAATCCTGATGAGGTGATCCTCGGCAAGACCATGGCGGAACATCTGCGCTTTGCCGCCTGCTACTGGCACACCTTCTGCTGGAACGGCGCGGATATGTTTGGTGTCGGCGCCTTTGATCGTCCCTGGCAGAAAAGCGGCGATGCATTGCAGCTGGCAAAGCAGAAGGCGGATGTGGCCTTTGAGTTTTTCCACAAGCTGAATGTGCCCTGGTACTGCTTCCACGACGTGGACGTCTCACCGGAAGGGGACTCGCTGCAAAGCTACAAAGAAAACTTTGCCGCCATGACCGATAAGCTGCTGGAGAAACAGCAGGAGACCGGCGTGAAACTGTTGTGGGGCACCGCTAACTGCTTTACCCATCCGCGCTATGGCGCAGGCGCGGCGACCAACCCCGATCCGGCGGTCTTTGCCTGGGCAGCGACGCAGGTCTGCAGCGCCATGCAGGCAACGAAAACGCTGGGCGGCGAAAACTATGTGCTGTGGGGGGGACGTGAAGGGTATGAAACGCTGCTGAATACCGATCTGCGGCAGGAGCGCGAGCAGATTGGCCGCTTTATGCAGATGGTCGTCGAGCATAAACATAAAATCGGCTTCCAGGGCACGCTGCTGATCGAACCGAAACCGCAGGAGCCGACCAAACATCAGTATGACTACGATGTCGCCACGGTTTATGGCTTCCTGAAACAGTTCGGGCTGGAGAAAGAGATCAAGGTGAACGTGGAGGCGAACCACGCCACGCTGGCCGGTCACTCCTTCCATCACGAAATTGCCACCGCCATTGCGCTGGGCATTTTCGGTTCGGTGGATGCGAACCGTGGCGATCCGCAGTGTGGCTGGGACACCGATCAGTTCCCGGTCAGCGTGGAAGAGAACGCGCTGGTGATGTACGAAATCCTTAAAGCGGGCGGCTTTACCACCGGCGGTTTAAACTTTGATGCCAAAGTGCGTCGTCAGAGCACCGACAAATATGATCTCTTCTACGGTCATATCGGGGCAATGGATACGATGGCGCTGGCACTGAAAGTGGCGGCGCGCATGATCAGCGACGGCGAGCTGGATAAGCGTGTGGCGCAGCGCTACAGCGGCTGGAATGGTGAGTTCGGCCAGCAAATTCTGAAAGGCGAGTTTTCCCTCGACGCGCTGGCGGCGCATGCTCAGCAGCAGCAGCTCAATCCGCAGCATCAGAGCGGGCGTCAGGAGCAGCTGGAAAATCTGGTGAATCACTATCTGTTTGATTTCTGAATCTTCAGGAGCGGAGCATGTATATCGGGATCGATTTAGGCACCTCTGGCGTCAAAGTGGTGCTGATGGATGCACAGGGCAACGTGGTGGCGACAGAAACCTCGCCGCTGCAGGTTTCGCGTCCACACCCCCTGTGGAGCGAGCAGGATCCCGAAAGCTGGTGGCAGGCGCTGGATCAGGCGATGCAGGCGCTGAGCGCGCAGCAGGATCTGGATGCCGTGCAGGCCATCGGGCTGAGCGGACAGATGCATGGAGCGACGCTGCTCGACAGCGCAAACCAGGTCTTACGCCCGGCCATGCTCTGGAATGATGGACGCAGTGAGGCGCAGTGCCGTGAGCTGGAGCAGAAGGTGCCGGATTCGCGGGCGATCACCGGAAATCTGATGATGCCCGGCTTCACGGCCCCCAAACTGCTGTGGGTGCAGCAGCATGAACCGGCCATCTTCCGTCAGATCGCGCACGTGCTGCTGCCCAAGGATTACCTGCGCTGGCGGATGAGTGGCGACTTCGCCACGGATATGTCAGATGCCGCAGGCACGATGTGGCTGGATGTGGCGCAGCGTGACTGGAGCGATGTGATGCTGCACGCCTGCGATCTCAGTCGCGACCAGATGCCGCAACTCTATGAGGGCAATGCCCTGACCGGCTCCTTACATGCTGACCTGGCGACACGCTGGAAGATGAACGCGGTGCCGCTGGCCGCAGGCGGGGGCGACAATGCCGCCGGTGCCGTGGGCGTCGGCATGACCGAACCCGGCCAGGGGATGCTGTCGCTGGGCACCTCCGGCGTCTATTTTGTGGTGAGCGATGGCTATCTCAGCAATCCGCAGCAGGCCGTTCACAGCTTCTGTCACGCGCTGCCGCAGCGCTGGCATCTGATGTCGGTGATGCTGAGTGCGGCCTCCTGTCTGGACTGGGCCGCGACGCTGACCGGCTGCCGGGATGTGCCTGAGCTGCTGGATGAAGCCGCGCGGGCGCGTGATGACGTGCCGCCACTCTGGTTTCTGCCCTATCTTTCCGGTGAACGCACGCCGCACAACAATCCCAACGCCCTCGGCGCCTTCTTTGGTTTTACCCACCAGCATGGTCGTCCCGAGCTGGCGCGCTCGGTGCTGGAGGGGGTCGGCTTTGCGCTGGCGCAGGGCATGGATGTGCTGCATGAGTGTGGCGTTCAGCCAGAGAGCATTATGCTGATCGGCGGCGGGGCGCGCAGTGCGCTGTGGCGTCAGATGCTGGCGGATATCAGCGGCCAGACGCTGGATTACTGTCATGGCGGCGAGGTTGGCCCGGCACTGGGCGCGGCCAGGCTGGCACAGCAGGCGCTGGATGCCAGCGTCACCGTCCCGACACCGGTGCGGGTGCAGCGGCATCAGCCGGATTCCGGCAGAATGGCGGAGTACCGCTCACGCCGGGAAACCTTTGCAACCCTCTATCGGCAGCTCCTGCCGCTGATGAACTGATCGTGCCTGCCCGGCGCACGCTGAGCAGCATCAGAAAGCCCTGATGGCCGGGAGAGCGATCCCCCGGCCACCGTCTGTCAGCCAATCGCGCCCAGCGTATCTTCCTGACCCTGCTTCTTCGGCAGCAGGAACAGCGTCGCCACAATATCCAGCAGATAAATCAGCGCCAGCAGGGTAATCGCCGCCGTGAACGAAAACTGACTGGCCAGCAGCCCTATCACCACCGGCCCAAAGCCGCCCACGCCACGACCCAGGTTGAACAGGACATTCTGCGCGGTGGCCCGCACCTGCGGCGGGAAGGTATCGGAAATCAGTGCACCGTAGCCGCCAATCATGCCGTTAACGAACATTCCCATGATCGCGCCGGTCACCAGCATAATGGTGGGATCGCGCAGCTGGGCGTAGACCACCACCATCACCACGGCACCAAACTGGTAGAGCAGGAAGATTTTCCAGCGCGCAAAGCGGTCGGCCAGCACGCCAAACAGCCAGATGCCAAAGGTCATCCCGACGACGGTGACCGCCGTCCAGAGGCCCGATTTGGTCAGGCTGAAGCCAAAGCTGGAGGAGAGGTAGCTCGGCATCCAGATCATCAGCCCGTAGTAGCCAAAGTTCTGCACGGAACAGAGAATAAAAATGCCGAGGCTGGCTTTAGCGGTGGTGCGATCGCGCACCAGCAGCTTCAGGCGCGCCGGGAAAGAGAGCGACGGCACCTGCTTAACCTGACGCTGATACGCTTCCGGCTCGCCCATGCCGCGGCGGATAGCAAACGAGACCAGCGCCGGCAGCAGCCCGACCAGGAACATGCCGCGCCAGCCGATAAGCGTCAGCAGCGGCGGCGTGATAAAGGCCGCCATCAGCACGCCGAGCTGCCAGCCAATGCCGACCCACGCTGACGCGCGATTGCGCTTCTCCACCGGCCAGGCTTCGGCAATCAGCGCCATGCCGATACCAAACTCGCCGCCCAGTCCGACGCCCGCCAGCGTGCGCCAGGCGAGCAGATCCCAGTAGCCCTGCGCCACCGCGCACAGACCGGTGAAGACAGAAAAGACCAGAATCGTGACGGTGAGCATACGGATGCGGCCAAAACGGTCGCTGAGATGACCAAACACGATGCCACCGATTACCGCGCCAATCAGCGTCCAGGTCACCAGCGATCCCGCCTGTGAGGGGTTGAGCGCCAGCGAAACGGAGATAGCCGGCAGCATAAAGCCGAGTATCAGCAGGTCGAATCCATCCATGGCATAACCACTGACCGCAGCCAGCATCGCTTTGCCGGGCGTGACGCCTGGCTTAGATTGGGGAGAAGGGGACATCTTTGCGCACCTCAGAGAGAAAAGTGCCGCAATTATAAAGAGTGTTCAGGGTGTGACCAATTGAAAAGGCTTATCCCTGCGCCGGGCAGGCGCAGGGTAAGCGGGATCAGGAAGGGCGGTTGCTGCCGTCGTCACCCGACAGCAGTTCGTCGAGACGGTCACCGCCAACGTGGCGGAAATCCTGACCTTTAACGAAATAGAAGATGATTTCGCAGATGTTCTGGCAGCGATCGCCGATGCGCTCAATCGCACGGGCGCAGAACAGCGCCGTCAGCACGCTGGGAATGGTACGGGGATCTTCCATCATGTAGGTCATCAGCTGACGCACAATGCCCTCATACTCTTTATCCACCTTTTTATCTTCACGGTAGATAGTGATCGCCTCATTGAGATCCATGCGGGCAAAGGCGTCCAGCACATCATGCAGCATCTGTACGGTGTGGCGGCCCAGCGACTCCAGGCTGACCAGCAGCGGCAGATGCTGCTGACCAAACTTCTCCAGCGCCGTGCGGCTGATCTTCTCTGCCACGTCGCCAATGCGCTCCAGCTCAGAGATGGTTTTGATGATCGCCATCACCAGCCGCAGATCGATGGCGGTTGGCTGACGTTTGGCGATGATGCGCACGCAGGCTTCATCAATCTCCACCTCCATCATGTTGACCTTCTGGTCACCGTCGATCACCCGCTGCGCCAGCTCGCCGTCCAGGTTGTGCATCGCGGTAATCGCGTCAGTCAGCTGCTGCTCGACCATCCCACCCATGATCATCACCTGAGTGCGGATATGCTCCAGCTCGGCGTTGAACTGACCGGAGATGTGTTTGTTCAGATTCAGATTATCCATGTCGATCTCCTGTCAGATCAGCCGTAGCGGCCGGTAATGTAGTCTTCAGTCTGCTTCTGCGCCGGTTTGGTAAACAGCGTGTCGGTGTCGCTGAACTCAATCAGCTCGCCCAGATACATAAAGGCCGTATGGTCAGAGCAACGCGCCGCCTGCTGCATGTTGTGCGTCACGATCACCACGGTGTAGTCCTGCTTCAGCTCGGTGATCAGCTCCTCGATACGCCCCGTCGAGATCGGGTCCAGCGCCGAGCAGGGCTCATCGAGCAGTAACACTTCCGGGCGAATCGCGATGCCGCGCGCAATGCAGAGACGCTGCTGCTGACCGCCGGAGAGACTGTAACCGCTCTGATGCAGCTTGTCTTTGGTTTCATTCCACAGCGCCGCTTTGGTCAGCGCCCACTGCACGCGCTCATCCATATCGGCACGTGACAGCTTTTCAAACAGGCGCACGCCAAAGGCGATGTTGTCATAGATCGACATCGGGAACGGGGTCGGCTTCTGAAAGACCATGCCGACGCGGGCGCGCAGCAGCGCAATATCCTGCTGGGCCGTCAGAATATTTTCGCCATCCAGCAGAATGTCCCCTTCGGCCCGCTGCTCAGGATAGAGGGAGTACATTTTGTTAAAGGTACGCAGCAGGGTCGATTTACCGCAGCCCGATGGCCCGATAAATGCCGTCACCTGATTCTTAGCGATATCCAGGTTGATGTTCTTCAGCGCATGAAACTTACCGTAATAGAAGTTCAGATTACGGACCTGAATTTTATCGGCTGATGCCGTCGCGATACTCATCATTCATCTCTCTTATACGGCGCCGCAGCGGGCCGCGCCGGAAGTTAACCGTGTTTGCCTTTGGCGAAAATCACCCGCGCGACAATGTTCAGCAGCAGCACGCACAGGGTAATAATCAGCACGCCCGCCCAGGCCAGGCTCTGCCATTCGGCGAACGGGCTCATGGCGAACTTAAAGATGGTGACCGGCAGGTTGGCCAGCGGCTGCATCATGTCGGTGCTCCAGAACTGATTCGAGAGCGCGGTAAACAGCAGCGGAGCCGTTTCCCCGGCGATGCGGGCGATGGCCAGCAGCACGCCGGTGATGATGCCGGAGACGGACGCCTTCAGGGTGATGGCCGAGATCATTTTCCACTTCGGCGTGCCCAGGGCGTAAGCCGCTTCACGCATGCTGTCTGGCACCAGACGCAGCATGTTTTCGGTGGTACGGATCACAATCGGCACCTGCAGCAGCGCCAGCGCTATCACCCCGGCCCAGCCGGAGAAGTGCTGCATCTGCGACACTACAAGGGTGTAGACGAACAGGCCGACCACAATCGACGGTGCCGACAGCAGAATGTCGTTAATGAAGCGGATCACCTCTGACAGGGCCGACTTGCGCCCATATTCCGCCAGATAGATACCGGCCAGAATGCCCAGCGGCGTGCCAAAGAAGGTTGACCAGAAAATCAGTAATCCACTCCCGGCCAGGGCATTCGCCAGCCCGCCGCCCGCGGTGTTCGGTGGCGGGGTCGATTCGGTAAACAGGGACCAGGAGAGGCCATCCACGCCGCGGGAAACCGTGGTGAAGAGGATCCACACCAGCCAGAACAGGCCAAACGCCATGGTCAGCAGCGACAGCGTCAGCGCGATCTTATTTTTGGTGCTGCGCCAGGACTGCATTTTACGGCGTGAAGCGTCCAGTTCGGCACGCGCCTGAATTTCAATCGTGGTCATGAGCGCGCTCCTTCACTTTTCGCCAGGCGCATAATCATCAGTTTGGAAATCGCCAGAACGATAAAGGTAATCACAAACAGGATCAGCCCCAGCTCCATCAGCGCGGCAACATGCACGCCCGACTCCGCCTCCGCAAACTCGTTGGCCAGCGCCGAGGTAATGCTGTTACCCGGCATAAACAGCGACGGGCTGTCGAGCTGGTAGGTGTTGCCGATAATAAAGGTGACCGCCATGGTCTCACCCAGTGCACGACCCAGTCCCAGCATGATGCCGCCAATCACGCCGTTTTTGGTAAACGGCAGGACGATGCGCCAGATCACTTCCCAGGTGGTGCAGCCGATGCCGTAGGCGGACTCTTTCATCATGACCGGCGTCTGCTCAAAGACGTCGCGCATCACGGAGGCGATGTAAGGGATGATCATGATGGCCAGAATCACCCCCGCTGCGAGAATACCGATACCGAAAGCGGGGCCGGAGAAGAGCGCGCCGACAATCGGAATGCCTGACATGACGTCGTTGACCGGCGTCTGAAAATATTCGGCAAACAGCGGGGCGAAAACAAACAGGCCCCACATGCCATAAACGATGCTCGGAATCGCCGCCAGCAGCTCAATAGCGGTGCCCAGCGGACGACGCAGCCAGCCGGGTGCGAGTTCAGTCAGGAACAGCGCGATACCAAAACTGACCGGCACGGCGATAATCAGCGCGATAAGGGAGGTCACCAGCGTGCCGTAGATCGGCACCAGAGCACCAAATTCTTCATTAGGCGCATCCCAGGTTTTGGTCCACAAAAAGGCGAAACCAAACTTCTGGATGCTGGGCCACGAGGAGATGATCAGGGAGACGATAATGCCGCCCATCAGTAACAGGACAATCAGCGCAGCCAGCCGGACCAGTGCACCGAAAATTTTGTCACCCTGTTTGCCTGGGGCTTTGAAAGCCGGCTTCGTTGCAGCCATAGAAGTCTCAGTCTTCAGAGGTTATCGGGGCGGCATAACGCCGCCCGCTGGGTCTGACCGGACTACCGTCCGGTCAGGGTCGTTCAATTACTGATAAAGCGCTTTACCAGAACTGTCTTTGATGTTGGCTTTCCATGCGGCACGGATCTGTTCGGTTACGCTCGCAGGCAGCGCCGCATAATCCAGCGCGTTAGCCGTTTTGCCGCCGCTTTTGTAAGCCCAGTCGAAGAACTTCAGCACTTCAGCGCCTTTGGCCGCATTCGCCTGATCTTTGTAGATCAGAATGAAGGTGGTGGAGGAGATAGGCCAGGCATCTGCACCCTTCTGGAAGGTCAGGTCCTGGGCAAACGATTTGCTCCAGTCAGCGCCTTTCGCAGCATTGCTGAAGCTGGTTTCGTCTGGCGCGACCGCTTTGCCATCGGCATCCATCAGTTTGGTGTAGGTCAGGTTATTCTGTTTGGCGTAGGCATATTCCACGTAGCCGATTGAACCCGGCAGACGCTGAACAAAGGCGGCGACACCGTCGTTGCCTTTCCCGCCCAGACCGACCGGCCAGTTAACGGTGTTCCCTTTACCGATTTTGCTGTTCCACTCCGGGTTCACCTTCGCCAGATAGCTGGTGAAGACGAACGAGGTGCCTGAACCATCAGCGCGACGCACCACGTTGATGTTGGTCTCTGGCAGTTTTACGCCCGGGTTAAGCTTGGCAATTGCCGGGTCGTTCCACTTTTTAATGGTGCCGAGGTAGATATCACCGACGGTTTTGCCATCCAGCGTCAGCTGGCCTGACTTGATGCCTGGCAGGTTAACCGCCAGTACCACGCCACCGATGACGGTCGGGAACTGGAACAGGCCATTTTTCTGCAGATCTTCCTCTTTCATAGGCGCATCGGACGCACCGAAATCCACGGTTTTGGCGATGATCTGTTTGACACCACCGGATGAACCGATGCCCTGGTAGTTAATTTTGCTACCGGTGGCTTGCTGATATTCTGCTGCCCACTTGGCATAAACCGGTGCCGGGAATGTCCCGCCAGCGCCCGTGAGATCGGTGGCCGCAAAAGCAGATACCGCGCTGACGGCGAAGGTGGTGGCAAGAATTCGGGCTACGGTGCTACGCATCAGTGTCATGTTCCCTCCAGGGGAGAAAAGTCAGGCTCGGGGCCGTTTTAGTAAGAGTCAGTGATTGCTGCAGGAGGGAAAATAGGACAGTTTGATGACAGTGAAATGTACGAAATATGACATTTATATGACAGTGCGCAAAAATGAAGTGGGCCCACGCTGGGGCCCACCTGATTATTCCACGGTAACCGATTTGGCCAGGTTACGGGGCTGGTCGACGTCGGTGCCTTTGATCAGGGCGACGTGATAGGAGAGTAACTGCAACGGCACGGTGTAGAAGATCGGCGCAATCACCTCTTCGACATGCGGCAGCGGGATAATCTTCATCCCGTCACTGTCGCTGAAGCCGGCATCCTGGTCGGCAAAGACATAGAGCAGGCCGCCACGGGCGCGCACCTCTTCGATGTTGGATTTGAGCTTCTCCAGCAGTTCGTTATTGGGTGCCACCACGATGACCGGCATATCGGCATCAATCAGCGCCAGCGGGCCATGTTTCAGTTCGCCAGCGGCGTAAGCTTCCGCATGGATGTAGGAGATCTCTTTGAGCTTCAGCGCCCCTTCCATAGCGATCGGATACTGATCGCCACGTCCCAGGAACAGCGCGTGATGCTTGTCAGAGAAGCCTTCGGCCAGATTCTCAATCAGCTTATCCTGCGCCAGCATCTGCTCAATCCGGCTGGGCAGCGCCTGCAGCGCGTGCACGATCTCATGCTCGGTGTCGGCGGACATCCCTTTCAGACGGCCCAGTTTCGCCACCAGCATCAGCAGGACGGCGAGCTGCGTGGTGAACGCCTTGGTCGACGCGACGCCGATTTCCGTGCCCGCTTTGGTCATCAGCGCCAGGTCCGACTCGCGCACCAGCGACGAACCGGCCACGTTGCAGACCGCCAGCGATCCCAGGTAGCCCAGCTCTTTCGAGAGGCGCAGCGCCGCCAGGGTGTCGGCGGTCTCGCCCGACTGCGACAGGGTGATCAGCAGGCTGTTTTTGCGCACCGCTGACTTGCGGTAGCGGAACTCTGAGGCGATCTCAACATCACAGGGGATGTTGGCCAGCGACTCAAACCAGTAGCGTGACACCATGCCAGAGTTATAGGAGGTGCCGCAGGCGATAATCTGGATATGCTCAACCTGGCTCAGCAGCGCCTCGGCACCCGCACCCAGCTCGCTGAGATCCACCTGCCCCTGGCTGAAGCGACCGCTCAGGGTACTTTTCAGCGCCATCGGCTGTTCATAGATCTCTTTCTGCATGTAGTGACGGTAAATGCCTTTGTCACCGGCATCATATTGCAGGTTCGACTCAATCTCGGCGCGCGTCACGCTGTTGCCTTCCCGATCGATTACCGTCACGTCGCGGCGGCTGATCTCGGCGATATCGCCCTCTTCCAGATAGATGAAGCGACGGGTGACCGGCAGTAGCGCCAGCTGATCGGAGGCGATAAAGTTTTCACCCACGCCGCGACCGATGACCAGCGGGCTGCCGGAACGGGCCGCCACCAGCCGTGAAGGATCACGGCTATCCATGATGACCATGCCATAGGCACCGCGCAGCTGCGGGATCACGCGCAGCACCACGTCACGCAGCGATCCACCCTGCTTCTGCTCCCAGTGAACCAGATGCGCCACCACTTCCGTGTCGGTTTCAGAAACAAAAACGTAGCCGCGTTCGATCAGCTCCGCGCGCAGCGGCTCATGGTTTTCGATAATGCCGTTGTGCACGATGATGATATGTTCTGATACGTGCGGATGCGCATTCGCTTCCGACGGCTCGCCATGGGTTGCCCAGCGCGTATGCGCGATGCCGGTGCCCCCAATCAGCGGCTGCTGTTCAGCAGCTTCCGCCAGTTTCTGCACCTTCCCTAAACGCCGCAGGCGCGTAACGTGCCCCTGACGATCGACCACGGCCAGACCGGCCGAATCATATCCGCGATATTCAAGACGACGCAGACCTTCCAGCAGAATCTCTGCGATATCGCGCTGTGCTACTGCACCAACAATTCCACACATAATGATGTTTTCCTGACTACATGGCTTTTCGCCACTTTCGTTGTCATGCGACCTGATATCCGGCTTTGCCGGTTCCCCGAGCCTTGTAGAGAGTGGGGATTATAGTTTTGGCACTGCACTGTACCGGCCCGCATAAAGCGGGCCGTTAAAAAATTTATTTTTTCTTCACCGGACGCTGCCAGTCCGCTTTGTGATTCTGCTCTTTGCGGTTGTAGACCAGACCGGCTTCGGTCACATCCTTCATGATGGTGGTACCTGCCGCAATGGTAGCGCCTGCCGCCACGCTGACCGGGGCCACCAGCTGGGTATCGGAGCCGACAAAGACGTCATCGCCAATCACGGTCTTCGATTTGTTCGCGCCGTCATAGTTACAGGTGATGGTGCCTGCACCGATATTTACGTTGTCGCCGATCTCCGCATCGCCGAGATAAGAGAGGTGACCCGCTTTCGATCCTCTGCCCAGACGCGCTTTTTTCATTTCGACGAAGTTACCCACGTGGGCGGCGTGCGCCAGATCGCTGCCGGGACGCAGACGGGCAAACGGCCCGACGGTAACGGCGGTCGCGAGGGTGGCATCCTCGATCACGCTATAGGGGCTGATTTCGCAATCGTCGCCGATTACGCTGTTTCTGATGATGCAGCCCGCACCGATTTTCACGCGTGCGCCCAGCGTCACCTGGCCTTCAATAATGACATTGGTGTCGATCTCCACATCCCGTCCATGCGTCAGCGTTCCGCGCAGGTCAAAACGGGCCGGATCGCGCAGCATCACGCCCGCCAGCAGCAGTTTTTCCGCCTGTTCCGCCTGATAAGTGCGTTCTAAGGTCGCCAGCTGCAGCCGGTTGTTCACCCCGTCGGTTTCACTGATACGCGCCGGATGAACGGCATTGATCGTCCGCCCTTCCTGATGCGCCAGCGCAATAATGTCGGTGATGTAATATTCGCCCTGCGCATTATTGTTGGTGAGCTGCGCCAGCCAGCGTTTTAAATCGCCGCCGTTGGCGATAAGAATACCGGTGTTGATTTCGGTAATGGCAAGCTGTGAAGGGCTGGCATCTTTCTGTTCGATGATGCCGGTGATGGTGCCGTTCTCACGCACAATGCGCCCGTATCCGGTGGGGTCGTCCAGCACCACGGTGAGTAGCCCGATACCGCCCTGCGGTCTGGCTTCGCGCAGTCGCTTCAGGGTCTCCAGGGAGATCAGCGGCACGTCACCATACAGCATCATGATCTCTTCATCATCGGCAAACGCAGGCGCGGCCTGCTGCATCGCGTGGCCGGTGCCAAGCTGTTCAGCCTGCAACACCCAGTTGAGTGCACTATCAGTGAGGGTTGCTTTCAGGCGGTCGCCGCCGTGACCATAAACCAGATGGATGTGCTGTGCGCCCAGCCCTTTGGCGGCGTCAATGACATGCTGAACCATCGGTTTGCCTGCCAGCGTATGCAGAACTTTCGGCAGATCGGAATACATACGGGTGCCCTTGCCAGCAGCAAGGATCACCACACTCATCGCACTGTTAGACATAACTATCCTGGGTGAATTTTTACGGGTGAAAGTAAAACGGTTTAGGGGGGAGATTACTACATTTTTCTCAGGCCGAAATTAGGCGAAGAGGCCGATTTGCCATAGCAGACAAAAAAAATGCCAGCCCGAGGGCTGGCATTTCGTGACGCATAAAGCTGGATTACATCGCTTTTTTGGTCAGTTCGATCACGCGCAGTTTAGCAATGGCTTTCGCCAGCTCGGCAGAGGCCTGAGCATAGTCCACGTCGCCGTGGCTGCTGTTCATGTGCTCTTCTGCTTTGCGTTTTGCTTCCAGAGCACGCGCTTCATCCAGATCGGTACCGCGAATCGCGGTATCGGCCAGAACGGTGCTGCTGCCCGGTTGCACTTCCAGCACGCCGCCAGAGAGGTAGATATACTCCTCTTCGCCGTGCTGTTTCACGATACGGATCATTCCAGGCTTAATGGCAGTCAGCAGCGGCGCATGGCCAGGGAAAATCCCCAGTTCACCTTCGCTACCTGACACCTGAATTTTCTGTACCAGACCAGAGAACAACTGCTCCTCTGCGCTGACCACATCCAGGTGATAAGTCATAGCCATAATCTTCCTCCCGGGAAACCGTTATTACAGTTTCTTCGCTTTTTCCACGGCTTCTTCGATGGCACCAACCATGTAGAAGGCCTGCTCTGGCAGGTGGTCAAACTCACCTTCCATGATGCCTTTAAAGCCACGGATAGTGTCTTTCAGGGAAACGTATTTACCCGGTGAACCGGTGAATACTTCCGCAACGAAGAACGGCTGAGACAGGAAGCGCTGAATCTTACGCGCACGTGCCACCAGCAGTTTATCTTCTTCAGACAGCTCATCCATACCGAGGATGGCGATGATGTCTTTCAGCTCCTGATAACGCTGCAGCAGTGACTGAACGCCACGTGCAACATCATAGTGCTCCTGACCCACAACCAGCGGATCCAGCTGACGGCTGGTAGAATCCAGCGGGTCAACGGCCGGGTAGATACCCAGAGAGGCAATCTGACGGCTCAGCGTAACGGTTGAGTCCAGGTGCGCGAAGGTGGTCGCTGGTGACGGGTCAGTCAGGTCATCCGCAGGAACGTAAACGGCCTGTACGGAGGTGATTGAACCGGTCTTGGTGGAGGTAATACGCTCCTGCAACACACCCATCTCTTCTGCCAGCGTTGGCTGGTAACCTACCGCAGATGGCATACGACCCAGCAGTGCAGAAACTTCTGTACCAGCCAGGGTATAACGGTAGATGTTATCGATGAACAGCAGAACGTCGCGGCCTTCGTCACGGAATTTTTCCGCCATGGTCAGACCGGTCAGTGCGACGCGCAGACGGTTACCCGGCGGCTCGTTCATCTGGCCATAGACCAGCGCAACTTTATCGATAACGTTAGAGTCGGTCATTTCGTGGTAGAAGTCGTTACCCTCACGAGTACGCTCACCCACACCGGCAAACACAGAGTAACCTGAGTGCTCAGCCGCGATGTTACGGATCAGTTCCATCATGTTGACGGTTTTACCCACACCCGCACCACCGAACAGACCGACTTTACCGCCTTTCGCAAACGGACACATCAGGTCGATAACCTTGATGCCGGTTTCCAGCAGTTCCTGCGAGTTAGACTGATCTTCATAAGAAGGTGCCGCGCGGTGAATAGAGGCGATCTCTACTGCGCTGCCATCTTCTTCTTTCAGCTCGCCTTTCATATCGATTGGCTCGCCGAGAACGTTCATGATACGGCCCAGGGTCGCTTTACCGACTGGAACCTGAATCGGTTTCTGCAGGTCGTTGACGCTCAGACCACGCTTCAGGCCGTCAGACGTACCCATTGCGATGGTACGCACAACGCCGCCGCCCAGCTGCTGCTGAACTTCCAGCACCAGACGTGCATCACCATTCATCACCTCGAGGGCGCTGTACACTTGCGGTACCGCGTCCTGAGGGAATTCGACGTCAACAACGGCGCCGATAATCTGGACAATCTTTCCAGTTGCCATCTTGAATCCTCTACCTAATTCCAAACCTGGTTAAACCGCGGAGGCCCCCGAGACGATCTCGGTAAGTTCCTGGGTGATGCTGGCCTGACGAGCTTTGTTGTACACCAACTGCAGCTCTTTGATCAGATTTCCGCCGTTATCGGTTGCGGCTTTCATCGCCACCATACGTGCGGCCTGCTCACTGGCCAGATTTTCCACCACACCCTGATAAACCTGCGATTCGACATAACGACGCAGCAGGGTATCCAGCAGCGCTTTCGGATCGGGTTCGTACAGGTAATCCCAGGTCTTCGCCTTCATCTCTTCTTCACCTTCCGCTGGCGCTAACGGCAGCAGTTGGGTGATGGTCGGAGTCTGAGACATGGTGTTATTGAACTTGTTACTGACGATCATCAGCTTGTCGATGCGGCCTTCATCATAAGCCTGCAACATCACTTTTACCGGGCCAATCAGGTCAGACAGGGCAGGTTTATCGCCCATGCCGCTGACTTGCGCCACGATGTTGCCACCCACAGCACTGAAGAATGACGCCCCTTTTGAACCGATAATCGACAGATCGCTCTGCACGCCTTTATCGGACCAGGACTTCATATCCGCCAGTAATTTTTTGAACAGGTTAATGTTCAAACCACCACAAAGCCCGCGGTCTGTTGAAACGACCAGGTAGCCGACGCGCTTGACGTCGCGCTGTTCCAGGTAAGGGTGCTTGTATTCCAGATTACCCAACGCAAGGTGACCAATCACTTTGCGCATGGTGTCTGCATACGGACGGCTGGCCGCCATGCGTTCCTGCGTTTTACGCATCTTGGAGGCGGCGACCATTTCCATCGCTTTGGTGATTTTCTGCGTGTTTTTCACGCTTCCAATCTTGCTTCGTATCTCTTTTGCGCCGGCCATTAGCTTCTCCTCAAAGCCTTGCGGCCTGCCTTTTCAGACAAGCCGCCAGACATTACCAGGACTGGGTTGCTTTAAACGTATCGATCAGGCCTTTCAGCTTCGCTTCGATATCGTTGTTAAAGTTGCCCGACTGGTTGATTTCAGCCATCAGCTCAGCGTGGTCGCGATCGGCGAAGGCCAGCAGTGCAGCTTCAAAGCTACCAATTTTTGCCAGTTCAACGTCGTTCAGGTAGCCACGCTCGGCAGCGAACAGAACCAGACCCTGCTGCGCGACAGACATCGGCGCATACTGTTTCTGCTTCAGCAGCTCGGTCACTTTCTGACCGTGGCTCAGCTGTTTACGGGTTGCATCATCCAGATCAGAAGCGAACTGCGAGAACGCCGCCAGTTCACGATACTGTGCCAGCGCGGTACGGATACCACCGGACAGTTTCTTGATGATCTTGGTCTGTGCAGCACCACCAACACGGGATACCGAAATACCTGGGTTAACCGCCGGACGAATACCGGAGTTGAACAGGTTCGATTCCAGGAAGATCTGACCGTCAGTAATCGAGATTACGTTGGTCGGAACGAACGCAGAAACGTCGCCCGCCTGAGTTTCGATGATCGGCAGTGCAGTCAGTGAACCGGTTTTACCTGTCACCGCGCCATTAGTGAAACGCTCAACATATTCAGCGCTTACGCGTGATGCACGTTCCAGCAGACGAGAGTGGAGATAGAACACGTCGCCAGGGAATGCTTCACGACCTGGTGGACGACGCAGCAGCAGAGAGATCTGACGGTATGCGATAGCCTGCTTGGAGAGGTCATCATAAACAATCAGCGCATCTTCACCGCGGTCACGGAAGTATTCGCCCATCGCACAACCTGCGTACGGAGAGAGATACTGCAGTGCAGCAGATTCAGAGGCAGACGCCACAACAACGATGGTGTTCTGCAGTGCGCCATGCTCTTCCAGCTTACGAACCACGTTAGAGATGGTTGAGGCTTTCTGACCAATCGCAACGTAGACACACTTGATGCCTGAGTCGCGCTGGTTGATGATCGCATCGATCGCCATCGCGGTTTTACCGGTCTGACGGTCACCGATGATCAGCTCACGCTGGCCACGGCCGATTGGAATCATCGCATCGACCGACTTATAACCGGTCTGAACCGGCTGGTCGACTGACTGACGATCGATAACGCCAGGAGCAATCACTTCAACCGGTGAGAAACCGTCGTTGTCGATTGCGCCTTTACCGTCGATAGGAGCACCCAGGGTGTTCACGACGCGGCCCAGCAGGCCACGGCCTACCGGTACTTCAAGAATACGGCCAGTACACTTAACCTTCATGCCTTCGGCGAGGTCAGCGTAAGGACCCATCACCACAGCACCAACCGAGTCACGCTCGAGGTTCAGGGCGATAGCGTAACGGTTACCCGGCAGGGCAATCATCTCACCCTGCATGACATCGGCCAGGCCGTGTACGCGGATGATACCGTCACTTACAGAAACAATCGTACCTTCGTTGTGAGCTTCGCTCACGACATTGAACTGAGCAATGCGCTGCTTGATCAGTTCGCTGATTTCGGTGGAATTCAGTTGCATATGCTCCAGTCCCCTTAAGACTGCAAGACGTCAGCCAGACGGTCAAGACGGCCGCGTACGCTGCCATCAATAACCAGATCACCCGCACGGATGATCACGCCTGCCATCACAGACTTATCAATTTTGCAATTCAGCTTAACTTTGCGTGACAGACGTTTTTCCATCGCGGCGCTGATTTTATTCAGCTGGTCGTCACTCAGCGTACTGGCGGAGATAACATCAACTTCAGCGGTGGCTTCATGAGCGTCACGCAGTTCGATGTATTGGGCCAGTACAGCCGGAAGCGCTGTCAAACGTCCGTTTTCCGCCATCACCTTAATCAGGTTCTGCGCGGGTTCATCCAGTTGATCACCACAGACTGCGTTAAACGACGCTGCCAGCGCTTCCGGTGCTAACGCACCAGAGAGAAGATCAGCCATCTGTTCATTGCGAGCCACTTCTGCGGCGAACGCCAGCATCTGTTGCCAGCGTTCAATACTTTGATGCTCAACAGCAAAGTCAAAAGCTGCTTTGGCGTAGGGGCGAGCTACAGTAATCAGATCAGACATCAGCCCCTCCCTCCTTACAGTTCAGCGACCAGTTTATCAACGATGTCGCTGTTAGCAGCTTCATCCACGGAGCGTTCGATGATCTTCTCGGCGCCAGCCATAGCCAGCAACGCGACTTGCTTACGCAGTTCTTCACGTGCACGTTTACGTTCGGCGTCAATTTCCGCCTGCGCTTGTGCCACGATACGATTACGTTCGTTTTCAGCTTCGGTTTTGGCTTCGTCCAGAATCTGCGTGCGACGCTTGTTCGCCTGCTCGATAATGACCTGAGCGTCTTCTTTGGCTTTTTTCAGCTGGTCGGTCGCATTAGCCTGCGCGAGATCCAAATCTTTCTTCGCACGTTCAGCAGAAGCAAGGCCTTCAGCAATTTCTTTCTGGCGCTTTTCGATGGCAGCCATAATCGGCGGCCATACGTACTTCATGCAGAACGCGACAAACAGGATGAACGCGATAGCCTGGCCGAGGATTGTTGCATTAATGTTCACAGCACAATGCCTCTAGATTGAGTATTTAACTTTTCTGCCGTTATCAGCGATAAGCGGCAGAATCCGTTCACCCCTGCACATTGTGCGCTGAGTGAACACAGGGCTTTAGGCGACAGCAAACATCACGTACAGACCCAGACCAACAGCGATCATCGGGATTGCATCCACCAGACCCATTACAACAAAGAACTGCGTACGCAGCAGAGGAATCAGGTCAGGCTGACGAGCAGCGCCTTCCAGGAATTTTCCTCCGAGGATGCCGATACCGATCGCAGCACCGATTGCCGCCAGGCCCATCATCACAGCGGCAGCCATGTACAGCAGATCCATATTCAGGTTTTCCATGACAGTCTCCAGTTTGTTTCAGTTAAATGCTCCCTTCATCTTCCGGGCTTCAGCGGCGTGCGCTGCCACCCGGAATCAGGAGGGAAAGTAGTGTTGAGAAAAAAATCAATGCTCTTCAGATGCCATCGACAGATAGACGATCGTGAGGACCATGAAAATGAAAGCCTGTAGCGAAATGATCAGGATGTGGAAAATGGCCCACGGCACATTCAGCACCCACTGTGACCACCACGGCAACAGACCGGCAATAAGGATAAAGATCAGTTCACCCGCATACATGTTACCGAACAGTCGTAAACCCAGTGACACAGGCTTAGACAGCAGGCTCACACCTTCCAGAATCAGGTTGATCGGGATGAAGATCGGGTGGTTAAAAGGCTGCAGCGTCAGCTCTTTCGTGAAGCCGCCAATGCCTTTCATTTTGACGCTGTAGAACAGAATCAAAATAAATACGCCCAACGCCATAGAGAGCGTGATGTTCACGTCTGCAGACGGTACGACGCGCAGCGCCGGCAGGCCTAAACCTTTCTCAGCGATTGTCGGCAGCAGGTCGATAGGCAGCAGATCCATGAAGTTCATCAGGAAGACCCAGACAAAGATTGTCAGAGCCAGCGGGGCGATAAGTTTGCTCTTACCGTGATACATGTCGCGCACGTTACTATCAACGAAGCCGACAACCAGTTCGATAGCCGCCTGCATTTTCCCTGGCACACCGCTGGTGACAGACTTCGCCACGCTACGGAACAACACCAGGAAGATAACTCCCAGCACCAGAGAGAAAAACATGGAATCGATATTTAATACCCAGAACGTCGCGGGAGCGTCGTGCGGATTCACTAACTCGAAGGTACGCAGGTCCAACTGAAGATGAGTCAGGTGGTGACCAATGTACTCTTGCGGAGTAGAGATTTCTCCTGCAGCCATGATGCCTCTTACCCTTTGTTGTTAATTACCGCCGGTGCCAGCATGTGTACCACCAGCACCGATAACCAGGTTATTCCGACCGGCCAGAAGACCGCGCCGAATAGACCCAACGCCACAATGAGCAAAATGATGGTCGCAAACACTTTGGCTATTTCACCTAAAGCGAAGCTCCACGCGACTCGCCCCGAAGCGGGGGATTGCCCCTGCAGGCGCCAGGCTAAAAACAAAAACAATACGTTTGGCAGCCAGGCTGCCGCTCCGCCAGCAAGAGCAGAGACACCCCACGTGACATCTTTAACAGCAAAGAGTGCGCCGATGATGACTATCGTCACCAGCTGAATCATCAGCACCGTTCGGGCGAATTTCACACTGTAAAGAGACACTGACATGACGCTGATACTCTCCTGCCCCATCAGGGGTATGTCGCGTGTCGTATAAGACTGCCTTTGCGCAGTTGAGTCAAGCAGCAAAAGCCGTGCAAATTATACGGGCCGCACCTGCGATTTCAATCGGTAAGTAGCGAAAAGGTGAACAATTATTTAAATTTCTTTCCGGAGGGCTATTTTTCCAAAGATTACCCTGCCGGAATTCATCTGAATCGGACTGAAAATTCACTGGCGTCTTGCTTTTAAAGCGTGCTTTAGATCACATAATAAGCACCTGCGCCAGAATGAGTTTTATCAGGGTGCTATTTCAGCGCCCGGCCTGCATCGGTTAAGGCTAGTTGAATCAGCCACTTAAAATTAGATCGCTGTAGCGGAAAGCGTAATTTCCCGGAAAACAGGCTATTGACATCGAACTGTGCCTGAGAATCGTGAAACTGATATTACGCACGGCAGGTTATTACCGCGATATATTTTCTGACGTGACTATTTTTATTCCGCTACCCGGCTATACAAGTGATATTTCTGATAACCAAATGTGAATTAAAAGTTAAATGTAACAGAGCTTTTCGGATAATTTCCATCGGCCTTTTTAACCTTCTTACCGCGCGCGTTTAATCAAAAACTTTTATCACACCGATCTCGTCTGCGTTTTTTTTAATCAGCCGCCTGAGAGGGCCTGAGGCTGAAACGCGCTAAGACCCTGCTGACGATAAGGCTACTGGTGACGCAGAATAACCAGGTGGCGGTCACCGTCCAGCTGAGGCACCTGCAGTCTGATGACGGAATCTACCCCAAAGCCCGCCGGTAAAGCGGCAATTTCATCGTCTGGTCGCACCCCTTTCAGCGCAAAGAAGCGCCCTTCCCTTCCCGGCAGATGATGACACCAGGTCACCATATCGGTCAGGGAGGCAAAAGCACGGCTGATCACCCCGTCGAACGGGGGTTCCGCCGGGAAGGTCTCTACCCGGCTCTGGACCGGCGTGATGTTAGTAAGTCCTAACTCATGCTGAACCTGACGCAGGAACCGGACCCGCTTGCCCAGACTGTCGAGCAGCGTAAAGTGCGCATCCGGCATGACGATAGCCAGCGGAATGCCTGGCAGACCCGGTCCGGTGCCAACATCAATAAAGCGTGCGCCCTGAAGATGCGGCGCCACCACGATACTGTCGAGGATATGACGCACCAGCATCTGCTGCGGATCGCGGATGGAGGTCAGGTTGTAGGCTTTGTTCCACTTATCCAGCAGGCCGACATAGGCAACCAGCTGCTGTTTTTGTTGATCGGAGAGGGAAATACCGGCTGCATTGAGCAGCGACGTGAGTGTGTTAATCACAGCATAAGTCCATTCAGCGGGGGCGAGTCTCCTCGCCCCGTTTAAGATCAGGCGCTTTTGCGCAGCAGACCCTGTTTTTTCAGGTAAATAAGCAGAATCGAGATGGCCGCCGGGGTAATACCGGAAATGCGCGTCGCCTGCCCGATCGACGTCGGCTTGTGATCGTTCAGCTTGGCGATCACCTCATTAGAGAGTCCATTCACCTGGCGATAGTCAAGCTCAACCGGCAGCAGCGTGTTCTCATTACGCAACTGACGATCAATCTCTTCCTGCTGACGCGCGATGTAGCCTTCATACTTCACCTGAATCTCAACCTGCTCAGCGGCCTGCTCATCGGCCAGTGCCGGGCCGAAGGCCTCCAGCGCCATCAGCTTCAGATAGGTCATCTCCGGACGACGCAGCAGATCTTCACCACTCGCTTCTTTGGTCAGCGGCGCGCTGAGCACCGTATTGACGTCGGAAACGTGTTCGGATTTTGGATGAACCCAGATATCGCGCAGACGCTGACGCTCCTGCTCAATCGCTTCCAGCTTCTGGTTGAAGCGCGCCCAGCGTGCATCATCGACCAGACCCAGTTCACGACCGGTTTCGGTCAGACGCAGATCGGCATTGTCTTCGCGCAGCATCAGACGGTATTCGGCACGGGAGGTAAACATGCGGTACGGCTCTTTGGTGCCGAGCGTACAGAGGTCATCAACCAGCACGCCCAGATAAGCCTGATCGCGACGCGGTGCCCAGCCCTCTTTGTCAGCAGACTGACGGGCGGCGTTCAGACCGGCCAGCATCCCCTGCGCAGCGGCTTCTTCATAACCGGTTGTGCCGTTGATCTGTCCGGCAAAGAAGAGGCCGTCGATAAACTTACTCTCCAGCGTCGGTTTGAGATCGCGCGGATCGAAGAAGTCATACTCGATGGCATAACCCGGACGCACGATCTTCGCATTCTCCATCCCCTTCATTGAGCGGACGATCTGCATCTGCACGTCAAACGGCAGGCTGGTAGAGATACCGTTCGGGTAGATCTCATTACTGGTCAGCCCTTCCGGCTCCAGGAAGATCTGATGCGAGTTACGATCGGCAAAGCGCATGACTTTGTCTTCGATCGACGGGCAGTAGCGCGGGCCGATCCCTTCGATGATCCCGGCGTACATCGGGCTGCGATCCAGGTTTTCGCGGATCACGTTGTGGGTTTTCTCGTTGGTATGGGTGATCCAGCACGGCACCTGCTGCGGATGCTGAGCGGCACTGCCCATAAACGAGAAGACCGGCATCGGGTTATCCCCATGCTGCGGGCTCAGCACTGAAAAATCGATGGTGCGAGCGTCAATGCGCGGCGGCGTGCCGGTTTTGAGGCGGTTTACCCGCAGCGGCAGCGCGCGGAGTCGTTTTGCCAGCGGAATGGACGGGGGATCACCTGCGCGACCGCCACTGTAGTTGTCCAGACCGATATGAATTTTGCCGTCCAGGAAGGTTCCGACGGTCAGTACCACGGTTTTCGCGCGGAACTTGAGTCCCATCTGAGTCACGGCACCCACCACGCGATCGTTTTCAACGATAAGATCGTCGACCGCCTGCTGGAAGATCATCAGGTTGGGCTGGTTCTCCAGGGCAGTGCGCACCGCCTGGCGATAGAGCACGCGATCGGCCTGAGCACGGGTGGCCCGCACCGCCGGCCCTTTGCTGGCGTTTAGTATCCTAAACTGGATACCGGCCTGGTCGATCGCATGGGCCATCAGACCCCCCAGGGCATCCACTTCCTTCACCAAATGTCCTTTGCCAATGCCACCGATCGCCGGGTTGCAGGACATTTGTCCAAGCGTATCAATGTTATGGGTGAGTAACAGGGTTTGCTGACCCATTCGGGCTGCCGCCATTGCGGCTTCGGTGCCCGCATGACCACCACCAATTACGATGACGTCAAAAGGATCCTGATAAAACATGAAGTGGTACCTCGGTTGATGAACGTGCAGGATCGTCGTCCTGGGGCGTGGATTCTACTCAAATTCCGTCTGGGGTGAAAGCCGCGGGATCGTCCGGTTTTAAAAGAAAGGATCTTAGATCTGTATATGATCTTTCTGTTAGATCTCTTATTAGGATCCCGGCCTCCTGTGGATATGTGCCAGAAGCCTTGCATAAACAACAGGATGAGCAGGATCACTAGCTGTGAGTGATCGGTGATCCTGATCCGTATAAGCTGGGATCAAAACCTTAGGTTATACACAGCTCAAAAAACATGCATCAGTTGTTCTTTGGATAACTACCGG